>NZ_LN623543.1 GCF_000826065.2 Tessaracoccus massiliensis | reverse complement strand
CAGCTGAACCAGCCCTCTCTCATGGAGAGCCGGATGCGGTGAAAGTCGCACGTCCGGTTCGGCGGGCGGCCTGGGGAAACGGACCGGGAGCAATCCCGACACCGCGCCCCAGGCCGACCCAACTGGCATCACGTCTCGACCAAGCCCGTCGACCAGGGCGGACGCGGCCCCAAGGAGTTCACCGGCATGGTCGATCTGACACGCGACAAGGATGGACGCGTTCGAGCCCGGCTCCTGGACCTGGTCCCGGGCCGCTCCGGCGAGGTCTACACGTCGTGGCTGAAGGACCGCGGCGACGTGTTCCGCAAAGGAGTCGAGATCGCCACGCTGGACCCGTTCCACGGTTACAAGAACGCGATCGACGACCAGTTGGAAGACGCCATCGCGGTGCTCGACGCGTTCCACGTCGTCAAGCTCGCCACGGCTGCCGTTGATGAGGTCCGCCGCCGCGTCCAGCAAGACATCCACGGCCACCGCGGCCGCAGAAACGATCCGCTCTACCGGATCCGCAACATCCTACGTGCCGGGAAGGAGCACCTCACCGACCGGCAGAAGACCCGGCTCGACGCGGCGTTCACCGCCGATGACCGGCACGTCGAAGTCGAGGTCGCCTGGCACTGCGCCCAACACCTGCGTTCGGTCTATCACCAGTCGAGTCCTGCTGACGGGCGGAAGGTCGCGGAGAAGATCCTCGCCTCGTTCCCGACGTGTCCGATCCCGGAGATCGCCCGCCTGGGCCGTACCCTCAACCGGTGGAGAGACGCGTTCCTGGGCTACTTCACCACCGGCGGCGCCAGCAATGGCGGCACCGAAGCGATCAATGGCTTGATCGAACTCGCCCGACGCGTCGCCAGAGGCTTCCGTAACCCCGACAACTACCGCCTCAGAATGCTCCTCATCGGCGGCGGTCTACGCCTCTGACCCCACGCCCAAGTCCGAAGAGCCTGGAATGTCTTGTCAGCCCACTTTCGCGCGCTAGGGATGCTAATATATCGGCATGAAACAACGTGGTTTCCCCCCCCATCCAAGGCCACCGGGTACGTTGACGTCTGCTGCCGTCTTACTCGCGGCATCTCTATCTTTGGCGGCAGTAGCAGCTCCAAGTGCTGCAGACAGCGGACCTGCTGACCCGCGCACAGTCGCCTCGGCGGTTCCGTCAGACGCTCAACTCGCAGCCGAGCCGCTCCTGTCGAGCCTGATCGAGAGCGCTCCGGAAGTCTTCGCTGGCATGGAGTACTCCCTTGACTATTCCAAGTTAACTGTCTTTTTCAAGGAAGGAGACGAGGGCCGGGCTTCGTCGCTACTTCGTGATGCTGGACTTGATGACGAAGAACTTGGCCTGCACTTGGTCGCGCAGAAGCGCTCCTTGGCCGAGCTTCGTGACTATCGAGACGATGTTGTGACCCACCTTGAAAAAGGCGGAGTTGATGGACGTGTCACGATCGACACAGAGGCGAATGCTGCCACAGGCACCGCCAACGGGTACGCGATGGTCTCAGGCGGATACCCGGACAGAACGTGTGGCGTTCCCCCGGGGGGCGCACCTCCCCCGCCACGCGAGATCTTTGTAGCCAGGGTCCAAGGTGTCAAGGTTTATGATCCCGGCGCTGCTATTGGAGGTTTTTCCCGATGAGATTGCGATTAGTAGTAGCCATTGGTGCCATCTTCACCGTCGGAGGGTTGTCCCCCGCTCTGGCAGATGACCGCCCTCCGACGGATCAGGCGGATGCAGCCCCCACCGTCCAACCGGTGGACCCGTACATCACGGAGGGGAGCCATACCGTCAACGGGCGCCAGTGGTCGACGCTGTGCGAGCCCTACTCCCAGACCCATCGTTGCCGAACAGACATCTGGGCCACCACTGTCACCTTCGAGGACAATCAGTACAAGGTGTCCACCGGATGGGCCTTCAACAACCTCACCTACGTTGGCTCGATGTCACGAGCCGATTGGGGAGCCAACCCCTTGGCCAACTCCGGGGCTTGGACCGGGCCCGATGGACGCGAGTGGCGAACCGAATGCGATACCGCCGCGACAGGCGGGAACGGCTGCCGCACCTGGGTGAAGGCATCGTTCATCGACTCCCAAGTCATCGACGGTACCCGCACCTACTCGTGGACCACCGGCTGGCTGTTGAACAACATGGTTCGTTTCCAGCAGATGCCCAACCTCCAGCAGTTGCCAACTCCTGGGTCTTGAGTAGCGGACGCGCTGTCCGCCGAATGATGGCGCCAGAGAGCCAGATGCCCCACACGCTAGCTGCTGTGGGGCATCTGGCATGTACTGAGATAGATCGCTGCGGGCTCGGCGGTCAAGTCCCATGGTGTGGTGATTTCTTTCTCACGGGTGCCGTTACGGCGGGTGACCCGCTCGGGGTTGCGTTCGTAGCGGCCCGCCCCGATCCGGGCAGTGACTTCGGCCTCGGTCAGATCCTGCATCGCGGCCTCCAACAAGCGGCGCTGAGCCTCGCCTCGTTTCAGGGCAGGGCCGGTATCGAGGAGTTCACTGATCAAGGTCTTTAGGGCAGACTGGTCATGATGGGTCATCGGTAGTCCTTTCAGAGTTACTTGGTCGTTTCTCGGATAGAGCATCCCCGATGGCCCATCGCTCGTCCGTGGACTCGCCGATCAGACCATCAGGAATGCCACCACGTTAAGGGACTCACCCACTGGTCGAAGTGAAGGACGGGCGATTTTCGATTCAGGCCCTAGCCACGCTGAGCGCCCTTCGACCAGCCGCGGGCGGCTGGCTCAGGGACCGGCTACCAGATGGTGACCCGGTCCTCGGGGGCGAGCCAGAGGTCGTCGTCCTCGGACACGCCGAAGGCGTCGTAGAACGGGTCCAGGTTGCGCACGATCTGGTTGCAGCGGAACTCGTTGGGGGAGTGCGGGTCGGTGGCCAGCAGCATCTTCATCGCCTCCGGGCGACGCTTGCCGCGCCAGGCCTGGGCCCAGCCGGTGAAGAAGCGCTGCGCCGGGGTGAGGCCGTCGATCTCCTCGCCGTTCGGGTCCCCGCCGGCCAGCAGCCAGGCGTCGTAGGCGATGCCCAGGCCGCCGAGGTCGCCGATGTTCTCACCGACGGTGAGCTCGCCGTTGACGGTGCCGTCGACGCCCTCGGGGGAGAGGCCGTCGTACTGGTCGATCAGGCGCTTGGCGAGGTCCTCGAAGGCCTCGCGGTCCGCCGGCTGCCACCAGTCGCGCAGCCGGCCGTCGCCGTCGCAGGTGCTGCCTTTGTCGTCGAACCCGTGGCCGATCTCGTGGCCGATCACCGCGCCGATGGCGGCGTAGTTGACCGCGTCATCTGCGTCGGCGTTGAAGAACGGCGGCTGCAGGATGGCGGCGGGGAAGACGATCTCGTTGCGCAGCGGGTGGTAGTAGGCGTTGACCGTCTGCGGGTACATCTGCCACTCGTCGCGGTCCACGGGGCCGCCGATACGCTCGAGCATGTAATCCAGCGCGAAGGAGTTGGCGGCCAGCACGTTGCCCACGAGGTCATCCGCGCTGAACTCCAGTGCCGAGTAGTCGCGCCACTTGACGGGGTAGCCGATCTTCGGGGTGAACTGGCTGAGCTTGCGCAGCGCCTCGGCGCGCGTCTCGTCGGTCATCCACTCCAACTTCGTGATGGAGTTCTCGTAGGCCTTCATGAGGTTCGCCACGAGCTCGTCCATCGTGGCCTTCTTCTCGGGCTGGAAGTGTCGCTCCACGTAGAGCCGGCCCACGGCCTCGCCGAGGGCGCCCTCCACGAGTGCGACGCCCCGCTTCCAGCGGGGGCGCTGCTCCTCGTTGCCCGCTAGCGTCTTCTCGTAGAAGTCGAAGCGCGCCTCGACGAACTCGTCCGACAGGTACGCCGACAGGCCTGAGAACGCCTTCCATCGGGCCCAGGACTGCCAGGTCTCGATGGGGGCCGAGACCAGCACAGGGGCGACACCCTCGAGGAACGACGGCTGGCTGACGATGACTTCGGCGAGCTTCTCGCGGGGGATCTCGGCGCCCTCCAGGTAGGCTTCCCAGTCGAAGCCCGGCGTGGCGGAGACCACGTCGTCGAACGAGGTGGGGTTGTACATGGCGCGCAGGTCGCGGGTACGGACGCGGTCCCAGTGGTGCGAGGCGATCTCCGTCTCGACGGCGAGTACGGCCTGCGCCTGCTCTTCCGGCCGGTCCACCTGACCCAGCTCGAAGACCCGGGTGATGTGTGCCAGGTACTGCTGGCGGATCTCGGCGTGCTCGTCGAGCCGGTAGTACGCCTCGTCCGGCAGCCCGAGGCCGCCCTGCGATGCGAACACCGCGTAGCGCGAGGGATCTCCCGGATCTGATTCCTCATACAGGTGCACCAGCGGGCTCAGGCCGTGGCGCAGCGACCAGCCGAGGTGGCGGGCCAATGCGGCGGGCGAATCGATGGCGGCGACGGCGTCGAGGATGGGGCGCAGCGGCTCAGCGCCCAGTTCCTGGATGCGGTCGGTGTCCATGAATGACGCGTAGAGCGCGGCGATGCGGCCCTCGTCGGTGCCGGGGTCGCCCTGCTGCTGCTCCTCGACGATGGCGCGCACGTCCAGCTCTGCGGCGTTGTGCAGGTCCATGAAGCCGCCCGCGGAGGACTGGTCCGGCTCGATGGGCGCGGTACGCAGCCAGGTGCCGTTCACGTGGCGGAACAGGTCATCCTGCGGGCGGACGGAGGGATCAGCGTGTTCGAAGGCGATGGCATCGGTCATACCCGCCAGCCTACCGGCGTCAGGCAGTGGCCCAGGTCACGTCGATGTCGGCCGGATCCGAACCCAGCATCATGGCACGGACCTCCGCGCTGAACTGGGGGCGGGCGCTGCTGGAGGAGCCGTTGGCGTACGAGACATCCAGCGCTGTCGAGATCTGCACCCGCATCAGGGCGATGCTCTGGTCGTCGGCCATCAAGGCCGGTGAGGCGCTGGTCCACGGGTTGTTGGTGAGGCGCCAGTTCGCGCTGGAGACGCTCTGGTTGCCGGCCGCCCGCGCCGCGTTCGGGCAGCCCTCTGGGGCCAGCCGTCCGGAGGCCATGCAGGCCTCGAGCGAGCGGCGGGCGGCGTCCTGCAGGGCGATGAGGCCGGCGTCGGTCAGCGTGGGGGTGACGTTGACGGTGCGCACCTCGCTGTTCCACACCGAGACCACATGGAGGTGGCTGGTGGCCGCGTAGTCGACGAAGGGCAGCCCCGTGCTCACCTCGTAGGAGCCGGGCACCACCTCATAGGTCTGCGTCTGATCCGCGCGGTGCCCGTTGACGAGCAGCGGCAGGTTCTCGCCTCCGGGGATGGAGAACTCGACGGTCATCGTGGTGCGGGCCAACTGGTACTCGCCCGTGTCGAGGAGCACCAGCGGGATGACCGTCTCGAACGGCTCGCCGCCGATGACGTACCGCACCGGGACCTCCGTGGCGGTGGTGCTGGACTCCAGGATCTCCACATCCGTGATGGGGCTCAGTTCGCGCGCGCGGGCGAACACCTCCGCGTTCAGTAGGTCCTCTGAGCCGTTGCCGCCGGTCTCGCCCATGGCGAGCGCCCGGTCCAGGGAACCCGAGCTCAACGCGTCGAAGTACTCGCGCACGATCTCCTGCGGCGTCTGCGCCGTGACGACCTCCGCGGTGGCGGAGGCGACTGGAGGCTTGTAGATGGTGTCGGGATCGTGGCCGGTGGCGCGCTGGTTGACATAGACCACCCCGATGGCGATGCCCAGCACCAGGATGGCGATGCCGGCCCACAACAAGCCGCGCACCGGGACCGGGCGCCGGGGGCGCTCCTCTTCGATCTCCGGGGCGACGAACCGGCTCTGGTCGCGCGCACGGGTGAGCACCGATTGCATGCCGACGGCGTCGAACCGCTCGGTGGTCGGCGGTGGGGGTGCGTCCGGGTTGGGCGGACGCACGGGCGTGCTGGGGGACAGGGGACCGTCAGGCAGCATGGCTGGCTGCCAGCCCGACTGCCCGTCCGTCATCCCGCACCTGCCTCCCACGTATCCGGCCCGGCCAGGACGGAGGCGAGTGCGGCCTCGGCGTCCTCGGCCTGCACGGACCCGATCTGGTCCCGGACGAGGTCATCATAACTGGGCCGTTCCACCCGCCGGAAGATGCCGATGGGGGCCTGGCGCAGCACGCCGGGCTCGGTGAGGCGCGACAGCGCGAACGCCAGGGTCGGATCCTGACGCGTCTCGTCGTGCACCACGATGCTGGCCTCATCCACCTCGGCCGTCTTCGCCACGCGGATGTCACCGTCGGCGCCACGGACGACGGCGAACTCGCCGCCCCCGAACGTGATGGGCTCCCCGTCGACCAGCTTGATCAGCAGGCCCTCAGGCCCCTTCAACGTGGCGAACGCGTCGTCGTTGAAGATGGGACAGTTCTGGTAGATCTCCACCAACGACGTGCCGCGGTGGGCGGCCGCCGCGTTGAGCACCTCGGTGAGGTGCGCCCGGTCAGAGTCGATCGTGCGGGCCACGAAGGTGGCCTCGGCGCCCAGCGCCAGCGTCACGGGGTTGAAGGGCAGGTCCGCGGAGCCGTACGGCGTCGACTTGGTGACCTTGCCCAGCTCCGAGGTGGGGGAGTACTGCCCCTTGGTGAGCCCGTAGATCCGGTTGTTGAACAGCAGGATGGTGAGGTTCACGTTGCGGCGCAGCGTGTGGATGAGGTGGTTGCCTCCGATGGATAGCGCGTCCCCGTCGCCGGTGACCACCCACACGTTGAGATCCGGGCGGGACATGGCCACGCCGGTGGCGATGGCGGGCGCGCGCCCGTGGATGGAGTGCATCCCGTAGGTGTCGACGTAGTAGGGGAACCGGGACGAGCAGCCGATGCCCGAGATGATCACGGTGTTCTCGCGCTTGATACCGAGGGTGCCCATCATGGACTGGAAGGTGGACAGCACTGCGTAATCACCGCAGCCCGGGCACCAGCGCACCTCCTGATCCGAGGTGTAGTCCTTCTTGCCGAGGGGTTCGAGGCTCAGCGGAACTCCAGCAAGACCCGACATCAGTTGTCCTCCTCGAGCGCGGCGTCGATCTCGGCTGCCAGGTCGACCTCGAGATCGTTGATCGAGATCGGCAGCCCCCGGACGCGGGAATAGCGGGTGATGGCCTTGGCGTAGCGGGCCTGCAGCACCACGGCGAGTTGGCCCAGGTTCATCTCCGGCACGATCACCTTGCGGTAGCTGTGCAGGATGTCGCCGAGGTTCTCCGGCATGGGGTTGAGGTGACGCAGGTGTGCCAGCGCCACCTTCCGGCCGGAGAGTCGCACGCGGCGGGCGGCGGCGGTGATGGGGCCGTAGGTTGAGCCCCAGCCGAGCACCAGCACCTCGGCGTCGCCGTCCGGGTCGTCGACCACGAGATCCGGGATGTCGCGCGCGATGCCGCGCAGCTTCGCCCGGCGGGTGAGTGTCATGTGCTCGTGGTTGTCGGGATCATACGAGATGTGGCCCGCCCCATCGGCCTTCTCGAGGCCGCCCAGGCGGTGCTCCAGCCCGGGGGTGCCGGGGACGGCCCAGGCGCGGGCGAGGGTCTCCTCGTCGCGCTGGTACGGCAGGAAGGTGGCCGCGCCCTTCGCGTCGGTCCCGTTGGGCTCCGTGGCGAAGCCCGGCTCGATGGGCTCGATCTGGCTGAGATCCGGCAGCTTCCACGGCTCGGCCCCGTTGGCGAGGTAGCCGTCGGAGAGCATGATCACCGGGGTGCGGTACTTGACGGCGATCCGGCAGGCCTCCAGCGCGGTGTCGAAGCAGTCCGTGGAGGACTTCGCCGCCAACACCGGCAGGGGGGACTCGCCGTTGCGGCCGTACATGGCCTGCAGGAGATCTGCCTGTTCGGTCTTGGTGGGCATGCCGGTGGATGGGCCGGAGCGCTGCACGTTGACCACGACGAGCGGCAGCTCCGTCATCACCGCCAGGCCGATGGTCTCGGACTTGAGCGCCATGCCGGGGCCCGACGTCGTGGTGATGCCCAGCGAGCCCGCGAACGAGGCGCCGAGGGCTGCGCCCACCGCCGCGATCTCATCCTCTGCCTGGAACGTCATGACGCCCAGGTCCTTGCGGCGCGAGAGTTCGTGCAGGATGTCCGAGGCCGGCGTGATGGGGTAGGACCCCAGGAACAGCTGCAGGCCGGCCTTGTGCGCGCCGGTGATCAGGCCGTAGGCCGTGGCCAGGTTGCCCGAGATCTGGCGGTAGCGGCCGGCCGGGACCGGGGCCGGGGCCACGGTGTAGTTGACCTCGAACGCCTCGGTGGTCTCGCCGTAGGCGTGGCCCGCCTTGAAGGCGGCGATGTTGGCGTCGCGGATGTCCGGCTTGCTGGCGAACTTCTCGTCGAGGAAGCGCAGCGTGCCGTCGACCGGACGTGAGTACAGCCAGCTGAGCAGGCCCAGCGCGAACATGTTCTTCGTGCGGGAGGCGTCCTTGCGGGTGAGCCCGAAGCCCTCGACGGCGGCGGTGGCCAGGCCGGTGAGGTCCAGCGCGTGCACCGAGTAGTTGCTGAGCGTGCCGTCGTCGAGCGGGCTGGTGGCCCAGCCGATCTTCTTGAGGTTGCGGGGGGTGAAATCTGCGGTGTCGACGATGATGACGCCGCCCTTGGGCAGATCCTTCAGGTTCGCCTTCAACGCCGCCGGGTTCATCGCGACGAGCACGTCGGGTTGGTCGCCCGGGGTGACAATGTCGAAGTTGGCGAAGTGCAGCTGGAAGCTGGAGACGCCGTGCAAGGTGCCCTGGGGGGCGCGGATCTCGGCTGGGAAGTTGGGCAGCGTGGCGATGTCATTGCCGAATGACGCCGTCTCAGCGGTGAACCGGTCACCGGTGAGTTGCATGCCGTCGCCTGAGTCGCCGGCGAAGCGGATCACGACCCGATCAAGGGAGCGCTGTTGAGTCACAGTTCGTGAGACCTTCTTTCTTCACGTCCGCCCCATTGTAGGACGGACGCGAAGCGGCTCCCGATTCGTCGCTTAGCCCGGGCTCACCGTTGCGAAGAGCGCGAGCGCGGACTGCGAACTGGCCTTGTGGTTGTACAGGCTGGTCTCGAGGCCGACGATTGCGGCGAGCTTGCCGTTGTCGTCGATCAGTTGCAGCGCGTTGTACACGTGGCCGCCAGCACGCGCCGGCAGCGCGTAGGTCGTGGTGCGGGGGCTGGCCGCCACGCAGGCGTCCCACTGGCCGATGCCGCACAGGCCATGGCCCTCAGCCACCAGCGAGGCGGCCATGTGGTTCCACACCATCCTGCCGTTATCCGCCATGGGGCACATGTAGGAGTGCCATCCCGACGGGGAGACCCGGCCCCGGAACTCCGGCTTGGTCACGATGCACCCGCCGTTGCCGATGGCCACGTAGTCGCGGAACTGGAACGACTGGCGCACCGGCAGCAGGTCCTGCTTGCCGAGGTTCTGCAGCCACAGCGTCTTGTCGGCGCCGCCCGCGCTGGTGGGGAACAGCGACTGCGAGACGTTGGCGGGGTTGACTGAGCGGGGCGGCAGCCACGGCGGCTGCTTCTGCGTCTCGGGGACAAGGGAGCGACCGGCGGACGGTGCCTTCTTGGAGCCGAACATGAAGCCCAGAGCGTTGGCTGCGCCGCGGTGGCCGTGCGCGGAGAGACGCAGCTCGCTGTGCGCGGCGCCGGGGCCGCTCGCGTCGAGATACGTCTCGGTGAGGTTGGTCCCGTTCCAGAACAGGCGGATCTTGTTGCCGCCCGAGGTGTTGTAGTCGTAGGTGCCGTAGCGGACGGTGGGCGCGGCGTTGAAGGAACGCGCGGCGCGGATGTCGCAGGTGTTGTTCGGCAGCGCTGGCAGGCCCAACCGGGCGCGGTCCGCGTTGTCCTGCGCGCTGATCAGGCAGCCCGTGGGACGGTTGGCGATGGAGCTGCGGAACGCCGGGTAATCGGACTCGACGGCCATGCCCCAGTCGAAGCTCCAGTAGCTCTCCTTGAACGTGCCCAGCTTGCCGCCCGGATCGAGCTCGATCTGGCTGAGCCTGCCCGTGCCTCGGGCCTCACCGTTGGCGGGAGGCATGGTGATGATGTTGCCCAGCGTGAAGTACCTCCGCCCGTTCAGGAACGGGGGCGCCTGCTTGATGGGATCGGCTTCCAGGCCGAGCTTCATGGTGCCGGGGTTGACGCGCACGATGTTGTTGAACATCCACTGGTTGACGGCCTTGATGGTGCCGCCCGCGGCGGTGTACGCCGTGCCGTAGATGTAGCTGCGGCAGCCGTCGCGGCCCGTCGCCGGAGTGCCGCACTCGGTGCGCCACTGGCGCCCGCCCTCGGTCCACTCGCCGGGGTTCGCCAGGGGGTTGTCGCCCCACAGCGAGTGTGCGACGGGCTTGTACGTGAGGTTGTTGAACGCCCAGCCGTTGGACTGCGTGAACTTTCCGGCCGCGTCGCGGGTGATCTGCGTGGCGAAGATCTCCGTGCGGCACCGCTCTATGGTCGAGGAGTAGCGCGAGCACTCCGTCTTCCACTGGCGTCCGTTGAGAGTGTGGGTGCCCGGCGTGATGTAGACGTCAAGGGCTGATGCCTGTTGCGCGGACAACCCTGGCAGCAGGAACCCTCCCAACATCATCACGACGGCGAGCAGTGTGGCCCTGGTGCGTTTCATTGTTCCCCCCTGTGTGAGTCAGTGCCCCTGCAGGATAACAGTGCTCCGTTTACTCGCGGAGCAGGCCCAGGATGTCTGCCGCGGTCATGGGCGCCGCGGTGTCTGAGCCGGCGCCCACCACGTCGTCGAACAGGGCGCGCTTGCGCTCCTGCAGCGCCACCACCTTCTCCTCGATGGTGTCTGCCGCGACGAGCCGGTAGACGTTGACGGGCTTGTCCTGGCCGATGCGGTGGGTGCGGTCGATGGCCTGGGCCTCGGCCGCGGGGTTCCACCACGGGTCGAGGATGAACACGTAATCCGCCTCGGTGAGGGTCAGCCCGAATCCGCCGGCCTTGAGGCTGATCAGGAACAGGGACGCGTCCCCGGTGCGGAAGTTGGAGATGCGTTCGGCCCGGTCCCGCGTGCGGCCGTCGAGGTACTCGTAGGTGATCTGCTCCGCGTCGAGCCGCTGGCGTACCAGCGAGAGGAATCCGGTGAACTGGGAGAACACCAGCGCCCGGTGGCCCTCGGACAGGGCCTCGTCGAGAAGTTCGAGCAGCGCGTCGATCTTGGCGGAGGCGGCGGGGTAGCTGCTGTCGACCAGGGCGGGGGAGAGGCTGAGCTGGCGCAGCATGGTGAGCGAGCGCAGGATGGCGATCCGGTTGCGGTTGAGGTCCCCCACCAGGCCGAGGATCTTCTGCCGCTCCCGCGCCAGGTGCTTGTCATAGAGGCGACGGTGTGGCGGCGTGAGCTGCACCGGCACGAGCTGCTCCTGCTTGTCGGGCAGTTCCTCGGCCACTGTCGCCTTCGTGCGGCGCAGGATCAGCGGGCGGGTGCGGCGGTGGAGGCGGGCGAGGATCTCCCGGTTGCCGTTCTCGATGGGTTTGCGGAAGGCCGTGGTGAACGCCTTCGGATCCGGGAAGAGTCCTGGCGCGGTGATCGACAGCAACGACCACAGGTCCATCAGGTTGTTCTCCAGCGGCGTGCCCGTGAGGGCCACCTTCATCCGCGCCCGCAGCCTGCGCACCGCCTTGTACGCCTTCGACGCGTGGTTCTTCACGAACTGGGCCTCGTCGAGCAGCACCGCGGACCAGGTCTGGCCCAGGTAGGCCTCCTCCTCGAGGCGCAGCAACGTGTAGCTGGTCACCACGAGGTGCGCGCCCTCGATGGCCTCGGCCAGCTCCGTGCCGCGTCGCTTCCGTGTCTCGGTGATGGGCACCACCTGCAGGCCCGGCGCGAACCGCTCCGCCTCCGCCGCCCACGTGCCGATCACGGAGGTGGGGGCCACCACGAGGGCCGGTGCGGTGAGCTCGCCACGCTCGTGCGCGGCCTGCAGGAACGCCAGCGACTGGAGGGTCTTGCCCAGGCCCATCTCGTCGGCCAGGATGCCGCCCAGCCTGGTCTGCCACAGGAACGTCATCCACCGGAAACCGGTGTCCTGATAGGGGCGCAGCTCCGCGTCGAGGCCCACGGGTGCGGCGACCTCCGGCAGCGACGACGGGTCGAGCAGGCCGCCCACCGCCTGCTGCCACGCGGCGGATTGTTCGGCCACCACGCCCAGCGAGACCAACTCGTCCCACAGGCCGGCGTGCTCCGGGCGTAGGCGGATGGTGTCGCCGTCATGCTCGATGAGCTGGCTGGCCTCGTCGAGCAGTTCGCGCAGCTGGGCCAGCTCCGGCACCTCGAGGGAGAACCAGACCCCCGAATCGAGGACGAGGTGGTCCTCCCCCGCGGTGAGCGCCGCCAGCAGTTGTGCGAGGGGCACCCGCTCGCCGCCGACGGTGACATCGACGCCCAGGTCGAACCAGTCGTCCTGCTGGGATTCGGTGACCTTCAGCTCGATGCCGGGGGCCTCGTCCGCCTCGCGGTAGCTGCGGGGCTCGCCGGTAGTCTCGACCTCCACCAGCGGGCTGTCCTGCAGGTGCGGCAGCGTCTCGGTGACGAACCCGATGAGGTTGCGGCCTGCCAGCGTGGTCAGTTCCGGGCGGCGCTGGCTCAGCGGAGGCAGCCACGGGCTGGCCGCCAGCGGCAGCAGCTCGGCTTCCGCGCCGTAATCGCGCGGATGCGGCTCTGAGGTGCGGGCGTGCAGCGGCACGTCGATGACGGTGGAGCCCACGCGGTAGCGGAAACCCCACGCGAGCGTGGCCGCGTCGTCGGTGAAATCCACCTGCAGCAGCAGCGCGGGCGGCTCAGGCTCGGGGAGCGCGACGCCGTCGGCCACCTGCACGGGCAGCCTTCTGCGCAGCTGGGGGAGGAACCCGGCGGCGAAGGTGGCCTCCTCGTGCTCCGGGACGGTGAGGGGCCCGTGGGAGAAGACCCGCTGCTCGGCCGGCTCGAGAGTGCGGGAGAGCGGGCCGAGGACGAGTTGGTCCCCGCGGGTGAACGTGGCGCCGTGCGCGGGGCGACCGAGGAGGCCGCGGCCGGTCACCTCAACGGCGACCTCGCCGTCGAGCACCGCGGGGACGAGCCTCAGCCCGCCGTCGTCGCGCCGGACCAGGAGCGTGGGCTCCAAGGGCTTGGCGGGGATGGTGGGCTGCGGCATCTGACGGCCCGAGGCGGACGTGCCGGGGATGAATTCGACACCGGCCCCGGCGGCTCTGCGCAGGGCCTCCCAGATGCTGGGGCCCAGGTCGTTGAACTGCAACACCTGCGGGTACCAGTGCGCCGCGCCGCGGGAGAGGTCGCGCGCCTCCAGGATGCCCCGCACCGCGTCGAGGTGGGCGGGGCTGAGGTTGGCCGGCCCGCGGACGATCTCCGGCCAGGTCACCCCGGAACGCACCCAGTTGCCCCGCGCGCCCAGCCGGGCCGGGGTGAGGCCGAGCTCGGCGCCGTCCTCGCCGAAGATCAGCGCCATGGGGGCGCCGTCGGTGACGGTCGGCTTGTCCATGAGCGGCTGCAGCAGCGAGCGCCAGGAGGTCTGCGGGCGGTTGAGAGCGGGCGTGCGCATGCTGAGGATGAGGGCGACGGCGTGCTTGCAGTCGGCTCGCATGGGGCAGCTGCACGTGGCCGTCAGCACGCCCCGGTTGAGGGTGACGCTGGTGTGGTACTGCCGGAAGTTGCTGCCGCGGACCTGCGCCGTGGCCAGTGGGCCCGCCGTCTGGATCTTGGTGACGCGGCCCAGGTTGGCATAGTGCGCCCCACGCGCCACGGTGGGTGCGCCGAAGTGGAGAGTGAGATCCGCATCCGTGAGGCGGGGCACCCAGTCTGGGTAGGTCGTCGTCATCGCTCGGGCGAGTCTAGTCGGCCACGCTGACAATCCCCGAGCGGTCTAGACTCTGGGGCATGCTCAAGGCACGTGACTGGTTCGACGACGGCGAGATCTTCGTCGTCGACGTTCCCCTGGCCTGCTGCGCGCTGGAGTCGCAGTCGGCGGCCGGTGCACGGCCCGAGGTGGACGCCGCGTCGATCCCCGACGGGGCCCGCGTCGTTGTGACGCTGTCCGGCACCCTCACCGCGCCCATGGTGCCGGCCGTGCGGCACGCGCTGGACCAGGTGCCGGGCGCCACCGTCGTCGCGTTCGGGGCCTGCGCCTGCGTGGGCGGACCGTACTGGGATTCGTACGCCGTCGTGAAGGGTGGCGAGGAACTCGTCCCGGTGGACCACTTCATCGCCGGCTGCCCGCCCCCGCCGTCGGCCCTCGACGAGTACCTGGCGGGTCTGCGTGGCTGAATACCAGATCCCCGCTGCGGAATGGGCCGGTGAGGTCGCCGCGGCGCAGCGCGCAGGCTTCCGCCTGCTGATCAACCTCACCGCGGTCGACGAGTTCGGCCGCTCGGACGAGATCCGGGTGATCCTCACTTTGGAGAACCCGGAGACCCGGGAGCGGGCGGATCTGGTGACCAGGACCCCCCGCGGCGACGCACGGCTGCCGGACATCGCACACCTCTTTCCCGGCGCCGCCTGGCTGCAGCGCCAGACCCACGATTTCTTCGGCGTCACCTTCGACGGCGGGGACAACCGGCCGTTGATCCACCACGCCGGCGGCGCCCCCCTGCGCAAGGACGTGCTGCTGGAGCCCCGCCAGGCCAAGCCCTGGCCGGGCGCGGTGGAGCCGGGCTCGTCGGAGCCTGGCCGCCGCAAGCTGCTGCCGCCCGGGGTGGAGGGCGCCCGATGATCCACGGCTCCATCAACCTCATCGAGGAGCGTTGTACCTCCTGCATGATCTGCGCGCGCGAATGCCCCACGTGGTGCATCACGCTGACGTCGCACCAGGAACAGACGGTGCCCGCGCCCGGCGCCCGGCCGCGCACCCACAACGTGCTCGACACGTTCGCCATCGACTGGGCGCTGTGCATGTACTGCGGGGTCTGCATCGAGCAGTGCCCCACCGACGCGCTGGAGTGGGGCGGCGCGCACGTGCCTTCGGCAGACCGGCTGGCCGATCTGCTGCACCACCGCGAACAACTGGCCCCTGATGCCGACGGCGGGTGACGTCGCCAGGCGCGCGTGGACCGATCTCCGGCAGGCGGGCAGCACGCGCGCCGTCTGGTTCGGCTTCCTCGGCAGCCTCGGCATCCTACTGGGCTCACTGAGCCCCGCCTACCTACCGCAGGCATCGCCCATCTGGGATGCGCTGCGCGCCCTGCGGATCGACGGACCCACCACCCGATGGATCGGCACCATCCTCACGCTGCTGGGGCTGATGCTGTTGCTCGAGGCGTGGTTCCGGCTGCGCCCGGCCCGCCGTCGGGCCAAGGGCCAGCCGCAGCTGCGCCACTGGGCGGTGCTGGCGATCATCTCCGCTCCCATGCTGGTGGGGCCGCCGATCTTCTCGCACGACGCCTACTCCTACGCCGCGCACGGCTGGCTGATCCACAACCACCTCAACCCGTACGCCGTCGGCCCCGGCATCCTGCCCGGGTACTACGCGGACCAGGTGGCCTGGGTGTGGCGGGAGACGACGGCGCCGTACGGGCCGCTGTCGCTGTGGCTGAGCCACATCACTGTGAGCTTCGCGGGCTTCGATCCCTACCTCTCGGCGGTGCTGATGCGGGTGCCCGCGCTGATCGGCGTGGTGCTGATCGGTTTCACCGTGCCCCGGATCGCCCGCTGGATGGGCGTCGACCCTGCCGCCGCCAGTTGGTTCGCGGTGCTCAACCCCATTCTGGTGATCGACTTCATCGGCGGCGCCCACAACGACTCTCAGATGACGGGCCTGATGCTGCTGGGGATCTGGCTCACGATCAGGTTCCGGCACTGGTGGCTGGGTGCGCTGGTGGTGGGCCTGGCCGCAGCCGTCAAGCAGCCCGCTTTCCTCGTCGCGGTGGCTCTGCCGTTCCTGGTGCGCCCGTGGGCGTCCTGGCGGTGGCGGCCGACGGTGGGCGCGGTGCTGAAGGCGACGGTGTCGCTGGCACTGTCCGTGGTGGTGTTCGCCGGCGTGTCCCTCTCCACCGGGCTGGGCTTCGGCTGGATCAACGCCGTCAACGTGCCCGGCATGGTCGATACGGTTTCGCCGTTCACGGTGGTGGGGTTCATCGTGCAGTACCCCGTGACCTGGACTGGGCTGGATCCCACCGGCCGCGCAGTGATCTCCGTCTTCCGCGGCCTGGGTGCCATCGCCGCGGTGCTGGGCATCGGGCTGATCGCGTTGAAGCACCTGGGGAAGCGGCCGCTGCACTTCGTCAGCTATTCGTTCCTGTGGTTCGCGTTCTGCGCGCCGGCCATCCACTCCTGGTACCTGCTGTGGGGCGCGGTGCTGCTCCCGGTGACCCGCCCGTCGGCGCGTGCCCTGCGTTGGGCGATCGTCGCCACGGTGATCCTCCTGGGCTTCAACGCCATGAACTTCGGCATCCGCAACGGCATGTGGATGATGGTGCTGATCCTGTTCGGCGCCATCTACTGGGCCGTGCATACCCACGAGCTCAGCCAACCCGCCGACGACACCCACACCGCCGCTGGTTGAGCCCGCGAGTTCTACGAGCGCTGTCGAAACCGCTGCATCGTATCTGGCACCTGAAGTGCACCGGGTGGGTTCCCCCGACCCCGGCCCCTCCTCGAAGCCGGGCCTTGTCTAGCCCTGGGGCGCCGCGTCGTAGTCGACGAGGACGGGGGAGTGGTCGCTGATCCGGCCGTCGTAGGTCTCCTCACGGCCCACCCATGCCCGGGTCGCGCGCTGGGCGAGCCCCGGCGAGGCGAGGTGGTAGTCGATGCGCCAGCCGGCGTCGTTGGCCCACGCCTGGCCGCGCCAACTCCACCAGCTGTACGGGCCGTCGGCGTCCGGATGGAGCCGGCGCACCACGTCGACGAGCGAGCGGGGGCTGAGCACCGAGCTGAACCAGTCGCGTTCCTCGGGGAGGAAGCCCTCGGACTTCTGGTTGGTGCGCCAGTTCTTCAGGTCCTGCTTGGTGTGGGCGATGTTGAAGTCACCCACCACCAGGAACTCCCTGCCCTGCGCGGCGGCCTCGCGGCGCGACGCGGTGAGCACGCGGGCGAGGCCGCGCATGAAGCGCATCTTGCGCTGGTACTTGGCCTCCGAGCCCTCCTCGTAGGGCCAGGCGGCGCCCTTGGGGAGATACAGCGACGCCACCCGCAGCGGGGCGTCGGCGAGGTCCGCCTCGACGTAGCGACCCTCGCCGGAGAAGGGCGCCAGGTCGCGACTCACGATGCGCTCGGAGTCGACGTCCTCGAGCGTGCCGTCGGGCGAGATGGTGGTCACGACCCTGGACAGCGCCCGGATGTGGACCGGTTTCTCCCTCGTGAGGAGCGCCACGCCGTTGCGCCCGGCGAGCGTGCCTGCGTCGAGCGTGACGTGGTAGCCGTGGAACGCCTCCAGCGGCAGATCGGCGACGCGGCAGCGCACCTCCTGAAGAGCGACGACGTCGGCGTCGGTCTGATCCCAGAACTCCCGATAGCCGCGCCGCAGGGCCGCGCGGATGCCATTGACATTGTGGGTCCCGATACGCATGGTGCTGGAGCTTAGCTGAAGGGTTTGGAACCGTACTCGGTACCAAACCCTTCAGTTAACGGCTCAACGGTAGTTGACGAACTGGACGGCGAAGTCGTAGTCCGCCTCCTTGATCATCTTCTGGACCGCTTGGAGGTCGTCGCGCTTCTTCGACGAGATGCGCAGCTCGTCGCCCTGGATCTGGGTCTTGACGCCCTTGGGCCCCTCGTCGCGGATCAGCTTGGAGATCTTCTTCGCGTCCTCCTGCTTGATGCCCTGCTTGGTGCTCGCCGTGATCTTCCACAGCTTGCCGCTGACGCGGGGCTCGCCGGCGTCGAGGGCCTTGAGGCTGATGCCGCGACGCAGCAGCTTCGTCTGGAACACATCCAGCACGGCCTTGACGCGTTCCTCGGAGTTGGCCTCCATCTCGATGAACTCGCCGGACCATGCGATCTTCGCGTCGACGCCCTTGAAGTCGAAGCGCTGGCCCACCTCCTTGGCGGCCTGGTTGAGGGCGTTGTCGACCTCCTGGCGGTCCACCTTGCTGACGACGTCGAACGAGCTATCTGCAGCCATGACTTCTCCTGTGTGGTGCGGGTATCACATGTGCAGCCAACCTTAGTGCGACCGCTTTGCCGCCAGTGGATTCCTGCTGCTACAGTTGTGCGTCGCTGGGAGTTCCCGGCAACGGCAGGTTGCCCGAGTGGCCAAAGGGAGCGGTCTGTAAAACCGTCGGCGTAGCCTACGTTGGTTCGAATCCAACACCTGCCACTCAAGGCCCCGAATCGGATTGATTCGGGGCCTTGATCATGTCAGGGACATAGTCTGTGCCCGTAGCCCCCAACGGAAAGGTGCCCGACGATGGCCACCCCCCACATCGCCGCCGAACCCGGCGACATCGCCCCCCTCGTCCTCATGCCCGGCGACCCGAAGCGCGCCGAGCGCATCGCGAAGGAGTACATGGACGGCGTCAAGCTCGTCTCCGACGTGCGTGGCATCGGCGCCTGGACCGGCACGTTCGACGGCGTCCCGATGACGGCGATGGCCTCCGGCATGGGCATCCCCTCGCTGTCCATCTACGCCACCGAGTTGTTCTCGCAGTACGGCGTGGAACGGATCTGCCGCGTCGGCACCTGCGGTGGCATCTCGTCGAAGGTCAAGGTCAAGGACGTCATCGTGGCCGTCTCGGCGCACACCAACTCCGCGGTGGCCACCATCGACGTGCCGGGTCTCACCCTGGCGCCGGCCGCCAGCTACGACATGCTGCGTGCCGCCGTCGAGCAGGCCCGCGGCACCGGCCGCACGGTGCACGTCGGATCCGTCTACAGCAGCGACTTCTTCTACTCGGCACGCACCGACATCGTCCCCGCGCTCGACCGCCTGGGCACGCTCGGCGTGGAGATGGAAGCCGCGGGCCTGTACGCCTGCGCAGCCGCGCACGGCAAGGAGGCCCTCACCGTGTTGACCGTCTCGGACCACCTCAAGGACGGCTCTGCCGACCTCACCGCGGAGGAGCGCGAGACGATGTTCGCCGATTCGCTCCAAGCCGCGGTGGCCGGCCTCAACGCCTGATCAGGCCTTCGACGCCGCGACGGCTTCCTCGAACTCCGCGACCACCGCGGCCGACGGGGGAGCCGTCGCCAGCGACACGGCCACGGCCACGATGAGGTTGGCCAGGAAGCCGGGCACGATCTCGTAGAGCATGCCGCTCAGCGCCGGTGTCTGGCCCCAGATGAACGCCACGACGGCGCCGCTGACCATGCCCCACAGCGCGCCCTGCGAGGTGAGGCGCCTCCAGAACAGGCTCAGGATAATCGTCGGGCCGAAGCTGGCGCCGAAGCCCGCCCACGCGAACGCGACCAGGGCGAGCACCGCCGGGTTCTCGTCGTTGAGGGCCAGCAGGATGGCCACGACGGAGACGATGAGGACGCCCAGCCGACCGGCGATGACCTCCTGGCGCTTGGTCAGCGAGCGCTTCGTGAAGAGCTTGTACAGGTCCTCGATGACCGCCGACGAGCACACGATCAGCTGCGACGACAGCGTGGACATGATGGCCGCCAGGACGGAGGCGAGCACCAGGCCGGCGAGGAACGGGTGGAACATCTCCGAGGAGAGCACCAGGAAAACCTGCTCCGAGTCGTTGGTCACGAAATCGTTGGGGTGCTGGTTGAAGTAGGCGATGCCGACGAGGGCGGAGGCGCAGGCGCCGAGCAGCCCCAGGATCATCCAGGCGATGCCGATGCGCCGGGCGACCTTGGTCTCACGGGCCGAGCGGATGGCCATGAAGCGCACGATGATGTGCGGCTGCCCGAAGTAGCCGAGCCCCCATGCGGCGGCGGAGATTCCGCCGACGAGTGTGCCGCCGGCGGTGAGGCTCAAGCGAGCCTGACCATCCACGGCCTCGACGGCGCGGATGCCCTCGATCACGTCGTCGAAGCCACCCACGGCGAACAGTGCGACGACGGGCACCACGAGCAGTGCCAGCAGCATCAGCGTGCCTTGGGCCACGTCGGTGTAGCTGGCGCCGAGGAAGCCGCCGAACAGGGTGTAGATGACCACGACGGCGGAGACGGCGAGCATGCCCACCAGGTAGGGCTGGTTGAACGTTGACTCCATGAACTTGCCCGCTGCCACCATCATGGAGGAGACGTAGAAGGTGAAGAACACCAGGATGATCGCGCCGGCGGCGATCCGCATGACGCGCGAGTTGTGCTTGAACCGGTTCTGGAAGAACGACGGGATCGTGATGGAGTTGCCCGCGACCTCGGTGTAGCTGCGCAGGCGCGGCGCGACCAGCAGCCAGTTGAGCCACGCGCCGATGGTCAGGCCGATCGCGATCCAGGCCTGGAACAGGCCCGCCGCGTATAGCGCTCCGGGCAGGCCCATCATCAGCCAGCCGGACATGTCGGAGGCGCCTGCGGACAACGCCGCGACGGTGGGCGCCACACCCCGATTTGTGCTCTGGGAAATCTGTGGTCTATATTTGGTCGTCGGCTAGCCCCTATAGCTCAGTCGGTAGAGCGTCTCCATGGTAAGGAGAAGGTCAGCGGTTCGATTCCGCTTGGGGGCTCTGTTCTTGCCCTGCTCCACCAGGGCGAGAACTCCTGACGGGGTAGCTCAGTCGGTAGAGCAAGCGGCTCATAATCGCTGTGTCGCGGGTTCGATTCCCGCCCTCGTCACCACTGAGAGTCAACACAAGCGCAAGCTAAGGAAGATCATGGCCAAGAAGTCCGGGGACGTCCGTCCGATCATCACGCTCGCCTGCACCGAGTGCAAGGAGCGCAACTACGTGACGAAGAAGAACCGTCGTAACACGCCGGATCGTCTCGACCTCAAGAAGTTCTGCCCGCGTTGCCGCACGCACCAGACGCACCGCGAGACCCGCTGATCAGCACCCGCTGAGCCGCAACGAGAGCCTCAAGGGCCGCCTCACTCCGAGGCGGCCTTTCTCGTGGCTCGGGGTAGCATCGTCGCCATGCCGATTTCCGCCGAACACGTGGGCCGCCGCTATCCGGCCGCCCCGCCGTACGTGGTCAGCCGCGCCAAGATCGCCGAGTTCGCCTGGGCGGTGCGGGACGACAACCCCGCCTACACCGGCGCTGATCCCATCGCGCCGCCCACCTTCGCGGCCGTCATCGCGGCGCAGGCCTGGGGCGCGTTGTTCGACGACGCGGAGCTCGGCCTGGCCCTCAACCGCACCATGCACACGGATCAGAACTTCACCTTCCGCCGCCCGCTGCGCCCCGGCGACGCGGTGGTCGCCGAACTGAGCATCGAGAAGGTCCGCAACCGGGGTCCGCTGGAGATGATCACTGTGCTGGCCGACCTCACGGTCGACGGCGAGGCCGTCTGTGAGGCCCGCTCCACCCTGATGCACACCCGCCCGGAGGAGGCAGGCGATGAGTGAGCCCACCGTCGGCACCGAACTGCCCGAGCTCCGTGTCCCCGTGACCCGCTCCACCGTGGTGCGCTACTGCGGCGCGTCCACGGATTTCAACGAGATCCACTTCTCTGACCGGCACGCTCAGGCCATCGGCCTGCCCGGCGTCGTCGCGCACGGCATGTGGACGATGGGTGCAGGGCTGAAGGTCGTCACCGACTGGATCGGCGACCCCGCCAAGGTGCTGAGTTACTTCGTGCGCTTCACCCGCCCCGTCGTGGTGCCGGACACCGACGAGGGCACCGAGGTGGTCTACACGGCCAAGGTCACCGAGGTCGCCGACGGGGTGGCCAAGCTGGCCATCACCGCCACCTGCGGCGACGACGCCGTGCTGGGCGCCGCGCGAGCCGAGGTCCGTCTTGATTGAGCTCGAAGGAGTGGGGGAGGCCTGCAGCCTCGAGCGCGTCTCCGTCGACACCGACGGCCCCGAGATCGCCGATTCGCCCGTCCTGGCCCGGCACACCACCCTGCGCGTGGGCGGCGAGGCGGACCGTTTCGTCGTGGCGCGCACAGAGCGTGAACTGATCGATGTGGTGACCGACTGCGACGAGCGCGGCGAGCCCGTCCTCGTGCTGGGCGGCGGCTCCAACCTGTTGGTCAGCGACGACGGCTTCCGCGGCACCGTGGTGCGGGTCGGCACCACCGGGATCGACGCCGACGTGTCCAGCTGCGGGGGAGCGGCCGTGCGGGTTGCCGCCGGCGAGAACTGGGACACGTTCGTGGCGCACGCCGTCGAGCAGGAATGGATCGGCATCGAGACGCTCTCGGGCATCCCCGGTAGCGTGGGCGCGACCCCCATCCAGAACGTCGGGGCCTACGGCTCGGACGTCTCGCAGACCATCGTCTCGGTGCGCACCTGGGACCGGCAGGACCGCACGCAGCGCACCTTCCCGCTGTCGGACTGCGGCTTCGGCTACCGCACCTCCCGCTTCAAGCGCGAGCCCGGCCGCTACCTCGTCCTCGAGGTGGGCTTCCAGTTCCAGCTCGGCTCCCTGGGCACCCCCATCGCCTACCCGGAGCTCGCCAACCGGCTCGAGACCGTGCCGGGCAAGCGCGTCGAGTCCGCCCGCGTCCGCGAGACGGTGCTGGCCATCCGCCGGGGCAAGGGTATGGTGCTCGACGCGGCTGATCACGATTCCTGGAGCGCCGGGTCCTTCTTCACCAACCCCATCCTCGACGCAGAGGCGGCCGCCGTGCTGCCCGAGGACGCGCCGCGCTTCCCGGATGCGGAGGGCCGGATCAAGACCAGCGCCGCATGGCTCATCCAGCACGCGGGCTTCGCGAAGGGTCACGGCGACGGCGAGGCCAGGCTGTCCACCAAGCACGTCCTGGCTCTGACCAACCGCGGGCGGGCCACCGCGTCGGATCTCGTGGCGTTGGCCACCGAGGTGCGCGACGGCGTGGAACAGCGCTTCGGCATCCGTCTGGTGCCGGAGGTCAACCTGATCGGCGTGAGCCTGCCGGAGGCGAACTGATGCGCTGGGTGAAACTGGCGGCGGTGGCGCTCGTGCTGGCCGTCGCGGCCATACCGCTGCTGCAGCGGCCGCAGGAGGCCACCGGCACGCCCGCATCCGAGTTCATCGCCAAGCTCGTGGGTGACGCCCAGCAGGTGGAGAAGGAGACCGGCATCCCCACGTCCGTGACCATCGGTATGGCGGCGCTGGAATCCGGCTGGGGCAGCTCCAGGATGACCGGCGAGATGACCGTCGACGGGAAGACCTACCAGGTCAACACCCTGTTCAACATCAAGTGCACCTCCACGGTCTCGCCCCACCAGACCGGCTGCGTCCCCGTGCGCACGGCGGAGTACCGTTCGGACGGCACGAAGTACTACATCGTCGACGAGTTCCGCACCTATGCCAGCTGGCTCGAGTCGACGCGTGACTACGCCCGCCTGCTCACCACCGCCAACCGCTACGCGCCGGCGTTCCAGTACGTCGATCACCCGGACCAGTTCGTCACCGAGGTGCGCAAGGGCGGCTACGCCACAGATCCGAAGTACGCCGAGCTCGTCATCGGGATCATGCGCAACCACAACCTCTACCAGTACAACCTGCGCGGCCAGGGCCCGGGTGTGCCCGACGGCATGACCGCCCCCGGCCCATCCCCGGCGATGACCGCCGTCGACGCGACCACGATGTTCCCTGAGCTTGTCCGCGGCAGCCGCGGCGACGCGGTGCGGGCACTGCAGGAACTCCTCAACACGCACGGCGCGGGGATCAAGGTGGACGGGATCTACGGGGAACGCACCGTCGGCGCGGTGGGGGCCTTCCAGCGCTCCGTGAAGCTGAAGGACACCGGGAAGATGAATGAGGCCACCTGGCAGCAACTCCTCCCCGAGCTGACCACCGGAGCCAAGGGCACCGCCGTGTACGTGCTGCAGCGACACCTCACGCTGAAGGGCCAGACGGTGTCGGTCACCGGCAACTTCGGCCCGGAGACCACCAAGGCATTGGATGCCTTCCAGAAGCTGCATCGCATCGAGCAGAGCGGCCACACCAGCTACGCCACCTGGGCGAGGCTCCTGGGCTAGCGGCTGGTTGAGCCGATCGTCTGCGAGGAACGAGCAGCGCGATCGTGTCGAAACCCGGCGAGCTCCGCAGCAGCTTCAAGGAAGGCGTGGCCGGTTTCGACTCGACTGCGATCCTGGCAAGCTCGGATGCAGCCGGCTCAACCAACGGCGTGCGTCAACCGGCCAGGAGGCCCGCAGCGGCGACGTAGCCGGCGGCGTAGGCGTGCGCGCAGAGCTGGAGGGCCTCGCGGCCGGGCAGGAACGCCCCGTGGTGCAGGCCCACGCCGTCGACGCGGCCGGTGCCCACGAAGCACATCACGGAGGCTGCGGCATGTCCGTACTCGGCGAAGTCGTCCGACCCGCAGGAGCGGAACGGGTTCTCCGCCACGGTGACGCCCATCTCCCGCAGGAGCGGATCCATGCGTCGCACGAGGCCGGGGTCGTTGACCAGGGCGGGGCCGCCGCGTACGAAGCGGGTGGTGGCCTGAGCCCCCCGCGACTCGGCCACCGCCGTTGCCATCCTGGTGATGGCCTCGTGCAGCCGGGTGCGGTCCGGTTCTGAGTAGGTGCGGATGGAGCCCCGGCAGCTTGCCTCCGAGGCGATCACGTTGTGCGCCGTGCCGCCGGTGATCTGCCCCACCGAGACCACCGTCGGGTTGGTGGGACTGACCAGGCGCTGGGGGAGGCTGCTCAGTTCCCCGATGATGGTGGCCAGCGTGGTGATGGGGTCGACGGCGACGTGCGGGTAGGCGCCGTGCCCGGGCCGGCCGTGCACCACGATCTCGAACGAGTCGTAGGCGGCGTTGACGGCGCCGGCGCCCGTGGAGACGATCCCGCGGTCCACCTGTGGCTGGACGTGCACGCCCAGCATCGCCTCGATCTTCTGTTCGTCGAGCAGCCCCGAGCGCACCACGTCGCCAGCACCTGGCGGGGTGATCTCCTCGCGGGGCTGGAGGATCGGCACCATCCCGACGGGGAGCTCGAGCCGGCGCGCAGCGGTGAGCACCGCCCACAGCGCGGCCATGTGGACGTCGTGACCGCACGCGTGCGCCACCCCTTCGCGCCGCGACTCCCACTCCACGCCGGTGGCCTCGATCACCGGCAGCGCGTCCAACTCTGCGCGCAGCCCGACGGCGGCCCCGTCAGGCCCTATCCGCGCCCAGGCGCCGGTACCTGCGGCGGGGGACCAATCCATCCAGTTGAGGGACCGGGTGAGGAGGTCCCGGGTGGGGCCCTCCTCGCCGCTGAGCTGCGGATCGACGTGGATGGCCCGCCGGAGCGCGGCAGCATCCGGCAGTACCGCGTCGATGCCTGCCTTCAGCGCGTGGAGTAGTGGGGCGCTCATAGCCGCTCAGGCTACCGCTCCATGACCTCCGCGGGAGGGCGTCCGCTCCGCAGCAACTGCGCCATCTGCTCAATGGTGGGCGCGGCGTGGGTGAAGAAGTCGTAGTAGCCCTCGCACAGGTAGTTCTGGCCGGGCTCGCCGTCGACGGAGGTGGCGAAGCGGTCCTTCGGGCAGCCGCCGTGGCAGGCCCAGCGCACGGGGCAGCGGCGGCACTGCTCGGTCAGCGCGGTGCGCTTGGAGCGGCCGAACTCGATCTGCTCCGGCGTGCGCAGGTACTTCTGGAACCCGCCCTCGGTGAGGTTGCCCAGCTTGTAGGCGGGCTCCACGAAGTGGTCGCAGCTGTAGACGTCGCCGTTGTGCTCGACGGCCAGTGCGGTGCCGCATTCAGGTGCATGCACGCACAGCGAGTACTGGCCGAAGCGGGCGGCGAGCATCACGTCG
Source organism: Tessaracoccus massiliensis (assembly GCF_000826065.2). Classification (GTDB taxonomy): domain Bacteria; phylum Actinomycetota; class Actinomycetes; order Propionibacteriales; family Propionibacteriaceae; genus Arachnia; species Arachnia massiliensis_A. The sequence continues at coordinate 990,453 of NZ_LN623543.1, read as the reverse complement.
AAGTGCTGCACGTAGACCTTCCCGACATCCGTGCGCACCCATTCGTTGAAGATCTCGTTCAGGAACCGGCCCCACTGCTTCGGGCTGACGGAGCGCTCGGTGACCTGGTTGCCCTGCTGGAGGTAGAGGAGCCTCTTGCCGTCCGGCGCCTCATAGCCGGCCCGTTCCACGATGGGGATGAACTGCAGGAAGGTCGCGCCCAGAACGTCGCGGAAGTAGCGGTACACCTCCGCGCCGTCGTCGTGGTTGGCGGAGTTGACGGTGCACAGGATGTTGGTCTCGACGTTGTGCTTACGCAGGAATTCCCAGCCGCGGATCACCTGGGCGTGGGTGCCGCGCCCGGCCTTGTTCACGCGGTAGGAGTCGTGCAGTTCCTCGGGCCCGTCGATGGACAGCCCGACGAGGAAGTTCTCCTCGGCGAGGAACTCGCACCACTCGTCGTTGAGCAGCGTGCCGTTGGTCTGCATCGCCTGCTGCACGCGCTGGCCCGGGCGCTTGTACTTGGCGGTGAGTTCCACAGCGGTGCGGAAGAAGTCGAGGCCGCGCATCGTCGGCTCGCCGCCCTGCCAGGCCAGGTCGACGTCGCCGTCGGGCTGGGCGGCAAGGTACTCGCGGATATAGCTCTCGAGGGTCTCCAGCGACATGCGCTGCCCGGCCTCGTCGTAGAGCAGTTCCTTCGACAGGAAGAAGCAGTACGTGCAGTCGAGGTTGCACGCGGCACCCGTCGGCTTGGTGATGACGGAGAACGGAAGGGGGCGCATCACCCAACCCTACAAGCTGGGCGACCGGAGACCATGCGGCGAGGGGGTAGGGTGGCCCGGTGCTTCCAGCCAGGTCCCGTCGCTATGCCATGGCCCCGCCGCACCCGAAGCGACCCAACGTGCTGCGCTTCCTGCCCTACATCAGGCCGTTCGCGCCGCAGTTCATCACTTCGTTCGCGCTGGCGCCGCTCCAGGTTGCGGCCAGCGTGTCCATCCCCCTCCTGCTCGGCGCCGTCGTCGATGGCCCCATCCGGGAGGGCAGCATCCCCGGCGTGCTCTGGTTCGCGCTGGCCCTGCTGGGAGTGGGCGCGTTCGAGGCCCTGATGAGCTTTGTGCGGCGCTGGATCATGTCGCGCGCCACCTCGCACATCGAGGCCAACATCCGGCTGGACCTGTTCGAGCAGTTGCAGCGGCTGCCTCTGGGCTTCCACAAGTCCTGGGAGTCCGGCCAGCTGCTCAGCCGCATCATGAGCGACCTCGGCCTGCTGCGCCGCTTCATGTCCTTCGGGCTGGTGATGCTCGCCATGAGCTCGCTGCACATCGTCGTGGTGGTGGCCATCATGGTGATCACCCTGTGGCAGGTGGGCCTGGCCGTGCTGATCGCGGTGATCCCCGTCGTGATCGCGGTGTTCGCGCTGATGGGCCGCTTCGGACGCATCTCGCGCCAGGTGCAGGACCAGACCGGCGACGTCGCCTCGGCCGCGGAGGAGTCGCTGCACGGAGTGCGCGTCATCCGCTCCTTCGGCCGCAGCCGCTACGCCTATGAGACGTTCGACGAGCGGGCCACCGCACTGGCCGACAGCGGCGTGAAGCGGATGAACCTGGCCGCCGTCCTCTGGACGCTGCTCGAGGTGTTCCCCTCGGTGCTGCTGCTGATCGTGCTGTTCGGCGTCAGCTACGGCGTGACCACGGCTGGCATGAGCCTGGGTGCAGCCGTCACCTTCGTGACCCTCCTGCTGTCGCTGGCGTGGCCGGTGGGCAGCCTCGGCTTCCTGCTGTCCTTCGCCCGCGAGGCCGCCACGGCCGCAGACCGCGTCAGCGAGGTGTTCGACGCGCCGGTGACCATCGTCAGCGGCGACAAGCGCATCGACGAGCCCCGCGGCCACCTGCAACTGCGCGGCGTCACCTTCCAGTTCGCCGATGCCGACGAGCCCACGCTCAGCGACCTCAACCTGGACATCGCGCCCGGCGAAACTGTCGCCTTGGTGGGCGGCACAGGCTCCGGCAAGTCCACGCTGGTCTCGCTCATCCCGCGGCTGGTGGACGTCACCGGCGGCCAGATCCTCCTCGACGGCGTCGACCTGCGCGACCTGGATCTCCGGCAACTGCGCAGCCTCATCGGCACCGCGTTCGAGGACCCCATCCTGTTTTCCATGTCCGCGCGGGAGAACCTCACGCTGGGCCGGCCGGACGCCTCGGAGGAGGACATCGAGGAGGCCGTGCGGGTCGCCCGCGCCGAGTTCGTCTACGACCTGCCCTGGGGCCTCGACACCCGCCTCGGTGAGCAGGGGCTGAGCCTCTCCGGCGGCCAGCGGCAGCGCCTGGCGCTGGCCCGCGCCATCCTGGTGCGGCCGCGCGTACTGGTGCTCGACGACACCCTCAGCGCCCTCGACATCCACACCGAGGCGGAGGTGGAGGAGGCCCTCAAATCCACCCTGGTGGGCGTGACCGGCCTTGTGGTGGCGCACCGCGCCTCCACCGTGTTGCTGGCCGACAGGGTCGCCATGCTCGTGGAGGGCCGCATCGCGCACACCGGCACCCACGCCGAGTTGCTGGCCACCGTGCCCGAGTACCGCGAACTGCTGTCGGCCGACTACTCCATCGCGATGGGAGGTGACGGAGATGAGCGCTGACGAGCAGCCCGAGGACCAGAGGCTCGCCTGGCGTGGCGTCAAGCAGGAGATCGACGAGGAGCGTGACACCACCGTCGGCCTCCGCGCGCCTTCGCGCCGCCTGCTCGCAGCGCTGATCCGCCCCTGGCGCACCTGGCTCCTGATCCTCATCGGCGTGGTGGTGGCGGATGCCGTGTCGCGCCTCGTGGTGCCGGTGCTGGTGCGCAACGTGCTCGACGACGGGCTCACCGACCGCAACGTGCTGTACCCCGCGCTGGGGTTGATGGCGCTGGCGATCGTGGTGCAGGTCGCCGCCCGCGTCACGTTCCTGCGCCGCTCCGGCCGCATCGGCAACGCCATCCTGCTGGACCTGCGTCGCCGGCTCTACAAGAAGTTCCAGCGCCTCAGCGTGGGCTTCCACGACCGCTACACGACAGGGCGCGCAGTCTCCCGCATGACCAGCGACGTCGAGGCCGTGCAGGAACTCGTGCTCCAGGGCCTCGACGTGGTGGTGATCGGCGTGCTGACCATCGTCGGGGCCAGCGTGATCATGTTGTCGCTCGACTGGCGCCTGGCGCTGGTGGCGTTCCTCAGCTATCCGCCGTTGCTGCTGCTGATGCGCTGGTTCGCCCGCGCCTCCACGCGCGCCTTCCGCGCCGTGCGCACGCAGTCGGCCATCGTGATCGTCCAGTTCATCGAGACCATGACCGGCATCAAGGCCGTGCAGGCCTTCCGCCGCGAGCCCCGCGCCGCCGAGATCTTCCAGGATGTGGCGCTGTCGTACCGCGACGCCAACGTGCGCGCCATGCGCATCTTCGCCCGCGCGATGCCCGGCATCCAGTTCATCGGCAACCTCGGCATCGTGCTGGTGGTGCTCGCGGGCGGCTACCTCGCCGTCGGCGGGGACGTCAGCGTCGGCACCATGGCCGCGTTCGTGCTGTACCTACGGATGTTCTTCGACCCCATGCAGGACCTCAGCCAGTTCATCTCGACGCTCCAATCAGCGCTGACCGCGCTGGAGAAGGTCTCCAGCGTGATGGAGGAGGACGACGTGGTCTCGGACCCGGAGCACCCCGTCGCGCTGACGGAGGCCAGCGGAGAGGTCGGGTTCGACGCCGTCACCTTCGAGTACGTCGACGGGGTGCCGGTACTGCCTGCCCTGGATCTGCACATCCCCGCGGGGCAGACCGTGGCCCTGGTGGGTACCACCGGCGCGGGCAAGACCACCATCGCCAAGCTCATCGCCCGGTTCTACGACCCGCAGGCCGGCGCCGTGCGGCTCGACGGTGTTGACCTGCGCGACCTCGACGACGAGACCCTCCGCCGGCACGTGACGCTGCTGACGCAGGAGAACTTCATCTTCGCCGGCTCGATCGCCGACAACATCCGCTTCGGCCGCCCCGGGGCGAGCCGCGACGAGGTGGTGGCGGCCGCGCGCGCCGTCGGCGCCCACACCTTCATCGAGGAGATGCCCGACGGCTTCGACACCGACACCGGCAAGCGCGGCTCCCGCCTCTCCGCGGGCCAGCGCCAGCTCGTCGCCTTCGCCCGCGTGGTGCTCGCGGATCCGCGGGTGTTGATCCTCGACGAGGCCACCAGCTCGCTGGACATCCCCACCGAGCGGCTGGTGCAGGCCGCGCTGTCGACCATCCTGGCGGACCGCACTGCCATCATCATCGCGCACCGCCTCTCCACGGTGGAGGTCGCCGACCGGGCGTTGGTGCTGAGCCACGGCGAGGTCGTCGAGGACGGGTCGCCGGCTGACCTGATCGCCGGCGGTGGGCGCTATGCCGATCTGCACTCCGCCTGGCTCGCCTCCCTGGCTTGATCGTTGGTTGAGCCCGCGAGTTCTGCGAGCGGTGTCGAAACCGCTGCAGCCTATCCGGTCCCTGAGCGTGCCCCGCGAGGAACGAGCCGGTCACGACGAAGGGCCCCGCAGCTTGTTCGCCACCTGTTCCACCGCGGCTGCGTTCCGCCGAGGATGGGGGAAGAAGGACGCGAGTGTTACCCGTGCGCCTAGTCGGCGACGTTCGGCTGCCACCTCTCGGCGTGGACTCGAAACTCGCGTCCTTCATCCCCCACCCTCGGCTTCAAGGTTTCTGCTTGTTGGGGGTCGGTCCCGAAACCGGCGGTGGTGTCCCCCCGACCCCGGCGACTCCTTCACCTTTGGCCGGCAGATTCGGTCCCTGAGCGTCGTCAGCTGGCTCCTTCGTCGCGGGGCCACGCTCAGGGACCGATTAACGACTCTGTGCCAATAGCCGGTAGAGTGGTTCCCAGCGTTCGGATGTTCTGCTCCGAGCCCCTTTGATCTTTATTTTCAGATGCCATCGCGCTGCGAACTGGAAAGTTTGCGCCGGGCAGAACCGCAGCATCGCCCCTCATGGGAAGAACCACTTTGACCTCACAGTCCTTCAGCGCGCTCGGCGTGCCCGCAACTCTCGCGGCCGTCCTCGAAGAGCGCAGCATCACCACCCCCACCCCCATCCAGGCCGCCACGCTGCCTGATTCACTCGCAGGCCGCGACGTGCTCGGCCGCGGCCGCACCGGCTCCGGCAAGACGTACGCGTTCCTGCTGCCGATGGTCGCCCGCCTCGCGGAGAGCGGCACCCGCCGGACACCCAAGCGCCCCCGCGCGCTGGTCCTGGTGCCCACCCGGGAGCTGGCCAACCAGATCGACGAGGCGCTCGCGCCGCTGGCCGTCACGGCCGGGCTCACCTCCCGCACCATCTTCGGCGGCGTCAACCAGCGCCCGCAGGTCACCGCGCTCACGAAGGGCGTCGACGTGATCGTCGCGTGCCCCGGCCGCCTCGAGGACCTCATGAAGCAGGGCTTCGTCTCCTTGGACGCCGTCGAGATCACCATCCTTGACGAGGCCGACCACATGGCCGACCTCGGCTTCCTGCCCTCGGTGCGCCGCCTGCTGTCGGCCACCCCGTCGTCGGGTCAGCGCATGCTGTTCTCCGCGACGCTGGACAAGGCCGTCGACACCCTCGTCAAGCAGTTCCTGCATCAGCCGAAGGTCCACGAGGCCGATTCCGCTGAATCGCCGGTGCCCACGCTGCACCACCACGTGCTGCACGTCAGCACCGAGCAGCACCTGCCCGTGCTGGTCAACCTCACCGCGGCCCCCGGCCGCACCGTGGTGTTCACCCGCACCAAGCACCGTGCCAAGAAGATCGCCAAGCAGCTCAACGCCGCGGGCGTGCCCGCCGTCGAACTGCAGGGCAACATGAGCCAGAGCGCGCGCGAGCGCTCCATGGCCGCGTTCCACTCCGGCACCGCCCAGACTCTGGTGGCCACGGATGTCGCCGCCCGCGGCATCCACGTCGACGACGTGGGCCTGGTCATCCACGCCGATCCGCCGGTCGAGCACAAGGCCTACACGCACCGCTCCGGCCGCACCGCGCGCGCCGGGGCCGAGGGCACCGTCGTGACGCTCATGCTCGACGCCCAGCGCGGCGACGTGCGCGACCTCACCCGCAAGGCGGGTGTCAAGCCCACCATCACCCGCGCCGACGACCGCCACCCCGTGCTGCACGAGATCGCTCCCGGGGAGCGCGAGTTTCCCGGCGGCATCGTCAAGCCGGCACCCCAACAGCAGCAGTCGTCGCGTGGTGGCGGCGGACGCCGTCGCAGCTCCGCGCCTCGAAACGGCGAGCAGTCGCGCCGCGGCGGCGACCAGCCGCGTGGGCAGCGCAGCGGCACCCGCAGCGAGTCTCGCTCCGGGCGCCCCGCCCAGGCCCAGCGTCGGGGCGGACAGGGTGCCGCTCCCGCCAGCAGCGGGGGAGTGGCCGCGTTCTCCGCGAGCACCGGCCGCCGCGGCCGCCGCTGATTGGCTGGTTGAGCCGATCGCTTGCGAGCAGCGCGATCGTGTCGAAACCGGGTGAGATTCCCAGCAGCCTGCTTGTACGCCTGGCGGTTTCGACACTGCTCGTAGAACTCGCAGGCTCAACCAACGCCGATAAGTACCAGCGCATCTGACCTTGAGTCGGATGCGCTGGTGCATTTCCGGCCCTAGTTTGGAGCCATGACAGTGACACGAACCCGCCCTGAGAGCGTCGACTGGGGTGTGAAGGCCGACCGGATAGTGCTCGCCACCGCACTGGTGTTGGGCACGCTGGAGTTCTTGTCGTGGGCCGGCCATTCGTATCTGCACATGCGTCAGTACGCGGTGCCCGTGATGATGCTGGTGCTGGTCCTCGCCAGAAGGCGACCGGGCATGGCCCTGGGCTTCTTCTGGGCGGGCAGTGCGTTCTTCCTCCTCACGTCTCAGGGTGACCCCAGCCCCCTGTTCACCCAGGTCCTCGCGGGGGGATGGCTGGCCTACACCACCACCCGGTTCGGTACCCGCACCACCGTCGTCGCCTCCGGCCTGTCGCTCGCGGCGGGCGCCATGGTGGCTGCGGCGTCATTGGGCAGCATGTTCGGCGCATCCAGCTTCCCTTTCACCTTCCTTCTCGTGTGCGGCTATCTCGGAGCCCCGTGGCTGCTGGGGCTGCGGCAGCGCTCCCAGGCGCAGCTCCGCGCCCAGGAGGAGCGCGCCGAGGACGCCGAACTGCAGCGCCTGTACGCCATCGAGGCGCAACAGCAGTCCGTCCTGGAGGAGCAGCGCCTCACCCGCGTCGCCGCCTCAGAGGCGGCCAGCGCCAGGCTGGCGCGCGAAGTGCACGACGTCGTCGGCCACTCCCTCGCCGTGATCCTCATGCAGGCCGAATCCGCGCAGTACCTCACCAACACCCAGGACCTGCACGAGTCGATGCACAACATCGCCACCTGCGCCCGCCGCTCCCTGGGCGAGATCCGCGAGGTGCTGCACGCCGCCCGCGGGGAGCAGCCGCCCGTGCAGGCCCCGCCCGGTGGGCTCGGTGCGCTGCTCGAGAGCGTGCAGGCCTCCGGCGTCGACCTCGAGGTCACCCAACTCGGCAAGAGCCGTGCACTCCCGCCGGATGCGGAGACCGTCGCGTACCGCGTGCTGCAGGAGATGCTCACCAACGCTATCAAGCACGGGGAGCACGGCCGGCCCATCGCGGTGGCGCTCACGTGGGCGGACCGCCTCACCCTCGAGGTGCGCAACCTCGACGGCGGGCACACCATCTCGCGGGCCCTGCACGGCTCCGGCATCTCGGGCATGTCCGCGCGGCTGGAGGCTGTGGGCGGTAGTTTCGAGCTCAGCAGGCACCAGAGCGACGACGGTGACGTGGTCACCGCCACCGCGTGGCTGCCGCTGCGCGCCAACTAGGAGAGTGTTGTGCCCATCCAGGTGATGCTGGTCGACGACCAGGAACTGTTCCGCTCCGCCATCCGCGTCATCGTCAACGCGCAGGACGACCTCGAGGTGGTGGGGGAGGCCGCCGACGGTGAGGAGGCCGTCGCCCTCGCCGCGCAACTCGACCCCGACGTGATCCTGATGGACATCCGGATGCCCGGCGTCGACGGCGTGGAGGCCACCCGCCGCATCCTCGAGGCCGCCGTCGCCTCAGGTTCCGGCGTCAAGGTGCTGGTGCTGACCACCTTCAATCTCGACGACCGCGCGGCCACCGCCATCCGGCACGGCGCCAGCGGCTTCCTGCTGAAGGACATCACGCCGCAGATGCTGACAGATTCGATCCGCACCGTGCACAGTGGCAACGGGGTGATCGCCCCAGACGACCTGGCCACGCTGCTGGACGCCTCCTTCGTCGCCAAACCCGCACCGCCCGCGGGCTTTGAAGAGTTATCGGAGAAGGAACGCGAGGTGTTCGCGTTGGTGTCCCAGGGGCTGAGCAACGTGGAGATCGGTCAGACCATCTACGCCTCCGAATCCACGGTCAAGTCCCACGTCGGCGCCATCCTGCGCAAGATGGGGCTGCGCGACAGGGTGCAGGTCGTCGTCGCCGCGTATCAACATGGCCTGGTTGGATGAGCGCTGGTTCGACTCATCGGGCGAAAACCCCTATAGTTGACCGAGCACCAAAGGGTAATAGCTCAACTGGCAGAGCAGCGGTCTCCAAAACCGCAGGTTGGGGGTTCGAGTCCCTCTTACCCTGCTAGGTAGCCGGCAGGGCTACACACATCAGCCTACGGCTCCCGCCGGAGGCATTTTGTTTGTCAAGCGAAGGGAAAAGGCGTGAGCGACAAGTCGCATGACGCAGAGCCGGAGAACGAGGAGTTCGTCCCCGGCGAACCTGACGCGCCTGCAGACGACGCCGTCGAGGTCGAAGACCCCGACGCGCTGGCCGCCGCCGAAGAAGAAGTCGCCGACGCAGACGAGGACATCACCCTCGGAGAACTGGAGAAGGACTTCACCCCGGAGGAGCGCGAGGCCGCCGCTGCGCTGGCCCCCGTGCGTCGCACTACCGCCAAGGCACCCGTCCGTAAGAAGGACACCGCCACCCGTAAGCGCTCAGAGGCGCTGACGGACCATGACGATCCGTACAAGGCGTCCAACCCGATCGAGTTCGCCAAGCAGTCTGGCTCTGAGCTCAAGAAAGTCGTGTGGCCCACGTGGCCGCAGACGCTGACCATGTTCAGCGCCGTGTTGATCTTCGTGCTGATCATGATCACGATCGTGGGCCTGCTGGACGTGTTCTTCGGCTGGTCGCTGCTGCAGCTGTTTGGGAGCTGATTTCCATGACTGAAAATTCCGACTACGAGGTTGAGGTTGACCTCGGCCCCATCGAGGAGACCGCCACCGACGAGGTGGAGATCGATCTCGGCGTTCCCGAGGAGGAAGAGGCCCCCGTCGAACTCTCCGATCTGGAGGAGGAGGTAGACGAGGCCGCAGAAGAGGCGGAGCACGACCGTGATGTGGCTCTCGAGACCGCCATCGAAGAGCTCCGCACGGAACTTGAATCCAAGTTCGGTGACTGGTACGTCATCCACACCTACTCCGGCATGGAGAACCGCGTCAAGCAGAACGTGGACGCCCGTGTCGTGACGCTGAACATGGAGGACTACATCTTCGAGACGGTCGTCCCCACCGAGGACGTCGTCGAGGTGCGCAACAACGGCCGCAAGACCGTCACCCGCTGCGTGCTGCCCGGTTACGTCCTCATCCGGATGGATCTGACCGACGACTCGTGGAGCGTCGTGCGCCAGACCCCCTCCGTCACCGGCTTCGTCGGCCAGGGCCAGCAGCCCGTGCCGCTGTCCATCGACGAGGTCCTCCACATGCTGACTCCTTCTGTCGTCGCCAAGGTCAACGCCGCTCACGCGGGTGCCGAGGCGTCCAGGAAGAAGAAGGTCGAAGTTGTCGACTTGGCTGTCGGCGACTCCGTCATGGTGACCGACGGCCCCTTCGCAGGGGTGCACGCCACGATCACCGAACTCAACGCCAACAATCAGCGGCTCATCGCTCTCGTCGAGATCCTCGGCCGCGAGACCCCTGTCGACCTGGATTTCAAGCAGGTCGAGAAGGTCGTCTAAGATTGTGCGTCGCGCCTGTCACAGGGCGCACAATCCATCCGCTTAGGTAAAGGACCCCCCATGCCTCCCAAGAAGAAGGTCGCGGCCCTCGTCAAGGTCGCCCTGCAGGCTGGCGCAGCCACGCCTGCCCCGCCGGTCGGTACCGCCCTCGGTCCCCACGGCGTCAACATCATGGAGTTCGTCAAGGCGTACAACGCCCAGACCGAATCCCAGCGCGGCAACGTCATCCCCGTCGAGATCACCATCTACGAGGATCGCACGTTCACCTTCATCACGAAGACCCCGCCGGCCGCTGAGCTCATCAAGAAGGCTGCCGGCATCAAGTCCGGTGCAGCGAACCCGCTGGCCGACAAGGTGGGCAAGATCACAAAGGACCAGGTCCGCGAGATCGCCACCACCAAGCTGCCGGATCTCAACGCCAATGACGTTGAGGCCGCCATGAAGATCGTCGAAGGCACCGCCCGCTCCATGGGCGTCAGCATCGTCTGATCAACCCCCAATCAACAACCCTGGTAGGGGAGTGCTCCCCACACCAGAACTGGTGGACCGGGCTGCGAGCCCGGCAACATGTAAGGAACCAGCATGAAGCACAGCAAGGCATACAAGGCAGCCGCTGAGAAGCGCGCTGAGGGCCAGGCGTACAGCCCTGAAGAGGCCATCCGCCTCATCAAGGAGATGGCCACGGCCAAGTTCGACGAGTCGATCGACGTGGCCATGCGCCTCGGCGTCGACCCCCGCAAGGCGGACCAGCTGGTCCGCGGCACCATCAACCTTCCGCACGGCACTGGCAAGACGGCACGGGTCCTCGTCTTCGCCGCCGGTGACAAGGCTGATGCCGCCCGCGAGGCTGGCGCAGACGAGGTCGGCACCGACGAACTGATCGAGAAGGTGGCCGGCGGCTACCTCGACTTCGACGCCGTGGTCGCCACCCCGGATCTCATGGGCAAGGTCGGCCGCCTGGGCCGCGTGCTCGGCCCTCGTGGCCTGATGCCGAACCCGAAGACCGGCACCGTGACCATGGACACCGGCAAGGCCGTGGCCGACATCAAGGGCGGCAAGATCGAGTTCCGCGTGGACCGTCACGCCAACCTGCAGTTCATCATCGGCAAGGCCTCCTTCTCGGAGCAGCAGCTGGCTGAGAACTACTTCGCCGTGCTCGACGAGGTCCTCCGTCTCAAGCCGGCCGCTGCGAAGGGCCGCTACCTGCGCCGCATCGCCGTCTCCGCGACGATGAGCCCCTCGGTCACCATCGACTCCTCGGCCCACAAGCCCGCCGAAGCCTGATCGATCCCTGAGCCGGGTGCCTGCGACGAAGGAGCAGTACGACCGGCCGAAGGGGCCACACATCCCAACAACGCGCATGAGTGCCACACTGGCACTCATGCGCGTTCTTGTTTCCGGTTTCGAACCCTTCGGCGGCGATGTCGCCAACGCCAGCGGCGACGCGGTACTCGCCCTCGCTGAGAGATGGCAGGATCCGGCCGTCGAGCTTCACACCGTCATCCTGCCCGTCACCTTCAACGGCGCCCCGCGGGCGCTCGCCGAGGCCATTCGCGCCACGCAGCCCGATGTGGTGCTCTGCATCGGGGAGGCCGGCGGCAGGGGCGCTGTGACGCCGGAGCGGTGGGCCGTCAACGAGCGGCAGGCACGGATCCCGGACAATGACGGACAGCAGCCCTCCGGCACCATCGACGACGGCGAACCTCGTCTCGCGTCGGGGCTTGATGTGGAGGCCTTAGTGGCGGCGATCACGGACGCCGGCATTCGGGCCGAGGCGTCCGATGACGCGGGGCGCTTCGTCTGCAACGCCGTGTTCCGTGCCGCGCTGACCGATTTCGACGGCCCCGCGGGGTTCATCCATGTGCCCGCGGTGCGTGCGCGGGGGGAAGCGATCGTCGGCGCCGAGACCGACCCGTCCCGCGAGCCGGGTGCAGGGGAGGAACACCCGGTCCTCAGCCTGGCAGACCTGGTGACCGCCCTCGCCGCGGCCGTCGAAGCGGTAAGAATGACCTCATGGGAAGCATCGACCTGACGCGTGAGGGCGACATCGCCGTCGTCACCATCAACAATCCCGGCAAGCGCAACGCAATGACCGACGACATGTGGCGGCAGATGCCCGCGGTCATGGGGGAGATCGACGGCGACGCGAGCATCCTCGCCACCGTGCTGACCGGCGCCGCGGGAGCGTTCTGTGCTGGCGCGGACATCTCCGGCCTGGACGAACTCCACCACACGGAGCGGCCCAGCAACGCGGAGAATGCCATCGCCGCCAGCCCCAAGCCCGTGATCGCGGCCATCGAGGGCAGTTGTTTCGGTGGGGGAGTGCAGATGGCAGTGGCGTGCGACCTGCGCGTCGCAGGCGCCTCGGCCACCTTCTCCACCCCGCCTGCCCGGCTGGGCATCGTCTACCCCGTCTCCGCCACGCAGCGGATGCTGCACATCATGGGCGTTGCCGCCACCAAAGAGATGCTCTACACGGCCGTCCGCTACGACGCCCAGCGGGCACTCGCCGTCGGGCTGCTGAACCGGGTGGTCGACGACGGCTCGGCGCTGGAGACCGCGCTCGAAATGGCGCGCGGGATGGGGGAGTTGTCGCAGTTGACGATCCACGCGTCGAAGGAGATCGTCGACGGCCTCACGCGACGAGACCTGAGCGCCGAGACGGCGATCGCCTGGGTGGGTCGCGCCAACGACGGGCCAGACCTGGCCGAGGGCATCGCGGCCTTCCAGGAACGCCGCGCACCCAGGTTCACGTGGCGTCCTGAGTGAGGAGACACCCCGGGGAGGGGTCACCCTTAACGATGTATAACTGATTGCGTATTCAATGACAAACTCAAGCGTTGGGCGGTGCTGCCGCTCTTTTCATCCGAAAGTAAGGGAGTAGAACATGGTTTCGCTCGGCCTCATCCTTCTCATCATCGGCCTCGTGGCCAGCATCCAGATCCTGGTGACGATCGGCATCATCCTGATCGTCGTCGGCCTGATCCTGAACTTCGTTCCGCTCCGGAACGGCAAGGGCATCCGCATCTGGTAGCTCACGCCACCACAATCACCTGACGGCCCCGGCGCTACGCCGGGGCCGTTTCGTGTTCTCTGGTCCTGAGCGTCCCCCCGCGACGAAGGGCCCCACAGGCGCCAGCAGACAAGCTGCGGGGCCCCTTCGTCATCGCCGGGCTCGCAAGCTCGCTGGTCGACGTTCCGGGGCCAGCGTCCGGGGACCCCGTTGTTGAAGCTCTGCGGAAGTCAGACTCTTCAGTCAGACTATTCATGCAGGTAGTATTGATGCATGGACCGTACGACAATCGCGATCCGCGAGGACACCCGTGACCGTATCAAGGCCGCGGCAGCAGCCCAGCGCCAGACGATTGACGCATTCCTGCGTGGACTCCTGGATGAGCGTGAAGAAGCTGATTTCTGGGCATCCTTCGCAGACCTCACGCCTGAAGGCTACGCAGCCGCGATGAGCGCGGACGGAGACGATCTGGATGAGGGCTACGCGGTGGAAGACGTCAAGCTGTGAGCGCAACGCTGCCGGCCAGGGGGGATGTGGTGTGGCTCTCCATGGACCCGACGGAGGGGCGCGAACAGCGTGGGCACAGGCCGCACTTAGTGCTCTCTGATGCACGGATGGCACGCGCCATGGGGTTGGTCATCGTGGTGCCCATGACCAGCGCGGAACGCCGGTGGGCGACTCGGGTGCGGTTGGCCGAAGGGTCCTATGCCATCGGAGAGCAGCCGAGAACGGCCCATGTGGAGCGCATCACCAGGATCGAGCACACCGGCTATGACGTTGCCCCGGTCGTGGCCGTCATCGGTCGGCTGATCGGGGCCTGAGTCCACTGGGCCAATCCCTGAGGCGGTACAGGGCCCAGAGTCTGACAGCGGTCAGAGGACCTTGTCGAAGAAGTCCCGGGTGCGCTGCTCCTGCGGATTGTCGATCACCTGGGCGGGGGCGCCGCGCTCGACGATCACACCGTCGTCCATGAACACCACCTGATCGGCGACCTCGCGGGCGAAGCCCACTTCGTGGGTCACCACGATCATGGTCATGCCGCTGGCCGCAAGCTCCTGCATGACGCCCAGCACCTCACCCACGAGTTCCGGGTCGAGCGCCGAGGTGGGCTCGTCGAAGAGCATCAGATCGGGTTCCATGGCCAGGGCGCGCGCGATGGCGACGCGCTGCTGCTGACCGCCGGAAAGCTGCGCGGGGTAGTGGTCCGACCGGTCCGAGAGGCCGACGCGGGCCAGCTGCTCGTCGGCCAGCCTCCCGGCCTCGTCCTTGTCGATGCCCCGCACCTGGCGGGGGGCTTCCATGACGTTCTCGCGGGCCGTCATGTGGGGGAACAGGTTGAAGCGCTGGAACACCATGCCCACGCGTTCGCGCTGCTTGGCGACCTGCTTGTCGCTGAGGCGGTGGAGCTTGCCGTTGACCTCGCGCATGCCCATCAGGTCGCCATCGACATAGAGCCGCCCGGCGCTGATCTGCTCAAGCTCGTTGATGCAGCGGATGAGGGTGGACTTGCCGGAGCCGGATGGCCCCAGCACGACGCAGACCTCGCCCCCCTGGACCTGGAGATCCACTCCCTTGAGGACGTGCAGTTCGCCGAAGAACTTGTGCACGCCCTGTATGTCGACCATAGGGGTCTCGGTCACGGGGTCACCTCCAGATTGGGGTCGTCGTGGACGGTGCCGGACGCGAGGATGGCCTGCTGCCGCTTGGACATGCCCTTGACCTTGCCGGTGCCGGCCTGGGTGTCGTCGAAGCCCCGGCCGTAGTAGCGCTCCAGCTTGGCCTGGCCCACCATCAGCACGGAGGTGATGAACAGGTACCAGATGGCGGCGACGATCAGCAGCGGCACGGGCAGGAACGTCTTGTTGCCGATGGCGTTGGTGACGAACGTGAGTTCCAACGAGAACGGCACCGCCAACACCAGCGAGGTGGTCTTCAGCATGGAGATGGTCTCGTTGCCGGTGGGCGGCACGATCACGCGCATTGCCTGTGGGATGACGATCCGGCGCAGGGTGGTGGAACGCTTCATCCCCAGCGCGGTGGAGGCCTCCCACTGCCCCTTGTCCACGGAGTTGAGGCCGCCGCGCACGATCTCGGAAAGGTAGGCGCCCTCGTTGAGGCCAAGGCCTAGGATCGCGGCGACGGTGGCGTTGATCACGTCCTGGGTGTTGAAGACGAAGAACTCCGGCCCGAACGGGATGCCCAGGCTCAGCCGCGGGTAGAGGACCGCCACCAGGCCCCAGAACACCAACTGGGTGTAGATGGGGGTGCCGCGGAAGAACCAGATGTAGACGTAGGCCACGCCGCGGAGGATGGGGTTGGTGCCCATCCGCATGATGGCGGTGGTGACGGCCAGCAGGATGCCCAGGGCCATCGCCGCGACCGTCAGGATCAGGGTCCAGCCCACCGCGGAGAGGACCCGCGCATCGAACAGGTACTCAGCGACGACGTCCCAGCGGTAGTTCGGGTTGGTGAGCAACCCGTGCACGAGCATCGCGAACAGCACCAGCACGATGGCCGCCCAGATCCAGACACTGGGCCTGGGAACGGGACGGGCGCGGATCAACTCCGGTTGGTGGGAGGACATCTGCATCAGCCCGCGGGGTTGAGCTCAGCGGTCTCGAGCGCGGCCTCCTCGACGCCCCACGCGTCGAGGATCTCCTGCCAGAGGCCCTCATCCATGAGGTGCTGCATGGCCTTCTGGACCGCCTCGGTCATCTCGGCGTCGTCCTGCGGCACCACGATGCCCTGCGCGGCGGCGTCGCGGACCCCGCCCACCACCTCGAGCTGGTCACCCGTGATCTCGACGGCGTAGCCTGCAACGGTCGAATCGGCGTAGAAGGCCTTGGCCTTGCCGCCCACCACGTTGGTGGTCACGTCGCCCTGGCGGGGGTAGGAGAGGATCTCGATGGCCTCCTTGCCGTCGGCTGCGCACTGCTCGTTGAACAGACCCAGCTCCTCTTCCTGCCACGTGCCGGTCTGCACGCCGATTGCCTGGCCGCACACGTCATCGGGGTTGAAGCCCTCCGGGTTGCCCTTCTGCACGGCGTAGCTGGAGCCCACCGTGATGTAGCTGATCATGTTGTAGTTGGCGGTGCGCTCCTCCGTGATGGTGAACGAGGAGATGCCGATGTCGTACTTCGAGCCCATGCCCGGCAGCAGCGAGGCGAACTCGCCGTCGACCACCTCGGCCTCGAGGCCCAGCACGCGGCCCAGCGCCTTGCTGAGGTCCACGTCGTAGCCGATGGCGGTCTGCAGGTCATCGGCGCGGAACTCCGCCGGCGCGTAGTCGGTGGCGGCGCCGACGATGAGCGTGCCCTTGTCGGCCACGGCCTGCGGCAGGAGGGCGGCGATCTCGTCGACCTTCTCCACGCCGGAGACGTCGTAGCTCAGGTCGGCGGAATCGGTGCCCGCCTGCCCCTCCTCGGGGGCGGCGTCCTGTCCGCCACAGGCTGTCAGGGTGAGGGCGGCCATGAGGCCAGCGGCGATGATGCGGCGCATGTCAGTCTTCTCTCAAGCGGTGCTGGGGAATGGTGTCAACCACAGCAGAGTAGTGGATTTGGTGGCGAGGTTCGCATCGGGTATTGTCCTGTGAGCCGAAGACCGCAGGTGGCTCAACAGCCATAACGCCACATGGCACCCGCGCAGGTGAACGTGAGACAACCAGGATCCATCCTGTCCGCCCCACGCCGCCGGCGTTGGGCGTTTTTTTGTGGCCACGCGTCACTTCGGCCCTCAGCCGGTCCGTCCAGGGCAGGCAGAGGGTTAGACCGGAAGGAGACTCATATGGCGAGGCCGGATAAGGCTGCCAAGGTTTCGGATCTGGCTGAAGCATTCAGCAAGTCCGAGGCGGCAGTGCTGACCGAGTACCGCGGTCTCACCGTGGCGCAGCTCAAGGAACTGCGCCGTTCCCTCGGTGAGAACGCCAGCTACGCCGTTGCGAAGAACACCCTGACGGCGATCGCGGCCAAGGAAGCCGGCATCGACGGGATCGAAGAGTCCCTGACCGGCCCCACCGCTATCGCTTTCGTCACCGGTGACATCGCCGCCGCCACCAAGGGGCTGCGTGACTTCGCGAAGGCAAATCCGTCTCTGGCAATCAAGGGTGGCGTCCTGGAGGGCAAGTTCCTCGACGCCCAGGCTGTCCTCAAGCTGGCCGACCTCGAATCCCGCGAGGTTCTGCTGGCCAAGATGGCAGGCGCGCTGCAGGCCAACCTGGCCAAGGCCGCCTACATGCTGGCTGCACCGCTGTCGCAGGGTGCCCGTGTGCTCGGCGCGCTCCGCGATGCCGCGCAGGCCAACCCCGCCCTGATCGGTGGCGAGGGCTCCGCGCCCGCCGCCGAAGCCACGGACGAGACCCCCGCCGCGGAAGCGGCACCTGAAGCAGCGGACGCTGCGGAATAACTCACTGTTCCGCACGCTGCGGACAAATCTGAAAGGAAAGCCTCATGGCTAAGCTCACCAACGAAGAGCTCCTTGACGCCTTCAAGGAGATGACCCTGATCGAGCTCTCCGAGTTCGTCAAGCTGTTCGAGGACGCCTTCGGCGTGACCGCTGCCGCTCCGGTGGCCGTTGCCGCTGCTGCTCCCGCCGCTGGTGGCGGCGACGCCGCTGGCGACGCCGCGGACGAGGGTGGCTCCGACAAGGTCGACGTCATCCTGACCTCGGGTGGCGACAAGAAGATCGCCGTCATCAAGGAGGTGCGCGCTCTGACCTCCCTCGGCCTGAAGGAGGCCAAGGACCTCGTTGAGGGCGCTCCGAAGCCGGTGCTCGAGGGCGTCGACAAGGAGACTGCTGACAAGGCCAAGGAGGCCCTCGAGGCCGCCGGTGGCACCGTCGAGTTCAAGTGATCTAGGTCACACACAACTCTTCGAACGGCCCGCCCCCGCAAGGGGGCGGGCCGTTTGTCATTGCCGCCCACCGGGCCTCGGCTAACGTCGAGTCATGCCGAAGCGCTGGTTGAGCGTCCCCGTGGTGACCCTGGCGATGCTGGCGTCTGAAGGAACGCGCCGAACTGCCGCGCGCCGTCGAGGTGCTGGACGGGTACTCCTGGCAGCTCGTCACCTTCCCGGTGGGACCTCGGGAGGACCCCCCCCCGCGGGCCTCCTCGAGTGGGTCGTGCGCGACGACCGGGTCGCCGCACGGGACTGGTAGAGCTTCAGCGCCGTCGGCGAAGAGGCCTGCGAGAGCCTGCTGGCTGAAGCTCCGTTGCCCGAAGGCGATCTATGGAAGTGCGGTTCCGCTCCACGGCTGACGGCGAGGCCGCAGATGCCCGGTGGCGCGCAAACGCCACCGAGGGCGAAGGACACGCCGAATGCCTCGTGCGGCTCTGGGATGCGACGGCCGCGAAACGCCAGCGCGGGTACTTGCCAGGCGGGCACGGGGCGGTATCATCGCTCATGCGTCATCAGCGTTGAGTCGCTTTCACCGCAGGCCGAAATTGTGGGGCCCGCGGTTGTTGCCGTCCGCACCAATCTGCTATATAGTAATTCCTTGCCCCGCTATGCGTTGCGCCCGTGATTTGACACGGGCCCTTCGCCATGCACGGATATTTGCTTCAAGCGTTCTTGGAAGGACCCAATCTTGGCCGCCTCGCGCTCTGCGTTGAAGAACACCAATGTCGTCTCGTCCACCGGCCGTATCTCGTTCGCGAAGATTCACGAGCCTCTGGAGGTGCCCAACCTCCTGGATCTGCAGATCGACGCATACAACTGGCTGATCGGGAATGAGACCTGGCGGGCGAAGGTCGAAGAGCAGCTTGCTGCCGGCCGGACCGACGTCAACACCCGCTCCGGCCTCGAGGAGATCTTCGCCGAGATCTCACCCATCTCCGATTTCCAGGACTCGATGCAGCTGTCGTTCCGCGACCACCGCTTCGAAGAGCCCAAGTGGAGCATCGATGAGTGCAAGGACCGCGACGCCACGTACGCCGCCCCGCTCTTCGTGACCGCTGAGTTCACCAACAACGAAACCGGCGAGATCAAGTCTCAGACCGTTTTCATCGGCGACTTCCCGCTGATGACCGATCGCGGCACCTTCATCATCAACGGCACCGAGCGTGTCGTCGTGTCCCAGCTCGTGCGTTCGCCCGGCGTCTACTTCGAGCAGACGCCCGACAAGACGTCGGACAAGGACATCTACTCCTGCAAGGTCATCCCGTCGCGCGGCGCGTGGCTGGAGTTCGAGATCGACAAGCGCGACATGGTCTTCGTGCGCCTCGACCGTAAGCGCAAGCAGAACGTCACCGTCCTGCTCAAGGCGCTCGGCTGGAGCGAAGACCGCATCCTCGCCGAGTTCGGCGACAACGAGTCGATGCGCCTGACGCTCGAGAAGGACACCGTCAAGACGCAGGACGAGGCCCTCCTCGACATCTACCGCAAGCTCCGCCCGGGTGAGCCCCCGGCGCGTGACGCTGCGCAGCAGTTGCTGGAGAACTACTACTTCAACGACAAGCGCTACGACCTGGCCAAGGTTGGTCGCTACAAGATCAACAAGAAGCTGGGCCTGGACCTGCCGTTCGACCAGCAGGTGCTCACTGAAGAGGACATCGCCGCGGCCATCCGCTACGTCGTGGCCCTCCACGAGCACAAGGAGATGCTGGGCGACGTCCCCGTCGAGGCCGATGACATTGACCACTTCGGCAACCGTCGCCTCCGCACCGTCGGCGAGCTGATCCAGAATCAGCTGCGCACCGGCCTGGGCCGCATGGAGCGTGTCGTGCGTGACCGCATGACCACTCAGGACATCGAGGCCATCACCCCGCAGACGCTGATCAACATCCGTCCGGTGACCGCCGCGCTGAAGGAGTTCTTCGGCACCTCGCAGCTGTCGCAGTTCATGGACCAGAACAACCCTCTGGCCGGCCTGACGCACAAGCGTCGCCTGTCCGCGCTGGGCCCCGGTGGTCTGTCCCGTGACCGCGCCGGCATGGAGGTCCGAGACGTCCACCCGTCGCACTACGGCCGCATGTGCCCCATCGAGACCCCTGAAGGCCCCAACATCGGCCTCATCGGCTCGCTGGCCTCGTTCGCCCGCGTCAACGCGTTCGGCTTCATCGAGACGCCCTACCGCAAGGTCGTCGACGGCAAGGTCACCGATCAGATCGACTACCTCACCGCCGACGAGGAGGACCGCTACGCGATCGCGCAGGCCAACGCCGCCGTCGACGAGGATGGTCGCCTCACGGAGGAGCGCGTGCTCGTGCGCCTCAAGCACGGTGACGCCGACGAGGTGCCCCTCGCCGAGGTCGAGTACATGGACGTGTCGCCGCGCCAGATGGTCTCCATCGCCACCGCGCTGATCCCGTTCCTCGAGCACGACGACGCATCGCGAGCCCTCATGGGCGCCAACATGCAGCGCCAGGCCGTGCCGCTGCTGCGCAACGAGTCCCCGTTCGTGGGCACCGGCATGGAGTACCGCGCCGCTGTCGACGTCGGTGACGTCACCCTTGCGCGCAAGCCCGGCGCCGTCACCTCCGTGTCCGCCGATCTCATCGAGATCACCAACGACGACGGCACCTATTCCACCTTCAAGCTCGACAAGTTCGTGCGCTCCAACGCCGGCACCTGCATCAACCAGCGTCCGTTGGTGGCCCCCGGTGACCGCGTCGAGGTCGGCACCCCGCTGGCCGATGGCCCCTGTACGGATCAGGGTGAACTCGCCCTGGGCAAGAACCTCCTCGTGGCGTTCATGCCGTGGGAGGGCCTCAACTACGAGGACGCCATCATCCTGTCGCAGCGCATCGTCCAGGACGACGTGCTGACCTCGATCCACATCGAGGAGCACGAGGTCGACGCCCGCGACACCAAGCTGGGCGCCGAGGAGATCACCCGGGAGATTCCCAACGTCTCCGACGAGATGCTGGCCGATCTCGACGAGCGTGGCATCGTGCGCATCGGCGCCGAGGTCTCCGCCGGCGACATCCTCGTCGGCAAGGTGACCCCGAAGGGCGAGACCGAGCTCACGCCCGAGGAGCGCCTGCTGCGCGCCATCTTCGGCGAGAAGGCCCGCGAGGTGCGCGACACCTCGCTGAAGGTGCCCCACGGCGAGTCCGGCACCGTCATCGGTGTGCGCGTGTTCAACCGCGAGGACGACGACGAACTGCCCCCCGGCGTGAACCAGCTGGTCCGCGTGCACGTGGCCCAGAAGCGCAAGATCTCCGACGGCGACAAGCTCGCCGGCCGCCACGGTAACAAGGGCGTCATCTCGAAGATCCTGCCGGTGGAGGACATGCCGTTCCTCGAGGACGGCACTCCCGTCGACATCGTGCTGAACCCGCTGGGTGTCCCGTCGCGAATGAACGTCGGCCAGGTGCTCGAGAACCACCTCGGTTGGATCGCCAAGACCGGTTGGGACATCACGGAGGTCAAGGCCGATTGGGCTGAGCGTCTCCGCGACGTCGGCCTCGGCCGTGTGGAGGGCGACGCCAAGGTCGCCAGCCCCGTCTTCGACGGCGCCAACGAGCACGAGATCACCGGCCTGCTGGAGAACTCCCTCGAGACCCGTGACGGTGACCGTCTCATCGACTCCAGCGGCAAGGCCCGCCTGTACGACGGCCGCTCCGGCGAGCCGTACCCGGAGCCCATCGGCGTCGGCTACATGTACATGCTGAAGCTGCACCACCTCGTCGACGACAAGATCCACGCGCGTTCGACGGGCCCCTACTCGATGATCACGCAGCAGCCGCTGGGCGGCAAGGCCCAGTTCGGTGGCCAGCGCTTCGGTGAGATGGAGGTGTGGGCCCTCGAGGCCTATGGCGCCGCCTGGGCCCTGCAGGAGCTGCTCACCATCAAGTCCGATGACGTGCCTGGCCGCGTCAAGGTCTACGAGGCGATCGTCAAGGGCGAGAACATCCCCGAGCCGGGCATCCCCGAGTCCTTCAAGGTGCTGGTCAAGGAGATGAAGTCGCTCTGCCTGAACGTCGAAGTGCTCTCCGGTGACGGCACCGTCATCGACCTTGCGGATTCGGAAGACGATATGCGCTCGGCGGAAGACTTCGGCATCGATCTGGGCCGCCGTCCCGGAAGCGACAGCTTCATGGACGTCGGCGAAGTCTGAGTTGAACTCAGTCACACCCAAAAACTCAGACTTTTCAGGACAAGGCGCCTACTGCCGAAGTAGGGGAAAGAGAAGCCAAACGTGCTGGACGTGAACTTCTACGACGAACTCCGGATCGGGCTCGCGAGCACTGAGCAGATCCAGAAGTGGTCCGAGGGCGAGGTCAAGAAGCCCGAGACCATCAACTACCGCACCCTCAAGCCGGAGCGTGACGGCCTCTTCTGCGAGAAGATCTTCGGCCCCACGCGGGACTGGGAGTGCTACTGCGGCAAGTACAAGCGGGTCCGTTTCAAGGGCATCGTGTGTGAGCGCTGTGGCGTTCAGGTGAGCCGCAGCAACGTGCGTCGCGAGCGCATGGGCCACATCGAACTGGCCGCGCCCGTGACCCACATCTGGTACTTCAAGGGTGTCCCCAGCCGCCTCGGCTACCTCCTCGACATCGCGCCGAAGGACCTCGAGAAGGTCATCTACTTCGCCGCGCACATGATCACCTCGGTGGATGAGGAGGCCCGTCACCGGGACCTCTCGTCGCTGCAGGCGAAGGTGGAAAACGAGACCAAGCAGGTCGCCAACAAGCGCGACGCGGATATCGAGACCCGCCTGCGCAAGCTGGAGGAGGACCTCGCCGCGCTTGAGGAAGAGGGCGCCAAGGCCGACGTCAAGCGCAAGGTGCGCGAGGCGGGGGAGAAGGAAGCCAACCTCATCCGCACCCGCGCGCAGCGTCAGCTGGACCGCATCGAAGAGGTGTGGCAGCGCTTCAAGGGCCTGAAGGTTCAGGACCTGGAGGGCGATGAGATCCTCTACCGCGAGATGAAGAAGCGCTTCGGCAAGTACTTCGAGGGCTCCATGGGCGCCGAGGCCATCCAGAAGCGCCTCCAGGACTTCGACCTGAAGGCCGAGTCCGAGTCGCTGCGCGAGACCATCGCCACCGGCAAGGGCCAGCGCAAGACCCGGGCCCTGAAGCGCCTCAAGGTGGTCAGCGCCTTCCTCAACGGCCAGCACGCCCCGTCGTCGATGGTGCTCGACGTCGTCCCGGTCATCCCCCCGGATCTGCGCCCCATGGTGCAACTCGACGGTGGCCGCTTCGCCACGTCGGACCTCAACGACCTCTACCGTCGCGTCATCAACCGCAACAACCGCCTCAAGCGACTCATCGACCTCGGCGCCCCCGAGATCATCGTCAACAACGAGAAGCGGATGCTGCAGGAGGCCGTGGACTCGCTGTTCGACAACGGCCGTCGCGGCCGCCCGGTGACCGGCCCCGGTAACCGCCCCCTGAAGTCCATCTCGGACATGCTCAAGGGCAAGCAGGGTCGTTTCCGTCAGAACCTCCTCGGCAAGCGCGTCGACTACTCCGGCCGTTCGGTTATCGTGGTCGGCCCGCAGCTGAAGCTGCACCAGTGCGGCCTGCCGAAGGCCATGGCGCTGGAGCTGTTCAAGCCGTTCGTGATGAAGCGTCTCGACGACCTGAACCACGCCCAGAACATCAAGGCCGCCAAGCGCATGGTGGAGCGTCAGCGCCCCGTCGTGTGGGACGTCCTCGAAGAGGTCATCACCGAGCACCCCGTGCTGCTGAACCGTGCACCAACCCTGCACCGCCTCGGCATCCAGGCGTTCGAGCCGCAGCTCATCGAGGGCAAGGCCATCCAGATCCACCCGCTCGTCTGCACGGCGTTCAACGCCGACTTCGACGGTGACCAGATGGCCGTCCACCTCCCGCTGTCGGCTGAAGCCCAGGCTGAGGCACGCGTGCTGATGCTCTCGACCAACAACATCCTCAAGCCGGCTGACGGCCGCCCCGTGACCATGCCCACGCAGGACATGATCATCGGTCACTACTTCCTCACGTCTGAGCGTGGCACGAAGGGTGAGGGTCGCGTCTTCTCGTCGCTGGCCGAGGCAGTCATGGCCTTCGACCGCCACGAGCTGGAGATCGGCGCCAAGTGCCGTATCGTGCTGCGCGGCGTGAAGGTCGACGGCGTGGAGCCCCGCGCTGACGGCTCGGTGCTGCTGGAGACCACCCTGGGTCGCGCCCTCTTCAACGAGGCGCTCCCGGAGGACTTCCACTACATCAACACCGTCGTCGGCAAGAAGGTGCTCGGCCAGATCATCAACGAGCTGGCGGAGAGCTACCCGAAGGTCGAGGTCGCCGCTGCGCTGGACAACCTGAAGGACATGGGCTTCAAGTGGGCGTCGCGCTCCGGCGTGACCGTGTCCATCTCGGATGTGCAGACCCCGCCGCAGAAGGCCGAGATCCTCGACGTGTACGAGCGTCGCGCCACGAAGATCGACACGCTGTACGACCGCGGTCAGCTGACCGAGGACGAGCGTCGCTCTGAACTGATCGGCATCTGGGGTGACGCCACCACGGAGCTGACCGAGGCGATGAAGGCGAACTTCACCACTGATAACCCCATCTACATGATGGTGGATTCCGGTGCGCGAGGAAACATGACGCAGATGCGTCAGATCGCTGCCATGCGTGGCCTCGTGGCCAACCCGAAGGGTGAGATCATCGCCCGACCGATCAAGTCCAACTTCCGTGAGGGCCTGTCCGTGCTCGAGTACTTCATCTCGACGCACGGTGGCCGTAAGGGTCAGGCCGATACCGCTCTGCGTACCGCTGACTCCGGTTACCTCACCCGTCGTCTGGTCGACGTCTCGCAGGATGTCATCATCCGCGAGGAGGACTGTGGCACCGAGCGTGGCCTCACCAAGGTCATCGCGAAGTGGAGCACGCCGGGTACGGACGAGACGGGTCGCCCCATCGAGGTGCCCGCCGAGCCGTTCGCCAAGGGCGCTTCCGTGGAGATGTCCATCGAGGTGGAGACCGCCGTCTACGCCCGCTCCCTGGCTGTCGACGCCGTCGACGCCAAGGGTGAGGTGCTCGTCGAGGCCGGCACGGATCTGGGCGATGCCGAGATCCAGAAGCTGGTCGACGCAGGCGTCACCGAGGTCAAGGTCCGTTCCGTGCTCACCTGTGAGTCCGCGGTCGGCACCTGCGCCATGTGCTACGGCCGTTCGCTGGCCTCCGGCAAGCTCGTCGATGTCGGCGAGGCCGTCGGCATCGTCGCGGCCCAGTCCATCGGTGAGCCCGGCACCCAGCTGACGATGCGTACCTTCCACACCGGTGGTGTGGCCGGCGACGACATCACGCAGGGTCTGCCCCGTGTCACCGAGCTATTCGAGGCCCGCCAGCCCAAGGGCAAGGCCCCGATCGCCGAGGCCGATGGCGTCGTGCGCATCGAGGACGGGGACCGTTCCCGCAAGATCGTCATCGTCCGCGATGACGGTGGTGAGGACCTGGAGTACCCGGTGGGTCGCCGTACGCGCCTCGAGTTCGAGGACGCCAACGGCCAGCGCATCCACATCCAGGACGGCGTGCGCGTGACCATCGGTCAGCAGCTCACCGCCGGCCAGATGGATCCGCAGGACGTGCTGCGCGTGCGTGGCCTCCGCAAGGTGCAGGAGCACCTGGTGGAAGAGGTCCAGCGCGTGTACCGCACGCAGGGCGCTCCCATCCACGACAAGCACATCGAGATCATCATCCGCCAGATGCTCCGTCGCGTGACGGTCATCGACTCGGGTGACACCACGATGATGCCCGGCGAACTGGTGGACCGTCCCACCTACGAGACGGCCAACCGCCAGGCGCTGTCGGAGGGTGGCAAGCCCGCCGAGGGTCGCCCGGTGCTGATGGGTATCACCAAGGCGTCGCTGGCGACGGAGTCGTGGCTGTCGGCCGCCTCCTTCCAGGAGACGACCAAGGTGCTCACGGATGCCGCCATCCAGGGCAAGAGCGACAAGCTCATGGGCCTGAAGGAGAACGTCATCCTCGGCAAGTTGATCCCGGCTGGTACCGGTCTCGACCGTTACCGCAACATCCGGGTGGAGCCCACCGAAGAGGCCCGCGCCACCGCCTACACGATGAGCTACGACCCGTACGACTACGCGTTCGGCTCTGACGTCGTCGGCCCCGCCGTCCCGCTCGACGAGATGGACTTCGGCGAGATCCGCTGACGCTGAAACCGGTGAAGGGCCCGAGACCGCCAGGTCTCGGGCCCTTATCGCGTGCTGGTTGAGCCGGTTGCGTTCGCGCTGGTTGAGCCCGCGAGTTCTACGAGCGGTGTCGAAACCCCCGCAGTCGATCTGTCACTTGTCCCACTGCGGGTGTGCTCCGCCGAGGTCGGGGAAAGAAGGGCGCTCGCAACCGATTCCTGAGCGTTCGCCTGCGAGCCAGCGGACGACGCTTGTGCTGAGCCTGTCCCAGCGCGAAGCGCCGGACAGGTCGAAGTAAAGGGCCCCCGCGGCCGATCCAGCACCTCATTCCCGGCAGGTGTGCGAGCCGCGGGCGGATGAAGACGGGAGTCATCCTCTATCGCGCCAGGGTCGTCCAGCCGCATCCGGCACGTGCGGCTCGGCGAAGACAGACATGGAAAAGAAGGAGGGCGCCGGCCGAAGCCGACCCTCCTGGTTGCGTTGAGAGTCAGATCACGGGCACGTGATGGCGGCCGTCACGGTCCAGGAGATGTTGAGCGCCGAGATGGCAGTCATGTACAGGTAGTGTGCGGCATCGCGGCGGGGCATGCCGAACGTGATGGTGTTGGTGCCCGCCTGCAGGCCATCCGTGCTCAGGGCGGCACCGGTCTGAAGCGTACGGGAATCCTTCACCATGCCGTGGAACACCGTGAGGCTGTCGTATGTGGCGTTGGGGGTCTCGTTGACCCAGTACCAGATCTCGGTGGCGCTGGTGGGGTCATTGACGCCGATGTAGTCCATGGTGAACTGGACGTCGGTGTAGTCGGCGAAATTCTCCGGCAGTTCGAAGGTGACGTGGGTTTCCCCATTTCTTCGGACGCCTGCACTGGCGCCTTAGATCAAGCGGGCGACACCTCGCCCAACGGACGCAATATGTTTCAGGAGCGGGGGTGTCCACAGCCGTCTCAGAACTGAGCGGAACTGGTGCGCGTTCCCGGCAAAGCGCCAAGTGGGCGGACCCGGTGAGCGTTCATAACGGTTCGGTCACTTATCGGGGGGCGCGCTACAGGTTGTTTGCCCGAACATGCGATGATAACGCTGCCAAACCCCTCTGCGCGCGGTTGCGCAGCCGGGAAGAAGAAAGACAACCAAGGAGGTTTGTTGATGCGATTCAAGGCACTCATCGCTGCTGGCCTGGCCAGCATCCTGGCGCTCTCCGCCTGCGGCACCGACGCCGATCCCGCTGACCCCACCACCCCTGCTGATGGTGGCGAGACCAGCGCTGCCGCCCCCGGCGGCACCGAGGGTGGCGCCGGCGGCGACGTCGGCGTGTTCACCTGGTGGGCTGAA
The DNA here is from genome assembly GCF_000826065.2 of Tessaracoccus massiliensis. GTDB lineage: Bacteria > Actinomycetota > Actinomycetes > Propionibacteriales > Propionibacteriaceae > Arachnia > Arachnia massiliensis_A. Next base: position 963,061 of record NZ_LN623543.1, on the reverse strand, counting down.
GGCTCCGAGAAGGTGGGTCTCGAGGCCCTCGAGAAGCGCTTCGGCGAGATGTTCCCCAACGACACGTTCGTCAACCTGGCCGTGGCCGGCGGCGCCGGCTCCAACGCCAAGGCGAAACTGGAAGCAGACCTGCAGAACAACAACCCGCCGGATTCCTTCCAGGGCCACGCCGGTGCTGAACTGTTCGACTATATCCAGGCGGAGCAGATCCTCCCCGTCAACGACGTGATGGATGAACTGGGCGGCGCGGATGTGTTCCCGCAGAACCTGCTCGACCTCATCACGGTCGACGGCAACATCTACTCCATCCCCTCCAACGTCCACCGCTCCAACGTCGCCTGGGTCAACCCCGCGGTGCTGGACCAGGCCGACATCAGCCACGAGGCTCCTGCCGATCTGGACGCCTGGATCGCCGACATGGAGAAGCTGAAGGCCGCCGGCGTCGAGACCCCGCTGGCCATCGGCACCGCCCCATGGACCCAGGTCCACTTCCTCGAGTCCGTCCTGCTCTCCGAGCTCGGCACGGACAAGTACAACGCGCTGTTCACCGACGGTGACTGGAACTCCCCCGAGGTGGAGAGCGCGGTGTCGAAGTACGCCAAGCTCCTCGAGTTCGCCAACACCGGTGGCGCTGACGACTGGCCGCAGGCCACCGACATGGTCATCGACGGCACCGCCGCCTACAACGTGATGGGCGACTGGGCCGTTGCGCAGTTCAACGAGAAGGGGATGAAGGACGGCGAGGACTACCTCTACTGGCCCACCCCGGGCACCGAGGGCACCTTCCTCTTCCTGGCTGATTCCTTCACGCTGCCCAACGGCGCGCCGAACCCCGAGGGCGCCAAGGACTGGCTGCGCCTCGTCGGCTCCGCCGAAGGCCAGATGGACTTCAACCTCGCCAAGGGCTCGATCCCGGCTCGCACCGATGTCTCCATCGATGAGTTCCCGGCCTACCAGCAGAGCGCCATGGAGTCGTTCCAGAACGACGCCATCGCCTCCTCGATCGCGCACGGTGCTGCGACGTCGAACGCCTGGTTGGGCGAGATCCAGGCAGCCGTGTCCAGCTTCTGGACGAACAAGGATGAAGCCGCTCTGGTGTCCGACCTCGCGTCGGCTGCCGAGAGCTTCCGCTGATCGTCTGATCCGTCAGGTTGGGTCCCTGGGCGCGCCGCGCCCAGGGACCCTTCCCCGTGGGAAGGTAACTCAATGTTCAAGAAGTGGCAGGGTCTCCTCCTGGTGACCCCGTCGATTCTGCTGGTGGTTGTGTTCGTCTATGGCCTCATCGGCCAGAACATCGCAACCTCCTTCGAGCGATCGTCGACCAAGACATTCGCCGGTAACGAGCGGGTCGTCGCTCCCGGCGGGTTTGAAAACTACACGTCCCTGCTGGCAGATCAGCGGTACCAGGATTCGCTGTGGAATCTGCTGGTGCTCACCGCTGTGTTCGTCGGCGGCACCATGCTGTTCGGCCTGATCTGGGCCATCCTTCTGGAGAAGGGCGTCAAGGGCGAGGGCTTCTTCCGTTCCGTCTACCTCTTCCCGATGGCCGTGTCGTTCATCGCCTCGGGCACCGTGTGGAAGTGGCTCCTGTCACCCGGCATCGGCGACAACCAGGCCATCGGCCTCAACCGCCTGCTGATCATGATGGGCATGCCGGAGTTGCAGTCCCGCTGGTGGTCGGACCCCGGCGCGTTCAGCATGGCCGCCATGGCCATGCCCGCCGTCTGGCAGTTGTCCGGCTACGTGATGGCGTTGTTCCTCGCCGGCTTCCGGGGCATCTCGGAGGATCAGCGTGAGGCCGCCCGCATGGATGGTGCGGGGGAGTGGCAGATCTACCGCCACGTGCTGTTCCCGCAGTTGTCGCCCATCGCGCTGTCCGCGCTGATCATCATCGGCCACATGTCGATGAAGACGTTCGACCTGATCTACGCCATCGCCGGCCAGAACAACGTCGTCGCCGACGTGCCTGCCACGCTGATGTGGGTCCAGCTGTTCCAGCAGAAGAACGCCCCGCAGGCGGCGGCCAACGCCACCATCCTGCTGTTGATCGTGGCGCTGGTGGTCATCCCCTACCTCGTCTACACCAACAAGACTGAGAAGGACATGCGATGACCACCTCAACTGTCGCACCCCCCGCTCCCCTGGAGGGGGAGGGCTCGGCGCTCACGTCGCTGAAGCCCCGCAAGAAGACGGTGACCCCGGGAGAGGTGTCCTGGCGCGTCATCCGCATGGCGCTGCTCATCTTCTTCGTCGCAATCATCCTGATGCCGATTTATGTGGTGCTGGTCACGAGCTTCAAGTCGCCCGCCGATTTCTCGGTGGTCACCGCCTGGAACCTGCCGGAGCGGCTGAGTTTCGACGGCTGGGCCGCCGCCTGGGAGGCCCTCGCACCCGCGCTGGTCCGCTCCGTCGTGCTGGCCATCTCGTCGGCTGTGTTCGCCTCGATCCTGGGTTCGATGAACGGCTTCGTCTTCTCGAAGTGGAAGTTCCCCGGCGCGGACATCATCTTCACGATGTTCCTGTTCGGCATGTTCATCCCGTACCAGGCTGTGATGATCCCGCTGCAGGCGCTCATGATCAACATGAACCAGTCGATGCCGTTCCTCTCCGGCGTGCCCACGCTCATCATCGCGCACGTCATCTACGGCATCCCGATCTGCACCCTCATCTTCCGCAACTACTACGCCACCGCGGTGCCCACCGACATCATCGAGGCGGCGCGCGTGGACGGCGCTGGGATGTGGTCGATCTTCACCAAGATCGTGCTGCCGGTGTCGGCGCCCGCGTTCGTGGTGACGATGATCTGGCAGTTCACCTCCGCCTGGAACGACTTCCTGTTCGCACTGTTCCTCACCGACCGCAACACCGGCCCGGTGACGTACGCACTGCAGGAGTTGGCGTCGGCGCAGAACCCTGATTACTCCCGCATGATGGCGGGCGTGCTCGTGGCTTCGCTGCCCACGCTGCTGGTCTACATCTTCCTGGGCCGCTACTTCGTGAGCGGCCTGATGAGCGGCTCTGTGAAGTAACCCGCCCCGATCAGGACACCTGCAACTGGCCGGTCGGATGGATCCCCATCCCGCCGGCCAGTTCCATGCCGGGATCCGTTGGGCTCGGTCCCTGTCAGGCCAGTAGTCTCATCGCCATGAACAAGCTTCCCGCGGAGGCCTCGCTGCGCCGCTACTCGGCCCGGCTCCTGTGGGTGCCGTTGGTGGTGGCGTTGCTCAGCGGTGCCGTCGCCCTCGTCCGTTCCCCGGCTGAGATGATTCCGCTGGCCCTCACCGGCCTCGCGCTGGTCGCGTTCGCCGACGGCCGCCGCGTCGTGGCCGGGGTGCTGTTGGGCCTTGCTATCTGCGGCGGCAGCATGCCGGTGGCGGTGGCACTGGCCGTTCTGGTGGCGGTGGGGCTGAGGGAGGGCTGGCGGCGCCTGCTGCAGGTGGGCGCGCCCGCCGCGGGGGCGCTCCTGATCGGGCAACTGGCCTTCGGCCAGGGCCCGGCCGGCGTCGTGCAGAGCTATCTCGCGCAGATCGACGCCCCCGTCGGCCCGGGGTCAGTGTGGTACCTCCTGGGTCTGTGGGGACCCAGCATCGGCCACGCCGGGTGGCTGGGCTTCGCGGCGTTGTTCCTGGCGCTGGGTTGCCTCTTCGGCCTGCTGCGCAGCACCGGGCAGAGCCCCCGCGTCGGCTCCCTCATCGCTGTGGTGGTCCTGAGCTCCGTGCTGCTAGCACCGGAGGTGGCGCCGCACGTGGGGGTGTGGGTGCTGCTCGCGGTGCTGGTGGCCAGGCCGTATCCGCTCGAGGTCCTCGTCGTGGGCGTCGCGCAGGCCGCCTATGCGGCGGGCGCCTCGGGCTGGTTCGGGCCCGCGGGCAGCGACCCCGCCCACTGGCTCCACGCGCTGCTGACGGCGGCGCCGATCGTCGCCCAGGTCTGGATCCTCGCCCTCGTCTTCTGGGATCTCCTCTGGCCGGTGCAGGACCGGCTGCGCGTCGTGCCCCCGGCCACTCCCGCCGCCCGGCACGTCGAAGCCGATCCTCCCTCGGGTTGGCCCGCGTGGCGTCCCGCGGTCGTCACCGCAGCGGTGGCGGTGGGGGTCACCCGGGTGATGTACGTGCTGGGTGCCTATGCGGCGCAGTGGCTGACGACGCGTGACGAGATGCAGCCCGAGTTCACGCTCGAGACCTGGCTGCGCTGGGACGCGGAGTACTTCATCGAGATCGCGCAGCGGGGATACGCTGCGGACGTGGCCAACGGCAACGCGGCCGCCTTCTTCCCCTTGTTCCCGCTGAGCGTGCGGGGGCTGAGCGCGCTGGGCCTCGAACCGCTCATCGCGGGCATGCTGATCTCGCTGCTGGCCAGTTTCGTCGCATGCGTCTACCTCCATCGCCTCGCCGAGTTGCACGGCTTCGCGGGCAGGCACGCCCAGTTGTACCTGCTGCTGTTTCCCACGGCTGCCTTCCTGGTGGCCCCCTACACCGAGGCGCTGTTCCTCGCCGGCGCCATCCCCGCGTTCTACTACGCCTACCGCGGGCGCCCCTGGCCGGCAGCGCTGTTCGCCGCCGTCGCGGTGGGCACCCGGACGGTGGGGCTGCTGGTCCTGATGGGCGTGGCCTTCGAACTGGCCAGGCGCGTCTGGCCAGACTGGCGCAAGCTTCTGATGTCCGCCCTGGCCATGGCGGCGGCCACCATCCCCTTCTGGGCCTATGGCCTGCATCTCCGCGAGGTTGCGGGGGCCTTCTTCGCCTTCCAGCACGCGCAGAAGGAGGGCTGGGGACGCGAATTCGTCGGCCTGGTCGATGGCCTGGTCCTGACGTGGAACACCTGGGAGGGCGGCTACTCGGCCAACAACATCTTCGCCTGGCGGCTGGAGGTCATCTTCGCCGGCCTGTCCGTCCTCCTCCTGCTGTGGCTCATGTGGCGCGGCTACGTGGGCTACAGCGTCTACGTCGGCGCCACCCTGATCATCGCCCTGGGCAACACGTGGTACTTCAGCAACCCACGCCTGGCCCTGGCGTTCTTCCCGTTCGCGTTCGCACTGGCCGCGCTGACCCGCCGCAGGGAAGCAGTGCACTCCTATGTCGTGGTGCTGCTTGCGGGCCTGGCCATGGTGGGTGCCGTCGTGCTGACCAGCGGGCGCTGGTTCTTCTGAGCCTGGAGAATCTTTTGTTTCGCAACGCTCCTCATGGCCCGCATACCGTGTTAGTGTGCTCGCATTCTGCCTGACGGCGTTGTCAGGCGGTGGTAGCACAGAGGAGCACCCACGATGTTGCATCTGCCCCTGGCCTCACGCCCCGCCACCCAGAAGGTGGCACTGCTCGTCGCCGCCGCCATGTCGGTGAGCCTTGGCGTGTCTGTACAACCGGCGGCCGCCGCGCCGGTCAACGGTTTCCACACGTCATTCGAGGCGGAACAGCCCCAACCCCTCCTCAACGAGGCGGCGGGCTACCCGGTCAACTTCACCGGAGAGCAGTTCATGGCCAGCAGCCTGCTGAGCCTCGTCGACGAGGTCAGCGGCACCGGCTCCAGCCCCGCAGGTGAGTCCCCGCAGATGGCCGCTGACGCCAATTCGACGACGAAGTGGCTGACCTTCGCCCCGACGGCGACGCTCACCTACCGGCTCTCCGAGCCCGCTTCGATCACCGGCTACGCGCTGACCTCGGCCAATGACGCCCCGGACCGCGACCCACGGGACTTCCTCGTGGAGGGCTCCACCGACGGCAGCACCTGGGTCACCATCGACACGCAGACGGGGCAACAGTGGCAGGAGGGCGGTAGCCAGAACCGCTTCGTCACCAAGGACTACGACCTCGCGGAGCGCAGCGCGGAGTACCAGTACTACCGCCTCAGCGTGCAACTCAACAACGGCGCCACCATCGTGCAGTTGGCGGATTTCGACCTCGTAGATGTGGATCGGGAGGCGCGCCTGCTGCCGATGGTGACCGAGGTGACAGGCGGGCCCAGATCGTCCTACACGGCCAAGCTCGGCGTCGGGTGGACAGGCGTGCGGTCGCTCGGCTACTCCGGCCGAGTCCTCGTGGCAGGTGCCGCGTCGGCCAGCAATCTGCTGTTCGACGACCTCGAGATCGCCGTGGCCGCTGGTGACGAGTTGAGCTACAAGATCTTCCCGGTGCTCGACCCGGCGCTGACCTATTCGTCCACCCATGTGGCGGTCGACCTGGTCTTTACGGACGGTTCCCGGCTGTCGACCTCCGGCGCCACCGACGCCTACGGCTACGGGGCGAGTGCGCGGGCCCAGGGCGAAGGCAAGATCCTCTTCCCGGATCAGTGGAACTCCGTCACCGTCGACCTCGACGGGCTCGCCGGCCGCACCATCAGCCAGATCCTGCTCAGCTACGACCAGGCCGCCGCGCCAGCCGGCACCCCCGTGGCGGGCTTCGTCGACGACATCACCATCGAGCAGGCCACGCCCAGAGACACCTCCGACGGGCTGATCAGCTACGTCGACACCCGCCGCGGCACCAACTCGACGGGCGGCTTCTCGCGTGGCAACAATCTGCCCGCCACCGCCTGGCCCAACGGGTTCAACTTCGTGACCCCCTTCACCAACGCCAACACCACCGGCACGGTCTACAGCTACCAGCAGGCCAACAACGCGGAGAACCGTCCCAGGCTGCAGGGCATCGGCTTCTCCCACCAGCCCAGCATCTGGATGGGGGACCGCAATCAGCTCGTCATGATGCCGTCGCTGTCCGCCACGCCGCCGGGAGGCCTCACCAACCGAGCGCTCGCCTTCCACCACGACAACGAGGTGGCGCGGCCGGATCTCTACTCCGTCAACTTCGACAACGGCATCAGCACGGAGGTGACCCCCACTGATCACGCGGCCATCTTCCGGTTCACCTTCCCTGGCGACGTGGGCAGCGTGGTGGTCGACCAGGGCGTCGGCCAGTCCGGGCTCAACGTCAGCGCCGACGGGCGCGTCACCGGTTGGGTCGACGGCGGCTCCGGCTGGCCGGGCCGCACCCGGATGTTCGTGGCCGGCCAGTTTGACGCCACCCCCACCGGGCAGGGCAATGCGGAAGGGCGGGCCAGCGCCCGGTACGCCGCCTTCGACACCACCGCTGACAAGTCCGTCGAACTACGCATCGCGACCTCGTTCATCTCGGTGGACCAAGCGCAGAAGAACCTCGACCAGGAGACGACCGGGCGCAGCTTCGAGGACGCGCGCGCCGCCGCCACGGCCGCGTGGAACGAGCGACTCTCGGTCATCACCGACATCGTCGGCGCCACCGATGAGCAACTGGTCAACATCTACTCCGGCCTGTACCGGCTCAACCTGTACCCGAACTCGCAGTTCGAGAATGTCGGCACCGTCGAGGCGCCGGCCTACCAGTACGCCAGCCCGGTCTCGCCCACGGTCGGGGCGGCCACCGCCACCCGGACCAACGCCCAGATCGTCGACGGGAAGGTCTACGTCAACAACGGCTTCTGGGATACCTACCGCACCGCCTGGCCCGCCTACGCGTTGCTCTACCCCGAACTCGCCGAGGAACTCGTCGACGGTTTCGTGCAGCAGTACCGCGACGGCGGCTGGATCGCCCGCTGGTCCTCGCCCGGCTACGCCGACCTGATGACGGGCACCAGTTCAGATGTCGCCTTCGCCGAGGCCTACCTCGCCGGCGCCATCAGCACGGAACTCGCGCTGGACGCCTACGACGCCGCGGTGAAGAACGCGACGGCGCGCCCGTCGTCGAACGCCGTCGGCCGCAAGGGCCTCGAGCGCTCGATCTTCCTCGGATTCACGGAAGCGACCACACATGAGTCCGCGTCGTGGGGGCTCGAAGGCTTCATCAACGACTTCGGCATCGCCCAGATGGCGCTGAAGCTCGCCGAGGACCCCGCAACTCCCGCGGCACGCGTGCCGCAACTGCTGGAGGAGGCGGAGTACTTCGGGGTGCGGGCCAACCGCTTCGTCGAAATGTACAACCCTGCCGCCGGTGTCTTCACCGCCCGCAACGCGGACGGTTCCTGGCCCTACGGCGCCGATTTCGACAAGAAGGCCTGGGGCGGCGCGTTCACCGAGGCGAGCGGCTGGACCTTCGCGTTCCATGCGCCGCACAACGTCGACGGCATGGCCGCCCTTTACGGCGGGCGTCAGGGCCTCCTCGACGAACTGCACGAGTTCCTGGCCACCCAGGAACGGGCCGACCGTTCGGGCATCCACGAGGCCCGTGAGGCACGCGACGTGCGGCTCGGCATGCTGGGGCTGTCCAACCAGATCGCCCACCACATCCCCTACGTCTTGGCGGAGGCGGGCGACCCGTCCGGCGCGCAGGCCCTCATCAGGGACGCGCAGCAGCGCCTGTTCGCAGGCTCCGACATCGGCCAGGGCTACCCCGGCGACGAGGACAACGGCGAGTTCTCCGCCTGGCACATCTTCTCCGCGCTGGGCTTCTACCCGCTCCAGGTGGGCTCGGGCGACTACACCGTCGGCTCGCCGCTGTTCGACAGCGTCACGCTCAACCTCGACGGCAATCCGCTGACCATCACCGCGCCCGGCGCGGCGACTCAGGGGCGCGTGTATGTCGCCGGCCTGTCGCACAACGGCACGGCCCTGACCACCACCACCATCGACGGCGACCTCATCCGCTCAGGAGGCACGCTCGCGTTCACCATGAGCGACACGCCCACCGCCTGGGGTGCCAAGGATCTCGGGGAGGCCCTCGAGGTGCCCGAGACCCACATCGACGCATCAGGCCCGGATTTCGGCGCGCTCGTCTCCGGAGACGGTACGGAGACCCGCCCGCTGATCGACGACGACATGCGCACCGCAGCCCGATTCACCGGCAACGAGGCGGTGCTCACGTGGACCGCGCTCGCGGGCGCGGTGGACGTGTACCAGTACACGCTCACCAGCACCGTCGGTGAGGGCGTCAGCGCGCCGGTGTCGTGGACGCTTGAGGGCTCGCTCGACGGCGAGGCATGGACCCAGCTGGACGCCCGCACCGAGCAGGTGTTCATGTTCGACACGCAGACGCGCCCGTTCACCGTGCCAGAAGGCGCCGGCAGCTTCAGTCACTACCGCCTCACCATCCAGGGCGCCGAGGGCATGACCCTCGGCCTGGCGGAGATCGAGTTGTTCGCCCGCGCCGCGGAGGGTGGAGAGCTGACCCTGATCCCCGCTGACGATCAGTATGTGCCGGTCAACGCGGAACTCTCCGCACCCCTGGCACGGGTCATCGGCGGTGAGGTCGGCGGCGGCTCGGAGGTCACGGTCGACTTCGGCGACGGCACCGGCCCGCAGCCGGGCGTGCTCACGTCCACAGGCCTGGGCGGCTGGAGCATCGCCGCGCCGCACACCTTCACCAGGCCCGGCGTCTACACCGCGACCATCAGTGTCACGGACGGCGCAGGCACCGTCCGCACCGACACCATCCGCATCACGGTGACCACCGACGACACGCTCGTCGGCCAGTTCAACAACGTCTGCATCGGGGATCTGAACCGGACCGCCGCCAACTGCGATGGGCAGAACTACGGCTACTTCCGGGACAAGCTCGCCGCGGACGGCTTCATCCAGGGCCAGACCATCGCGGTGCCAGGCACGGAGCTGACCTACGACCTGCCGGACATCCCGGCAGGGAGGCCGGACAACATCACCGGCGAGGGGCAGACCGTCAGGCTCGTGCTGGGTGAGGGCGCCACGCAGATCTCGTTCATCGGCATGGGCACCGAGGCCAACCGCCAGACGGTCGGCGTCCTGACCTACAGCGACGGCACGACGCAGGAAGTGCCGATCGAGTTCGGCGACTGGGTGGGAGCCTCAGGCAACCCGGCCTTCGGCAACATCGTGCTCGCCGTCTCCGAGGGGCGGCTCTCGGGTACCAGCCCGGAGTCCAGCGTGAAGAACACCGCCGTGTACGCCACAGCCCCGTTCACCCTGGCCGTCGATGATGAGGGCGCGCCCAAGACCGTGGTCAGCCTCACCCTGCCCGAGGAGGAGGGCACGCTGCGTCAACAGGGCCGGATCCACATCTTCGCGATCGCAGACGACGGCGACCGCAGCGGCTTCGACCAGATCGCCGTGACTGCGGGCACCGTGGCCAACCCGACCGCCCGCGTCGAGTTCGAGGCTGAGTTGGCGACGGTCACCAGCAGCTTCGGCCTGGACGACGCGATGGCGACCATCAACTGGGGCGACGGCACACCGCTGGAAGATGCCGCCGTCGTCGACGGGGCCGTGTCGGCCTCGCACACCTACGCCGAGCCAGGTACCTACACGGTGTGGGTCACGGCCAGCGACGGTGTGCAGTCCGCCTCGGCTTCACTCGAGATCGAGGTCGACGCGGCGCCGGTGGTGGTCACAGGGATCTCAGTCACCACGCCGCCCACGAAGGTGGACTACGTGGCGGGCGAGGAACTTGACCTCGCCGGCCTCGTAGTGACCGCGGCCTACTCGGACGACTCCACTGCAGTGTTGCCGGCGGAGGACCTGACAGTGAGTGGCTACGACCCCGACACGGTGGGGGGACAGACCGTCACGGTCACCTACACCAGTGAGGGCGAGACGTACACCGACACGTTCACCGTCACAGTGGCCCCGGCTCTCACCGGGATCGAGGTCACCCCGCCCACCAAGGTCGACTACCTCGCCGGTGAGGAACTGGACCTGACGGGGCTGTTGGTCACGGGGACCCTCTCCGACGGGTCGACTGAGCCGCTGGAACTCGACGACGTCGAGATCAGCGGCTATGACCCGGACACGGTGGGGGAGCAGACCGTCACCGTCACCTACACGGTGGGTGAGGAGACGTTCACCGACACATTCACCGTCACCGTCCGCGAGCCGGATCCGGAACCCACGGAGGAGCCCACCGTCGACCCGACGGATGAGCCCACCGTCGAGCCGACGGATGAGCCGACTGACGAACCCACTGTGGAGCCGACGGAGGAGCCCACTGTGGAGCCGACGGAGGAGCCCACCGTGGAGCCGACGACTCCGGCACCCACGAAGAAGCCGACGCCTGAGCCGATCGCGCTCATCGCTCCCTACGAGGTGCCCGGTCACCACTTCATCAACGGTCGCCGGTGGTTCACCGAGTGCGAGGAGTACTCGCAGACGGTGCGGTGCCACACCAACATCTGGGCGACACAGGTGCGGGAGATCGACGGGCGGTTCGTCCAGTTGACCGGCTGGCACTTCAACAACCTGACCTACCTGCCGTACATGACTCGTGCGGAGTGGAAGGGCAATCCGCTGGGGCACACCAACTCCTGGACGTCGACGGAGGGCCGCAGTTGGCGCACCGAGTGCGACACCCCGGCCACCGGCCGCGACGGCTGCCGCAGCTACATCCTGGCCGACTACGTGAGCGCCAGCCAGGCGCCTGACGGCACGTGGAGCTACGCCTGGGAGCGGGGCTGGTTGTTCAACAACATGGTGCGGTTCAAGAGCCGCTGAGCCGGGTCGGTGATCTGAGGGGTGGGCGCACATCGGTGCGGCCACCCCTCAGCACTACGCTGTTGCTTCAACGAGAGGCGCGCCATGCAATCCCACCTACGCAACCGGATCCAGTCGCTGGTGCCGTGGCTGTGCGCGCTCGTGGCGGCTGTTGTCACGGTGACCACGCAGTACTCGTCCCGCCGGCCGGAGTTCCACCCCAGCCTGCTGCTCAACGTGGCCGACACCGACGCCATCGCCGGGCACGTCGCCCACCTCGACCCCGCGTTCCGGTTCACCGTGGCGGTGGACCACTACGACGGCGTCTACCTCTGGGCCATGGCGAACGACCCCTTCGCGCTGGGCGCAGCGCACGATCTGATTGACCTGGCTGCCTACCGCTACGGCCACCCCATGTACTCCTGGATCGCGGCGCTGCTGAGCGGCGGCAACGCGGCCGCCCTGCCGTGGGTCTTCTGGTTGCTGAGCGTGGCCAGCATGGCCGGGGCGGCGGCAGCGGTGTCGTTCCTGGCGGGCCGGCTCGGCGCCTCGCGCTGGTGGGGCCTCCTCGTCTGCGTGAGCCCCGGCCTGCTCTACAGCGCGACCTCGGCGTTGACGGAGCCCGCGCAGGTGGCTCTGGTCGCGGTGGTGCTGTTGCTGTGGCTCCGGGACAGGCCCAACCTCTGGCTGCTGGCCCCGCTGATGGCGGTGCTGTGCCTGACGAAGGAGCAACTCGTGCTCGTGCCCGCGGCGCTGGGCCTCGCGCTGCTCATCCGCATGGTGCGCGAGCGGCGCCTGCTGTGGGGAAGGGCCCTGGTGGTGGTGGTGGGCCCGCTGGCGCTGGGCGCCTGGCTGCTCTACGTGCGGTCCAACTTTACCGCGGAGCAACGGGCCTACGACGACGGCAACATCGGCGTGCCGGTCCTGGGCTGGCTGGAGTCCTTCGACATGGCGGGCACACTGCGCGTGGGCGAGTTCCACGCCGCCCAGATCGGGTCGACGGCGGTGCCGGGGCTGATGGCGACCGCGGCCGTCATGGTGATCGCCGCTGTCATCGGGCTGATCCGCCGCGACGCGCTCGGCTGGGTCGTCGTGCTGCAGGCCGTGCTGCTCTCGACGCTGGGCTGGCGCACCCTGCTGTATCCGCACGAGATGTTCCGGATCCCGTCGGTCGCGCTGCTGTTCGCGGCGCTCCTCATCGCCGTCCACTTGAGCGGCAGGACGCCGGGGGAGAAGGTTGCCGCTTTTGACCGCGCGGCACCCGTGGAGTAACCTTGACAAGCGTGCCCGGACTCGGGCGCGTTGTGCGTGCCCTGGCATGACGGTCAGATCCTAAACGTTGCGAGGAACCCTGACCTGTGCGGAGTTCGCACGGCAGCTACCTGCGCTTCCTGCCTGGAACGGTGACCCGGAAGGGTTGCGCGGAGACCTGCGCCAGGGAAAACCCCGCCAGTTTCCAAGACAACGAAAGTGAAACCAAACAGGTGCCAACTATTCAGCAGCTGGTCCGGAAGGGCCGCAGGGACAAACCGTCGAAGAGCAACACCCCCGCGCTCAAGGGCTCGCCCCAGCGTCGCGGCGTGTGCACCCGCGTGTACACCACTACGCCGAAGAAGCCGAACTCCGCGCTCCGCAAGGTCGCGCGTGTGCGTTTGAGCTCCGGCATTGAAGTCACCGCCTACATCCCGGGCGTCGGCCACAACCTGCAGGAGCACTCGATGGTGCTCGTCCGCGGCGGCCGAGTGAGGGACCTCCCCGGTGTGCGTTACAAGATCGTCCGCGGCTCGCTCGACACCCAGGGTGTCAAGGGCCGCAAGCAGGCCCGCAGCCGCTACGGCGCGAAGAAGGAGAAGTAATGCCTCGCAAGGGTCCCGCCCCGAAGCGCCCAGTCGTCGTCGATCCGGTCTACGGCTCGCCGCTGGTCTCGCAGCTCGTCGCCAAGATCCTGCTCGACGGCAAGAAGTCCGTCGCGCAGGGCATCGTCTATGACGCCCTCGAGGGCACTCGCACCAAGACCGGCAACGATCCGGTCGCGACGCTCAAGAAGGCGCTCGACAACATCAAGCCCTCCATCGAGGTCAAGTCCCGTCGCGTCGGTGGCGCCACGTACCAGGTCCCGATCGAGGTCAAGCCGGCCCGTCAGACCACGCTGGCTCTCCGCTGGCTCGTGAGCTTCTCCCGCGCCCGTCGCGAGAAGACGATGACCGAGCGTCTCATGAACGAGATCCTCGACGCCTCCAACGGCCTCGGCGCTTCCGTGAAGCGTCGTGAGGACACGCACAAGATGGCCGAGGCCAACCGCGCCTTCGCCCACTACCGCTGGTGAGCCAACCGCCCCCGCGCCGGACAGGCACGGGGGCGTTCACCGTCTCTCAAGACTTGACTCTTCGAACATCAAGAAGGACTGCACTGTGACCGACCTGAACAAGGTTCGCAACATCGGCATCATGGCTCACATCGATGCCGGCAAGACCACCACCACCGAGCGCATCCTGTTCTACACCGGTAAGAACCACAAGATCGGTGAGACCCATGACGGCGCAGCCACCATGGACTGGATGGAGCAGGAGCAGGAGCGCGGCATCACGATCACGTCGGCCGCGACGACCTGTTTCTGGAAAGACCACCTGATCAACATCATCGACACCCCCGGTCACGTTGACTTCACCGTCGAAGTGGAGCGTTCGCTCCGCGTGCTCGACGGCGCCGTCGCCGTGTTCGACGGTGTGGCTGGCGTTGAGCCCCAGTCGATGACGGTGTGGCGTCAGGCCACCAAGTACGGCGTCCCCCGCATCTGCTACGTCAACAAGCTTGACCGCACCGGTGCGTCGTTCCAGCACGTCGTCAAGACGATCCGCGAGCGTCTCAACACCGATCCGGTGCTGCTGCAGCTCCCCATCGGCTCCGAGGCCGACTTCCTGGGCGTCGTCGACCTCGTCGAGATGCGCGCGCTGACCTGGCGCGGCGAGACGGCAATGGGCGAGGACTACACGGTCGAGGAGATCCCCGCCGAGCTCAAGGACGAGGCCGAGGCCGCTCACGCCACCCTCATCGAGCGCGTCGCTGACGTGGATGACGAGATCATGGAGCTCTACCTCGAGGGCGAAGAGCCCTCCGTGGAGCAGATCAAGGCCGCCATCCGCAAGGGCGTCATCTCCAACGCCTTCACCGCCGTGGTGTGCGGCACCTCGTTCAAGAACAAGGGCGTCCAGCCCCTGCTCGACGCGGTCATCGCCTACCTGCCGTCCCCGCTCGACGTGCCGGCCATCGACGGCTTCAAGCCGGGCGACGAGTCGGTCAAGATGGAGCGTCACCCCTCCGACGAGGAGCCGCTGTCCATCCTGGCGTTCAAGGTGGCCGCGGATCCGCACCTGGGTCGCCTGACCTTCGTGCGCGTCTACTCGGGTGTGCTGCAGTCCGGCTCCCAGGTGCTCAACGCCACCAAGGGCCGCAAGGAGCGCATCGGCAAGATCTACCAGATGCATGCCAACAAGCGTGAGGAGATCGAGTCGATCGGCGCTGGCATGATCTGCGCCGTGATGGGCCTGAAGGACACCACCACCGGCGAGACCCTGTGTGACCCGGCCAACCCGATCGTGCTGGAGTCGATGGAGTTCCCGAACCCCGTCATCGAGCAGGCCATCGAGCCGAAGACCAAGTCCGACCAGGAGAAGCTGTCCAACGCCATTCAGCGTCTCGCTGAAGAGGACCCGACGTTCCGCGTCCACACGGACGAGGAGACCGGCCAGACCATCATCGCCGGCATGGGCGAGTTGCACCTCGACGTGCTGATCGACCGCATGAAGCGCGAGTTCAAGGTTGAGGCCAACATCGGTAAGCCCCAGGTCGCGTACCGCGAGACCCTGCGCCGCAAGGTGGAGAAGATCGAGTACACGCACAAGAAGCAGACCGGTGGTTCGGGTCAGTTCGCCCGCGTCATCATCGACCTCGAGCCCACCGAGCCTGGCTCCGGCTACGAGTTCGTCAACGCCGTCACCGGCGGCCGCATCCCGCGCGAGTACATCCCCGCCGTGGACGCGGGCGTCAAGGACGCCATGCAGTTCGGCGTGCTCGCCGGCTACCCGGTCGACAACATCAAGGTGACCCTGACCGACGGCGCCTACCACGACGTCGACTCCTCGGAGCTCGCGTTCAAGCTGGCCGGCTCGCAGGCGTTCAAGGAGGCGGCCCGCAAGGCGGACCCGGCCATCCTCGAGCCCATGATGGCCGTCGAGGTGACGACCCCCGAGGACTACCTCGGTACGGTCATCGGCGACCTCAACTCGCGTCGCGGCCAGGTCCAGTCCATGGACGAGCAGCACGGCAACCGCGTCGTGCGCGCGCTCGTGCCGCTGTCGGAGATGTTCGGCTACGTGGGTGACCTGCGTTCGAAGACCTCGGGCCAGGCGTCCTACTCGATGGAGTTCGATTCCTACGCCGAGACGCCGAAGAACATCATGGATGAGATCGTCGCCAAGTCCAAGGGCGAGTGATCCTCACCACTGAGTGACCAGAACCGGCCGGGAGCAAACGCTCCCGGCCGTTTCTTTCGTTCGCGGCGCTAGAGTGCCGGTGTGATTCCCGACATCCGGATCAAGACCTGGACCGAACTCGACAAGGACGAGTTCTTCGACATCGCGGTGCTGCGCAGCCAGGTGTTCTACGTGGAGCAGCGTGCCGATGTGCAGGACTTCGACGAGCACGACCGCGCGGCCGGCACGCTGCACTACGCCATCCACGACGACGGGGGAGCGGCCGCCTACCTGCGCACCCTGCGGCTGCCGCAGCCCGAGTACGGGGCCTCGTGGGCGCTGGGACGCGTCGCGGTGCGCCACGACCGCCGGGGGAAGGGCTGGGCCAGGGAACTGATCGCGGCCGCGGTGGGACGCCTCGGGTCAGAGCCGATGGTGCTGCACTCCCAGACCTACGTGCAGCGCCTCTACGAAGGTTTCGGCTTCCGGCCGGTGGGGGAGACGTTCGACGAGGCGGGCATCGAACACATCACCATGCTGCGGTTGCCGTAGCGTTCCCGGCGGGACGCCCGGCACGGCTCCCAGGTGAGCTTTTGGCAAGGCCGTTAGTTGTGTGTGCCATACTCGCGCTAGACTGTTCGATCAGTGTGACCGTCGCAGTTTGACTATCGGCGTTCACTGCACAAAAATGAATGAGTTCCCTGTGTCCGTATGCAGGGATACCAGAAACTCGAGCTGCGCAGAGCGCGTGGCAGATCCAAGAAGGAGCCCTCGTGGCAAAAGCCAAGTTTGAGCGGACCAAGCCGCACTGCAACATCGGCACCATCGGACACGTCGACCACGGCAAGACCACTCTGACCGCGGCGATCACGAAGGTGCTGCACGACGCCTACCCGCAGTGGAATGCTGCCTCGGCGTTCGACCAGATCGACAAGGCGCCGGAAGAGCGTCAGCGCGGTATCACCATCTCGATCTCGCACGTCGAGTACCAGACCGAGAAGCGTCACTACGCGCACGTCGACTGCCCCGGTCACGCTGACTACGTCAAGAACATGATCACCGGTGCCGCCCAGATGGACGGCGCGATCCTCGTGGTGGCCGCCACCGATGGCCCCATGGCTCAGACCCACGAGCACATCCTCCTGGCCCGCCAGGTGGGCGTGCCCGCCATCGTCGTCGCGCTCAACAAGTGCGACATGATCGACGAGGGCGACGCCGACCTCATCGACCTGGTGGAGATGGAGCTCGACGAGATCCTGTCCGCCCAGGGCTTCGAGGACACCAAGATCGTCCGCGTCGCCGCCTTCCCCGCCCTGAACGGCGAGGAGAAGTGGGCCAAGACCATCCTCGAGCTCATGGACGCCGTGGATGAGTACATCCCGCAGCCTGAGCGCGACACCGACAAGCCGTTCCTGATGCCCGTTGAGGACGTCTTCACGATCACCGGTCGTGGCACCGTCATCACCGGCCGTATCGAGCGTGGCGTCGTCAACACCGGCGACACCGTCGACCTGGTCGGCATCCGCGAAGAGAAGCAGACGACCACCGTCACCGGTGTCGAGATGTTCCGCAAGATCCTCGACGAGGGTCGCGCTGGCGAGAACGTCGGCCTGCTGCTCCGCGGCACCAAGAAGGAAGACGTCGAGCGCGGCATGGTTGTCATCAAGCCGGGTTCCACCACGCCTCACACCGATTTCGAGGCCAACGTCTACGTGCTGAACAAGGAAGAGGGTGGCCGTCACAAGCCGTTCTTCTCCAACTACTCGCCTCAGTTCTACTTCCGTACCACCGACGTGACCGGCGTCGTCCAGCTCCCCGCTGGCACCGAGATGGTCATGCCCGGCGACAACACGGAGATGACCGTGCACCTCAACAAGCCGATCGCCATGGAGGAGAACCTCAAGTTCGCCATCCGTGAGGGCGGCCGCACCGTTGGTGCCGGCAACGTCACCAAGATCCTCAAGTGATCTGACGCAACTGAGCCACCGGAGGGGCCGCGCAGCGAAAGCTGCGCGGCCCCTTTCTGGTCCCTGAGCGTCGCGGCCCCGCGCTGGCTGAGCCCGCGAGCTGCGAGAGGTGTCGAAACCGCCAGGCGTGCCTGTGGCCGTCACCGCAGTGGTTGGGCGCGGCCCCCACCGAAGGCATCCGCGCTCGCACGTTGAGCACTTCTCCGCCCGGTATCGGCGCCGTGGAGAGCCGGTGGTTGGATGGGCCAGACGATGGTGTCGTATCAAGGAGGATCAGATGCTGGGTTCGGCTGAGCAGGCGTTCAACAGGCGCGCGTTCCTTGCCGCCGGTGGGGGAGCGTTGGGTGCTGCGGCCTTCGCGGGCGGGGCATGGCGGTCCACGCGCGCCGAGGCGGCGCGGCAGGGCCGGCGTTCACCCAACGTCGTGATCGTGCTGGCCGACGACCTGGGCTACGGCGCGCTCGGCTCCTTCGGCAACAAGGAGATCAGGACCCCCGTGCTCGACAGGCTCGCCGCTCAGGGCGTGCGCTACACCGATTTCTACGCCGGTGCGGCCGTCTGCGGCCCGTCGCGCTGCACGATGCTCACCGGCATGCACGCCGGCCACGCGACGGTCAGGCAGAACCCCGAGCGCGGTCAGGTGGAGGACTTCCCGTTGAACCCGGACGAGGTCACGTTCGCTCACCTCCTGCAGGCGCAGGGCTACAAGACTGCGCTCTTCGGCAAGTGGGGCTTCTCCCCGGACAGCGCGGGGCACTTCAGTCACCCCAACCCGCAGGGTTTCCAGGAATTCTACGGCTACCTCACCCACATCCACGCGCACCAGTACTACCCGAGCTACCTGTGGCACAACCAGACCAAGGTGGACGTGCCCGGCAACCAGGGCGGCGCGCGGGGGACCTACGCGCCGGACTTCTTCAATCAGCTTGCGTTGGATTACATCGAGGAGAACAGGGACCACCCGTTCCTGCTGTTCCTCTCCACCAACATCCCGCACTCCCCGCAGCAGGTGCCGGACCTGGGGGAGTACGCCACCAAGCCGTGGGGTGCCGGTGAGAAGGCGCACGCGGCGCAGATCACCAGGATGGACGGGCATGTGGGCCAGGTGGTGGCCAAGCTGGAGGAGTTGGGCATCGCCGACGACACGGTGCTGTTGTTCCTCAGCGACAACGGTCCGCACGAGGAGGGCGACCCCAGCCTCAATCCGGACGTGCCGCTGGACCTCAACGGCCCGCTGCGCGGCTACAAGCGCAACCTCTACGACGGCGGCATCCGCACGCCGGCCATCGTCTGGGCCCCCGGCTACACGGGCACCATCTCGGGCAGCGAGGTGTCGGATCCACTCGGGTTCTGGGACGTGCTACCCACCCTGGCCGATCTCGCCGGCGCTCCCGTGCCGCCGTTCGTCGACGGCGGATCCATCCGCCACACGTTCGACGCCTCCGCCACCCACGAGTACCGCCGGCCGCTGCCGGAGCGCAACCTGTACTGGTGGCGCCTCGACCCGTGGCCCTCCCCGCGGGCAGACGCCGAGGAGCAGGGCCGCGTCCTCCACGCGGCGGAGGCCGCACGCAAGGGCCGCTGGAAGGCGGTACGCATCGCGCCGGGCCGGGACCGCACCGCTCCCGACGCGCAGTGGGACTTCCAGCTCTACGACCTGAGCGCCGACATCGGCGAGCGCACCAACCTCGCCGCGCAGCAGCCGGAGATCGCCGCGATGATGCTGGCCGCGATCAAGGACTCCTGGACGGATCCGGCGCTGCCCCGTCCGAAGTGGAGCGTCAGCGGTCTGGTGATCGACCCACCGCAGACGCTGCTGGCGGGCGGCACCACGCCGGTGACCGTGCGCTTCGACAATCACACGGACCGGCCCTACACCCGCGTGGAGCTCGCCGTGATGGCCCCGCAGGGCTGGTCGGTGACGGTTCCCCGGCGCAGCCGGGCCGCGATCCGCCCGGGGCAGAGCCGCGAGTTCGTCATCGACGTCACGGTGCCCGCCGCGGCACGGGGCGCGCAGCAACTGGTGGCTACCGCCGCCTACCTCTACGACGGCTGCGACGCCAGGACGGCCAGGACCACCGCCTCGGTGACCGCCGGGGTGCCAACCGCCGAACTGAGGCGCATCCCCACCGCGGGGTGGACGTTCACGGCAAGCTCGTCGACTGACCTGTCCGGCAACGGCCGCGGCGGACGCCCTCAGCACGCGTTCGACGGCGACTCCGAGACGTTCTGGCACAGCCAGTGGAAGTCCGCCACTGCGGAGCCGGATCACGCTCCGCCGCCGCACTGGATCCAGGCCGACGCGCCCGCCGCGACGACGGTGGCCCAGGTGCGCTTCATCGCCCGTGGCGACCATGAGCTGCCCAGGACGCTCTACATCAAGACCTCGAACGACGGCACCGACTGGACCACCGTGGCCACCGAGACCTACGCCGCAGGCGGCTCCGCCAACCAGACCCCGCAGGTCGTCAACTTCCGCCCGACAAGCGCGAAGTTCGTGCGCCTCGAGACGGGCGCAGACGGCACCCACGAGGCCAGCCAAGGCCACTTCGTGGTCCGCGAGATCGAGTTCTGGCGCTGATCGGCGATGACTGACATGACGCCAAATACACGAGAAGGAAAGACCATGGTGTCGAAGAAGACCCGCATCGCCTCAGTGGTGGCCGCCTCGGCGCTCGCCGCGGGCGGGATCGTCATCCCGAACTACGTGGCGCACGGCGACCCGGCCGTCGTCATCCCCGCGGGGGCGATCGAACTGCAGGATTACGATTTCAAGGTGCGCCTGCACCCTGACTTCCCCCAGGTGGTCGACTACCGCCTCGGCGACGAGCAGCTCGCGGGGCGCATCGGCGGACCGCTGACCTCCATGCTCGTCAACGGGCAGAGCCAGACCGTGACGGTGGCAGAGGCCGTCGTCGGCCACGGCCAGAAGAGCGCCACCTACGCGGTCTCGTTCCCCAACCTCGCGGGTGTCACCCTGACCGTCCTGGCCGAGGTGGAGGACCGGGTGCTGCGGCTGACACTGACCGATCTGGTGGATCCCGAATCCCGCATCCAGAGCATCCAGATCCCGAACCATGACCTGGTGACGCTGGGCTCCACCGACGCGGCGGCGCAGCTGACCACGGCGCGCGTGGCCGCAGGCACCCAGGCCGGGGGAGACACCTTCCAGAAGCTCGCGGGCAGCACCGCAGGCTCCGCGCAGGGTTCTTCGCTGGTGCTGGCCAACACCTCGTCGCTGGCCGCCGCGTTCGCCACCAACGCGGTGGGCACGGCCGCCAACGGCACGTGGCAGCACCAGATCCGCACCTCGGGGCACAACCGGTTGGGTGCGGTCTCGGCCGGCACCTGGACCGGTGTCGCCGGTGCTGAGCCCTACGTCGAGGTGAAGGTCGTCGCAGACGAGAACGGCGACGGCACGGTGGACTGGCAGGACGCCGGTGTGGCCGCGCAGAGCATCATCGCACTGGGCAACGGCGCCGAAGAGGTGGCAAACGAGGTCATCGCGCGCGCCCCGTCGGGTTCCTTCGCCCAGGCCCAGGCCGACACCGCCGCCATCTCCGCAGCCACCGAGAACCTCGGCCAGAGGGTCGTTCTTGAGGGCGTGACCGCAGACGCCGATGGCCTCGAGGCCATGTCCGACGCGGGCGTGGCGTTGAACTCCACCTTCGGCTACGACGTCGCAGTGGCCGGCGCCACCGCCGGCGCGTTCCAGAGCCTCTGGGACAACGGCCCGGTCAACGTGGACACCCTCTACTTCGATCAGGCCCTGGACACCCCGGCGCAGCAGCAGTTGAACGCCGCGCTCCAGGAGCAGGGCTGGGTGGTCTCCACGCACCCGCTGGCCAACACCGGCGCGGATTCCGACGTCATCCGCTTCGTCTACAACGCGGCGCGCGACGGCTGGAACGACGATCCCATCCTGGGTGCCGCCCAGTTCGTGGACTTCGGGGACGACGCCTTCTACACCAACGTGTGGGAGAACAACCTGCCCGCCAAGTTCCTGCAGCGCTCGGATCTGACCGACCGGGACGCCACCACTGCGAAGTTCGCCAACGGCACCGTGGCCACCGCCACGGAGGTCACCTACGGCGACGTGACCGTCGCCAAGGACGGCGCCTACCTGCTGCCCTGGTGCGACGGCGGCTCGGAGTGGAACGACGAGGGCCCCAAGCGCCT
Source organism: Tessaracoccus massiliensis (assembly GCF_000826065.2). Taxonomy (GTDB): domain Bacteria; phylum Actinomycetota; class Actinomycetes; order Propionibacteriales; family Propionibacteriaceae; genus Arachnia; species Arachnia massiliensis_A. The sequence continues at coordinate 941,045 of NZ_LN623543.1, read as the reverse complement.
CTACCACTACAACCCTGCCGGTGGCGCCACCACGTGGACGCTGACGGAGGAGTTCGCCGCGGACACCTCGTTCACGCAGTTCAGCCTGACGGACCAGGGCCGCGCCCTCGTCCGCGAGGTCAAGGCCGCCAGCGGCGCCATCACGATCCAGGCGCTGCCCGGCACCGCCTACGTGCTGTTCCCCACCTCTGAGGCCCCGACGGCGGGCAACCTGCCGCCGGCCGAGTTCACGGTCGAGGACGCAGCCGCCAAGGTGGGCACCCCGGTCAGCATCCAGGTGCAGACCACGGATCCGGAGGAGGGCGAGCTGACGTACTCGGCCACCGGCCTCCACGCTGGCCTCGCCATCAATGCGGGCACCGGTGCCATCACCGGCACCCCGACGAAGGCCGGCACCTACCACGTGACCGTCACCGCGAAGGACGCCGCCGGCGCCTCGGCCTCGGCGACCCTCACGATCACCGTGGCGCCGAAGGACTCGACGACCCCGCCCACCACCCCGCCGCCCACGACTCCTCCGGCGACGACCCAGCCGCCGAGCACGCCTCCGGCCACCAAGCCGGCGGTGGAGAAGTTCGTGCCGCAGGCGCCGTACACGCTGCCGGGTCTGCACAAGGGCCTCAACGGTCGCGACTGGATGACCAAGTGTGAGCCGTACTCGCAGACCGAGCGTTGCCGCACCGACATCTGGGCGACGGTGGTGCTGATCGAGAACGGCCAGTTCGTGCGCAAGAGTGGGTGGGCGTTCAACAACCTCACCTACCTGCCGTACATGACCGAGGCGTCGTGGAAGGGCAACCCGCTCGGTGACCTGGGCGCGACGACGAACGGTCTGTTCGACTCGGCCGGTCGCCAGTGGCGCACGGAGTGCAAGACTCCCGCCACCGGTGGGGACGCCTGCCGTTCGTACACGATGACCACGGTCTACGCTGCGACGCCGAAGGCCGAGGGTGGCTACACCTTCTCGCAGAAGAACGAGTGGGTGTTCAACAACATCGTGATGTTCGGAGGCCCCGAGAAGCGGTAGTCGCTGGTTGAGCCGCTGCCGGCGAGGAACGAGCCGCGCAGCGTGTCGAAACCCCTGAAGCGTCCCCAGCACCTGAATTGCAGGTGCTGGGGACGTTACTTGTGGCGGAGGCGTCAGATCAGTTGCGGGTCCCTCAGCGACCGCGCAGCCCGACTGCACGGATGGTTGGCACCGTTAACAGCGGGCCTTAGTCTGGATGCTGACTGCATCATCGTTGATCAGGATAGGAGACCAGATGCGCAAGCGTTTCGTAGGGTTCAGAAGGGCGCTGGTAGCTGCGCTCGCTGTGGCCCTCACCGCCACCATGACCATCACCTCACCACAACTCGCGCAAGCGGCCGTCACCGAGGCGCTCGACGTGCAGTTCGGCGGCTCCCTCGTGGGCACCGACGACTACACGGGCCAAGGCGACGAGATTAAGCGCGGCGTCCTGCAGCGCATCGCCGGTGGAGAGGACCAACTTGAGGGCGGCGGCGTTGGCCTGGCCGGCGGTGCCGAGGGCATCCGCTTCCTGCCCAACACCTTCGCGCTTGACTCCGGCACGCAGAGCTTCATCATGGAGACCCGCTTCAGCGCCGCGTCGCTCGACAACTTGGACACCATTGTGTCCGCCGGCGGCAACCTGTTCGTCCGCGCCCAGAACGGCAAGCTACGCTACGGCTGGTCCGGCGAGAGCGGCGGCACCTGGCAGGACTACTTCCAGGAAGCCGATCTGCCCACCGGCGAGGGCCCGCACGCGCTGTCGATCCACTACCGCTACGCACCCGCAGGCACCACGCTCGAGATCATGCTCGACGGCGAATCCCTCCCGTCGCTGACCGGCGCCCTGCCGCTGACCATCGCCAACGGCGCCAGCAACATGTTCGGCTTCGGCAACGACGTGCACCCCCAGGCCGCAGAACGCGGCATCGCCGGCACGCTGCACGCCGTCCGGGTCGCCCAGACCGACGGAGAGGCTGGCAACCACTACGAGTACCAGCCCCGTGAACTCACCACGGACCTGCTGAACGTCTCCTTCGACGGGACCGTGGCCGACGGCACGTACACCGCAGCCGAGGGCGAAGTCGCCGACGGTGCGGTCACCCTCCGCGGCGGCGCCGCAGTCTCCGGCGGTCAGGCCACCATCGCCGGCGGCCAGCAGGCCGTCCAGTTCGTACCCGCGGAGAACCCGTTCACCGCGCAGGACCTTGACCAGGGCTTGGTCGCCGAGTTCGAGTTCACCCCGGGCGCCACCCAGGCCAACCTCACCACGCTGTTCGCGCTGGGCGGCAACCTCTTCGTCCGCTACCAGAACAACGAACTGCGCTATGGCTGGTCGAGCAATTCGGGCGGAGAGTGGACCGATCACATCGCCACCACCGCGCTGCCCGCAGCCGGCGAGGCACATGTCATCTCCGTCGCCTACGAGCCCCAGGCCGACGGCGGAGCCAAGATGCACCTCTGGGTCGACGGCGTGGCCGCCCCCACCATCACCGGCACCGGGCTGTCGCGCCAGAGCGTCCCCGGCGCAGCCGCGTTCGGTAACGACGTCAACGCGCAGGGCGCTACCCGCGGCTTCACGGGCACCATCCAGCGTGCCCGTCTCGCCTCGCTGGACGACGCCTTCACCAACGCCGCTTTCGTCTACCAGCAGCTCGACCCGGTCGAGACCGACTGCACCGGCGGCCCCTTCGAGACCGCCAACTTCGTCCCCGTCGACCGCACCGACTGCCGCGAGGACATCATCGCCAAGGCCAGCGCCGTCCGCCCCACGGTGGAGCAGCTGGACTGGCAGGAACTGCAGTACACCGGCTTCATCCACTTCGGCCCCAACACCTTCGAGAACGTCGAGTGGGGCCACGGCACGTTCCCCGCAGAGAAGGTCAACCCCACCAACTCGGACATCGATTCGTGGGTCAAGAACATGCGCGACGCCGGCATGAAGATGGCCGTCCTCACCGTCAAGCACCACGACGGCTTCCTGTCCTACCCCACCCGCTACACCGATTACTCCATCGCCTCCTCCCCGTGGAAGGACGGCAAGGGCGACGTGGTCAAGGAGTTCACCGATGCCGCGCGCAAGTACGGCATGGGCGTGGGCCTCTACCTGTCGCCGGCTGACTCGCACGCCGAGATCGAGGGCATCTACGCCAACGGGTCGCCGAAGATCGACCGCACCATCCCCACCCTCGTCGAGGGTGACGACCGTGCCGACGCCGTCGCCGCGGGCGACCTGCCCACCTACACCTACGAGGCCACCGAGTATGGCCAGTACTTCCTCAACCAGCTCTACGAGGTGCTGACCCAGTACGGCCAGGTCGACGAGGTGTGGTTCGACGGCGCAGGCGGCAACACCACCGGCGTCGAGCGCTTCGACTACGTGGCCTACTACGACCTCATCAAGAAGCTGCAGCCCAAGGCGCAGATCGCCGTCGGCGGTCGCGACATCCGCTGGGTCGGCAACGAGGGTGGCTACGCCCGCAACAACGAGTGGGCCGTCGTGCCCGTCCGCGAGGTGCAGCCCGAGGGCAAGATCGAGGACGTGCAGAGCTCCGGTCACTTCGACCAGAGCTACGGCTCCGACGATCAGATCGTCAACGTCACCCAGGCCGGCCGCGCCACGCACATGCACTGGTGGCCGTCCGAGGCGGATATGAAGCTGACCCCCGGCTGGTTCTGGGGCCCCGGTAAGGACACCCCGAAGTCCGGCCAGGCGCTGCTGGACAACCACTGGGATGCCTCTGTGGGCCGCAACTCGCTGCTCCTGCTCAACGTGCCCCCCACCACGGAGGGCCGCTTCTCCGAGTCCAACGTCAACGCGATCATGGACTTCGCGGCACTGCGCCGCCAGGCCTACGGCAACGATCTGGCCCTAGGCCGGGACGTGACCGTCGGCACCGAGACCACCAAGGCGATCACCGACGACAACACGCGCTCATCGTGGGTCTCCGACGGCGGTGAGGACCAGACGCCGATCGTGGTGGACCTGGGTTCCGCCCAGCGCGTCAACCGCATCAGCATCAGCGAGGACTCGCTGGCCCACGGCCAGCAGATCCGCAGCATCAAGGTGGAGGCCAACGTCGGCGGCACCTGGCAGCAGGTGGCCACGGCACAGACCGTCGGTGTGAACCGCACCTGGCGCCTGTCCACCCCGGTCACCGCGCAGGAGTTCCGCTTCACCGTCCAGTCCGCCCGCAACACCTATGCGATCGCCAACATCTCGCTCTACCAGACCCTGGCCAAAGACCCGGGCCTGAAGAGCGAGATCTGGATCGACTGCGAGGCTCCCACCGCCGGCACCGGCGCGCAGACCTCGCCGCTCAACTCGCTCGAACAGCTGCGCACCCTGGACCTGGCGGCCAGCGCGACGGTGTTCTTCAAGTCCGGCACCTCCTGCGACGCGTCCACGGCCCAGCTGTGGTCCTACGGAACGCCCGAGGACCCCGTCGTGATCACCACCTACGACGGTAAGGACATGCCCACCATCGGCGGCGAGCCCGCCGAGGCCTGGTTCGCGTCCTACGACGAGGCCCAGAATCTCGAGGTCTTCGTCGACCCCGACGTGAACCGTGCGCCCCGCATCACCGAGCCCGCAGCGCAGAGCTACATCGTGGACCGCGATGCCTCCCTGCAGATCCTCGCTTCGGACCGCGACGGCGACGAGCTCACCTACTCCGCCGCCGGCCTGCCCGCCGGCCTGACGATCGATGCCGACACCGGCCTCATCTCCGGCCAGCCCACGGCCATCGGCAGCAGCGAGGTCACCGTGACCGTCAATGACGGCCGTGGGGGAGAGGCCTCCGCCACGTTCACCATCGACGTGACGCGGGCCCCGCTCATCGAACTGGCTGAGCAGCCGACGACGATGGCGCTGGGCACCACCCAGACCATCACCTACACCACCAACGGCCTCCCGGCCGACAGCGTGGTCGTGGTCGACGCTCCTGAGGGCTGGGTCGTGTCCCCGTCGCGCCAGTGGGCCCCCACCGGCGACGACACCGTCACCGTGACCCTCCGGGCACCGGCCTCCGGCACGTCGGGTGAGGTCACCGCCACGGTGCTCACCCCGTCGGGCGAGATCGGAAGCGTCTCCGCGGAGATCGGGTTGACCAACCCGGCCGCCAACGTCGCCATCTCCGGCGTCGTGGCCTGGGATTCGGCGGAACCCGCCGAGGGCGGCGCCAACGGTGTGGTCACCGCGGCCATCGACGGCGATCCCACCACCTTCTGGCACACCCAGTGGGAGGATTCCAACCCGGCGCACCCGCACTTCATCACGATCGATCTCGGCTCGGAGCAGACCATCGGGTCGTTCACCTACGTGCCGCGGCCGAAGTCGCAGTGCGGTCAGTCGATCAACCCGAACGGCTGCAACGGCCAGATCGTCGGCTACGAGATCCACTCGGCCATCGGAACCTTCGGTGAGCGCACCGCCGACGAACTGAGGCAGACCTCCTTCGAAGATCCGGAGGATGCCGAGTACACCCTCATCGCCGAAGGTTCCTTCGACGCGTCGAACACCGACGCCAAGACGGTCGTCTTCGACGAGCCTGTCACGACGCGCTACCTGAAGCTCGTCTCGACCTCCTCCGTCACCCACGCCAACGGCACCAGCCAGGCGTGGGCCAGCGCGGGTGAGGTGATGGTCGCCGAGCCCGTCGACATGGCAGATCTCGAGGATGTGCCGCTGACCGACGCCCGCGTCTCCGTGGCGCCCGCCACGGTGGAGCAGGGCGGAGACGTGACCGTCACCGCCGTGGGCTTCGAGCCCGGCGCCTCGGTGGAGATCACCCTCGGCGACGAGACGGTCACCGTCACCGCCAACGAGGTGGGCGTGGCAACCGCCACGCTGACGGTCCCGGAGGCCCAGGCTGCCGGCACGGTGGAGATCACCGCGACCGACGGTGTGGCCACCGGCACCGCCACGCTGCAGGTGACCCTGAAGCCGACGGTTGAGCCCACGGTTGACCCGACGGTCGAGCCCACCGATGATCCGACGGTTGAGCCCACGGTTGATCCGACGGTTGAGCCCACGGTTGATCCGACGGTTGAGCCCACGGTTGATCCGACGGTCGATCCCACGGTTGATCCGACGGTCGATCCCACGGTTGATCCGACGGTTGATCCCACCGATGATCCGACGGATGAGCCCACGGTTGATCCGACGGTCGATCCCACGGAGGACCCGACGACGCCGCCGGTGAAGAAGTACGTGCGTACCGCGCCGTACACGATGCCTGGTCTGCATCGGAACCTCAATGGCCGGGATTGGCACACTGAGTGTGAGCCGTATTCGCAGACGGAGCGGTGTCGCACGGACATCTGGGCGACGATCGTGGTGATCGAGGATGGTCAGTTCGTCCGTAAGGATGGCTGGGCGTTCAACAACCTCACCTACCTGCCGTTCATGACGCGTGAGGCCTGGGGTGCCAATCCCTTGGCGAATGACGGTGAGTGGACTGCGTCGACCGATGGCCGCAAGTGGATGACCGAGTGTGACACTGCTCGCACTGGTCGTGACGGCTGCCGCTCCTACGCGTTCGTGACGGTCTACAAGGCCACCGCGAAGCCTGAGGGTGGGTACGCGTTCTCGCAGAGCAACCAGTGGGTGTTCAACAACATCGTGATGTTCGGAGGCCCCGAACTGCGATAGTTGGTCCCTGAGCGTGGCCCTTGCGGCGAAGGAGCCGGGCCACGATGAAGGGCCCCCGCAGCGTGACTGTGACCTTGACCCCTGTGGTTGAGGTGACAGATTGGCTGCGGGGTCCCTTCGTCGTTGGCTGGCTCGCAAGCTCGCTGTCGAACGCTCAGGTACCAGTGCGCTCGTAGCGCGTCTGGGGCCGGGACTCTGGTGATGGGGACGTCTGGTGTTAGCGCTCAGGAACCGTGTTCGGGTGCTGCGCGGAGACAGGGTACGTCGTAGAGTGATGGCACCCAGGTCACCGTCGACAGATTGGTCCGTCCCATGCGCGCACGCAGAATCCTCGCCGCTCCTTTCGCTGTGCTGGCAGCCCTCGCTCTGATGCTGGGGCTTGTTCCCGCCTCGACGATCCCGGCCAACGCCGCAACCGTCGTCGACGTGACGCACTTCGGGGCGGACCCCACCGGCGCCACCGATTCGACGGAGGCCGTCACCGCCGCCATCGAGCATGCCAAGACGCTCACCGGCCCGGTCACCATCAGCTTCCCGTACGGCACCTACGCTCTGTACAGCGACAACGCGCCGGAGCGTGAGCTCTACATCTCCAACACGGTGGGCACCAACCAGGCCTACCGGAACAAGCGCATCGCGATCCTTCTGGAGGACATGGCGGACGTGACGGTGGAGGGCAACGGCTCGCAGTTGGTCATGCACGGCCAGCAGATCATCTTCGCCGCGCTGCGTTCCACCAACGCGACGATGCAGAACTTCGACCTCGACTGGATCACCCCCCGCGTCGTCGACCTCACCGTGGCTGCGGTGGGGGAGGGCTACCGAGACATCAAGATCCCCGACGGCTACCGCTACACCATCAACGGTACGGATCTGGCCGTCACCTCCGAGCTCAGCCCGCACAGCGGCCAGCCGTACTGGAGCTACCCGAGCCTGCGCTCCATGGGCTACACGCAGACCTTCGACTACGACAGCGGCCGCCTGCTGCGCTCCGGCGGCGCCGCCGGTTCACTGTTCACCGGCGTGACCTCCATCACCGAGGTGGAGCCAGGCCTGCTGCGCTTCCACGGCAGCACCATGGAACTCGGCCGCTCCATCCAGATCCGCACCACCACCCGCGACACCTCGGGCATGCTGATCTTCGAATCCGTCAACACCACCCTCAGCAACCTGGACCTCGGCTACCTGCACGGCTTCGGCGTCGTGGCCCAGATGAACGACGGCCTGACCGTGCGCGACGTCAACTTCCGCGCCCCCGGCGACTCCTGGCGCTCCACCTCAGCCTTCGCCGACCTGATCCAGGTGTCGGGCGACAAGGGCGAGGTGCTGATCGAGAACTCCACGTTCGGCTTCGCGCATGACGACCCGATCAACGTGCACGGCACCTACGTGCAGGTCGACGCCATCAACGGCCGGGAGGTCACATTGCGCTACATGCACAACGAGACCGCGGGTTTCCCGCAGTTCTACCCGGGCAACGAGGCGATGTTCGTGCAACGCTCCACGATGCTCGAGGTGCCCGGCTGGGTGGGCACCGTCGTCGCCGTGGACGGGCCTTCCGGCTACGACTCCACCAAGCCGCTGGCCACCATGAAGGTCACCTTCGACCGCGACCTCCCGGCCGGCATCACCGCCAACAACTTCGTGCTGGAGAACCTCACCTATTCTCCGCAGTTGACGGTGCGCGGCAGCCACTTCGAGGCCATCCCCACGCGCGGCGTCCTGGTGACCACCCGCAAGCCCGTACTCATCGAGAACAACGTGTTCGACCAGATGGAGATGGCCTCGATCTACATCTCCGGTGACGCGAACAACTGGTACGAGTCCTCCGTCGTGCGTGACGTGACCATCCGCGGCAACGTGTTCATCCGTCCAGGCAGCGCCGACGGCGGCGGTAATCCGGTGATCTTCGTCGACCCCATCCTCCAGACGATCGTGCCGTCACGCAAGGCGCATGAGGACATCACGATCGAGGACAACACCTTCCTCACCGGTGACGTGACCATCGTGGACGCCAAGTCCGTCAACGGGCTGACCATTCGTAACAACACGATCGGTCGCTACGACAGTGCCCTGGCCACCGGCCTCACGCTGGGTGACGCCCAACTCGCGCCAGGGGAGACCACCCAGGCCACGCTCGCCGGGGGGACTTACAACCGTCCCCTGTTCGTCCTGCGCGGCTCCACGGATGTGGAATTGGCGGGCAACACCTACGACGACGGATTCAACCGTCGTGTCACCACCTCGGACATGACGACGGCAGACCTGACCAACAACGACGCCGCGCTCGCCGTCAACGCCAACAACACCGCTCCGCAGGGTCAGAACGGTTACGTTTCGAGCAACCCGGCGGTCGCGACGGTCGATGCCAATGGTGTCGTCACAGCCATCACCAGTGGCACTGCGGAGATCACCGGGTGGCGCAGTTCGCCGCTGGGCATCACCGACAGCCTCGCCGCGACGGTCACCGTCGGGCAGGGATCCGGCACACAGGTGCCGAACCTCTCCGGCGCGTTCGACGTGATCCGCCCCACTTCCGGTCGCTTGATCGCGCGGGAGGATGCCTCGCTGCGGCTGCTGCCGGCGGGCACCTCTTTGTGGGCTACCGGCAACAACCTCAGCAACATCGTGGCGTTGCGTTCGCCCACCCTCCGGGTGGGCGAGGCCGTCACCGTGACGATGGAGGGCCGCACGCAGCAGTGGTACGAAGAGGTGGGCATGGGTCTGTACACGGACGATGACAACTACGTGCTTATCCAACGCAAGCACAACAACGGCAGCCCCGACCTTCGCGTGGTCACCGAACTGGCGGGTGCGGCCAACGAGGGGCGCTTCGTCGCTGATCCCGCTGGCGACACGGTGCAGCTGCGCCTGACCCGTACGGCCACCGGAGTGCAGGGCTCGTACTCGCTCGATGGCACGACGTTCACCAATGTCGGCAGCGAGGTGGCGAACGCCTCGATCACCGATACCAGTCGCGTCGTCCTGGTGGCGGGCGGGTACCAGAACGCCAATTCACTGCAGCACACCTTCGACTTCAGTGACCTCACCGTCGGCGCTGCCTCGGTCCCGCTGGTGCAGTTCGGCGGCGGTCAGGCTGGCCCTGACAGCCCAGTGCGCCCAGCAGGCCCGCCCAGCCGCCTGGCAGAGATCGCCACGGCCAGCTTCCAGGGCGTGACCTTCCCCGGCACGGTCCGGGATGCCACGACGCAGGGGCTCGTCACCACGGTGGCCGATGACGTCGACGGTTACACCGTGAACTTCGCGACGGCCGACCCGGCCGCCACCCTTGACGCCCGTCTGAACGGCGTGGCGCTCGAGCCCGCCGCCGACGGCACCTTCACCGTGCCCGTGACCGGTGGCAGCACCGTCCTCGAGGCCTGGGTCACCGCCGCAGACGGGAAGAGCCAGCGGATCTACCGCTGGACCACGCTGTCGCACGCGGATCGTGCCGCCTGGCCGCAGCCCGAACCGCAGGACGGCTCCGGGATCACCGTCACACAGTCGCCGGCCAGCATGGACTACGGCTCCGACGCCACGCTCGCCTTCACCGCCACCGATGTGCCCGCGGGCAGCATCCTGAGCGTGCTGGTGCCCGCCGGCTGGTCCGTCAGCCCCTCCCAGCAGTACCTGGAGGAAGGGGAAGCCGAAGCTTCCGTCACCGTCCGCGCGCCCGTCGTCGGACTGTCCGGCGTCATCCGCGCCACCGTGACCGCCCCTGATGGCACGAGCAGGACCACCTCAACCATCATCAGGCTCACGGACCCGTCCGTGCTGACGGTTGAAGGGGTCGTGGCGTGGGATTCCGCCGAGCCCGCCGAGGGTAAGCCAGCCGACGGGTACGTCACCGCCGCCATCGACGGCGACCCGGCCACGTTCTGGCACACGCAGTGGGAGCAGGCCAACCCCGCGCACCCCCACCACATCGTGCTCGACCTGGGCAGCGAACAGGAGGTGGCCTCGTTCACCTACCTGCCGCGTCCCTCCTCGGACTGCAGCGGCTCTATCGCCGCCCCCATCTGCAATGGCCAGATCGTGGGCTACGAGCTGTACGCGGGCACCGGGTCCTTCGGGGTGCGCACGGCTGAAGATCTGGAGCAGACCTCCTTCGCCGAGCCCGCCGATGCCGAGTACACGCTGATCAGCTCCGGCACGTTCGACGCCGCCAGCACCGAGGCGAAGACCATCACGCTCGACGAGCCGGTCACCACGCGCTACCTCAAGCTCGTCTCCACCTCTGCCGTGCCGGGTGCGGACGGTGCCAGCCAGCCCTGGGCGCACGCCGCGGAGCTGGGGGCAGCGGGCCCGGCCGTCGAGCAGCCCGAGCCGCTCGTCGACGTGCCGCTGCCGGCGCAGTCGCCCACGCCCGAACCGACGGTTGGCCCGACGGCCGACCCGACCGACGAGCCCACCTCGACGCCGCCAGACGAGGCCGCGCCGGTGATCAGGGAGATCGCCGACGTCTCGGTCACGGCCGGCGGGCGGGTCTCCGTCCAGGTCCGGGCAACGGACGCGTCGCTGCCGCTGTCCTACGACCTCTCCGGCGCGCCCGCGTGGCTGTCCATTGACGCGAACGGTCGCATCACGGGCACCGCCAGCGGCGAGGGCACCTTCCTGGTGACCGTTGCGGTCACCGACGCGGCCGGCAACGTGGCTGAGGCCACGTTCACGCTGACCGTCGAGCCCAGGGCCACGGGGCGGCCGACGGATCCGGCCACCACGGTGCCGCCTGCGAAGAAGTACGTGCGCACCGCCCCCTACACCCTGGCCGGCAAGCACACGCTCAACGATCGCCAGTGGATGACCACCTGTGAGCCGTACTCCCGCACCCAGCGGTGCCGCACCGAGATCTGGGCGACCATCGTGGTGATCGAGGATGGTCAGTTCGTCCTGAAGAACGGCTGGGCGTTCAACAACCTCACCTACCTGCCGTACATGACGGAGGCCGCCTGGCAGGGCAACCCGCTGGCCGAGCACAACATGGCGGGGTTCACCTCGGGCGGCCGTCAGTGGCGCACCGAATGCCACACCGCGCAGACCGGCCGTGGCGCTTGCCGCTCGTACACCATGACGACGGTCTACGCCGCCACCGCGAAGCCGGAGGGCGGCTACACCTTCTCGCAGAGCAACCAGTGGGTGTTCAACAACATCGTGATGTTCGGAGGCCCCGAGCAGCGATAGCTTGTTGAGCCGGTCGCGTCCGGACCGCGACCGCGTCGAAACCCCTGAAGCGCCCCCAGCACCTCAATGAGGCACTGGGGGCGTCATGGTGAGTGCGCAAGTCAGCGAAACTGTGGCGACTGTCAGAGCCGGTAAGTAGCCTGACCTCAAAGTCGTATCGTCGCGGCTGTCAGCACACCAAGAGGAGCAAGGATGCTCAGAGTTCGATCCCGCGTCACGGCGATCCTGACCACGGTGGGACTTCTGGCCACCTTCCTGGTCACCGCCGGCGCCCCACAGGCCCGCGCCCAGGACGGCGTCAACGTCGCCATCGGCGCCGAAGTGACCGCCTCCGGCCAGGAAGTCCCGGACCGGTTCGGCCCTGACCTGGCCGTCGACGGCGACCCCGCCACCCGGTGGTCGTCTGACCACAACGACCAGGCCTGGATCCAGGTCCGCCTGGCCGAGCCCACCGTCGTCGACCACGTAACCATCCAGTGGGAGGACGCCTGCGCCGCCCGCTACAAGCTGGAGGTCTCCAACGACGGCACCAACTGGACCGACGCGACGGCTGAACTGCGCCCCACGTGCGGCACCACCGATACGCAGAAGTTCACCCTGAACGACACCGCCACCACCGCGTACCAGTACGTGCGCATGCAGGCGCTGGACCGCACCCCTGTGGGCGGCCGGAAGTGGGGCGTGTCCCTCTTCGAGTTCGAGGTCTGGAACGGCCCCGTGCCGGAGCCCGGCGAAGGCATCAGCCTGGTTCCGCTGCCGGTGGAGGTCACCCAGGATGACGGCGAACCCTTCGAGCTGAAGCCCACCTCCAGCATCGTCGCCACCGGCGACGCCGTGCCGGTGGCCGAACTGCTGGCCGGGACGCTGCGCGCCTCCACCGGCTACGCCATCCCCGTGGTCGCCACCGCCGCGGAGGATTCCATCACGCTGCGTGTCGACGCCGCCTACGAGCCGGTCGCCGAACTCAACGGCGACGAGGGCTACACCCTGGTGACGGAGGCCGGTTCGGCCACCATCACCGCGCGTGCCGCCAACGGCATCTGGAACGGCACCCGCACTCTGTTGCAGCTGTTCCCGCCCATGATCAACTCCACCACTGAGGTGCTGGGCGAGTGGACGGCCCCCGCAGTGACCATCAACGACGTGCCGCGCTACGCGTACCGCTCCGTGATGGCAGACCCGGCCCGCTCGTTCTACACGCTCGAGGAGATGAAGGACCTGGTCGACTCGATGGCCAGCGTCAAGATGAGCGTGCTGCGCATCCACCTCACCGATGATCAGGGCTGGCGCATCGAGATCACCAACGAGGGCAAGGATCCCGCGGATCCGGTCGACTACACGCAGTTGACCAAGATCGGCGGCAAGTCCGCCATGCAGAACGACCCTGACAACCACTTTGACGAGCTCGGCCGCGTGGGCTACTACACGCAGGAGGACTACAAGGAGCTTGTCGCCTACGGCAAGGCGCGCTTCGTCGACATCGTCCCCGAGATCGACGTCCCCGGCCACACCAACGCCCTGCTGCACGCCATCCCCGAGCTCAACGTCGACAACTCCCGCCCTGCCACCACCGTCTACGGCACCGCGCCCGAGCACAACGACCGCCGCGTCGGCACCTCCTCGCTGGCGGTGCGCGCCGGCCAGACCTGGATGAGCCTGCGCCACATCTACGGTCAGCTCATGGACATGACGGATGCGGACATCATCCACATCGGCGGTGACGAGGTGCACTCCACCACCGCGGCGGACCAGCTCCACCACGTCGAGAACATGACCGAGATCGTCCGGGCCGAGGATAAGCACCCCATGGGCTGGAACGAGTTCGCCAAGGGCGGCGCCCTGGAGGCCGGCGACATCATCCAGTACTGGTACATCAACAACGCCGAGGAGCGTCAGGCCGTGGCAGATTCCGTCGCGCGTGGCGCCAAGGTGGTCATGAGCCGCGGCCAGACCGCGTACCTCGACATGAAGTACACCCAGAAGACCCCCATCGGCCTGACCTGGCTGGGCCTGGGTGACATCGACAAGTACTACAACTGGAACCCCGCCACCGTCGACGCCGGTGTGCCCGAGAGCGCCATCATCGGCGTCGAGGGCCCCACCTGGTCTGAGGCGATCCGCGGCATGGACAACATGCAGTTCCTTGTCTTCCCCCGCGGCATTTCGCTGGCCGAGATCGGCTGGACCCCGCAGGCTCAGCGCAACCTGCCCGACTTCCTCGACCGGATGGCGGATCAGGGCGCGCGCATGCTGGCGGCCGACATCAACTTCTTCGACACCCCGAAGGTGGAGTGGGAGACCCACGTCGCCGGTCTCAAGGCCCAGGCTGCTCCGGGCGGCGCCTTCCGCATCGACGGCGCCACCATCGCCGCCCCCGGTACCAAGGCGTCGGCTGACGGCACCTCCATCGCCGTCGACTCCGTCGACGACCTGGACGGGCCCAGCAACTCGGCGCTGAACGGTGCGCTGACGGCCACGATCGACTTCGGTGACGGCACCGCCGCGGTGCCCGCCACGTTCGAAACCGAGCAGGAGCGCAACAACGTCTACGCGGGTTCGCTCTACACCGTCGGCGCGGAGCACACCTACGCAGAGGCAGGCACCTACGACGTGACCGTGACCTTCTCGGATGGCCGCACGGTCACCGGCAGCGTCGAGGCGACCGCCGGTTACACCGCCCCGGCAGAGCCTGTCTTCGACGAGTGCGTCGCCCCGTCGGCCACTCCCGAGGCGGATACCACCCGGGACGACGCACGTGTGTTCGTCGACATCGAGGGCCTGACGCCCAGCGACTGGGTCGAGGTCAGCGTCGACGGCGACGTGCACGGCACGGTGCGCAGCGACGATGAGGGCAACGCCTTCTCCAGCGTCTACTTCCGCTACCAGCTGGCGGCCGGCGACCACGTCGTCCGCTTCGAGGACAGCAACGGCCGCTTCGTGGAGAAGGTCATCACCGTCAACTCCCAGGTGCCGCCCCTCACCGGGCGCGTGCTGACGGGTGCCACCGCCACGGCGGATTCCGAGGCGCCCAACGAGCCGGCCCCCAACGGCCTCGCCTCGGCGATCGTCGATGGAAACCGCGACACGTACTGGCACTCGAAGTGGTCCGCCCCGGCTGACACGTTCCCGCACACCGTCAATGTCGATCTCGGCAAGGTGTACGAGCTGGACTGGCTCACGTGGGTGCCGCGTCAGAACAACGACAACGGCCAGGTGTCGAACTTCACCATCGCGTTCAGCCAGGACAACACCACCTGGACTGAGCCTGTGGCCAAGACGCTGCCTGGCGGCCGTACCGCAACGAACGTCGAGGTGGACGCGACCGCACGCTACGTGCGGATCTCGATCACGGACAACCACGCCACCACAGACGAGTTCGCCACCATCGGCGAGCTGGAGTTCCGCGGCCTGGAGCCTCGTGAGGCAGAGCCCACGCCGGAGCCCGTGGTGCCCGCGGTCTGGACCCCGCCGGCTACCTGCGGCCCGGACACCACCGCACCGGTGATCGCGGACATCGAGGACCAGACCGGTCAGGTCGGCACCGAGCTCACGGTGGACGTGCAGGCGACCGATGAGGTCTCCTCGGACCTCACCTACGCCGCCGAGGGGCTGCCCGCCGGCATGTCGATCGACGAGGCCACCGGCCGGATCTCCGGCACGCCCACCGAGGCCGGCACGTACCCGGTGACGGTGACCGTGACCGACGAGGCCGATAACGAGGCTGAGGCCACGTTCACCATCACCGTCGCGGTCGCACCGACGGTGGACCCCACGGATGATCCGACGGTCGATCCCACGGATGACCCGACGGATGACCCGACGCAGACACCCACGACGCCCCCGGTGAAGAAGTACGTGCGTACCGCGCCGTACACGCTGCCGGGCCTCCACAAGGGCCTCAACGGTCGCGACTGGATGACCAAGTGTGAGCCGTACTCGCAGACCGAGCGTTGCCGCACCGACATCTGGGCGACCATCGTGGTGATCGAGGACGGCCAGTTCGTCCGCAAGAACGGGTGGACGTTCAACAACCTCACCTACCTGCCGTACATGACCCGTGAAGCCTGGGGTGCCAACCCCCTGGCCAACACCGGCGAGTGGACCGCTACCACGGACCAGCGCAAGTGGATGACCGAGTGTGACACGGAGCGCACGGGTCGCAACGGCTGCCGTTCCTACACCTTCGTGACGGTCTACAAGGCCACGGCGAAGCCCGAGGGTGGATACGTGTTCTCGCAGAACAACGAGTGGGTGTTCAACAACATCGTGATGTTCGGAGGCCCCGAGCTGCGATAGCTGGTTGAGCCGGTCGCGTCCGAGGACCGTGACCGTGTCGAAACCCTGAAGCGTCCCCAGCACCTGAATGAGGTGCTGGGGACGCTTCTTGTGGTGGGGCCCTTCGACCAGCCGCGGGCGGCTGGCTCAGGGACCGGGGTCAGCCGTTGCGCTTCTGGATGGCCGCCCACTCGTCGCGGAGGCCGACGGTGCGGTGGAACAGCATGACCTGGTCCAGGTCCGTGGCGAAGTAGCCGAGCCGCTCGAACTGGACGACCTCGCCGGGTGTGGCGTCGACCAGCGCCGGCTCAGCCCAGCCGTCGACGACCTTGCGGGAATCGGGGTTGAGGTCGTCGAGCGCCTCACCCGTCGCCTCGCCCGGTGCTTCGGCGGTGAACAGCCGCTCGTACAGCGCGGCCTTCAGCGGGACGGCGTGCGGGGCGGAGACCCAGTGCATGGTCGACTTCACGCGGCGACCGTCGGCAGCGTTGCCGCCCCTGGACTCCGGATCGTAGGTGGCCAGCACCTCGATGACCTCGCCGTCGTCGTTCTTGACCACATCCGTGGCCGTCACGAAGAACGCCCCACGGAGCCGCACCTCGCGGCCGGGGGAGAGGCGGAAGTACTTCGGCGGGGGCACCTCGCGGAAGTCGTCCTGCTCGATCCACAACTCGCCGGTGAACGGCACCTGGCGGGTTCCGTCCTCGGGGCGCTCCGGGTTGTTGGCGACCTCGAAGTATTCGACGACGGGCTCACCTCTCTCGTCGACGGGCCAGTTGGTCAGACGCAGCTTCAGCGGGTGCAACACCGCCATGCGGCGCTGCGACGTCGTGTTGAGTTCGCGGCGCACGTAGCTCTCCAGCGCCTCGATGGACTGGCGCGAGTTGGTGCGGGTGGTGCCCACCTCGCGGCAGAAGTTCCGGATGGCCGCGGCCGGGTAGCCACGGCGACGCAGGCCGCGCAGCGTGGGCATGCGGGCGTCGTCCCAGCCGTCCACCACGCCGTCCATGACCAGCTTCGCGAGGCGGCGCTTCGACGTGACGGTGTGGGTCAACTCCAGGCGGGCGAACTCGTACTGGCGGGGGGCGTCCTCCACCTCGAGCTGCTGCAGGAACCAGTCGTAGAGCGGGCGGTGGGACTCGAACTCCAACGTGCACAGCGAGTGGGTCACGCCCTCGATGGCATCAGACTGGCCGTGTGCCCAGTCGTAGTTCGGGTAGATCGGCCACTGGTCCCCAGTGCGGTGGTGCGCGACCTTGCGGATGCGGTACATCACCGGGTCGCGCATCTGCATGTTCTCGTGCGCCATGTCGATCTTGGCGCGCAGCACGCGGCTGCCCTCGGCGAACTCGCCGGCGCGCATGCGGCGGAACAGCTCGAGGTTCTCCTCCACGCTGCGGTCTCGGTAGGGGGAGTTGACGCCGGGCTTGCCGAAGCCACCCCGGCCAGCGGAGATGGCGGCGCCGTCCTGATCGTCGACGTAGGCCACGCCCTTCTCGATGAGGCGCTCGGCCCAGTCGTAGAGCTGCTGGAAGTAGTCCGAGGCGTAGCGCACATCCGCCGGCTGGTAGCCGAGCCATTCGATGTCGGCGACGATGGACTCGACGAAGCTGGTCTCCTCGGTCTCCGGGTTGGTGTCGTCGAGCCGCAGCACGCAGATGCCGCCGAAATCCGCGGCCACGCCGAAGTCCACGACGATGGCCTTGGCGTGCCCGATGTGGAGGTAGCCGTTGGGCTCAGGTGGGAACCGCGTCTGCACGCGTCCGTCGCGCTTGCCCTGCTCGACGTCCGCGCGCACGGCGTCGTAGATGAAGTTCGAGGGCATGGCTGAGGGCTCGGTCATGCGGGTAAGTTAGCACGCTCCCGTCACCTGGTGGCGACAAGGTCTGCCAGCCCCATGAACAGCAGGACGGGGATGGCGATGATGACCGTCAGCAGCAGCGCCAGCATGGCCGCCACGCCCACCCAGTACCTGATGGAGGCCTGGCGCACGAGTTCCCGGTTCTCGATGGCGCGGTTGAGGAGCTTGAGATTCTTCTTGTTGGCGCGGAACGCCGCGTCGAAGAAGGCACCTGCGAAGGGGATCATGCCCAGCAGCCAGTCGAGCAGCGAGTTGGCGCCCATCCGGGCGATGACCGAGAGGGGGGCACGCATGCGCACCGCGTCAACCACGATGGCGCCGCCGAACACCGCACCCACCGCGGTGCCTGCCCATGGGACGAGCGAGAGGACGGGGTCGACACCTACCCGGATCTGGGTGCCGGGCACCTTCACCAGGTCATCGAGCACGTACGACAGGGAGCGCGTCAGCTTGGCTGGCTTCGGCGTCTCAACCAGGTCCGCCTTGACCTTGTCGCGGGCCTCCTTGAGGTTCGGATCGGTGGTGCTGCCAGCGAACGCCTCCTCGGCCACCTTGCGCGCGCGCTCGATCGCGCGGGCCGGGGTCGGTTCCATCGTCATGCCTCCAAGAATGCCGCACGGCGGGAATCCTGCCTAGCAGCGCTCTGGCGCGGTGGCCGGCCTCCACGGGGTCGCCGTATGCTGAGGGCACTATGACTGATCTGATTGCCGCCCGCACCCGTGTCGCCCCGTCGCCCACTGGAGACCCCCACGTCGGCACCGCCTTCATGGCGCTGTTCGACCTGGCCTGGGCCCGCAAGACAGGCGGCCAGTTCGTGCTGCGCATCGAGGACACGGACCAGGCCCGGCTGGTTGTCGGCTCGGAGGAGCAGATCTACGAGTCCCTCGCCTGGCTCGGCCTGCAGCCCGACGAGGGCCCGCACGTGGGCGGCGAGCACGGTCCGTACCGCCAGTCGGAGCGGCTGACCACCTACCGTCCCTACGTCGAGCAGCTCATCGAGGCCGGGCACGCCTACTACTGCTGGTGCTCCTCGGAGCGGCTGGCCGAACTGCGCAAGGAGCAGGAGCGCTCCAAGGCCTCGGTGACCGGTTACGACCGGCTGTGCCACGGCATGACCCGGGAGCAGCGCGCCGAGATGGCGGGCTTCTCCGAGACGCCCGTCGTGCGGATGCTCATCCCCGACGATGTCCCGCTGACCTTCGACGACATCGTGCGCGGCGAGGTCAAGGCGCCCCGGCCGGACGATCAGGTGATCCTCAAGGCCGACGGTTTCCCCACGTACCACATGGCCGTGGTTGTCGACGACCACCTGATGGGCATCAACACCGTCGTGCGCGGGGAGGAGTGGATCTCCTCGACGCCGAAGCACATTCTGCTCTACCAGTGGCTGGGCTGGGATCTGCCGAAGTTCGCCCACATGCCACTGCTGCGCAACACCGACAAGTCCAAGATCTCCAAGCGCAAGAACCCCGCGGCGCGGCTGATGTGGTTCAAGGAGGAGGGCTACCTCCCCGAGGCGGTGCGCAACTTCCTCCAGTTGCTCGGCTACGCCGGCGATGACGAGCAGGAGGTCAAGAGCTTCGAGCAGTTCGTCGAGGAGTTCGACTGGGCCAAGGTCAACACCGTGGGCCCCATCTTCGACCTGCAGAAGCTGGACTGGCTCAACGGCCACTACATCCGTTCGCTCAGCCCGGAGGAACTAGCGGACCGGATCATCGCGTTCGAGGAGGCGCACTGGACGCCCTCCGAGGCGCAGGTTGAGGTGCTCCACAGGGCGGTGCCGATCATCCAGGAACGCCTCAAGCTGCTGAAGGACGCCCTGCCGCAGCTGGACTACCTCTTCGTCTCCGACGCGGACCTCACCCTCGACGATGACTCTGTCGCCGCGCTGGCGGACAACGCCGCCGAGGTGCTCGACGCGGCGATCGAGGTGGCAGAGTCCGTCGATTTCGCCACCGACGCGATCCAGGCCGGGCTGAAGGAACGGATCGTGGAGGGCATGGGCATCAAGCCGAAGTTCGCGTTCGCGCCCATCCGCGTGGCGATCTCGGGCCGCCGGGTCTCACCCCCGCTGTTCGAGTCGATGGAGATCCTGGGCCGCGAGTCCTCGCTGACGCGCCTGCGCGACCTGCGCTCCCGCCTCGGCTGAGCCGACGCGAAAGGGGGCCCGGCTGCCATGCAGCCGGGCCCCGTCTCGTTGTAGGTGCTTACTCCTTCACGTCGTCGTCGACCCAGTCGAAGGTGCGGGTGACGGCCTTCTTCCAGTTGCGGTACAGGCGCTCGCGCTCGTCCTGATCCATGGACGGGGTCCAGCGCTTGTCCTCGGCCCAGTTGTCGATGACGTCCTGCTCGCCGTTCCAGTAGCCCACGGCGATGCCGGCGGCGTAGGCCGCGCCCAGGGCGGTGGTCTCCGCGACGACGGGGCGCACCACATCGACGCCGAGCATGTCGGCCTGGAACTGCATGAGGGTCTCGTTGGCCGTCATGCCGCCGTCGACCTTGAGCTCGGCCAGATCCACACCCGAATCCGCGTTCATGGCGTCGAGCACCTCACGCGTCTGGTAGGCCGTGGCCTCCAGGACGGCGCGGGCGATGTGGCCGCGGTTGACGTAGCGGGTGAGGCCCACGAGCGCACCGCGTGCGTCGGCCTTCCAGTACGGCGCGAACAGGCCGGAGAAGGCGGGCACGAAGTAGGCGCCGCCGTTGTCGTCGACCGTGGCGGCGAGTTCCTCGATCTCCGGGGCGGAGCTGAACATCTTGAGGTTGTCGCGCAGCCACTGCACGAGCGACCCGGTCACCGCGATGGAACCCTCGAGGGCGTAGATCGCGGGCTTGTCGCCGATCTTGTAGCACACGGTGGTGAGCAGGCCGTTCTCCGAGGGGACGATTTCCTCACCGGTGTTGATCAGCATGAAGTTGCCGGTGCCGTAGGTGTTCTTCGCCATGCCCACCTCGAAGCAGGCCTGGCCGAAGGTGGCCGCCTGCTGGTCGCCGAGGATGCCCGCGATGGGAACACCGCCGAGCATGCCGCGCTGGCGGCCCTCGCCGTAGACCTCCGCCGAGCTCCTGATCTCAGGCAGCATCGACATGGGGATGGTCATGTCCTTGGCGATCTCCTCGTCCCAGCTGAGGGTCTTGAGGTCCATCAGCATGGTGCGCGATGCGTTGGTCACGTCGGTGACGTGCACGCCGCCGTCGGTGCCGCCGGTCATGTTCCACAGCACCCAGGTGTCCATGGTGCCCATGATCAGGTCTCCGGCCTCCGCCTTCTCGCGGGCGCCGTCGACGTTGTCGAGGATCCACTTGACCTTGGGGCCACAGAAGTAGGTGGCCAGGGGCAGGCCCACGCGGTCCTTGTACTTGTTCTGGTCCCCGCCGCCGAGTTCCTCGATGATCTTGCCGGTGCGGGTGTCCTGCCAGACGATGGCGTTGTAGACGGGTTCGCCGGTGTTCTTGTCCCACACGACGGTGGTCTCGCGCTGGTTGGTGATGCCCACCGCGGCGATGTTGGAGGAGTTCAGCTCAGCCCTGCTCAGCGCGTCAGCGACGACGGAGCGGACGTTGGCCCACACCTCCTTGGGGTCGTGCTCCACCCATCCGGCACGGGGGAAGATCTGTTCGTGCTCCTTCTGCCCTAGCGAGACGATGGTGCCCTTGTGGTCGAACACGATGGCGCGGGAGCTCGTCGTGCCCTGGTCAATGGCCAGTACGTACTTGTCGTTCACGTGAAATCAGTTCCTTCAGTTCAGTTGGTTCAGGGGAGCAGGACGTTGGACAGCAGACCCGCGATGACGGCGCCCAGGAGGGGGCCAAAGATCGGGATCCACGAGTAGCCCCAGTCCGAGCCGCCCTTGCCCTTGATGGGGAGGATGGCGTGCATGATGCGGGGGCCGAGGTCGCGCGTCGGGTTGATGGCATAGCCGGTGGGGCCGCCGAGGCTGGCGCCGATGGCGACGATCAGTAGGGCGACGCCGAGGGCGCCGAGCCAACCCATGTTGGCGGGTGCGTCACCAGCGTTGGCGGTGAACTTGCCGGCGGCGAGGATGACGAAGATGAGCACGAAGGTGCCGATGGCCTCAGTCGCCACGTTGATGATGGGGTTGCGGATCTCGGCGCCGGTGGCGAACACGCCCAGCTTCTTGCCGGGGTCAGGCTCTGCGTCGAAGTGGTCCTTGTAGACCACCCACACCAGCAGTGCGCCGATCATGGCGCCGATCAGTTCGGCGACGATGTAGACCACCGTCGAGAGGGCGGTGACGGGCACGCCGGCGGCGTACTCCTCATTGCCGGCGGCGAGGAAGCCGATGGTGACGGCCGGGTTCAGGTGGCCGCCCGACTTGTAGGACACCAGGACGCCGGCGAACACCGCGAGACCCCAGCCCCAGTTGATCAGAAGCCAGCCGGTGCCGAGTCCCTTCGTCTTGGTGAGGATCGCGTTGGCGACGACGCCGCCACCCAACAGCAGCAGCATTGCTGAGCCGACCACCTCTGAGAGGAAAACCACTCCCAGTGAGACTTCATCCATGTCTTCTCTCCGTTCCTGACAGCACTGTCAGCCTTGGCGTCCCGATGACGCACGGTCAATGGGCGGACTTCCTCCGCCTGTAACCCCCAGCACACCGCAGGTGTGCACGCCAGTGCAACAGGCATGCACATCCGTGCAAAGGCGTCCCTTGGCAATGCACTTCAGTGCTCGTGGAGGGAGCCAATGTGTGGGGGCAGTGGCGTGGCTGGGCGCTGACTCACACACATTGTCGGCTCGGAGGGCTAGTCGAAGACGAGTTCGGGATAGTTGGGCATCCACATCGACTCGAACATCTGCTGCACCGGGTTGGTCAGCGGCTTGCGCGCCACCCCGTCGTCCTCGGCCGCCTTCGCGACGGCGATGGCCACCGTCGCGGAGACCCTCCTCAGGTCGTTGATGCTGGGCAGCAGTGACTGGCCGGGCCTGCGCACCTCCGCCAGCGAGGCGACCGCCTCCGCGGAGGCGGCGATCATCGCGTCGGTGACCCGCTCCGCCAGTTGATCCTCAAGGCCGACGGCTTCCCGACCTACCACATGGCCGTCGTCGTGGACGATCACCTGATGGGCATCAACACCGTGGTGCGTGGCGAGGAGTGGATCTCGTCGACGCCCAAGCACATCCTGCTCTACCAGTGGCTGGGCTGGGACCTGCCGAAGTTCGCCCACATGCCACTGCTGCGCAACACCGACAAGTCCAAGATCTCCAAGCGGAAGAACCCCGCGGCGCGGCTGATGTGGTTCAAGGAGGAGGGCTACCTCCCCGAGGCGGTGCGCAACTTCCTCCAGCTGCTCGGCTACGCCGGCGATGACGAGCAGGAGGTCAAGAGCTTCGAGCAGTTCGTCGAGGAGTTCGACTGGGCCAAGGTCAACACCGTGGGCCCCATCTTCGACCTGCAGAAGCTGGACTGGCTCAACGGCCACTACATCCGTTCGCTCAGCCCGGAGGAACTAGCGGACCGGATCATCGCGTTCGAGGAGGCGCACTGGACGCCCTCCGAGGAGCAGGTTGAGGTGCTCCGCAAGGCGGTGCCGATCATCCAGGAGCGCCTGGTGCTGCTGAAGGACGCCCTTCCGCAGCTCGACTACCTCTTCGTCGCCGACGGCGATCTCACCCTCGACGAGGACTCTGTCGCTGCGTTGGCAGACAACGCCGCCGAGGTGCTCGACGCGGCGATCGAGGTGGCCGAGTCCGTCGATTTCGCCACCGACGCGATCCAGGCCGGGCTGAAGGAGCGCATCGTCGAGGGGATGGGGATCAAGCCCAAGTTCGCGTTCGCGCCCATCCGCGTGGCCATCTCCGGCCGCCGCGTCTCCCCGCCGCTGTTCGAGTCGATGGAGATCCTCGGCCGCGACTCCTCGCTGGCCCGCCTCAAGGTCCTGCGCGCCCACCTCTCCTCATCGGCCCCTGAGCGTTCGCCAGCGTGCCTGCGAGCCAGCGAACGACGAAGGGCCGCCGCAGCGTGTCTGACGCCTGGGTTGAGTCGGGTTCCGCTATCAGTCACTGCTGCGCTGTCTCAGTCGTTTGCTCGGCGCTGCTCGTCCAGAACCTGGCGCTGCAGAGGGAGGCAGGCGGCCACGGCGCCGGCGGCGAGCGCGAGCCCCGCCACGATGATGCCGCCCATGACGAGTTGCCCGGCGAGGGGGGCTTCGAACCCGAACTTGCTGGCGAACTGCACCATCGGCCACGCCAGCGCCACTCCCAGGCCGTAGCCCAGCAGGACGGCCACCGCCACCGGAGCCACCGTTTCGAGCCACATCACCCGGGTCAGGAACGACGGCGACGCGCCCATCTTCGCGAGGGCCCGTGTCTGCTCGGCACGCTCGAAGACGGCGGAGGCCTGGGTGATGAGGATCGACGTAGCCGTGAGCACCAGGCCGACGGCCAGAGTGATCATCACTCCCTTGGTGAAGTCCCAGCGCGACGCCATGGCGAAGTTCGTCAACTCCTCGTGGCCTCCCGTGCTCAGTTCCAGGGGCATGGTGGATACGTACCCCGCGATCAGGGAGAGCAGACCCAGGCTGGAGACGCGTGCCCACGTCTGCTTCGGGTCTGCGGCGATACGCCGGGCGGCGCACATGGTGCTGGCCCACGGCCACTGCGACACCAGCCGGGCCTCCACCTGCAGCAGCCAGGGGCCCACCATGTTGATTCCCTGGATGACGACGAACATCACACCGGCCAGCACCAGGTAGGCCTGAAGGCCGCCACCAGGGTTGACCATCCTGAGGGCCACGTAGGCCACCGCGAGGAGGCCGAGGAAGAAGAGGACCCGCCACAGCCGCATGGGGGGCTTGTTCGTGCGTCGCGACACACCCAGAGGGGAGATGCGGACCTGGCGCAGCCCCCAGAAGGTGGCGAGCAGGCCGATCGCCGGCACAGCGACGGTGACCGCGAGCAGCAGCCACCACGGAAGCCACATCTCGTGCGCCTGAATGGGCATCGCCGTGAAGGTCAACCGATGCCACAGCGGCAAGGTGACAGCGTAGATCGCGAATCCGGCCGCCGTGCCGATGGCCGACAGGATGAGGGTGTCGATGAGCGACATCCGGGTCACGTCCCCCGACGACAGGCCGATCAGGCGTAGCGCCGAGAGCCTGCGCTCCCGTCCCCGGGCGCCCAGGACAGCTGCGCCGGAGGCGAGGGTGAGGATGGAGGGGACCAGCATCGCGCAGGCGATGAGGGCCAAAACGAAGTAGAACATCATGACGGGCTCGAACGAGGCGTCGATGGCGATGACTTCAGCCAGCATGCCGTAGGGCTGCTGCCAGCGGCTGTAGAACATCCAGGTGCCGCCCGCGACGGTGAGCGCCAGCGCGCTGGCGACGGTGTAGGCCGCGATCGACGCAAGATAGAGCAGCGACTCGCCTTCACGGGCAGCGAAGCGTGCCCTGGTGAGCTGGAGGGAGAGGGTGGGCAGGCCGGTGACGGTCATCGTGCACCCGCCCCGGTCTCGAGCAGACGATCCGCGTGCACCAGCCCGTCGCGGATCTCCACCAGGCGGGAGCACCAACGGGCAACCCCCAGATCGTGGGTGACCATCACCAGACTCGCGCCGGCGAGGGCGACGGTGGTGGTGAGCAGCTGCATGACCTCGTGGCCCGTGGCCTGATCCAGCGCTCCGCTGGGCTCATCGGCGAAGACCACCTTCGGCTGGCCCACCAGGGCACGGGCGATGGCGACGCGCTGCGCCTGGCCGCCGGACATGTCGCCCGGCCGACGGTCACGCAGCTCGGCGATCCCGATGCGGCCCAGCATGTCGTCGGCCGCCTTGAGTGCCGTGCCGCGTCGGGTGCCCGTGAGCATCAGCGGCAGAGCCACGTTCTCCCGTGCGGGGAGCTCCGGGATGAGCTGGCCGTCCTGGAAGACGAAGCCGAAGTGGCTCAGCCGCAGGTGGGAGCGCTCGCGGTCCGGCAGCGCGGAGATCTGCCGGCCGTCGAACTCGACCGTGCCATCGTCGGGCAGAAGGACGCCCGCGAGGCAGTGGAGGAGCGTGGACTTGCCGGATCCGGACGGGCCCATGATGGCGACGGATTCCCCGGCCCTGATCTCCAGGCTCACGCCGGCCAGGGCGCGGACCTGCCCGAAGGTCTTCACGATGTCTGTGGTGCGCAGCAGCGCGGGTTCGTTGTTCATACCTCGATTTCACCGTCCATTGAGCTCCGGCACGATGGAGTGCGCTCCCGTTCCCGGGTAGTGCCAGCACTACCTTTGCAGGTGGAGCCGCCACTTCGGCACTGGTCGTCGGTAAGTTGGCTGTGTGAGATTCCGACGGCAGGCTGGGCGCAGCCATGGGGAGGACGCCGCGCAGCGGATCGCTGAGCTGACGGCCTCGCGTCGCGTCATCGTCGACGCCTATGAGGTGGAGCGGCGCCGCATCGAGCGTGACCTCCATGACGGCACCCAGCAGTACCTCGTGGCGGCGGCCATGAAGTTGGGGGAGGCGAGGCTGTCGCCAGCGGTGGAGGGCGACCCGGCCCTGGCAACTCTTCTCCGCGAGGCCAGCGATGCCATCCAACGGGGCCTGTCGGCGTTGCGGACGACCGTGCGCGGCATCCATCCGCAGATCCTGGTGGAGCAAGGGCTGGCCGCCGCACTCGACGACGTGGCCACTGCCGCCCCGAACCGCGTGCGCATCATCTGCCCGCATCCGCTGCCCGCCTTGCCTGAGGGTGTGCTGGCCGCCGGGTACTTCTTCGCCAGCGAGGCCATCGCCAACGCCGGCAAGCACGCCCCGGGGGCGGACGTGACCGTGCTGCTGACGGCCGATGACCACCTCCGTATCTCGGTGGTGGACAACGGTGCCGGAGGCGCTCAGCTGCGCCAGGGTCACGGGCTGGCCGGAATGAAGGAGAGGCTGGGCGCCTTCGGGGGAGACCTGCAGATCTCCAGCCCCGACGGCGGGCCCACGCAGGTGGTGGCCAGCGTGCCGCTGCTGCTCGCCCGCGGGGAATCGGCGGTGACGCTGTGAACGGGCAGCGCGTCGTCGTCGCCGACGATTCGGCCATCCTGCGCGAGGGCCTGGTTGGGCTGCTGGAGCGGCAGGGCTATGGGGTGGTGGCTCAGGAATCGCGTGCAGATGCGTTGCGCCAAACGGTGGGGCGGCTGGCCGAGGCAGGTGAGCTGCCGGACGTGGTGATCACGGACGTGAGGATGCCGCCGTCGATGACCAACGACGGGCTGCAGGCCGCCATCGACTTGAAGCAGGCGCACCCGGAGCTGGCGGTGCTCGTGCTGAGCCAGTACGTCTCACCCGTCTACGCCCAGCAGCTGTTCTCGCTGCCCTCCGGGCCCGGTGCCGGCGGTTCGGGCTATCTGCTGAAGGACAGGGTGGCGGACGTGGCAGATTTCATCGGCTCGCTGCGTCTGATCTCCGGCGGGGGAGTGGTGATCGACCCGGACGTCGCCCGCGCGATGATGACCTCCAGCCGCTCAGGCCTCGGCAACCTCAGCCCCCGCGAGTTCGAGGTGCTCGAGCTGATGGCCCAGGGCCTGTCCAACACGCAGATCGCCGAGCGGCTGTACCTGTCCGGCGCCGCCGTCGCCAAGCACGTGTCCAACATCTTCCTGAAGCTGGGCCTCGACCCCAAGGAGGAGAACCGCCGAGTGCGGGCGATCCTCGCGTTCCTGTCCGACGCCGGGTGAGGTGGCGGGAAAGCTGCGGGCGCCCTTCGACGTGTCGGGGTCCTCGCAAGCTCGGACGCGACACGCTCAAGGTCCGGCTATTCGTCGAAGACGAGCTCCGGGTAGCTGGGCATCCACATGCTCTCGAACACCTGCTGCACCGGGTTGGTCAGCGGCTCGCGGGCCACGCCGTCGTCCTCGGCCGCCTTCGCGACGGCGATGGCCACCGTCGCGGAGACCCTCCTCAGGTCGTTGATGCTGGGCAGCAGTGACTGGCCGGGCCTGCGCACCTCCGCCAGCGAGGCGACCGCCTCCGCGGAGGCGGCGATCATCGCGTCGGTGACCCGCTCCGCCTTGCAGACCGCAACTCCGAGGCCGAGGCCGGGGAAGACCAGCGCGTTGTTGGCCTGCGCGATGGTGTAGGTGGCGTCATCATGTTCCACTGGCGGGAACGGCGATCCGGTGGCGATCAGTGCGCGCCCGCCCGTCCACTCGAGGATGTCCGAAGGTACCGCCTCTGCCAGCGCAGTGGGGTTGGACAGGGGGAGGATCAGCGGTCGCTCGACGTGTTGGGCCAGCTGGCGGATCATCTCCTCGGTGAAGGAGTCCGGCTGGCCGGACGTGCCGATCAGGACCGTGGGGCGCACGTTGCGAACGGTGTCGGCAAGGGCGTAGTGGCCCGGGTGGTCCAGGTCCCACTCCTGCAACTCTCCGATGCCGCGGGCGAAGGGACGCTGAAAGTCACGGAACCGTTGGGTGGCGTCGTCGGTGACCAGCCCCCGACTGCTGGTGACCCAGAACAGCCTGCGCGCCTCCTCGACGGAGAGCCCTTCCTTGACCAGCAGGTCGACGAGCAGCTCGGCGATCCCCACGCCGGCCGTTCCGCCGCCGTGGATTACGAAGCGTTGGTCGCGCAGCTTTTCGCGTTTGGCCTGCACGCCGGCGAGGATGGCGCTGGCCACGACGGCGGCGGTGCCCTGGATGTCGTCGTTGAAGGTGCAGATCTCGTCGCGGTAGGTGTCCAGCAGGCGGTGGGCGTTGTTCGCGCCGAAGTCCTCCCAGTGGATCATCGCGTTGGGGAACACTTTGGTGGCGGCCTGCACGAAGGACGCGACGAACGCGTCGTAGCGCTCGCCGCGCACACGGGCATGGCGCTCGCCGAGGTACAGCTCGTCGTTGAGGAGCCTCAGGTTGTCGGTGCCGACGTCGAGGACGACGGCGAGCATCCGGTCAGGGTCGAGGCCCGCGGCCGCGGTGTACAGGGACTTCTTGCCCAGGCAGATCTGGATGCCGCCCACGCCTTGGTCGCCAATGCCGAGGATGCCCTCGGAATCCGTCACGATGAGGATGTCGAGGTCCTCCGGCGCGATCTGCGTGGCGCGCAGTGCCGCCTCGACCTGGTCCGCGTGGTCGATCGAGAGGAACACGCCGTCGATGGACTGGAACCAGAACGAGAACTCCTTGATGGCCTCGCCGATGGCGGGGGTGTAGACGATGGGCATGACCTCTTCGAGGTGTTCGCTGAGCAGCCGGTAGAACAGCACCGAATTGCGCTCGCGCAGGCCCTGGAGGTAGGAGAACTTCGACAGGGGGCTGGTGGCGTTCTTGAACCTCATGTAGGAGCGGTGCAACTGGCCTTCGAGCGGGGTCACATGGGTGGGGAGCAGGCCGGTGAGGCCCAGCTTCTCGCGCTCCTCGTGGGTGAACGCGGTGCCGCGGTTGATCCGGGGGTCGCGCAACACTGCGCCGCCGTGTGCCTTGATCCTGACGCGGGAGCCGTGGCTGCCGGGGAGAACCTCATATTGACGCTTGGGCATGCAGGCAGCCTAGTGGTTCGCGCGTCGGCAGGGACTACGCTCGGGTGATGAGCCAGACAGTGCTGTTGCCGCATCCCGTCACCGGTGACCTGTTCCCCTCCCCGGTGCCGCCGGGCACGGGGTGGCCGGGGGACGGGGCGACGCAGGCGACCCCCGTCGCCCAGGTGCCCGACGACGTCACGCGGCTGGCCTCGGACGCTTCGCCGGATGAACTCGCCGCCCGGATCTCGGTGTGCCGCGCCTGCCCGCGGCTGGTGGAGTGGCGCGAGCAGGTGGCCGTCGAGAAGCGGGCCTCCTTCGCGGACCAGCCCTACTGGGGCCGGCCGGCCCCGGCGTTCGGCCCGGTGGACGCGCCGGTCCTCATCGTCGGCCTCGCGCCCGCCGCCAACGGCGCCAACCGGACAGGGCGCAACTTCACCGGTGACCGTTCAGGCGACTGGCTCTACGCCGCCCTCCACCGGGCGGGGATGGCGACGCAGCCCACCTCCACCCACGCGGGCGACGGGCTCGAGCTCATCGGGGTGCGGATCGTGGCCACCGTGCGCTGCGCCCCTCCGCAGAACAAGCCGACGACTCAGGAGCGGCACACCTGCGCTCCGTGGTTGGACGCCGATCTGGCTTTCTCCGCCCCGCACGTGCGCTCCATCATGTGCCTGGGCGGGATCGGCTGGGATGCGACGCTGGCCGCTGTGCGTCAGGCGGGATGGGAGTCGCCCAAGCCCAAGCCGAAGTTCGGGCACGGCGCCCGGGCCACGCTGCGCACTCCGGAGGGCCGTGAGGTCTCCCTGGTGGGGTGCTATCACGTGAGCCAGCAGAACACTTTCACCGGCCGGCTGACCGAGGAGATGCTCGACGCGGTGCTGGCCAGCCTCTAAGCCCCGATCTCGGGGCGGGTCTCGCCCAGTGCGCGGCTCGTCTCGGCCGAGTCGGGAAGGTAGTAGAGGGCCAGGGAGCCGAGCAGTTGGTTGGCGCGGTTGAGGGCGGCGGTGCGCTCGCCGTCGGTGGTCGCCTCCTGGGCGAGCCGCAGGGACTTGACCGCGCGGCGGGCGGTGGGGCGGGCAGTGCGGGGGAGATGGTCGAGGCCGAGTGCCTCTGCCTGGGACCGCGCGGTGTCGAAAGCGAGTTCCACGGTGCGGGCCAGCTCGGCCACCCCGTCGGGATGCAGGGATGAGCGCTCATCCCATTGCGTGAGGAGGAGGGTGAACTCCCTGGTGGAGTCGACCGCGGGGTCGAACAGGGCGGAGTTCTCGACGCGGTAGACCACGTCGGAGAGCAGCTGGCCGTAGGTGGCCTTGACCTGGTCGACGCGCGCGGCGGCCGCAGTCAGGTCCGTGGGCGGCGTGACCTCGCCGATCGCGAGGCGCCGGGGCGACGGTTTCTGCCGCCTGAGACGCTTCATCGTGTCGCCATAGATCCGGGTGGGGCGCGACGGCCGGATCGAGCCTCGTGTGAGCGTCGACAGGAGCAGCGAGAAGATCACCAGGCTGGGCACCCACAGGTGAAAGAGGATCGTGTGGGGGTAGGAGACGGAGAGGGTGATCAGGATGATCGCCACCATCAGCCAGGACAGCCAGCGCAGCACCTTGTGCTTCGACCCCCGGCCCCACGCCACGCGATGCGCGCTGGAGGCGTACTCGACCCGTTCGCCGAGCGCCTCGGAGGCGACCCGCTCGAAGGAGCGTGACGCGGGCACCAGGCGCCACCGCGTCGAGTAGGTGCCCGGATAGGAGGCGGACACCACCGCCCACCCGGCGAGCCTCCAACGCACTCCGACGACGGCCGTCTCCTCATCGCGGGTCCAGTTCCGCCCCGCGACCACGTAGGTGGGGTGTGCCAGGCTGCCGATCGGGTCTCGTAGTTTGATGCCGTCGCGGCGGATCATCGCTCCACCTCCGGGGGGCGGCCGCCCAGTGCCTTGGCGGTCTCGGCGGGATCTGGGAGGTAGTAGAGGGCGAGGGTGGTGAGGATGCGGTTGGTCTGTTCGATGGCGGCGGCGCGTTCTCCGTCGGTGGTGGCGTCCATGGCGATTCTTGCTGTCTTGGCGGCGCGGTCCGCGTCGGCTCGCGCGGTCTCGGGGAGGTGGTTCAGGCCGAGGGCTTCGGCGTGGGCGCGGGCGGTGCCTAAGGCGAGGCGTACTTCGCGGGAGAGGGCGGCCGCCTCGTCGGGGGAGAGGGTGGTGTGCTGGTCGTCCCAGGTGGCCAGGGCGAGGGTGAACTCGCGGGTGGGCTCGACGGCGGGGTCGAACAGGGCGGAGTTCTCGATGCGGTAGACCACGTCGGTCAGCAGTTCGCCGTAGCGCTCCTTCACCTGGGTGATCCGCTCGATGGCGAGAGCCCTGTCTGCGGGGGCCGCCACTGCGCCCACCACCAGGCTCCGCCGGGGTGCAGTGGCAGGGATCTCCATCAGGCGATCGATGACGTGGCCGCGGCTGTAGGGCTTCTTGTTGCCCTCCCGGTGGATGCGGATGCCCAGTTGTCTGCGGCCGGGAATGATGAGGCTGATGACCACGCTCACCACGGCGAGAATGACACCGGCCTTCCCGAGATAGAAGGCGAACGACAGGGCAGCGCCCACGCCGGCGAGGAGAGCACCCCAGTGGGTTGTCCGCCGGTCGGGAATGAACGTCGGCCACCGTGCCTGCGGGGTGAGCATCGCGCGGGTGATGGTCAGATCTTCGTGCTCGGTCATGAAGTCGTCGAGCCGTCGAGACGCCGGTGCCGACCTGACCTTCGACCCCGTCGAGACCCCCAACGGCCCGGAGCGCACCCTGACGTCCTTGTACCCGGCCGCCTCGATCTCAAGCACGTGCACGTCACCCTCAGGTTCCCGCTCACCCGCCGCAACCACGATGGTGCGCCCCACGGCGTCACCGAGGCGCAGGTCGGTGCGGCCGGGGAGCCAGATGTGGCGAGGGGTGTCGGAGCCCCTGAGCAGGAGGGGATCCTCGCTCATCCCGATCCCAACTGGGGAGCGGAGCCGCCGATCATGCGCGGCACGTCGGCCGGGGCCGGGAGATAGAACAGTGCGATCGACTCCAGCAACCGCGTCACCTGCAGCAGCGCCGCCTCCCGCTCACCCTCGCTGGTGGCGCGGTTGGCCAGTTCGGCGGCCTTGAGGGCACGCCGCGCATCCGGCTGGGCGGTGGCGGGCAGGTGGGACAGGCCCACGGTTTCCGCGTGATCACGCGCGGTGGTGAAGGCCAACTCGACCTCCATGGACAGCCTGTCCAGCGCGGCTGCGCCCAACCTGGCCTGCTCGTCGTCCCAGCGCATCATCAGCAGGTTGAACTGCCGGGTCAGCGGGACGGAGGTGTCGAACAGCGCCGAGTTCTCGATGCGGTAGATCACATCGGTGGTCATCGCCCCGAGCCTCTCCTTCACCCTGTCGACGCGGGCGCGGGCGCCGGAGGGGGAGTGGCCGTCCTTCCTGGACCTGGCCTTGGGCTGCGCATCGAGGCGGGCCAGGATCTGGCGCTCGTCGTAGACCTCTGAAGAGCGTGGCCCATGGGTCACGGCGGTGGGCTCGTCCTGGCCGAACACCCGGTCGACGGGCCACCGTACGCCGGGCACCACCAACACATGCTCGATCTCTCCGCCGTCGAGCCGCTCGGCCACCAGATCGTCGAGCCTGAGCCAATCCGGCACGATCATCGTGCGTGGCCTGTCCGTGGCGCCCAGTCCTGCGGTCTTCACGCTGACCCGTGAGGCGGGGGCGAGGAGCCCCGCGACACCCGTGACCTTGTCGACCTCCAGGATGGTGACCTGATGCGGCCCGCGCTCCGGGCGGCTCGAGATGGCCACCGTCAGCCACATCAGTTGACCCACCGGGGCATCGGTGGCCAGCAACGTCCATGGCGCAACGGGGTTGGGCATTGCCACAGTCTAGACAGCGCCACCATCCAGCTGGGCGGTCTGGGCGCCCAGCATCCTGGTCGACTGGTCCGGCGTGGGCAGGTAGTACAGGGCAAGGGAACCCAGCAGGTGGGCAACCTTGGCGCGCGCGGCCTCCCGCTCCCCGTCGGTGGTGGCACTGGCCGCCAGATGTGCGGCCTTGACGGCCTGGCGGGCGGTGCGGCGCGCGGTCCACGGCAGGTGCTTCAGGCCCAGAGCCTCGGCGTGCTGGCGGGCCGCGTCGAACGCGAGCTGCAGTTCGCGAGACAGGGCGTCGAGCTCGCCCGGCGCGAGCCGGCCCACGCCGTCCTCCCAGTGCAGGAGAAGCAGCTGGAACTCCTTGGTTTCGGCGATGGCGTTGTCGAACAGCGCCGAGTTCTCGATCCGGTAGACCACGTCCGAGAGCAGCTGCCCGTAGTGGTCCTTGATGGACTCGACGCGGGCCCGGGCCATCTCCGGGCCCACCGGGGCGTCGATGTGGCCCAGTATGTAGGTTACGTAGGGCTCCGCGGCCTGGGAGACGACGTTGTATTCGCGGATGCCCGGGTAGACGTCGTCGAAGACCATGCCCTCCGGCAGGCCGAGCGTCACCTGCGTCTGCGCACCGGCGTCGCGCCGCGGCCACTCCACGGAGGAGATCATGGTGATGCGACCGATGATCTCGATGCCGCAGTGCTCGCGGGCGAACGATTCCAGCGTCCGCGCCGAGGAGACCTGATGCACCGTCGGGTATGCGTAGCCACGGACGGCGGAGTAGCTGACCTCCACCATGCCGACGGTGTTGCTCGCCGCGCAGGAAACGGCGTAGGGGGTGATCTTCCCCTCGAGGAAGGCCGAGGACACGACGACGGGCTGGCCCACGAGGAGGCCCAGCCGGCTGACGGGGGTGATGGCCTCGCTCACGCCGGCCTGCCCAACTGCGGCGCGGCGCCGCCGATCATGCGAGGCACGTCGCCCGCGGCGGGGAGGTAGTACACGGCGATAGACTCGAGCAGCCGCACCACCTGCGCCATGGCGGCTTCGCGTTCGCCCTCCGTTGCGGCGGCGCGGGCCAGCTGGGCGGCCTTGATGGCGCGCCCGGCCGTGGCCCTCGCCGTGGTGGGCAGGTGGGCCAGCCCCACCGTCTCGGCGTGGCCGCGGGCGGTGTCGAAGGCGAGCGTGATCTCCAGGGCGAGGCGGTCCAGCTCGGCCGCGTTGAGCCGGGCCGCGTCGTCTTCCCACCGCAGGAGGAGCAGATGGAACTGCCTGGTGAGCTCGACGGAGGTGTCGAACAGGGCGGAGTTCTCGATGCGGTAGACCACATCGGCGGACAGCTCGCCGAAGGTCTCCTTCACCGCATCGACGCGGGCCTGGGCCGCCTCCGAGACCGCGCCCGCCGGCTCCCGGGCCGGGGCGCCCTCCGGCGCGGGGAGGGCGGCGATCCGGCCGATCAGTTGCTGCGGGTCGAACGTGGCCGAGGGATCATCCTCGTACTGGATGGCGGTGGCGGTGCGCGGCCCGAAGAGCCCGCCGCGCCCCGACCACTCCACCGGCGGCACGGCCAGCACATGGTCGATCCGCTGCCCGAAGAACTCCGCGCAGAACTCGTTGATCCGGCGCCAGGCGGGCACCGTCTCGCTGCGGGGCGGCTCGGTGGAGCCGAGAATGGCGTGCCGGATCGAGGCGCTGTTCCCGACGGAATCCAGCAGTTCCACCACCATCACCCGCACCTCGTCGCTGCGCGGCTGCACCGGAGAGACGAGCAACGTCTGAGCTGCCACCACGCGGAGGGGTGCCTCAGGGGAGATCAGCGTCCACGGGGCGATAGCAGCCATGTCGGTTAGCTTAAACGGGCACCGGGCTCAGCCCTGTACCCGTCTGCGTCAGCCGCGGCCGTGTGGGGTGTCCCAGCCGCTCGGGTCCGGGCCCTTCGGCACGATGCTGAGCGGGTTGAGATCCGTGTGGACCACGTAGTAGTGCTGCTTGATCTGCTCGAAGTCGACGTTGTTGCCGAAGCCGGGCGTCTGGTACAGGTCACGCGCGTAGCCCCACAGGTTGGGCATCTCGGTGAGCTTGTTACGGTTGCACTTGAAGTGTCCGTGGTAGACGGCGTCGAAGCGCACCAGGGTGGTGAACAGCCGCACGTCGGCCTCGGTGATCTGGTCGCCCATCAGGTAGCGGCGGGTGGCCAGGCGCTCCTCGAGCCAATCGAGCGCGGTCCAGAGCCGGTCGTAGGCCGCGTCGTAGGCCTCCTGGGAACCGGCGAAGCCTCAGCGGTAGACGCCGTTGTTGACCTCGGTGTAGATGCGCTGCATGACCTCCTCCATCTCCCCGCGGAGTTCCTCAGGCCAGAGGTTGGGGGCGCCCTCCTTGTGGTGCTCGGACCACTCGAAGTAGAGATCCTCGGTGATCTGAGGGAAGTTGTTGGTGACCACCTCGCCGGTGGTCTCGTCGACCATGGCGGGCACGGTGATGCCGCGTGAGTAGCCCGGGACGCGCTTCTCGTAGGCCTCCTTGAGCTTGGCGATGCCCAGCACCGGGTCGACGCCATCGGGGTCGAGGTCGAAGGTCCAGGAATCGGCGTCGTGGGTGGGGCCGGGGTTGCCCATGGAGATGACGTCCTGAAGGCCCAGCAGGTCGCGCACGATGATGGCGCGGTTGGCCCAGGGGCAGGCGTAGGCGGCGATGAGCCGGTAGCGGTTGGGCTCGACCCGGTAGTCGTCGGTGCCCTCGCGGGGCTCGGCGACGATCCGCGTCTCGATGTAGCGGGTGTCGCGGTTGTATTCTTTGCCCTTGGCGGAGTAGACGCCGCCCTTACCGTGCTCTTCTCGTTCGCTCATGCCACTACTGTAGTTGAGAGTTCAACTTAGTTCCAGCCCGTTGTGGGTAAGCCGCCCGTGAGTTGCAGGGGCACTTGATCCGGGCCCGGCAGGTAGTACAGCGCAAGAGAGCGCAGGATCCGCACCACCTGCTCCTGGGCGGCGGCGCGCTCCGCGTCCGTCTCGGCGCCGACGGCGAGCCTCGCGGCACCGGCGGCGCGGCGGGCGTCGGCGCGGGCCGTGGCGGGTAGGTGATCGAGCCCCATGGTCTCCGCGTGGGCGCGGGCCGTCTCGAAGGCCAGTCTGAGGGTGCCGGCGAGCCGCACCACGTCATTCTCGCTCGCGGCCTCTTGGTCGAGGTCGTTCCACACCGCCAGCGCATTGTCGAAGGAGCGGGTGGTGGGTACCGCCGAGTCGAACAGCGCAGACTGTTCGATGCGGTAGGCGACGTCTGCCAGCATGCGCCCATAGGTGGTCTTGACCTGGTCGGCCATGGCCAGGGCACCCTGGAGGCGGACAGAGGCGGGCGGGCCGTGCTGCACCAGATCGCGGAACAGGACCCTCCCTGAAGTGCCCAACACGTAGGGCTTCCCGGTGATCTTCCATACCGCGTCCGGCACGAACACGATCCGCCGGGGGACCAGGCCGGCCGCGATGCAGGCGCCGGAGATCGGCAGGTACTCGGGATGCCGCTTCGTGTTGGGCCGCGGCCAGGCGAAGGAACGGTAGGCGTGCACCGTCACCTGGGCTGCCAGATTGCGGAGCGGATCCAAGGCTGTGCCCGGATGGATGGTGGGGGTTCGGACCTGCAGCATCATGGCGCGTCCGGATTCCGAGTCTGCGAAGCAGCTCATGTCGATGAGTGAGCCGACGGGGGTGTCGGGGGAGATGGGCGCCCAAGGGATCATCGCGGCTCGATCTGTTTGCGTTCGCCGAGGAGTTGCGGCGCGGACGGGTCGACGGGCGGCAGGTAGTAGAGCGCCAGCGAGCCCAGCAGCTCGGCCACCCGCGTGCGGGCGGCCTCCCGTTCCCCGGCATTGTCCGCGTGCAGGGGGCCGCGCGCGCGGCCCTGCGGCCGGTGTCGCGGGCGGTCTCCGGCAGGTGTTCGAGGCCCAGCCGTTCCGCGTGGCGGCGTGCCTCGTCGAAGGAGGCCTCGGCCTCCGTGGCCAACTGGGCGGCGTCAGGTGCCGCCTCGTCCCATGCCGGCAACGCCAGTTCGAAGCGCTGCGTCTGAGGCACCGCACCATCGAAGAGGGCGGAGTTCTCGATCCGGTAGACGACATCCTAGTGGAGCCTGCCGTAGCGTTTCTTGACCAGATCGACGCGGCTGCGGGGCGGCAGCGCGCCAGGATCTGCGGCGCTGGTGTCGACAGGGAGCCGGGCGTAGACGCCGGAGGCCAGCACGTCCGCCCCGTCGTCGATGACGCGGGGTGAGCTGTAGGTGCTGTACGTCTTGCCGCCGATGACCGCCCAGAAGGTGAGCAGCCACACCGGGATCGCCAAGGCGAGGATCCCCGGCTCCTTCAGCACAATCCCCAGCAGGGCGACAAGTGCGGCGAAACCGCTCTGGATGGCGATCGTGCGGGGCGAGACGGCCTTGCCTCGGAGGCCCTTGACCTTGGACGGTACGCCCGCCCGGTTCGGCCGGACGTACGCCAATGCAAGGACCGCCTCGCTGACGGTCAGGTCCGCCCTCAGCAGCACGTCTGACGGCGGCTCGGCCTTCTCGTGCGCCATGTCGATGTAGATGACCCGCACCCGCCCGTCGCGGCGGATCCGGCCGTTGCTGAACAGTGCGGTGGTGGGCCGGCCCAGATCGCCGGGGCCGCCGGCGGCGATGGTCTGCTCCGCCTAATCGCCCAACGTCGAGCGCAGCGGGACGGCGGGCCAGGACATGGCGAAGAGCTCAGCCGCGCAGCCAGGCACGGATGGAGCGCACCCGTTCCTCCACCTCGGCCTGGGTGGCCTTCGCCAGCGTGGGGCCGCCGCACTCGCGGCGCAGGTCGGCGTGCACGTGGCTGTGCGGCACGCCCTTGAGGCGGGCGTACTGGCTGACCAGGGAGTTCAGCTCCTTGCGCTTCGACGCCATGGCCCGGTGCAGGGCCACCTCCGGCTCGGCCTTCCGGTCCTGTCGCTCGCGGCGGCGCATCTGGCGCCGCTGCCGGTCAGCCAGGAGGACGCTGACCTGCTGCGCGTCGAGGAGGCCGGGGAGGCCGAGGTACTCCTCCTCGTCCTGGCTGCTGGGCTCGGCATGCATGCCGAAGGCCTGCGAGTCGAACAGCACGTGATCGAACGTGGCCTTGGAGTCGAGCGCCTCGAACGAGCCGAGCAGGTCGTCGGAGGCGGATTCGGACCGGTTGGCCGCCTCCATGAGCGCGTCGGTCTCGGCCCAGATGTCCGTCTCGTCGGTCTTCGGCTTGCCCAGCACGTGGTCGCGCTGCTTCTCGAGCGTAGAGGCGTGCGCCAGCAGGACCGGCACCGTCGGGAGGAAGACCGTGGCCACCTCGCCGCGGCGGCGGGAGCGCACGAAACGGCCCACGGCCTGCGCGAAGAACAGCGGCGTGGAGGTGGCGGTGGCGTAGACGCCGACGGCGAGCCGCGGCACGTCGACCCCCTCGGAGACCATGCGCACGGCCACCATCCAGCGGTCCTCGGACGCGGAGAACTCGTCGATCTTGCCGCTGGCCTTCGTGTCGTCGGACAGCACGACCGTGGGCTTGGTGCCGGTGATCTCCGTGAGCACCCGGGCGTAGGCGCGGGCCGCGGTCTGGTCGGTTGCGATCACGAGGCCGCCCGCGTCGGGCACGTGGCGGCGCACCTCGCTGAGACGCTTGTCCGCGGCGCGCAGCACTGCAGAGATCCATTCGCCCGTGGGTGAGAGCGCGGTGCGCCAGGCGTGCGCGGTGAGGTCCTTGGTGGTGGGCACCCCCAGGTCGAGCTCGAGCTCGTCGCCGGATTTCGTGCGCCACCGCATGGGGCCGCCGTAGTTCATGAAGATCACCGGCCGGACGACGGAATCGGCCAGGGCCTCGGCGTAGCCGTAGGTGTAATCGGCGCGTGACTGCTTCACGCCGGGGGCCAGCTCGTCGTAGGCGACGAACGGGATGGGGTTGTCGTCGGAGCGGAAGGGGGTACCCGTCAGCGAGAGGCGGCGCTCAGCTGGGCCGAAGGCATACTCGATGGCCTCACCCCAGCTCTTCGAATCACCCGCGTGGTGGATCTCGTCGAAGATGACGAGCGTCTCCTTCGAATGGCACAGCGCCTCGTAGACGTAGGAGCGCGCGGCGACGCCGGCGTAGGTGACCGCAGAGCCGTGGAACTCCCGGGAGCGGCCCCTGCGTGACGAGCCGCCCAGGCCCGGATCCAGCTGGATGCCCACCCGGGCTGCGGCGTCGGCCCACTGGACCTTGAGGTGCTCGGTGGGGGTGACCACCACGATGCGGCGGATGGTCCGGTTCTGCAGCAGAGTCAGCGCCACCCGCAGCGCGAAGGTGGTCTTGCCCGCGCCGGGGGTGGCCACGCAGAGGAAATCCTTGGGCTGGTCCCGCTCGTACTGGTCGAGTGCCTCCTGCTGCCAGGCGCGCAGCGACGACGCCGTGCCCCAGGCCGCGCGCTGGGGGAATGCGGGGGAGAGGTGGTCAAGGGCCGAGGACGACATACGGCCGCCGACTCTAATCCTCGAAACCCGCCTTGGAAAACCCCAGCGTGTCGGCTTGACGCGGACGGCCGGGATCCGAGACTTCTCGTCTCGGCCGTCAGCGCCGTGGCCCTCACCGTGGGCAGCGCAGGCCTCGCCCACTCGATCCCCGCCATCGCGGAGGCCTTCGACCTTGGCCGCGCGCCGTCCGCTGGAGCCGAGCGCCCGCTGCTGTCCTCCGCTCCGCTCGGCGATCCCTTCACCGTCACCGGGACGGGTGCGTTCGAGCGCATCGCAGTGGCCACGTCCGCAGACTGGGTGGGTAGCGAGATCGTCGTGGCCCCCACCGATTGAGATGGCACGCTGGCGGATCTGATCCCCTCGTCCACCGGTGGCAGCAACGTTGCCCCCCACGACGCCCGTGCATCCCGGTCTGCCGAAGACCGGCAACTGATCGGCTGATCAACCCATAGCGCAGACGGCGCGTCGGAGCCCAAGCTCCGGCGCGCCGTCTGCGTCTCACGACAGGCGCAGCGCGGCGTCGAGATCCTTCAGGTGGAGTTCCTGGGCGAGGGCGAGGTACAGCTCCGCGCAGGCCAGGGCGTCGACGACGGCGTCATGGCCCTTGTAGCTGGGCAGCCCGGCCCGCACCCGCAGCTTCCACAGCCTCAGGGCGTCGCGGGGGTGGTCCTCATCCATGCCGAGCGCACGCAGCCCGAGTCCCAGGGTGTCGACGGCACGGATGGTGATGCCGATGCCGTAGACGCGTTTCACAGCCGCGGTGAGGAAGCCCACCTCGATGGCCGCGTGGTGGGCCAACAGGACGCGCCCGGCGAGCCGGTCGAACGTCCGGTCCAGGGCCTCCTCCGTGGTGACGCCGTGGGCGAGGACCTCGTCGTCGGTCAACTGGTGGATGATCGCGGACTGGCCCACACCGCCGCCCGGGTTGACTAGGAAGTTGGTGGCGCTGCCCAGCGGGATGCGCAGGCCCTGGACGTCGACCATGCCCACGAAGATGACCCTGTCGGTGCCGGGAACCAGGCCGGTGGTCTCGAAGTCGACAGCCAGCAGGGGCGCCTCGGCGATGGGCGTGGCCTTCGACGGCGGCTCGGCGAGCAGGTACCGCCGCAGCCCGCCGTCGGGCACCTTGTCCGCCAGGCCCGCGTTCCCCCGGGAGAAGGGCCATCTC
Organism: Tessaracoccus massiliensis; assembly: GCF_000826065.2. Classification (GTDB taxonomy): domain Bacteria; phylum Actinomycetota; class Actinomycetes; order Propionibacteriales; family Propionibacteriaceae; genus Arachnia; species Arachnia massiliensis_A. Next base: position 900,092 of record NZ_LN623543.1, on the reverse strand, counting down.
ATGAGATGTACTGGGTCTGGAACGCCACGTTGAGCGCGGACTGGGCCTTGCCCACGATCACGAACGCCTCGCGCAGGGAGCGGCGCTCGAAGTCTGAGAAGTCCTCCGGGTTGAGGTAGTTGTTGGGCGGCTGACCCGCCTCCACGAGGCGACCCTGGTGCTCCAGGCGCGCATAGCCGAGGAACTCGTGGGCATCGAGCAGGTTCTCCACCTCCGCCCCGTGTTCGGCGGCGGCGATCAGCCTGGCGCGCGTGCCCACCTGGGGCAGGCCCCAGCGCAGCGCGTAGATGCGGGCCACGTCGACGATGGGGTTGATGCCTCCCAGCTTGATGTCGAGCCGGTCGCGGTGCTCGCCGCGCTTCTCCACCACGAAGCCGCGCAGAAAGCCGACGGGCACCTCGGCGGCGTTGGCGTGCTTGGCCAGGTGGCCGAGGAACCGCGACGACGAGGGGGCGGCGCGCAACACCCGCTGCTGCAGAGCGGTGAACAGGGCGTGGTCGCCATGGATGGGGCGCATGTCGAAGAAGATCGACGAGTTCAGCACCGCTTCCGAGGTGGGCGCGGCCAGCCAGTTGCCGAACGTGCGCTGCCAGTTGTCCAAGGTCATCCGCCACTGCGGGTTGGTGGCCATCGCGTCACCCTTGCAGCGCGGGAAGCCGCACTCCACCAGGGCAGCAGTGAGGTATTCGGCAAGCTCCGCGAAGTAGGCCTCGTGCTCCGGTTGCGCGTCGTCGCTGAGGATGAACGCGTGGTCCTGATCCGAGCCCAGCGCCTGCTCCTGCCGGGCCAGGGAGCCCAGCGCCGTCCAGGCGTACGGCACGGGCGGCGGGCCGAGCTTCTCCTCGCCCATCTCTGCGATCCGCTGGTAGAGCGCCTCGGTGGTGCGGCTGACGATACGGGTGATGTCTTCGGCGGTGGCGTCCTGGCGCAGCAGCCTCCCCACCAGTTGGGGCACGCGGCCCATCACCTTGGCGAGGCCGGCGATGTCGTGCTGGCGGGCCAGGTCACCCACCATGTAGAGGGGGCTGGAGCGCTCGAGGCGCATCAGGTCGCCGGAGGTGACCATGCCGATGACCCTGCCGGCCTCCATGACCGGCAGGTGGTGGATCTTGTGCGTCACCAGGGACAGCAGCACGTCGAGGGCCAGCGCATCTGAGCCGATGGTGAACGGCTCAGAGCTCATCACCTCGGGCAGGGGGGCGTCGAAGCTGATGCCTTCAGCCACCACCCGACGCAGGTCGCGGTCGGTGAGGATCCCGGCGAGTTCCCGGTCGTCGTGGGTCACGATGATGGCGCTGATGCGCGCCTCCGTCATCTTCTGGGCCGCCTCGCGCACGGTGTGTCCCACGTCGATGGTGATGGGGGAGCGCGTGATCATCTCCGCGACGGGCACCTGCAGCACCGGGCCGCCGTCGGGCACGTGCCGGGTGGCGTCGCCCAGCCGCGCCTCGGTGAAGAAGCGGCGCACCTCTGGGAAGGAGACCAGCTCGCGCACCACGTCCGGCGAGAAGGACCACAGCAGCGAATCCTCGATCGCGGTGAACGTGAACCGCGACGGGCGTTCCTCGAGGATGGAGGACTGGCCGAAGCAGTCGCCCTGCTCGTCGTGGTCGATGAGGGTGCCGTGGGCGTCGATGATCTCGATGGCGCCGGAGCGCACCACGAACATCGCCAGGGGCGCCTGGCCGGCGGCGAGCACCACGTCGCCGCGGCGCACGTACTGGCCGACGGCGCGCCGGGCGAACGATTCGATCTGGCCGTGGGCGAGCAGCGACCACGGCTCGCGGGCGGCGAGGAACTGGGTGACTTCGGCCAACTCGGACACGGTGATCTCCCTTGATCAGAGTGCGTGGCGCCAGCGTACCTGCCGGCCGTGCGACGCGCAGTCGTCGTGATCATTCGCCGCGCCACTTTTGCCCGTCCGCGGCCGGGCGGAAAGCACCCCGACGCCGGACGCTCCGGCAACAGCGTCAGTTCAACCAGACAGACACAGCAGCTCGGCGGAACGCACCCGCTGTGGAACAGGTGCTGCGCATGTCTGGCGGCTTTGACACCGATCGTAGAGCTCGCGGGCTCAACCAGCGCGGAGGAGTCACTCCGGGGTGGAGCGTCTGCGGGCTAGGGCAACGGCGCCGCCGGCGACGAGCAGCACCGCGCCCACAGAGGCCACCGTGGTCCATGGGACTGGCAAGGCTGGGGGGAGTGGAGCCCGCACGACGGGGGCCGGGTCGAGGAGATCCGCCTCGGCGACGCCGGGCGGCAGGCGAAGTTCGCCGTCGATGATCACGCGCAGCGGCGGGGGAGTGCACCGCGACTCACCCTCGGCGTTGTAGCACCACCCCTCGACCGAGCCTGGCACCGGCCGGTGGGTATCGGCGCCGACGTTGGAGTACCGCCAGGCGTTACCGGCTGACGCGTGGTGGTAGTTCCAGTACTCGCCGTCGAACGTGCCGGGACATTCCTCCGGGTAGCCGGCGAGCGTGCACAGGTAACCCTGCCGGCCCGTCGTTGCTGCCACGCCGGCGAGGCGCAATGCCTCTTCGCCCGAGGACGGGGTGCCGACGCACTGGTTGCTCAGTACCCGATGGTGATCGTCGATCACGAACAGCCACACCTGCCCGGCTTCCAGACAGGCGCCCACCGCATTGCTGCCCTCTGCCGCGGGCTGCTGGAGCGGGGTCGCCGACTCATCCGCGTGTGCGGGCCCCGCGGCGAGCACCATGAGGGCGCCCGCCGCGAGGATCAAGCTGACGGGCTTCATCAGTTGGGGAACAACACCATGTTGTTGAACACCCACTGGTTGCTCTGGCTGAAGGCGTAGCCGCCCCCCGCCTTCGCGGTGGCCGCATAGACCGTCGTCATGGTGTACGAACGGCAGGCGCCTCGGCCCGTGGCGGCGGTGTCGCATTCGGTGCGCCACTGGCGGCCGGCGGAGGTGAACAGGCCCTGCGCGGTGGCCCCGTAGTCGCCGATCGGGTTGCCCTTCCATGCGGCGCGCTCCATCAGCGGCAAGTAGGTGAGGTTGTTGAACGCCCATCCGTTCTTCCGTGCGAACTGCCCGTTCTCCATCACCACGACGGTGGCCCAGATCTCGGTGCGGCAGCGCTCCGTCTGCGAGTACGGCTCGCAGGAGGTCTGCCAGTCGCGGCCGTTGAGGTTCTTGTGCAGACCCGGCAGCGTGTACGGAGCGGTGGGCGTGAACTCCGGCTTGGGGTCAGGCGTCGGCTTCGGATCAGGTGTCGGCTTGGGATCGGGCTTCGGATCCGGCGAGGGTTCCGGAGTGACCACCTCAACCCTGACTGTGAGGGTGAACTCCACCGTGGCGGTCTTGCCCACCGAGTCCGTCACGGTCACGACGACGTCGTGTTTCCCCGCCTCCTCGACGCTGCCGGAGATCACCCCGGACTTCTCGTCGATCGTGACTCCCTCCGGCAGGCCCGTTGCGGAGTAGGTGAGGTCGTCTTCCCACGGGTCCGAGGCCTTGACCTGGACCGAGACGCTGTCACCCTCGTCGACGGTGAGATCTGCGACCGGTTCGACCTTCGGCGCGGACACGTGCGCCAGGGCCAGTGCGGTGCGCGGGGTCGGGTTGGTGTCGGCGGTGGCGTTCATCGAGAACGACCAGCCTTCCCACTCGCCGGGGGCAGGGTCATAGCCGGCGGCACCGAGTTGCGAGTAGTCCCAGGAGGCGCCGCTGTCGTCAGAATGCCAGTAGGACCAGTAGGCCTTGGCGGGAGGCGTCCGCACACAGGACTCCTGGTATCCCGGATCGCCGTCCACAGGGATCGTCTCGTCTGCGCTGGGGCGGCCATTGAGGCGGCAGACGAAGGCGTCGCCCCACTGGCGCACCCCTTCCAGGGTGAAGCCGGCACTCCGCACGGCGTCGACGCCGCTGACCGGATCGCCGAGGGCGCAACGGACTTCGGGATCACCACCCAGCTTCTGGTAGTCGATCACCACGGTGACGCCGCTGTCGGCTTCGCAGGGGCCTGCGTGGCTGTCCCACACGGACAGGAGGAAGGATCGGCTGGTGGCCTTGCCGGTGGCGTCGGTGGCGGTGACGCGAACGGTGACGCGTGCAACCTTGTCGCTTGAACCGGAGATGAGGCCGCTGGCTGCGTCGATCGTGACGCCTGTGGGCAGGCCGGTGGCGGTGTAGGTGAGGGTGGTGTTCTCAGGGTCGGAGGCCTCCACCTGGATGGAGACCGGTTCTCCGACCGGGGCCCAGGTGTCTGGCGGCGTCTTGACGACCGGGGCCCGGTTCGTCGCGACGGTGATGGTGAACGTCACAGTGGCCGTGACGTCGTCGGCATTGGTGACGGTGACGGTGACCTCGAACGTGCCCGCCTTGGTGGGCTTGCCGGAGATGACGCCGGTCGCCTTGTCGATCGCTACGCCGTCAGGTAGACCGGCGGCGGAGTAGCTGACGATGGTGACCGCCGAGGTCGCCCGGACCTGGATGGGAGTGAGTTCCTGATCGGCGCCGATGGACACGTTCTCGATGGGCTCGATCTCGATGCCGGCAGGCTCGCCACCGAAGTTGATGGGGGCGAGCTGGGTGCTCTTGATGGTGCCGTAACCCTTGCCGGCGGGCGCCATGATCGCCTGCGTGGTGGCCATCACGTTGGAGGACGTGCCGTTGATGGAGCTGGCCCAACCGCCGTTGCCGGTGAGGTCCTGCTGATCGATGAGGAAGGCGACGGGGGAACTGACGTCCTCTCCGGCCTCAGCGAGCGCGCTGGCCAACATGCCGGTGGAGTTCGCGGGGGAGTAGGTGGTCCAGTAGTAGTTGCCGTCCCCGTCGGTCTTCTGGTTGGCGGGGTCAGCCGCCCAGGTGGCGGCAGCGGCAATGCTGGCCGTTGCCGCCTCGCGGGTGGTGGCGTCGGCGTGCTCGCTGGTGCTGACCAGCAACATGGCGGAGATGCCCACTGCGGTGTAATCAGGATCAGCATTGAACTTGCCGTTCGAGAAGTAGCCGAACGCACCGCCTTGCTGGTTGGCGGTCATGGCCTCGATGACGTTGGCCGGCACCGGCTCGCCGACGCGCACGAGCGCGATCGCGATCAGGTACGGCGCCCAGAACGACTTGATGTTGTCGCCGTCGGCGGCGACGTAACCCTTCAGCTCCTCGACCAGATCCCGGTCGGGCCCGAGGAACGTGCGCGGATTCTGGTTGGCCATGTCCAGCGTCATGATGATCTTCGCCAGGCCGGCGGGATTGGCGCCGTCATCGGGAGTTCCGATGTAGCCGGGCGTGGCCTCGTGAAGCGCCCACAGCATGCTCTCGACGGTGTCGGGATGCGAATCGGCGGCGCTGAGCGCGATGATGCCGTCGGCGATGGTGCCGGCGGCGAAGAACTGACCCGGGCTTTCCTCCCAGGTGGTGGCGATCCACTCGGCCGCGCTGGCGACGCTTTCACTTGCCGAGTCCGCCTTGGCGGTGAGTGGGGTGAGGGTGTGGACAGCCAGCAACAGGGCTGTGAACACCGCTAGGACTTTGTGTCTAAGAGTCACGCGACTCCCTTTCGCAACACGGGTCCTGTCGGAGAAGCAGGACTCCCGTGGGAGTCGCGCCCGACCGTAGACCTCGACGGTTATTTGAGGGCGATTCGGGTCAGGCATTCCGGCTTGAGGCTGCGCCTCTCACGGCTGCGGGTCAGCTGCGGTTTCGCACCGCATTCCCCTGATGACGAATCTGCCAGGAGCCTACCACGTGCGGGTGCCGTCGCCGCCGCCCTCCCGGGGATCGCGCTGCTGCTCGGCGTTCTGGCGCTCCTGCTGCGCCTGGGCCGCACGCTCCTCCAGCTCCTGCTCAGCTCGCGGTTCGGGTGCCTCGGTGGTATCCCCCTGGTCAGGGGTGCCGCCAGACGCCTTGCCGGAGATGCGCTCCCGTGCGTCGTTCCAGTCGTCGGCCTGCGAACCGTTCGCGCCCGGTTGATCCTCCGGGCAGACGGCGGAGCCCAGCACGCTCAGGGCCTGCCGGTAGCGCAGCGCGGCGCCCTTCTCATCACCCTCGGCAGCAAGCGCGTCGGCGCCGGCCTCCAACGCCGCGGACCAGTTGAGGGAGACGGGGCAGTGCATCTCGACGGGGGTCTGCGCGATGGCGGCCTCGAAGTCGTCGGCTGCCGCGTCCCACTTCTCCTGGTCGTACCGGGCGACTCCGCGGTTGAACACGGGGATCCAGGCGCTGCCGGAGGGGACGTTCGAGGCGATGTCGTAGCGTTCCTCGGCGGCCAGCGGCACACCGTGCTGGAGCGCCCGGTTGCCGCTGGCGACGAAGGCCGGAGGGACCGCCATCACGGCGGCGGCGAGCAACAACACGAGCGCCGCCGCCACGGAGGTGCCCAGCCATCGTCCTCGTCCCGGCGTCACGACAAGACCTCCGCCCGGAGCCGGCGGGCCGCACGGCTGGTCAGCACCACATCGATGGCGAGCGCCAGCGCTGCCGCGCCAGCCAGCAGCATGCCCAGTGGGAGGCCCAACGATTCGGTGGAGGCCTCACCCACTGTCGACCGCGGTGTGGTGGGCAGGCTGAGCCCGCCCGGCGCCGTGCGATGGAGGTAGGTGCCGCCGAGCTGTTCGGCGATGGTCTGCAGCCGCGCCTCGTCGAGGCGTGACAACTGCGCCGTGCCGTCGCGGGTCACCAGCTCGTCGGAGTCGACGCGCAGCGCCATCACCCCGCCCTCAGCCGTGCCGTAGCCGAGTACCCAGGCGCCGTCGATGACGTCCACTAGGGAGGCGAAGGAAGCCGGCTCGTGGGGCGCGATCTGTTCCCCGTCGCCGAAGTAGAAGAGGTACCGCGTCACGTCCGGGCGGGCGGCGGCCGAGGCGCGCAGCAGTTCTTCGGCGAGCGGGGCACCGACGGCGATGTCGGAGCCGGTGCCGAAGCCCTCTTCGCGCCAGCCCATCGTGCGGCCCAGGGTGACGATGGCGGTGGTGTCGGTGGTCCACGGCGCGGCGATCCGGGCGTCGTTGTCGGCTGTCACCACGGTGTAGCGGGCGTTGGGCAGCGCCTCGACGATCGCCGCGATGTCGTCCGCCACGCCCTCCATGCGGGGGCGTTGGCCCTGGTGGTCCTGGGCGCCCATGGAGGTGGTGCGGTCCACGAGGAACAGTACGTCGGCCCCCGTGGGCGGAGCCGGAGCGTCCGGTTCGCTCAGACGCGGCGCGACGACGGAGGCGGCCAGCAGCAAAGCGGTGAGGAGTCTGAGCCAGATCATGACCGTCCCTTCCGTCGGGCGTAGGCGGCGCCCGCCAAACCGAGCCCGGCGAGCGCGGCGGGCGGCCAGGTGAGTTCGCGGGCATCGGGGCGGCTCGGCCCCGCCAGCGCCCGGCGCTGGGTCGCGTCGACCGCCTGCGTGACTGCGCCGAGATCCGTGCGCGGGCCGAGCAGCAGGATCCGGCCGCCGGTGCGCTGCGCCTGCGCAGAGAGCTCGTCGGTGGCGGTCAGGGCGTTGTCGGCTGGCGCGATGCCGAAGACGAGCACCTCGTCGGCGATCGCCTTGTCGGTCGCCTGCGCGAGGGTGAAGAGGGACTTGCCGGAGGTCTGGTTGTCCGTGGCCAGGACGACGGTGCGGGACCGGGCCGGATCGTCCCGATCGAAGCGCAGCAGGCAACTGGCCAGGCCGTCGCCGATGAGCGAGCTGCCCACGTCGCCCAGCCTGGTGCCGGGAATGTCGCGTGCCTCCAGCTCGGCGGCGGTGGCCTGCAGTACGTCGCGGATGTAGGCGGCGTCGTCGGTCAGCGGGAAGACGGTGACCGCGGCGGAGTCGAACAGCACCAGGCCGATGCGCTCGCCCGCGAGTTCGCGGGCGAGGTCTTCGAACGCGCCCAACACGCCCTGGACGACGGGGCGCATCGAGCCGGACACGTCCAGGCACAGCATCACATCGCGGTTGGCGCGTTCCTCGTGCGAGGTGTTCTGCAGTACCGGCCGCGCCACCAGCAGGGAGACGGCCACGGCGGCCACCGCGAGGCAGGCTAGCTCGGTAACGAGCCAGCGCCGCCGGTGCCGGGCCAACTCCTGGAACCTGGGCAGGGCGCGCAGGCGCGCTGCGGCAGCGAACGGCAGGGCTCCGGTGACCGGGTCCGGCCGGCGGGGCCAGAGCCACGCGAGCGCCGCGGCCACCACCAGCACGGCGAGAGCGGCCAGGCCGAGGAGGGGATGGGTCAGCGCCATGTGTCGACCACCCTCCTGGCCCGCGCCGCGACGGTGTCCACATCCGGGGTGGAGGCAGGATCGAAGCAGGCCGTCTGCGTGTCGCCGGCGAATCGGGCCACCGCCGCCAACCGCGGATCGAGCCGCGCTGCCCGCCGCAGTTGCTCGGCGGAGGAGTAGTCGGCGTCGCCGCCGGAGGCCAACCCGACGAAGCGCCTTGTGACCCGGCTGATCTCCTGGCAGGCCCGCCGCGGATCCGCCATGGCGGAGGCCTTCTCGATACCGGTGAGCGCCTCACTGCGGCAGCGCTCGAGCGAATCATCAGGCGCCACCTCGCCAGGGCGGCTCGCCCGCCACCGCCAGATGCCGACGGCGAGCACCGCCAGAGCGCACACCGCGAGTGCGGCGGCCAGCCAGGCCCACCAGGCCGGGTAGTCGACCTCCCGGTACAGCAACTCAAGCGGCACGGCGCATCCCCCTCACCAGCGTGAGCACCTGCCCCACCACGTCCTGCTCAGGGTTCAACAGCAGGCTGGAGATCGACAACCGGGCAAGGGCCGCGTTGCGTCGCGCGGCGCGCTCGGCGCAGTCGGCGCGCCAGGCCTCCCGGAGATGGCGGTCCCGCAGCAGCTCGCGAGGCAGCCGGCGCCGGTCGTGGATCCCCACCACGGTGCCCACGTCGGCGGTGGGGTCCAGATCGGGCACGGCCACCAGCATCACCTCGTGTTGGGCGACGAGGCGGCGCAGGCGGGCCTCGAGTTCGCCGTCGATCTCCACGTCGCCGCAGAGGACGGCCACCACGCTGCGCCGGCGAAGCGCTGTGGCGGTGGCGTCCAACAGCCTGGGTAGATCGGCGTCGTCGGCATCCAGGCGGCAGGCGGCGTCAAGCCCGGCGAGCAGCTGCTCCACCTGAACGGCCCGCGTGCTCGGGCGCCCCCCGGCGGTGGCCCCGTCGTTCCAGTGCAGCGTGCCGATGTAGTCGCCGTGGCCCAAGGCCAGTGCCGCGAGGGTGGCTGCCGCCTCCACCAGCAGGTCAGATTTCCGAGCGGTGGGCGACGCCATCGCCGCCATTGACCGGCCCGTGGCTGCCGCGATGAGCAGCGTGGTGCGCCGCTCGGCGACGTGACGCTTCACGAGCAGCGAACCGCGCCGGGCCGAGGCCTTCCAGTCGATGTCGGCCACGTCGTCGCCGCGCACGTATTCACGCACGTCGTGGAACTCCAGGCTCCGCCCCGCGTGGACGGAGCTGTGGGCACCCTCGCTCCACCCGGAGACCCGGTAACGGGTCGCCAGGGCCACCTGGGACTGGATGCGGGGCAGGCGCGCCATCAGGGCACCGGCACCACGTCGAAGACGGCGTCGATCAGGTCGTCGACGCGGATTTGCTCTGCGAGGGCCTCGAAGGTCAACACGATCCGGTGGCGCAAGATGGCGTGGCGCATCGTGACGATGTCGTCTGGCACCACGTGTCCACGCCCCTGCAGCAGCGCGTGGGCGCGGGCCACCTGGAGAAACGCAATGGTGCCGCGAGGGCTGGCGCCGTATTCGATCCAGCGGGCGTGCGAGCTGTCCAGGAAGTCGGCTGGTTGCCGGGTGACGCCGATCAGCTCGATGATGTAGCGCTTGATCGATTCGTCGACGTGGACCTGCTCGGTGGCGCGCCGCAGCCGCGCCACGTCGTCAACGGTGGCGACGGCGGGGGCGGGGTGGTCGAAGATGCCGCGCTCGATGCGGCCCAGCACCTCGAACTCGGCGTCGGCGGAGGGGTAGTCGATGATCTCCTTGAGCAGGAAGCGGTCCATCTGGGCCTGGGGCAGCACGTAGGTGCCCTCCTCCTCGATGGGGTTCTGGGTGGCCATCACCACGAAGGGATCCGGCAGCGGGTGGCTCTGACCGCCGATGGTGGTCTGGCGTTCCTGCATCGCCTCCAACATGGCGGACTGGGTCTTGGCGCTGGAGCGGTTGATCTCGTCGAGCAGCACGAAGTTGGCGTGCACAGGGCCGAGCTCGGTGTGGAAGGTGGCCGATCCCGGGTCGAACACCTCGGTGCCGACGATGTCACTGGGCAGGAGATCAGGGGTGCACTGCACGCGGCCGAAGCTCGCGTCGACGGAACGTGCCAAGGTGGCGGCGGCGAGCGTCTTGGCCAGGCCCGGCACGGATTCGACGAGGATGTGGCCTTTGCCCAGCAGAGTCGCCAGGAGGGCGCGGCGCAGGCGCTCCTGCCCGACGACCACGCCGTCGAAGTAGTCGCTCATGGCCGTGAGCTTCTCACTGGCCCATTCGAGTTCGGTGGCGTCAAGCATCGGATTCTCCTTCAGGACGGTGCCACAAGGTGGCCAGGTGCGCGCTGCGTTCGCGGCGCTGCAGGGATTCGTGGGTGATCTCCGGGGGGCGGGCGATCACCTCGGTGGGGTGGGCTGGGATGTCGGGAGCGACTGCCGTGCGCAGGGCCCGGATCAGGGGCAGCCCGATGAAAGCGATCAGGGTGGCGGTGGAAGCGGTGCGGACGAGGTCGAAGGTGATCGAGGTGGCCCGCGTGTAGGCCCACAGCCGCTGCGCGGCCTCCCACCAGCCGACGCCGGGCAGGAAGGCGCCCACTTCAGCGGTACGCTCGCCGCTCCAGCCGATGAGGTTCAGCGCCAGGCCCGTGATGACCCCGAGCGGCAGAGACATTGCCAGCGCGCCCACCCAGGCGGATCTTCCACCCAGCGGGCGGAGCAGGCCGCCGGCGGCGCCCCAGAGACCCCAGACCAGGCATTGGCCGATGAGCGGGTCGGCGAGCAGGCCCATCGCCGCAGACGAGCCGAGGCAGGCGAGCGCTCCGGTGAGAAAGCCCGCCGGGGAGCCGAGCGCCACGCCCGCCAGCAGCGGAAAGGCGAACACCGGCTCGATGCCCGAGGCGCCGGGTTGCACCAGCATCCGGAACCCAGCCGCGACCGTCGCCAGCGTGACGATCGTAGCCAACTGGCGCATCTGGTGCCCGGCATCCCGCCAGATGGCCCAGCCCAGCAGCACGACCAGGCCGGCCAGAGCGCTGAAGAGTGCTGGACGAAGCGCGGCGAGATTCTGGCGATCTGGCGCGGTGAACGACGACCAGATCGGCCAGGTGAGCCACCCGAAGCCCGCTATCAGGATCAGGCCGAGGACGGTGCGGGAGGCCGGTCCGCTCAGCGGCGCCATGGGGTGCCACTTCATCTTCATGGGCCCTCCTCGAACGGCAGGTCCGTGAGGCGCAGGTACCGGCTCGAACCGGTGGCCTGCGCCACGAGCGGCAGTTCGGGCAGATAGCGGGCGATGGCGTGCGGCGAGCCGGTGGCGATGACCTGGCCGTCGTCGACCACGGTGATGCGGCGGCAGGCCCGCACGAGGAACTCCACGTCGCGGGTGGTGATGATCCGCGGCCCGGCGTTGGCGCCGGCCAGTTGGTGGGCGAGGGCATGGCGGTCACGGGCGTCGAGCCCGGCCTGGGGGTGGGGGTACCACAGCGGCCTGGTGACGGGCACGCTCAGGCGGGCGCGGAGCCGTGCCGCGTCCCCGTCGCTGTGCTCGGCGAAGGGACGACGGGGCCGCAGCCCGGTCAGGTCGATGGCGCCCTGCGGCGCTCCCGCTTCGCGGCACCACCGTCGGGTGGCGGCGAGCGGTGTGTCCTCCGGGGCCAGATGTGAGCCCAGCACCACGCCGCCCAGATGGTCGGTGATGCGCCGGGCGAGCGGCTCGGGCCGCCCGGAGAGGTCGAGCAGCCCCAGCGACTCGTTCGCGCCCACCTCGAGACCACGCCCGGTCAGCCCCACATCGGCGGGGTCGATGACCGTGCTGGTGGCGGCGGGCGGTGCCGCAGTGGGCCGGGCGCGGTTCCCCGTGGGGAGGGGGCGGAGACGCTCGAGCAGCAGCGGCGTGGGTGGTGGCAGCGTGAGCGGTTGCCACTCGTCGGCGGGCCCCCGGCGCACCGCGCGGCCCCGCTCCAGTTCCACCACGTGCGTGGCGGCATCCCACAAGGTGTCCAGGTCATGGTCGGCCCAGAGGACCGCGGCGCCGTCATCGGCCCGGCGGCGAGCTTCCAGCGCCACCTCGCGTCGGGTCTGCGGCGTGGCCGCGGTGAGCTGCGCGTCGAGGAGGATCAGATCGGCAGCAGGGGCGTGGCGGAGGGCGGCCAGATGGAGGGGGACCCGCAGATCCGGCGGCAGGGTGCCGATGCGGTGCTGGAGGTGGGAGGTGAGCCCGAGGTCGTCGGCGGCGCCGCGCACATCGTCGACGAAACCGCGCAGGTACTCGGCCACATTCATCGGAGGGAGCTGGCCGAGGAACAGTACCCGGCGAGTCGCCCGGTTGCGCCCCGAGATCTGCGCGATGCGGGGGAGCTGGCCGGCAGCGGCGCGCAGGAGCATCGACGCGCCCGCACCGGTGCGGCCGGCGACGGCCCAGATCTCGCCGGGTTGGCAGCTCAGTTCGATGTCGTCGAGGACGACGCCGGCGCCAGGCAGCCAGGCGCTGAACGAGGCGAACTCAAGCACTGCGCGCCTCCCTTCGCGGCATCGCGACGGCGAGGCTGAGCGGCAGGGTCAGCGCGGCCGCCACGAGGGGCAGCGACCCGTACTGCGGACGCAGGACCACCGCAGCCGCGAGGAGCGCCAGCGCCAGTAGTTGCGCGAGATCGGGGCCGCGCAGCGCGAGCAGGCGCCCGGGTGAGGCGCCGGGGAGCCCCTCGGCGAGATCCCGCGTCGTCGTCAGCCACCCGGTGAGGCCCCCTGCCCGCCGGCCCTGCCGCCGGCGTGCGGCCAGTTCCGCCGCGGCCTCGCCGCCGCAGCACAGCCAACCCAGGGCGGGAGCGAAGGGTCCGGTGAGGGTGGCCAGGGACAGCCATTCGCGTGCGCAAACCGCCTGCCCGGCAACACCCAGCGCAAGGCACACGCTCGCCGCTGCCAGAGCGCCGGTCAACCAGGTGGCGACGGAGGCGGTGGGGACGAGGAACAGCCAGCCGAGCCACACGAGCGCGCAGCCGAGCGCGGCAGCGGCGCCCAGCACAAAGCTGGCAGCGCGCGGCCCTCGGGCGATCAGCCCGCTCAGTGCCAGCGCCGCAGTCAGCGCCGCGCTGGCCAGGGGGTCTGGAACGCCGAGCGCGACGGCGGTGACCACTCCCACGATGCCCAACCACACGACGGGATGCCCCTCAACCATCGGCGGGCCTCCTGTCGTGACGGGACCGCCGAGTGGTGGCCCAGGCCGAGGCACAGGCGACGAACACCACCGACGCGCCGCCGATGCCGTAGGACACGGCGCGCACCGTGTCGGTCGGGTGCGCGGCCAGGGGAGCGGTGCCGTCCAGGGCGTCTCCGGATCGCGGCGGCTGCGGATTCGCGCTCGGCGTTGGCTGAGCGGAAGGGGCGGCGCTCGGAGAGCCGGTGGGGTCTGCAGTGGGGGAGACGGTGGGAACGCCCGTCGGCTCCCCGCTCGGCTCGCCGGTTGGGTCACCGGTCGGTTCGCCTGTGGGTTCTCCGGTGGGCTCGCCGGTCGGTTCTCCCGTGGGATCTCCGGTTGGACCGTCAGTGGGATCAGGGGCCGGGGACGGCGAATCCCCTGGCTCGTCCGGCGCGAACTGCGGCGGGAGCACTGGGACCGGTTTGCCGAACTCAGGGGCGAGCGTGTAGCCACTGAAACTGTCGATCTCCGCCACGGGAAGATAGGCGTCCATTCCCAGCCAGTTTCCCCCTGCTTCAGTGACTTCACCCCCCGCGATGTGCCAGTACCCTGTCTCAGCTTCGAACTCGTTGATCATTGTGATCAGACCACCTGGGGAAGACCAAGAGATGCCTGCTGACGCGAGCGGGTCAGCCAGGGGGTTGCCCGGAGACTCTGGAAACTTCGGGTTGTCTGCGTCCAGGGGGATGCAGCGCACCAGGCTCGTCTCGCCTACTGCACCTGGAAGGAGGCTCCAATCGACCACCACGGTGTGGCCCTCTCCCCGGCGGCAGAAGCCGTCGCGCCACTCGGCATGGGCGGGAAGCGGGGCGGTGCAGGGCAGGAGGGACGCCAAGGCGGCGCATGCAATGATCCGCGCGGCTCTCATCCGGGGCCTCCCTGCGTGGCGCAACGGTGCACCGGGGGAGGCACATCAACGCTATCCACGACGTGTTCGTGTTGCGGAAGATTCGCGAGTATCCGACTTGGCCACAGGGGCCTCACGGTTGCGGGACAGCGCCGGATTCGCACCGGCTTCCTCTCACATCATCCGGCTCGGGGGACCCGAGCGGATGCCACAATACCCGATGGCCCGCTCCTTGAAAGGTGGGGGATAGGGTGGGGTGCATGTCTGAGATCACGTCGTTTTCCCCCGGATCCGGCCAGCGCGTTCAGCCGCGGGCACGCCTCGAGTCGAACGCCCCGGAAATGGACCTGAGCGGTACGTGGCGGTTCCACTTCGCCGCCCGCCCGGATCTGGCGCCGGAGGGAGCGGACGCCGTCGACTTCGACGACTCGGCGTGGGACAGCATCGAGGTGCCCTCGCACTGGGTGCTGCAGGGCCGCGAAGAGTGGGGCAAGCCGGCCTACACCAACATCAACTACCCGTTCCCCGTCGAGCCGCCATTCGTGCCGGACGAGAACCCCACGGGGGACTACCGCGTCACCTTCGAACTGCCGGACAGCTTCGGCGAGCGGGTGTTGCTGCGCTTCGACGGCGTCGAATCCCTCGCGATCGTCTCGCTCAACGGTACCGAGGTGGGCGTGGTGCGTGGCAGCCGCCTCACGCAGGAACTCGACGTCACCGATGCCGCGCAGCCCGGCTCCAATCTCCTGCACGTGCGGGTGCACCAGTGGTCCGCCGCCACCTACCTGGAGGACCAGGACCAGTGGTGGCTGCCCGGCATCTTCCGCCCCGTCACCGTGGTCTCGCGCCCGGCCGCCGGCATCGACGACGTGTGGCTGCGCGCCGATTACGACCACACCACCGGCGAGGGGCGGCTGATCCCCGAGTTCCGGGCCTCGGCGGATGCCTACCCCATCACCGTCCGGATCGAGGACCTCAAGGTCGAACACACCTTCGACAGCCCGTCCGATGTGGCGGCCATCCCCGTGGGCGAGGTCTCGCCGTGGAGCGCGGACCGCCCGGCGCTCTACGACGTGGAGGTGTCCAACGCCGCTGAGGCGCTCACTCTGCGCGCCGGCTTCCGCCGCATCGAGATCGTCGGCCACGAGTGGCGCGTCAACGGACGCAAGCTGCGCCTGCGCGGCGTCAACCGCCACGACTACGACCCGGATCACGGGCGCGTCTTCAATGAGGACGTGGTGCGCGAGCAGTTCCACCTCATGAAGCGCCACAACATCAACGCGGTGCGTACCGCCCACTACCCGCCGCACCCCAGGCTGCTGGACCTGGCCGACGAGATCGGCCTGTGGGTCATCGATGAGAACGACCTGGAGACCCACGGCTTCGGCGAGCAGCACGGCTGGGTCGACAACCCCACCGACGATCCCCGCTGGAGGGACGCGCTGCTTGACCGCATCGAGCGGTTCTTCGAGCGCGACAAGAACCACCCGTCGGTCATCGCCTGGTCACTGGGCAACGAATCGGGCACCGGCCAGAACGCGGCTGCGATGGCCGCCTGGTTGCACCGCCGCGACCCCGAGCGCCCCGTCCACTACGAGCAGGACTTCGAGGGCCAGTACACCGATGTCGTCTCGCGCATGTACCCCTCGTTGGAGGAGATGGAGGACCTGTCGGCCGGGCTCGGCAACAACCGCTTCGCCAGCCCCGGCCGCGCGGCCGTGCTCGCCCAGCGCCCCATGATCCTGTGCGAGTACGTCCACGCGATGGGCAACGGCGCGGGCGGCGTGGCGGATTACGAGGAACTCTTCGACACCCTCCCGCAGTGGCACGGTGGCTTCGTGTGGGAGTGGCGCGACCACGGCATCCGCACCACCACCGAGGACGGGACCGAGTTCTTCGGTTACGGCGGAGACTTCGGCGAACCCCTCCACGACGGGTCCTTCGTCGCCGACGGCATGGTGCTCTCCGACGGCACCCCCACCCCCATGCTGGGTGAGGTGGCCGCGGTCTACACCCCGATCAAGCTGGACCTCGGCGACACCGAGGTGATCATCGAGAACCGCCGCCACGACGGCGACACCGAAGACCTGCGCTTCATCTGGCGCGACGAACTCGACGGCCGCGAGATCGGCACCGGAGAGCTGAAGGTCGCACCGGTGACACCCGGCGCACTGGTGGCGGTCGACCTGCCGCCGTTCACCCCGCACGACGGCGAGCTCTGGCGCACCGTCGAGGCGGTTCTCGCCCACGACACCCACTGGGCGCCGGAGGGTCACGTCGTGACCCGCAGCCAGTTGCAGCTTGCCGAGAAGCCTGCTTCGACCTCCCCGTCGCTGTCCGGCGAAGTGCCGGTGGAGTCTGACGGCGTGCTCACCCTCGGCGCCGCGCGCTTCGACGCGCGCACCGGGGACCTGATCGCGCTGGGCGACCACGAGGTGGCCGGGCCGCGGCTCGAACTCTGGCGCGCCCCCACGGAGAACGACTCGCTGGACGGCTTCTACTCCTATGCGGAGGAGGAGCCAGCCGTCGCCCGCGGGGCGGTGGCGCCGCAGCCCGCCTGGGCGAAGCAGTGGCGCGCCGCCGGCCTCGACAGGCTGCAGCGACGCGTGCTGTCGGTGACCACCGGCCCCGGCACCGTCACGGTGCTGCACCGCTACGCCCCGGCTGCGGTTCGGCAGGCGGTCACCGTCGAGCTGATCTGGACGCTGGACGCCGACGGACTGCGCCTCGACGCCTCCGCGCTGCCTACCGCGGGCTGGGCCGGCGCCTGGCCCCGGATCGGGCTGCACTTCACGCTGCCGGAGGGCCTCGAACGGGCCCAGTGGTTCGGCACCGGCCCCGAGGAGAACTACGCGGATTCCCGGGCCGCGGCCCGCGTGGGTCGCTTCGAGTCGGCCATCGCAGATCTGGTGGTCAACTACGCGGTGCCGCAGGAGAGCGGCCACCGCAGCGACCTGCGCGAGCTCACTCTCCCCGAGTTGGGTCTCACCGTGCAGGCCGAGCCGACGGCGGGGGAGCTGCCCGGCTTCACGCTGCGGGCCCACGACGCGCACCAGGTCACCGGCGCAGCGCACCCGCACGAGCTGCCCGCACCGTACGCGACGCATCTGTACCTGGATGCGCAGCAGCAGGGCCTCGGCGGCCGCTCCTGCGGCCCGGACGTCCGGCCCGAGTACCAGTTGCGTCCCCGCGCCGCCCAGTGGGCGCTCCGCTTCGACATTGGTTGAGCCTGCGAGCAGTGTCGAAACCCGGTGAGCAACCAAAGCCCGATTTGGAAGAGCCGGGGCGATGTGCTTGAATAGTCCGGTTGCTCCGCGAGGGGTTCGGTGCCGTGTCCGCATGGCGCAGAACTGCTCTGCACGGGGTCGGGCGGCTGGATCCACCAGGGTTCGGTAGCCACACATCCACGAGGTTCCCCTCCTTGGAGGGCCGGATGGAATGTGGCGAACTGCGCGACACTCCCGGCCGCGTGATCCGGAGTGACTAAGGGTTTTACCCCGTAGGAACTTGAAATTTCCACAAGGGCAAGAAGTTAGGAACGACTGTGGCTGGACAAAAGATCCGCATCAGGCTGCGGGCGTATGACCATGAGGTCATCGACAGCTCGGCGCGCAAGATCGTCGACACCGTGACTCGCACGGGTGCGAAGGTGGCCGGCCCGGTGCCGCTGCCGACGGAGAAGAACGTTTACTGCGTGATCCGTTCGCCCCACAAGTACAAGGACAGCCGTGAGCATTTCGAAATGCGCACGCACAAGCGTCTGATCGACATTCTCGATCCCACGCCTAAGACAGTCGATTCGCTGATGCGTCTTGACCTGCCTGCCGGCGTCGACATCGAGATCAAGCTTCCGTGAGGTCAGCTGAAATGAGTGAACGAATCGTGAAGGGCATCCTGGGCACCAAGCTCGGCATGACCCAGCTCTGGGACGAGAACAACAAGGTCGTCCCCGTTACCGTGATCCAGGCCGGCCCCTGCGTCGTGACCCAGGTCCGCACCCCCGAGATCGACGGCTACAACGCCGTGCAGCTCGGCTACGGCGCCGTCAAGGCCAAGCACGTGACCAAGCCTGCGGCTGGCCACTTCGCCAAGGCTGACGTGACGCCCCGCAAGCACCTCCTCGAGATCCGCACCGGGGACGCCTCGGAGTTCGAGTTGGGCCAGGAACTGACCGCTGAGCTCTTCGCCGACGGCGAGTTCGTCGACGTTACCGGCACCACCAAGGGCAAGGGCACCGCTGGTGTCATGAAGCGCCACGGTTTCGCCGGCCTCAAGGCCTCGCACGGTGTGCACCGCAAGCACCGCGCCCCCGGCTCCATCGGTGGCTGCGCGACCCCCGGCCGCGTGTTCAAGGGCCTCAAGATGGCTGGCCGCATGGGCAACGCCAAGGTCACCGTCCAGAACCTGAAGATTCACGCCGTCGACGCGGAACGTGGCCTGCTGCTTGTGCGCGGCGCCATCCCCGGTAACAACGGGTCCCTCGTCGTGGTCCGCAGCGCAGCTAGGAAGGGTGCCGCAGCATGAGCGATCTGACCGTTGACGTCATCGACGCCAAGGGCAAGAAGGCCGGCAAGGCCGAACTGCCCGGTGCGCTGTTCGACGCGACCACCAACATCCCCCTGATCCACCAGGTTGTCGTGGCCCAGCTGGCGGCCGCCCGCCAGGGCACGCACGACACCAAGACCCGCGGCGAGGTCCGCGGCGGTGGCGCCAAGCCGTGGCGTCAGAAGGGCACCGGTCGTGCCCGTCACGGCTCGCGTCGCTCACCGATCTGGACCGGCGGTGGCATCGTCCACGGCCCCACGCCGCGCAGCTACGCCCAGCGCACCAACAAGAAGATGATCGCAGCCGCCCTCCGTGGCGCCCTGTCGGACCGCGCCCATGACGGCCAGGTCTTCGTCGTCTCCGAACTGGTCGCCGGCGACAAGCCCTCCACCAAGGGTGCCCTCCAGGCGCTCACCACGGTGGCCGGTGACATCCGCAAGGCCCTTGTGGTTCTGGACCGCTTCGAGGACATGGCGTGGCTGAGCCTGCGCAACGTCGCCTCGGTGCACGTGATCTCCGTCGATCAGCTCAACACGTACGACGTGCTGGCCAACGACAAGATCGTGTTCACCTCCGCGGCCCTCGCGGCGTTCGTCGCCGCCAAGACCGAGGCCGGCCAGGCCGAGAAGACTGAGGAGAAGGACAAGTGAGCGCAGCGCTGAAGATCCGCGATCACCGCGACGTCATCCTGCGTCCCGTGGTCAGCGAGAAGAGCTACAACCTGCTCGACGACGGCAAGTACACCTTCGTCGTCGCGCCTGACGCGAACAAGACCGAGATCAAGATCGCCATCGAGGCCATCTTCGGTGTCAAGGTCGTGTCCGTGAACACCCTCAACCGTCAGGGCAAGCGTCGTCGCACCCGCTACGGCACCGGCAAGCTCGCCGACACCAAGCGTGCGATCATCACCGTCGCTGAGGGCCAGAGCATCGACATCTTCGCCGGGCCGGTTGGCTGACCGGGTCGCTAGAGAAGGAACTGAAACCTCATGGGTATCCGTAAATACAAGCCGACTACGCCGGGCCGTCGCGGCTCCAGCGTGTCCGATTTCGTTGAGCTGACGCGCTCCACGCCGGAGAAGTCGCTCCTCGTGTCGAAGCCGAAGACCGGTGGCCGTAACAACACCGGCCGTATCACCACCCGTCACATCGGTGGTGGCCACAAGCAGGCCTACCGTCTGATCGACTTCAAGCGCTACGACAAGGACGGCGTGCCGGCCAAGGTCGCTCACATCGAGTACGACCCCAACCGCACCGCCCGCATCGCGCTGCTGCACTACGCCGATGGCGAGAAGCGCTACATCATCGCGCCCGCCGGCCTGAAGCAGGGGACCGTCGTGTCCGCTGGTGAGGGTTCGGACATCAAGCCGGGCAACAACCTGGAACTGCGCCAGATCCCCGTCGGCACCACGGTGCACGCGGTGGAGATGCGCCCCGGCGGCGGCGCCAAGCTCGGCCGCTCCGCCGGCTCGGCGATCCAGCTGGTCGCCCGCGAAGGCAAGTACGCCACGCTGCGTATGCCCTCGGGTGAAATGCGCATGGTCGACGTGCGCTGCCGCGCCACCGTCGGCTCGGTCGGCAACGCCGAACAGTCCAACATCGACTGGGGTAAGGCCGGCCGCAAGCGTTGGAAGGGCGTCCGCCCGACCGTCCGCGGTGTCGTCATGAACCCGGTCGACCACCCGCACGGTGGTGGCGAAGGCCGCACCTCCGGTGGTCGTCACCCCGTGTCGCCGTGGGGTAAGCCTGAGGGCCGCACCCGCGACAAGAACAAGGCGAGCAACCGCCTGATCGTCCGCCGTCGCAAGACCGGTAAGAAGCGCTGATAGGGAGCCTGAAGAAATATGCCACGCAGCCTGAAGAAGGGCCCCTTCGTTGACGACCACCTGCAGAAGAAGGTGGACGTCCAGAACGAAAAGGGCACCAAGAACGTCATCAAGACCTGGTCGCGCCGTTCGATGATCGTCCCCGACATGCTCGGGCACACCATCGCGGTGCACGACGGCCGCAAGCACGTCCCGGTGTTCGTCACCGAGTCGATGATCGGTCACAAGCTGGGCGAGTTCGCTCCCACGCGTACCTTCCGGGGGCACGTGAAGGACGACAAGAAGGCCCGTCGCCGCTGAGGCGCGAGATAAGGAACTGATTCAACAATGAGCAACGAAAACGGCAACAGCCGTCGTCGCGAGAACCTGCTCGGGGATCGTCCTGGCTCGTTCGCCGTCGCACGGCACGTCCGGATGAGCCCCACGAAGGTTCGCCGAGTCGTCGACCTCGTCCGCGGCATGGACGTCAAGGACGCCCTGGTCGCCCTCAAGTTCGCCCCGCAGGCCGCTTCCGAGCCGGTCTACAAGGTTGTGGCTTCGGCCGTGGCCAACGCGGAGTCGGCGGAGGCCCTGCGGTCCGATGACCTGTACATCTCCAAGGCGTTCGTCGACGAGGGTGTCACCCTCCGTCGCATCCGCCCCCGCGCCAAGGGTTCGGCCAGCCGAATCCTGAAGCGTGGCTCGCACATCACCGTCGTCGTCGAACCGAAGGGAGCCTGAGTCATGGGCCAGAAGATCAACCCGCATGGCTTCCGCCTCGGCATCACCACCGACCACAAGTCCCGCTGGTACAGCGACAAGCAGTACTCGGAACTGGTCGGCGAGGACGTCAAGATCCGCGAGTACCTGACCAAGACCCTCGAGCGCGCCGGCATCTCGTCGATCGAGATCGAGCGTCGCTCCGAGCGCGTGACCATCTTCCTGCACGCTGCCCGCCCGGGCATCGTCATCGGCCGTAACGGCGCCGAGGCTGAGAAGACGCGTGCGGAGCTCGAGAAGCTCACCGGCAAGCAGGTCCAGCTGAACATCCTCGAGGTCAAGAACCCCGAGATCGATGCCCAGCTCGTGGCCCAGGGTGTCGCCGAGCAGCTCGGCGCCCGTGTCGCCTTCCGTCGCGCGATGCGTCGTGCCCAGCAGACCGCCATGCGTGCGGGCGCCAAGGGTATCCGCATCAAGTGCTCCGGCCGTCTCGGCGGTGCTGAAATGTCCCGCTCCGAGGGTTACCGCGACGGCCAGGTGCCGCTGCACACCCTCCGCGCCGACATCGACTACGGCTTCTACGAGGCCCGCACCCAGTTCGGTCGCATCGGAGTCAAGGTGTGGATCTACAAGGGCGACGTCGCCGGTACCCGTGCCGAGCGCGCCGCTCAGAAGGCCGCCCGTCAGGCAGCCCCCGCAGGCCGTCAGCAGCGTCCGGGCCGTCGCCCGGCCCGCGGCGAAGGTCGCGGTGACCGTCCCGAGCGCGGCGGACGCCGTCGCGCCGACGCAGCCCAGGCCGAGGCTGCGCCCGCAACCGAGAACGCAGGAGCCTGAGCATGCTGATTCCTCGTCGCGTCAAGTTCCGTAAGCAGCACCACCCCAAGCGGAGCGGTGCAGCCAAGGGCGGCACCAAGCTCGCCTTCGGTGACTACGGCATCCAGGCGCTCGAGCCGGCCTACCTGACCAACCGTCAGATCGAAGCCGCTCGTATCGCCATGACCCGCCACATGAAGCGTGGCGGTAAGGTCTGGATCAACGTGTACCCGGACCGCCCCCTGACCAAGAAGCCGGCCGAAACCCGCATGGGTTCCGGCAAGGGTTCCCCCGAGTGGTGGATCGCCAACATCAAGCCCGGTCGCGTCATCTTCGAGCTGTCCGGTGTCGACGAGCCCGTGGCCCGCGAGGCCATGCGCCTGGCCATCCACAAGCTGCCCTTCAAGGCACGCTTCATCAAGCGCGAAGCAGGTGACATGTAATGAGTAAGTCTCTCGCCGCACACGACCTGCGTGGTCTGTCGCGTGAACAGCTCAACTCGAAGGTTGTTGAGCTCAAGGAGGAACTGTTCGGTCTCCGATTCCAGGCGGCCACCGGCCAGCTGGAGTCGAGCAGCCGGCTGCGCAACGTCCGCAAGGACATCGCCCGCATCTACACCGTGCTGCAGGAGCGTAACCTCGGCATCGTGGACGAGCCCGCTGAGGAGAAGTGAGCATGAGCGAAGCAACCACCCCCGCCACCGAGACCCCCGAGGTCGAGGAGCGTAGCCGTCGCAAGGTGCTCACCGGCATCGTTGCGTCCGACAAGATGGACAAGACCATCGTCGTCGTGATCGAGGACCGGGTCCGTCACCCGCTCTACAACAAGATCATGACCAAGTCGACCCGCGTCAAGGCCCACGACGAGAACAACGAAGCCGGCATCGGCGACCGCGTGCGCGTCATGGAGACCCGCCCGCTGTCGGCCCAGAAGCGCTGGCGTCTCATCGAGATCGTCGAGCGCGCCAAGTAAGGCACCTCACACACGCCAAGAGGCCCGCCCCTTCGGGGGCGGGCCTCTTCGCATGCCCTGGTAGGTCAGCGGCTGCGGGCCTGGAACTTCCAGTTGGTGGGGGCGTTGGGGCCCAGGCGCATGGAGTACACTTCGGCGATCGTCTTGATGACCAGCAGGACGGTGAGTGCCAGCACCGGCAGCGACGGTAGCCATTCGGGCAGTGTGTCCCTCCTGGTGAGGCCCAGGACCATGACGGTCCAGCACGCGATGATCGCCACGTGGAGCATGACGACCCGGCGCATCGCGAAACCGTGGGCCTCGGAGATGCTGGTGGGGCGCTCGCCGCGCGAGTACCAACCCACCACCTCGACGACGTAGCGGATGACCAGCAGGATCAGGGGCGCCCAGAACATCGTCATCGTCAGGTCGAGGCCCGTCATGGAGGCCAGGGCGCCGCTGAAGATGCCGTGCACGAGGCAGAAGAACAGCAGACTGAACGACGTGGATGCCTTTGTGGCGGCCCCGCCGTCGGGCGCGTCGCGGACGCCGGCCATCCGGACGATGGCGACCAGCGTGATGATCACGTTCTCGGCCCAGAGCAGCAGGAAGATGTTGCCGATGGGCCAGCCGAACGCCAGAACCCCCACCAGTTGGACCAGGGAGTTGACGATGGCCAGCCCTGCGGCCGGTAGATATCTGGAGTTCACGGGCCAACCATGCCAGGCGGGAGGTTCAGTCCTTCCGGCTGCTGCCCAGCAGCCCACCCAGTAGGGCGCCGACGATCGAGATCACGATCGACCCCCAGAGCGCCGGCCAGAAGCCGTCCACTTCGAAGCCCAACCCGAGCACACCGGACAACCAGGAGGTGAGCATCAACATCAGTGCGTTGATGACCAGGAGCGCGATGCCGAGGGTCAGCGCGATCAGGCAGGCGCTGAGGCCCTTGACGAGTGGGGCGACCACGCTGTTGACGGCGCCGAACACCAGTGCGACGCCCAAGAGCGTGAGCACCTTGGTGCCGAGATCCGACGAGGTCAGGGAGATGCCGGGCACCAGCCAGACGGCGACAGCCGTGGCCAGGGCGGTGACGATGAGCCTGCCGATGAAATTCATGCCTCCAGCTTGCCACGAACTGAGTTCGTCAGTAACCGGTGGACGGGAGCCCCGGCCGTGGACGGGGCGTTGGAATCGGCTCTGATGTGGGTGTGGGCGTCGGGTGTCGGCTCCGGTGGAGCGGTCAACAGGAGGGTTTGCTCCGCGATTCCCAAGGGGTGGTGGGTGGAGCTGATCAGCGTGCCCCCGTGACGGATCTCTACCGTGGCCTCGGCCGAGTAGCAGCCGGGCTCCACCGGGGTGGACCGGGCCAGGGCGCCCAGGCTCTCGCCTGTCCAGCTTTCGGCGGTGTAGCTGGCGAAGGTGTGGGCGCCGGCCCAGTCAACTGCCTCGCAGGAGCCGTCCTCGCCGGGTGGGACGGGGCCCGCGATGCGGCCTGAGACGAGCACCGCCAGTGGCTTGTCCGAGCCGGGCACCTCCCGGCCGGGCGGAACCCCGGTGAGGGTGAGGGTGTCTTCCACGACGGCCCCGAGTTCTGCCTGCCCCGGAATGCCGTCAGCCGTGAGAACCGTGGTGATCTCGGGCTTGAGGACCACACTGGTCTCCGGGATCTGGGGCCACGCAGGAGGCCCGGGCGGGATCACCGTGGGTTGCTCGTCGAGCGTCTCCACCCACGTGTAGTAGCCCGGCTCCGGGAAGACCAGGGAACTGCTGCGGACTTCGGCGTTACCCTTGGAATCGAAGGTGCCCTTGAAGGTGGCGGTGCCCACCTTCGGCGCCTCGGCGGGTGTGGAGGCCCTCAGGTCCGCCATGCTGGCGAAGGGGCCGTACAGGGTGGTGGTGCCCGTGAACCCGGCACCCGGCCGGCCCTCGCTGAGCGTCACGATGTCCACCGCTGGGCCGCCGGCCTCGGCGATGACGTCGCGCGTGCGGGTGGTGACCGTCGGGTGGTAGATGGCTGGCTTCAACTCCACCGTGACCGTGTCGCGCAGCTTGATCAGGTCAGGCGCGGCGAGGAGCCGCTGCACCGTCGCCGGTTGTGGGATGAACAACTTGGGGCGGGGGCCTGGTAGCCCACGGAACTCCACGGTGAGGGCGCCGCGCACCGTCGTTTCGTCAGGGGTGGGGAGTGTCAGGTGGACGTGGGCCCCGCCGCCCTCGCCTGAGGACGTGGGCGACTGTGTGACCTTGAGGCTGCCGCTGCCCGCCACGCTGAAGGCCCGGTGCGGCACAGCCACCCCCGCGGCGCTGCGCACCGCGACGATCACGTGCCCGGTGGGTGAGGTGCGCGAGGGGCGGACCTGCCAGTTGAACTCCAGCGTGTACGGCCCCGCGTAGAGCCTGGCTTCCTCAGTGAAGCGGTTGAAGTGCGTGAGGGCGGCCGGGTGCGCCTGCACGACTGCCGCCCACCGCTCCGCCTCGCGCGCCTGCTGGACAGCACCGTCAATGGTGCGCAGCCGCACGAAGTGCTCGACGGCCGCTCCGACATCGGCTGGAGGCCTACTGCCCGAAGACATCAGCACCCAGGCGATCTCCGCCAACTCCCGCTCGGTGGCAGCGGTAGGGCCTCCGCCGTGGGCGCCGTGCGTGGCGCGGGTCTGCTTGCGCAGCACGTAATCCGGCGGGGCCTGCACCCAACTGGTTGCCTGGCCCGGGCCGCTGGCCATCAGATCCGCGCAGTACGCTGTGGCCTGATCAACGTGGTAGGCGCCGTACCAGTTGGTGCCGGTGCGGGGGAGGGCCACCATATGGCCGGAACCCACCAGGTGCCCGTCCTGTGGGCGGGCGGAAGCCGGCGTGGTGAACAGGGACAGGGCCAGCAGTGCGATCAGGGCGGTGAGCAGGGGACGCCACCTCATGGTTCCTCCAGGGATCGGTATGTGGGATCATCCATCACTCTGGCCGGTTCGAAGCCCCGGTCACCACGAGTTGACTGCCCTGTGGATAACCCGAGTTGGGTGGGAGTGGGAAACTTGTAGCCGGACGGTGTTTCTCCGATCACGGAAGGGTTGGGCATGCTCGAGCTCAGGAACGTGCGCAAGTCGTACACGACGGGCGACTTCACGCAGGTCGCCCTCGATGACGTGTCGATCGCCTTCCGCGACAATGAGTTCGTGGCCGTCCTCGGCCCTTCGGGGTCCGGGAAGACCACCATGCTCAACCTCATCGGTGGCCTGGACCAGTACGATTCCGGCGACCTCATCATCGACGGGGTCTCCACCGGGCAGTACCGGGACCGCGACTGGGACACCTACCGCAACAACCGCGTCGGTTTCGTCTTCCAGAGCTACAACCTCATCCCGCACCAGACGGTGCTGGCCAATGTCGAGCTCGCGCTGACCCTGGCCGGCGTCTCGCGCGCCGAGCGTCGCCGGCGGGCGCTGGTCGCGCTCGACGAGGTTGGTCTGGGCGACCACGTCCACAAGCGTCCCAATCAGCTCTCCGGAGGTCAGATGCAGCGCGTGGCCATCGCGCGCGCCCTGATCAACGATCCCGAGATCCTGCTGGCCGACGAGCCCACCGGCGCGCTCGATTCCGCCACCAGCGTGCAGATCATGGGCCTGCTGACCGGCATCGCCCGTGACCGCCTCGTGGTGATGGTCACCCACAACCCCGAGTTGGCGGAGGAGTACGCCACCCGCATCGTGCAACTCAGTGACGGGCACATCGTCGAGGACACCCACCCCTTCCACCCCGCAGCCTCGGACCTGGAGGAGGAGGACCGGCCGCGTCGCACGAGCATGGGCTTCCTCACCGCCATCGCGTTGTCGTTCAACAACCTGATGACGAAGAAGGGCCGCACGCTGATGACGTCGTTCGCGGGCAGCATCGGCATCATCGGCATCGCCGCGATCCTCGCGCTCGCCAACGGCGTCAACGGCTACATCAAGAGCATCGAGGAAGACACCCTCTCCCAGTACCCGCTCACCATCCAGTCCCAGAGCTTCGACGTCACGGCCATGCTGGGCAACTCGGGGATGGGGGACAGCGACACGGCCGCGGAGGCGGAGGCGGGCACTGTGCGCGAGGTGCCGCTGATGAACCGGATGTTCTCCAGCGTGGGCACCAACGACCTGGCCACGCTCAAGACCTTTTTGGATGACAACGGTGGCGGCATCGACCAGATGGTCAACGCCGTCGAGTACGGCTACGACCTCACGCCGCACATCTACTCCAGCGACACCTCCGCCGGGCCGCGGCAGGTCAACCCGGACGCGGCGATGGCCGCGCTCGGCTTCCAGCCGGCCGGCTCCAGCGCGATGTCCGCCGGGATGCGCACCAGCGCCTTCGACGAGTTGGTCGGTGACCTCTCACTGGTGCAGGAGCAGTACGACGTGGTGGCCGGGCGCTGGCCCACGAACTACGACGAGACGGTGGTGGTGCTCAGCTCCGCGGGCGGGATCAGCGACATGGCGCTCTATGCCATGGGCCTGCTGGATCCGGCCCAGTTGGACGAGATGATCCGCCAGATGATGGCCGAGGAGGAGATCGAGGCGCCCACCGAGACGCACGACTTCACCTACGACGAGGTCATGGGCGTGACCTTCAAGGTGATCGAAGCCACGGACTACTACGTGCACGACGAGCAGTTCGACGTCTGGACCGACCGCAGCGACGACAGCAGTCACGTGGCAGGGCTGGTTGATGACGGTATCCCGCTGAAGGTCGTGGGCATCGCCCGGCCCGTCGAGAGCGGCACCTCGACGCTGGGCCCCGGCATCTACTACACGCCCGAGTTGACGCACCACCTGATGGAGGCCGCCGCGCAGCAGCCCATCGTGCGCGAGCAGCTGACAGATCCCGCCACCAACGTGTTCACCGGGCGTGGTTTCACGGAGGAGGACGAGCCCGAGGAGTTCGACCTCACCTCGCTGTTCACCATCGACGAGGCGGCGGTGGCGGAGGCCTTCGTCGTCGACGAGTCCCAGCTCCAGCCAGACCTCAGCGGATTGGATCTCGATCTCGACATGTCGTCGATCACCATCGACCAGTCGCGGATGCCCCCGCTCGATCTCAGCGGGCTGGCGGACAGCTTCGGCCCGGCGGCCATGATGCCGGACATCCCGGACCTGGCCGATCTCATCCCGCCCGCGGACGCCCCGACGGTGGAGCTGCCGGAGCTGGACGTGGAGCGGGTCCTCGCCACGGCCCCCACCTTCGTGGAGGCCTACACCGCTTTCGCCGTGGCCAACCAGATCGACCCACTGGACATCGCCTACACGCTGCCGGTGTTCGTCGGCTCTGAGGAGGGTGAGGCCATCATCGTGGCGCTGGCGGAGCAACTGGGGATCGACACCGCCGCCGTCGAGGAACAGATGGAGCGCTACCTCCTCTGGGCCGCCGAGCGCGGACTCGACCCCGAGGACGTCTCCGGCAACGTGCAACTCTTCCTGGCAGAGCAGCAGCGCCAGATGGCGGAGACCGCGATGGCCGCGGCCATGGAGAGCATCGACATCGAGGGCATGCAGCAGCAGTTGGCCAGCGAGCTGCAGGCCGAGCTCGGCTCCTACATGGAGCGCGTGATGCAGGTCTACATGGCCGACGTCGGGCAGCAGCTCACCGCCACCCTCACGTCCCAGTTGGGCACCGCGTTGGAGGACTCCATGGCGGGCATGGCGGAGAATCTCCGCAACGCGATCAGCATCGACCAGGACGCGTTCATGGCCGGGTTCAGGATGAACAAGACCCAGGAGGAGCTCACCCAGCTGCTGATGTCGATGGCCACCACCCGGGCCGCAACCTACGAGGGAAACCTGCGGGCCCTCGGCTATGCGGCGCCGGAGGAGCCGGCGTTGATCAACATCTACCCGATCGATTTCGAGTCGAAGGCGCAGGTGACCCAGCTGCTCGACGACTACAACGAGCGGATGCGCGGTGACGGCAGGGAGGAGCAGGTCATCGCCTACACGGATCTGGTGGGGTCCCTGATGAGCTCGGTGACCGACATCATCAACACCATCAGCTACGTGCTGATCGCCTTCGTGGCCATCTCCCTGGTGGTGTCCTCGATCATGATCGGCGTGATCACCTACATCTCGGTGCTCGAGCGCAAGAAGGAGATCGGCATCCTCCGCGCCGTCGGCGCCAGCAAGCGCGACATCCGCCGCGTGTTCAACGCCGAGACCCTCATCGTCGGCTTCGTCGCCGGCCTGCTGGGCGTCACCATCACCGCGTTGCTGACCATCCCCACCAATGCCATCGTCGAGGCCCGCTTCGACGTGCCGAACGTGGCTGTCCTGCCGTGGCAGGCGGCCGCGATCCTCGTGCTCATCAGCATGGCGCTGACCTCGCTGGCCGGGCTGCTCCCCGCATCGTCCGCGTCGCGGAAGGATCCAGTGGAGGCGCTGCGCAGTGAGTGACTTCCCCTCCGCCCTCAGCGACGCCGTCGGGGGCACCCCGCTCGCGCCGCTCACCAGGCTCTTCCCGCGGCCAGACGTGCGCGTCCTGGCCAAGCTCGAAACCCGGAATCCCACGGGCAGCGCGAAGGACCGCTCGGCGCTCGGCATGGTACGCGACGCCTGGGAGCGCGGCCGGCTGTCGCCGGGCTCGGTGGTGGTGGAGTCCAGCTCCGGCAACCTCGCCATGGCGATGGCCCGGCTGGGCGCGCTCCTCGGTTTCGAGTTCCACTGCGTGGTGGACCCGCGCGCCAACACCCGCACCGTCGCGGCCATCGAGGCCTACGGCGCGCACGTGCACCGCGTCACGGAGCCTGATCCGGACACCGGCGACTTCCTCGTCGCCCGCCTGGCCCTCGTCCGGCGCCTCCTCGATGAGCTGCCGGGGGCGATGTCGTTGGACCAGTACTCCAACACCGCGGCCATCGCGGCCCACGCCGAAGGGACCATGCGCGAGATCGTCGAGGCCATCGGCGCGCCCGAGCGGCTGTACGTCGCGACCAGCACCACCGGCACGATCGGCGGCTGCCTGCGCCTCGTGCGCGACGAGGGGCTCGGCACCCAGGTGGTCGCCGTCGACGCCGAGGGCAGCGTGTTGTTCGGTGGCACCAGGGGCAGGCGGATCCTGTCCGGCTACGGTGCGGGCTTCGTGCCTGCGCTGGCCGCCCACGCCCAGCCCGCCCGCGTGGCACGCATCGACGACCTGACCGCGGTGCTCGCCGCCCGTGCGCTCGTCCGCAGAGAGGGGCTGCTCGTCGGCGCCTCCACCGGCGCGGTCATGGCTGCGGCGCTGTCGGAGTACGCGTCGCTACCCGCCGGCAGCACCGTCGTGGTGATGGTGCACGATGGCGGCATGCCCTACCTCGACACGGTCTACGACGACGACTGGGTCTGCCGCACCTTCGAGTTCACGCCGGAGCAACTCGAACGCGGCGTCGCCGGGTGGACGGGCGGTGGGGCATGAGGGTCGCCATCATCGGTGCGGGACCGCGGGGCCTCTTCGCCGTCGAGCGACTGTGGGCGCACCTGCCGGGGCAGGCAGAGGCCGAGGTGGTGCTCTTCGATCCCCAGCCACCGGGGGTGGGCGCGGCCTACGATCCCGGCCAGCCGGGCCACCTCCGCCTCAACGTCACCTCCTCGATCGTGTCTGCGGCGTGGCCGGGGGAGAACACGGTGCCCGCGCTGGACGCCTGGCGCCGGGCACGCGGCGAGGCTGAACCACTCGATCCCTTCCCTCCCCGCGCACTGGTGGGGGAGTATCTCTCGTGGTTCTGGCGCTGGCTGCAGGAGCACGCGCCCGGTGGCGCCACCGTGAGGCACCGCGCCCAGCGGGTCTTCAGTCTCCGCGCGGGACTGGCGGGCGGGGGGCTGGTCGACGGCGAGCCCTTCGACGAGGTCCTCCTCGCCACCGGGCACGAGCTCACCTGGCCCGGCAAGCTCAGCGGCGACGCCGTGGTGCCTGCGGTGTTCCCCATCGACGTCTGGCTCACCGAGGAGCGCATACCTGCGGGTAGCGCCGTGGCGGTCCGGGGAGCCGCGCTCACGTTCATCGATGCCGCGCTGGCGCTGACCGAGGGTCGCGGCGGCAGGTTCGACGGCGACGGCCGGCTGGTCTACCACCCGTCCGGCCGTGAGCCCCGGGTGATCTGGCCGATCGCAAGGGCCGGTCGCTGGATGGACCCCAAGCCCCAGCCCGGCACCGCGCCCGCGGACGCTCCCGCGGCGGTGCTGGAGGAGGGCAGGCAAGCCGTGCTCGACGCCGCCACTGCGGAGGAGAGCCTGGGCGCCGTCGCGGAGGTGGCGGCCCGGCTCGGCGCGGATTCTGCCCAGATCGCAGAACTGCTCGAGCCCCTCCACGGCGACCCCACCGCTCTGTTGCGCGCCAGGCTCGTCGCGATGCTGGGCGACGGTGACCCGGGCGCCGCCTGGGCCCTCGGCCACGCCTGGCGGGGGCTCTACGACGCATTGCGCAGCCGGTTCGAGGGCACGGGGGAGGGCTTTGCGCCGTTCGCCGACCTGGCCGGCCGCCTGGAGCGCGTCGCGTTCGGCCCACCTCCGGTCAACGCCGCCAAGATCCTCGCGCTGATCGACGCCGGCATCATCGATCCCGCGTCCCTTCAGCAGTCCTCCATCGCGGGCGCGGTGCCCGAGGGGCTGCCCGGAGCGGCCGACGTCGTCGTCGACGCCGTGCTCGCCCCACCCGGCGTGGTGGAGGGATCCCTCGTCGCGGATCTCGTGGAGGCCGGCGTGCTGCACTCACCCCCGGGCCGACGAGGCGTCGCGGTGGGCGACGACGCCAGCTGCCTCGATGCCGAGGGGCGTGCCGTCCGCGCGCTGGCCTGCATCGGCCGGGCCACGGAGGACGTGGTCATCGGCAACGACACCCTCAACCGCGCGCTCCACCCGGCCGTTGACGGCTGGGCCCGGCGCATCGCCAGTATCTCCGAGAAAGGCAGCACCTCATGACCGTGCACGGCCAGCCGCCCCTCACAGGCCGACGGGAGCCCTGGATGGACGAACTCCTGTCCGATCCGCAGGCCGTCACCGGCCTGCTCGAGACCCACGGTTCTCCCGTCAACGTCATCGAGCCGTCCGCGCTGGTGCGCAACGCCGCCGAGCTCGTCGATGCGGGTCGGGAGGCAGGCGTGGACCTGAGGGTGTTCTACGCGCGCAAGGCCAACAAGGCCCACGCGCTGGTGGCCGCGGCCAGGGACGGAGGGCACGGCGTCGACGTGGCCAGCTACGCCGAGCTCAGCCAGGTGCTCGACCTGGGGATGCCGCCAGAGCGGATCATCGTCTCGGCCGCTGTGAAGAATGACGCCCTCCTGCGCCTGGCCGTCGGCTCCGGCGTGACCATCTCCGTCGACCATGTGGCGGAGCTGCACCGCATCGCGGAGCTCTCGGATCACGGGCGCCCCACGCCGGTGGCCCCGAGGCTGGCGCCGGATCCGGCCGGCGGCGTGCCGCCCACCCGCTTCGGCGAGCTGGCCCAGGTCTGGCTCCGGGCGCTGGCCGAGCCGGTGCCCGGGGTGGCTGTCACCGGTCTGCACGTCCACCTCCACGGCTACGCGGTGGCGGACCGGGCCCGCGCGATCGCGGAGGCCACCAACCTGGCCGGGTCCCTGGGGGAGCGCGGGCACGGGCTGAGCTTCCTCGACCTGGGTGGCGGGGTGCCGATGAGCTACCTCGACGACGGCGCCGAGTGGCAGGACTTCTGGGCCGCGATGCGTGAGGATGCGGGCGGGGAATCCCTCACCTGGCGTGACCACCCGCTCACCAACGTCTACCCCTTCCACCAGAGCCCCACCCGGGGAGGCTGGCTGCGCGAACTCCTCGCCGCGAGGCCCGACGGCGGCGCCACCTGCGCAGAACTCCTGCGCGGGATGGGCCTGGCGCTGCATCTGGAGCCGGGCCGCAGCCTCGTCGACGGATGCGGCGTCACGCTGACCCGCGTCGCGTTCGTCAAACAGCGCAGCGACGGCCTGCCCCTGGTCGGGGTGGAGATGAACCGCACCCAGTGCCGCTCCACCTCCGACGACTTCCTCGTCGACCCGGTGTTGGTGCGCACCCAGCCGGAAGGGGAGCCCTATGACGGCTTCCTGGTGGGCGCCTACTGCATCGAGGATGAGATCATCCTGCGCCGCCGCATGCACTTCCCACGCGCTGTGGCGCCCGGGGACGTGCTCGCGTTGATCAACACCGGCGGCTACCTGATGCACATCCTGGAGAGCGCCTCGCATCAGCTTCCGCTGGCGAAGAACGTGGTGTGGCCGCAGCGCGTCCTCGACGCCATCGACGCGGCCCCCGCGATTTCGCTCGCTGGGCGCCACCCGCTAGACTGATCCGGTTGCCTTGGGTCTGTGCCCCTTCGGGGGGACCTTTCCCGGGCTTCGCCATGGCCTCCTCTCCCTCGAGCTGGAGGTTGCCTCCTGGCAAAATCCAGGGGGTTCGTTTCTAGTTTCACAAGGCCTTATGCATGGGAACCGGTGGAGCAAGGAGAAGTAATGATCCAGCAGGAGTCGCGGCTGAAGATCGCCGACAACACTGGTGCGAAGGAAATCCTCTGCATCCGTGTGCTCGGCGGTTCCGGACGTCGCTATGCATTCCTCGGCGACACGATCGTCGCCACCGTCAAGGACGCGATCCCTGGCGGCAACGTCAAGAAGGGCGACGTGGTCAAGGCCGTCGTCGTCCGCACGAAGAAGGAACGCCGTCGTCCCGACGGTTCCTACATCAAGTTCGATGAGAACGCCGCTGTCATCCTCAACGCCAACGGGGAACCCCGCGGCACCCGCATCTTCGGCCCCGTGGCCCGTGAGCTGCGTGACAAGAGGTTCATGCGCATCATCTCGCTCGCCCCGGAGGTGATCTGACATGGCATCGCTCCACGTCAAGAAGGGTGACCGCGTGCGCGTCCTGTCCGGCAAGGACAAGGGCGTCACCTCTGAGGTCATCGCCGTCGATCCGGCCAACCAGCGCGTCACCGTGCAGGGCGTCAACCTCGTGAAGAAGCACCGTCGCGAGTCCCAGACCGCCACCGGCCGCAAGGTTGAAGGCGGCATCATCAACGTCGAGGCCCCCATCCACGTGAGCAACGTCTCGCTCGTGGTGAAGGTCGACGGCGAGGAGGTCGTCACGCGTGTGGGTTACAAGCGCGTCGAGGTCACCAAGCGTCGCCCCGATGGTTCCGAGTACAAGGCCGAGCGCTCCGTGCGCATCGCCCGCAAGACGGGGGAGGAAATCTGATGACCGCCACCGCTGAAACCAAGACCATGCCGCGTCTGAAGTCGAAGTACCGCGAGCAGATCGTGCCCGCGCTCCAGGAGGAGTTCGGCTACGGCAACGTCATGCAGATCCCCGGTCTGGTCAAGATCGTGGTGAACATGGGTGTGGGTGAGGCTGCCCGCGACTCGAAGATCATCGAAGGCGCGCTGCGCGACCTCACTCTGATCACCGGCCAGAAGCCCACCGTCACCAAGGCCCGCAAGTCGATCGCCCAGTTCAAGCTGCGTGAAGGCATGCCGATCGGTGCCCACGTCACCCTCCGCGGTGACCGCATGTGGGAGTTCGCCGACCGCCTGCTGACCCTGGCTCTGCCCCGTATCCGTGACTTCCGTGGCCTCAACGCCAACCAGTTCGACGGCAACGGCAACTACACCTTCGGTCTGTCCGAGCAGGTCATGTTCCTCGAGATCGACCAGGACAAGATCGACCGCGTCCGTGGCATGGACATCACGTTTGTGACGTCGGCCACCAACGATGAAGAGGGCCGCTCGCTGCTCAAGCACCTGGGCTTCCCCTTCAAGGCGAAGGACGACCCGAAGAAGCAGAAGGCCAAGCGCGGACCTGCGTTCTACGCCAAGAAGAAGAAGTGAGTGAGATAAATGGCTAAGACAGCACTCAAGGTCAAGGCGGCCCGCAAGCCCAAGTTCGCGGTCCGCGCCTACACCCGCTGCCAGAAGTGCGGCCGGCCGAAGTCGGTCTACCGCAAGTTCGGTCTGTGCCGTGTCTGCCTGCGCGAGATGGCCCACGCCGGCCAGCTCCCGGGCGTGACCAAGTCGTCCTGGTGACGAGACCCACACTCCACACAACTAACACCAGGTCCGGGAATCCGGAAACCGGTGTGAGAAAGAGGCAATAGTCATGACGATGACTGATCCGATCGCAGACATGCTGACGCGTCTGCGTAACGCCAACCAGGCGTACCAGGACTCCACGTCCATGCCGTCGTCGAAGATCAAGGTGGGTATCGCCGAGATCCTCAAGAAGAACGGTTACATCACAGATTACGAACTCACCGAGGTCGACGGCCAGGTGGGCAAGGTTCTCAAGGTGACGCTGAAGTACGGCGACTCCCGTGAGCGCTCCATCGCGGGGCTCAAGCGCGTGAGCAAGCCGGGCCTCCGCGTCTACGCGAAGTCCACGGAGCTGCCCAAGGTCCTCGGTGGCCTGGGTATCGCCATCATCTCGACGTCGCAGGGTCTGCTGACCGACCGCGACGCCAAGGCCAAGTCCATCGGCGGCGAAGTTCTCGCCTACGTCTGGTGACCGGGCGAAGGAAGAGGAGAAACTGATATGTCGCGTATTGGCAGGATGCCCATCACCATCCCGTCCGGTGTCGACGTCAAGCTCGACGGCCGCCAGGTCGACGTCAAGGGGCCCAAGGGCTCACTGTCGCTGACCGTCGCCGAACCGCTGACGATTGACAAGAACGATGAGGGCCAGCTCGAGGTCGCCCGTCCCAACGACGAGCGCGAATCCCGCTCCCTCCACGGCCTGACCCGCACCCTGGTCAACAACATGATCATCGGTGTGACCGAGGGCTACGAGAAGAAGCTCGAGATCGTCGGCGTGGGTTACCGCGTGATCTCCAAGGGTCCCAAGCAGCTCGAGTTCGCGCTCGGCTTCTCGCACCCGGTGATCATCGATGCCCCCGAAGGCATTGAGTTCGTGGTCGAAACCCCCACGAAGCTCACGATCAAGGGTATCGACAAGCAGGTCGTCGGGGAGACTGCGGCCAACATCCGCAAGCTCCGCAAGCCCGAGCCCTACAAGGGCAAGGGCGTCCGCTACGCGGGCGAGCACGTCCGCCGCAAGGCTGGAAAGGCTGGTAAGTAGTCCATGGCTATTTCGATCAGGACCAACAAGACGCTGGCCGCGAAGAGCGCTTCGCGTGCCCGTCGCCAGCTGCGTGCCCGTAAGAAGATCAGCGGTTCGGCCGAGCGCCCCCGCATGGTCGTGACCCGCTCCGCGCGTCACCTGTTCGTTCAGGTGATCGACGACCGGGCCGGCAAGACGCTCGCTTCGGCCTCCACCATGGAAGCCGATCTGCGCGCCGTCGAGGCGGACAAGTCCGAGAAGGCCCGCAAGGTCGGCTCCCTCATCGCCGAGCGCGCCAAGGCCGCCGGCGTTGAGAACGTCGTGTTCGACCGCGCCGGTAACAAGTACCACGGGCGGATCGCGGCTCTGGCCGATGCCGCCCGCGAGGCCGGTCTCGGCTTCTAACGACGAAAGGATAGGGAAACACGATGAGTGAAACCCAGCAGCGCCGCGGCGCTCACGGGGAGCGTCGTGGCCGTGACGATCGTCGTGGCCAGCAGGCTTCCAAGGAAGAGAACAAGTACCTCGAGAAGGTCGTGGCGATCAACCGTGTCGCCAAGGTCGTCCAGGGCGGTCGTCGCTTCAGCTTCACCGCACTGGTCGTCGTCGGCGACGGCGAGGGCATGGTCGGTGTCGGTTACGGCAAGGCGAAGGAGGTTCCGGCCGCCATCGCCAAGGGCGTTGAAGAGGCCAAGAAGAACTTCTTCCGCGTGCCGCTGATCCAGCGCACCATCCCGCACCCGGTGCAGGGCGAGAAGGCCGGCGGCGTCGTGCTGCTGCGCCCCGCTTCGCCTGGTACCGGTGTCATCGCCGGTGGCTCCGTCCGCGCGGTGCTCGAGTGCGCCGGCGTGCACGACGTGCTCGCCAAGTCGCTCGGCTCGCCGAACGCCATTAACGTCGTCCACTCCACCGTGGTCGCGCTCAAGCAGCTCGAGCAGCCGGAAGACGTGGCCAAGCGCCGCGGCCTGCCGGTTGAGGATGTCGTCCCGGCGGCTCTCCTCCGTGCTGCGCGCGAGACCAAGGAGGAGGTGGCTTCCTGATGGCAGAGCTCAAGATCACGCAGGTCAAGTCTTCGGCCGGCGGTAAGCAGTACCAGCGCGACACGCTGCGTACGCTCGGACTCAAGCGCATCGGTGCTTCGGTGGTGCGGGAGGATCGTCCCGAGGTTATGGGCATGATCCGTACCGTGGCCCACCTGGTCACCGTGGAAGAGGTGAAGTGAAGATGGCGCTCAAACTGCATCATCTGCAGCCCGCCCCCGGCGCCAAGACGGCTAAGACCCGTGTTGGCCGTGGTGAGGGCTCCAAGGGTAAGACCGCGGGTCGCGGCACCAAGGGAACCGGCGCGCGTAAGAATGTGCCCGCGAACTTCGAGGGTGGCCAGATGCCTCTGCACATGCGCCTCCCCAAGCTCAAGGGCTTCAAGAACCCGTTCCGTGTCGAGTACCAGGTCGTCAATGTCGGCCGCCTCGCCGAGCTCTTCCCTGAGGGCGGCGAAGTGGGCGTCGACGAGCTGGTCGCGGCCGGCGCGGTGCGCGCAGGCAAGCTGGTCAAGGTGCTCGGCAACGGTGACGTTGCCGTCGCCCTGAAGGTGTCGGCCCACGCGTTCTCGAACTCCGCCAAGGAGAAGCTCGAGGGCGCCGGCGGCTCCGTGACCGAACTCTGATCGGTCTGACACAACACGATCGCGGGGTGGCTCCGGTATCACCGGGGCCACCCCGTTGTCACCATCACGCTCACTCTCACTGAGAGTCAGTTTCTGCCGGGACGGTCACCTTGATAGGCTGCCCTGGTTGCCGTGTTCCGAAGCACGGCGGATACGTACTTGCTACCTGGAAAGTAGGGTCGGATGATCTCCGCCTTGGCTAACGCGTTGAGGACACCGGATCTTCGCAAGAAGCTCCTGTTCACGCTGGGCATCATTGCCGTGTTCCGTCTGGGATCCTCGATCCCTTCCCCGAACGTCAACATGGCACGCATCGATGAGTGTCTGGCGATCGCCACGGCGGGCCCCTCGGCCGGCATCTACAACATCATCAACCTGTTCTCGGGTGGCGCACTGCTGCAGCTGACGATCTTCGCGCTGGGCATCATGCCCTACATCACCGCATCGATCATCTTCCAGCTGCTCACCGTCGTGATCCCGCGGCTGGAGGCCCTCAAGAAGGAGGGCGCCTCCGGCACCGCCAAGATCACCGAGTACACGCGCTACCTCACCCTGGTGCTCGCCGTGCTCAACGCGACGGCGTTCGTCACCCTCGCCCGCACCGGCCAGCTGCTGCCCGGTTGTGACGGCATCCTCTACTCGCAGGAACTCTTCCCGCTGGTCACCATGGTCATGGTGATGACGGCGGGCACCGGCATCATCATGTGGATGGGTGAGCTGATCACCGAACGCGGCGTCGGCAACGGTATGTCGATTATGATCTTCACCCAGATCATCGCCAGCTTCCCCACGGCGCTGTGGTCCATCAAGCTGTCGCACCCCGGCGCCACGGGCTGGATCCTGTTCTTCCTGGTCATCGCGATCGGCCTGCTCGTCATGCTCGGCATCATCTGGGTGGAGCAGGGTCAGCGCCGCATCCCCGTGCAGTACGCCAAGCGCATGGTCGGTCGTCGCCTGGTGGGCGGCTCCACCACCTACATCCCGCTGAAGGTCAACCAGTCCGGCGTCATCCCCGTGATCTTCGCCTCGTCGATCCTGTACCTGCCGGTGCTGTGGGCGACGTTCCGGCCCGAGAGCGCGGCGTCGCAGTGGATCCAGGCCAACTTCGCCGGCACGGGCATGTTCTCCTGGTCCTACAACGTGGTCCAGTTCATCCTCATCGTGGCGTTCTGCTACTTCTACGTGTCCATCACCTTCAACCCCGAAGACGTCTCGGACAACATGAAGAAGTACGGCGGCTTCATCCCCGGCATCCGCGCCGGCAAGCCCACAGAGCGTTACCTGGCCTACGTGCTGTCGCGCCTGACCGCGCCCGGCTCGCTGTACCTGGCCACCATCGCGCTGATCCCGACGATCGCGTTCATGGCTGTCGGCGCTCAGCAGAACTTCCCGTTCGGCGGCACCTCGATCCTCATCATCGTCGGCGTCGGCCTCGACACGGTCAAGAAGATCGAGTCCCAGCTCCAGCAGCGCAACTACGAGGGCTTCCTGCGGTGAAGCTGCTGATCATGGGGGCCCCCGGTGCCGGCAAAGGCACGCAGGCGACGGCGCTGGCCGAGCGTTACGGGGTACCTGCGATCTCAACCGGCGACATTTTCCGGTTCAACATCAAGAACCAGACGCCGTTGGGGATCAAGGTCAAGGAGATCATCGACGCCGGGGAGTACGTCCCCGACGATGTGACTGAGGAGATCGTCGCCAACCGGCTGGCGGAGCCTGACTGCGAGCCGGGCTTCCT
This sequence comes from Tessaracoccus massiliensis, assembly GCF_000826065.2. Lineage (GTDB taxonomy): Bacteria > Actinomycetota > Actinomycetes > Propionibacteriales > Propionibacteriaceae > Arachnia > Arachnia massiliensis_A. Next base: position 860,600 of record NZ_LN623543.1, on the reverse strand, counting down.
CCTGGACGGCTTCCCGCGCACCATGCACCAGGTGTACTTCCTAGATCGCTACCTGGCAGATCAGGGCACGCAGCTCGACGCCGTCGTCTCGCTGCACGTCGAACCTGAGGCGCTGGTGGAGCGGCTCCTGTCCCGCGCGGCGAAGGAAGGCCGTGCGGACGACAACGCGGACACCATCCGCCGCCGCATGGAGGTCTACGCCGGCCAGACCGCGCCGCTGCTGTTCCACTACGAGTCCAAGGGCCTCCTCGTCGACATCGAGGGCACCGGGACCGTCGATGAGGTGCGCCAGCGGATGTTCGGTCAGCTCGACGACCACATCAAGGCCAAGCCGCAGCGGTGAGCATCGAGATCAAGTCCGCCGACGAACTGCGGCTGATGCGCCGCGCCGGGCTCGTCGTGGCTGAGGGCCTCGATGCCATGATCGCCGCGGTCCGGCCCGGGGCCACCACCGGACAGGTCGACGCCGTCGGCCGTGAGGTGTTGGCAGCGCATGGCGCGCAGTCCTCCTTCCTCGGTTACGGGGCCGACTACGGGGCGCCGTTCCCGGGCGTGGCCTGCATCTCCACCAACAACGAACTGGTCCACGGCATCCCCGGCGAGCGCGTCCTCGAGGAGGGCGACGTGGTCTCCATCGACTTCGGGGCGATCCTGGAGGGCTGGCACGGCGACGCTGCCCGCACCGTCATCGTCGGCGAAGGTTCGCCGCAGGACGAGGCGCTCATCGACGCGACCCGGGAGGCGTTCTGGGCCGGCGCGCGCGCCATGCGCGACGGCGGCCGGGTAGGCGACGTCTCCAAGGCGATCGAGGGCTACGTGAAGTCGCTGCCCGTTCGCTACGGGACGCTGCGTGAATACACCGGGCACGGCATCGGCTCCGAGATGCACATGGAACCGGACGTGCCGAACTGGCACCGCCGCCGCCCCACGCCCAGGCTGGCCGTCGGGATGGCGTTGGCCATCGAACCGATGCTCACCACGGGCACCCATCAGACCCTCGAACTCGACGACGAATGGACCGTCGTCAGCCGCGACGGTTCCAACGGCTCCCACTGGGAGAACACGGTGGCTCTGACGGAGAAGGGCATCTGGGTGCTCACCGAACACGACGGTGGCGCGTCCCGGCTCGGGGATCTGTTCGGCCCGCTGTCCGACTGATCAGCCCTTGCTGCGGCCTATGATGGTTTCCATGCCGCTGCCACCCAGCTCGAAGTACCTCCAGCGTTCAGCCGATCTCGTGGACGAGACGGAGCGCGCCTCCATCACGCAGCGCCTCAACGACGCGTTCGCCGACGGCCGGCTCACCCACGACGAGTACGCCGCGGCCATGGACATCGTCTACGACGCGCGCACGCTGGGGGATCTGGTACCCGTCATGGAGAAGTTGCCCGCGGCGGCCACCAACGTGCCTGCGATCGTGGAGCAGGGCGGCCCGCCAGCCGGGGAGCTCACCCAGTCGCGCAGCCTGGTCCCCGCGGCCGTGATGGTCGGGGCGGTGGGCGTCTCGCTGCTGGCGGCCCTGGCCATCCTGCTGATCCTCATCTTCTGAGGTCGCGGAGTTCGCCGTGCCTGTTGCCTCCTCCCCGCGGGTGCGGCCGCGACGTGCGAAACGCCGGTTCCCGTGGGCGGTGATGACGGCAGCCGGTGCCCTGGCGTTGGCCGCCGGGATCGGGTTCACCGCAATGTCCGGCGGAGCGGATAACCCAGCGAGTCCGCCAGTGGAGACCGTCGCCGCCCCGCCTCCGGAGGCCGGCCCGGGGGAGTGGAGGCTGCCCGAGCGCAGTTGGGCGCCGCTGCCGCTCCCGGACCCCGCCTCTGAGCGCTACGGCGCGCAGGTCGGCGCGCTCTACGCCCAGCCGCCACCGAGTCTGGACGAATGTGCCGCCCCGTCAGTTCCCGACACCGAGGCGCAGTGGGAGGCCGCCGTGCGGGACCAGTGGTACTGCGTGCACCGCGCCTGGGCGCCCACCTTCCAGCGGCTCGGATGGTCCACCACCGCGCCGCCGGTCCACTTCTTCGCAGGTACGGGAGATGACAGCGCGTGCGGCTACCTCGAGGCGCCCGCGTTCTACTGCTCGGCAGGGGAGGGCAGCGTGCACTTCGGGGCCCGGCACTACGCCATGGCGCGCCTGTGGGACCTCTCTGTCAACGAGATGGTCAACCACGAGTACGGCCACCACCTGCAGCACCTCTCCGGCATCACGCAGTCGAAGCTTCGGATGCCGCACACCGCGGAACTGGAGCGGCGTGCGGAGCTTCAGGCCACCTGCTGGTCCGCCGCCATGACCTACCGCAACGCGGCGCTGCGGTTCGGCGAGGCCGAGTACGACGCCTGGGTTCAGAGGCTGGAGACGATGCAGGCCGACGGCGTCCACGGCTCACGCGTGTCGCTGTTCCGCTGGGGACTCCGGGGTCTCTACGCCACCACGATGAACGACTGCAACACCTGGGTCGTCCCGGCGAGCGAGGTCGCCTGAACGTCGGCATCACCACCGCTCGGTACTCGAGCTACCGCGGTTGGAGCCGTGCTCCGGTCCCAGCTGAAGGGTTTCGTACCGTAGTCGGTACCAAACCCTTCACTTGATCCAGCTCGCGGTGGTTCAGGTGTCAGTTCGGCTGCGGTTGCTCTGGTCCCTGAGCATGCCCCCCGCGACGAAGGAGCCGGGCCACGACGAAGGGCGTCCGCAGCGTGACATGACCGTGACCGCAGGCTCAACCAGCGCGAGAGGTGAAGGAGTGGCCGGGGTCGGGGGATGCAAGTGCTTCTCCGGCACCAACCCGTACTCGGGTCCCTAGTTGCCCGGCAACGGCGACCGTCCGGCACGCACCCCGACGCCGAGGGCTCCGGCAACAACATCAGCAACGGTGTCGGCAGTAAGCCCCGACCAGCAGAGGCGTTGAAGCCGAGGTGGGGGATGAAGGACGCGAGTTTCGAGGCCACGCCGGGACGTGGCAGCCGATTGTCGCCGACGATGCGTATGGGTAACACTCGTGTCCTTCTTCCCCCAGTCTCGGCGGAGGACACCCGGATGTGGATCAGGTGTCAGATCGGCTGCGGGGCCCTTCGTCGTGACCGGCTCGTTCCTCGCGGGGCACGCTCAGGAACCGGATGCGGGGCCCTTTGCCGTCCGCTGGCTCGCAAGCTCGCAGGCGGACGCTCAGGGGCCGGCGAAGATGCCGATGAGCGGGTTCCACTCCTCGACGCGGCGCTCGGCGATGAGGCCGACTTCCCAGAACGGGTCGGCGTCGAGGGCCTCGATGACCTCGGCGGCGGATTCCGCCTTGAGGAGCAGCAGGGCGCTGGGCCGCTCGGCCCCGACGTACGGCCCGCTCGCCACGAGGGGGCCAGCGGCGAGCACGCTCAGGAACGCGCGGTGCTGCGGACGGACCCGGTCGAGAGCGGCGGTGTCGTCTGCGTAGGTGTACTGGACTGCGAAATAGGCCATGGCACCACCCTAACGCCGGGTCCACTGGGCCCCGGCGTTTGGTGTGTGGGTCAAGTGGGCGTAAACTTGACGATTGCATGTATCATCCGGCGCGCGCTCAGAGCGCCCGGTGGCGAACAGAAGAGAGTTTATGGCGAAGAAAGAAGGAGCACTCGAACTCGAGGGCACCGTGGTCGAGGCACTTCCCAACGCGATGTTCCGCGTGGAACTGGCCAACGGCCACAAGGTTCTGACCACCATCAGCGGCAAGATGCGCCAGCACTACATCCGCATCCTGCCGTCGGACCGCGTCGTGGTGGAGTTGTCCCCGTACGACCTGACCCGCGGACGCATCGTCTACCGACACAAGTGAGTTCCGCGGCTCAGTGCCGCGCCACGCACGGGCGTCGCCCGGTCCTCCCGGACCGGCGGCGCCTTTCTTGTTGCCCGCAGGCTCACACGACGTTGTCGGGACGGTAGTCGCGCACCGGCTTGGTGGCGACGGTCCAGTCCCTCATCCACTGGGGGATCTCGCCGTTGTGGTCCTCTCCCGACAGCGCGGCCACGTCAGCCGCGTCGACGGTGCCGCCTGTGCGCTTGAGGAAGCGTGCCCGCACCACGGCGTGCGCATAGACCGTCTCGCCGACGCAGAATGTCTGCTCCACATAGACCCAGGGGCCGTCGTAGCCGACGAGGCGGGTGTACAGATCGAACTTCTGGAAGGGCTGAAGCGACTTGCGGTACGTGATCGTCTGTCCCGCCACCACGGGGTACCAACCCCGCTCGGAGATCTTCTGCCACATGCCGGCCCGCAGCAGCCGGCGCCGCTGTTTTGCCTTACGCGACCGCGTCGCGTAATCTTGACCCTCGGTCGACTACGCCCTCGCACGCCTGCGTGCCCGTGGCCGGTCAACTTCCGCTCATCCACCACAAGATTGGGCGCGCCCCTGCGCTCCCAGTCGCCGATTGAAAAGGTTGCTCGAATGAAGGTTCAGCCGAGCGTCAAGAAGATCTGCGACAAGTGCAAGGTCATTCGCCGGCACGGTCGTGTGATGGTGATCTGCGACAACCCGCGCCACAAGCAGCGCCAGGGCTGATCACAGAGCACCGCGGACGAAGGCAACTGCCCGGTTCCGCCTGACAACTGAAACAACGTGATGGCTAGATCCCTCCGGGGATCGACCACCCTTGGACGAAGGCCAAGGCCCCGTCGGTGCTGAATGCAGCGCCATAGGCGGCGGGGATGCGTCACGCCCACACCTTCGCCTATGAAAGGACACCGCCTGATGGCACGCCTCGTTGGTGTCGACCTGCCGCGCGAAAAGCGCCTTGAGGTCGCACTCACCTACATCTTCGGCGTCGGCCGTACCCGCGCCGCCGAAACCCTCGCCGCGACTGGAGTCAGCGGCGATCTCCGCGTCCACCAGCTCACCGACGACCAGCTCGTCGCGCTGCGCGACCACATCGAAGGCAACTACGAGATCGAGGGTGACCTCCGTCGTAGCACCGCCGCCGACATCCGCCGCAAGGTGGAGATCGGTAACTACCAGGGCCGCCGCCACCGTGCAGGCCTCCCGGTTCGTGGTCAGCGCACCCGCACCAATGCCCGTACCCGCAAGGGCAAGAAGAAGGCCGTCGCCGGCAAGAAGAAGGCACGCTGACCCCCGGGTCGCTCGCCTCCTCTCAGGACATCAAGGAGACTGAAAGAACTTATGGCTACTGCAAGCCGCAAGCCCGGCGCCAAGGGCCGCCGCAAGGAAAAGAAGAATGTGCTCGCCGGCCAGGCGCACATCAAGAGCACCTTCAACAACACCATCATCTCGATCACGGACCCCACGGGCGCTGTGATCTCCTGGGCCTCCGCCGGCACTGTCGGCTTCAAGGGCTCTCGTAAGTCGACCCCGTTCGCCGCTCAGATGGCCGCCGAGGCCGCTGGTCGCCGCGCCATGGAGCACGGCATGAAGCGCGTCGACGTGTTCGTCAAGGGCCCCGGCTCCGGCCGTGAGACCGCCATCCGCTCGCTCGGTGCCGTCGGCCTCGAGGTCGGCGCCATTTCGGACGTGACCCCGGTGCCGCACAACGGCTGCCGCCCGCCCAAGCGCCGTCGCGTCTGATCCGGCCCGAGAGAGAAAAGGACTAACACATCATGGCTCGTTACACAGGCCCCATCACCAAGAAGTCCCGTCGCCTCGGGACGGACCTCGTCGGCAACGACAAGGCCTTCGAGCGTCGCCCGTACCCTCCGGGTCAGCACGGCCGCGGTCGTACGAAGGATTCCGAGTACTCGCTGCAGCTGCGTGAGAAGCAGAAGGCGCGTTACGCCTACGGCGTGCTTGAGAAGCAGTTCCGCCGCTACTACGAAGAGGCTGACCGTCACCCCGGCAAGACCGGTGACCGTCTGCTGCAACTGCTCGAGTCGCGTCTCGACAACGTCGTGTACCGCGCTGGTTTCGCCAGCACGCGTCGCCAGGCCCGTCAGCTCGTCGTGCACGGCCACTTCCTCGTCAACGGCCAGCGCGTCAACATCCCGTCCTACCGCGTCCGCGCCAAGGACATCATCGACGTGGCTGAGAAGTCGCTGAACATGACCCCGTTCGTCATCGCCCGTGAGACCCACGGCGAGCGCACGGTGCCCGCATGGCTCGAGGCCCGTCCCAACCGGATGCGCATCCTCGTGCACCAGCTCCCCGTCCGCGAGCAGATCGTGATCGACGTCCAGGAGCAGATGATCGTCGAGCTCTACTCGAAGTGATCCGTCGGGGCTTCGGCCCCACCCTCGCCCCGCCAGGGTTCCTGGCGGGGCGCTGGGCCCGACGGTCGGGTCCCAGCACTTATCGCGCCCTCATATAGCGGTCGGCGCGGGAAGGAAAGCACATGCTCATCGCACAGCGTCCGGTCCTCTCGGAAGAGGTCGTCTCGGACCACCGTTCACGGTTCGTCATCGAGCCGCTCGAGCCCGGCTTCGGCTACACGCTCGGCAACTCGCTGCGTCGCACCCTGCTGTCGTCCATTCCGGGCGCCTCGGTCACCAGCATCAAGATCGAGGGTAACCAGCACGAGTTCTCCACCGTGGAGGGCGTCGTCGAGGACGTCACCGAGATCATCCTCAACCTCAAGGGCCTCGTGCTCTCCTCTGAGGAGGACGAGCCCGTCGTCATGTACCTGCGTAAGGCCGGTGCCGGCTCCGTCACCGCGGGCGACATCCAGCCGCCTGCCGGTGTGGAGATCCACAACCCGGAGCTCCACATCGCCACGCTCAACGACAACGGCAAGCTCGAGATGGAGCTCGTCGTGGAGCGCGGCCGCGGCTACGTCAGCGCCGCGCTGAACAAGGATCCCGATGCCGAGATCGGTCGCATCCCGGTGGATTCGATCTACTCGCCGGTGCTGAAGGTCACCTACAAGGTTGAGGCCACCCGTGTCGCCCAGCGCACCGACTTCGACCGCCTGATCGTCGACGTCGAGACCAAGCCGTCGATGACGCCGCGTGACGCCGTCGCCTCCGCCGGCACCACGCTGGTCGAGCTCTTCGGCCTGGCCCGCGAGCTCAACGCCGAGGCTGAGGGCATCGAGATCGGCCCGTCGCCCGTCGACGAGCAGATCGCCGAGTCGCTGAACCTGCCCGTCGAGGATCTCGAACTGTCGGTGCGTTCCTACAACTGCCTCAAGCGCGAGGGCATCCACACCGTGGGTGAGCTCGTGGCCCGCAGCGAAGAGGACCTCCTCGACATCCGCAATTTCGGCAGCAAGTCCATCGACGAAGTCAAGGACACCCTCGCCACCCTCGGCCTGTCGCTGCGCGACTCGCACCCGGGCTTCGACCCGATGCAGGCCATCGAGCGTTACGACGAGGACAACGACGAAGACGCTGACTTCGCCGAGACCGAGCAGTACTGACCGCCCACCGCTACTCACACTGGAGAAATGACCAATGCCTAAGCCCACCAAGGGTAACCGTCTGGGCGGTAGCCCCACGCACCAGCGCCACATCCTGCGCAACCTGGCCACGCAGCTCTTCGAGCACGGCCGCATCACCACGACCGAGACCCGCGCCCGTCGCCTGCAGCCGCTGGCCGAGCGCCTGATCAGCAAGGCCAAGCGCGGCGACCTGCACAACCGTCGCCAGGTCCTGCAGTCGATCACCGACGTCGAGGTCGTCGGCCGCCTGTTCACCGAGATCGCCCCCACGTTCGAGGGTCGCGACGGTGGCTACACGCGCATCACGAAGATCGGCCCCCGCAAGGGCGACAACGCCCCCATGGCCGTGATCGAACTGGTGACCGAGGCTGTCTCCCCGAAGCCGAAGTCGAAGAAGGCCGAGCCCAAGGCGGAGGCCAAGCCGGCCAAGGCCGAGGAGAAGGCTGACGAGGCCGTCGTCGAGGAGGAGACCGTCGTCGACGAGGCTCCGGTCGAGGAGATCCCGGCTGAAGAGGCCGCTGCCGAGGAGGCCACCGCGGCCGCCGAGGAGGCAGCCGCTGACGAGCCGGTCGCTCCCGCGGAGACCGACCAGACCAAGTGATCCACTGAGGAAGAGGCCCCCGTTGAGGGGGCCTCTTTCTTGTTACCGCTTAAGTTCCGCCAGTTCTGCTGGCGACACAGAGGAGAGACAACCATGCTTCGACGTCTACTGGCCGGGGCCGCCGCGGCCTCGCTGCTGCTCGCCGGCTGCGGTGGTGGCGAGGAGGCCGCCCCCGACAACGTGTCGATCGGCGGCGTGACCATCGTGTCCCACCCTTCCCTGGATCTCATCTGGGAGGGTGTGAAGGAGGGCCTGGCGGAGGCCGGCTACGTCGAGGGGGACAACCTCACCCTGGAGTTCCAGAACCCCGCCGGTGATCAGGCCACGCTCACCAACATCGCCAACACCTACGCGGGCTCGGATCACGATCTTTTCGTGGCGATCGCCACACCGCCGGCGCAGGCCATGGCCCAGGTGGTGCAGGACAAGCCCATCGTGTTTGCGTCGGTGACCGATCCCGTCGCCGCCGGCCTGGTCGATTCGATGGAGATGCCGGGCGGCAACGTCACCGGCACCAGTGACCAACTCCCCACCGACGAGCAGTTGAAGCTCATCCTGGAGATCGACCCGTCCGTCGAATCAGTGGGCATCGTGTACTCGGCCTCCGAGGTCAACGCGCAGGTGCAGGCTGAGAAGGCGATCGAGGCGGGCAAGGAACTGGGCGTCGAGGTCAAGACGGCCACCATCATGAACACCTCCGAGGTGCAGCAGGCGGCCGAGTCGCTGGACGTGGACGCGTACTTCACCCTCGTGGACAACACGGTCGTGGCAGCCATGGAATCCATGATCCAGGTGGCCGAGCAGAAGCAGGCGCTGCTGGTCAGCTCAGATCCGGATTCGGTGGAGCGGGGCGCCGCGGCCGCGATGTCGACCGACTACAAGGCGCAGGGGCTGCAGACGGCCACGATGATCGTCAGCATCCTCGAAGGCGCCGAGGCGTCTGAGACGCCGGTGCAGCTGCAGGAGTCGCTGGAGACCGTGATCAACCCGGCCGCCGCGGAGCGGATGGGTGTGACCATTCCTGAGGAGATCGTCGATCGCGCAGCCACCACGTACTGACTGGTGGACGGCGGCACTGGAGGGGCCGCGGAAACTCTAGGCTTAGCCGAACCTACCCCTTCGCGCAAGGAGAAACATGTTACGCAAGCTGGTTGCGCTCGGCGCCGTCGTCGCGCTCACCCTGACCGCCTGCGGCGGCGACGCCGCCGAGGGTGACGGGTCCCACAAGATCGGCATCGCCACCATCGTGTCCCACCCGGCGCTCGACGCCGTGGCCGACGGCTTCAAGGAGGCCATGGCCGAGGCCGGCTACGCGGAAGGCGAGCAGCTCGAGATCGACTTCCAGAACGCTCAGGGGGACCAGTCGACCATCACCAACATCGCCAACACCTTCGCCAGTTCCGATTACGACGGCTTCCTCGCCATCGCGACCCCCACTGCGCAGGCGCTGGCCAACGCCATCACCGACCGGCCCATCGTGTTCGGGGCGGTGACCGACCCCGTCGCAGCCGGCCTCACGCAGTCCTGGGACGCGCCCGATGGCAACGTGACCGGGGTCTCCGACATGAACCCCATGGAGGCGCAGCTCGACCTCATCAAGGAGGTCGCGCCGGACGTGGCCACCGTCGGCATCGTCTACTCCTCCGGCGAGGTGAACTCCGAGGTGCAGGTGACCGAGGCCGAGAAGGCCGCAGAATCCCGTGGCATCGAGATCGTGACCGCCACCGTCACCAACTCCTCCGAGGTGCAGCAGGCCGCCGAATCCCTCGACGTGGACGCCTACCTGCTGCCGACGGACAACACGGTGGTCTCGGCCGCCGAGTCGTTGGTGCAGGTGGCCGAGCAGAAGTCGGTGCCCGTCTTCGCCTCCGACGAGTCGACCATGGAGCGCGGCGCCTCCGCGGGCCTGTCGGTCAACTACACCCAGCAGGGCAGGGACGCCGCGGCGGTGCTGCTGAAGATGCTCGACGGCACCCCGGCCTCCGAGATCCCTGTGGAGACGCAGAAGGAGTTCGACCTGTTCGTCAACGAGGCCGCGGCCACGGCGCAGGGCATTGAGCTGCCGCAGGCTGTCATCGACCGCGCCACCAAGGAGTTCTGAGGATCTAGATGATCATTGCGCTCGAGATCGGTCTGCTCTACGCCATCATGGCGTTGGGCGTGTATCTCACCTACCGGGTCCTGGACTTCCCGGACCTGACGGTGGACGGCTCGTTCACGACGGGGGCCGCCACCACGGCCATCCTGCTCGTGAACGGGGTGCCGATCTGGCTCGCGATGATCGCGGGGATGGTGGCCGGCATGCTCGCCGGCGCCATCACCGGCCTGCTCCACGTGTGGGGCAACATCAACCCCCTGCTTGCGGGCATCCTCACCCAGATCGCGCTGTACTCCATCAACCTGCGCATCATGGGCAACAAGGCCAACGTGCCGCTGCTGCGCACCGACACCCTGTTCAGCTGGGCCAGGAGTGAGGGCCTCACCGGCACCTGGTACTCGGTGGCCGCCTTCACCGTCGTGGTCGCCATCGCCTGCCTGATCGTCTACTGGTTCCTCGGCACCAGCTACGGCGTGGCGCTGCGGGCGACCGGCGACAACGAGTTGATGGCCCGCTCGCAGGGCATCAACACCGGCACCACCAAGATCGTGGGCCTCATGATCTCCAACGGAATGGTGGCTCTCTGCGGCGCGCTGGTGGCGCAGTTCCAGGGTTTCGCGGACATCTCGATGGGTATCGGCCTGATCGTGGCGGGCCTGGCCTCGGTGATCGTCGGCCAGGCGATCTTCGGCATGACCGCAGTGTGGCAGGCCGTCCTGGCCGCGGCACTCGGCTCGGTGATCTACCGCGCGGTGATCCAACTGGCACTCAACAACGGCTTCAGCCCCAACGACATGAAGCTCATCTCGGCCGTGCTCGTCGTGCTGGCCCTGGTGCTGCCGCAGTGGGGACCGCTCAAGAATCTACGTCGGCAGCGCCGTCGCCGCCAGGCCGCAGAGGCAGGGGTCGTCTGATGCTTGAACTCAACTCCGTCACCAAACGGTTCTTCCCCGGCACCGTCAACGAGCGGGTGGCGCTCGACGCCATCGACCTCACGCTGCGCGAGGGTGACTTCGTCACCGTGATCGGCTCCAACGGCGCCGGCAAGTCCACCATGCTCAACGTCATCTCGGGCCGCTACCCGCTCGACGGCGGCGCTGTGACCATCAACGGCCGCGACGTCAGCCGCACCCCCGAGTACAAGCGCGCCGCCTGGGTTGCGCGCGTGTTCCAGGACCCCATGGCCGGCACCTCCCCGCACCTGACGATCGAGGAGAACCTGGCCATCGCCTTCGAACGCGGCAGGACCCGCGGCCTGGGCATGGCGGTGACCAACGCGAAACGCGAGGTCTACCGGGAGGCGCTCGCCACGCTCGAGCTCGGCCTGGAGGACCGGCTGGACATGCGCGTCGGGATGCTCTCGGGCGGCCAGCGGCAGGCGCTGAGCCTGCTGATGGCCACCTACGCGCAGCCCGCCATCCTGCTGCTCGACGAGCACACCGCGGCGCTTGACCCCACCCGCGCGGAACTGATCACCCGGCTCACGGGCGAGGTGGTGCAACGGCAGAAGCTCACCACCCTGATGGTCACGCACAACATGCACCAGGCCATCGAACTGGGCAACCGGCTGATCATGATGCACGAGGGACGCATCGTGCTCGAGGTCGACGACGAGGCGAAGAAGACCATCACCGCGGAGCAACTCACGCAGGAGTTCGCCAAGATCAAGGGCGCCCAACTGGCGGACCGCACGCTGCTCGACTGAGCCCGACAGGCGGGGGCGAGGCGCACCCACTACGGTGGACGCATGCGCATCGCCCAACTGGCCAACTTCGTCGGGCCCACCTCGGGTGGGATGAAGGTGGTCATCGAGACGCTGGGCAAGGGGTATGTCGACGCGGGTCACACCCGCATCTTCGTCGGCCCAGGGGAACGCGACCAGGTGCTGGAGACGGAGGCGGGCATCATCGTCCAGGTGAAGGCCCCCAAGCTGACCGAGCAGTACCGGATGATCTTCCAGCCGTGGCGTGCACTGGACGTGCTCGACCGGTTCCGGCCCACCTCCATCGAGGTCTCCGACAAGTGGACGCTCTCCCCGGCGGGCAGATGGGCGGCCAAGCGCAGCGTCGGATCAGTGCTGTTCAGCCACGAGCGGCTCTCGGACATGCTGGCCATGTATGTGCGTTCCCAGTTCGGCGTGGAGGCCGTCGTCGGCGGCCTCAACCGGCGGCTCTCGAAACAGTTCGACGCCGTGGTGGTCACCAGCCGGTTCGCGCAGGAGGAGTTCGAATCCACCGGGGCCAACCTGGAGTTGGTGCCGCTCGGCGTGGACCTGGAGACCTTCCACCCCCGCCTCGCCACGCCGGATGACGACGGGGTGGTCAAGTTCTGTTACGTAGGACGACTCTCGCACGAGAAGAGCCCGCAGTTGGCGGTGGCCACGGTCGTCGAACTGCACCGGCGCGGCCACAGGGTGCGGCTCGACCTGTACGGCACCGGTCCGGACAAGGAGGAACTCCAGGCGATAGCCGGCGATGCGCCCGTGTTCTTCCACGGCTTCGTGGACGGGCGGCAGGAGGTGGCCAGACGGATCGCCGGTCACGACATCTCGCTCTCGGTGTGCCCGGCGGAGACCTTCGGCCTGGCGGTGTTGGAGGCACTGGCGTGCGGCACGCCGGTGATCACGTCGAACAGGGGCGGCGCCAGCGAACTCGTCGACGCCGCCGCGGGCGAGCAGGGGGATCCGAACCCGCTGTCCCTGGCAGACGCGGCCGAGCGGCTGATGTCGCGGCTCGGGCCGGAGCAACGGCAGGCCGCCAGGAGGCGGGCCGAACTGTACCCTTGGCAACGCACGACCGACGCGATGCTGGCGCTGCACGAGCGGCTGGCCGATGAGGTGCCGTACCGGAAGCTGAAGGGCTTCGCGCGAGGCCGGAAGGGGGAGCGGGCATGAGGAGACGCGCGAGGCTCGGGTGGGCGCCGTGGCTGGTGTTGGGTGCCGCGCTGCTGCCCGTGGTCGCCCTGGCCCCTCGGAAGCCCGCGGTGACGCAACCCGAGACCATCGAAGAATTGGCCGAACTGTGCCTCGCCACCGGAGCCACGGGGCGCGCGCTCGCCGACGAGGCCAGCGCCGCCGTCGCGCGGGCGTTCGCGTTCCACTCGCTCCTCCACCTGTGGGAGGGACCAGAGGCGGCACTGCGGTCGCATCGCGGCTGGTCCCACCAGTACAACACCATGCTGCTCCTCCTGCTGCGCCGGTTGGGCTTCGAGGCGCGACTGGTGCACGCGGCGAGAGTGCAAGGGTTCCCCCACCCGTGGTGGTTCAAGGGGCACACCTGGGTCAAGGTCAGCATCGACGGGCACGAACTCGACGCCTGCGCCTCGGCGGAGAGCAACCGGGTGGGTGCCGTCGGTTTCGTGCCGTACACCCGGGAGCTGCCCATGCGCCGCATCACGCGATGGGGCGTGGCGCTGTGGATGGCGCCGTTGGTGGTGGCCGAGGTCTGGAGCGCCTGGTTGCGGGGCCGCGAGCTGTCGCCCTGGGTGTATGGGCCGCGAGGGGGTCGGACCCCGGAATCCGGGCGCTGACGCGTTAGACTCCCGGGGTGCAGCCGCCCGAGAACATCGCCTATGTGCCCAGCCTGGACGGTCTACGGACCTTCGCTGTGGGCCTGGTCATCGCCTTCCACCTCAGCGTGCCCGGCATGGGGCTGGGATTCGCGGGCGTCGATGTATTCTTCGTGCTGTCGGGCTACCTGATCACCGCGGGTCTGCTGCGCGACACGGTGCGCCACGGCAAGCCGCAGTACGGCAAGTTCTGGCAGCGCCGCTTCCGCCGACTCCTGCCGGCCGCGACCCTCGTGCTGCTGGCGGTGCTGGCCTACGCCACGTTCGTCATGCCGCTGTTCCGGAAGGCTTCCGCCAGTTGGGACATCCTCTGGACGGTGCTGTACCTGGGCAACTGGCGGTTCATGGGGGCCAACAGTTACTTCGCCTCCGACGGCACGCCGTCGCTGCTCCTGCACATGTGGTCGCTGGCGGTGGAGGAGCAGTTCTACTTCTTCTGGCCCGTGCTGATCGGCATCATCGCCTTCCTGGCCGCCAAGTTTGGCGCCCGCAAGCGGGTGGTGTCCATCATCGGGGTCGTGTGCGCAGTCCTGATCGTGATCTCCGCCACCCTGCTGATGGTGCTCTACGACCCGGCAGCGCCCGATCGCGCCTACATGGGTACCGACACCAAGGCCTTCGAGCCGCTGCTGGGTGCCCTCCTGGCCATCGCCATGACCAACGCAGGAGTGCGGCAGTTCTTCTTCAAGCACCACCGCCTGATCGCCGCCGTCGGCATCATCACCGCTGTGGCGGTGCTGCCCTTCCTGGCGGGCCCCAGCGCGTTCTACTTCCGCGGCGGGGCCATCATCCTCAGCGTGGCGGTGACGCTGCTGATCGGCGCTCTGATCGTCTCCCCGCCCACCACCCTGACCAGCTTCCTGTCCTGGAAGCCGATGGCCTACCTGGGGCAGATCTCGTACGGGCTCTACCTGTGGCACTGGCCGTGGAGCGTGTGGCTGGATGTGGCGCACAAGGAGGAGTTCCGCATGCTGCGGGCCCCCGCAGCGTTGGCCCTCACACTGATCTGCGCCGTGCTCAGCTACCACCTGGTGGAGGAACCCATCCGGCGCGGCCGGTTGACCAAGTGGCTGACCCTCAGCCGGACCCTGATCGGCGTGGCCGTCATCATGGCGCTGGTGATCGGGTGGGCGACGGCGCTCCGCAGCCCGCTGGTACAGCCGGCGCCGCCGGTGGCCACCGATGGCTCCACCAGGCCTGCCGTCAACGAGAACATGATCGTGGTGGTGGGAGATTCCGTGCCGTTCCGGCTCATGGAATCCCTTGACCAGGTGGCGGTGGACAACGGCCTGATGATCGACAACGCGGCACGCGGAGGCTGCCCGCCGCTGGCCATCGAACTGCAGGAATTCCTCAAGCCCGACCATGAGGGGGAGGGCGACTGTCGCTCGATCGCCGAGTTGCAGACCGAGAAGGTGCAGACCAACCGGCCGGGCATCGTGTTCTGGTGGTCCCGCTACGAGGTGCACCAGCGCTGGATCGGCGACCGCATCGTCGGTCCGGACGAGGACATCTTCTGGGAGGAACTGGAACGCGACCTCGCCGCCAGCGTCGACCGGCTCACCGCGGAGGGCGCCACCCTGGTCATCGCGCAGACGGAGCGGCCAGGCGAGAGCATGGCGTTGACCCGCTGCAACGAGCACTCCTGTCATCCGCTCTACGATCTGCTGCTCAACCACGACGAGCACCGCAGGCACTGGAACCAGATCGTCGCCGATCTCGCAGCGAGGGACGATCGGGTCAAGACCTTCCGGATGGACCCGGTGCTGTGCAACGACCCGGAACCGGACCAGGCCGTGGCGCCCGCCTCCTGTGACGACCGGCAGGACGACGGTCAGCTGCTCCGGCCAGACGGCAGCCACATCGAGGTTGACCGCTTCGGCTACCCCGCCGCGGAGAAGGTCCTCGAGGAGGTCCTGACAGCTGCCCGGAGCTGATCGCCCTGTGACGCGGAAGACCCCGGGCAGGTTGCCCGGGGTCTTCTCAACGAAAGGCTGATCAGTAGGTGATCTCAGCCTTCTTGGCGGAGGCGAGGCGCTCCTCGACATTGGCCCAGTTGACCACGTTCCACCACGCGTCGGCGTAATCGGCCTTCACGTTCTTGTACTGCAGGTAGAAGGCGTGCTCCCACATGTCGAGCTGCAGGATGGGCAGCTGGCCCACGGGCAGGTTGCCCTGCTGGTCGTAGAGCTGGTTCAGGTTGAGGCGCTGGCCCAGCGTGTCCCACACGAGCATGGCCCAGCCGGAGCCCTGGATGCCGTTGGCGGCTGCGGTGAACTGCTTCTTGAACGCTTCGAAGGAGCCGAAGAACTCACCCAGCGCGTCAGCGACGGCGCCGGTGGGCTCGCCACCACCGTCGGGCGACATGTTCTTCCAGAACACGGAGTGGTTGATGTGGCCGCCCAGGTTGAAGGCCAAATCCTTCTCAAGCTTCGCGATGGTGCCGTGCTCACCCTTGTCGCGCGCCTCGGCGAGCTGCTCCAGCGCGGTGTTAGCGCCCTTCACGTAGGTGGCGTGGTGCTTGCTGTGGTGCAGCTCCATGATCTCCGGGGAGATGTGCGGGGCGAGTGCGCCGTAGTCGTAGTCGAGATCGGGAAGGGTGTAGGTCATACGTGACTCCTTGAACGAGACTCGCGCCGAAGCGCGCTGACACCCCCATCCTATGTGGCAGAAATAGTCGCCGCTTCAACTTTCAGGGTGAAGATCCTCTGAACGGGAGACGCGCAGCACCCGGAAGCCCTTCGCGGAGGCCACGCGCCGCGTCGGGAATCCCTGGTCGGTCAGCCACCGTTGGAGGGAGTCGCCGCCGAGGTTCTTGCCCACCACCAGGAACGCGACCCCGTCGTCCTTGAGGCGTGGCAGCCACGTCAGCAGCAACGCGTGGAGCGCCTCCTTGCCGATGCGGATGGGCGGGTTGGACCAGATCTCGTCGTAGCGGGTCTCCGGATCGATCTCACCGGGGTCGACGGCGTGGACCCGCTCGGCGACCCCGTGCCGCTCCGCGTTGATCCGGGTCAGTTCCACGGCGCGCGCGTTGACGTCGACGGCGTCCACCGTGATGCCGGGGGACGACACGGCCAAGCCGACGGCGATGGTGCCGACCCCGCAGCCGAGGTCGAGCACATGGCCGGTCTCGGGCGGATCCACCTCGCGCAGCAGCACCGAGGTGCCAAGATCCAGTCGCTCGCCGGAGAACACGCCGCGGGCCGCGGTGAACGTCAGGTCCTCACCGAAGATGGTGGCGCGGAACTCGTGGGTGACCATCGGCTGGTCGGGGGTGTGGAAGTAGTGGTTCATCAGTCCTCCTCCAGGGTCCGTCGGGCGCGCGCCTCGGTGGCGCGGGCGGCGAGTTCGTCGTCGGGCGGGTAGCCCACGTCCTCCAGCGTGAGGCCGCGCGCCGCCATGACCTGCACCTCACCGTGGCGCACTGTGCTGGTGGCGGCCTCCTCCAGCCACGAGAGGCTGCGGCGGCCGGTGGCCACCGAGGTCAACGCCCCGACGAGGGAGCGGACCATCGAGTGGCAGAAGGCGTCGGCCAGCAGGTGCACCTCTACCACGCCGTCGTCGCGGCGGGTGGCGCTCAGTTCGCGCAGGTGCCGGATGGTGGTGGCGCCGGCCCGGGGCTTGCAGAACGCGGCGAAGTCGCGCAGGCCCACGAGCAACTCTGCGCCCGCATTGAGCGCGCCCACGTCGAGGGGCTCGCGCACCGGGGTGATGTGGCCACGGAGGAGCGGATCCGGGGCCCGATCCACCAGGCGGTAGCAGTAGCGCCGCCAGAGGGCCGAAAAGCGGGCGTCGAAACCGGGGGGAGCCACGGTGACCGCGCGCACCGAGATGTCGTCGGGCAGCACGCGCCGCAACCGGTGCAGGAGCGTGGCAGAGGGGTCCTCGTCGAGGTCGAGGTCCACGTGGCAGGTCTGGCGGCGCGCATGGACGCCGGCGTCGGTGCGGCCGGCGACGGTCAGCGACGGGGGGCCTCCCAGGCGCAGCACCTGGCCGATCCACTCCTCGAGCGTGCCCTGGACCGTGCGCAGACCGGGCTGGGTGGCCCAGCCGTGGAACCCGGTGCCGTCGTAGGCCAGATCAATCCTGAGGCGCATCTGCCCTCCGGTAGGTGAGGTCGTAGACCGTGCGCCCCGCGGCGAGGCCGCGCGCCTCGTACTTCGTCACGGGGCGCTCCGCCAGGCGGGGAGCCCAGCCGCCGTGCACGTTGGTGAGGCCGGGATGATCGTCGAGCTGCTCGCGCATCCACAGGGCGTAGTCCTCCCAGTCCGTGGCCAGCCGCCACAGGCCCCCGGGCGCGAGCTTCGCCGCCACCACGTCGCCGAAGGCAGCGTCGACGAGGCGCCGCTTGTGGTGGCGCTTCTTGTGCCACGGGTCCGCGAAGAACGTCCACAGTTCGCTGATGGTGCCGTCGTCGAAGAGTTGGGGCAGTGCCTGGGCGCCGTCGACCAGCGCGAGGCGGACGTTGCTGACACCCTCGCGGCCGAGCCGTCCGAGCGTGGAGGCCACGGCGGGCTCGAAGACCTCGAACGCCACCACGTTGCACTCGGGGCGGCCGGCGGCCATGGGCACCAGGGAGTCGCCGGCTCCGGAGCCGATCTCCACGATCAGCGGGGCCTCGCGCCCGAACTCTGCGGCCCAGTTGACCTGTGCGCCCTCCGCCAACGAGGTGTCCATTTCGCCGCTGGGGAAGTCGACGATGAACTCGTCGGCATGCCGCTCCCAGGCCTTGGTCTGTGATTCGTTCATCCGCGTGCTGCGGCGCACGAAGGCGGGCGGGATGTCACCGGCCCAGCCTAGCGTTGAGCCCCCGCACTACACTGGGTAGTGCCTGACCGACAACCTGCAAGGAGTCATCCATGCGCACCATCCTCAATGTCATCTGGGTAGTCCTGGGTGGCTTCTGGCTCGCCCTCGGCTACGTGCTGGCCGGCGTGCTCGCCTGTCTGCTGATCGTCACCATCCCGGTGGGCCTGGCCTCGTTCCGCATGGCCAACTACGTGTTCTGGCCGTTCGGTCGCACCGCCGAGCCCAAGCCGGAGGCCGGGTGGGGTTCGGCGCTGATGAACGGCATCTGGTTCGTCATCGCCGGCTGGTGGCTCGCGCTGCTGCACGTCGTCTCCGCGCTGGCCCAGTCGTTGACCATCATCGGCATCGCCAACGCCTGGGTCTCGCTCAAGATGATCCCGGTGACCTGCTTCCCCTTCGGCAAGCGGATCGTCAATACCGGCGGGATCCTCTAAGCCCAGAGGGGAGCCATCGGTTCCCAGACGCCCGGCTCGTCGAGCGCGCCCATGATGGCGGTCACGCCGTCGGGGCCGATCGACGCCGCCACCGCCAGCAGCGACATGGTGGGGAACCCGTGGGGCCGGTTGTCCCGGATCAGGGCACGGTCATCCGTGGGGTCGAGCTGGCGGCCGCCCTCGTCGAGCACCTTGGCCCATTCGGTCCACCACCGCACCCCCTCCGTCGGGGCGTCGGAGAAGCGGGGCAGCCAGTGCGCGATGCGCGGCATCGCGTGGTCGTTGACATCGGTGTGCGAGATCATGTGCGTGCCCGGCTCCAGGTCCGCCACCCGGATCTCGCCGCCCTCCCACGACGTGACGCGTACGCCGTCGAAGGTGGCCTCCACCAGGTTGAACCCCAGGGTGGTGGGCGTGGTGGGAATCTCCTGGCCGGTGAGCGAGCCCAGCACCAGGTTGCCGCGGGTGGTGGGGATGATTCCCTCCTGAGGACCACCGGCCCGGTTCAGCAGCACGCTGAGCTTGTGCCGGTCGTGCGCCAGCCACGCCCCGCCGGCCTGCTGGTCCCTGATGCCTGTGATCTCCGGGAGCTCCGGCCACCACTGGCCCAGGGGCTGCCAGGGACGGTTGGGGTCTTCGTCGCGGATGGCCAGGAGCCTGACGCGGCCGGGCCCTGGCTCGGGAACGCGGATCACCACGGTGCACATGGCCAGCCAGCCTACCCGGATGACAGACTGGGGGCATGAACATCGTGGTGGGAGTCACCGGCGGCATCGCCGCCTACAAGGCCGTGCATCTGGTTCGGCTGCTGATCGGCGACGGCCATGAGGTGCACGTGGTGCCCACAGAGGACGCGCTGCGCTTCGTAGGACGCCCCACCTGGGAGTCGATCAGCCGCAACCCTGTGACCACCTCTGTGCACGACGACGTGCCGAAGGTGCGACACGTCGCCCTGGGGCAGAACGCCGATCTGGTCGTCGTCGCGCCCGCCACTGCCAACACCCTCGCAGGGATGGCCGCCGGCCTCGCGTCGGACCTGCTCGGCACCACGTTGCTGGCCACGAAGGCGCCGGTGCTCGTGGCCCCGGCGATGCACACCGAGATGTGGCTGCACCCCGCCACGCAGGCGAACATGGCCACGCTGGCAGCCCGGGGCGTCCACGTCGTCGGACCCGACGACGGCCCGCTCACCGGGGGAGACTCCGGCGCCGGCCGGATGAGCGAGCCCGAAGCCATCCACGCCGCCGTGCGCGAACTGCTGGGGGCCCGCAGAGATCTGGAGGGGCTCACCGTGGCGGTGTCGACCGGCGGCACCCGGGAACCCATCGACCCGGTGCGCTTCATCGGCAACCGCTCCAGCGGCCGGCAGGGAGTCGCGCTCGCGGCGGCCGCAGCAGATCGAGGCGCCCGGGTGCTGCTGGCCGCCACCAACGTGGAGGCCGACGTGCTGCGCGACGCCGCGCGGCCCGGCGTCGAGATCACGACGGCAGGCTCGGCCACCGAACTCGCCGAGGTCATGCGGGGGCTCGCCGCCGAAGCCGACGTGGTGATCATGGCAGCCGCCGTCGCCGACTTCCGTGCGGCAGAGGTCTCCGACGGGAAGCTCACCAAGGAGGCAGGGGGAGTGCCGGCGCTCACGTTCGTGGAGAACGAGGACATCGTCGCGGGCCTCGCGGCCAACCGCCGCGAGGGTCAGCGGATCGTGGCCTTCGCCGCCGAAACAGGCGAGGACTACCTGGAACGAGCGCGCAGGAAGCGCCGCAAGAAGGACGTCGACTTCCTCGCCGTCAACCAGGTGGGCTGGGACAAGGGCTTCGAAGCCCCGGACAACACGCTCTACTTCCTGAACTCGCAGGACGAGGTGGTGGGGGAGGCGTCGGGTTCCAAGCGACAGGTCGCCGACGCCCTCCTCGACGTCATCTCCGGGGCTTAGGGCTCCTTCGGCCAGGCCTCCTGCGGCATCAGCTCGTACCCGGAGAACTCCCGGGTGAACGTGCCCGTGCCCTGGGCGACGCCTCGCAGGTCGATCGGGTAGGTGACGAGCTCGATGGCCGGCACGAGGGCCTCGACGGTGGCATGCCCGTCGCCGTCCATCTCCGTGCCCTGCACCTGAGCCCGACGCGCCCCCAGATCCGTCAGGGCGGCGCCGAGATACTGGTCGCCGACGGTGACGCGCACCCTGTCGATGGGTTCCAGCAGCCCGATCTGGCCGTTCTCCGCAGCATCACGCAGCGCCAACTGGCCGGCCACCTGGAACGCCATGTCCGAGGAGTCCACGGAATGGGCCTTGCCGTCATACAACGTCACCTGCACGTCGACCATCGGCACGCCGAACCTGGTGCCCTGCGCGAGTTGCTGTTCGATGCCCTTCTCCACCGACCCGATGTAGGCGCGTGGCACGGCGCCGCCCACCACCTTGTCGACGAACCTGAACCCGGCACCCCGCTCGATGGGCTCCACCTCGATGGTGCAGATCGCGTACTGGCCGTGGCCGCCAGACTGCTTGACGTTGCGACCGAGGCCCTTGGCGGGCCTGGTCATGGTCTCGCGCAGCGCGACGCGCACGTCCTCCTCAGCGATGTCCACCCCGAAGCGGTCCTTCAGGCGGGCCAGGGCGAGGTCCTTCTGGGCCTGCCCCATGACCCAGAGGATCTGCTGTTCGGTCTCGGAGTTGCGCTCCAGCCGCACCGTCGTGTCCTCCATGGAGATGCGGTGCAGCGCGCCGGCCAGCTTGTCCTCATCGCCGCGCTTGGTGGCACGGACGGCCACCGGCAGCAACGGGCGCGGGAGTTCCCACGGCTCGATGAGGGTGGGGCGCTCCGGGGCGGAGAGCGTGTCGCCGGTTTCCGCCTTCGACAGCTTGGTCACCAGCACGATCTCGCCGGCGATGGCCTGGTTCAGGGGAGTGAACTCGGTGCCGTAGGGCGCCGACATGGGGCCCATGCGCTCCTCCTCGTCCTGATCCGGCCGCATCGGATCCGGGTCCCAGCCGAACAGTTCGCGGTTCCGGGAGACGTGCACCACCTGGTCGCCGCGCAGCGTGCCGCTGAACACGCGCACCAGTGAGGAACGGCCGAAGTTGTCCGATGTGGTGCGCACCACCTGGGCCACGAGCGGGCCGTCGGGGTCGCACTTCGCCTCCGGCAGCGTCGCGCCGTTCGGGGTGGTGACATCCGGAACGGGTAGCAGCGAGGGTGGCGGGAAGCCGCGCTCGATCCACCGCAGCAACTCCTCGGTGCCCTTGTCCGAGGTGGTGTGGGCGGGAAGGACCGGAAAGAAGCGGGCGCCGACGACCGCGCGCAGGAGAGCCTCGTTCGCCTCCTCGACCGCGATCTCCTCACCCTCGAGGTACCGCTCCATGAGGTCGTCGTCCTGCACCTCGGTGATGATCGCCTCGAGCAGGTCCGCGCGTGCCGCGTCGATCAGCGCCAACTCCTCGGGCGTGGAATCCCGGGAGACGCGCTCGCCGGAGGAGTAGTCGTGGGCCCGCTTGTTCAGCAGGGACAGGTTGCCGACGTTGGCGCCGTCCTTCTCCAGCGGGATCAGCGCGGGGATGACGCCGTCGCCGAACGTCTCCTTGCAGGCGTCGACCATCTGCTGGAAGGTGGCGCGGCCCTGATCCAGCTTCGTGATCGCGATGATGCGCGGCGTGTTGGATTCGGTGCACTCCTCCCACAGCGCGACGGTGGCTGGATCGATGTCGTCTCCCGCGGGGACCACGAAGACCGCAGCATCAGCGGCGCGGAGGCCCGCGCGCAACTCACCCACGAAATCAGGGTGACCAGGTGCGTCGAGGAGGTTGATCTGGACATCGTGGGCGGGGATGGAGGCCAGCCACAGCGTGGCGGCGCGCTCCTGGGAATCCTTCTCGCCGCGATATCCCTCAACTCTTGCACGGAGGAGGTGTTCGAACAGGGTTGTCTTGCCCGATCCGCTCGCGCCGACCAGGACGACGTTGCGCACATCGTCCGGGGACGTGATGGTGATCTGGGAACTCGTCTTTGAGGCCATGCACATACGTTAGTAGGCGCCGTGCGGCGGCGTGCGCCGACCCCCGGTATGAGGCCTTGCAGCCCCATTTTGACCATGGGAGCCCGCACACGTAAGATTGGTAGCTGTTGTGCGCCATCAATCGGGGCCTATCGGGGCGCTGCTCCGGCGGACAACCCCCATCAAACACGTATGAATGGAAGTGGGACTGTGTCTACGTACACCCCAAAGCCGGGCGAGATCGCCCGCAACTGGCACGTCATCGATGCCGAAGATGTCATCCTGGGCCGCCTGGCCGTCCAGGTCGCAAACCTCCTGCGCGGCAAGCACAAGCCGCAGTTCGCGCCCCACGTCGACACCGGTGACTTCGTCATCGTCGTCAACGCCTCGAAGATCGCCCTGTCGGGGAACAAGCGCGCCAACGACATGCGCTACCACCACAGCGGCCGTCCCGGCGGTCTCAAGTCGGCGGCCATCGGCGACCTGCTCGACAAGGATCCCCGCCGCGCCGTCGAGCGGGCTGTCTGGGGCATGCTGCCCAAGAACAAGCTCTCCCGCCAGATGGTGGCCAAGCTCAAGGTCTACTCCGGCCCCGAGCACCCCCACGCTGCCCAGAAGCCGCAGCCGTTCGAGATCACCCAGATCGCCCAGTGAGCCGAGGACAGATAGACATGACTGAGACCAACGAGATCGACGAGACCGTCGTCGAGGAGACCACCCCCGCTCCGTTCGTCGACGAGCAGAACCGCGAAATCGCGTACCGTTCCGACGCGGACCCGGCCGCCGCCTCCGGCGCTTCGGAGAACGCCCGCCCCGCCGTCGTCGCCCCCGGCGCCGGCACCGGCCGCCGCAAGGAGGCCGTCGCCCGCGTGCGCATCGTGCCCGGCTCCGGCAACTGGACCATCAACGGCCGCGACCTGAACACGTACTTCCCGAACAAGCTGCACCAGCAGCACGTCAACGAGCCCTTCGTGATCGCTGGCGTCGAGGGTAGCTACGACGTCATCGCCCACATCGACGGCGGCGGCACCACCGGCCAGGCCGGTGCGCTGCGCCTCGGCGTGGCCCGCGCCCTCAACGCCGTCGACGCCGAGGCGTCGCGCCCCGCGCTGAAGAAGGCCGGCATGCTGACCCGCGACGCTCGCATCATCGAGCGCAAGAAGGCTGGTTTGAAGAAGGCCCGTAAGGCCCCGCAGTACAGCAAGCGCTGATCGCTGCACCGTCGAACGCCCATCCTGCTGCGGCAGGGTGGGCGTTCGCCGTTGCCCGGCCCCGCACCTGGTCCCTGAGCGTGCCCCGCGACGCTGGTTGAGCCCGCGAGTTCCACGAGCGGTGTCCTGAAGCGTGTCTGTCACCTGATGTACAGGTGGTTTCCGCTGTCTCTGATGGGGGCCTTCTCGGGGTGTGTTGCTGTGGATGTGGCGTTGTCGGGCAACGAGGGACCTGGGTGGGGGCCGGGGCCGGAGAAGCACTTGCGTTCCCCCGACCCCGACCCCTCCTTCGGGCCTGGCTGGGAGCTTGGGCCGGCGAGCCGATTCGCTCAATGCTGCTGAGCGCGGTGTAGAGTTCCTCCACGTGGCACGACTCTTTGGGACAGACGGCGTACGTGGCGTCGCAAACGTTGAACTGACCGCTGAGCTGACGCTCGACCTGTCGGTCGCCGCGGCGCACATCCTGGGGGAGGCGGGCGCCTTCCGCGACAGCCGGCCGCTGGCCCTCGTCGGCCGCGACCCCCGCGCCAGCGGCGAGTTCCTCGAGGCCGCCGTCATTGCAGGGTTGGCGTCGGCGGGCATCGACGTGGTGCGGCTGGGCGTGGTGCCCACCCCCGCCGTCGCATATCTCGTCAACGACATGGACGCGGACCTCGGCGTGATGATCTCCGCCTCTCACAACCCCATGCCGGACAACGGCATCAAGTTCTTCTCCCGCGGCGGCGTGAAGCTCGACGACTTCCTGGAAGACGCGATCGAGGCACGCATGGGGGAGGAGTGGAAGCGGCCCACCGGCAGCGCCGTCGGGCGCATTCACAACGACCTGGGCGCCGTCGAGGGTTACGTCGCCCACCTCGTCGCGTCACTCGGCGACCCCTCCCTGATGGGGCTGAAGGTGGTCATCGACTGCGCCAACGGGGCGGCGTCGCGCACCGCGCTCGAGGCGTTCGCAGCCCAGGGCGCGCACATCATCCCCATCCACGCTGAGCCCGACGGCCTCAACATCAATGACAACTGCGGCTCCACCCACATCGACGACCTGGTCGAGCGGGTGCTCGCCGAAGGCGCTGACCTCGGCATCGCCCTCGACGGCGACGCCGACCGCTGCCTCGCCGTTGACCACGAGGGCACCCTCGTCGACGGCGACCGCATCCTCGCCATCCTGGCCATCGCCATGAAGGAGGAGCGCCGCCTGCACTCCGACACCGTGGTGGCCACCGTGATGAGCAACCTCGGCCTCGTCAACGCGATGCGCGAGCACGGCATCCGCGTCGACCAGACCAAGGTGGGGGACCGCTACGTCCTCGAATCGATGAACGCCAACGGCTTCGCGCTGGGCGGCGAGCAGTCCGGCCACGTCATCATCTCCGAATATGCCAACACCGGCGACGGCACCCTCACCGGCCTGCACCTCGCGTCGCGGATGAAGTCCACCGGTAAGACCCTCAAGGAGTTGGGCGAGGTGATGACCGAGCTTCCGCAGGTGGTCATCAACGTGCGGGGCGTCGACAAGCTGCGCGCGGGCATCGACACCGGGGTGCAGGCGGAGGTCACCGCCGCCGCCCGCGAGCTCGGCGACACCGGCCGCGTTCTGCTACGCCCCTCCGGCACGGAACCTGTCGTGCGCGTCATGTGTGAGGCGCCCACAGCGGGGCAGGCCCAGGCCATTGCCGAACGGCTCGCCGCGAAGGTGGAGGAGCGGCTTTCGCTCTGACCGCAGGCGGATGGGCTAGTAAGGTGGTCATCACCCAACTGGACAAAGGAACCGCCGATGCTCGCTGACCCCGCCGACCAACGAACGCTGCTCACGCTGGCAGATCTCGATTCCGAGGTGGCGCGCGTGCAGCACGCAGCGCGGTCGCTGCCGCAGCACAAGACCATCGCGGATCTGATGAGCGCCCGGAAATCAGCGGCCGACGAGTTGGTGTCCTCCACCACCCACGCCGACGATCTGAAGGTCGCCGTGCGCAAGGCGGAGGCGGACCTGCTGCCGGTCAAGGCGCGGCTGGAGCGCACCGAGCAGCGCGTGGCCGACGGCTCCGTCACGGACGGCAAGACGCTTCGCTCCCTGACCGACGAGGTGGGGCACCTCAACAAGCGCATCTCGGAGCTTGAGGACGAGCAGCTCGAGGTCATGGGCCGCTTGGAGGACGCCGTCGCGCACCGCGACAAGACGGCAGCTCGGAAGGCGGAGATTGAGGATCAGCTCCGCGCCGAGGTCGCCACCCGTGATGAGGCAGTAGCCAAGCTCAGCCAGGAGGCCAAGGACCTGGCAGCCAGCCGCAGCCCCCTCGTCGCGCGTGTCCCGGATCAACTGATGGCGCTCTACGAGAAGTTGCGCAGCTCCACCGGCCTGGGGGCAGCCCAAGTCAAGGCCGGCCGCTGCACCGGCTGCCAGTTGCAGTTGACCCTTTCGGATCTCGACGCGTACAAGAAGGCGCCGGCCGATCAGGTCCTGCGCTGCGCGGAGTGCAACCGCATCCTCGTGCGTACCGGCGAATCGGGCCTCTGATGCCGTCTCCTCACCTGCGCGTCCATGAGATCCCCGAGTCTCTCCGCGAAGCCATCCATCTCCTGCAGGAGCGGCTCGATCTGCCCCGCCAGTTCCCTGACCGCGTTGTCGCCGAGGCGGAGTTGGCCGTCCAGCTGCCCACCGATGATCACGTGGACCTCACCGGCATCGAGTTCGTGGCGATCGACCCTCCGTCGGCCATGGACCTCGATCAGGCCGTGCAGATCGAGCGCGAAGGCGACGGCTACCTGGTGCGCTACGCCATCTCGGATGTGCCCCACTTCGTGCGCCCAGGCACAGAGTTGGGGGCCGAGACGCACCGTCGGGGCCAGACGATGTACGGCCCCAGCGCCCGCGTGCCGCTGCACCCTGCGGTGCTCAGCGAGGATGCGGGCTCACTCCTGGCCGACGGGAAGCCCCGCCCTGCCATGGTGTGGGAGCACCACCTGGACGCGAAGGGTGAGCTCCGCGACGTGCAGCTCACCCGTGCGATGGTGGTCAACCGCGCCAAGCTGAACTACGAAGGGGTGCAGGCCGATTTCGACGCCGGAAAGCCACATCCCAGCATCGCGCTGCTGCCCGAGGTCGGTGAGCTGCGCCAGCAGTTGGAGATCGACCGGGGTGGCGTGTCGCTGAACCTGCCGGACCAGGAGATCGTCGAGCGAGACGGCACCTGGGAACTCGAGTTCCGTTCGCTGGTGCCCGTGGAGAATTGGAACGCGCAGATCTCGCTGCTCACCGGGTTCGCCGCGGCACAGATCATGCTGGAGGGCAAGGTGGGCATCCTGCGCACCCTGCCGCCGGCGGAGGACTGGTCGATCAGGAAGCTGCGCCGCTCGGTGCGCCAACTCGGTGTGGAGTGGCCCAAGTCCATGCCCTACCCGGAGTTCGTGCGGTCGCTGTCTCCGGACGATCCCAAACAGCTGGCCGCGCTGACCAAGTGCACCATGCTGTTCCGCGGCGCCGGGTACCTGGCGTTCGACGGCGAGGTGCCCGATGAGAACCTGCTCCACGCCGCGCTGGCCGCCCCCTACGCCCACACCACCGCGCCGCTGCGCCGGCTGGTGGACCGCTACGCGCTGGAGATCTGTCACTCCCTGCTCAACGGCTTGGAGGTGCCCCAATGGACCCGCGAAGGCCTCCCCGCGCTGCCTGACGAAATGGCAGATTCCGGCCGTACCGCACGCGCCTACGAGAACGGCATGATCGACCTCACCGAGGCGCTGGTGCTCAGCGACCGGGTGGGGGAGATCTTCACCGGCGCGCTGACCGACGTCCATCCGAAGACGGGGGTGGGCACGGTGCAGATCGCCGATCCCGCCGTCGAACTGCGGGTCAAGGCGAAGACGGAAGAGGTGGGCTCCGAGGTGCGGGTGCGGGTGGACAAGGTGGACGTCCGGAAGGGACAGGTCACTCTGTCCCGCCCGAACTGACGGAGAGGCTCAGCCTCCGGACTTGCGGCGGAACTCACGGCGCCCGGCGACGGGGCCGTGAGCGTTGCCGCCCTGTTTGCGGTCGCCGTGGACGCCGCTGTCTGAGACGTGCTGTTCGGCCGCCTTCTTGCGCTCAAGCGCCTGCCGCATGGCTTCCTTGGGATCCAGCGGGGCGTCGGTCTGCTCAGCGTCACTCATGGCGTCACTGTACTCTCCTGGGTCGCGCGACGGCGGCGACGCTGATGCATCAGCCACACCAGGTAGAGGACCCTGCCCGCGAAGGCCGCAACCACCAGCCACCACAGCGGGTGGTGGGTCACGGCCAGCACGATGCCGATGATCATGACGCCCACGGGGCTGAGCAGGTGCGCCGCCTGCGGATACTCGCGGTTCTCGCCGTACATCAGTGCGCACCTCCATGCCTCGGGTGTCTCCCACCCTACTCAAGAGGGCGAGGCCACTGGAGGGGAGGCTCTAGTCGGTGGTGAACCGGGCCTGGATAGTGGCGTCCAGTTCGACATCCTCCGGTGACACGTTGACGCCCCCGTCGGGGGAGTGCATCCCGCCCCGCGCCTTCATCGCATAGGCCTGCTGGCCGGCGAACTCGCGCCCGACGCTGAGCAGCCCCGGATCTGCGATCTCGATGAACCGCACGGCGCCCGCCCCTGCGGCGGTGGCCATCGCCTGCGCGCGTTGCCGTGCCTCGTCGACGGCGCGGGCCAGTACGGCGGCCTCCTCCCGCACGCGGCGAGTTTCGGTCAACGTCCACTGCACGTGGTTGACGCTGATCCCGTCGCGCCCACCCCACTGGTCGATGAATGCGCTCAGCGCGGTGAAGTCCCGGAACTTGACCTTGGCCTGCGCGCTGGCGCCGTGCCGCATGGGCATGACCTCGCCCGACGTGGAGTGCGGCCGCCAACTGCGGGTCCCCAGGGCGGACAGCGCCGCCCACGTCACAGGGGAGTCATCCTGCTGCCGGAGTTCGTCGACGTGCTCCGCTAAGTCGTTCGCCAGGGCGGTGGACTCCCTGCCCACCTGACCCTTCTCGGCGCCCTCGAAGCCGATCGTGATGTGCACCGTGGCCCGCTCAGGTGGGAAAGCAGCGCTGGCATGGCCTTGAACCGTGATCTGCATCGAGACCTCCTTCCCCGTCAGCCTAACGTGCGTCGGATTGACACGAGGCGGTGTGGCAAAGTGGGCCCACCCGTGGCACTGTTGCGCAGTGAGCAACGATCATCGGGCAGATACCCACGATCAGATCCGCGTCCGGGGCGCCCGCGAGAACAACCTCAAGGACGTCTCCGTCGACCTTCCCAAGCGGCGCCTGACGGTCTTCACCGGCGTGTCCGGATCGGGTAAGAGCTCGCTGGTGTTCGACACCATCGCGGCCGAGTCGCAGCGGATGATCAACGAGACCTATCCCGCGTTCGTGCAGGGCTTCATGTCCACGCTGGCGCGCCCAGAGGTGGACCACCTCGAGGGACTGACGACGGCGATCATCGTCGATCAGGAGCGGATGACCACCAACGTGCGCTCCACCGTCGGCACCGTCACCGACGCCAACGCGCTGCTGCGGCTGCTGTTCAGCAAGCTGGGCGACCCCCAGATCGGCTCGCCGCAGGCGTACTCCTTCAACGTGCCCTCGGTCACCGGCTCCGGAATGATCAAGACGGAGAAGGCCGGGCGCACGCAGAAGGAGGCCAGGACCTACACGTTGGTGGGCGGCATGTGCCCGCGCTGCGAGGGGCGAGGCCGGGTGGAGGACATCGACCTCACCCAGCTCTACGACGAGAACAAGTCCATCAGCGAGGGCGCCATCACCGTGCCCGGCTACACCGCCGACGGCTGGTACGTGCGGATGTACGCGGGATCCGGCTTCATCGATCCGGAGAAGAAGGTCAAGGACTTCTCGAAGCGGGAACTCGACGCCCTGCTGTGGAAGGAGCCCACCAAGATCAAGGTGGACGGGATCAACCTCACCTATGAGGGCCTGGTGCCGAAGGTCCAGAAGTCGATGCTGACGAAGGATCCCGACGCGGTGCAGCCGCACATCAGGGCCTTCATCGAGCGTGCCGTGACCTTCCAGGCCTGTCCCGAGTGTGAGGGGACCCGCCTGGCCGAACACGCCCGGAACTCGAAGATCGAGGGCGTGAGCATCGCCGATGCCTGCGACATGCAGATCAGCGACCTGGCCGAATGGGTCCGGGGGCTCGACCTGCCCTCGGCTGGCCCGTTGCTGGGCACGCTGCAGGCACTGCTGGATTCGTTCGTGGAGATCGGCCTGGGCTACCTGTCGCTCAGCCGCCCGTCGGGCACGCTGTCCGGCGGCGAGGCGCAACGCACCAAGATGATCCGCCATCTCGGTTCGGCGCTGACCGATGTGACCTACGTGTTCGACGAGCCGTCCATCGGCCTGCACCCGCACGACATCGAGAAGATGAACGCGCTGCTGCTCAGCTTGAGGGACAAGGGCAACACGGTTCTCGTGGTGGAGCACAAGCCGGAGACGATTGTGATCGCCGACCACGTCGTCGACCTGGGGCCGCATGCAGGCAGCCGCGGCGGCGAGATCATGTTCGAGGGGACGGTGGAGGAGTTGCGCCGCTCCGAAACCCTCACCGGACGTCACTTCGACGACCGGGGCCGCCTCAAGGAAACGGTGCGGGAGGCGAAGGGTGCACTCGAGATCCGGGGGGCCAGCACGAACAACCTCAAGGACGTGGATGTCGACATCCCACTGGGGGTGTTGACGCTACTCACCGGCGTTGCGGGCTCCGGTAAGAGCTCGCTGGTGCACGGGTCGCTGCCCAAGGGCGCCGATGTGGTCTCGATCGACCAGGCCGCCATCAAGGGCTCGCGTCGCTCCAACCCCGCCACCTACACCGGCCTGCTCGAGCCCATCCGCAAGGCCTTTGCCAAGGCCACCGGAACCAAGCCCGCGCTGTTCTCCCCGAACTCCGAGGGGGCCTGCCCGGCCTGCAACGGTGCCGGCGTGATCTATACCGAGTTGGGGTTCATGGACGTGGTGACCACCCCGTGCGAGGAGTGCGAGGGCCGACGCTTCCAGCAGGAGGTCTTGGAGCACCGTTGGGCCGGGAAGAACATCGCCGACGTGTTCGAGATGTCGGTGGCCGAGGCCGAGGAGTTCTTCGGCGAGGGGGAGGCGAAGACGCCGGCGGCGTACAGGATCCTGCAGCGCCTCAACGACGTCGGGCTGGGCTACATCTCACTCGGCCAGCCCCTCACCACGCTGTCGGGCGGCGAGCGTCAGCGGCTGAAGCTGGCCGTCGCGATGGCGGACAAGGGCTCGATCTACATCCTCGACGAGCCCACCACCGGCCTGCACCTGGCCGACGTCGAGCAGTTGCTCGCGCTGCTGGACCGCCTCGTCGATTCCGGCAACTCGGTGATCGTCATCGAGCATCACCAGGCGGTGATGGCGCATGCGGACTGGATCATCGACCTGGGCCCGGGAGCCGGCAACGACGGCGGTCAGGTCGTCTTCGAGGGCACGCCCGCGGACCTGGTCAAGGACGGAAAGACCCTGACCGGCAAGCACCTGGCGGCCTACATCGCCAGATAGCCGGTCGACGGATCCTGCGCCGGCTCAGGATGCGGTGAGCCTCCTGGATGGGATGACCTCGGGTCTGCCAGCGGCCGGATTGAACTCGACGCGCCACTGGTCGCGGCGGCCTATTCGATCCGGTTCGACGATGTTGTGGTGCTGCTTGCAGAACAGGGCGAGGTGTTTTCCAGATTGGACTGCCCGAGCTGGGCCCACGGGTCGATGTGGTGCGCCTCGCATTCTTCAGGGGGTTTCGCGCACGACGGGGAGATGCATCCTCCGTCACGCAGGTCCAGGGCTTGACGCTGCTCTGGTGTCACCAGACGGCGGGCGCGGCCCTGATCCAGAATCTGAGACTCCCCGCCGAGCACGAAGGGGATGATTTCTGCCTCCGCAGCGAGCCGACGCCACTCCCCAGCAGTCAGTTCCGTACCGGACTCCAGAATGCCGCCGGCCCCTGAACGTTCGAGGAGATCCGACAGCGCGATGGTGACTCGGATCTGCGCCGCGGAACCGCGGCGTGAGCTACCTGTGGCGTTGATGGCTTGATGGAACAAGGCCAGGAAGGCATCTGCGCTGCGCTGCACCGGGGTCCCGTTTTTCTCTACCTTGGGCAGGAAGCTTCGGCGTTCTACAGCCTTCGCCCGCTGGCGGGCGGCCCGCTCTTCGAGCGTCTCATTGCTCAGCGCCAGCTCTGGGGCGACCTCTTCAAGGACCTTCGGCGCCAGTGCTGCGAGTTTCCTAGCCGACACGCCTCTGGCCGTGGTCACAAAGGCCTCGGCAACCTTCTCCGTGACGTCATCGGGCAATTCCGGCAGGCTGGCAATGCCCTTGGCGATGGCCGCGGCCTGCCGCGTGGTGATCTCCCCGTCCAGAGCCGCCTTCATCGGCGCTTCGTGGGTGCTCATGGAGCGCGCTAGCTTCACCTCACCATCGGATGGAGGCGGTGGCGACGTCGTCGGCGGTGGACCTTCTGGACGCTACTGGGACGTCGGCGGGACGCTGACGGGACGGTGGCTGGACGCTGACGCGCGGCCTGGACGTCGTAGGGACGCTGGTGGGACGCTCCGAAATGAGAGCATCGGGCATCATCGGACAGCATCGGATATCACCGGGAAATGGCCCCTGGCAGCGGGTTATGTCGCTGACAGGGGCCTTTGCGAGAAAGGTGGGGGACGAGACGGCCGGTAAGCCGGGTTCTGTCGACGGATGATCATCTATCTGAGGCCCATCGTTGCCGATGGGCTCATGCAACCTACCCGGACACCTCGCGCGAGCAGCGCTCGAACGGTGTCCGCAGCCGGCCCGTAGGCCGGCCTTCTTGGTCTTGCTCCAGGTGGGGTTTACCTAGCCGCACCGGTCACCCGGTGCGCTGGTGGTCTCTTACACCACCGTTTCACCCTTACCCATTGCTGGGCGGTCTGCTTTCTGTGGCACTGTCCCGCGGGTCACCCCGGGTGGGCGTTACCCACCACCCTGCTCTGTGGAGCCCGGACTTTCCTCAGCTGTTGCCAGCCGCGATCATCTGGCCGTCTCGTCCAAGCGGCAATCATATCGTGGACGCGGCGGCCGTCACTATTCAGAGCTGTTCTCGCAGGGAGTCTGCTGGCGTGGGCAACAGGCTTGTGACCAAGGTGTCAGGTCAGATGCACGGCCCCTTCATCGCCGCGTCGGGCGCGACGTTCACGGAGCGGTGAGGACGGATCAGGGGAGGGTGAGGATCTCCGCGCCGTCGTTGGTCACGACGAGGGAGTGCTCGAACTGCGCCACGCGGGAGCGGTCCTTCGTCACCACGGTCCAGTCGTCGTCCCACACCTCGGTGGCGTGGCCGCCGAGCGTCAGCATGGGCTCGATCGTGAACGTCATACCGGGCACCATCACGGTGTCCATACGTGGCTCGTCGTAATGCAGGATCACCAGGCCGGAGTGGAAGGCGGTGTGCACGCCGTGGCCGGTGTAGTCGCGGATCACGCCGTAGTTGAAGCGCTTGGCGTAGGCCTCGATGACGCGGCCGATCACGGAGATGGGACGCCCTGGCTTGACGGCCTTGATGGCGCGGTTGAGTGACTCCAGAGTGCGTTCGCTGAGCAGGCGGGACTCCTCGTCGACGTCACCGCAGAAGAACGTGGCGCAGTTGTCCCCGTGCACCCCGTCCTTGAAGGCGGTGCAGTCGATCTTGACCAGGTCGCCGTCCTCGAGCGGTCGCAGGTCCGGGATGCCGTGGCAGACCACCTCGTTGACGGAGGTGCAGATCGACTTGCGGAACCCGCGGTAGCCGAGCGACGACGGGTAGGCGCCGTGGTCGAGCATGTACTCGTGTGCCACCCTGTCCAGCTCATCGGTGGTCACGCCCGGCGCGATGGCCTTGGCGGCCTCGTGCATGGCCCGCGACGCGATCCTGCCCGCGACACGCATCTTCGCGATCACCTCGTCGCTCTGCACGTCCGAGCCGGTGTAGCGCTTGGGTGCCTTCTTGCCGACGTACTCGGGCCGCTGGATGCTGCGGGGGACGTCACGGAGCGGGGTGATGGTGTGCGGGGTAACAGGGTTCACGCCCCCGAGTTTAGTCAGCCTTCCCACCGGAGCGAATCGAGCACCGGCTCCACCTCGCGGATGTTCTCCCGATGGTCGATGGTCACGCAGCTGACGTAGACCGCGATCTTGTCCGGGTCGTCGGTGGGTACCAAGATGAGGTCGACGATGTCGCCCTCGATCCCCTCATGCTCCCAGTCGTTGACGTAGACCTTGGACGTCAGCCGCCATGCGGGCCTGCCCGAGACCTCCCAGGCCTCGTTCCACACCACGGTGCGCTTCGTGAAGCCGGCGAACATGCCCGACGACGCCATGCAGCTGATGAACTGCTCCGCCGCCGCCTTGGGCTCTGCGGAGAAGCCGTCGGAGACCAGGATGTAGCCCACGTTGACGTTGCTGACCCAGCCGTTGAAACCCGAGGTGACGATGTCACGGGTCATCGAGTTGTTGTCGTAGAGCCAATCGATGTAGGACGGGCGGGTCTCCCACTTGTCGCCCTGCGGGGCGGCGATGCTCAGTCCACCCCCGTGCAGCCTGCCGTCGACCAGTTCGCTGCGCGGGAACTGGCCGTTGTCAGGGCAGTCGACGATGTCGCCGAACTGGGACTCGATCTCGGTGGGGGTGGGCGTGTCCGAGGGGAGCAGTTCATCCCACTGCTCGCCGGTGGGGCGGCTGGTGCGGGTGTCCTCCGGCGTCGAGCTGAACGGGTTGGCCTGGTTCGGGAAGATGAGGAGCGCGGCCACCAACGCAGCCACGACGGTCAACGCGATCGCCAGCCACGCCCATCCCGAAATGCCCTTGCGGACCGGTTGCGGGTCCAGCCAGCGTTGACCGTCCCAGTACCGGCGCCCCTCGGGCGCCGAGGGATCTGGATACCAACCCGGTTGAGCCATGCGGACAGTTTAGAGCGTGGCCGAAGCAGTTCCAGATCCGCTGAATGTCACGCGGCTGTAACATCCGCGCGGCAGACTTGCCGCATGGATAGGCAAACGGAGTTCGTCCTGCGTTCCATGGAGGAGCGCGGGATCCGGTTCGTCAGGCTGTGGTTCACCGACGTGCTGGGGTCGCTGAAATCTGTGGCGATCGCCCCGGCGGAGGTCGAGGGCGCCATCGCGGAGGGCGTCGGCTTCGACGGCTCCGCCATCGAGGGCTTCGCGCGTGTCTTCGAGTCGGACATGGTGGCCCACCCGGACCCGTCGACGTACCAGGTGCTGCCCTGGCGGCAGGCGGGCCGCTCCACCTCCCGCATGTTCTGCGACATCCGGCTGCCCGACGGTTCCCCCAGCTTCGCGGATCCGCGCTTCGTGCTGAAGCGTGCGCTGGAGAAGGCCGCCAATCTGGGCTTCACGTTCTACATCCATCCGGAGATCGAGTTCTTTCTGCTCAGCTCGCTCCACCCACCGGTTCCGTTGGACCAGGGCGGCTACTTCGACCACACCACGCTGGGTGACGGCACCGACTTCCGGCGCGACGTCATCACGATCCTGGAGCAGATGGGCATCTCGGTGGAGTTCAGCCACCACGAGGCGGGCCCCGGCCAGCACGAGATCGACCTGCGCTACGCCGATGCGCTGACCATGGCCGACAACATCATGACCTTCCGCGTGGTGGTCCGCGAGGTGGCGGTCAGCCAGAACATCCAGGCCACGTTCATGCCCAAGCCGTTCTCCGAGCATCCCGGCTCCGGCATGCACACGCACATGTCGCTGTTCGAGGGTGACACCAACGTCTTCTACGACGCAGCGGATCAGTACAACCTCTCCAAGACCGCCAAACAGTTCATCGCCGGGCTGCTGCATCACGCGCCGGAGATCACCGCGGTGACCAACCAGTGGGTCAACTCCTATAAGCGGCTCATCGGTGGCGCCGAGGCACCGTCGTACGCGTGCTGGGGGAGGGCCAACCGCTCCGCGCTGGTGCGCGTGCCGCAGTTCACGCCGGGCAAGATGTCCTCGGCCCGCATCGAGTACCGCGCCATCGACTCGGCGGTCAACCCCTACCTGGCCTACGCCGTACTGCTCAACGCAGGTCTGAAGGGCATCGAGAACGAGTACCCACTGCCGGAGGAGACCGAGGACGAGGTCTGGCGCCTGACGGATCGGGAGCGCAAAGCGATCGGGATCCGGGAGCTGCCCCGCAACCTCGACGAGGCGATCCGGATCATGGACGAGAGCGAACTGGTGGCCGAAACCCTCGGCGAGCACGTCTACGAGTACTTCCTGCGCAACAAGCGCGAGGAGTTCGCCGCGTACCGCCAGCAGGTCACGCCCTGGGAGTTGGAGCGCCACCTCGGCACCCTCTGAGCCGACGGTCAGTTGAGCGGGAAGGCGCGCGAGGCCTCACCAGCGTGGACGCCGGACGCCCGCACGTCCGCCTCGTCCCAGGCGAGCCGGCCGGTGGCCAGCGCCGCGAAGGTCTCGGCCGTCATCTCCACCACGTTGGGTGGCGTCCCGCGGGTGTGTCGCGGCCCGGCCGCGAACCCGATCTGCACGGCGGCGAAG
The DNA here is from genome assembly GCF_000826065.2 of Tessaracoccus massiliensis. Classification (GTDB taxonomy): domain Bacteria; phylum Actinomycetota; class Actinomycetes; order Propionibacteriales; family Propionibacteriaceae; genus Arachnia; species Arachnia massiliensis_A. Next base: position 824,001 of record NZ_LN623543.1, on the reverse strand, counting down.
GGCGGCACACGCAGCTCGATGCTCGCGCCCGGATGGCGCTCGCCCAGCAGCGCACAGCCCGCCCTGCTCACGGCGGCCAGCAGGTCGCGGTTGAGCGGGGCCGGATCGGTGGCCGCGCGCAGCAACAGCCGAGTGAGATCTGGCCGACGCAGCGCCAGCTCGGCGTCGAGCGCGGCCAGGCCTGCGTCGTCGAGTCGCTCCCGCAGCGCGGCGACGACCTTCGGTGTGGGCTTGAACATGGTGGCTTTACCCTAGGCTGAGCGGGTGGGCAGATACCAGTCGCCGATGGGCGAGTTCGCGCGCAGAGGGTTCGACTCCGCGAGTCAGGCAGCGCGGGTCTGGGAGCGGTGGAGCGCCCGGCTGGGGGAGGAGCCGCCCATCGACCTCGCGCTGTTCGAACCCGTTGCCGACCGCGACCTGGCCCTCGATTCCCTCGAGCGCCTCGAGGCCGCCTCCCCGGAGTTGTTCCGGGAGATCGCCGCAGACGAGGCCTGGCTCCGCCGGCTCCTGCTCGTGCTGGGCGGCTCCAGCGTGCTCGCCCAGACCATCGTGCGGCACCCGACCGAGGCAAGGATCCTCGCCGTCGAACCCCGGCACCGCGGCCCCGCGGGCTGGCGCGACTTCTTCACCAACCGCATCCACCTCGACGGCGGGGTGGCACGAGGCGACGCGGACGCGTTGCGGTTGGCGAACCGGGCTGCGCTGATCGAGATCGCGGCCCGCGACCTCTCCTCGCCGCAGCCTGACGCTCTCGTCCACGAGATCGCCGCCGAGCTCGCCCACGTCGCCGATACGGTGCTGGATCTCTCGCTGGCTTACGCGCGCGCCGAGGTGCCCGGCTGGGAGAAGGTCCGGCTTGCCGTCCTGGCCATGGGCAAAACGGGGGCTGAGGAACTCAACTACATCTCCGACGTCGACGTCATCTACGTGGCCGAGCCAGCTGAGGGGGCGGACCCGGACGAGGCCGTCGCCATCGCGGGCAAGCTCGCCGCGGCTCAGGCGCGGCTCTGCTCCGCACACACGGCTGAAGGTTCCATCTGGCAGGTCGACGCCGCCCTCCGGCCGGAGGGCAAGGCCGGTCCCCTGGTGCGCACGCTGGCCAGCTACCGCGCCTACTACTCCAAATGGGCCAAGAACTGGGAGTTCCAGGCCATGCTCAAGGCGCGCCCCGCGGCGGGCGACCTTGAACTGGGCCAGGAGTTCGTGGACATGGTCTGGCCGCTGGTCTGGCAGGCGGGGGAGCGGCCCGGCTTCCTGCCCGAGGTCCGCGCCATGCGTGACCGCGTCATCTCGCTGATCCCCGCCAAGCAGGCAGATCGGGAGGTCAAGCTGGGCTCCGGCGGGCTCCGCGACACCGAGTTCTCCGTCCAGCTCCTGCAATTGGTGCATGGCCGCGCCGACGACCGGCTGAGGCTCCGCGGCACCTTCGAGGCGCTGATGGCGCTGGTGGGCAACGGCTACATCGGGCGCTCCGACGGCGCGGAACTCGGCCGCGCCTACCGGTTCCAACGGGTCCTCGAGCACCGCATCCAGCTGCGCCGGCTCCGCCGCACCCACGTGCTGCCCGACGACGAGGTGGCGCTGGGCCAGATTGCCCGCTCGATGGGCCTCACCGCCGAGGAGTTGGAGAAGCAGTGGCGTGACTCGGCCCGCCGCGTGCGCCAACTGCAGCAGCGACTGTTTTTCTCGCCCCTGCTCGACGCCGTGACCCAGGTCCGCACCGACGAACTGCAGCTGAGCACCGAGGCGGCCAAGACGCGCATGCTCGCACTCGGCTTCGCCGACCCGCAATCCGCGTTGGGCCACATCCGCGCGCTCACCAAGGGCCGCGACCGGGGCACCGAGATCCAACGCCAACTCCTGCCGGCCATGCTGCAATGGTTCGCCGACGGCCCCAACCCGGATTTCGGTCTCCTCGCCTTCCGGCAGCTCTCCGATGCGCTGGGCACCTCGTCGTGGTACCTGCGGGCGCTGCGCGACGAGGGTTACATGGCCCAACGCCTCGCCAGGGTCGCGTCGTCGAGCCGCTACGTTGTCGACCTGCTCAAGCGCGCCCCCGAACACATCAGGATGCTGGCCAGCACCGACGACCTGCGGCCCCGCTCCGTCGAGGAGCTCACCGGAGCGATGAGCAGGGCTGCGGGCCGCTACGACGACCTTGAACAGTCGATCGCCTCCGTGCGCGCGCTGCGCCGCGCCGAGCTCTGCCGGATCGCGCTCAGCGACGTGCTCGGGCATGCGGACCTGGCCACCGTGGGGGGCGCGCTCAGCGACCTGGCCTCCGCCACTGTCGACGCGGGCCTGGAGCTTGCGCGGCGGGAGATCGATGCGCCGACCGTCGGCGTGATCGCGCTGGGCCGGTGGGGTGGCTACGAGTTGAGCTACTCCTCCGATGCCGACTGCATGTTCGTGGTGCCCGACGGCACGGAGGGAGACGGCCTCGCCCGCGCGACGGAGTTGGTGCGCCGCGCTGCAGACATCATCGGCAAGCCCGGCCCCGATCCTGCGCTGGTCATCGACACCGGCCTGCGCCCCGAAGGCAAGGGCGGGCCGCAGGTGCGCACCGTGTCGTCCTACCTCGCCTACTACGAGAAGTGGGCCGCCACCTGGGAGGCGCAGATGCTGCTGCGCGCCCGGCCCGGAGCGGGGGAGCGCGACCTCGCCGACGCGGTGCTCACCGGCGTCGACTGGTTCCGCTATCCGGAGGGCGGGCTCACGCGCCCCCAGGTCGCCGAGATCCGCAAGCTGAAGTCCAGGATGGAGACCGAACGCATCCCCAGGGGCGTGCCCCGCGAACGGCACCTCAAGTTGGGGCCTGGTGGGCTTTCGGACGTTGAGTGGAGCGCCCAACTCCTGCAGTTGCAGCACGCCCACGAACATCCGGGGCTGCGCACCACCGCGACGCTCGAGACCCTCGCGCTGCTGGCCAAGCTGGAGATCCTCACGGAGAGCCAGGCGACCCGGCTCACCGAGGCCTGGCGTCACGCGAGTTTGCTGCGCGACGCGATCATGCTCGTGCGGGGACGCGCCAGCGATTCACTGCCCTCCGACACCCGCGAGTTGGCGGCCATCTCGCTGCTCCTCGGCTACCGCTCGGGGGAGGCCTCGCGGCTGGTGGAGGACACCCGCAGGGTGCTGCGCCGGGCAGCCGCCGTCGTCGACGAGGTGTTCTGGAAGGGGTGAGCGTGCCTCCCCGCCTGCCGGTGCTAGGGTTGTGTCAAACGTGTTCCGGGGTCGGTGAAAGTCCGAACCGGCGGTGATAGTCCGCGACCTTGTCAGGGGCAACCTTGACGAGTTGACTCGGTGAAACTCCGAGACCGACAGTCAGAGTCTGGATGGGAGGAACGCGTCGCCATCGGCGCAACTGCTGCGTCCCGACGGCGCTCGCGGGTTTCTGCGAGCGTGCAACGGGCCGCGGGCGTCGCATGGCGCGTGCCCCGGGCCTGGTGAAGGAGTGACGGGGCAGATGACCACCGGTGAGCGACGCAGAGCGCGCAGCCTTGCGCGCCTCGGGCTCTGGTCCGCCTACCCCGCCCGCACCAGGCCCACCGCTGGCCGCTGGGTCCCTGCCACCGTCGCGCTCGCCCTCGCGGTGGTCGTGTGGTGGGCGGTGACCGCATGCGGCCTGATCGCACCGCTGTACCTGCCGGGGCCGGGTGACGTGCTCGCCCGCATGGCCTCACAGGCACAGCTGGGCATCGCGTGGCGCTACCTGTCGCCCACGCTGATCGCAGCCCTGCTCGGCGTCGGCCTGGCCCTCCTGATCGCGATCCCGCTGGGCATCGTGATCACGCACTCGCGGCTGCTGGCCGCCGTGCTGGAGCCCGTCGTCGCCATCTCGCAGACCGTCCCGCTGGTGGCCACCGCGCCCCTGCTGGTGCTGTGGATCGGCTACGGGACGGTGCCCATCGCGGTGCTCTGCGCGACCGTCGCGTTCTTCCCCATGGTGACCACCACCATCGTCGGATTCCGGTCCCTCGACATGCGCGTGGTGGAAAACGCCCTCCTCGACGGCGCCAACGGCTGGCAGCGTCTCGTCCACATCGAAGGGCCCATGGCGGCCCCGGCAGTGCTGGCCGGGGTGCGCGGCGGCGTGGTGCTCGCCATGACCGGCGCGGTCGTCGGCGAGCTCGTCATGGGTGGCGCCGGGCTCGGCACCCTGCTCACGTTGTCCCGGGAGGCCGCAGACACCGCCGGCGTGTTCGCCGTGGTGGCCTGGATCAGCCTCTCAGCCATGGCCCTGTACGGCCTCGTCCAGTTGCTGGAGCGAGCGGCAGTGGCCCGTCTGCAAGGAGAAACAACATGATCAGTCGACGCAGCGTGCTGCTGGGCACCCTCGCGGCGGGGGCCGCCGCCAGCCTGGCCGCCTGTGGAAACACCAGCACGGAGGCCGTGGGCGACGGCAAGCTCACCGTCGGCCTCACCTTCATCCCCAACGTACAGTTCAGCGCCTTCTACCTCGGCGTCAAGGAGGGCATCTTCGCCAAGCACGGGCTCGACCTCACGCTGCGCCACCACGGCCAGCAGGAGGACCTTTGGGGTGCGGTCCTGGGCGGCCAGGAGGACATCGTGTTCGCCTCCGCCGACGAGGCGATGGTCGCCAAGGCCGGCGGCAACGACCTGCGTCCCTTCGCCACGGCCTACCAGACCTATCCGCTCACCGTGATGGGCGGCGACCCCACCAGGCACACCGCCGACGCCGGGCTCGAGGTGCTGAAGGGTGCCACCCTCGGGGTGCCAGGGCACTTCGGCTCCAGCTACTACGCCGCGCTGTGCGCCATCCATCAGGCGGGCCTCACCGAGAACGACGTGGAACTCGTCGACATCGGCTACACCACGCTCTCCGCGCTGGCGGCCAGGCAGGTCGAATTCGCCATGGGCTTCATCAACAACGAGGGCGTGCAACTCGACAACCAGAACATCGAGTCGCTGTCCATCCCCGTCTTCGACCCCGCCACAGCGATGCTGGTGGGCCCCAGCCTGATCGCGCCCGGCACGGAGATCCCGCAGGACGTGCTGCGCGCCGTGGCGCTGGGCATGCAGGAGGCGCAGGAGGCGATCGTCGCCGACCCGCAGGCCGCCCTCGACGCCACCGCGGAGCACGTCCCGGCCATGGCCGAGGCCGAGCAACGCGCCACAGCGGAGAAGGTGCTGGCCGCCACCGCTGAGCTGTGGCAGCGCGACGGCGAGGTCACCGTCGCCCTCGACACCGCGGCCTTCGACCGGATGGGGGAGTTTCTCACCGGGGCGGGCATCATCGACGCCGCGCCGTCGGACCCGTACCTGTCCGTCCTTTGACGCCTGGCCCCTGAGCCCGCGAATCCTGCGAACGACGAAGGGCCCCCGCAGCTTCCCTCGGACCTGATATCTGGAATCAGGTGTTGGGTCAGCTTGCGGGGGCCCTTCCTTCGACCTGTCCGGCGCTTCGCGCTTGAACAGGCTCAGCACAAGCGTCGTGCCCGGTGCCTTCGTCGCGGGGCACGCTCAGGGAGCGGGTTGGTCAGGAACCGCTGCCGGCGCCGATGTGGTTGGTGTCGGCGCTCTCGGTCACGCCTGCGCGGACCTTGTCCTCGATGCGCTGGCCGATGTTCTCGTCAACGCTCTTCCAGTACCAGAAGCCGCGCTCCTGGACCTGCTGCTCGCACTGGGCGAGGCCGCCGGCGACGGTCTCGACGAAGCGATCGCGCTGAGCGTCGTCGAAGACCTCGCGCACCAGGGTGCCCGCCTGGCCGAAGTCGTCATCCTCGGCGTGCTTGGTGATCGCGGCGCGAACGAGTGAGCCGTCGGCCTCCCAGCCGGCCTCGTCAACCACCTCAGCATCGGTGTAGTCGCGGCCGTAGCTGTTGAACGTGTACACCGGGGCCGGGCCGTTGTGCAGGTACTGCATGTGGCCCTGATCGGCGTAGTTGTTCATCTGCGTGATGGGCTGGTTGACCGGCAGCTGGTGGAAGTTGGCGCCGATGCGGGCGCGCTGGGCGTCCGGGTAGGCGAACACGCGCGACAGGAGCATCTTGTCGGGGGACACGCCGGTGCCGGGGATCATGTTCGACGGCGAGAAGGCGGCCTGCTCGATCTGCGCGAAGAAGTGCGTGGGGTTCTCGTTGAGTTCCATCACGCCCACCTCGATGAGGGGGTAGTCCTTGTGGGACCAGATCTTCGTCAGGTCGAACGGGTTGAAGCGGTAGTCCTTCGCCTCGTCGTACGGCATGACCTGCATGTGCAGCGTCCAGGACGGGAACTCGCCGCGCTTGATGGCGTCGAACAGGTCCTCACGGTGGTGGTCGGCGTTCTCGCCCGCGATGCGGTTGGCCTCTTCCTGGGTGAGGTTCTTCTCGCCCTGGTTGGTGCGCCAGTGGTACTTCACCCAGAACTTCTCGCCCTCGGCGTTGACCCACATGTAGGTGTGCGAAGAGAAGCCGTGCATGTGGCGCCAGGTGGCGGGCAGGCCGCGGTCACCCATGAGGTAGGTCACCTGGTGGGCCGTCTCCGGCGAGTTGGTCCAGAAGTCCCACTGCATGTTGGCGTTGCGGAGGCCCGAGGAAGGGAGGCGCTTCTGCGAACGGATGAAGTTGGGGAACTTGAGAGGATCGCGCACGAAGAACACAGGGGTGTTGTTGCCCACGATGTCGAGGTTGCCCTCGGTGGAGTAGAAGCGCACGGAGAAGCCGCGCACGTCGCGCCAGGTGTCGGGGGAACCCTGCTCGCCGGCGACGGTGGAGAAGCGGGCCAGCATCCGGGTCTCGGCGCCCGGCTGGAAGGGGGCGGCCTTGGTGTACTTCGTGACGTCCTGGGTCACCTTGAAGGTGCCGAACGCGCCCGAGCCCTTGGCGTGCGGGCTGCGCTCCGGGACGCGCTCGCGGTTGAAGTGGGCGAGCTGCTCGACGAGATGCACGTCGTGCAGGACGATGGGCCCGTTGTTGCCCACCGTCAGGGAATGGGCGTCAGACTCCGCGGGGGCGCCGTTCAGGCGGGTGGACGGTCCGGTGGGCTGGTACTCGCCCGATTCAGTGAACTCGGTCATTGGTTCCTCTCGTTGCAGTGGGCACACGTTCCCCAGTAGATGACCTCCGCCTCGTCGATGACGAAGCCGTGATCACCCACTGCGGACAAACAGGGGGCGGCGCCGGTGGCGCACTCCACATCACGCATGTCGCCGCAGGTGCGGCAGATCAGGTGGTGGTGGTTGTCGCCGGTCTCCAGTTCGTAGCGCGGGGGCTGCCCCGCGGGCTCCACGCGCCTGATGAGGCCGTGGGTGTGGAGAGTGGCGAGGTTGTCGTAGACGGCCTGGACGGACGCGCTGCCGGTGCGGCTGCGCACGGCGTCGGTCACATCGCCGACCCGGAGGTGCGGCTGCTCGGTGAGCGCGGTCAGGACGGCGACGCGGCCCGCTGTGATGCGCAGGCCGGCATCCTTCAGCGTGGTGGGCCAGTCGTGCATGGGCACCACCCTAGCAGCCTTTTCTGGAAAAAGTCTAGAAAAGGAAAGACTCTGATAAAGTGTGTTGTCAGATGGTGACGAGGGTGCGGCCATGCCGCTTGCCGGCCATCATCTCCTCGGCCGCAGCGTGCAGGCCGTCGAGGTCAGTCCGCGTGGTCATGGCGTCGAGCTTGGCCAGGTCCAGGCCGCGGGTGAGGATGCGCCACGCATCGGCCCGGTCGTCGAGAGGGGCCCAGACGGAGTCGATGCCGGCCAGTGTGACGCCGCGCAGGATGAACGGCATCACGGTGGCCGGAAGGTCGTGCGAACCCGCCAGGCCGCAAGCCGTGACCACACCGCCCCTGTCCGTCTGCGCGATCGCGTTGGCCAGCGTGACGCCGCCCACAGTGTCGACCACGGCGGCGTAGACGGCCTTCTGCAGGGGGCGCCCGGGCTCCTCCAGGGTGGCGCGGTCGATCACCTCGTCTGCTCCCAGGCCGCGCAGGTAGTCGCCCAGTTCCTCGGCGCGTCCGGTGGTGGCGTAGGCGACGTAGCCGGCGTTGGCCAGCAGTTGAATGGCGATGGAGCCGACGCCGCCGGTGGCGCCGGTGACCAGCACAGGACCGTCGGCGGGCATGATGTTCTCGCTCAGGATCCGCAGCACTGCCAACGCAGCCGTGTAGCCGGCGGTGCCGAGGGCGGCGGCCTGCTCGGGGGAGAGGCCCTCCGGAATGGTCACGGCATGCTCACCGTTGATCCGGGCGCGTGTGGTGTAGCCGCCGTGTTCGGTCTCCGACAGGCCCGCGCCGTTGAGCATGATCCAGTCCCCGGGCGCGAAACGCTTGTTCTCGGATTCGGCGACGACGCCCACCAGATCGATGCCTGCCACCAGCGGGGTCTTGCGCACCACACCCGGCCGCCCGGTCAACGCCATCGCGTCCTTGTAGTTGAGGTCCGAAAACTTGACGTCGACGAGGATGTCGCCGTCGCCGTCGAGGAACTCCTCGCCGACCTCCTCAACAGCTGAGCCGGAATCACGGACCACAATTGCACGAACCATGTGATCAGTCTATGCGCTCACTCCTTGTGCTGCAGCTTGGAGGGCCACCAGATCTTCGAGCCGATGTCGTAGCTGAGCGCCGGCACCAGCAGCGTGCGCACCAGGAAGGTGTCGAGCAGCACGCCGAAGGCCACGATGAACGCCAACTGGGCGAGGAACAGCACCGGGATGACGGCCAGCGCCGCGAACGTGGCGGCCAGCACCAGTCCGGCCGAGGTGATTACGCCGCCGGTGACGGACAGGCCCGTGAGGATGCCCTTCCTCGTGCCGTGCTTGATCGACTCCTCCCGCACGCGGGTCATCAGGAAGATGTTGTAGTCGATGCCCAGCGCCACCAGGAACACGAAGCCGTACAGCGGCACCGACGGATCGGCACCGGGGAAGTTCAGGATGTGGTTGAACACGATCGCGGCGGTGCCCATGGCCGTGCCGAAGCTGAGTGCGGTGGTCAGGATCAGCAGGACGGGGGCGAGGACGCTGCGCAGCAGGAATATGAGGATCACCAGGATCACGAGCAGCACGATTGGGATGATGAGCGTGCGGTCGCGCGACGAGGTGTCGCGCGTGTCGATGTCGACGGCGGTCTGGCCGCCGATCTCAGCGGTGCCGTTCAGTTCGGAGCGCAGTTCGCGCACGGTCTCGATGGCCAGTTCGCTGTCCGGCGCGTCGCCCAGCGTGGCCAACAGCATGACCTGGCCGTCGTCGACGGTGGGCTCGGGCGCAGGGGTGCCGGGGGGGCCGAAGGCCTGCACGCCGTCCTCAGTGACGGGCGCGGAGCCCGAGGGGGAATCGCTGGAGACCACGGAGACGGAGTCGACACCCTCCTTGGCGAGGAGGAGCTCGGAAATCTCGTCGAAGTCCGCCTCGTCGAGCAGCACACGGGCGGGGCTGCCGGAACCGCCGGGGAAGTGCTCCCCGAGCAGGTTCTGCCCGTCGCGGGCATCTGACTGGCCCAGCACGAACTCGCTCGGCGGCACCCCATCCGCCTTCAGCGTGGGCATGAAGGCGGCACCAGCGGCGAGCAGGACCACGCAGACCATCCACACCACGCGGGGCTTGCGGGAGACGAGAGCGGCGGCCTTGGCGTAGATGCCCTCCTTGAGCTGATCGTCGTCGGTGCGGTTCGGCAGGTAGCGGGGACGACGCGGCCAGTACGAGGTACGTCCCATGAGATACAGCAGGGCGGGCAGCATGGTCAGCGCGGAGAGCATCGCGAACACGATGCCGATCGAGGCCACGGGGCCGAGCGAGCGGTTGGAGACCAGATCGCTCAACAGCAGGCACATGAGGCCGGCGATGACGGTGCCGCCGGAGGCGAGGATGGGTTCGATGACACCCTTGACCGCCTGCCAGGTGGCCGTGGCCTTCGACTCGTGCCGCTTCAACTCCTCGGCGTACCGGGCGGTGTAGAGCAGCGAGTAGTCCGTGGCCGCGCCGATCACCAGGATGAAGAGGATGCCCTGCGTCTGGCCGGTGAGCACCACGATCTCGGCCTTGGCCAGCCACCAGTTGACCAACAGCGCCACGCACAGGGCGAACACGCTGGTGGACAGGACGGCGAAGGGCAGGATCAGCGAGCGGTAGACGATCAGCAGGATGACCAGCACCACGGCGAGCGCCACGATGAGCAGGAGCCCGTCGATACCCGCGAAGGCCTCGACGATGTCCGCGCTGAAACCGGCCGGCCCCGTCAGATACTGGGTGACGCCTTCAGGGGTCTCGGCGTCCAGGATGACACGCAGGGCGGAGACCGCATCATCAGGCGGCAGGTCCGGGTCGAGACCCAGGAACAGCTGGGCCGCCTCCCCATCCTCGGATGGCACCAGCGGGGAGGCGGTGAGGACGCCGGGCTCGTCGGCCAGGTTCTCCCCGAGCGCGCCGAGCTCCTCCAGTTGGGCGTCGGTGAGCTGGTCATCAGAGTGGAAGATGACGATCGCCGGCAACTCCTCGCTGCCGACGAAATCGAGATAGCGGTCGTCCACCTTGGTGGACTCGGCGCTGGCGGGCAGGAACTGGGAGGCATCGTTCTCTGCCACCTCTGAGACCTTCCCGAAGTAGGGGCCGCCGATGCCGGCTCCCACCAGCCAGACGAGTGCGATGGCAACGGCGACGACGGCGCGAAGAGCTCGGGAATTTCTCACGCCGTGGAGTCTATGGGGTGCATTCCACGACGCGCGATGCCGGGGACTCCATCCTTCGATGTAGTCCCCGGCATCGCCTTGGGTTGCGCCTCAGAGTGCGTAGTACAACTCGAACTCGTGGGGGTGCGGGCGCATCGCGATGGCCTGGATCTCGGCGCGCTTGAGGTCGATCCATGTCTCGAGCAGGTCAGAGGTGAACACGTCGCCGGCCAGCAGGAACTCGGAATCCTGCTCCAGCTCGTCCAAGACGGCACCCAGGGAGGCGGGGACCGTCGGCACCTGCGCGTGCTCCTCGGGCGGCAGCTCGTAGAGGTCCTTGTCGATCGGGTCCAGCGGCTCGATCCGGCTCTGGATGCCGTCGACCCCGGCCAGCAGCATCGCGGCGAACGCCAGGTACGGGTTCGACGACGGGTCGGGGCAGCGGAACTCGATGCGCTTGGCCTTGGGGTTGGATCCCGTGATGGGGATCCTGATGCAGGCCGAGCGGTTCCGCTGCGAGTAGACCAGGTTCACGGGCGCCTCGAAGCCGGGGACCAGGCGGTGGAAGGAGTTGACCGACGGGTTGGTGAAAGCCAGCAGCGCCGGGGCGTGCTTCAGGAGGCCGCCGATGTACCAACGCGCCATGTCGGAGAGGCCGGCGTAGCCGTTCTCGTCGTAGAACAGCGGCTTGCCTTCATTCCAGATGGACTGGTGTACGTGCATACCGGAACCGTTGTCGCCGAAGATGGGCTTCGGCATGAACGTGGCCGTCTTGCCGGCCTCCCAGGCGGTGTTCTTGACGAGGTACTTGAACTTCATCACGTCGTCTGCTGACTTCAACAGCGAATCGAAACGCCAGTTGATCTCGGCCTGGCCGGCGGTGCCCACCTCGTGGTGCGCGCGCTCCACCTCCAGGCCGGCGTTCTCCATGTGCCGCACGATGTCGTCGCGCAGATCTCCGAAGTGGTCCACGGGCGCGACGGGGAAGTAGCCGCCCTTGTGCTTGACCTTGTAGCCGCGGTTGCCGCCCTCTTCCACGCGGCCGGTGTTCCAGGCGCCCGCCTCGGAATCGATGTGGTAGTACGACGAGTTCGCGCTGGAATCGAAGCGGATGTCGTCGAAGACGTAGAACTCGGCCTCGGGGGCGAAGAACGCCGTGTCGCCGATCCCGGTGGAGGCGAGGAAGGCCTCAGCCTTGCGGGCGATGTTGCGCGGATCCCTGGAGTAGGGCTCCTTGGCCAGCGGGTCGTGCACGAAGAAGTTGACGTTGAGCGTCTTCGACTTCCGGAACGGATCGAGATACGCCGTGGTGGGATCCGGGAGGAGCGCCATGTCGGATTCATGGATCTTCTGGAAGCCGGTGATGGACGAACCATCGAACCCCAGGCCATCTTCGAACACCTCGGGCCCGAAGGCCTTGGCGGGGACGGTGAAATGCTGCATGACCCCTGGCAGGTCACAGAAGCGCACGTCGATGGTCTCGACGTCCTCTTCCTTGAGATAAGCCAGCAGATCGTCTGCGCCTTGGAACATGAGTAACCCTTACGTCTCGGTTGACGAGTCCAAACGCTACGAGACTATCTTTGCCCCGCAGTTGCCGGAGCGTAACGGCCTTGTTACAGCTTTGCCCGACGGCGGACGGGGCCGCCGCTGGTAGGCTGCGCCGCGTGACCGACACCCCCACCTATCCAGGGCAGACGCTCGGCCTCCCTGAGCAGGGCCGTGGCTCGCTCGCGTCGTGGCGGGCCCGGATCGCCGCGATGATCGGGGACTGGGCTGCCAGCATGGTGGTGGCCATCGCGATGTTCGGCACCGGGGTGATGACCGACAGCGGTTGGCGCTCGTTCATGATCATGGCGGTCTACTTCGTGGAGGCCAGCGTGTTGACAGCGTTGGCGGGCGGTTCGTTCGGGCAGCTCATCGCCCGCATCGGTATCGTGCGGCTGGACGGGCACCACATCGGCTGGTGGCGCGCCATCGTGCGCACCGCGATGAAGTGCCTGGTGATCCCGGCGGTCGTGATCGGGGCCGAGCGGCGCGCGCTGACCGACCTGCTGCTCGGCACCGTCGTGATCAACCGGAAGTAGCCGCGGTCACCTGCGTCCCCATTCCCAGGTGGGGCGGGTGAGCAGGCCCTGATCGGCGATGACGGTCTCGCCGAGGTCCTTGTGCAGTTCCACCAGCTCGAGGTCTTCTTCATCGACGGCGTCCGCCAACGCCGCGATCAGCGCTGCGGAGTGCGTGACCACGACGATCTGGGTGTCGGCGGCTGCGCGGGCGATCAGTCGCCCCAGCGGTGCCACGAGGCTGGGGTGGAGGCTGTTCTCCGGCTCGTTGATCGCCATCAGCGGTGGCCGTACGGGGGCCAGCAGCGCGGCGAGCCACATGAGGTAGCGCAGCGTGCCGTCGGAGAGTTCCGCCGCGCGGAGGGGGCGCAGCATGCCCGGCTGGGTGAGCGCGAGCTCGAAGACGCCGTCGGTCACCGGCACCGTCAGGTTGCTGCCGGGGAAGGCATCCTCGATGAACTCGTCAAGCGGCTCCTTGCCCCGCTCCACGATGGTCTGGAGAGCCGCGGCCACGTCTGAACCGTCGCTGGCCAGCGCCCAGGTGCGGGTGCCCACGCGCGGTTGCCGGGCGGGCGCTTCGGCGTCGGTGCGTAGCGCGTCGTAGAAGCGCCAGGCCGCAAGGTCGTCGCGGAGCGCGCGCAGTTCCGGGAGATCCAGCAGCATGGACTGGTGCGGGGCCAACTGGAAGGGCAGTTCCTCCCACGGCCCCTCGTCCTTGACCTCGACGAGAGCGCGCTTGCGCCGGGCGAAGAGGGTTGAGGTGCGCATGATGGGGCCGGCCCAGACAACCTCGCGCTTGATCTCCGGGTCCCGGTCGAAGGCGCTCTTGAGCCCGGGCATCTGCTGGGGGAGGCCGAGGTCCACCAGGTAGCTCAGCGCGTCTGCGCCGATGCCCAACCTGAGCGAAACCGGGCCCCTGCGGACGGTGCCCTGGACGCTGCCGGTGCGCCGCGCGCCCTTCAGCGTTTCCGGCCCGGCCCACAGCACCGACGACAACCCGCCCTCGCGGGCCAGCGAGCCCACGGCGTCGCCGAGCGCGCAGCCAGCCAGCAGCCGCAGCGCCCGGTACAGGCTGGATTTGCCGGACCCGTTGGCCCCCGTGACGACGGTGACCCGCCCCAGGGTGACGGCGACGTCGCGCAGCGACCGGTAGCCCGACACGGCGAGGGTTCTGTACATGTCGGCGAGGCTACCTGCCGGCCCTGACAGTTTGGCCCCTGAGCGTGCCCCGCGAGGAACGAGCCGGGCACGACGAAGGGTCCCCGCAGCCGGTCTGTCACCTCAACCACCGGGATCGAGGTCATAGTCATGCTGCGGGGGCCCTTTGCCGCCGCGCGGGGTGCGACGCTCAGGGGCCAAACACCACCAACTCGCTCAGGCGGTGCGGCTCAGATCGCTTGTGAGGTGTCGCTGGAGGGGGTGGTTGACGGCGGCCATGTCGAAGCTCGTCTTCAGGGCGTCGCCCACCAGGGTGTAACTGCGCGAGGTCGCGTCGACGTGCTTGGCCGACGAGGTGTTGAGGATCTTCCCCTCGACGAAGATGCGGATCTCGTCGTCCGCTACGTCGAGGCGACCTTCGGCCAACTCGACCTGGCCGGTGGGCAGCGCCAGCACGAACTCGACCCGATCCGGTGACGGCACGCGGAGGTATCCCGTCTCGACGTGCATCAGTTCGGTCTCGGTGTTCCAGGTGCGTTGGCGGTACTCGAGGAACGGCTTGCCGATGTTGGTGAAGGTGACCTCCTCGATGTAGTCGAAGTTCTCGATGCTGGGGTATTCGCCCTGCCCGGCGCCCTCCCAGGTGCCGATGAGCTTTTCCAAGGGCTGCAGTGCGGGGTGGAGGTCCATACCTGAGAGCCTAGCTCAGCCAGGCTGGCACAATCGGGGGTATGAACCGTGACCTGCAACTGATCGACGGCTACCACCTGCCCGTGCTCGGATTCGGCCTCTACAAGGTGCCGCCCGAGCAGACCGGGGAGGTGATCGCGGCGGGTGTCGCCGCCGGGTACCGGCTCGTCGACGGCGCAGAGTTCTACGGCACTGAAAAAGAGGTGGGGGAGGCGCTGCGACGCATCGACATCGACCGTTCGCTGCTGACGGTCACCAGCAAGTTCTGGGGTGAGGAGAGCCAGAGCCGGGATGCGGTGCTGGCCTCGTTCGACGCGACGGAGCGGGCGTTGGGTGTCAAGGTGGATCTCTACATGATCCACTGGCCCCGCCCGAGCCGCGGGCAGTACGTCGACGTGTGGCGCACCCTCATCGAACTGCGCGACGCCGGCCGCGTCCGCTCCATCGGAGTGTCGAACTTCACCGAGGAACACCTCGCCCGGTTGATCGATGAGACCGGTGAGATCCCCGTCGTCAACCAGGTGGAGCTGCACCCCTACCTGCAGCAGGAGCAGTTGCGCGACTTCCACGCCCAGCACGGCATCGTCACCCAGGCGTGGAGCCCGCTCGGCCGCGGCAACGTGCTGGCAGATCCTGCGATTACGGAGATCGCCGCGGCGCACGGGGTCACCCCCGCCCAGGCGATCATCCGGTGGCACCTGCAGGTGGGCAACGCGGTCATCCCGAAGTCGGTCAACCCCGAGCGGTTGCGCAGCAACCTCGACGTACTCGGCTTCGAGTTGACGGCCGAGGAGATGGCCACGTTCGAGGGGCTGGAGCGCGGCCAGCGCTTCGGCACCGCGCCAGATGAGCGCCAGTGAACAGCGACGACTGCGAACATCAAGTGAGTCCACTGGCTGACGCGATGCGTCGCGCCCGTCGTAAGGAGCGCCGCGAGGCGATCGCGCTGATCGTCATCTCGGCGCTTTTCGTGCTGCTCGGGATCGCTCTGTGGCTGGGCGCCGGGTAGGCGGAGGCATACTCCTGCTAGTGCGTAGCCTCCGTGCCCGCGCTACTCCGCGGCCTCGAGCCAGGCCTCTTCGAGATCGTCGCGCCGAGCCTCCGCGGTCTGCAGGTCGGCGGTGAGCGCGCCCAGCTTCGCGTAATCTGTGGCCGCCTCCGTCATGGCTGCGTGCAGCCTGGCGATCTCGTCCTCAACCTTCTTCAACTGACCCTCGATCCGCGTCAGGTCTTTCTTGCGCTGGCGCTCCGCAGCCGCGTCCGACGTGCCGGTTGTGCGTGCGGGGGAGGGGGCGACCTCGGCGGCCTGGGACCGACGGCGACGCTGCAGGTACTCTTCCACCCCGCCCGGTAGCAGCACGCAGGTGCCGTCGCCCATCAGGGCGTAGGTGACGTCGGTGACGCGCTCGAGGAAGTAGCGGTCGTGGCTGACCACGATCAGGGTCCCGGGCCAGGTGTCGAGGTAGTCCTCGATGACGGTGAGTGTGTCGATGTCGAGGTCGTTGGTGGGCTCGTCGAGCAGCATCACGTTGGGCTCCGTCAGCAGGAGGCGCAGGAACTGCAGCCGGCGGCGCTCGCCGCCGGAGAGATCCCCGATCCGGGCCACCAGTTTGTCCCCGGTGAAACCGAACTCCTCAAGTAGCGACGAGGCCGAGGCGTCGCGGCCGGTGGCGAGCTTCGTCTCCTCCTTCAACCGCTTGACCGACGCCAACACGCGATCATCGTCGTCGAGTTCGCCGACGGCTTGGGAGAGGTACGCCGGACGCAGCGTCTTGCCCCGCTTGATCTTGCCGCCGTCGGGCTCGCGCACGTCGGCCAGCAGGTCCAGCAGCGTCGTCTTGCCGGCGCCGTTGACGCCCACCAGGCCGATCCGGTCACCGGGGCCGATCGACCAGGTGAGCTTGTCCAGCAGAACCCTGTCCGGCGGCACCGAGTAGTCGACGTTGATCAGGTCGAAGACGTCCTTGCCCAGCCGGGTGACGGCGAACTGCTCCAGGGCGAGCTTGTCGCGCGGCGGTGGTTCGTCGGCGATGAGCACGTTGGCGGCGTCGATACGGAACTTCGGTTTCGACGTCCGGGCGGGCGCGCCGCGCCGCAGCCAGGCCAACTCTTTGCGGGCCAGGTTCTTGCGCCGGGCCTCGTTGGCGGCAGCCTGACGCTGCCGCTCGACGCGGGCCAACACGTAGGCCGCGTAACCGCCGTCGTAGGAGTCCACCACGCCGTCGTGGACCTCCCAGACGCGGGTGCAGACGGCATCGAGGAACCAGCGGTCGTGGCTGACCACCAGCATGGCCAGTCCCGCCTTGGTGCGGGCACGGAGATGCTCGGCGAGGAAGGCGATGGCCTCCACATCCAGGTGGTTGGTGGGCTCGTCCAACACGATGAGGTCGTGGGGGCCCAGCAGCACCGCCACCAGCTCCACCCGTCGTCGTTCCCCACCGGAGAGTTGGGTGAGCTCGCGCTCCAGATCGATGTCGGCCAGGAGTGCCTCGACGACGGCCCGCCGCTCAGCATCAGCGGCCCAGACGTGGTCAGGCTCGCCGTCGACGATGCGGTCGCGCACCGTCTCGCCCGGGCGGCTGTCGCTCTGCTGCCGCAGCACGCCGATGGAGGAGTTGGTGGCGTGTAGCGCCCGGCCGGAATCCGGCTCGAGTTCGCCGGTCATGATGCGTAGCAGTGTGGTCTTGCCGTCCCCGTTGCGGCCGACGACGCCGATCACCTCACGCTCGGCGATGCCGCACGAGACGTTGTCGAGCAGGGTGCGGGTGCCGAAGCCGTGGGTGACGGATTCGAGGTTGACGAGGTTTGCCACGGATCAGCGGCCGCGCATCGCCGCTCGGGCGCCCTTCATCGAGATGGGGCCCTTCGGGATGGGCGCCTTCGGGCGCATCGCATCGAGCGCGCGCAGCCGCTGGCGGACCTCGCCGATCTTCGTGGGCGTGAGGACCTTCGGCATCTTCTTGATGTGGTTGGTCAACTGGTCCAGTGGGATCTGGCCGGCGCCCTTGCCCATCTGGATGGTCTTGACCTCGACGCCGTAGGCGACCTGCTCGTGCTTGCGCTTCTCGCTCTGCAGGAGCGGCTTGAGGCGGCCCGCCTCGCCCTCGCCGATCAGGATGAGGCCGCCGGGGCCGAGGGTGCGGTGGATGACGTCCATGTTCTTCGTGACGGCGATCACCGGATCAGAGACCCACTTCTTGCCCAGCATGTTGAGCGCGACCTCGCCGGAGCCCGCCTGCCCCTCGTAGCGGGTGTAGACGGCGCGGCGACCGCGCCAGGCGAACACCGCCATGGCGCCGAGGAAGCCTAGCGACACGCCCAGCAGGCCCCAGATGAAGGGGCTGTCGACGAGGAAACCGATGACCAGCAGGAGGGCGAACGGCACGACGAAGCCGGCGATCATCAACCAGGGGAGCGCCTTGTCGTGCTCCTTGGTCATCTTGTAGCTCTCGACCATCTGGCGCCAGCGGCCCCAGTCTGCAGGGTTGGTCGAATTGCGCTTGCGTTCCTTCTCAGCGCGCAGTTCAGCCTTCTGCTTCGCCTCGAAGGCCTTCGCGCGTTCGCTCTTCGCCATGACAGCCTCTCGTAGTCAGTTCTTCCGTGCGTCCATCGCCGTGCGGTACAGGCGGCCCGCGCGATACGACGAACGCACGAGCGGCCCGGACAACACGCAAGAATATCCGATCTCGCGGGCCTCCTGATCCAGCTCCTCGAACTCTTCTGGCGTGACCCACCTGTCGATGGGGTGGAGGGTGGCGTTGGGGCGCAGGTACTGCGTGATCGTGATCAGCTCTGCGCCGGCGTCGTGCAGGTCCTGCAGCGCCTCGGAGATCTCCTCGCGCGTCTCGCCCATGCCCAGGATGAGGTTGGATTTGGTGACCAGTCCGCGGTCCCGCGACATGCGCAGCACCTCGAGCGAACGGTCGTAGCGGAAGCCGGGCCGGATCCGCTTGAAGATGCGCGGCACCGTCTCCACGTTGTGGGCGAACACCTCGGGTTGCGCGTCGAACAGCTGCCCGAGGAGGTCCTCCTTGCCGGAGAAATCCGGGGCCAGCATCTCGACGCCGACGCCGGGGTTGACGGAGTGGATCTGGCGGATGGTCTCGGCGTACAACCAGGCGCCCTCATCCGGGAGGTCGTCGCGGCACACGCCTGTGATGGTGGCGTAGCGCAGCCCCATCTTGCGGACGGACTGGGCCACGCGCATGGGTTCGGCCGGGTCGTAGCCCTCGGGCTTGGCGGATTCGATCTGGCAGAAGTCGCAGCGGCGGGTGCACTTGTCGCCGCCGATGAGGAAGGTGGACTCCCTGTCCTCCCAACACTCGTAGATGTTGGGGCAGCCGGCCTCCTGGCAGACCGTGTGCAGTTCACCGTTGTTGACGATGTCCTGCAGGTCCCGGTAGTTGGGGCCCATCTTGGCGGTGGTCTTGATCCACCCGGGTTTGCGCTCGATGGGGGTCTCTGCGTTCTTCGCCTCGACTCTGAGGAGCCGGCGTCCGTCTGGCTGTACTGCTGTCACACCCACCACCCTAGTACCCCCGGGCGGTAGTGCCGCTACGCATGCTTCAGATGCCGTCGCAGGTGCGGTTCCAGATCGTGCGCGACCTGCGCCACCGTCCAGTCGCCCGGTAGTTCCTCGACGATGGAGGTGACGCCGGCATCCGAGATGCCGCAGGGCACGATGTTGCCGAAACGTTCAGCCGAGCTCAGCACGTTCAAGGCGAAGCCGTGCAGCGCGGTGCGGCGGGTGACGCGCACGCCGATGGCGCAGATCTTTCGCTCGGGCCTGGCGCCCTCTGCTGCCAGCCACACACCCGTGCGGCCCGCCACCCGGCCCGACGCTATGCCGTAGCCGGCGAGCAGGTCGATGACGGCCGCCTCCATCGCGCGCACGTGGTCGACGACGCCCACGCCGTCGGGCAGGTGCACGATGGGGTAGCCCACCAACTGGCCGGGGCCGTGGTAGGTGATCTCGCCACCGCGGTCCACCGCGACGACGGGGGCGCCGTCCTGTGGATGGTCCGACGGCTTGGTGCGGCGGCCGGCCGTGTAGACCGGCGGGTGCTCGACGAAGATGACGTGCCCGGGCCGCTCCCCCGAGGCGACGGCGGCGTGCACCTCCCGCTGGTAGTCCCAGGTCTCCTGGTAGTCGCTGAGCGAGGGTACGACGCCCAGGCCGCGGTATTCGAAGGTCAGCACGGGGCGAGTCTACTGCTCACGTGAGAAGGGCCGCCGCCCACACCAACACCGGCGCCAGCACCAGGGCGGGGAGGAGGTCGCCCACCGGGATCTGCCTGAGCCCGAGCAGCCGGATGCCCAATCCGATGAGGATCACCCCACCGGCTGCCGTCAGCGCGTCCACCTGGGCGACGGTGAGCACGTCGCCGGCGAAGTAGCCCAGCGCCGTCAACGAGCCCTGGATGACCCCCACCGCGGCCGCGGAGGCCAGGACGCCCCAGCCCAGCGTCGACGCGAACGCCATGGCGGCGAAGCCGTCGAGGGTCGCCTTGACCAGCAGTTGGTCGGCGCCGCGGCCCAGGCCATCCGAGATGGAGCCGAGGATGGTGAGGGGGCCCACGCAGAACACCAGCGTGGAGATCACCAGCCCGTCGACGAACCGATTCTCGTCGCCCGAGCCCTTGAACCGGTTCCTGATCCAGGCCGCGCCCTGCTCAAGGCGGTCCTCAATGCGCAGCCACGAGCCCAGCAGCGTGCCCACCAGCAGCGAGGCGAGCACCACGAACATCGCTGAGCGGCCGACGTCGGCCGCCAGCGCCTCGCTGTTGAGAGCGACGGCGGAGAACCCGCCCAGCACCATCGTGAACAGGCCGAGCACCGAGGTGACGGTGTCCTTGGTGCGCTCGGGGATCCGGTTGCCCAGGGCCAGCCCGATGAGGGCCCCGACGACGACGGTGACGACGTTGACGAGAGTCCCGAGCCCGATGAACACGCCGCCATCCAATCAGACGCGAAGACCCCCGGCCAAGGCCGGGGGTCTTCGTCTCAGCGTCAGGATCAGATGCCGAACTCGCCGCCGAAGTCGCCGTCCTCGAGGCGCTCCTTGATGGCGGAGAGGAAGCGGGCCGCGACCGCGCCGTCGATGAGCCGGTGGTCGTAGCTCAGCGACAGGTACATCATGTGCCGCACGGCGATCGACTCGTTGCCGAAGCGGTCCTCCACGACGACCGGGCGCTTGACGAGCGCGCCGGTGCCGAGGATGGCCACCTCGGGCTGGTTGACGATCGGGGTGTCGAACAGCGTGCCTGCCGAGCCGTAGTTCGTGATGGTGAAGGAACCACCACTGAGCTCGTCCGGGCCCACCTTGCTGTCGCGGGTGCGGGCAGCGAGGTCGCCGATCTTCTTGGCCAGGCCGGTGAGGTTGAGGTCACCGGCATTCTTGATGACGGGCACCAGCAGGCCACGCTCGGTGTCGACCGCGATGCCGATGTGCTCGCCATCGGCGTAGGTCATGGTGCCGGCCTCAGTGTCGATCGTGGCGTTGACGATCGGGAACTGCTTGAGCGCCTCGCCGGCGGCCATCACGATGAACGGCAGGTACGACAGGGAAACGCCCTCGCGCTTCTTGAAGTCGTCCTTGACCTGCTTGCGGATCTGGCTGATCGCGGTGAGGTCCACCTCGACGGTGGCCGTGAGCTGCGCGGAGGTCTGCAGCGACTCCACCATGCGGGAGGCGATGACCTTGCGCAGGCGGGAGAGCTTCTCCGTCTTGCCGCGGACCTGATCGGCGGAGGCGGGGGCCTCCTTGGCCTTCGGTGCGGCGGCGGGGGCGTCCTTCTTCGGTGCCTCAGCAGTGGGGGCCTGCTTCGCGGCCTCGGCCGCGTCGAGCACGTCCTGCTTGCGGATGCGGCCGCCCACGCCGGTGCCCTTGATCGAGTTCAGGTCGACGTCGTGCTCCTTGGCGAGCTTGCGCACCAGCGGCGTCACGTAGGTGCCGTCGCCGGAGGCCTCCGTTGCGCGGCGCGCGACCGCGGCCTCGACGGCGGGGGAGTGCTCCTGCTTCGGCTCCTCCTTCTTCGACTCTTCCTTGGGCTCGGGCTTCGGCTCTTCCTTGGGCTCCGGCTTGGGCTCTTCCTTGGGCTCGGGCTTCGGTTCTTCCTTCGGCTCCGGCTTGGGCTCTTCCTTGGGCTCAGCGGCGGCGTCGCCGACGATGGCGAGGACGTCGCCTACCTGGGCGGTGTCGTCCTCGTCGAACTTGATCTCGAGGAGCGTGCCGGCCACGGGGCTGGGGATCTCGGTGTCGACCTTGTCGGTGGAGACCTCCAGCAGCGCCTCATCGGCCTCCACGGTGTCGCCTACGGCCTTCAGCCACCGCGAGATGGTGCCCTCGGTGACCGACTCGCCCAACGCGGGCAGCGTCACCTCGGTACCGGAGGCGGAGCCGCCACCACCGGAGGGCATCTCGGGCTCATCTGCCGGGGGAGCGGCCTCGACGGGCTCGTCTGCGGGCTCTTCCGCCTCCGGCTCCGGGGCGGTCTCCTCTGCGGGGGCCTCCTCCTGGGCGGGCTCTTCTTCACCGGGGGTCTCGTCGGCAGCGGAGGATTCATCGGCGTCGCCGATGATGGCGAGCACGTCGCCTACCTGGGCGGTGTCGTCCTCGTCGAACTTGATCTCGAGGAGCGTGCCGGCCACGGGGCTGGGGATCTCGGTGTCGACCTTGTCGGTGGAGACCTCGAGCAATGGCTCGTCGGCCTCGATGGTGTCTCCGACTGCCTTCAGCCAGCGAGAAATGGTGCCTTCGGTGACCGATTCGCCGAGTGCCGGGAGGGTGACTTCGGTTGACATGTGAGTGTGGCTCCTTTGCGTACCGCGCGTGATTGTTTCCAGCCTATATGGCATTCAGGCATGCATGTGCAGAGGCCGTCCAGCCAGGGCCCAGTTCGCCTCTGCAATTGACTCTCCCAGAGTGGGATGGGCGTGCACGATGCCCGCCACGTCCTCGGGTGTCGCCTGCCACCCCACCAGCAGCGCACCTTCGGCGATCAACTCGCCAACGTCCTCGCCGATGAGGTGGACGCCGACGATCGCGCCGCCCGCGGCGCGCACCAGTCGCACCTTCCCGCTGTCGCGCACCCCCGGCGCCCGGAGGATGCGGCTGCGTCCGTTGCCAGCCAAGGGGTATTCCACGACGTCGGCGTCCGTGCCGGCCTGTTCGGCGGTCAGTCCCACAGAGGCGACCTGCGGCGTGGAATAGGTGATGCGGGGGATGTCTGCGTCGCGCGGCAGGGTGGGGCGCTGGGGGTGGCGCCCCTGCAGCTGCGCGATCCACTCGGCCAGGAACAGGCCGTGCGCGTAGCCGCGGTGCGCGAGCTGGGGGCCGGCCACCACGTCGCCGGCCGCGAAGACGCCGCGCAGGCTGGTCTGGAGGGAGTCGTCGACGGCGATGTGCCCCGACTCCGTCAGCCGCACCCCGGCCTCGCTGAGACCCAGCGAGTCGGTGGCCGGGCGCCGGCCGGCGGCCACCAACAGCACGTCGGCGCTGACCTCGGAGCCGCCGACGGCTCCCGTCACCGCGCCGTCGCCGACCCGTACGTCGGCGAGGGTCGCGCCCAGCCGCACGTCGATCCCGCGGCTGATGAGTTCAGCCTTCAGGATGCTGGAGTGTGCGGGCTCTTCGGCGGGCAGCAGCCGGTCCGTGGCCTCGATGAGCGTCACGCGGACGCCCAGATCGGTCCAGAGGGAGGCGAACTCGACCCCGATGACCCCGCCGCCCAGCACGATCGCGCTCTCCGGCAGCGCGTCGAGACGCAGGGAGTGGTCGCTCGTGATGATGCGTTCGCCGTCGACGGGGAGCCCCAGCGTCGCGGGGGTGGCGCCGGTGGCGACCACGACGGCCCTGGCCCGGTAGTGCGCGTCCCCGGCCTGGACCCCCGGGCCTTCAGGGGTGGGGGAGACGGTTCCGCGCGCCTCGATCACGGTGATGCCGCGCGACGCGATGAGGCCGGCCAGCCCCTTGTGGAGTGGCCCGATCACCCCGTCGACGTAGCGGCGCAGCGCCGGCACGTCGGTGTCGCCGAGCGTGGCTGCGATGCCGAACGCATCGGCTTTGGCCACGGTGCTGCGCACCTTCGCGGCCTGCAGCCAGGCCTTGGCGGGGATGCAGCCGCGGTGGAGGCAGGTGCCGCCGAGCGGTGTGTGGTCGAACAGCGCGACCTTCAGCCCCAGTTGAGCGGCGCGGAGCGCGCAGGCGTATCCCGCGGAGCCGGCGCCGAGGATGGCCACGTCGAACTGTTGCGTCATGCCCGCCAGTCTCCCACGCGGACCCCCGCTGTGGCATCGTGGCAAGCCAATGGCAGGCGAACAACACGCCGATATTTCGGAAAGTGGCCCAACCTATGATTAGGCTGTGCTTGCAACCCACACCTCACACCGGGAGAACAATGAACATCCTCAAGAAGCTGGGCGCGCTCGCTGGCGCCTCCGCCCTCGCCGCGACCGGCATCGTCGCCGTCGCCACCACCACCGCCTCGGCGCAGCCCGTCACCGCCGCCTTCGACCAGGCGTACTACACGATCGGTGGGACCGCCACTCTGACCGTCGGTGGCTGCGCTGCCGGTGGCGTCCTCGAGATCGCCGTACCGGGCGAAGAGGAGGACCGCGTGATCAACGTCGTGGAGCCGGCTGAGCCCACCGT
The DNA here is from genome assembly GCF_000826065.2 of Tessaracoccus massiliensis. Classification (GTDB taxonomy): domain Bacteria; phylum Actinomycetota; class Actinomycetes; order Propionibacteriales; family Propionibacteriaceae; genus Arachnia; species Arachnia massiliensis_A. The sequence goes on along the minus strand of NZ_LN623543.1, from coordinate 799,839 downwards.
CATCGAGATCACCCTGCCCGAGAACACGTTTGGTGAGATGGGTGCTGCGGCCCGCTGCACCGAGCCGGTTGAAGGTGGCCAGCCCACAGTCACCACCGCGGAGGCACAGGCCTACATCCTCAACCAGACCATCTCGGCGAACCCGTCGGTGTTCGAGGCCGGCGAAGAGATCAGCGTGACCGCGGGCGAGTTCCTCGCGGGCGAGACCGCCACGATGAAGGTCACCCCGCGCGGCGGCGGCGAGGTCGTCTACACCCACGAGATGGGCACCGTTGCGGAGGACCGCGGCTCGGTCACCGCTCCCGTGACCTTCCCCGCTGACATCGAGTGCGGCCTCTACGACGTCACGGTCTCCACCGTGACCAACGCCGCCACGGCCACCCTGAACATCTGTGGTCAGGATGACGACGACGAGACCCCCCCCACGGTGACCCCCACCGCCGATCCCACGGTCGCCCCGACGCAGCCCACGCGTCCCGGCCTGCCCAAGACCGGCAACTGATCCGCTGAGCGCCAGCTCACCAGACACCAGCGCCCCCGCCCCTTTCCAGGGCGGGGGCGCTGCTCTTTGCCCGGGCTGGGCATAATGTCCGCGTGGGATGGTTCAGTCGGAAGAAGAAGCAGGCCGAGGTCGCGCGCGGGTCGAGGCAGGTCGCTGATGCCCTGCGGGACCACCTGAACCATTTCGTGACCACGCGGCGCGGCGTGGAGGCGTGGGTGGAGCAGCCCACATCGTTCAACCCGCCGTCGATCCTCCTGGTGGCCGCAGACGGGGAATCCACCCGCCGCGGACTACCCAGCGCGGAGTACGGCTACCACTTCGCCGACGAGTGCGGCATCCCCTGCTACGACGCGGGCGTGGTGCCCTACCCCACGCGGATGCGGGAGTACGGGCTGCGCGCCAAGCGTGACGCCCGGCGCGCAGCCGATCCCCGCCGTTAGCGGCCGGCCAGCTGCCCGGCCAGCGCCACGAGGGTGCGCACGGCCACGCCGGTGCCGCCCTTCGGGGTGCAGCCGTAGGCTTCCTCGACGTTCTCCGCAGGCCCTGCGATGTCCAGGTGCGCCCAGCTGACGCCCTCGGGCACGAAGCGCTCCAGGAATGCGCCTGCCACCAACGCGCCGCCCCAACGGTTGGAGCCACCGGAGCGCATGTCCGCGACGGTGGACTTCAGCTGGTTGCGCATGTGTTCGGTCAGTGGCAGCTCCCAGAAGTCCTCGCCGGCCGCCTCCGCCGCGTCGAGCAGCAGATCCGAGGTCTCCTCACCGTTGGTGATGAGCCCGCCGGTACGCAGCCCCAGGGCCACCATGCAGGCTCCGGTGAGCGTGGCCACGTCGACGATGAGATCCGGCGAATCCTGCCCGGCGCGGGCGATGGCGTCGGCCATCACCAGACGACCCTCGGCGTCGGTGTTGTAGTTCTCCACTGTCTGGCCGTCGAACATCGTCAGCACGTCACCGGAGCGGTACGAGGTACCCGACGGGAGGTTCTCCGCCATGGCCGCGTAGGCCGTGACCTTCACGTTGAGGCCGGCGGCCGCGATCGCCTGGACGGCGGCGATGACCGCCGCGGCCCCGGACATGTCGTACTTCATGCCCGCCATCTGGCCGGCCGGCTTGATGTCGAGGCCACCCGAGTCGAACGTGATGCCCTTGCCCACCAGCGCCAGGTGCGCGGTGGCGCCGCGGGGCGCGTACGACATCCGCACCAGGCGCGGCGCGCGCGAGGAGCCGCCGCCCACGGCGAGGATGCCGCCGTAGCCGCCCTTCTCGAGCGCCTTCTCGTCGAGGACCTCGACGGTGACCTTCTGGTCCTTGAGGAACGCGCGGGCGGCGTTGGCGAAGGACTCCGGGTACAGCAGGTTGGGGGGAGTGTTGGTCCAGTTGCGGGCCTGGTAGACGGCCTCGGAGACGATGGCAGCCGTGGCCACGGCGTCCTTGGCGGCGGCGTTGGTGACCGGCGAGACGAGGGTGACCAAGTGCACGGCCACCGGATCAGCCTCGGCCTTCAGCGGCGCGAAGCGGTAGGCGCCCAGCAGCGCGCCCTCGCCGGCGGCCTGGATCAACTCCGGATCTGACAGTTCCAGGGAGACAGCCACGGACAGCTTTTCGACGCCCTCCTGCCCGGCGATGGCGCGCAGGCCGTTGCCGGTGGCGGTGCGCACGACGTCCGGGGTCACATCGGCGTCGCCGAGACCCACGACGAATAGGCGCGTGCCGTCGAGCGCGGGCAGCGCCTTGACGGTGCCCTGCTTGGCGACGGCGCCCACGGCGGTGGCCATGGCGGCCACAGTCACGCCGAAGGTCTTCTGGTAGGCCTTGTCGAGCTCTGGCGACGTGCCCACGAGAGCGGGCTCGTCCTTGTTGATCGAGGCCATGCCCAACAGCACGGCGTCTTGGCGCTTGGGCAGGGAGGTGGACAGGGACAGGTCAGGACACATATCACTCACGCCAGCCAGCCTATCCAAAGGGGGAGATCCGGCCCCGGGCTGCTACGTTGTGCGCCATGAAACGTGCTGGGCTGTGGGCCTTCATCGTGGCCGGGATCGCCGTCGTGGCCTGGGGCGTGGCGTCCTGGGTGTCGCCGACGATGATGTGCCGGGGTGTGGAGATGGGCCCGGGCGACACCTGCGAATACTCCAGCCGCACCAACGAGCACACCGGTCGCGTGCAGACCTATGAGGACCGTGTGGCCGAAGCGCGCAGCCAGGTTCCCTTCGCGGTCGCCGCGGGTCTCGGCATGGCCGGCTTCGGGGTGTGGCTGCTGCGTCGCGACGCGGTCGCTGACGAAGTGCCGGTCAGGGGTTGAGCGACATGGGGCCGTACACGAGGCGGTCCTCCTCGTAGAGGCTCACCTCCGTGACACCCTGCTCCAGGAGTTCGTCGAAGAACAGCGTCAGCCAGTCCTCGGCCGCGCCCTGATCCTCGAAGCTCTGCACCAGTCCTGCTGCGGACAGCGAGGATTGCGCATACGTGCCTGCCACGGGCTGCCAGCGGTAGCTCATGGAATGCTCCGATCAGATGGGCTCGCCGCGGCGGACGCGGGGGCCGGGGTGGCGGAAGCGGCGGATCATCAGCGAGCGGTTGAACATGTAGATCAGCAGGCCCCGCGTCGGCTCGTTCGGGTGGCGTTCGGCGAGCAGTTTCTTGTAGCCGCGCCACATGATCGCCACGTTGATGATCGTGATCAGCAGCAGCACCCACAGCCCCATGGCGATGTAGCTGGAGAGCACGGGATTGCTCATGGTGGCCATCACGGCGGCCATCACCAGGATCATCGCGGGCAGCATGAACTCCGCGACCGTCCAGCGTGTGTCCACGTAGTCGCGCACCAACTGGCGGGCGGGGGAGTTCTCCGTGCGCTCCCAGTTCTCCATGCGCTCCTGTTGACGGGCGCGGGCATCAGCCTTGCGCTGCTGCTTCGGGGTGAGGCTGGGGTGCAGGCGCTCCATGCGCGCTGCCTCGGCCTGCCGACGGCTGGGGGTGGGGGTGTCCTTCTTCCGTGGGACCTTGATCTTCTGCGGGGCGGTGGTCCCGGTAGCCGCGGCTGGCTCGGCGGCGGCTTCCACCTCGGTGGCTCCCGCTCGCTTCTCCGCCTTGGCGGCGGCTTTGGCGCCCTTGGGGGTGAGCGTCGACATGTGATCTGTCGACGTCGTCTGCTTGCGCTCGTACGGGCGGAAGAGGGCCACTGTGCAGGTCCTTCTGGATCGGAGGGGTTCAGCGGCCCATCATACCGGGCGGCGACGTGGGTTCAGGGTCGGCTCAGGGGCCGGTCGGGCTGTCAACGCTCCGGATGCGCGCTAACCTCGGGGGTGAACACCGCACGTTCCTGGAAGGACACCCCGTGGCCAGCATTTTTGAACGCATCGCTCTGGTCTTCCGGTCGAAGGCCGACAAGGCACTCGACAAGTACGAAGACCCCCGTGAGACGCTCGACTACTCGTATCAGAAGCAACTCGAACTCCTGCAGAACGTGCGGCGCGGCGTTGCTGACGTCGCGACGAGCCGCAAGCGTGTCGAGCTGCAGGCATCCAAGCTCAACTCCGAGGTCGAGCGGCTCCAGTCGGCCGCCCAGCGTGCCCTCGAGTCCAACCGCGAGGATCTCGCCCGTGAGGCCCTGACCCGTAAGGCCGGCCTGCAGCAACAACTCACCGATCTCCAGGCCCAGCACGCGCAGCTGCAGGGCGAGGAGGAGAAGCTGGTGCGCGCCAGCTCGCGCCTGCAGGCCAAGGTCGACGCCTTCCGCACCCGCAAGGAGACCATCAAGGCCACCTACTCGGCCGCCGAGGCACAGACCCGCATCAACGAGGCTTTCACGGGTATCTCGGAGGAGATGAGCGATGTCGGCCTGGCGATCCAGCGGGCAGAGGACAAGACGCTGCAGCTGCAGGCCCGCGCCTCCGCCGTCGACGAACTGCTCGCCACCGGCGCCCTTGACGACGCCACCGGCACCTACAAGGACGACATCACCCGCGAACTCGACGCTCTGGCGTCGGATTCCACGGTGGAGAACGAACTCGCGGCGATGAAGGCACAGCTCACCGGCGGCCCGGCCGCAGCGCGTCCCGAGCTACAGGCAGGTTCTGAAGGTGCCCAGCCGGCGCCTGAGGCCGGCCAGCAGCAGGCAGCCGAGGGCTACCAGGCCGGTCAGGGTGAGGAGCCGCGCTCATGATCGTGCGCATCATGGGACACGGTCAGTGGGTGCTCGAGCCCGAGCACCTCATCGAGCTCAACGAGCTGGACCGCAAGCTCGAGGAGGCCGCCGAGGCGGGGGACCAGGGGGCGCTCACCGCAGCGCTGAACGGGCTGAGTGAGGGCGTGCGCAGGCTCGGCGTGGAGGTGCCCGACGACGTGATCGTGGAGTCGGATCTGGTGCTCCCGGACATGGACGCCAGCATCGAAGAAGTCCGCGAACTGCTGGAATCCACCAGCGAGTACTACGGCATCATCCCGGATGCCGACGAGGAACTGGCCGAGGGCGACGAGGAGTCGACGGCTCTGTGAGAGTCGTCGTCGCCACCGACGTGATCGCCGGGCTCAGCCCACAGGCTGCGTCGGAGACCATCGGCCACGCCTTCGCGTCCCGCGACGCCCAGGTAGTCGTCGTACCACTCGGGGTCGACGGCGATCAGTTGGCCTCAGCCGTCGGTACCGCCGCCCCAGACGCAGTGTTCGTCGCGCCCCGCACGGGGCCCGACCTGGGCGCGGTGCTGGCGGGACACAGAGACGAGCGGCCCCTCGTCGTCGACCTGACGCACTGTGCCATCGACGACCTCGGCCGCAGTGCGCTGGCCGCCTTCGGGGAGGAGCCGGCCCCCGCCCTCGCCTCCGGGCAGGGGGCGTGGCGCGGCAGATCCCTGGTGGCGCTGGTGCCGCAGGAACAGGCGGCCCGCCCCCTGACCGGGCTCGAGGGGCACGCCTCGACGGAGATGCGGGCCGCCGGTGCCACCCTCCAGGAGATCCTCGAATTCGACGCGGACGCCGAGCGCTGGGCCCAAGGCCTCAGCGTCGAGCCCGGACCCGGCGCGGGCGCGGCAGGCGGAGCGGGATTGATCATCGCCGCCCTCGGCGGGCGCGTCGTGGACCCGTTGACCTGGCTCGCCGACAGCTACCGCCTCAATGACACCATCGCCAAGGCGGACCTGGTGGTCACCGGTGCCGAGTTGCTCGAATTCCACGAAGTGGGAGGGCCCGTGGTCAAGCGGGTCATCGGCTGGGCGGAGGAGCAGTTGCGCCCCGTCATCGCCATCGCAGGGCGGAACTTCGTCTCGGCGCGTGAGCTGCGCACCGCGGGCCTGGAGAACGCCTATCCACTGCGCGAACGCGTGGGGGAGGAGCCCTCCACACCGGAGGAACTGGCCCGCGTGGCCGAGCGGGTCGCCACCTCCTGGACCTGGTAGTTCGCCCACAGCCGAGGAGCCGGACGGACACCCCTCTGGGGTTTCGCCCAACTCCGGCGTAGAATCGCCGGGACCACTGATCAACCTTTGGAGATTTGCCGTGACCGATACTCAGACCACCCAGGGCGTCATCCTCACCGATGTCGCCGTGCAGAAGGTGCGCTCCCTGCTCGACGCGGAAGGCCGCGACGATCTGTCGCTGCGCATCGCCGTGCAGCCGGGTGGGTGCTCCGGCCTGCGCTACCAGCTGTACTTCGACGACCGCTCGCTCGACGGTGACATCGTCACCGACTACGACGGCGTTCAGGTCGTCACCGACAAGATGAGCGCCCCGTACCTCGGCGGGGCCAGCATCGACTTCATGGACACGATTGAGCAGCAGGGCTTCACCATCGACAACCCCAACGCCGGCGGATCCTGCGCCTGCGGCGATTCGTTCCACTGATCGCACCGCCACCGTCGCGCCGGAGTCGCGCGATTCTACGCCACCCCGTGGGAGACAGCTCACCCGGGGTGGCCTTTTTACGTTAAGGTGGGCGCAGCAGTACACGGCCCATGCCCTCCGAAGGGGTGCGAGGGTCGGCAACGGTAGAACGGAAGGGCAACTAGTGAGTGGCAAAACTGCGCCGTCGAGACGGTGGGTCCGTGGTCTCCTGGCAGCTGGACTCCCGCTGGTGCTGGTCACACTGACCGCATGCTCCGGCCAGGGCGCCAGGCTGGGCCTTCCTGAAGCCGCCACAGAGCAGGCACCGGCGATGGGTAACCTCTGGATCGGCGCGTGGATCGCGTCGTTCGCCGTCGGTGGCCTGGTGTGGGGCCTGATCATCTGGTCCATCATCCGGTACCGCCGTCGCGAGGGCGACGCCCCGGCACCCCGGCAGACCACCTATCACCTGCCGCTGGAACTTCTGTACACCCTTGTGCCGTTCCTCATCGTCGGAGTTCTGTTCTTCTACACGGTGAAGGCGCAGGACACCATGATCGAACAGGACGCCGAGCCTGACGTCGTGATCAACGTGATCGGTCAGAAGTGGTCGTGGACCTTCAACTACATGGAGGAGGACAACCCGGACATCGGCACCAACGCGCATGAGATCGGCACGCTGGAGCGCATCCCGGATCTGTACCTCCCCGTCAACAAGCGGGTCCGGTTCAACCTGAACTCGGCCGACGTCATCCACTCGTTCTGGATCCCGTCGTTCTACTTCAAGCTGGACGTCATCCCCGGCCATGACAACTCCTTCGACGCCACGCCCAACCGCTTGGGCACCTACGACGGCAAGTGCGCCGAGCTCTGCGGCGAGTTCCACGCCCTGATGCTGTTCAAGGTGCACGTGGTCTCCGAAGAGGAGTACGAAGCCAAAGTCCGCGAGCTGGCCGAGGGCGGTAACGCCGGCGAGCGCAAGCTCGAGGAAGCAATGCAGGCCGTCTTGCAGACCGCAGCACCTGAGGAGCAGCAGTGAGTAGCGCCACAGTCACCCAACGCACCACCACTGAGACGGAAGCGCGGCCCGTGACGGCCGAGTCGCACCGGCTCGGTTCGCAGATCATGAAGTACTTCAACACCACCGATCACAAGGTGATCGGCAACATGTACTTCGTCACGGCGTTCTTCTTCTTCCTGCTGGGCGGCGTGCTCGCCCTCGGCATCCGGGCGGAGTTGGCCAGCCCTGGCATGGACTACATGAACTACGAGACGTTCAACCAGTTCTTCACCATGCACGGCACCATCATGCTGCTGATGTTCGCCACCCCCATGTTCTCCGGCTTCGCCAACGCGATCCTGCCGCTGCAACTGGGCGCCCCCGACGTGGCGTTCCCCCGCATGAACGGCTACGCCTTCTGGCTGTATGTCTTCGGCTCGGTGATGGCCTGCACCGGCTTCATCATGCCCGGCGGTGCGGCCAGCTTCGGCTGGTTCGCCTACGCGCCGCTGTCCAACTCGATCCACTCGCCCGGCATGGGCCACGACCTGTGGATCATGGGGCTCTACCTGCTGGGCCTCTCCTCGATCCTCGGCGCGGTGAACTTCATCACCACCATCATCACGATGCGCGCCCCCGGCATGACCATGTTCCGCATGCCGATCTTCTGCTGGAACATCCTGGTCACCTCGCTGATGATCATCATCGCCTTCCCCGTGCTCGCCGTCGGCCTGCTCGTGCTCGAGTCGGATCGCGTGCTCGGCTCGGTGGTGCTGGACCCCTCGACTGGTGGCCCCATCCTGTGGCAGCACCTGTTCTGGTTCTTCGGGCACCCCGAGGTCTACGTCATTGCTCTGCCGTTCTTCGGCGTCATCACCGAGGTGCTCAGCGCCTTCAGCCGCAAGCCGGTCTTCGGCTACTACGGCCTGGTGTTCGCCACCCTCGCGATCGGCGCTCTGTCAGTGTCGGTGTGGGCCCACCACATGTTCGTCACCGGCGCGGTCAACCTGCCGTTCTTCGCCTTCATGACGTTCCTCATCGCGGTGCCCACGGGCGTGAAGTTCTTCAACTGGGTGGGCACGATCTGGCGGGGATCGTTGACGTTGAACACGTCGATGACGTTCGCCATCGGCTTCCTGGTCACGTTCCTCTTCGGCGGCCTGACCGGCATCATCCTGGCCGCCCCTGCCCTGGACTTCCAGGTGTCCGACACCTACTTCGTCGTGGCGCACTTCCACTACGTGCTCTTCGGCACAGTGGTGTTCGCGATGTTCGCGGGGTTCTACTACTGGTGGCCCAAGTTCACCGGCCGGATGCTCGACGAGACGTGGGGTAAGGTCCACTTCTGGACGATCTTCATCGGCTTCCACCTGACGTTCCTGGTGCAGCACTGGCTCGGCGTGGCGGGCATGCAGCGCCGCATCGCCGATTACGGCGCGTGGGAGGGCTTCACGCTCCTCAACCAGGTCTCCACGTTCGGCGCGTTCCTGCTGGGCGTCTCGATGCTCCCGTTCTTCTGGAACATGTGGATCACCCGCAACTCGCCCAAGGTCACGGTCAACGACCCGTGGGGTTGGGGCCGCTCGCTGGAGTGGGCCACGTCCTGCCCGCCTCCGCGCCACAACTTCGACTCGCTGCCGCGCGTGCGTTCCATCAGCCCTGCGCTGGACCTCGCCCGTCCCGAGTTGGCCACCCATCACCTCGATGATCCGGGCGAACTGCTCGACGACGAGACCTCTGAGCTGGAAGGGGCCGCAAAGTGAAGCCTGAGAAGTATTCGTTCTGGTTCATCTTCGTCTTCTTCGGGATTGTCACGCCCATCTACTACTTCGTCTCGGGCGAGATTGCGGGAACCTTCGTGCTGGGCGCCACCGGCGTGCTGGGCGGCTTCATCGCCGGCTTCCTGACGCTGCAGGCCCGCAGCTTCGACCCCCGCCCGGAAGACCGGGAGGACGCCGAGGTGGTCGAGGGTGCCGGGGACATGGGCTTCTTCGCCCCGAAGTCCATCTGGCCCTTCTGGGGCGCCGTCGTGACCGCAGGCCTCTTCCTCGGCCCCGCACTGCACCAGGCGTGGATCACCATCCTGTTCCTCGGCATCGGCATCTGGGCCTGCTCCGGCTGGGTGCTCGAGTTCTACCGCGGCGACTACAAGCACTGATCCGTTGACTGCACGCGAAGACCCGCCCTTCGGGGCGGGTCTTTCGTCTGCTATTCCCATTGTGTGAACGGAGGCGTGCCCTGAGGGCCTGTCCGGCAGTCGTCTGGCAGATCTCAGCCTCTGAGGAGCAGCTGTGAGTAGCGCCAGGATCACCGAACGCATCACACCTACTACCCAGGTGCCGTCCGCGGCCAGGGCCGCGGAGGAGACGCACCGTCTCGGCGCCCGGATCAAGTACCTCACGACCACCGATCACAAGGTGATCGGCAACATGTACTTCGTCACCGTCTTCTGTTTCTTCCTGCTGGGGCGGCGTGCTCGCCTGCGCGCCGCTGTCCAACTCGATCCACTCGCCCGGCATGGGTCACGTCTGTGGATCATGGGGCGCTACCTGCTGGGGCTGTCGCCGATCCTTGGTTCGGTGAACGTCATCACCACCATCATCAGGATGCGTGCTCCCGGCCTGACGATGTTCCGGATGCCGATCTTCTGCTGGAACATCGTGGTCACCTCGCTGATGGTCAGCGCCTTCAGCCGCAAGCCCGTCTTCGGCTACTACGGCCTGGTCCTCGCCACCCTCGCGATCGGCGTGCTGTCGATCTCGGTGTGGGCCCACCACATGTTCGCCACCGGCGCCGTGAACCTGCTCTTCTTCGCCTTGAGCCCGCCCCCGGGGAGGGGAGCGGGCTCCGGTCGCGCAGCCAGGTCAGGCGGCCTTCTTGAAGGCGTCCTTCCAGGACAGCACCCTGCCGGTCTGCAGGAGGCCGCGGCGGTAGATCTTCGAGCCGAACCAGACCGCTACGGCCATGAAGGCCATGGCCACCGCGAGGGCGATCAGTGCGTCGACCCAGGAGGAGTCGCCGCTGAGGAGACGCCCGGGCATCTGGACGGTGGAGGCGATCGGCACGTAGCTCAGGACCTTTGCGAGGGTGCCGGTGGCGAAGAATCCCGCCATGTAGACCAGCATCACGATCATCATCAGCGGGGTGGTGGTCTGGCTGAGGTCCTGCATCCGCGTGGCCAGTGCGCCTGCGGCGGCCCACAGACACGCCAGGGACGCGAAGCCCACCAGGAAGAACACGACGAACCAGCCGGCGACGGGGGCGATCATGCCCACGAAGCCACTCCACTCGGACAGCGAAAGCCCCACGAGCGCGACGGTGGCGATCAGGATCACCTGGGCCAGCGCGAGGATCGTGTTGCCGACGATCTTGCCGATCAGCAGATGCCGCGCCGGGATGGCCGCGGCCAGGATCTCGACGATGCGGGATTCCTTCTCCGTCACCACGGAGTTGGCGATCTGCATCCCGTAGGTGATCGCGGACATCAGGAACAACACCGCGAATGCCATGGTCGCGATGATCACAGCCACGGCGCGACCTTCGTCGCTGCCGAGGGTCACCAGGGCCAGCTCCGTGCCCGTCTGCAACTCGGCGACGTCGATATTGTGTTCAGCCGCGTTGAGACCCATCTGGTACTTCTCGACGACCGGCGCGAGGTTCGGGGCGTCCATCATGTCCTTGACCGTCAGCTGCCAGCCGTCGGTCTCGCTGTGGGAGAGGGCCGCTACCGCGTCCTCGTTCTCGACGGCGCCCTGCAACTCGTCTTCAGCCACCTGCAGCGGCTCGATGTTGAGGCCGTCCTCCTGCCCCAACACGATCACCTGTGCGGCGTCATCCGTAGCGACGGCGACCTTGTCGGGGTCGCCGCTGCCGCCGCCGAAGAATCCGCCGAACACGAAGCCGAGCGCCACGAGGCCCAGCGTGGTTAGCGTGCCGATCCAGAAGGCCTTGTCCGTGACCTGGACCAGGATCTCGCGCTTGGCGACGATCAGCCAGGGGGGAGTGGTGGTGCGGTTCTTCATCGGGTGACCTCCCGGTAGTAGTCGCTGAGGGGCCGCACGATGGGCCCGAAGGAATGGACGGCGCCGCGCTGCATGGCCTCGGCCAGCACGCGCTGGGCGACCGTGCCGTCGGCGAAGGCGACCTCTGCGTTGGGGCCGTCGAGGTCGATGACGGTCACGCCGCTCTCGCCACGGAGCCACCCCAGGTCGGTGTCCGACTGGATCTGGTGATGCGTGGGGCCGGCGCTGCGGAGCTCGTCGACGGTGCCGGCGGCCACCACCTCGCCCTTGCGGAGGATCACGATCTGATGGCAGAGACGCTCCACCAGCTCGAGCTGGTGGGAGGAGAACAGGACCGGCACGCCGCGCTTGGTGAACTCCGTCAGGAGCGCGAACATCTCGTCGACCGCCTCCGGGTCCAACCCACTGAACGGCTCGTCGAGGATGAGGGCGGTGGGGGAGGCGATCACCGCGCCGGCGATCTGCACCCGCTGCTGGTTGCCCAGCGACAGCGTCTCCAGCTTGTGCTTCAACCTGTCGCCCAGGTTGAAGCGCTCCAGCAGTTCCCTGGCGGCCTGCTTCGCGTCCTGCGGGGCCATGCCGTGCAGCTCACCCAGGTAGGCGAGCTGCGCCTGGATGGGCTGCTTGGGGTAGAGGCCGCGCTCCTCCGGCATGTAGCCGAACTCGGCGCGGTCCTTGGCGGTCAGGGGGCGACCGTCCCACAGCACCTCCCCGGAGGTGGGGGCCAGGACGCCCATGATGATGCGCATGGTGGTGGTCTTGCCCGCGCCATTGCCTCCGACGAAGCCGGTGAACCGGCCATCAGGCACGCGGAACGACACGTCGTTGAGCGCGGTCAGGTCACCGAACCGACGGATGACGGAGTTGATTTCAAGCATGACTCCAGCATGCCCGGCCGGCGGGGCGTCGCACATCGCCCGCCGGGTGGAAATCAGCGCTCCGGGGCTCCGCCTTTCGGATGAGATCCGGCCAGGCCGTGCTGGAACGCGAAGATGACCGCCTGCACCCTGTCGCGCACGCCGAGCTTCGACAGGCAGCTCGACACGTGGGTCTTCACGGTGGCCTCGCTGACGTACAGGTCCTGCGCGATCTCCGCGTTGCTCAGCCCGCTTGCCATGGCGGTGAGCACATCGAGTTCGCGCTGCGTCAACCGCTCGACGGCGGGGTGGGGCGCGCTGAGCGCAGGCTGGCCGCCGCCGTGCACAGCTTGCTCGATGACGCGGCGTGTGACCTCGGGCGCCAGCAGCGCGCCGCCGTCGGCGACGGTGCGGATGGCCTCGAGGAGCCGTTCCGGTTCGCAGTTCTTCAACAGAAAGCCGGCCGCACCGGCGTCGAGGGCCTCGAAGAGATAGTCGTCGCGGTCGAACGTCGTCAGGATGATCACCTGCGACTCGCCGGCGGCACGGATGGCGCGGGTCGCGTCCAGCCCGTTCATGCGGGGCATCTCGATGTCCATCAGCATGATGTCGGGATTCGCCGAGGCAGCTAGGTCGATCGCCGCGGCGCCATCGGCGGCCTCACCCACGAGGTCGATGTCGTCCTCCACACCCAGCATGAGCGAGAACGCCCGGCGCACGAGCGCCTGATCATCGACGATGGCGACACGGATCATGAGGCGGTGGCCTTTCGGGGTAGCCGGACGTGGACGCGGTAACCGCGGGAGGGGCGTGGCCCCAGCTCGATGGTGCCACCGAGCGCGCTCACGCGCTCGCGCATCCGCACGTGGCCGAGGCCAGACCCCGAGGCGTTGGCCACGGGCAGGCCGTTGTCGGTGACCTCGAGCTCGGCGTCGTCACCGAGCCGCACGACGACGCGGGCGTGGTCCGCCGTCGAGTGCCGCCGGACGTTGGTGAGGGCCTCCTGGGCGATGCGCAGCAGCGTGCTGCCCTGCGTGGGGGTGAGACCATCTGCGAGGCTCGCGTCGCCGACAAGTTCGTAGGTGACCTGGAACCCGTCGGTGGAGGCGTCCTCACAGAGCGCCTCCAACGCCTGCAGGGAGCCGCCGACATCCTCGCTCGAGGGGACGTCACGCAACGAGCCCAGCAGGCTTCGTAGCTCCGAGACTGCGCTGCGTGACATGTCCTCGACCGCCACGAGCGCCTCCGTGGCGAGATCAGGTTTGGCAGCCATGGCCCGCCGCGCCGCAGCAGTCTGAATGCCGATGAGGGAGATGTGGTGGGCCACCGAGTCATGCAGGTCGCGGGCGATCCGCAACCGCTCAGCCAGCACCGCCTGCTGCGCCAGCTGCCCGGCCTGCGCCTGGACCAGAGCTTGGGATTCGGCGAGGCGGGCGGCGTCGCGAGCCTGGCGCCAGGCGTTGGCGCCCAGCCACATGGCGGCCCCGAAGTAGGCCGCGTTGAGCAGGACGGTGGCCAGGTAGTACCACCCGTTGGGTTGGAACTCGCCGGGCGTGGTGGCGCGGGCGTAGGAATCGGCCAGCACCAGCCACACCGTCATCGCCAGGAGGATCGCGCCCACAACCAGCGCGAGCACGTCTCGTCGCTTCGCATACGCCATGGCCGTGTACAGGCCCAGGAAGTACATCACCTGCATGCTCATGAACGAGGCGATCAGCGGCCAGATGGTGCCAGCGGCGATGAAGTGCACGCCCGTGAGCAGCACCATGGAGAGCAACGGGTAGACGCGGCGGTATGCGAGCAGCACCACGGCGATCAGGATGGCGCCCAGGTTGGGCCACACGTCCACGTGCTCGGCGAGCTCCTCCACGTCGGCGTACGCCAGGACGAGGGCAGCGGTGATCAGACCCAGCAGCGCGGCCACCCCGAGGTCGGTGATCGACGGGTGGCGAGGGGTGGGCCGGACGAAGTCGTTGTCGAGACCGAAGAAGCCGCGTAGCGCATCCACCATGGCCCAGAGTCTAGGCGGCGCTCAGCACTCGGCGGGTGGCCGTCCTACCAGCTGCGGTCGAGCGGGCGGCCCTCCTCGTAGCCGGAGCCGCTCTGCACACCGACGACTGCGCGCTCGGCGAACTCGGCCAGGCTGCGGGCTCCCGCGTAGGTGCAGGAGGAGCGCACGCCGCTGGTGATCCAGTCCATGAGGTCCTCCACGCCGGGGCGCCTGGGGTCGAGGTACATCCGCGACGTGGAGATGCCCTCCTCGAACATGGCGGCCCGGGCGCGGTCGAACGCGGACTGCTCGCGGGTGCGGTTGCGTACGGCGCGGGCGGAGGCCATCCCGAAGGACTCCTTGTACATCTTGCCCTCGAAGTCGACGAGGTGGTCACCGGTCGACTCGTGGGTCCCGGCGAACCAGGACCCGATCATCACGGACCCGGCGCCTGCGGCCAGGGCGAGGGCGACATCGCGCGGGTGGCGGACACCGCCGTCGGCCCAGATGGACTTGCCGTGCTCCTGCGCGGCTGCGGCGCACTCCAGGACGGCGGAGAACTGCGGGCGGCCCACACCCGTCTGCATGCGGGTGGTGCACATGGCGCCGGGCCCGACGCCCACCTTGAGGATGTCCGCCCCGGCCTCGATGAGGTCGTGGCAGCCGTCGGCGGTGACCACGTTGCCGGCGACGATGAGGATCCGGCGGCCGGTCTCAGCCTCGTAGCGGTCGCGCTCCTCGCGGGCGAGGCTCAGCGCGCTGATCATCTTCTCCTGGTGGCCGTGCGCCGTGTCCATCACCAGCACGTCGGCGCGTCCCTCCAGGGCGGCGCGCACCTTGGCGGCGATGTCGCCGTTGATGCCGACGGCGACGCCCGCGCGCAGCTTGCCCTCGTGATCGACGGCGGGGGAGTAGATGCCGGAGCGCAGGGCGCCCTTCGGCGTCATCACGCCGATGAGACGCTCGTCGGAATCCACGGCCAGGGCGACCTTCTGGTGCTCATCGGTCAACGCATCGAACACCTCGGAAGGTGAGGCCTCAGCCGAGACGACGGCGAGATCCGTGGTCATCACGTCCCGGGCCTGAGCGAACCGGTCAGATTCCTCGGCCGCTGATGGGTGCACGACGCCGAGCACCTTGCGGTTCTCGTCGATCACGACGGCGACCCCGTGGGCGCGCTTCGGGATGAGCTGCAGCGTCATGCCGACGGTGGTGTCCAGTGACACGGTCACCGCAGTGTCGAACACGACGTGGGAGTCCTTCACCTTGCGGATGGACTCAGCCACCACGTCCGAAGGAATGTCCTGCGGGAAGATGGCCAGACCACCGCGGCGGGCCATGGTCTCAGCCATCCGGCGGCCGGCGACCGCCGTCATGTTGGCGGCTACCAGGGGGGTGGGGGTCGCCAACCCATCGGTGGAGGTGAGGTCGACATCCGACCGGGAACTCACACCGGAGCGGCTGGGCACCATGAACACGTCGTTGTAGGTCAGGTCGTGGGAAGGTTCACCATTGAGAAAGCGCACGTGTGGGGAGTTTACCTGGGCGCGCTCCGGTAACAGAATCGGCGCCGCACCCTTGAAAGGTGCGGCGCCGATCAGGTCACGGACGGCTCGGCTCAGTGGCGGGGCGCGTCCTCGATGGCCGGGGCGTCGTCGTGATCGTCGTGGTCACCGTGATGGTGCGCCGCCTCGATCTCCGCCGCCGTGGGCTTGGCGATCTCGTGGCCGAGGTACCAGCGCGACAGGCGCGAACGCAGGTTGCTGATGCCTCCCTTGCGGGCGACACCGGAGGCGTCGGTGTCCCCACCCGCCACCAGTGGCTGATGTTGCAGGTGCTGCGTCAGCGTGAACTGCTCATCGGCCGGGACAGGAACGTGGGCCTCGGAATAGCCGCCCACGGGGGAGCGGACGATCACGCCGTCCTCGGAGCCGTGCAGGGCCCGCTCGCGGTCAGCGCGCTGCAGTGACAGGCAGATGCGCTTGGTGATGATGAACGCGATGATGGGGCCGATGAACACGGCGAACCGCAGGAAGATCGTGATGCCGTTGAGGCTCATCCCGAAGCGGGTGGCGATGATGTCGTTGGAGCCGCCCAGCCAGAACAGGCCGTAGGCCGTCATGCCTGCCACGCCCAGCGCGGTGCGCGCGGGGGCGTTGCGCGGACGGTCCAGGAGGTGGTGTTCGCGGTTGTCTCCGGTCAGCCACCGTTCGATGAACGGCCACACGCCAAGTGCAGTGAACAGCAGGCCCATCATGCCCACCCCTGGGACGAACACGGCCCACGTCCACGTGGTGCCACCCCAGTGCGACTCCCAGAACGGCGGGATCAGGCGCAGCGCTCCTTCGACGAAGCCCATATACCAGTCGGGCTGAGAACCGGCGGTCACCTTCGCGGGGTCGTACGGTCCGTACGTCCACACGGGGTTGATCTGGAACAGACCGCCCATCAGCACCAGGAAGCCGAACACCACGAAGAAGAAGCCGCCGGCCTTGGCCATGTAGACGGGGAACAGCGGGTAGCCCACCACGTTGTTCTCAGTGCGGCCGGGGCCGGGGTACTGCGTGTGCTTGTGGTACACCACGAGCGCCAGGTGTGCCGAGATCAGGCCCAGCAGGAGGCCTGGGATCAGCAGGATGTGCGCCATGTAGAGACGAGAGATGATCAGGCTGCCGGGGAACTCACCGCCGAAGACGAAGAACTCCACCCAGGTGCCCACCAGCGGGATCGAGCGGATCAGGCCGTCGACGAAGCGCAGGCCGGTACCGGACAGCAGGTCATCGGGCAGGGAGTAGCCGGTGAAGCCGGCCATCAGCGACATGGTGAGCAGGCCCACGCCGATGAGCCAGTTGATCTCACGCGGCTTGCGGAAGGCGCCGGTGAAGAACACGCGCAGCATGTGCACGGTCGCGGAGGCAACGAACAGCAGTGCGGCCCAGTGGTGCATCTGGCGCACCAGGAGGCCGCCGCGCACGTCGAAGGAGATCTCCAGCGTGGAGGCGAAGGCCTCCGAGATGGGCATGCCCTTCATGAGCTGGTAGGAGCCGTCGTAATGGATCTCCGCCATCGAGGGCTTGAACCAGATGGTCAGGAAGATGCCGGTGAGCAGCAGGACTATGAACGAGTACAGCGCGATCTCGCCGAGCAGGAACGACCAGTGGTCGGGGAACACCTTGCGCAGGCCGAAGCGGCCGATCTTGTTGAGACCGACGCGCTCGTCGGCCCAGGTGACGATGCCGGGCTGGGTGCCGCTCTTCTCGCTGGGAGCCTCCTGGGCCTCGACCGCGGGCGACGTGTCGACGACGCTGGTGGGCTTGGCCATCACTGGTCTCCATCCTTGAAGTCATTGCGCGAATCGCGCTCGAAGTAGCTCGGGCCGACGGGCACGGGGAAGTCGCTGGTGGCGATCAGATAGCCCTCGTCGTCGACAGAGATCGGCAGCTGCGGCAGTGCGCGGGCGGCGGGGCCGAACACCACAACGCCGCTGTTGCCGAGGTCGAACGTCGACTGGTGGCACGGGCAGAGGAGGTGGTGCGTCTGGCGCTCCCACAGCGAGATGGGGCAGCCGACGTGGGTGCAGATCTTCGAGTAGGCGAGGATGCCGGAGACCTGCCAGTCCGCCCGCGACGGGGGAATGGTGATCGAATTGGGATCCATCCGCACCACGACGATGGCGGCCTTGGCCTTGGCCTGGTGGGCCTCCACGCCGTGCAGTTCCTGCAGGTTGGCGGGCTGGGCGTTGACCAGCTGACCGACCTCGAGGTGCTCGGGGCGCAGTTCCACCCAGTTCTCGTCGTTGACGAGGCGCACCTGGTTGGCCCAGATCGTCTTCTCGATGGTCTGCTCGCGGACGCGACGGGTGGGGTGGGGGCCCATATCGGTCAGTAGCACGACGGCGGGCACGAGCGAGATACCGAGCGCGCCGCCGAGGGCGCCCAAGATCAGCGGGCGGCGCTTGACCGCGGACTGCTCCACACCGTCGGCGAACAACTGGGACGCCACCGCGCGGTCCTCATCCGAGGAGGCCGCGGTGTGGCGGTACTCGACGGATTCCTCGTCGCCCATCAGCACACGGGCCCACTGGATCACGGCGATGCCGATCAACAGCACGGCCAGGCCTGCGGTGACGCCGAGGCCCACGTTCATGGCGCTGGCCTGCAACCACCCGAAATCGATGTAGGCGTTGCGCGGCACGGCGAAGTAGATCACCACGAAGGCGATCGCCAGCACCGGCACCGCGGCCAGCATCAGCAGGATGGCGCGGTAGGCGCGATTGCCCGCACCCTCGTCGACGTCGGTGAAGCGCTCGACGTGCTCCTCGAGGCCGGGGTTGGCCACGCTGTGACCCAGATCCGGGTCTTTCACCGGCAGATTGTCGTGGCTCATCGTGCGCGAGCCCCCTTCCGTGCGATCCAGAGGGCGACGATGGACAAGCCGCCGATACCGATGATGAAAATCCACCAACCCTCAGCAACCGGGCCGGCGTCACCCATGGTGAGGCCGCCGTAGTTGGGCTGCGACTCCGCAGCGTCGAGGTAGGCGATGATCTCGCTGACGCTCTCATCCGTGAGGACGTCCTTGGAGAACATCGGCATCTGCTGCGGCCCGGTGCGCACCGCTTCGTAGATGTGCACGGGGGCGGTCTTGGTGAGGTTGGGGGCGTAGCGGCCCTCCGGCATGGCGCCACCGCCGCCGACGATGCCGTGGCAGGCGGAGCAGTTGGCGCGGAAGAGGGCGCCGCCGCGAGCGATCGCGAGGGCCTTATCGTCATCACTCAGGTTGAGGGCGTCGAGGGAGTACTGGGACTCCTCGGGGATGGCGGGGCCTGCACCCATGGAGTCGACGAACGCGGCCACCGCTTCGATCTGCTCCTGGGTGTAGTTGACCTTGCGGGCCGGGATCTGGGCCTCGAGGCGGGCGGCGGGCATGCGCCCGGTGCCCATCTGGAAGTCGACCGAGGCCGCACCGACGCCGATCAGCGTGGGGCCCTGCGTGGTGCCTTCGCCGCCGAGGCCGTGGCACGACGAGCAGGTGGTCATGTAGATGTCCTTGCCCTGCTCGATCTGCAGGGTGGTCTCGGTCTCCGCGGAGGAACGCTGTGGGCTCACCACGGAGTAGCTGAGGCCGACGACGAGGAGGGCCAAGATCAGCAGCAGGGGCCGCGCCGCGGCATGCCGCCTGAGGTTGGTGGATTTCTTCACTGAATGAAACTCCCGGTCTCGGTCTAGCGGAGGAAGTAGAGCACGGCGAACAGGGCGACCCAGATCACGTCGACGAAGTGCCAGTAATAGGACACGACGTGCGCGTGGACGGTCTGTTCGTGGGTGTGGATACGGGTCATGTAGGAGCGGGCCAGCACGTACCACATGGCGACGATGCCACCGAAGACATGGATGCCGTGGATGCCGGTGGCGATGAAGAACAGCGACCAGTACTGGTTGGTGGAGATCACGAAGCCCTCGTTGAAGAGGGTGAAGTACTCCCACACCTGGCCGGCGAGGAACACGGAGCCGAGGATGGCGGAGACGATGAAGCCCTGCCGCACGCCCCACTTCAACGGGTTGAGCCAGGAGCCGTTGACGCGGCCCGCCTCGGCAGCGTTGGCGCCCAACTGGATGGTGACGGAGCTCAACACCAGGATGCTGGTGTTGATGCTGGCGAACACGACGTCGAGGTGTGCGCTCTCCGTGTCCCACAGGGACGGCGTGCCAGCGGCGGCGGCGTCGATCGCCATGGACCGGGTCCAGAAGTAGGCGGCGAAGATGGCGCCGAAGAACATCACCTCGCTCGCCAGCCAGACCACCACGCCGATGGCAGTCACGTCCGGACGGCCCAGAGGCTTGTTCAGCCGGGCTGACGGCACTGGATGCACTGCGCCGGTAGGCATCTTCGCCGGCGCTTGGGTAAGTTCATGATTCGTGGCCACGGGCTCATTATTGCCGCAAAACGCGCAGAGGTCACGCCAAGCACGAACATTGGGACCACCCCCCGATGATTCGAGAGAGGGGACATGAGATAATGCGCCCTATGTTCAGCGGCTTTCCGGCCTCATTTCCGACGCACGCCAAGCCCGATGACGACATCATTCCACTGGAGGGGACCCGCTATTTCACGGCGTGGGACTTCCCCTGGGAGGCGGTGCTCGGGCTGCTGGTCGTCGGTGGGCTCTACCTCTGGGGCGTCCAGCGGCTCCGGAAACGCGGCGACAAGTGGCCGCTGAGCCGGACCGTCTCCTTCATCGTCCTGGGCCTGGGTTCCATCGCCGTGGCCACCTTCTCCTTCCTCGGCGTCTACGACACGGTGTTGTTCTGGGCGCACATGATCCAACACATGCTCTTCAGCATGATCGCACCGGTGTTCCTCGTCTTCGGGGCGCCCGCGACCCTGGCACTCAGGGCGCTGCCCAAGAAGCCGCGTGACGTGTTCCTCAAGGTGCTGCACTCCAGGTTCGCGAAGGTGCTGCTCTTCCCGCCGTTGGCCACCGCACTCATGGTGATCTACCCCTTCGGCCTCTACATGACCGGCCTGTACGAGATCACCCTGCGCAACGACCTCGCCCACGACCTGCTCCACCTCTTCCTCATCACGATGGGCTGCCTCTTCTTCTTCCCGCTCCTCGGCGTGGATCCGGTGCCGATCAAGATGCCGTACCCCATCCGCATCCTGCTGTTCTTCATCACCATGCCGTTCCACGCCTTCCTCGGCGTCACGATCATGGGTTCCAGCAGGCTGATCGCCGAGGAGTGGTACCTCGCCTTCGAACGAAGCTGGGGGCTCTCACCTATGAAGGATCAGGAATGGGCCGGCGCGTTGATGTGGGCCACCGGCGACCTGACGATGTTCGCGGCAATGATCACGATCTTCGTGCAATGGGTCAAGGACTCCAACCGTGAAGCCAAGCGGGTGGACCGCGCGTTGGACCGCGAGGACGCCCGGCGCGCCCGGGCCGAGACACTTGGCTACGATGACACCCAGAGACAATCTCGGAAGGAAGACCGATAATGAGCGATGCCACCGTGAAGGTGCTGGTGTTCTCCGACGACCGGCTGGTGCGGGAGCAGATCCGCCTGACGCTGGGGCGTCGGGTTGCGCCGGACCTGCCTCAGATCGAGGTCTTCGAAGTGGCCACCCAGGGCGCCGTGCTGCGCACGCTGGATGCGGGCACCGAGTATGCGCTGATGATCTTTGACGGCGACGCGCAGCCGTCGGGCGGATTCGGCCTCGCCCACCAGGTCAAGGAGGAGTACGCGGACAGCGCGCCGATCATGCTGCTCGTCACGCGTGAGGCAGACGCCTGGCTCGCCTCCTGGACGCGTGCCGAGGCGGTCACACCGTTCCCGGTCGACCCCGTCACCATGCCGCAGCAGGCGGCCCACCTGATCCGGGCGCGGCTCGCCCAGGTCGCCTGATGGCCACCAGTTACACTTGGCCGGACATCCTCACGGGCCTGGTGAGGCGGGAGGGGCTGGAGTCCACCGCCGCGTCCTGGGCCCTCAACGAGATCCTCGCCGGGCGCGCCTCGGAGGTGCAGGTGGCAGCCATGCTCACCGCGCTACGTGCCAAGGGCGAAAGCGAGGACGAGATCGCCGGCCTGGCAGATGCCATGCTGGCCAACGCCACGCCCATCGCCCTGAACCCCGATGCCGTCGACATCGTCGGCACCGGCGGTGATCGTGCCAACACGGTCAACGTCTCGACGATGGCCGCGATCGTGGCCGCAGGCGCAGGAGCCAAGGTGGTCAAGCACGGCTCGCGCGCCGCGTCGTCCCAGGCCGGCACGGCGGACACGCTGGAGGCGCTGGGCGTCAAACTGGATGTGGAGCCGGGCAAGCAGGCCGCCATCCTCGACGAGGTGGGTATCGCGTTCCTGTTCGCACAGCAGTACCACCCGGCCATGAAGAACGTGGCCGGTGTGCGCAAGAAGCTGGGGATCCAGACCACCTTCAACTTTCTCGGTCCCCTGGCCAACCCCGCCCGCCCCCGCGCGATGGCGCTGGGTGTGGCCAACGACGACATCGCGCCGGTGATCGCCCGCGTCCTCGCGGAGCGCGGCACCCGGGGCTTGGTCTTCCGCGGCTTCGACGGGCTCGACGAACTCACCACCACCTCGGAATCCGACGTGTGGCTCATCTCGGAGGGCAGGGTGTTCCGCACCGTGCTCGACCCGCGGGACCTCGGGCTGGAGCCCGCCTCACCCTTCGAGTTGGAGGGAGGCCCGCCGGAACACAACGCGCAGGTGGTGCGCGACATGGTGGCGGGCAAGCCTGGTGCCGTGCGCGACATCGTGGTGCTCAACGCCGCCGCGGCGCTCCTGTCCTATCGCGGTATCTCGACGGTCACCGAACTGGTGGCCCAGTTGGAACCGGCCGTCAAGGCAGCCAGCGAAGCCATCGACTCGGGCAAGGCGTCCCAGACCCTCGAAGCCTGGGTGGCGGCTACCCAGCGGTAGCCAGCACCCCGCCCACTGCCGCCACGAGCGGGCCGAGCCAGAGCGCAGGCCCGAACGGGAAGTGCCGCGGGCGGCTGTCGTCTCCCCGCGCCCAGAGCGCATGCGCCACGCCGTGCAGGGCGCCGGCCACCGTGCCGGCGAGTAGCGCCGTCGCCCAGGAGTTGAGGCCTGCGAGCCCGCTGACCGCCCCGGTGAGGAGCGAGAGCCTGACGTCGCCGAACCCCAGCACCGGGAAGAGGCGCCAGGCCACGTAGAAGAATAGGAAGGCACCCGTCGCGCCCAGCACAGCCGCGACGGCGGCGCGCCCATCAGTAACGGTCAGCGGCACCAAGGCCGCCACCATCACGGCGGAAGCCGCCCAGCTGAGGCGCTTGGGGAGGAAGGTGGTCCGAAGATCGATGGCCACCAGGGGGAGACCGAGCGCCAGGTAGGGCGCCCACAGCCAGTGGTGGGCCGGCGGCACCAGCCATAGCACCCCGGAGGTGATGGCTGCCACGGCGCCGAGTGCCGCCGTCGACCTCGCGGTGACCAGGCCCGGGAGGTGCGGAGCCTCGGGATCGTCGATGCGCAGGCGGGGCACCACGATCCGCCAGGTGGCGAGTGCGGCGACGATCACGCCCAAGGCGGTGAGCCAGGTCATGTCCGAAGCCTAGGTAGCACCCGGGGGCACGCGCCAGGGGTGTGGATAACTCAGAAGTGGCTGCCGGGCTCAGTGACCCACGTGCCCGGCCCGGTGAAGGACACCGAACCCAGGCGACGGCCGCGCGGCGGATCAGCTCCACCAGCGCTTCCTCCCGTGGCGGCGCAGCGTGGGCTTCGGATGGCAGCACGTCCTCAGCCGCGGCCAGCACCCGCTCGAAGCGGTGCCGGCCCACGACGACCAGATCGCCCCGTCGGAAGAGGCGGTCCGCAGACCGGTCGCGCGGAACTCGTCGAACACCTCGGCGATCAGCCGGCTGTTCTGAGCCGCCCATCTCTGCGTGGAAGGCCGCTCCGGTCTCGCGCGGTGCCAGGCCCACAGCGGCCAATCGGCCACGGGGAGGATCGTCGCCTCGTGGGCGGTGTACTCCGTGTATTCGCCCAGCGTGCCGAGCCGATGGTCGTGGTGCACCAACCGGTCCAGGACGGCGCGGTCATAAGGGGCCGAGCCGGGACAGCAGCGGCAGGTAGTGGCTGCGTTCGAACACGTTGACGGTATCGAGTTGCAGCACACCCAGGCGGGAGATCACCTTGCGGAGCGCGGCGGGCCCCACCGTCGCGCGTCGCGGCAGCGCCAGGCCCTGGGCACGGACGGCGACGCGGCGGGCGGCGGCGGGGCTGAGGCGTCGTGTCATGGGCCAACAATAGAACCGGGCGCCGACTGGTGAGTCGGCGCCCGGTTCAGGGTTCAGGTGGCTGGCGGATCAGCGCTGAGCCTTGGTGAAGCCTGCGGCCTCAGCGGCCTCTTCAGAGTTGAACCAGACTTCGGCGATCGTGCGCTCGTACCCGCCCGTGCCTGCGACGTGGTACTTCTTCGAACGCTCGTTGCCCTTGATGGTGTATCCCTCAGGCGGCTCGGAACCCACGTAGGCGCCCTCGCCGTACTCGGGGCCGTCGTCTGCCGAGGGATCCTCGACGACCTCGGTCTCCTCGATGACGGTGGTCTCGGGGGCGGGGGAGCCTTCCGAGGTCATCTCCGTCTCCTGGGGGGTGTCCTCGTGCGGGACGACGGGCTCAGCATCAGCCTCGGCCTGCTCCGCGGTGTCCGATGCGAACTTGGCCGCGTTGGAGAACGTGTCGTTGTTGTTCACGTAGGCCTTGGAGGGCTCGTGGGCGGTCCAGCCGTCATCCTTCGGAGCGAGGAAGTGGCGCACCGCTGCCACCGCGCCGGCGACGATGGTGCCGACCGCGAGGACCTTGCCGAACGTGCGCCATCCGCTGCGCTGCTTAGCGGGTTCCAGTTCGCCCTTGAGTGCCTGCACCGCGGCCTTGCCGCGCCTGCCGCCTTCGACGACGGCGGGGTGCTCGGCGGCCTGATGCAGGAAGCCCTGCACCTTCGGCAGGAAGTCATCCTCGACCTTCTCGCGTGCGACCTCGACAGCCGGTGCGACCTTGCCCATCGCACCCTTGAGGTGGGGTTCGAGATCGTCCAGGCGCTTGGCCGCGAAATCCGCGGTGCGGACCTTGGCGTCGCGCAGCACGGGCGCGGCCTGCTTCTGCAGATCGGCCAGCAGGTGCTGGGCGCGGTCCAGTCCGTCCTTCAGAGCGCTGACTGAGTACTCGGCGGCGGCGGATGCGGTATCCGCGGCGGCCTTCTTCACGTCTTGTGACCTTCTCACAAGTTCCTCCTGTGGTTGTGGCTCGTAATCGAGCAGTTTCCACGCTACCGGGTTGTGGGGATCACTCAAGGCGATCACCAGATTTTTGTGGGGGATTCCACCCCAGAGGGCCCTGCCATAATGCTGCCGTGGACTTTCTCCTTCTGGCTCATGTGGTGCTGGCTGTTCTCCTGCTGATTTCGGGGGTCGCGAAGCTGCGCGACAGGGACGCGACCGCCGATGCCTTCGAGGCGCTGCGCCTCCCGTCATGGCTGGTGGGCGCGGGCGCCCCGCTGCTGCTTCCGGTTGCGGAACTGGTGCTGGCGGCACTACTCGTGCTCGGCAGAGGGTGGCTGCTCACCGCCGCAACGGTTGCCGTGCTGGTCCTCATGCTGGCCTACACCGTGGTGATCGCCCGGGCGCTCGGGTTCGACGAGCCCGTGCGCTGCGGTTGTTTCGGGGCGCTCGGCTCCGGCGACGTCACCAGGGCCACGCTCGTGCGCAACGTCCTTCTCGTCGCGTTGGCCGCCCTCAGCGTGGCCGGCGCTGTCTGGGGGGTGGCGACGTGGGGTCAGCCCGCCACGTCCTGGGGCTGGGTGCTGGTGGCGCTGCTCTCGGCCGCCGCCGTCGCGTTGTCGCTGGGGGGCGGCGCCGCACCGGCATCCCCCGGCTCGATGGAATGGATCCAGGGCGCCTCGCTGATCGACGAGTCCAACGGGCAGACCGTGCGCGTCCGGGAGTTGGCCGGCGCCCACGGGGGCGTCGCCCTGCTGTTCGTGCTGCCGGGGTGTGGCGGCTGCCGTCGCGCACTGGCGGAGTTGCCGCGCCTGCGCGCCGCGAACCCGGAACGCTTCGTCGTGCCAGTCATTCCGGGCTGGGCGAGCATCGACGAGGAACTGGCCGCTGTGCCGGACCTGCACCGCGACCCAGGCTCCAACGTGGCGGCCGCCCTCGGCATGGTCTACGCGCCATCTGCGCTAGTGGTCGATGCGTCGGGTCGGCCCGTCGGCGAGTTCCACACCGGGGGCCCCGCCGTGCAGCAACTGTTCGAGCTGGGCATGGATGCGGAACCTCACGAGCCGGAGCCTGCACCGGCTGATGATCCCGCCGCAGCGGTGCCGGAGACGGTGGAGGAAGACGAACTCGATTACGTGCGCAGCCCCATCCCCGACGGCGTCGTGCTGGACCCCGACGGCGCGCCCAGCACACTGCGGCAGCTGGCGGGGGAGAAGGCGCAGCTACTGGTGGCCGTGGACTGCCTGTGTCCCCCGGCGCGGATGGCCATGGACTCCGTGGTGGGTTGGCAGGAGAAGCTGCCGATGCTGGACGTTCGGCTGGTGCTACCCTTCCGGATGCAGCCTGGCCGGCTGACTCCGGAGCAGGAACGCCTGGCCCTCTACGACCATGGCGGCCTCGCCACCCGGTCGCTGGGGGCCACCGGCCAGGTGGCGGCGGTGCTGCTGGGTGCGGACGGCATGTTGGCGGGCGGTCCCGTGCACGGCATCGATGAGGTGCGGGGATTCGTCGACGACATCGCCGACGAGATCGCCGCCGCTTCCGCCGTCTGACACACTGGACGGGTCTCATTGACCATCAGAAAGGAATGCGCGTGACCACCGCAACCCTCAAGACCAACCACGGTGACATCGTCATCGAGCTGTTCGACACGCACGCCCCCAAGACCGTCGAGAACTTCGTCGGCCTCGCGGACGGCACCAGGGAGTACACCGACGCGGAGACCGGCGAGAAGACCACCGGCCGCTACTACGACGGCCTCGGTTTCCACCGCGTCATCGACGGCTTCATGATCCAGGGCGGCTGCCCTCGTGGCGACGGCCGCGGCGGCCCCGGCTACACCTTCGCCGACGAGTTCCACCCCGAGCTCCAGTTCGACCGCCCCTACCTGCTGGCCATGGCCAACGCCGGGCCGGGCACGAACGGCTCGCAGTTCTTCATCACCGTCGGCCCCACGCCGCACCTGAATAACCGTCACACCATCTTCGGTGAGGTCAAGGACGCGGACAGCCAGAAGGTGGTCGACGCCATCGCCACCACCCGCACCAGTTTCGGGGACCGCCCCGTCGAGCCCGTGGTGATCGAGACCGTCACCATCAACTGAGGCCGATCCGGCACCACTACGAGGCGAGCAGTCCCGAGAGGGGCTGCTCGCCGAGCAGTTCCCGGGGGAGGTCTCCCTCTGGGAGCCCGGCGTGCAGCGGCCAGGCCCAGTCACCGTCGGTCTCGATCAGCCGCACACCCGGCAGTTCGAGCCAGGCGGCGATCCGTTCGGCCTCCTCGATGCTGGCCGCCGGCCAGCCTCCGAGCGGCGCGAGCACAGTCTCCGCCCCGGCCACCGCCTCCTCGGCAGCAGCGCGGGCTCGGGGGGACGGGGCGCTGGTGGCGGCGGCGAGGCGCCCGTACCTGATCACGTGGATGTCCCAGCCGGCCGCTGACGGCACAGCCGCCACCAGTTGCCGGCAGCGCGCAAGTGAGCGCACCCGGTGGAAGCGCAGCGAGGTGCGGTAGTAGGCCGTCAGCCGCTCCGCCAGCACCCCGGCCTCCTCGTAGCGCTGCTGCGCCACCAGCTTGTTGAGGCGCCCGCGAACACTACGCAGCACGGGGCGCACATCCGTGTGCCAACTGGCGCGCACCTCCTCGACGATGCCCGCATAGCCCTCGGCGCCCTCGCCCAACTCGCACGGTGCGAGACAGCGGCCCATCTCAGCCAGCGCGCACGGTGCAGAGGCCTTCTTCTTGGACAGCCTGGTGGTGCAACGCCTCAGCTTGAACGCGTCGTACAGCGTGAGCGCCGCGCTCTCCGCCGCGTCCCTGCTGCGGAACGGCCCGAAGTGCGCAGAGTCGTCTCGTACGGCATGGACGATGGAGAGGCGGGGGAAAGCCTCATTGGTGAGCTTGAGCCAGGTGAGCTTGCGTTGGTTCTTCGACTTGCGGTTGTAGCGCGGGGCCAGCGATTCGATCATCCGCAGCTCGCGGACCTCGGCCTCGAGATCCGTGGCGCAGGCGATGAACTCCACCCCCGTGGCCACACGCACCATCTCGTGAATGCGGCCGCGCTTCTCCGCCGCGGAGAAGTAGGAGCGCACCCGCCGCTTGAGGTTGTTGGACTTGCCGACGTAGAGCACCTCGCGCTTGGGCCTGCCGTCTGAATCCGTCGAATCCGTGACGAAGTAGTACACCCCCGCCTGCTCCGGGGCCCGCTGCGCCCAGACGCGCTTGGCGCGCCTGTCCGGGGAGACCTGCAGGGCGAACTCGGTGAGGTCCTCCAAGGTGTGAACGCCGAGGTTGCCCACGCGGCCCAGTAGCGCGTGCAGGACGTCGACGGTGGCCCTGGCGTCGCTGAGCGCCCGGTGGTTGGGTTCAGTGGAGGAGCGGAAGTAGCGGGCGAGGGTGGCCAGCTTGCAGTTGGGTACCTCGTCGCGCAGCAGCGCGGTGCGGGCCACCGCCACCGTGTCGATCACGGTGGGGCGTGGCCAGGCCATGCCGAGCTGGTCGTAGCCGCGCCGCAGGAATCCGGTGTCGAACCGGGCGTTGTGCGCCACCAGGGCCGCACCCTTGGCGAACTCTGCGAACGCGGGCAGTACCTGGGAGGCGGGGGGCGCGCTGGCGACCATCTGGTTGGTGATGCCTGTGAGGACCTGGATCATGGGCGGGATGGGGGCTGAAGGCCGAACCAACGTCTGAAACTCGCCGAGCACTTCACCGCCGCGCACCTTCACCGCGCCCACCTCGGTGATCTCGGCATCGGCTGCGCCGCCTGTGGTCTCCAGATCCACCACCACGAACGTGACGTCCGACAACGGGACGCCGAGGTCATCGAATGAGGGTTGAACAGCGGTTTCCTGGGCCATGTCAAGCACCGTAACCGTCGCCTCCGACAAAGTGCGTCGACGCCCCGAGAACGGAGCGGCGTAACGACTTTGAGAAACCCTGAAACCGGCTTAGAATTCTCTCAGACTTCCCTCCCGCCCACCATGCATGGAGCATCTGTGAACCGAGTTCGTGCCGCCCTCGCCGCCATCGTCACCTGCGCGGTACTCGCGACCGGCAACGTCGTGGCCAACGCGGATCCCGAGGCGGTTGAGCAGGCCCGCGCCGAGCTCGAGCGCATCCAGCAGGAGGCCTCCGCGATCGATCAGGAGATCATCGAGGCGCACGACCGCGCGGCCCATGCCACGAAGAAGCTCGAGCGCCTCAAGGAAGACGTCTCGGCGCAGGAGAGCAAGGTCAATGACCTCTCCACGCAACTGGGTGACGTCGCCGCCTTCCAGATGCAGCACGATTCCGTTTCACTGGCCGCGCAGTTGCTGCTGAGTAGCTCGTCGGACAACTTCCTCAGCGGCCTCGCCACGCTGCACAGCGAGGTGGACCGCAACAACGCCGGCATCCAGCAGCTACAGCTGGATCAGGCGAAGCTCACCACCCTCCGCGAGGATGCCGCGGCCACCGAGGCCGCTTTGAAGGCAGACCACGCCGCCAAGATCGAGTTGGCGGAGGACTACGACGCCAAGGAGGCGGAGGCCGAGGAGGTCTACGAGCGCCTCTCGGAGGAGGAGCGCCAGCGCCTCGCCGCCATCGAGGCCGAGCGTCAGCGCCGCGCAGAGGAGGCCCAGCGCCGCGCGGAGCAGCAGGCTGCGGCCCAGGCCGCGGCTGCCGCGTCGGCGGCCGCTGACGGCACCGCACCCGCCGCCACCGCGCTGACGCCCGCAGCCTCGGGCCGCGCCCAGGACGTCGTCAACGCCGCGGTCAGCAAGGTGGGCAGCCGCTACGTGTGGGGCACGTCGGGTGAGAACACCTTCGACTGCTCTGGGCTGACGAGCTGGGCCTACCGCCAGGTCGGCATCAACCTGTCGCGCTCGTCGCGCACCCAGTGGAGCTCCGCCGGCTACAAGGTCTCCAAGTCCGAGCTGCAGCCGGGAGACCTGGTGTTCTACTACAGCCCGGTCAGCCACGTGGGCATCTACATCGGCAACGGCAAGATCGTCGACGCCGCCAACCCTCGCACCGGCGTGCGCATCACCAGCCTCAACTCGATGCCGTTCACCGGCGCCCGCCGCGTCCTCGGCTGACGCCTGAGTGTCCCTGTCGGAAGGCTACCTTTCGCGGTCTCTGAGCCAGCCGCCCGCGGCTGGTCGAAGGGCCCTCAACGTTGTCTCCAAGCGCCAAGGAGTGTCCGGTTCTCCAAGCGTCACGGAGTTGGCCGGGGTCGGGGGGTACGCAAGTGCTTCTCCGGCACGGATTCGCGCCCGGATACCTGTTGGCTGGCATCGGCGACCATCCAACAGGCACCCCGGCACCGGACGCTCCGGCAGTAACGCCAACGACGGTTTCGGCCGGACGATCAGGCAATCCGACAGGGCGGAGCATCCCGGTGGCCCAGCTGCCCGACCCGCTCAGGAGCGTTCGGCGATGAAGCGGCGGGACTCAGCGACGATCAGGCCTGCGTCGTGGTCCATCGTGGCCACGTGGTAGCTCCTCGTCAGTTCCACGTCCTCGACGTGCAGCACCTTCTCGCGGATCAGCTGCCGGCTCAGGCCGTCGACGACGTGGTCGACGGTCGACGTCATCAACAACACGCGGCCGGGGATCCGGTGCAGCTTCGCCTGAGTGTCTGTCCACAGGTCGCTGAGCGTGGCCAGGCTGGTCACCGAGAAGTGGGAGTAGGCAGGTTCCTCGACGCCCGGTAGCGCGACATCTGAGCCGATGCCCTTCTGCGGGGGCAGCAGGCGGTGCAGCTTGGTGGCGGGCCCCACGCGTCGGTCCTTCGTGCCCACCGAAGGGTTGACCAGCAGGGTGCCGCGCACCGGCTGCAGGGCCGCCAGGCGCAGCGCGAGCGCCCCGCCCATCGACAGCCCGGCCACGAACACGGTGCTGCAGGTTCCGGCCAGTTCGTGGTAGGCGTCCTCGATGGTGTTGTACCAGTCCCACCACCGCGTGCGGGCCAGGTCGCGCCAGTGGGTGCCGTGCCCCGGCAGTCTGGGTGCGACGACGCGCACGCCGGGCCAGTTGCCGTCGGGCCGGGCCAGGCCCTCCGCCCATGTCCGGACGGAGGCGACGCTGCCGGTGAAGCCGTGGCTCATCACCACCCCGATGTCGCCTTCGCCGCCCCGGTAGGGGCGGGCCTGGATGTGCACGCTGCTGGAGGCTGTCATACCCATACGATGACAGAGATTAGACTGCCGCTCATGTGGTACCAGTTCTTCAAGTTCACGATCTTCAAGCCCCTCGTGAAATTCGGCTATGGCACGCGGGTGATCGGGAAGGAGAACTTCCCCCGGAAGGGCGGCGCGATCCTCGCCAGCAACCACATCGGGGCGCTCGATTCGCTGGTGATCCCGGCGAGCATGCCGCGCAAGATCACCTTCCCCGCGAAGGCGGAGTTGTTCGTGGGAGACCGTGGTGTGGGCAGCAGGATCGTGGCCTGGTTCCTGAAGGCCGTCGGCCAGGTGCCGATGGACCGCAGCGGCGGGCGCGCCAGCGCCGATGCACTAGGCAGCATCACCTCGGTTCTGGCCGAGGGCCACGTGGTGGCCATCTACCCTGAGGGGACACGCTCGCCGGACGGCCGTTTGTACAAGGGCAAGACCGGTATGGCCCGCATGGTGCTGAGCAACGATGTGCCGGTCATCCCGGTGGGCGTGAGCGGCACCAAGTCCCACAAGGGGCCGTTCGGCATCCCGTGGTCGCGCCGCCCCGTCGTGATCATCGGCGAGCCGCTCGACTTCTCCCCATATGCCACCGCCAAGCCCAGTACGAAGCTGCTGCGGTGGGTCACCGACGAGACTCTGGCGGCCATCCAGCGGCTGACCGGCCAGGAGTACGCCGACGTGTACGCCACGCGCGTCAAGCACGGCGACCTCAAGGAGGTGGGCTCCGACGAGTTCCTGTTGTCGCGCCCGGGTGGAGGGGAACCTCCCGTGGGCGAGGCGAGCCCCACGGTCACAGATGAGTGACGGGCACCCTCTGGAGGAGTCGCGCCTCGGCGTGGGGCTCCGCTGGCTGCAGGCGCACGCCCTCTGGTACCACGACCGCTACGACGTGCTGGGGCGCGTCTACACCGTTGTCGGCATCACCCGTGGCTGCCTGGGTGCCCATGCGGTGCTGGTCAACCTCTTCATCGTCCTGCCGAGGGCCACGAACAGGGAAGGCGTGATCGTCGCCACCCTGGCGCTGGTCTTCTGGCATTTCTTCATTTCGGTGCGCATGCGCAAGCCCGCCCGCCGGACCTGGCGGGCGCACCTGGCCGACCTGGGCGTCACAGTCACCCTCGTGCTGGCCACGGCGTTGGTGGTGCCTCCGGGCGCCGCCCCGCTCTCGCTGGCGGGCTACTGGCTGGGTGGCGCCGCGGCCTACGCCGCGCTCTTCTACAGTGTGCGGTGCGGCGTCATCTTCGCTGTGATCACCAGCGCGGCGCTGCTGGTGACTCCTGACCACTTCAGTATGGAACGGGTGGGCGTCAGCTTCGTGCTCATCCTGTTCACCGCCTGCCTCGGGCTGCTGATCTCGCAGTTCCGCACCACCATCATTGAGCAGGAGCAGGAGCGGATCCGCTCCGCGGCCCTCGCGGAGCGGGAGCGCCTCTCGCGCCTCGTGCACGACGGTGCGCTGCAGGTGCTGGCGCTGGTCGAGCGCGAGGGGCCCTCCCTGGGACCCCGCGGCATCCGGCTTGCGGCGCTCGCCCGGGAATCTGAGGCGCAGCTGCGCAGCCACCTGCAGGATCGCGAGGTGCTGGACGTCGTGCAGACCACGACGGTGGACCTGGCGGCGGTTCTGGACAAGTACGAATCCGCCAAGGTCACCGTCTCGACCATGGCCAGCCTCG
Organism: Tessaracoccus massiliensis; assembly: GCF_000826065.2. GTDB lineage: Bacteria > Actinomycetota > Actinomycetes > Propionibacteriales > Propionibacteriaceae > Arachnia > Arachnia massiliensis_A. The sequence continues at coordinate 767,063 of NZ_LN623543.1, read as the reverse complement.
TCCAGGTGCCGCGCTTCCTGGCCGACGAGGTGGAGGCGGCGCTGACCGAGATCCTCAAGAACGTCGACAAGCACGCCGGTGAGGATGCCCAGGTGTGGATCCTCCTGGATCAGGAGCTGAGCGACGAAGTGATCCTCTGGGTCAGGGACAATGGTGTCGGCATGCGGGCCGATCAGGTGGAGGCCGCTGCCGCCAAGGGCCGGATGGGTATCCGCGATTCGATCGTGGGACGCGTGTCGGCGTTGGGTGGCAGCGCCATCCTCAAATCGTCGCCGGGTGCCGGTGCGGAATGGGAACTGCGGTTCCCGATCGATGTGGAAGCGATAGAGAGCTGAGCATGAAGGAACTGGAACGCAAGCGGGTCATGCTGGTCGATGATCACCCGATGTGGATCGATGCCCTCAGCGAAGACCTCACCGAGGTGGGCTTCGAGATCGTGGCCGTGGCCAAGAACGGCGAGGAGTGCCTGGCCAGGGCGCGGGCCACGCGCCCGGAGGTGGTGGTCATGGACCTGCAGATCCCGGAGCCGGACGGTGCCACCTGCATCGAGATCCTGCTGCAGGAGTTCCCGGACATGCACGTGCTGGTGATGTCGGCCTCCGGTGAGCGCGACGACGTACTGCGGGCCATGAAGGCCGGCGCCAAGGGTTACCTCGTCAAGTCGGCGTCGAAGGAGGAACTCATCGAGGGAGTGCGCCGCACCGCCGTCGGGGATGCCGTCTTCACGCCGGGCCTGGCGGGCCTGGTGCTGGGCGAGTTCCGGCGCATGGTCCACGTGGCCCACTCCCACAACGAGGAGGGGCCGGTGCTCACCAGCCGCGAGATCGAGGTGTTGCGCCGCGTCGCCAAGGGCATGGCCTACAAGGAGATCGCCGACGAGCTGTTCGTCTCGCACCGCACGGTGCAGAACCATGTGCAGAACGTGTTGCGCAAGCTGCAGTTGCACAACCGTGTGGAGCTGACGCTCTACGCCATCGACAAGGGTTTCCACGACCCCAACGAGTAGCCCCGTCCACCCAGCATCCGCCAGCGCGGAGGGGGCGCCGCGGTGGGGTAACCTAACGCGCATGTCGAGCATCATTTCCCGGGAAGATCTGCGCGCGCTGCCCTACATCCAGCAGCCGTCGTACCCGGATCCAGCAGTCCTCGATCGCACCATCGACACGCTGGAGAAGCTTCCCCCGCTGGTCTTCGCCGGAGAGTGCGACGACCTGCGCCTGAAGATGGCCGACGTGGCCGATGGCCGCGCCTTCCTGCTCCAGGGCGGCGACTGCGCCGAGACGTTCGACGCCGTGACGGCCCAGGGCATCAAGGGCAAGCTGCTGGTGCAGCTGTCCATGGCAGTGGTCATGACCTACGCGGCTCAGGTGCCGGTGGTCAAGGTGGGACGCATCGCCGGACAGTACGCCAAGCCCCGCTCCAGCGGCATGGAGACCAGGGGAGAGGTCACGCTGCCGTCGTACCGCGGCGACGCCATCAACGGCTTCGACTTCACCGCGGAGGCCCGCGCGCACGACCCGCAGCGGCTGCTGCAGGTGTACAATTCCTCGGCCGCCACGCTCAACCTGGTGCGCGCCTTCGTCAAGGGCGGCTTCGCCGACCTGCGCGGCGTGCACACATGGAACGCCGAGTTCGTGCGGGACTCGCAGGTGGAGGCCGAATACGAGGAACTGGCAGCGGAGATCGACCGGGCGCTGGCCTTCATGGTGGCCTGCGGCATCGAGGACGATTCGCTGAGCACGGTCGACTTCTACGCCAGCCACGAGGCGCTGCTGCTCGAGTACGAGCGCGCACTCACCCGCGTCGACTCCCGTTCGCAGCAGCTGTACGGCTGCTCCGGACACATGCTCTGGATCGGGGAACGGACCCGGCAACTTGACGGCGCCCACGTGGAGCTGCTCAGCCGCGTGCAGAACCCCCTCGGCGTCAAGCTGGGCCCCACCACCAGCGTCGACGACGCCCTCGCGCTGGTGGACAAGCTCGACCCGCACCACATCCCCGGCCGGCTCACGTTCATCACCCGCATGGGCGCCGGCAAGGTCCGCGACGTGCTCCCGCCCGTCATCGAGGCCGTCGAGGCGTCCGGGCGGAAGGTCGCCTGGGTCTGCGACCCGATGCACGGCAACACGTTCGAGGCGAAGAACGGCTACAAGACCCGCTCGTTCGCCGATGTGGCGGAGGAGGTCAACGGCTTCTTCGACGTGCACGAGCAGCTGGGCACCTGGCCCGGCGGCCTCCACGTGGAGATGACCGGCGACGACGTGACCGAATGCGTCGGCGGCGTCCACAACCTGCACGAGGACGACCTGGCCAACCGCTACGAGACGTTCTGCGATCCGCGCCTCAACCGCAACCAGTCCCTCGAGCTCGCCTTCCTGGTGGCCCGCCGGCTGCGCTCCGGGCGCCTGAACCGGGAGAATCCGGTGCAGTGGTTCCAGGCCAAGGACCTGTGATCGATCTCCGCAGCGACACGGTGACCCGGCCCTCGGCCGGGATGCTGGCCGCCATGGCCGAGGCCCCCGTCGGCGACGACGTCTATGGCGAAGACCCGACGGTGGCCGCGCTCGAGTCGCGGATCGCTGAGCTGTTCGGCAAGGAGGCGGCGCTGTTCTGCGCCACCGGCTCCCTGGCCAACCAGCTGGGCGTCTGGCTGCACACCCCACCCGGTACCGAGGTGCTGTGCGACTCGTTGGCCCACATCGCGCGCGCAGAGATGGGTGCCCACGGGGCGATCGCCGGCGTCACCATGCGCACCTGGGGCTCCGAGCACGGCCGCCTCGTGGCCGACGACGCGCTGGCGATGGCAGCCGTCGACTGCGGCCCCTATCTGGTGGAGACCGCCTGCATCGAGGTGGAGGACACCCACAACTTCGGCGGCGGCACGGTCCAGAGCATCGACGAGCTCACCCGCCTCTCACAGGGCGCGCGGGTCCTCGGCATCGCCATGCACCTCGACGGGGCGCGCCTGGCCAACGCCGCGGCCGTCACCGGCCTGCCCTTCAGCCGCTACGGCGCGCTGTTCGACACAGTCAGCCTCTGCCTGTCGAAGGGGCTGGGCGCCCCCGTCGGCAGCGTGTTGACGGGCACCGCCGAGCAGATGGCCCGGGCCCGGGTACAGCGCAAGCGGATGGGGGCCGGCTGGCGCCAGGCCGGGGTGCTGGCCGCCGCCGGGCTGTACGCGCTGGATCATCACCTGGGGCGGATCGCGGAGGACCACCGCGCGGCCAGGGCGCTGGCCGAGGCGCTCGACGAGGCCCGGCCCGGCGTCGTGGACCCCGCCGGGGTGGCCACCAACATCGTGGTGATCCCCAGCCCCGACGCGCCGGCTGCGGCGGCCCGGCTCAAGGAGCGGGGGGTGTTGGTCAGTGTGCTGGGGCGGAAGGCGCTACGCGCGGTCACCCACCTCGACGTCACCGTCGACCAGTGCGCCGAGGCCGGCGCCCTGATCGCCCGCAGCCTGTAGCCCCCACGGCCCTGTTGTGGGCTCAGGGTTGATGTCTTCGATGTCCGGGATGGGGCGGGGCCACGCACCCAGTTGCTGGTAGACGACATCGGGCACGTGGCCGAAGAAGCCGTGCAGGAAGCGTGACGCGCGGTCGATGTCGGCGGGGAGCCAGTGGCCGCCCTCGGAACTCGCAGAGGATCTCTGCGTGGTCGCGGGTCTCCGTGCGCCGGTTGCCGTTGGCGTCCGTGCGGGTGTACTGGGTCTGCCAGGTGTGCCGCAGCCTGAGGAACGGCAACCCGCCATTGTCCGCATAGATGATGTCGTGGGCCTGATGGTTGGATCCGCCGCTGGAGTGGTTGACCTGCCGCAGGTAGGAATCGTCGCGGACGATGTAGACCCACTCCGGGCGCTCGTAGAAGCTCAGCGAGGCGGGTGCCGGCGGGCCCGGGCGCTGGGCCACAGGCGAGGAGAGCAGCGCGGTGCGCACCGCGGCCAACTGCTCGACGGCGGCCTCGAGGCCGTCGGCGTCCTTTGGCGCGTGCACGAGGACGACGTTGTCGTGATCGACGCTGATGCGGTATCCCGGGCGCAGGTGCGGCCCGACGGCGGCGATCAACTCCTGGGTGTAGTCATAATCCTGGGAGGAGGCCCGGTGGGCGCCCACCTCCAGGAACGGGCCGATATCCCCGACGCGGGTGTCGGCCACCTCGCCGACGACCCCGGGCGGCAGCGACCGGGGCAGCGGCATGGCCACCACGTAGCCCCGCACTCATGGATCCACCTCCGTGCCACAGTGTGCCAGCCGGGCCGCTCAGGCGTAGAAGAGGGTCACGGTGGTGCCCACGGCGACCTCGGTGCCGGCGGCCGGATCCGTGCCGTTGGCGAGGTCCAGCGGGATGGGGAAGTTCGAGCTGCGTTCCAGCTTGACCACCAGATCAAGGTCCTCCAGGGCCTGGGTGGCCTCGGCGGTGCTCTTCATGAAGACGTCCGGCACCGTCACCATGACCGGCCCCAGGGACTTCACCAGCGTGATCTGCCCGCCGCGGTGGCCGGTGCCGTCCCGCGGGTCCTGCCGGATGATGCGCCCGGCCTCCACCTCGGCGGAATTCTCCTCCTCGACTTTCACCTCGAAGCCCAGCTCCTTGAGCTCCTCGACGGCCTTGTCGGCGTTGCCGCCCACATGGTCCGGGATCCGGATGGGCTCCTTACCCTTCGAGACCGTCATCTCGATGGTGGTGCCCGGCTTGAGCTGCGCGCCCGCCTCCTGGGAAGCGGAGATCACCTGGTCAACTGGCACGGTCTCGGAGTACGTCTCCGTGATGGTGCCCACGATGAAGTGCTCGCGGATCGCCTGCGCCGCCTCCTCGCGCCCCAGCCCGACCAACGTCGGCGCGGGATAGCGCTCGGGGCCCTTGGACAGCACCAGCGTCACGTCGGAACCGCGGAACAGCCGTTCGCCTGCCCCCGGGTCCGTGTCGATGACCACACCCGCGGGCACGGTTTCGGAGTACTCGTCGGTGGTGTGCACGGTCAGCGCGTTGGCCTCGGCCGCCTCCCTGGCCTTGGTCTCGTTCAGGGTGGCCATGGCGGGCACCGTCGTGAACCGTCCGTCGAGCCACCACCAGGACCCGAGGCCGGCGGCGCCGGCGATGAGCAGCACCAGGAGGAGCAGGGCGACGCCTCTGCGCCGGCGGTGCACCGGGTCGTCGGAGATGTGGAGGTTGGGGAACACAGGCGTGCGTTGGCTCCGTGGCTGCGTGGCCACGGCCGGGCGTGGTGACACGGGCTCGGGCCTTTCGATGGGGGTGGGACGCTGGGCTGGGTGGGGTTCCCGGCTGGCCGGGCGCCACTGCTCATCGCGGTGGATGACGACGGTGGGGGGTGAGCCCGACGGCGACGGCCGGGGCCGGTCCGCCGTGCGCGGGCGGATGGGCTCGGTCTCGTTCTCCACGGGGCTGTCCGGCAGCAGCGCCGACGCCAGTGTGGGGTTGTCGTGCCCGCCGCTGCGGGCCAACTCCTGGCGGGCCCGGCGCACCGCGCTGAGCAGTTCCCGGCCGTCGGCGATGCGGGCCCGAGGGTCACGTCGGGTGGCGGCCAGCACCAGCGTGTCCACGTAATCCGGGATGTCCCAATCGGCCCGGTGGCCGATCTCGGCGAGCCGTTCGGAGGGCTTCTCGATGTCGACGTTCACGTGCCGGTAGGCGATCTGGTAGTTGTTCTCACCCGTGTGCGGCTTCTTGCCGGTCAGCAGCTCGAACAGCACCACGCCGGCCGAGTAGACGTCGCTGCGGCCGTCCGGGCGCGAGTGCGTCACGAGTTCAGGGGGGAGGTAGCTTGCGGTGCCGACGAGGATGCCGGTGGCCGTCATCTGCGGCGAACCCACCTGGCGGGCCAGCCCGAAATCCGCCACTTTGAGCTGCCCGCGGCGCGTGACCATCACGTTCTCGGGCTTGATGTCGCGGTGCACCACGCCGGCCTCGTGGGCGGCGGCGAGAGCGGCGGCCACCTGTTCGAACAGTTCCAGCGCGCGCTCCGGGGGCAGGGGGGCGTCGCGGCTGATCATCCGGCGCAGCGTCTCACCGTCGATGAACTCCATCACGATGTACGGCTGGCCCTGCGAGGAGCCCTGGTCGAAGATCGACACCACCGACGGGTGGGACAGGACGGCTGCCGAGCGGGCCTCGCGGTCGAACTTGGCGGCGAACTCGTCGTCCTCGCCCAGGTCGCTGCGCATGACCTTGACCGCGACGACGCGCGACAGGCGCCTGTCGCGAGCGCGGTAGACCGTGGCCATGCCTCCGCGGGCGACCTTCGCCACGATCTCGTAGCGTCCGTCGAGCACTTGGCCGACCAACGGGTCGAAAGTGCTGTTCATGCCACTCCATGCACGGTCGGGGAAGGAGGCCGTGGGCCCGTTTGCGTAACCGATTGTCTTGCCCGACCAACGGGTCGAAAGTGCTGTTCATGCCACTCCATGCACGGTCGGGGAAGGAGGCCGTGGGCCCGTTTGCGTAACCGATTGTAGGCTCCCCACCCGGGCGGGCGGGGGAGGGCGCGCGGTCACCTCGGCAAAGTGCCAGCCACCCGCGCCCCGCAGGCTATAGATTGCCCTTGTGAACGCACCACTGTCTCTCGCCACCCGTATCCGACTGGCCCGCCTCGCGCTCGTCGTGCCGCCGGAGCGCTCCGGTCCCGAGGCCGCGGATTTCGCCGCGCACGGCGCGGACCTGCTGATCCTCACCCGGGGCGAGCGCTCCGTCGAGGAGGCCGCCGAGGGGATCAGAGTGGCCCGCAACCGCCTCGTCGGGCTCCAGACGCTGGTGGCGGCCGACAATCTGGAGGTGGCCGAGGCCGCCAGCGCCGATGTCGTGTTCCTCAAGCGCCCGGGCTGGCGCCCCTTCGGCATCAGGCGGCCGCACGAGTTCGCGCTGCTGGGACGCTCCATCGACGACGCGGGTGGGGCCGACAAGATTGACGGCGACCCCTTCGATTTCGGCTTCGTCGGCCCCGCCGTCGTCGGCGGCGAGGCCAGCCGGGCAATCGCCGAGATGGCCACGCAGTACCCGCCGACGGCCCTGCCCCCGGGCCCCGTCTGGTTCGCGGCGGGCGGCATCGCGTCGGCCAACATCGAGCGGGTCGTCGCCGCGGGTGCGCGGCGCGCCACGGTCTCGACGGCGGTGTTCACCGCAGCGGACCCGTTCCGCGAGTCGCAGGCCATCGCAGATGCGCTCAAGGCCGCGTGGGATGCCGACCCCGGCGCGCAGGACTACGGGGTGGCGGCCTTCCGCTGAGCCCACACCCGGGGCCGCTCGCGCCGGATCGCCTTGGTGACCCACCAGGTCAGCTCCACCAGCGCCATGCCGATGAGGCCGGCCACGATCCCGAAGGCGATCTCCCACGGATCGCTGATGTCGAGACCGAGCGGCTTGCGCGCGAACGGCAGGAAGAACACCAGGAAGTAGAAGCCGTAGGCGAACGCCACCAGGCCCAACCGCCACCACTGGTAGGGGCGCGCCACGATGGAGAGCACCCAGGTGGCCGTCAGGATCAGCGCGATGAGCGTGGCGGTGGAGGCCTGCGTCTGGGCCGTGTCCGAGACGTCGCCGAAACCGCGCGTCACCACGTAGGTGATGATGGCGGCCGCGGCCACGATGAGGCCACTGGGGATCGCGACGGCGAGGGTGCGGGTCACGAACCCAGACCTGGCCCGTTCGTGATTGGGGGCGAGGCTGAGGATGAACGCCGGGATGCCGATCGTGAACCAGCCGACCACCGTCATCTGCAGGGGGAGGAACGGGCTGGGCAGCCCCATCAGCCCGATGATCAACGCGAGCGTGATCGCGTAGATGGTCTTGGTGAGGAACAGCTTCGCGACGCGTTCGACGTTGCCGATGACGCGCCGGCCCTCCGCCACCACGTGGGGGAGGGTGGCGAACTTGTCGTCGAGCAGCACGATCTGCGCGACGGCACGGGTGGCGGGGGCACCTGAACCCATCGCGACACCCAGGTCCGCGTCCTTGAGCGCGAGCACGTCGTTGACGCCGTCGCCGGTCATGGCGACGCTATGGCCATCGGCCTTCAACGCGTCGACCATCTGCCGCTTCTGCTCGGGGGTGACCCGGCCGAACACATCGGCCTCGGAGACGATCCGGTTGAACTCGTCGCCGGGCGCGGGGAGCGTGCGGGCGTCGACCACGTCGCCGATGGTCACGCCCAACGAGCGCGTCACAGCACCCACCGACGCCGCGTTGTCGCCCGAGATGACCTTCAGTTCGACACCCTGGTCCCGGAAGTAGGAGAGGGTCTCGGCCGCGTCGGGGCGCATCAACTGGTCGAGCACCAGCAGCGCAACTGGCGACAGCGGGCCGGGTGCGTCGGGGCCGTCGACGGGGCGTTGGGCCTCGGCCAGGAGGAGCACCCGGCGGCCGGTGGCCCCGATCTCCTCGGCGCGGCGGGCGAGACGGCCCTCGCCGGCCAGCACGTCGGGGGCGCCCAGCACCCAGTGGCCGTGGCCGGCGCCGAAGCTGATGCCGGACCACTTCTTGGCCGAGGTGAACGGCGCTCGCCCGGTGAGTGGCCACGGTTCGGCGGCCGGCTCGACGGCTGCGGTGATGGCCTGCATCGAGGCGTTGGGCGCGGGATCCGCCGCCACCAGCTGCGAGAGGACCCGGCGGGTGCGTTCGGCGTCATCGTCGAGGTCGACGATCTCGCCCAGCGTCATGGCGTTCTGCGTGAGCGTGCCGGTCTTGTCCGCGCACACGACGCTGACCCGGGCGAGGCCTTCGATGGCGGGCAGTTCGTTGACCAGACACTTGCGTCGACCCAACCGGATGACGCCCAGCGCGAAGGCCATCGAGGTCAGCAGCACCAGGCCCTCGGGGACCATCGGCACCAGCACCGCCACCATCCGCAGCACGGATTCCTGCCAGGTGGTGTCCGGCTGGTTGAACTGCACGTAGATCGCCAATGCCCCCACCGGGAACAGCAGGTAGCTGACGATCCTGAGGATCTTGTTGATGCCCTGCCGCAGATCTGAGGACACGAGGGTGAACTTCGCGGCCTGCGCGGTGATCTGGGCCGCGTAGGCGTCGGCGCCCACCTTCTCCGCCCGGTAGGTGCCGGTGCCGGAGACGACGTAGGCGCCGGAGAGCACCTGGTCGCCGGACCGTTTCGCGACGGGGTCCGCCTCGCCGGTCAGCAGCGACTCATCCACCTCCAGGTAATCGGCCGAGACCACCGAGCCGTCGACGACGATCTGGTCACCGGGGGAGATCGCGATGAGGTCGTCGAGGACCACCTCGTCGCGCCCGATCTGCCGGCGCTCGCCGTCGCGCACGACGATGGGGTGGGCCTCGCCGACGACCGCCAGGTTGTCGAGGGTCCGCTTGGCGCGGAGCTCCTGGATGATGCCGATGATGGAGTTGGCGATGATCAGCAGGCCGAACGCGCCCTGGATGAGGTTGCCGGTGATGGCCACCAGACAGAACAGGACGAACAGGATGCCGTTGACGCGGGTGGCGACGTTGGCGCGTATGATGCTCCACGTGCTGCGGCCGGACCGCGACGGCAGCGCGTTGACCTGCCCGGCCGCGACCCGTTCGGCGACCTGGGCGGGGCTGAGACCGGCCAGCTCAGTGAGCACGCTTGACGCTCCGCTCGGCCAGCTCCGCGAGTGCGGTGCGGCCGTCAGCGGTCATCTCTGTGTCCTCCAGTACAGCGAGCGCGTGTCGCATGTTCTCCTCGATCACGCCGTCGACGTGTGCCCGGGCACCCGTCGATTCGATGATCTCGGCTGCGCGGTCGATATCGGTGTCGGTGAGCCCCTCGGCGCCCAGCATGTCGCTGAGCTCGCGCGCTTCCTCGTCCGAGGCGTTGGACAGGGCGGTGAGGACCAGCACGGTGCGCTTGCCCTCGTGGATGTCGCCTCCGTAGGGCTTGCCGGTCACCTCGGGGCGGCCGTAGACGCCGAGGACGTCGTCGCGCAGTTGGAAGGCGCGCCCGATGACGGAGCCGAACTCGCCGAGCGCCCCCAGCAGTTGGTCGCTCGCGCCACCCAGAGCGGCGCCGATCAGGGAAGGTCGACGGATGGAGTAGCTGGCGGACTTGTACTCCAGGATGCGCCGGGCCACGTCGAGTTCCTCGGCGACTCCGGCGACCCCTGTGGTGCCGTACTGGGCGCTGACATCGAGGAACTGCCCGGCGGTCACCTCGGAGCGCATGGTGCTCAGATGCGGGCGGGCGCGGTCCAGGCCCGGAGCGCCGGAGCGGTCCGCCAGTTCGATGCTCCACATGAGCAGGAGGTCGCCCAGGAGGATCGCCGACGAGACGCCGAACTCGGTGGCCGATCCGCGGCCGCCGCGCTCGCCGTGCAGGGCTTCGAAGCGCTTGTGGGCGGCAGGCAGGCCGCGGCGGGTGTCCGCGGCGTCGATCAGGTCGTCGTGCACCAGTGCGGAGACGTGCAGCAGGTCCAGGGAGCTGGCCACGTCGAGCAGCGGTTGCGCATCTTCGGGCTGGCCGGCGGCCGCGACGTAGCTCCAGTAGCAGTAGGCGGGGCGCAGTCGCTTGCCGCCCGCGGTCGCCTCCCGTGCGATCGGCAGCAGATCGGTGGCGCCCACCTCGGTCAGCAATTGCGTCTGGTTGTCGATGAAGCCCTCGATGGTTTCGCCGATGGCGGACAGGAGTTCAGGGCTCAGCGGGGACGTCGGGTCAAACGGAGTGCGCACGGTGGGCAGTTTAGTCGACCGTCTCCAGGCTTCCCTATGGTTGGAGTCATGCCTTCGACGATCTCCAGACCACAGTCGGTGGGGGAGTTGTTCTCCTCGGCCCAAGGTCCCCTGTTCTCCTTCGAGTTCTACCCACCCAGGTCTGAGGAAGAGGAGCCCATCCTCTGGCGGGCCGTCGAGGCGCTCACCCCGCTGGAGCCCGATTTCGTCTCGGTCACCTACGGCGCCACCGGCTCGCGCCGCGACCGCACCATCCACGCGACCCGCCGTATCGCCGGCGCCGACGGACCACTCACCGTGGGTCACCTCACCTGCGTTGACCAGTCCCGCGCGGACATCGCAGATGCGCTGGCCGCCTACCGTGAGGTGGGTGTGACCAACATCCTGGCCATCCGCGGTGACATGCCCGGTGGGGGGGAGTGGGTCGCCCACGAGGACGGCTTGCGCAACGCCACCGAGCTGGTGCGCTTCATCAAGGAGCAGGGCGACTTCTGCGTTGGTGTCGCCGCCTTCGCCAACCCGCATGAGACCACCAACGACCCGGACCTCGACGCGCGGATCCTGCTGGACAAGGTGGAGGCCGGCGCCGAGTTCGCCATCACCCAGCTGTTCTTCGACGCCCAGCCCTACATCGACATGGTTGCCCGCGTCCGGGCGCTGGGCTGCGATGTGCCGATCATCCCCGGCATCATGCCGCTGACCGTCATCACGCAGATCGAGCGGTTCGCCGAGTTGAGCGGCCAGCCGCTGCCCGAGCACTTCGTCGCCGAGCTGCGTGCTGCAGGCTCGAAGGAGGAGGTCCGGCAGATCGGCCTGGCCCACTGCCTCGAGCTGTGCCGCACCCTCCTCGACGCCGGCGCCCCCGGGCTGCAGTTCTTCACACAGAACCGTTCCAAGGCGACCCGCGAGATCCTCGCGGAACTCAAGAACGTCGGCTGACGGCCACAACCGGTCCCTGAGCGTCGCCCTGACGACGTACTGATTGACACAACGATTTCGTGCGGTTCATGGTGGCACTCCGTGCGGCGACTACACCGCACGGAGTGCCACTATGAGCCCGCGTGTTACGCAGTGTCCCTTTCTGCGGCGTCACTCGCGAGACACTTGGCGCAGCGCAGCATGACCACCCGCGTCCTTCTTCCCCAGCCGGGGCGGAACGCACCCGCTGTGGAGAGGTGCTGGGGACGCTTCAGGGGTTTCGACACCGCTCGTAGAACTCGCGGGCTCAACCAGCGCGGGGCGCGACGCTCAGGGACCGGGGCCCTCGTTGTCAGTTCAGCAGTTGGCGCCAGTCAGACGTGTCGACGTCCAGGGTGATCATCATCTGCGTCGCACGGGTCAGGGCGACATAGAGGACGCGGACCCCGCCCGGTGCCTCGGCGATGATCTCGTCGGGCGAGACCACCAGCACGCCGTCGTATTCCAGGCCCTTGGCCTGCAGGGCAGTCACCACGATGATGCGATCCTCGAACGCGGCCAGCCGATCGTCGCGGAAGACATGCAACTGGACGTCGCGTAGCCGCGACGGCGGGACGACCACGCCGATCGTGCCGTTGACCTTGGCCGCCAGGGTGAGCAGGTGCTCGCGCATCGCCTCGTGCAGCCCGTCGGAGGTGGTGGCCTCGACGCGGGGTTCGACGCCCGTGGAGCGCACAGCCTTCGGGAGGTCCGCATCGGGGAAGACCTTGGTGATGACCTTGGCCGCGAACTCGAAGACCTCGCTGGGGGAGCGGTAGTTCGTCGAGAGCGTGAAGGTGCGGCTGGGAGCCCGGCCCACCAGGTCGGCAAGGGCCTTGGCCGTCTCCTGCTGGTGGGGATAGGAGCTCTGGGCGGGGTCTCCGACGATGGTCCACGACGACTGGGGGCCGCGGCGGCGCAACATCCGCCACTGCATGGGCGTGATGTCCTGCCCCTCGTCGACCAGGATGTGCGCGAACGTGGTCTGCGGGTCCTCATCCGGATCCGTGTGGCGCTCGTGGCGCAGGATGTCTGCGGTGGTCAGCACCTCCGCCACGTCTCCGCCCTCGAGGAACACGTCCATCTCCTGCTGTTCCTCCGGCGGGGTGCCGAGGATGTGGATCAGTTCGTCCAGCAGAGCGACGTCTGCCACGGACCAACCCCGCACGATCTCCTCGCCCTCATCGGCCGCCGCCAGCCAGGCGTAGGACGACACCAGCGCGGCGCGTTGTCCAGCGTCGAGGCTCTGCGCCACATGGTCGACGACGGCGGGATCTGCCAGCCTGGCCAGCACCCGCGTCGCTCTCAGCGCTGGCCACCAGGTGGCCATGAAGGAGTGCAGGTTGGGATGCTCGCGCACCTGCTCCTCGAGTTCGTGGGGGTCGATCTCGACGTCGTCTGGAAACTTGCGCAGCAGCGCGTTGAGCACCAGGTCCGTGGCCATCTTCCGGCCACGGTTGAGTTTGACGCTGGAGAGGACCTGCTCGCGGATCTTGTGCAGTTCCTGCTCTCCCAGTCTGAGTACCTCGCCCTTGACGGTGACGCGCATGGTCGTGACGTCGTGTTCGGGCAGCGGAGTGCGCACCAGCCTGGTGAGCACCTTCTGCATGGCGAGCGAGCCCTTGACGGTGGCCGCAGCGGCGCCGTCGACCCGCTCGGTGGCGAAGCCCAGCACGTCTGAGGCGACCGCGCCGATGGCTTTCAGCGTCACGGAATCCTCGCCGAGGCTGGGCAGCACCCGCTCGATATAGTTCATGAACACGTTGGAGGGGCCGACGACGAGGACGCCGCCCTTCTCCAGCCTGGCCCGGTTCGTGTAGAGGAGGTAGGCGGCGCGGTGCAGCGCCACCACGGTCTTGCCGGTGCCGGGGCCGCCGGCGATGATCGTGACGCCCTGGTAGGGGGCCCGGATCGCCTCGTCCTGCTCGGCCTGGATGGTGGCCACGATGTCGCGCATGGTGCGGCCACGGGCGCGGCTGAGCGACGCCATGAGCGCGCCCTCGCCGAAGATGGGCAGGTCGGTCTCCACCGAGGAGTCGAGGAGGTCGTCCTCGAGGCCCACCACCTTGTCGTCGCGGCAGCGCAGCACCCGCCGCCGGATCACCTGCATGGGTTCGGCGGGCGTGGCCCGGTAGAACGGTTCGGCGGCGGGGGCGCGCCAGTCGATGACCAGCGGCTCGTAGTCGTCGTCGCGCACGCCGATGCGCCCGATGTAGCGGGTCTCATCGGTGGTCAGGTCCACGCGGCCGAAGACGAGGCCCTCGTGCTCCGCGTCGAGGATGGCCAGCCGCTTGGCGGCCTGGTAGGCGAACGCGTCGCGCTCGAACAGCGCGGTGCCCATCTCCTCACGCAGGAAATCCGTGCGGTCGGTGACGAAGATCTCGCGGCCCTGCCGAGCCAGGTTCTTGGCGCTGGCGGTGGCCGTGGACAGGTTGGCGTAGACCCGGTCGACGTGCGCCTGTTCCTTGGCGATCTCGCGGTCGAGGTCAGCGCGCGATGTGCTGGTCAAATCAGACCTTCCTCCGTGAAAGACAGACAGTCAACCCTACTACCCCCGGGGTCACGGGGGGTGACCGGTCCGCGCATCAACGGTGACAGTGTCATCCCCCGGGTTGGTCGCTGGTCATCCCCCGGGTTGGTCGCTGCTTGGGGCATGAGGCAGAGTGGGGAGGGAAACCGAGTCGGCAGTGATGTGAGTGAGCCCATGAGCACCCCCCAGCAGCAGAAGAAGGCGATGACCACGGACAAATGGATCGTGCTCGGCGTGTTCGTCGCGCTCGTCATCGCCCTGATCGCCTTCTCGCAGACGAGGCCGCTCGATCAGGCGGCGCCCAACCGTGAAGCGGTGCCCGCGTCCACCGCGCCCGCCGCAGAGGCCCCGACGGCGGAGGCCCCCGTCGCTCAGGAGCCTGCCGCGCAGGATCCTGCAGCGGTGCCCACCGGGGATCCCGCCGAGGCCGTACCGCCGCCGGAGGAGGGCACGGATGCCGGCGCCCAGCAGGCCGATTATGAGAGGTGGGTCACCGAGGAGTTCCCGCGGCGCATGGAGGGCGACCCCATGGCGATGGGCGCGCTCGACGCGCCGGTGGTGCTGACCGAGTGGGCCGATTACCGTTGCCCGTTCTGCTCCGTGTTCGCGGAGGAGACGCTGCCGCTGCTGCAGAAGTACGTCGACGACGGCACGCTGCGCGTCGAGTTCCGCGACCTCGCGCTGTTCGGCGACGAGTCGATCAAGGCCGCCACGGCCGCGCGCGCCGCAGGTCTGCAGGGCAAGTTCTTCGAGTTCCAGCACGCGATCTTCGCCGCCACCCCCAACGAGGGGCACCCCGACATCCCGGATGAGCTCGTGATGGGCATCGTCGCGGATCTGGGGCTCGACCCCGTGCAGTTCGAGGAGGACTGGAAGCAGTCGGCACTCCGGCAGGCGGTGCTCAACGACTCGCAGGAGGCGCAGGACATGGGCGTGACCGCCACGCCGGCCTTCGTCGTCGGCACCCAGTTCTTCACCGGCGCCCAGCCCATCGCCGAGTTCGAACGCATCATCGAGCAGGAAGCCGCCAAGCTCGGATGACCATCGGCTACGCCGGGGCCTTCCTCGGCGGCATCGCCGCCATCCTCAGCCCGTGCGCGGCCCTAGTGCTGCCGGCCTTCTTCGCCTACGCCTTCGGGCAGCGGCGCGCCCGTCTCGTGGGCCGCACCGCGCTGTTCTACCTGGGCCTGCTGCTCACGCTGGTCCCGCTGGGGTTGGCGGCGGGGGCGCTGGGCGGCCTGCTCACCACCCACCGCGACACGCTCGCGCTGGTGGGCGGCATCGTGCTGATCATCTTCGGTCTCATCATGGCGCTGGGCATCAAGCTGCCGATCCCCGGTCTCACCCAGCGCGGCGACCCCAAAGGCCCGCTCGGCGCCATCCTGCTGGGCATGACCTACGGCCTGGCCGGCGCCTGCACCGGCCCGCTGCTGGGCGCTGTGCTGACCGTCGCCGCGGTGGGCGGCAACGCGGTGCGCGGCGGCCTGCTGCTGGCCCTGTTCGGCGCCGGCATGGTGGTGCCGCTCCTGGTCCTGGCCCTGGTGTGGGACCGGCTGAGGTTGGGCGAGCGCATGCGGCCGCGCCCCCTCCAGTTGGGTCCGTTCATCACCTCGGTGCTCGGCATCGTCTCCGGGCTGCTGTTCATCGGCGTGGGCGTCGTGTTCATCACCACCGACGCCACCACCGGCATCGGCGGCATCCTGGACGCGACGCAGCAGTTCTACCTCGAGTCCTGGCTGCGAGAGATCGGCCTGCGGATCCCGGACCTCGCCGTCGTGGCCGTGATCGTCGTCATCGCAGGCCTGCTGCTGTGGCGGTGGCTGCGTCGCCCCGCCCCGGCCAGTTCAGACGCGGCAGAGTGAACTCCTTGTTGGTGGGGCGCGGGTCCTCACCGGTGAGCCGCTCGTGCAGCTCGTAGACCGCCAACGCGGCGCTGGCCAACTGCGCCCAGGGTGCGGCCCCGGCCGGCGAGGCGGACGAGGCCCGTAGTTGCCCGCCGTCGTTGATCGGTACGCCCAGCGCAGGAGGGCGCTGCCACCAGCGGGTCTTCGCAGTGGCTGGACGGCAGTCGATGTCGGCCTCCCCGTCGTAGGTCTCGACGGTGCGGACGCCGCGCTCCGCCAGTCTGGTCCGGAGCAGGTCGACGAGCAGGTCGGCCGGCTGCGGACCCCCCGCCCGGGTGACCTGCCAGCGCCCGAACATCCGCTCCAGGAGGAGGGGGAGGGCCGCCATCCCGGGCCGCTCGGGGCCCAGCGCGAGCACGACGTCGGCCAACGGCGTGCCCAGCCTGCCGGCCACGTCTGCGACGCTGCGGTCGAGCCAGAGCGCGGCGCGCTGCTGTTTCGTGCGCACCGGCTCCGTGCCCTCCAGTGCGTGGCGTCGGAAGGCCTCCCACACCGGCATCAGGTCGTCGAGCAGGTCCCGCCACCGCGCCGCCTCATCCTTGCCGAAGGCGTCCGACAGCGCATAGAACTGCGCGCCGCGCTCGCTGGGTAGCTCCAGGACGGTGCCGTCGCCGAGCACGTGCCTGGTGGGCGGCGCCTCCGT
Organism: Tessaracoccus massiliensis; assembly: GCF_000826065.2. Taxonomy (GTDB): domain Bacteria; phylum Actinomycetota; class Actinomycetes; order Propionibacteriales; family Propionibacteriaceae; genus Arachnia; species Arachnia massiliensis_A. The sequence goes on along the minus strand of NZ_LN623543.1, from coordinate 750,361 downwards.
GAGTTCAAGCCCGGCGCCGTTGAGCGCGGTGACGAGGTGGGCGCCGGATTTCTTGAACAGGTCCCGCCAGGTGGCGGGCAGCACGATTGTGGGGGGGAGCGGGTCAGGGACGTGGCCCGCCGCGTCGAGCGTCACCTCGTGGCCCAGCCTGGCCAGCCGGGCAGCGGCGGCCAGGCCGGCCAGGGTGGCGCCGCGGACGATGAGCATGACCGTCATCGTAGGCCCTCTTTTCTTTTGTCGGAGGAGGGATCTATAGTGATTACCACTGCACACCTGTTCGATTAGTTCGGGGAAGCTCTGGTCGGAACAGGCGTGCGGTGAATGGGCCGCCCCGGCCCGGCGTAGCCTCGACCCCTGCGCCGGGCCGGGGCACCCGGGTCGAAAGCACAACTTGTTCTATTCACGTGTTCCCCGGGAGGTGGCCCCATGCGCAGTTACAACGACCCCATTTTCGTGCTGTTCGCCGATGAGCCCAGACAGTTCATCTGGCGTGACCGGCTGCTGCTGGTCAAAGAGGTGCAGAGCCGGTGGAGCCGAGCCACGCCGTGGTGGGCGGGGCGGCAGGCGCGCGCCGCCCGCGGCGAGGTCACCGAGGCGACGGCGGCCGGGACGGATGTGTTGGGCGAGCGCGAGGTGTGGCGGGTGGAGGCCGGCAACGGCCGGCACCGCGGCGTCTACGAGTTGGCCCGCACCATCGGCGCGGAAGACTGGGTGCTCCAGGCGGTGCTGGACTGATGTTCACGCACCTGCGGGTGGCCTCAGGCTACTCCTTCCAGTACGGCGCCTCCCACCCCAGCGCGCTGGTGGCCGAGGCCGTGGCGCACGGCATGGACGCGCTGGCCATCACGGACCGCGGCGGCCTCTACGGCGCCGTGCGGTTCGCCAAGGCGTGCCTCCAGGCGGGCATCTCGCCCATCGTCGGCGTGGATCTGGCCGTCAAGCCCGACGGGTGGATGGCCCGGCGCCGCCCCACCGCGGCGCGCGGTGGGCAACTGCGCGACGAGCGGCTGCCCCGCGCGGTCATGCTGGCCACCTCCCGCTCCGGGTGGGGCGCGCTGTGCGGGCTCATCACGGCGGCGCAGACCACGGGGGAACGCTCAGATCCGGTGGTCACCCGCGAGATCATCGCGCAGCACTGCGCCGGCCACGACGTGGTGGTGCTGCTGGGCGCGGATTCGCGGGTGGGTGAGCTGCTCGTCGCCGGGCATCCCGCGGAGGCGGCCGCGGAGGTGCGGGCGTGGCGCGCAGAGGTGGGCGATGGGCTCTTCCTGGCGGCCACCAACCACCAGACCGGCGGCCGGGGTGTCGCCTCCGCGCACCAGGCAGCGGGGCTGATCCGGCTGGGCGACGAGCTGGGCGTGCCCGTGGTGCTGACCAACATGGTGCGCATGGCCCGCCGCGAACAGGCCGCCACCGTCGACGTGCTCGACGCCGCCCGCCGCCTGGTGCCCCTCGATGCACGCAACATCGACCGCCGCAACGCGGAGGGCCACCTCAAGGGTGGGGCCGCGATGGCGCTGGCCGCCGGCGAGGCCGCGCTGCTCGCCGGCCGGCCGGATGCGTCGGCGCTGCTGGCCGCCACCCGCGGCCTGGCGGAGCGCTGCATGCTGGACCCCATCGCGGATATCGGGCTGGGGGAGATCCGGCTGCCGGAGTTCGAACAGCTCGGTACCACCGTCGAGGAGGCGCCCGGGGTGCTGCGCGCCCGCTGCGAGGCAGGCCTGGCGGAGCGCTACGGCACGCCGGACGCGGAGACCCTCACCCGGCTCGACGACGAGCTCGCCGTGATCGGCACGCTGGGCTTCGAGTCCTACTTCCTCACCGTGGCGGATGTGGTGGGCCTCATCCGTGAGCTGGGCATCCGCTGCGCGGCCCGCGGCTCCGGCGCAGGCAGCCTGGTCAACTATGCGCTGGGCGTCTCCGGGGTGGACCCCATGCGGTACGGGCTGCTGATGGAGCGCTTCCTCTCCCCGCTGAGGGTGGCACTGCCGGATATCGACCTCGACGTGGAATCAGCCCGCCGCACCGAGGTCTACGACAAGATCCTGGCCACCTTCGGTCGGGAGCGGGTGGCCTGCGTGGCCATGATCGAGACCTACCGCGTGCGCCACGCGGTGCGCGACGTGGGGGCGGCGCTCAGCCTGCCACCCGTGGAGATCGACGCCATGGCCAAGGCCTTCCCGCACATCCGCGCCCGCGATGCGAGGGCCGCGCTGCGCGACCTGCCGGAGCTACGGGCCGCGGGGCTGGGCGAGGAGCGCCTCGACATGTTGTTCTCCCTGGTGGAGTCCCTCGACGGGCTGCCCCGCCACATCGCGCTGCACCCCTGCGGCGTCATCCTCAGTGACTCGTCGCTGGGGCAGCGCACCCCGCTGGAGAACAGCTTCAGCGGCTACCCCATGAGCCAGTTCGACAAGGACGACGTGGAGGATCTCGGCCTGCTCAAGCTCGACGTGCTGGGCATCCGCATGCAGTCCGCCATGGCCCACGCGCTCGCGGAGATCGAACGCACCGACGGGCCGGCGCCGGATATCGACGCGCTCGCGCCGTTCGACGATCCGGAGGTCTACGAGATGATCGCCCACCGCCAGACGCTGGGCTGCTTCCAGATCGAGTCGCCCGGCCAACGCGAGCTCGTGGGCAAGTTCGGGCCCGAGACCTTCCACGACATCATCATCGACATCTCGCTGTTCCGCCCCGGCCCCGTGAAGTCGGACATGGTCACCCCTTTCCTCGAGGCGCGCCAGGGCTGGGCGGAGCCGGAGTATCTCCATCCCAGCCTCATCCCGGCCCTCGAACAGACCTGCGGCGTGGTGGTCTTCCACGAGCAGATCATCCAGATCATCTCGATCGTGACCGGCTGCTCCCTCGCCCAGGGCGACGAGGTGCGCCGCGCCCTGGGAGACCGGGAGGGGCAGGCGAAGGTCAAGGAATGGTTCATGCCCAAGGCGCTGGGCAACGGCTACCCGGAGCACCTGTGTGAGGAGATCTGGGCCATTCTCGAATCCTTCGCCTCGTTCGGCTTCTGCAAGGCGCACGCCGCGGCGTTCGCGCTGCCCACCTACCAGTCGGCCTGGTTGAAGCGGCACCACCCGGCGCACTTCCTGGCCGGCGTCCTCACGCACGACCCGGGGATGTATCCCAAGCGGCTGCTCCTGGAGGAGGCCCGCCGGATGGACATCGCCGTGCTCGGCCTCGACATCAACCGCAGCGTGCAGGACTACCGCGCCGAGCCGCTGGCTGAGGGTTGGGGAATCCGTCTGGCGCTGGCAGACGTCAAGGGCATCTCGGAGCAGGAGATGGCCCAGATCGTCTCCGCTCAGCCCTACGTGTCGTTGACGGATTTCTGGTCCCGCGCCAACGTGTCGGAGCCCGTCGTCGAGCGGCTCATCCTGGCCGGTGCGTTCGACGAGCTCTACGGCATCGGGCGCCACGCCGCGGTGCAGCGCCGCACGCAGGTCACCAGGCGTGACCTGCTGCTCGCGCTGGCTGACCTGCACCGCGAACGCCGCGCCGACAGCAGGGTGGGGGCGCTGCAGGGCGCGTTCAGCTTCGGCGACGAGGATGCAGACGTCGACCCCACCTCGGACGTGGTGCCCACCGGCCTGGCGGAGATGGACGACGAACAGCGGCTCAAGGCCGAGTTGGAGATCCTCGGCCTGGACGCCAGCCACCACCTCATGGAGCGCTACCTCCCGCTGCTGCGGGCCATCGGCGCGGCCAGCTCGCGCACCCTGCTGCAACACCGCAACCGTGAGGAGGTGCTGGTGGCCGGGGTGAAGGTGGCCACGCAGACGCCACCGGTGCGCTCCGGCCGGCGCGTGATCTTCCTCACCCTCGACGACTCGACCGGCCCGGTGGACACCACGTTCTTCGAGGATGTGCAGGGCCCGTACGCGGCCACCGTGTTCTCCTCGTGGATCCTGCTGGTGCGGGGCCTCATCCGCCGCACTGGTGCTCGTGGCATCTCCATCCGCGCCACCGGCGCCTGGGACCTCGGCGTCCTCGACGCTGAGTGGCGCTCCGCGCTGAATCAGGGCGCCTCGGAGGAGGAGGCCATCGCGGCGGTGACCGCCATCCTGAACGAGGAGCCCGAGGGCTACTCGCTGGTGGGCGAGTGGAAGCCCACGCTGGGTGAGCCGGCTGCCCCCGAGGAACGAGGAGCGCAGTCGCGTCGAAACCCCCCAGCAGACGAACCCGCCCCCATCCCTGCTGACGGGGAGGAGCCGCCCCCGGATCCGCAGCAGCACACCGGCGGCATGGGCAGGCGGCGGGTGCTGGTGCACGCCAGCGGGTTCAAGCAGTCGCCGTATTCAGATATCAAACCGGCGGGCACCGGTGCCGCAGACGCCCCGCGCAAGCTGTGGCACTCCAGCCCGGGCAGTTCAGGGAGGTAGACCCATCATGCAGACAGCGGCGAAGGCGGCGGTGCAGACCATCCTGCACGTGGACATGGACGCGTTCTACGCCTCCGTGGAGATGGCGCGCCACCCCGAACTGCGCGACGTGCCCATGTTCGTGGGCGGCTCCACCCGCGGGGTGGTGCTGTCGGCCAACTACCCGGCCCGCAGGTACGGCATCACCGGGGGCATGCCGTCGAGCCGCGCCCGGCGGCTGTGCCCCCAGGTGGCGGTGGTGCACCCGGATCATGACCACTACAGCGCGGTCTCGAACGGCATCGGGGAGATCTTCGACACGCTGACCGACAGGGTGGAGATGGCCTCCATCGACGAGGCGTTCATCGATCTCACCACCGCGCTGCGCAGGCTCGGTGGAGACCCTGTCCGCATCGGGGAGCAGCTGCGCGCCCAGGTGATGGACGAACAGGGCGTGGCGTGCTCCGTCGGCATCGGCCCCAGCAAGTTCATCGCCAAACTCGCCTCGAAGCAGGCCAAGCCGGACGGGCTGTGCCGCGTCAAGGCAGAGGACGTCATCGCGTTCCTGCACCCGCTGCCAGTCGACGCCATCTGGGGGGTGGGGGAGGTCACCGCGGGCAAACTGCGGAAGCTGGGCCTCGACACGGTGCGGGAGCTGGCCAACACCCCGCGCGCCACCCTGCAGCGGGCGTTGGGCGACAATCAGGGCGCCATGCTGTTCGACCTGGCCTGGGGTCGCGATGACCGTTCGGTGCTGGCCCGCAAACCCGCCGAGCACAGCGTGGGCTCGCAGGAGACGTTCGGCCGCGACACCGACGACGCCTCGATCGTCACCACGGAGATCCTCCGGATGGCGGAGCGCACCGCCTCCCGCATGCGCGCCCAGCAGATGGTGGGGCGCACGGTCACGCTGTCGATCCGGTTCGCGGATTTCACCACCATCACGCGCACCGGCACGCTCAAGGCGTACACGGACCGCACCAACGACATCTACGCCGAGGCGTTACGACTGTTCACCCGGCTCAACCTGCAGCGCGCCCGCATCCGGCGCGTGGGGGTGCGGATGGAGAAGCTCGTGCCGAAGGCCGAGACCTACGAACAGCCCGCACTCGACGAGCCCACCCACGGCTGGAGCGAGGCGGAACAGGCGATCGACAGGGCGGTGCTGCGCTTCGGCCCCAAAGCCGTGCAACGCGCCCGTCTCACCCGCCGGGTCGAGCGCCAGGCGTCCTGAGTGACGCTTCCGCCAACGGTGCATGACTCCGTTCCGCCGGATCCGGGGAAGGAAGGGCGCTCGTGTTGTAGTGGTGTCTCTGGCGACGTTTCGGCGGGATCTGACCGGGGTGGACTCGAACTCGCGCCCTTCCTTCCCCGGCTCCGGCTTTGATCCATTCGGCTGTTGGTGGTGCTGACCGAAACCCTGGGTGAGGTCAGTGCCGGAGCGTCCGGGCACAGGGTACGTCCGTCTATTGGTTGCGGTTGCCGGGCAACCACTTTGCTCCGTCTGGGGCACAATCCGAACGCCGACATGCGACCCCCTGTGCCCGGCCTCTCCTTGAAGCTGAGCGCTCAGGGCCCTTCGACCAGCCGTAGACGGCTGGCTCAGGGATCGTGAGAATCAGAGCACGAGAGTCAGAGGTCGCCCTGTTGGCGACGGCGCCAGCGTTCCTCGAGCTTGTCCATGAACTCCTGGCTGGAAGCTGCGCTGGGGGTGGGGGTGGGTTGCATCGCCGAGGGGTCGACGTACTCGGGGTCGCCCTGGTAGGCGGGCGTGGGCTCGAACGCCACCCAGCCCAGGCCGTCGAGGTACAGCTCCGGCCAGGCGTGGGCGTCATGGGAGGTGACCTGGTAGCTACCGTCCTCCTGCCGCTCGCCCGGCACGAAGCCGACGGCCATCCGGGCGTCGATGCCCTCCACCCGGGCCATGGTCATCATGGCCGCGGCGAAATGGATGCAGTACCCGGCCCTCTCCTGGAGCAGGAAGCTGGAGATGGCGTCGCTGCCCATCGAGTTGGGCGCCTGGAGGGTGTAGGTGAACGCGTCGGAGCGGAGGAACCGCTGGATGGCCAACGCCTTCTCCCCCGCGGTGCTGGCGCCACTGACCACATCCTTGGTGAGGTTGATGACATCGGCAGACAGTTCGGGGACCTCGCGGGTCACCGGGTCGAGGCCGGTGCCCGCCCCCGCCTGCTGAACCTCCTCGCGGCTGGGGGAGGGCACCTGTGATTCCACCTCGTAGCTGAGGTTGACGGTCTGCTGGGTGCGGTTGTCGCCCGAGGCCACGATGGCCAGCGTGTCCGGGTCGAAGCTCCAGGAGCCCTCCGCGTCAAAATCCGTGGCGGCGAACGGTGCGGGGAGGTACTCCGACGGCACCGCCTCCATCTGCACCTCGACCTTGACGGGCACCCCTTCGTAGTCGTAGGCGCTGCCCAGGCCCGAGCGGCTCAGCGTCATGGGCAGCAGGCCCGCGCCAGACGAGGTGAGGCTGGGCAGGGCGACGGTGCGCAGGTAGACGCCCTGGCCCGTATCGGTGCGGTAGCTGAGGATGGGGCGATCCGACGGGCGGCGCAAGTCCTCGTCCAGGCGCACCGTCGGGTCCGCGAGTTGGATGGGGCCGCTGGAGCCGCCCTCGGGCCAGGGCTGCTTGTCGCCGAGCGGCACCACCGAGGAGACCAGGATGGCCAGCGCGAGGGCGGCCGCTCCACCCGCCACCCCCACGGAGACCCTGGACAGGTGGTGCGAGGCGGCCCGCGACGCCTTACCGGCGGACGAGCCGATGTCCGTGGTGCTCAACAGGACGGCCACGTAGCCGACGAGCACGGGCACCAGCAGGGTCCAGTCAAGATCTTCGGTCACCACCAGCGCGGCGACACCATAGGTCAGCGCCAGCGGCGCGATCGTCCAGGCCGGTTGCTCCAGGCCGTTGACCAGTAGTTCCACGACGATCACCAGCAGCGCGGTGAGCACCAGGCACAGCCACAGCAGGCCGGGCTCAAGCGGCACCGGCGGAATCCCCTCGCGGATCGAGCGGATGCCGTCGGCGGTCAGAAAGCGCAGCGATTCCACCCTGTCTCCGGGTGGCGCCATGCTGAGCCCCCGCCAGGCGAGCACGCCCAGGATGGCGACCAGTTGGCTCAAGAGGATCAGCGCGCGCGGCGCGCGGAGGAGCGCAAGCAGGAGGCCCACTGCAGCGGAGGTGCCGAGGATGAACCAGGAATGGGTGAGGATCGTGCCGGTGTCGGCCAGCAGGGGTGACAGTGGGACGAGGCTGAGCCAGACAGCCACCGCGACGATGACGCTGGAGAACGGGTGGTAGGTGAACTTCATCGGGTCACCCGCCCCCACACCTGGGGCGCCGGCTCGCCGGGGCCGAAGGTCTCCACGCGCCAACCGCGGCCGCGGAGGAAGCGGATGGCCTCCTTGTGCTCCTCGTCCTCAGTGCCGGGCTGCCAGGCGGCCACGTCCGGCACGATCGCCACCAGGCTGCGGGCACGGCCACCGGCGGCCACAAGCGCGGCCGCATCGGAGTTTGAGAGGCGCCCGGTCACGGCAGCCAGCGAGGCCACCGAGGTCAGCGACTCCGGGTCCTCCACGGCCGAACCGAGCCATCCCTCCTCGGAGGACTCCAGATCCGTCATGGCCTCGATCATCATCTGCTTGGATGCCTCCCCGACGGCGTGGCCGGATTCGAAGACCCGGCCCGACGGCGCCAGGATGGCCACCTTGTGGCGACCCTCGCTGAACAGTGCCGCGATGGAGGCCACCGTAGAGACGGCCCATTCGAGGGAACCCTGGGCTCCCTCGCCGAAGTGCGCCCCCCGTCGGGTGTCGACGATCAACGTGCTGGACGGGTCCCAGGGGTGTTCCTCGAGGCGCACCATGAGGTCGTCCTTCTTGGCGGTCATCTTCCAGTGCACCCGGCGGAGGTCGTCGCCGTGGCGATGTTCGCGTACGAGCACGTCATCGGCGCCGGCGGCGCCGATGCGCTGCGGGGTGGCGTCGCCCGCGCTGCCCAACCCCGTGCCGGCGGCCAGGTCCTGCAGTCGCCAGATGCGTGGGGTGACGCGCAGCGTGGATTCCGCACCGCGGGCGGTGAAGCCTCGCCGGGCCAACCCCAGCGGATCCCAGGCATCAGCGCGGAGGGGTCCGACGGTGAACCGGCCCCGGCGCAACGCCTCGACGGTGTAACCCACTGCCTGGGTCCATTCGCCGAACCCCCGAGCGATCACGAACGCTGCGCCGCCACCGAGCGACTCGTCGGCGGTGTCGTGGAAGCGCAGCGCCGCGGCCTGGGCGGGGGACTGGTTCGCCACGTTGAGCACCACGCGGGTGGAGGTGCCCACCGGAATCATGGCCGGGGTGAGGGTGCGGTCGAAGGTGACCAGCGGCCTGGCCAGCAGCAGGTAGCCGAAGGCGAGTAGGGGCAGGGCCACGAGGGCGAGCCCGAGCCAGAGCAGGTCGGTCTCGCCGAAGTAGCCGGCCGCGCCAGCCGCGAGGATGCCGAACGCCAGCATCGCGATGCCGCGCCCGGTCAGCCAGGTGCCACGACGCACGGGCTCAGTTCCTGGCCGGGGTCGGCACGGAGTGCAGCACGGAGCGGATGATCTCGGCCGGGTCCCGGCGGGCGACCTGCGCCTCGACCGTGGGCAGGACGCGGTGCGACAGCACCTCGGAGGCCAGCGTGCGCACGTCCTCCGGGATCACGTAGTCGCGGCCGGCCAGCGCCGCCTCGACGCGGGCGGCGCGCATGAGGTGCAGCGACGCGCGGGGGCTGGCGCCCAGGCGCAGATCCGAGTTCGTTCGGGTGGCCTCGACGATGCTGACGATGTAGTCGTTGATCACCGGCGCGACGTAGACCTTGCGCACGGCCCGGATGGCGGCGGCGACGCTGGCCGCGTCCGTCACCGAGGAGACGGAATCCAGCTGGTCGCCACCGGCGTGGTGCTCCAGCATGGCGACCTCCGCAGTGCGGGCCGGGTAGCCCATGGTGATGCGCGCCATGAAGCGGTCTCGCTGCGCCTCAGGGAGGGGATAGGTGCCCTCCATCTCGATGGGGTTCTGCGTCGCGATCACCATGAACGGCTGATTGAGGTGGTACGTCTTGCCGTCCGCGGAGACCTGGCTCTCCGCCATGGCCTCGAGCAGCGCGGACTGGGTCTTGGGGGAGGCGCGGTTGATCTCGTCCCCGAGCACGATGTGGGCGAAGATGCCACCGGGCTTGAACTCGAACTCGCGCGACGACTGGTTGAACACCGACACGCCGGTCACGTCGCTGGGCAGCAGGTCCGGCGTGAACTGGATGCGCTTGACGTCGCCGGAGATGGCCCGCCCCAGAGACTTCGCCAAGACGGTCTTGCCGACGCCCGGTACGTCCTCAATAAGAAGGTGGCCCTCCGCGAGCAGCACGATCACGGCCATCCGAATCTGGTGCGGCTTGCCCTCGATCACCCTGGCCATCTCGGTGGCGATGCGGCTGGCGAGTTGGGAGACCTCGTGCAGGGACGGGGTTGCGGGCTGATTCACCGGTGCTCCTCGGATGGGTCGGGCGGCAGGCGGAATCAAGACTATCCGCTCCCGAGGCCCACTCCGATCGCCGCGTTGATTCGTGGCTGCCCGGCCCTGCACGCATGCAGGGAGGCCCCTCGGGGGGAGACAAGCACATGGCACTGACAAAAAGTGGAGCGTGGGTGGAGGAAAGTGGGGTACTGTGGTGGCCAGTGGGGCAAAGTGGAGGGAAATAGGGGAAGGAGGAGCCGACTCGCATGTTTTTCACAGGCACGTACACGCCGAAGCTTGACGAGAAGGGCCGCCTGATCCTGCCCGCCAAGTTCCGCGACGCCCTGGAAGGTGGCCTGTTCGTCACCCGAGGGCAGGAGCGCGCGTTGGACGTCTTCCCCCGTGCAACCTTCGAGGCCAAGATGACGGCCGCGTTGAGCGCTCCCAGCACCGTGAAAGAGGTCCGCGACTATCAGCGCATGCTGATGGCCGGGGCCAGCGAAGAAGTTCCAGACCGCCAGGGGCGCATCACCATTCCTCCCCACCTGCGCGCCTATGCCGGCCTGGATCGCGACGTTGTGGTGATCGGCTCGGGGGACCGGGCCGAGATCTGGAACGCCGAAGCATGGCAGAAGTACTCCGAGGCGAGGGAACAGGCCTTCGCGGAGATGGACAGCGAGTTCGCAGGCTACGGCGGCCTGTGACGTGACCCAGCCGGTGGTTCCCGGCCGGTCAGGCCCTGACGTCACTTCCCCGATGTCAGGTCCGGCCCGGAAGGGAACCACTGGAGGGGTCGCACCATCCACCCGGACAACACCTACAGCGAAGAAGGGTCGAACCGACAGATGCAGAGCTTCACGGACGTGCACGATCCGGTCATGCGTGACCGGATCGTCGATCTGTTGCGCCCTGCCCTGTCCCGCCCCGGTGCCATCTACGTCGACGGGACCCTCGGCCTGGCCGGCCACGCCGTCGCGATCCTCGAGGCCTGCCCCGAAGCCCGGCTCATCGGCATCGACCGCGACCTCGACGCGCACGACGTCGCCCGCGAACGCCTCGGCGACCTGGCCGAGCGGGCCACTCTCGTGCACGCCGTCTACGACGAACTTCCCGAAGTGCTCGAGGACCTCGGTATCGACGCCGTCGATGCGATCCTCCTGGACCTGGGCCTCAGCTCCCTGCAGATCGACCGGACCGAGCGTGGCTTCGCCTACCGCGTCGATGCGCCGTTGGACATGCGGATGAACCCGACGGAGGGCCCCACCGCCGCCGACGTGCTCAACACCTACTCCGCCCGTGAGCTTTCGCGCATCCTCTCGCGCTACGGCGAGGAGCGGTTCGCCGACCGCATCGCCCGCGCCATCGTCGCCGAGCGCCCCTTCGACACCTCCGCGCGCCTGGTGGAGACCATCTCCGGTGCCATCCCCGCAGTCGCCCGCCACACGGGTGGACACCCCGCCAAGCGCACGTTCCAGGCGCTGCGCATCGAGGTCAACCGCGAACTCGAGGCCCTCGACGGCGTGCTCCCCGCCGCCATCGACGCCCTCGCGCTCGGCGGCCGCATGGCCGTGCTGGCGTACCACTCGCTCGAGGACCGGGCCGTCAAGCGCGCCTTCGCGGCCAAGGCCACCGACCGTGGGCCGCGCGAGATGCCCGTGGTGCCCGATCACCTCAAGGCCGAACTGACCCTGCTCACCCGGGGGGCCGAGAAGCCCTCCGCCGACGAGATCGCCGCCAACCCCAGGGCGGCCTCCGCGCGACTCCGCGTGGCTGAACGAACGAAGGAGGCCGCATGAGCGCCCAGCCCATCAGCACCGACGACGTCCCCACGCCCCGCGCGAAGCTCGGTGTGGTCCCGCAGCCAACGGCGACCGTGTCCACCATGGGGTTCGTCGGCATCATCCTCGCACTCATCGCCGTGGGCATGGCCGGGGTGATGATCGTGACCACCAACGTCGGAGCTCAGTCGCGCGAGCTGGCCGGTCTCCGCAGGGAGGCCACCCAGCTCAGTTACACCTCCGCCGCCCTCGAGTCGCAGCTGCAGCGCATGTCCAGCGCCAATGCGCTCGCGCTGCGCGCCAGCGAGCTCGGCATGGCGCCCAACCCGAACCCCGCCTTCATCAACCTCGCCGACGGCACAGTCACCGGCGACCCGAAGAAGGCCAGTGGTGAGGCCATGCCCTTCCTGCGCGGCATCGCGCCCAAGCCCACGCCGACGGTGACTCCGCCTCCGGCGCCGCCCGCACCCGAGCCCGCCACCGACCCGGCAGCCGACACCGAGCTGGTGGCGGCCGGCACGACGGAGGATCAGCAGTGAGCCAGGACAAGCGCCCCACGGGCAGGAAGCCCGCGGCTGGGAAGTCGGCGGCGAGGAAGCCTGCCGCGAAGAAGCCTGCCGCGAAGAAGCCTGCCGCCAGGAAGGCTCCCGCTGCCAAGAAGGCCCCCGCCGGCAAGGCACGGCCGGCCGCCAAGCCCAAGCCGCAGCCCCGCACGTCGAAGCGGCCCGGTGCGCCCAGGACCTACCGCAAGACCATGCGCCTGCCCGTGGGTCGCTCATCCGTGCGCATCCGCGTGGTCATGCTCGTCTTCGCCCTGCTGCTGGGCACCGCCGGCGTCCGTGCGGTCCAGCTCCAGGGCCTCGACTCCCAGGCCTTCGCCGCCGAGGCCGCGGCCAAGATGCAGTCCAAGCGGGCGTTGCCCGCCACCCGTGGGGAGATCCTCGACCGCAACGGCGTGGTGCTGGCCAGCACGGAGCCGGCCATGCTGGTCTCGATCGATCCCGACATGGTGCGCACCAACGGCGCAGACAAGCGCTACCCGATGAGCAAGAAGAAGCAGGAGGAAGCAGCGGCCGCGCCCAGCGCCGTGGCCGACATCCTCGTCAAGCACCTCGGCGGCCGCAAGGAGAAGTACCTCGAGCTCATCGACACGCCCGACTCCCGCTACGAGATCGTCGCGCGGCAGGTGCCCGCCGCCACGTTCAGCGCCATCGAGGCCGACATGCGTGAGGGCCTGGGCGGTGAGGAGGGGACCCGCTGGTACGGCGTGTTCGGTGCGTCAGATCCCATCCGCGTCTACCCGAACCGCTCGGTGGCCTCCAACGTCGTCGGTTTCGTCAACGCCGAGGGTGAAGGCGCCGCCGGCTTGGAGTACGCCTTCAACGATCAGCTCACGGGCACGCCCGGAGAGCAGGTCTACGACGCCTCCACCTACGGCCGCATCCCGCTGGGCACCAACATCATGACCCCGCCGGTGGACGGCGCCACCTACGAACTGACCATCGACTCGGATCTCCAGTGGATGGTGGAGCAGGCCCTGGCCGACGGCATGCGCCAGGCCAACGCCCAGACCGGCACCGCCGTCGTGATGAACATCCACACGGGAGAGGTCCTGGCCCTGGCCAACGGCCCCAGCTTCGACGCCTCGAACCCCGGTGCCGCCGACAGCGAGGACCTCGGCAACCGCGCCGTCACTGAGGCCTACGAGCCCGGCTCCGTGCAGAAGGTGCTGACCATGGCGGCGCTCGCGGAGGAGGGGATCGCCACCCCCGACACGCAGCTCGTGGTGCCCGGCAGCATCGCCTCGGGCGGCGGCATCGTGCGCGACTCGTTCGCGCACGGCGACCTCAACCTCACCGCCCGCGGGATCATCGCGCAGTCCTCCAACGTGGGCATGATCAAGCTCACCCGCCAGCTCGAGAAGCAGAAGTTGACCCACTACCTCGCCTCCTTCGGCCTGGGCGCCAAACCCGGCACCGGGCTGCCCGGCGAGTCGACCGGCCAGATCCCGACGGCGGACATGCCGGACTACACGCGGGACCAGGTCTCCTTCGGACAGGGCCTCAGCGTCAACGCCGTGCAGATGGCGGCTGCGGTGGCGGCGGTGACCAACGGCGGCACCTATCATCAGCCCAAGATCCTCAAGTCCGCCAAGGCCTCCGACGGCACGCCGCTGGAACTGCCGGAGCAGGAGAGCCGCCGGGTCATCTCGGAGGAGTCCTCCGATGCTGTGGTGGAGATGATGGAATCGGTCATCACGCTCAACGACAACCGCAAGATCCCCGGCTACCGCACGGCCGGCAAGTCCGGCACCGCGCAGCGCTTCGACCCGAACTGCATGTGCTACAACGGCTTCACCGCCTCGTTCGTGAACGTGGCGCCGGCCGAGGACCCGCAGCTGCTGGTCTACGTGGTGCTCGACAAGCCGCGTAACGGTAACCTCGGTAGCCGCCTGGCGCTGCCGGTGACCAACAACATCCTGTCGTTGGCGCTGCCGCGCTACAACGTGCAGCCCTCCACCACGGAAGCCCCTGACCTGCCCACCACCTTTGACTGACATGACATCGATCAGGCCTGAGAGCATCGACCCGGCCCCGCTCACCGATCTGGTGGCGGGGCTCGGCCTCGTCGGCCCCGTGCCTGGGGGCCTCACCGTCTCGGGGATCGCCCTGAGTTCCGGCGAGATCCGGCCCGGCTGGCTGTACGTGGCGCTGCCCGGCACCCGCCGGCACGGCGCCGAGTTCGCCCACGCCGCCGTCGACTCCGGCGCGGTTGCGGTGCTCACCGACGACGACGGCGCGGCGCGGTTGGCTGACCTCAGCGTCCCGGTACTGGCGGCCGACGACGTGCGAGCGGCCATGGCGGAGGTCTCCGCGCGGCTGTTCGGCAGGCCCGCCGAGCGGCTCACCACGCTGGGCGTCACGGGCACCAACGGCAAGACCACCACCGTCGCCCTCATGGAGGCCGCGCTGGCCGCCGCCGGCCGCACCCCGGGCACGATAGGCACCATCGGCTTCCGCCTGGCCGGGCGCGAACTGCCGTCCGGGCGCAGCACGGTGACCACGCCGGAGTCGCCCGACCTGCAGGCGCTGCTGGCCGTCATGGCTGAACGCGGCGCGGAGGCGGTGGCCGTCGAGGTGAGCTCCCACGCCATGGCCCTCAGCAGGGTTGATGCCATCGAGTTCGACGCCGTCGGCTTCCTCAACCTCGGCCGCGACCACCTCGACTTCCACGCCTCGATGGAGGACTACTTCAATGCCAAGGCGCGTCTGTTTGAGCCCGGACGCGCCCGCGCCAGCGTCGTCTGGATCGACGACGAGGCCGGCGCGGAGATCGCCCGCCGGGTCGCGGAGCACGGCCAGGGCCGCCTGATCACCGTGGGCACCGGCGCTGGGGCGGACTACCGGATGAGCGGCTACCGGGCGGTGCCGCCGCTGGGCGGCGTCGCCACCGTGACGCGCGGGGGAGAGGACCTCCCGCTGGAGCTGTCCCTGCCGGGCGAGTACAACATGACCGACGCCGTGGTGGCGCTGGCCATGCTGGAGGCCGTCGGCGTGCCCGCTGAGGCCGCCCTGCGGGGGCTGCGCACGGCGCAGGTGCCCGGCCGGATGCAGAAGGTCGACCTCGGCGACGGCGCGCCCCTCGTGGTGGTCGACTTCGCGCACACGCCCCAAGCTGTGGACGCCGCGCTGCGCTCCCTGAGCGGTATCGGGCGCCTCATCTGCATCGTCGGGTGCGGCGGCGACCGGGACGCGGAGAAGCGGCCGCACATGGGTGCGGCAGCGGCGCGGCTGAGCGACGTGACCATCGTCACCGACGACAACCCGCGCACCGAAGACACCGCCGCCATCCGGGCCGAGGTGATGGCGGGGGCGGCCGAGGCGTTGCCCGCCGGGGCCCAGCTGCTGGAGGTGCCTGGGCGGCGCGCCGCCATTGAAGCTGCCATGAGCAGGGCTGATGGCGATACTGTGGTGGCGATTCTGGGAAAGGGCCACGAACGGGGCCAGATCCTGGCTGACCGGACCGTCGACTTCGACGACGTCGAGGAGGCGGCCCGTGCCTGGGGATGCGGCCGTGAGGAAGGAGTGCCCGATGCGTAAACGCTCGATGCTCGAGGTGGTGGAGCTGATGCAGCCCGCCGCCGTCGAGTTGTTCGGCGACGACGCCGACGCGGAGCTCGAGGTGGGCCCGGACGTGGTCATCGACAACCGCGACGCCGCAGAAGGCTGCCTCTTCGTGGCCATTCCCGGCGAGCGGGCCGATGGGCACGCGTTCGCGCAGGCCGCCGTCGACGCCGGCGCGCGCGGCGTGCTCGGCATGTACAGCACGGACGCGAAGGTGCCCCACATCCTCGCGGAGGACTCCATCACCGCCATGAGTTGGCTCGCCCGCGGCATCGTGCGCGAGGAGCGCGCCCGCGGCATGATCTCCATCGGAGTGACGGGTAGCTCGGGCAAGACCAGCACCAAGGACCTGATGGCCCAGATCTTCGAGGCCGCCGGCCCGACGGTGGCGCCCAGCGGGTCGCAGAACAACGAGGTGGGCGTGCCGCTGACCGCCTGCCGCGTCGACGCTGAGACCGGCTATCTGATCTCAGAGATGGGCGCCCGCGGCGCGGGGCACATCGCGTGGCTCACGTCGCTGGTCGGGCTCGACGTGGGGGTCTGCCTCAACGTCGGGCGCGCCCACGTCGGTGAGTTCGGGGGAGTGGAGGCCACCGCGAAGGCCAAGTCCGAGATCGTGGCGGACCTCGCCGAGGACGGCTGGGCCGTGCTCAACGCCGATGACCCGGCCGTCGCCGCCATGGCGGAAGCGACCCGGGCGCGGATCGCCTGGTTCGGTGAGGGCGAGCTCACCGGCGGCAGCCTGCGTGTGACCGCCCGCAACGTCCGCATGAACGCGCTCAGCCAGCCGTCGTTCGAACTGGTCGCCGCCGACGATGAGGGGGAGCGCACCGCCAAGGTCGCCCTGGGCGTCATCGGGCGCCACCAGGTGGCCAACTCGCTGGCCGCCGCGGCTGCCGCACTGGCGGTGGGGCTCGACATCGACCTCGTGGCCGCCGCCCTGTCGGAGGCCGTCCAGCGCTCCAGTTGGCGGATGGAACTCACCGCCCGCGACGACGGCGTGCTGATCCTCAACGACGCCTACAACGCCAACCCGGATTCGATGGCCGCGGCGCTCGCCACCGCCGTCGAACTGGTGCACGGCACCCGACGCGAGCACCCGGGCGCCCGGGTCGTCGCGGTGCTCGGCGACATGCTCGAGTTGGGTCCGCTGGCCGAGGAACTTCATGAAGAGGCCGGCCGGCTCGCGGCTGATCTCGGCGTGGCGGAGGTGTTCGCCGTGGGCGACCTGGCGGCCCAGATCGTGGCCGGCGCCACGGCCGAAGGCATCTCCGCCAGCGTGCGGACCCGAGACGACATCGTGCCCGCCCTGCATCTCAACCCCGGCGATGTCGTCCTCATCAAGGGCTCGCGTGGGGTGGGGCTCGAAACAGTGGCGGCCGCACTGGCCGCAGAGGACGGAGCAGCACAGTGATCAACATCCTCACCGCGGGCGGCCTCTCCCTGCTGTTCTCGATGCTCGGCACGCCCCTGCTGATCAAGTTCCTGACCCGCAGGCAGTACGGACAGTTCATCCGCGAGGACGGCCCCACGACGCACCACGTCAAGCGAGGCACCCCCACCATGGGCGGCCTGGTCATCCTGGCCTCCGTGGTGTTGGCCTACTTCGTGACGCACCTGGTGCGGTGGCAGCCACCCACCCTCTCCGGCCTCCTGTTGCTGGGCCTCGCCGTCGGCATGGGCTTCCTCGGCTTCCTCGACGACTGGTCGAAGATCACCAAGGAACGCAGCCTGGGGCTCACCCCCCGGGGCAAGCTCATCGGGCAGGCGCTGATCGGCGGTGGGTTCGCCATCGCGGCGCTGAACTTCCCCAACCACCGGGGCATCACGCCGGCGTCGCCGGCCATCTCCTTCCTGCGTGACATCTCCTGGCTGGCCCTGCCGGTGATCGTGGCGGTGCTGCTGATCACGTTCCTGATCATGAGCTGGTCCAACGCCGTCAACCTCACAGACGGCCTCGACGGACTGGCCGCCGGATCCGCCACGCTGGTGTTCGCGGCCTACACCATCGTCAACATCTGGCAGTACAACCAGTGGTGCGCCCGTCCCTCCGTGCTGAGGTCCATGACCATGGCCTCGCGCTGTTACGAGGCCCGCGACCCCAACGACCTCGCCGTGCTGGCCATCGCCTTCGCCGGCGCGTGTTTCGGTTTCCTGTGGTGGAACGCCAAGCCCGCCAAGATCTTCATGGGCGACACCGGCTCCATGGCCATCGGCGCGGCACTGGCGGGCCTGTCGGTCCTGACCCGTACCGAACTCCTGCTGGTCATCCTCGGCCTGCTGTTCGTCATCGAGGTGGGCTCGGTGACGCTGCAGGTGGGCTACTTCAAGGCCACCAAGGGCAAACGCATCTTCAAGATGTCGCCCATCCACCACCACTTCGAGCTGAAGGGCTGGGATGAGGTCACCGTCGTCATCCGGTTCTGGATCATCTGCGGCCTGTGCGTGGCCGCAGGCATGGGCATCTTCTACGCTGAGTGGGTGACCGGGACGTGACGCTCTCCTGGATCCCCACCGCCACCCGGCTGTCAGATTGGCCCTCCGCCCAGGTGGTTGTCGCCGGGCTCGGCGTCTCCGGTTTCGCCGCGGCCGATGGTCTCATGTCGCTGGGTGCGAAGATCATCGTGCTCGACGAATCCACCGCGCACGCCGAGAAGGCCGGTCTCCTCGAACAGCTGGACGTCACCGTGCGCCTGGGCCCCGGGTCGACGGCGGAGCTACCGCCCGGCACCGACCTGGTGGTCACGTCGCCCGGCTGGCGTCCGTCGGCCCCCCTCCTGCGCCAGGCGGCCGCCGAAGGCGTCCCCGTGTGGGGTGAGACCGAACTGGCGTGGCGGATGATGCAGCCTGAACGCGTCATCCCCTGGCTGGGCGTCACCGGCACCAACGGCAAGACCACCACCACCCAGATGTTGGAAGCCATGCTGATCGCCGACGGGCGCAAGGCCGCCGCGGTGGGCAACATCGGCCGTCCCATCATCGAGGCGATCCTCGACGAGGTGGACTACGACGTCTTCGCCGTCGAGCTGAGCAGTTTCCAACTGCACTGGATGAACGACATCAACCTCCACTCTGCGGTGGTGCTCAACCTGCACGAGGACCACCTCGAGTGGTACGAGGACCAGCCTGATCCGATGGGCCTGTACGCGGCGGAGAAGGCCAAGATCTACCAGGGCATCACCCACTCGTGCGTCTATAACGTGGACGAGCCCCTCACCGAAGCGATGGTGGAGGAGGCCGACGTGGTGGAGGGCGCCCGCGCCATCGGCTTCACGCTGGGCACCCCGGCGGTCTCGATGCTGGGCGTCGTCGACGACCTCATCGTGGACCGCGCGTTCATCGAGCAGCGCCAGCGCAACGCGCTCGAGTTGGCGAAGGTCTCCGACGTGCAGCCCGCCGCCCCGCACAACGTGGCCAACGCCCTGGCCGCCGCCGCGTTAGCGCGCAGCTACGGCGTGCACCACTCGTCGGTGGCCAAGGGCCTGCAGAATCTGCAGCTCGCCGGGCACCGCATCCAGCAGGTCGCCGAGGCCGACGGGGTGCGGTGGGTGGACGACTCCAAGGCCACCAACCCCCACGCCGCGAACTCCGCCATGAACGCCTACGACTCGTTCGTGTGGATCGCCGGCGGGCAGGCCAAGGGCACCACGTTCGACGACCTGATCGAGCGGCACCGCGGCAAGCTGCGCGCCGCCGTCGTGATCGGGGTCGACCGGTATCTCATCGCGGACGCGCTTGAGCGACACGCGCCCGAGGTCCCCGTCCAGGTGCTCGACAACCCTGACACTGGGGTGATGGACGAGGTCGTCGCTCTGGCGGGGCAGTTCGCCCAGCCTGGCGACACGGTGCTGCTCTCCCCGGGGTGCGCCAGCCTCGACATGTTCGACAGTTACTCGGCCCGCGGGGACGCGTTCGCCGACGCGGTACAGCGGTATCTCGGATAGGAGGGAACCAGCACATGGCGTCCGACGCAGCTTCCCCCCCGGCGCGGTTCTCCATCTGGTCCCAGGTGCGGGCCCTCGCGGCCTCGCCCATGGCGCCATACTACTTCGTGGCGGCGAGCGTGACCGTGCTGGTGGGCATTGGCTCCCTCATGGTGCTGAGCTCCTCCGCCGCGCTGGCACAGTCGACGCAGGACAGCCCCTACTACTTCGCGATCCGGCAGATCGTGTTCCTCGTGCTGGGCATAGGGTTCCTGGCGCTGTTGAGCCGGATCAAACCGCAGTTGCTGCAGACCTTCGGCTGGGCCTTCTGGGTGTTGGCCGTGGCCCTGCTGATCGCGGTCCAGACGCCGCTCGGCGTGCTCTACGGCGGCAACCGCAACTGGCTGCTCATCGGCGGCATCCAGTTCCAGCCCTCCGAATTCGCCAAGCTGGCCCTCATCGTGTGGTGCGGCGCGATCTTCCACGTCAAACGGGGCAGGCTCCACGAGCCGTGGCAGTTGCTGGTGCCCATCGTCCCGTTGGGCGGGTTGATCCTCGCGCTGGTGCTCGCCGGCCGCGACCTCGGCACAGGCCTGATCGTCGGCCTGATCATCGCGTCGGTGATGTGGTTCGTGGGCACCCCGCTGCGGATCCTCCTGCCGTTCGCCTCCGGCGCGCTCGTGCTGGTCACCCTGCTGGTCTACGGCTCGGGCAACCGGATGAGCCGCATCAGCGTCTTCCTGGACCCGCAGTCCAACACCGACCTGTCGTCGCAGCCCATGGCCGCGCTCTACGCGCTGGCCTCCGGCGGCTGGTGGGGGCTGGGGCTCGGCGCCTCCAAGCAGAAGTGGGGTGGGCTCAAGGACGGCGCCCACACGGACTTCATCTTCGCCGTCATCGGCGAGGAGTTGGGCCTGTTCGGCGTGCTGCTGGTGATCGCCATGTTCGCGCTCCTGGGTTGGGCGGGGCTCGAGATCGCCATCCGCTCGGACAAGATGTTCAACCGCGTGGTGGCCGCTGGCATCACCGCCTGGTTCCTCGGCCAGGCCGTCATCAACATCTTCGTGGTCATGCACCTGCTGCCGGTGCTGGGCGTGCCGCTCCCGTTCGTCTCCTACGGCGGCTCCGCGCTGATCGCCAGCCTCATGGCGGTGGGGGTGTTGCTGTCCCTCGCGCGCGACACGCCGGATGCGCGCGCCTACCTGGCCTCGCGTAAGGTTCCTTCCCGGCCGCGCATGACGAGCGTGCTGGCCGCGAGCAGGGAGGACGCATGACCAACGTGGTACTCGCCGGCGGTGGCACGGCCGGCCACACGTCGCCGCTGATCGCCACCGCCAAGGCGCTCCGGGCGGCGGAACCGGATGTGCGGATCGTGTGCATCGGCACGGCCAAGGGCCTGGAGACCAAGGTGATCCCCGAGGCCGGCCTCACGCTGGAGTTGATCACCCCGGTGCCGCTGCCCCGCACCCTCAACCTCGACCTGGTGAAGCTGCCCTACACCCTCACGCGGTCCGTGCTCGAGTCCCGCCGGGTGCTGAAAGAGGCCAAAGCGGATGTGCTGGTGGGCTTCGGAGGCTACGTCTCCATCCCCGCCTACCTGGCCGCGCGGACGGCGGGCGTGCCGGTGGTGGTGCACGAGGCCAACAAGCTGGCCGGCATCGCCAACAAGATCGGCGCCAGGTTCGCCCGGTTCGTGGGCACCACCTTCAGTGAGACCCAACTCCCGGGCGGGCAGCTGATCGGGATGCCGATGAGCCGCTCCATCACGCACCCCACGGTGGACGCCGCGCAGGCACGCGAGCAGTTCGGGCTGGCCCCGGACCGGCCCACGCTGCTGGTCAGCGGAGGCTCCCAGGGTGCCGTCCGCATCAACGAGGCCCTCGAGCAGGCGCGCGACGACCTGCTCGCCGCCGGCATCCAGATCCTGCACGTCCTGGGGCCCAAGAACTTCGACGAGGCCGTGCACGCCGTCGTGACTGCTCCCACCGGCGCCCAGTACCGCCCGGTGGCGTTCGTCAGCGACATGGCCGTGGCCTACGCCGCGGCTGATCTGATGGTCGGCCGGGCCGGCGCCGGCACCGTGATGGAGACCGCGGTCAGCGGGCTGCCCGTGATCTTCGTGCCGCTCCCCTGGGGCAACGGGGAACAGGGGAGGAACGCCGCGGAACTGGTGGCCGCCGAGGCCGGAGTGCTGGTGCCCGACGGCGACCTCAGCGGGGCTAGACTCACAGATGTCGTGACCGGGATCCTCGGCGATCCCGAGCGGCTCGCGCAGATGTCGGCCGCCTGCCGGGACATGTACCCGGCGGATGCGGCCCAGGCCCTCGCCGCAGCCACCCTCGCCGTCGTCTGAGAAAGGTGAAACATGCTCCTCAACCCTATTGAGGTGGTGCCCGCAGACCAGGTGGGCCCGGTCCATTTCATCGCTGCCGGAGGCTCCGGCATGAGCGGCATCGCCCGCCTCTACGCGGAGCTCGGCATCAAGACCTCGGGCTCGGACCAGTCGGATTCGACGGCGCTGCGCGGGCTGGAGCGCGTCGGCGTGACCACCTACGTGGGCCACGACGCCTCCCAGGTGGGGGACGCCCGCACCGTGGTGATCTCCTCTGCCATCCGCGCGGACAACCCCGAACTGGTGGAGGCCCGCAAGCGGGGCCTGCGCATCTGGCACCGTTCCGCGGCGCTCGCGGCCCTCATGCAGGGCAAGCGCGGTGTCTCGGTGGCCGGCACGCACGGCAAGACCACCACCACCGCCATGACTGCGGTCATGCTCAGCGAGGCGGGCCGGGACCCCAGCTACGTCATCGGCGGACCGCTGTCGACCACCGGCGTGAGCTCGGCGGCCGGCTCGGGCGAGGCCTTCGTGGTGGAGGCGGACGAGTCCGACGCCTCGTTCCTGCAGTACCCCACGGAGATCGCCGTGATCACCAACGTGGAGGCGGACCACCTGGTCAACTGGGGCAGCCCTGAGGCCTACGCCGACGGCTTCCGCGCCTTCGCGACCCGCCCACATGTGCGCCACGTCGTGATCAACGTCGACGACCCGGGCTCTCGTGCGCTGGCCGACGAACTAGTGGGGGAGACCCCCCACATCATCCGCTACGGCGAGGCGGAGGACGCCGACGTGCGGATCACCGACGTCAAGGCCCACGGCAACGGCGTCGAGGCCACGATCACCTACGGGGACGAATCCGGACGGATCGTGCTGCAGGTGCCCGGCAACCACAACCTCGCCAACGCCTCTGCCGCCTACGCCTCGGGTCGCATTCTCGGTCTCAGTCACGACGAGGCCGTGGAGGCCCTCGGCCGGTTCGAGGGCACGCTGCGTCGCTTCCAGCTGATCACCGACACCGCCGGAATCCGCGTGTTCGACGATTACGCCCACCACCCCACCGAGATCCGCGCGGCACTCACTGCCGCCCGGCGGGCCACCTCCGCAGGCAACGAGGCCACCGGCCTCAGCGGGCGGCTCATCGCCTGCTTCCAGCCCCACCTCTACAGCCGGACGGTGGATTTTGCCGACGAGTTCGGTGAGGTGATGACCCTGGCGGACATCGCGGTGATCAACGACGTGTGCGGCGCCCGCGAGGATCCCATCCCCGGCGTGACGGGAGAGCTGGTCGTCGACGCCGCCCGCGCCCACGGGCAGGAGAACCTGGTCTACGTCAAGGAGAAGTACGACCTCCCCGCGGCGCTCAACGAGATCGCCGAGCCGGGGGACCTGATCATCACGCTCGGTTGCGGCGACGTCACGATCGTCGGGCCCCTTCTGGCCGACCTCCTGAAGCAGCGGCCAGACGCGCAGTGAGCGACGCGCTGACTCCGGGCGAGTTCGCCCGGGCCCTCCAGGAACGGCGCACCGCCGAGCGCCGCCGCAAGTGGCTGCTCGGCGGCGGCATCGGCGCAGCGGTGATCCTCGTCGGCGTGGCCATCTGGCTGGCGTTCTTCTCGCAGGTGCTCGCCGCCCAGAAGGTGGCGGTCGACGGCGTGGAGCTGCTCACCGCCGACGAGGTGGTCGCGGCGGCGCAGGTGGCGTTGGGGGAGCCCCTGCTCATCCAGGACGTCCGCGCTATCGGCGAGCGGGTCGAGTCGCTGCCTGCCGTGCGGTCGGTCGACGTGTCGCGTCAACTGCCGGACACGGTCCAGATCGCGGTGACGGAGCGCACAGCCTCGTATCTGCGTGAAAGTGAGGGCGGCTACGACTGGATCGACGAGGAGGGCGTGGCCTTCCACACCACGCCAACCCCCGTCGAAGGGGAGCTTCTGGCGGCGGTCGAGGCGGTGGAGGACCAGCAGCGGCTGCTGGCGGATGTGGCCACCGTCGCGGATGCCGTCCCCGGTGATCTGCGGGCGCAGGTGGTCGCGATCCGGGCCGAGGCCGTGGACCGGATTTCCCTCACCCTCGACGGAGGCCGTACGGTCGTGTGGGGCAGCGCCGAGGAGTCAGACCTGAAGGCTGAGGTCATCGGCGCATTGCTGAGCGTGGAGGCCACCGTCTACGACGTGTCCGCGCCCGGTCACCCCACCACGAAGTAGGCCTGCCGCAAACCCTGAAGTTCGACTTGAGGTGAATATTGAGGGATTCGGGCCTGTCGTTGGACGATCCCCGAACACCGCCATAGTCTCTAGGCCATGGCTAGCGCATCTCAGAACTATCTCGCGGTGATCAAGGTCGTCGGTGTCGGCGGCGGCGGCGTCAACGCCGTCAACCGCATGATCGAGGCAGGGCTCCGCGGTGTGGAGTTCATCGCCGTCAACACGGATGCGCAGGCGCTCCTGATGAGTGACGCCGACGTCAAGCTCGACATCGGCCGCGAACTGACCCGCGGCCTCGGTGCAGGCGCCGATCCCGCGAAGGGGCGCCAGGCCGCAGATGACCACTCCGAGGAGCTCGAGGAGGCACTCAAGGGCGCCGACATGGTCTTCGTCACCGCAGGCGAGGGTGGTGGCACCGGAACCGGCGCCGCGCCGATCGTCGCCAAGATCGCCCGCTCGCTCGGCGCGCTGACCATCGGTGTGGTCACCCGCCCGTTCTCGTTCGAGGGCAAGCGCCGCGCCTCGCAGGCCGAGGTGGGCATCGAGCAGCTCCGCGAAGAGGTCGACACCCTCATCGTGATCCCCAACGACAAGCTCCTCCAGATGACCGACCACCAGGTGGCCATCCTGGACGCCTTCAAGCAGGCGGACCAGGTGCTCATGCAGGGTGTCTCCGGCATCACGGACCTGATCACCACCCCCGGCCTGATCAACCTCGACTTCGCCGATGTGAAGTCCATCATGAGCCAGGCCGGTTCGGCCCTCATGGGTATCGGCTCGGCCCGCGGTGAGGACCGCGCCCGCGCCGCCGCCGAGATGGCCATCTCGTCGCCGCTGCTCGAAGCCAGCATCGACGGCGCCCACGGCGTCCTGCTCTCCATCGCCGGCGGTTCCGACCTCGGTCTGTTCGAGGTCTCCGCGGCCGCCCAGCTCATCGAGCAGGCCGCGCACGACGAGGCCAACATCATCTTCGGTACCGTCATCGACGACGCCCTGGGTGACGAGGTGCGCATCACCGTCATCGCCGCCGGCTTCGACGGCGGGCAGCCGCAGCGCCGCCCCCAGCAGCAGGCGCGCGTGGCGCCGAAGCAGCAGCCGCAGCCCCAGCAGCCCCGCCCCCAGGTCGACGAGCGGACCAACCCCGGCCGCTCCCAGGGCGACGCCCAGCAGGGCAACCAGCAGCCCCACAACCCGTTCCAGCAGGCGCCGCAGAACAATGCTCCCAGCCAGCGCCCGGCGGCTCCCAAGCCCGCCGCGGACTACGACGACGACCTGGACGTCCCCGACTTCATGAAGTGATCCGGCGCGTCGGTGCGTCGCAGCTCTGAAGATTGGGTGCGGCGCGCTAGCCTTCGGAGTATCACACCAGAAGGAGACTGTCGTGGGCGTTCGGAAGCTTGCCGCGTGGATGGGACTCGTCGAAGACGGTCGATACCGGGAGGACGAGATCGACGACACTGATGGCGAACTCACCGACGACGTCTTCGTCGAGGAGGAGGAGCCCAGCGCCGAGATCAGCCGCGTGCAGGCGCTTCCGCAGCGTCGCCCCAAGCCGGTGACCCCGGTGGCGCCGGCGCAGAAGGAGGTGGCCGATCTGAGCCGCATCGTCAGCGTCCGACCCCGCTCGTACAACGAGGCGCGCGTGATCGGCGAGAACTTCCGTGACGGCATTCCCGTCATCATGAACCTGTCCGACATGGAGGACGGCGAGGAGAAGCGCCTGGTCGACTTCGCTGCCGGCCTCGTCTTCGGGCTCACCGGCAACATCGAGCGCGTCTCCAGCAAGGTGTTCCTCCTCTGCCCCCACAACCTCGTGGTGGGTCCAGAGGACAAGGAGCGCATCGCCTCCGGCGGCTTCTTCAACCAGAGCTGATCGCCGGTGGTAGCTGTCGTTCTGTGGTGGCTGATCACCCTCTACGTCTGGGTGCTCCTGGCCCGCGTCATCGTGTCCTGGATCCCCATGTTCGCGCCGGGGTGGGAGCCCAAGGGCATCGTGCTGGTGCTCGTGGAGTTCATCTACACGCTGACGGACCCGCCCGTGCGTTTCCTGCGGCGCTGGATCAAGCCCGTGCAGCTCGGCAACGCGTCGCTCGACCTCAGCGTGCTGGTCCTGTTCATCGGGCTTCAACTCCTCGGGCGGCTCGTCCTGATGTACGTCCCGTTCTGAGACGCGACGGCGGGTTTTCAACCTTTCAGCGCGCGTTGAGGTGTCGGCAGGGGCCGTTGCGGCTACGCTAGCCTGAGATGACCGGTCCCGACCGGTGACAATCACTCTCGATATGGAGCAAACATGAGTCTGACACTGGACGAGGTGCGCCAGATCCGATTCCGCATGTCGCGACGCGGCGAGACGGGCTACCAGGTCGGTGACGTCGACACGTTCATCGACAAGGTTGAGCTGACCTTCGACGAATTCGAGAAGGAGCGCGAGCGCATGCGCCGCGAACTTGACTCGATGCAGTCGACCAGCGTGCAGCCGGCCGTCGTGGACGATTCCGAGTTGCGTTCGTCGCTCCAGGACAAGGATGAGGAGATCGCGTCTCTGCGCGGCGAGATCGACCGTCTCAACGAGGCGCTCAGCGGACGCGGCGACGCCAACGCCGCCCAGCAGGCTTCGGAGGAGCGGGTGCGCCAACTCTCCGCTGAGAACGACCAGCTCCGCAGCCAGCTCGAGCAGGTGCGCGCCGAGTTCGACCGCTCCCGCAGCGAGCGCGTCACCCAGGTGGCCGGCGGGGCCGAGACCCTGACCGTGACCACCTCCGAGGAGGCGGCGCCTGCCGTGACCCGTCTGCTCCAGATGGCCACGGACCAGGCCACCACGCTCGTCAACGAGGCCCAGGCCGAGGCGCAGCGCAAGATCGCCGAGGCGGAGCAGCAGGCCAACGAGATCAAGACCGATGCCCGCACCAAGGCGGAGCGCGTGGAGTCCGAGGCCCGCGTCAACGCCGAGCAGATGACCAAGGAGGCCGAGTCGCGCGCCGCAGATGTGGACCGTCAGGCCTCGGAGCGTCGCCACGAGCTGTTCTCGTCCCTTGAGCACGAGCAGGGCCAGCTGACCACCAAGGTGGACCAGCTCCGCTCGTTCGAGTCGAGCTACCGCCAGAACCTCTCCGCGTCGCTCCAGCGGCTGCTGGCCTCCATCAACGAGGACCACCCGGAGCCGGAGGACGTGCCCGAACTCGCGCAGCAGCGCGAGTCCGACACCCCTCGTCTCGATGCCCTCGCAGGCGGGGATCAGGGCTAGTCAACCCACATTTCCTACAACAGGCCGATCCGTCAGCGGGTCGGCCTGTTGCGTTGCCCCGTTCCTGGTGTAACCTTCCCCAACCAGATACCCATTCTGCGAGAAAGAGCAGCCATGCCGACGACGAAGAAGAGCGCCGAAGCTCAAGTGGTCCTCCCTGTACTCGAGGGGGAGGAGCCGTGGACCCCAGAAGAGGTGGCTGAGCAGCGCGCCGAGCTCGTGGACGAGCTCGAACGTGCGGACAAGCGGATCGAGCAGGCGGAGGCCGAGCTGGCAGCGCTCATGCGTGGCGGCACCGACGGGGCCGGCCGCGACCCGGTCGACGTCGGCTCCAGCAACTTCGAGCGTGACCAGGAGCTGTCGCTGGCCCAGAACGTGCGGGAGATGGCGGAACAGGCCAGGCTCGCGCTGCACCTGTTCGACACCGGCGAGTACGGCTACTGCGAGGTCTGCGGAAAGGCCATCGGCAAGGGTCGTCTCCAGGTGTTCCCGCGTGCGACGCTGTGCGTGACCTGCAAGCAGCGCGAGGAGAGACGCTGACCAAGCGACGCTGGGGCATCGGCATGATCGCCGGTGGCCTCGGCGTGGCCATGCTCGCGGTCGACCAGGCGATCAAGAACGCCTCCGTCGAACACCTCGAACCCGGGGTGCGGGTGCCCCTCGTGGGTGACCTGCTGAGCCTCAACCTGATCCGCAACCCCGGCGCCGCCTTCGGGATGGGCGCCGGGGTCACGATCGTCTTCACCATTTTCGCGATCCTCGCCACCCTGGGCTGCCTCGTCGCGCTGACCCGCATCACCAGGGTCTGGCACGCCATCGCGTTGGGGCTGCTTCTGGGTGGGGTCACCGGCAATCTGGTCGACCGCATCACCCAGCCGCCGGCTAAGCTCCACGGCCACGTGATCGACATGTTCCAGGTGCCCAACTTCGCCATCTTCAACTGGGCCGACGTCTGCATCACCGTGGCGGCGGGCCTGATCATCATCGGCGGCCTCGTCGGCGAGTTGGAGGAGCGCAAGCAGGAGAAGGCCGGACAGGAGACGGCCAACCGGGAGAAAGCCGGCGAGGTGACGCGGTGAGCCTCTTCCTCGTCCCTGACGGACTTGCGGGGGACCGCGTCGACGCGGTCGCCGCGCGGGTCTCCGGCTACTCCCGCTCCCGCATCGAGACCCTCATCGAGGAGGGCAGCCTGCGTCTGGATGGAACTGTGGTGGACAAGGCCTCCCAGCGTGTCCGGGGCGGCGAGTTGCTGGAGCTCGACGATTCCGCCCCGGCGGGGGTGCAGGTCACCCCTGAGCTTGCCGACGGCGTCCGGATCGTGTTCCAGGACGCAGACCTGGTGGTCGTGGACAAGCCGGTGGGCGTGGCGGCGCACCCCAGCCTCGGCTGGGAGGGCCCCTCGGTGGTGGAGCATCTGGCTGCCGCCGGCGTGCAGGTCTCTACGTCGGGTGCCGCCGAGCGTCAGGGCATCGTGCAGCGCCTCGACGTTGGGACCAGCGGGCTCATGGTGGTGGCGAAATCGGAGGTCGCCTACAGTGTCCTCAAGCAGGCGTTCCGGGACCGCACCGTCGACAAGATCTACCACGCCCTGGTGCAGGGCCACCCGGATCCGTTCACGGGAACGATCGAGGCGCCCATCGCCCGGCACCCCGGCGCCGATTGGAAGATGGCCATCATCGAGGGCGGTCGCCACTCGGTGACGCACTACGAGACCCTCGAGGCGCACCGCGCGGCGACGCTGCTGGAGATCCACCTCGAGACCGGCCGCACCCACCAGATCCGCGTGCACATGGCCGCCATCGGGCATCCGTGCGTGGGGGACCCGCTGTACGGCGCGGATCCCACCATGGCGGAGCGGCTCGGGCTCGTGCGGCAGTGGCTCCACGCCGTCGAGCTCGGTTTCACGCACCCCGCCACGGGCGACGAGGTGCGCTTCACCTCCGGGTATCCGGCTGATCTGGCGCACGCGCTGGAACTGGTTCGCGACGGGATCGCGCAGCCCAGGTGAACATCGGGTGACCCCGGTGCGGAGATTGAGCCGGGTCAGGTAGGGTTGGGCCCGTGCGTAGAGCAAAGATCGTATGTACCCTCGGCCCGTCTGCCGAAACCGTTGACCGCCTTGTGGAGTTGTTGAACGCCGGCATGAATGTCGCCCGTCTCAACATGAGCCACGGCGATTACGACGAGCACGGCAACCGAATCAAGAACATCCGCGAAGCTGCTGAGCTGACCGGCAAGACCGTCGGCGTGTTCGCCGACCTGCAGGGCCCCAAGATCCGTCTTGGGAGGTTCGAGGAGGACAAGAAGTACTTCCTCGGGGTGGGGGACACCTTCACCATCACCGTCGACGACATTCCAGGCAACCAGGAGCGCTCGTCGACCACCTACAAGGGGCTCCCGGGTGACGTCAACATCGGCGACCCCATCCTCATCGACGACGGCAAGGTCGGCCTTCGCGCCGTCGCCGTCAACGAGACCGAGGTCGTGTGCGAGGTCACCGTCGCCGGCCCCGTCTCCAACAACAAGGGCATCAACCTGCCCGGCGTCGCCGTCTCCGTCCCGGCCCTGTCTGACAAGGACGAGCGCGACCTGCGGTGGGCGCTGCACCAGGACGTCGACATGGTCGCCCTGTCCTTCGTGCGTTCCGCTGACGACGTCAAGCGCGTCCACGAGATCATGGACGAGGAGGGACGCCGCGTCCCCGTCATCGCCAAGCTGGAGAAGCCGCAGGCGATCGCCAACCTGCAGGACATCATCGACGCGTTCGACGCCTTCATGGTCGCCCGCGGTGACCTCGGCGTCGAACTGCCGCTCGAGGAGGTCCCGCTGGTGCAGAAGCGCATCATCCGCGCGGCCCGCAAGTGGGCCAAGCCGGTGATCGTGGCCACTCAGATGCTGGAGTCGATGATCTCGAACCCGCGACCCACGCGCGCCGAGACCTCCGACGTGGCCAACGCCATCCTCGACGGCGCCGATGCGGTCATGCTCTCGGGTGAGACCTCCGTCGGCGACTACCCGGTCGAGACCGTCTCCACCATGGCCCGCATCGTCGAGAAGACCGAGCGGGAGGGCCATGCGGAGATCCACATCATCGACTGGGATCCGCACACCACCGGCGGCATCCTCGCGAAGGCCGCCGCCGAGGTCGCTGAGCGCATCGGCGCGCGCTACCTGGTGGCGTTCACCAAGTCCGGTGACACCGGCCGTCGCCTCTCGCGTCTGCGTTCCCCCATCCCCATGCTGGTGTTCTCCCCGGAGAAGACCACCCGCCAGACCATGACCCTGTCGTGGGGCGTCGACACCCAGGTCACCCCTGAGTTCAGCGCCCAGGAAGAGGTCGTCGAGGCCGTGGACCGTCACCTGCGTGACCGCGGTATGATCGAGGTCGGCGAGCGCATCGTCATCGTCTCCGGTTCCCCCATGGGCATCCCCGGCAAGACGAACAACCTGCGCGTGCACAAGGTCAAGGAGTTGGGCGAGGCCCACTGACCTGACCGTCATCCGACGAGAAACCCCCGAGCGTGGAAACGCTCGGGGGTTTCTCGTTGTGTCGCGTTGTGCCCGGGAGGGGAGTCGAACCCCTAAGGTCTTTCGACCAGACGGGTTTGAGCCGTCCGCGTATACCATTCCGCCACCCGGGCGGGCCCCCACATTGTGCCACAGACTGCACGACGCTCGCATCGTGCGCTGAGTGGCCGCGGTGTTGAAAAGAGGAGTAGGATGCGTGCAGGTTTGATCGAGGAAGCTCGCCTCCAGTGGCGAGGGAAATGTGCCGCAGGATATGAATAAGAAGAAGCCCACCGTGCTGGTCGCCGAAGATGAGGCGCTGATCCGCCTGGATCTCGTGGAACTCCTCAAAGAGGAGGGATACGACGTGGTCGGCGAGGCCGGCGACGGTGAGGAAGCGGTGAAGCTCGCCCGCGAGCTCGTCCCCGATCTGGTGATCATGGACGTGAAGATGCCGAAGATGGACGGCATCAGCGCTGCGGAGATCATCGCCGAGGAGCGCATCGCGCCCATCGTCATGCTGACGGCCTTCAGCCAGCGGGATCTGGTGGAGCGTGCGCGCGACGCCGGCGCCATGGCCTACGTCGTCAAGCCCTTCGGCGCCTCCGACGTGGTGCCCGCCATCGAGATCGCGATGGGCCGCTTCCAGGAGATCGCCGCCATCGAGGATGAGTTGGCCAACCTGGAGGACCGCCTCGAGTCGCGCAAGATCATCGACCAGGCCAAGGGCATTCTGCAGCAGGACCTCGGCCTCACCGAGCCAGAGGCCTTCCGCTGGATCCAGAAGACCGCCATGGACATGCGCAAGTCGATGCGCGATGTCGCCGAGGGCGTCATCTCGCACAAGAAGAAGTAGCGGCCGATCCCTGAGCGTGGCCCCTGCGACGAAGGAGCCGGGCCACGACAGAAGGCCCCCTCAGCCTGGTCCCCTGAGCGTCGCGCCCCGCGCGGCGACGAAGGGTCCCCGCAGCCGATCTGGCACCTGATCCCTCCGGCTGAGTTCCGCCGACGGCTTCAATGCCTTGGCCGTTGGGTGTCAGGCCCGAAACCTTGTTCGGCCTGGTTGCCGGAGCGTCCCGATCACTCCCTCGCACCTGGCTGCGGGCGCCCTTCGTCGTCGCCGGGCTCGCAAGCTCCCGGGCGGACGCTCAGGGAACGTCAGCGGCGGTTGATCATGTGGCAGGTCAGGCGACCCGTCGCGGTGACGCGACCCTCGTCGTCGACGATCTCGACCGCGTAATTGACTATCGTGCGGCCGAGGTGCACCGCGGTGGCCGTGCCGGTGACCCGGCCCTGGGTGGCAGAGCGCAGGTGCGTCACGTTGAGATCGACGCCCACGCCCACCCTGTCCGGCCAGCCGTGGGCCATGGCGCCCATCGAGGCCAGGGTCTCCACCAGGACGCCGCTGGCGCCACCGTGCAACAGGCCGAACGGCTGCTGGTTGCCCTCCACAGGGATGGAACCGACCACGCGTTCAGCGGACAGCTCCATGATCTCGAGCCCGAGCTTGTTGTCCAGTGGAGAGACCTGATCAGCGAGCCAGGAGGGAAGAGCGTTCATGGCGCCCTACTCTGCCACGGTAGGCTGCATGACTGTGACTGACGTGAAGAAACTGCTGCTCATCGACGGACACTCCGTGGCCTACCGGGCCTTCTTCGCCCTGCCGGTGGAGAACTTCGCCACGAGTACAGGGCAGCACACCAACGCGGTGTTCGGCTTCACGTCGATGCTGATCAACGTGCTGCGCGACGAGCAGCCCACCCACGTCGCCGTCGCCTTCGACGTGGCCCGCGAATCCTTCCGCACGACGGAGTACCCCGAGTACAAGGCGAACCGTGCGAAGTCGCCCGACGAGTTCAAGGGCCAGGTCGCGCTGGTCAAGGATGTGCTCGACGCGTTGCGCATCCAGCACATCGAGCTGGCCGGCTACGAAGCCGACGACCTCATCGCCACGCTCTCCACCCAGGCGGTGGAGGACGGCTTCGACGTCTACATCGTCACCGGGGACCGCGACGCGATGCAGCTCGTCCGTGACGGTGTCACCGTGCTGTACCCGCGCCGCGGTGTGTCCGATCTGGCGCGCATGACCCCCGAGGCGGTGGAGGAGAAGTACCTCGTGCCGCCCGCCCGCTACCCGGAGCTCGCGGCGCTGGTGGGGGAGACCAGCGACAACCTGCCGGGCGTGCCCGGCGTCGGCCCCAAGACCGCCGCCAAGTGGATCACCCAGTTCGACGGGCTCGACAACATCGTGGCCCGCGCCGAGCAGGTGCCCGGCAAGGCCGGCGAATCGCTGCGCGCCCACCTGGACGACGTCGTGCGGAACCGTCGCTTGAACGCGCTGCTGCGCGACCTCGACCTCGACCTCAACCTCGCCGACACGCAGCGCGTCGACTGGGACCGCGAGCGCGTCCACGAACTCTTCGACGCCCTCGAATTCCGGGTGCTGCGCGAGCGGCTGATCGAGGCCACCGCGGCCGCAGAACCAGTGGCCACGGAGAGCTTCACCGTGGAGGGCGCCAAGCTGGGCGCCGGCGAGGTCGCCGACTGGCTCGCCGCACACGCCCAAACGGCCACCGCGGTGTACTTCGTCGGCTCCTGGGGTGCCGGCACCGGGGACCTCACAGGCCTCGCCTTCGCCGCAGGGGACGGGGCCGGCGCCTACGTCGACGCCGCAGACCTCACACCTGCCGACGACGCCGCCCTGGCCGCCTGGCTCGCCGACGCAGCCCGCCCCAAACTCATCCACGAGGCCAAGGGCCCCACCCTCGCGTGCTGGAGCCGCGGCTGGGAGCTCGACGGCGTGCAGCTCGACACCCTGCTGGCGGCCTACCTGCTGCGCCCCGATCAGCGCACCTACAGCCTCGCCGATCTCGTGGTGCGTTACCTGCACCGCGAGCTCGCCGTCGAGCAGCCCGCCGAGGACGAGGCCCAGCTCGCGCTCGACTTCGGCGAGGAGGACGACACCGCCGTTGAGACCGCCCTGCTGCACGCGCGCGCCGTCTACGACCTGGCCCAGGTGCTGACCGTCCAGCTCGACGAGCGCAACGCGGCGGCCCTGATGCGCGAGGTGGAACTCCCGCTGCAGCGCACCCTCGCCCAGATGGAGCGCCTCGGTGTCGCCGTCGACGTGGACCGGCTCCAGAACCTGCGCGACCAGTTCGACCGTGCCGTCCAGGAGGCCCAGCAGGCCGCCTTCGATGTGCTGGGCCACGAGGTCAACCTCGGTTCCCCCCAGCAGCTGCAGGGGGTGCTCTTCGACGAGCTGGGCATGCCGAAGACCCGCCGCACCAAGTCCGGCTACACCACCAACGCAGAGGCCCTCGAACAGCTCTTCGAGAAGACCGAGCACCCGTTCCTCGGCCACCTCCTGGCGCACCGCGACCGGATCAAGCTGCGTCAGACCGTCGACGGGCTGCTCGCCACCGTCGGCGACGACGGCCGGATCCACACCACCTACATGCAGACGATCGCGGCGACCGGCCGCCTCTCGTCCACCGATCCCAACCTGCAGAACATCCCCATCCGCACCTCCGTGGGCCGCCAGATCCGCGAGGCGTTCGTGGCGGGGGAGGGATTCGAGTCGCTGATGTCGGCGGACTACTCGCAGATCGAGATGCGCATCATGGCGCACGGCAGCAAGGATCCGGGCCTCATTGAGGCCTTCGAATCCGGGCGTGACTTCCACGGCGAGATGGCCTCGCTCGTGTTCGCCGTCGAGCCCGAGGACGTCACCGGCGAGATGCGCGCCAAGATCAAGGCGATGAACTACGGCCTGGCTTACGGGCTGAGCGCCTTCGGCCTGTCCAACCAGCTCAAGATCTCCGTCGGCGAGGCGCGCGACCTGATGGAGGACTACTTCACCCGCGTGGGCGGCGTGCGCACGTACCTCTCCGACATCGTCGACGAAGCCCGCCGCGTGGGCTACACCGAAACCATGCTGGGGCGTCGCCGCTACCTGCCGGACCTCACCACCACGAACCGGCAGCGTCGCGAGATGGCGGAGCGTGCCGCGCTCAACTCGCCCATCCAGGGCTCAGCGGCAGACGTGATCAAGGTGGCGATGATCAACCTGGGGCGGGCGCTGACCGACGGCGGGTTCGCCAGCCGGATGCTGCTGCAGGTCCACGACGAACTGGTCCTCGAGATCGCCCCCGGTGAACGCGACGCGGTCGCCGAGCTGGTGGCCCGGGAGATGGGCGGCGCCGCAGACCTGCTGGTGCCGTTGGAGGTCTCGATCGGCGTGGGCGACAACTGGCACTCGGCCGCTCACTGACAGGGAGCCGCTCAGGGCCAGCTGGGCCACCGGGTCAGGCTGCGACCTTGACCGGATCGGCGTAGAAGAGGATGCGCGAATCCCAGTCGCGGGTGCTCTTGTCGAAGTCCCAGCAGATCACGATGGCCAACTCGGGGTCGCCCTCGAAGTCGACCATCACGTCAGAGTTGGGGTCGTACTCGTTGACCCAGATCTTCTTGGCATCGGTGTACTCGTAGCACATGACCTGACCGTTCTTGCCGTACAGCTTGATCAGGTCACCCTTCTTCAGCTGCGGCTTTCCACCCTCGTACATCTCGTTGCCGAGCGCGGGGGGCAGGCTGGGGTTGTACGTGTGGATCGACATGACGGCCTTGCCCTTGCCCGAACCGGGCTTCGGGCCGCCGCTCCACCACGACGCGGTGCGCGGCTGATCGAACGGGGGAGCCGCGATGTTGCCGTCCTTGTCGAGGTTCAGCGCGATGACCTTCTCATCGGCGCCCAGCGACTCGATCGTGAACCGGTTCGGCACGAAGCCCTCGGTGACCTGCGTGCACTCGGCGAGCGCCGGGTTGGCCGCCGGTGTGGTGGGGCTGGGGCTCGCCGCAGCCGTGGTGCTGGGCGGGAGCGCCGGGTTGGCCGCCGGTGTGGTGGGGCTGGGGCTCGCCGCAGCCGTGGTGCTGGGCGGGGCGGTCGTCGAGGGGCTGGCCGGCATGAGCGGAGATGCCGGGCTGGCGTCGAGCGACGCGACGACCGGGCTGGCGGACTGCGCCACCGGATCCGGTGCTGCGCCGCCGCCGCGGGTGAAGCCGAACACCACCAGGCCGATGACGACGAACACAGCCACTGCGGCTGCGATCAGCCGGGTCCTGGACTGCGGCTGCGGCTCGGGCTGGGGATCCGTGGTCTGCTGCTCTGGGGTCTGCGACACGCGGCAAGTATAAGCGCTGGCCGGATCGGTCCATAACGGCTAGTCTTCTGCGGTTGATCGAGTTGTGGACCCCAGGTTGCCCTCCCTCGAGGGCGCGGGGTAGGCTGGCCAGGCATTGTGGCCTGCGTTCTCTCAGACGGAGTAGAGGGCGGCGATTCGTCACGGGCTCGGTGCAGACAAATCCATCCTTATATTTTCGGAGCCCTACTACATGACCTCCCCCTCCACTGAGGCATCGGCTGTCGCAGTCGATGACATCGGCACGCGCGAAGACTTCCTCGCAGCGATTGACGCCACCATCATTTCTTTCAATGACGGAGACATCGTCTCCGGCACCGTCGTCAAGGTCGATCGGGATGAAGTCCTGCTCGACATCGGTTACAAGACCGAAGGCGTCATCCCCTCAAAGGAGCTGTCCATCAAGCACGACGTCGATCCGTTCGACGTCGTCCAGGTGGGCGACCAGATTGAGGCCCTCGTCCAGACCAAGGAGGACAAGGAAGGCCGCCTCATCCTGTCCAAGAAGCGGGCTCAGTACGAGCGCGCCTGGGGCACGATCGAGAAGATCAAGGAAGAGGACGGCGTTGTCACCGGCTCCGTCATCGAGGTCGTCAAGGGCGGCCTGATCGTCGACATCGGCCTGCGCGGCTTCCTGCCCGCCTCGCTGGTGGAGATGCGTCGCGTCCGTGACCTCCAGCCCTACGTCGGCATGGAACTCGAGGCCAAGATCATCGAGCTGGACAAGAACCGCAACAACGTGGTCCTGTCCCGCCGCGCCTACCTCGAGCAGACCCAGTCCGAGGTCCGCCAAACGTTCCTCACCCAGCTGCAGAAGGGCCAGATCCGCAAGGGTGTCGTGTCCTCCATCGTCAACTTCGGCGCCTTCGTCGATCTCGGTGGCGTCGACGGCCTCGTGCACGTCTCTGAGCTCAGCTGGAAGCACATCGACCACCCGAACGAGGTTGTCGAGGTCGGCATGCCCGTCACCGTCGAGGTGCTCGAAGTGGACATGGACCGCGAGCGCGTGTCCCTGTCGTTGAAGGCCACCCAGGAAGATCCGTGGCAGACCTTCGCCCGTCTGCACCAGATCGGCCAGATCGTGCCCGGCAAGGTCACCAAGCTGGTTCCGTTCGGTGCGTTCGTGCGCGTCGGCGAGGGCATCGAGGGCCTGGTCCACGTGTCCGAGCTGGCCGAGCGTCACGTCGAGATCCCCGAGCAGGTTGTCGCCGTGGGTGATGACCGCATGGTCAAGGTCATCGACATCGACCTCGAGCGTCGTCGCGTCTCGCTGTCGCTGAAGCAGGCCAACGAGGGTGTCGACGTCGCCGCGATCGACTTCGATCCCGCGCTGTACGGCATGCAGGCGTCCTACGACGAGCAGGGCAACTACATCTACCCCGAGGGCTTCGACCCCGAGACGAACGACTGGAAGGAAGGCTTCGAGGAGCAGCGCGCTGCTTGGGAGGCCCAGTACGCCCAGGCGCACGCTCTGTGGGAGGCCCACAAGGCTCAGGTGGAGTCGGCCGAGACCGCGGACCGCGAGGTCGCTGTCGAGACCGGCACCGGCTACGTCACCGAGACCGAGTCCGAGGGCTCGCTCGCGTCGGACGAGTCGCTGCAGGCTCTGCGCGAGAAGCTCGCCGGTAGCTGAACCGCTGAGCACCAGCAAGGCCCGCCCCCGATGGGGGCGGGCCTTGTGGTTTGTCCCGTCCTGGGTCAGACGCCGCGGCGTCCGGTGACCAGGTTGATGATCAGAACGATCAGCGCGATCACCAACAGAGTGTGGATCAAGTTGCCGCCGATCTGAAGCACAAAGCCGAGCAGCCATAGAATGACCAACACGACCAGAACGATCCAGAGGATGCGTGCCATGGTTTTTCCTTTCCTGCCGTTTCGCGTTCCGGTGCTAGTCACCCTACAGTGAGGAGAGCGCCATGGGGCGCATCGCATTGACCGGCGGAATCGCGTCGGGGAAGAGTTTCGTCGCCGACGAGCTGCGCCGCCACGGCGCCGTCATCATCGACTCGGATGTGATCGCCCGCGAGGTGGTGCGCCACGGCACCCCCGGACTGGCCGCGGTGGTGGAGCGCTTCGGCCCCGGCATCCTGACGGACAAGGGCGCGCTGGACCGCCCGAAGTTGGGGACACTCATCTTCGCCGACGACGACGCGCGGGCCGATCTCAACGCCATCGTCCACCCGTTGGTGCGTGCTCGGGCGAAGGAACTGGAGGAGCGTGCTGCCGAGGACGAGGTGGTCGTGCACGTGATCCCGCTGCTGGTGGAGACCGGTCTGGTGGACGATTTCGACCACGTGATGGTGGTGGACGTCCCCGAGAGCACCCAACTCGCCCGGCTGCAGGAACGGGACGGCCTGTCACTCGCGGAGGCACAGGCGCGGTTGGACGCGCAGGCCACACGGGCGGAGCGGCGAGCGGTGGCCACCTGGGTGATCGACAACTCGGGCTCCCGGGAGGAGACCCGCGACCACATCGCTGAATGGGTGGGCCAGCACTACAGGCGATGAAGCGCCCGTCGTACGTGGCGGTGGTACGTGACGCCGGTCACAGGGAAGAGGATCAACGCGATCAGGGTGTATTCAAGGGTTCCCGGGAGGCCGATGGGAAGCATGGCCACGGTGAACAGGGCGACGAGTGCGCCGGTGATAGCCAGGGTGACTGCGAGAATCGTGAACGGTCGCATGGTCACTTTCACCTCCTTCGTTACCAAGTTGTTATCAGACCGTTATCAATCCTGGGAAGCATTTCGCGCCGGTTCGCGTGTCGAGTGAGACCGCACACGCGAGTAACGGCCTCCCGCCACGGGTGCGGGAGGCCGTTACTCGTCAGGGCGTCACCGAAGTTCTTCGGGGACCCACCACAGGCCGTCATTGTTGGCCTCGAGGTACTCCTTGAACTCGTCGGACTGGTAGGCGGCGACGATGTCCTGCGCCCAGGCCGCATCCTCGTTCTCCGCGGTGACCGCAACTCCCAGGACCAGGTGATCCAGGATGTCCTCCTGCAGGAGGGCAGTGGAGGGATCAATTCCGGCGTTGTAGACGATGGAGCCGGTGATCACCGCGAAGTCGAAGTCCTCCACGGTCGCCGCGACGGTGGTGTTGACCAGTTCGATGAACTCCAGGTTCATCGGGTTCTCGATGACATCCGCTTGGGTGACCGTGGCGAGGTCGGCGTCGGGATCAAGCGTGATCCACCCGGCCTTCTGCAGGAGTGCGTACGCCCGCGAGGTGTTGGCGTGGTCGTTCGGCAGGCCCACGGTCATGCCCTCGGACACGTCCTCGAGCGAGTCGTGGCGGCCGGAGAACAGCCCGGCCGGGACGGTGGGGATGGGGCCGATGAGGGTGATGTCGGCGTCGTTGCTCTCGTTGAAGGCCTCGGCGTAGGCGGAGTGCTGCTCCACGTTGACGTCGATGGATCCCTCGTCGAGGGCGATGTTGTTCTGCACGAGATCGGACATGTCGACCTTCTCGAACGTGTAGCCATCCGCCTCCATGATGGGGATGATGGCGTCCTCGAACAGGACCGTGTACGGACCCTGGGCCTTGCCGTAGGTGATCTCGGTCTTCTCGCCGTCGGCGCCCTCCGAGTCGGAGGTGGCGCCGCAACCGGTCAGCAGCAGGCCGGCGGCTGCGATTCCTGCGATCCAGGTGCGTGTGTTCATTTCTTGTGTCTTCCTTGTCTGTCAGGCTCGGTTGCGGACGCGTCGAGCGAGGGTGTTGCCCAGGGACTGGATGCCCTGGACGAAGGCGATGAGTACCACGACCGTGAGCATCATCAGGGGTGTGTTGAAGGCTTGGTAGCCATAGGTGATGGCGAGGTCTCCCACGCCGCCGGCGCCGATGGTGCCTGCCATGGCGGTGGCTCCCACGAGCGTGACCGTCCCGGTGGTGATGGCGAGCAGGAGCGAGGCCCATGCCTCCGGCAGGAGGAAATGGCGGATGATCTGCCACGTGGACGCCCCCATGGACTGTCCGGCCTCAACGATGCCGCGGGGGACGTCCAGGATCGACGCCTCGAACAGGCGGGTCATGAACGGGGCGATGAACAGGGTCAGTGGCACGAGCGCCGCCGTCGTCCCGATACGGGTGCCCACGATGAACCGGGTGAGGGGCATGAGCACCACCATCAGGATGATGAAGGGCAGCGAGCGGGCGATGTTCACCACGATGTTGAGCACTCGGTAGGCCAGCCTGTTGGCCTTGATGCCATCGGGACGCCAGAGGACCAGCCCCATGGCCAGGGGGATGGCCAGCAGGGTGCCGAGGATGAGGGACAGGCCCACCATGTACAGGGTGTCGACCGCGGCCGCCGTGAGGGTGTCGGACTCGATGCCGAAGTACTCCAGGAAGAACTCGTTCATGCGCCTGGCTCCTCCTCGTGGTCGTCGACTTCCTCGAGGTCGTCGATGGTCTGGTCCGTGACCGTCATGCCGGCTGCGTCGAGTCGTGCCCGCGCCGCGGCCAGGTCGGCATCGGAGCCGATGGCCTGGACGATCAGCACGCCCAGCACCTCGGCGTCGATCTCGTGCATCGAGGCGTAGAGTAGTCGGGTGGAGATGCCCAGTTCCCGCACCGCATCGCTGAGGGCCGTCGACCCAGCGACGTCACCTCGTGCCGTGATGCGCCAGACCTGGTTGTTCTCGGTGGTGGAGGCGAGCAGGTTCATCAGGGGCGCCGGTACGCGATCGTCGACGATGGTGCGCACGAAACGGCGCGTGATGAGGTCCCGCGGGGCGGCGAAGACGTCCATCACGGGACCCTCCTCCACGATCCGGCCGTGACTCATCACCGCGACCTGTTGGCATGTCTTGGCGATCACCTGCATCTCGTGGGTCACGATCACGATGGTGATCCCCAGTTCCCGATTGACCCGCCGCAGGAGTTCCAGGATGGACTCGGTCGTCTCCGGGTCCAGGGCTGAGGTGGCTTCGTCGGCCAGGAGGATGCGGGGATCGTTCGCCAGCGCACGGGCGATCCCGACTCGTTGCTTCTGGCCGCCGGAGAGTCGTGGCGGGTAGGTCCGTGCCTTGTCCGAGAGTTCGACGAAGCCCAGCAGATCCTCCACGCGGCGACGCACCTCGTCCGGTGTGACGCCGGCCAGGCGCATCGGCAACGCGACATTGTCGAAGACGGTCTTGCTGTCCAGGAGATTGAACTGCTGGAAGATCATCCCGATCCGGCGACGCTCGTCCCGCAGTCTGCGGCGCCCGAAGTCCAGGATGGAGGACCCGTCGATGACCACGTCGCCCGCATCCGGTCGCTCGAGCAGGTTGATGCACCGCAGCAACGTCGACTTGCCGGCTCCGGAGCTCCCGATCAGGCCGTGGATCCGACCCTCGGGGATGGTGAGGGAGACGTCATCCAGCGCCACGACTTCGCGTGGTCCGGCGGGGAAACGTTTGGTGATGTGACGCAATTCGATCATGTGCCTGTCTTCCATGTGAGGGCAGTCCTCGACGCGCGTGGGGAGCGCGGAGGGGTGCGGCTGGATCAGCCGTCAGGATTGGTGCCTCGGATCAACAGGCGCAGCAGGCGCCGGCGAGCGGAACGGTGGGACGGGCCACGTCGAAGGCGACCACTGGTCGACCCACTCCGTAGGACCTCATGTCGGTTCTCTTCCGTTCCGTCTTCTTGCCGGACCCACCCTCACAACTGGCGGGCCACGTGCCACGGTAGCGCCCGCGTCCGGGATTGCGGAAATCGCGTTCTCTGGTGGCGAAAGCAACGGCCGATCCGTTCACCACGTGAGACGAATCGACCGTTGGGTGCCGCGGGTCAGTCCTCGGACCCCTCCCACGGCGGGCACGAACACATGAGGTTGCGATCCCCCGAGGAATTGTCGACGCGGCCCACGGGCGGCCAGTACTTGTCCACACGGAAGGAACCTGCGGGGAAGCATCCCTGCTCCCGGCTGTAGGGGCGGTCCCACTCCGACACGAGATCGGCGATGGTGTGAGGCGAACGCCGCAGCGGCGACTCCGTCGCCGGCACCTCGCCGTCGATCACCTGCCGCGCCTCTCGGGCGATGTCGAGCATCGCGTCGACGAACCGGTCCAGTTCGGCCTTGGGCTCCGACTCCGTTGGCTCGATCATCAGCGTGCCCGCCACCGGGAAGCTCATGGTGGGGGCGTGGAAGCCGTGATCGACGAGGCGCTTGGCGATGTCGTCGACCGTCACGCCGGACTTCTGCCAGCCCCTCGGATCGACGATGCACTCGTGCGCCACGCGGCCCCCTGCACCCTTGTAGAGGATGGGGTAGGCCTCGGCGAGCCGGCTGGCCAGGTAGTTGGCCGACAGGATCGCCACCCGGGTCGCCTGCGTCAGACCCGCGCCGCCCATCAGCAGCACGTAAGCCCAGGAGATCAGCAGGATGGACGCGGAGCCGTACTTCGCAGCCGACACCGCGCCGCCGTCGCCGGTCTGCGGGTCTGAGGGAAGGTGCCCGATGAGGTGGCTCTTCACCCCGATGGGGCCCATGCCCGGGCCGCCGCCCCCGTGGGGGATGGCGAAGGTCTTGTGCAGGTTGAGGTGGCTGACGTCGCCGCCGATGTCCCCCGGCCGCACCAGGCCGACCATGGCGTTGAGGTTGGCGCCGTCGATGTAGACCTGGCCGCCGTACTCGTGGGTGATGTCGCAGACCTCGCGGACCGTCTCCTCGAAGACTCCGTGCGTGGAGGGGTAGGTGATCATCACGGCGGCCAACTTGCTGCCTGCCTGTTCGGCCTTGGCGCGGAAGTCCTCGACGTCGATCTCGCCCTGCGCGGTGGCCTTGACCGCCACCACCTTCATGCCGGCCATCTGCGCCGAGGCGGGGTTGGTGCCGTGGGCGGAGGTGGGGATGAGGCACACATCGCGGTCGTCGCCGTTGGCGCGGTGATAGGAGGCGATCGTCAGCAGGCCGGCGAACTCGCCCTGAGCCCCGGCGTTGGGCTGCATGGAGAACGCGTCGTAGCCGGTGATCTCGCACAGCTTGGCGGCAAGATCGGCCACGAGCTCCAGGTAGCCCTCCGCCTGATGTTCTGGCGCGTAGGGGTGCAGGTGCGCGAACTCGGGCCAGCTCAGCGGCTGCATCTCCACCGCCGCGTTGAGTTTCATGGTGCAGGAGCCCAGCGGGATCATGGCGCGGTCCAGCGCCAGATCCCGGTCCGCGAGGCGGCGCATGTAGCGCATCATCTCGGACTCGGCGCGGTTCTGGTGGAAGACGGG
This sequence comes from Tessaracoccus massiliensis, assembly GCF_000826065.2. GTDB lineage: Bacteria > Actinomycetota > Actinomycetes > Propionibacteriales > Propionibacteriaceae > Arachnia > Arachnia massiliensis_A. Next base: position 706,971 of record NZ_LN623543.1, on the reverse strand, counting down.
ATGCGTGAGGTACTCGGTGCTGCGCCGCAACTCATCCGGCAGCGCGCGGACCTTCGTGAGCCCGGGCCGCTCGTCGATACCGAAGGCGCTGAGCACGCGGGCGACGACGTCGAGGTCCGTGGTCTCGTCCACGGAGATGCCGACGCGGTCCTCGCCCACCCTGCGCAGGTCGATGCCCCGCTCCTCGGCGGCGCCGAGGATCTCCGCCTGGTCCGCGCCAACGTCGACGGTGATGGTGTCGAAGAAGGCCTCCGGCTCGACGCGGCGACCGCCGTCGCGCAGGGCCACGGCGAGCGTGGCGGCCATGAGGTGGGTGCGCTGCGCGATGGCGCGCAGCCCCTTCGGGCCGTGGAAGACCGCGTAGAACGACGCCATCACGGCCAGCAGAGCCTGCGCGGTGCACACGTTGGAGGTGGCCTTCTCGCGCCGGATGTGCTGCTCGCGGGTCTGGAGGGCGAGCCGGTAGGCGCGGTTGCCGTTGGCGTCCTTCGAGACGCCCACGAGGCGGCCGGGGAGGGCGCGCTTGAGGTCGTCGCGGCACGCCATGAACGCGGCGTGCGGCCCGCCGTAGCCCATGGGCACGCCGAAGCGCTGCGCGGACCCGATGGCGATGTCGGCGCCCATCGAGCTCGGGTCCTTGATGACGCACAGCGCAGGCAGGTCGGTCGCGACGACGGAGATGCCGCCGGTCTCCTTGAGCGCGGCGCATTCCTCGGTGAGGTCGCGGAGGTGCCCGTGGGTGCCGGGGTGGGCGAAGATGGCGCCGAAGAAGTCGTCGGCGAGGAAGTCGTCGACGGGGCCGGTGACGAGATCGATGCCGAGCGGCTCGGCGCGGGTGGCCAGCACGGCGAGGACCTGTGGGTGGAGGTCGTCGGCGGCAAAGAACCGGGTGGCCTTCGACTTGGCGGTGCGCTTGGCCATCGCCATGGCCTCCGCGGCGGCGGTGGCTTCGTCGAGGAGGCTGGCGTTGGCCAACGGGAGGCCGGTGAGATCCGCCACCATCGTCTGGAAGTTGAGCAGCGCCTCGAGGCGGCCCTGGGAGATCTCCGGCTGGTACGGGGTGTAGGCGGTGTACCAGGCGGGGTTCTCGAACACGTTGCGCTGGATCACCGGGGGAGTGACGGTGCCGTAGTAGCCCTGCCCGATCAGCGAGGTCATCACCGTGTTCTTGGCGGCCACCTCGCGGAGCCTGGCGGTCATCTCGTGCTCAGTGAGCGCCTCCCAGGCGAGCGCCTCACTCTGGCGGAGCCCCCAGGGACGGCCTGATCGATCAGTTCGTACAATGAACCGACGCCGATGGCCTCCAACATGGCTGCCATCTCGGCGTGGCTGGGCCCGATGTGGCGGAAGGTGGCGAAATCGTCGGGGTTGAAATCGGAGGTGTCCCAGGTGGTCATCGGGTTCCTCAGCCGATCATGGAGCGGTAGGCGTCCTCGTCCATCAGCGTGTCAGCGGCTGCCGGATCCGAGGGGGTGATCTTGACGAACCAGGTGGTCATGGCGGAGTCCGGGTTGACCGATTCGGGGGCGTCCGCGAGGGATTCATTGACCTCGGTGACCTCGCCGTCGTAGGGGGCGTTGACGCCGGATACCGCCTTGGCCGAGTCGATGCCGACGACCTCCTCACCGGCGGTGACGGCGGCGCCGACCTCCGGGAGGTCGATGAAGACGATGTCGCCGAGCCCCGAGGCGGCGTGATCGGTGATGCCGACGGCGAAGGTCTCGGTGTCGACCCACTCGTGCTCTTCGGTGAACTTGATCATGGGAGGGCTCCTTTAGCGCTTGTACTGGTGGGGGACGAAGGGCATGTCGGTGACGGTCAGCGGCAGAGGCTTGCCGCGGACCTGGGCATACAGGGTGGCGCCGGTCGTGGTGCCGGCGGGCACCAACGCCATGGCGAGGGGGCCGCCGACGGTGGCGCCGAAGCCGCCGGAGGTGACGGTGCCGACCTCCTGCTCGCAGGCCTCATCGGCGTAGAGGGTGGCGCCCTCGCGGGCCATGGCGCGGCCCTCGCGGCGCAGACCCACGCGGACGCGCTCGGCCCCGTCGTCGAGTTGGCCGAGGATCACCCCGGCGCCGGGGAAGCCGCCCTCGCGGGAGCCGCCGGTGCGGCGGACCTTGGGGATGGCCCAGCTGATGTCGGCCTCGACGGGGCTGATGGCCTCGGTGAGCTCGTGGCCGTAGAGGCACATCCCTGCCTCGAGGCGTAGCGAGTCGCGGGCGGCCAGCCCAGCGGGGGCCACGTCGTCGAGGGCCAGCAGGGCGCGGGCGAACTCCTCGGCATGCTCGGCAGGCACCGAGATCTCGAAGCCGTCCTCGCCCGTGTATCCGGACCGGGACACCCACACCTCGACGGGTTCCTGAGCCGTCCGCGAGCTTGCGAGCGCTGGTCGAAAGGACCGCCGAATCCATGAACACCATGTCGCGCACCTCGGGGATGAGCGTGGCGAGCGCGTCCTCGGCTTTCGGGCCCTGCAGGGCCAACAGCGCCCGGTCCGTGAGGTGCTCGATGGTCACGCCGTCGAGCGTGCGCAGGAGTTCGAGGTCGACGTCCGTGCGGGCGGCGTTGAGGACCAGGAAGAACCGGTCCCCGTGGTGGGCGAACATCAGGTCGTCGACCACTCCGCCGCTGTCGGTGGTCAGCAGGCCGTAGCGCTGGCGGCCCTCTTTGAGCCCCGCGACGCTGGCGGGGACGAGCGTCTCCAGGGCCGCGGCCGCGTCGGCCATCTCCCCGGACTCCGGGCGGATCAGTAGCTGCCCCATGTGGGACACGTCGAACAACGACGCTGCCTCCCGGGTGTGCTGGTGTTCCTGCAATCCGCCGACGAACTGCACGGGCAGTTCCCAGCCGGCAAAGTCGACGAGCTTACCGCCCAGTTCGGTGTGCAGAGCGTGTAGCGCGGTGGTCTTCATTGACACCCCTTCCCGCCGCGAGCGGCGCTGGCCGGTGGACCGTTCCACCGTAGCGCCCCCTCTGTCGTGGGTGCCTGAGATCTTCATATCCTTCGGCGGGCCCTGACGGGCCTCTTTCCAGAGTGTGTCGCCGGCGCGGTCCTGGGGCCTGTGAGTTTCCGGGGCGGTTGCTCCTTCGGCACCGAACGGGTTCGGTTCTCCCGCGTCGACGACGCCAGCCTAGCAACCGATCCGGCCGTTGGGGACAGAGCGAAGCCTACTTGCTGGCTTCGATCATGCCGCGCAGTTCCTTCTTGAGATCGGCGATCTCGTCGCGGTGCCGTGCCGCCATCTCGAACTGGAGTTCCGCGGCTGCCTGGTGCATCTGGGAGGTGAGGTCCTCGATCAATGTGGTGAGTTCCTCCTGCGCCATGGCGGAGGCGTCGAGCCCGCGGCCCTTGCGACGCTTCCCGCCACCGGCAGCCGCCTCTTCGAGGAGCTCGGTGGTGTCGGCGTCTTCGCGGGCCAGCATCTCGGAGACGTCGCCGATGCGCTTGCGCAGCGGCTGCGGATCGACGCCGTGCTCGGTGTTGTAGGCGATCTGCACCTCGCGGCGACGGTTGGTCTCGCTGATCGCCGCCTCCATGGAGGGGGTGATCTTGTCCGCGTACATGTGCACCTGGCCGGCGACGTTTCGGGCGGCCCGGCCGATGGTCTGGATGAGGGAGCGCTCGGAGCGCAGGAAGCCCTCCTTGTCCGCGTCGAGGATGGCGACGAGGGAGACCTCAGGGAGGTCTAGGCCCTCGCGGAGCAGGTTGATGCCCACCAGCACGTCGTACTCGCCCAGCCGCAGCTCGCGCAGCAGTTCGATGCGGCGGATGGTGTCGATGTCTGAGTGGAGGTAGCGGGTGCGGATGCCGTGATCCATCAGGTAATCGGTGAGGTCCTCGGCCATCTTCTTGGTCAGCGTGGTGACCAGGACGCGTTCGTTGCGCTCCACACGGAGCTTGACCTCGGCCATGAGGTCGTCGATCTGGCCCTTCGTGGGCTTGAGGATGACCTCCGGATCCACCAGGCCGGTGGGGCGGATGATCTGCTCCACCACGCCGTCGGCCCTGTCCATCTCGTACGGGCCGGGGGTGGCGGAGAGGTAGACCGTCTGGCCGATGCGCTCGACGAACTCGTCGAACTTCAACGGCCGGTTGTCGATGGCGCTGGGCAGCCGGAAGCCGTGCTCCACCAGGGTGCGCTTGCGGGAGGCGTCGCCCTCGTACATGCCGCCGATCTGGGGGATGGAGACGTGGGATTCGTCGACCACCAGCACGAAGTCTTCCGGGAAGTAGTCCACCAGGCACGACGGTGCGGAGCCGGCCGCGCGGCCGTCGATGTGGCGGGAGTAGTTCTCGATGCCCGAGCAGGTGCCGATCTGGCGCATCATCTCGATGTCGTAGTGGGTGCGCATCCGCAGCCGCTGGGCCTCCAGGAGCTTGCCTTGGGATTCGAACTCGGCGAGGCGGAGTTCCAGTTCGCGCTCGATGCCGGCGATGGCGCGTTCCATCCGGTCTGCGCCCGCGGAGTAGTGGGTCGCCGGGAAGATGTAGGCCTCCTGCTCCTCGTGGATCACGTTGCCGGTGAGCTGGTGCGTGGTGGCGATGCGCTCCACCTCGTCGCCGAAGAACTCGATGCGCAGCGCGTTCTCCTCGTACATGGGGTAGACCTCGAGGGTGTCGCCCTTGACGCGGAACGTGCCTCGGCCGCCGCCGATGTCGTTGCGCGCGTACTGGATGTCCACGAGGTGGCGCAGCAGGGTGTCGCGGTCGTACTCGTCTCCGACGCGGAGCGTGACTCGCTGCTCGAGGTACTCCTCGGGCGTCCCCAGGCCGTAGATGGCGGAGACGGTGGCCACCACGATGCAGTCCCGCCTGGTGAGCAGCGACGACGTGGCGGCGTGCCGCATCCGCTCAACTTCTTCGTTGAGCGAGGAGTCCTTCTCGATGTAGGTATCGGTCTGGGGGAGGTACGCCTCGGGCTGGTAGTAGTCGTAGTAGCTGACGAAGTACTCGATGGCGTTGTTGGGCATCAGGTCACGTAGTTCGTTGGCGAACTGCGCGGCCAGCGTCTTGTTGGGCTGCATGACCAGCATGGGGCGCTGCAGTTGCTCGGCCAACCACGCGACGGTGGCGGTCTTGCCGGTGCCCGTGGCGCCGAGCAGCACGACGTCCTGCTCGCCCGCGTTGATGCGCCTGGTCAGCTCCGCGATGGCGGCCGGCTGGTCGCCTGACGGCGAGAACTCTGAGACGACCTCCAGGGGCGCCACCTGGCGCTGCAGCTCTTCAATCGGACGCATGCTTCATAGCGTAGTCGCGTCCTGTGACAACCCGGCCGGGCGGGCTGGGGCTGAGCAGTGTCTCAGTCGGTGTCGTCGTCGCGGTAGATGCGGCCGGATTCGATGCCGCGCATCAGCCAGGCCAGCAGATCCGCGGCCGGTCCATGGAATGTGGACGGATCCGCGGTGCGGCCGACGGTGCCCTCGTAGCCCTCGTCCGCGATGAGGCGCAGCGGCGGGTAGTCGTCGCGATGCCCGATGCGCTCCACATGGAACTGCAGCAGCGCCAGGGCGACATCGGGCGCCAACACCGCGGGGGCGAACTGCCCGTCGAGGTCGAAGTGGTGCAGCACCACCTCGCTGAGCCGGGACAGGGGGATGTGTTTGGCGGGGATGGTGTGGCCGTCTCGCAGCCGGATCTCGCGAAGGTCCCCCTCCCGGGAAGGCAGCAACTCCTGCAACTGGCTGGCGCTGGTGTCCAGATCGATCTGCAGGTCGAGGCTGCCCTCGATGGCGCGCAACTCGATGGCCTGCCGGTCCTCGTGGCGGGAGCCGTACAGCTCGCGCTGCACGCCGTCGTCCAGTTCGTCGATGACCCGCACCATGGCGCGCGCGCCCTCCACCAGATGGGCGGCGACGTGGCTTCGGGTCCAGCCCGTCAGGCTCGTGGGGGCCGCCCATTCCTCGTCGGAGAAGCCGATGGTGGTGCCCAGCAGCAGTAACGTCTGTTCACGCACGGCGCTGACGACGTCACCGAAAGGCAAGCGGTTGATCGGCATGTGCCCAAAACTAGCAAAGACGTACCATTGCGGACGTGAATGATCGGCTCCTGGTGCGTGGCGCACGCGTACATAACCTGAAGAACGTCTCCATCGACCTCCCGCGCGATGCCCTCATCGTGTTCACCGGGCTCAGCGGCTCGGGCAAGTCGTCGCTGGCCTTCGACACGATCTTCGCCGAAGGGCAGCGTCGCTACGTCGAGTCGCTGTCGGCCTACGCCCGCATGTTCCTGGGCCAGATGGACAAGCCGGACGTCGATTTCATCGAGGGGCTCTCGCCCGCGGTGTCGATCGATCAGAAGTCGACCTCGCGCAACCCCCGCTCGACGGTGGGCACCATCACGGAGGTCTACGACTACCTCCGCCTGCTCTACGCCCGCATCGGCATCCCGCACTGCGAGGTGTGCGGCGCGGTGATCGGCAAGCAGACGCCGCAGCAGATCGTCGACCGGCTGATGAGTGAGGAGGAGGGCACCCGCTTCCAGATCCTCGCGCCGCTGGTGCGTGGCCGCAAGGGTGAACACGCCGAACTGTTCCGCCAGCTCATCGGCGACGGCTACTCCCGTGTCCGGATCGACGGCGAGACCTACCCGCTGACCGATCTGCCGAAGGTGGCCAAGACCTACAAGCACGACATCGACGCGGTGGTGGACCGCGCCGTCGTGCGCCCCAACGCCAAGCAGCGGATCACCGAGTCGATCGAGACCGCGCTGACCCTGGCCGGCGGGGTGGTGACCATCGACTTCGTCGACCGCCCGGCAGACGACCCCGAGCGGGAGCGTCGTTTCTCCGAGAAGATGGGCTGCCCCAACGACCACGACGTCAACATCGACGAGCTGGAGCCGCGCCAGTTCTCCTTCAACGGCCCCTGGGGCGCCTGCCCGGAATGCTCCGGCCTGGGCACGCTCCTCGACCCGGATCCTGAACTGATCATCCCCAACGACGACCTCTCGCTCGACGAGGGCGCCATCGCGCCGTGGACCACGCCCACCATCAAGCAGCACTACGCGCGGGTGCTCGAATCGCTGGCAGAGGAGCACGGCTTCTCCACCAGCACACCCTGGAAGAACCTTCCTGCGGCGGCCCGCAAGCTGCTGCTGCAGGGAGCCAAGGGCAACGTCGTGGTCAAGTACCGCAACCGGTTCGGCCGCGTGCGCTCGTTCTCCCAGAAGTACGAAGGCATCATCCCGTTCATCCGCCGCCGCCACGATGAGGCGGAGACCGACGCTGCCCGCGACCGTTGGGGCGGCTACATGCGCGAGATCAACTGCGCCTCCTGCGAGGGCGCCCGCCTGAAGCCCGCGTCGCTGGGCGTGACGGTGGCCGAGCGCAACATCGCCCAGCTGGCGGAGCTGTCCATCGGCGAGGCCGCGGAGTTCCTCGACCAGTTGGAGCTCACCGAGCGCGAGGCCGCCATCGCCGAGCGCCTCGTCAAGGAGATCAACCTGCGCCTGCGGTTCCTCCTCGACGTGGGCCTGGACTACCTCACGCTGTCGCGCGCCGCCGGCACCCTGTCCGGCGGTGAGGCCCAGCGCATCCGTCTGGCCACCCAGATCGGCTCCGGCCTCGTCGGCGTGCTCTACGTGCTCGACGAGCCCAGCATCGGCCTGCACCAGCGCGACAACCTGCGTCTCATCGAGACCCTCCACCGGCTGCGCGACCTCGGCAACACGTTGATCGTCGTCGAGCACGACGAGGACACCATCCGCGCCGCTGACTGGGCCGTCGACATCGGCCCTGGCGCAGGCGAGGGCGGCGGCGAGGTCGTCGTCAGCGGCACCGTCGAGGAGCTGCTCAACCACCCCGAGTCGAAGACCGGCGCCTACCTCTCCGGCCGCCTGGAGATCCCCGTCCCGGCGGTGCGCCGGCCCGGCAACGGGCAGCAGCTCGTGGTCAAGGGAGCGAGGGAACACAACCTGCGTGGCGTGGACGTCGCCTTCAACCTGGGCCAGTTCATCGCCGTGACGGGCGTGTCCGGCTCCGGGAAGTCGTCGTTGGTCAACTCGATCCTCTACACCGCTGCCGCCAAGCACATCTACGGCTCCAAGGCGGTGCCCGGGCGACACAAGTCGCTGGAGGGGCTCGAGCACATCGACAAGGTGATCTCCGTGGACCAGTCGCCCATCGGCCGGACCCCGCGCTCCAACCCGGCCACCTACACCGGGGTGTTCGACAAGGTGCGCGCCCTCTTCGCGAAGACGCCGGAGGCGAAGGTCCGCGGCTACATGCCGGGGCGCTTCTCGTTCAACGTCAAGGGCGGGCGCTGCGAGCACTGCATGGGCGACGGCACCATCAAGATCGAGATGAACTTCCTTCCGGACGTCTACGTGCCGTGCGAGGTGTGCCACGGTGCCCGCTACAACCGCGAGACGCTCGAGGTGCACTACAAGGGTAAGACCATCGCCGAGGTGCTTGACATGCCCATCTCGGAGGCGGTGGGCTTCTTCGAGTCCATCAACTCCATCGCCCGCTACCTCAAGACCCTCGAGGAGGTGGGCCTGGGCTACGTGCGCCTGGCCCAGCCCGCCACCACGCTGTCGGGCGGCGAGGCGCAGCGCGTCAAGCTGGCCGCAGAGTTGCAGAAGCGCTCCACGGGCCGCACCCTCTACGTGCTGGACGAGCCGACGACGGGGCTCCACTTCGAGGACATCCGCCGCCTGCTCACCGTGCTGCAGCGCCTCGTCGACCAGGGCAACACCGTCGTGACCATCGAGCACAACCTCGACGTGATCAAGTCCGCCGACTGGATCATCGACATGGGCCCCGACGGCGGCTCGCGCGGGGGCACGGTCGTCGCGACGGGCACGCCGGAGGACATCGCCAAGGCGAAGGGCTCTGCCACCGGCGAGTTCCTGAAGAAGATCCTCTAGCGGATCGGTCAGGCGTCGTAGAGCGGCCGTTCGCGTTCCGGGGCGATGCGGGCGGCCGCCATCTTGCCGCCGAAGAAGAAGAGCAGGCCGCCGATGAACAGCGGGACCGACGGCTTGCGGATGTCCCACGGGCCGCGCAGCGACGCCTCGTACTCGTCCCGGTTCAGGGCGACGACGCCGTCCTGGCCGCCCTCACAGGTCACGTTGTAGCGGCCTGCCTCGGCGTAGAACGAGGTGCCGATGGTGGGCGGGTCGCCAGCGAAGCGCCACGGCTCCTGCAGCAGTTCGTAGCCTTCCTCGTCCTTGATGGTGCACTCGGGCAGCTCTCCCTCGTGCCGCACGAGCACGTAGGAGCCGGCCTCCGTGATGGAGATCGAACCGTTGGTGCCGGGCACGTGGCGCTGAGGCTGGTAGTCCTCGCGCATCATGCTGAACTGCCCCAGCAGCAGGGCGACGGCGATGGCGAACAGCACCAGCGAGATGATGACCGTGACGATCCGCACGATGGAGGCCTTGCGGCGCCGCTTACGCCAGGCGCGCACCTGCTCGACGACGGCGGCGCGGTCGCCCGTGAACTGCTGGCTGGTACTCATCGTGCCAGCCTAAGCCACCCCGCAGCATCTGAGTAGGGTTGACGCCATGGCCGATCCCGCAAGCTACCGCCCGAGCCCGGGCAGCATCCCCACGGACCCGGGGGTGTACCGGTTCTTCGACGCATTCGGCCATGTCCTGTATGTCGGTAAGGCCAAGAATCTGCGGCAGCGCCTCAACTCCTACTTCGCCGATCCGGCGGCGCTGCATTTCCGCACCCAGACGATGGTGCGCACCGCAGCGAAGGTCGAGTGGACGGTGGTGCGCAACGAGTTGGAGGCCCTCCAGCTGGAGTACACCTGGATCCAGCAGTTCGACCCACGCTTCAACGTCAAATACCGCGACGACAAGTCCTACCCGTGGCTGGCCGTCACGATGAACGAGGAGTACCCGCGCGTGTTCGTGGGCCGCGGAGCGAAGAAGCGCGGCGTGCGCTACTTCGGCCCCTTCGGTCAGGCGTGGGCCATCCGCGAGACGGTAGACCTGCTGCTGCGGGTGTTCCCCATGCGCTCCTGCACCCAGGGCGTGTTCAACCGCGCCCGTTCCGCCGGCCGGCCCTGCCTGCTGGGCGACATCGGCAAGTGCAGCGCCCCCTGTGTCGGCCGGGTCTCCGCCGAGGAACACCGCGGGATCGCCGAGGACTTCTGCTCCTTCATGGCGGGTAACACCGGCGGCATCATCGGCCGCATCGAGCGTGACATGTATCAGGCCTCCACGGATCTCAACTTCGAGCGCGCCGCCGTCCTGCGTGATTCCCTGGCGGCGCTGAAGAAGGTGCAGGAGAAGAACTCCGTGGTGCTCAGCGACGGCCTGCGCGTCGACATCGTGGGTCTGGCCGATGACGGGCACCAGGTGGCGGTTCAGGTCTTCCACGTCGTCGACGGCCGGATCCGCGGCGAGCGCGGCTGGATTGCGGACCGCTCCGACGACCGCTCGCTCACCGAACTGCTCGAGGCGTTCCTGGAGCAGCTCTACACCGATGAGTTGGAGATTCCGCCGCACATCCTCGCCTCGGTGGAGGCGGAGGACACCCTGGTCGAACACCTCACCACCCGACGCGGGGGCAAGGTGGACATCAAGGTGCCGCTGCGCGGGGAGAAGCGAGCGCTGCTCGACACCGTCGTCAGGAACGCGCAGATGGCCCTCGAGCAGGCCAAGCTGCGCCGCACCACCGATCTGACCACCCGCTCGCAGGCGCTTGACGAGGTCTCCGAGGCCCTCGGCTTGGAGGAGCCGCCGCTGCGCATCGAGTGCTACGACATCTCCCACACCATGGGCACCGAAACCGTCGGCTCCATGGTGGTGTTCGAGGACGGGCTGCCCCGCAAGAGCGAGTACCGGCGCTTCATCATCAAGAGCTTCGAGGGTTCCAACGACGTGGCCGCCATGACGGAGGTGCTCAGCCGACGACTGCGCCGCCTCGTCGACGACCGCGCCTCCGACGTCAAGGTGGACGCCACCACCGGCGAGGCCGCGCGCTTCTCCTACGCGCCCGGCCTCATCGTCGTCGACGGCGGCCTTCCGCAGGTCAACGCCGCTGCGGCGGTCCTGAAGGACTTCGGCCTGGAGAACGAGATCGCGTTGTGCGGCCTGGCGAAACGTCTGGAGGAGGTGTGGGTGCCGGGGGAGGAGTATCCGCTGATTCTGCCCCGCGCTTCCGAGGGGCTTTATCTGCTGCAGCGGCTGCGCGACGAGGCGCACCGGTTCGCGATCACGCACCACCGGTCGCGGCGGGCCAAGACCGTCGTCGAATCCGTCCTCGACGGCGTCCCCGGCCTGGGGGAGCTGCGCCGCAAGGCGCTCCTGAAGTACTTCGGTTCCATGCGGAAGCTGCGCCAGGCCACCGTCGAGGAGATCGCCGAGGTCCCCGGCTTCGGCCCGCGGCTCGCCGCCTCGGTCAAGGCGGCCGTCGCCGACACCGGCGGCGAGGCCATCAACCTCACCACCGGTGAGGTCACCGAGACGTAGCACGTTTCGTGAGCCGAACCGCGCTGGCGAGCCGCTGCCCGCGAGGAACGAGGGGTGCAGCGTGTCGAAACCCGGCGAGCTGACAAGGATGCCGAAGGAACGCCTGGCGGTTTCGACACGACCGCGCTCCTCGCAAGCTCGGAGGCGTAGGCTCAACCGGCGGGCCCGAGTTGAACGGTGTTCAAAAGGGGTGGTTAGATAGGCTCATCCGACCATTCAAGGAGTACCCCATGTCCACCAGCGCCACCATCGACGCGCCACGTACCAAGGCGTTTGCGCCCGCAGACCTCGCCTACATCGCGGTCTTCGCGGCGCTGCTCTCGGCGCTCTCGCAGCTCACCGTCACCCTCGGGCCGGTGCCCTTCACGCTGCAGACCCTCGGTGTCGCGCTCGCCGCGTTGATTCTCGGGCCGTGGCGTGGCGCTGCCGCCGTGCTGCTGTACATCGTCGTCGGCGCGGCAGGTCTCCCAGTGTTCGCCGGCGGGAAGGCGGGCCTGTCGGTGCTGCTGGGGGCCACCGGCGGCTACCTGGTGAGCTTCGTGATCGGATCCATCGTCATCGGCTACGTCGCCCAGTGGGCATTGCGCAAGGGGCTTTCGGCCGTGACGCCGGTGTGGTTCTTCCTCGGCTGCCTGCTGTCGCGCTACCTAGTGGTGCTGCCCATCGGGGTGGGCTGGCTCGCGAACTACCTGGACAAGCCCTTCGTGGAGACCATGATTGCCACCGACATGCCGTTCTGGCTCTGGGACGCCGCGAAGTCTCTGTTCGCCGTCCTGATTGCGGTGGCCGTCCACAAGGCGTTCCCGAGGCTGCTCGGCCGATGATCCAACTCCGCGATGCCCGCGTGGTCGTCCCCGCTTCACGGCAGGGCGACCCCGACAGGGTGCTGCTCGACGGCGTCACCCTCGACCTCGCCGAACGGCGCATCGCGGTGATCGGCGCCAACGGCTCAGGCAAGTCCACCCTGCTACGGCTCCTCAACGGGTTGCGCACCGTCACGTCCGGGCAGGTCCTCGTCGAGGGGCTCGACGCGGGCAAGAACGGCCGGGCCGTGCGGCAGAAGGTGGGGTTCATCTTCACGGACCCGCTCGCCCAGCTCCTGATGTCCACCCCGGTGGAGGACATCGAGTTGAGCCTGCGGAGTCTCATCCGCAACCGGGCGGAGCGCACCGCCCGCGCGCACGCGCTGTTGGAGGCCCGCGGGATCGGGCACGTCGCGCACCAGTCCATCTACGACCTCAGCGGGGGAGAGCGGCAACTCGTCGCGCTCACCAGCGTGCTCGCCGTCGAGCCCGCCATCCTGGTGGCCGACGAGCCCACCACGCTGCTGGATCTCCGTAACAAGCTGATGCTGCGCCGCGTGTTCGCGGAACTGGAGCAGCAGATCATCTTCTCCACCCACGATCTGGAGGTGGCCCACGACGCCGAGCGGGTGCTGGTCGTCGACGGCGGCCGCATCGTCGCCGACGGTGCGCCCGCCGAGGCTATCGACTTCTACACCCGCACCATGGCGGAGGCCGTGCGGTGAGCGGCGTCCACACCAGCATCCTGGGCGTCTTCGAACCCGGCGACGGCTGGCTGTTCAAGCTCCCCGTCGGCGCGAAGTACGTGCTGCTGTTGACCCTCGCAGTGCCGCCCATCTTCCTGTTCAGCTGGTGGGCCACGCTGGTGCCCCTCATCCTGGTGCTGGCCGCGTTGCTGACCTCCGGCGTCGGCCTGCGCAGGATCTTCAGCTTCGGGTACTACATCTGGTTCTTCCTGGCCCTGCTCGCGCTCTACCAGCTGATCGGGCAGCGCTGGGAGGCGGCGTTCGTGACGGCCGGCAACATGCTGCTGGCCGTGCTGGCCGCCCGGATGCTCACGCTGACCACCTCGACGGCGGACCTGCTCGACGCGCTCAGCCGCGGCCTTCGGGTGCTGCGCCACGTCGGCATCAACCCGGATGCGGTGGCGTTGATGGTGGCGCTGATGCTGCGCTCCATCCCGTTCCTGGCCGGCTCCATCTCCGACGCCCGGAGCGCGGCGCGGGCCCGCGGCCAGGAGCGTAACCTCGCGCGGCTGCTCACCCCCGCCGTCGTGGGCGCCGTAGCCTACGCGCAGCGCACCGGGGAGGCGCTCCACGCCCGCGGCCTGCCCGAAGACAGTTGAGGTCGCTCACCCGCAGACGATCCGACACCTCAAGCGCCACTGCTGTCAGATAGCTCCCAGCAACGATGGATCTATCACCACGGGCCGTGACAGACGGTTTGGGAGGCTCCTGAGAGGCGATGATCTGGCCAAACGGGCGAGGTGTTGCAGGCGGTGAGCATTGCGCAGATCAGGGACGTCTATGAGATCAACGAGGAACCCACGGTGGAGACCATCGAGCGTCTTGTCCGAAGCCCGAAGTCCTGGCCCGTAGGAACGCCGGGCATGTCACGGGTATCAAGGACGGCTGGATGGAGGTGTTCGCCCGGTTGAACCTTGCTGGAGCTCGCGGGCATGCTTGTTCAGCGGCCGGCGAGGCGTGGGCCCAGGACGCTGTCATGTCCAGAGGATATGTCAGCGCCAGCCCACTAGGGTGGTGGCCATGACCGACGTCGCCCCCCAGGAGTTCGCCCTCATCACCGGCCTGTCCGGTGCCGGGCGACGCACGGCCGCCCACACGATGGAGGATCTGGGCTGGTTCACCGTCGACAACCTCCCGCCCGTCATGCTGCCGACGCTGGCCGAGACGTTGTTGGGGGAGGGCGTGCAGCGCGTCGCCGTCGTCGCCGACGTGCGCAGCCGGGAGCAGTTCGAGCAGCTCCCCGCCGCGCTGGCCGCGCTGGAGGAGGGGGGCGCCCGGATCACCACCGTCTTCCTCGAGGCGGAGGACGACATCATCGTGCAGCGCCAGGAATCCAACCGGCGCCCGCTTCCGCTGCAGGGCGGGGACCGGCTGATCGAGGGCATCGCCCGCGAACGCAGGCTCCTGGCTGACATCCGGGCCACGGCGGACATCGTGGTCGACACCACCCGCCTGTCGGCACGCCAGCTCGCCCAGCGCGTGGCCAACCACTTCGGAGACGAGGCCACCGACAAGCTCAAGATCGCGCTGATCTCCTTCGGCTTCAAGAACGGGGTGCCCGTCGACGCCGACATGGTCTTCGACGTGCGATTCCTGCCCAACCCCTTCTGGATCCCGGAACTGCGGCCCAAGTCCGGCCTCAGTAAGGACGTGGCGCAGTATGTGCTCAAGCACAACGCGGCGCAACGCTTCCAGGACCACATGGTGGAGCTGCTGTCCACCGTCGCGCCCGGCTACCTGCAGGAGGGCAAGCGGCACGTGACCGTCGCCCTCGGATGCACCGGCGGCAAGCACCGCTCCACCAGCATGAGCGAGGAACTGTCCATGCGGCTGCGGGAACAGGGCTTCCCCACCACGGTGCTGCACCGCGACCTGGGGAAGGAGTGACCATGCAGAGGCTCCCCAAGGTGGTGGCGCTGGGCGGCGGCCACGGGTTGGCCGCGTCGCTGACGGCGCTGCGCCGCGTCACGGATCAGCTCACCGCGGTCGTGACAGTGGCCGACGACGGCGGCTCGTCTGGTCGGCTGCGCGACGAGTTCGGCTGCCTGCCGCCCGGGGACCTGCGGATGGCGCTGGCCGCCCTCTGCTCCGACGACCACGCCGGCCGCACGTGGGCCAGCGTGCTCCAGGCCCGCTTCTCGGGGGACGGTCCGCTGGGCGGGCACGCCATCGGCAACCTCCTCATCGCCGGGCTCTGGCAGCAGTTCGAGGACCCGGTGCAGGGCCTCGACATGGTGGGCGACCTGCTGCGCACCCGCGGCCGCGTCCTACCCATGAGTTCCGTGCCGCTGGAGATCGAGGCCGACGTGCTGGGTCTTGACCCCTTCGCGCCCGACGAGGTGTGCACCCTCAGCGGCCAGGCCACCGTCGCCAAGACCCGCTCCGAGGTGCAGCGAGTGCGCCTCGTGCCGGATGAGCCCCCGGCGCGGCCGGAGGCGGTGGAGGCGATCATGGCCGCCGACACCGTCGTGCTCGGCCCGGGCTCCTGGTTCACCTCCGTGATCCCGCACCTTCTGGTGCCGGACCTGGCTGAGGCCATCGTGACGACGCAGGCGCGGCGCGTGCTGGTGCTCAACATCACCTCGGCGGCCGAGACCGACGGCTTCTCCGCAGCCCGGCACGTCGAGCTGCTCGCCGAGCACGCGCCGGGGCTGCGCCTGGACGTGGTGATCGCTGACAGTAACTTCACCGCCGATGATGAACACATCGAGGCCTATGTGGAGTCGCTCGGTGGCCGCCTGGTGCGGGCCGACGTGGCGGCGCGCGACGGCTCCGCCACCCACGACCGCCACCGCCTCGCCTCGGTATTCAGCGAAGTCATCGCGCCCTGAACCCCGGCCCGCCGATGTGGCAGACTTCGCCCATGGCTCTGACGCAGAAGGTGAAGGCTGAGCTGGCCTCCGTTGTGACTCAGCACCCGTCGGTCCGGCGGGCGGAGGTGGCGGCCATGCTGCGTTTCGGGGGCAGCCTGCATCTGGTCGGCGGCCGCATCGTGGTGGAGGCCGAGCTCGACACCGGGGGAGCGGCCCGCAGGCTGCGCACCTTCATCGCTGACCTGTACGACATCGACACCGATCTGCTGGTCATTAACGCCTCCGGCGTGCGCAGGGGCCCGCGCTACTCGGTGCGCGCCATTCAGGGTGGCGAACAGCTCGCCCGGATGACCGGCCTGGTGGACCAGCGCCGCCGCCCCGTGCGCGGCCTGCCGCCCATCGTCGTGGGGGGCTCCGTGGCAGACGCCGTGGCCGTGTGGCGCGGCGCCTTCCTGGCCCGCGGCTCCCTGACGGAGCCCGGACGCTCCATGTCGCTGGAGATCACGTGCCCCAGCTCCGAGGCCGCCCTCGCGCTGGTGGGCGCGGCCCGCCGGTTCGGTACCGCCGTGAAGTCACGCGAGGTGCGCGGCGTCGAACGTGTCGTGATCCGCGACGGCGACGCCATCGCCGAGTTGCTCACCCGGATGGGGGCCGCAGAGACGCGCGTCGTCTGGGAGGAGCGCCGCAGGCGGCGCGAGGTGCGCGCCTCCGTCAACCGGTTGGCCAACTTCGACGACGCCAACCTGCGCCGCTCCGCCCGCGCCGCCGTCGCGGCCAGCGCCCGGGTGGAGCGCGCCATGGAGATCCTCGGCGACGACGTGCCGGACCACCTCCGTGAGGCGGGCAACCTGCGGCTGCAGAACCGGCAGGCCAGCCTGGAGGAGCTCGGCCAGCTGCACGACCCGCCGCTGACCAAGGATGCCATCGCCGGGCGCATCCGCCGCCTGCTCGCCACCGCGGACAAGGTGGCCGAGGATCGGGGGATCCCCGCCACGGAGGCCAGCCTCCCGGCAGACCTGCGTGAACCGGAGTGATCCGATGCGTCGGGCCTCGGCCGCTCCGCCGTCGACACGTGGCGTTTCGCCGAGTTCACGCTCGTCAACTGAGCGGTCAAGGAGCGGAAAGTTCGCTCATTAATCCGACCCCCCTCTTGTTCGAGGTGCTCGAGTCGTTAGGATGAATATGTCCATCTGCGCATCCGTGCGCTCGGTAGCTCGAAAGGGATCTCATCCTCATGACCGTAAAGGTTGCAATCAACGGCTTCGGCCGCATCGGCCGTAACTTCTACCGCGCGCTCGTCGCCGCGGGCGCCGATCTCGACGTCGTTGCCGTCAACGACCTGACCGACAACAAGACGCTGGCCCACCTGCTCAAGTACGACTCGATCCTCGGCCGCTTCGACGGTGAGATCAGCTACGACGACGACGCCATCATCATCGACGGCAAGGAGATCAAGGCCTTCGCTGAAAAGGATCCCTCGGCTCTGCCGTGGAAGGACCTCGGCGTCGACATCGTCATCGAGTCCACCGGCTTCTTCACCGACGCCACCAAGGCCCAGGCGCACATCGACGCCGGTGCCAAGAAGGTCCTCATCTCGGCTCCCGCCAAGAACGAGGACATCACCATTGTGATGGGCGTCAACGACGACAAGTACGATCCTGCCGCGCACAACATCATCTCCAACGCGTCCTGCACCACGAACTGCCTCGCCCCCATGGCCAAGGCGCTCAACGACGGCATCGGCATCGCCAAGGGCCTCATGACCACCATCCACGCCTACACGCAGGACCAGAACCTGCAGGACGGCCCCCACAAGGATCTGCGTCGCTCGCGCGCCGCGGCCCTCAACATGGTGCCCACCACCACCGGTGCCGCCAAGGCCGTCTCTTTGGTCCTCCCGGAGCTCAAGGGCAAGCTGGACGGTTACGCCATGCGCGTGCCCACCCCCACCGGCTCCGCCACGGACCTCACCTTCGAGGCCTCGCGTGAGACCTCCGTCGAGGAGATCAACGAGATCGTCAAGAAGGCCGCCGACGGCAAGGTGCTCGTCTACACCGAGGACGAGATCGTCTCCAAGGACATCGAGACCGATCCCGCCTCCTGCATCTTCGACGCCAAGCTCACCAAGGTGATCGGCAACCAGGTCAAGGTGCTCGGCTGGTACGACAACGAGTGGGGCTACTCCAACCGTCTGGTCGACCTGACCGTCATGGTCGGCGAGAAGCTCTGATCAACACCACACCTGTGGTCTGAGACAACGGCCCCGTGGCTCCGAGAAGGGGCTGCGGGGCCGTTGTCACCCAACGACAAACGAAAGAAAGAGGACCGAAGTGAAGTCCGTTGCTGAGCTGGGCGATCTGTCCGGCAAGCGGGTACTCATCCGCTGCGATTTCAACGTCCCGCTGGACGCCGACAAGAACATCACCGACGACGGCCGCATCAAGGCCGCGCTGCCCACCCTGAAGGCACTGCGCGACGCCGGCGCCCGCGTCGTCATCATGGCCCACCTCGGCCGCCCCAAGGGCGAGGTCAACCCCAAGTACTCCCTCGCACCCGTCGCCGCACGTCTGAGTGAGCTGCTGGGCGCCGAGGTCAAGCTCGCCGAGGATGTCGTCGGCGAATCCGCCAAGGCCACCGTCGAGTCGCTGACCGACGGCGAGGTCGCCCTGCTGGAGAACGTGCGCTACGAGAAGGCCGAGGAGTCCAAGGACGAGGCCGAGCGCAAGGTTCTGGCCGAGAAGTACGCCGCGTTCGGTGACCTGTTCGTCTCCGACGGCTTCGGTGTCGTGCACCGCAAGCAGGCCTCCGTCTACGACGTGGCCGGCCTCCTCCCCAACGCCGCCGGTTCGCTGGTGGCCAAGGAGGTCGACGTCCTCAAGCAGCTCACCGAGTCGCCTGAGCGTCCCTACGTCGTCGTGCTCGGCGGCGCCAAGGTCGCCGACAAGCTCTCGGTCATCGACAACCTGCTCAAGGTCGCCGACACGCTGGTCATCGGCGGCGGCATGATGTTTACCTTCCTCAAGGCCCAGGGCAAGAACGTCGGCGCCTCGCTGCTCGACGAGTCCAACCTCGAAACCTGCAAGGGATACCTCGAGCAGGCCGAGGCCGCCGGCAAGACCATCCTGCTGCCGGTCGACGCCCGCGTCGCCGACGGCGCCGACTTCGACAACCTGGCCGTCAAGGGCGAGGTGGAGGTCGTCTCCGTCGACGACATCCCCGAAGACAAGATGGGCCTCGACATCGGTCCCGAGACCGAGAAGCTCTTCGCCGATGCCATCAAGGGCGCCAGGACCGTGTTCTGGAACGGCCCCATGGGCGTGTTCGAGATCAAGGAACTCAGCCACGGCACCGCCGCGGTCGCCAAGGCGCTCACCGAGGTCGATGGCCTCTCGGTCGTCGGCGGCGGCGACTCCGCTGCCGCCGTGCGTGCCCTCGGCCACGCCGACGACGAGTTCGGCCACATCTCGACCGGCGGTGGCGCGTCGCTCGAATTCCTCGAGGGCAAGGAACTGCCCGGTATCTCCGTCCTGGAAGGGAACAACTGATGACCCGCAAGCCCATCATGGCCGGCAACTGGAAGATGAACATCGACCACATCGAGGCCACCGGCCTGGTCGAGAAGCTCCACTACACCCTCGTGGACAAGGAGTGGGACCCGGAGAAGTCCGACGCCGTCCTGTGCGTCCCCTTCACGGATCTGCGCACCGTGCGCACCCTCATCGACGGTGATCGCCTGAAGTTCGGGCTCGGCGCCCAGAACGTCTCGCAGCACGACAACGGTGCCTACACCGGCGAGATCTCCACAGCTATGCTCTCCAAGCTGGGTGTGCAGTACGTCATCGTCGGCCACTCCGAGCGCCGTGAGTACTTCGGCGAGGACGACGCCCTCATCAACGCCAAGGCCGCCAAGGTGCTGGCCGCCGGCATGACCCCCATCATCTGCGTGGGCGAGGGCCTGGACATCCGCAAGGCCGGCGAGCACGTCGAGTACACCCTGAACCAGGTGCGCGGCACGCTGGCAGATCTGACGGCCGAGCAGGTCGCCGGCCTCGTCATCGCCTACGAGCCCGTGTGGGCCATCGGCACCGGCGAGGTCGCCACCCCGGAGGACGCCCAGGAGGTGTGTGGCGCCATCCGCAAGGAGGTGGCCGCGCTGTACGACGAGGCCACCGCTGAGTCGGTGCGCATCCAGTACGGCGGCTCCGTGAAGTCCGGCAACGTGGCGCAGATCATGTCGCAGCCCGACATCGACGGCGCCCTCGTCGGCGGCGCCAGCCTCCAGCCCGAGGAGTTCGCCGCCATCGTGCGGTTCTACCAGTTCTGATCCCGTCAGAACCCACTGCGAACCCGGTGACCGACAGGTCACCGGGTTCGCTCATTCAGGGGGTGCCGAATGTGGATATTCCGGGCCCGTCGGTTAGGCTGTACCGCGTGATTGTCCCCTTGGTTTCCTGGCCCATTACCACGCTGTCCGTGATCGTCGTGATCCTCAGCATCCTGCTTTCGGCCACCGTCCTCCTCCACAAGAGCCGTGGCGGTGGAATGTCTGATCTGTTCGGTGGCGGCATGTCGACGTCGATGGGTGGCGTGTCCACCGCGGAGCGTCGATTGGATCGCATCACCGTGGTACTCGCTCTCATCTGGCTGCTGACCATCATCGGTCTGCTGGTGCTGTACCGCATCGGTGCCTGAGCGCACACTCACATTCTTATTCAGACAATTTCTCTACTGTAGGAGAGCAGCAAAGTGGCAGGTGGCAACGCCATTCGTGGCAGCCGTGTCGGCGCAGGTCCCATGGGGGAGGCCGAGCGCGGCGAGGCAGCACCCCGTATGCACGTGTCGTACTTCTGCGCCCAGGGACACGTGACGTCCCCGGCGTTCGCAGCCGACGCGCAGGTTCCCGAGTCGTGGGATTGCCCGCGCTGCGGGCTGCCGGCGAACATGGACGAGGAGAACCCCCCGCCGCCGCCGAAGATCGTGCCCTACAAGACGCACCTGGCCTACGTGAAGGAGCGCCGCACCGATGCGGAGGCTGCGCAGATCCTCGAAGAGGCCGTCTCCGCCCTGCGCGCCCGTCGCGCCGCGGGCGAGGTGATCTACTAGAACGTGCAGGTGTGCTGCGCCGGGAGACCGGACGCGGCCGCCTCATCCAGGAACCAGTAACTCGCATTCCGGCCGCGCACCAGCGCGGCCGGAATGCTTTCGTCTCCGGCCAGCGCGCGCCGCACCGCGTCGGCCTTGCCTGCGCCGGTGGCGATGAGCCACGTCTCGTCGCCACGGTTCAGTGTGGGGATCGTCAGCGAGATGCGCTCCGACGGTGGCTTGGGGCTGTCCTCCACCCCGATCACGGCGCGGCTGGTGGGCTCGAAGCTGGGGTGGTCCGGGAAGATGGCGGCCACATGACCGTACTCGCCGATGCCCAGCAGCGTGATGTCGAAGCTCGTTTCGCCCAGTTCCGCCTCGTAGTCGGCGGCGGATTCCTGGCTGTCCTTGCGTCCGTCCTTGGCCGCCATCATGTGCGTGTCGGCCGACTTGATGGACACGGTGCGGGCCAGCCTGCTGATCGCCTGCTGCGAGTTGCGCTCCGGGTCTGTGGCCGGCAGGAACAGCTCGTCACCCCACCACAGCTGCAGCCGGGACGCGTCGAGTTCTGATCCTTCGGCGAGATCGGCGAGCCGCTCATACATGTCGTTGGCGGTGCTGCCCCCGGTGAGGCAGATGTGGACCATGTCCTGCGTGCGTTGCAACTCGATCATCCGGGACAGCAGCCGCTCGGCCACCGCCCGGCTCACGTCCTGTGCGCTGTCCAGCCGGACCACCCGGGTGTACATCTAGTTCGCCTCCGCTTCATCGACCAGCCGTTGCGCCGCCGCCTCGAAGATGTCGTCGGCGTCCATGCGCTGGAGCTCCTCTGTGATGAGATCGGTCAGCGGACGTCGCCGCAGCGCCACGGTGCGGTCCGGCTGGCCCGGCACCCGGTAGGTGGCGGTGCCCTCACGCACCCGGCTGAGTACGATGTCGCCGTCGGGGGTGTTGAGGACCACCTCGTTGACGCCGGGCCCGTCGCCGTCGACCCGTCCCACATCCACGCCGAGGCGTTCACTGAGCCAGGCCGCCAGCAGGGTGGCGGGCGCGTTGTCCGGTGCGGAACGCACGCAGGCGCCGGTGACCTCGGCCCTGGTCTGGTCCAGCGATGCGGCCAGGAGCGCGCGCCAGCGGGTGAGCCGCGTCCAGGTGAGGTCCGTGTCTCCGGGCGCGTGGTTGCGGGCCCGGCGGATCAGCGCCTCCTGCGGGTCCCGCGCGCCGGCGGCGTCGGTGATCCTGCGGTCGGCGAGAGAGCCGATGGGGTCCTCCGCCAGGTTCTCGGGGGCCTTGTTCGGCCACCAGGCGATGGTGGGGGAGTCCGGCAGAAGTAGCGGCAGGCAGATGGAATCGGCATGTGCGCGGAGCGGGCCGTGGAGGCGCAGCACGAGCAGGTCACCGGGGTGCCCCTCGCCCACCTGGATCTCGGCGTCGAGGTAGGGCTTGTCGCCGTCGACGTAGGTGACCACGATCACGCGCGAAGGGTGGGCGGTGGCGGAGGCCTGCGCGGCCTCGAGGACCTCGTCGAAGTGGTCGTCGTCGGTGACGATGAGCAGGGTGAGCACCAGGCCGGAGGCGCTGCCGACGGTGCGGCGGGCCTCGATGAGGGCCGCGGCGATGTCGCGGGACGAGGTGTTGGTCAGGTCGATGATCATGAACCAGTCTCCTTACGGCCGTCGCCAGGTGAAACCGTCGCGGGCCACCATCTCGTGGCCGGACTCCGGCCCCCAGGTGCCGGACTCGTACTGTTCGGGCTGCTCGTCCAGGGAGGCCCAGTACTCCAGGACGGGGTCGAGGATCTTCCAACTCAACTCCACCTCCTCCTGCTGCGGGAACAGTGGGGGCTCGCCGAGCAGCACGTCGAGGATCAGCCGCTCGTAGGCTTCTGGGGACGATTCGGTGAAGGAGCGGCCGTAGCCGAAGTCCATCGAGACCTCGCGGATCTCCATCTGGGTGCCCGGCACCTTCGCGCCGAAGCGCAGAGTGACGCCCTCGTCGGGCTGGATCCGCATCACCAGGGCGTTGGTGCCCAACTCCTCCGTGTCGGTGGCGGTGAACGGCAGGTGGGGGGCCCGCTTGAAGCTGAGCGCCACCTCCGTGACCCGGCGGGCCATCCGCTTGGCGGTGCGCAGGTAGAACGGCACCCCGGCCCAGCGGCGGTTGTCGATGTCGACGCGTATGGCGGCGTAGGTCTCCGTATGCGAGTCCTCCGGCACGCCCTCCTCCTGGAGGTAGCCGATGACCTCCTTGCCGCCCTGCCAGCCGGCGGCGTACTGGCCGCGGGCGGTGTGCAGGTCGTAGCGCTCCGGCACGCGGGCGGCGGCGAGCGCCTTCTTCTTCTCGGTGCGCAACTGCGACGCCTCGAAGCTGGTGGGCTCTTCCATGGCGGTCAGCGCCAGGAGTTGCAGGAGGTGGTTCTGCATCACGTCGCGGGCGATGCCGATGCCGTCGAAGTAGCCGGCGCGGCCGCCGATGCCGATGTCCTCGGCCATCGTGATCTCCACGTGGCTGACGTAGTGGTTGTTCCAGATGGGCTCGAACATCTGGTTGGCGAACCGCAACGCCAGCATGTTCTGGACGGTCTCCTTGCCCAGGTAGTGGTCGATGCGGAACACCTCGTGCGGCTCGAACAGGGAGCTGACCACGTCGTCGAGTTCCCTGGCCGACTGCAGGTCGTGGCCGAAGGGCTTCTCGATGACCACGCGGTTCCAGGTGTCCTCGCCACCCTCGGTGAGGCCGTGCTTGCGCAGCATGGTCATCACGCCCTCGAAGCCGGACGGCGGGATCGACAGGTAGAAGGCGTGGTTGCCGCCCGTGCCCCGCGTCTCGTCGAGCTCACGGATCGTGGCGCCCAGCCGCTCGAAGGCCTCATCGTCGTCGAAGGAGCCGGAGACGAAGCGGATACCCTCGAGGAGTTGCTCCCACACCTCCTCGCGGAAAGGCGTGCGGGCGTGTTCCTTGACCGCGTCGTGCACCTGCTGGGCGAAGTCCTGGTTCGCCCAGTCCCGGCGGGCGAAGCCCACCAGGGCGAAACCTGGAGGCAGTAGGCCGCGGTTGGCGAGGTCGTAAACGGCGGGCATCAGCTTCTTGCGGGACAGGTCACCTGTCACGCCGAAGATGACCAGCACGCAGGGGCCCGCGATGCGGGGGAGGCGCCGATCCTGGGGATCGCGCAGCGGATTCTCGTAAGGCTTCATCGCAGGCCACACTAGCTGCCCGCGCGCGGCGGGTCGACCACTTCCTAGCCGAACCAGCCCAGCATCGTGCAGCCGACAGTGAACACGACCAGGCCGCAGAACAGCACGATGGTCAGTCCGCGCTCTCTGCCTCGCTGGGCTGCTCGTGCTGCTCCTGATACTTCTCGACGTCGAATTCCTGCTGGGCCTCGGTGTTCATCCCAGGACTCCCAGTCTGCTCAGGTCCGACACCAGGGCGAGCGTGAGGATGCCGAAGACGATGGCCATGAAGATCGTGTAGGTCCAGCGGTGCCGGTGGTCCGAGCGCCAGAACGTCCGCAGGCTCACCACACCGTTGATCACCGCATAGGCACACAGGGCCAACCCAATGGGGGCGGCCACCCAGCCAGCGAGGCTGGCCATGGGCACCACCACCGGGATGAGGAGGTAGGTGATCAGGCAGCGGATGCCGGACAGGGCCACGGAGATCCGGAAGGCGCGGTGGGCGCCCCGGCCCGAACCGTGGTCCAGTTCGGTCACGCCCAGCAGACGCCGCATGATCCGGTCGGGGGCCGCATCGGAGCGGAACCCGCCCCGGGCAGAGGGGGCCTGGGGGCAGTAGGTTTCGACGGTGGTCCCGCTCATGGCTGCGCCGTTTCGCGCGTTGTGGGCGCGGTGCTCTCGCCCGCCTTGTAGTGGCGCCAGAGGCGTAGGCCGCCGAATACGGCCAGCAGGACCCCGGCGCCGCCCACGGTGACGCCGACGAACAGGCCCCAGTACAGCGGGCTGAGTAGCCGTACCTCGCCGGAGGGCTGCTGGGCCATCACGCCGAGCAGGAAGCCCAGCAGCGGCGACAGTGCGGCGATGCAGACGCCCAGCACGAGCAGCCAGAATCCGGGCGCCGTGGGTGCCAATCGGACGGGGCGGCCCGTGCCGGGTGCGTCGTAGCTGATCTCACTCATCTGGCTTCACTCTCCTGGGAATCGTTGAACTTCTCGACGGCTTTGACGATGGGGCCGACAATGTCCATCGGCAACGGGAACACGACGGTGGAGTTCTGGTCCGCTCCCAACTCCAACAGGGTCTGCAGGTAGCGCAGTTGGAGCGAGGCCGGGGCCTCGCTGAGAGTGAGGGCGGCGTCCCGCAACTCCTTCGACGCCTGCAGTTCGCCTCGGGCGCTGATCACCTTGGCGCGGCGCTCGCGCTCGGCCTCGGCCTCCCGTGCCATGGCTCGCTGCATCATCTCCGGGATCTCCACATCCTTGATCTCGACGACGGAGGCCTCCACGCCCCACTCCTGCGTCTGCTTCGCGATGGACTGGGCGAGATCCTCGTTGAGGTCTGCCCGGTGTGCCAGCAGCGTGTCGAGGTCGGCGCGGCCGACGACGGAGCGCAGCGTGGTCTGCGCGAACTGCGAGGTGGCCACCGCGTGGTTCTCCACAGACATCACGGACTGGACGGGATCCGTGACCCGGAACATCACCACCGCGTTGACGCGGGCGGTGACGTTGTCGCGGGTGATGACCTCCTGCGGGGGGATGGTCAGCGTGACCACGCGCAGGTCCACGCGCACCAACTTGTCCAGGAACGGCAGCATCAGCACTATGCCGGGGCCCAGCGCCCCGCGCAGCCGTCCCAGCCGGAAGGCCACGACCCGCTCGTATTCACGCACCACCCGGATGGAGGCGATCGTCAACGCCACCAGGAGAAAGAACCCCACAATGACGAGGATGACTTCAGTCGGCACGGTCGGTTCTCCTGTCTGACGCGTAGATGGTACGCCGCCGGGTCAGTGCCGCGGCTGCGGCACTGCGTTCCTCCACCGTCTGGTCGAGGGTGCGCACGACGGCGCCCATCGGGTCCGCCGGGGTGCGGCGCAGGTGGCTCCACAGCGGCAGCGAGGCCAAGGCGATCAGGAGGGCGGTCACCAGCAGCAGGACCTGGCCGGCCCAGTGCTCCACCACCAGCGCGCTGACCGCCGGCCACGTCACGGCCAGGACGGTCACCGAGCAGGCGATGCCGCGGTGGAACCGGGCGGACTCCGATGCAGGCCACGGGTCGACGTGGCGCTTCATCTCCCGCCCGTCGTCGGACTGGGTGCAGGTGTCCTTCACAGGGCACGAGTTGCACACCAGAGGTAGGCCCCGGTAGCGCATCACGCGGTTGTCCGGGTCGAATGAGCGCGGATACAGCCACTGGTCCTCCGGGCAGAGCCAGGCGTCGTGGTTCTCGTGGTAGACGAACCCGCCCGCCCGCTGACCCTCCATTGTCGTCTGGGCCCTGCGGGCGAACTGGTCGATGCCGTAGGCCACCAGCAGCAGCACTACCCCGTAGCCGGACGCCAGCCAGGCGGTGATCTCGATCTGCGTCATCGGCGCTCAGGGTCCTCAGGCACCCTCCGGTCGGAGGCGTATCTGTTCCTGCCGGGTGGCACCACCCCGTCGGCGGGGACTGTGTCGGCCGCCGTTGCGGGCTCACCGGTGCGGTCCTCTCGCGCCTCGTCAGTCTCGACCACGAACAGGGTCTCCGGCTCCATGGCGGTGACCGTGGCGGGGATGGCGTGGCGGACCCCCAGCCAGGCGAGCCACACGAACGGCAGGACGCCTCCCACCAGGAAGATCACGTCACCGGGCATCCGCAGCCACTCCAGGATCACGTTGCCGGGCTCGGCGATGTAGCCCAGGGTGCGGGCCTCGTAGTAGCCGTCATTGACGGAGTGCCACAGTTGAAGCACACCCAGCGGGAGGAGGGTGGCGAACACCATCCAGGCCAGGCCGATGTTCAGGCACCAGAAGGAGATCTTCGCCATCCGGTCGGACCACTTCTCCGGCTTGATGATGTAGCGCAGGGCGAACAGGGCCATGCCGACGGCGAGCATGCCGTAGACGCCCATCATCGAGCCGTGCGCATGGTTGGCGGTCAGCGCGGTGCCGATCTGGTAGTAGGACACGATCGGCAGGTTGATGAGGAAGCCGAACACGCCGGCGCCCACGAAGTTCCAGAAGCCCACCGCGACGAGGAACATCACCGCCCAGCGGTGCGGGAAGGGCGCGCTGCTGCGCGACTCCTGCTTGGAACCGAGCTGGAGGAAGCTCCAGGCCTCCACCGTGAGGAAGGTCAGCGGGATGACCTCCAGCGCGGAGAAGAACGCGCCCAGCGCCATGTGCTCCACCGGGGTGCCGGAGAAGTACAGGTGGTGCATGGTGCCGATCACGCCGCCGGCGGAGTACAGGATCACGTCGAGGAAGACCAGCTGGATGGCGATCTTGCGGCGCACCACGCCGAGCATCACGAAGATGTAGGCCACCATCACAGTGGTGAACAGTTCGAGGAAGTCCTCCACCCACAGGTGCACCACCCAGAAGCGCCAGAACTCTGCCACCGTGAGGTGCGTGTCATTGGTGGCCAGTAGGCCAACCGCGTAGAAGCCGGGAATGGCCAGGCCCGCGTAGAAGAACAGCCAGGGCATGTTGAACTTGGATTCTGTGCGCAGCCTGGAGCGGATGGCCCGGTAGATGATGATGATCCACAGGAACAGGCCGACGACCAGCAGGATCTGGAAGAACCGGGGAAGGTCCAGGTACTCCCACTGCTGATCGAAGAAGATCGAGCCCGCGGCCCATTCCGGACCGAAGGTGGAGATGGCGGTGCCCGCCAGCATGCCGACGACCACCACGAACAGGGCGCCCAACAGGCCGTAGGCCAGCCAGTGCTGCCGTTTCGGTTCGCGGCCGGAGATGATGGGGGCCAGGAAGATCGCGGCGGCCAGGAAGGCCGCGGCGGTCCACAACAGGGACAGTTGCGTGTGCCAGGTGCGGGCGAGGTTGAACGGCAGGACCTGCGCCAGGTCGATGCCGAAGAAGCTGGACAGCTCCGCCCGGTAGTGCTCGACGGCGGCGCCCAGCGTCGACTGGGCCAGGAACAGCAGCGACACCACGAGGAAGAACCATGCGGTGGCCTTCTGCGCCTTGGTGATGCCCACCTTGCCGGGCTGGAGGAAGGACAGGCTGGGGGTCTCGCTGCTCTGCCAGCCGATCTTCTTGCTCCAGCGGCCGTAAATGGCGAACAGCGCGCCCAGCCCGGCAAGCAGCGCGATCAGCGACATGGCCGACCACACCAGGATGTCCGCGGTGGGCGCGTTCTCGACGCGGGGCTCCGGCGGCCAGTTGTTGGAGTACGAGTACTCGTGGCCGGGACGCTCCGCGGCGCTGGCCCAGGCCGTCCAGCTGAAGAAGGCTGTCAGGTCGTGGATCTGCTGCGGGTCGGTGATCTTCGAGGGCAGGAGGCCGTGTTCGGTGGTCTCCGTGCCGAAGAAGTCCGCGTAGTGCTGCTTGATCGTCTCAAACGCGCTGATCTGCTGCGGGGTGTAGACCAGCACACCGCTGTCCTCGTCGTAGCGGTTGGTCCGCATGTGCTCGACTGTGGCGGCGGTGGGATCCTCGACGCCCTCGGCCCGCAGTTGCTGCGTCACGTGCTCGCTGGCCAGTCGGAGGTACTCGGCGGTGTAATCCGGACCGAGGTAGGCCCCGTGGCCCATGATCGAGCCGTACTGCTGCAGGCCGCGACGCAGGAAGATCTGCTGGCCCTCGGTGATCTCCTCCTCCGTGAAGACCACCTCGCCGTTCTCGGCGACCACCTGCTGGGGCAGCGGCATCGAATCTGTGTAGGTGCGGTAAGCCAGGAAGCCCATGACGAAGAAGCCGAAGATGAACACCAGGGCCACGCCCTGGACCCAGCCCTTGGAGATGACGAGTTCGGTCTTCGAGGGCTGCAGATCTGGATTGCTGTTGATGACGCTCACGGTCAACCACCTGACTTGTTGCTGCGGTGCGAGTGGGCTGAGCGGCCCGCTTCTGCGGGTGACGCCAGCCATGTCCCAGGAATTATTACAAGAAACTAGGAGCAAGTGGGCACTGTTCCGGATAATCGATCCGAAACCTTCGGTGGTAGGCCGGTGCGGCGAGCGTAACCCTCCGCGTGCGACCGTGGTGGAGAAGTCCGAAATCCGTTGCCGATGGACCTGGGAGGTGCGATTGGGGCCCCTCACCGCCGACGGGTAGACTCCACGGAACAATCCAGTCAAGAGAAGGGTGCCGGTGGCTGTGCACAGCGTCGCAACGTCCGCGGAGGTGCGCCCCATGGACGTGGTCAAGGCCTATGTGGCGTTGACGAAGCCGCGCATCATCGAGTTGCTGCTGGTCACCACTGTGCCCGCGATGTTTCTCGCCGCAGGTGGCCTGCCCCCCTGGCAGTTGATCCTGTGGACCATGATCGGCGGCATGTTCGCCGCCGGATCGGCCAACACGTTCAACTGTGTGCTCGACGCGGACATCGACGAGGTCATGCGCCGCACCCGCCGTCGGCCGGTGCCCCGCCACCAGATCTCCACCCGCAACGCGCTGATCTTCGGCATCGTGCTGGGAGTGCTCGCCACCCTGGTGCTGGGCTTCGGGGCCAACTGGCTCTCGGCCATCCTCGCGCTGGCGGCCAACGCCTTCTACGTGTTCGTGTACACCATGTGGCTGAAGCGACGCACGTCGCAGAACATCGTGTGGGGCGGCATCGCGGGCTGTTTCCCGCCCCTCATCGGCTGGACCGCCGTGACAGGCTCGGTGGCCTGGCCGCCGTTCATCCTGTTCGCCGTGGTGTTCCTTTGGACGCCCCCGCACACCTGGGCGCTGGCCTTCCGCTACAAGGAGGACTACGCAGCGGCTGAGGTGCCCATGCTGCCCGTGGTGAGCACCGCGCCCCAGGTGGCCGCGCAGATCTTCTGGTACTCCCTGGCCACCGTCGTGGTGTCCCTCCTGCTGTGGCCCGTGACCCCCACCGGCTGGCTCTACCCCCTCGTCGCGGCCCTTTCCGGCGGGCTGTTCCTCTGGGAGGCGGTCCAGCTCTGGCGTCGCGCCCGGGCGGGGCTCGAAGGAGCGCAGTTGAAGGCCATGAAGCTGTTCCACTACTCCAACACCTACCTGGCGATCCTCTTCCTGGCCGTGGCCGTCGACCCGCTGATCTTCTGACGCGGTCAGTGTAGGTTTGCTGGTCAGGGCACTTCGGAGGGAGCACCAGCCATGTCCGTCGAGTTGATTCTCGAGTCCACACCCACAGGCCAGTTCATCGGTGGCGAGTTCCGCGAGACCGGAGCCACGTTCGATGTGGAGAACCCCGCCACCGGGGAGGTCATCGCCAAGGTCAGCGACGGCGGGCCGGACGAGGCTCGCGCCGCGATGGACGCGGCCTGCGCCGCCGCCGAATCTTGGGCCGCGACCGAGCCGCGGGAGCGGGCGGAGATCCTGCACCGCGCCTACGAGCTCATCGTCGAGCGGGCCGAAACCTTCGCCACCTTGATGACACTGGAGATGGGCAAGCCTCTCAAGGAGGCCCACGGCGAGGTGACCTACGGCGCCGAGTTCCTCCGCTGGTTCGCCGAGGAGGCCGTGCGGATCGACGGACGCTGGAGCGTCGCCCCGTCGGGCGGCAACAGGTTCCTCATCATGAAGCAGCCCGTCGGCCCTGTCTACGCCATCACCCCGTGGAATTTCCCCCTGGCGATGGGCACCCGCAAGATCGGGCCGGCCCTGGCTGCTGGCTGCACAGTGGTCATCAAGCCGGCGAAGCTGACCCCGCTGACCATGCTCGCCCTGATGCAGGTCTTCGCCGACGCGGGCGTGCCCGCCGGGGTCGTCAACTGCATCGTCGGGTCCAGTTCCTCGGAGCTCTCCGAGCCGATCTTCGCCGACCCGAGGCTGCGGAAGCTGACGTTCACCGGCTCCACCGAAGTGGGCCGCGGGCTCCTCGAACAGGCCGCGCCGCACGTGCTGCGCACGTCCATGGAACTCGGCGGCAACGCCCCGTTCGTCCTGCTCGCGGACGCCGATCTCGACGTGGCGGTGTCCGCCGCCATGGCCGCCAAGTTCCGCAACAACGGAGAAGCCTGCACCGCCGCCAACCGGTTCTTCGTGCACAAGGACCTCGTAGGAGAGTTTCAGGCCCGGTTCACCGCGGAGGTGGAAGGCCTCGTGCTGGGCAACGGGCTGGACGAGGGCACCACGCTGGGCCCCCTCGTCGACGACGACACACTCACGAAGGTCACCGAACTGGTCGACGACGCCGTGGCCAAGGGAGCCCGCGTCCTCACCGGCGGCAAGCGCGGGGACGGCCCCGGCCACTTCATGCAGGCCACCGTCCTGGCGGATGTCAGCCGCGACGCGAGGGTGTTGAAGGAGGAGATCTTCGGCCCTGTGGCGCCGATCATCCCCGTGGACTCGGATGAGGAGGCGCTGGAGTTGGCCAACGACACCGAGTTCGGCCTCATCTCGTACGTGATCACGCGCGACGTCAGCCGAGCCATCACGACCGCCGAGAAGTTCGAGAGCGGGATCGTGGCGCTCAACACCGGCGTCGTGTCCAACCCGGCGGCGCCCTTCGGCGGCGTCAAGCAGTCCGGCCTGGGCCGCGAAGGTAGCCATGAGGGCGTCGAGGAGTACCTCGAGACCAAGTACGTCGGCATCGCGTTGTAGCGTTGGTTGAGCCGGTCGCGCCCTCGTTCCTCGGGATCGACCGGCTCAACCACCAGTGATCAGAGCAGGTCGATGGGTGCCATCTGACGGCCCTCGCGCTGCGCGGCGACGAACTCCAGCACGGTCTCGTACCAGAGCTTGGCGTGCTGCGGCGTGAGGATCCAGTGGTTTTCGTCGGGGAAGTACAGGAACCGGTGCGGTAACTCGGCGGGGTCGCCGTCGAAGTGGCGGGCCAGGGACCACCAGAGGGCCAGGCCTTCGCCGATCGGCACCCGGTAGTCCTTGTCGCCGTGGATCACCAGCATGGGCGTGACGATCTTGTCTGCGTGCAGGTGCGGTGAGAAGCGCTCCATCATCTCGGGCGTCATCTCGCGGCTCCAGTACCAGGCGGCATCCGTGGTAGGGCCGAAGCTGGTGAGGTTCCACAGCGACGCGTGGCTGACGATCGCCTTGAACCGGTCCGTCTGCGTGGCGATCCAGTTGGCCATGTAGCCGCCGAATGATCCTCCCATCATCACGGAGGCGTCGCTGCGGATGTCCGGACGCGCCTCGACGGCGTCGGTGAGCGCCATCACGTCGGTGAACGGCTCGGCGCCCCAGCGGCCCCAGCCCCGCTGGATGAAGCTCTGCCCGTAGCCCGTCGACAGCGCCGGGTCCGGCAGCAGCACGGCCTGCCCGCGGGAGGTGAGCAGCCAGGGGCACCAGCGCCAGGACCAGGCGTTCCACGAGTTCAGCGGCCCGCCGTGCACCCACAGGGTCAGCGGCGCCGGGTTCTCCGGCGAAGCGTCCTCGGGGAGGACCAGCCAGCCGGGCACGCGGGTGCCGTCGTGGGCTGTGGTCTCCACCCGCTCCAGACGGCCGGGGAGCGCCGGGTACTCGACGGGGGCCGGCAGCACGCGCGAGGCGCCTTCGGCCACGTCGATGGCGACGATCTCGCCCGGGCTCGCGTACGAGGCGCGCAGCGCGTACAGCGTGCCCCCATCCGGGCTGCGCAGCACGGACGTGTGGGCGCCCTCCTGCGTCAGGCGGCGCACCTCGCCGGAGGTCACCTCGACGGCGAAGACGGGGCCGGCGCCGTCCTCGTCCGCGGTGGCGTAGGCGGTGGCGCCGTCGGGGGAGAAGGCGACCGGGGTGGGCCACCGGTCCCAACCCTCCGCGAGGAGCCTGCCCTCGCCGGAGGCGACGTCGATCAGCCACAGGTGCCGGTCGGGGGCCGTCTCGGAGGTGGAACGGCGGCTGCACACCACGGTGGCGCCGTCGTCGCTGATGACGGGGCTGCCGAATTCGTGGTCGTCGCTGGCGGCCAGCGTGCGGCGGTCGCCGGAGGCGACGTCGACCAACTCGAGTTGCAGGGTGGTCTCGCCGCGCGCTCCCGGGACTCCCCACACCACGACGAGGATCCGGCCGTCGCGGGAGAGCGTCGCGGTCTTCACGGAGCGGCCGACGTCGCCGGTGAGGTCGCGCAGGTCCTCGAGCGTGCGGTCACCGTCGCTGCCGAGCGTGGCCACCTTGAGGCGTGTCGTCTCGGGCCCGAGGTCGTGGTCCCAGAACCGCACGGGGTAGCCGTCGTGGAGGATGGCTGAGACCTTCTTCTTGCTGCGCGCCTCGCGCTTGTCAGCATCGGCTTCCTCGTCGTCGACGCCGGCGTGCATCAGGACGCCCAGCACCACGGTGTCGGATTCCGGGCTGGTGAGCACCTCGCCCCACCCGCCGTCGCGGCGGGCCAGCACGTAGGCCTCCCCGCCGCGGGCCGGCAGGCACCAGAGCGCGGTGGTGGACTTCTTCGGGGCCTCCTCTCCGGCGGCGGGCACGTCCCGCTTCGAGGTGAACAGCAACGACCCGTCGGGCAGGAAGCCGGCCGCGGCCTCGCCCTGCACCGAGCGCGTGTAGCGGGCCGCGGCGCGTTGTCCCTGCGGATCCACCCGCCAGAGCGATGAGGTGTACTGCGTCTTGTCCGAGTTCAGCCCCTGCACCGAGCACAGCAGCGTGCTCCCGTCCGGGCTGAGGGTCAGTCCGCCGAGCCTCGGGGTGGCCACGTAGGCGTCGAGGTCCAGCCAGGGGGATGCAGCGGTGTCGGGGGTGGGGTGGGAAATCTCCGTCATGGCCCCCACTCTGCCACGCGCGCGGCGGGCGGTGTCGGGGGTGGGGTGGGAAATCTCCGTCATGGCCCCCACTCTGCCACGCGCGCGGCGGGCAGCAGATAGTGTCGGGACATGACACTGTTCGTGCGCGAACCCGAGTACCTCACCGAACTCCGCGACGGCACGGTCAAGCAGGTCAACCCCTTCACCGGCACCGAGGTGTGGACCGTGCCGGGGCGGGGGAACCGCCCCCTGGGGATGAAGCCCACCCATCCGCTGCCGCTGGGGGAAGAGGAGAAGGGCAGCCACTGCGCGTTCTGCGAACTGCGCTACCTGGAGACCCCGCCGGAGAAGTCCCGCGTGGTCCGGCGCGCCGACGATGCGTGGGAGACGCTCTACCGCACCAGTGCCGAGGAGTTGTTCGCCACCGTCGCGGAGTTCCGGCGCGTGCCCAACCTGTTCGAGATCCTCAGCTTCGACTACTGGCACCAGAACTACGGTTTCGAGCTGCCGGAACGGGTCGCCGAGCGGAAGGCCGCCTACCTGTCTTCGCCCGCAGGACTCGACCACGTCATGCGGGTGGTGGAGACCAAGCTGCTGGCCGCCGGCCGTACCGAGGAACAGGTCGCGGAGCTCAGCCACGACGAGAAGCTGGCCACCGCGTCGGGTTTCTTCGGCGGCGGGCACGACGTGATCATCGCCCGGCGCCACTTCGTCGACGATGCCTCCGACGACTCCCAGTTGGCGTCCTCCGGCACGCTGACCCCCGACGAACACGCCCAGTTCATCGCGTACACGGTCGAGTCGATGAAGATGGCCTATGAGGTCAACCGGTACGTGCGCTACGTGGCTGTGTTCCAGAACTGGCTCAAACCCGCCGGCGCATCGTTCGACCATCTGCACAAGCAACTGGTCTCCATCGACGAGCGCGGCACCCAGCACGAGGCGGCGCTGGTGAGGCTGCGCGACAACCCCAACATCTTCAACGACGCGGCCGCCAACTACGCCACCCAGCGCAACCTGATCATCGCCGTCAACGACCACGCCATCGCCTTCGCAGGGTTCGGGCACCGCTACCCGACCATCGAGATCTATTCCCGCTCCGAACACTCCGACCCGTGGGAACAGAGCCCCGAGGAGATCCGCGGGATGTCGGACATGATCCACGCCATGCACGCGGCCGCCGGCCCCGATGTGCCGTGCAATGAGGAGTGGCACTACCGGCCCATCGACGTGAACCTCGCCATGCCGTGGCGGGTGATGCTCAAGTGGCGTGTCTCCACCCTCGCGGGCTTCGAGGGAGCCACCAGGATCTACCTCAACACCATCGCGCCGGCCACCCTGCGCGACCGGGTCGTCGCGGCGCTCCGCTCGCTCCGGGAGGAGGGTCGGGTGGCGGACGGACTCAGGGTGGCGACGGAGGCGGGCTGCGGTCCCAATCCCCTGCGGTACTCACGCTGATGGGCTGAGCGGGCCGAAAGGCATCTACTCTTCTCCGGCGCGGCAGTCCGCGCGCCAATCCCGGAAAGGCCGCCAGTGGAGAGTTCTCCCAGCACCCACCGAGGGGTCATCCCCATCCTGCTCGTCGCGTCGTTCGTGGTGATCCTCAACGAGACCACCATGAACGTGGCGCTCACCTCGATCATGGCCGATTTCGGCGTGACCGAGCGCACCGCCCAATGGCTTACCACCGCCTTCATGCTCACCATGGCCGTGGTGATCCCCATCACCGGGTGGCTCCTGGACCGGCTCCCCACCCGCACCGTGTTCCTCACCGCCATGGGGCTGTTCAGCCTGGCACGTTGATCTGCATGGTCGCGCCGACGTTCCCCCTGTTGCTCGGCGGACGCGTCGTGCAGGCCAGCGGTACGGCCATGATGATGCCGCTGCTGATGACCACCATCATGCGGCTCGTGCCGCCCGGCGCGCGGGGCAGGACCATGGGCAACATCTCTATGGTGATCGCGGTGGCCCCTGCCGTCGGGCCGCCGCTGTCTGGCCTCATCCTGCAGGTGGGCTCCTGGCGCATGATCTTCGGCGTGGTGCTGGGGGGGCGGCCGGCACGGCGCTGTTCGTGACGATCTTCGCGATGCAGACCACGGCGGTGGTCGCGGGCTTCTTTCTGAGGAAGCCCGCGACCGTGGAATCAGACGGTGAGCCCCAGTCGGTCTAGCAGCGGCTGCAACTGGGGATCGCGGCCGCGGAAGGTGCGGTAGGTCTCCATCGGGTCGACGGAACCACCTGGCGCCAGGAGGGTCCGGCGGAAGTGGCTACCGGCCTCCCGCAGGCTCATCTCCGGGGAGTCGCCGCCGGTGTTCTCCTCGAACCATGCCACGGCGTCGGCATCCATGACCTTGGCCCAGGCGTAGCCGTAGTAGCTGGCCGCGTAGCCGCCGCCCCAGATGTGGGCGAAGTACTGCGTGCGGTAGCGCGGGGGCACCAGATCGTCGACCAGATCGAACTTCGCCAGCGCCTGACGCTCGAACTCCTCCACCTCGTCTGCCGAGGCGGGCAGCTTGTCGAGGGGGGTGGTGTGCCACACGAGATCCAGCAGCGACGCGAGTTCGGTTTCGGCGGTGGCATAGCCCTGGCCGAACTTCGACGCGGCGGTGAGCTTCTCGATCCATTCGGCGGGCAGCACGCGACCGGGCGTCCAGGCCCAGTGCTCGTTGACCTGGCTGGGGAACTCGACGAAGTCCCGCGGCGTGTTGGTGCCCGACATGCCCGCGTACCGGGAGGAGGCCAGCAGTCCGTGCAGGGCGTGGCCGAACTCGTGGAACATCG
Organism: Tessaracoccus massiliensis; assembly: GCF_000826065.2. GTDB lineage: Bacteria > Actinomycetota > Actinomycetes > Propionibacteriales > Propionibacteriaceae > Arachnia > Arachnia massiliensis_A. The sequence continues at coordinate 670,544 of NZ_LN623543.1, read as the reverse complement.
TGATCACGTCGTCCCACGAGATCGCCGTGGTGGTGGCCGTGTAGTTGCAGTTGTTGGTGACCACCGGGAGGTCGCCGGAGTGGTGGGACTGGTCGACCAGGTTCGTCATCCAGGCGCCGCCGTTCTTGGTGGGGCGGGCCCAGAAGTCCATCACGAACAGGCCGACGACGCCCTCGTCGTCGTGCACCTCGTAGGTCTTGGTGCCCGGGACATGGCCGGTGAGGTCCTCGCGCAGGGTGAAGGTCAGCCCGTAGAGTTCCTCCGCGGCGGCGTAGACGGCGTCGAGCACCTTGTCCACCTGCAGGTATTCGCCCAACTCGGACTCGTCGAAGGCGAAGCGTTCCTTGCGCACCAGCGCCTCGACGAATGCCCAATCCGCGGCGGTGAACTCGGCTCCGGGATTGAGCTGCGCGTAGCGGGAGCGCAGTTCCGCGCCCTCGTCGCGGGCCTTGGCCAGCGCCGACTGGGCCAGCGGGACGAGCATGTCGAAGATGGCATCGGTGGTCTTCGCGGTGCCGGAATCCGCGACGATGGCGGCGTGGTTCGGGTAGCCCAGCAGCGTGGCGCGCTCGGCGCGGAGGCGGGCGACCTCGACGACGACCCCGCGGGTGTCGAACTCGCCCGAGAGGGCGCGGCTGGTGGAGGCCTCGTGGAGGCGTTGGCGGAGCTCGGCGTTGGCGAGCTTGGCGGCAAGGGGCTGCTGGGTGGTGTTGACCAACTCGATGCGGTAGCCGTCGTCGGTCTTCAGCGCGGCCTTCTCGCCCTCCGTGAGGCCGGCCAGATCGTCGTCGGTCACGTCGATGCCGCCGGCGACCCGCGCCTCGCGGTTGAGGGTCTCGAACCTGCTGGAGAGCTCGGCGAGGCGCTTGTTGAGCTCCCGCAGCCGGCCCTGCTCGTCGTCGGTGAGCTCGACGCCGGCGCGGCGGAACGCGCGCAGCAGTTCGTCGAGCATGTACCGGTCCTGGTCGTCGGCCTCGGCCTCGCCACCTGCGATGCGGGCCTCGAGCATCTGCAGGCGGGCATAGAGTTCGCGGTCCAGGAAGATGGAGTCGTTGTGCTCCGCGAGGCGTGGGGACAGCTCCTGCTCGATGGCGATCATCTCGTCGGTGGCGTCTGAGGCGTAGACGGAGAAGAAGCTGTTGAGCGCGCGCCGCAGCGTGGCCTCCGCGTCGTCCCAGGCAGCCAGCACGTTGGCGACGGTGGCGGGGGACTGGTCGTCCCGGATCCTAGCCAGCGCGCCCAGCTGGGAGCGCATGCCCTCCTCGACGGCGACGTGGTAGTCGCGGGGGGTGGCGTTGGCGAAATCGGGCAGCGTGAACGGGAGCTCGGTGGAGAGCACAGGGTTGATCGACATGCCCCCCAGCCTATGCGTCCTGGCTCACCCTCCGCGAGGCGTCTGGGCGAGGCGCGAGGGTGGCAGCCTCACCGCGGGTGGAGAACAGCAGCCACGACGCAGCGGCGGTCAGCAGGGTGAGGCCCACCATGTGCAGGGTCACCATCACGGGCGGCAGCCCGAAGAAGTACTGGATGTAGCCGATGACGCCCTGGATGGCGACCGTGCCCAGCAACAGCAGTGAGGCCCTGCGCGGGCGCTGTTGCCTGGTGCGGGTGAAGACGTAGACGCACAGGGCGGTGAGCGCGACCACGATCCAGGCCGACAGCGCGTGGATGCGCGAGACGAGCACCAGGTCGAAGCCGGTGCGCGGAGCATTGGGGTCACCGGCATGCGGGCCGGAGCCGGTGGTGACGGTGCCCAGCCAGATGGAGACCATGGTGGCGGCGAAGGTGGCGATGACCAGCCAACGCTGGCCTGAGACCAGGGGCGTGGGCGTGACCCGGTAGCCGATGCTCAACGCCCACACGCACAGCACGATCAGCGCCACGGACAGCAGGAGGTGCAGGGCGACGACGAAGGGGTTGAGGTCGCTCCACACCGTGAAGCCGCCGATCACGCCCTGGAACGGGATGCCGATCCCGATGCCGAGGGTCAGCCACCAAAGCGTGGACCGGAACCCGCGGTTGCGCCACGCGGCGGCGAACGCGCCGATGGCCGCTGCGATCAGCACGAACGTGAGCAGCCGGTTACCGAACTCGATGGCGCCGTGGAAGCCGGCCTCCGCGGTGGTGGTCCAGGTGTCGGGGGTGCAGCGCGGCCACTCGGAGCATCCCAGGCCAGACGCGGTCAGGCGCACGATGGCGCCGGTGACGATGATGCCCATGTTGCAGATCAGTGAGAACCACAGCCACCTGCGCAGCGCGCCCTCGCCGTCGACCAGTTTCCTCAGGACGTCCACGAGAACACCTTTCGTGCCAGCAGCAATGTGCCCACGCACCACAGCGCGGCCACCAACAGCGGCCAGCCTACGGCCACGCCTGCTGCGCTCTGCCGCAGGGTCTCTCCCAGCGCGCCGGTGGGCAGCAGGTTGATCACGTTCTGCGCCCACTCCGGGAAGCGGTTCACGGGCAGCAGGACGCCCAGCGGCATGCCCACGAGGTAGAGGAGGTTGGCGATGGCGAGGGTCGCCTCGGGCCGCAGCCAGCCGGAGATGGTCAACGCCAGCCCCGCGAAGGCGCCCATGGACAGCGCGGCCACGGCCACCGCGATCAGGAAGGATCCGACGGTGAAGCTGGGCCGCCAGCCCAGCGCCAGGCCGATGGCGCTGAGCACCACAATCTGCCCAACGGTGATTATCGCGATGCCCAGGCCCTTGCCCAGCAGGATGCCGGGCTTGCCCAGCGGCGTGGCCGCGATGCGTTCGAGCACGTTGTAGCGGCGCTCGAAGCCGGTGGCGATGGCCAGCGTGGTCAGGCAGGTGCTCCAGATCACCAGCGCCAGCACGGAGGGCGCCATCTCCTGGAGGTTGAGCCCGAGCCGGTCGCCGAAGAGCTTGGCGCCGATGAGCACGGCCACGGGGATGACGATCGCGAGGATGGCCTGTTCGCCGTTACGGAGGATGAGGCCGGCCTCGGTGGTGGCCTGGGCCCAGACCCGCCGCGCGAACGGAGCCGCGCTGGCATCCGGGGTGAAGTCGAGGGCGGTCATGCGCGGTCTCCGGTGGTGTGGGCGAGGAAGGCGTCCTCGAGGGAGCCGTTCACAGTCAGGCTGGCGACGGTGCCCTCGGCGGTGACGCGCCCTCGGTCGACGATGTAGACGTGGTCCGCGAGGGCCTCGGCCTCCTGCATGTCATGGGTGGTCAGCACGATGCCCACGCCGTCGGAGCGGACCCTGGCGAGGAGGTCCCAGGTGTTGCGGCGGCTGCGGGGGTCGAGCCCGGCGGAGGGCTCGTCGAGGAAGACCAGGTCCGGTCGGCCGATGAGCGCGCCGGCGAGGTTGACCGCCTGTTGCTGCCCGCCCGAGAGGCGGCGGTAGGGGGTGGTGGCGAAGTCATCGATGCCGAGCAGCTCCATGAGCTGGTCGACAGGCTGTGGGTTCGCGTACAGGCGCGCCAGGTAGGTCAGCAGCCGCACCGCGGTGATGCCGGACCATGCGCCCGTGGTCTGGGGCATGAGGCCGATGCGGGGGAGCACCTCGGAGGCGCCGGGCCGGCCGCCGAACAGCGTGAGCAACCCGCCGTCGGGCCTCGCGAGGCCGGTGCAGCAGCGGATGAAGGTGGTCTTGCCGGCTCCGTTGGGGCCGAGCAGCGCGGTGATGTGCCCGGCCTCAGCATCGAGCGTCAAAGCGTCGAGGGCCCTCTTGGGTCCGAAGGACAGGCTCAACTCGTGGGCTATCAGGATGGGCACGGCCACAGCCTAGCCAACCCTCCGTGAGCAATTGGATGGGGTGGTGCGCGGAAACCGGCGTTTTCCCCGGCGTGTCGCGCCGTGACCCTATCCAATTGCTCACGGGGGAGGGGGGAGGTTAGGTACGCCTGCTTGAATCGTGAATGAGATTGGGATTGACTTTTGAAACGAAGTTGTAAGCTAAATACTTGGCACAGAGTTGGAGGTGGATGTGATGGAGGCGCAGGTCGTGGAGACACCAACCCGTCAACGCGTCGTCGACCTTATCCTCAACGACGGTCCCCAGACCGCCAAGCAACTCGCCGAGGTGCTCGAACTCACCCCTGCTGCGGTGCGCCGCCACCTGGCCACGCTTCTCGAGGAAGGCATCCTGACCTCGCGCGACGAGCGCGTCTACGGCCCCCGTGGCCGCGGCCGCCCGTCGAAGGTGTTCGTCCTGACTGACGCGGGCCGCGCCGAATTCACGCAGGCCTACGACGATCTGGCCATCGCCGCCATGCGGCGCCTCCAAGTGCTCGCCGGGCCGGACGCGGTGCGCGACATCGCCGACGACCGAGTCGCCGAGATCGAGCAGCGCTACCGCGAGTTGCGGGCCGACGACCCCGAGCTGACCTGCATGGACGCCCTCGTGGAGGTCCTCGACCTCGACGGCTACGCCGCCTCCGTGCGTCCGCTGCGCGCCGGCGACCAACTCCTGCAGCACCACTGCCCGGTGGCCCACGTTGCCGCCGAGTTCCCGATCCTGTGTGAGATCGAGACCAAACTCTTCAGCCGGCTGCTGGGCAGTCATGTCCAGCGACTGGCCACCATCGCCCACGGCGACGGCGTGTGCACCACACACGTCCCCCACCCACTGCCCACACCGCAGATCCCGAAAAGAAAGTGACGGAGACGATCGATATGACGCAGACCGCACCCAAGGCACCCGGCCTGGGCGCCACGCAGGACGAGCACCTCGAGGCGCTCTCGACGTACGAGTACGGCTGGCACGACTCAGACACTGCAGGCGCCACCGCCGAGCGCGGCCTCAGCGAGGCCGTCGTGCGCAACATCTCCGCCCTGAAGGACGAGCCCGAGTGGATGCTCGATCTCCGCCTCAAGGGCCTCAAGCTCTTCGACAAGAAGCCCATGCCCACCTGGGGCGCGGACCTGTCGGAGATCGACTTCGACAACATCAAGTACTTCGTGCGCTCCACCGAGAAGCAGGCCCAGACCTGGGAGGACCTGCCGGAGGACATCAAGAACACCTACGACCGGCTCGGCATCCCGGAGGCTGAGAAGGCCCGCCTCGTCGCCGGCGTCGCCGCGCAGTACGAGTCCGAGGTGGTCTACCACAAGATCAACGAGGAACTGGAGCGCCAAGGCGTGCTCTTCCTCGACACCGACACCGCGCTCAAGGAGCACCCCGAGCTCTTCAAGGAGTACTTCGGCACCGTCATCCCCGTGGGCGACAACAAGTTCGCCGCGCTGAACACCGCCGTGTGGTCGGGTGGGTCCTTCATCTACGTGCCCAAGGGCGTCGAGGTGACCATCCCGCTGCAGGCCTACTTCCGCATCAACACGGAGAACATGGGCCAGTTCGAGCGCACGCTGATCATCGTCGACGAGGGTGCCTCCGTGCACTACGTCGAGGGCTGCACCGCGCCGATCTACTCGTCGGATTCGCTGCACAGCGCCGTCGTCGAGATCATCGTGAAGAAGAACGCGCGCTGCCGCTACACCACCATTCAGAACTGGTCGAACAACGTCTACAACCTGGTCACCAAGCGCGCCACCTGCGAAGAGGGCGCGCTGATGGAGTGGATCGACGGCAACATCGGCTCGAAGGTCACCATGAAGTACCCGGCCGTGTACCTGATGGGCGAACACGCCCGCGGTGAGACGCTGTCGATCGCCTTCGCCGGCGAGGGCCAGCACCAGGACGCCGGCTCGAAGATGGTGCACTGCGCGCCCAACACCCAGAGCTCCATCGTCAGCAAGTCCGTGGCCCGTGGCGGTGGCCGCTCCTCGTACCGCGGTCTCGTGCAGGTGGACCCGGGTGCGCACCACTCGTCGTCGTCGGTGATGTGTGACGCCCTGCTGGTCGACACCATCTCCCGCTCCGACACGTACCCCTACGTGGACGTGCGTGAGGAGGACGTCTCCCTGGCGCACGAGGCCACCGTGTCGAAGGTCTCCGAGGATCAGCTGTTCTACCTCATGAGCCGCGGCATGGAGGAGATCGAGGCCATGGCCATGATCGTGCGCGGCTTCGTCGAGCCCATCGCCCGCGAGCTGCCCATGGAATACGCCCTCGAACTCAACCGCCTCATCGAGCTGCAGATGGAGGGCGCGGTCGGCTGATGCCGCACCACAGCCCAGCCGCCCCACACCTGAAGGAAGAAGAATTGACCACCACCACTGAGGCCCCCAACGTGGCCGCAGCCATCGAAACAGTCGAGTCGCACCTGCACCCGACTCCCTCGTGGACCGTCGAGGATCACCAGCAGCCCACCGGCCGCGAGGAGATCTGGCGCTTCACCCCTCTCAAGCGTTTCACGACGCTCCTGAACCCCGTCACGGAGGGCGTCGGCTCGCTCGACTGGAGCGGGGAGACCCCCGACGGCGTGAGCGTCGAATCCATCACGCTGGAGCAGGCGCACTCCCTGGCCGCCGAGGCCCCGACGGACCGCATCTCGGCCCTGGCCGCTGACCAGTCCACCCACCGCACCCATATCAAGGTGGCCGCCAACGCCGAGATCGCCGAACCTGTCGTGTTCGTCGGCCGGGGTCAGGGTGGCGAGGCCCGCGACCACGTCGTGGTCACCATCGGAGCCAACGCCCGCGCCACCATCGTGTTCCGCTACGAGGGCAGCGCCAGGTACGCCGAGAAGACCGACATCATCGTCGGCGACGGTGCTGCGCTGAACTTCATCACGCTGCAGGACTGGGAGGACGGCTCCGTCCACGGCGGTCAGCGCACCGTGAGCATCGGCCGCGACGCCCACGTCAAGACCGTCACCGCCTCACTGGGCGGCGACGTCCGCCTGCAGGAGAACTCGCACTACGACGGCCCCGGCGGCGAGATCGAGGCCTACGGCCTGTACTTCGCCGACGAGAACCAGCATATCCAGCACCGCCTGTTCGTCGACCACAACGCGCCCAACACCAAGTCCAACGTGGACTACCGCGGTGCGCTGCGTGGCAAGGGGGCTCATTCGGTGTGGATCGGTGACGTGCTGATCCGCAAGGTGGCCGAGAACATCGACACCTACGAGTCGAACAAAAACCTCGTGCTGACCGACGGCTGCCAGGCGGATTCGGTGCCCAACCTCGAGATCGAGACCGGTGAGATCGCCGGTGCCGGCCACTCGTCGTCGACGGGTCGCTTCGACGACGAGCAGTTGTTCTACCTGATGAGCCGCGGCGTCCCCGAGGTCGAGGCCCGTCGCCTGGTGGCGCACGGCTTCTTCGCCGACATCATCCGCCGCGTCGGCATCCCGGAGATCGAAGCCAAGATGCTGGCCCAGATCGAGCGTGAGCTCGAGATCGTGCACGGCTCCACCACGTCGAAGGCAGACGAGCAGTGAGCCTTCAGGCGGTCTGCAAGGTCTCCGATCTGGAGGCCGACAAGCCGTTCCCCGTGGACATCGACGACGACCTCAGCGTCGCCATCGTGTTGCACGGGGAGAAGGTCTACGCCATCGAGGACGAGTGCAGCCACGGCAAGGTGGCGCTGTCGGAAGGTGACGTCGTCGACGACACCATCGAGTGCTACCTGCACGGTTCTGTCTTCAGCCTCGAGACCGGCCGTCCGCTCAACCTGCCGGCCACCGAACCCGTCCGGGTCTTCGAATGCCGCATCGACGGCGACGACGTGCTCATCGACGTCGACGCCACCACCACGAACTACTGACACACGGGGGCCAGCCCCCGTGGACCCCCGACCAGATTCATCAGGAGAAATAGCAACCATGTCAACCCTCGTCATCTCCGACCTGCACGTCGACGTCCAGACCGAGGACGGCCCCAAGCAGATCCTCAAGGGCGTCAACCTGACCATCAACCCCGGCGAGATCCACGCGCTGATGGGGCCCAACGGCTCCGGCAAGTCCACCCTCGCCTACGCCATCGCCGGCCACCCCAAGTACGAGATCACCTCCGGCTCCGTCACCCTCGACGGCGAGGAGATCACCGAGATGTCCGTCGACGAGCGCGCCAAGGCTGGCCTGTTCCTGGCCATGCAGTACCCCGTGGAGGTGCCCGGCGTGTCCGTGGCGAACTTCCTGCGCACCGCCAAGACCGCCATCGACGGTGAGGCCCCGAAGGTGCGCACCTGGGTCAAGGACGTCGAGACCACGCTCGGCGAACTGCACCTCGACAAGTCCTTCTCGAGTCGCTCGGTCAACGAAGGCTTCTCCGGCGGTGAGAAGAAGCGCCACGAGATCGCCCAGCTTCAGCTGCTCAACCCGAAGGCCGCGATCCTCGACGAGACCGATTCCGGCCTCGACATCGATGCCCTGCGCATCGTCTCCGAGGGCGTCAACAAGTACTCGGCGCAGGGCGACCGCGCGGTCATCCTGATCACGCACTACACCCGCATCCTGCGCTACATCGAGCCCACCTTCGTGCACGTCTTCGTCGACGGCCGCATCGTGGCCGAGGGCGGCAAGGAACTGGCCGAGAACCTCGAGGCCGAGGGTTACGAGAAGTACATCAAGGAAGCTGCCAACGCCTGATGCTTGACACCTCCCTCATCCGGGCTGACTTCCCCATCCTGCGCCGCAGGGTGGGGGAGTACCCGCTGGTCTATCTGGACTCGGCCAACACCTCTCAGAAGCCCCGCCAGGTGGTCGACGCCGTGGCCCAGCACTACCTGCAGCACAACGCCAACGTGGCGCGTGCCATGCATCTGCTCGGAGGGGAGGCCACCGCGGCGTTCGAGTACGCCCGCGGGAAGGTGGCCGATTTCATCGGGGCCGCGCGCCCCGAGGAGGTCATCTACACGAAGAACGCCTCCGAAGCCCTCAACCTCGCCGCCCACGCGCTGGGGGCGGGGTTGAAGGCCGGCGATGACGTGGTCATCTCCATGATGGAGCATCACTCCAACATCGTGCCGTGGCAGATGTTGTGTGAGCGCACGGGCGCCACGCTGCGCTGGTTCGACATCACCGACGAGGGCCGCCTCGACCTGGAGTCCGCAGAGCGCGAGCAGTTGATCAACGAGCGTACGAAGATCGTCTCGTTGACGGCGGTGAGCAACGTGCTGGGCACCGAGAACCCCGTCCGAGAGATCGCCGGGCAGGCGCACGCCGTCGGCGCGAGGATGGTGGTCGACGCGTCGCAGGCGGTGCCGCACAAGGCCACCGACGTGTCCGCGCTGGGTGCGGATCTGGTGGCGTTCACGGCGCACAAGATGCTCGGCCCCACGGGCATCGGCGTGCTGTGGGGTCGCTACGACCTGCTCGCGGAGCTGCCGCCGTTTCTGGGCGGGGGCGAGATGATCGAGGTCGTGGAGATGGCCCGGTCGACGTACGCGCCGCCCCCGCACCGCTTCGAGGCGGGCACCCCGCCCATCGCGCAGGCCGTGGGCCTGGGCGCCGCCATCGAATACCTCACCCGCCTCGGCATGGACGCCATCGCCGAACACGAACACGAGTTGACCAGGTACGCGCTGGGCAAACTGACCTCCATCGAGGGCCTGACCATCCTCGGCCCGACGGAGGCGGTGGACCGTGGCAGCGCCATCTCTTTCAACCTCGACGGCGTGCACCCGCACGACGTGATGCAGGTGCTCGACTCCCGCGGGGTAGCGATCCGGGGCGGTCACCACTGCGCCCGCCCCCTGCACAAGCGGCTGGGGTTCCAGAGCTCGACGCGGGCGTCGTCGTACCTGTACACCACGCCTGCCGAGATCGACGCCCTCGCTGATGCGTTGGTGTTCACCCGTGACTACTTCGCCCCACGATTCAAGGGCTGACCAGATATGAACATTGACGAGCTGTACCAGACGATCATCCTCGATCACTACCGCGAGAAGCACAACGCCGGGCTCCGCGAGCCGTACCAGGCGGAGGTGCACCACGTGAACCCGTCGTGCGGCGACGAATTGACGCTGCGCGTCCAGGTCGACGACGGCACGCTCACCGACATCTCCTACGACGCAGAGGGCTGTTCCATCTCACAGGCGTCCGTCTCGGTGATGACCGATCTCCTGATCGGCAAGCCGGTGAGCCACGCGATGGAACTCCACGACCAGTTCCTGGAGGTCATGCACAGCCAGGGCAACGTCACCCCCGACGAGGATGTGTTCGAGGACGCCATCGCGTTCGCGGGCGTGTCCAAGTTCCCCGCCCGCGTCAAGTGCGCGCTGCTCGGCTGGTCCGCCATGAAGGACGCCGCACTCCAGGCCACCACCGCCCCCTGAGCCGTCCAGCGCTGGTGGAGCCGTCCGCCCTCCGAGCTCACGAGGAGCGCGGACGTGTCGAAACCGCCAAGCATTCCTGACACCGAAACCGAAGGAACCGAACATGACTGAACCCCGCCCCAGCGACCTGGTCAAGGACGACCTGCCGGACGTCGACCTCGACGCGACCCCGGACGCGCCCTCGGCCATCCCCACCGAGGAGGAGATCCTCGAGGCGATGAAGGACGTCGTCGACCCTGAGCTGATGGTCAACGTCGTCGACCTCGGCCTGGTCTACGGCGCCCAGGTCGACGACGTGGGCAACGTCACCATCGACATGACGCTGACCTCGCCTACCTGCCCGCTGACCGACATGATCGAGTACGACACCAAGTACGTGCTCGACGGCCTGGCCAACTCGGTGACGATCAACTGGGTCTGGCTGCCGCCGTGGACGCTGGAGATGATCACTGAGGACGGCCGCGAGCAGCTGCGCGCCGTCGGCTACAACCTCTGACCGGTCTCCTGACGAAGGCGCCTGCGGAGGTCTCCGGGCGCGGCTAGCCTGGGTGGTGAACACCGTCCACCAAGGAAGGCCAGACATGCCCACTGTCCAGACCACCAGCGGCGTCATCCTCAACTACACCGACACCGGAGGCGAGGGCCGCCCCCTCGTGCTGGTGCACGGCTGGCCACTCTCGGGTGAGGCGTTCGCCGCCAACATCCCAGTGTTCGCGGACGCCGGCTACCGGGTGATCGCCTACGACCGCCGGGGCTTCGGCAGGTCCGACAAGCCGGCGGACGGTTACGACTACGACACCCTCGCCGATGACCTCAAGGCGCTGCTCGACGAGCTGGACCTGCGCGACGCGGTGCTGCTGGGCTTCTCCATGGGCGGGGGAGAGGTGGCCCGTTACTTCGGCCGGCACGGCTCCGAGCGGGTCGCCGGCGCCATCTTCTCCGGCTCCATCGCCCCCGCGCTGTGCATCACCGAGGACAACCCCGACGGCGCCATGCCGATCGAGGGCTTCCAGGACATGTCGGACAAGTGCCGCGAGGATCGTGACAGCTTCCTCGAGCAGTTCATCGGCTGGTTCTACTCCACGGAGGAGGGCGGCCTGCAGGTTGACGACGACGTGCGCAAGCAGGGTCTGGAGATCGCGAAGCAGTCGGATCCGGATGCCGCGTGGAAGACGATCCTCATCTGGGCCACCGACCTGCGCGATGACTGCCGCGCCGTCGACGTGCCCACACTCGTGATCCACGGCGACGGGGACATCAACGTCCCGTACGAGAAGTCCAGCGCCCGAATGCACGAGTTCATCCCGCACTCCCAGCTCGCAGTCATCGAGGGCGGCCCCCACGGACTCAACGACTCGCACACCCGCGAGTGGAACATGAACGTCCTCGACTTCATGGAGGCCCTCTCCCAGCCCCTGTGGGATCCGCCGGTTAGCCCCAGCGCATAGAGCCAAGTAGTCTGCCTGGCGACCAGACGAAAGGCTCCCATGTCCCACGCTGCCCAGACCCACGACGCCGCCCCGGCCCGCCGTCGACCCTTCTGGCTGCTGCCCATCGACCTCATGCGGGGTTTCCTGATCGGCATGGCGGAACTCGTGCCCGGCGTCTCCGGCGGCACCGTGGCGCTGGTCACCGGCGTCTACGAGCAAATCATCGACTCGGCCAACCACGTCGTGACCGGGCTGCGTCGCCTCATCTCGGGGCCCGACCGGTGGCGGTCCTTCGTCACGGAGCTTCGGCGCACCGACTGGTTGCTGATCGCGCCGGTCCTGCTGGGCATGGTGGCCGCCGTGTTCGGCATGGCGGGGATCATGAGCGGCTTCGTCACTGACACCCCGGAGTTGTCGCGCTGCCTGTTCCTGGGCATGGTCGCCGCGAGCGTGGCCGTACCGCTGCGGATGCTGCCCGCCCGCAAGGCCGGGCGCCCGGTGTGGGTCGAGGCGCTGATCATGGTGGCGGCCATCGCCGCGGCGGTCATCATGACCAGCTTCGCCGGCGGGGCGGTGGTGGAGAACCCCGCGCTGCCGTTGGTCGCAGTGGCGGCCGCGGTCGCCATCTGTGCGCTGGTGCTGCCGGGCGTCTCAGGCTCGTTCTTCCTGCTGGCCGTCGGGCTCTACGCCCCGACGCTGACCGCCGTGCACGAACGCAACATCGCCTACATCGCGACCTTCATGGCGGGTGCGGCCGTCGGCCTCGCCGCATTCGTGAAGGTGATCCACCACCTCCTCGAGCACCACCGCCGCACCACGCTGATCGTGATGGCTGGCCTGATGATCGGCTCGCTGCGGGCGCTTTGGCCGTGGCAGTCCCTCGCCGCCGCCGACGGCAGGGGTGCCGGCGAGCTGCTGGCTCCCTACGCTCCGGTGCTCGGCCCCGTGCTGCTGGCGGTGCTCGGCGCTGTCGTCGTGATCGCGCTCATCCTGGCGGAGGATCGCCTGTCGACCAAGAACGCTTCCTGAGCCAGCCGTGAGCTTGCGAACGCTGGTCGAGGGACGTGGGAGATGACCGACAACTCCAAGGGCCTGACCTTCGGCTTCGCGGCCTACGCGTTGTGGGGCCTGTTCCCCCTGTACTTCGTGCTGTTCGAGCGCTCCGGTGCGCTCGAGGTGGTGGCGCACCGCGCGCTGTGGTCCCTGGTCTTCTGCGCACTGCTGCTGACGGTGCTGCGCCAGTGGGGCCAGGTGAAGACCGTCGTGTCGCATCGGCGTACCGCGCTGTCGTTGGCCGTGGCGGGCGTGCTGATCGTCGTGAACTGGTCCACCTACGTGTTCGCCGTGCTGTCCGGCCACACGTTGGAGACGGCGCTGGGCTACTTCATCAACCCCCTTGCAGTGGCCGCGCTGGGCATTCTCGTGCTGGGGGAGAAGCTACGGCCGCTGCAGTGGACGGCGATGTTCATCGGGTTGGCGTCGGTGCTGGTGATGGTGGTCGCTTACGGACAGATGCCATGGGCCGCGCTGGTGCTGGCGTTGAGCTTCGGCACCTACTCACTGGTGAAGAAGATCGCGGGCCGCTCCGTCGGCGCGTTGCCGGGCCTCGCCGTCGAGACCGGCGCGGTGGCGCCCATCGCGCTGGGTTTCATCATCTACCTGGCGGTCACGGGCCAGTCGACTGCGAGCGGGGGATACGGCGCGTTGTTGGCCACCACCGGCGTCGTGACGGCGATCCCGCTGCTGCTGTTCGCCGCCGCTGCCCGTCGGGTCTCGATGGTGACCGTGGCGATCCTGCAGTACATCGCCCCGATCGGCCAGTTCCTGCTGGGCTGGCTGTACTTCGGCGAACCGATGCCGGCCAGCCGCTGGGCCGGCTTCACTCTGGTCTGGGTCGCGGTGGCCCTCTTCGTCGCCGACGCCATGCTGGTCACCCGCCGGACGCGGCGCCTCCGCGCAACTCCCGCCGGTCCCTGACCGTTGCGCCCTGCGCTGGTTGAGCCCGCGAGTTCTATGAGCGGTGTCGAAACCGCTGCAGCCGGTCTGTCACCTGATCCACGTCGGGTGTGTTCCGCCGAGGATGGGGGAAGAAGGACGCCAGTGATGCCCATGAGCATGGACGGCGACCTTCGGCAGTCTGGTCCCGGTGTGGCCTCGAAACTCGCGTCCTTCATCCCCCACCCTCGGCTTCAACGCCTCTGCTTGTCGGGGCGCAGGGGCGACGCTCAGGGTCCGGCTGCGGGTGACCTACGCTCTGCCTGTCTGAGCCCTTCCCGCTGGCTGAGGCCTGCCGGCGAGGGCGGGCGCTAGAGTTGCCCGCATGCTTCGCCGCCTCGCCACGCCCACCGTCGGACGGTCCCATGAGTGACATCGAACGCACCCGGAAGCCCTGGCGGGTTCCCTTGGCCAAGGTCAACAAGGAACACGGCCCCTGGGTCTACCGCTACCTCGTGCTGAAGTTCGCCCGGGTCATCATCCCGCTGGTCGCCAGGCGACACTGGGGCGGCCAGGAACACATTCCCCGCGACGGCGGGCTGCTGGTGGTGGCCAACCACATCTCCAACTTCGACCCCCTCGTGGTGGGCGAGTTCCTGATCTACAGCGGCCGGTGGGGGCGCTTCCTCGGCAAGTCCGAGATCTGGAAGGTGCCGTTCCTCGGCTGGATCGCCCGGAAGTGTGACCAGATTCCCGTCTACCGCAACACCGGCCGTGCGCGCGACTCCCTCGTCCACGCCCGCCGCGCCCTCGAAAAGGGCAAGGCCGTGGTCATCTACCCGGAGGGCACCATCACCGCGGATCCGGACGGGTGGCCGATGACCGGCCGACGCGGCGCCGCGCAACTGGCGCTGCAGACCGGGGTCACCGTCGTGCCCATCGCCCAGACCGGGGCCGATCAGATCCTCGGCCGCAAGGAACTCGAGTGGAAGAAGCTCTTCGGTCGCCGCCGTGACGTGCACGTCCAGGCCGGGCCCGCTCTGGACCTCAGCGGGTACCTGGCGCGGGTACCGGCCGAGGGCGAGTTGCCGTCGGCGCTCCTCGACGAGGTGACCGACCACTTCCTCGACACCCTGACCGGCATGGTCAGCGAGCTGCGCGGTGAGGAACCACCCGAGGGTCGCTGGGATATGCGGGTGGGGGAGCGCGTGGCTAAGCTGGCCCGGTAGCTCACCGGGAGCCACTCAGCGGCACCCGCGGGCTCAACCAACGTTGGGAGAAGGCATGAGTGAGCGCACCAGGGTCGCGTTGATCTTCGGCGGCCAGTCATCGGAGCACGGGATCTCGTGTCTGACGGCGGCGTCGGTCCTGAAGGCCATCGACAAGGATCGCTATGACGTCCACGGCGTCGGTATCACCAGGACCGGGCGTTGGACGCAGGTCCCGTTGAACGTGATCGAGGGCTACCGCATCGTCGACGGCGAGGCCCCCGAGGTCGCCGAACCCGAACAGGACGCCGTGTGGATGGTGGGTGAGGACGGCTGCGAGGTCGCCACCCGCAGCGGCGAGCAGCTCGTCGACATCCACGGCATCGATGTCGCATTCGCGCTGCTGCACGGCCCCTTCGGCGAGGACGGCACGCTGCAGGGCATGTTCGAGATGATGGGCATCCGCTACGTCGGCTCGGGCGTCACGGCCTCGGCGGTGGGTATGGACAAGCACTTCATGAAGGTCGCGTTCGAGGCTGCCGGCCTGCCCGTGTGGCCCTACGTGACTGCCAGCGCACACCGCCTCAAGCACCACCGCCGGGCCGTCGTCGACGAGGTGAACCGCCTCGAGTACCCCCTGTTCGTCAAACCCGCGCGCGGAGGCTCCTCCATCGGCATCGTCCGCATCACCGAGCCCGCCCAGCTCGACGCCGCCATCGATGAGGCCCAGCGTTTCGACCCCAAGCTGGTCTTCGAGCAGGGCTTCGTCGGCGCCCGCGAGCTCGAGGTCGCCGTGCTGGGTGACCCGGACCATCCCGACGGCTGCCGGGCTTCCGTGCTCGGCGAGATCCGCGTCAGCGCGGAGGACGGCTTCTACGACTACGAGGCCAAGTACTTCGACGAGGACGGGGCCGCGCTCGACGCCCCCGCTCAGGTCGACGACGAGCTGGCCGCCCAGATCAGCGAGCTGGCCAAGCGGGCCTTCCACGCCGTCGACGCCGAGGGCCTCGTGCGGGCCGATTTCTTCGTCACCGACGAGGGGGCCTGGATCAACGAGGTCAACACCATGCCCGGCTTCACGGAGATCTCCATGTACCCCACACTCTGGCAGGAATCCGGCATGACCTACCCCGAGCTGGTCGGCCGACTCATCGACCTGGCCATGGCGAGGCCGGTGGGGCTGCGATGATCGGCGAGTTCGAACTCATCGCCCGCGTCACCGAGGGCCTCGAGGCCAACGACGACGTGGTGCTGTCGGTCGGCGACGACTCCGCCGTCGTCTCACTCAAGGGCGACACCGTGGTGTGCACGGACATCCTCATCGAGAACGTCCACTTCAAGCGGCAATGGAGCCCGGCGCACGCCGTCGGCCGCAAGGCGGTGGCCGTCAACGTCTCCGACCTGGAGGCCATGGGCTGCCGCCCGTCGGCCGTGGTGGTGGCGCTGGCGTTCCCGAAGGACCTGGACCCCCAGTGGGTGGCGGATTTCGAGGCCGGCGTGCGCGACGAATGCCTCGCCGCCGGAGTCAGCCTCGTGGGGGGCGACATGTCCAGCTCTGAGCACATCGTCGCCTGCGTCACCGCGATCGGCGACACCATGGGGCGAACTCCCGTGACCCGCGCCGGCGCCCAACCCGGCGACGTGCTGGCCGTGCGCGGCAACCTCGGCCTCTCCGGCGCCGGCCTGGTGGTGTTGCAGCGCGGCTTCGGTTCGCCCAAGGACGCCGTCGCCGAGCACCTCACCCCGTCCATCCAGTACGGGCAGGGAGCCATCGCCGCGGAGGCCGGCGCCACCGCGATGGTCGACCTGTCAGACGGCCTGCTCGCGGATCTGGGGCATGTGGCCGAGCGCTCCGGGGTCGCCATCGATGTGGACACCAGCCTGCTGGCCACGCTCGAGGCCGTCGCCCGCGTGGCCGCCGCCACCGGCAAGGAGGCGCTGGGCTTCCTGCTGGCCGGGGGAGAGGACCACGCGCTGGCCGCCACCTTCCCCGCCGACGCCGAACTGCCGGAGGGCTGGATCCGCATCGGGCAGGTCTCCGCCGGCGAGGGCGTCACCGTCGACGGCGCGGCCTACGAGGGCTCCCGCGGCTGGGACCACTTCGGCTGATCCTCAGAAGAACGGCGCCGTCGACTCCGGGCCGCTGAAGATCAGGCCCGCCTCGGGCGCGGGGGCCTTCACGTCCGCCGGGATGGGTTCCATCAGCAGTTCGAACCGCACCACGTCGCCGTCGACGGAGGTCTCGCCCACCGTCCGTGGGGGCTGCGCGGCGGGGCGGGGCCCAGCGAACTCCTCGGCCACCGCCTG
This sequence comes from Tessaracoccus massiliensis, assembly GCF_000826065.2. GTDB lineage: Bacteria > Actinomycetota > Actinomycetes > Propionibacteriales > Propionibacteriaceae > Arachnia > Arachnia massiliensis_A. Next base: position 653,517 of record NZ_LN623543.1, on the reverse strand, counting down.
GCCGTCCTCGTCCGGCGCGTGGACGCACGCCCATGCCGAACCCTCCGCGTCCTCATCCACGCTGGCCGCGATGGCGTAGGTGCGCGTGCCCTCGTGGCGCGTGAGGTATGCCATCTCGGCGCCGTTGAGGCACTCCAGGAGCGCCTCCACCCCGGTGTCCTCGGCCAGCGTCTCCCCGGTCTCCTCGAACGAGTCAGGCCTCAGCGTCACCTGGTCATCGGCGAAGACCACGTGCTTGCGCTCCATCGCCAGGGGCGCGTCGGGCCCTCGCGTGAAGGTGACCTCATCGGTGGTCTGTGCGCCCGCGGCAGCCAGCCGTTGTCTGGCGGCTGCCGCATCGATCCCCGCCCCGATGGTGAACTGGCCGCTGGCCGTCATCCCCGACACGATCCAGTCGGCGGCCTCGCCGGGCGCGATGATCGGCACGCCCAGCGGCCCCACGACGTTGGGCGGCACCATTGCGTTGACCGCGAAGTGGCCCCATTGATCCCTCGCTGAGACATCGTCGCCCGCCGGGCCGGGTGTGGGGGTGTAGCCCAGAATGGCGTGGACCTCCGCAGGGGAGCCGTAGCTGACCGCGAACCTTTCGCCGTTGGCCCCCGGCATCTGCTCGAGGGCCTCGCGCAGGGTGGAGTCCTGGCCCGGCCCCGAACAGCCAGTGAGGAACAGTGCCAGCGGTACCAGGGCGGAGGGAATCAATCGGCGCATCTGCATGTCGTCGAGGCTAGCGGTCGAGGGGGCCAGAAACCGCGGCCCGCGGGTGTGGGATAACCGTCCTCGGGGCGTCGTCGGCTAGGGTGGCGAGCATGGCGACTCGCGGATCTTCCCCTTCGCGAAGCACCACCAAGACGCGCGCGTCCTCATCCGGTGGTGCCAAGCAACGTACCTCCACCACGAAATCGACCCGGAGCCGGGCGAGTTCGTCGACGGCGAAGACCCGCAAACCGGCCGCCTCGAAGGCGCCGGCGAAGAAGCCCCAGAACCAGGGCCCCGGCATCGGGGCCACGATCATGACCGGCATCGGCAAGGGCATCGCCGGGCTCTTCATGGGCCTGGCGACCGGCGTCGGCTGGCTGGCCCGCAGCGTGGGCGGCGCGGCGCAGGACGTGGACCCCAAGCTCCGCCGCGACGGCTGGGGCCTCGTGCTGCTCACCCTGGGGATCACCGTGGCCGCCCGCTTCTGGTTCAATCTCGCCGGCCCCGTCGGCGACTGGCTGCAGATGGCCACCACCACCGTCTTCGGGTCGCTGTCCGCCGTGGTGCCGGCCGTGCTGCTGTACGGCGCCTGGCGCGTGCTGCGCCATCCCCGCGACGTCGACTCGGCCCCGCGCACGGGACTGGGCTGGTTCTTCATCACCCTCGGCTCACTGGGCCTGGTGCACATCGCCAACGGGCTGCCGCGCCCCAACACCGACGGCCTGGACGCCGTGCGCGAGGCAGGCGGCGTGCTGGGCTACGTCGCCTCCTCCATCCCCACCGATCTGCTGACCACCTGGGTCTCCGTGCCCGTGCTCAGCATCGTGCTGCTCTTCGGCACCCTGGTGGTCATCGGCCGCCCGCTGCACGAGATCGTCGCCGGCCTCGGCCACGTCTTCGGGGCACTGGTGGAGCGCGCGCCCGAGGATGAGCCGAAGGACAAGCTGAAGCTCGGCGTCGACGTGCCCTACGACACCCCGCTGATCGAAGACCCCGTCGAGGACCCCGAGGTGGAGGACTCCTACGGTGCGACGGACTTCCGCGAGCCCGAGGTGTTCGACTACCTCGCCCAGGACGAGCCCCACATCGACCCCACGCCCGAACCCCTCCAGCCCACCGAGCCGGCCGAGCCGCGGCAGGTGCCGGGCCGCCCCAAGGCGGCCCCCCGCGCTCCAGCCCACCGAGCCGGCCGAGCCGCGGCAGGTGCCGGGCCGCCCCAAGGAGGCCCCCCGCGAGCCGGAGCCGCCGCAGCACACACCCCCGCCCGGTCCCGCCGTCCAGATGCAACTCGGCGGCGACATCGTCTACCAGTTGCCCGACGACGGGTCGCTCGCCCCCGGCTCCAAGCCCAAGGCCCGCACGGAGGCCTCCGACAAGGTGGTGCGCCAGCTCGCCGCCGTGCTGCGGGAATTCGAGATCGACGCCCGCGTCACCGGCTACACCCGCGGCCCGACGGTCACCCGCTACGAGGTGGAACTCGGCTCCGCGATCAAGGTCAGCAAGGTCACCGGCCTGGCGGACAACATCGCCTACGCCGTCGGCTCCAACGAGATCCGCATCCTGACCCCCATCCCGGGCAAGTCCGCCATCGGCATCGAGATCCCGAACCTGGACAAGGAGGTCGTCTCCCTGGGCGACGTCCTGCGCTCCAACCGCGCCAAGAACGACCACCACCCGATGACGGTGGGCCTGGGCAAGGACGTTGAGGGCGGCTTCGTCGTGGCCAACATGGCCAAGATGCCGCACCTCCTGGTGGCCGGCGCCACCGGCTCCGGTAAGTCCAGCTTCATCAACTCGCTGATCACGTCGATCATGATGCGCGCCACGCCCGACGAGGTGCGGCTCCTGCTGGTCGACCCCAAGCGCGTGGAGCTCAACCAGTACGAGGGCATCCCGCACCTGGTCACGCCCATCATCACCAACCCGAAGAAGGCCGCCGAGGCCCTCGCATGGGTGGTGCGTGAGATGGACATGCGCTACGACGACCTGGCCGCCTTCGGGTTCCGCCACGTTGACGACTTCAACAAAGCGGTGCGTGCCGGGCAGGTCAAGCTACCGGAGGGCTCGGAGCGGAAGCTGTCGCCCTACCCCTACCTCCTGGTCGTGGTCGACGAGCTCGCTGACCTCATGATGGTGGCCCCCCGCGACGTCGAGGATTCCGTCGTGCGCATCACACAGCTCGCCCGCGCCGCCGGCATCCATCTGGTGCTCGCCACGCAGCGCCCGTCGACGGACGTGGTCACCGGCCTGATCAAGGCCAACGTGCCCTCCCGCCTGGCGTTCGCCACGTCGTCGATGACCGATTCGCGCGTCATTCTCGACCAGCCTGGCGCGGAGAAGCTCGTCGGTAAGGGCGACGGCCTGTTCCTGCCCATGGGCGCCTCCAAGCCCATCCGCGTGCAGGGTGCCTGGGTCAACGAGTCCGAGATCCGCGACGTCGTGTCCTTCATCAGCAACCAGCTGCAGCCCGAGTACCGCGAGGACGTCACCGCCGCGGCCGCCAGTGACAAGAAGGTCGTCGACGACATCGGCGACGACATGGACCTGGTGCTGGACGCCTGCCGCCTCGTCGTCGAACTGCAACTGGGTTCGACCTCGATGCTGCAGCGCAAGCTCCGCGTCGGCTTCGCGAAGGCCGGCCGCCTGATGGACATCCTCGAGAGCAGGGGAGTGGTGGGCCCGTCGGAGGGTTCGAAGGCCCGCGAGGTGCTCGTCAAGCCGGATGACCTCGACGAGGTGCTCGCGAATCTTGCTGCCGGCTGACGTGGTGGATAATAGGCGCACCATGACAACCCACTCCGTGCACATCGCGTCCCTTGGCTGCGCCCGCAACGACGTCGACTCCGAAGAGCTCGCCGCCCGGCTGGAACAGGGGGGCTTCACCCTCGTCGACGACGCGGAGGACGCGGAGACCGTGGTGGTCAATACGTGCGGCTTCGTGGCCCAGGCCAAGAAGGACTCGATCGACACGCTGCTCGCCGCGGCGGACCTCAAGGACGATGGCAACGTCAAGGCCGTCGTCGCGGTGGGGTGCATGGCGGAGCGCTACGGGGTCGAGTTGGCCAACGAACTGCCGGAGGCCGACGCGGTGCTGGGCTTCGACGCCTACTCCGACATCGCCGACAGGCTGCGCGGCATCCTCGACGGCGAGAAGGTGATCTCCGCCCGGCCGCCGCCCCCGAGGTGGCCGTGCCCGGTCACGTCTGGCTGCCCGGCGCCCGCCGTCGCCTCGCCGGGGGGCCCTCCGCCTCGCTGAAGATCGCCTCCGGCTGTGACCGTCGCTGCGCCTTCTGCGCCATCCCCGCCTTCCGCGGCTCCTACCTGTCCCGCCCGCTGGACGAACTCGAGGCAGAGGCGCGCTGGCTGGTGGAGGAGGGCGCCAGGGAGGTCTTCCTGGTCTCCGAGAACACCTCCAGCTACGGCAAGGATCTGGGCGCCGACGTGCGCCTCGAGCAACTGCTGGAACGGCTCTCGGGCATCGACGGGCTCGACTGGATCCGCGTCAGCTACCTCCAGCCCGCCGAGGTCCGGCCCGGCTTCGTCGAGGCCATGCTCGGCATCGACAAGGTGCTGCCGTACTTCGACCTCAGCTTCCAGCACGCGTCGAAGCCCGTGCTGCGCCGGATGCGCCGCTTCGGGGACCCGGACAGCTTCCTCAACCTCATCAGCAGCATCCGCAGGCTCGCGCCCCGGGCGGGCATCCGCAGCAACGTCATCGCGGGATTCCCGGGCGAGACCGAGCAGGACGTGGAGATCCTGCGGCAGTTCATCATCGACGCTCAACTCGACGTGCTGGGCGTCTTCGGCTACTCCGATGAAGAGGGCACCGAGGGCGTCACACTGCCGGGCCACCTGCCCGAGGACGTCGTCGAGGAGCGCCGCGCCATGCTCGCGGACCTCGCCATCGACGTGGCCGAGGCCAGGGCCGCCGACCGCGTCGGCGACGACGTGGTCGTGCTGGTGGAGAGCAACGACGGCGAGACCGTGGGCCGCGCCGAGCACCAGGCGCCGGAGACCGACGGCGCCGTGACATTGGACCGCGAGGCGCCCGTCGGCAGCCTCGTGACAGCCCGGGTCGTCGACTCGGTGGGCATTGATCTGATCGCGGAGGCACTGTGACTGACGATGTGAGCGACGAACCCCGCCGCGCGGTGGGGGAGAGCCCGGCCGGGCCGAGCAACTGGAACGTGCCCAACGTGCTGACAGTGATCAGGATCATCCTGGTGCCGGTCTACGTGGCGCTTCTGTTCGTCGCGCCCACTGACTTCACGTGGCGGTTGATCGCCACCATCGTGTTCGTCGTAGCCATGCTCACCGACCTTGCCGACGGCCACATCGCCCGCAAGTACAACCTGGTCACGGATTTCGGCAAGCTGTGGGACCCCGTTGCGGACAAGGCGCTGACTGGTGCCGCGTTCATCGCGATCAGCATCCTCGGTACCGACGGCCTCGGCGCGGCCAGCCGCACCCTGTGGATCTTCACCGTCATCATCCTCGTGCGCGAATGGGGCATCACCTGGGTGCGCGCCGCGATCGCCAAGTACGGGATCATGGCCGCCAACAAGGGCGGCAAGGCCAAGACGCTCACCCAGACGTTCGCGCTGATCCTGTTCAGCCTGAACCTCGCCTTCCTGCCCGGCCCGCTCCAGGTGGCGGCCTGGATCCTGATGTGGGCGGCGCTTTTCCTGACCGTGATCACCGGTCTCGACTACCTGCGGCACGCCTGGGCCATCCGCCAGAAGGGCCGCACGCAGGAATCCTGACCGGGTAGCCTTGCGGGCATGTCGCTCGCCGCCGATCTCATCAAGAAGCTCACCCAGCGCACGGTCACCCTCGCCACCTGTGAATCGCTCACCGGCGGCGGCATCGGTGCGGCGCTGACCACCGTGCCCGGCGCCTCGCAGGTCTACCGCGGCGGGCTGATCACCTACGCCCGCGACCTCAAACACGACCTGGCCGGCGTCGACCAGGAACTCATCGAGAACGAGGGCGTGGTCAACGAACTCACCGCCCTGCAGATGGCCGTGGGCGCACAGCGCCGCTGCAATGCGGACTGGGCCGTGGCCACCACGGGCGTGGCCGGCCCGACGGAGACCGACGGCGCCAAGGTCGGCACCGTGTGGTTCGCCGTCGTGGGCCCCAAGATGGGTATGTCTCCGGCGCCGCAGTACACCGAGTTGCGCGAGTTCGAGGGGGACCGCGCGGCGATCCGGGAGGCAGCGACGGAGCACGCCTTCGAGATGCTCATGCGGGTTCTCTGAGAAGAAGTTTCACTCAGAGGGAACAAAGCCGGGCGGCGGCTTGTTACACCTGTCGATGGCGGGCGCTCGGCCCGTGGTCAGATAGGAACAGCCGTGAAGACGATTCTGATTCGTAAGGTGATGGGCGAGACACTCCGGGAGCTCCGGATGTGCGCCGGCATGACCCTGCGAGAGGTCTCCATGGCCAGCATGGTCTCTCTCGGATATCTCTCGGAGATCGAGCGCGGCCACAAGGAGGCCTCCAGCGAGGTCCTCTTCGCCATCGCGTCCGCGCTGGGTGTCTCCCTGTCGGAGCTGATGGGCACCATCAGCGGGAAGATCGCGGTGTTGGAGGCCCGGCAGCTGCCCCGGGTGGCGGTTGCCGCCTGAGGCACAGCGCGCCGCTCAGCGGTGGCGCGATCCCTCCACCACATGCACCTCGACGCCGGCGTCCCGGATCCGCTGCAGTTCAGCCTCCGGGGCGCCGGAATCCGTCACGAGCACGTGGATGCCCTTGATGTCGGCCACCCGGGCCAGCGTGGTGTGGCCGATCTTCGTCGAGTCGATCGCGACGACCACGCGCTGTGCGCGTTCGATCATCGCCAGGTTGGTCCGCGCCTCGATCTCGTCGTGGGTGGTCAGGCCGTCGCTGGCGCTCACGCCGTCGGCACCGACGACGGCGGTGCCGACGTTGACCAGCTTCATGGTGGACTCGGCCAGCGAGCCCACCAGCTCCAGCGAGCTGGGGCGCAGCACGCCGCCGGCGATCAGGACCCGGGCCTGACCCTGCTCCGCGGCCTCAAGCCCGATGCTGAGCGAGTTGGTGATGATCGTGAGGTCGTCGCGGTGGCGCAGGGCGCGCAGCACTTCCGCGGTGGTGGTGCCGCCGGTGAGACCGATCGCGTGTTTGCCGGCGGGGATGAGACTGGCCACGGTGCGCGCGATGCGGCGCTTCGCGTCCTGGTTGCGGCCATCGCGCAGCCGCACGGGAAGTTCGCGGTTCCCCTTGACCGGCCGGGCGCCGCCGTGCGTGCGTTCCAAGAGCCCCTGGGAGGCGAGGAGCGCGACGTCGCGGCGGATGGTGGCGGCCGAGGCTCCCAGATGATCGGCGAGGTAGGACAGCGGGAGTTGGCCCTGCTCAGTGAGCAGTGCGAGCAACGCCACCATCCGGTCTGACCGCTTGTGGGAGGGCGTGCTGGGTGCATTCATCCGTGAGGGCTCCTTCGCGCCTGATCTGGTTTCGTGCACATTACGCACAAATGCTGAGCGAGATTCTACCCTCTGCTCACTAGTTGTGAGCAATGGGGTCCACTTGCGGCGCGGTTGCCTGATCAAATGCCCAATCTCGGGCGGCGTGTACCGTGATCCCGTGCGAGAAGTGGAGCTCTGGGAGCGGATGAACGATGTGCTGCCCGCCGGCTATGCGGCCACCTGGGCCGACTCTGTGGTCCTTGAGGAGCTCGGGAGCCGCACGGTGCGTGAGGCACTGTCGGCCGGGATCCCCTCCAAGCAGATCTGGCGGGCGGTGTGGAAGCAACTCGAACTCCCCGGCAATCTGCGCTGATCCGCGGCGTGTCGCGCTTGAATAGAACGGGTGTTCGCCTAGATTGAAGGCCGTGGTTATCCACAGCGGAACCTACTCGTGAAAAATTGTCAGAGCCGCTGCCTACAGTGATAGCAACATCGAATCATCCGGCCCGCGGCCGGCTTTTGGAAGGAAACCTGATGGCCTCATCGGACCGTAACAAGGCGCTGGAGGCGGCGCTCGCCCAGATCGAGAAGGCCCACGGTAAGGGCTCTGTCATGAAGCTGGGCGAAGATACCCGTCTGCCCATCGACGTGATCCCCACCGGCTCTGTCGCGCTGGACGTGGCACTGGGCATCGGCGGACTGCCCCGTGGGCGCGTCGTGGAGATCTATGGCCCGGAGTCCAGCGGTAAGACCACCGTCGCGCTCCACGCCATCGCCAACGCCCAACGCGACGGCGGCATCTGCGCCTTCATCGACGCGGAGCACGCGCTGGATCCGGATTACGCCCAGAAGTTGGGCGTCGACACCGATGAACTCCTCGTCTCCCAGCCGGACAACGGCGAGCAGGCGCTCGAGATCGCAGACACCCTGGTGCGCTCCGGCGCGCTGTCGCTGATCGTCATCGACTCGGTGGCGGCACTGACCCCGCGCGCCGAGATCGAGGGCGAGATGGGAGACTCGCACGTCGGCCTGCAGGCCCGCCTGATGAGCCAAGCGCTGCGCAAGATGACCGGCGCGCTGAAGAACTCCAACACCACCGCGATCTTCATCAACCAGTTGCGCGAGAAGATCGGCGTCATGTTCGGCAGCCCCGAGACCACCACCGGTGGCCGCGCGCTGAAGTTCTATTCGTCGGTCCGCCTCGACGTTCGCCGCATCGAGACGCTGAAAGACGGCACCGAGATGGTCGGCAACCGCACCCGCGTCAAGGTGGTCAAGAACAAGGTGGCCCCGCCCTTCAAGCAGGCGGAGTTCGACATCATCTACGGCCAGGGCATCTCGCGTGAGGGCTCGCTGATCGACCTCGGCGTGGACGCCGGCATCGTGCGCAAGGCCGGTGCCTGGTTCACCTATGAGTCGGATCAGTTGGGCCAGGGCAAGGAGAACGCCCGCAACTTCCTGAAGAAGAACCCGGAGGTCGCCCAGGAGATCGAGCGCCGCATCCGCTTGCATCTGGGCGTAGACAAGGAGGATGTGCCGGCAGATGTGAACCCGGAGACGGGCGAAGTTGACTTCTGAGCGCAGCGCGGAGGAGCGGGCCACCCAGGTTGAGGTGGCCCGCAAGATCGCGCTCGATCAGCTGGCCACCCGGGCGCGCTCAGAGCTGGAACTGCGTCAGAAGATGGCGCGGCGCAACGTCCCGGAGGATGTCGTCGAGGAGATCATCGCGCGCTTCACGGAGGTGGGGCTCATCGACGACGCGGCCTTCGCGCAGGCGCTGACCGCCTCCCGCGCCGAGTTCGGGCTGCGTGGCAGGGCCCGGATCCGGCAGGAGCTGCAGGCCAAGGGTATAGACAGGGAGGTTGCCGACGAGGCGCTGGCTGAGCTGGATCCAGAGGACGAACGCGAGGCCGCGCTCACGTTGGCCCGCCGTCGGATGCGCTCGCTCGCCAACCTCGAACGGCACGTCGCCCGCCGGCGCCTGGCGGGGGTGTTGGCCCGGAGGGGATTCTCCAGGGGCATCGTCAGTTCCGTGCTCGAGGATGTCCTCGCAACGGACTCGTGGGGTGACGGAAGCGGTTGAGTTTTCCACAGGTGCGCAATAGGCTCAGGGGCAAGGTCCACGGACCCCGCATGAACCCGCCCCGGCTCCGCCCGGGGCACTGAAACTGATACTGATCGACAATCTGACAACTCGTGTCTGACCACACCTGACAGCAGAAAACTCTATCCCCGCTGCGGCGTTCGCGCCGCGGTGGCCTTGGCGTCGCCAGCATCGTTGCCAAACCCCTCGTGCGGGTCCCCGTGACCGGTGGTACATCGGATATGAGGAGGCGCCGTGCCTGAGCTCGGTTGGATCATTGCAGGCATCGCTCTGGCCGGCCTCGTCGTGCTGGGCGTCATGCTGCGCCGCCAGGCGGCACGCGCCATCGCGGACCGGTTGAAGTGGGAGCGCCGGGTCAAGGACGACATCTCCTCCATGCGGGCCAACGCGCAGGCCGCGGCCGCAGTGGCCGAGGAACGCGCCAGGGAAACCCTCGAGGACGCGGAGCGCCGCCGGGCGGAGATGGAGGCGCAACTCGGCGCGCAGCGCCAGGAGCTCCGAGAGGCCAGGGCGGCCCAGGAGCGACGCGAATCGCGCCTGCATGAACGCGAGGACAGGCTGTCGGCAGAGGCTGAGGGCCTCGTCGCCCGCGCCGAACGCCTCGATGCGCAGCGGGCCCAGTTGCGGGAGCAGCGCCAGGCTCTCCAGCTCGAGGAGGAGCGCGCCGCTGCGGAGTTGGAACGGATCGCCGGCCTGTCCGTGGAGGAGGCGCGGCACGAGGTGATCGCGGCGGCGGAGAAGCAGGCGAAGCTGACCGCCACCTCGATCGCGCGCGACATCGAATCCACGGCCAAGCGCGAGGCGGACAAGCTTGCCCGCAGCATCATCACCACCGCCATTCAGAGGGTCGCCTCGGAGCAGACCTCTGAATCGGTGGTGAGCACCGTGGACCTGCCCAGCGACGACATGAAGGGCCGGATCATCGGCCGCGAGGGCCGCAACATCCGCGCGTTCGAGCAGATCACCGGCGTCAACGTGATGATCGACGACACCCCCGAGTCCGTCCTCCTCAGCAGCTTCGACCCGGTCCGGCGCGAGATCGCCCGCATCACCCTGGTGGATCTCGTCGCCGATGGGCGCATCCACCCGGCACGCATCGAGGAGGTGCACGAGCGCAGCGTCCGCGAGATCAACGAGCGCGTGCTGCGCTCCGCAGAGGACGCCCTCTCGGAGGTGGGCATCGTCGACCTGCATCCTGATCTCATCCCCACCCTCGGCTCCCTCGCATTCCGCACCTCCTACGGCCAGAACGTGCTGCGGCACCTGGTGGAGTGCGCGCACCTGGCCGGCGTCATGGCCGCCGAGCTCGGGCTCGACGTCGCCACCTGTAAGCGCGCGGCCTTCCTGCACGACATCGGCAAGGCGCTCACCCACGAGGTGGAGGGGCCGCACGCGATCATCGGCGCCGAGTTACTGCGCAGCCACGGCGAGCACGAAGACATCGTGCACGCCGTCGAAGCGCACCACAACGAGGTGGAGCCACGCACCGTCGAGGCCATCCTCACGCAGGCCGCGGACGCCATCTCAGGGTCCCGGCCGGGTGCACGGCGGGAATCCCTGGAGGCCTATGTGGAGCGCATGGAGAACCTGGAGCAGATCGCCACCAGGCACAGCGGCGTGATGCGGGCCTACGCCATGCAGGCGGGCCGCGACCTGCGGGTGATGGTGGCGCCTGAGGATGTCGACGACGCCGGGGCGCACGCGCTGGCCCGCGACATCGCCACGGAGATTGAGAAGACGCTCAGCTACCCGGGCCAGATCCGGATCACCGTGGTGCGCGAGTCGCGCGCCACGGAGACCGCGCACTGATCATCCGGCGGAGGCCGCCACGCGGATGCCCCACTTGGAGGTGGTCTCCGCACCCGGATCCAGGACGATGAGCGCCTCGTGCGTGGGCCCTTCGTTGTAGGCGTTGGCCGCACAGGTCAGCGGCTCCACCGCGAGCGCGTCACGCGTGGGCGGGATGAACAACTGGCCCCAGGGCATCGTCGCGTCGGTCCACATGGTCGTCGTGCGGCCGTCGTCGGAGACCGTGACCTCCCAGCCGCCCTCATCCACGCGGAACGCGTTGTCGAGTGCGAGATCGCCGATGATCCGGGGCTTCCTGAAGTCGTGTTCCGCGGAAACCTCACCGAGGGACACAGGCAGCAGCCGGTCGTCGACCACGAGTTCACGCTCGAACGGCGTGGTGATGGTGGCGGTGGCAGGGTCGAGTGCGAGGTACGGGTGCGCCCCGTAGCCGTAGGGCACAGCCTGTGCGCCCACGTTGCGGGCCGTCACGATCACGGTGAGCCCGCCGTCGTCGACGACGTGGCAGATCTCCACGGCGAGGACGCCGCCCCAGCCCTGCTGCGGGTAGATCACCGTGCCGAGCACGACCTCGTCGGGCCCGTGGCTGAGCAGTCGCCAGGCGTGGTTGGAGCCGAGGCCGTGGTTGGCGTTGTTGCGGGCGACCTCGTTGACCGGCACCTGGTAGTCGACGCCGTCGAAGGTGTATCGTCCGTCCCTGATGCGGTTGGGCCAGGGGAGCAGGTGGCGCCCCATCGAAGCGCGCGGCGCCTCGTCTTCGGCGAAGGTCCACAGCACCTCCTGCCCCTCGTGGGTGAGGCTGCGCAGCGTCGCACCCACCTCGGTGACGACGGCCGCGTACGGTCCGGACTCGATGCGGTACTGCTGGCCGGTAGGCAGGATGTTCATGTCTGAGAGAGTAGTAGGTAGCATGGTCAGGCTATGACTGACCCGCGTACCTATCACGTCATCACCTACGGGTGCCAGATGAACGTCCACGATTCCGAACGCATCAGCGGCCTCCTCGAGGAGGCCGGGCTGAGCCGCGTGGCGCCGGGCAACGAAGCGCTGGGCGCAGGCGCTGACGTGGTGGTCTTCAACACGTGCGCCGTGCGGGAGAACGCGGACAACCGGCTCTACGGCAACCTCGGCCACATGGCCAGCATCAAGGCCGTCCATCCCGGCCTGCAGATCGCGGTGGGTGGCTGCATGGCACAGAAGGACCGCGACCTCATCGTGAAGAAGGCGCCGTGGGTCGACGTGGTGTTCGGCACCCACAACGTGGGAGCGCTGCCGGCGCTTCTGGAACGGGCCCGCGTCGAGAAGGAGGCCCAGGTCGAGATCAAGGAGGCGCTCGAGACCTTCCCGAGCAACCTCCCCACGCGCCGCGAGTCGCCGTACTCGGCGTGGGTGTCGATCTCGGTGGGCTGGGAGCGCTGCCGGCGCTTCTGGAACGGGCCCGCGTCGAGAAGGAGGCCCAGGTCGAGATCAAGGAGGCGCTCGAGACCTTCCCGAGCAACCTCCCCACGCGCCGCGAGTCGCCGTACTCGGCGTGGGTGTCGATCTCGGTGGGCTGCAACAACACCTGCACCTTCTGCATCGTGCCGGCCCTGCGCGGCAAGGAGACCGACCGTCGCCCCGGTGACATCCTGGCCGAGATCGAGATGCTCGTCAGCCAGGGCGTGCAGGAGATCACCCTGCTGGGTCAGAACGTCAACGCCTACGGCGTGGAGTTCGGCGACCGCCAGGCCTTCGCCAAGCTGCTGCGGGCCTGCGGGACCATCGACGGGTTGGAGCGGGTGCGCTTCACCTCCCCGCACCCGAAGGACTTCACCGACGACGTGATCGCGGCCATGGCCGAGACGCCCAACGTGATGCCGCAGTTGCACATGCCCCTGCAGTCGGGCTCGGATCAGGTGCTGAAGGCCATGCGCCGCTCGTACCGCTCCGAGCGATTCCTCGGCATCCTCGACCGGGTGCGTGCGGCGATGCCGGAGGCGGCCATCACCACCGACATCATCGTCGGCTTCCCGGGGGAGACCGAAGAGGACTTCCAGGCCACGATGGACGTGGTGCGACGCGCCCGCTTCTCCGCGGCCTTCACCTTCCAGTACTCGATCCGCCCGGGCACCCCTGCGGCCACCATGCCCGACCAGGTGCCCAAGGAGGTCGTCCAGGACCGCTACAACCGCCTCATCGAGGTGGTCAACGAGCTGGCCTGGGAGGAGAACAAGCGGTTCGCCGGCCGCGAGATCGAGGTCATGTTCGCCACCGGCGAGGGCCGCAAGGACGCCGAGACCAACCGGATGAGCGGCCGCGCCCGCGACAACCGCCTCGTGCATGTCGCGGTGCCGGAAGACCCGGCGCAGCGCCCGCGCCCAGGCGACATCGCGACGGTGAAGATCACCCACGCGGCACCGCACCACCTCAACTCCGACGAGCTACCCACCAACCTGCGCCGCACCCGTGGCGGCGATGCCTGGGAGGCCGCCCAGGGCATGAAGAAGCCGCCGGTGGGGGTCGGCCTGGGCATGCCCTCCATGGAGAAGCCCGCCCCGTTGCCCGCCGCCAGCGGCTGCTCCTAGACCTCCGGGTTACTTCTCGACGGTGCCCTGCGACGCCGCCGGCGGCTCCGCGGGTGCCGCTTCGCCGCCGGTGAAGTTGTCGAGCTTCTGGTTGGCGAAGTCCTGGCTCCATGAGCCCATCCCTACGGGTGAGGGGAAGGGGTTTGGCACACTGGGGCTGTGTCGCTTCCCCTCATCGTGCTGGTCGGCCCCACCGCCACCGGAAAGTCCACCCTCGCCGTCGATCTCGCGCTCACCCTGAAGTCCGCCGGGCGCCCGGCTGAGGTGATCAACGCTGATTCGATGCTCGTCTACCGGGGGATGGACATCGGCACGGCCAAGCCCACCGTCGAGGAGCGCCGCGGCGTGTCGCACCATCTCATCGACATCGCGGAAGTCACCGAGAAGGCCTCGGTCGCCGGCTTCCAGCGCCTCGCCCGCGACACCATCGCTGAGCTGAGGGGCCGGGGCGTGATCCCCATCCTCGTAGGAGGCTCACCCCTGTACACGCGTGCCATCACGGACCACTTCGAGTTCCCCGCCTCGGACCCGGAGGTGCGGGCGCGCTGGGAGGCCGAGCTGAACGAGGTGGGGCCGCATGCGCTGCACCGACGGCTGGCTGAGCTGGCACCGGATTCAGCCGCGGCCATCGAGCCGGGCAACGGGCGCCGCACGGTGCGGGCGCTCGAGGTTCTCGAGCTGACCGGCGGGCATGCGCCGGTGATCCCCGAATGGACCTACGAGCTCGACGATGTGCACCAGTTCGGCCTCGCCCTCGAGCGCGCCGAACTCGATCGCCGGATCGACCAACGCGTCGAGCAGATGTGGGAGCAGGGTCTGGTCGGTGAGGTGCGTGGGCTCCTCGATAGGGGGTTGCGGGACGGGGTGACGGCCATCCGGGCGATCGGCTACCGGCAGGTGGTGGCACATCTCGACGGGGAACTGACCGAGCAGGAGGCGCGTGCGGAGGTGCAACGCGCAACCAGGAGGTTCTTCCGGCGTCAGCTCAGCTGGTACAACCGCGACCCCCGCATCACGTGGCTCGACGCGTCCTCGCCGACCAGGGTCCAGACCATCCTCGCGGCGCTAGACTGATGGGGATCAGGAGGTCGTGATGCGACGATTCAGCTTTCACAAGGGTCATGGCACGAAGAACGACTTCATCATCCTCGACGATTCCTACGGCATGCACGAGATGCATCCGGAGTTCATCAAGGTGATGTGCGACCGGCACAGCGGCATCGGTGCCGACGGTGTGCTGAGGGTGGTGCGCGCCTCGAGTGTGCGGGGCTGGGAGGGCGACGGCTCGCTCTGGTTCATGGATTACTACAACGCCGACGGCTCGATCGCCGAGATGTGCGGGAACGGACTGCGGGTGTTCGCGCGGCATCTGATCAACGAGCAACTCGTGGATTCCGGCGAGTTCGAGGTGGCCACGCGCGCCGGCGTGCGGCGCGTGGAGGTGGCCAGGCATGGCCTGATCAGCACCTCGATGGGGCCGGCCACCGTCGCGGAGGAGGACGTCACGGTGCACCTCGGGAGGCACGAGTGGCCCGCCGTCAAGGTGGACGTGGGCAACCCGCACGCCGTGGTCTTCCTCGAGGAGGAGGACCTCCACCGGCTCAGGCTGCACGACGGGCCCACCTGGTCCCCTGCGTCCGCCTTCCCGGAGGGGGCCAACGTCGAGTTCATCCGCATCGACGGCCCCGGGAAGCTGTCCATGCGGGTCTTCGAGCGAGGCGTGGGGGAGACGCAGAGTTGCGGTACCGGCGTGGTGGCCAGCGCGGCCGCCTACCGGGCACGCACCGGTCACGAGGGCAGCGTGGACGTGAGCGTCCCAGGGGGCGACCTCAGCGTCGATTTCGCCGCCGGGGAGGCTCGGCTCACCGGCCCCGCCGTCATCATCGGTCGCGGCGAGTTCTGGATCTGACCTGCGCACTTGTCCACAGCCATCCGGCCACTCCTTGGCAGTGTCGGGCCGGGCTGGAAGAATGGGCAGACGATGACAGAACTAGATGACGACCTGCTCGACTACGACGACGAGACTGACTACGACGGTGACCAGGAGGATCTGGCCGCCCGGCGTTCGCTGCGCCGTGTCGCGGGGCTGCGCACCGAGCTGGAAGACATCACGGAGGTCGAGTACCGCGAACTGCGCCTCGAGAAGGTGGTGCTCGTCAGCGTCTGGACCACCGGCACCCAGCAGGACGCGGACAACGCGATGGCTGAGCTGAAGCTGCTCGCCGAGACCGCCGGCTCAGAAGTGCTCGATGCGCTCGTGCAGCGTCGCTCACACCCGGATCCGGCCACCTACATCGGCCGGGGCAAGGTGGAGGAGGTTGCGGAGGCGGTGCGTGCCGTCGGCGCAGACACCGTGATCTGCGACGGTGAACTCGAGCCGGCGCAGCTGCGCAACCTGGAGGACCGGATCAAGGTCAAGGTGGTGGACCGCACCGCGTTGATCCTCGACATCTTCGCCCAGCATGCCAAGAGCGCCGAGGGCAAGGCCCAGGTCGAGCTTGCGCAGCTGCAGTACCTCAAGCAGCGGCTGCGTGGCTGGGGCGGAAATCTGTCGCGCCAGGCCGGCGGCCGGGTGGCTGGCGGTGCGGGTATCGGTGGCCGAGGCCCCGGCGAGACCCGCATCGAGACGGACCGGCGCCGGATCCACACCCGGATCTCCCAGCTGCGCCGCAAGCTGCGTGAGATGGACGCCACGCGGGAGGCCAAGCGCGCGGAGCGCCGCCGCAACGAGGTGCCGTCCGTGGCCATCGTTGGCTACACGAACGCCGGCAAGTCCTCGCTCCTCAACCGTCTCACCGGCGCCGGGGTGCTCGTCGAGGACGCGCTGTTCGCCACGCTCGACCCCACCACCCGTCGCTCTGAGACAGATGACGGTCGCGTGTTCACGCTGACGGACACGGTGGGCTTCGTGCGTCACCTGCCACATGACCTGGTGGAGGCGTTCCGCTCAACGCTGGAGGAATCCGCGCAGGCGGATCTCCTGCTGCACGTGGTGGACGCCTCCGACGCGGACCCGGAGGGCCAGATCAAGGCGGTGCGCACCGTCTTGTCAGACATCGGGGCCGGGGCACTGCCCGAGTCGCTGGTGCTCAACAAGGCCGACGCGGCAGATGCGGCGACCATCATGGCGTTGCGGGCCAACCACCCGGATTCGGTGGTGGTCTCCGCCCGCACCGGGCGCGGGGTGGATGCGCTACGGGACGCGCTGGAGGAGTGGCTGCCCCAGCCGGAGGTGCAGATCACGGCCATGGTGCCCTATGAACGTGGGGATCTGGTGGACAAGGTGCACAAGACCGCCGTCATCGAATCCCTCGAACACACCGGCGAGGGAACGTTGATCAAGGTCCGCGTCGCGCCGGACCTGGCCGATGAGCTGGCCGAGTTCGCCCGTGACTGATCACAGCCAGATCCTCGCCGCCGCGATCGGCGACATCGGCGGTGAGGCGCGCCCCGGTCAGCAGGCGATGGCGGACGCGGTGGCCAGCGCCTTTCAGGATGAGGCCCACCTGCTGGTGCAGGCCGGCACGGGTACCGGCAAGTCGCTCGGCTACCTGGCTCCGGCGTTGGCACGGTGCGTCGACACAGACGAGGTGGTCATCGTGGCCACCGCCACGTTGGCGCTCCAGGCCCAGTTGGCCACCAAGGACATCCCCACGGCGCTCGATGCCGTTGAGGAGGTCACCGGGAACCGGCCCAAGGCCGCCATCCTCAAGGGCCGCACCAACTACGCCTGCCTGTACCGGGCACGGGCCGGGGGCGACGCCGAACAGGACTCGCTGATCGGCTCCAGCGCGCTGGCGGAAGCCGCCTCCCGGGCCCGGACCGACGACGTGAGCAGGCTCGGCGCAGAGGTGCTGGCGCTGCGGGAATGGGTTGAGGAGGAGGCCACGCGTGGTGGCCTGGCGGACCGCGATGACGCGCCCACCCACACGGCGCGCGGCTGGCAGCAGGTCTCCATCCCCACGCGCGAGTGCCTGGGGGTCGCCGCGTGCCCGTTCGGAGCGGAGTGCTTCGTGGAGGCCTCGCGGGAAGTGGCCCGCGAGGCGGATCTCGTGGTCACGAACCATGCGTTGCTGGCCATCAACGCCATGCACGGCGGCACGGCGCTGCCGGAGCACGGCGCGCTCATCGTGGACGAGGCGCACGAGTTGGTGAGCCGGATCACCACCGCCGCCACCGACGAACTGACCCCCGGCATCATCGAACGCGCCGCGCGCCGGGCGCTGAACTGGCTCGACGACGACCTGGGGGTGGACTTTCTCGACCAGGCCGACGCCTTCCGGGAGGCCCTCGACGAGTCTGAGCTGACCCGCATCACGGCATCCTCGGCGCCGCTCGTCTACGCCGCTGCCGCGCTCCGCGACGTGTCGCGCAAGGTGGCCAGCACCCTCAGCAAGGTGCCAGACGATCCTGAGGCGCAACAGGCCACCGCGGCGGTACGGGAGGTCTTCGACGTGGCCGATCGCATCGCCGCACTCAAGGACGTCGACGTGGTCTGGGTCTCGGAATCCGAGATCATGGGCCGCACCGCCTACGTGGCTCCGCTCAACGTCGCAGGGTTGTTGCGGGAACAGGTCTTCGGGCAGGGCCCCACGGTGCTGACGTCCGCCACGTTGACGCTCGGCGGAGCCTTCGAACCGGCGGCGGGCGCCGTCGGCCTGCGCGCAGCGGACCGCATCGGGTTGGACGACGAGCCGGAGGACCAGTTCGCCTGGCGTGGGCTCGACGTGGGCTCTCCGTTTGACTACCGCAGGCAGGGGATCCTGTACGTCGCCCGCAGGCTGCCCCCGCCCGGCCGGGACGGCATGCACGAGAACACACTCGCAGAGATCGCGCAACTGGTGTGGGCGGCGGAGGGGCGCGCGTTGGGGCTGTTCGCGTCCCGCCGCGCCGCCGAGCAGGCCGCGGAGTACTGCCGCCGCGAACTGCCGGAGCTCACCGTCCTGTGCCAAGGCGACGCGCAACTCTCCGAACTGACCCGCAGGTTCCTCGAGGAGCCCACCACGGCACTGTTCGGCACCATGTCGCTCTGGCAGGGGGTCGATGTGCCGGGGGAGGCATGTCAGGTGGTCATCATCGACAAGATTCCCTTCCCCCGTCCGGACGATCCGCTCATGCAGGCACGCAAGAAGGCCGTCGACGACGCCGGGGGCAACGGGTTCATGAGCGTGGCCGCCGCCCATGCCGCGCTGTTGCTTGCCCAGGGAGCCGGCAGGCTGATCCGGCGATCCGAGGACAAGGGAGTGGTGGCGATGCTGGACCCGAGGCTCGCCACGGCACGCTACGGGTCCTTCCTCACCGCGTCCCTGCCTGACTTCTGGACGACCACGGACAGCGACGTTGCCGTCTCAGCCCTCCGGCGGCTCCGCGGCGAGGACGCCTGAGCTCGAGCTGTCGGGCTCAGACCTTGCGGAGCACCGCGACGACCTTGCCCATGACCTTGGCGTGGGTGCCGTCGATGGGGGAGTAACGCTCGTTGTGCGGCAGCAGCCACACCTTGCCCTGCTGGAACTTGTACGTCTTGACGGTGGCCTCGTCGTCGAGGAGGGCCGCCACGATGTCGCCGTTGGTGGCGTCGCTCTGCTGACGCACGACCACCCAGTCTCCGTCGCAGATGGCCGCCTCGACCATCGAGTCACCCTTGACCTCGAGGAGGAAGAGGTCGCCGTCGCCGACGATCTGCTTGGGCAGGGCGAAGACGTCCTCGATGTGCTCCTCGGCCAGGATGGGCCCGCCGGCAGCGATGCGGCCCAGCACGGGCGCCGCGACTGCCGAGGGGCGGGGGTCCCAGGTCTGCGAGGGATCCAGGGGGGTGCCGTTCTCGTCGACCTCCGGCAGCGTCAACACCACTGCGCGGGGACGGTTGGGGTCACGGCGGATGAGACCCTTCTGCTCCAACATGCGCAGTTGGTAGGTGACCGACGAGGTCGAGGCCAGGCCGGCACGATCCGCCACCTCGCGGATGCTGGGAGGGTAGCCGAGGTCCTCGATGGCGTTCTTGATCACGTGCACCAGCGCGAGCTGCCTGCGGGTCAACCCGTAATCCGGCCCGTCTGGGACGGGGAGGTTCGCCAGTTGGGCTTCGATCTCTGCGTTGCTGGGGCGGCCGCGGCGCGGGCGGCGGTTCGTGTTGTCAGCCATGTCCCCATGCTAGCGCCAACGTGGTACGTGTGTTCGATATGGCTGCGCGTGTCGCGGATCGGCCGATGAGGTGGCCCGGGTGGGGTGTGAACCCTCGCCCCGACACGCCCCGGAAAAAATGTCAGAGGTCTCGTGTTGAGTCGGTCGTGTCCCGGAAAACCGGGGCGATGGAGACAACGTCGAACGGATGTTTGATTGACGCCGAAAAATGGATTATGGTGTCAATCGAACAGATGTTCTAGGGATGAAAGAGGTCACCTCATGACCACGTTGAGCGCAGTTCGCTACCAGGTCGTCGGCACCCCGCGCCGGCGCGTCGTCACCGCGTCCCCGGCGGCACGTCCAGAACTTCAGCTACCGCAGGCGCGCCCGTCGCGCCCCGCACGCCCGGGCCGTGTGGCTCCGGTCGCGTCGTGCAGCGTCGTCAGCCCCGAGCCCCGCACGCCCTGGCTCGCGGCCAAGGTGGCGGTGGTCGCCGTCCTCGCCGTGGTGGGTGGCGCGGTGTCGGCCGCGCAGTTGGTGGATGGTGCCGTTTCGCCGGATCCCTCCCTCGGCTATGTGGCCGGGGACCCGGCCTGGGCGCACGTCACGCACCCCTGAGCGGCCGCTGGCAGAGGTGGCATACGACGCGCGGATGTGATTCGGCGTGTCTCTTGCCTTCTAGGGCGCCCGGGCATAGTGTGACGCTACATCTAGTGGTTACACCGTCGGCATTTCACTACAAGTTGTGGTTTCTGCCTCTGGTGTGGCACTGTTGGTCACCCGCTTCACCGCACTGAGAAAGGCCCGCGAAAGTGCACTGCCCGTTCTGCCGCCACTGTGACACCAAGGTGTCGGATTCACGCGCGGCTGAAGACGGCTCCGCCATCCGGCGTCGTCGCCTGTGCCCCATGTGCGAGCGCAAGTTCACCACCATTGAACAGATCATCCTCACCGTCGTGAAGCGCTCCGGTGTCGTCGAGTCCTTCAGCAGGGACAAGGTGATGCGCGGGGTGTCCAAGGCCTGCAAGGGGCGCCCCGTCACCCAGGCGCAGCTCGCCGCGCTCGCGCAGCGGGTGGAGGAGTCCCTCCGGGCCTCCGGCCAGGCGGAGATCTCGGCCGAGCAGATCGGCGTGGCCATCCTCGGCCCGCTGGAGGAACTCGATTCCGTCGCGTACCTCCGCTTCGCCAGCGTCTACAAGAACTACGAATCGGTCGACGATTTCCAACGGGAGATCGATGCGCTGCGGCTCAGCGCGACCGCCAAGCAGCCGGCCGACGACGGCGCAGCCGCGTTCGAACGCCTCACTGCCCAAGAGCCGCTCCTCAGCTAACAGCTCCAGTTCCACATTTTCAGTTCAGCAGCACACCCACCACCAGATCAGAGGGATTTTGACCATGACCGCGACCGCAGCGCGCGCCACCCGCCGCAAGTCAGCAGATTCAGCACCCAAGGGCCTCGTCATCGAGCGCATCTTCACCAAGAAGGGCGTGCACCCGTACGACGAGGTGGAGTGGGATCGTCGTGACGTGGTGCAGACCAACTGGAAGACCGGCGAGACCGTCTTCGAGCAGCACGGCGTGGAGTTCCCCTCGTCGTGGAGCGTCAACGCCTCCACCATCGTGACCACCAAGTACTTCCGTGGTGCGGTCGGCACAGACGCGCGTGAGGACTCGCTGCGCACCCTGATCGACCGAGTGGTGGGGCGCTATGTCGCCGCAGGCAAGGACTACGGCTACTTCGCCACGGACGAGGATGCGGAGATCTTCGAGCATGAGCTCACGTGGATGCTGCTGAACCAGTACTTCTCCTTCAACTCGCCCGTGTGGTTCAACGTCGGCACCCCTTCGCCGCAGCAGGTCAGCGCCTGCTTCATCCTCTCGGTCGACGACTCGATGGATTCCATCCTGAACTGGTACAAGGAAGAGGGCTTCATCTTCAAGGGCGGCTCCGGCGCGGGCCTCAACCTGTCGCGGATCCGATCCTCCAAGGAACTGCTGAGCTCCGGCGGCACCGCGTCAGGACCCGTGTCCTTCATGCGTGGCGCTGACGCCTCGGCGGGCACCATCAAATCGGGCGGCGCCACGCGCCGGGCGGCCAAGATGGTCGTCCTCGACGTGGATCACCCGGACATCGTGGAGTTCGTCGAGACCAAGGCCCGCGAAGAGGACAAGATCCGCGCCCTGCGTGACGCCGGCTTCGACATGGACCTCGGCGGCAAGGACATCACCTCGGTCCAGTACCAGAACGCCAACAACTCGGTGCGCGTCAGCGACGAGTTCATGACCGCCGTCGAGAACGGGGACACCTTCGGCCTGCGCGCCCGCGGTGACGGCTCCGTCATCGAGGAGGTCGACGCCAAGGAACTGTTCCGCAAGATCTCGCAGGCCGCCTGGGAATGCGCGGATCCCGGCATCCAGTACAACGACACCATCAACGACTGGCACACCAACCCCGAGACCGGCCCCATCACGGCCTCCAACCCGTGCTCGGAGTACATGAGCCTCGACAACTCGTCGTGCAACCTGGCCTCGCTGAACCTCCTGAAGTTCCTCAAGGCGGACGGCTCCTTCGACGCCGAGACCTTCGTCAAGGCCGTCGAACTGATCATCACCGCCATGGACATCTCGATCTGCTTCGCAGATTTCCCCACCGAGTCCATCGGTGAGACCACCCGCAACTTCCGCCAGTTGGGCATCGGCTACGCCAACCTCGGCGCGCTGCTGATGGCCATGGGTAAGGGCTACGACACCGACGGCGGCCGCTCCACCGCTGCAGCCATCACGTCGATCATGACCGGTGCCTCCTACCGCCGCTCCGCTGAGCTGGCCGCCATTGTCGGCCCGTACAACGGCTACGCCGCCAACGAGGAGGCCCACCAGCGCGTCATGCGCAAGCACCAGGCCGCCAACGACGACCTGCGCGTGCTCGCCGATGACCGTAACCTTCACACCGTCGCCACCCGCGAATGGGACCGTGTGGTCACGCTCGGCGCCAAGAACGGCTTCCGTAACGCGCAGGCCTCCGTGCTCGCGCCCACCGGCACCATCGGCTTCATGATGGACTGTGACACCACCGGTGTGGAGCCGGACTTCTCGCTGGTCAAGTTCAAGAAGCTCGTCGGCGGCGGCTCCATGCAGATCGTCAACCAGACCATCCCCCGCGCGCTCAAGCGGCTCGGCTACAACTCGGAGGACATCGACGCCATCGTCGAGTTCATCGGCTCCAACGGCCACGTCATCGGGGCCCCCGGCCTCGCCGCGGAGCACTACGAGGTCTTCGACACCGCGATGGGCACCCGCGCCATCAAGCCGATGGGCCACGTGCGCATGATGGCCGCCGTGCAGCCGTTCCTCTCCGGCGCCATCTCGAAGACGGTCAACCTGCCGGAGACCGCCACGGTCGAGGAGATCGCAGACGTCTACCTGCAGGGCTGGAAGCTCGGCCTCAAGGCGCTGGCCGTCTACCGCGACAACTGCAAGGTGGGCCAGCCGCTCTCCGACGGCAAGGAGGCCAAGACCACGGTCAAGGCCCAGCCGGAGCCCGAGGTGCGTATCGAGTACCGCCCGAAGCGTGCGCGCCTGCCCAAGTCCCGCGCATCCCGCACCACGAGCTTCTCCGTCAGCGGTGCCGAGGGCTACATGACCTCGGGCGCCTACGAGGACGGCCGCCTCGGCGAGGTGTTCCTCAAGCTCGGCAAGCAGGGCTCCACCCTCTCCGGCGTGATGGACGCCTTCTCGATCGCCGTGTCGATCGGCCTGCAGTACGGCGTTCCGCTGGAGAGCTTCGTGCAGAAGTTCACCAACCTGAAGTTCGAGCCCGCAGGCATGACCGATGACCCGGACATCCGGATCGCGCAGTCCTTCATGGACTACATCTTCCGCCGCCTGGCGCTGGACTACCTCACGTTCGACGACCGTGCCGAGCTGGGCATCTACACCGCCTCGGAGCGTGCGCGCTACGTCGAGACCGGCAGCTACCTCTCCGAGGAGGACGAGGCGAGCATGCCGGAGGCCGAGCAGTTGCGCAACGACGAGTACGACGACTTCAACGTCGACGGTGCCCGTCAGCCTTCCCTCATCGACGCGCACACCACCGCGGAGTTGATGGAGGCCATGGGTGTGGCCGCGGTCGACGCGCCGCTGTGCATGACCTGCGGCACGAAGATGCGCCCCTCCGGTAGCTGCTACGTCTGCGAGGGCTGCGGCTCCACCAGCGGCTGCAGCTGATCTGCGTCACTGATGCAGGATCAGTCCCAGGGCAGCCCGCCCGGCCTCTCGGCCGGCGGGCTGCCCTCTTGGCGTCCACCGCGGGCTACGCGGTGCTGATGGTCTACCAGGCGTTCACGCTGCCTGAACGTGTCCCCGGCCACGTCGGTGTCTCGGGTGAGGTGACGTGGCCGGGGAGAGAGATGGGCCGCATCGCGGTGCGGGGTGAGGCCTTCGGCTGGGTCTTCTGGGTTGCGCTGGGCGTGTACGTGGCCGGCGTCATCGGGTGGACGGCATGGTGGAGTCGCGGGAGGCGCTGGAAGCCGCCAGCGCTCCACCCGTAGGGGTGGGGATAAGCGCGTACCAGTGCTCATTTGGAGCGGTTGCGTCCATGAGGCTGCCCCCTGCGTATATGGTGACCGCGTGACCCGTCAACGACGCACCCGCATCGCTCTGCTCAATGACCGCGAGGTCGTCACCCATGGCCTCCGCAGCATGCTCGAGCCCTACCATGAGCGCCTCGAGTGGGTAGACATGGGCCCGCGGGGGGAGGTCAGCCGTCCCGTGGACGTCACGCTGTTCGATTCCTTCATCCAGCCCGAGGTGACCGATCAGGACCTCTCGCGGCTCATCGCCTGCCCCAACACCGGGCGGGTGGTCATCTACACCTGGGGCATGCACCCCGATCTCGCCGCCCAGATGATCGCGAAGGGTTTCGTCGGATTCCTGGACAAGTCGCTGTCCGCGGCGCAACTGGTGGAGTCGCTCGAGGCTGTCGCGCGCGGCGAGGTGGTGATCTCGGAGCCGAGTGCGCAGCGCGAGGGGCACACTCTGACGACGCCCGAGGAGTTGACGTGGCCCGGCGCCGGCTTCGGCCTGACGGCCCGCGAATCCGAAGTGCTGGTACTGATCACCAAGGGGCTCACCAATCAGGACATCGCTGCCCGCAGCTACCTGAGCATCAACTCGGTCAAGTCCTACATTCGCTCCGCCTACCGAAAGATCGGCGTCGAGCGGCGCTCGCAGGCGGTGCGGTGGGGGCTGGAGAACGGCATGCTGCCGGACTTCGGCGTTACGCTGCAGGCGTGATCCCTCCAGTAGTAGACATCGACTGGCTCAAGAGCCATCCCGACGCGGTGCTCGCGGACGTACGCCACTATCTCGACGGGCGCTCCGGCGCTGAAGCCTACGCCGCGGGGCATCTACCCGGTGCAGTCTTCGTCGCCATCGACGACGTCCTGGCCGACCCGCCAACCGCCGATCGGGGCCGACACCCCCTGCCGGACCCGCAGCGCTTCGCCGATGGCCTCGGCGCCGTCGGCATCGGAGACGACACCACCGTGGTGGCATACGACGACGCCGGGGGAGCGATGGCGGCCAGGCTCGTGTGGTTGCTGCGCATGCTCGGCCGCGACGCCGCGCTCTTGGACGGCGGGCTCCAGGCCTACGACGACGACCTCAGCACCGAGGCGCCCGTCGCGACGCGGGCCACCTTCACCGTGCAGCCGTGGCCGACTGAGGCGCTGGCCACGATCGACGAGGCCGCAGCAGGTGAGACCGTGCTCGACGCGCGAGCAGGGGAGCGCTTCCGCGGCGAGTCCGAGCCGCTCGACGCCAGGGCCGGCCACATCCCCGGCGCGCGCAACTTCCCTCTGGCCGGGAACCTGGACGCGACCGGGCGCTTCCTGAGCCCGGCCCAACTGCGTGAGCGTTTCTCCGGCATCGACGATGCGCGAGAGGTGATCTCCTACTGCGGCTCGGGCATCACCGCCTGTCACAACCTCATCGCGATGGAGCGCGCCGGCCTCGGGCAGGGGAGGCTCTATCCGGGATCCTGGTCTCAGTACAGTGGGACGGACAGGCCGATCTCCACCGGCGACTGACCGGTGAGCGAAGTGAGCGATTCACTGTGCGCACTACGTGCAAAACGCTCACCCTGCTGCGAAAATCGGTGCCGCATCTGGTTCACCCTCATCTCCGCGAAGGACATTGCATGAACGCCAAGGGCCGCGTGACCCTCCCCATCGAACAGGGCATGGACGACCAGCTACCGGGCATCCTCGCCCGCCTGGGCGCCGATGCCGTGCGCAACTCCGACGGCACATGGCTGCCCGAGATCACCCCCCAACTCGGGGTTAAGGTCTACGAGACGTACTTCCCGGCCCGGGGCCAGCAGGAGTTCGCTGCGGCCAACCTCGAGGCTCGGCCCCGCTTCTACCTGATGAGCGAGCGGGTCGCGGCCCCGGCCGAAGGCCCGCTGGCCGTCGACATCATGAAGGGCTACTACAAGCTGCAGGTTGAGCCGGATCAGGGCGACGTGCAGCGTTGGTGGGAGGTCATCGACCGCACCACCGGCGAAGTCGTCCCCGTCGACGGCTGGACCGTGGAGGGCGAAGGCGCCGAGGTCACCGTGACCATCACCGAACCCGCGCCGTTCCACGTCTACACGGTCAGCTTCCTCGCCTGGCAGGTGTGGGACTCCACCCAGATGTACAACTACATCACCAACAACTGGTGGGACGACGAGACCCGCGTGCGCGAGATCGGCTACGACGCCCGCCACCCCGTCGCCTGGGAGTTCATGAAGTCCTCGCTGCGCAAGTGGTGCGAGGAGCGCCCCGAGGTCAACGTCGTGCGCTTCACCACGTTCTTCTACCACTTCACGCTGGTGTTCAACGATCTCGGCAAGGAGAAGTACGTCGACTGGTTCGGCTACTCCACCTCCGTCAACCCCATCGCCATGGAGGCCTTCGAGAAGGAGTACGGCTACAAGCTGCGCGCCGAGGACTTCGTCGATCAGGGCTACTACAACTCCTCCTTCCGCGTGCCGTCGCCGGTGTTCAAGGACTGGATCGAGTTCACGACGAAGTTCGTCTGCTCGCGCGTGAAGGAACTGGTCGACATCGTCCACGAGTTCGACAAGGAAGCCCTCATGTTCCTGGGTGACAACTGGATGGGCACCGAGCCCTACGGCGAGCTGTTCGCCTCCACCGGCATCGACGGCGTCGTCGGCTCCGTGGGCTCCTCGGCCACCTGCCGGATGATCTCCGACATCCCCGGCGTGAAGTTCACCGAGGGCCGCTTCCTGCCCTACTTCTTCCCGGATGTGTTCCGCGAGGGCGGCGACCCGCTGGGTGAGGCCAACGAATCCTGGCTGCTGGCCCGCCGCGCCATCGCCCGCAAGCCCCTCGACCGGATCGGCTACGGCGGCTACCTGTCGCTGGCGATGAAGTTCCCGGAGTTCATCGCACGCATCGAGGAGATCGCCGACGAGTTCCGCTCCATCCACGATGAGGGCCAGGGCCAGCGCCCGGAGAACGCCCCCATCCGCGTGGCCATCCTCAACGCGTGGGGCAGCCTGCGCACCTGGATGACTCACATGGTGGCCCACGCGCTCTGGTACAAGCAGATCTACTCCTACCTCGGCGTCATCGAGGCCCTCGCCGGCCTCCCGTTCGACCTGAAGTTCATCAGCTTCGACGACGCCCGCGAGGGCAAGCTCGACGAGTTCGACGTCGTCCTCAACGTGGGTGCCGCCGAGACCGCCTTCTCCGGCGGAAGGGAGTGGCTCGACGAGAACCTCGCCGTGGCGCTGCGCAAGTTCGTCCACCAGGGCGGCGGCCTCATCGGCGTGGGTGAGCCCACCGCGGTGCTGGCCAACGGCGCGTTCTTCCAGCTGTCCGACGTCTTCGGCGTCGACAAGGAACTGGGCATCTCGCAGTCGACGGACCGCTACCCCGTGGAGAAGCCGCAGCACTTCATCACCGCAGATCTGGCCGACGATGCCAAGGTCGACGTCGGTGAGGGCGCCGGCGACATCTTTGCGCTGAACGACGACACGCAGATCCTGCGCCTCACCGAGAAGTCGGTCGACGTCGCCGCGAAGGAGGCCGGGGAGGGTCGTGCGGTCTACGTCGCGGGCCTGCCCTACAGCTTCGACAACGCCCGTCTCCTGCACCGCGCGATCTACTGGGCCGCCGGCCGCGAGGACCAGTTCGACTCCCAGTGGATCCCGTCGGATCCGGGCGTCGAGATCGCGGTGTTCCCCAACGCGGGCAAGGCCTTCGTGATGAACAACCGCACTGAGGCGGCCTCCGCCACGGTCTCGGGCCGCATCGGTGGCCTGGCCGCCGAGGGAGAGGCACACACCGTCGAGCTGGAGCTCAAGCCGATGGAATCGCGCTGGATCGAACTGGCCTGACAACGATCGGTCCCCGCCGCCGCAGTGTCCACCCTGCGGCGGCGGGGACTGTCATTTCCCCGGCCGGAGGTAGTCTGGACGGGTCCCATCCCCCAAGGAGAGATCCATGCCCGCTCTGCGCTCCCGCACCTCCACCCACGGCCGCAACATGGCCGGCGCCCGCGCGCTCTGGCGCGCCACGGGCATCACGGACAGCGACTGGGGCAAGCCGATCGTCGCGGTGGTCAACTCCTTCACCCAGTTCGTGCCCGGCCACGTGCACCTGCGCGACATGGGCAAACTGGTCTCTGAATCCATCGCCGAGGCGGGGGGAGTGGGCCGCGAGTTCAACACCATCGCCGTCGACGACGGCATCGCCATGGGTCACGACGGCATGCTCTACTCTCTGCCCAGCCGTGAGCTGATCGCCGATTCGGTGGAGTACATGGTCAACGCGCACTGCGCAGACGCCATGGTCTGCATCTCCAACTGCGACAAGATCACCCCGGGCATGTTCCTCGCCGCGCTACGCCTCAACGTGCCCACCGTGTTCGTCTCCGGCGGCCCCATGGAGGCGGGCAAGGCGATCATCAAGGACGGCGGCACCGTCGAGACATCGCTGGATCTCATCAACGCGATGGTGGGGGCCGTCGACCCGAACGTCTCCGACGACGAGTTGGGCCGCATCGAGGCCAACGCCTGCCCCACCTGCGGCTCCTGCTCCGGGATGTTCACCGCCAACTCCATGAACTGCCTTCTCGAGGCCATCGGCCTGGCGCTGCCGGGCAACGGCTCCACGCTGGCCACCCAGACGGCGCGCAAGCAGCTGTTCCAGGAGGCGGGCCGGCTCGTCGTCGAGCTGTGCAAGCGGTACTACGACCAGGACGACGACTCCGTGCTGCCGCTCTCGATCGCCCAGAAGCCGGCCTTCGAGAACGCGATGAAGCTCGACGTGGCCATGGGCGGCTCCACCAATACCGTGCTGCACCTGTTGGCCGCCGCCCAGGAAGCCGGCGTCGACTTCACCATGTCGGACATCGACGCCATCTCGCGCGTCACCCCCTGCCTCGCCAAGGTGGCCCCCAACTCGGAGCGCTACTACATGGAGGACGTGCACCGCGCCGGCGGCATCCCCGCGCTGCTGGGCGAACTGCACCGCGGCGGCAAGCTCGACGAGAACGTCACCTCCGTGCACAGCGGGTCGCTGCAGCAGTGGCTCGACGACTGGGACATCCGCGGCGGCAAGGCCAAGCCCGAAGCCATCGACCTGTTCCACGCCGCGCCCGGCGGCGTGCGCACCACCGAGGCGTTCTCCACCAGCAACCGGTGGGACAGCCTCGACACCGACGGCGAGAACGGCTGCATCCGCTCCACCGAGCACCCCTACACGGAGGAGGGTGGCCTGGCCGTGCTCACCGGCAACCTCGCACCCGACGGCGCGATCGTCAAGACCGCAGGAGTGCCCGAGGACCAGTGGACCTTCACCGGCACCGCGGTCGTGACCGAATCCCAGGAGGAGGCCGTCGAGACCATCCTGGGCAAGAAGGTCAAGCCCGGCGACGTCGTCATCGTGCGCTACGAGGGTCCCAAGGGCGGCCCCGGCATGCAGGAGATGCTGTACCCCACGTCCTACCTGAAGGCGCTGGGCCTCGGCCCCCAGTGCGCGCTGATCACCGACGGCCGTTTCTCCGGCGGCTCCTCCGGCCTGTCGATCGGCCACGTCTCACCCGAGGCCGCCAGCGGCGGCGCCATCGGCCTGGTGGAGAACGGCGATAAGATCACCATTTCGATCCCGGAGCGCTCCATGCGCCTCGAGGTGGACGACGAGACGCTCGCCGCCCGCCGCGCGGCCCGGGACGCCGAGGGGTGGGAGCCGAAGGAGCCGCGCCCCCGCAAGGTCTCGACGGCCCTGAAGATCTTCGGGATGCTCGCCCAGTCGGCGGACAAGGGCGCCGCCCGCAAGCTCTGATCCCGGCGGCTGTCTGACGCTCTGGCTATCGCTCGGTTCTGCAGTCTCCGATGGAGGCCTCGTCCCTGAGCGTCGCGCCCCGCGCGGCGTCGAAGGGCGGCCGCAGCGTGTCTGCTACCTGGGTACAGGGTGCTTCCGCAGTCGCTGCTGTGGTTCTCGGCTCACAACCATTTCTTCGACTTGAAGATCAGGTACATGGCCACGCCGGTGACCACCATGAGGCCCAGCGCGTAGCCGTAGCCCCAGGGCCAGTCCAACTCGGGCATGTTACGGAAGTTCATCCCGTAGGTGCCGGTCACCAGGCTGGGCACGAACAGCACGCCGGCCCAGGCGGCGATGCGGCGGGAGTCCTCGGCCTGCCGGAGGCTGGCCTCGGTCATGGTGCGGGCCTCTTCGTTCTGGCGCTGCGTCTGGAGTGACATGTTGAGGTCCAGCGCGCCCTTGAGGGTCTCGCGCAGCACCTCGACGTGCTCGGTGACGTGGATGGCGTGGTCCTCGATGTCGCGCAGTTCCTGGCGGCGAGGCTCGCCCGCCATGAGGAAGACACGGTCGCGGCGCACGGCGTCCATGATCGGCTTCAGTGGGCGGACGGCCCGCTGCAGGTCCATGACCTCCCGTGAGAGCTCGTAGATCCGGCGCGACACCCGCGCCGAGCCGCTGAAGACCTGGGTCTCGATCTCGTCGATGTCGTTCTCGATGCCGGCGACCACGGGCCGGTACTCGTCGACGATCCGGTCGAGCAGCCGCTCCAGCACGACGCTGGGGCCGATCGCGAGCGTCTCAGGAGCGGATTCCAGTTCGCGGCGCACGGGGGTGAGATCCGGGGTCTCAGCGTGGCGCACCGTCACGACGAACCGGTCCCCGACGATGGCGTGCACCTCGCCGAAGTCCACCGTCTCGGTGCGGTCGATGTAGCGGGCCGCCCGCAGGACAAGGAACAGGGTCTCGCCGTAGCGCTCGAACTTGGGGCGCTGGTGCGCGGTGATGGTGTCCTCCACCAGCAGCGGACTGAGCTGGAACTCGCTGGCGAGCAGCGTCATGTCCGCATGGCTGGGCCGGTAGAGACCGATCCAGACGAAGCCCTCCGCATGCTCGTCGAGAATCCGGAAGCTCTGGTCGAAGGTGGTGGGGGAGGCGATGCGCACGCCGTCGACGTAGAAACCGGCGTCCATGATGGACGAGAGCCGCTCACCCGGATGCGTCATGGTGCGGCCCTATGCGGCGGTGGCGGGCGCGTCGTCGCGCTTGCGGACCACGTAGAAGATCAGCCCCGCGATCAGCACGCCCAGAGCGAGCACCAGCCACGGGGACCTGCCCCACAACAGGCTGATGGCGTGGAAGCCGATCATGCCCACGGTGCCGTACAGGAACGCCCACATGATGCAGCCGATGATCACCGCGGGGAGGTAGCGACGCAGCGGCATGCGGGTGATGCCGGCCGCGAGCAGCACCATGGTCTGCAGCCCGACGGTCAGGAAGCACAGGGACACGGCCGGCGCGCCCCACCGGTTGAGCCACTTCGCTCCGGTGGCGTAGTGCTTCGACTCCATCAGCTTGGCTGCCCGCGTGCGGCGGGCGCCGGCGGCGATGCCGCGCCCCAGGAGGTAGGTGGCGTTGCCCCGTAGCATCACGATGACGAAGAGTGCGGCCACGATGATGCCGAAGGGCATGTCCCAGGTGGTGGGATCAAACACGGCGCTCCTGGGTGTACAGAGGGGGTGAGGCGAGGCCAGTGTACCTGCTCAATGCAAAAACGCCCCCGCCGCGATGATCACCGGCACGCTGAGCAGCGTGCTCCACAGGGTGGTCGCCTGGACCAGCGACAAGGCGGTGCGGTAGCGCAACGCATGCACGAAGACGACCTGGGCGGTGGGGAGGGCGGCCAGGATGACGGCGGCGCGCAGTGGCGTGCCCGTCAGCCCCAGCAGCACCGCGAGGCCGAGAGTGACGGCGGGCACCAGGAGTGACTTGGTCGCGATCGCGGCGAGGGTCAGCCGTGGCAGCCGGGACAACCGCGGAAGCGGGTTGGAATGCAGCGACATGCCGAAGGCCAGCAGCATCGCGGGGATGGCCAGTTCCGAGAGGAGCGTCATGGGGGACCACAGGACGGACGGGGGCTGCCAGTCCGTGAGGTTGAGCGCGAGCCCGAGAGCGGCGCCCCAGACCAGTGGGTGGGTGAGGAAGCTGCGCGCCACGGAATGGCCGCGGTCCGCGGGGCTGGATTCCAGCACGGCCACGGCCGAGGGCTGCAGCAGCAACACCTGGACGAGCATCGCGGGGGCGGCCCAGGCGGCGTCGCCCAGCATGAACGCGGCGATGGGCATGCCGAGGTTGCCGGCGTTGACGTAGCTGACGGATAGGTAGCCGAGCGCGGCCTCCGCCCGGGTGCGCCCCCGTCGGACCAGCAGGAAACCGAAGGCCAGGCCGGTGAGGATGCACGCGAGAGCGAACGCGGCCACGTGCGGGCCGACCAGCAGGTCGAGATCCGCTCCGGCCACCGCCACCAGCACCAGCGCGGGCTGGCCCACGTAGAAGGCCACATCTCCCAGCGACTTCTGCGCGGATCCGCCGACGACGCGGGTGCGGGCGAGCAGGTAGCCCACCGCCACGACGACCGCGATCGTCGCGAAGCCCTCCAACGCCGCCCACATGGGGGACAGACTATGCCCACCCTTGCCACGGCGACGGTGGCGGGTTCGGTGGCCTTGAGGGCGTCGGCTACCATTTCACCGTGACTTTCTCCGCCAATACTCTGCGCCGGGCGCTGGCCGCCGTCGGCGTCGCATCGCTGATCACCCTGTCCGCCTGTGGCACCGATGAGACCACCGAGCAGGAGGTGACGCCCACCGAGACGGTGTCGGCCGAGCCCACCGCCGGCGAGACCACCCCCGAGGTCAGCCCGTCGGCCGACGAGACCCCGGAGCCGGAGGAGACCCCCACCCCCACCATCGAGGCGTCGGCGGACCTCAGCGACATCGAGGTCGTCGACGGGGATAAGCCCGAGGTCAAGGTGCCCACCCCTTGGGCCATCGAGTCGACGCAGGCCGATGTCCTCAAGGAGGGGGAGAGCGAGCAGACGCTCACCGACACCTCCGTCGTCTCCCTGCACTACATGGGCGTCAACGGCACCACCGGCGAGGTCTTCGACAGCTCCTACGAGCGCGGCGAGCCCGCCACGTTCCCGCTCGACCAGGTGGTCCCCGGCTTCCAAAAGGGACTGTCCGGGCAGAAGGTCGGCTCCCGTGTGCTCATCGGCATGGTGCCCGAGGACGGCTACGCCGAGGGCAACCCCGGCGCCGGCATCGAGCCCGGCACCTCGCTGATCTTCCTGGTTGACATCATCTCGTCCAACTTCTCCGAGGCCACCGGCGAGGAGGTCGAGCCCGCCGAGGGACTGCCTGCCGTCACCATGACCGACGGCAAGCCGGAGATCGAGGTGCCCGCCGGTGACGCGCCCACCGAACTGCAGGTGCAGCCCCTGGTCAAGGGTCCCGGCGCGGAGGTGACCGCCGAGTCCACCATCCAGGTGCAGTACCGCGCGTTCACCTACGCCGACGGCGCCGTGTGGCAGGACGCCTGGGCCCCTCAGGCCGGCCAGCTCTCATCCCTCATCGAGGGCTGGAAGCAGGGCCTCGTGGGCCAGACCGCCGGCTCGCGCGTGCTGCTGGTGGTCCCGCCGGCCCTCGCCTACCCCGATGGCGTGCCGGAGGCGACCCCGCCGCTCGAGGCCGGCCAGACGCTGGTCTACGTCATCGACATCCTCGACGTGCAGAACGCCTGACGCCTAACGCAGCAGGCCATCGGCCCAGACCGAGCCCGAGAAGAAGCGCTGATCGCCAGGCATGGCGGCCAGCGCTTCTTCCGTTGTGCGGCACGGCCCCAGGCCGAGCGAGCCGCTGAGCTGGGCCAGGACGTCCGCCGGGGAGAGGTGCGGGAGGTCGGCGAGGGTGACGGCGCCGTCGCGCTTGGCCAGCCGCCTTCCCTCGCCGTTGACCACCAGCCCGATGTGCGCGTAGGTGGCCGGCGTGCCGCCCAACTTCCCGGTCAGCCAGGCCTGGCGCGGGGCGGAGCTGAGCAGGTCGTCACCTCGGGTGATGTGGGTCACTCCCATGTCGATATCGTCGACGACCACGGCCAGGTTGTAGGCGAAGGCGCCGTCGCCGCGCACCAACACGAAGTCGTCGACCAGCCCGGTGACCCGCCCGGCGTGGATGTCCTCGACGGTGTACGAGGCGCCGCCGGAATCCACGCGGATGGCGGGCGGACGCGTGGCCCGGCGCTCCTCGCGCTGCGCTGCGGTCAGCGTGCGACAGGTGCCGGGGTAGGCCCGGTAGCCGTCGTGCGGGGCGGAGGAGGTTTCGGCGATCTCCCTGCGGGTGCAGAAGCATTCGTAGGTGGGCAGGCTCGCCACCGCATCCCGGTACAGGTCCAGGCGCTCGGATTGCCGCACCACGTCGCCGTCCCAGGTCAGCCCCAGCGAGGCCAGATCGGTCAGGTTGCGGCGCTCGGCCCCGGGCGCGGCACGCACGCGGTCCGCGTCGAGGTCCTCGACCCGCATCAGCCAACTACCGCCCGCATGCCGGGCGAGCAGCCAGCCGGCCAACGCGGTGCGCAGGTTACCCAGGTGCAGATCAGAGGTGGGGCTGGGGGCGTATCGGTCGACATAGGGCATGGGCTCCATGATGCCGGGTCAACCACCCGCTAGCCTGAACGGCATGTCAGCGAGGAAATCGGAGCGGTTGGTCAACCTGCTCATCACGCTGCTCAGCACCCGGCGCTACCTGACCAAGCATGAACTGCGGGAGGCGGTGGAGGGCTACCGGCTCTCCAAGAGCGAGGCGGCCTTC
The DNA here is from genome assembly GCF_000826065.2 of Tessaracoccus massiliensis. GTDB lineage: Bacteria > Actinomycetota > Actinomycetes > Propionibacteriales > Propionibacteriaceae > Arachnia > Arachnia massiliensis_A. The sequence goes on along the minus strand of NZ_LN623543.1, from coordinate 618,588 downwards.
GAGCGCCAGTTCGAGCGCGACAAGGAGGAGCTGCGCAGCATCGGCGTGCACATCGAGACCGGCTCCAACGACCCCTTCTTCGACGACGAGGAGGGCTACCGCATCAACCGCTCCGAGTTCGAGCTGCCCCCGCTGACGTTCACCCCCGAGGAACTCTCCGCGCTGGGCCTGGCCGGTCAGGTCTGGCAGGACACGGTGGCTGCCGACCACACCGCCCAGGCCTTCGAGGCCCTGCGCGCCGGGGGCGCCGCCCCGGATCCAGCCCTGGTGCCCACCGTGCGGCCGCTGCTGGCGGTGGCTGAGCCTGATTTCGACACGATCTACGACGCGATCCTGCGCCGCGTGGAGATCCGCTTCGGGTACGGGGGCACGCCCCGCCGGCTCGAGCCGTGGCAGATGCTGCAGCGCCGCGGCCACTGGTACGTCTTCGGGTATGACCCTGACCGCGAGGATGACCGCTTCTTCAAGCTCGCGCGCTTCACGGCTCCCGCGGTGCAGCACGGCAAGCCGCAGGCCTACACCGTGCCTGCGGATGCCCGCGAGCGCGCCAAGCGGCTGGCTCCCGCCGATGCCAGCACCGCGGTGGTCGCCGTCCGCGACGGGGCGGCCCATGACTTCCCGAACCCCGAGCCGGTGGACCACGAGGGCGTGCCGGAGGGCTTCACCGCCTATCGGATCAGCCTGGCCACGGACGAGGCCATCGTCGGCGAGGTCGCGGCGGCCGGCCCTGATGCGGTGCTGCTGGCGCCGCCGGAGCTCCGCTCAGCGGTGATCGAGCGGTTGAAGGCGGTGGCGCTGTGAGGTCAGACGAACAGATCGCCAGGCTGCTGCGGCTGGTGCCCTACCTCTCGGCCCATCCTGGCGTCGAGGTGGACGTGGTGGCCCGCGTCTTCGACGTTGCGCCGCAGCAGATCATCAAGGACCTGGAGGTGCTGCAGTTCTGCGGGCTGCCGGGCGGCTACTACGACGATCTGTTCGACGTGGACATCGAGGCCGTGCGGGAGCAGGGACGCATCGAGTTCCGCAACGCCGATGTGCTGGCCCGGCCGCTGCGGCTGAGGCCGGCGGAGGCGGCCAGCCTCATGGCGGCGCTGCGCCTCGTCGTGGACGTGGCCGGCAGCTCGGACGCTGCGGCCAGCGCCCTGGCGAAGCTGGAGGCGGCGGTGGGGGAGGCCGACGGCCCCCTCAGCGTCAACGTGGTCTCCACGGATCCTGGGCACCGCGCCGCGCTGACCAGGGCCATCGACGCCCGCCGTGCCGTGCTCCTCGGGTACCGTACGCCCGGCCGCCCCGGCACCACGGAGGCTGTGGTCGAGCCCGCCCGCCTGAGCCTCGTCGACGGCTTCACCTATCTCGATGCGTGGAGCCGGCCCCGCCAGGCATGGCGCAGCTTCCGCCTCGACAGACTCGAATCCGTCACGCCGCTGAACGACGCCGCGGCGGACCGCGGGGCCCCGCCCGAGGGATGGTTCCGCGACGTGCCGCGCCAGCTGACGCTCACCGTCCTCCCCTCGGCCCGCTGGATCAGCGAGTACTACCCGACGACGGCGGTGGAGGACGGCGGCGACCGGCTGGCCGTGACGTTCCCGGTGGCCTCCCACGACTGGGCCGTATCGCTGATCCTGCGGCTCGGCTCTGCCGTGATGGATGTCTCGGACGAGCAGGTGGCCGAGGCGGCCCGGACGAGGGCGGCTGCTGCGTTGGCTGCCTATGAGGGCCGCGTCGGGTAGCATCCGTTGCGTGATCTGGGTCATCGTTGTCGGAGTGCTCGCCCTCATAGGGGTGGTCGGGCTGATCATCGGCGGGGTGTCGCTCATCCACAAGACGGCGGATGTGCGGGCGGAGATCGGACAACTGAACGGCCACGTGGCACACATGCGTGACATGCTGGGTCAGCTTGAGAAGACTTCGCGCCTGCCGGACTAGACTGTCATCGCATGAGGGCGGCGCCCGCCGTCGCCCAGGAAAGGGACCAATGCCTACTCTGTTGTTTCTGACGGGCGGCTGGGAATGGGTGATCATTCTCGTCGTCGCGCTGCTATTGTTCGGCGGCTCACGCCTGGCCGGTGTCGGCAAGGGCATGGGCCGTTCCATCCGTGAGTTCAAGCAGGAGGTCAAGGGCGTCGAGGGCGAGGACGGCGCCACCCGGCACGACGAAGAGGTCGTCGACGCCGAGATCGTCCAGCCCGAGATCGATCCCCGTGACCGGAAGCCCCACGAAGGCTGATCATGGCGGCCGCAACCACTGAACCGTCCGCCAAGGGTCGGTTCGCCTGGCTGCTGCCACCCAAGGGTGGCCCGGGCGGGACGATGTCGATCTGGGACCACCTGCGCGAACTGCGCTACCGCCTTTTCGTCTCCGTAGGGGCGATGATCATCGGGGCCGCCCTCGCCGGCTTCTTCTACCGCCGGCTCGTCGAGTTCATCCTGGCCCCCTGGGAGCGTGCCCGGGCGATCCTTGAGGCGGAGCGCGGCGCGGAAACCATGATCGTGAACCAGGGCGTCACCCAGGCGTTCACGGTAGCGGTAGTGGTGTGTCTGCTTGCCGGCTTCATCATCACCTCGCCGGTGTGGATGTGGCAGATCTGGGCATTCGTCGCGCCCGGTCTCCTCACCAAGGAGAAGAAGTACGCCCTGGGCTTCGTGGCCGTCTCCCTTCCCCTGTTCCTGGCGGGCTGCGCGCTGGGCTACATCGTGTGGCCCAAGGGCATTGAGGTGCTCCTGAGCTTCACGCCGCAGAACATGAACATCACCAACCTGCTGGACATCTGGAACTTCCTCGGCATGGAGATCAAGATCATCCTGGTCTTCGGCCTGTCGTTCCTGCTGCCCGTGCTGCTGGTCGGCCTCAACATGGGCGGCGTGGTGCGTGGCCATCAACTCAAGAAGGCGCGCAAGGGCGTCGTGTTCGGCAGCGTGGTCTTCGCCGCCATCGCCACCCCCACCACGGATCCCTTCTCCCTGCTGGCGCTGGCCGTGCCGCTCAGCGGCATGTTCTTCGTGGCGGAGATCATCTGCCGGATCCTCGACAAACGCCGCGGCATCACCGAGGAAACCGCCGCCGAGTACGCCGTCGACCTGGACGACGGTCAGTGAGCACCGAGCTCGCGAAGCGGCGCCTGATCAGCGTCGTGTGCAACGAAGCGTCCGGCGGTGGGAAAGCCCGCCGCGCCCTGCCCAAGGTGGCCAGGCGGCTGCAGGAGGGCATCCACGGTGCAGAGGTGAGCATCGTCACCTCCCGCTCCTACGAACAGGCCCGGGACCTGACACGCGCCCTGGCGCTCCAAGCACGTGAGGGCGACGTGGTCGCTGTCATGGGCGGCGACGGGATGGCCCACCTGGGCCTCAATGCCTGCGCCGGCACCGACGCGACGCTTGCCGTCATCCCCGCAGGCACGGGCAACGACTTCGCCCGTGGCGCAGGAATCCCGAAATCCGTGATGGAATCCGTCGAGGCCATCGTCACCGGCACCACCCGCGTGATGGACCTCAGCCGCCTCACCAACGGGGGAGACCCGCGCTACGTGGGTGCGGTGGTCTCCAGCGGCTACGACGCGCGCGTCAACCGCGCCACCAACGACATCCGCATGCGGTTCGGCGCGCTCAGCTACGGCTGGATCGCCCTGCGCGAACTGGCGGGATTCTCCCCGCTCAACTACCGGCTCGTGATCGACGGGGAGGCCCGCGAGCTCAAGGCGATGCTGGTGGCGGTGTGCAACACCGGCATCTTTGGCGGCGGAATGCAGATCGCGCCAGAGGCCGATGCCGCCGACGGCCTGTTGGACGTCACGATCATCCACGAAGCCAGCCGCGGCAAGCTGCTGCGGCTGCTGCCGACGGTGTATTCCGGCGGTTTCGTCACCGATCCGGTCGTGGAGCAGTTGCGCGCGCGTCGGGTGGAGGTCGACGGCGACGGGCTGTTCCTCATGGGCGACGGCGAGGAGATGGGCGACGTGCCCGCCACGGTCGAGTGCGTCCCGCAGTGCCTTCGCGTCATCGTCGGGTAACTTATCCCCTAATGAATGACCAACTCATCGCAGAGTTCAGTGCGCTCTACCCGTACGAACTCGATGACTACCAACTCGACGGCTGCCGTGAACTCGCCGGGGGCCACGGCGTCCTGGTGGCGGCCCCCACCGGCGCAGGCAAGACGGTGGTGGGAGAGTTCGCCGTGTTCCTGGCCGTGGAGCAGTCCCGCAAATGCTTCTACACCACGCCCATCAAGGCGCTGTCGAACCAGAAGTACCACGACCTGGTCCAACGCTACGGCCCGGACCGCGTCGGGCTGCTGACCGGCGACACCTCTATCAATTCTGAGGCGCAGATCGTGGTGATGACCACCGAGGTGCTGCGCAACATGATCTACGCCTCCTCACCCACCCTCGCCAACCTGGGATACGTGGTGATGGACGAGGTGCACTACCTGGCGGACCGGTTCCGCGGCGCCGTGTGGGAGGAGGTCATCCTCGGGCTGGCCGAATCGGTGCAGATCGTGGCGCTGTCGGCGACGGTGAGCAACGTCGAGGACTTCGGCGAATGGCTGCGCACCGTGCGCGGCGAGTTCGCCGTCGTCGTCTCCGAGGTGCGCCCGGTCCCGCTGTTCCAGCACGTGCTGGTGGGCCGCAAGCTGATGGACCTGTTCGACGGCGTGGCGCCCACGGCGCAGGAACTGCCCGCCGCCCGCGCCGCGAAGGTCAACCGGGAACTGCTGAAGGTCTCCAAGGGCGAAGCATCCAGGGTCCGCGACGACGCCCGCCGCCCGCGCGGCAGGTCCGGCCGTGGGAAGCGGCACGTCTCGCAGGGCTCCGGGCAGTACGGCGGGGCCGCGCACGAACGGTTCCGTGAGCGCCGCACCAGCCGCAGCGAGGTGGCCATCGTGCTGGACCGCGCCCAACTGCTGCCGGCCATCTACTTCATCTTCTCCCGCGTGGGCTGCGACGCGGCCGTCGGGCAGGTCTACGACGCCGGCATCACGTTGACCAGCCGCTCGGAGGCGGCGCTGCTGGGGGAGATCGCCGACAAGCACGTGCAGGGCCTGTCCCACGCGGATCTCGACGCGCTGGGCTACGAGCGGTTCCGCGAGGCCCTGATGGCCGGCGTCGCCGCGCACCACGCGGGCCAGCTTCCCGCGTTCAAGGCCATCGTGGAGGAGGGGTTCTCCACCGGCGCGCTGAAGTTGGTCTTCGCCACCGAGACCCTCGCGCTGGGCATCAACATGCCCGCGCGCACCGTCGTGATCGAGAAGCTCACCAAGTACAACGGCGAGGCGCACGTCGACATCACGCCCGGGGAGTACACCCAGCTCACCGGCCGCGCCGGCCGACGCGGCATCGACGTGGAGGGCCACGCCGTGGTCCTGTGGCAGTCGGGCATGGACCCGCGGGCGGTGGCCGGCCTCGCGTCGCGGCGCACCTATCCGCTGAGGTCGAGCTTCGCGCCCACCTACAACATGGCGGTCAACCTCATGGCCACCCTGGGCCGGGAGCGCGCCTCGGACCTGCTCAACCAGTCCTTCGCGCAGTTCCAGACCGACAAATCCGTGGTGAAGACCACCCGCACCACGCGTTCCATGCAGGCAGATCTCGCCGTCGCCAGGGAAGCCGTGGAGTGCCACCTGGGTGATTTCATGAGCTACGCCCGCCTCCGCGACGAGATCTCCGGGCTGGAAGCCGCATCGTCGAAGGCCCGCCGGGCGGAGTTCGCCGACACCATCGGGCGGTCGCTGACCACGCTGATGCCCGGCGACATCGTGCACGTCCCGCGCCAGGGCTGGTCCGTGGTGCTGCGCATCGGACAGAAGGGCCGGCAGGCCGAGCCGTGGGCTGAGATCATCTCCGGGGACCACACTGTGCTCAAGCTGCAACCACACGACATCCCAGGCCCGTTGACGCCGGTGGGGCGGGTGCGGGTGCCGCGGCACTTCTCCGTCCGCGACCGGGCGGACCGCCGCTCGCTGCTGTCGGCGATGAGCAACAAGATCGAGGCGACGGACCCGGAGATTCCGGACACTGCACCGCCGTCCGACGGCGAGGTGCAGCGACAGATCCGCCAACTGCGGGCCGAGCTCAAGGCCCACCCCTGCCACGCATGCCCGGACCGCGAACTCCACGCGGTGGAGGCTGCCCGGGTGATCAGGCTCGAGCGCGAGTCGCAGCGGATGGAGGCCCAGATCACGGGCCGGGCCAACTCGCTGGCCGTGCAGTTCGAGCGCGTCCTTGCGGTGCTGAGCGACCTCGGGTACCTCGACGGCGACACGCTCACCGATGCCGGCCGCATGCTGCGTCGGATCTACAACGAGCTCGACCTGGTGGCCGCCGAGGCTATCCGCCGCGACGTGTTCGCGGACCTCGCGCCGCCGCAGTTGGCGGCGGTGCTCTCGACGCTGGTCTACGAGTCGCGCCCCACCCGCGACGCGGTGCTGCCGCGGATGCCCGATCCGGAATCGGAGCGCGCCCAGTCCCGCCTGCGCGAGGTGTGGCGCGAGGTGGGCAAGCTGGAGCGTCACCACAAGCGCGACCGGGGCCGCGAGCCGGACATCGGCTTCGCCGAGGCCGCCTGGCGGTGGTCCTCAGGCCAGGAACTGTCGAAGGTGCTGGCCGTGACCAGTTTGTCGGCGGGCGACTTTGTGCGCTGGGTGCGCCAGGTCATCGACCTCGCCGGCCAGCTCGCCACCGCCGTCGGGCCCGGAGACCTGCGCCGCACGTGCCATGCGGTGGCCGATTCGATGCGTCGCGGCGTCGTCGCGGCCGAAATGACGGAGGACTGAGATGCCTGTCGCGTTACGTGTGATCCCCTGCCTGGACGTCCATGACGGGCGCGTCGTCAAGGGGGTCAACTTCCAGAATCTCCGCGACGCCGGCGACCCCGTCGAGCTTGCCGCCCGGTACTCCGCGCAGGGCGCCGATGAACTGACCTTCCTCGACATCTCCGCGTCCGTGGAGGCGCGCGCCACCACCCGCGCGATGGTGGCCCGCTGCGCCGAGACGGTGTTCATCCCGCTCACCGTGGGCGGGGGAGTGCGCTCCGTTGAGGACGTGGACGCGCTGCTGCGCTCAGGCGCCGACAAGGTGGGCATCAACACCGGCGCGCTCGCCCGGCCCGAGGTGATCGACGAGATCGCCAGGACGTTCGGCAACCAGGTGCTCGTGCTGTCCGTCGACGCCCGCCGTGAGGAGTCGATGCCGTCTGGCTTCGGGGTGACCACGCACGGTGGCAAGAAATCGGCCGGGGTCGACGCCCTCGCATGGGCCCGGGAGGGCTGCGAGCGGGGTGTGGGGGAGATCCTGCTCAACTCCATGGACGCCGACGGCACCACCGACGGCTTCGACCTCGAGATGCTGCGCGCGGTGCGCGAGGCCGTCGACGTGCCGCTCATCGCCTCCGGTGGCGCGGGCACCGTCGAGCACTTCGTCGAGGCCGCCCGTGCCGGGGCTGACGCGGTGCTGGCCGCCAGCGTGTTCCACTACGGCACGCTCACCGTCGAAGAAGTCAAGACCGGCCTGCGCGAGGCCGGGTTCGAAATCCGCTGAAACCAAGGAGACAGACATGGACTGCCTGTTCTGCAAGATCGTCGCTGGCGAGATCCCTTCCAAGAAGGTCTACGAGGATGACGCCGCCTACGCGTTCCTCGACATCTCGCCTTGGCAGAAGGGCCACACCCTGGTGATCCCGAAGCGCCACACCGCCGACGTGTTGGAGGGAGACGACGTGCTCGCCGAGGTCGGCCCGGCCGTGGCCCGCGTCGGCCGGCTACTGAAGGACAGGCTGGGCGCCGACGCCTGCAACGTGGTCTCCAACGCCGGATCCGTGTCCGGTCAGGAGGTGTTCCACACCCACGTGCACGTCATTCCGCGGTATGCGGACAACCCCGGGATCGCCAACATGAAGGCCGAGGTCACCGCAGATCTCGACGAGGTGCATCAGACCGTGGTCGCAGATTAGGCACTACCTGGGTCTGACCGGCAGGCTCACGGCGTGTCGTCACGCACGGGTACCTGACCCCCGTAAGGTAACGGCTCGGAGGTTCGGGAGCGGCCCTCCTTTTCACGGGGGTGCGAATGCACCACGGAACAGATAGAAAGGGCTTCGCATGAAGGCCACCAAAATCGTCGGCATCCTGTCGATCATCGCCGGCATCATCCTCATCGTCGCCGGTGCGGTCACCTGGGGGATGGTCACCTCGCAGCTGAAGGCTGAGAACATCACGGTTCCGGGCGACTCCGAGTTCATGAACGGCGCCTACGCCGGCAAGCCCGTCGGCGGCCCCATCAGCGCCTTCGCGCAGGCCGAGACCATCAACCAGCACGCGGTGGCCGGCTCCAACGGCGAGACCTACGCCAGCCTGGGCAAGCTCGCCAACGAGGCCCGCGACGCCGGCGACGAGGCCAAGGCTGAGGAATACCAGCAGCAGCGCGCCACCATGATGGACGCCTCCTTCCTCCGCGCCTCCCTGTTCACCTCCGTGGTCGCCTACGGCGTCTCCGCCCTCGTCATCGGCCTGGGCCTCATGCTCGGTCTCATCGGCTGGGCGCTGACCACTCTTCGTCCCCGCGAGGCCGTCGTCGCCGACCGCGGTGTGCGCGCTGACGGCGCCACCGAGGTGCGCGAGTGATCGCACGTCCCTGACGGGTTGCAGGACGGCGGGCCGGGAGCTTCCCGCCCCGCCGTCTTACATTTCGGACGATGCCCCGCCAATGCTTGACAGGGGGCCGGGCACAGGGGAGGGTTAGGCCATGCCCAAGACCAGCTGGCTCGTAATCATCTTGTAGCGCTTCTCCGGAACCGGAACCGAAGCGCTCCCTCGTATGCCCCGACGGGCAACGGGGGTTTTTTCTTGAATGACGAACCCACGAGCCACTGCAATGAGAAGGGAGAGGCAATGGCGCAGACAGACGGTCAGCTCATGACGGGGGCCCAGGCACTCGTCGAGTCACTCGAACGAATCGGCGTCGATGTAGCGTTCGGCATCCCCGGCGGCGCCATCCTCCCGGCCTACGATCCGCTCTACGACTCGAAGATCCGCCACATCCTGGTGCGACACGAGCAGGGCGCCGGACATGCCGCCGAGGGCTATGCGCTGGCCTCGGGCCGCGTCGGCGTCTGCATCGCCACATCGGGTCCCGGCGCCACCAACCTGGTGACGCCGCTGGCCAACGCGTACATGGACTCCACGCCCATCGTCGCGATCACGGGCCAGGTCAACAGCTCCTCCATCGGCACCGACGCCTTCCAGGAGGCCGACATCCGCGGCATCTCGATGCCGATCACCAAGCACAGCTACCTCATCAAGGAGACCGCCGGCATCCCGCGGGCCATCCAGGAGGCGTTCCACCTGGCGTCGACGGGGCGGCCCGGCCCGGTGCTCGTCGACATCGCCAAGGATGCGCTGACCAACACCGAGCCGTTCGTGTGGCCGGAGTCGATCGACCTGCCGGGCTACCGGCCCACGGTCAAGCCGCACTCGCGGCAGATCCGCGCCGCGGCGAAGATGATCTCCGAGGCCAAGCGCCCCGTGCTCTACGTGGGTGGCGGCGTGATGTCGGCCCGCGCGCACGCGGAGCTGGCCGAGTTCGTCGAGAAGACCCGCATCCCCGTCGTGACCACCCTGATGGCGCGCGGTGTGCTGCCGGATTCCCACGAACTGAACATGGGCATGCCGGGCATGCACGGCACCGTCGCCGCCGTCGGCGCCCTGCAGAAGTCCGATCTGCTCATTGCGCTGGGCACCCGTTTCGATGACAGGGTCACCGGCAAGCTCGACAGTTTCGCGATGGGTGCCAAGGTCATCCACGCGGACATCGACCCTGCCGAGATCGGCAAGAACAAGCCCGTCGACATCCCCATCGTGGGTGACGTGAAGCAGACGCTGGTCCAGCTCAACGAGGCCATCGAGGCGTACGAGGCGCCGCAGATCGACGCGTGGCGTCACCAGCTGGGCAGCATGAAGGCCCGCTACCAGCCCCGCTGGGAGGAGGCCCCCGACGGCAAGCTCTCGCCGCAGGAGGTGGTGCAGCGCATCGGGCAGCTGAGCCCGGCAGACAGCATCTTCGCCGCTGGCGTGGGCCAGCACCAGATGTGGTCGGCGCACTTCCTGCCGCATGAGAAGCCGAACACCTGGCTCAACTCGGGTGGCGCGGGCACCATGGGATTCTGCGTGCCCGCCGCGATGGGTGCCAAGGTCGCCAATCCCGACGCCACGGTGTGGGGGATCGACGGCGACGGCTGCTTCCAGATGACCAATCAGGAACTCGTCACCTGCGCGATCAACAACATCCCCATCAAGATCGCCATCATCAACAACAACGCGTTGGGCATGGTGCGGCAGTGGCAGTCCCTCTTCTACGAGGGGCGCTACTCCAACACGGACCTGATGACCGAATCGCTGCCGAACTTCCCGATGCTCGCGGAGGCCATGGGCTGCGCCGGGCTCCGCGCCACCAACGAGGTGGAGATGGAATCGGCGATCCAGCAGGCACTGGAGATCAACGACCGCCCCGTCGTGATCGAGTTCGTGGTGCACAAGGACGCCATGGTGTGGCCGATGGTGCCCGCCGGCGTCAGCAACGATGAGATCCGCGTGGCCCGCGACATGGCCCCCGAGTGGGAAGAGGAAGTGCTGTGAAAACCCAGACCCTGTCCATCCTGGTCGACAACCAACCCGGCGTCCTGACCCGCGTCGCCGCGCTGTTCTCGCGCCGGGGATTCAACATCCAGTCCCTCGCCGTCGGCCCCACCGAGGCCGAGGACCTGTCGCGCATGACGGTGGTGGCGCAGGTTGATGACACCGCCACGCTCGAGCAGATCGTCAAGCAGCTCAACAAGCTCATCGAGGTGCGCAAGGTGCTCGAGCTCGGCGATTCCGCCGTGCGCCGCGAGATGATCATGGTCAAGGTGCGCGCAGACGTGAACACCCGCAGCCAGGTCATCGACGTGGTGAGCCTGTTCCGCGGCAAGGCCGTCGACGTGTCGGCCGAGTCGATCACGATCGAGGCCACCGGCAGCGAGGACAAGCTGGCCGCCCTCCTGGAGATGCTCACCCCGCACGGCATCATCGAACTGGTCCAGTCCGGCCAGGTGGCGCTGGGCCGCGGCGCCAAGACGCTCTCGCAGGCCAAACACAAGTAACCATAGACTCAGACACGTACCAGCAATCAGTAAAGGATCCTTCATGGCAGAGATGTTCTACGACTCCGACGCCGACCTGTCGATCATCCAGGGTCGCCACGTCGCCGTCATCGGCTACGGCTCGCAGGGGCACGCGCACGCGCTGTCGCTGCGCGACTCGGGCGTCGACGTGCGCGTCGGCCTGCGCGATGGCTCGGCCTCGCGGGCGAAGGCCGAGGCAGAGGGCCTGCGCGTCGTCTCCGTGGCCGAGGCCGTCGAAGAGGCGGACCTCATCATGATCCTGGCCCCGGATCAGGCCCAGCGCACCCTCTACAAGGAGGAGATCGAGCCGCACCTCGCCAAGGGCGACGCGCTGTTCTTCGCGCACGGCTTCAACATCCGCTACGGCTACATCACCCCGCCCGAGGGCGTCGACGTGTGCATGGTCGCCCCCAAGGGCCCCGGCCACCTCGTGCGCCGTGAGTACGCCGACGGCCGCGGCGTGCCCGCAATCATCGCCGTGGAGAAGGACGAGTCCGGCAAGGCCTGGGACCTCGCGCTCAGCTACGCCAAGGGCATCGGGTCCCTGCGTGCAGGCGGCATCAAGACCACTTTCACGGAGGAGACCGAGACCGATCTCTTCGGCGAGCAGGCCGTGCTCTGCGGCGGCGCCTCCGCGCTGGTGCAGGCAGGCTTCGAGGTGCTGACGGAGGCCGGCTACCAGCCCGAGGTGGCGTACTTCGAGTGCCTCCACGAGCTCAAGCTCATCGTCGATCTCATGTACGAGGGCGGCATCGCCAAGCAGCGCTGGAGCGTCTCCGACACCGCGGAGTACGGCGACTACGTCTCCGGCCCCCGCGTCATCGACGAGCGCGTCAAGGAGAACATGAAGGCAGTTCTGGCCGATGTGCAGAATGGCAACTTTGCCAAGCGCTTCATCGACGACCAGGACGCGGGCGCCCCCGAGTTCAAGGAGCTGCGCGCCAAGGGTGAGGCCCACCCGATCGAGGCCACCGGCCGCGAGCTGCGCAAGCTGATGAGCTGGGTCGCCTCCGACGATTCGGACTACACCGAAGGCACCGCCGCCCGCTGATCGACGCCGGTCCCTGAGCCAGCCGCTCGCGGCTGGTCGAAGGGCCCTGAACCGAAACCCCCGAGCGCTCCAGACAACCTGGAGTGCTCGGGGTTTTCTTCGTCCTTCTATTCGGCCAGCAGCTTCGGCGCCTGCTGCAGCCAGAGGGCCTCAAGCTCCTCCTCCTGGCGGCGCGCCCGGTCGAACAGTTGTTGCAACCGCTCGCGGTCCAGGTTCGGGTGGTCGAGCTCGAGCAGGATCTGCCAGCCGCGTGACTTGGCGTGTACCGCGTCGGTGAGGACCTCGAGGTCCAGCACGTCGGAGAGTGGGGAGCGAGAGCCCAGGCGCTGATTGGGTTTGAGCCGGGCCGCCTTCTCACCCACCTTGGCGAGCACGTCCTTGACGGGATTGGGGCTGGCGTCGAAGCTGTCGAGGATCTCCTGCAGCGCCGCCTGGTCCTCCTCGATCTCATCGGCCAGCCGGCCGACGGCGTCGCGGACCTCCCGCTCGCCGTGGGTTTCGGCCACCCGCCGGAAGAAATCGACCCCTGCGGCTGAACCCATGTGGTGGTCACGGAGGTAGGTCGTGATGAGCATCGTCGTCTCCTGTGGATCGGGGGCTTCCACGTTACCGGCCGCCCTGCGGGTTTTCCGGGCGAACGCCGGAAACCACCTGCCGGGGTGGTCCCGGCAGGTGGCTCTAAGGGCCTGGCGGCTACTTCAGCGTGGGGCTGGCGGCCTCGGCCGCCACGGCGGGCTCCCAGGCCGGATCGGTCAGGAACGCGACCGCGTCGTCCGTGTCCATGGGCAGCGGCCCCTCGCGGGTGAACTCTTCGCTCTTCGAGCCGTCGGTGTACTCCATGACGGTCCGGTTGCTCAGGGTGAGAACGATCTCGTACCCGTCGTCCCGGACGAGCTGCCACGCCATCTGCTGGCCCGACTTCCCGTCGGCCGCGCCGTCGAGCACCATGACGACGCCGCCGTCGACATCCACCTCGGTGCACACAGGGGCGACGCACCCGCCACCCGGGTCGACCTCGCGCAGCTGCACGCTCACCGCCAGCGCGCCGAGGTCGTCCTCCATGATCCAGCTCGCCGACGGCGGCTGGTACGGCGCGGCCTCCCCGAGGTCTTGGCCCGGTCCAGAGCGGTACTTGGCGCCCTCGGGGAGGAGGTTGAGGGCGATCTCCGACACCAGGGCGTTCTTCTCCTCTGTGGTCCTGGCGTTGCGGACGTGTTCCTCGACCACCTTCCGCTCGGCCGCGACCTTCTCTGCCACGCGCCTGGCTTCCTCCTCCGCCTTGCGCTGGGACTGCTCCTCCCCCAGAGGCGGAGGGCCCTCGCTCTGGGTGACGGAGGGCGGCTGGTCTCCGGGGGCAACGGCGTCGTTGTTGCGGTCCACCAGGGTGAAAGTGCCGACGCCCAGGCCGGCGACCAGCGCCATCGCGGCGACGGTGGAGCCGACGCGGCGGACGGCGAGCCTGCGTCCACCGCGCTTCCTGGCGGCGACGACGATGTCGTCGATCTCGTGGGGGGTCAGTTCGGTGCGGTGGTTCATCTCTACTCCTGGAACGCGGGGGCGAAGTGCGGGGAGGTGCGCATCCTGGTGAGGGTGCGCGAGGCGGTCTGGCGAACCCAGGCCTCCGAGCGGCCGACGAGGCGTGCCACGTCGGCGACGGGCAGGTCGTCGACGTAGCGGGCGACGATCACCGCCCGTTCGGTGGGCTTGAGGTCGGCCAGAGCGCGGGCCAGATCGATCCGGGCCGAGGCGTCGGCGGTGGGGGAGATCAGCTCGGGCAGGTCGTCGCTGGCGAGCTCGTGGGAGCTGCGTCGGCGGCGTCGCGAGACGAACAGGTGGAACATCGTGGTGCGGGCGTAGGCCTCCGGCTGGTTGCCCAGGTCCACGCGGTCCCACTTCACGAAGAGCTGGGTGAGGGTCTCCTGCAAGAGGTCCTGGGCCGCGTGCCAGTCTGGGGTCAGGAGCCGAGCACGACGGAACAGCCCCGGGCTCGCATGGCGAGCCCAGGCGTCGAAGCCGCTGCGTTCGGCCATCTTCGGCCCTCACTTCCTTGGTGAATCGTCTCACCCGGTACTACGTTGCGGGAGGTGGCCTGTGTGACAGGTCGCCCCAGACCGAGGCGGAGGAAGGTGACATGGCGCGCGACGACGCATCCGTGATCGAGGACGAGTTCGTGGACAACCTCACCAGGCTGATCGACGAGCAGCGTCTCGACGACGCCGCGGCGCTGCTGGCCCGCCAGCCCGATCACGTGATCGGCGGCGAGCTCGGGCGGCTCGAGGACGTCGCGATGGCCGTGGCGTTCCGCCTGCTGGAGAAGGACAGCGGGATCGAGGTGTTCGAGGAGCTCTCCCCGTTCGACCAGCAGCGCCTGCTGGAATCGTTGCGCGAGGGCCCCTTCCAGGACCTCGTGGAGGGCATGGACCCCGACGACCGGGCCAGGATGCTGCACGAGGCGCCCGCGAAGGTGGTCAAGCGGGTGCTGGCGGGGTTGAGCCCCAGCGAGCGGGCCATGACGGCCACGCTGCTGGGCTTCCCCAAGGGCTCCGTCGGGCGCGTGATGACCCCGGAGGTGCTCGCCGTGCCGGCGCACGCCACCGCAGCGGAGGCTCTGACGGTGGTGCAGCGCAAGGGGCAGCACGCCGAGAATGTCTACACCCTCGCCGCTGTGGATGAGGGCCGCCACGTGCTGGGCGTCGTCGAGCTGGGTGCGCTCGTCACCGCCGACGGGGGCACGCCCGTGCACGACCTGCTGGACCCCGACGCGGTGATGGTGCAGGCCACCGAATCCGCCGAGGACGCCTCGCGGCTGATGCGCGAGACCAACGCCTACAACATGCTGGTGGTCGACAGCGAGGGCCGCCTCGTCGGCATGCTCTCCCTCGACGATGCCATCGAGATCATCGAGGAGGCCGACACCGAGGACACCGCGCTCCAATCGGGCTCTGCGCCGTGGGCGGGTCACTACGTTGCCGTCGGCGTGTTCCGGCTGGCGCGCTACCGGGCGCTGTGGCTCTCGCTGCTGCTGGTGGCCGCGACCCTCACCGTCAGCGTCACGCAGGCGTTCGAGGCGACGCTCGTGCAGGTGGCGCAACTTGCGCTGTTCATCCCCATGCTGATCGGCGCTGGCGGCAACGCCGGCTCCCAGGCCGCGACGGCGTCGGTGCGCGCCCAGGCCATCGGCGAGCTGCGTTTCTCCGACCTGCCGCAGGTGGTCTGGCGCGAGTTGCGAGTTGGTGTGTTGCTCGGCCTGATGCTGGCCCTGTTGGGCATGGGTGTGGGCACGCTGTTCGTCGGCCCGAAGATCGCGCTCGTCGTGGCCCTCTCGTTGGTGCTCGTCTGCGCCTGGGCGGCCACTATCGGCGGCGCCATGCCGCTGCTCGCCAAGAGGGCGGGCATCGACCCGGCCGTGGTGTCTGCGCCGCTGGTCACCACGCTGGTCGACGCCACCGGCCTGCTGATCTACTTCGGCATCGCCAAGCTGATCCTCGGCGTGTGAGCGCCTAGGCCAGCCGCTCGGCGATCCGGTCGCCGATCGTGGTGGTGGGGAGCCGATCGTTTCCGCGGGCGACGATGTCGGCGGTGACCGCGTCGTCGACCCGTTGGGCGAGTTCGGGCTTGCCCAGGTGGTCGAGCAGCAGCGCCATCGAGGAGATGGCCGCCGTCGGGTCAGCGATGCCCTGGCCGGCGATGTCCGGCGCGGAGCCGTGCACCGGCTCGAACATCGACGGGAACTCGCCGCTGGGGTTGATGTTGGCTGAGGCCGCCAGCCCGATGCCGCCGGTGACGGCGGCGGCCAGATCGGTCACGATGTCGCCGAAGAGGTTGTCGGTGACGATCACGTCGAACTGCGCCGGGTCGACGACCAGGGCGATCATCGCCGCGTCGATGTGCAGGTACTTCGTCTGGACGTCCGGGAACTCCTCACCGACCTCGGTGAAGATTCGGTTCCACAGGCTGCCGGCGTTGACCAGCACGTTGTGCTTGTGCAGGAGAGTGAGGTGGCCGCGGCGCGACTGGGCGCGGCGGTAGGCGTCGCGCACCACGCGCTCCACGCCGTAGGCGGTGTTGACGGAGACCTCGGTGGCCAGTTCGTGCGGCGTGCCGGTGCGCACCGCGCCGCCGTTGCCGCAGTAGAGACCCTCGGTGCCCTCGCGCACGACGACGAAGTCGACGTCCTTGCCCTGGACGACGTGGGGGGCCAGGGGAGTGGGCACCCCCGGATACAGCTTGGAGGGGCGCAGGTTGACGGCGTGGTCGAACGCGAAGCGCAGCTTCAGCAGCAGGCCGCGCTCAAGCAGGCCGCTGGGGATCGCCTTCGAGCCGGGGGCGGCGCCGACGGCGCCCAGCACGATCGCGTCGACGCCCTTGAGCTCCTCGAGGACGGAATCCGGCAGCACCTCGCCGGTGCGCTGCCAGCGTTCGGCGCCCAGGTCGTAGTCGACGAACTCGAAGGTGTCAGCCCCGGCCACGGCTGTGAGTGCCTTGAGCGCCTCCGCGGTCACCTCGGGGCCGATACCGTCTCCGCCGATCACGGCGATCTTCGCTGAAGTCATGGCGGAACACTACGCGAGCCGCGTCTGACCGGGCTCGGCGTCTCAGGTGTCCGTCCACTGGTTGAGACATGGAGGGAGGGTGTGGACAGCGTATTGTTCCCACAGATCCCAACCGACTGGAGAGACCATGCCGAGCCTGCCGGTGCAACCTGCCGAGTTCCATGTCTTCGACACCTCCCTGCGCGACGGCGCGCAGCAGGAAGGCCTGCACCTCTCGGTCGAGGACAAGCTGAAAATTGCCGGCTACCTGGATGAGTTGGGCGTCCACTTCATCGAGGGTGGCTGGCCGGGCGCCAACCCCAACGACACCGAGTTCTTCCAGCGCGCCCAAGGCCTGGGCCTGCAGAATTCGAAGCTCGTCGCGTTCGGCGCCACCCGCAAGGCGGGCGCGAAGGCGGCCGACGACGCCCTGACGCAGGCCCTCGTCGATGCGGGCACCGAGTACATCTGCATCGTGGCCAAGTCGCACGACGAGCACGTCTCCCGAGCGCTGCGCACCACCCTCGAGGAGAACCTCGAGATGGTCCGCGACACGGTCGAGTACCTCCGCAGCCAGGGCAGGCGCGTCTTCGTGGACTGCGAGCACTTCTTCGACGGCTACCGCGCCAACCCCGAGTACGCGCTCCAGGTGGTCCGCACGGCCCACGATGCGGGCGCCGAGGTGGTCGTCCTGTGCGACACCAACGGTGGGATGCTGCCCAGCTGGATGGCGGAGGTGGTGGAGGCCGCCGCGGCCACCGGCGCCAACCTGGGTATCCACTGCCACAACGACACCGCCTGTGCCGTGGCCAACACCATGGCCGCCGTCGAGGCGGGCGTGATGCACGTGCAGGGCACCTTCAACGGCTATGGGGAGCGCACCGGCAACGCCGATCTGTCCGCGGTGATCCCCAACCTCCAGCTCAAGTACGGGTGGGAGATCCTGCCGCCGGAGCGGCTCGAGGACCTCACCCGAGTGGCGCACGCCATCGCGCTGGTTGCGCACCAGCCGCTGTTGGGGCGCCAGCCCTACGTCGGGCAGTCCTCGTTCGCGCACAAGGCTGGGCTGCACGCCTCGGCCATCAAGGTGGACGAGAACCTCTACCAGCACATCGACCCGTCGCTGGTGGGCAACGACATGCGCATGCTGGTCTCGGACATGGCCGGCCGCGCCAACATCCAGATCAAGGGCGAGCAGCTCGGCTTCGACCTCGCGGATCGCGAACTGGCCGCCGGCATCACCGCCCGCGTCAAGCAGCGCGAGGCGGAGGGCTACTCCTACGAATCGGCCGATGCCAGCTTCGAGATGCTGCTGCGCGGCGAACTGGGCATCCTCGAACTGCCGTTCGAGGTGCAGTCCTGGCGCGTGTTCACGGAGGAACGCGACAATCTGGACCTCTCCGAGGCCACAGTGAAGCTCACGGCCAACGGGAAGCGTTTCATGGTGGTGGGCGAGGGTAACGGCCCCGTCAACGCGCTGGACCACGCGCTGCGTTCGGCGCTCGAGAACGCCTTCCCCGCCGTCGCGGATTTCGAGCTGACCGATTACCGGGTGCGCATCCTCGACGAAGGCCACGGCACCGATGCGACGGTGCGCACGCTCATCGACACCGCCTACAACGGCTACGCCTGGACGACGGTGGGTGTGGGCACCAACGTCATCGAGGCGTCATGGGAGGCGCTGCGCGACGCGCTCGCCTACGGCCTCATGACCTACGTCGCGCAGGGTGAGGACGGGGCCACGGCCCACTAGTCTTGGGGCCATGCGTATCGCTCGTTTCGCCAAGGCCGGACAGGACCCCGCCTACGGGGTCATCGAACTCGCCGTCGACGGGGGTGACAACCCCGACACCATCGCGGCGCTCACCGCGGACCCGCTGGCAGGCGTGCCGGTGAACTACACGGGGGAGCGCCACGACCTCGACGACGTGCGCCTGCTCTCGCCGGTGATCCCGCGCTCCAAGGTGGTGGGCGTCGGCAAGAACTACGCCGAGCACGCCAAGGAAATGGGCGGCGAGGTGCCGGAGGCGCCGCTGCTGTTCTTCAAGCCCAACACCTCCGTGATCGGTCCCAACGACACCATCATCCGGCCCGCTGGCTGCGAGTCCCTCCACTATGAAGGCGAGCTCGCCATCGTCATCGGTCGCATCTGCAAGGAGGTACCCGTCGAACGGGTGCCCGAGGTGATCTTCGGCTACACCATCGCCAACGACGTGACTGCGCGTGACTGGCAGTCCTCCGATGGCCAGTGGGCCCGCGCCAAGGGCTCGGACACGTTCCTGCCGCTCGGCCCGTGGATGAACACGCACCTCACCATCGAGGAGGCCGGCCATCTCACGATCGAGACCCGCCTGAACGACGAGGTGCGCCAGGACGGCGCCACCTCGCAGATGGTCCGTGGCGTCGCGGAGCTGGTCAGCTACATCTCGCAGTCGATCACGCTGCTGCCCGGCGACCTCATCCTCACCGGCACTCCGGCCGGCGTCGGCGAGATGCAGCCCGGCGACGAGGTGCACGTGAGCATCGACGGCCTGGGTACGCTCAGCAACCCCGTCGCCGACGCGTGAGCCAGGCGCCCGTAGCGCCAGCCCTGTTCCACCGGGGCGAGGCACTCGACCCACCCTCGGCGGTGCACTATCCGCTGGTACTGCCCAGGGGACCGTTCCTGGGCATGACGGTGGTCTTCGGGATCCTGCTGGGTTTCTCCGCGTACGCGCTGCTCATCCCGGTGGCCAACCAAGTGTTCCTGCGCATCGGGTTTGCGCTGCGTGGTGGGGGAGACTGGGCGGCGTACGCGGCTGACGCCGGCGCCTACCGGCTCCCCGACGGGCCCGTCGCTGGCCACCTGGCCCTCGCACTCCTGATTCCCATCTCCCTGCTGCTGACCCGCTACGTCCACGGTCTGCGCCCACGGTGGTTGGCGTCGGTGCAGCCGGGGATGCGGTGGCGGTACCTGCTGATGACCGTGGTGGTGGCCGCGGTGCTGCTCAACGCGGTGATCTGGGCCCAGTGGGGGCTGGGGGAGATGCCCGTGTGGACCAACGGGCAGCCCGGCTGGGTGAGCTTCCTCCTGCTGATCGCGGTGTCATCGCCGCTACAGGCTGCCGCGGAGGAGTTTTTCTTCCGCGGTTACCTGCTGCAGGCCATCGGCTCGGCGACCGGCCGCGCCTGGGTGGGTGTCGTCGGCTCGGCCCTCCTGTTCGCCCTGATGCACGGGATCCAGAATCCCGCGCTGTTCGTGCACCGCCTGGTGTTCGGCCTGGTGGCGGGCGCACTGGTGGTGTTGACCGGTGGGCTCGAGGCTGCCATCGGCGCGCACATCGTCAACAACATCTCCAGCTACGTCTACGCCCTGTTCAGCGTCACGGTGGAGGGGCTGCGCACGGTAACCGGCATCAGTTGGGCAGAAGCGGGCTGGAACATCCTGGCTTTCACCGTGTTCGGCCTGGCCGCCTGGTGGTTGGCCCGCAAGTTGAACCTCGCCACGACCACCCCTGACCCGGATTTGTGGCGCGGGTAAATGCTGGTGTAGAGTTCCTACTCGTGCTCGACCACGGTGGGCACATAGGGGTATGGGGTAATTGGCAGCCCGACGGTTTCTGGTTCCGTTAGTCTAGGTTCGAGTCCTGGTACCCCTGCGGAAGGCGATTAGCCATCCAGCAGGCGAGGGTGTTATGCTCTCCAACGCGCTAGGGGCCCCGTTGTGTAGCGGCCTAGCACGCCGCCCTCTCAAGGCGGTAGCGCGGGTTCGAATCCCGTCGGGGCTACAAGGTGTAAACGCCCTGGTCAGACAGCAAGTCTGGCTAGGGCGTTTTGCTATTCCTGCCGAGTTCCTTGGAGGTCGCCTAACCGGGCCTAACCGCTTCCGGCCCAGGCCGGTGAGGCGTGTTTGAGCAGGTCCTCGAGGGCGAGTTCTCTGCTCTCGGGTGGGCAGGGTGGTGCCTCGTCAGGGGGTCTGAGTTTGATCTGTTGAAGGATGAATCTGGCGTTCTGCCGGGGCCTTCGCCTGAGATCGATGTGTCTGGGTGGGGTGAACCACGGCAGCCCGGTGACCTCGTCGAGGTGGACCTGCCATTGCGACTCTTCAGGTTGGTTCGGGTCTGGTTCCACCACCCTGTGGTGGTGCGGACACAGCAACACCCCGTTCGAGACGCAGGTGGGTCCCCATGCCCACCAGGGCACGATGTGGTGGGCGTGACACGAGGCCGGCGGGACGTGGCAGTTGGGGAAGGCGCAGCCCTTGTCCCGGGCGGTGAGTGCGGCGATCATAGCGGGGGTGAACAGTCGCTTCTCGCGACCCACGTCCAGCGGCCGCGACTTGCCGTCGAGCACGATCGGGATGATGTTGGCGTTGCAGGCCAGGCGCCGTGCTTCGCCGGCGGAGATCCCATCGAGGTACGTGCTGCCGAGCATCCCGACGCGGCCCAGGCCGGAGGCCAGCGTGTCGAAGTCCATGGTGATGTGCACAGTGGGGTGATCCCCACCGTGGGCCGGCAGTTGACCAGCCGAGGCAGCCGTCTGACACAACAGGACCAGCGCGTCAGCGCGCCGCATTTCCGGGGTGGCCGTCTCACCTGTGTCCGCATACGAGGAGGCCGACGGCATCAAGGCCTCCAGCTGGGCGGACAGTGGTGCTGCGTCCGCCACCGGCAACTGACCAAAGATCCGGACAGAGCCGTGGTGATCGGGTGTCAGACGGAGGAACCGGCCCCGCCGGGCGGCGCGCTCTTCCGCGGCGAGGCGTTTGGCAGTCTCGGCGTCGGTCTGGTCCGGGTCGATCACCTCGAACAACCGGGCAGCCAGCGTTCGCAACTCGGACGGTCCCAACAGTTCGACATGCTCCAGGATCGATTCCTGGCACCGGGCAAGCTCTGACCGCGACAAGGTCTTGGGTAGTTTCCGTAAACCGGAGACGATCGCTTCGGCCTGCGGCAGCGAGACCTTGCCCTCGCTGAGAGCGGCACCGATCAACTCGAACCGTTCCCCCAGTTCCTGCGACAGTTTGAGCGCGGAGACCGCCTGCGCCGACGTGGTGCGCACAGATTCCCGCACCTCTGACAACGCCGCCTCAGCACCAGCGAGGCGGGCCTCCTGCAACAGGTGGAGCTTCAAACCGGCCAACTGGGCCTCGGCCTCAGCCACCGTATCCACCAGCCCGGCCAACTCGGCATGGGCCTTCTCATCAGTGCCCAGTGAGCGCGCGGCATCCCACAACGCGGCGATACACCGCTGCGTCAGATCCCTTGCTTCGCTCATACCAACGATACTAAACGGACACTCTGACAAAACCGACCAGCTCCAGAGTTATCTACAGATGCAGTTTCGGAACTGTCGAGACCGGCCTGCTCAGGCCGTCGACTCCGGCATGCGTCGAGCGCTCCGTCTCCCGGTGAACCACGCGGCACGGCGTCAACGCTCAACCTCTCCGCGCCAACGCCGCCTCCTCCGTGCCAATGCTCAGGTGCTCCTCGCCAAGCGAGATTTCTCCGAGCCGCCGTTGTTTCTTCTCGCTTGTGATGTGTCATCGGCGAGAAACATCAGCTCAGGCACGGAGGAATCTGCGTTGGCGAGGACGAGTCGACTCCCACATGTTCAGAGGCCAAGTGGCTGTCCTATCGTGGTGCCATGTATGTCTTCCAGGTCACCGTCACCGTCGCTCCGGGCAGCGAGGACGAGTTCGCTCAGGTCACCGTCGCCAACAGCGCCGCATCGCTCCAGGAGCCTGGCTGTCTCCGCTTCGACGTGCTGCAGCACGCCGACGACCCGACCAAGTTCACTCTCGCTGAGGCGTACGTCGATGAGGCTGCCCTCGCTGCGCATAAGGAGACCGAGCATTACGAGGCGTGGGCAGAGGTCTGCAACCGTGTCCAGACCCAGCCGCGCACCAAGCAGGTCTTCACTGCGCTAGCGGGCATCTAGTGTCCTGCGCCTGAAATGCGGTTTAGAAGTCGGCCGAGGGATCCCAGGATCTGGTCTGCGGTTTTGGTCCAGTGGGCGAAGAGTCATTCGACCTGGTTGAGCCACGAGCTGTAGGTCGGCGTGAAATGCATGGTGAACCGGGGGTGGGCGGCCAACCATCGTTGCACGGTGGCATGTTTGTGGGTGGCGTAGTTGTCGGCCACGACGTGCATGATGAGGCCTGCTGGGTGCAGTCCGCTGTCGCGGGGCACTCAGGACCCGGACAAGGCCACTTGATACTGAAGCGCATCGGTGGATCCGGGCTGAGCCAACCGCCCGCGGCTGGTCGAAGGGTGCTGGGCGATGATGGCGGACCGGGGAGGAGGCATCGGGAGGGCTCCGAACGGTGCAGTGGCTATTCTTGCGGCAGGGGCAGTGGACCAGAGAGGCTGTGGCAAGGTGAAAACGACGGTTGCATTGATGGCTGGTGCCTTTATCGCGGCGCCGCTGCTGAGTGCCTGCAATTCGGGCACATCCGAATCGCTCCCTGACATCGTGGCGGAGATGGCCAGCCAGGCTGGTAGCGATCAGGTGGTGCGGGTGGAGGTTGAGCGAGAACCCGAACTCCACGAGGGGCTGCGGGTGAGAGCATCGTTCGTCTTGGAGGACGGGACAGCGAAACAGTTCCTGAAGCGGCCCTATGAGGACGACCCCACCAGCTTGGGCTCGCCCACCCCTTCAGTGCTCCTGAGTGGGAAGCCGGCCGCCGATCTGGACCTTGCCGGGCTGGAGCGGCGCATGGACGAGTTGCCCGAGTGTAAGCACCCCCAGGGAGAGCTGTTCGTCTTCGGCGAGCACGTCGCCGAGAATGTTCGGTGTGGGCCGGAGGGTGCGCCTACCGGGCGGCTGGACGGAACCCCTGTGCCCGCGATCCCAGCTGGGGATCTGGCGGCTGCGGCAGAACAGTTGCGCGACGATGCGGCGTTGTTGGGCGCCACCCAGGTGGGACGCGTCACTTTGAGGATGACTCCCGACGAGGTGTGGACGCAGGTTCAGATGGTTGAGCCGGCACTCCGGACGAGCGGCGATGACGACTGTGCGCTTCTGGTCACTAGGTCGATGGGGTCCTTCTTCCCCAAGTGTGAAGCCCCTGCCACGTCGGTGGCTGCCGACTCGCTCGACCCGGCCGTCATCGCCAAGATCTGGGCCGCAGAGGGCGCACCGAAGAGCGGGTGGTGGCTGGAGTTGGTTGGCCGAGGTGAGCCTGGCTGGCAGGCGAACAGCGAAGGTGGCGAGCCACGGCTCTACACCCTCGACGGTGATCCAGTCTGACGCCATCGGCACGGGGCCACTGACCCGCTCCTGGGTTACCGTGTAACCATGAGCGATGAAGCACCACCTCTGACCCGTGAACTCGGGGACGACCAACCGATCATTGTCACCCTCGACTGGGAGGGCGGCGAAGTGCGCTGGGTCACCGTTGAGCCTGACTGGTATGAGCGTGTGGGGACCGCTGGGCTGTTCTGGCAGGTCTCCCGCGCCTACCGCGAGGTGCACCCCACTGGCGCGGGCAGCAACTGGCGCCTGGAGATTTCGCTCGGCGATGTCGCACTGGACGACCTGAAGGAGTTCGGGCTGCTGATCGCAGAGGCCCGTGCATCGGATCCTGTGAGCAGCGGTAACAACGAGCCACTCATCGTGCGGGCCGGACACCTGGAATCGCACTGGTCGCAGGCCGGCGGCCTGCTGCGCCTCTCAGATCCACGGGGCTGGCTGCCGACAGCTATGCGACAGGCGGTCTGCGAAGAGCTGACAGAAATTCTTCAACCCCCGGCAGTGCCCGAGGAGAAGCAGACGCCGGAGGTTCGTCGCCTCCTGGCATTCGCAGGAAGGAGCGGGAAATGAGCCTCGAAAGTCTCCCAGATGAGGTCCAGTTCCGGGTGCGTTTCTTCGACGAGCAGGCGGATGGCTGGGATGAAGTCCGCAGCACGATGAGCACGACGCACCACGGTTTGAAGTACGGCGACAAGATTCCTCCCTTCTCGGAGCGGATCCCGCAGAATCTCCGCAGCTTCGGCGTGGCTGCGAACGACGCTTTCGACGCCTATGTCGAAGTCCTCGGTGAAGGCGCCACCTGCGCGGCGTCGGTCGCCAGCACGCTGCGTGCCAGCGGCGGGGAATACCTGCGCAGGGAGCAGTACAGCGAAGAGTTGATCCAGGAGATCGAGAAGGAGTTGGACGAATGACGGGCCCTGATCCGACGCCGGACCTCACTGACCTGACCAGCTCTCAAACCCTCCTGGAAATGGGCAAGGTGATCCAGGAATCGCGTGAGTACTTCACTGCGGTCTGCGATGGGATCGGAGTCCAAGCGGAGGGAGAGCTCGCCTACACCTACATCTTCACTCTGACGAGGGATGAGGAGCCGGGCTTCCTTGACCGCATCTTCGGGGCGCCCATGGAGTTCGACTACGACATCACCAACGATGAGTATCACGACACGTGGATCCCGAAGAATGGCGACATCATGCCCCCCCAGTGGGCGTGGCGTGTGCAGGACGCCTACACCAAGCTGCCGATCAAAAATGTCCGCAAGATCCTCTCTCCTGATGCCCAGTATGTCAAGGAGCAACTCGAGACCGCTCGCAGCAACGCAGATGGCATCGCCAACATGCAGGAGGAAGACTTCGATGCGATCGGTGCCATCCCGACGGCACTGGGGGAGCAGAACAAGCGGCTCGATACGCTCCTCGAGACACTGGGCACGGCGGACGACGATGCGCAGGCGCTGAAAGAAAGCATTCAAGACAACTGGGTCTCAGAGAGTGCGGATCTTTACGCCAGCCGCATCGCGGATTTCAAAACCTCTCTGAATGACCTGAACCTCGCTTCGGATGCGATGAAGGGCGCCAACATCACCGTGGTCACTCATGTGGGCGAGTTGATGGTCGCTGTCATGGAGCTGTGGAAGGCGCGGATCGAAGGCATGAACGAGGCGGCGTCCAGCATTCTCGGCGGTATCAACGATCTGGTGGGTCTGTTGGCGAAGCCCACTGTCATGGGCGTTCTGATCAAGGTCGTGGAAGTGGTGGGCAACGTCATCACGGAGATGGCCACCAAGGACGTCGAAGACAAGATGGAACAGCTCAAAACCCTGGGCGACATGGCGAACAAGCTCGCCCCCATCGAGTCTGCCGAAACAGCCGCAGGCAGGGTGAGCTGGCCGACGCTACCCACTGACACGGATTGGGCGCCATCGACGGACTGGCAGCCCTGAGTTTCGTCCGCCTCACTCGGGGGCGCCGCTGCGGCGCAGCACCTCGCTGAGTCGTTCGGCTGCCGCCAGCACGGCGGGGGCGTGCAGGCGGCCGGGGGAGCGGGTCAACCGCTCGATGGGGCCGGAGACCGACACAGCGGCGATCAGCTTGCCCGACGGCGCCAACACAGGGGCCGACACCGAGGCGACGCCGGCCTCGCGCTCGGCCACCGACTGCGACCAGCCGCGGCGGCGCACCGTCTGAAGCGTGGCCATGGTGAACGAGGCGGCCTCGAGCAACTGGTCGAGCTTGTCCGGCTCCTCCCAAGCGAGAAGGACTTGGGCGGCGGATCCAGCGGTCATCTCCAACTGTGCGCCGACGGGCACGCTGTCGCGGAGACCGGTGGGCCGCTCGACGGCGGCCACGCACACGCGGATGTCGCCTTGGCGGCGGAACATCTGAACCGATTCGCCGGTGATGTCGCGCAGCCGCTGCATAATCGGCCCAGCTGTGGAGAGCAGCGGATCTTCGCCTGCGGATTCGGCCAGCTCGATCAGCCTGGGGCCCAGCACGAAGCGACCCTGGAGGTCCCGCCCCACGAAGCGGTGGTGCTCCAGTGCGACGGCGAGCCTGTGCGCCGTCGGACGGGCCAGTCCCGTCGCGGTGACAAGGCCCGCGAGGGTCAGCGGATTGCGTTCGAGTGCGGAGAGTACGAGGCTCGCTTTGTCGAGTACCCCGACGCCTGAAGTGTGGTCCATATGGTGAGATTATCAATCCACATGCTGGACAGGCAACCCTGTTCATTTCGTCTCTTCGTCATACTGATCCGGAGTTCACAACGAACGATTTCATTCTTTGCGAAGCGAGGAGCCATGGGTAAGACCCTGAGCGAAAAGGTATGGGACGCGCACGTCGTCCGCGCCGCCGAGGGAGAGCCGGACCTGCTCTACATCGATCTTCACCTCGTGCACGAGGTGACCAGCCCCCAGGCCTTTGAGGGCCTGCGCCTGGCCGGCCGCGCCGTCCGCCGTCCGGAGCTCACGCTCGCCACGGAGGACCACAACACCCCCACGCTCAACATCCTGGCCCCCATCGCGGATCCCGTCTCGCGCAAGCAGGTGGACACCCTGCGCCAGAACGCCAAGGACTTCGGCATCCGCATCCACTCGCTGGGCGATAGGGATCAGGGCGTCGTGCACATCATCGGCCCCCAGTTGGGCGTGACGCAGCCTGGCATGACGATCGTGTGTGGCGACTCCCATACCTCCACGCACGGCGCGTTCGGTGCCCTCGCGTTCGGCATCGGCACCTCCGAGGTGGAGCACGTGTTGGCCACCCAGACGCTGAACCAGGCCAAGCCCAAGACCATGGCGGTCAACATCAACGGCGAACTGCCCGACGGCGTGACCGCCAAGGACGTCGTGCTCGCGCTGATCGCCAAGGTGGGCACCGGCGGCGGCCAGGGGCACATCGTCGAGTACCGCGGCACAACCATCGAGAACCTCTCGATGGAAGGGCGCATGACCATCTGCAACATGTCCATCGAGTGGGGCGCCAAGGCCGGCATGATCGCGCCGGACGAGACCACCTTCGCCTACCTCAAGGGCCGCCCGCACGCGCCGGAGGGGGAGGAGTGGGATGCCGCCGTCGACTACTGGAAGACGCTGAAGACCGACGAGGACGCCACGTTCGACGTCGAGGTGGACATCGACGCCACGCAGTTGACCCCCTTCGTCACCTGGGGCACTAACCCAGGCCACGGCGTGCCGCTGGGCGGGTCCGTTCCCGCGCCGGAGGACTTCGAGTCCGAGGTGGAGCAGGCCACCGCCAAGCGCGCCCTCGAATACATGGACCTGGTCCCCGGCACCCCGATGCGCAACATCAAGGTCGACACCGTCTTCCTCGGCTCCTGCACCAACGGCCGCATCGAGGATCTCCGCCTGGCGGCCTCGGTGCTGCAGGGTCAGAAGATCGCCGACGGCGTGCGCATGCTCGTGGTGCCCGGCTCCGCCCGCGTGCGGCTCGAGGCCGAGACCGAGGGCCTCGACCAGGTGTTCCTCGACTTCGGTGCCGAGTGGCGCGCCGCGGGATGCTCGATGTGCCTGGGCATGAACCCCGATCAGTTGCAGCCAGGCGAGCGCGCCGCGTCGACGTCGAACCGCAACTTCGAGGGACGCCAGGGCAAGGGTGGGCGCACCCACCTGGTCTCGCCCGCCGTCGCCGCCGCCACCGCCATCACCGGCCACCTGGCCGCCCCCGCAGACCTGATTGGAGCCTGACCATGGAACCCTTCAAGAGCCACACCGGCATCGCCGTTCCGCTGCAGCGCTCGAACGTCGACACCGACCAGATCATCCCCGCGGTGTACCTCAAGCGGATCACGCGCACCGGCTTCGAGGACGGCCTGTTCTCCGCCTGGCGCAACGACCCCGAGTTCGTGCTCAACAAGGAGCCGTTCACCGGAGGCACCATCCTGATCCCTGGCCCGGATTTCGGCACCGGATCCTCGCGCGAACACGCCGTGTGGGCGCTGCAGAACTACGGTTTCCGTGTGGTCATCGGCACCCGCTTCGGCGACATCTTCCGCTCCAACTCCGGCAAGGCGGGGCTGCTGGTGGCGCTCGTCTCCGAAGCCGACCGTGACGCGCTCTGGGAGGCGATCGACGCGGACCCGAACGTGGAGACGACGGTTGACCTCGAGTCGCAGCGGATCACGCGCGGTGACCTCGAGGTGGGCTTCGACATCGACGAGTACACCAAGCACCGCCTTCTCAACGGACTCGACGACATTTCGCTGACCCTGCAGCACGACGAGACGATCTCGGACTATGAGGCATCGCGTCCGTCGTTCAAACCGAAGACGCTGCCCGCCAGGACGGCGGAGACTGTCGCCTGATTCCCGCGCGACGACAGAGCCCCCGGTGATTCCGGGGGCTCTGCTGTCTGCGGGGCGGCGCGGCGGGGCTCAGTCGTCGTCGGAGACGTTGCGCAGGAAGTTCTCCAACTCCGCGCCCAACTGATCGGCCGACGGGATCTCCTGGGCGTCAGGAGCCCAGAGGTTCGGGTGCTGCTGGCCCTGCATGAACGCGTCGTACTGCTGCTCGAGCCCGGCGATGACCTCACGCACCTCGTCGTTGCCCTCCACCTCGGCTGCAATGGCGCGGCGGTTGGCCTCAGCCTTGGCCACCAGCGCATCGTTGGGGAGGTTCAGCCCGGTCAGGTCGACCACAGCGTTGAGCGCCGTCAGCGCACCCTCGGCGAACTCCGAGCCGGCGAGGTAGTGCGGCACGTGGACGGCGAACCCGGCGGCAGGGCGGCCTGCCTCCCCGAGACGCAACTCCAGCAGCGCCGGCAGCGATCCCGGCACCTTGACGCGGCCGAACGGTGAACGGGCATCTTCAATGAGGGCGCTGTCCGTGGCGTGCGCCGTCACTCCGACGGGCCGGGTATGGGGGACACCCATGGGCACGCCGTGGATCGTGACCACAAGTCGCACGTGCAGCCGCGCCACCAGTTGCCGGATGGCGGCCACCACCCGCTCCCACTGGAAATCGGGCTCGACACCGGCGAGGAGGTAGTACTGCTCCCCGTCGCGGTCCACGAGCCGGTGCACCATCATTGACGGCGCCTCGTACCCGGCCCAGCGGTTGGCGTCGAACACCATGGGAGGGCGACGGCCCCGGTAGTCGAAGAGTTGATCCACGTCGAACGTGGCCACCACCTGTGATTCGCCCGTTGCCACGAGGTGATCGCTGAGGATCTTCTGGACCTGCCCGGCATCGATGAAGGTGCCGAGGGTCACGAGCAGCACTGCGGGGCGTGGGCTGGTGGGGACGTCGTCCGGCACCAGGTTGTAGAGGTCAGAGGGAGCTTGCACAGTCCCAAGCCTGTCACGGCGTGGCAAATTGGCGACGAGGTCGGGAATATTGGCCGGGGGATGAGCGTTAGAGCCGTCATGACCGTGCTAGCCACCTTGACATGCCGCCCAGCTGTCCCCATCGTGGCGCCGGCGCGGGCACTGGTGGTGCTCGCGGTATTGTCGGTGCTGATGGACAACCAGGAAGTGCTTGAGGCATCCCCGGATGCGGAACTCGACGATGCGGCCGCCGCAGCGTTCGAGGAGGAGGCGCTGGGCTACCTCGATCAGCTGTACGGCGCCGCGCTGCGGATGACGCGCAACCCGTCGGACGCGGAGGATGTCGTCCAGGACACCTACGCTCGCGCGTTCGCGTCGCGGCACACGTTCAAGCCCGGGACCAACCTCAAGGCGTGGCTCTACCGCATCCTGACCAACTCCTACATCAACACCTACCGCAAGGCCCAGCGCTCGCCGCAGACCAGCGGCGACGAGGAGGTCACCGACTGGCAGCTCGCCCGCGCCGCGAACCACGATTCCACGGGCCTGCGCAGCGCCGAGATGGAGGCGCTCGACCAGACGCCGGACGCCGCCGTTGCCGACGCGATCGCGGCGCTGCCGGAGAACTACCGGATGGCCGTGCTGCTCGCAGACGTCGAGGGCTTCTCCTACAAGGAGATCGCCGAGATCATGGACACGCCCATCGGCACCGTGATGAGCCGGCTCAACCGCGGACGCGCCCAACTGCGGGAGTCGCTGGCCGAGTACGCGAAACAACGCGGCATCGGACGCAAGGCGGGGGGCCGGTGATGGCAGACGCCGACATGTACGTCCACGAGCACGACGAGATGGACGAATGCGTCCGTGCGCTGGCGCGGGTGCACGATTTCCTGCACAACGAACTGCTCGAGGCGGACGCGGACCTCATCCGCCACCACCTCCACGCCTGCGAGCGATGTATGGAGAACTTCGAGATCGAATCGACCATCACGGAGATGATCCAGCGCAGCCAACCCCCCCTCGCCGCCCCGACGACGCTGACGGCACGAATCCAGACTTTACGCATCACCCGCCGCTGAACACACACTAAAAAGCCCCCGCGCGATGCGGGGGCTTTTGTAGCGGCGACCAACGTCAGGCGTTGGGACGCTTACCGTGGTTGGCGCCGTTCTTACGACGTGCCTTGCGCTTGCGGCCACGCTTACCCATGGTGGACCTCCTCATAAGTCAGTTCAGGGGACGCCCCATTGTGCCAGAAGGACCCGGCTACACGGAAAAGGGTGTCCGTGGCAGAGTGGAGCCTGTGACTCGCGACGTGGACCTCATGACTGATGATGAATGGCTGGAGGCCTTCCAGTCCGGCTGGCAGATGCTGGCCGACCTCAGTTTCTCGGATCTGGTTCTCTGGAAGCCCCTCACCGAGGACGGGGACATCTTCCGGTGCGAGGCGCAGGTGCGCCCCGTGACAGGCCCCACAGCCCTCGAGGAGGACATCGTGGGGGAGCTGATCGAGTACGAGACCGACCACCAGGTCACCGTGGCGTTCATGACCCACGAGATCGCCGAGACCAGCGACAACGCGCTGTCCGCGGGCATCCCCGTCGACGTGTGGGCCATTCCCGTGCTGCGGCACGACCGGCCCGTGGCCGTCATCGAACGCCACACCAACCAGATGGGCATGCGCGCCACCGGCGCCCTCGAGGAGAACTACCTCGAAGCCGCCGAGATCCTCACGCAGATGCTGATGCGCGGCGAGTTCCCCATCGTTCCGCCGTCGGACAAGGCGCTGGCACCCAGGGTCGCCGACGGGGTGCTGCGGGTGCAGCCGGACGGCACGATCTCCTACGCCAGCCCCAACGCCATCACGGGCTACCGCAGGCTGGGGGCCATCGGCGACATCGAGGGCGAACGGTTCCGCGACCTCACCCGCCACCTGCGGCAGGGCGTCGAATCGGTGGGCCAGACCGTCAACGCGGACATCGACGGGCGGCTCAGCCTGGAGTTCGACGTCGAGGCGCAGGGCGCGTCGATGCGTTTCGTCGTGCTACCGCTGTGGTTGGAGTTCACCACCGCCGGCATGCTTGTGCTGTGCAGGGACACAACTGACCTCCGCCGCCGCGACCGGATGCTGGTGACCAAGGACGCCACCATCCGGGAGATCCACCACCGCGTCAAGAACAACCTCCAGACGGTGGCCGCGCTGTTGCGCATGCAGTCGCGCAGGCTGAAGTCTGAGGAGGGCAAGGAGGCCCTCCGTGACGCCATGCGGCGCGTGTCGTCCATCGCGCTGGTGCACGAGACCCTCAGCTACTCCCTGGTGGAGGAGGTGCCCTTCGATGACGTGTGTGACAAGATCCTGGCCACCGTCGGCGACCTCGCAGCCTCGGACGGCACCGTACGGGCGGTGCGCCGCGGCAGTTTCGGGGTCATCCCGGCCGAGATGGCCACGTCGCTGTCGATGGTGGTCACGGAGCTGTGCCAGAACGCTGTCGAGCATGGCCTGGACAGTTCCTCAGGCCTGGTGGAGGTGTGCCCGCAGCGCAGGGATGGCAGCCTCACGCTGGAGATCATCGACGGCGGCAACGGACTGCCGGAGGGGTTCAAGCTGGGCAATCAGACATCGCTCGGGCTGTCGATCATCTCGACGCTCATCCACGATCTCAACGGCACCTTGGAGCTCAAGAACAGGGAGGACACCCAAGGGACGGTGGCGCGGATCGTGCTGCCGGTGCCGTGAGGCTCCCAGCTCGGGGGAGTGGTCAGCCGTTGCGGACGCGGGAGCGGGCGGCGCGACGCTTGATCGCCCGACGCTCATCTTCGCTCAGGCCGCCCCACACGCCGTGGTCCTGCCCGGCCTCGAGCGCCCATGACAGGCACTGGTCCTTGACGACGCAGCGGGCGCAGATCTTCTTGGCCTCTTCGATTTGAGCCAACGCCGGCCCGGTGTTGCCGACGGGAAAGAACAACTCCGGATCCTCAGTGAGGCAGGCAGCCTTGTGGCGCCAATCCATAGTTGTGCTCCTTCTGTCGGGGGTGTGGTTCATCGCGGGATTCCCCGCAAGCTCATGCAGGTTACCCCTGCGAGCAACGATAAGCAATAGCGGGCATTCTCGGGTGAATTGAACAGCAATCGCTCACAAGTTGCCCGATTCGTGTCTCCTCAGGCAGGCTGAGGCGGTGAATGCTGTGCTGCGCCGCCCGCTCCTGGCCATCCCGGTGATCCTCACCGCGCTGACGGGCCTGGGCGTCCTCGGCGTCGCCGTCGGCACGGTGCTGGCCAACAGCAGATTGTTCGGCATCGGCGTGGCAGGAATGTTGGTCCTCTACGGGCTCAGCCTGATTGCGTTCGCCTGGTTCACCGCCAAGGGGCAGGGCTGGGCGCTGGGCCTGATCGTCGCCTCGGCGCTGCTGCACCTGATGGTGGTCTACAGCCTCCTCACCTCCGACGACCGCGCGCAGTTCGTCGGCACCCTCATCGTGGCGCCGTTCATCCTCGTGACCGCCGTCACCGCCATCCTGGCGGTGGGGCGGCACGAACTGGGGAAGGTCGGGCGGGGCGGAAGGGCTTAGCGACCGAGCCGCGACGCTCAGGGACGGCTGGCGACGCTCAGGGACCAGCGAGGCGCCCGGCGCCGGCGGCGGGCGTGGCGGTGAACCACTCCGGGGCGCCGAAGCCGGCGTCCTTGAACGCTGCGGCGATCGACTGGCCGATCCGGTCCGCGTCGCCGGCCTTCGCGAGCGCGATGATGCAGCCCCCGAATCCTCCGCCGGTCATGCGGGCGCCCAGGGCGCCCTCCTTCTTCGCCGTCTCGACGGCCAGGTCGACGGTGGGCACGGTGATCTCGTAGTCGTCGCGCATCGAGGCGTGCGAGGCGTCGAGCAGGGGAGCTAGCTCGGAAAGGTCCGAGGTGCGGGCCAGTTCGAAGGCCATGAGTACCCGCTCGTTCTCCGTGACGACGTGGCGCACGCGCTTGACCATCGTCTCGTCCTCGAGCCGAGCCAGGGCCTCGTCGAGGTCGGTGACGTCCCGCAGTGCCGGGATGCCCAGGATCTCGGCTGCGGCCTCGCAGGTGGCGCGGCGGGTGCCGTACTCGCCGTCGACGTGGCTGTGCGGGGTCTTGGTGTCGAGCACCAGCATCTCGTAGCCCTGATCGGCCATCGGCAGCGGGACGTGCTCGGTCTCCAGCGTGCGGCAGTCCAGGAACAGCCCGTTGTCCACCTCGCACAGCGTGCTGGCCGCCTGGTCGAGGAGCCCGGTGGGGGCGCCGACGTAGGCGTTCTCCGCGACCCTGGCGAGCTTGGCCCGGTCGATGGGCGCGATGTCCAGACCGTACAGGTCCGCCAGCGTCGCGACGGTGGCGCACTCGATGGCGGCGGAGCTGGAGAGCCCCGCCCCCAGCGGCACATCGGAGGTCATCACGAGGTTCGCGCCGCCGACGGCGTGGCCGGCCTCCCGCAGCGCCCAGGCCACGCCGGCGAGGTAGGAGTGCCAGCCCTCGGTGCCGGGCTTCAGGTCGGCGAGGGGGATGCGCACCTCCTCGTCGAGTTCCAGCGAGACGATCACCAGGGCGTCGTCGTCGCGTTGCCCGCCGGCGATGACGGCCTTCTTCTCGAGCGCGAAGGGCAGCACGAAGCCGTCGTTGTAATCGGTGTGTTCACCGATGAGGTTGACGCGGCCCGGGGCGGACCACAGCCCCTCGGGCTCGGCTCCCACCACGCTGCGGTAGCGGGCCTTGAGAGCGTCGAGATCCAGCATCAGTCCTCCTCATCATCGTC
Organism: Tessaracoccus massiliensis; assembly: GCF_000826065.2. Lineage (GTDB taxonomy): Bacteria > Actinomycetota > Actinomycetes > Propionibacteriales > Propionibacteriaceae > Arachnia > Arachnia massiliensis_A. The sequence goes on along the minus strand of NZ_LN623543.1, from coordinate 584,073 downwards.
GAGGCGGGCCAGCCAGGAGGCCAGCCGTTCGACGGGGGTTTCGAATTCGGGATTGAGGTCGACGAAGGTGCGCAGTTGTTCGGCGAGCCACTCGAAGGAGATCTCCTCGTGGCCCCGCCGATCAACCAGCTCTTCGAGTCCGCGGTCGGTGAAGTACATGCCCGACAGCTTAGACCGCGGGCGGTGTGGGCCTCAGCCCAGCGCCGCCTTGAGCAGTTCGTCCTCCTGGTCCTTGTGGACCGCCATGGACCCGACCGACGGAGCCGACGACCACGGGCGCGTGATGGGCTGCATGTTCAGCTCGAACTCGGGGAACTTCTCCTTGACCGCCCCGGGCAGGTGCTGGGCCATGAACGGCCAGGCTCCCTGGTTCTCCGGCTCGTCCTGCACGAAGCGCACGTCGGTGACGTGGGCGTACCTGCGCAGGATCTCCACCAACTCGTCGGTGGGAAGCGGGTAGAGCCGCTCCAGCGAGATGATGGCGGTCCTGCCGTCGTGGCCCATCTTCTCGCGGCGGGCCACCAGGTCCCAGCGGACCTTGCCCGAGCACAGGACGATGCGCTCCACCTTGGACGGGTCCTCGATGGTGGGATCGTCCAGGGCCGGGTTCCACTTGCCGGAGGTGAACTCCTCCGGCGTGGAGGTGGCCAACTTGTTGCGCAGCATCGACTTGGGCGTGGCGATCACGACGGGGCGGTGCCAGTTGACGTAGGCGTGTTGGCGCAGGAGGTGGAAGTGGTTGGCGGGCGTGGACGGCTGGCACACGGCCAGCGCACCCTCAGCGCACAGCTGCAGCCACCGCTCGATGCGTGCCGACGAGTGGTCCGGCCCCTGGCCCTCGTAGCCGTGGGGCAGCAGCAGGCACACGCCCGACTTCTGGCCCCACTTGGCGTTGCCGGCGGCGACGAACTCATCCGAGATGATCTGGGCGCCGTTGACGAAGTCGCCGAACTGCGCCTCCCAGAGCACCAGCGCATCCGGACGGGCCACGGAATAGCCGTACTCGAAGCCGAGCGCGGCGTACTCGCTGAGTAGCGAGTCCCACACCTCGAACGTCGCCTGGTCCTCCGTGAGGTGCTTCAGCGGCACCCATGCCTCGTTGGTCACGCGGTCGACGATGGCGGCGAAGCGCTGCGAGAACGTGCCGCGGCGCGAGTCCTGACCGGCGAGACGCACGGGGCGTCCCTCGATGAGGAGCGAGCCGAAGGCGATGATCTCGGCGGTGGCCCAGTCGATGGGGCCGTTCATGATCGCCTCGGCGCGGCGCTCGAGCTGCGGCTGCACCTTCGGGTGCACCTTGAAACCCTCCGGGAACTGCGTGTGCACGTTCGCAATGGTCTGCAGCATCTCCGCGGTGATCTCCGTGAGCCGCGTCTCCGGCTTGGTGGGGTAGTACGGCACCTTGCGGTACTCGTCGTCCGCCGCATCTTTGGACTCGCGCACCTCGCGGAACACGTTCTCCAAGCGGGCGCGGAAGCGGTTCATCACGTCTTCGGCGTCGGCCAGAGAGATGTCGCCACGGCCGATCAACGACTCGGTGTACAGACGACGGGTCGAGCGCTTCTGCTCGATGAGGTCATACATGTTGGGCTGCGTGAAGCTCGGGTCGTCGCCCTCGTTGTGGCCGCGCCGGCGGTAGCAGACGAGGTCGATCACGACGTCCTTGTGGAACGTCTGGCGGTACTCGAACGCGATGCGGGCCGCGCGGATGCACGAATCCGGATCGTCGCCGTTGACGTGCAGCACGGGCGCGGAGATGGCCTTGGCCACATCCGTGCAGTACGTGGAGGAACGCGACTCCGTGGGGGCGGTGGTGAAGCCCACCTGGTTGTTGACCACCACGTGGATGGTGCCGCCGGTCTTGTAGCCGCGCAGTTGCGACATCTGCATGGTCTCGAAGACCACGCCCTGGCCGGAGAACGACGCGTCGCCGTGCAGCGTCAGCGGCAGGACGGGGTAGTCCCCGGCGCCCAGTACGTCCTGCTTGGCGCGCGCGATGCCCTGCAGCACGGGGTTGACCGTTTCGAGGTGCGACGGGTTCGCGGCCACCGAGGCCTTCACCGTGGCGCCGTTGGCCGCGACGAACGTGCCCTCCGCACCCAGGTGGTACTTCACGTCGCCGGTGCCGGTGCGGTCCACCTGGCCGTCGAACTCCTTGAAGATCTGCGCGTACTTCTTGCCGACGATGTTGGCCAGCACGTTGAGGCGCCCGCGGTGCGGCATGCCGATGCACACCTCGTCGACCGAATCATTGGCTGCCTGCTGCGCGATCTCGTCGAGCAGCACGATCAGCGACTCGCCGCCTTCGAGGGAGAAGCGTTTCTGGCCGACGAACTTCGTCTGGAGGAAGGTCTCGAAGATCTCCGCCTCGTTGAGCTTGTCGAGCGCGTGCATGTGCTCTTCGTGTGTCAGCGGCTGGTGCTGCTTCTCCATGCGCTGCTGGAACCACTGGCGCTGCCGCGGATCCGCGATGTGCATGTACTCGACGCCCACCGTGCGGCAGTAGGAATCCTGCAGCGTGGAAAGGATGTCGCGCAGCGGGAGGTAGGTGCGCTCGCGGCCGCCGAAGGTGCCGACGGCGAACTCGCGGTCGAGGTCCCAGATGGACAGGCCGTGCGTCTCGAGGCGCAGGTCCTCGTGGGAGCGCTGACGGTACTCAAGGGGATCCGTGTCCGCCGTGAGGTGGCCGAACGCCCGGTAGGAGTTGATCAGCTCGAGGACGCGGGCGGTCTTGGAGACCTGCGAGTCCCGGTGCGCGGAGATGTCCGGCGCCCACCGCAGCGGCTCGTAGGGGATGCGCAGCGCCTCGTAGATCTCGTCGTAGAAGTTGTCCTCGCCGAGCAGCAGGCCGTGCAGCTTCTTCAGGAACTCGCCGGAGGTGGCGCCCTGGATGACGCGGTGGTCGTAGGTCGAGGTCAGCGTCGTGATCTTCGACACGGCCAGTTCGGTCATCTTCGACTCGCTCATGCCCTGGAACTCGGCCGGGTAGTCGATGTTGCCGACGCCCAGGATCATGCCCTGGCCGGTCATGAGGCGGGGCACCGAATGGTTGGTGCCGATGCCGCCCGGGTTGGTCAGCGACGCGGTGGTGCCGGCGAAGTCTGATACCTGCAGGTCACCGGCGCGGGTCTTCTGCACCACCTGCTCGTAGGCGGACCAGAACTGGAAGAAGTTGAGGGACTCGCAGCCCTTGATGTTGGGCACCAGCAGCTGGCGGGTGTCGCCCTTGCGGATGTCGATGGCGATGCCCAGATTGATCGAGGGGTTCTCGATCAGGTTGGGCTTGCCGTCGATCACGTCGTAGGCGTTGTTCATCTCGGGCATGGCCTTGAGTGCCTGCACCATGGCGTAGCCGATGATGTGGGTGAAGGAGACCTTGCCGCCCTTGGACTGACGCAGGAAGTTGTTGATCAGGCCGCGCTGGTCGATGACGAGCTTCATCGGCACGGAGCGCACAGAGGTGGCGGTGGGCACCGAGAGCGACGTGTCCATGTTCTTGGCGGTGCGCATGGGCGCGCCGCGCAGCACGGTGTACCTGGGCTCCGCGGCCGAGGGCTCAGGGCGCACGCTGGGGCTGGGCGGGTTGGCACTGAGCCCGGCGCCCGTGCCGGGGTTGTGCGGCGCGTTGCGACCCTTGGTCACCTTCTCGACGGTGGGCTTGCTCTCCGCCTTGGCGGCCTTTGCCGCGGTGGTCTGGGTGGCCGGCTTCTCAGGCGCGGAGGTGGCCTTGTCGCGCTGCTTCGCCTCGGGTGAATGGGGACGCTGGGCCTTGGGCTCAGGCTTCGGCTCGGGCTTGGTCTCTGCCTTGGGCTGCGCCTCGGGCTTGGCCGGGGCCTTGTCCGCCGGGGGAGAGGAGGACGTCTTGGCGGCGGCCTGCGCGGGGTTACCCTCCGCGGCGAAGAACTCGCGCCAGGTGGCGTCTACTGACTGCGGGTCTGCGTCATACGCCTCCCGCATCTCGTCGATGAGCCAGGAATTGGCACCGAAAAGGTCATTGGAGTCAGGTGCTGACATGTTCCGTGGCAGAAGCCACTTTCCCCTCTGTTGGTTACGGAGGCCGCAGACGTCCGCGGCTGCAGGAGGAAGCTTACCCAATAATGAGCAACGCTTTTGACCGCTCTCAGGAGGTGGGGCGGCGCCCGGTCCGCCAGGCGAGCACGAGCGCGTGGACCGTCAGCGCCACGAGCATGACGTTGCGCAGCACCAGCACCGAGGTTTCGGGGCCCGAACCCTGGGGGATGGCCATCACGCCGTAGGCGCCCCACGGGTAGGTGAACTGCGTCAGCCCGCCGATGACCACCATCGCCACTGCCATGACAATGATGTGACGCTTCAGCCAACCGCTGCGCTGGATCACCAGCAGCGCGGCCACCGGCCCTCCGATCCACACGATGTACTGCGGAGAGAGCGTCTTGTTCGCCACGACGGTGGCCAGGAGAATCGCGAGCACTGCCAGCAGCATCGCCTCGTGCAGGCGGGAATCCTCGAGTGAGAAGTTACGGATGAGTCGCCAACTGAGCACCACGGCGAGCAGGATCGACGCGGCCGTCAGCGCCGTCGAGACGTTCAGCAGGGCATCGATGCCAGGGCCGGTGACGATTTCCAGGGCGTTGTACTCGGAGATGTCGATGAGCCAGCTCTCGTTGTGTGTGAACGTGCGCAGGAACATCAGCGGGGTGGCGGGTACGGATTCGATCTGCAGGCCGCGTTCACTCTGCCACGTGATCGGGGAGGCCGATCGGGTCCAGCCGTGCGTCAGCAGGGAGGCGGCGGCCAGCCCGAAGCCGGCCACCACGAAACCGATGAGGCGGCTCCGGCCGCCTGTGCGGCGGACGGGGTTTGGCGCCAGCAGAGGTCCGATCAGGAGGGCAGGCCAGAGCTTGATGGCCGCGCCCAGGCCGATGGCGCCGCCCGCGACCTTCGGGAAGCGCATCGCGTCAAGGCAGGCGATGGCCACCAACGCGGCGGGGATGAGGTCGAACCGGTACCAGAGCACGGCCCCCTGCGCGCCGGTGAAAAGGATCCAGAACAGGGCCGCGGCCGCGTTGCGGCGGCGGTACAGCAGTGCCGCCACTAGGAAGTCCAGCAGCACAAAGCACACCACGTAGGTGGTGGTCCACGTCTGCATGCCACCGCCCAGCCAGTAGATGAACTGCATGATCCACACCGCCGGCACGGGGTATTCCAGCATGATGCCCGTCTCGCCCATCTCCAACTTGTTGAGGAAGAAGGCGTAATAGCCCACGTCGTTGGCGATGAAGGCGACCGATTCCAACTGCAGCGACAGCGCGATGAGGTAGCGGGTCACGGCGAAGACGATGATGAGACCAACCGGCACCGCGACGTCTCTGGGGGTGAGGCTGCCAGCGGCCCGTGCGAGCTTGGTCACTGTGCCTCCCAGAGAGATGGACGGCGCCCCCGCGAGGATTCGAACCTCGGCTCCCGCCTCCGGAGGGCGGTGCTCTATCCCCTGAGCTACGGGGGCCGGTCACTTTGTAGGCGACCGTGAAAGGTTAGCACCTCTCGACCGGTGCAGAAACCAACCGCCCTCCCGTGGCGTCGACGCGGCTATGGTGGCCGGGTGCATCGGTTGCTGGTTGTCCTCGTCACGGTCCTGCTGCTCGTCGGCTGCGTGTCGCGCCCCGAGCCCGCCCCTCCGGTGCAGCGCGACACCCCTCCGCCGTGGGATGCGCCGCGCGACGCCATCTCCTACATCCAGGCCACGGGCCTCCCCGAACTCTCGCTGGGCGACGACTCGGATCCCTGGATCCTCGACCTCGCGGTGAGCGTCGACGGCGAGGCCGTCGAGGTGCCCGCGTTCATCGGGATCGACCGCCCGCGAGCCATCCAGGCGCCGGTGCACACCCATGACCCGGGCGGGGAGGTGTGGTTGGAGGGCCAGGGCAACCGCGAATCCACGCTCGGCCACCTGTTCGAGTTGTGGGGGGTGCGCTTCGCCGACGGCTGCCTCGGCGCGGCCTGCGGCTCCCTCACGGTGCGGGTCGACGGCGAGGTCGTCGACGGCGATCCGGCCGAGGTGCTGCTCCGCGAGGCCAAGCTGGTAGAGGTGGACGCGGTTAGCTGAGGGCCGGGCGCTCTGGCAGGCTTGGGCGCATGACCCACATGCACATCGCCGGCTCGATCCATGCGGATGCCGTGCAGGGCGGCCCGCAGTGGCTCACAGTGCCCGATGACCTCAACGAACTCGACCTCGCGCTGTGGCCCCGCGGCACCCACCGCGACGAGCAGGGCCGCATCGTCGTCGCGGGCGTGCCCCTGACCGAGGCGGCCGAGGAGCACGGCACCCCCGTCTACGTGATCGACGAGGAGGACTTCCGCTCCAGGGCGCGCGACTTCCTGCAGGCCTTCCCCGGCTGGTCCATCTACTACGCGGGCAAGGCGCTGCTGACCCGGCGCGTGGCCCGGTGGGCAGCCGAAGAGGGCCTCAACCTGGATGTCACCACCATGGGGGAGATGCGCATCGCGCTGGCCGGCGGCATGCCCGCCGAGCGGCTCGGCTTCCACGGCAACAACAAGTCCGAGGCCGAGATCGCCTTCGCGTTGGAGCAGGGCGTGGGGCGCATCATTGTGGACTCCTTCGATGAGATCAACCGCCTGGAACGCGCCTGCGAGGAGGGCGGCCACACCGCCAACGTGCTGGTGCGCGTCACCACCGGCGTCGAGGCGCACACGCATGAGTACATCGCCACCGCGCACGAGGATCAGAAGTTCGGGTTGAGCATCATGGGCGGGATGGCGCTGACGGCGCTGGTGCGCTGCCAGTCCTCGAAGTACCTCGAACTGCGCGGCATCCACTCCCACATCGGCTCCCAGATCTTCGACACCCACGGCTTCGAGGTGGCCATCCGCCGCACCATGAAGCTGGCCTCGCAGTTCCGCACCGCCACAGGCGTCGAGCTGCCGGAGATGGATCTGGGCGGCGGCTTCGGCATCGCCTACACCTCGGCGGACAGCCCCACGGCCACCACTCAGATCGCAGCCTCCTTCGAGGAGATGATCGAGCACGAGTGCCGGGCGTTCGGCATCGCCCGCCCACACCTGAGCATCGAGCCCGGCCGCGCCATCTGCGGCCCCTCCGGGGTGGCCGTCTACGAGGTGGGCACCGTCAAGATCGTCGAGTTGGAGGGCGGGCGCTCCCGCACCTACGTCAGCGTCGACGGCGGCATGAGCGACAACATCCGCCCGGCCCTCTATGCGGCGGAGTACTCGGGCGCCATCGCCAACCGCACCTCAGGCGCGGAGCCGGTGCTGTGCCGCGTCGTCGGCAAGCACTGCGAGGGCGGCGACATCCTGATCCGCGACGTGTTCCTGCCCGGTGACGTGCGCATCGGCGACCTCATCGCCGTGCCAGGTTCGGGCGCCTACGCGCGCAGCATGGCCAATAACTACAATCAGATTCCGAAGCCCCCCGTCGTCAGCGCGAAGGACGGTGTCACCGACGTGATGCTCCGCCGCGAGACCCTGGACGACCTCATGAGATTGGATGTGGGTAAGTGAGCAAGCCGCTCAAGGTTGTGCTGCTGGGAGCCGGCGTCGTCGGCAGCCAGGTGGCACGCATCATCCTCAACGAGGGCGACACGCTCGAGCAGCGCATCGGCCGTCGCCTGGAACTGGTCGGCATCGGCGTGCGCCGCATGGACGCGGACCGCCCCGGCATCGATCCGGCGCTGCTGACGACAGATCTAGAGTCTCTCGTGGCGCGCGACGACCTCGACATCGTCATCGAACTGATCGGCGGCCTCGAACCGGCCAGGGGGCTGGTGCGCACCGCACTCAGCAAGGGCGCCTCCGTCATCTCCGCCAACAAGGCGCTGCTCGCCGAGGACCTGGGCGAGCTGTCGCGCCTGGCGCAGGAGAACGGGGCGGACCTCTACTACGAGGCCGCGGTGGCCGGCGCGATCCCGATCATCCGCCCGCTGCGCGAGTCCCTCGTGGGCGACGACATCACCGAGGTGATGGGCATCGTCAACGGCACCACCAACTTCATCCTCGACAAGATGGTCACAGACGACGTCAGCTTCGACGAAGCCCTCGCCGAGGCACAGGACCTGGGCTACGCGGAGGCGGACCCCACCGCCGATGTGGAGGGCCACGACGCCGCGGCCAAGGCCGCCATCCTGGCCGGGCTCGCGTTCCACACCGAAGTCAAGGGCGGCGAGGTCTTCACACAGGGCATCACGGGCGTGACCGAGAGCGACATCGCGGCCGCAGAGTCGCTCGACTGCACCGTCAAGCTGCTCGCCGTGGCGAAGCTCACCGCTGATGACCGCATCATCGTCAAGGTGCATCCGGCCATGGTGGCCAACAAGCACCCGCTGGCCTCCGTGCGAGGCGCCTACAATGCGATCTTCGTCAACTCCCGCGAGGCGGGCGAGTTGATGTTCCTCGGTGCCGGCGCCGGTGGCAACCCCACCGCGAGCGCCGTCATGGGCGACGTGGTCACCGTGGCCCGCAACCGCCGTCGCGGCACCGCGGGGCATGTGGGTTCCGGGTACACCCGCCGCCAGGTGGCGCCCATCGGCGAATCGCTGGCCCAGTTCTACCTCAGCTTCGAGGTGGAGGACCGCCCCGGCGTGCTGGCGCGCTGCGCCGCGCTGTTCGGCGACCACGGCGTGTCGCTGCGTGTGGTCCAGCAGGCCTACCTGGAGGACGAGGAACACGAGGAGGGCTTCCCCGCCCGCCTCGGCGTGATGACGCACGAGACGCGCGAATCCTCGCTCGAGGCGGTCGTCGCCGAGTTGTCGGCCGCGGATTTCGTGGGCTCCGAGGTTCGCGTCATGCGGGTTGAGGGCTTCTGAGGTGCCTCGGCGCCTGACCGTCCGGGTGCCCGCCACGACGGCGAACCTGGGCTCCGGCTTCGACTGCGTGGGCATGGCATTCGACTGGTTCGACGAACTGACGCTCGACGTGCTCGACGAACCGGGTCTCGAGATCGCAGTCACGGGGGAGGGCGCCCACCAGGTGCCCACCGACGAGCGGCACCTCGTCGTGCGTTCGATCAGCCGCGGATTGCAGGAATGGGGCGGCGACGCGCCCGGCCTGCGTCTGAGCGCGCACAACACCATCCCGCACTCGAGGGGGCTGGGCTCGTCGGCCTCCGCGATCGTGGCCGGCCTGACGCTGGCGTGGGGCATCGCCCACCCCGGTGAGCCCATCGACCGCCCGGCCATCACCCGCCTCGCCCACGAGGCGGAGGGGCACCCTGACAATGCCGGGGCCGCCGTCTGGGGTGGCGCGATCCTCGCGTGGGCCAGGGCGGGGAAGGTCTCGCTGGTGCAGCTCCCCCTGGCGGACAGCTTCCGGGCCGTGGCCTACGTACCAGCCACCGAATCGAAGACCGACGACGCCCGCGCGGTGCTGCCCGATACCGTCTCGCGCGCAGACGCGGTGTCGCAGGCCATCGCGGCGGCCGTCCTGCCGTTGGCGCTGACGAAGCGTCCAGATCTGCTGTTCGACGCCACTGCCGACCTGCTGCACCAGCAGTACCGGGCGCCCATGATGGCCGCCAGCTATGACCTCATGCTGCGGCTGCGCGAGGCTGGGATCCCGGCTGCCATCTCCGGGGCCGGCCCCACGGTGATCGCCGTGGGCCTCGACGAGCAGTTGGCCGGCATCGACGCCGTCGACACCCCCGGATTCGCTGTGCGGCACCTCCGCCCGGCCGGGGGAGTCGAACTGCGCTGAACCGAAACGTTGGTATCTGTGCCCATTTCTTGCTAGCCTGATGAGTGGCTCACCGAAGAAGGCGCTGTCGCGGGTGTTGGATGCCGCAGTTTCAGCCGCTGAGTGGGTCCCATCATTTTGACGCCGTCGGCGCATTGACCATTACTGCGCGCCCGGCTCTTTGGAAGGAAACTCGTTTTGAGCGAATCCGTTGACCTGTCCAGCATGAAGTTGGTCGAACTCAAGCAAGTCGCGACCGGGCTGGGCATCAAGGGCACCTCTGGCATGCGCAAGGCAGACCTCGTCTCCGCGATCCAGAATCAGGGTGGCAATCGCCCCGCCCGCCAGCGCACCGAGCGCACCGAACGTCCCGCCCAGGCTGAGCTGCCCGCTGACGCGCAGCCGCCGGCCGAGGAGCGCACCCGGGGGCGTCGTCGCCAGAAGGACGACGACAACTCCCAGCAGCAGACCGATCAGCAGCAGGGCAACCAGCAGAGCGATCAGCAGCAGAACAACCAGCACAACCAGAACAACGGTCAGCAGCAGGCCGAGGGCGGCCGCAACCGCCGTCGTCGCGGCCGCGACCGTGACCGCCAGCCCAACCCCGAGGTCGTCGAGGAGGTGGGCGAACTGCTGGAGGCCGCCATGGGCGGTGGCCAGGGCGGCCAGCGCGAGCAGGGCAACCAGCAGCCTGAGCAGAACAACGGCGGCCAGTCGCGCTCGGTGACCATCGATCCCAGCAGCTACGACGACGACCAGGGCGGTTCGCGCCGCAGCCGTCGCCGTCGCAACCGTGACCGGAACCAGCGTCGCCAGGGCGGCGGGGGCCGCGGCGGCCAGGGCATGGGCAACATGGAGGCCGAGCCCACCGTCTCCGAGGACGACGTGCTGGCCAACATCTCCGGCATCGTCGACATCCGCGACAACTACGCCTTCGTCCGCACCACCGGCTACCTCCCCGGCCCTGCGGACGCCTACCTCTCCATGTCCACCGTGCGTCGCTACGGGCTGCGTCGCGGCGACGTGATCACCGGCGCTGTCCGTGTGGCGCGGGAGAACGAGCGCAAGGAGAAGTTCCAGCCGCTGGTGCGCCTCGACACGGTCAACGGCGCTGATCCGGAGCAGGCCAAGGGCCGTCCCGAGTTCCAGAAGCTGACCCCGCTGTACCCGCAGGAGCGGCTGCGCCTCGAGACGGTGCAGGCCAACCTCACCGGTCGCATCATCGACATGGTCTCGCCCATCGGCAAGGGCCAGCGAGGCCTCATCGTCTCGCCGCCCAAGGCCGGTAAGACGATGATCATGCAGGCCATCGCCAACGCGATCGCCGCCAACAACCCCGAGGTGCACCTGATGGTCGTCCTCGTCGATGAGCGTCCCGAGGAAGTCACGGATTTCCAGCGCACGGTCTCCGGCGAGGTCATCGCCTCCACGTTCGACCGCCCGGCTGAGGATCACACGATGATCTCCGAGCTGGCCATCGAGCGCGCCAAGCGTCTCGTCGAGCTGGGCCACGACGTCGTCGTACTGCTCGACGGCATCACCCGCCTAGGTCGCGCCTACAACCTGGCTGCCCCCGCGTCGGGCCGCATCCTCTCCGGCGGCGTCGACTCCGCAGCGCTGTACCCGCCGAAGAAGTTCTTCGGCGCGGCCCGCAACATCGAGGACGGCGGCTCGCTGACCATCCTGGCCACCGCGCTCATCGAGACCGGCTCCAAGATGGACGAGGTCATCTTCGAGGAGTTCAAGGGCACCGGCAACATGGAGCTGCGTCTGCGCCGCGAGCTGGCGGACAAGCGCATCTTCCCGGCGATCGACGTGGACGCGTCGGGCACCCGCCGCGAGGAACTGCTGCTCAAGCGCGACGAGCTGGGCATCATCTGGAAGCTCCGCCGCGCCCTGTCCGGCCTCGACGACCAGTCGGCGCTCGAGACTCTGAAGGGTCGCATGAGCAAGACCGAGAGCAATCACGACTTCCTGCTGAGCGTGCTCAAGACCACGCCCGCACAGGACGGTTAGTCGCATGGCGCGTGTCGCGTCGGACCGTCACCGCCGGTGCCGCCTGAGCGGTGCCGGCGGTGGCGGGTGTGGGAGCAGCACCACAGAGTGACCGCCTTCTGCGGGGCCGGCGAAGGCCCCCATCCTGCTGAGCGTGCTCAAGACCACGCCCGCACAGGACGGTTAGTCGCATGGCGCGTGTCGCGTCGGACCGTCACCGCCGGTGCCGCCTGAGCGGTGCCGGCGGTGGCGGTTGTGGGAGCAGCACCACAGAGTGACCGCCTTCTGCGTGGCCGGCGAAGGCTCCCATCAGAGACAGCGGCGACCACCGGTGGCATCAGGCGTCAGATTGGCTGCGGGTGCCCTTCGCTTCGACCTGTCCTGCGCTTCGCGCTGGGACAGGCTCAGCACAAGCGTCGTCGCGCAGGGCGACGCTCAGGGACCAGGCTCGGGGTGGCGCCTCGCGGGCAGCGGCTCATGGTTTGGGGATGGTGGGGCGCGCGTGCCATAATGTCTCGTTGTGCCGGTTCACGCCGCCTCCAGGCGACCCGGTCGAAACCAACATCTAGGAGACCATCATGAAGCAGGGAATCCACCCTGATTACGTCGAGGCCACGGTGACCTGCACCTGCGGCAACACGTACACCACCCGCAGCACCACCGCCACGCTGAACGCTGACGTGTGCGCCGAGTGCCACCCGTTCTACACCGGCAAGCAGAAGATTCTTGACTCCGGTGGCCGCGTCGCCCGCTTCGAGAAGCGTTACGCCAAGAAGTAGCCACCGCAACGAACGCCGTGCTCTGGGTTTCCACCCGGACCGGCGTTCGTTTCTTTTTGCCCGCTGACACCCACCAGGAGCCCCGGCATGTTCGAGAACGCGCAGCCGCTGATCGATGAATTCCGCGACCTCGAGAAGCAGCTCGCTGATCCAGAGCTGCACGCCGACATGGGGCGCTCCCGCAGGGTGGGGCGTCGCTACGCGGCGCTGCGGCCCATCGTCGAGGGAATCGACGAGTTCCGCCGCCTCACCGGTGACCGGGAGGCGGCCGCGGAGTTGGCAGCCGACGATTCGTCGTTCGCCGACGAGGTGGCCGATCTCGACACCCAGCTGGAGGCGGCCACGGAGAAGCTCACCCGGCTGCTCGCGCCGCGGGACCCCAACGATGATGCCGACGCGCTCTTGGAGATCAAGTCCGGCGAGGGCGGCGACGAGTCCGCGCTGTTCGCGGGGGACCTGCTGCGCATGTACACCCGCTACGCGGAGGAGCTGGGCTGGAAGATCGAGATCCTCGACGCGCAGGACACGGATCTGGGCGGCTACAAGTCCGTCACCGCCGCCGTCAAGGGCGGCACCAACCACGAGTTCGGCCCGTATGGCCGGCTGAAGTTCGAGGGCGGCGTGCACCGCGTGCAGCGTGTGCCGGTCACCGAGTCGCAGGGCCGCATCCACACCTCCGCCGCGGGCGTGCTCGTGATGCCGGACGTGGAGGCCGACGAGGTGGAGATCAACGACGAGGATCTGCGCATCGACGTCTACCGCGCTTCCGGGCCGGGCGGCCAGGGGGTCAACACCACGGATTCGGCGGTGCGCATCACGCACGTGCCCACGGGCACGGTGGTCAGTTGCCAGAACGAGCGTTCGCAACTGCAGAACCGCGAATCCGCGATGCGGATGCTGCGTGCCCGCCTCATCCAGGTAGCCGAGGCGGAGGCGGCCGCTGCTGCCTCAGATGCGCGCAAGTCCCAGGTGCGCACCGTCGACCGCTCGGAACGCATCCGCACCTACAACTTCCCGGAGAACCGGATCACGGATCACCGCATCGGCTACAAGGCCCACAACCTCGACGCCGTGCTGGAGGGGGCGCTCACCCCGCTGCTCGACGCGCTGGCCGAGCAGGACCTGGCCGAACGCCTCTCCGAGGTAGGCGGGTGAGGGCGCAGGACGTCGCCCACGAGGTCGCCGAACGGCTCAGCAGGGCAGGGTCGCCCAGCCCCGGCCCAGAGGCCCGCATTCTCGTGGCGCACGCCCTGGGCATCGAGCCCTCCCAACTGTTGATTTCTCGTGTGTCGAAGCGCCAACGCCCTGTCATCGACGCCCTCGCGGAGCGTCGGGCGGAGGGGGTGCCGCTCCAACACCTCACGGGCGAGGCCTACTTCCGCCACGAGACGCTCAAAGTGGGTCCCGGTGTGTTCATCCCGCGCCCCGAGACTGAGGAGATGGTGGGCTGGGCGCTGGACCGCCTCGCGGAGCGCCCGTCGGATAGGCGGCGCGTCGTCGAGCTGTGTGCGGGATCCGGCGCCATCACGGCCGCGCTGGCCCGCGAGCTGGGCCACATCGAGCTGCACGCGGTGGAGCTGTCACCCGAGGCTCATGCCTACCTGGCACGCAACCTCGAGGGCCTCGGCGTCGACATCCTGCTGGGCGACATGGCTGAGGCCTTCCACGAACTCGACGGCACCGTCGACCTGGTGATCGCCAACCCGCCCTACATCCCGGAGGCACACCGGCAGATCCTGCCCGACGACGTGTTGCAGGATCCGGAGATCGCGCTGTTCTCCGGTCCCGATGGGCTCGACGCGCTGCGGGTGGTGGCCGAGGTGGGCCGCCGGCTCCTACGCCCCGGTGGGCTGCTGGCCACCGAGCACGACGACTCCCACGCTCCTGCGGTGGTGGAACTCTTTGAGACGGCAGGCTTCGCGGAGGTGGCCTCCCGCAACGACCTGACCGGGCGCCCACGGTTCGTCACCGCGACCCGGCCGCCCGTTAGTGGCAGGATTGGGCTGTGACCGAAACCGCCCGCGTCTTCAACCTCAGGTACGACGGCGACAGCGCCCTCAACGAGGCTGCCGCAGCCGTCCGCGACGGCCAGTGCATCGTGCTGCCCACCGACACCGTCTACGGCATCGGCGCCGATGCGTTCAACCGCGACGCGGTGCAGCGCCTGCTCGACGCCAAGGAGCGCGGCCGCGACATGCCACCCCCGGTGCTGGTCGCAGAGCCGTCGATGCTACGCGCCGTCGCCGACGAAGTGCCGGAGGCCGCAGCCGACCTGGCGAAGGCGTTCTGGCCCGGGGCGCTGACGCTCATCCTGCGCGCCCAGCCGAGGGCCGGGATGGAGCTGGGGGACACAGGCGGCACCGTGGCGGTGCGTGTCCCGGATCATGAAGGCGCCCGCTCCCTCCTCCGCCGCACCGGCCCCCTCGCAGTCAGCTCAGCCAACGTGCACGGCCAGCCCGCCGCCGTGAGCGCCCGGGAGGCGAAGGAGCAGCTGGGCGACAGGGTCGCGGTCTATCTCGACGCCGGGCCCGCCGCCGGGGGAGTCGCCTCCACCATTGTCGACTTCGCCACCTTCCCCGGGGGCCGCGTCGTGCGTGAGGGCGCGCTGAGCATGGCGCAACTCCGGGAGGTGGCCCCTGACGTGATGGACCTGCCGGTGGCCGACGCCCAGCCGGAACCCGCTCTCGGCCATGAGGTCGGGCCGGTCACCGAGCTGGCACCCGCCCCTGAGACGCCCGCCGACGAGAACGGGCAGTAGTGCGCGAATACCTCCTCGTGCTGTTCATCGCGGCCGGCGCCACCTACCTCCTGTCGGGGTTGTGCCGGCGGATCGCGGTTGCCACGGGAGCGCTCGCCACGGTGCGTAACCGTGACGTGCATACCTATCCCATCCCGTACTTCGGGGGGATCGCGATGTTCGGGGGGCTGGCCATCGCGCTGCTTGTGGCGGTGCAGATGCCGTTCCTGGGCCGCTACACCACCGTCGAACACGACACCTGGGCGGTGCTCTGGGCTGGCCTGGTCATCTGCGTGGTGGGCGTCCTCGACGACAAGTACGACATGCCGGCGCTCGTGAAGCTCGGCGGCCAGGTGATGGCGGCCGGCGTCGCGGTGATGTCGGGCGTGCGCATCTTCTGGATCCCGCTGCCCAACCGCATCGTCAGCCTCGACGAGACCACCAGCATCATGATCACGGTGCTGATCATCGCCTTGTGCGTCAACGCGGTGAACTTCGTCGACGGCCTGGACGGCCTGGCAGGTGGCATCGTGGCCATCGGTTCGGGTGCGTTCTTCAGCTACACCTACTTCCTGGCCTACGAGCAGGAGCTCACCAGGGCCACGACGGCCAGCCTCATCACCGTGGCCACCTGCGGCATCGCGGTGGGCTTCCTGTTCCACAACTGGCACCCCGCCAAGATGTTCATGGGGGATTCCGGCGCCATGCTGCTGGGGTTCCTCATGGCGATGAGCGCCGTCTCGTTCACCGGGCGGTGGGACCCGAGCGCGCTGTCCGGCAGCGGCAGCGACGCCTTCCCGGCCCTGCTGCCGATCCTGCTGCCGGTCGCGGCCCTCGCACTCCCGCTGCTCGACCTCATGCTGGCATGGGTGCGGCGCGCGTGGAACGGGCAGAACCCGTTCCAGGCCGACAAGCAGCACCTTCATCACCGGCTCCTTGCCCGCGGCCATTCGCACTGGGGAGCGGTGCTGCTGATGTACGGCTGGGCCGCCGTCGTCTCCGTGGGCCTGGTGGTCATCGCGTTGACGAGCCGCTCCACCGGCGTGTGGCTGGTGGCCGGCGGCCTGCTCACCGTGCTGGCGCTGACGGTGTGGCCGGTGCGCTCCGCACCCAGCTTCATCGGAGGCCGCGAGGCCGAGGTCGTCGACCAGAAGCCGCTCGATGTCTGAGCCGCGCAAGGCACGCACCGTCACCGCGGCCACCAGGCGGGCCAAGGAGATGATGGTCGGCGGCCTCATCGGCGGCCACGTCGTGGGCCTGACGATCATCGGACTGGCCCTGGGCCTCGGCGGGGGAGGGGCCGCGCTGACCGCCGCGCTGGGCTTTGCCGCGGTGGTGATCTTCTACTCGATCGGCCAGGCCATCGAGGTGGTGGCCTCGGAGTTGGAACCCTTCCAGGGCATGGGGCTGGTCATGATCAGCTACGGCGTGCGGGTGGTCGGCATCGCGGCCGGTCTGTGGGCGCTGCTGGGCCTGCCTTCCGTCGCGCCGCACGTGTCGAAGGGCTGGCTGCTGCTGAGCGTCGCCGGCACCGTGCTGGCCTGGGTGATCGGCGTGGTGTTCGTCGCTTCGCGACAGCATGTCCCCGTCTACGACCGCGAGTATGAGCCGCCGCCGACGGGCTGAGGGCCCCGGTTTTCGGGACGCCTTCTCGCCGATGTGAAACACGGTCCGGTTTCCGCTAGGCTCACTCCCGACATGGGCACCACACCTACGCCATCCAACGGAGCAGAGCGTTCTGCCCCCACGGGGCGCGAAGACGGTATGGCTGTTCTCGCCTACATCCTCGCAGGGATCATTTTCTACGGGGGCCTGGGGTGGGTAGGTGACCATTTCCTGAACACCAACTGGCTGCTGCCAGTGGGGCTCATCCTGGGCCTTCTCAGCAGCTTGTATCTGATCATCAAGCGATACGGGAGCGGTACGTGACTCTGGGCCTTCTTCCGCTGGAGACCGGCGGCGATTACACCCCTCCTGGTACCAAGGACTTCCTCTGGTACTCCCTGTGGCCGGGCGTGCTGCCCGACTGGGTGAACAAGCCGCTGGCGCAGGCCGTCATCGGTGCGCTGCTCGTGATCATCCTGTGGGTGATCGCCTCACGCAAGCTGAAGGTCAAGCCCTCCAAGGGCCAGTTCTTCGCCGAGTACATGTACGAGTTCGTGCGCAACGGCATCGCCCGCGACATCCTCCACGCGGATTTCCGCAAGTACCTGCCGTACCTGCTGGGCCTGTTCAGCTTCCTGCTGGTCAACAACTGGTTCGGCCAGTTCTTCCTCTTCATGTACCCGGCCTTCTCGAATGTCGGATTCGCCTACGGCCTGGCCGTCCTCTCCTGGTTCGTCTACGTGGGCGCCGGCTTCGCGAAGTGGGGCTTCAGAGGCTTCCTCAAGAAGTCGCTCATTCCCGAGGGCGTGCCGGGGTACCTGCTGCCGCTGGTGATCCCGCTGGAGTTCCTCGCGACGTTCATCACGCGGCCCATCACGCTGGCGCTGCGTCTGTTCGCCAACCTGTTCGCCGGCCACCTCGTGGTCATGGTCTTCGCCATCGGAGGCGGCTGGCTGCTGAGCCAGCAGGACAACCTGTTCTACAACATCTCCGGCGGCGTCTCGATCCTGTTCAGCATCATCATCATGCTGCTGGAACTGTTCATCGGCGCCCTGCAGGCCTACATCTTCACCGTTCTCACCGCCCAGTACGTGTCGACCTCGATCGCCGAGGCGCACTAAGCCCCAACAGACTGTCTAGGTCGACCGCCTAGGTAGCCATCCGAAAGGAAAACAATGGAACTCCTCGAAATCAGCATCAGCGGCAACATCAACATGATCGGCTACGCGATCGCGACGATCGCGCCGGCCCTCGGTGTTGCCTGGATCTTCGCGTCGGTGATCAACGGCACCGCGCGTCAGCCTGAGGCCCGTGGCGCCATGATGAGCACCGCGTTCATCGGCTTCGCCGTGGTTGAGGCCCTGGCCATCATCGCCATCGCCCTCGCGTTCGTTCTCTGAGGCCCCCTGTGGTCCCCTTGGAAGGGGCGCAGGACCTCCTCGGACCCCTTGCGCCCCACTACTGGTCAGAGGTCATCGCCGGTGTCCTCCTGATGCTGGTGATCTTCTTCATCATGTGGAAGGTCGTCGTACCGGCCTTCGAGAAGATGTATGAAGAGCGCTCCAGCCGGATCGAAGGCGGCATGCAGCGTGCCGCGGAAGCTGAGGCCAAGGCCGAGGCTGCGCTCGCTGAGTACAACGATCAGCTCAACGCTGCCCGTGAAGAAGCCGCCCGCATCCGTGAGGACGCCAAGAATCAGTCGGCGACGATCCTCGCTGAGGCCCGCGACAAGGCCACGAAGGAATCCCAGCGGATTCTGGAATCGGGCCGTGCGCAGCTCGAGGCGGAGCGCTCCCAGCTGGTGCACGATCTGCGCGGTGAGGTCGGCGGCATGGCCACCACCCTCGCGGGCAAGATCGTCGGCGAATCACTGTCGGACGACGAGCGCGCCATGCGCACCATCGATCGCTTCCTCGCTGAGCTCGAGACGGCAGGCGCAGACCGATGACGGCCCGCGACGCTGCATACGCTGCGCTCGACACCACGGTGGACGGCATCGCCACAGATGCCACCATCGCGGACGAGTTGTTCGCCGTCGTCGATGTGCTCGACGGTCAGCCGACGCTGCGTCGAAGCCTCTCGGATCCGTCCGCCTCGGACGCCAACCGGGCACAGCTCGCCGAGCGTCTGTTCGGCGGCAAGATCTCGCCCGCGGCTCTGGCCGTCCTGTCCGCGGTGGTGCAGACCCCGTGGCGCAGCGGCAACCGCCTGGTCACCGGCCTTGAGCGGCAGGGCATCCGCCTCGCGCTCAAGAGCGCGCAGCGCGACGGTCGGATCGACGAGGTCAATGAGGAGCTGTACCAGCTGGCCAGCACGGTTGACCATGACCGCGCACTGGCAGGTGCCCTGCGTGACGGCAAGTACCCGGTCGACGGCAAGCGGGCACTGGTTGCCCGCCTGATCTCCGGCAAGGTCCACCCGGTCACCGCGTCGCTCGCATCGCGCGCCGTGAAGGCCCGCCGGCGCACGTTCGCCCTCACGGCGAAGTCGTATGCGGAGATGGGCGCGGAGATCGCGGGCGAGAAGATCGCCCTGGTCACCGTCGCGCGTCCGCTCGACGAGGCACGCCTCACCCGCCTGAAGTCCGCTCTGGAGAAGCAGGTGGGCGGTCCCGTCAGCCTGCAGATCGAGGTCGACCCCGCCGTGCTGGGAGGCATGAGCGTGGTCATCGGCGATGACGTAATCGAATCAACAGTTGCTGCGCGGCTCGAAGATGCTCGCCGGCAGCTCACCCACCTCTGAACCCCTAGAAAGAGTAGGACGACATGGCTGAACTCACCATCAGTCCGGATGAGATCCGCAGCGCACTGGACGACTTCGTCCAGTCGTACGAGCCCCAAGCTGCCGGCCGCACCGAAGTCGGCACGGTCGTGTCCTCAGGTGACGGCATCGCCCGCGTCGAGGGTCTCCCCTCGGCGATGGCCAACGAACTGCTCCAGTTCGAGAACGGCACCCTGGGTATCGCACTGAACCTGGACGAGCGTGAGATCGGCGTCGTCGTCCTCGGCGAGTCCGAGGGCATCGACGAGGGCTCCACCGTGCACGGCACGGGCGACGTCCTCTCGGTCCCCGTCGGCGACGGCTACCTCGGCCGCGTCGTCGACGCCATGGGCAACCCCATCGACGGTCTCGGCGAGATCACCGGCATCGAGGGCCGCCGTGCCCTCGAACTGCAGGCCGCCGGCGTCATGGACCGCCAGGAGGTGCGCGAGCCGCTCCAGACCGGTCTGAAGTCGATCGACGCGATGATCCCGATCGGCCGTGGCCAGCGCCAGCTGATCATCGGTGACCGCAAGACCGGTAAGACGGCCATCGCGATCGACACGATCATCAACCAGAAGACCAACTGGGAATCGGGCGACAAGAAGAAGCAGGTCCGCTGCATCTACGTCGCCATCGGTCAGAAGGGTTCCACCATCGCCGAGGTGCGCGGCACCCTCGAGGCAGCCGGTGCGATGGAGTACACCACCATCGTGCACGCGCCCGCTTCGGATCCCGCGGGCTTCAAGTACATCGCCCCCTACTCCGGCTCGGCCATCGGTCAGCACTGGATGTACCAGGGCAACCACGTGCTCATCGTGTTCGACGACCTGACCAAGCAGGCCGAGGCGTACCGCGCCATGTCGCTGCTGCTGCGTCGTCCCCCGGGCCGTGAGGCGTACCCCGGTGACGTCTTCTACCTCCACTCCCGCCTGCTGGAGCGCTGCGCGAAGCTCTCCGACGAGCTGGGTGGCGGCTCGATGACCGGCCTGCCCATCATCGAGACGAAGGCCAACGACGTCTCGGCCTACATCCCCACCAACGTGATCTCGATCACCGACGGCCAGATCTTCCTCCAGTCTGATCTGTTCAACGCGAACCAGCGCCCCGCCGTCGACGTCGGCGTGTCCGTGTCCCGAGTCGGTGGCGCCGCCCAGGTCAAGGCCATGAAGCAGGTCTCCGGTTCGCTGAAGCTGAGCCTGGCCCAGTACCGCGACATGCAGGCCTTCGCCATGTTCGCCTCGGATCTCGACGCCACCACCCGTCGCCAGCTCGACCGAGGCGCCCGCCTCACGGAGCTGCTGCGCCAGGGCCAGTACGCGCCGTACCCGGTGGAGGACCAGGTCGTCAGCGTGTGGTCCGGCATTGAGGGCCACTTCGACGACGTCCCCGTCGACGATGTGCTGCGCTTCGAGCAGGAACTGCTCGACTACCTGCGGCACAACACCTCCGTCCTGACCGACATCGCCAGCGACTTCCAGTTCGGTGACGACCGCAAGCAAGCCACCGTCGCTGCGATCGCCGAGTTCAAGAAGGTCTTCCGCACGTCCGAGGGCACGCTGCTCGTCGGCCGCGAGGAGCACAAGCCGCTCGAGGACGAGGACATCGACCAGACGAAGATCGCTCGCCAGAAGCGGGGCTGATCGACGATGGCATCGAGTCTGCGTGAGCTTCGCCAGCGTCGTCGGTCTGTCTCGACGACCAAGAAGATCACCCGAGCCATGGAGCTGATCGCCGCCAGCCGCGTCGTCAAGGCGCAGCAGGCGGCGCGCTCCGCGGCCCCGTACACGCGCGAACTGACCAAGGCGGTCTCCGCACTGGCCAGCGCGCACGACATCGATCACCCGCTGCTGCGCGCCGTGGACAAGCCCCGCCGCTCGGCGATGTTGCTGATCACCTCAGACCGCGGCCTCGCGGGTGCCTACTCGGCCAACGCCATCAAGGCGGCCGAGCAGCTGCACGCGAGGATCACGCAGCAGGGCCAGGAGAACATCCAGTACATCACCGGCAACAAGGGTGTGGCGTACTTCGATTTCCGCAACCGCCACATCGAGCAGTCGTGGACCGGATTCTCCGATCGCCCCACCTACGCGCACGCCAAGGAGATCTCCGACGTTCTGTTGGAGCGCTTCCTGATGCCCTACGAGGAGGGTGGCGTCGACGAACTCCACATCGTCGGCACGCGATTCGTCTCGATGATGACGCAGAACGCCATCGCGGTGCGGCTGCTGCCGCTCGTGGTGGAGGATGCTGAAGATGACGATGACGACGACGGCGAGCTGAACCCGTTCTATGCCTTCGAGCCCGACGCGACGACGGTGCTCGACACGCTGCTGCCGATGTTCGTCGCCAACCGCGTACATACTGCTCTGCTGCAGTCGGCCGCCTCCGAGTTGGCCAGCCGTCAGAGCGCCATGAAGTCGGCCACCGACAACGCGCAGGATCTCATCGAGAAGCTCACCCGCGCGGAGAACCAGGCTCGCCAGGCGGGCATCACACAGGAAATCACTGAAATCGTCGGCGGCGCCTCTGCGCTGGCCGAATCAGCCGGAAACGAATGAGGTAACAAATGACTGCCACTGTGAGCGAGACGCAGCCGGCCACCACCGGTGGTGTCGGCCGCGTTGCACGCGTCATCGGCCCCGTCGTGGACGTCGAGTTCGCGGCTGACCAGATCCCGGAGATCGGCAACGCGCTGACCGTCGAGACCACGGTCATGGGCGAGACGCGCACCATGACGATGGAGACGGCCCTGCACGTGGGCGACAACGTGGTGCGAGCCATCGCGCTGAAGCCCACCGACGGTATGCGTCGCGGCGCGGAGGTCACCGATACCGGTGCCCCGATCACCGTCCCCGTGGGGGACATCACCAAGGGCCACGTGTGGAACGTGACCGGTGACGTCCTCAACGTCGACCCCTCGTCGATCGAGATCACCGAGCGTTGGCCCATCCACCGTCCGGCCCCAGCGTTCGACGCTCTCGAGTCCCGCACGGAGATGCTCGAGACGGGCATTAAGGTGCTCGACCTGCTCACCCCGTACGTGAAGGGCGGCAAGATCGGCCTCTTCGGTGGTGCAGGCGTCGGCAAGACGGTGCTCATCCAGGAGATGATCTACCGCATCGCCCACAACTTCGGTGGCACCTCAGTGTTCGCCGGCGTGGGTGAGCGCACCCGTGAGGGCAACGACCTCATCAACGAGATGGAGGAGGCCGGCGTCCTCAAGGACACCGCGCTGGTGTTCGGCCAGATGGATGAGCCTCCGGGCACCCGTCTCCGCGTCGCCCTGTCGGCGCTGACCATGGCGGAGTACTTCCGCGATGTGCAGAACCAGGACGTGCTGCTGTTCATCGACAACATCTTCCGCTTCACGCAGGCCGGTTCCGAGGTCTCCACGCTGCTGGGCCGCATGCCCTCGGCCGTGGGTTACCAGCCGAACCTGGCCGACGAGATGGGTCAGCTCCAGGAGCGCATCACCTCGACGAAGGGTCACTCCATCACGTCGATGCAGGCCATCTACGTGCCCGCTGATGACTACACGGACCCGGCCCCGGCCACGACGTTCGCGCACCTCGACGCCACCACCGAGCTCTCCCGTGAGATCGCCTCGCGCGGTCTGTACCCGGCCGTGGATCCGCTGGCTTCGAGCTCGCGCATCCTCGACCCGCAGTACATCGGCCAGGAGCACTACGACACCGCGGTGCGCGTCAAGCAGATCCTGCAGCGCAACAAGGAACTGCAGGACATCATCGCCATCCTCGGTATCGACGAGCTGTCCGAAGAGGACAAGATCATCGTCAACCGCGCGCGTCGCATCCAGCAGTTCCTGTCGCAGAACACCTACATGGCCGAGAAGTTCACCAACATCCCGGGGTCCACGGTGCCGCTGGCCGACACCATCGAGTCGTTCCAGATGATCTGCAACGGTGACGTCGACCACATCGCCGAGCAGGCGTTCTTCAACGTCGGCGGCATGGATGACGTCATGGCCAACTGGGACCGTATGCAGAAGGAAAGCTGATCCATGGACCGCTCACCGCTGCACGTCGAGGTCGTCTCGGCTGACCGCGTGGTCTGGTCCGGCGACGCCGTCAACATCATCGCGCGCACCGTCGAGGGCGACATCGGCATCCTGCCCGGACATGAGCCGCTGCTCGCAGTGCTGCAGCCGTCGATGGTCGAGATCGTCACCGCGGAGGGCACCAGCGAATCGCTGATGGTCGACGGCGGGTTCATCTCGGTGGCGCACGATCACGTCTCGCTGCTCGCCCAGTTCGCTGAGCTGGGCAAGGAGGTCAGTCTCGAGGAGGCGCAGAAGGAACTGGCTCCGCTGGTCCAGAAGGCGCAGCAGGGGCATGCCGACGATGCGGAGATCCATCGTCTGAAGATGTTGAAGGCCCAGGTTCGCGCAGGCGAACGCGCGGCCAGTAACTAGAAGAACCAACGGCTCAGGGCGGCCCTCCATCGGGGGGCTGCCCTGAGCGCATATCCGGGACCGCGGGAGAGGAAGAGCATAGATGTGGGAGATCATCGTCACGGCACTGATCGTGATCGCGTTCGTCCTGCTGCCCTTCATCCTCCTCTATCTCCGCCGCCGCTGGCTCACCGGCCAGGGCGGCCTTTTCGATTGCGCGTACCGGATCAGTGAGGTCACCCCCGGCTCGGGGTGGGTGCTGGGCATGGCGCGGTTCCGTGGTGAGAACCTGGAGTGGTTCCGCTCCTTCTCGTTGAGTCTGCGCCCGAAGAAGGTCTTTCCCCGCGTGGGCACCACGTACGTGCATCAGCGTCAGCCGGCCGGCCTCGAAGCGATCGCGTTGTTCGAGGACTCCATGATCGTCACGCTGCGCGACCGCGCCTCGGGCGCGACCTCGTCGCTGTCGATGGACCGCGACCAGGTGCTCGCGCTGATGAGCTGGCTGGAGTCAGCCCCGCCCGGATCGCACTACTTCCCGAGCAGCGCCGACACCCCCGCCTAGCTGGCCCCTGAGCGTGGCCGCTGATCAGCCGTCCTGGTCTTAACTGAAGGGTTTCGTACCGTAGTCGGTACCAAACTCTTCACCTAAGCCGGACAGCATCCTTCTGGCCCGCCCTCGTGGGTCTGGTGACAGATCGGCTGCGGGGGTTTCGACACGGTCGCGCCCCTCGTCCCTCGGGGGCGACCGGCTCAACCAGCGTCAGGACCAGCCCGCTGCCCCAAGCGTGAAGGAGTGGCCGGGGTCGGGGGTATGCAAGTGCTTCTCCGGCCTCAACCCGAACCCAGGTCCCTAGTTGCCCGACAACGCCGCGTGACAGCAACGCACCCCGACACCGGACGCTCCGGCAACAAGGCCGCCAACGGTGTCGGCCGCAACGACGGGCAACCCGACAGGGCAAAGCCGGGGTCGGGGAATGAAGGGCGCGAGTTCGAGCGCAAACCGACCCGCGTCAACGGCGACGTCGCCCACGAGGAGGACCAGTGAGCGAGCGCCCTTCTTTCCCCGATCTCGGCGGAACCTGCCCGCTGTGGAACAGGTGACAGATCGGCTGCGGGGGCCCTTTACTTCCACCTGTCCGGCGCTTCGCGCTGGGACATGCTCAGCACAAGCGTCGGGCGGGGCGCGATGCTCAGGGACCTACTGGGTGGGCTTCTCGCGGTCGGTGCCTGGCACCCAGAGGACCTCGTGCTCGGTGCCGTTGGTGGCCCGGCTCATGATGAACAGCAGGTCCGAGAGACGGTTGAGGTAGGTGATCGCCAGGGAGTTCACTCCACCATCGGTGTCCATGCCGTGCTCCTCGGCGCAAGCCCAGGCGGCGCGTTCGGCGCGGCGGGCGATGGTGCGGGCCACGTGGAGCTGTGCGCCGCCGGGGGTACCGCCGGGCAAGATGAAGCTCCGCAGCACCGGCAGCTCCTCCTGGAGTTCGTCGCAGTAGGCCTCAAGCCGGTCGATGGAGGCCTGCTCGATCCGCAGCGGCGGCCACTTGGGATCCGGATCGAGGGGATTGGAGATGTCCGCGCCCACGTCGAAGAGTTCGTTGCGTACCAGCGCCAGCATCTCCACCACGCGCTCCGGTAGGCCGCCGAGCGCGACGGCAAGGCCGACGGCGGAATTGGCCTCGTCGACGTGACCGTAAGCCTCCACACGGCGGTCCGTCTTGCGGACCTCGGAGTTGTCGGACAGGCGGGTGGAGCCGGCGTCGCCGGTGCGCGTGTAGATCTTCGAGAGTGTGACCATGGTCCCAATCTATGCCAAGGTGGGTGGGTGCGTATCCGAGTCTTTGCCCTGTTGAGCGCCGCGGCGCTGATCTCCCTGTCCGCGTGTGGCGACGCCAACCAGTCCAACCCTGAGCCTGTGACGGCGGAGAACACCACCACCTGTGAGTACCCGCCGGCCGGCGAGCCCGCCAAGGCCGTGGACGCCCCGCCCACGGCGGGGGTGCCGACCCAGGGCGAGGTGACGGTGACGCTGGGCCTGACGGCCGGCGACGTGACGATAACCATGGATCGCGCCAAGGCGCCGTGCACGGTCAACTCCTTCGTCTCGCTGGCGGAGCAGGGGTACTACGACGACACGGTGTGCCACCGCTTGACCGATTACGGCATCTTCGTGCTGCAGTGCGGCGACCCGTCCGCCAGCGGCATGGGCGGCCCCGGCTACAGCTACGCCGACGAGTTGGAGGCCATCGAGGACCTGAGCCCCCAGGAGGCGTACCCTGCGGGCACGGTCGCGATGGCCAACGCGGGGCCCGACACCAACGGCTCCCAGTTCTTCCTCGTCTACGCCGATTCGACGCTGGATCCCGATTACACGATCTTCGGCACGATGGATCAGGCCGGCACCGATGTGGTGGGCGGGATCGCGGCGCAGGGCGTGGACGCGGGCGATCAGACCTCGCCCATCGCCGAGGCCAAGATCACCACGGTCTCGCTCGGCTGACGTCAGCCGTCAAGGGCCGCGCGAACGGCGCCGACCAACCGCGTCGGGCCGATCGAGCATCATCAGGTGACCGGTGCCCGACACCTCGCGCCAGTGGATGGGGTGCCCCAGCACTCCTGCAGGACCCTGCCGAGCCTGGGCGACGGATGCGGGGCCGCGGTGAGGGCGACGGTGGGGCACCGCGGGCCGGGGCGTGGGTCAGGCCCCGGCGGTGCCCCCGCAGCCTGAGATGAGGACGACCTCACCCATGCGCAGGGTGGGGATCCAGGAGGAGCGCGAGGAGAGCAATGGCGCCGCTCGTCAACAGGATCTGCGCGGACTGGAACGACCGGTGCCCGGTACCGACTGCGGAATCCCACCAGACGGTCAGCAGCATGAGGGCCACGATGAGGACGGTGACGACGGCGGCGGCTGCGCCCCAGGGGAACCAGCCCCGCCGGCGCGCCAGCCCGACGGTGGCCGCAGCGATCGTCACCAGCTGAACAACTGCCCCATATGGTTGCCGCTGAAGCCGTAGGTGAGGCCCTGGACCATCAGCGCCACCGCGCCGATGGAAGCCGCCGTGGCTTCATAGATCACGACATCGGTCAGGCCGACGGCCTAGAGGAGCAGCAGGAGTGCTGAGGCGAGGCTCATCAGGATCATGGCGATGCGCTTGCGCCGCCCCGGCCATCATCGCCAGCGACAGCGTGGATGCCAGGTCGATGCTGGGATACGGGTTGACCCAGGACGTCACTTCGACGAGCACATGGGTGACCACCCCCTCGGGCAGCAGCGTGATCACCAGCGACAGGAGGGCCATCGCCCAGAGGTAGCCGGGCAGCCATCGGACGAACCACGGCACGGCCCCGGAGACCGTGGGGGCCGCGGCCGGCTCAGTCATCGCTGAGGAGGAGACGCACGATGCGGATGAAACCCTCCGGCTCGTCGGCGTGGACCCAGTGGGCCGCATTCTTCAGCGTCACCTGGCGCATCCGGGGGAAGAGCCGACGCATCGGCTCGACATGGTCCGGCTGGATGTAGGGGGAACGCCCACCGGCCACCCACACCACAGGGCCGTCGAACTCGCCCTCGATGGGCGGCCACCCCCCGATGTCGTGGAGTGAATCGGCCAGCAGGTCCAGATTGGGCAGCCAGAACCACACGTCGCCCTTGTGGTGGAGGTTCTGCAGCAGGAACCGGCGCACGGTCTTGTCCGGGATGAGCTCGTCGAGTTCGTCGTCTGCCTGGGTGCGGCTGCGGATCTCCTCGAGGTCCAAGGTGCGCAGCGCCGCCACCAGGTTGACGAACTGGGCGGCCTCCACGTTCCTGGCAGGTGAGATGTCGACGATCATCAGCTTCTCGATGAGCTCCGGCGCCTGGAGCGCGACGCGCATGGCGATCTTGCCGCCCAGCGAGTGGCCGATGAGCGTGACGGGGTGGTCGAACGTCTGGTAGAGCCACTCGGCCACCTCGGCGGCCTGGTTGTCCAGGGAGAACGTCTCCGTCCAGGGGGAGCGGCCGTGGTTGGGCAGGTCCACCAGGTAGCAGGTGGCGATGTCGCTCAACGCGGTGGCGATGGACCCGAAGTTCTTGCCCTGCCCGAAGAGGCCGTGCAGGAAAACCACTATGTGTTCCCCGGAGCCGACGACGAGGTGGTTCAGTTCGGTGCTCATGCCTGCCCCCAACAGAAGGTGTGCCAGTGCCGCCGTGCATCCAGCCCCGTGGTCAGCCCGTAGGCGGCGTTCTCGGGCCAGGCCACGACGTGCGCGGTACCGGGAGCGACCCGCTGCTGGCAGCCCGGGCAGCGGTACTCCTTCTCCGCGCGGTGCGCGGGAACGTCGCGCACGATGTAGCTCGTGCCACCCTTGCGCACCCGCTGCTGCGAACCCCCGGAGAGGAGCGGGCGTGGGGCGCGGAGATGCTTGGAGCGGCGGCGGCCCATCAGAACAGCCGCTCGTCTGCGTTGTCGAGCCCCCGCAGCGCGTCGTAATCGACCAGGCGGCACTCGATGCCGCGGTCCGTGGCCAGCGTGCGCGCCTGCGGCTTGATCTGTTGGGCAGCGAAGATGCCCCGCACGGGGGAAAGTTGGGGATCGCGGTTCATCAGCTCCAGATAACGGGTGAGCTGCTCGACGCCGTCGATCTCGCCGCGGCGCTTGACCTCGACGGCGACGTAGCCGGCGTCCTCGCGGCACAGGAGATCCACCGGGCCGATGGGCGTGAGGTACTCGCGTTGCACGAGCTTGAGGCCGTCACCGAGCGTGGTGGGGTGCTCGGCCAACAGCACCTGGAGGTTCTCCTCGACGCCGTCCTTCTGCAGGCCCGGGTCGATACCGAGCTCGTGGGCCGAATCGTGCAGCACGTCGGCGATCGAGATGTGGAGCGTGTCGCCGTCCTTGGCGCGCACCTGCCAGACCTCCGTGATGCCCAGCCGCTCGGCCGCCTCAGGGTCAGGCTCGCGCACCGACAACGTGCACGGCGGGCTCATCCAGTTGAGCGGCTTGTACGCCCTGTCATCGGCGTGCACCGAGACCGAGCCGTCCGCCTTGACGAGGATGAGGCGCGTAGCGAGGGGGAGGTGGGCGGTGAGCCTGCCCACGTAATCAACCTGACACCTCGCAATGACCAAACGCACCAGTCCAACCTACCAGCACCGGGTAGGGGAGCTGGTCCCTGAGCCTGAGCTCTGCGAACGACGAAGGGCTCCCGCAGGATGCGTTGTGGGGTGATCTCGGCCTGGTTTGCACTGCGGTTCGCCGAGAACTGGCTCATCCAAGCCCCGGAGCGTGCTGCGGTTCAGCTGGGGTCCGGCCGCTGCCGGGGCCCGGAGCGTGCTGCGGTTCAGCTGGGAGCGGCCGCAGCCGGGCCCCGAAGCGCGCGAGTTTCGTGGGTGGCCTCGGGAGGACCTCTTGGCGGGTGCGGCTCGGGAATTGAGCTCGCGCGCATCGGGGCCCGACTGCGTCCAGGGACTGCGGACGTGCCGGATCGTTGCGTCCGCTGCTGTGGGTGTTCGGGTGCGTTCGTCTCCGTCCCTTGCTGCGGCGCGGGATCGCCGCCGGCACGTCCGCAGTCCCGGCTCCCGCGCTGCGCGGCGGGACTGGCTGGGGCCCGTGCTTGCTGGTCGGGCCTGGGCGTGCGCTGCGGTGATGGGTGGGGCGATTTCTCAGTATCCCTAGTCCGGCTTAGGGGCCCTTCGACCGGCCGCGAGCGGCTGGCTCAGGGGACCGCGACGATCAGCGCTTCCCTGGACCGGCTGACGCCCACCTCTGGGGAGCCAGGTGGTCAGGAGGCGTCGAGGGCGGGCTGGACGATCTCGCGGTACAGCAGCAGGACGGCGGCGGTGGTGGGAATGGCGATCACGGCGCCGATCACGCCGAACAGCATGCCGCCGATGATGGCTGAGAGCACCACGAGGGCGCCGGGCACCTTCACGGTGCGCTTCATCACGTTGGGGTAGAGGACGTAGGCGTCGAGCTGCTGGTAGATCAGGAAGTAGATGATGGTGGCGATGCCGATCTTGGGGTCCACAGCGAAGCCGACGATCGCGACCGTGATCATCGCCAGGCTGGAACCCACCAGGGGGATGAAGCAGAAGATCGCCACCACGAAGGCCAGGGCCAGCGAGTAGTCGCTGAGGCCGGCGATGTTCATGAAGATGAACGCGCACACCGAGGCGATCGAGACGATGACGAACATGCCGGTGATGTAGCCGGAGACGCCGCCGAAGATCTCGTCGGCCAGATACCGGGCGCGACGGCGGCGCGATGCGGGGGCCAGCGCGTAGATCGTCTCCTTGATGGCGGGCAGCGACGCCAGGAAGTAGATCGTCAGCACCAGGGTCACGATGACGGAGAACACCAGGTTCGCCACCAACCGGCCCGCGCCCATGATGCCGCCGAAGAGGCTTTCGATCAGCGATCCGGAGGTGATGAACTCCTGCGCCCGTTGCAGCACCTCGTCGCGCTGCTCCCATTCTGCGAGGATGGGGTGGTTGAGCAGCGTCTGCAGCATGCCGGGCAGCTGGCGGGTGAGGTTGGTGGCCTGTTCCGTGATGATCGGGACGAGAGCGGTGACACCCAGGGCGAGGACGCCCATCAGCAGCAGCGCCACGAGCGTCACGGCGAACCCGCGGGGCATACGGCGCCTGGTCAGGAAATCGACGGCGGGGCTGAGTCCCAACGCCAGGAACAGCGCCAGCACCGCGAGGATGAGCACGCTCTGGACGGTGAGCACCGCCTGGGCGAGCGCCAGGGCCACCAGCACGCCGATGGCGCCCATGAAGCCCACCGCGAACGGGGAGTACTGCTTCTCCTCGGTGAGGTGGAACGTGGGGGGCACCGGCTCGACCACCGGCTCCGGGATGGGGGTCAGGATCTTGCGGGCGCCCCTGGCGGTGCTGCCGAAGAGCCTGCCCACCACCCGCGGCAGGCGGGCGCGGCGACGACCCACCGGTTGCGGGGTGGTGGCCGGCTCCAGCGGGTCCCCGGGCCCGGGATCTGGAGCGCCGCCCGCGGTGTCGGTCACCTGGAGTCGTTCTTGCGGATGATCGTGGTCTCGTCCTCAGAGACCCGGGGAAGGACCTGCGTGGCATCGGCGGACTCACCCGGATACCGGTGGCTGGATTCCTCGGCGAGCGCCCGGAGGTTCTCGAGCTGCCCCAGCGCGTTGACGCGGCGGGCCTCCAGGGAGGCGATCTCCCGTTCCAGTTGCTCCTTGCGCCAGGCCACCTTCTCCTCGAGGTCGTTCTCCGCCTCGCGGGCACGCTTGCGCATGACCTCGAGGGTCTCCTCGCACTGCCGGGTGGCGGTGAGCTTGATCTCTTCGGCGGTCTTGACGGCCTCGGCGCGGATCTCCTGCGCCTCCTGGCGGGCCTTCGCGGCCCGGTCAGCGGCCTCCGCCGCGTCCTTGTCCGCCTGCGTGATGCGCTCCGCGATGGCCTCGTCTGCCGCCTTGGCGTTGGCCGCCAGATCCTTCGCAGACTTCTCCGCGGCGCGCTGCGTCTCCAGCTTGAGCTCCGCGGCTGCGCGTTCCGCACCCTGCTTGAGTTCGATGGCCTGACGCTGCGCCTCCTTGAGGATGCTCGTGGCCTCCGACCGCGCGGCTTCGAGGATGCCCTCGGCCTGGGCGGTGGCGCCGTCGATGACGGTCCTGCTCTGGATGCGCGCGTCCTCGACGATGAGGTCGCCGTCGCGGCGCGCCGTTTCGAGGGTGGCCTTGCCTGCTTCGGCCTGCTCCTGCCGAAGTTGGCGCAGGCTGGACAGGCCGGTGAGGCGCACGTCGTCGGCCTCCTGCTGCGCTGATTCGCGCAGGGCCGCGGCCGTGCGCCGCGCCTCGGTCTTGATGCGTTCCGCCTCGTGCTCTGCGCGGTCGATCAGGTCTCCCGCCTGCGCCTCCGCAGCGCGGAGGAGGCCGGTGGCATGGGCGCCGAGCCGCGTGAAATCGGTGTCACCGACGGATTCGCGCACGAACTTCGTCTCGCGCGTCTGCTCGCGGACATGGGCCCTCAGCTCCGCCACGCGGTTCTCCAACTCGCGCACGTAGCTGTCGACGGAGTGCTTGTCGTAGCCCAGCATCGCGTTAGGGAAGCTTCCCGCGGCCGAAGCCCTCTCGTCGAACAGGTTGAGTCCGGTCTCCTCGGTCTCGAGGTCCTGGGAATCAGTCACCGTTGCAGTCCTTCCGTCGTGCTCGGTCCGAGCCTAGTCGCTGGTTGCGTCAGATCACGGGATGCGACGCGTGAGGGGCGGGGCGGACATGCCGCCTCGCCCCTCATCCGTCAGTTCGGGCCTCGTGGAAACCCTCAGCTCAGTGGGCCGTCTGCTCCTTGGGGAGTTCGACCAGCTCGAGCAGGACGCCGCGGGCATCCTTGGGGTGCACGAAGTTGATGCGCGAGCCGCCGGTGCCACGCTTGGCCTCGGGGAACAGCAGACGCATGCCGCGCTCCTTGAGGACCTCGCTGACGTGGTCGAGATCCGCCACGCGGTAGGCGAGCTGCTGCATGCCGGGGCCGTTGCGGTCGATGAACTTGGCGATGGTGGAGTTCTCGTTCAGCGGCGCGAGCAGCTGGATCTTGGCGTTCTCCTCGCCCTGTGCGCCGGTGCCCATCATGGCCTCGGCGACGCCCTGCTCCTGGTTGACCTCGCGGTGCAGTTCGCGCCAGCCGAAGGTCTCGGTGTGGAACTTGACGGCCTCGTCGAGGTCGGGGACGGCGAGGCCGACGTGGTCGATGCAGATGAAAAGATCGGTGTTGTCCATGGCTCCTAGTTTTCCATACGGGAATGGTGGGGTGGGTTGGGGGTCTAGGCCAGCGCCGCGTCGACGAGTTCCTTGGCGGCCTTCTGGACCTCGCGGAGGTGGTCCTCGCTCTTGAGCGACTCGGCGTAGATCTTGTACTTGTCCTCCGTGCCAGAGGGGCGGGCGGCGAACCAGGCATTGTCGGTGGTGACCTTGATGCCCCCGATGGGCGCGTCGTTGCCGGGCGCGTTGGACAACACCGCGCGGATCGGTTCACCCGCCAACTCGTCGACGGTCACGTCAGCGCGGCCCAGCTTGCTGAGGCGGGCCTTCTGGTCGCGATTCGCGTCCGCGTCGACACGGGCGTAGTAGGACGTGCCGAACTCGGCCTCCAGCTCCGCGTAGTGCTCGCTGGGGGTCTTGCCGGTCACGGCGATGATCTCCGAGGCGAGGAGGGCCAACAGGATGCCGTCCTTGTCCGTGGTCCACGTCGTGCCGTCGAGCGTGAGGAACGACGCGCCGGCCGATTCCTCGCCGCCGAAGCCGAGCGAGCCGTCGGTCAGGCCGGGGACGAACCACTTGAAGCCCACCGGCACCTCGACGAGACGTCGGCCGAGCTTCGCGGCCACCTTGTCGATCAGCGAGCTGGACACCAGCGTCTTGCCGATGCCCGCGTCGGCGCTCCAGCCGGGGCGGTTGGCGAACAGGTAGTTGATAGCGACGGCGAGGTAGGCGTTGGGGTTCATCAGCCCGGCATCAGGGGTGACGATGCCGTGCCGGTCCGCGTCCGCGTCGTTACCGGTGGCCACGGAGAACTTGTCGCGCTGGTTGACCAGCGAGGCCATGGCGTTGGGGGAGGAGCAGTCCATGCGGATCTTGCCGTCGGTGTCCAGCGTCATGAACCGCCACGTGGGATCGACCTTGTTGTTGACGACCTCGATGGGGAGGCCCTGCTCGGCCAGGTACTCCCAGTACTGGACGGCGGCGCCGCCCATGGGATCCGCGCCGTGGGTGAGGCCAGCGGACTGGATGGCCGGGAAGTTGAGGGCCTGGGCGAGCTCCGCGCAGTAGGGGGAGCGGTAGTCGTAGCGCTGGATGTCCGAGGCGATCTTGTCGTAGGAGGTGCGCTTGACCGCACCCATGTCGGCGAGCAGTTCGTTGGCGCGGGCGGCGATCACCTTGGTGGCGTCGGTGTCGGCCGGGCCCCCCGTCGGCGGGTTGTACTTGAAACCGCCGTCGCGGGGCGGGTTATGCGACGGGGTCACGACGATGCCGTCGGCCTTGGCGCCATTGCCATTGTTGTGGCGGATGATGGCGCGCGAGACCGCCGGGGTGGGCGTGTACTCGTCCTCGCGCTCGGCGAGCACCTCGACGCCGTTGGCGTGCAGCACCTCGAGCGCGGTCTTCCACGCCGGCAGCGACAGCGCGTGCGTGTCCTTACCGATGAACAGCGGCCCGGTGGTGCCCTGGGCGGCGCGGTACTCGACGATCGCCTGAGTGGTGGCGGCGATGTGCGCCTCGTTGAACGCCGTGTCCAGGGACGAGCCGCGGTGCCCGGAGGTGCCGAAGACCACCATCTGGTCTGGGTTCGACGGGTCCGGCGTCTTGTCGTAGTACGCGGCGAGGACGTCGTCGACGTTGATGAGATCTGATTCCTGAGCCGGCTGGCCGGCGCGCTCGTGTGCCATGGGGACCATGCTATCCAGCGGGGTCGCCCGGGGCGCCAGTTGCCGTCAGTTGCGGCCGGTCAGAACAGGACGGAGGCGAGGCGGCGGCGGGCCTTCAGGACGACCTGTTCCGTGCGGCCCACGACCTCGAAGAGTTCCAGCAGGCGCACGCGGATGAGGTCGCGCTGGTCGGCGTCGGACTCGGCGGCCAGCCCCAGGAGGCGGTCGAAGGCCTCCTCGTAGCGGCCGTTGATGACCTCGAGATCTGCGGCGTCGAACTGGGCCGCCACGTCGTCGGGCTGCGCGGAGGCCTTCTCCACGATCTCCTGCGCGTTGAACGACGAGGACCGGTCCAGCAGCGCGCTCTGGGCGCGTCCGGCGATGACCTCGGCGTCGTTGGGCGTCTCCTTCAGCAACTCGTCGAACTCCTTGACCGCCAGGGCGAAGTCGCCTGCCTCGAGGGCGGCGTCGGCCTTGGCGAAGCGGGGGTTGGCGGCCGGCTGCGCGCCCGCCTCCCCGTTGGGTGCGGGGGCGGCGCCGGCGACGGGCTGGGCGCGGCCCGTCATGCCGTTGGCGACGGCGAGCTGCGCGATCTGGTCGAGCATCGCCGAGATCTCCTCGCGGGACTTCGTGCCCTGGAACAGCGGCGCCATCTGCCCGCCGATCAGCGCCACGACGGTGGGCACGGCCTGCACGCCCAGGGCCTGGGCGAGGCGCGGCTCGGCGTCGACGTCGACCCTGCCCAGCAGGAATCGCCCCTCGCCCGCGTTGACCAGCTCCGCCAGCGCCGAGGAGACGGCCTGACCGTTGGGGTCGCGCGGGGAGTGGAACTCGACGATGACCGGGTGCTGGACGGACTTGGCCGCCAGGTCGTTGAAATCCGCCTCAGAAACGGTGGTCACGTAGGCACCGCCGGCCGTCGGCTGGGCAGCCTCGGACAGGGAGGACAGGTCTACCGCGCCCGGGCGCGTGAAGTTCGCATCAGTCATGGGTCCATCTTGCCAGGGTGCGCGAAGCCTCGCCGTCGGTGATCGCGACGGTGCAGGCGCTCGACGGCTCCTCACCGTTCTCGCCGGCACGGCGCGTGGCGGTGATGGTGATGGGCCCGCGGCGCATGGTGAGGGTGTCGTCGTCGAGGATCTCCACCTCCACGGTGTGCAGGTCCGGATCCCGCAGTTCGGGGTGCTCACGGCGCAGCCGCAGCAGCGTGCGGTACCACTCCAGCATCCGTGCGTGTTCGCCCTGGTCGCGCTCGGCCCAGCGGAGCTTGGCGCTGTCAAAGGTCGACTCGGCCTGGGGATCCGGCGTTTCGACGTCCCAGCCCATGGCCGCGAACTCGCGCGCCCTGCCCTCCGTCACGTGCGGGCCGAGCTCCGGCCCCAGATGGCTGAAATACGGGAACGGTGTGGAGGCGGCCCACTCCTCACCCATGAAGATCATCGGCGTGTAGGCGCTCAGCAGGTAGAGCGCGGCCGCCGCCGCCTGCTCTGCGGGCCCAGCGTGCATGTGGAAGCGGTCCCCGACGGCGCGATTACCCACCTGGTCATGGTTCTGCAGGAACGCCACGAACGAGTGCCCGTCATAGTGCGGGCTGTCCGGCAGCACCGGGGCGCCCCAGTGGGCGTCGCGGAACGTGGAGTGCATCCCGTCGTGCACGAAGACGCGGGTCAGTGACTTGGCCAGCACCTCGGGCGTGCCGAAATCGACGTAGTAGCCCTGCGTCTCGCGCCCGAAGAACGCGTGCAGCGCGTGGTGCACGTCGTCGGCCCACTGCCCGTCCATGCCGCGGGCCTCCGGGGTGGTGCCCACGGGGGAGACCATCGCCGGCAGGTTGAGGTCCGACTCCGCGACCAGCGTCAGCGCACGGCCGGTCTCCTTCTCCCACGCGGTCACGCAGTCGGAGAGCTGCGCGAGGAAGTGGTACTCGGAGTCGTCGCCCAGGGCGTGCACCGCGTCAAGGCGCAAGCCGTCCGCGCCCACGTTCACCAGGAAGTGACGCGCCGAGCCGATGAAGAAGTCCCGCACGTGCTCGGCGCCCACATCATCGAGGTTGACCGCATCGCCCCACGGCGTCGAGTGTTTGTTCGTGAAGTACGGCCCGAAGTGGGACAGGTAGTTACCCTCCGGGCCCAGATGGTTGTGCACCACGTCGATGACGACGCCCAGCCCGCGCTCGTGGGCCGCGTCCACGAACCTGACCAGGGCCTCCTGGTCGCCGTACGCGGCGTGGACGGACCAGGGGGCGACGCCGTCGTAGCCCCAGCCCCGGTCGCCCGCGAAAGCGCTCAGCGGCATCAGCTCCACAGCC
Organism: Tessaracoccus massiliensis; assembly: GCF_000826065.2. Taxonomy (GTDB): domain Bacteria; phylum Actinomycetota; class Actinomycetes; order Propionibacteriales; family Propionibacteriaceae; genus Arachnia; species Arachnia massiliensis_A. The sequence goes on along the minus strand of NZ_LN623543.1, from coordinate 547,412 downwards.
TCGACGCCGAGCTCAGCCAGGTCGTCGAGACGCGCGATCGCCGCGTCGAGGGTGCCCTCCGCGGTGAAGGTGCCGACGTGGAGCTCGTAGAGCACCTTGCCACGGAGGGAGCCGATCCCGTCGGTCGGCGCCGCGCGTTCCTCGCGGGCACCCGGCTCAGGGACCGCGACGACACGGCTGAGGCCGTGCAGGCCGTCGGGCTGGCTCAGTGAGCGGGGATCAGGGAAGGGCCCTTCGCCGTCGAGCACGAAGCCGTAGCGGTCCCCGGGGTTCATGTGCAGGTCGGAGATCCACCAGCCCGGACGCTCCGGATCCTGGAGCATCGGGTGGCGCGCGTCGCCGTGCTGCAGCTCCACGACCGACGGATGGGGCGCCCACACCTCCGCGCGCATCATGCGTGCACCGCCACCAGCAGCGCGACGGGGAGGTCGCCCAGCACGTCGGAGAGCAACTGGGCGCCACCGTCGATCTCGGTGCCCGTCAGCGCGCAGCGGAAGCGACCCTCGGGGAGGATGATCTGGTGCTCACCCCAGCCGCCGCGCTCGGCCAGGAGGGAGGGCAGGCGGGTGGCCACGGCCACGGCGACCGGACCGGAGTCGCGGAGGCCTCGGGCGAAGGCCACGGCGTGCCCGCTGGTGGTGGGCACGGGGGAGTAGGTGGCCCGGGCGCCGCGGAAGGCCTCGGCATGCTCGCGGCGCACCCGTAGCGCTCGGCTGGTGACCAGCAACTTCTCGGCGTCCAGGGAATCGGGGGCCGCCCCACCGTCGAGCTCCTCCAGCAGCGCAGCCCGCTTCGCCAGGTCCACCGGGCGACGGTTGTCCGGATCCACGAGGGACAGGTCGACGATCTCGCACCCCTGGTAGACGTCCGGTACCCCCGGCATCGTCAGCTGGAGCAGCTTGGCGCCCAGCACGTCCACGCGCATCGTCTCGGCGGTGGCCTCGTCGAACGCGTCCAGGGCCGCGACGCAGCGCTCATCGGTCAGGCCGGCGTGGGCCAGGTCCAGCACGGCCTGCTCGTAGACCTCGTCGGGGGCGGTCCAGGTGGTGTGCCGCTTGGCTTCCCGCATGGCCTTGGTGAGGTAGCCGTCGATGCGTTCGGCGGTGATCGGCCGGGTGGCGGCGATGGTCTGCCAGACAAGGATCTCCGTGGCCCCGTCGACCAGTGGCGAGCGGTTGGCTTCGGTGGCGGCGCGCAGCTCGGCGACGCACGCCTCCCACGCCTTCGCGTGCTCCAGGAGTGCGGCCAGCCGGGCCCGGACATCCTCGGAGCGCTTGGTGTCGTGGGTCGACAGCGTGGTCATGGTGGTGGGCCAGTTGATGCCCTGCTGCTCGCAGAAGTCGTGGAACGCGTCCGGGGAGATGCCCACGACGGTGGGCTCGCTGCCCACCTCGTTGACCGCGACGAAGCGGTTCCACCGGTAGAAGGCAGTGTCCTCCTTGGATTTGGCCATCACCGGCCCACACGTCTGCGCGAAGCGCACCATGAACTCGGCCCGCAGCGCGGCCACGCCCTGTGCCTGATCCGGCAACTCGGTGGTGACAGGATGCGCCGTGACCGGCGGCAGCGTCTCCGGGCCGCCCCCGTCCCCGGTGGGGTCGAGGCCACAGGCCAGCGCGACGACCAGATCGAGCGTGGCCTGCTCGTCCTCGTCGAGTTCGGGTCGCGCCCGGTCGGCCGCCTCCTGCACGACCGCCACCTCGGCGTCGTTGGCCGGCAGCCCCGGCTCCAAGTAGGCACGGTAGCGGTCCATCTGGATCAGGAGCCTACTGATCGCGCGGTCGAGGTTGCGGCGGGTGTGGTCATGCAGCCGCAGATCGGATTCGCAGATCGCCACGGCGAGCGAGGTGAGGCGGTTGACCTCGGCGAACAGCATGGTCTGCACCACCTCCTCCTTCGCCTGCAGGAGGATCTGGCCGAACCAGCCCTCCGAGGTGTCGGCGATGCGCTCCCACAGGTCGTTGAGCCGCGGCAGCTGGTTGGGGTCGTGGAACAGGCCCTCCACCCGCAGCAGCGCGTCGTAGCCGGTGGTGCCGGCGCACCGCGAGCCGCTGGGGAGTTGCTCGTGCGGCTCGAGGATCTTCTCCACCACCACCCAGCAGCCCCCGGTGGCCTGGTGCAGTTGCCGCAGGTAGCCGCGGGGGGTGGCCAGGCCGTCGGGATGGTCGATGCGGAAGCCGTCGATGAGGCCCTCGTGGAACAGCGCAAGGAGCTTGGCGTGGCTTGCGTCGAAGACGGACTGGTCCTCCACGCGGATGGCCGCGAGGGTGTCGACGTCGAAGAACCGCCGGTAGTTGAGCTCCTCGTTGCCCACCTTCCAGTAGGCCAGGCGGTACCACTGCTTCTCCAGCAGTTCGTCGAGGGGGAGATCCTCGGTGCCGGGGCGTACCGGGAAGACATGGTCGTGGTAGACGACGACGTGCTCCCTACGGTTGCGGATGCTGCGGGTTTCCACGCGGATGGCCCCGTCGGCCAACTCCTCGCCGATGCGCCTGCCCAGCACGGGCATCAGGATGGCGCGGGAGCGGGTGAGGTCGATGTCGAACCAGCCCGCGTACTCGGAGTGCGCGCCGGAGCGCAGCACGTCCCACAACGCACGGTTGAGCCACAGCGGCGTGGGTACCGCCATGTGGTTGGGCACCACGTCGACGATGATGCCCAGCCCGTTCTCACGGGCGGCCGCCACCATGCGGCGGAAACCCTCCTCGCCGCCGCACTCCTCGGAGATGCTCGAGTGGTCAACCACGTCGTAGCCGTGGGTGGAACCCGGCGTCGCCTGCAGGATGGGCGAGCAGAACACGTGCGTCACGCCCAGCGATGCGAGGTACGGCAGGTGCTCCGCGGCGTCGTCAAAGGTGAAATCCGCCTGCAGCTGGAACCGGTAGGTGGACGTGGGAACGGCAAAGTCGGTCGTCGGCACGGTCCTCAGCATATTAGTCTCGCTCCCATGAGCGACATCCCCGACGGAACGGATCCCGCAGAGCTGGCCAACTGGTTGTTCGATCGCGCCCGGCAGGGCGAGACCGAGCGGCTGGCCGCCTACATCGACGCCGGCGCCCCCGCCAACCTGACAGATGCCGAGGGCAACACGTTGCTGATGCTGGCCGCCTACCACGGACACGCCGCCACGGTGCGTGAGCTTCTGGCCAGGGGGGCGGATCCGGACGCGCTCAACGACCGCGGCCAGTCGCCGCTGGCAGGAGCCGTGTTCAAGCAGGAGGCCGACGTGATCGCCGCGCTGCTGGAGGCCGGGGCCGACGTCGACGCCGGCGCGCCGTCAGCCCGCGCCACCGCGCAGATGTTCGGCGTCTCGTTGGAGATCTGATCAGCGTCTAGGCTTGTGGGGGCGGCGATCATCGCCGTCGGGACGATTGGGAGAGCAACGATGGGTATCTTCGGCCTGGTGCGTCGCGACAAGAGCGGCCCCGATAAGACCCGTGAAGCGCTGCAGGAGGTCCGCAGCGGCAACAACCCCGAGCGCGCGCTCGAGCGGATGGTGGGCGCATTCCGGGACATCGGCCTCGACGGCAAGGCATCGTTCGCGTCCGCGGGGCAGGTCGCCCAGAAGGCGCTCGACAAGTCCGGCCACGACGCGGACCGAGCGGTCGACAGCGTGATCCGCAGCCACCGTCGGGGAATCACCGCCGGCGGTTTCGCCACCGGGCTCGGCGGGTTCGCCACCCTGCCGTTCCTGCTGCCCGCCAACGTGTTCGAGTTCTACGTGCAGGCCACCCGCATGGTGGGCGCCATCGCGAAGATCCGCGGCTACGACCTGAGCGACGACGAGGTGCGCGCCCGCGTCCTCGCCGCCCTGGTGGGGGAGGAGTCCGGCGAGATCCTCGATCATGTGGGGCTTGGCCCCATCGCCGGCGCCGCCTCCAAGCAGGTGGCCAAGCGGCTGCCCAAGGTGCAGCTGTCCGGGGTGACCAAGGCCATCGGCGTGCGTCTGCTCAAGCGCTTCGGCCTGCGCTCCGTGCGCCTGTTCGGCAAGGCGATTCCCGGCCTGGGCGGCGTCATCGGTGCCTTCTCGGACCGTCGCCAGTTGAAGAAGATCGCGCTGGCCGCGCAGAAGAGCTTCCCGCAGCAGCAGCAACGCTCCCGCCGGGCACGCCGGGCCTGACCTGGTCCTTGAGCGTCGCGCCCGGTCCCTGAGCGTCGCGCCCGGTCCCTGAGCTGAGCGTCGCGCTCTGCGCGACGACGAAGGGCGCCCGCAGCCGGTCTGTCACCTTCACCACTGGGGAGAGGTTCACAGGTCACCTGCGGGCGCCCTTCGTCGTTCGCTGGCTCACAAAGCTCGCTGGCGAACGCTCAGGGACCAGCCATGGCGAACGCTCAGGGACCAGCCATGGCGAACGCTCAGGGTCCGCGCGAACGCTCAGGGGCCGGGGATGGGGTGGCCGTTCTCGGTGACGCCGCGGTAGCCGTCGAGCATCAGCTGGATGCGGCGGGCGGAGAGCTCGGTGACGTGGGCGGCCACGTCGTCCGGCTCCACCCAGTGGATCGCGGCGATCTCGCGATCGTCGGTCCCCAGAGTTGCGGCGACGTCGTCGGCGAGCACCCCGCCGTCGAAGATGAACTCCACCGCATCCGACCAACCCAGGTACGGCGGCATCCAGTCCACCAGCAGCGGCTGGCCGAACGAGACGGTGATGCCCAGTTCCTCCAGGCATTCGCGCTCGCCGCCCACGCGGGGTGACTCGTCGCGTTCGACCACGCCGCCCGGCAGCTCCCAGTCCTCTTTGTAGGAGGTCTCCAGGAGCAGCACGCGGCCGGCGGTGTCGCGGAACAGGGCGTGGGCGATCAGCCGCTTGGTGGGCAGGATCGAATCCAGCACGCCGGAGAAGCCGTGTGGGCCGTAGACCGTGTCGACGGCGAGGCGCGAGTACACGAGGATGTCGCGGAAGACGCCCGGCTCGGGCTCGATCGCCGAGCGCAGCCGCCCCTCCAGACGGAAGCCCGCGCGGTGTAACGCAACCCGCGCGGCCGTGTCCCACTCGGGCAGCTCCACCTGGAGGCGGCGCAGGTTGTGGGCGAGCAGCGCGTCGTCCGCGGCCAGGGAGATGGCTCGCTGCAGCGTGTCGACATCCACCTCCTGCTCCGCCCACCGCAGGGTGCCGACGCCGCCGGAGATGTCCACCGAGACACGGAAATCGCTCATGGGGTCAGTCTCCCTTGCCTACTCCGGGGGTTTCGACACGGACGCGCTGCTCGCAAGCTCGCAGGCGCCCGGCTCAACCAGCGGTCCTGTCAGGTGGCGGGCTCAGCCAGCGGTCTTACGCAGCCACACCGAGCCGAGCGGCGGGACGGCGACCCTGGCGCGCGCGGGCCAGTGGCCCCACGGCTCATCGACTGCGTGCACCTCGCCCAGGTTGCCGTAGTCACCGGAGCCGTCGTAGATGGGCGCATCGGTGTTGAGGATCTCCTCCCATGCGCCGCCGGACGGCAGCCCGATCTCGTACTCGGGCAGCGGGTTGGGGGAGAAGTTCGTCACGCAGGCGATGTGGTTGCCCTCGGAATCGTGACGCACCCACGACAGCGTGTTGTGGGCGCCGTCGTCCGCGTTGATCCAGCTGAACCCGTCCGGCGAACTGTCCAGTTCGAACAGGGCCGGGTTGTCGCGGTAGATGTGGTTGAGGTCGCGGAACAGGCGCTGCAGGCCGCCGTGGCCCCACAGTTCGCTGACCCACCACTCGAGCGAGGTGGCCTCGTTGAACTCCGAGCGCTGGCCGAACTCGCAGCCCATGAAGATGAGCTGCTTGCCGGGGAACGACCACATGAACGAGTAGAACGCGCGCAGCGTGGCGAATTTGCGCCAGTCGTCCTGGGGCACCTTGTTGATCATGGAGCCCTTGCCGTGCACGACCTCGTCGTGGCTGATCGGCAGGATGAAGTTCTCCGAGTACTGGTAGACCATCGCGAACGTGAGCAGCCCGTGCTCGTACTGGCGGTAGATGGGATCCTGCTGCAGGTAGCGCAGCGAGTCGTTCATCCAGCCCATGTTCCACTTGAAGCCGAAGCCCAGGCCGCCCTCGTGCACCGGCCTGGTGACGCCGGGGAAGCTGGTGGACTCCTCGGCGATCATCATGACGCCGGGCTCACGCTCGTAGAGGTGGCGGTTGACGTAGCGCAGGAAGTCGATCGCCTCGAGGTTTTCGCGGCCGCCGTACTCGTTGGGCACCCACTGGCCCTCTTCGCGCGAGTAGTCGAGGTACAGCATCGACGCGACGGCGTCGACGCGCAGCCCGTCGACGTGGAACTCCTTGATCCAGTACAGCGCGTTGCTGACCAGGAAGCTCTTCACCTCGTTGCGGCCGTAGTTGAAGATGTAGGTACCCCAGTCCTGGTGCTCGCCCTGACGCGGATCTGCGTGCTCGTAGAGGGCCGTACCGTCGAAGCGGCCGAGCGCCCACTCGTCCTTCGGGAAGTGGCCGGGCACCCAGTCGATGATCACGCCGATGCCGGCCTGGTGGAGGCGGTCGATCAGGTAGCGCAGGTCATCCGGCTTGCCGAAGCGCGAGGTGGGGGAGAAGTAGCCGGTGACCTGGTAGCCCCAGCTGGGCTCGAACGGGTGCTCGGCCACGGGCATGAGCTCCACGTGCGTGTAGCCCTGCCACTTGACGTAGCTGACCAGTTCCTCGGCAAGGTCGAGGTAGCTCTTGCCCTTGCGCCAGCCGCCCAGGTGCACCTCGTAGATGCTCATGGCCTCCTTGTGGGCCTGCGACTCGCGGCGCTTCTGCATCCACTCGGCGTCTGACCAGATGTACTTCGACTCATAGACGATCGACGCGTTGGCCGGGGCCTGCTCCGAGAACGTGGCCATGGGGTCGACCTTCTCGATCCACCGGCCGTCCTGCGTCTCGATGCGGAACTTGTACAGCGTGCCCTCGCCCAAGCCGGGGATGAAGGTGGCCCACACGCCGGAGCCGGGCACCAGCTGCAGCTGGTCACCGGTCCACCAGTTGAAGTCGCCGATGACCTGCACCGAGCGGGCGTTGGGGGCCCAGACGGTGAAGCGGACGCCGGTGACCTCGCCCTGCTCGTCGTCGTGGACGGTCACCACCTTGCTTCCGAGGCGTCGCCACAGCTCCGTGTCACCGCCGTTGTGGAATCCTTCGAAATCCCATCCGGTCAGTCCGCCGAACTGGTCGTGCGTCATCATGTGCTCCTTCGTGCAGCCGTGCCCGTCAATCTATCGCGTCGGGGGTAGGGGATGCAGGCTATGTGAGAGTGTTCAGAAACCCCAGCGGGACGCTGAGGAGGTAGGGCCGGAAGCGAGCCTCGTAGACGGCCTCATAGCCCGCCTTGTCGAGTTCGTAGGCGGCCAGGAGGTCGCCCGAGCTGGCGTCATCCAGGCCGTAACCGTCGAGGAAGGCGACCCGGCACTCCTCGAGCCACTGTTGGTCGGCCTCGCCGACGGCCGCCGCGTAGGCGAACGAGCGCAGCATGCCCGCCACATCGCGCAGCGGCGAATCCGGCCGGCGGCGTTCCTCAATGGTCTTGAGTGGCTCGCCCTCGAAGTCGACGTAGACCCAGCGGCCCTCGCTCAGGAGGACCTGCCCCAGGTGGCAGTCGCCGTGCACCCGCTGGGCGTCGATCTCGTCGTCGGCGACCCGGTGGAAGACCCCGGTGGCGGCATCCAGGTGACGCCGTACGTCGGGCACCTCGTCGGCGACCTCGCGGAACCGCCGGAGGCACTCCTGCGCGAGGCGGGAGCCGTCGACGGTGGCGCTGGGGAACTTCTCGGCCAACAGCCGGTGCACGGTGGCCAGGGCCTCACCCAGGCCGCGGGCCTGCTCGGCGAAGCTGCGCCCTGCCTTGGCGTATTCGCAGGCCAGTACGTAGCCGTCCTGCGGGTCCGTCAGCGCCTCGAGGAAGACGGCGTAGTCCGTGCCGTCCACGTGCCAGGAGCCGTACAGCTCCGCGACGACGCCGCTGCCCGCCAGCGCCCGATGCACCTCGACATCTGTGTTGACGCCGGGCTCCAGGCGTCGGAAGACCTTCGCGAGGAGTTCGGAGCCGTAGAAGATGCTGGTGTTGGACTGCTCGCCGGTGTAGCGCCGCGCAGGCAGTGCCTCGGGGACCTCGCTCAGCCGCTCGAAGCCGGGGGCGTCGGAGCAGAGGAGGTCGAGCAGCACCGCGCCGTCGTCGCAGGCATCGATGGGATTGGCGTCGCCACGGCGCAGCAGCGGGATCAGGAAGCGGTCCTGCCGGCCGTCATCGAACTCGACCACGAGCACCGCGGGCTGCACCGTCGCCCCGTCGGGGGTTGTCAGTTCCTCGCCCAGCTCGACGTCCACCGGCCTGCCCTCGCGCCCGGAGAACCAGCGTTCCCCGAGGGCGAGCTGCCAGAGATCCTCGGTCAGGGAGCCAGTCATTCGGCGGTCACGTGGAAGACGTGGGCGGGCTGGCCGGGATACAGCCGCACGAAGGCCTCGCGGCCCCAGTGGTACTGCTGGCCCGTCAGCAGGTCCTTGACGCCCACCGTGTCGCGGTCCGGGAAGCCCAGCGCGTCGAAGTCGACCATGACGGGCGACTCCACCGTGTTGTCCTGATCGAGCGAACACACCACGAGGATCACGTCGTCGGCGTCGTGCTTGGAGAAGGCGATGATGCCGTCGTGTGCCGCGTGGTGGAAGTGGATGTCGCGCAGTTGCTGCAAGGCGGGGTGCTGCTCGCGGATCTCGTTCAGCCTGCCCATGAGGAGGTTCAGATTGGGCTCGCGGTTGAAGTCTCGCGGCCGGAACTCGTACTTCTCCGAATCGAGGTACTCCTCCTTGCCGATGGCCAGGGGCTGGTGCTCGAACAGTTCGAAGCCGGAGTACACACCCCAGGTGGGCGACATCGTCGCGGCCAGGATGGCGCGGATCGCGAATGCGGCGGGGTTGCCGGACTGCAGGTAGAACGGGTTGATGTCCGGGGTGTTGACGAAGAAGTTGGGCCGGTAGTAATCGGCCATCTCCGACGACAGTTCGGTGAGGTACTCCTCGAGCTCCCACTTGGCGTTGCGCCAGGTGAAGTAGGTGTAGCTCTGCTGGAAGCCCACCGTGCCGAGCGCGGCCATCATCTGCGGCCGGGTGAAGGCCTCGGCCAGGAAGATGACCTCCGGGTTGGTCTCGTAGACCCTGCCCATCAGCCAGTCCCAGAACTCGACGGGCTTGGTGTGGGGGTTGTCGACGCGGAAGATGGTCACGCCCTTGTCGATCCAGAACCGCACGATCCGCAGCACTTCGTGGTAGATGCCCACCGGGTCGAGGTCGAAGTTGATCGGGTAGATGTCCTGGTATTTCTTCGGCGGGTTCTCCGCGTAGGCGATGGTGCCGTCGAGGCGCGTGGTGAACCACTCGGGGTGCTCCTCGACCCACGGGTGGTCGGGGGAGGCCTGGAGGGCCAGGTCGAGGGCCACCTCCAGGCCGAGGGAGCGGGCCTTCTGCACGAACCGCTCGAAGCTGTCGAAGTCGCCCAGGTCGGGGTGGATCGCGTCGTGTCCGCCGTCGGGGGAGCCGATCGCCCACGGGGAGCCCGGGTCCTGCGGGCCGGGTTCCAGGGAGTTGTTCTTGCCCTTGCGGAACGCGGTGCCGATGGGGTGGATGGGCGGCAGGTAGACCACGTGGAAGCCCATCGCGGCGGCGGCCTCGAGGCGCTCGTGGGAGGAGTCGAACGTGCCGGAGTGCCAGGTGCCGTGCTCGTCCACCCAGGCGCCCTGCGAGCGCGGGAAGAACTCGTACCACGACGAGTACAGCGCCCGGCGGCGCTCGACGCGGATGGGGTACTCGGCGGTGGGGGAGACCAACTCGCGGGGGCCGAAGCGGGCCATGGCCCGCTGGGGAAGAACTCGTACCACGACGAGGACAGCGCCCGGCGGCGCTCGACGCGGATGGGGTACTCGGCGGTGGGGGAGACCAACTCGCGGGGGCCGAAGCGGGCCATGGCCCGCTGGATGGGGGCCGAGGCGATCAGCTCGAGGAGCTCCTCGACCTCGGTCTCAGGCGTGAGCGTCTGCGCCGCGCCGCGCAGCGTGTTGGCGGCGCCGGGCACGCGCAACTGCTCGGCGTGCTGCGCGGAGCGCTCCAGGAGGTCGCGGCCCTCCATGCAGACCAGCTCCACGTCGACGCCGACGGGCAGCTTCTTCTCCGCCGCGTGGCGCCAGGTGCCCCACGGATCTGACCAGCCCTCGATGCGGTAGGTCCAGTCGCCCTCCGCGGCCATCCGCACGTGCGCCTGCCAGATGTCGAGACCCTTCGGCTCGACCTGCTTCATGTCGACGCGGCGCTGCGTGCCCCCGGGGGAGGTGAGGATGACCGACGCGTTGACCGCGTCGTGGCCCTCGCGGAACACATTGGCCTGGATCAGGAGCCGTTCGTGCACGACGGCCTTGACGGGGTAGGCACCCCCCTCCAGGACGGGGGAGACTCCGGTGACGGGGATACGGCCGAGGCCGCCGTCGGTCCGGACGATGCGCTTACTTACACGGGGCGAGATGTCCTCAGTCACGCGTCCCAGCCTAGGGCATGCGCCTGGGCGTGTCTCAGGAGAGAAGGTCGAACGACGAGGGCTCAGCCTCGGCCTGGAGCCCCAGCAGCTCCTTCGACGTGGTGGGCACGCTCACCCGCATCAGGGCCACCGTGCGGCCCGGGATGTCGAACTCGCCCAGCGCGGGCAGTTCACCCTCCGGCAGCTCGCCCTCGTCGCCCGAGTGCCAGATGACCTCGTACGCGTGGCCCCAGGGGAGGGTGGGCAGCACGATGCGCTGGGGCTCAGGGTCCGAGTTGAACCAGGTGAGGAAACCCTCGTGGTCGTTCGAGACGTACATGCCCAACAGGCGGCGGCTGCCGTCGTGCCACGCATCCTGGCCCATCTCGCCGTACTGGCCGTCCATCCAGGTGAGGTCCACGCGCTGCAGGTTCTCGCCCTGCTCGGTCATGATCTCCGTGTGGTACGCGAAATCCGTGGGGCGGAACGCGCAGTGCTCCTGGCGGATACGGATGAGGCTGCGGATGCGCTCACGCACCTCCTGCCATTCAGGCGCGATGTCCCAGTTGACCCAGGAGATGGGCGAATCCTGGCAGTAGGCGTTGTTGTTGCCCTTCTGCGTGCGGCCGAACTCGTCGCCAGCCGTCAGCATGGGGGTGCCCGCGGCGAGGAGTTGCGTGGCCATCAGGTTGAGCACCTGACGGCGGCGCAACGCGTTGATCGCCGGGTCCGTGGTCTCGCCCTCCCAGCCGTGGTTCCAGGAGCGGTTGTTGTCCGTGCCGTCGCGGTTGGCCTCACCGTTGTCGAGGTTGTGCTTGACGTCGTAGCTGACCAGGTCGTGCATGGTGAAGCCGTCGTGCGCAGTGACGTAGTTGATGCTCGACTGGGGGCTGCGGCCCGGCTGGTCGAACAGGTCGGGGGACCCGGCCAGGCGGGTGGCGAGCTCCTGGACGCCGTGCACGGCGCCGCGCCAGTAGTCGCGGGCGTGGTCACGGAACCGGTCGTTCCATTCGTGCCACCCGGGCCCGTAGGCGCCCACCTGGTAGCCGTAGGGGCCGACGTCCCAGGGCTCGGCGATGATCTTGATGTCGTCGAAGACCGGGTCTGCGGCCAGCAACTGCTTGAAGTGGTGGTGCTGGTCCACGTGGTGCGCCGCGTCGCGGATCATGGTGGTGGCCAGGTCGAAGCGGAAGCCGTCGACGCCCATTTCTGTGACCCAGTACTTCAGCGAGTCCATCACCAGTTGCAGCACCATCGGGTGCGCCGTGTTGACGGAGTTGCCGCAGCCGGTGACGTCGTAGTCGTTGCGGCGGTCGTTGGTCAGGCGGTAGTAGGCATGGTGGTCGATGCCGCGCATCGACAGCGTGGGGCCCTGATGCCCGCCCTCGCCGGTGTGGTTGTAGACCACGTCGAGGAGCACCTCGACGCCCGCCTCGTGCAGGGCGGAGACCATCCGCTTGAACTGCGTGACCTGGTTGCCGACGGTGCCGCGCGTGGCGTAGAACGCGTGCGGCGCGAAGAACCCGAGGGTGTTGTAGCCCCAGTAGTTGCGCAGCCCCTTGGCCACGATGAAGGGCTCGGAGACGAAGTGGTGCAGCGGCAGGAACTCGACGGCGGTGATGCCCAGATCCACCAGATACTCGATGACCGCGGGATCCGCCATGCCCAGGTACGAGCCGCGCAGGTGCTCCGGCACATCGGGGTGCATCTTGGTGAAGCCGCGCAGGTGCGTCTCGTAGATGATCGTCTCGGACATGGGACGGCGCCGCGCGATGGGCGTCGGCGGAGGGGTCTCCTCCACCACGATCGACAGCGGCACCGCGCCGAAGGAGTCCTTCGTGGAGATCGTGAAGGGGTCGCCTGGGACGTGGTCAAGGATGGGGCCGCGGAAGTCCACGCCGCCGCCGATGGCCTTGGCGTAGGGGTCGAGCAGGAGGCGCGCCGGGTTGAACCGGCTGCCGGCATTCGGATCCCAGGGGCCGTGCACGCGGAATCCGTAGGCCTGCCCGGCGCCGATGCCGGGGATGTGGATCGTCCAGATGCCGTGCTCGTCGACAGCCATGTGGTGGTTGTGCTGCTGGTTGAGCGCGTCCACCAACACCAGTTCCACCGCGGTGGCACGCGGGGCCCACAATCCGAAGCTGACTCCGCCGTCGGCGATGCGGGCGCCTAGGGCGCTGGTATCCGGGGTGGGGAGGGGGCTCATGCTGTCTTTCATCGGGGAGTGTGGGCGGCGGTTCATTCTGCCACCTGATTCGATGCCGGACTAAATCGACGGCTTAGGCTGGCGGCATGTCCGTCTATCTGGATCACGCCGCGACCTCGCCGCTCCGCCCGGAACTCGTCACGGTGTCGGGAGAGCTGGCGGCGCTGGTGGGCAACCCGTCGTCGCTGCACCGCCCGGGGCAGCGCGCCCGTGCGGTGCTGGAGGAGGCCCGCGAGGAGCTGGCCGCGACCGTCGGCGCGCATCCCACGGAGGTCATCTTCACCTCGGGCGGGTCCGAGGCGGACAGCATCGCGGTGCTGGGCGGCTGGGCCCGTCGTCGGGAGGACGGCCGCGAGCGTTGCCTGGTCTCGGCCATCGAGCACCCGGCTGTGCTCGGAGCCACGGCCTGGGGCGCTGAACTGATGCCTGTCACCTCCGACGGCGTGCTCGACGTTGCGGCAGCGACTCAGCTGATCGACGACACGGCGGCCGTCGTCTCCGTGATGGCGGTCAACAACGAGACCGGGGTGGTCCAGCCGGTGGCCGAGGTGGCCGAGCTGGCCCGGGCGTCCGGGGCCTGGATGCACACCGACGCCGTCCAGGCGCTGGGGCACCTGCCAGTGGACTTCGCGGCCAGCGGCGCGGATCTCATGAGCCTGTCGGCACACAAGATCGGCGGGCCGGTGGGGGTGGGGGCCCTGCTGGCGCGCCGCGAGGTGGTGCCGCGCGCCACCGGCCTCGGCGGGGGGCAGGGAGAGGTGGTGCCGCGCGCCACCGGCCTCGGCGGGGGGCAGGAACGGGAGTTGCGCTCCGGCACCGTGCCCGTGGCGCTGGCCGCTGCCTTCGCGCGGGCGGCGAGCCTCGCCGTCGAGGACCTGGAGACCGAGGCGGCGCGGCTGCGAGCGCTGAGCGGACGGATCGCCGAGGCCGCCGTCGCCGCCGGGGGCAGGCTCAACAGCCGTGAGGACGGGGCTCCTCACATCGTCAATGTCACCTTCGACGGCGTGCGCGCCGACGACCTGCTGTTCCTGCTGGATCAGCGCGGCATCCACGCGTCGGTGGGCTCGGCCTGCAAGGCCGGCGTGCATCAGCCCAGCGATGTACTGCTGGCGATGGGCCGCACTCCGGACGAGGCGGTGCAGTCGCTTCGGTTCTCCATCGGGTGGTCCACCACCGACGCCGACATCGACGAAGCCTGCCGTGCGCTGCCCGAGGCCCTCGCCCAGGCCCGGGCTGCCTTCTGACGGCGATCAGGGGCTGAGCGGGGCCAGTGCGAAGAGAGTGGTGCCCTTCATCGCCCAGGGGGTTGCCTTTGTGGTCGCGCTGGTGACCAACCTGGCGATCAGCGGGGATCACCGGCCTCAGCGCAACCAGGCCGCGTCGGCGTGGGGTGACTTCGCAGCAGGTCTGTCGTTCTGCCGGAAGGCGCCGCTGCTCGTGTGGGCGTGCGGCGCCTTCATGCTGCTCAACCTGGCAGGCAACGGGTTGCTCGCCACGGTGATCATGATTCTGCAACTGGCCGGGCACCGCCCGGAGGTCATCGGTCTGGTCAGGGGGCCGGCCATCGGCGGATGGGGTATCGCCCTGGTGGGCGACAGGTGGACCCTGGGCATCTTCGCCGGTATCGCGCTGGCAGCCGTCATCGTGGCGGTCGCGCAGCGGGGGCTGCGAGAGTTGCCTCCTGCAGATCGCTGGGCCGAGGTCACACTGGATTGAGGACGTGCGGGTCAATCTGGGATGAGCAGCGACCCCTCGGGATGGGCCACGCGGAGGCCGGCGTCGAGCGTGGCGAGTTGTGCACCGTGCGCCATTGCCAGAGCGACAAGGTAGGCGTCTGTGACCTGGCGGTGACCTCGTAACCCGCTCAGATTGACCTCACGGTAGGAAACGGAATCTGGCCACCACTGATAACCGGGCATGGCCGCGAGCCGGGAAAGAAGAAGAGTGACGGTGCCCGGAGCATGCCCGATACGGATCATGAACCGCACCAGTGCCCCTTCGACCACGGGACACACAGCCACGGGGGCCTCCGTGGCGGCGACCCACCGTCGAGCCCTCTCGTGATGCTCGTGCTCAGGGTGGGTCAGTGCGATCAGGACGTCGGCGTCCAACAGGAAGCTCACTCGTCATCCAGCAGGTCGGCGACTTCGCCGCTGGTGATGACGCGGCCAACGTGCACGGTGGGGAATCCCGTCAGGGGGTCAGAGCCGATGACGGGAGCCTCGTCCGCCTGCGACAGTTGCAGGGTGGTGAGCTCGGCCAGGAGTGCAGACAGGGACATGCCGCGTCGGGCCGCGAGCTCCTTCGCGCGCCGGTGCACCGCGGGGGGCAGATCAACCGTGGTTCGCATGAGTACATCATAGATGATGCAAGAACGATGCACTGGCTCTGGCCGGGCGCGTAGACTGGGCCGTCGACCTGAAGGAGAAGCCATGCGCGTACTGGTTGCCATGTCCGGGGGAGTGGACTCCGCCGTCGCCGCCGCGCGCCTCGTTGCGGAGGGCCACGACGTCACCGGCGTGCACCTGGCGCTGTCGAAGAACCCCGCCTCCTACCGTTCCGGCGCCCGCGGCTGCTGCTCCCTCGAGGACTCGCACGACGCGCGGCGCGTGGCCGACAAGCTCGACATCCCCTTCTACGTGTGGGACTTCGCCGAGGAGTTCCACGAGGCCGTGGTGGAGGACTTCATCAGCGAGTACCAGGCCGGCCGCACCCCCAATCCCTGCCTGCGCTGCAACGAGAAGATCAAGTTCGCCGCCGTCCTCGACCGGGGCCTCGCTCTGGGCTTCGACGCGGTGGCCACCGGGCACTACGCGGATCTGCGTCGCCATGACGACTGCTCGGTGTCGCTGCACCGCGCCGCGGACTTCGCCAAGGACCAGTCCTACGTGCTGGGCATGCTCAACCAGGAGCAGCTCAGCCGCTGCCTGTTCCCGCTGTTCGACGTGGAGAAGCCCGTCGTCCGCGAGGAGGCCGCGGCCCTGGGCTTCGGCGTGGCCAAGAAGCCCGATTCGCACGACACCTGCTTCATCGCCGACGGCGACACACAGGGTTTCCTGGCGCGCCACCTCGACGACAAGCCCGGCCCCATCGTCGACGCCGACGGTCAGGTGCTGGGCGAGCATCAGGGCCACCACCGCTACACCGTCGGCCAGCGCAAGGGCCTCGACCTGCGGGTACCCGCGCCCACCGGCGAGCCCCGTTACGTGCTGAGCATCCAGCCGGTGAGCAACACCGTCGTCGTGGGCTCCCGCGCTGACCTGGCGGTCACGCAGCTGCGCGGGATCCGCCCCACATGGACCGAGTCCCCCGTCGAGGGCCCGTGGCGGGGGCAGGCGCAGTACCGCGCGCACGGCACGCCGCAGGACGCCACCGTCGCCCTTCTCGACGGCGGGCTCACCGTGGCGCTCGACGAGCCTGCCTCGGGCGTGGCGCCCGGCCAGACCGTGGTGGTCTACGACGGCAGCCGCGTGGTGGGCTCCGCCGTGATCGCCGAGGCGCGCTGATGCGCGTCACTGCCGCCGGGTCGCTGCCCGGTACCGATTTCCGGGGCGCGCTGGGCGCCATGGCCGAGGCGCTGCCAGATGTGCTGCCGCTGCCGGAGTTGCCGGGCAGGGGAGCTGGCTCCGCGATGATCGGCCGCACGCTCGGGCTGATCGAGGGCCTCGATTTCGACCTGCAGCCCGCCGGCTGGCGGCTGACGCACCACCCGGACGCTGAACACCGTAAGGCCCGTGCGCAGTGGCGCCATGACCTCGACGACGCCGAGGAATTGCTCCAGGGCTTCGAGGGGACGCTCAAGGTGGCCGTCGCGGGCCCGCTCACGCTGGCCTCCTCCGTGGAACGGCCCGCCGGAGACCGGCTGCTCGCCGATCACGGGGCGCGCCGCGAACTGGCCCAAGCCCTCGTCGACGGCGTGGCGACCCTCCGAGGTGAGCTCGCCCGCCGGCTACCCGGCGTGCCGGTCTGGCTCCAGGTGGACGAGCCCGCGCTGCGTGCCGTCCTCGACGGTCAGATCCCCACGGCTTCAGGCTTCAGCAGGCACCGCAGCGTCAAGGAGCCGGAGGCGGTGGAGTCGCTCAAGCCGCTCGCCGAGGGGGCGGTGCTCCACAGCTGCGCCCCCGGGCTGTGGCTCGACGTGGCCAGGCGCGCGGGGTTCGCCGGGGCCGCCGTCGACTCCAGGCTGGCGGACCTCGATGAGGTGGCGCAGTGGGCCGACGAGCGGCGCACCCTCATCCTGGGCGTGGTGGACACCGCCGCCGCGCCGCAGAGCGTGGATCAGCTCGTCGACGAGGCGCTGCGCGTGCTGCGCGAGATCCAGGCCGATCCCGGGGATCACCTGATGCTCGGCACCGCCTGCGGGATGGCCGGCTGGCGGCAGACCGCCGTCGTGGCGCAGCTGGAGGCGTTGGCACGCGCCGCCGCGCTCGTCGAAGAGAACCTGGCCCGCGGCTAAGCTGGGCCCGTGCGCATCTTCTCCAACCTGAACCTCGACGGCCAGGCGCCCACGCGCGCCCAGCCGCAGCGTGGCGCCTGGGGCCCGACGGGCGTGCCCAGCACCCGGTGGAAGAAGTTCCAGCGCATCATCGTGCCTATCATCACCGTCGCGATCGCCGTGGGCCTGTTCTTCCTCGGACGCATGTTCTACCTCATCCTCACCGGGGCCTAAGATGGGGCGGGCCGCTCTCCGGCGGCCGCACCGCACTACCGAGGAGTTCGACGTGGGTCTCACCGCCGACGACGTGGCCCGGCTGGGCGCTCTGGCCCGCATCCAGCTCACCGAGCAGGAATGCGCCGAGCTGGCCCCCGAGCTGGACGTCATCCTGGAATCCGTCCGCAGCGTGTCCGAGGTGGCCGGCCCGGACGTGCCACCCGCCACGCATGCCGTGCCCATGGCCAACGTGTTCCGCGACGACGTCGTCACCCCCGGCCTGACCCAGGAGGCCGCGCTCGCCGGCGCGCCCGACAGCGAGGACGGCCGGTTCCGCGTCCCCCAGATTCTGAGCGAGGACTGATGAGCGCCCTGATCACCAAGTCCGCCGCCGAACTCGGCCGCCTGATGGCCGCCGGTGAGCTCACCTCCGAGGAACTCACCCGCGCCTGCCTCGAGCAGATCGAGGCCCTCAACCCCACGCTCAACGCCTTCCTGGCGGTCGACGCCGAGCACGCGCTGGAGCAGGCCCGCGCCGTCGACGCGCGCCGCGCCGCGGGCGAGGAACTCGGCCCCCTCGCCGGGATCCCCGTGGGCGTCAAGGACAACTACTGCACCACCGATTTCCCCACCACCTGCTCCTCGCGGATGCTCGAAGGCTGGGTCCCGCCGTACGACGCGGCCGTCGTCGAGCGGCTCCGCGCCGCCGGGATGGTGATCCTCGGCAAGACCAACCTCGACGAGTTCGCGATGGGCTCCTCCACGGAGACCTCCGCCTTCGGTCCCACGCTCAACCCGTGGGACACTGCCCGGATCCCGGGCGGTTCCGGCGGTGGGTCGGCAGCCGCGGTCGCGGCGTTCATGGTGCCGCTGGCGGTGGGTTCCGACACGGGCGGCTCCATCCGCCAGCCGGGCGCCGTGACGGGCACCGTCGGCGTCAAGTGCACCTACGGTGGGTCGTCGCGCTACGGCATGGTGGCGATGGCCTCCAGCCTCGACCAGCCCGGTCCCTGCGCCCGCACGGCTGAGGACGCCGCGCTGCTGCAGGAGGCCATCAGCGGCCACGACCCGCGGGATTCCGCCTCTATCGACCTGCCGGTGCCGGACCTCGTGGGCGCCACCCGCGCCACCGACCTGGCGGGCGTGAAGGTGGGCATCGTCACTGAGTTCAGTGGCGACGGCTACGAGGACGGCGTACTCGCACGTTTCCACGAGGCCGTCGAGCTGCTGCGGGAGGCCGGCGCCGAGATCGTCGAGGTCTCCTGCCCGTCGTTCACCTATGCGCTGCCCGCGTACTACCTCATCCAGCCCGCCGAGCTGAGCTCCAACCTGGCCCGCTTCGACGGCATGCGCTACGGCCTGCGGGCCGGCGACGACGGCACGCGCTCGGCGGAGCAGGTGATGAACCTCACCCGGGAGGCGGGCTTCGGCCGCGAGGGCAAGCGCCGCATCATCCTGGGCACCTACGCCTTGTCGGCAGGCTACTACGACGCCTACTACGGCTCGGCGCAGAAGGTGCGCTCGCTGATCCAGGCGGATTTCGCCAGGGCCTTCGAACAGGTCGACGTGCTGATCTCCCCGAGCACACCCACCGTCGCGTTCACGGTGGGGGAGCGCACTGAGGACCCCATGGCGATGTACATGGCGGACCTCTGCACCATCCCGTCCAACATGGCGGGCAACGCTGCGGGCTCCTTCCCGGCCGGGCTCAGCGAGGGTCTGCCCGTGGGCCTCCAGGTGATGGCGCCGCCCATGGAGGACGCCCGCATCTACCGGGTGGGCGCAGTGCTCGAGCGCGCGCTCGAGGCGAAGTGGGGCGGGCCGTTGTGGAGCGACATGACTCAGCTCGAGGGATCGAAGGCGGAATTCTGATGACCGATGTTGTCGACTACAACGAGCTGCTGACGCGCTACGAGCCCGCCTTGGGCCTCGAGACGCACGTGGAGCTGAACACGAACTCCAAGATGTTCTGCGGCTGCCCCACCGATTTCGGCGGGGAGCCCAACACGCACGTGTGCCCGGTCTGCCTCGGGCTGCCCGGCTCGCTGCCGGTGATCAACGGCAAGGCCGTCGAATCCGCCATCCGGATCGGGTTGGCGCTCAACTGCCAGATCGCCGAGTGGTGCCGCATGGCCCGGAAGAACTACTTCTACCCGGACATGACGAAGAACTTCCAGACCTCGCAGTACGACGAGCCCATCGCCTTCGACGGTTGGGTCGACGTCGAGGTCGACGGTGAGACCTACCGCGTCGAGATCGAGCGCGCCCACATGGAGGAGGATGCGGGCAAGGCCACGCACGTGGGCACTTCTGGCCGCATCCACGGCGCCGACTACTCGCTGATCGACTACAACCGCGCCGGCGTGCCGCTCATCGAGATCGTCACCCGTCCCATCGTGGGGGCCGGAGAGAAGGCACCCCAGGTGGCGCGCGCCTACGTGGCGCACCTGCGCGACCTCCTCAAGGCCCTCGGCGTCTCCGACGTGCGGATGGAGCAGGGCTCGCTGCGCTGCGACGCCAACGTCTCCATCGCTCCCATCGGTGCAGAGAAGCTGGGCACCCGCACGGAGACCAAGAACGTAAACTCGCTGCGCTCCATCGAGCGGGCCATCCGCTACGAGATGATGCGCCAGGCCGCGGTGCTCGACGCCGGCGGCACGGTGGTGCAGGAGACCCGCCACTTCCACGAGTCGGACGGCACCACGTCGTCCGGCCGCCCGAAGCCGGACGCGGAGGACTACCGCTACTTCGCGGAGCCGGATCTGATGCCGATCGCGCCGTCGCGCGAGTGGGTGGAGGAACTGCGGGCCACGCTGCCCGAGCCCCCGGCGGAGCGCCGTCGTCGGCTGCAGCAGGAGTGGGGCTTCTCTGACATCGACTTCGGCGGCCTCGTCAACGCGGGTGCCCTCAGCCTCGTGGAGGAGACCGTCGCCGCTGGCGCCACCCCCGCATCCGCACGCAAGTGGTGGGCCTCGGATCTGGCCCGGCGCGCCAACGAGGCGGGCATCGAGTTGGAGGATCTGGCGATCACTCCCGCCCAGGTGGCCGGCGTCCAGGCGCTGGTGGATGAGGGCAGGATCAACGACAAGCTCGCCCGCCAGGTCATCGACGGCGTGCTCGCCGGCGAGGGCGAGCCCGCCGAGGTCGTGGAGAAGCGAGGCCTGGCCGTCGTCTCCGACGAGGGTGCGTTGAGCGCCGCCGTCGACGAGGCGATCGCCGCGAACCCGGATGTCGCCGAGCGTATCCGCGGCGGCAAGGTGCAGGCCGCCGGCGCGCTGATCGGCCAGGTCATGAAGGCGATGCGCGGCCAGGCCGATGCGGGCAAGGTGAGGGAACTGATCCTGGCCAAGCTCAGTTAGCACCCCACCCTCCACCTCTTCCAGCGACGGGTGCTGACCTGCGAGAACCACACCGTCATCGGCGGGCTCTTCGGCGCGATCGCCGAACTGGTGGTCAAGGAGGGCGTCACGCGGAAGATCACCCCGATCGCCCTGCCTGACGAATTCCTCGACGCAGGCGCCCTGCCCACCCTCTACGACCGCTGCGGCATCAGCGTGGAGATGATGGAGAAGGTCCGCTCACTCCTGTGAGGGATTCCCGACCAGGCGCCGCCACTGGTTGAAGTGCTTGGTCAGGGCCTCCGCCGTTCGACGAGTGTGGAGCGCATCGTCATCTGCAGTTCGCCCAGGGAACGCTCGACGACCGCGTTGTTCAGGATCCTGTAGAGCATGGAGTGGAAGCCGAGGTCCGCCTGCACCGCAGCCTCGAAGTCGTTACGGGATGAGGCCTCGATCATGGCGTCGACGCAGGCGTTGAGCTGGTCGACCTGCGCGGGGGTGGCCTTGTCCACCACAGAACCGATCATGCCCGTTTCGTAGAGCTCACGCGCCTCGTCGATCTGGGCCGTGGTGATCTGGCCGGAGCGGACCATCAGGGCGTAGAGCGCGCCGTCGGCCCTGCTGCCGGCCCGCAGCACGTTGGCCGAGCCCTGCACTTTGCCGAGCATGCCCGCGATCTGCAGGGCCGCCAGGTACTCGCGCACGGTGGCCCGGCTGAGGCCCGTCTGGGCCGCCAACTCACGTTCCGTGGGGAGGCGGATCCCATCGTCGGTGGGGACGCCGTGGGATGCCGCATACTCCACGAAATCGATCAGTGGCATCGGCTTGCTCGGGCGTGTGGGATCTGGGCTCGCGGTCAGGTCAGCTCCTCGGGGTGCGGCTCTGACGGCAGCGTAGCTCAGAGGCCGCTGATGGCCTCACCCCACCGGCTGAGGCTGTCCGCCTCCCCGGTGACCTCCACGTCGGCCTCGCGGCCGCTCAGGTACAGCAGCAACTCCGACGGCAGGCCGCTGAGGTGGATGGGCCGGTCGCCCTGACCGAAGCGCTGCTCCGCGCCCGTGTCCGTGCGGGTGAGGGTCAGCTGCCCCTTGTAGGCGTACTGCGCCTTCCGGGTCAGCACCTTCACGATGGGCCACAGGTGTTGCTGCTCCTTCGCGGTGAGCGTCTGGGAGCGGCCGTTGGCGCGCAGCACGTCCTCGTGGTGGATGAAGAACTCCGAGGAGTTGACCAGGTTGTCCAGCGGCCGCATGATCCAGCCGGGGGTACGGATGGCCTGCACGATGGGGAGGAAGCCGAGCTTGTGCAGCTCGGATTGCTGGATCCGTTGTGTGCGGTCCGCGAACTTCTCCGATCCGATGCCGGGCAGGGCGTCGAGGCGATGTTCCCGGATGTACAGGTGGGCGGCGAGATCCTGGGTCTGCCACCCCTCACACCTGGTGGGGGCGAAGGGGCCGAGCTCCTCGAAGAGATCTGCGAGGGCGGCACGCTGGCGCTGGGCGAACTTCATGTGGGCAGTCTATGAGGCGCCGACAATGGGTGCGGCACAATGATGACCATGCCAGCTGTGACCTACAACGCCGATGGGCTCGTGCCCGCCATCGCCCAGGATGCCGAGACCCGCGAGGTGCTCATGATGGCCTGGATGAACGAGGAGGCGCTGCGACGCACGCTCGCCACAGGCAAGGCCACCTACTGGTCACGGTCCAGGCAGGAGTTCTGGGTGAAGGGGGAGACCTCCGGGCACCACCAGGCCGTCGAGGGCGTGGCCGTCGACTGCGACGGCGACACGATCCTGCTGACCGTGCGCCAGACCGGCGCCGCCTGCCACACCGGCAACCGCACCTGCTTCTTCACCGCCCTGACCCCCGAGGATGCCCTGTGATCGTCTCACCCAGTCTTGACGAGTTCGTCGAGCTCGCCCGCCACCGCCGCGTCATCAGCGTGCACGCCAAGCTGCTGGCCGACGACCTGACGCCGGTGGCCCTCTACCAGGCACTCTGCGGCGACCGCGAGGGCACGTTCCTGTTCGAGTCCGCCGAAGCCGGCGTGTGGTCGCGATACTCCTTCGTCGGCGTCCGCTCCGCGGCGACGCTCACCGAGCGCGACGGCCAGGCCACCTGGGTGGGTCGCGAACTGGTCGGCATCCCCGCCGACGGCGACCCCCTGGCCGTCCTGCGGGAAACGCTCCGGGAACTGGCCACGCCCCCCACTCCCGGCCTCCCGCCCTTCCACGCCGGTATGGTCGGCTACCTGGGCTACGACGTGGTGCGCCGGCTGGAGAAGCTGCCCGAGACCACCGTCGACGAGTTGCAGTTGCCGGAGCTCGTCATGATGCTCAGCTCCGAGGTGGCGGTGCTGGACCACCACCGCGGCGAACTGTGGCTGGTGGCCAACGCCATCAACTACGACGGCACCGACGAGGGCGCCGAACGCGCCTACCGCGAGGCCGTGGCCGCCGTCGAGGCCATGGCTGAGCAACTGCGCCAGCCGCGCACCCCGCTGGTGGTCCAGGAGGGGGAACCGGACGCACCCACGATCCGGCGGCAGCGCACCTCCGAGGAGTTCTGCCGCATGGTGGAGGACGTCAAGGAGGAGATCAGGGCGGGTGAGGCGTTCCAGATCGTGGTCTCGCAGCGCTTCGACATCGACATCTCGGCTGACGCGTTCGATGTCTACCGTGCGCTGCGCCTGACCAACCCCAGCCCGTACATGTATCTCCTGCGGCTGCCCGGCTTCGCCGTCGTGGGCTCCAGCCCGGAGGCTCTCGTCACCGTGACCGATGGGCTGGCCACCACCCGGCCCATCGCGGGCTCCCGGCCCCGGGGGAAGACTCCCGAAGAGGACCGGCTCATGGCCGAGGAGCTGCTGGCCGATCCCAAGGAGAAGGCCGAGCATCTCATGCTCGTCGATCTGGGCCGCAACGACCTGGGCCGGATCTGCGAGCCCGGCTCGGTCACGGTGCACGAGTTCATGAACGTGCGGCGCTACAGCCACATCATGCACCTCGAGGCCGCCGTCTCCGGCCGCATCGACGAGGAGCACACCGCGCTCGACGCGACCCTTTCGTGCTTCCCGGCCGGCACCCTCTCGGGGGCGCCGAAGGTGCGTGCCATGGAGATCATCGACCGGCTGGAGGTGTCGCGACGGGGCCTGTACGGGGGAGTGGTGGGCTACTTCGACTTCGCCGGCAACTCGGATGTCGCCATCGCCATCCGCACCGCTGTCCTCGCCGACGGCGTGGCGCACGTGCAGGCGGGCGCCGGGATCGTGGCGGATTCGGTGCCCGAGACCGAGGATGCGGAATGCCAGCACAAGGCCCGCGCCGTCATCGCGGCCATCGGCAGGGCCGAAGCCATGGGCCGGGCATGACCGAGATCGTTCTGCCCATCCTCGGCGTGTTGGCCTCCGGTGCCCTGCTCGTGTGGTTCTGGAAGCCCCGGCGCCGGAAGGTGCGCGAGGTGGAGGAGAAGCCGGAGGACCTCTGGAAGGCGATGGACGACGGTGCCGACCCGACGGATAGGGGGTAGGCTCACAGGCTGAAGCTTCTCTGACTAGAAAGGCCGCGCTCATGGCACGTACCCCGAAGTACTACCACCACGGGCGGAGCCCTGCCGCCTGGGCCGGATCCATCCTCGTCGCCGTCGGTTTCACCATCGCCGCTGTGGCCGCGATGCTCGGCCCGGCATGGCTGTGGGTCATCGTCGGCGCTGCCGTCATCGTCGTGGGTGCCTTGGCCACCGCAATCATGAAGGCCATGGGTCTGGGTCAGCCGTGACGGTGCTCGACGACATCATCGCCGGAGTCCGGCGAGACCTCGACGAGCGCAAGGCCGCCACCCCGTTCGAGGACGTGGTGCGCGCCGCCCATGCGGCGCCGCCGGCGCTGGACCCCATGCCGCGCTTCCGCGCGCCCGAACTCGCCGTGATCTCCGAGGTCAAGCGCACGTCCCCGTCGAAGGGCGACCTCGCGGACATCACGGATCCCGCAGCGCTCGCCGCCTCCTACGCCGACGGCGGCGCAGCGGCCATCTCCGTGCTCACCGAGAAGCACCGCTTCAACGGGTCGCTCGCAGATCTCGACGCCGTCCGCGCCCGCGTGGGCATCCCCGTCCTGCGCAAGGACTTCATGGTGGAGGAGTACCAGTTCTACGAGGCCCGCGCCCACGGCGCGGATCTGGTGCTGTTGATCGTCGCGGCGTTGACCGACGCCGAGTTGGAGCACTTCCTGCGGTTGACCACGGAGCTGGGGATGACCGCGCTGGTGGAGACCCACACGGCCGAGGAGGTGGACCGGGCCCTCGCGCTGGGAGCCCGCCTCGTCGGCGTCAACAACCGCAACCTGAAGACCCTCGACGTCGACCTGGGTACCTTCGGCGGCCTTGTCGAACGCATCGGCGACGCGGCCGTGAAGGTGGCCGAATCGGGGATCCTCACCGAAACCGACGTCGCCCGGGTCGCTGCGGAGGGCGCTGACGTCATCCTCGTGGGGGAGGCGCTCGTCAAGCACGGCGACCCGACCCACGCCATCGGCAGCTTCATGGCCGCCGCAGAAAGGTCTAGTTAGTTCATGAGCCTCCCCGATTCCAGGGGGCACTTCGGTCGCTTCGGCGGCCGGTTCGTGCCCGAAGCGCTGCAGGCGGCGCTCAACGAGCTGGTCGCTGCGTTCGATGGGGCGTGGGCTGATCCGCAGTTCCACGCGGAGTTGGAGCGGCTGCAGCGCGACTATGCAGGCCGTCCCACCCCCATCACGGTGGCCGACAACTTCTCGAAGCATGCGGGCAACGCCCGCGTCCTCCTCAAGCGCGAGGATCTCAACCACACGGGCGCGCACAAGGTCAACAACGTGCTCGGCCAGGCGCTCCTGACCAAGCGGATGGGCAAGACCCGCGTCATCGCCGAGACCGGTGCAGGCCAGCATGGCGTGGCCACCGCGACGGCGGCGGCGCTGCTCGGCCTCGAGTGCCGCGTGTACATGGGCGAGGTGGACACGCAGCGCCAGGCGGTCAACGTGGCTCGGATGCAGTTGCTGGGCGCCGAGGTCTACGCCGTGGCAGCCGGGTCGCGCACGCTCAAGGACGCGATGAACGAGGCCATGCGCGACTGGGTCACGACGGTGGACAACACGCACTATCTGATCGGCACCGTCGGCGGCCCGCACCCGTTCCCCTACATGGTGCGCGAGTTCCAGCGCGTGATCTCCACGGAGGCTCGCCAGCAGATGCTCGACGACCACGGCGGGCTGCCGGATTACGTCGCGGCCTGCGTGGGCGGCGGCTCGAACGCGATCGGCATGTTCTACGACTTCATCGGCGACGAGGGCGTGCGTCTCTACGGCTTCGAGGCTGAGGGGGAGGGCATCAGCACCGGCCGCCACGCCGCCACCATCGCCGCTGGCAGCCCCGGCGTGCTGCACGGCGCGCGCACCTACGTGCTGCAGGACGAGGACGGGCAGACCATCGAGTCGCACTCGATCTCCGCCGGCCTCGACTACCCCGGGGTCGGCCCGGAGCATGCCTACCTGGCCGACAGTGGCCGAGCCACCTACGAGCCGGTCACCGATGAGGAGGCCATGGAGGCCTTCAAGCTGCTGACCCGCACCGAGGGCATCATCCCCGCCATCGAATCCGCCCACGCCCTCGCCGGGGCGCTGCGGCTGGGCCGGCGGATCGCCGAGGAGGATCCCGACGCCACACCGTCGATCCTCGTGTGCCTCTCCGGCCGCGGCGACAAGGACGTGGCCACCGCTTTCGAGTACTTCGACCTGGCCGGCGAGCCTGATGTCACCGTGGGGGCGATCGAATGAGCCAGTTCACTGATCCCAAACGCCTGGGCAAGTCCGGCACCACCGTCGCGCGGTGCCTCGATCAGGGCCGTCCCGCGCTCGTGGGGTACTACCCCGTGGGCTACCCGACGGTGCAGGACTCGCTCTCGGTGGTCAAGGCCATCGTCGAGGGGACCCAGGGGAGGGGGGCCGACATCGTCGAGATCGGCATCCCCTACTCGGACCCGCTGATGGACGGCCTGGTCATCCAGCACGCCACCACCAAGGCCCGCGCCCGCGGCGTGCGCGTCAAGGACGCGTTCCTGGCGGTCGAGGCCGTGGCATCGTCCGGGGCGACACCGATGGTGATGACCTACTGGAACCTCATCGAGGCCTACGGCGTGGACGCGTTCGCGCGCGATCTGGCTGCCGCCGGCGGCGCGGGCGTCATCACGCCCGATCTGCCCCCGGACGACTGCCCCGAATGGTTCGAGGCCTCGGACGCGCACGACGTGGACCGGATCTTCCTGATCGCCCCGTCGTCGACGGACGAGCGCATCGCCATGACCATGGAGTCATGCCGCGGGTGGGTCTACGCCTCCTCCGTGATGGGCGTGACCGGGGCCCGTGCGCAGACGTCTGATGCGGCCCCCATCATCGTGGAGCGGGCGCGGGCGGCTGATCCGAGCCTGCCCGTGGGCATCGGCCTGGGCGTCAGCGACGGCGCGCAGGCGGCCGAGATCGGCGGCTTCGCGGACCTCGTGATCGTGGGCTCGGCTCTCGTGAAGTGCATGGCCAGCGACGGGCTGGACATGAACGCGGATCTGCAGACGTTGCGGGAGCTCGCCGACGACCTGGCCGACGGCGTCGAGAGGGCCCGCCTGTGATGCGCCGACGCACCCTGTTGAGCGCGGCGGGCGCCGTCGCGCTACTGGCCGCCTGCAGCCCTGACACCGACGGCCCAGCCGCTGAGATCGACGCGGGGGACTGGCACGGCACGCACCTCGAGGGCGGGGGCAACACCATCCCGGACGTGACGTTGACCGACCAGGACGGCAACCCCTACAACCCGGCCGAGGACCCCACGACGAAGGCCGTGGTGCTGTTCTTCGGCTACACCAACTGCCCGGATGTGTGCCCCGGCATCATGGCGGACATGGCCACGGCCAAGCGTCGCCTGCCGGAAGATCTGGTCGACGACGTCACGCTCATCGTCGTGACCACGGACCCGGCCCGCGACACGCCAGAGGCGCTCAAGGAGTACCTGCTCCGCGTCGACGATTCCTTCATCGGCCTCAGCGGGGACATCGAGGACATCAAGGCCGCCGCGATGAGCGTCGGCATCGACATCGCCGAGGCCAAGCAGCTGCCCTCGGGCGGCTACGAGGTCGATCACGGCAGCCACATCCTCGGCTTCGGCGAGGACCGCAAGCTGGCCGTGGTGTGGAACGAGGTTCCGCCCGGCGAGCTGCGGGAGGATTACGAACGGCTCATCGCCGCCTGACGATGATGAAGCCCTCTTCGTGGAAGTGGGTCTCGTATGCGCCGCCGTGCTGCTGCTCCGCGTACCCGGCCGGAGTGCGGCCGTTGCTCCAGTTGGGCCAGTTGCCCTCCTCATTGAGGGAGACGAAATCCGGCTCCGGCGCGCTGCCGTCCACCCAGTAGACCTCCGCCCTGGGCACGTAGTAGACCAGCAGAGGGTTGTCGCTGGCCACTGAGGATCCTTCGGGGATGGACTCGATGGCGCGTTGTGCCGCCTCCCACCGGGGCGAGGGTTCGCGCCAGTCCTCGTCGAACAGCTTCAGGAGCGGTAGCTGAGTGGTGAGGATCGCGGTGGAGGCCACCGTCGCGGCGACCGCCCAGGTGCGCAGCTTTGGCCAGAGGATGGCCGCCTCGACGAGGGCGGCGATGGCGATGGGCATGAGGGTGGCGTTGTAGTGCCAGCGCCACACCCAGTAGCGCTCGACCTCGCCGGCGAAGCGCCAGGCCAGCGTCGGCAGCATGAGCACGGTCAGCGGCGAGCGCAGCCCGATGACGCCGGCGGCCAGGATGAGGAGCCCGACGGTGTGCCACTTGTCGGCCGGGGTGAACAGATCGGCGAGGCTGCCGAGCTTGTCCGCGTAGTCGTACTGGTCCGCGGGGTTCAGCGCGGGGAGGATCGCCCTGGTGGCGAGGAACACCCAGGCGATGCCCCAGAGGGCCAGCAGCGAGCCGGTCTTCCGGGCCCCCGGTTCCTTCCAGTGCCGCACGAGGATGATCAGCCCGAAGAGCGCCACCGTGACGCCCAGGTCCTCCTTGACGAAGACCAGCGCACCCATCCACAGCGCCGACGCCAGCAGCCGCCCGCGCAGGTAGGCGGTCAGCCCGAACGCGATGATCGGCACGGCGAAGGCGATCTCGTGGAACTGCGACATCACGGCCGACTGCAGCCCCCAGGAGAGCCCGTACGCGAGGCCCAGGGCGGTGCCGACGGGCACGGACAGCTTGTCGACGGCGAGCCTGGTCAGGGGGATGGCGGACAGCCCGAACAGGACAGCCTGGAGGATCAGCAGCATCACCGGGGAGGGCCAGAGCTTCCACAGCGGACCGGTGACTACGAGGATGGGGTGGAAGTGGTCGCCCAGGAGGTTGAAGCCGTGCCCCTTGATGTTGACGATGGGGGCCGAGAACGTCGAGTAGGCCTTCGCGAGTTGGGAGAAGATGCCGAGATCCCAGGACCACATCTCGAGCCGGTGCCACTGGTACCAGGAGTACAGCGCATAGACCGCGGCGGTGAGGATTCCGACGAGCAGCGCGATGGGCAGCGACAGCTTCGAACGTTCGGGCGATGACATGGGCACACAGTAACGCGTGGGGGGCCCTGCCGCCTCGCCGCCTCCAGCAGATGGGAGGCAATCGCGCTGGACATGCGAAGACCCCTGCCGAAGCAGGGGTCTTGTTGCGCTCCCCGGACTGGACTCGAACCAGTAACCCTCTGATTAACAGTCAGATGCTCTGCCAATTGAGCTACCAGGGACCGGTGATCATCACGACCACGCGAAGAAGAACGTTAGCAGATGTCCAACGGCGAACGCCAATCGGACAGCACGCATCCGAAGGGATAGTTTTAGCCGAGCCCAGTTTTCTTCAGGAGATGCCCATGTCCGCCGCCACCGTGGAGCGCCGCGTCCATCC
Source organism: Tessaracoccus massiliensis (assembly GCF_000826065.2). Lineage (GTDB taxonomy): Bacteria > Actinomycetota > Actinomycetes > Propionibacteriales > Propionibacteriaceae > Arachnia > Arachnia massiliensis_A. The sequence goes on along the minus strand of NZ_LN623543.1, from coordinate 517,813 downwards.
CGTCGACCAGGTGCCCCCGGCGCCGAAGCTGGCAGTGCTCGGTCTCCAGCATGTGCTGGCGTTCTATGCCGGCGCCGTCATCGTGCCGATCGTGATCGCGGGTGCGCTGGATCTGTCGACGCAGGACCTCATCCACCTGATCAACGCGGACCTGTTCACCTGCGGCATCGCCACCATCATCCAGTCCGTCGGCTTCTGGAAGGTCGGCGTGCGCCTGCCGCTCATCCAGGGCGTCACCTTCACGGCGGTCTCACCGATCATCGCCATCGGCCTGGCCGCAGGCGGTGGGCGCGAGGGCCTGCCGGAGATCTACGGCTCGATCATCGTGGCCGGCCTGGCCACGTTCTTCATCGCCCCGTACTTCTCCAAGCTCATCCGCTTCTTCCCACCCGTCGTCACCGGAACGCTGCTGACGGTCATGGGCTCCACGCTGATCGGTGTGTCTGCCGGCGACATCGTGCGCGGCGCGAGCGGCGACGTCGCCTCCGGCGGCGAACTGACCCGCAACCTCGCCTACGCCCTGGCCACCCTGGGCGTCATCGTCCTCATGCAGCGCTTCTTCAAGGGTTTCATGGCCACCATCGCCGTCCTCATGGGACTGGTGCTGGGCACGCTGGTGGCGGTGCTGCTGGGCGACACGTCGTTCACGCAGGTGGGCGACGCCTCGTGGGTGGGTGTGACCACCCCGTTCTGGTTCGGCATGCCGAAGTTCACCTTCGCCGCGATCGTGTCCATGCTCATCGTGATGGCCATCACCGCCGTCGAGACCACCGGCGACGTGTTCGCCACCGGTGAGGTCGTCGGCAAGCGCATCACGCCCAAGCACATCGCGGGGGCGCTCCGTGCCGACGGCCTGTCCACAGCCATCGGCGGCGTGCTCAACTCCTTCCCCTACACCTGCTTCGCGCAGAACGTCGGCCTGGTGCGACTCACGCGGGTGAAGTCGCGCTGGGTGGTGGCCATGGCCGGCGTGTTCATGATCATCCTCGGCATCCTCCCCAAAGCCGGCGCCATCGTCGCCGCCATCCCCGCCCCCGTGCTGGGCGGGGCGTCGCTGGCGATGTTCGCCAACGTCGCCTTCGTCGGCATCCAGACGCTCGGCAAGGCGGATCTGCACGACAACCGCAACCAGGTGATCGTCTCCACCTCCGTGGCGCTGGCGATGCTCGTCACGCTCCAGCCCGGCATCGCGGAGGCCGTGCCCGGTTGGGCGCAGATCTTCTTCGGCTCCGGCGTCACGATCGGCGCCATCGCCGCCATCATCCTGAACCTGCTGTTCTTCCACGTCGGCGCGCGTAAGGGGCCCGACGTCGCGACGGCGGGCGCGGATCCGCTCAACCTCGCGCAGATCAACGCCATGGACGAGGAGCGCTTCGTCGAGACGTTCGAGGGGCTGTATCCGGGGGAGAGCTGGCCCATCCGCGCGGCGTACCGGTCGCGGCCCTTCGCCTCCTCTGCCGATCTTCGGGCCGCCTTCCAGAACGCGCTGATGGGAGGCTCTCCGGAACAGCAGCGCGCGCTCGTGGGCCAGTACCGCGACATCGCCGACCTGCTGCTCGACGAGGATCCGGGCCACACGCCGGCCGACATCGCCGCGCTGACCGAAACCGGGTCGCTGGCAGCCGACAGGATGGACGACCACGACCGGGAATCGCTGCTCGCCGTCGCTGCGGCGTACCAGGAGAAGTTCTCGCTGCCGCTCGTGGTGGCGCTCGGCGCCACCACCACCCTCGACGCGGTCATCGAGCAGGGGTGGCTGCGGGTCGAGGCGTCGCCCGAACGTGAGTTGCACAAGGCGATCGGTGAGGTGGCCAACATTGCGGATCGTCGCTTCGACGCGCTCGTGGCCGATGCCAACCCGATCCGCTCCGCGTGGGCGCGTAAGTTCGAGGCTCTGAACTAGACGGTGTCGACGGGGTTCTGGAGGTCGCCGAGGAAGTCGTCGGCCCACTTCTCGATGGTGTGGCCCTCCACCTGCTTCTTCAGCGCGCGCATCCGGCGCTGCCTGTTGCGCGGCGAATCCGTGGCGGCCTGCAACAGCACGTCCTTCATGCCGTTGAGGTCGTAGGGGTTGACCATGTAGGCCTGCTTCAGTTCCCGCGCGGCGCCGGCGAACTCGCTGAGCACCAGTGCGCCGTTGGTGTCGGGCCGGCAGGCCACGTACTCCTTGGCCACGAGGTTCATGCCGTCGCGCAGGGGGGTGACCACCATCACGTCGGCGATGCGGTACATCGCCGCCATCGTGGTGCGCGGGAAGCCGGCGTGCACATACGAGATCGCGGGACGGCCCACGCCACCCACCTCGGAGTTGATGCGCCCAACGAGCAGGTCGATGTCGTCGCGGAGCTTCTTGTACTCCTCGACGCGTTCGCGCGAGGGCGTGGCCACCTGCAGGAACACCGCCTCGGCGGGATCCAGCTTGCCCTCCTCGAACAGCTCGCCCATCGCACGGATCCGCTGGCGCAGGCCCTTGGTGTAGTCGAGCCGGTCCACGCCGAGGAAGATCTTCTTCGGGTGGCCCAACTCCTCCAGGAGAGCCTCGGACTCGGCGATCACCTCGGGCGACTTCGCGAGTTCGGCGAAGCCCTGGGTGTCGATCGAGATGGGGTACGCGCGGGCGACGCACGTGTGCGAGCCGGAGATGGTCACGCGGTCGCGCTCGACGCGGCGCTTGGTGCGGTTGCGCACGAGCCGTAGGAAGTTTTGGGCGCCGCCGGGCACCTGGAAGCCCACGAGGTCCGCCCCCAACAGGCCCTCGATGATCTGCCTGCGCCACGGGAGTTGCTGGAACAGCTCGATGGGCGGGAAGGGGATGTGGAGGAAGAAGCCGATCCGAAGATCCGGGCGCAGCTCGCGCAGCATCTGCGGCACCAACTGCAGTTGGTAGTCCTGCACCCACACGACGGCGCCCTCGTCGGCCACCTCTGCCGTGGCCTCGGCGAAGCGGCGGTTGACGGTGAGATAGGCGTCCCACCATTCGCGGTGGAACTCGGGGAAAGCCACGGTGTCGTGGTAGAGCGGCCACAGCGTCGCGTTGGAGAAGCCCTCGTAGTACTCCTCATACTCCTCGGCGCTGAGCGGGACGGGCACGATGGAGTAGCCGTCATGGTCGAAGGGCTCCACCGTCTCATCGGGGGCGCCGTGCCACCCCACCCACGCGCCACCCATGCGGCGCATCACGGGTTCAAGTGCGGTGACGAGGCCGCCGGGGGATGTGCGCCAGTCGACGTTTCCTTCGTCATCGGTGACGCGGTCGACGGGGAGCCGGTTGGCGACGACGACGAAGCGTGCGCGCTCGGACATGTTTCCTCCTAGGTCGCTTACCACCTTACCGAATCGCAATTGCGCAGGCGGTCTATCCCCTCGCCCGGGTCATGGCAGGGTAGAGGCATGAGCTGGACCGCAGTGACCGACCATGCCCGGAGCTTCCTGACCGCCGCCGCCGGAGCTCCCTCCTCGGTGTTGTTGGCCCTCGACTTCGACGGCACGCTGGCGCCCATCGTCGACGACCCGGAGGACTCGCGCCTCCACGACGGGTCAGCCGAGGCGTTGGGCCAGCTGGGGGAGCGACTGGGGCACATCGCGATCATCACCGGCCGCGGGGTCGCCGTCGTGCGCCGCCTCGGGCGGCTCGAGGAACGCGACGGCCTGGGCCGGCTGATCGTACTGGGCCAGTACGGCGCGGAGCGCTGGGACGCGGCCACCGGCGACGAGACGCCCAACGTGGTGCCCGAGGCCATTGAGGCCGCCCGGCCCACCGTCGAACGGATCATCGCCGGATGCGGCTTCGACGGCGTGGTGCTGGAGGACAAGGGCCGCGCGCTGGGCGTGCACACCAGGCGCAGCACGGATCCGGAGGGCGCCTACGTGACGTTGACCCCGCTGCTGATGGACGTGGCCGCGGAGCACGGCCTCATCCTCGAACCGGGCCGCAACGTGCTGGAACTGCGCGCCTCCGCGCTCACCAAGGGCGACTCCCTGCGGGCCCTCGTGGCGGAGACCGGGGCCACCACCATCGCGATGTGCGGCGACGACCTGGGCGATCTCCCCGCCTTCGAGCTGCTGCGCGAACTGCGCGACGAGGGGCTCACCACCTGCATCGTGGTCAGCGGATCGGCGGAACAACCCGTCGTGGCTGAGCAGGCCGATGTGCTGGCCGAGGGGCCCGACGGCGTGGCGGCCTGGCTGCGCGACCTCGCGGCCGCCGTCGCCTCAGCCTGAGTGGGGCATGCGGGGCTTGAACCCGCGACGGGCGGATTATGAGTCCGCTGCTCTAACCGGCTGAGCTAATGCCCCGTCGGCCGACAGCATATACGCCGCCGCAGACCGGCTCAGAGCTTGGGATTGATGCTCGGACCGCCGTCGCCAGAATCCGAATCGTCTGGGACGCCCATGGAGGGGGAATGGCTGTAGGGCCCGCCGTCCGGGCCGGTGGGGCTGCCCGATGAGGGGTCTGACGGGTCGCCCGACTGCGGGCTGGCCGACTGCGGATCCTGCGGGTCCCCGGACTGCGGATCCCCTGAACCCTCGCCCTCCGCGGGCGACGGGATGGGCGGTGGCGCGTCGACGGGTGGCTGGTTCTGGAACGCCAGGATCGCCATCAGCAGCGCCAGCGCAGACAGCAGCGCCATGATGAGGAACGCCACGAGGATCGTGATCCACGACGCCCGGTCCCGACGGGCGGGCCAGGCCAGCGGCCACAGACGTGTTGCGCCGTGCCCGGTCTTGTCGATCCAGTGCAACCGGTAGTCCGGGCCCGACGGCTTGCTGAGCGGGGGCACCACCGACAGGTCGATGGCGCGCAGCACCCTGTCGGCCTCGCGCACCGCCGACAGCGATCCGTCGAAGGCCAGCGCCGCCCAGGGGGCCAGCGGCAGCAGGTGGGCGAGGGTGGGGTCGTCGTCCTCGCTGCGGAAGCGCACGGCCGTGCGTCCCTCGTCCTGATCCTCACCGCCGCGGGCCACGACGGTGTCGATGTGCATGGCGTTGACCTCGCCGGCGAACCGGGCGCGCGCCGCCGGGTCGCGCGAGGCGCCCTCGGACAGCAGGAGCAGCATGACGGAGTCTCCGCCCTCCTCGTGGGCGACGAACGCGGTGCCGGCCGGCGTGGCGGTGAGCCGGGCGTCGAGCCAGAAGTCGCCCACCTTCGGCGGATCCTCGTCGCGGAGGGGATGATGGGCGGCCAGCACGAAGCCCTGCTGCTCCGGCCCGCCCGAGGGCGGGAGATGTGTATAAGAGGCAGGGCCGGTCTCGTCGTGCGTGCTCATCGAGATCTATCGAACCACACCGGCCAAGCAACCGCATCGACGCCGCGGGCGTGGGCTGCATAGAGTTGGTGGTCCGAGAGGGGCGCTATCGTTGAGCGCGGATCCCCATCCTGAAGGAGTCTTGCGTGAGCCAACCGCCTACCGAAGTCACCCAGCTGCCGCAGAACGTCGCTGACGCGGCCACGGTGCTGGGCCAGGCCATCAGCCAGGTGCAACGCATCATCGTCGGCCAGGAACACATGGTGCAGCAGCTGATGGTCGCGCTGCTCGCCAAGGGCCACTGTCTCCTGGAGGGCGTGCCCGGCGTCGCGAAGACCCTGGCGGTGCGCTCGTTCGCCACGGTCGTGGGTGGAGACTTCGCCCGTGTCCAGTTCACGCCGGACCTGGTGCCGTCAGACATCGTGGGCACCCGCATCTACTCCGCGAAATCGGAGAGCTTCGAGATCGAGCTGGGCCCCGTCTTCGTCAACTTCGTCCTCGCCGACGAGATCAACCGCGCGCCTGCCAAGGTGCAGTCCGCGATGCTCGAGCTCATGGCGGAGAAGCAGGTCTCCATCGGCGGCGTCACCTACCCGGCCCCCAAGCCGTTCATCGTCATCGCCACGCAGAACCCCATCGAGTCCGAGGGTGTCTACCCGCTGCCCGAGGCGCAGCGCGACCGCTTCCTGGTCAAGGTGGACGTGCCATATCCCCGCGGCAACGAGGAACTCGAGATCCTGCGCCGTATGAGCGTCTCCCCGCCGGAGGCCCAGCGCGTGCTCAACCCGGATCTGGTGCGCCACCTGCAGGACATGGCCTCCAACGTGTTCGTCCACAACCTGGTGGCCGAGTACATCGTGCGCCTCGTGCTCGCCTCGCGCACGCCGTCGGATTTCGACATGCCCGACCTGGAAGGCGTCATCCAGATCGGCTGCTCGCCGCGAGCCACCCTCGGCCTGGTTGCCGCCTCCCGCGCGCTGGCGCTGATCAACGGCCGCGACTACGTGCTGCCCACAGACGTGCAGGCGGTGGCCAAGGACGTCATGGCGCACCGCATCGTGCTGGGCTTCGACGCGGTGGCGGACAACGTCAACCCCACCGATGTCGTCGACCGGATCCTGGCCATGGTGCCCGCACCCACCCCCGTGTGGAACGAGCAGCAGCGCCAGGCCAGCCACCAGGCACACGCCCACCAGCCCGGCCGGAGCTGACCCTTGGCACAGCCGGGCTTCACCTACGACGGCCCTCCTCCGCAGGGGCCGCCCTTGGCGGTGCCCAGCGCGGAGGGCGCCGAGTACTCCGTGCTGCGCACGCCCACGGGGCCGACGGTGCCGCTCAACAAGCTGGCCCCCGAAGCTGCGCTGCGTCGGTTGGAGTTGACGATCGTGCGCCGGCTCGAGGGCTTCCTGCAGGGCGACCATCTGGGGCTCCTGCCCGGCCCGGGCTCAGACACGAACGACGCCCGGATCTACCACCCCGGCCAGGACGACGTGCGCAAGATGGACTGGGCCGTGACCGCGCGCACCACCGTGCCGCACGTGCGCGACACCATGGCGGATCGCGAGCTTGAGGTGTGGGCCCTGCTCGACGTCACGCCGTCGATGAACTGGGGCACCGAGGGCATCACCAAGCGGGACCTGGGCATCGCGGCCATCGCCACCATCGGCTTCCTGTCGCAGAAGATGGGGGACCGCTTCGGCGGCATGATGATGCTGCCCAACGAGGTCAAGCGGCTGCCCGCCCGCTCGGGGCGCACCGCCCTGTACGGGTTGCTGCGCAAGATGCTGACCGAACCCATCGTGCCGGACAACACCCCCGGCACCCTGGAACTCGACGACGGCATCGAGCAACTCACCCGTTCGCAGCGTCGCCGCGGCATGCGCGTGGTGGTCTCAGATTTCCTCACCCCCGGCGACGCCGAACTCGACCCCTCCGTGCCGCCGCCATGGGAGCGTGCACTGCGCCGGTTGGCGGTGCGTAACCAGGTGCTGTGCATCGAGGTCATCGACCGCCACGAGTTGGAGTTCCCCGACGTGGGCGAGATGCTCATCCGTGACCCGGAGACGTCGTTCGCCCGCTACGTCAACACCTCCGACGAGGCGGCCAAGCGCCGCATGGACGCCGCCACCCGCGCCCAGCGCGAGCGCATCAAGGTGGCGGTGCGGCGGGCGGGCGCAGGCCACATCCAGCTGCGCACAGACCGAGACTGGGTCGCCGACATCGCCCGCTTCGTGCTGCAGTACCGCAAGGTCGCCGGCATGCTGCACCAGCCGCCGCAGGGGGTGAGCAAGTGAGCTGGCTCTGGTCCTGGATCCCCGATTTCGCCAACCCTGAACGGCTGTGGACGCTGGCCCTCCTGCCGGTGCTCATCATCGCCTACCTCATCGTCCTGCGCCTCAAAGGCCGCGTGGCGCTCCGCTTCACCAACACAGGTGTGCTGGGCCGCGTCGTCGGCTCGCAGCGCAGGTGGACCCGCCACGTGTTCGTGGCGATGTCGCTGTGCTCGCTGGTGGCGTTGGGTCTGGCCTACGCCAACCCGTTGGGCACGGAGAAGGTGCCCAGGGAACGCGCCACCGTCGTGATGATCGTCGACACCTCGCTGTCGATGTCCGCCGAGGACGTGGATCCCAACCGCCTGGATGCGGCGAAGCAGGCGGCCACCGAGTTCGTGCAGGGGCTGCCGGACTCCTTCAACGTCGCTGTCGTGGCGATGTCGGGGCGCCCCACGATCGCCATCCCGCCGACGACGGACCGCGGCGCCGTCGAACGCGCGATCGGGGCGCTGGAACTGGCCGACGGCACCGCCATCGGTGACGCGATCACCACCGGCCTGCGCGCCGTCGAGATGGCGCCGGCGGGCGAGGGCGAGGAGCCTGCCCCGGCGATGATGATCATGCTCTCCGACGGCACCAACACGGAGGGCCCCGAACCGATGGGTGCGGCGAGCGCAGCGAAGGCTCAGGAGACCCCGGTGTTCACCATCGCCTACGGCACGCAGAACGGCTTCGTGGACATCGACGGGCAGCGCGAGAACGTGGCTCCCGACACCGCCACGCTCAAGCAGATCGCCGATGCCACCGAGGCCCGCGCCGTCGACGCCGACAACCGCGGCGCCCTCGCGGAGGCCTACCGCGACATCGGTTCAGTCATCGGGTACGAGGACGTGGCCAAACCCATCACCGCCACCTACGCGTTCGTGGCGCTCGGCTTCGCCGTCGTCGCCGCGCTGGGTGCCGTGTTCATGGCAGCGAGGTGGCCCCGATGATGCACCTCATGATGGAGTTCATGGCCCCGCACCGGCTGTGGGGCCTGGTGATCATCCCGCTGATCGGCGTCCTGTACGTGGTGCTCTCCGGCCGCACGTCGAAGCAGCGGCCCATGAGTTCCCGCCTCAAGCTCGTCGTCCCCAAGGACGCCGCCTGGAAGCGGCATGGCGCGGTGCTGCTGGCGCTGATGTCGCTGGCGTCGCTGATCATCGCCTGGGCCATCCCGCAGGACTACGTGAGCCAACCGCGCGACCGGGCCACCGTCGTGGTCTCCATCGACGTATCGTGGTCCATGGAGGCGGAGGACGTCGAGCCGAACCGGCTCGAGGCGGCACAGCAATCGGCCAAGGAGTTCGTCGACTCCCTGCCGCCGCGGTTCAACGTGGCGTTGGTCTCGTTCGCCGGCACCGCGGATCTCGTGGTGCCGCCGACGGTGGACCGGGGTGTGGTGCACCGTGCCATCGATGCGCTGCTGCTGGCGCCGTCCACGGCGGTGGGCGAGGGCGTCTACCGCAGCCTCGACGCGCTCAAGCTCGTCCCACCGGACCCGAACGATCCCGAGGCGGTGGCTCCGGCCGCCATCGTGCTGCTCTCCGACGGTGCCACCAACATCGGCCGTAGTTCCGCCGGTGCCGCGGAGACCGCCAAGGATCAGGGCGTGCCGGTCTACACCATCGCCTTCGGCACCGACAACGGCTACGTGGTGCAGGACGGTCAGCGCCAGCGCGTGGCCGTTGACCACTGGGAACTCAACGAGGTCGCCAAGCTTTCGGGTGGCAAGAAGTACGCCGCAGAGTCGGCGGGGCAGCTCAACGAGGTCTACGACGCCATCCGCGAGTCCGTCGGTAGCGAGCGGGTGCCTGCGGAGGTCACGGACCGCTACGCGGGCCTGGCCATCATCTTCGCCGTGCTCGCCGCGCTGGGCGTGATCTCCCTGGGAGCCCGCTGGCCGTGAGCATCACCGAGAACCTGGCCCGGGTCAGGGCCGACATCTACGACGCCGCACTCGCCGCCGGGAGGGACCCGTCGTCGGTGCGGCTGCTGCCGGTGTCGAAGTACCACCCTGCGGACCAGATCCGGGAGGCGCATGCGGCCGGGTGCACCCTGTTCGGCGAGAACCGGGTGCAGGAGATGGCCGCCAAGCATGCTGAACTCGCGGACGAAGGCATCGGGTTCGCCGTGATCGGGCCGGTGCAGTCCAACAAGGTCAAGCCCGTGGCTGAGTTGGCCGCTGAGCTGCAGTCGTTGGAGTCGTTGAGCCTGGCGGAGAAGCTCAACCGGCGTTGTGAGGCGCTGGGGCGGCGGCTGCCGGTGCTCGTCCAGGTCAACACCTCGGGGGAGCCGCAGAAGTCCGGCATCGCGCCGGCGGACGCCGTCGGGTTCGCCAGGTCCCTGCAGGGGCGTGAAGGGCTGGACGTCCGCGGGCTGATGACCATGGCGGTGTTCAGCCACGACGAGGCCGAGGTCGCGGCCTGCTTCCAGCGGCTCGTCGACGCTCAGGCCCGCATCCGCGACGCCGTCGGCGGCGGCTACGACGAGCTGAGCATGGGCATGTCGGGCGACTTCCGCATCGCCATCGCGCATGGCTCGACGTGTGTGCGCATCGGCACCGCCATCTTCGGCCCCCGACTCAACCTACGTTGAGGTTTTCGATCTCCAGCCGCGGCACGTCGTCGCTGTGTTCCATCCCGAAGACCTGCTCCAGGAACGAGACCTGCGCCTCGAGCGCCTGCCTACGCGCGGCCATGCCGCGGAAGCCATGGCCCTCGCCGTCGAACATCACCAGCGCCAGCGGAAGCCGCTGGGCGCGCACGGCCTCGGCGAGCTGCTCGGCCTGGGCTGGCGGCACCACCTTGTCGTCGCGGCCCTGCAGCACCAGCATGGGGGTGCTGAGCCTGTCGAGGTGGTTGATGGGGGAGCGTTCTTCGTAGACGTCGCGGCCGTCCGGCCACGGCGAGATGAGGCCGTCGAGATAGCGCGACTCCGCCTTGTGCGTGTCGGTGGCCAGCGTCGGCAGGTAGCCGATCCCGTAGCGGCTGACGCCGGCTGCGTAGACGTCGGTGGTGGTCAGCGAGCGCAGCGTGGTGAAGCCGCCGGCGCTGCCGCCCGTGATGGCCACCCGGGCGGCGTCCGCGAGCCCCTGGCCGGTGACCTCCCGGACGGCGGTGGCCACGTCGTCGACGTCGAGTTCGCCCCAGGTGCCTCGGAGCCGGTCGCGGTACTCGCGGCCGAAGCCCGTGGACCCGGAGTAGTTCACGTCCAGCACCGCGAAGCCGCGGGAGGCCCAGAACTGGGTGGTGGCGTTGTAGGAGGCGTTGGCCATGGCGGTCGGCCCGCCGTGGGTGAGCACGATCATCGGAGGATTGGCCACCTCCGGGAGGTACAGCCAGGAGTGCACCGGTCCCGCGGTGCCGTCCGCCCAGACGGCGACGGGGGCCGCGGCGAAGGTGTTGGCAGCTTTGGTGGGGCCTGCGAGGATCCTGAACTCGCCGTCGCGCTGGACCTCCAGCAGGGTGGCGGGCCGGTCGGCCCACTCGGCCACCACGTAGAGGCAGTCGCGGTAGGCGGCGATGGACTCGATGTCGGTGGTTCCCGGAAGAGGGTAGGTCACCTCGCCCGTCTCGACGTTCCAGAGCGCCAGCACGCCCTTGCCGTCGATGTACTCGACGGAGGCCAGCGTCCGGTCGCCGACGGCGGCGGCCACCGCGCGGTTGAGCACCCAGGTGGGGCCGGCGCAGTCGTGGTCGACGCGCCACTGTTCGCCGCTCTCCAGCCGCCAGTTCCAGTAGCCGGATTCGTCGGTGACGAAGGCCCAGGCCTGCAGCTCCCTGAGCCCGAGGGGATAGAGGGCGGAGACGCCCTCCTGCGCATAGGCGGGGTAGGCATCCCAGTAGTCGCCGATGGGGGCCTTCCAGACCTCGGCGGTGTCCCAGCTCATGTCCGGGTGGTTCCACTGATACCAGGCGACGAAGCGGCCCATCACCGTGGGGCCGGCGTAGAAATCGGCGCCCGAGGCGATCACCCGGCCGTCGGAGGGGGCCTCGGCGTCCAAGGGCAGGCTCACGATCTCGGTGCGTGGCTCCGGCTCGGCGGAGTGGTCCTCCCGCACGGCGAGGAGGAAGCCGTTGGCGACGCTGAGGTGCAGCCCGCCGTAGACATAGGGCGAGTCCGGCTTCGTGAGGGGGCGACGCGTACCGTCGGCGTCGAGCAGCCACACCTGGCGGGTGCGGTCGTCGCAGTAGGCGAGTTGCTCACGGTTGGCGGCGTACGCGCCGCCGCCATACTCCATGGTGCGGGAGCGCACGTTGGCTTCAGGAGTGAGGTCGGTCACTTCGCCGTCGTGGGACCGCTGACGCACCGTCACCCTGCCGTCCTCGGCGGCGATGGTGGCCAGCCACAGAACGCCGTTGCGGGTGGCCTGCACCTGGCTGATGGCGTCGGGATAGTTGAGCACTGATTCGAGACTCGGGCGCATGCCCACCAGCCTAGCTGCCCGGGCAGCCGGGACCCGCCGTGAGCAATTGGATGGGGTCACGGCTGCGACACGCCGACAAAACGCTGTTCCTGTTCCGTGACCCCATCCAATTGCTCACGGTAAGGGCCGAGATGGGGAAGTGCATTGCGTGTCGCGCTGAAACATGGGCACAATGGGGCGACCGACTGGCTGGGCTTGATCGCAGGGGAAGGCAATCCAGCCCAACCAGGAGGTACAACCACAATGAACGCTCGTACGTCGAGTAGCCAGGCGCGGGGGATGATCCTCATCCATTCGGCGTCGGCAGCGCTGTGCCCTCATGTCGAATGGGCGCTGGGCTCGGCCCTGGGCCGACGCCTCGAGTTGTCGTGGACGCCGCAGCCCGCCGAGCCGGGTGCGCAGCGCACCGAGTTCTCCTGGGAAGGGGCCCCAGGCTCCGGCGCCGTGCTGTCATCGGCGCTCAGGCAGATCGGCCACCTCCGCTTCGAAGTGACCGAGGAGCCGACGGCCTCCACCGACGGCCAGCGCTACTGCTTCACCCCCGCACTGGGGGCCTTCAACGCCGTCGTGGGCGTGCACGGCGACATCCTGGTGCCCGAAGACCGGCTGCGCCACGCCGTCGCCAACGACGCGCTGGGCGGCGAGCCCATCCACCACGCGCTCGAGCGCCTGCTGGGAGTGCCGTGGGACGAGGAACTCGACGTGTTCCGCCACGCCGCCGAGGATGCCCCGGTCCGCTGGCTGCACCAGGTCGTGTGACCGAACGCGACGAGCGCGCCCGGCGCTGGCTTGCCGGCGTGCTAGGCCGGGTCGATTCCATCGAGGTCGTCCGTGAGCGGGCCTGGGGTGCGATCTGGAAGGTGCGGGCCGCGGGGGGAGCTGTTCTCCCTGGAGGCCTGGGGCGAGCCCGCTCGCGCGGACGAGTTGGAATTGGCGATGCGCATGGCCAGCCCGCAGTGGATGCACGCCTGGCGTCAAGTCGCGGATGAGGACACCTTGGCTGAGTGGTCCGGATACCTCCGGCCGCTGGTCGACCGTATCGCCCTGCCGATCGAATGAGCAGGACGTGCCCTAGGTCGGTACAGCTAACCGGTCACCGGGTCGTGGACCGCCATCCCCATCAGGAGCGCCACCGACTTCATGTTCTCGTCGTGCGTGCACACCACGATGTCCTCGGTGCCGCTGCGTAGAGCAGATGCAAGGTGAATTGAGTCCAGCGTCTTGACGTGGGGTGCGATCGCTTCGGCTTCAAGCAGGACCGCATGATCGAGGGGGATCATGCCCACATGGTCGAGGATGGCCTCGCGTCTGGCCACCGGTTCCCCCAGCCGTCGCAGCACCCTCGTCAGTTCCGTGCGAAGCAGGCGCGATGAGATCACCTGCGTAGCTGGCTCGGCTGTGACGGCGTCAAACCATGAGGTGGCTGTGGGCGTCCCCACCACGACATGCACGGCGACCGAAGAGTCCAGGTAGTAGGTGCTCACCACTCGCCCTTGAGTTCCCCAATGAGCTCGTCCAGGGAGAGTTCAGCCGGCAGCCTGACCGGCGTCAGCGTGCCCGTGCGTGCACCACCCTGCTTCTTCGCCGGAATGATCGTTGCGGAAGAGGAGACGGGGACGACTCGAGCGATGACTCGGTTGTGTCTGGTCACGCTGTATGACTCCCCCATCTCGACAGCGTCGAGCATGTGTGTGGGGTTCTGTCGCAGTTCACCGACTGAGATGGACTTCATCAATGCAGGATAGTCAGGTTGTCTACAGAAATCTAGGTTTGGCATGGCGGCCATGATTCGTTACCTCACCCGATGGTGTAGACAAGACCGCAACCGCGCTCACGCATGTCGATGGCGAACCTCACAGGCACGAGTCCCCAGGCATCGGCGAGTGGGTCAGCAGCGATGAACCGCGCGGGGTTCTCCTGGGCTGCGTGTGTGTCTTCTGGAGCAACTGGATAGGCGTAGTAGCGAATTCCCATGGCTCGATTCTGGGTTGCCCGAGAAATGAACGGAAGAGGGAATCGCGCGCCTGTGGATTACTTGACCCGGGTGGGCGGCTGGGGCTGCGGCTGAGCGCGAGAGGGGGACGAGCCGCGTCAGGTGAGCCGGTAGTGGAGGCGCAGCACCGTGAACCTCCCGAGCCGCAGTTCGTGATCGGTGCGCAGCACGCCGTCGGCGTCGACGTAGAGATGGAACGCCTCGTGGATGGGGATGCGCCGCGCATAGTGGCGCCCTCCCATCTGGACGACGACGTACGTGCCCGGTTCGCCGAACCGCCCCGCCCCTGACACCAGCGACACGGAGCCGTCGGCGTGGTTGACCGGCGTCAGGTAGACCTGCACGTTGCCTGACTCCAGCGGGAACGACACGTGCACCAGCGGTTGAGGATGACCGGGCAGCGTCCCGACGGTATAGCAGCCGCTGAAGGCCGTCTCTCCGGTGGCCCTGATGGTGCGGATCCAGGCTGCGGCCCGCTGGGAGCCCTGGCCGTCCATCAAGGGGACCACCCGGTTGTCCATGCCGTGGGCGACGTCGAGCGGCCGGATGGGCAGCGCCAACTGCTGCACCCTGCGGCCGAACAGGCCGCCGATGATCGCGCCGAAGGGCTGGAAGATGGGGCTCCACTGGCTCCAGACGTCGAGCTGCCACCGTGCGGTGGACTCGTAGAAGGAGCGGACCGCAGCGGGCGTGTGATCCGCGAGGAACGAGGGGCCATCGAGGTCTGACAGCGACGGCAACAGGCCCGCATCGGGACGGGGATCCAGCCGCCACCCCCTGGGCCGGGCGAAGGCTTCGAGCCAGCTGTCGCCGACAACAGGGGAGGCGCTCGTAGGGGCGCCGAGCCAGCTGTGCTGGCCGTCGAGGTCGACCCTCCGGCCGGTGGCGCGCCAGAAGAGCCGGGTGGCGAGGTCGAGGAGGGACGAGGCTGGCACCGAGCCAGTCTAGGGACAGTTCAGGCGGTGACGTTCTCGTTGGTGACCACGACGGCGACGTTGTGGCCCCCGAAGCCGAAGGAGTTGTTGACCGCGGCAAGGTCCCCGTCGGGCAGCTTCCGGTTCTCCGTGGCCACGTCGATCCCCAGATCGGGCTCGATGTTGTCGACGTTGATGGTGGCGGGCACCTCGCGGTCCCTCAGCGCCAGCACGGTGGCCAGGGTCTCGAGCGCGCCGGCGCCGCCGAGGAGGTGGCCGGTCATCGACTTGGTGGAGTTGACCACCACGTGGTCGACGTCAGCGCCCAGTGCGTTGCGGATGGAGCCTGCCTCGGTGACGTCGCCCTGCGGCGTGGAGGTGCCATGCGCGTTGACGTGCACGATCTCCGAAGGAGTGAGCCCCGCCTCCTCAAGAGCGCGGGTCATGGCGAGGGACTGGCCGTAGCCCTCCGGATCGGGCTGCACGAGGTCGTGGCCGTCCGCCGAGATGCCGGCGCCGCGCAGCGTCGCGTAGATCTTCGCGCCACGGGCCTTGGCCGAATCGAGGCGTTCGAGCACCATCATGGCCGCGCCCTCACCGAGGACGAAGCCGTCGCGGCCCACGTCCCAGGGACGCGATGCGCGGGTGGGCTCGTCGTTGCGGCGCGACAGCGCCTGCATCTTCGCGAACGCACCGATGGGCAGTGGGTGGATGACGGCTTCGCCGCCACCGACCACGACGACGTCGGCGCGGCCGAGACGGAGCATGTCGAGGCCCCACGCGATGGCCTCGTTGGAGGAGGCGCAGGCGGAGACCGGGGTGTGGATGCCGGCGCGGGCGCCGATCCGCAGGCCCAGGTTCGCGGCGGGCGCGTTGGCCATCAGCATGGGGATGGTGAACGGGGAGACGCCGCGAAGTCCCTTCTCGTTCATGTTGTCCCACTGCCCCAGCAGGGAGTGCAGGCCGCCGATGCCGGTGGCGCAGACGACGCCCAGACGGTCGCGCTCGACGGCGTTGTCCTCGCCCAGGCCGAAGCCGGCGTCGGCCCAGGCCTCCAGGCCGGCCACGAGTGCGAGCTGCGTCGAGCGGTCCAGTTTGCGGGCCTCGACGCGGGGAAGGATCTCACCCGGGTCGACGGCGGCCTTGGCCGCGATCTGCACCGGGAGGTCTTTGGCCCACTCCTCCTCGAGGGCGACCACGCCGGAGCGCCCGGCGAGCATGCCCTCCCAGGTGCTGGCGACATCGCCGCCCAGCGGGGTGGTGGCGCCGATGCCGGTGATCACGATGGTGTCGGACATGTGTCTCCTCGGGGAGTGGGGTGCGTGAGGCTGAGGTGAGCGAAGCGTGGGAGGGGGGTCGGCCGGGCAGGCTTCTTCGTTACCTGCCCGGCTCAACCAGCGGCTGCGATCAGTTGGCAGCGCGCTCGATGTAGGCGACGGCGTCGCCGACGGTCTTGAGGTTCTTGGCGTCCTCGTCTGGGATCTCCATGTCGAACTTGTCCTGAAGGTCGTTGATGATCTCGAGCATCGACAGGGAGTCGACACCCAGGTCGTCGACGAACGACTTGTCGAGCGTGACGTCCTCGATGGCGTTGCCGTTGATGTCGTTGACGACCTCGGCGATACCGGCGCGGATCTCTTCAGTGCTGGCCATGATGGCTCCTTCTTCTTCTATTTCGGTGGGGTGGTGCTGGTGGTCAGGGGAGGAGGACGGTCTGCCCGGCGAACACGAGGCCCGCGCCGAAGCCGATGATCAGCGCGCTGTCGCCGCTCTTGGCCTCCCCGGATTCGAGGAGCGCCTCCATCGCCAGGGGCACGGAGGCCGCCGACGAGTTGCCCATGCGGATGATGTCGCGGCCCACCACGACGTCCTCGGGCAGCTTCAGATGGCGCAACATCGAATCTGTGATCCGGTTGTTGGCCTGGTGGGGGATGAACACGTCGAGTTCCTCGGGGGTGAGCCCGGAGGCCTCGAGGGTCTCGACGGCCTTCTCGACGATGGCGCCGGTGGCCCACTTGAAGACCTCGCGGCCATCCATGTGGATGTAGGGGTGGCCGTCAGCCTCGATGGTGCGCCAGTCGTCGATCTCGATGACCTCGTGCGCATCCGGCTTGGAACCCCAGACGGTGGGGCCGATGGCCGGCTCATCGGAGGGGCCGATGACGACGGCGCCGGCGCCGTCGGAGAACAGGAACGCGGTGGTGCGGTCCTCCAGGTTGGTGTAGCGCGAGAGCACCTCGACGCCCAGCACGACGACATGCCCGGCCGAGCCGGAGCGCACCAGGGACTCGGCGATGCCGACGCCGTAGCAGAAGCCGGCGCAGGCGGCCGAGATGTCGAACGCGGCCGGAGCCTCCATACCGAGCTTGGCGGCCATGATCGTGGCGAGCGACGGGGTCTGCATGAAGTGCGACACCGTCGCGACGATGATCGCGTCGATGTCGGAAGGCTGCAGACCTGCGCGCTCGATGGCCTTGGCCGCGGCCGCCAGGCCCAGCGACTCCGCGTCCTCGCCCTCGGCGGCCCAGCGGCGCTCCGTCATACCGGTACGCTGCTGGATCCACTCCGGTGTGGAGTCGATCATCGTGCACATCTCTTCGTTGGTGACGACGCGGCTGCCGCGGGCGCCGCCCACGGACAGGATGCGCGCGAACTGTGCGCCGGTTGAGGGTGTCAGTGCCACGGTGGTCACTCCGCTTCGGTGTGGTTGGCGACGAAGGCGCGTGCCTCGTCGAGCTGATCGGGGGTGTTGAGGTTGAACAACTCGACGCCCTTGAAGTTGCGCCTGGCGATCCCCGTCAGGGTCCCGGCGGGGGTGAGTTCCAGGAAACCGGTGACGCCGCGCTGCGCCATGGTCTCCATGCACAGGTCCCAGCGCACCGGGTTGGCGACCTGGTTGACCATGCGGCTCAGTGCCTCCTCGCCGGTCTCGACCACCGCGCCGTCGCGGTTCGACAGCAGTGTGGTGGTGGGGTTGCGGGGCGTGATGGCCTCGGCGACGTCGCGCAGGCGCGCGACTGCCGGCTCCATATGAACGGTGTGGAAGGCCCCGGCGACGCTCAGGGGGAACAGGCGCGCCCGCTTCGGCGTGGTCGCCGCCAGTTCCTCGAGTTGCTCGACGGTGCCCGCGGCCACGATCTGCCCCGAGCCGTTGTTGTTGGCCGGGGTGAGGCCCGCGGCCTCGATCGCGGCGAGCACTTCGTCGCGATCGCCCCCGATGACGGCGGTCATGGAGGTGGGGCGGGCGGCGGAGGCCTCTGCCATCGCCAGGCCGCGCTCCCGTACGAGGACGAGGGCGTCGTCGTCGGTGATCGCTCCGGCCAGCGCCATGGCGGCAAGTTCGCCGACGGAGTGGCCGGCCAGCGCTCCCACCTTCGCCACGTCGTCGCCGAGCAGCGCGCGCCCGGTCAGCAAGGCTGAGGCGACCAGCAGCGGTTGGGCCACTGCGGTGTCGCGGATGGTCTCAGCATCGGCCTGCGTGCCGTAGTGGGCGAGGTCGATCCCGCTGACGTCGGAGAGCCTGGCCAGTTGGTCGGCGAGGGCCGGGTCAGCGATCCAGGGGCAGAGGAATCCGGGGGTCTGGGCGCCCTGTCCGGGCGCGACGATCACAAGCACACGTCAACCCTGCCCGGTTCCGCCGCGGGACGCGGGATCGAATGTCACGAAAATCCCGGCACGGTCCTTGTCACTATCCGACAAGAGGCTCCCCGTTGGTACGTGGTGCACCTGCCTTCAGGTTTGTCGGGTGCGCTGAATTACGTCGGCGTCATTCAGGCGTTGAGGCGGCCCAAGGTGATCGCCATGCGTAGCACGTAGGCCTCGCGGGCGTCCGCCGGGTTGTAGCCGGTGACGTCCTGGATGCGCTTGAGGCGGTACCGCACGGTGTTGGGGTGCACGAACAGCGCGCGAGCGGTGGCCTCCATCGAGGAGCCGCAGTCCAGGAAGCCGACGCAGGTCTCGAGGAGTTCCTTGCTGGCCGCCAACGACGGGTAGATCTCGCCGGCCAGCGTGCGACGCGCGTGACCGTCGCCGGCCAGGGCGCGTTCGGGCAACAAATCCGACGCCAACAGGGTGGGAGGGCCCTCCGGCCAGGCCTTGGCGGCGCGGTAGCCGGAGGCCGCGGCCCTGGCGGAGCGCGGCGCGCCGGCGAGGTTGTCCGCAGTGGGGCCGACCACGACGGGCCCGGCCGCGAAGTGGTCGTGCAACTCGCCGATGCGCTCACAGGTCTCGACGGGGTCACCCACGCCGTCGCCTCCGAAGATGCACACGAGCCGGTCGCCCTGGAGTGCGGCGAGCATCTCCAGCGAGAGCTTCGCGGCTGCCCGGCGCAGCGTCTCCAGCACGTCGGTATCCGGCGCGCCGCCGATGGCGACCACCGCCTTGGAATCCGTGTCCCACCCCAGGGTGGAGGCCCGCGACATCACCGACTCGTCGGTCTCGGCACGCACGACGGCGTCGACGATGGTGGCCTCGATCCGAGAGTCCCACGCGCCGCGCGACTCCGCGGCTCGGGCGTAGATGGCCGCAGCCGCGAAGGCGATCTCCCGGGAATAGTGCACGATCCCCAACTGCAACGGCTGCCTGTCGCCGCGGGGGAGGAGGTGCTGGATCTGTTCCTCGACCACCTCGGTGGTGGTGCGCACCAGGTCCACCGTCTGCTGCAGCGTGATGCGCCGCGCCATCACGCGCGGGGCCGCGTCGAAGATGGATTCGGCGTCGAACGGTTGGCCGGAGAACCAGGTGACGAACCCGTCGATCCCGGAGCGGGCGAGGATGCCGATCCAGGAGCGCGACTCGGCGTCGAGCTGGTTGAACCAGTCATGCCGGGCCACCAGCGCGGTGAGGGTGGCGGTGTTCATCTCAGAGGTGGCCGCCGTCAACCGCTTCAGGATTCCGGAGCGGGCGCGGGACGACGAGACGAGCGCGGGCGCGGTGCCAGGTCGGGGGTCCATTCCCCCAGCCTAGTGCTGTGGCTAGGGTGGTGCCTGTGAGTCGCGAGGTGTTGGTCATCGGCATGGGTCCCGGCGGTTTCGGCCAGCTGACGCTGGACGCCGTCGAGGCGATGAACCGCGTCGACGTGTTCCTGGTGGCGGATCAACCCGAGGACAACTCTGACCTGGTCTGGCGGCGCAGCGAGTTCATCCGGCGCCATGTGAAGCGCCCCCACCGGATCATCACGGTCCTCAACCCGGCACAGGAATCGGCCGGTTCCGAGCTGGACGAGGCCCGCCGGAACACATACCAGCAGCTGATGGGCGGCCTCCCCGACGGCAGCGTGGTCGGGTTCCTCGCTTGGGGGGATCCGGCGCTCTACGACTCGATCCTGCGGGTCATCGACGCGCTGCGCGCCCAGATGGCGCTGCGGGTCAAGGTGATCCCCGGAGTCAGCGCGCTGCAGGTGCTCGCCGCGGCACACCAACTGGCGCTGACCGGCTCGCCTGTACACCTGACAACCGGGGCCCGCCTGCTGGGGGAGTATCGCCCGGAGCTGGGCGACGTGGTGGTCTTCGACGACGCCGAGCTGGCCTGCCGCGGATTGGTGCAGGAGTTCCCGGACCTGGAGATCTACTGGGGCGCCTACCTCGGCTCCGATGACGAGGTGCTGGCCAACGGGCCGCTCGGCAAGGTCATCGACGAGATCGCCGCCCTGCGCGCCCAACTCGCCGGGCACCACGGGTGGGTGCACGACACCTATCTGCTGCGCCTACCTGCCTGAGACCGAAACGCGGGACGGGTACCCCAGGGGTGGCCCGGTCGCTAGCTTCTTCGCGGTGCTGGTCAGCTATCGGTACCTCAAACACGATCCGACGTTGCGGGCTGGGAAGGCGGACGTCGACGCCTCATGGCCGATGGGGTGCGCGAGCCGTAGGCTGACGCCCATGGCGGAATCCGAGGCTGACGGCATGCGTTGCCGTGGCGACCTGCACACCCACACCACCTGGTCCGACGGCGGCGCGAGCCTCGCGGAGATGACCGCCGCCGCGGAGGCCCTCGGGCGCGAGTACATCGCCGTCACGGACCACTCGCCGCGGCTGAAGGTCGCCCGGGGCCTCAGCAGGGAGAGGCTGTTGGCCCAATGGGAGGAGATCGCCGAGGTGCAGCGGGAGCGCGAACTGCGCATCCTGCGGGGTATCGAGGTGGACATCCTCTCCGACGGTGGGCTCGACCAGGGCTCAGACCTGCTCGCTCAACTTGATGTCGTGGTCGCCTCCGTCCACCACCGGCTGGACGACGACGCCGACACGATGACCCGCCGCATGGTGGCGGCGGTGGCCAACCCGCACACCACGGTGCTGGGGCACTGCACCGGACGGAAGCGGCGTTCCGACGGCACGTGGCGCGGCGAGTCGCGCTTCGACGCCGAGATGGTCTTCGCCGCCTGCGAGATGTTCGGGGTGGCGGTAGAGATCAACTCGCGGCCGGACCGCGCGGACCCGCGAC
The DNA here is from genome assembly GCF_000826065.2 of Tessaracoccus massiliensis. Taxonomy (GTDB): domain Bacteria; phylum Actinomycetota; class Actinomycetes; order Propionibacteriales; family Propionibacteriaceae; genus Arachnia; species Arachnia massiliensis_A. Next base: position 496,478 of record NZ_LN623543.1, on the reverse strand, counting down.
CCGAGTTGCTGGAGTTGGCCGACGAGATCGGCTGCCTGTTCGCCATCAACACCGATTCCCACGCGCCGGAGCAGCTGGAGTACCTCCCGCTCGGCGAGGCCAGAGCCGCCGAGGCGGGCATCCACCCGGACAGGATCATCACCACCTGGCCGGTCGACGAACTGTTGCGCCACGCCAACCGGCACCGCTGAATCAGGGGAGCTGCCGCAGCACCATCTCATGCTCGCGCTCGGATTCGTCGTTGGCGTAGGGCGTGGTGACCCCAGTCTCCGTGAAGCCCAGTCGCCGGTAGGCGGCCCGCGCCGCCGTCGCATCCTGGTGGACATCCAGCCACAGTGCGTCGTGGCCCATGCCGCGCGCCCAGCCGGACACCTCGTCGACGAGTCGCTTGACGAGGCCTGTGCCACGGTGGCGGGGCGTGACGTAGACGCTGAGCAGATAGGCCCGTGGCGGCTCGTAGTTGCCGAAGACCCGCCCACAGGCCTGCCCCACCCAGTGCCCGCCGACGTCGACGGCCCCGATGGTGGTCGAATCCGGCGCGAGATGACTGAGCAGCCTGGTACGCCACCTGTCGTCATCCCACCGCTCAACCGTGGCGATGGTGTCGATGAAGGCTTTGGGGGAGTCTGCCAGCATCTCGAGCCGCAGGTCCCGTGCCTGCGCCCATTCCTGGAGCCTGGCCCGACGTACCTCAACTGCCATGGCCGCATCCTACGCATGCACCCTCCGGGCCGCATGGGCTGAACTGGCAGGCTGCCCAGGCGCGTGATGACGCGATGGGGACGGTGGCGGTCCCAGGGAGATGATCCCTCCCGCAAACCAGTCGTTTCGGCGGTCACGTCGGGCCGCGGCCGTTAAACTGAGCAGCATGTTGGATTCGATGAAGGTGGGCATCACCGGCACCCTCAGCGTCGTCGTCGATGAGTCGCTCACCGTGCCCGGGGTCAGCGACAAGTACCCCCGTTTCGATGCGATGCCACAGGTTTTCGCCACCGGTTTCATGGTCGCCTTCGCCGAGTGCGCCGCCATGGAGGCGATGGCCGAGCACTTGGAGGAGGGGGAGGACTCGGTCGGGATCGAAATCGACGTCACCCACAGCGCCCCCACTCCGGTGGGCATGGAGGTCAAGGCGTTCGCCGAACTCGTCGAGGCCGACGGTCGTTTCCTCACGTTCCGCGTCGAACTGCACGACGAAGTGGGCCTCATCGGCGCCGGCTTGCACAAGCGCGCTGTCATCAACCGCGCCAAGTTCGACGCGTCAGTGGAGAAGCGCCGCATGTCGGTTGTGCGGGCTGATCCTCCGAAGGAACCCGAGACCAAGGAGTCACCATGACCGAACCCATCGACCGCCGCGACTTCAGCAAGCACCCACTGGACGAGGGGGCGCGGCACCAGGGCGTCGACCCCGATGGCGACGCACTGCTCGACCGCGAACCTGATGAGGACCTGCGTCTCGGCGATGCCGGCCGCCCACTGGGTGACACCAGCGACGCCGAGGAGCCTGACGCGTGATCTGACGCACGGCCCCGCATCCGGTGGAACGCGCCCAGCGTGTGGCGGGGCAGATAGGCTGAACTTAAGGATCGGCTGCGCGCGCTAATGTTGAGCCACTGCGCGCCAGGCGCCCTTGACCTGCCGACATCGAGAGGAATACTTCGTGAGTCAGAACGAGGCCGGACCCATTCTCAATGGGCTGCCCACCAATCTGCCCGATATCGACCCCGCGGAGACCGCCGAATGGTTGGAATCCCTCGACGGTGTGATCGATGCGGGCGGTCGTCACCGCGCCCGCTACGTGATGTTGAAGCTGCTGGAGCGCGCTCGCGAGCGCCACATCGGTGTGCCGTCGCTGACCGGTACCGATTACGTCAACACGATCCCCGCCAGCCGCGAACCTGCCTTCCCCGGCGACGAGACGCTTGAGCGCGGCATCCGCCGCCTGCTGCGTTGGAACGCGGCCATCATGGTGCATCGCGCCCAGCGCCCCGGCATCGGCGTCGGCGGCCACATCGCCTCCTACGCCTCCAGCGCCACGCTCTACGAAGTGGGCATGAACCACTTCTTCCGTGGCAAGGACCACCCCGGCGGCGGAGACCAGATCTTCTTCCAGGGCCACGCCTCGCCCGGCATGTACGCCCGCGCGTTCCTCGAGGGCCGCCTCGACGAGCACGACCTCGACGGCTTCCGTCAGGAGAAGAGCCACTTCGTCGACGGCGACCTGCGCGCGCTGCCCAGCTACCCGCACCCGCACCAGCTGCCGGATTTCTGGGAGTTCCCCACGGTGTCGATGGGCCTGGGGCCGCTCAACGCCATCTACCAGGCGCAGTTCAACCGCTACCTGCACAACCGCGGCATCAAGGACACCTCAGACCAGCACGTCTGGGCGTTCCTCGGCGACGGCGAGATGGACGAGCCCGAATCGCGCGGCGCGCTGCAGCTCGCCGCCAACGAGGAACTTGACAACCTCACCTTCGTGGTCAACTGCAACCTGCAGCGCCTCGACGGCCCGGTGCGCGGCAACGGCAAGATCGTCCAGGAACTCGAGGCGTTCTTCCGCGGTGCCGGTTGGAACGTCATCAAGGTCGTCTGGGGCCGTGGCTGGGACCCGCTGTTGGCCAACGACCATGATGGCGCGCTCGTCAACCTGATGAACGCCACCACCGACGGCGACTTCCAGACCTTCAAGGCCAACGACGGCGCCTACGTGCGCAAGCACTTCTTCGAGCGCGACCCGCGCACCGCCGCCATGGTCAAGGACTGGAGCAACGACGAGATCTGGCGCCTGTCGCGCGGCGGCCACGACTTCACCAAGGTGTACTCGGCCTACAAGGCCGCCACGGAGTTCACCGGCGCGCCCACCGTGATCCTCGCCCACACCATCAAGGGCTACTTCCTGGGTAAGCACTTCGCCGGCCGCAACGCCACGCACCAGATGAAGAAGCTGGCGCTCGACGACCTCAAGGGCTTCCGCGACCGCGTGGACGCGCCCATCACCGACGCCCAGCTCGAGGAGGACCCGTACAGGCCTCCGTACCTGCACCCGGGCCAGGACGACCCGCGCATCCAGTACCTCCAGGCCCGCCGTCGGGAACTCGGCGGCTACCTGCCCGAGCGCCGGGGGGACCGCAAGTTCATCTCGCTGCCCGCTGACAAGGCCTACGACTCGGCGCGCAAGGGCTCCGGCAACCAGCAGGTCGCCACCACCATGGCGTTCGTGCGCCTGCTGAAGGACCTCATGCGGGACAAGGAGTTCGCCCCGCGCGTGGTGCCGATCATCCCGGATGAGGCCCGCACGTTCGGCATGGACGCGTTCTTCCCCACGATCAAGATCTACAACCCGCACGGGCAGAACTACACCCCGGTCGACAACGAGCTGTTCCTCAGCTACCGGGAGTCCAAGAACGGGCAGATCCTCCATACCGGCATCAACGAGGCCGGTTCCGTCGCCGCATTCTCCGCGGCGGGTACGGCCTACGCCACGCACGGCGAGCCCATGGTGCCCATCTACGTGTTCTACTCGATGTTCGGCTTCCAGCGCACCGGCGACGGTATCTGGGCGGCGGCAGACCAACTGGCCCGTGGCTTCATGATCGGCGCCACCGCAGGCCGAACCACGCTGACCGGTGAGGGCACCCAGCACATGGACGGCCACTCGCCGCTGCTGGCCTCGACCAATACCTCGGTGGTCGCCTACGACCCGGCCTACGGCTACGAGATCGCCCACATCGTCAAGGACGGCCTCAACCGGATGTACGGCGAGAAGCCCGAGGACATCATCTACTACCTGACGGTGTACAACGAGCCCATCGTGCAGCCCAAGGAGCCGGAGGGCATCGAGGTCGAGGGCATCATCCGCGGCATGTACCTGCTCAAGGAGGGCAGCTTCGAGGGCGTGGCCGACGACGCCCGCCGCGCCCAGATCCTGGCTTCCGGCGTGGGCGTCCCGTGGGCGCTCGAGGCGCAGGAGCTCCTCAAGAAGGACTACGGGATCGTGGCCGATGTGTGGTCGGTCACCTCGTGGGGCGAACTGCGCCGCGAGGGCCTGGAATCCGATGAGAAGAAGTTCGCCGATCCGTTCGGCGAGCACGACAAGATCTGGATCGAGCAGAAGCTCGAATCCCGCCCCGGCCCCGTCGTCGCCGTCAGCGACTACATGCGTGCCGTGCCGGACCAGATCCGTCAGTGGGTGCCCGGCAGCTACACCACGCTGGGCGCCGATGGCTTCGGCTTCTCGGACACCCGGGCCGCCGCGCGTCGCTTCTTCCACATCGACGGCCCCTCGGTCGCGGTGGCCGTGCTGCAGCAACTCGCCGCCGACGGCGAGGTGCCGCAGGAATGGGCCACCGAGGCCTTCAAGAAGTACCGCCTCGACGACGTCACCGCGGGCACCTCGGGCAACGCCGGGGGCGATGCCTGAGCGAAATCGGTGAGCGAAACGCACGGAAGAAGGCGGGGCCGGTCCATGGGACCGGCCCCGTCTGCGCGTCTGCGGCGGTCCCCGAGTGAAATCGCGTGCAGAGTCTGGCAGGCTTGGGGTGTGGACAACGCACTAGATAAGGACCGCACGCACGAAGGGATGGCTGGAGCGGACCTGCTCGGGCTCGCGCCGGGGTTGGTCGTTCAGGAGCTCGGCTGGGACGAGGATGTTGACGCCGACCTGCGCGACGACATCATGGACATCATCGACGCGGAGATGATCGAGGACCCGCTCGAGGCGGTGGACGTCACCATTCTGTGGTGGCGAGAGGATGATGGCGATGTCGCCGACGGCCTCGTCGACGCCATGACGGACCTGGGGGAGGACGGCTACATCTGGCTGCTGACCCCCAAGGTGGGTCGCTCGGGCTTCATCGACGCCGCCTCCGTGGGCGAAGGCGTCACGATCGCAGGCCTGTCCCTCACCTCGACGGCGAGTGTGGCGGCAGACTGGCAGGCCACCAAGGTCGTGCGCCCCAAGGGCGGGCGTCGATGACCGCACGCATCGGCGTCATGACCTCGGGCGGCGATGCACAGGGCATGAATGCTGCGGTGCGCGCCATCGTGCGCGCCGGCATCCACGAACAGGCTGAGGTCTTCGCCATCCGCGAGGGATGGCAGGGCGCCATCGCCGGCGGCGACAACATCATGCAGATGAGCTGGAGCGACGTCTCGGGCATCCTGCCCAAGGGCGGTACCGTCATCGGCACCGCCCGATCAATGGAGTTCAAGACCCGCGAGGGCCAGCTCAAGGCGGTGGAGAACCTCATCGGCCGGGGGATCGACCGCCTCATCGTGATCGGCGGCGACGGCTCGCTCACCGGGAGCCGCGCGCTGTGCCTGGCCTGGCCGGAGTACGTGACCGAGTTGGTCGAAGCCGGGCGGATCACGCCCGAGCAGGCAGAGGCCCATCCGCGGCTGCGGATCGCCGGCCTGGTCGGCTCCATCGACAACGACATGGTGGGCACCGACATGACCATCGGCACGGATTCGGCGATGCACCGCATCACCGAGGCCATCGATGCCATCAGTTCCACCGCCGAATCGCACCGGCGCACCTTCATCATCGAGGTGATGGGCCGCCGCTGCGGCTACCTCGCGCTGATGACCGCCATCGCCGGCGGCGCTGATTACACCTTCCTGCCCGAATCCCCGCCCCGCCCCGGCTGGGAGGACCGCATGGTCGACGTGCTCGGCCGTGGCCGCGACGCAGGCCGCCGCGACTCGATCATCCTGGTCGCCGAGGGTGCTGCAGACCGCGAGGGCGCCCCCATCACCGCCGAGCGCGTGCAGGACGTACTGCGCGAGCGCACCGGCGAGGAGGCACGCATCACCATCCTGGGTCACGTCCAACGCGGCGGCACTCCCTCGGCGTACGACCGCTGGATGGCCACGGCGTGCGGCGTGGAGGCCGTCCGGCGGGTGCTGGCGGCAGATGACGAATCTGAGCCGGTGCTGGTGGGCGTGCACCGCGATCAGGTGATCGGGGTGCCCCTGCTGAAGGCCGTGGAGGACACCCACCAGATCGGCGCCTACATCGAGGAAGGCAACTATGAAGCAGCGGTGAGGTCCCGCGGCCATGGCTTCACCTCAATGATCGAGATCTACCGCGTGCTCACCGAAGCCAAGCCCACCGTCGAGATGGCCGAAGACGCCAAGCGGGTGGCCGTCATGCACGCGGGTGCGCTCGCCCCCGGCATGAACCAGCTGGCCCGCGTGGCGGTGCGCTCCGGCCTGGACCGCGGCTACCACATGATCGCCGTCCAGGGCGGCGTCCCCGGCCTCGTCTCCGGAGATCTGCGCGAGGTGCACTGGCACGACGTGGAGGGCATGGCCAACACCGGCGGCGCCGCGTTCGGCACCCGCCGCTACGTGCCCACCGAGTCTGACCTGTACGCCATGGCCCGCACGCTGGAGGAGCACCGGATCGATGCGCTGCTGGTGATGGGTGGATTCCACGCCTACGCCACCGTCGACATGATGGAGCGCGAACGCAGGCGCTACCCGGCCTTCAACATTCCCATCGCCCTGCTGCCCGCGAGCATCGACAACAACCTGCCGTCCTGGCCCATGGCCGTCGGGTCGGATACTGCGCTCAACACCGTGGTCGACTCGATCGACATGGTGCGGATGTCGGCCTCGGCCAGCAAGCGCGCGTTCGTCGTCGAGACCATGGGCCGCGGCTGCGGGTTCCTCCCACTGGTCGGCGGCATCGCCGGCGGCGCCGAGAAGGCGTACCTGCCGGAGACGGGCCTCACGTTGGAGGAACTGTCTACCGACATCGAGGCGCTGGTCGACGCGTTCGAGTCCGGCCGGTCCTTCTATCTCGCCGTGATGGGGGAGGACGCGAGCCCGCACTACACCTCTGATGTGGTGGCTAAGCTCTACGAGGCGGAGGGTAAGGGTTTGTACTCGGTGCGCCAAGCAGTGATCGGCCACGTGCAGCAGGGCGGCAGCCCCACGCCGTTCGACCGGATCAACGCCACCCGGCTGGCCTACAAGGCGGTCGCCAACCTCGACGAGCAGCTGCGTAACGGCTCGGCCAACTATGTGGCGGCGTCGAGTTCGGAACCCGGGCTGCTGGCCCCGCTGCGGACCGTCACGGAGGGCATGGACTGGGACGCCCAACGCCCCTACGAGCAGTGGTGGATGTCGCTGCGTCCGGTGTTCGACCAGCTCAGCCGTCGGCCTGGGCAGGAGTGATCGCGCACTGATCGATCACGACGCCGAAGCTCTCAGCGGCTGCGCATTCCATGGCGATCAGTTGGGTCAGCGCAGGCGCGTCCGTAGACACGGCGGCGGGAATCGTGTCGCGAAACACCAGCGTGACGCCGCCGGATTGCAGCAGGGTGAACTCGACGCGGTTGGCCACGCCGTCGCTGGTGCGCGTGCCGCTGAAGTTGCAGGACACGCCCACCGCGTCGCCTGAGACGGGCACGTTGACGGGTAACCCCTCGGCTACGGCGCTGTAGAGCTGCCTGTGGTCTGCCACCAGATCGAGACAGGCGTCGTCGAGGGAGCCGGTGACATTGGTCAGCGCGACCGCCTGGATGCGCACGTCGGTGACGAGCTCGCGGATGCGGACCAACCGGCGGTCCCCCTGCACGGTCTCGTCAGCGTACAGCTGCCAGCCCGGCGGCATGTCCAGCACGACGCCGTTGAGTTCGAGGCGCACGCCACCGGGGATCGAGGAGACGGGGGAGGGTTCCTCCTCCGGGCCGGTGGGAAGGTCATCCGTGCCCGTCTCCGTGGCCGTGGCCGTGGGAGAGACCGTGGGCAGGCCGGGATCTGGCGGGGGCACCGGTGCGGATGCGCTGCCGGGCGCTGTGCTGACCGGCTGGGTGGTGGGCGAGGGCGGCTCGACCGGAGGCGCCGGCGTGACCGGTTCGGCGGCCGTGGAGATCGGACCCGTGGGGCCGGGGCCGGGCACCGCGACAGGAGTCTCGTCGCGTAGCCCGAAGATGAACCACAGCACACCCACCAGCAGCGCCAGCGCCGCCGTCGTCGCGGCCACGATATACCGGGCGCGCCGGGCCTCGGGCGCCTCCTCCGGCTCCACCTCGACCATGCCGCGCCTCGGCGCGCCAGTTGGGCGTTCAGCGCCGGTTGGTGGCTCAGCCTCGATCCCCGATGGACGGGCGGGGGAATCGGTGTCTTCGGGGGCCAGGGCACGCCGAATCGGTGTCTTCGGGGGCCAGGGCACGCCGGGCCGCGGGGACGTCGGGTGTTGGCGCGTGGGCGGGTGCCTCTGGCGGCTCGTCCTCCGGGGGGAGGCCGCGTCGACCGATCGGGCTGGTCATGACACCTCCTGCACATCTGCGGCACCAATCTACCCGCCCGGTTCAAGAATCTCCGCAGCTGATTCCTGCGAATCTGGCCAACCCGGCGTGCCGGATACTCTCCCGGTTTGGTGTGGATGGCGGCGGAGCTGGCAACGATGCCGGCTCCGGAGTGCCGTGGGATTCCGGCACCCGATGGGCCGGATCTGGTGGGCACAGGCAGACTCGAACTGCCGACTCCCTGCTTGTAAGGCAGGTGCTCTAACCAACTGAGCTATGCGCCCTGGGGCATGAGGCCAGACCCATTGTGTCAGGGCAGGCCCGCAAACGCACACCGCCGTCAGCGGCAGAAGGCCAGGTGCTTGTCCACGAGGTCCTTCGGGGCGCCGTTGTCGCGGGCCCAGCGGCAGATCTGCCAGTTGGGGCCGCTGCGCGTGGTGAGGCGCCATCTGCTGCCGGACAGGCGGTAGAACGCCGTGGACATGTAGCGGTAACCGTCGGGCAGCAGCACCGGCACGTCGACGGCGGTCCAGGAGGAGTTGCTCGACGACCTGGTGCAGCCCTGCACGACGGTGGTGGGGATGCCCACGTCGCGGCGCACCTGATCCTGCGTGACCGCGCAGGGCACCGGCTTGACGTGCACGATGTTGTTGAACACGTACTTGTTGACCGTCTGGTAGCCACCCTTCCCCTTCTCGATGACCGTGGCCATGAGCTGCGAGCGGCAGCCCCCGGACCCGGTCCAGGCGGTGTCGCACTCAGTGCGCCACTTGCGGCCGTTCACTGTGTGGTCGCCCGGGGTGACGAGCGGATTCATGAACGACCAGGATTCGCGGGGGCTGGCCTTGTAGGTGAGGTTGTTGAACAGCCACCCCTGCTGCTCGACGTAGCCCCGGCCGTCGAAGGTGACCGTGGTGGCCTTGATCTCCGTGCGGCAACGCTCCACCGTGCTCGAGTACATCGAGCACGTGGTGCGCCACTCCCGGCCGCCGACCTTATGGGCGCCGGGGGTGGTGTACACGTCGACGTCCGCCGCTGCGGGCGTGGGGGTGACCACGCCCACAACGGCGACGATGACGGCGACCAGCGCCCCGGCGATCCTCACGTCAGCTGGCTGGCTGCGCCAGCTCGTCCAGGTACTCGAGCTCCTCGTAGGGCAGGCCGGTGAACTGGTCCACCAGCGGCGGCAGCTCGTAGGTCTGGCCGTCGATCACGGTGGTGTCCGCACCCTGAGGACGCGCGCCGGTGCGGGCTGTGGAGCCGTTGGCCGACGGCTTGGGCACCGTGTGGTGCACGCTCGGGGCCATGGGGGCCCACCGCTGCGCATACTCCAGCAGATAGGTGTGCTGCGGGAACTGGCGGTAGAGCGACATCAGCTCGCCCACGTGGGTCTCGTGGTAGCCCAGGTGGATGTTCCGGCCGGTGAACCGCTCGGGGATGACGATGTCGGTGGCCTGATTGGTCAGGTTGACGGTGGCGAAATCCTGCCAGCGGCCGTTGTAGTGGGCCTGCAGAGTGGCCTTGCCGGTGCCCGTCAGCGACAGGACGTTCTCCGGGGTTTCGAAGACCTTCAGGTCGTAGCTGGGCTTGTGGGACGCGCCCACCGTCTGCGCCGAGCTGAGCTTCACGTCGTCGAGCAGGAAGACCGTGTCGGCCTGCTGGTACGGGCTGACCATGAACTGAACGCGCAGATCGCAGCCAGCCTTCGGGGCATTGAAACCGAACGTGTAGTCCGTCCACTGGCCGGAGCCGCGCAGCACGTTCTCATAGTGCAGGGTGACGTCGGAGCCGCACTGCTGGTACAGGGCCACGCGGCCGGAGGCGCCGGCCTTGTTGTCCGGGTAGGACACGGAGGCGCGCATGGTCAGCGTCATGGGTTTGCCCGCCACCTCGCGCAGCCAGCTGGCAGGGATGCCCTTGTTGGGGCTGCTCGCAGAGCCGAACTCCAGGCCCTGCCAGGCGTTGCCTCCGGACCGGATCCGGTATCCGCCGGCGGAGGGGCCGGAGTAGGCGGAGCTGCCCAGCCTGGTCCAGCCCTGCGGCATCCCGTTCTCGATGGTGCTGAAGTCGCCGTTGACGAGGTAGGCGTCCCGGTTGGACCAGTTGTCGGTGACCTTCGGCAGCGTGATGGCCTTGTCGTTCAGCCTGGCCGACGAGACGCGCACATTGGATCCGCCGTTGACACGCAGCGGGGCGGCCGGGTAGCCGCGAACGGCGTCGTAGGTGGTCAGCGTGCCGCCGTCGATCTCGAGCTCGTGGATCTTCAGCATGGGCTCCAGCGTGGCGAGGGCCTCGTCGACGAGAGCCTTGACCTTGGCGGGTTCACTGACGGCCCGCGTGCCATCGGCGACCATGCGGCGGTGCCACAGGTTGAGGCCGATGACCGCCTCCAGGTGGCCGTTGAGCACGGTGGTGGGTTCGGGCTTGGTGGGGTACTCCTCGAACCAGAGGAAACCGTGCTCCTCGTTGCGGTGCAGGATGCCGCCGGGCTCGGAGATGGGCACCTCGAAGCTGCGGAACGTCTCCGCGCCGCGTTCCATCCAGTTGCGGTCGCCCGTGAGGTCGGTCAGCAGTGTGAAGGTGGTGAGCACGCCACCCTGCGCCAGGCCTGAGTGCCATGGGCCGACGAGGTCGTCCATGGTGGGGTTGGCGGAGAACCTGAACATGTAGGGGAACCAGCGCACGGTCTCGCCCCGGGCGTTCTTCGTCGTCTCCGAGCCGGCCATGAGGTGCTCGGCGGCCAGCAGCGCCAGACACTTCTGGTCCTCAGCAGCCCTGGAGTTCTGGTCCAGCCCGCGGCGCACCGAAATCACCCTGCGGATGAAGTTGCTGATGGTGGTGGGGTTGTACATGTCCACCGGCGTGTAGGGCGCCTTGATGGCGTAGGGGCGGCCATCGTCGGTCAGCGCGAAACCGCCGGGCAGGGGGGCGTTGCGGCAGAACGTCGGCTTCGGCGGCGGTTCGGTCGGGGCCGGGGGAGCCGTCGGTGCGGGGGCGACCGTGAAGTGGACGATGTTGTTGAACACCCACTGGTTCGACTGCTCGTAGGTGCGCGGCGTCATCGTCTTGACCCCGTAGACGGTGGTCATGATGTAGCTGCGGCACGCATTGCGCCCGGTCTGGGCGGTGTCACACTCGGTGCGCCACCGGCGACCGTTGATGAGGTGTTCGCCCGGCGTCGCGAGCGGGTTACCTGCCCAGGCGGCACGAGGGCTGGGCTTGTAGGTGAGGTTGTTGAATGCCCAGTCGGTCAGTTCCACGAACTGCCCGTCCTCGACCTTCACCACGGTGGCCTTGATCTCGGCGCGGCACCGGTCCACCGTCGAAGAGTAGGGACCACAGGATGTGCGCCATTCGCGTCCGTTGACGTTGTGATAGCCAGGCTGGGTGTAGACGTCCACGTCCGCTGCTGCCTGAGGGGTGTGGGGGAGTGCCACGATACCCAGGGTTGCTGTCAGCAACGCTGCCAGCCCTGCGCCCAGTCGTTTCATCTTCGATCAGATCCTTCTCGTCGGGGTGTGCCGTGTGGCCCCTGCGACAATAACCCCCAGCCAGAACAGAGCCAAACATGCTCTACAGTGCCCCATGAGGTTGTGGGGGTAGAATCGACGATTGTGGCTAACGATGATCTCTCAACCCGCCTGACCGACCTGGGTCATTCGCTCGACTCGATCGAGGCCGTCGCAGACCTCGACAAGGTCCGCGCCGAGATCGCAGATCTCGAGCAGCAGGTGGCCGCCCCCGATCTCTGGGATGACCAGGACAACGCGCAACGTGTGACGAGCCAGCTTTCCGCGAAGCAGGGTGAGGTGGACCGCCTCGTCGGCCTGCGCACCCGCTTGGAGGACGCCGAGCTGATGCTCGAACTCGCTGAGGAAGAGGGCGACGAGGACACCACCGCCGAGGTCATGCGCGAACTGGACAAGCTGTCCCGTGACGTCGAGGCGCTCGAGGTCCGCACGCTCCTGTCGGGCGAATACGACCCGCGCGACGCGCTGATCACCATCCGGGCAGAGGCCGGCGGCGTCGACGCCGCTGACTTCGCAGAGATGTTGATGCGGATGTATCTGCGCTGGGCGGACCGTCATGGGTATCCCACTGAGGTCTACGACACCTCCTATGCGGAAGAGGCCGGACTCAAGTCGGCTACCTTCGCGATCAAGGCTCCCTTCGCCTACGGCACGCTGTCTGTCGAGCAGGGCACCCACCGACTGGTGCGGATCTCGCCCTTCGACAACCAGGGTCGCCGCCAGACGTCGTTCGCCGGCGTGGAGGTGCTCCCGGTCACCGAGGAGACAGATTCCATCGACATCCCGGAGTCGGACATCCGCATCGACGTGTTCCGGTCCTCCGGCCCCGGTGGTCAGTCCGTCAACACGACGGATTCTGCCGTGCGTATCACCCACCTGCCCACCGGCATCGTGGTGAGCTGCCAGAACGAGAAGTCCCAGTTGCAGAACAAGGCAGCGGCGCTGCGGGTCCTGCAGTCCCGCCTCCTCGAGCAGGCCCGCCAGGATCGCGAGAAGGAGATGAACGCGCTCAAGGGTGACGGTGGCAACTCCTGGGGTGCGCAGATGCGCTCCTACGTGATGAACCCGTATCAGATGGTCAAGGATCTGCGCACCGAGCACGAGGTGGGCAACCCTGAAGCCGTCTTCGACGGCGACATCGACGGTTTCATCGACGCCGGCATCCGATGGCGGAAGAAGGCCGAAGTCGACGCGTGAGCGCGGCGTGTCGCTGGTGATGTCTCCGGCCGTCTCGCCTAGACTCCTCAGCGCTGAGAGTTTCTCAGTATCTTCCCCAACCGCCGGAGCCCATCAGTGATCACCTTCGAGGACGTCACAAAGTTCTATCCAGGCCAGCAGAAGGCTGCCCTGCGGAACGTCAACCTCGAAATCGGCCGTGGCGAGTTCGTCTTCCTCGTGGGCCAGTCCGGCTCCGGCAAGTCGACCTTTCTGCGGCTGATCCTGCGTGAGTACCGCCCCTCCAAGGGCACGCTCTACGTGGCGGGGAAGAATCTCGGCACGCTCCCGCAATGGAAGGTGCCAGGCCTCCGCCGCCAGATCGGCACCGTCTTCCAGGACTTCCGGCTGCTGCCCGGCAAGACGGTCTATGAGAACGTGGCATTCGCGCTACAGGTGATCGGCCGCTCCGGGCGTGAGATCCGCCGCGTCGTGCCCGACACGTTGGAGATGGTGGGCCTGGCGGGCAAGGAAGAGCGACCCTGCGAGGAGCTCTCCGGCGGCGAGCAGCAACGCGTCGCCATCGCCCGGGCCTTCGTCAACCGCCCCAAGATCCTCATCGCCGACGAGCCCACCGGTAATCTCGACCCGGAAACCTCCGTCGGCATCATGAAGCTGCTCGATCGGATCAACCGGGCGGACACCACGGTCATCATGGCCACCCACGACTCGTCCATCGTCGACCAGATGCGACGCCGGGTCCTTGAGTTGCGTGAAGGCGAGCTCGTGCGGGACCAGGCCAAGGGCATCTACGGAACGGCATAGGGGACACATCACCGATGAGGCATTCACTCCGCGAGACCTGGTCCGGTCTCAAGCGCAACATCGCCATGACGATCGCCGTCGTGGTCACCATGGCCGTGTCCCTGACGCTCCTCGGAGCGGGCCTGCTGACGTCCATGGAGGTCGACCTCACCAAGCGCACGCTCTACGACAAGATCACCGTCCAGGTGTTCCTGTGCACGGAGAACACGCAGGGCGGGCGCTGCGAGGCGGGGAAGGGCACCACGGACGCCCAGCGCGAATCCATTGAACAAACTCTCAACGCCAACCCCGAGGTCTCGGAAGTGGTCTACGAATCGAAGGAGGTGGCGCTGGCCGAGTTCCAGCGCGTCTTCGCCGATTCACCTGCAGTGCACTCCCGCACCGTTGACGACATGCAGGATTCGTTCCGCGTCAGCCTCCACAACCCGGAGAACTACGCCGGCGTCTCCACGGAGGCCCGTGGCCTGCAGGGCGTGCAGGCGGTTCAGGATCAGAATTCCATCCTCGAGCCCATCTTCAAATGGTTCGGCGCGTTGCAGTGGGCCACGATCGGGATGAGCGTCCTGCTGCTCGTCGCCGCAGCCCTGCAGATCGTCAACACCATCCGGATGGCGGCCTTCTCCCGACGTCGGGAGATGGGCATCATGCGCCTGGTCGGCGCCTCCAACATCTACATCCTGCTGCCGTTCCTGCTCGAGGCGCTGATCGCTGCTGTGATCGGCATCGTGCTGGCGGCGGGAGCCATCACTGCGGCCTACTGGTTCGTGATCGACCAGAACGCCCGAACCTCAATCTCCGCTTTACCCTGGATTGGTTGGGGTGAGCTCGTGGCTGCCATTGTGTCCATTGCAGTAGTGGGCATCGGCTTGGCGGTCGTACCCACCCTGATTGCCACCAGACGATATCTGCGTATCTAGAGGAGTTGAACGTGAACCGGGACCTTCCCCCCATGCCCGAAGTTCGCACATGGTTTGCAGGACTGAGCCGCGGCATCGTTGCCGCTGTGCTTGCCCTGCTGCTCGGGTTGGCCAGCTGGTCGCCCGCACAGGCCGACGAACTGGACGAACGGAAGACTGAACTCCAGCGCGAGATGGCCCGGCAATCCGCCGCCATCAACGACGCGCAGGCCCAGCGAGATTCCGCAGTCGAGGCCGCACGCGCGGCCCGCACACAACTTGCAGATGCTGAGGCCGAGCTCGCGAAGGCCGAGTCAGCAGTCCGCGCCGCCGAGGAACTCGACCGGCAACGTGCCGATGAGCTGAAGGCCGCAGAGGCTGCCCTGGAGCAGGCCGACGAGGATCTGTACCAGGCGGGGCGTGACCTCGACCGGGCGAAGGCCGATGTCGCAGCGGCGCGCGCCGCCCTCGATTCGGTGAACAGGAGGCTCAACGAGGAGATCCTTGTCACCACCCAGCACAGCACCGGACTGGTCAACCTGGCGCTGATCTTCACCGACATGGACGCCTCCAACATCAACCAGCGTGCGCAGATGGCGCACACGCTCTTCGATTCGTCCGCCCAGCAGCTCGACGAGATCGAGATGCGCAGGCTGTCACTCGAGGACGCCGAGGCGCGTGCGGGCGAGGCCCGGCAGGCGGCGGATGCAGCGCAGCAGGCTGCGGACGAGGCCAAGGACGCGGCAGACGCCGCGCGGCGGAGTGCAGCCGAGCAGTTGAAGGGCAAGAAGGCCGCCCAGGGCGCGGCAGAGGACCTGCGCTCCGAGGTCGCCGGTCTCGTGGCCGCGCGTGACAAGGCCGAAGAGAAGGCACGCAAGCAGGTTGCCGCGGAGGAGCAGCGCCAGCGTGAGCTGGAGGCGGAGAACGCCGACGTGGAGAAGCGCATCCAGCAGCGCATCGAAGCGGAGAAGAAGGCTGCCGCCGAGAAGGCGGCCCGGGAAGCTGCTGCCAAGGCTGCGGCTGAGAAGGCGGCCAAGGAGAAGGCAGCCCGCGAAGCTGCCGCCAAGGCGGCGGCAGAGAAGGCCGCGGCTGACAAGGCGGCTGCTGACAAGGCCGCCGCCGCAAAGGCAGCCGCTGCCGCGAAGCCCGCGCCGGCTCCCAAGCCGCAGGCCGCTGCCGCCCCGAAGAAGGCCAGCAAGGCGGCCGCCAGCGCTTCGTCGTCCTCGCGGAGCAATTCCGTGTTCATCCGCCCCGTCGAGGGGCGCCTGACGTCGAAGTTCGGCATGCGACTGCACCCTGTGCTCGGCTACCGCAAACTGCACGACGGGACCGATTTCGGTGCCGCCTGCGGAGCCCCCATTCGCGCCGCTGCCGACGGTGTCGTCACCGAACGCTACTTCAACCGCGGCTACGGCCATCGCCTGATGATCGACCACGGAAAGGTGGCCGGGTCCTACGTGACCACCGGCTACAACCACGCCACCCACTACATCGTCAGCGTCGGGACCCGGGTCAAGCAGGGCCAGGTCGTCGGCTACGTGGGCTCCACCGGATACTCCACGGGTTGCCACCTGCACCTGATGGTGTGGCAGAACGGCAAGGTCGTCAACCCGATGGCCGGCTGGTTCAGCTGACGCTTCGTGGTTTAATTGCCGGATGCCCAGGGAGACCGGAACCAAGCTCGTCGCACAGAACAGGAAGGCCCGCCACGATTACCACATCGGTGACGTGTACGAGGCGGGCCTGGTCCTGACGGGCACCGAGGTCAAGACTTTGCGTGCTGGTCGCGCGACGATCGCCGAGGCCTACGCCCACATCGACGACGGGGGTGAGGCCTGGCTGATCAACGCCAACATCCCCGAGTACGAGTTCGGCACCTGGCGCAACCACTCAGCCCGCCGTACCCGCAAGTTGCTGCTGCACCGCCGCGAGATCGACAAGATCGCGCGCACCATCGGAGACTCCGGCCGTACGCTGATTCCCCTCTCGCTGTACTTCAAAGACGGCTACGCGAAGGTGGAGATCGCTGTGGCCACCGGCAAGAAGGACTGGGACAAGAGGCACGACATCGCCGAGCGTGACGCGAAGCGCGAGATGCAGCGCGCTCTGGCGCACCGCAACAAGTACAACAACAGCCGCCGGTAGGGGAGAGATCCAGGGGGATTTCAGGGGCTTTCCCGGTACCGATCCGGTGCTCCAGCGGAGACACTTGGTTACATGAGCGTCTACCACCAGTTTCCCGGGGTCACCGACCAGCAGCGCGACCGAGCCGTCAACCACCTTCAGGCGTGCTACGCCGACAGGTCCATCGACGAGGCCGAACTGGATCGGCGCCTCGACCTGGCGCTGAACGCCCGCGACCGGGTGGAACTCAACCGTTCCCTGATGGGGCTGGCCCGGATCGCGCCGGCGGTGCTCACCCGGCCCCGGCCCGGGCAGCCGACTCCCGCCGAGAACATGGGGGCGGGGCTGACCCAGTTGTCGGGTCTCTTCACCTGGTTCATCGGGCCCGCCGTCGTGAAGGCGGCGTCAACGCCGGGCAGCCGGGTGTGGTGGGAGGCCAGCCGCGCGCTGAGCCTGCAACTGACAGCGGGTGCCGTCGCGGCCGCAGCGTTCCTGCTGGCGGTTGTCTTCGGCGCGGAGGGCCTCCTGGCGCTGGGCTGGCTGGCCTGGTTCGCCGGGACCATCTGGGCCTCGGTGCGGGCATTCAACGGCAAGTCGGGTACCGGTGCCTTTGAGCCCGTGCTGCTGGCCCGGCCGGAGCGACCGAGGCCCGCCTTGGGCTGAGGCGCTACACTGGAGGAGACAACTCAACAGGGGGTGACTGGTTTCGACTCGGGACGATAGTCCCAGGAGAAGCGGGCCGAGGATCCACGTTTATCTCGTTAACGCTGCGTGGAAACCAATAAGTGCCAACAACAACCGCACTGACTTCGCTCTCGCTGCCTGATCAGCGACCGAAGGGTCAGCCCGGAGACGCCTTCGCTCCGGTTCCTGGCCTCATCTAGAAGGCTTGCTGAGTAGCCTGCGTATCAGGGGCTGCTCGGGACTTTACTGATACTGGGTCCGTCTGCACCGTGCCGACGAAGAGTGCAGGGACCGAGAAAACGCCTAGGTTCGGCTGCGCCCGGAGAAGTCCTGGTTCATCTCTTGAGGACGCGGGTTCAATTCCCGCCACCTCCACCCCTGTGCCCCTGTCAGTTCGCTGACAGGGGCCTTTTCCTTGTCAGGTGCCATTTGGTTCGAGGGTCGTCATGTCGCAAGTGCTCTTAGATGATCATAAGATAGCATGAGTTCGGCACCTAGGTACCGTTTGCAGATCCGGCGATTCGGAGGAATTGAACCCACATGGCAGAGAAGCTTCCCCGCGGTGTCTCCATCGTGCACCGCACGCGCCGCGGCCGGCAGGTCAAGCTCTACCAGGTCCGCGTGACATGGAAGGGCAAGCGTGAACTCGTCGGGCGCTTCGACACGCTGCGGGATGCCAAGACCGCCCAGCTGCTGGCCCAAGCTGACATTCTGCGCGGCGTGTTCATCCCGCCGTCCGCGATCCGTGCCGCCCAGCGTGAGGCGGTCGCCGCTCAACGCGAGGCCAGACTCAACGCCTACAAGGTACGCCAGCTCAACGACGACTGGCTCGACCACCTGCGCCGGATCGGTCGCAAGGAATCTACGATCTACACCTACCGCAAACGGATTGAGGGCCACATTCTGCCCGAAATGGGCGAGCTGCCCGTCGCAGCGATCACCCCGCAGTACGTGCAGGAATGGTTCGACGCGCTCGACGCGAAGCACGGCAACGGAGTCAGCCGCGGCGCGTACATGATGCTCTCAGGAATGTTCAGCTACGCCACCGGGGAGTTCGCCGGTCAGTCACCTGACTTCGAGCCCATCGTCGAACGCTCTCCCTGCAGGGTGGCCGGTGCCACGGTGCACAAGCCGGTCAGGGATACCGAGGAAGCGGATGCCGTGATCTCCAACAGGCAGATTGCCGCACTAGCTGAGGCAATGCCGGAGGGCGAACAGCTCGCGGTGCGGCTAGGTGGGTACATGGCCCTCAGAATCGGTGAGGTGCTGGGGCTGCAGCGTCGTGACGTTCAGGGTAAGTGGCTCGACATCGCCCGCCAATTGCAGAGCCGTGGGCAGGGGCTGCGCTACGACATCCCCAAGACCAAGGCTGGCGTGAGGCCACTGCCGATCCCCACGAAACTGCAGGAGCGCGTCGCCCTGCACCTTGAGCGCCACGTCGGAGACAGCCCGGAATCGCCACTGTTCCCGCGTGCCGAGCGCGGCGACCAGGCGCTGCACCCCAACGTGCTGCGCCGCCACTTCAACGCCGCCCTGATCGAGGCCAACAAGGCTCTACCGAAGAAGGATCAGATCCCGAGCAGCTTTGTCTTCCACGGTCTGAGGCACACCTGCCTCACGCGACTAGGGGAGAGCGGCGCAACCCTCGAAGAGCTTAAGAAGTTCGCCGGCCACAGCGACACCGCGACGGTGCAGCGCTATCAACACGCAACCAGGCAGCGTCTCGCTGCGCTGGTGGGATGACGAGGGAGGGTTCATGACGACGCAGGGGCTGAGCATCACAGTCGCGTGTGAGGATTCGTCGCACTACAACAAGGCCGCCGGGATGGGGAAGAGGGCCAAGATCCAGACATTCTGGCTGGGGCAGGATGGATACTGGATCGGTTACGGGGCCCTGCGCCGAGGGGATGCACGCAGCAACCGGGCGAGCGTCGCCGCCATGCTCGCGGGTCAGTACGCAGGCGTGGCAGGTACAGGCCCCACCGCGCGACAGGATCGCGTAGTTGAACGGCGTACCCGGTGGGATCTGAGATGCCCGCTGTGCGGCCTGGCGCTACAGATCCGGGACGAGAAGCTGCAGCCTTTGCTTGACGGAGTGGCTGAGGCGAAGGTCGAACATGTCACCTTCGATAGTGGTGGCGGCGTGTCAGGTCGCTTGTTTCTGGATCTGCGGACTATCACTGCTATTATCTAGCTAGCTCGCAACAGCATTAGTTGCCGGAGCGGTCGCCGTTCAACGATCCGCATCTAGGCCGGGGCATCACCTGGCAGGTTCAACCTGTCCAGGAGTCACCATGACCCGCAAAGCGAGTTCACCGCAAGCTTCACTCACCGCGCCCGAGCCGGTTCTCACCGTCGCGCAGGTGGCTGAGCACCTTCAACTCACTGAACTTACTGTCCGGCGCATGATCAGCGCCGGCGACCTCCGCGCGTACCGCTACGGAGCGCGTGCCATCCGAATCGACCCCGCTGACCTCAGGCGGATGCGCCGCCCCGTCACCTCGATGGCCGGACACCGTGAGGCTGTGGAGGCTGCCCGCGAGGAAGAGGCCAACAGCCGCCTGGCGGAGACCGTTGAGCGCCGCATGGGCGGTGTTGCGTGAGCCAGCTGCAAAGAGAAATCCGCCCAGCTGGCGAACTGAGCGGATTCAGCGGAGATCAAAGCACCGATTCCCTGCAGTTCAGTCTACCAATGAACGCCGCCGATCCGCTGCTCGACGGGGTGTTGGTCGTCGTGGTCGAGCTGCCGGATGAGAAGCGCCGCCGTCGCATCTTCCTGAGTTTGCATACTGCGCAGCGTCATGCTGACCGGGCGCGGGCTGCTGGCCGTGAGGCAACGGTGTGGTTGGCTCAGCTGGCTCCGGTTACGGAGGTGGCGTTGTGACGGATCTGGTTTATGGGGCACGCCCCGTAAAACGCCGCCGGCGTAGTCAGGTGGAGATCTCGGAGCTGGACGATCTGTTGATCGAGATCGTGGCTGAGGAGAACCCCGTGACGGTGCGCAGGGTGTTCTACAGTGCCACGACCAAGACGGATCTGGTGCCCAAGTCGGAGGCCGGCTACAGCGTGGTGCAGCGGCGATTGTTGGCGCTGCGCCGTGCGGAGCGGATGCCGTACTACTGGATTGCGGACAACACCCGCTACGTCGTCAAGCCCTTGTCCTACGACAGCGCTGATGAAGCGTTGAAGCTGACCGCTGCCCTGTATCGCAAAGCGTTGTGGCTGGATCAGCCCAGCGTGGTGCAGATCTTCACGGAGAAGGATGCGTTGGTCTCCGTGGTGCAGCCGGTCACCGACGAGTGGCAGGTGCCGCTGGGTATCATGCGTGGCTGCGCGTCGGAGAGCTTCATCTACGAGGAGGCGCAGTCGGTTCAGCGTGAGCGGCGCAAGACGTACTTCTACCAGCTGGGAGATCATGACCCCACCGGGGTGATGGCGTGGGAGAAGTTCGAGGAAGGCGTGCGCAGGTTCGCGCCGAACGCCAACCTCGCGTTCGACCGTATCGCCGTGACCGAGCAGCAGATCTCTGAGATGGATCTGCCGACTAGGCCCACGAAGAAGAGCGACAGCCGCAGTGCCAGTTTCAAGGGCGATTCCGTGGAAGTGGATGCCATCCCGGCCCCGGTGCTGCGCGATCTGGTACGCGCCGCGATTGAGCAGCATGTCGATCAACATCAACTGCGCGCCACGAAGGTGTTTGAGGAGTCTGAGCGCGATCTGTTGCTGAGCCTCACGCAAGGGAGGCGAGAGGCATGGTGACCGCCTACGAACGCGTGCTTCACGCCTTGGAGCTCGACGGTAAGCGCGTGCAGCGTCGTGGTGAACGTGCGACTGCACAATGCCCTGCGCATGATGACCACAACCCGTCTTTGTCGTTGCGTGCCGGCGACGGCATGGTGCTGCTGCACTGCTTTGCCGGCTGCCACTACTCCGATGTGCTGAGTGCCCTCCATCTCGAGCCGGCTGATGCTTTCGACGAGAAGCGCGATCTCAGTTGGCGCTATGACGACGGCAGGATTGTCCGTAGGACGCCCACGAAGCAGTTCCGGCAGTCCGGTAACACCCGCGGCACTCCAACGCTCTACAGGGCCGCACGGGTGCTGCAGGCTGCCGCTGATGGGGAGATCGTCTACCTGGTCGAGGGCGAGAAGGACGCTGACCAGCTCGCCGCTTTGGCCGGCGTGGTTGCGACCACCGCGCCGATGGGAGCGAGCAACTTCACCAAGGTGGACATCAGCCCGCTGCAGGGTGCAATAGTGGTGGCCGTCGTCGACCGGGACCGCGCCGGAGAGCAATGGGCTGCTGATGTTGCCGACAAGCTCGCCGGAGTCGCTGCGGATCTCGAGTTCAGGCAGGCAAAGGTTGGCAAGGATGCTTCCGACCACCTCGCGGCAGGCTTTGGTGTCGACGCGCTGGTGGCCTACCAACCGCAGCACTCCGATGGGCTCAGCACTACTGAGGGCATCAACCAGGGCGAGGGGGTACGCCAGACGCACCCCCTTCCAGACGCCCGTACTCAGAATCACCCCATCGTCACACTGGCCGAGGCTGAGGCGACGTTCACCCGCTGGTTGGGGGCCGAGTACGACCTCGACGCCCTGCGCGCCGTCCTGGCCGCTGCTGCTGTCGAACAACTCGATGGAGATCCCGTCTGGCTGCTGCTGATCTCTGGATCCGGCAACGCCAAGACCGAGACCGTGGGAGCGCTGAATCTGGTCCCGTTGACCACGATTACCTCGACGATCAGCTCACCGGGCGCTCTGCTGTCGGCCACCTCGAAGCGAGAGCGGTCGAAGGATGCCCACGGCGGGCTGCTGCGCAAGATTGGCGACCGCGGCGTGCTGGTCATCAAGGACGTGACGTCAATCCTGTCGATGGACCGCAACATGCGTGCCGAGGTGCTGGCCGCGCTACGCGAGATCTATGACGGGCGCTGGTCGCGCAACGTGGGCACCGATGGCGGCCGCACGCTCGAATGGGCCGGCCGCCTGGTGACCATCGGCGCGGTAACGACCGCGTGGGATGCCGCCCATGCCGTCATCGCCGCGATGGGTGACCGGTTCGTACTGGTGCGGATGGATAGCCACGAGGGCCGCCGCGCAGCTGGTCGTCGAGCCATCGGCAATACCGGCTCCGAGGTCACCATGCGCCGCGAGCTATCCGAGGCCGTGGCCGGAGTGCTGGCCGGCATCAACACCGAAGCCGTCGACCTCGACGACGCCGAAACCGAGCTGCTGCTGTCTGCTGCGGATCTGGTCACCCTGGCCCGCACCGCCGTGGAGCGCGACTACCAAGGCAACGTCACCGACGCCCACGCGCCGGAGATGCCGACCCGGTTCGCCAAGCAGCTAGCACAGATCGTGCGAGGTGGCCTGGCAATCGGCATGGAGCGCGTAGCAGCCGTGCAGCTGGCGATCCGCTGCGCCCGCGACACCGTGCCACCCCTGCGCCTATCCATCCTCGACGACCTGGCCGCACATCCCGACAGCACCACTGCCGAGGTACGCAAGCGCATCGAGAAACCCCGCAACACCGTCGACCGCGAACTGCAGGCGCTCTACATGCTGCAGGTGCTGGTCTGCGACGAGGAACAGGTGGGGGACCGCACCTATTGGCACTACTCCCTGGCCGAAGGCATCGAACCCAACGCGCTGAGCCTCAAAGACGTTCCAGAATTGTTGGTAAGCACATATAGGCATATTGAAGAAGGGCCCAGCCAGCCCGAACCAGTGTGCATCCCCACCAACAAATCTGGAACATCTTTCGTAGACCCGTTGGTCACCGATGTGCCACCGCCGCCGGTCTGCGCGCATTGCGGACTGGAGATGGATCCGGCTGCAGCGGAAGGCGGGTTCAACACCTGCCCCACCTGCCCGGCCGCGGGGGTGGCGAGCTGATGGCGCGGCCACCCGGACACCTCACCCCAGCCGCTGCACGGGCGCACCAGCGGCTCTCTGCCGCGCTCGCAGACCTGACCGCACCACTGCCCTGCCAGCGGCACGGCGACGCGCTCAGCGACGACCAGGAGCTGCGTGAGCTGGCCGCTCTGGCCTGTCCCGCCTGTCCCATCCTCGACGCCTGCCGCACCGCCGGCGAGCACGAACGGTTCGGGGTCTGGGGCGGCATCGACCGAGACCAGCACACGCCGCCCAGCCGACCAGGGAGGAACGCCTGATGCCCAGCAAGAACCAGACCCAACTGATCGCGCACACGGCACGCTGCAAGCGCCCTGTGCCCATCCTGCGCCTGTCCTGGCGGCAGCAGCCGGAGCTGTTCTGCCCGGCCTGCGGACGTGCCGCTCTTGTTCCCGCTTCCGGCGGCGTCGTGGGAGGAGGTGAAACCGCTGGTCCTCGATCAATCCCGCCCCCTGAATACGTAGTGCAGACCCCACAGACCAATCACTGAACTAGGAGTTCACATGTCCAAACTGATTCCCATGATCGCGGCGAACCGTGATCAGTTGTCCCAGATCCACGCTGACAGGAACCGCTGGAACAAGTTCCTCGACTCGATGGCTGCAAAGATCCGAGCGCAGAAGAGCGGCAAGACCCGTTCCGAGCTTGCGGCTGCCGCCGCGCATCGGATCGAGGCCCGCGACGAGGCGCTCTATCAGCGCATATATGGGGAAGATCCCAACAAGAAGCCAACGCCTGCCGAGGCTGCTCTCGAAGCCGAGTACGCCCGCTACTACCCGAAGGAGGCCTGAGATGGCTGACTACCTTCCGAAGTTCAAGCCCGGTGCGACGGTCACGTTCACTGCCGCTACCGAGATCGAGGGCGGCCAGGCCGTCGAGATCACCGGCGACCGCACGGTTGGCCCTACGTCGGCTAACTCCGCAACCTACATCGGCGTAGCCGGCCACGGTGCGCTTCCCCACGCCAAGGTGACGGTGCACACTCCCGGCCAAGTGCAGCAGCTGCTTGCAGCCGCGCCAATCACTGCAGGCGACTTGCTGTCTGCAGCCGACGAAGGGCAAGTGGCCCCGCGCTCCGAGGGCCCGATTGTCGGGTTGGCTCTGACCTCAGCCGCTGCCGGCCGTCGTGTCGAGGTACTTGATCGAAGGGGCCACCGAGCATGAGCACAAGGACTAACAAGCCGGTGATGGCGCGGATGTACGTGGCCGTCTCCGACGTGGAACTGCGCAGCCCTTCCGGCATGCGCGAGGCCATCAAGGCAAAGGGCATCATCCCGCCGTACGCCACTCACGACAAGATCCAGCACCTACTCAGCGTTGGGCTCATCCGAGCCGTAGACGTGCCGACCTCCAACAAGAAGGACAACTGATGAACCTCGACCATCATGAGATCCGATCAGCCGGATTGCCTGAGCTGGTCACCCGGCTCAAGCGGCACGGCGTCAGCCTGCCAGCCATCGACGCATGGCAGGCCCTGGTGGATGCGCTGCCTACCGGGCGGTTGCCTCAGGCACCAGAGCCGAGCGGCCTGCTCAACAAACCCGTCGAAGAACTGGTGGACATCGCTGCACAGATTGCACGTCAGAGAATCCTCAAGCGCAACGATAGGGATGATGAAGCTAGCGGACTGGCCGCAGTGCGTCGGATTCTCGACAACGATCTCAAACAGGCGCTGAGGGACCAGGCCACCGATGTTGTCGCAGTTCTGCGGCGCCCGTTCGACGAAGCCGCAAACGGTATCCGCCGTGCAAAGGAACTGGGCATCAAGCCCAATGACACGATGGAGTCGCTGTTCACCTCCGAGGAGGCCGTGCGGAATGCGTTCCTCGCGGCCCGTTCGCACGCGAAGATCCTCGACGAGATCATGACCACCAGGCAGATGCTCTCGACCGTGGCGCTCGTTCCTCCCGTGCCGCTGTCTCGCCACGGCGTGCCGATCACCGCGCACAACGAGATCCCCGAGCGAGGCACGGGCGTCGACTGGGGACTAGCCGTCCTTCAACGTGGAGCACCTGTGGCCCTCGACCCGCTCGAGGACAAGAGGCCCCGCGCTCGGTGGCTCAAGGTAGCCGAGCACCTGGCGCTGATCGACCCTGAGCAGTACCCCAGCGACTTCGAGCTGATCGAGAGCGTGGAGCCAGGACTAGCCAGCCGCCTACAACATGAAGTGAACCGGCGCGTAGCGGAAGGCCTGAGCGCCTAGATAGGCTGGGAGTCAGAGGACCGGGCCAGCGGGGGTAAGTGGGTTGCCCGCGGCATGCTCAGTTCGGAACCGCCTTCTGTCAGGAACGGGCAGAGGCTGAGCATGCTCGGCCCGTCCTCTGGCTCCCTCTCAACCGAGGCCGCCGGCGTCACCATGCCGGCGCCTCCACTCCGCAGAAAATACAACAACTATGCGCTTTCTCCTAAAGGCCGCGCCTGCCACTTTGTTTCCCCCCCGAGTACTTCTGGGGAGTTGGGAGGGGGTCGCGCGCGCGAGAAGTGGCCCCGGCCGTCCGCGCCGCCGCCAACCACGCGGCCGAGATGACCGCCCTCGACCGCAGCAACGCCGAGCGCAAAGCATGGGCGCGATCAACTGCCGTCGGTGCGCTGCGCCCGGCCACATGGAAAGACTGTCATCAACGACCGCTCAGGTGGGTAGCGATTACCCACCTGCTCCCCAAGCCCCCACGGCCGCGCTGGCCTTGTCCTTGACTGCGCCCATTGAGAAACGACCCCCGCCCAATCGCCGGGCGGGGGTCGTGTCGTGGTGCTCAGTCGCGGCCCTCGAGCTGCCGTCGCCACCTGGCCTCAGCTATCCGCACGCACTCCCGGCAAGGCTTCGGCGCGAGATTGGTTGCCCGGCCCTGCCTATCGGGCGCGACGAACTGGGGGCTCCCCAGCGGCAACCACGCCCGGCGGCAGATCGAAGGCACCTCGAAGATGCCCATGCTCTTGGCCGCCTCACCCTCTGGGACCCAGTACAGATGATCGACCTTCGAGCGGCGCGGCTTCGGCTTCGAGGTCGTCACCGGCTTGGCGGGCGCATCCGTCTTGGTGCTCATAGTTTCCTCAATTCCACCGCAGTGGCTGGCTGCTGGTCACGACGGCCGCACGCGCCGCAGCGCATGAACTTGTCGCTGGTCAGCAACCGCACGCGATGCGCCTCACACAACAGCGCGGTGTGGCCGCAGCAGAGCGTTGTTCCGAACCATGCCGCCGTGGCCCCGCACCCATCGCTATGGCTACAGCTAGGCGTGAACTCGAGGCGAGCCAGGACCGAGGCCGCCGCCGACGTGTTGGCG
Source organism: Tessaracoccus massiliensis (assembly GCF_000826065.2). Taxonomy (GTDB): domain Bacteria; phylum Actinomycetota; class Actinomycetes; order Propionibacteriales; family Propionibacteriaceae; genus Arachnia; species Arachnia massiliensis_A. The sequence continues at coordinate 469,810 of NZ_LN623543.1, read as the reverse complement.
CTCATGCGTCCGCCCTCCCTGTCATTGCCTCGAGCTGGTCACGAACCGCTGCCAGCGCTGAGATGGCCCGTTCAATCTCAGCAATGGGGTTGAGGCCGTCGTTCTCATCGACCAGAACGAGATCGAACTGATCGTCGACCCCCAGAACAACAGCCAGGGTTGCTTCTCGCTGCACCTGCTGGCCGAGTACACCCAGCGGCAAAGTCTCACTTGAACGCCCAAGCGCCCACTTCACTGGCTCGCGCCGGTAAGCGACGCTCTGGCCTGAGCCATGCGTGCTGAAGCCCTCGATGAGGATCTGGCTCATGCCGGTGCCCCTTCCTGCCGTAGGAGGATGGCGAGGTGCTGCTCGACGTGCTGCACCCAGTGGTCGCCGGGGTGGCGCAGTCCCAGTTCGAAGTACTCGAGCAGTTGTTCGTCGACGCCGGCGGCATCCGACAGGCGCTCTCTGCTGATGCCAACTTGTTCGCGCTCTGTGCGGACTTTGACGCCGGGATGCACCGGCTTCTTGACGAGGGTTCGATACTTGATGCGTGCCATTCTGAGGCCTTTCTCCTGCGGTACCTGGCGGTACCTGCTGATTCCTTCGCATCTAAGAGCCTTGTCAGAGCCTCACGGTTCAATTCCCGCCACCTCCACCCCTGTGCCCCTGTCAGTTCGCTGACAGGGGCTTTGTTCTTTCGTCCACGACGCGTCCTATCCTGCGCTGCAGAGGCGCTCGACTCAACACTGTTCGCCGGTGGCCCGTTCACCGAGTTCAGTAGACGTACGGCCCAACTGTGCGTTGGCGCCTCTGGCTCAGATGGAGCAGGGCCGCACCTTCGTCCCTGCTCTAATTCACAGCCCCTGTCAGCTCTCTGGCAGGGCTGTTTCATGTCGGTGGCGGCCCTACCGGCCGAGCTAACGTCGTTCTACGACTATTTCATGGCTGAGCAGGTGAGGGAAGAGCCTCGTTGCCGTTCTCCCGGAGGGTGGCCGTTAGGCTGGGGACATGCATACTGGCGCGATCTCGGCGGGACAGCTGCTGGTGGCCACGCAACCGGGCCGCAGCGGTTACTTCGACCGCTCTGTGGTGCTGCTCATCGAACACAACCACGAGGGCACCGTCGGAGTGTGCCTCGGCAACGTCTCTGAGTTCCCGCCATCTGCCGGGTTGGGCCACTTCCAGCCCCACTTGAGTCCTCCGCAGTCGCTGTTTGAGGGGGGCCCGGTCAACTCCGACGTCGTCATCGCGCTCGGAAAGCCCGCCTCGGAGGAATCCCCGCCGCCGGGATGGGAACGGATCACCGGGGACATCGGGCTGGTGGACCTCCAGTTTCCCGAAGAGCTGTTGGAATCCTCCTTCAGCGCTTTGAGAGCATTCATCGGGCTGTCAGCCTGGGCGCCCGGCCAGCTGGAGGGGGAGCTGATCCGCGGCTCGTGGTTCCGCACCGGCGTTCGCGCAGACGACGTCTTCGGTGATCCGGGAGGCCTGTGGCGCCGGGTGTTGCGACGCATGGGCGGTGGCCCCAGCCGTTGGTCAACCTGGACCGAAGAACCGGCATCGAATTAGCCAGTTGGCCAGCGACATATGACCCCTCGCCATGTAAGACTGGACGTGTACGTCTTGCGATGAGGAGGGTCGGCCGGTGACCGACGAGGAATTCGACGACGAGCTGCTGGCTCCACCCAGCGACGTCGCCACTGACCCCGCACCCGTCGTTGACGACCCTGCGGCGGGAGCTGAAGACAAGTGGCTGCCGGCCCACGGGTTCACCGACGCCAGACTGGCAGTGCGCATCTGGGTGGAGGAATCCTCCAGGCAGATCACACGTGTGCACGTCTCGCCGCGCTGGCGGGAAGTCCTGGGCCCGAATCGTGGCCTCGACGCCGCCTTCGGCGAGGCATTCTTCGCTGCCTCGGTCCGCGTCGGGGGAGACGCTTCGCTGCCCACGTTCAGCACCGGGGACATCCAGGACGAAGAGTCCCACCACTCCTTGCCCGACGAGGAGGAGGTGCAGGAGCGAGTGTTGGTGCTACTGGAGAAGCAGGCTGCGCTGGCTGCCCGCCCCCCGCAGGAAGTCAGGTGGGCCCAGTTCGACGGCGAGCAGACGGTCGTGACCAAGGGGCCCGTGACACTGAGCCTCTCCCTGGCAGGTATCGCCGATTCGGTCAGCTTCGACCGCGCCTGGTTGCAGTCCGCTGAGTCAGAAGCCATCGCGACGGGTGTACTCCAGGCCGCCCGGCTCGCCTATGACAAGTACACCCCTCCGGTACTGGTTCCCGGGGAACACGAGGAACTCGCCCAGGAATTCGCCCGGGCCCAACGCGACCTGCTCACGATCATGGAGAAGGGATCCCGATGAATCAGCAGAACCCAGACACCGAGGTGCGCTTCGACGCCAAACCCACCACGGGCGTGCACGCCGCCGGCCTCCAGTCCGCTTCGCAGCAGGGTCCCGGCACGTCGCCACAGCCAGGCACTCAGCCCGGCGTGCCTGCCCCTCCGGCTCCCACCCGCCCTGTGGCACCCGTCGCGCCGCTGCCGGCGCCGTCGCAGCCTGCATACCCGCAGCCCCCTGGCTACCAGCCGCCGGGGTATCAGCCACCCGGGTACCAGCCGCCCGGATACCAACCGCCCACCTATCCGCAGCCAGGCCCCATCGCGGCCGGGGGCGACGATCCGGCAGTTGACGATCCGGCAGACAACTGGGACAACGACGGCGGCTCGAACTCGTCGTCTGACAGCGGCGTGCAGGCACCCCGTCCCGGTGACTCGTCCTACTACCAGCAGCCGCCCACGTACAGCAGCGACCCCAGCACCAGTTCCGGAACCCGCTCCACGAGCACCACGTCGTTCGCCCAGTCGACGCCCTCGTACACCTCGTCGGGAGGTACGGACTACCAGGTGGCAGGGCAGGATCTGCGCAACAGTTCCCAGCGGTGGCAGGACGTCGCGGAGCAGTCAGGTCCGCTCCGTGACACCGTGCTCTCGACCCCCGATGCGGTGACGATGTTCGGGGTGCTCAAGCAGCCCGTCGTGCCCTACGTCGAGGCCGTCCAGAGCACCGCGAAGGTGGCAGAGGAAGGGGGGCTGGAGTCCACGGCGGAGGCGGTCAAGACCGACCTGGCGCGTAAGAACTATCAGGACGCCGAGGACGCGGCGCTGCAGGAGATCGGAAGGGCCAACCAGTGAGTAACGTCACGTATGCGAGCATCACCAAGGAAGTGACCACTCTGCGGACTCTGACGGGCGCGGCCCTGGCCAACGACGTCAAGGAGAACCTTCTCGTTCTGACCCGGCTCGAGAACTTGGCGCAGACCGCGCTGCAGCCCTGGGTGGCGGCCGGTATCGCCGCCGATGCCATCGCCACCTACGGCCGGATGATGGGCCAGTTGGAGAAGTTGGAGGGGCATCACCGCTGGTTGGAGGCCAGCGCCAAATCGCCCGAGTTGCTTCGCGAAGCAACGAGCATCTGGGAAAGCGTCGTCGAGCAGCAATTGGAAGTGGCGGAGTCCGTAGGCGTCAACGTCAAGGCCATCAAGGAGGCCTTCTGGGAGGGGCGTACCCACGACGGGGCCGTTGCTTCCGGACGGGCCAATGAGCACAAGGCGATCAACTTCGGGCACAGCGTGCGCAGCATCGTCGACGGCTGCGATCGCGCCCGCCGGCTCACCGAGAACATGCTTCGGACGGCATTGGCGCTGTGCGCCATGGCCACTGCTGGCAGCGCTGTGGCCAAGATTTCGGCTTCGAGCGGCTCAAGCATGCCCCGCAACTGGCGGATGAAGCACGTGGAGCGCGTTATCGCTGGCGCAGCCACCGCATACGGAAACTTGCAGAATAGCGACTCATGGAGCGGTGAGGCTGAGCAGATCGCGAAGATCTTCAGCGAGCACTCGGAGACCCTGCAGGCGCTCCAGAAGATTGTCGGTGGTGGCGGAGGCGGCCGTACGCTGATGTCTGCCGTGTGACATTTCGGCCCGCTCGCTACCATGGTCCGCAGAGCAAGGAGGCTGGGGTGAGCGACGCCAAGAGCAAGGCCCGCATTCTCGTGGTCGACGATGACGCAGCGCTGTCGGAGATGCTGCAGATCGTGCTGCGCCAGGAGGGCTTCGAGACTGTCCGGTGCGGGACGGGCAGCGAGGCGCTGCAGGAGTTCCGTCAGTCACGGCCGGATCTGGTGCTGCTTGACCTGATGCTGCCCGGGCGCGACGGTGTGTCGGTGTGTCGCGACATCCGGGCCGAATCAGGCGTACCGATCATCATGCTCACCGCGAAGTCGGACACCTCGGATGTGGTGGCAGGGCTTGAAGCCGGTGCAGATGACTACGTGCCCAAGCCCTTCAAGGCCAAGGAACTCATCGCCCGCATCAGGACCCGGCTCCGGCGCACCAGCGGCGACATCGGCTCGGATCTGTTGACGATTGGGGACCTGACCATTTCGGTGTCGTCCCACGTGGTTAAGCGGGGGGACGCGTCGCTGTCGCTGACCCCCCTGGAGTTCGAACTCCTGCTGGCGCTGGCCCGCCGCCCCACCCATGTGTTCACCCGCGAGGCTCTGCTCGACGAGGTGTGGGGCTATCGCAACGCGGCAGACACGCGCCTGGTCAACGTCCATGTCCAGCGACTGCGGGCCAAGATCGAGAAGGATCCCGAGCATCCCGAGATCGTGATCACCGTCCGGGGCATCGGATACCGCGCCGGTGAACCCCAGGTCTGAGGCGGCTCATCCCCGCCCCTCACGCGGCCTCCGGGCCCTGTGGTGGGGCTCGCTGCCGCTACGGGTGTTGGTCACCACACTGAGTCTGTCCATGGTGTTGATGACGCTGGCGGGGATGCTGCTGATGCGGCAGGCCACCACCGGCGTGGTCGAGACCAAGCGGCAGGCCGCCCTCAACGAGGCGGTGGGCGTCTACGCGTTCATGCAGGAGCAGTTGCGCACCCCGGAGTCGCGCGGCGCAGCCATCCACGAATCGCTCAGCCGGCTCGCTGACCTGGCGGACGCGCAGGCTGCCCAGTACCGCGTGGTCATCCAAGGCCCGGCATCGAGCCTGACCTCGACGGGCATCCGGGCAGAATCGGTCCCCGCCGAGTTGCGCGAGCGGGTGGAAAGGGATGAGGGGATGTTCATCACCCCCACCCAGGTGGTGTTCTCAGATGGCGATGCGGCGCCAGAGCCGGGATGGGCCATCGGCTCGGCGCTGATCGGCGAGACGGGGGAGCGCTACCCGGTCTTCTACATCTTCCCGATGACCACCGAACTGCAGACGTTGCGCGCGCTGCGCGGAGCGGTGATCGCGGCAGGAGTCGCTCTGGTGTTGGCCCTTGGCCTCATCGCCTACTCGGTCACGGCCCAGGTGGTGCGACCCGTCCGCAGGGCCAGCACCACCGCCCTGCAGTTGGCGTCTGGTCAGTTGGGGGAGCGCATGGCGGTCAAGGGCACAGATGATCTGGCTTCTCTCGCCACCTCGATGAACCGGATGGCCGCGGAACTGCAGCAGCGCATCCGGGAGTTGGAGACGCTGTCGACACTTCAGCAGCGGTTCGTCAGCGACGTCTCGCACGAACTGCGCACGCCCATGACGACGATCAAGATGGCGGCCGATGTGTTGCACGACGCCAGGGACCACTTCGACCCCGTCACAGCGCGCTCCGCCGAACTGATGAGCGTGGAGATCGACAGGTTCGACCTGATGCTCGCCGATCTTCTGGAGATCTCCCGTTTCGATGCCGGTGCCGCGGTGCTCGCCCTCGACGAGACTGACGTTGCCGCCCTGGTCGCCGCAGAGGTCGCCGACAACGCCTCCGTGGCCGAAGCTCTCGGCGTGGAGCTTCGGTGTGAGCGCCTGACTGAGGACACCACCGCAGAGGTGGATGGCAGGCGCGTGCGCCGCATCCTGCGCAACCTCATCACCAACGCCATCGAACACAGCGAGGGTAGGCCCGTGCTGGTGCGCATTGCCGCCGACGAGACAGCCGTAGCGGTCACGGTGCGGGACTACGGGGTCGGCCTCAAGGCGGAGGACGCGGCCCGCGTCTTCGACCGCTTCTGGAGGGCGGACCCCAGCCGCACCCGCATCGTGGGAGGAACCGGGCTGGGCCTGGCGATCGCGATGGAGGACGCGCGCCTCCACCATGGGTGTCTCACGGCCTGGGGGCGCCCCGGCCTGGGTGCGCAGTTCCGGCTGACGCTACCCAAGGAGAGGGGACAAGAGCTGACCTCGTCGCCCCTGCCCGTGATTCCCGTCGACGAAGTGGAGGACCTCGCATGAAGCGGCTTGTCGCCGTCATCGCGGCACTGGTGCTCGCGCTCAGCGGATGCACCGCGATCGCCACCAGTGGGCCCGTGGAGCAGGTGCCGCTCGAGGCGCAGCCCCGCGGCATCGACGTCGCACCCGAGCCGCCGAGCGCTGACATGACACCCAGCCGCCTCGTGGAGGGCTTTCTGCAGGCGATGGCGGACCCGGAAGGCGGATACGCCATCGCGCGGATGTACATGACCAGCGAGGCCGCCGCGCAGTGGGAGCCGGAGGATGCGTTGGTCTTCGACGGCAGCGTCGTCGGGGGCGAGGGGTCTGCCGCCGTCACCGGGATGACCATCGGCCGCCTCGGCTCGGACAACCGGTACACGCCGGAGCTTGAGGAGTTCACACACGACTTCGGGCTCGTCGAGCAACAGGGCCAGTGGCGCATCAGCAACCCCCCGCGCGGCCTGCTGCTGTCGAGGTACAACTTCGAGCGGTACTACTCCCGCGTCACGCTGTACTTTATGAGCCGGGTGGGCGCACATGTGGTCCCGGACCCCATCCACCTACCCGAGGCGCTCCTGACACCCAGCAACGTACTCGAGGCGCTGTTCGACGGGCCCACCCCCACGCTCTCCCGCTCCGTCGTCAACGCCGTGCCGCGCGACGTCCACCTTGGCGAAGGGGGAGCCACGATCGACCAGAGCGGCGTGGTGACTGCCGACCTCGCGGGCCTGCCTGAGGACATGGCCGACAGCCAGCTACGCAACCTCGGCGCCCAACTCCTGTGGACCCTGACGTCGGTGCCGCGCGTCAGCGGCCTCGTGGTGACCCGCGATGACGGCAGGCCGCTGTCCATCCCGGGCGAATCAGCCAACGGAGTGTTGGAGCTGGCCACCCAGCAGGGCTACCAGGTGCTCTCCCGCGCAGCGGCAACCGACCTGTACGGGGTGCGCGACGGCAGGGTGGGCCGGGTGACGGGCCCGGACCAGTTTGTCGTGCCGCACGGAGCGCCTGGTCCAGCCTCTGACGTCGCCGTCTCCGTCGACGGCGCCAGCATCGCGTTGATCAATGAGCAACGCACAGAGCTGTCGATCGGAGGCTTGAACTCGGCGCTCGCGAAGGTCGACATCCCGTTGGCCAATCTTCGCTCCCCCCAGTTCGTGCTCGGCATGCTCTGGGTGATGGGCAACGACGCGACAGGCACGCCACGCCTGGCCACGGTGGACCGCAACGGGGGAGTCCAACTCGTCGCCGCTGACGTGGGCTCCGGCCGGATCCGTGACTTCTCCGTCTCCCCATCCAGGGCGCGCATCATCATCATCGCGGACGTCGGGGGAGAGCCCACCTTGGGCATCGCGACCCTGCTGGGCAGCAGCCCCGTGTCGGTGAGCAGATGGCAACCCATCGAGATCATCTCGCCTGATGGCGTGCCCCTGACCGATCCTGTCTCACCCACCTGGCAGGCCGAGACCTCGATCGCGGTGGCGGCCACGGGAACAGGCGTCAGGTCGGTGTTCACCAGCCTCCTCGACGGCTCTGTGGTCGAGGATCTGGGCACGGTCAACGGCGAGATCGTGGATGTGACATCGAACGTTCGTCTCGGCGGCGGCCCCATCGCGGTGACCACCAGCAGCGGACTCAGCTGGCGCTACGAGGCGCGCACCAGGTGGAGCCGCCTCACCGACGGGGTCACCGCGCTCGCCTACCCGGGATGAGCTGTGGATAACGGTGGGCCGGGGGGTTAACCGGCCATAGTGGAGGCATGAGATTCCTCCACGCCGCCGCTGACCTGCTGCTGGGAGCCGCCTGCCCAGGCTGCCGCCAGCCGGGATGGGGACTGTGCGACGGATGCCGCGCCGAACTAGAGGCCCCACCGGAGCTGATTGACCGAGGCCTCGACATCCCTGTGGTGGCTGCCTGCCAGTACCGGCCGGTGCTGGAGCACGTCATCCCCCGCTACAAGGACGACGGTGGCCTGCATCTCAGCGGCGTGCTGGGGGATCACCTGGCCCGCGCCGTCCTTGCGCTGAGCCCACCTCCGGAGTCGGTTCTCGTTCCAGTGCCTTCGCGTGCCAGCGCGGTCAGGGAGCGCGGCTTCGACCATGGGGCGCGGCTGGCAGCCAGAGCCGGGCGTCGCTGCGGGCTGCCTCAGCAGCGGCTCCTCACGCGGATCGCGGCGGGGGAGGACCAACTGGGTCTCGGGCGCGCACAACGCAGCCGTAACCTCGCGTACTCGATGAAGGCTCGCACGACTACTCGGCCGGTGGTGGTGGTCGACGATGTCGCCACGTCCGGCGCGTCTCTGAGGGAAGCGGTACGGGCGCTGAGAACTGCCGGGAACCGCGTGTTCGGGGCCGCCGTGGTAGCGCAGGCGGAGAAACTACCTCGACACTCGTGGAAACCCGGGACACCTGCTTGGAGGTAGCGGTAGCGTTGGTTCATGGAAACGCCGCAGGCCCCCGAACGCTGGGAATCCTGCGGCGTTGCCCATCCCGCCGGGATCCCCTCGGCGGTGGAACAGTCGTCACGTGGGCACCAGCCCGAAAGACAGACGGAGGATTAGATGGACATCGTCGTCACAGGTCGTCACTGCACGATCAGCCCTGAACTGAAGGAGCTCGTCTCTGAGCGGTTGGCCACCATCGAGCGATTGCGCGACCGCGTGATCCGCGTCGAGGTCGAATTCCAGGCCAACGAGGGGAAGAAGCACCCCGCCGATGCAACCACCGTCCAACTCACCCTCCGAAGCAGGGGGCCGGTGATCCGCGCCGAGGCGAACGCAGAGGACAAGACCGCGGCCTTCGAGATGGCACTCGACCGGTTGAAGTCCCAGCTACGCCGCGCAGCGGATCGACGCAAGACCCACCGTGGGCTGCGTGCCGCGACCATCTCGGAGTTCGCGCCCCCCGTCGACGAGCGCAACGGTGCTCCCGATGAGGCCGATGACGAGGTGCCCACCACGAACGTGGCAGGTCTCGTGGTCACCGGGGACGGTCCGCTCGTCGTGCGTGAGAAGGTCTTCGACGCCGAGCCGCTCACGCTGGCGCAGGCCCTCGACGAGATGGAACTGGTCGGGCACGACTTCTTCCTGTACCAGGACGCCGAGTCCGGTCGTCCGTCGGTGGTCTACCGCCGCAAGGCCTACAACTACGGAGTGATCCAGCTCAACGTCGGCTGAACTCTCTTCCACGCGCTCGCCCCGGCCGGCCAGCCGGGGCGAGCGCTCGTTTATCAAGCTTTGGCCTCTGGGTTAGGATGGCAGGCGGTGGTCGGCACCGGCCCGGCACGAAAGCGATGAGAAGGATACGCCCCGTGGGAATCATGGACTTTCTGAGCGGCCTCGGCTCCGGAGCACAACTCCGCAAGCTGCGGAAGGTGGCCGATCAGGTCAACTCCATCGAGGAGGAGTTCCAGGCCATGTCGGACGCGGAGCTCCGCGAGGAGACCGACAAGTTCCGGCAGCGACTGGCGGACGGGGAAGACATCGACCGCATTATGCCCGAGGCCTTCGCAGTGGTGCGTGAGGCGTCGGTGCGGGTGTTGGACAAGCGACACTTCGATGTTCAGCTTATGGGCGGCGCCGCACTGCACTGGGGCAATATCGCAGAGATGAAGACCGGTGAGGGCAAGACCCTCGTCGGCACGCTGCCGTCCTACCTCAACGCCCTCACCGGCAAGGGCGTCCACATCGTCACCACGAACGACTACCTGGCCAAGTACCAGTCGGATCAGATGGGCCGCATCCACCACTTCCTCGGGCTCGAGGTCGGCGCCATCCTCGCGAACATGACGCCTGACCAGCGTCGCACGGCGTACGCATGCGACATCACCTACGGCACCAACAACGAGTTCGGCTTCGACTACCTGCGCGACAACATGGCGCTGCGCAAGGCGGACATGGTGCAGCGCGAGCACCACTACGCCATCGTCGACGAGGTGGACTCGATCCTGATCGACGAGGCCCGTACCCCGCTGATCATCTCCGGCCCCGCTGAGGACAACCACGAGTGGTATCCGGTCTTCGCCAAGCTGGCGTTGACGCTGCGCCGCGACGTCGACTACGAAGTCGACGAGAAGAAGCGCACCATCGCTGTACTGGCCCCCGGCATCGAGAAGGTGGAGGACCGGCTCGGGATCGACAACCTCTACGAGTCGGCCAACACCCCGTTGATCTCCTACCTGAACAACTCCATCAAGGCCAAGGAACTGTTCAAGCGTGACAAGGACTACGTTCTCGCCGGCGACGAGGTGTTGATCGTCGACGAGCACACCGGCCGCACGCTGGCCGGGCGCCGTTACAACGAGGGCCTGCACCAGGCGCTTGAGGCGAAGGAAGGCGTCAAGATCAAGGACGAGTACCAGACGCTCGCCACGATCACGCTGCAGAACTACTTCCGCATGTACGACAAGCTCGCCGGCATGACCGGTACGGCCAAGACGGAGGAATCCGAGTTCCAGAAGATCTACGGGCTCGGCGTGATCCAGATCCCGACGAACCGCCCGATGGTCCGCGTGGACCAGCAGGACCTGATCTACCGCACGCAGGAAGCCAAGTACGAGGCCATCGTCAAGGACGTCGTGGAGCGCCACGCTCAAGGGCAGCCCGTGCTGCTGGGCACCGCGTCGGTGGAGAAGTCCGAACTGCTCTCCGCCATGCTGAAGAAGGCAAACGTCCCCCACGAGGTGCTCAACGCCAAGCATCATGAGCGCGAGGCCAGCATCGTGGCCGAGGCGGGCCGCAAGGGTGCGGTCACCGTCTCGACGAACATGGCCGGCCGAGGCACCGACATCATGCTCGGTGGCAACCCGGAGTTCCTTGCGGATCTGCAACTCCGCAAGGATGGGCTCGACCCGCAGGAGACCCCTGAGGAGTACGAGGCCAAGTGGAACGAGACCCTCAAGGCGATCGAGGACCAGGTCTCGGTCGAGCACGAGGAGGTCGTCGAACTGGGCGGCCTGTACGTGGTGGGCTCTGAGCGTCACGAGTCCCGCCGCATCGACAATCAGCTCCGAGGCCGCTCCGGCCGCCAGGGCGACCCGGGCGAGTCCCGTTTCTACCTGTCGCTCAGCGACGACCTGATGCGCCTGTTCCGCCCGGAGCTCCTGGAACGCGCGCTGCTGATGATGAAGGTCCCCGACGACGTGCCGATCGATATGAAGTCGGTCTCCAAGTCCATCGAGGGTGCGCAGAAGCAGGTCGAGGCCCAGAACTTCGAGATGCGTAAGAACGTCCTCAAGTACGACGATGTGATGAACCGTCAGCGCCACGCCATCTACGGCGACCGCCGGCAGGTGCTCGACGGTGCCGACGTGTCGTCCCAGCTGAAGGCGGCCACGGAGCGCGTTGTGGGTGCCGTCGTGCGACAGAATACCCAGGGCATCCCGGAGGACTGGGACATCGAGACGATGTTCACCGAACTCAAGACGCTCTACCCCGTGTCCATCAGCATCGACGACATCGCCGATGACCTGCCCGAGCAGGATGAACTGGTTGACATGTTCGTCAACGACGCCGAGGCGGCCTACAAGTCGCGCGAGGCTGAACTGGGCGAAGACACGATGCGTGAGTTGGAGCGTCAGGTGCTGTTGACGGTGCTGGACCGCAAGTGGCGCGAGCACCTCTACGAGATGGACTACCTCCGCGAGGGCATCGGCCTGCGGGCCATGGCGCAGCGCGACCCGCTGGTGGAGTACCAGCGCGAGGGCGGCGACATGTTCAACGCGATGATGGACGCCTTCATGGAAGAGGTGGTGGGCTACCTCTTCAACTTGGAGGTCAAGCCGCAGCCGGCTGAACCCCAGCTCAACGTGGGCCTCGTCACGAACCAGGACGGGTCGGCCGTCGGGGTCGACTCCCTGACGGCTGGAGTGGCCCGCAAGGAGGCCACCAACGTCAAGACCCCGGACATCAAGGCGCCGGAGGAGGCTCCCGAGCCTGAGCCCGCCCCCGCCCTCGCCAAGGGGCTGGAGCGCAAGCGGGACCGCAACCTGTCCTACTCCGCCCCGGACGAATCGGGGGCCGCGCAGCGCACCGGCGGTACGGTCACCAACACCGACCCGAAGGTGGGACGCAACCAGCCCTGCCCCTGCGGTTCCGGCAAGAAGTACAAGGTGTGCCACGGCCGCCCCGGCGGCGCCGCCTGACGCGTCAGGCCGCAGCCAGTAGTGCTGCCGGTTGCAGCACCGTCAACTCGGTGCAGCGCCACCTGCCGTGATGCACGTCGAGCCGGATCGCGCAACTGACGATCCGGCCGCCGCACAGCAGCGAAACCGTCGCTTCGACAGCCCGGCTGGTGGGCATCTGGGCGCGCACCGGGCCGATGGCCATGCGCCGGAAGGTGCCGGCATCGGCGTAGTCTGCCAAGCGGGTGAAGGGCGCGGCGGCCAGGAGGGGCCGCACCTGATGGAGTGCCCTGCGCCCGGCGACGGCTTCGAGGAGGACGTGGATCAGGCGCAGTGCCTGCGGCGGCGCCCCGTGCGGGTGGCTGTCCGGATGGATCCTGGTGATGCTGGGGAAACTCATGCCCTGACGCTAAGCGCCTGACTGACCCCCGGTCACGCGTCAGGAGGCAACGGACAACACCGCATGGGTAACGGACAACACCCGGGCCTGCCCGGACAACACCTGCAGGGGTTCGGACAACACCCTGTGGGCGGGCTAGCCGCCGAACATCAACAGCAGCCCGCCCGTCGTGAACACCACCATCATGGCCAGCAGCGGCAGGTGCACCCGTGCCCCGCTGGGGGCCGTGCGCAGCGCGATGTCGTGGGTCACGAGGACGCCGAGGGCGTGTCCGCCCACAATCAACACCACTTGGAGTACCGCGATGAAGGTGGGGTACAGGAACAGCGTCGTGTCCGGTGCCGCCTCGATCATGCCGAACAGGTTCCAGCCCCTGCCCAGGGGGTCACTGCTCCGGATGACGGTCCGCTGGCCCTCCAGGTAGAGCATGGTGCCGTAGTGGGACAGGGCGTACCCGACCACGAGCGGGACGAGCCCCGGTGCCAGCGCATCCATGGAGAGGCCGCGGTAGGGACGGGTGCCCAGTGCGAACAGCCCGTAGATGATGCCGATGGAGGCCAGGAGCGCCAGCGTGCTGAGTGGCCAGAGCCAGCTGTCGAGTTCCTGCGTGGCGCGCACCCACCAGGCTGTGTTGGACAGCGCATCGAACAGGGTGCCGCCCAGGAGCACGCAGGTCAGTAACGCCAGGTGGCGCGGCGCCCGCCAGGAGGCGAGGTTGCGCAGCGGGTTGATCCACATCAGCATCCCGCGTTGGGAGCGGGTCCACGGCGACAGCCGGGCGACGGTGGTGGAGTATGCCTCGAATGGATCGGCCTGCTGGATCCAGCGCTGGCCGCGCAGCAGTGCGCCCGCTACGACCCAGACCACCCAGCCGATCGCGAACCAGCGCACCACCGGCACCGTGGCGCCGCCAGGTTGCACCAGCTCCAGGTACAGGAACACGGTCAGCGCAAGGGCCGCCGGCAGGACGGACGCGGTCGAGGGGTGCGGGGCGGGTGCAGTGGCGCCGCGGAACCGCAGCAGGAGGCGCAGCGGGTTGGTGCGGCGGTAGACGTCGCCGAACAGGAGGGCGAGGGGCACCAGGCCCACCCAGAGGAGCACGTAGACGAACCCCAGCACCGGATTGTCGATCCTGTCGACGCCGAAGAACAGCGCCGCGGCCATCAGTAACCAGACGAGCGCCACGACGATGCGAAGCGTGCGGGAGAATGTAGGGGAGTCGATGAGCCTGGTCAACCGCGGAAGCTCCCGCCCCTTCTGCTCGCGGTACCTGGGCTGTTTCCAGGCGAACAGCGCCACCCAGAACGTGATGATCAGGACGATTGCGCCGCCGGCCACCACAAGCTCGAAGGGGAGCGGCAGGTCTGAGCGCGACGCGATGCCGTGCAGCGGGATCATGACACGACCACCTCGGCCCAGATGGCATCGGTTGTATGCGACTCCAGCTCATAGGTGCCGGCCATGTTCGCCGTGAACACCCACTCGATGGGCTCGCCCGGTTTCGTGAACTCCTCCAGCTCGTAGCCGTGCAGGTGGGCGTGATCCTCGATCGCCGTGGTGATCCGCATCGTGATCTCGGCGCCCAGCGGCAGCTCGATGCGTTGCGTGGGGCCCGGCGGATCCGTGATATCCAGCTCCAGCTCCACCGTCAGCGCAGGGGCGGAGGCGGGGGAGCCGCACGCGACGAGGGCGACGGCGGCGAACAGGGACACGACGAGGCGGGCGAGGTTCTTCATGGCGCCTACGAACCTACCCTGTGATGCCCGGCGCGACTACTCTGGAGGGGTGAAGCGTCAACTGGTGTTCATCCCCATCTCGTACTCTGAGCTGTCCATGCTGGCCGGCCGCCCCGCCGTCGTCGACAGGGTGGCCTACACGGTCACGCCCGAGCTGCTGGCCGAACTGGAGTACGGCCAGGATGAGATGGAGGACGCCGAGCACGCCGCGATGGTGCTGGCATCGGTCGCCGGCCTCACCGTGCACGGTGAGAGGCTGGTCGTCGTGGCAGAGGTGGATGAGGCTCAGGTCAAGCCCGGGGCAGATCCCGCCAACGGCCAGGTGGTGCTCTCGCTGTGCCCGCCCTCGGCGATGACCGCCTGGTTCGCCGAGGAACCCGGAGCCGATGTGGCCGACGCCGCGGCGATCGCCAAGGGGCTGACGATCGATCAGGCTTGGGCCCAGCCGCAGGTGCAGGCTCTCCTGGAGAACCACGACCTGCTCTGGAACGACAAGGTCGAGTACAAGGAGGGCAGCTGAGATGCCGCGCTCCATCTGGAAGGGGGCGGTCTCCTTCGGCCTGGTCTCCATCCCCGTCAAGCTGTACGGAGCTACCGAGGACCGGGACGTGAGCTTCCGGCAGGTGCACTCCAGCGACGGTGGCCGGATCCGCTACCAGAGAGTATGCGAGAAGTGCGGGGAGGTGGTGCAGTTCGCCGACATCGCCAAGGGCTACGAGGCCAGCGACGGACGCATGGCCATCCTCACGGACGAGGATTTCTCCAACCTGCCACTGACCACGCTCAAGAGCGTTGATGTAGTGCAGTTCGTCGACGAACATGAGGTCGACCCCACCTTCTTCCAGCGCACCTACTTCCTGGAGGCGGAGGCTGCGGGGCAGAAGCCGTACGTGCTGCTGCGGGAGGCGCTGGCCAAGGAGAAGAAGGTCGCCGTGGTAAAGGTGGCGTTGCGCAGCCGGGAGTCGTTGGCGCTCATCCGCGCCAAGGACGACCTGCTGTTGATGCACACCATGTACTGGCCCGATGAACTGCGCGACGGGGAGTTCGCCGCGCCGTCGGACGAGATCAAGATCTCCGATGCGGAGATCGAGATGGCCAAGCTGCTCATCGACCAACTCGAAGGCACCTTTGATCCGGAGGCCTACACGGATTCCTACCGCGAGGCGCTCCTCGAGGTGGTCGAGGCGAAGCTCGCCGGCGTCGACATGCCTGAGCACGACGACCGCTCCGCCCCCACCGGCGACGTGGTCGACCTGATGTCTGCGCTCAAGGCGTCGGTGGAGGCGGCGAAGAAGCGGCGCGAGGAGGCCTCGGCCAGCAAGGCCGGCTGATCAGCGGCTGAGCCAGTCCGCTGCCCGGCGCTCAAGGCCGGCGAAAGCCTGGCGGATGTAAGGCTCCACCTGGGCCTCCACCTTCTTGCCCACCAGCGGGATCTTGACCTTCAGGTCACCGGTGTAGCGGCCTTGGGTCGTGCCGTCACCCTGGGGCAGCATCGCCGCGTTGGCGGTGACGTCGACAGGCATGCCCGGCACGTCGACGTCCACGGTGCCATGGATGCTGCCATCGGCCTGCGGCGCCTGGAAACGGAAGGTCTGCTTCAGCTTCATCGTGCGGCCCACGAACTTGGCGATCGACTCGGGCACCGGCAGCGACATCGTCAGGATCGTGGCCTGATCGTTGATGTCGACGTCGTGTTCCGTGGCGCCGGCGTGGCGGGCTACGTCGGCGATGAAATCCTTGTTGCGGAGGAGGGCGACGACGCGCTCGGGCTCTGCTGCGTACGTGTGGGTGTAATCGAGATCCATGCCTCAAGGCTACCTGGCGTGAGACCTCCTTCAGGTAGCCCAACAGGGGTGCCGGAGTGCCTAGGATGAGGCCATGAGAATCGACCTGCACACGCACTCGCGCGTCTCGGACGGCACCGACTCGCCGACCAGCCTCGTCATGAAGGCCCTCCAGGCGGATCTGGACGTCATCGCCCTGACCGACCATGACACGTTCGGCGGCGTGCTCGAGGCGCAGGAGGCGGGCAAGCGCATCGGCGTCAAGGTGCTGTGCGGGATCGAGATGTCGACGGAGGTGGAGGGACGTCCCGTCCACCTGCTCGGCTACGGCTGCGACCCCTACGAACGCAACCTCGGCGAGGAGCTGGCCCGGATCCGCCACGGCCGGAGCCACCGGTTGCCGCTGATGGTCGAAAGGCTCAACGAGGCCGGGCTCGAACTGACCATGGATGATGTCAACCAGGTTTCCATGGGGGCCCCCGCCGTCGGGCGCCCCCACGTCGCCGATGCGATGGTCTCCAAGGGCTATGTGGCGGACCGCGACGCCGCGTTCGCTGAGTGGCTGGGGGAGGACCGGCCCGGCTACGTGAAGCGCTACGCAGCGTCCCTGGAGCGCGGGATCGAGCTCATCCACGGTGCCAAAGGCGTCGCGGTGATCGCACACCCGTGGGCGCGCCGCGGCCGGGAGGTGATCGACGCACCGTACCTGGAGCAACTCGTACGCGATTACGGACTCGAGGGCATCGAGGTCGACCACCCGGACCACGACGACGAGGCGCGCTCGCTGCTGTTCGAGATGGGGGCCCGGCTCGGGCTGGTGCGCACCGGATCCAGCGACTACCACGGGCTCGGCAAGAAGAACAACCCGCTGGGTGCCCACCTCACCCGCAAGTCCGCCTTCCGTGACCTGATGGGCCGGGTCAAGTCCAGGGGCGGCCAGATCGTCTGACGACGGGCAGAGCGATAGGCTGGGTGCCGCACATCCACTACTCACCCAGGCAGGTTCCCTCATGTCCGTGACCGACGAGATCTCTTCCGACATCGATGCGTCGCTGGCGCGCTCCACAGCGCGCAGCCTGGAGATCGAGAGGCAGTTGGCGAAGGACCCCAGCCGGTTCCGCATTTTGACGGGTGACCGGCCCACGGGCAACCTCCACATCGGGCACTACTTCGGTTCGCTGGAGAACCGGGTGCGGCTGGCCTCGCTGGGTGTCGAGACGATGGTGCTGATCGCCGATTACCAGGTCATCACGGACCGCGACGGCATGGGCCCCATCCGCGAACGCGTCTACTCGCTGCTCGCGGATTACCTCGCCGCCGGCCTCGACGAAGAGCACGTGACGTTCTTCACGCACTCCTCGGTGCCGGCACTCAACCAGCTGATGCTGCCGTTCCTCTCCGTGGTCACCGATGCTGAACTGCGCCGCAACCCCACCGTCAAGGCGGAGACCGACGACACCGGCGACCGGCCGATGTCCGGCCTCATGCTGACCTACCCGGTGCACCAGGCGGCCGACATCCTGTTCTGCAAGGCCAACCTGGTTCCGGTGGGTAAGGACCAGCTGCCGCATCTCGAGTTGGCTCGCGTGATCGCCCGTCGCTTCGACGAGCGGTACGGCCGGGCCGACGAGTCCCGGCCGGTGTTCCCCAGCCCCGAAGCGCTGCTCAGCAAGTCCGGCACAGTGTTGGGCCTGGACGGCACCAAGATGAGCAAGTCAAAGAACAACACCATCGAGATCGGTATGACCGCGGAGCAGACGGCCAAGCTGCTCAAGCGCGCCGTCACGGATTCTGACCGCCACATCACCTACGACCCGACGAACCGCCCCGAGGTCTCCAACCTGGTCAACCTCGCCGCGCTGTGCCTCGACAGGGAGCCGGTGGAGATCGCCGAGGAGATCGGCGACGGCGGCGGTGGCGGGCTCAAGAAGCTCGTGACTGAGGCCGTCAACGAGAAGTTCGCCCCCATCCGCGAGCGCCGCGCCGAACTGGTGGCAGATCCGGGACACCTGCGCGATGTGCTGGCCCGGGGCAACGCCCGCGCCAACGACATCGCCGACCAGACCCTCGCAGAGGTCCGGTCGGCGATGAAGATGATGTACTGATCAGCCCTTGTCGTCAGGCTTGACCTCGACGCCGCCGCGGATACGCCTGCGGCGGCGACGGGGCTTGCGCTCGGCCGACGCCGGCTGATCGCCCTCAGACTCGGTGCTGCGGCGGGTGCGTCGACGCGGTGCGCCGCCGTCGGCTCCGCCCCGCTGGCTGCGACGCCCGCCACCCCTGCGCTCGCCGGTGCCACGACGGTTCGACTCGGCGCGTTCCTTGGCGGCAGGGGCGCCGGGCGCACGTCCGCGGGTGCCTTCCGGGATGTCCAGGTCCGTGTAGAGGTGCGGTGAGGACGAATACGTCTCGTCCGGGGTGGGGATGTCGAGGTTCAGGGCCTGATCGATCAGCTTCCACCGGTGCAGGTCAGACCAGTCCACGAACGTGACGGCCACGCCCGTGTTGCCGGCCCGGCCGGTGCGGCCGATGCGGTGCACATAGGTTGCGTCCGTGTCCGGGCACTCGTAGTTGATGACGTGGCTCACGTCGGCGATGTCGATGCCGCGCGCCGCCACGTCCGTGGCGACGAGCACCTGGATGGTGCCCGCACGGAACTTCTTCAGGGAGCGTTCGCGGGACTGCTGGTTGAGGTCGCCGTGGATGGAGGCGGCTGCGAAGCCCCTGTCGACCAGGTCATCGGTGAGACGCTGGGCGGCCCGCTTGGTGCGGCAGAAGACCATCACCTTGCCGGTCTGCCTGCCCTGCAAGAGGCGGGCGACGATCTCCGGCTTGTCGAGATCGTGCGCCTGGTAGACGAACTGCTCGATGTCCGGCACCGTCATCTGGGCGTCGTCGCCCTCGGCGCGGATGTTGATGGGCTTGTTCAGGGTGGCGCGCGCCAGAGCCAGGATGGGCGCCGGCATCGTGGCGGAGAACAGCAGGGTCTGCCGGTTCTTCGGCGTCTTGTTCAACAGACGCTCGATGTCAGGCAGGAAGCCGAGGTCCAGCATCTCGTCGGCCTCATCGAGGACGAGGACCTGGATGTGGCTCAGGTCGAGCGCCCCCCGGTTGGCCAGGTCGAGGAGGCGGCCGGGGGTGCCGACGGCGATGTCGATGCCGGCCTCCAGTGCGTCGAGCTGGTCGTCGTAGCCTGTGCCGCCGTAGATGGTGAGGACACGCATCTTGAGGTGCTTACCGGCGACGTCCATGTCGCGTCCCACCTGAAGCGCGAGCTCGCGGGTGGGGCACACCACCAACGCGCGGGGCTTGCCGTGGGCCGGCTTCTCGCCGTCGGAGAGGGTCACCATGCGGTGCAGCAGGCTCACGCCGAAGGCGAGGGTCTTGCCGGTGCCGGTGCGGGCCTGGCCGATCACGTCGCTGCCTTGGAGGGCGAGCGGGATGGCGAGGGTCTGGATGGCGAAGGGGTGGACGATGCCCACCTCTGCCAGTGCCGATGTGATGGATTCGTGGATGCCGAGGTCAGCGAACGTGTCGCTGACTGCAATCTCGTTGTCGCTCAGGATACTGACCTTTTCGAGTGAGCTCACGGCGCGGGTGCGCGGCCGGAGGCGGGCAGAGTGCGCCCGCGAGGGCCCACTCTACCCCAGGCGGGTCGGTCAGACCGCGCCGAAGCCTACGACGCGTGTGCTGGCGCTGCCGATGTCGAGGTATCCCACGCGGGACGCGGGCACGATCACGCGGCGACCCTTCTCGTCGACGAGTTCGAAGAGGCCGGAGTCAGCCACGGCCTTACGCAGCTGGTCAACGACCTCATCGGCTGAGGCGGTGGTGTCGATGGTGACTTCGCGGGCGACGTCTGTGATGCCGATCTTGACTTCCATGCGGACAACTCTAGCCGCGGATCCAAGCGGCCCGCGTCAGTGCTCGACGCGGGCGAGCACGACGGTGATGTTGTCCTTGCCGCCCTGCTCGTTGGCCCAATTCACCAACGACTCGGCCAGCGCCGCCGGGCCTGATGTCCTGCCGAGATGCTCGCTGAAGAGCGCGGACATGTCCTCCGGCGAACTCGCGTAGTTCCACAGGCCGTCGGTGCACAGCAGCAGCCAGCCGTTGGTCTGGGGTTGGGCGGTGATCACCGACGGCGTCACGTTCGTCGCCTGCCTGCCGAGCCACTTGGTGATTGCGTGCGCCTGGCTGGACTGCTCGGCCTCGTCGCGGGACATACCCAACATGATCCGTGCCTGGGCCATGGAGTCATCGGTCGACAGCAGTTCCGTGGATCCGTCGTCGCTGAGCCAGTACGCGCGGGAGTCGCCGACGTTGCCCACCGCGATCAGGCCGGGTTGGACCATCGCCGCGAGCAGGGTGCAGGCCGACGGCTCGTCCGCCGCGCCGAGGACCTCCTCGTTGGCGGCGGAGAACGCCTGCACGAAGGCGAGGTTGGGTGCCGTTCCCTCGCCGACCCGCTCGATCAGTTGCTGCACGACCGTCTCCGCAGCCACGAGTGAGGCCAGTTCCGAGCCCTCGGCGGTGGTCACGCCGTCAGCGATGGCGAGCATCGCCTCGTTGCGCGGCTCGGAGCGCACCGCCAGGCACATGGCGTCCTGGTTCGTGCGGTGCCGCCGGCCCATGTCGCTGCAGCCCGCCACCCAGAAGGCCGGCTCGCGGACGTAGTGCGCGCGCTCGGAGCGGGGCTGCGGGGTGATCGACTCGTCCGTCATGGGCTCCATCCTGTCAGTCGAGGGGGTCGGGTAGCGACTGGCTCGCCGTGGAGGGCAGGGTTGCCGCCCACAGATCGCCCATACGTTGTATCCGGTCAAGCATGGCAGAAGGGCTGGTGCGCACCGGGGCCTCCAACGCAGCCACCTCGTCCCAGGTCAGTGGGGTCGCCACCGAAGGCACGTCCAGCCCGCGCACCGAGTAGGCGTGGATGGTGTTGCGGGCCGCGAGGTTCTGGGCGAAATCGACGAAGATCAGGCCGGCGCGGGCCTGCTTGGCCATGGTGGCCACGAAGATTTTCGGGTGCCGGCGAGTCAGGTGCCGGGCCAACGACACCGCGAAGTCGTAGACCTGCGACGCCGGGGTGGGCAGGATCGGCACCGTGAGCTGGAGCCCCTTGTTGCCAGAACTCTTCGGGTGGGCCTCCAAGCCCACTTCGGCCAGGGCTGTCGCGGCCAGGATCGCCCCCGTGGCTGACTGTGCCGTGCTGACACCTGGCCCCGGGTCGAGGTCCACCACCAGGCTCGTGGCCCGCGGCTCATCCTGGCCCTCCAGGACGATGCCTGCATCCCCGACGGTGGCCTCCGTGGTGCGCCACTGTGGGGTGTGCAACTCGATGGCGGCCAGGTTGGCCAGCCACGCCAGGTCCGCGCGCTGCGTGGCGGTGACATAGCTGACCGTCCCCGCGCTGGTGGCCACGTCAACTGTGCGCACGAACTCCGGCGTCCCGCCCGGCGCGTTCTTCTCGTAGAACGATTCGCCTCCTGTGCCGCTGGGGAACCGCACCCGCGTCAGCGGGCGGTCCCGCAGGTGTGGGAGCAGGATCTCCGAGATCTCCACGTAGTAGCTGATGAGCTCTCCCTTGGTGAAGCCGGTCGGAAACAACGGCCTGTCGAGATTGCTCAAGCTCAGGGTGAGCCCGTCGATCTCGGTGGTGATGCGCTCGCTCATCGGTGACCTCCTGCGCCCCAGCATGGCAGCCGCGGTGTGAAAATGTCAGCCCCAGGTGGTTGCATGGTGGCCATGAGTTTCCGCGTGGTGCCGCCCGCCCCTGTCGCCATGCCGCCCCTCACCCAGGAGCAGGCGGCGCTGGCGGCGCCTGCCCCGGCCGTCTCGGTGGTACTCGGCGGGCCGGGCTCGGGCAAGACCACCCTCATCGCGGAGGCTGCAGCGGCCCGCGTCGCGGCGGGATCCTCGCTGGACCGGCTGATCGTCCTGGCACATTCAAGGTCGGCGGCCCAAGCTCTGCGCCGGGACATCACCCGGCGCCTGCAGCGGGCACAGACCGAGGCGCACGTGACCACCATCCACGGCTTGTCGCTGGGTCTGCTGCGGCGCTACCGCCCACACGAGGACAGCCCCTGGCGCCTGCTGCGGGCGCCGGAGCAGGAGGCGCGCATCCGGGAGTTGCTGGAGGGGCGTGGCCCGGGAGCGTGGCCGGAGGAGTTCCGCGCCGCCGTCGGCACGCGGGCCTTCGCCCGGCAACTCCGCGAGGTGCTGGCCCGGGCTCGACAACTGTCCCTGGATCCGGAATCCATCGCGGCCATGGCAACGGATGCGGGTGATGAGCTGTTCCTGGCCGCAGCAGGGTTCATCGAGGAGTACCTCACCGTCGCGGATTTCGACGGCACGCTGGATTACGCGGAGCTGGTCTACCGCACCCGCCTGCTGCTGACGGAGCAGCCGGTGGCCAACGGCGTGCTGGGCAGCTTCGACGCCGTCCTGCTCGACGATGCGCACGAATCGGATCACGCCCAGGTGGGGCTGGTGGGGGACCTCGCCCGGCTCGGGCTGCCGGTCCTGGCGACGGGAGATCCGCACTCCCGGATCGGTGGCTACCGGGGCGCAAGCGCCACCGCCATGGCTGATCTCGCTGCACTGCCCGGGGCTCGCCTGGCGCACCTCGGCAGGGGCTTCCGTAGCAGGGCCGCGGTGGCGGAGGCACTGGACGCCCTGAGGCTGCGGCTGGATCAGCGCAACGCCTCAGGTCCGTTGGCGCCGGAGCACACCGGAGGCAGCGTCACTGCCACGGTCTATGACGATGAGTCTGCGGAGCTTGCGCACGTCGCCACACAGCTGCGGGAGGCCGTGACGCAGGGTGGGCTCGCCTGGGCGGATCTGGCGGTCGTGACCCGCGCCGGCAGGGCTCAGCTGAGCGCGGTGGCGAAGGAGCTCATCCGGCTGGGGGTGCCCGTGGACGTCTCCGGCGACGAGATCGCGTTGGCGGAGCAGCCCGCGGTGGCGGTGCTCCTGCTCGCCCTGAGCGTGTGCGCCGACGGGGGAGCGCCGGAGGCGGATCAGGCCCGCCTCCTGATGTCCTCGCCGCTGTGCGGCCTCGACGGCGTGGGGCAGCGACGCCTGGCTCGTGCGTTGCTCGCCCGGCACCGCGCGGAGGGCACCTCGGGGGTGTTGTTGAGTCGCTGCCTGGCGGAACCCGCGCTCCTGGAGGGGATCAACCTGCCGGAAGCCGAGCAGGCGGCAGCCCTCGGCACGCTCCTGGCGGAGGGTGCAGCCCTGCTCACGCGTGGGGCGGAGGTTCAGGAGGTGCTGTGGCACGTGTGGGCGGCCACGGGGTGGCCTGAGGACCTGCGGGAACGCGCGTTGCGGGGGGCCAGGCGCGCGGATGCGGATCTCGACGCGATGGTGGAGCTGTTCGAGCAGGCCGCGCGGGCAGATGATCTCCGGGGTGCGGCCGGGGCCAGAACCTTCCTGGGCGAGCTGTCGGGCCAGGAGATCCCGGCGGACACGGGCCGTGAGCTGGACGTCAGCGGCCGGGGCGTGCGGGTCGTGACGGCGCACCGCACACGCGGGTTGGAATGGGAGAGGGTCTGGGTCATCGGGGTGCAAGAGGGATTATGGCCCCGTCTGACCAGGGCCGGGCTCCTGATCGACGCGGACAGGCTGGGGCCGGATGGGCTTGCGGTCCCCGGCCAGGAGTCCAACCTGCTCCCGGAGCGGCGCCTGTTCCACGTGGCGTGCAGCCGCGCCCGCTCAGGACTTCATGTCTCCGCCGTGCAGGGCGTCGACGGCGAGGGCGGCAGGCCTTCAAGGTTCCTTGCCGAACTCGGCGTGGAGGTGCAGCGCGTCAACGGCAGGCCGGGGCGGCTGCTGTCCGCCGCCGCGCTGGTGGGTGACCTGCGCCGCGCCATGGTGGACGAATCGGTTCCCCCGGGCCTGCGCCGGGCGGCGGCGCTGCGCCTGGCAGACATGGCCGCAGTGCAGAACCCTGATGGTGCCCCCGCGTTCCCCGGAGCGTCACCGGGAACCTGGTGGGGCATGCGGGAGGCCAGCGGAGCGGACCGCGAGCAGCGGGGCCCGGTGCACCTCAACGGCTCATCGCTCGAGCAACTGCTCAAGTGTCCCCGCCTGTGGTTCCTCTCGCGCCGCGCACAGGCCGAGCCCGCCCGTCAGTCCCGGGCCTCTGTGGGAGATGTCGTCCACCTGGTGGCCAAACAGGGGGCGCTGGAGGGGCTCACCGCAGAGGACATGCGCGCCCGTCTCGACTCGGTCTGGAGCAGGATCCCCTTTGAGACCGAATGGCTCTCAGCCACTGAACGCTCGGAGATCTTCGCGGCTGTCGATCGGTTCGCCCAGTACCAGAGCACCAACGAACATGAGCTTGTTGCGGTCGAGCAGCCGTTCGAGCTGGAGCTGGAGGTGGCGGGCCAGCCGGTGGTCCTCCGCGGCTCCGTGGACAGGTTGGAACGCACCCCGGATGGCCGGCTCAGGGTGGTGGATCTCAAGACAGCCAGACGTGTGCAACGCGCCTCGGAGGTGGTGGACAACCCTCAGTTGGGCGTCTATCAGTTGGCGGCGAGCCTCGGCGCATTCTCCGCGGTGGCGGGCGGAGCTACGGCCGTCGCGCCGCCCGCGCTGATGTTCCTGCGCGGCGGCGAGGTGTTCCCGGAGGTGGTCGAGCAGCCGTCGATCGACGACGCGCCGGCCCTGGCCGGCGAAGAGTTGGCGGTGGGCCCCACGTGGGTCCATGACAGGCTGGCCACCGCGGTGGACATCCTTCGCGGGGGGCGCTTCGAAGCCGTCGAGTGCTCCGCCTGCAGGTACTGCCCGTTCACAGATTCCTGCCCGGCCCTGGCCGGCACCGGAAAGGGGGCGATCCGGTGACGATCCACCCCATCCGGAGCCATGTCTTCACAGATCCGCAGCAGTTGTGTGATGCCCTGGGCATCCCGTTCTCGGATGAACAACTCGAGTGCATCACGGCGCCCCTCGAACCGGCGGTGATCATCGCGGGTGCCGGCAGCGGCAAGACCACGGTGATGGCTGCGCGGGTCGTCTGGCTCGTCGGCACGGGGCAGGTGCGGCCCGAGGAGGTGCTGGGCCTCACCTTCACCCGCAAGGCGGCCGCCGAGCTGGCGCTGCGGGTGGCGGACGCGCTCAACAAGGCCGGCGTGCTCACAGGCCTCGACGGCGAGGGCGCCGAACTGGTCATGACCTACGATTCGTTCGCCGCCCGCCTGGTCAGCGAGTTCGGGCTACGCATCGGCATCGACCGGGATCCGGTGATGGTGACGGGCGCCAGCAGATTCCGCCTCGCCACGCGGGTGGTCGCGGATGCCCCCGGTCCCTTCGGCAGCATCAGCAGATTGAGCCACCATTCCATCCCCGAACGGGTGCTTTCACTGGATGCGGAGATGGCCTCCCACCTGGTCACCGCTCAGGCTGTCCTGGAGGAGTGCACAGCTGCCGAGACCCGATTCCGGCAGGCGCCACTGTTCCGCGGCAAGACCATGCGCGATGTCGCCAAGGCGTTGGACGCCACCGCGGAGCGCCGTGAGTTGGTCTCGCTCGTGAGCCGCTACCAGGACCTCAAGCAGCGGCTCGGCGTCGTGGAATTCGCAGATAAGTTGCGTGAGGCTGTCCGGCTCGTCACGCACGTGCCCGAAGTGGGTGGTCAGTTGCGGCGTCGGTTTCGCGTGGTGCTCCTCGACGAGTACCAGGACACGTCCTCGGCGCAGGCGGAACTGCTGCGCCGCCTGTTTACCGGGCCGGTGGACTCGGAGGCGATGGGATTTCCCGTGACAGCGGTGGGGGACCCCTACCAGGCGATCTACGGGTGGCGGGGTGCCGCATCCGGCAACATCCTCGAGTTCCCCCACCAGTTCAGGCGCTCCGACGGCACGCCGGCACAGCGGCAGAGCCTGAGTATCAACCGGCGCAGCGGGCACCGCATCCTCGAGGTCGGCAATGCCTTGGCCGCAGGATTGCGCGCGGCGCCGGGCGAGGACGGCGTTGCGCTGATCGCGCCCAAGGAGGCCGGCCCCGGGGCGGTGGCGGCGGCCCTCTTCGACACCTTCCGCGACGAGGTGGACTGGGTGGCCGAGACCGTCTTGTCCCAGCACGAACTCGGCACCTCCTGGAAGGAGCAGGCGGTGCTGGTGCGGCGAAATGCCGCGCTCGCCCCCATCTTCGAGGCTTTGCGCGACAGGGACGTGCCGGTGGAGATCGTCGGGCTCGGCGGGCTGCTGGCGCTGCCGGAGGTCGCACCCATCGTCGCGACGCTACGGGTGTTGGAGGATGTCACCGCCAACCCGTCGGTGGCCACGCTGCTCACCAGCCCCCGCTGGAACATCGGGCTGGCCGACATGGAGGCGCTGGGCGCAAGGGCCCGCCAGTTGGCTGCCGAGTCCGCGTCGGTCCCGGAGGAGGACGACCTCATCCGGGCGGTCACGCAGGCGGATCCAGGAGAGGTGGTCTGCCTGCTGGACGCCGTGGCAGATCCGGGCGACGCCCCCGTCAGCGCTGAGGGGCGCCGCAGGCTGGCCACGTTCCACGGCGAGATCACCGCGCTTCGTCGCTACGCCTCAGAACCGGTGGCAGATCTGGTCACCCGCGTGATAGCCACGCTCGGATTGGAGGCGGAACTGATCGCCACGGGCGGCGACACCAGCCAGGTGGCCCGCTTCGTTGCCGAAGTGGCCAGCTATGTCGACGTCGACGGAGACGGCAGTCTCACCGGCCTCATCGCGTACCTGGACGCCGAATGGGAGCACGGGGAGGGCCTCATGCAGGCCGTGCCCAGCGAGGCGGATTCGGTCAAGCTCATGACGGTGCACCGCGCCAAGGGGCTGGAGTGGGAGACGGTTTTCCTGCCGAGCCTGGTGGACAAGGTCTTCCCCTCTGAGTCCCGCTCGGGCGTGTGGCCACAGCGTGCAGACGTGCTGCCCGCACCATTGCGGGGAGACGCAGGTTCGATTCCCCAACTGGGCGAATACACGAAGAAGGGGATCGATGCCTATCGGGACGCGCTCAAGGCGGATCACTGCCTCTCAGAGGACAGGCTGGCCTATGTGGCAGCCACCAGGGCTCGGAGCCTGCTGGTCGCCTCCGCGCACATCTGGACCCCCGGCAACGTCCGCCCTCGGGCTGAATCGCCGTATTTCACCGTGATCAGAGAGAGCTGCGAGGCGGCGGGCACCTACCTCGACAACGCCACCCGCACCACCCAGACCAATCCCATCCCGGCGGAACCGGCGAGGGCCGCCTGGCCGGTGGAACTGGATGAGGCGGCGCTGGCCCGCCGTGTGTCTGCGGCCGAACTCATCACACAGGCCGGTGACCTGTCCGGGCGGACCCGGGAGGAGCGCGACGCGTGGGCGTGGGAATCCGGCGTCCTGGGGGACGAGGACCAACGGCGACTGGCCGAGTGGGATGAAACCATCGAGCACCTCGCGGAGTTGGCCCGCCGCCGGGCGGACAGGGACGTGGCGTTGCCGGACGGGCTGTCGGCCACCGCGCTGATGGCGTTGCAGGCGGATCAGAGTTCGTTCGCCGCAGGGCTGCTGCGGCGCATGCCCCGGCCACCTTCGCCAGCGGCCCGTGTGGGCTCGCGTTTCCACGAATGGTTGCAGGAACGCTTCCTGCTGCCTGCCTCACTCGAAGAGATCGAGCCTGAACCCGCAGCCCCCACCGACGAGCTCACCCGCCTGATCGAGGCATTCGAGGCCGGGCGGTTCGCGCAGCGCACGCCGCTCGGCGTGGAGGTGCCGTTCCTGATGCGACGGGGCCCGCACGTGTTACGTGGGCGCATCGACGCGGTCTACGCGTGGCCGCAGGACGCTCTGCAGTATCTGGTGGTCGACTGGAAGACCTCCACCAAGGCCGCAGATCCGTTGCAGCTGGCCGTCTACCGGCAGGCATGGGCCGAGGCGCGAGGCGTGGATCCGTCCGTGGTGGGAGCCGCGTTCTACCATGTGCTGACCGATCACCTGCGCTTCGTGGAGGCGCCCGTCGAACTGATCGATCAGGCACTGGAGGTGCAGTAGTGACGCTCTGGGATGAGCCCTCGAGGCTCGATCGGCTCCCGCTCCACCGAACGGAGAAGAAACTGAGGGAGCTCTGGGGAACCGCCGTCGTGGTGGAGATCGATGCCCACGGCTCCATTGGTTCCTCGCAGGGCAGGCCACGCCCGGTCGAGGCGCCGGGGGAGCGGCACGAAGGCGATCTCCTCCTGGGCACCGTGGACGGCGTGCCATGGTTCGCGCGCACGGTGGACGAGGTCTCAGGTGAGGCCATGTGCTGGCGCGACGCTGATCCAGATGAGCTCGACCCGCTGGCCATGGGGGTGGCGTTGGCCCGCTGGCATGCGGGTCAGCCGCCGTGCGAGGTGTGTGGCTCTGCCACGGTGCCGGAACTGGCGGGCGCCAGGCGTGTGTGCATGGGCTGCGGTGCGCTCCAGTTCCCACGCACAGATCCGTGCGTCATCGTGGCGATCACCGATCCGTCCGATCGGCTGCTGTTGGCACGACAGGGGCAGTGGGCGCCCCGGCGCGTATCGATCATCGCCGGGTTCATCGAGGCGGGTGAGTCGGCTGAGCAGGCCGTGCACCGGGAGGTGCTGGAAGAAGTGGGGGTGCGATTGACGTCCCTGAGCTACGTCGCCTCACAGCCGTGGCCCATGCCGCGTTCCCTGATGCTCGGGTTCGAAGCCCGGGCGGTGGGCACGGAGATACAGGTCGACGGCGACGAGATCGTCGAGGGTGCCTATTACACCCGCTCAGATCTCGCCGCCGCCGTTGCTTCGGGTGAGGTGATCCTCCCCGCGGGGGCGTCGATCGCTCGAGCCCTCATTGAGCGGTGGCTCAGTTCTGGCTGAGCCTGCTGGTTTCGTCCTGGATCCGGCTGGCCACCTCGACGAGCTTCTCGCGGTGGGCGTTGGCATGGTGGGCGCAGAACAGCAGCTCACCGCCGGATTGGAGGAATACGCGCAGGTAGGCCTGGGCACCGCAGCGATCACAACGATCGACCGCGGTCAGTGTGGGATCCGTCACGAGTTCGGTCATCATGGCCTCCTGTCCTTTATTCTTACCATCTTCAACGTACCGGAGGCCGGTTTTGTTCCCTGGCACCCGGCGCAGCGTTTCGCTCGCGGCGTACCCGCGGCCCCACGGGTAACCTGTGCAGGTGCAGACCCCGAAGAATCCACAGATGTCCCGCGACTACGAGGCGAAGAACCTTCTGGTCCTCGAAGGCCTCGAAGCGGTGCGCAAGCGCCCCGCGATGTACATCGGTTCCACGGACACCCGCGGCCTCATGCACTGCCTCTGGGAGATCATCGACAACGCCGTCGACGAAGCACTGGCGGGCCATGGTGACCACATCGAGGTGAAGCTGGGTGCTGACGGATCAGTGGTGGTACACGACCACGCTCGAGGCATCCCCGTCGACAAGGAGCCTCGCACCGGGCTGAGCGGCGTCGAGGTGGTCTTCACCAAGCTGCACGCAGGTGGCAAGTTCGGCAACTCCTCCTACAACGCCACCGGCGGTCTCCACGGCGTGGGCGCCTCGGTCGTCAACGCACTGGCCTCGCGGCTCGACGTGCAGGTGGACCGCAACGGTGCCACCTGGGAGATGAGCTTCCGGCGCGGCGTGCCAGGTGTGTTCGACGGTGACGGCCCGGACGCGCCGTTCACACCGCAGAGCGGTCTGCGCAAGGGGAAGAGGGTCGCGAAGGGCACCACCGGCACCAGGGTTCGGTACTGGCCCGATCGGCAGATCTTCCTCGCTGATGCCGAACTCTCCATCAGGCATCTGCACGACCGGGCCCGCCAGACGTCGTTCCTGGTCCCCGGCCTGAAGATCGAGGTGGTGGACGAACGTGGCCCGGAGCGTGCCGAGGAGACCTTCCTGCACGTCGGCGGTATCGCGGAGTTCGCAGATTTCCTGGCCCCCGATGCGCCGCTGACCGAGGTCATCCGGCTGCAGGGGCGCGATTCGTTCGTGGAGACCGTGCCGATGCTGGATGGCTCCGGCGCCATGACCCCCACGGATGTGGAGCGTGACCTCGACGTCGACATCGCCGTGCGCTGGGGCACCGGCTACGACACGGTGCTCAAGTCCTTCGTCAACATCATCGCCACGCCCAAGGGCGGCACCCACGTGCAGGGTTTCGAACGCGGCCTCACCCGGGCCCTGGTCAAGTCGTACGAGGGCACCCGCGGCCTGTTGAAGGCAGGCGAGGAGGTCGTCAAGGACGACTGCCTCGAGGGCCTCACCGCGGTGGTTACGGTCCGGCTGGCCGAGCCGCAGTTCGAGGGGCAGACCAAGGAGGTCCTCGGCACGCCGGCGGTCAACCGACTGGTGGCCCGCATCGTCGAGGCGGAGATGGGTAAGTTCCTCACCGCCTCGAAGACGCGCCAGATGGCGCGCACGCTGCAGGAGAAGGTGGTGGCGGCGGCACGCACCCGCGTGCAGGCTCGCGCCCACCGGGAGACCCAGCGCCGCAAGAACGCGCTCGAATCCTCCACGCTGCCCCCGAAGCTGAAGGACTGCCGCTCCACCAGCGTGGACGCCACCGAGCTGTTCATCGTGGAGGGCGACTCCGCCCTGGGCACCGCTAACGTGGCGCGCAACTCGGAATACCAGGCGCTCCTGCCCATCCGGGGCAAGATCCTCAACGTGCAGAAGGCCTCCGTCGGCGACATGCTGAAGAACGCGGAGTGCGCCTCGATCATCCAGGTGGTCGGAGCCGGTTCCGGGCGCACGTTCGACGTCGACTCGGCCCGCTACGGCAAGGTGATCTTCATGGCGGATGCGGATTCCGATGGCGCGCACATCCGCTGCCTGCTGGCCACGCTGTTCTTCCGCTACATGCGTCCCCTCGTCGAGGCAGGCCGTGTCTACTCCGCGGTGCCCCCGCTGCACCGCTTCGAGTTGATCAATCCCAAGCGCGGCTATGACAAGTACATCTACACCTACTCAGATGCCGAGTACCAGCGCAAGCACCTGGAGCTGACCAAGCGGGGCCAGAAGTTCAAGGAGCCCCAGCGCTACAAGGGCCTGGGCGAGATGGACGCCGACCAACTGGCGGAGACGACCATGAGCCCCCAGCACCGGATGCTGCGGCGCCTCACCGTCGACGACGCCGAGGCCGCCGAGCGCGTCTTCGAGATGCTGATGGGCAACGAGGTCGCCCCGCGTAAGGAGTTCATCATCGAGGGCGCCTACGCGGTGGAGGCCGCCCAGATCGACGCCTAGCCTCGGTCATGGCCACGTCTGGCAACAACAACTTGGGCATGGGCCGGGGTCGGGGCGCCTACTTGCATACCTCGACCCCGGCCACGCCTTCATGCTGAGGTGACCGGCCCTACGAGGACCACGGACAGGTGGCGGGGGCCGTGGACGCCCTCGACGCGGCTCAGTTCGATGTCGCTGGTGGCCGAGCCTCCACTCAGCCAGGTGACGGGGCGGCGCTCCCGGAGGGCCGGCGCCAGCCGCGCGATGCCCTCCGGCACGTCGCTGACAACCTGGTCCTCGCGGACCACGCAGATGTGGCGGTCCGGCAGCAGGGTGAGGGCCCTGCGGCCCTGGCCTGCGCCGTGGTCAAGCGCGATGGTGCCCGAATCCGCCATGCCGACCGCGCTGGTGGTGACCACCGCGTCGATGGCGTTGAGTTCGGCATGCGTGAGTTGGGGGTCGTCGCGGTGGAGGGTGAAGCCGGCATCGGCCAGGGCTGCCACCCATGTGTCCGGCAGGCCGTCGGGGACCACGACGCTGGCGGCGTCGAGTGCATGGAGCGCCTCGATGATCGTGGCCGCGGCCTCGGGCTCCGGGCAGCGGCGGACGGCGGCGCGGTAGTCCTCCACCTTCTCCACGAAATCCGCGATCACGTCGGCGGTGCCCAGCGGGCGGCCGTAGACCCAGTCGACGGGCACGTCGAGCTCCGGATCTGTCTCGGTGACATCCTGCGTGGCCCGGCGGATGCGGGCCAGCACCTCTTCGCGTGCGCTCACTTGCCGTCTCCTTCGTGGTTCTTCTTCCACCACTGGCGGAAGGTCTGGGCGGGTGGGGCCTCGACGTCGCGGGCCTGGAGCCAGCGGGAGGCCAGAGGGATGGGCAGCGGGCCGAGCCACTTGCCGCGTAGCGCCTTGCCGGCGAGGGTGCTGCCCTTCTGCACGGTCGATAGGTGTGTGCCTTCAGACATCACCCAGCCTGCTGTCTTCATCAGGGCCTGCTCGCCGGTGGGGTGTTTGGCGGTCTTGTGTTCGACGGCCTTGTGCCGGAGATGCACCAGGATGTCGGTGAAGGGGATCTTCACCGGGCACACCTCGTTGCAGGCGCCGCAGAGGCTGGAGGCGAACGGCAGGGCGCGGTCGTTCGGCTCGTCCATGCCGCGTAGCTGGGGGCCGAGGATCGCCCCGATGGGGCCGGGGTAGGGGGAGCCGTAGGCATGGCCGCCGACCCGCTCGTAGACGGGGCAGATGTTCAGACAGGCGGAGCACCTGATGCAGCGCAGGGCGGCACGCCCGTCGGGGTCGGCCAGCACGTTGGTGCGGCCGTTGTCGAGCAGGATGACGTGCAGGTCCTGGGGGCCGTCGCCCGGCGTGACGCCGGTCCACAGGGAGGTGTAGGGGTTCATGCGCTCGCCGGTGGAAGAGCGGGGCAGCAGCTTCAGGAAGACCTCCAGGTCCTCCAGGGTGGGCAGCACCTTCTCGATGCCCACCACCGAGACGAGCGTCTCCGGGAGGGTCAGGCACATCCGACCGTTGCCTTCGGATTCGACGATCACCAGGGTGCCGGTGTCGGCGACGATGAAGTTGCCGCCGGAGACCGCCATCTTCGCGCGCAGGAACTTCTCCCGCAGGTGGAGGCGGGCGGCCTCGGCGAGCTCAGGCGGATCGTCGGAGATGGGCTCGGGGGCAGGACGGCCGTAGCGGCCCATCTCCCCGGCGAAGATCTCGCGCACCTCGGAGCGGTTGCGGTGGATGGCCGGCACCAGGATGTGGCTGGGCAGGTCGTGCCCGAGCTGCACGATCAGCTCGGCCAGGTCGGTCTCCCAGGCGGCGATGCCCTCAGCCTCGAGGTGCTCGTTTAGGTCGATCTCCTGAGTGACCATGGATTTGATCTTGACCACCTCGTCGACGCCCTTGGCCTTGGCGATGTCTGCGACGATGCGGTTGGCGTCCGCCGCGTCGCGGGCCCAGTGCACTGTGACGCCGGCAGCGGTCATGGCTGCCTCCGCCTGCTGGAGGTAGTGGTCCAGGTGGCGGGCGACGCGGTCCTTGATCTGGGCCGCGGCGGTGCGCAACTCTTCCCAGTCGGGTACCTCGGAGGCGCGCACGACGCGCTTTGCCCGGATCGTGGAAGTGGCGTGTGCCAGGTTCTTTCGCTGTTCTGCATTCTGCAGGCTCGCCTTGGCCGCCTGGGGGAAGGCGGGGATCCCCAACCAGGTGCCGGGCTCGGGGGTGCGTCGGGTGGTGGTCATCGCTGATCCTCCTCGGTGCTGGCCAGGATCTCGGCCAGGTGGATGGTCTTGACGCCGGCACGGCCACGGTGGAGAACCCCACCGATGTTCATCAGGCAGGCGTGGTCCCCGGCCACGAGGTACTCGGCCCCGGTGGTGCGCACATGGCGGGCCTTGTCGGTGGCCATGGCGATGGAGACGTCCGGGTTCTTCAGGGAAAAGGTGCCGCCGAAGCCGCAGCACTCTTCGGCCTTGGGCAGGTCGATGAGGTCGATGCCCCGAACCCCCCGCAGCAGTTGCAGCGGGCGGTCGCCCACCTTGGCGATGCGCATGGAGTGACAGGTGGGATGGTAGGTGACGCGATGCGGGAAGTAGGCGCCCACATCCGTGACGCCGAGCACGTCCACGAGGAACTCGCTGAGTTCATAGGTCCTCGCGGCCGTGGCGGTGGCCTCCTTCTCGAGACCGGAGTCGCCGGCGTGGCGGGCAAGCAGGGGGTGCTGCTCCCGGACAGAGCCGACGCAGGATCCGGAGGGGGCGACGATGTAGTCGAAGGTCTCGAAGGAACTCACGTAGTTGCGCACCGTGGGCACCGCCTCGTCCCAGTACCCGGTGTTGGTCATGATCTGCCCGCAGCAGGTCTGCCGCTCTGGGAACGAGACGCGACAGCCCAGCCGCTCGAGCAGCTTGACGGTGGCGATCGGTACCGACGGCTTCATGGTGTCGGTGATGCAGGTGGCGAACAGCGCCACGTGGATGGTGGTCATGGCATGGTGCCTTTCAGCTCAAGGGAGCAGCCAGGAGAGGACGGGGGTGGACATGAGGCCGGACAGGAGGCACAGCAGCGCCAGCAGCACGAAACTCCAGCCGATGATGCGACGCAGGATCACAGATTCGGAGCCGGCGATCCCGATGGCGGTGGCGGCGATGGTCAGGGACTGGGGCGAGATCATCTTGCCCACGACGCCGCCTGCGGCATTCGAGCCGACGAGCAGCGCCCGCATGGATTCGGTGCCCAGGTGGCTGCCGGGGCCGATCTCGGCACCGACGCCCGACTGGAGGCTGGAGAACAGGATGTTGGCCGACGTGTCGGAGCCGGTCACGTAGGTGCCGATCCAGCCGAGGATGGGGGCGAGGTAGGGATACAGAGCGCCCGCGCCGGCGAAGAACAGCCCGAGCGCCAGGGTCTGGCCGGAATCGCCCATCACGTAGGCCAACGCCACCACCGAGCCGATGGTGATCATCGCGAACCGTAGCTTCTTGGCGTTGATCCACAACACCTGGAAGATCGCGGCCAGACTCATCCGGTAGATCAGCCCGGTCGCGATCGCCACCAGGGCCAGCAGGATGCCGGGCGTGGAGGCCCACGCGAAGGTGTAGACCTGATGGGAGGACGGGTTGCCGGCCGCGTCGAGGAGTTCCCCCAGGCCCGGCCAGCCGAAGCTGACGTCGGTGGAGGCCAGGGCCGCCTTGACGGGGGGCAGCGCGGCGATGCCGAACACTGCGATGACGAGCAGGTAGGGCACCAGGGCCATGCCGATGCGACGCCCGGTCAGCTCGGCTTCCGTGGTGATCGGTGCCGGTGCCGGGCGTTCGCCCTCCAGGACGGGGTCGATCCTGGCCCCGATGCGACCCACGGCCTCGGCGCCGCCCGAAGGATGCCAGAGCTTCAGGAAGCCGATCGCCACGGCGACGCTGATCACGGCGGCGAAGACCTCGGTGAGGTTGTACAGCGGGGTAGCGGAGACGATCCACTTGACCACGCCGAACGTGACGCCCACGACCAGGCCGAAGGGCCAGCACTCCCTGAGACCGCGCCTGCCGTCCATGACGGCCAGCAGCAGGAACGGCACCACGAGGCACATCAGGGCCGTCATGCGTCCGGTGATGGGGGAGATCGCCAGCACGTCGTCGAAGCCGCCCGTCTTGGCTGCCATGAGGACTGGGAGGCCGACGGCGCCGAAGGCCACCGGCACGGTGTTGGCCAGCAGCGCGATCAGCGCGGAACGCAGAGGGGCGAAGCCGATGGCGATCAGCATCGCGGCGGTGATGGCGACGGGGGCGCCGAAGCCGGCGAGAGCCTCGAGGAGGCCGCCGAAGCAGAAGGCGATGAGCAGGCCCAGCACCCGCGGATCGCCGGAGATGAGAAAGAAGGTGCGGCGCAGGTCGTCGAACCGGCCCGAGGCGACCGTGACCTCGTACATCCAGATGGCTGTCAGGAGGATCCAGATGATGGGGAACAGGCCGTAGACGAAGCCGTGGGCGCTGGTGGCCAGAGCGGTGAGTACCGGCATCCCGAAGGCGGTGATCGCCACCACCACCGCGAGCAGCCAGGAGAACGGACCGGCGAGGTGGGCCTTCCAGCGCAGCGCGCCGAGCGTGATCAGCATGGCGGCCACAGGGATGGCGGCCACCAGTGCCGAGAGCCACTGCGCGCCCAGCGGGTTGGTGTCCGGTTGGAAGATCTCCAAGAGCATCTGTGAACTCCGTCGTTCATATGGTCAGACCATTGGTTAACGGTTCGACCATAAATCCCGCCTGGGGAGGATGTCAACAGGATGCGCCACAATCACGATGCGCCACAATGGGGAGCTATGACCACAGGTGGCTTCGAGACCGCGCTCGATTTCCTCACCGGCGAGATCCTCGCCGGCAGGATCTCCGCTGGCGAGCGGCTGCCCAACGAACGCGAGCTCGCCAGCCGGTTGGGCGCCAGCCGCAGCGCGGTGCGCGAGGCCATCAAGGTGCTGCAGGCTCAGGGCGTGGTGACCTCCGCAACCGGGCGCACGGGCGGGACCACCGTCGGCACGGGCCAAGGCGTGGCGTTCGGGCGCATGCTCAAACTGCACGTCGCCCTCGAGGCAGTCTCCTTCGCAGAGTTGACCGAGACGCGCGTCGTGCTGGAACGGGCCGCCGCGTTGGCCGCAGTGGGCGGCGACGGGCTCGACGAGGTACAGCAGTTGGCCGACCAGATGGCGGAGGTCCAGGCCCCGGCCGAGTTCAACGCGCTGGACACCGCCTTCCATGTGGCGATCGCCGCGATGGGCAACAACCGCCTGATCCGCGACATGACGATCGCGATCCGCGAGGCGGTGGCGGATCAGATCCTGCAGGCCGAGCGTCAGATCCCGGGATGGGACGCGCTGCGGGAGGGGTTGGTGCAGGAACACTCCGGCATCGTGGCAGCGCTCCGGGCCGGCGAGGGCGAGGTGGCAGCAGACCGCTGCGAGGCGCACATCCGGGGCGCCCACCGGGCCCTGGGGTAGGCCGGCTACCCGCCCTGGGTCAGAGGATCTGCTCCAGGAGGCCCGTGTCGACGTCGTAGATGAAGCCGCCCACCTCGGCGTGGCCCTTGATGAGGGGATGGTTGCTGATCATGTCCACATCTGCGCGCAGGCGGCTTGCCTGATCGGGGCTGGCGCCGAACGAGATCCACGAGGTGTCCGTGCCGGTCTTGGCGGAGATGACGCGGCGGAGATCCTCGTCGGTGCCCGAGGCCATGGCGCAGCGGGTGTGGGGGATCACCATGATCCGGTTGACCTGGAGCAGTTGGGCGCTGAGGACGCAGCCGTTGAGGACCGACGTGGTGACGCGCCCGCCGGGTGAGCGTAGGATCTTGGCGTCTCCCAGGCGCAGGCCCACCATCCCGAGCGGCTCGATGCGGGAATCCATGCAGGTCACGATGCACACGCCCGCCTGGGCGATGCCGTCGAAGTAGCCGTCGGAGAAGTCCGCTGCGTAGGCCTTGTTGGCCGCGAGCAGGTCGTCGAAATCATTCATGCGGGTTCCTTACCGTCGCGCGGAATGCTACTCCTCGAAGAGGGTCTCGGCCTCTGCTGTCCGGGGAGCCTCGCCGGGCTCCCTGCCGGCCAGCATGGTCACCGGCTGTGTCAGGGGCGTGCCGGAACCGTCACGCCGGCCGTTGGTCTGGGGGAGTTCCACCGGAGAACCACTGGCGGCGGCGGCCACCACGGGGCGGGGGCCGACGGCAGCCATCAGGAGCGTGTCCTCGCCCTTCAGGAACCGGTGGGCGCGGACGCCGCCGGTGGCCCTGCCCTTCGACGGGTACTCGGACAACGGCGTCACCTTGGCACTACCGGTCTCAGTGCCGGGCAGCGACGAGGAGGCCCCGGAGATGGTCACCACGTCGTCCGTGGCCGGGTCCACCGCGCCGAACCAGACCACCGAGGCGCCTGAAGCGAGCTTGATGCCGGCCATCCCGCCGCCCGTGCGGCCCTGCGGGCGGACGTTGGCGGCGGGGAAGTGCAGCAGTTGCGCGTCCGAGGTGAGGAAGGCCAGGTGCTTCGAATCGTCGGACAACTCGACGGCGCCCACCACCTCGTCGCCGTCCTTGAGCGCGATGACCTCCCAGCTGTCGCGCGCCAGTAGATCTGGCTTCACGCGCTTGACGACGCCCTGCCGGGTGCCGATCACCAGGCCGAGGGACTCGGGATCGAGCGTGGTCAGCCCCAGCGGGCGTTCGCCGGCCTCCAGCGGCCACAGCTCGTGGGCCAGGCTGCCTCCCTGGAGGCTGGCCGCGGTCGCGGTGAGCGAGACGGTGGGCAGCTCGATGGCGCGACAGCGCAGGACGCGGCCATGGTTGGTGAGCACGCCGAATTCGCCCTGCGCGGTGGCCCTGACCTTGGCGACGACCACGTCGTGGGCGGCCCGGCCCTCCGTCGGCAGCGGGGCCAGCACATCGGTGCGGGCCACGAGGCCGGAGCCGCTGAGCAGCACCCAGCACGGGTCGTCGGGGACCTCGAGGGGTGCGGCGGTCGCGCGGGCGGGCGCTCCGGAGGAGGCCAGCAGCACGGTGCGGCGGGGGGTGCCGAACTCCTTGGCGACGGCGGCGAGCTCGGTGCCGACGAGCTTGCGGAGCACTGCCGGGTCGTCGATGATCTCGCGCAGCCCGGCGATGGTGGAGGCCAGTTCGTCGGCCTCCTTCTCCAGTTCGATGGTGGAGAACTTCGTCAGGCGCCGCAGCTGCATGTCGAGGATGTAGGTGGCCTGGGTCTCGTCCAGGTCGAAGGCGCCCATCAGGCGTTCGCGGGCCTGGGCCGCGTCGTCGGAGGAGCGGATGATGGCGATCACGTCGTCGATGTCGGCGATCGCGATGATCAGGCCGCGCACCAGGTGGAGGCGCTCCTCGGCCTTGGCGAGGCGGTGGTTGGTGCGGCGCAGGGTGACATCGAGGCGATGGTCGAGGTAGACCTCGAGCATCTCCTTGAGGGTCAGGGTGCGGGGCTGGCCCTCGACCAGCGCGACGGTGTTGATCGCGAAGGTGTCTTCCAGCTTGGTGGCCTTGAACAGCTGCTCCAGCAACGCCTCGGGGTTGATGCCGTTCTTGACCTCGATGACCAGGCGGGTGCCGTGGGCCAGGTCTGTGAGGTCCTTCACATCGGCGATGCCGGTGAGCTTCTTGTCCTGGACGCCCTTCTTGATCTGTTCGATCACCCGTTCGGGGCCCACCATGTAGGGCAGCTCGGTCACGACGATGCCCATGCGGCGCGGGGTGACCTTCTCGATGCGGGTGGTGGCGCGGATCTTCATCGAGCCGCGGCCGGTGGCGTAGGCGTCGCGGATGCCATCGAGGCCCACGATCTTGCCGCCGGTGGGGAAATCCGGGCCCGGGATGTGGCGCATCAACTCATCGAGTTCGATGTCGGGGTTCTTCAGCAGTTGCTGGAGGGCGGCGACGACCTCTACGAGGTTGTGGGGCGCGATGTTGGTGGCCATGCCCACCGCGATGCCTGCGGCCCCGTTGACCAGCAGGTTCGGGAAGGCGGCTGGCAGGACGACCGGCTCGGTCTCCTTGCCGTCGTAGTTGGGTTTGAAGTCGACGGTGTCCTCGTCGATCCCGCGGGTCATGGCCTGGGCGGGCTCGGCCATCCGGCACTCGGTGTAGCGCATGGCGGCCGGCCCGGCGTCGAGGGAGCCGAAGTTGCCGTGCCCGTCGATCAGCGGCAGGCGCACGGCCCACGGCTGGCCCATCCGCACCAACGCGTCGTAGATGGCGGTGTCGCCGTGCGGGTGCAGCAGACCCATCACCTGGCCCACCACGCGGGCGCACTTGACGTGGCCGACGTTGGGGCGCACGCCCATGCGGTCCATCGAGTAGAGGATGCGGCGCTGGACCGGCTTCAACCCGTCACGCGCATCGGGCAGTGCCCGGGAATAGATGACCGAGTACGCGTACTCCAGGAAGCTGGTCTCCATCTCCTGGGTGACGTCGACGTCGAGGATGTGTTCTTCCTCATTGAGTTCGTCGTCGATCGTCCGCTTGGCCATGGGGCGCTCTCCTCGTATCCGTGGTGTCTCTACAGCAACCTGGAGAGCTTATCGCCCAAACCGTCTCCATCCGGTGCACGCACCTCCGGCGCCGTGTCGGGCTCCCACCGCACGTCGCTGGCTGGGACCTCCATGGGCAGGCCGTGGGCCAGCGTGTGCTCGCCTGGAGTGAGCTGCCGGATGGCCCTGGCGCGCACGTGTTCGGGCTGAAGGCTGGCGAACTCGGCGTACAGGTCCGGATCGTGCTGGCCGTCGTCGCCCACCAGGAGCCACTTGATGTTGGGCAGGTCCCGGGCGAGCTCTCGGAGGCAGCGTCGCTTGTGATCCGGGCCGCTTCGGAACCAGCCGGTGTTGGTGGGGCCCCAATCGGTCAGCAGCATGGCTCCCTGCGGGATGCCGTGCCGGGCGGTGAAGCGCTGGATCATCGGGAAGGTGTTCCAAGCGCCGGTGGAGATGAAGATGATGGGCGCGCCCGGATACTTCGCCAGGAGTTGCTGGTAGAGCCGCGCCATGCCCGCCACCGCCTGCCGGGCCTGTTCGGTCAGCACGAAGGAGTTCCATGCCGCCAGGAGCGGGCGGGGCAGCGAGGTGCTCAGGATCGTGTCGTCGATGTCGCTGACGATGCCGAATTCCACGTCGTCACCGATGACCTGCACGCTGGCCAGCGCCGAAGCCCCGCCGTCGCCCTCCAGCGTCACGGAGTGCCACCCGGGCTCCAGCCCGGGGTTGCGCACGCGCACGTCGACGTAGCCGCTGCGGTCGGCGTGGACCGGGATCCGCACGTCGCCGATCACGACGGTGACTCCGGCGTTGCCTTTGGAGGCGTTGATGAAGTTGCGCCAGCCGCGGCGGTAGATCAACGCGGACGCCGCCTGGACGATGCCGAGCTGGTCCGGCGGCCGCAGTACGACTCGGGCGAGGATGCGCAACTGTTCGCTGGTGCCGTAGCCCGTGTAGGAGATGATCGACTCCTGCCAACCTCGGCGGATGAGGCCGCGGTTGAGCAGCGAGTTGAAGCGGTCCTCGATGCGGGCTGCGATGAAAGGTCGGGAGGCCATGGGGCAAACCTATCCGGCCGCGTGCCAGAATGGCCTGGTGACCGCCGACAACCAGACTCTTCCCACCGAGCTCATCGACGAGATCGCTGAGTGCGGGTTCTATCCCAGCCTCGTGGCCGAGACCGTGCTGATGGGGCTGGGTGGCCGCCCCGTGGTCGACTACCTGGTGCAGCACGAGGCGACGTTCGCCGGCCGCGAGCTGCACCGGCACATGACCGTGCTGGTGCTCACCGAGTCGCAGTTGCAGATCTGCCACATCGACGAGGGCGAGGGAGAACGCGCCGAGGCGCTGGCCACCTCGGAGGTGGTGGCGCTGCGCGCGATCGACTCTGTGGTGGTGACCCGCGCGATGGCGGATCCGGAGAAGCGCTCCGGCCTGCACGAGGCCTGGCTGACGATCGTGTGGGGCGCCGCCCGCCGGCTCGACCTGGGCCCCGCGAGCTGCGAAGACCCCAACTGCGAGGCGGATCACGGCTACACGGGCGTGCTGGCCCCCGATGACATCACGGTGCGGATGAGCCCCACCGCCGACGGCGACAACGCGCGCCGGCTCGTCGAGTTCGGCGCCAGCCTCCAGCAGGTGATCGGCTGATGCTGGGTTTCGTCGATCCCCGCTACGAGGACCACGCGCTGGCCAACCTGCTGCCCAGCGTGGTGGCGCGCCTCGACGGCGGCGTCCCCGTCGTCGACCTGCCCGAGGCCCGGCAGTACGTGGTGCTGCTGGTCGACGGGCTCGGCTGGCATCAACTCACCGAGCACGCCTCGCACGCCGAAACCATGGGCGCCATGCTGGGGCGCGCGCAGCGGCTGACCTGCTCGGTGCCGTCGACCACCGCGACTTCGCTGACCTCGCTGGGCTGCGGGGCCACGCCGGGGGAGCATGGGGTGATGGGGTACTCCTTCTACGAGCCCACCGTCGGGCGGGTGGTCAACGCGCTGTCCTGGGAGGGCGGCCCCGAGGATGTGGAGAGCTTCGCCCAGAAGCCCACCGTGTTCCAGCGGCTGGCCTCGCAGGGGCGCTCCAGCGCCGCGGTGACGCTCGGGCGGTTCGCCGGCAGCGCGCTCACCAGGGTCGCCTTCGCCGGCACGCACCTCTACCCCGTCGTCAACGAAGGGGACCTCGAGGAGGTCACCGGACTGGTCACCGACGCGCTCCAGCACGCCGAGGTCGTCTACCTCTACGAGCGGATGCTGGATGCCGACGGCCACGCCTACGGCGCCGGAAGCTGGCAGTGGCTCGACAGGCTGGCCTCCATCGACGACTACGTCGCCCACCTCATCGGCGCCCTGCCGCCGTCGGTCTGCCTGCTCATCACCGGGGACCACGGCATGCTCAACATCCCCGCCGAGGACCGGCTCATCGTCGAGGACGAACCTCGGCTGGCGGGCTACTCGCACCTGGGTGGGGAGCCCCGCTTCCGGCACGTGTACGGCGAGGATGCCCGTGCGCTGGCCTGGGCCTGGGAATCCGTCCTCGGCGAGCGCGCCCACGTGCTGCGCCGCGCGGAGGCCATCGAGGCAGGGTGGTTCGGGCCCAACGTGTCCAACCTGAGCGCCGCGCGCATCGGCGACGTGGTGGCTGCCATGACCGGAACCTGGGCCGCCATGAGCTACGCGACCCCCGGCGAGTTCACCCTGGTAGGCATGCACGGGTCGCTGACCGCAGCTGAGATGGAGGTGCCGCTGCTGGTGCACGGTGGTGGCGCATGAGCCTGAGGGTCGCCATCCTCATCGACGACTTCTTCCCCGCCTCCGGCGGGATCGGGCGCTCCGTGCAGACCCAGCTGGAGGAACTCTCGGCCATGGGCCACGACGTCACGCTGATCGCGCCCGACCGGCACCTCCAGCGCCCGGCAGGAGTGCGTACCATCGCCTGCCCCACCATCTACAAGGAGGGGCTGCCGGCGCACCTGAGCGTCCTGTATCCCACGGAGCGCAGGGCGAAGCTGATTTCCAGGATCGCCGAGTTCGACGTCGTGCACTCCCAGACGGAGCGCGGTGCGCTGGTGCTGGCCTCGCGCCTGGCACGGCTGCAGGGGATCCCGCACGTGCACACGTTCCACGCCAACATCGCAGGCACGCACAGCACGCTGCCGTTCCAGGCCGCGTTCGGCTCGCTGGGCTACGAACTGCTCGTCACGCGGGCGCTGGGGATGGCCTCGAAGCGTCAGCCGCGGTTCTCCTCGACCTTCCCGCCGAAGACCTCCGAGCCGGACAACAACAACTTCTTCTCCCGGATGGACTGGCGCTCGCTGGGCTGGATCGCGGCCCATGTCGACGCGGTGACCAGCCCCGCGCAGTACATGCTCGACAACATCGAGGCTGCCGTCGCCCAACCCATCCTCGGAAGGGTGATTCCCAACGCTTCGATGGACACGCTCGTCGCAGGGGCGGCGGAACGCCGCCACCCGCGCGCCGCGATCCGGTTCCTGAGCATCGGTCGGTTGGCGAAGGAGAAGCGGCTCGACGTCGTGGTGCGCGCCTTCAACCGCGCCGCCATCCCCGGCGCCGAGCTGATCATCGTGGGCGACGGGGACCAGCGGACCCGGCTCGAGGCTTTGGCGGGGCCAGAGGTGAGCTTCCTCGGCGCGCTGCGGGACAGGGACGCCGTGGCCGAGCAGTTCCGGGAGGCGGACGCGCTGGTGCTCGGCTCCTACCGCTTCGACGTGCAGCCGATGGTGATCCTCGAGGCGGGTGCTGCCCAGTTGCCGGTGCTGTACTGCGACGACCGACTGACCGCCGGCTTGAGCGCAGAGACCAGCCATCTGGTGGCCCCCAACATGCAGGCTTTGGCCAAGGGGATGCAGGAGTTGGCCGAGCCGCGGCGGCTGGACGCACTGCGGGCGGGCTATGGACGTGTTGATGTGCGCCTTCGGCCGGCGGACATGGCCCGCGCCTACGTCGAGGTCTACGAAGAAGCGATCAGGATGCCGAGGCGACATGGCTGAACTTGTCTTCCACAGCGGGCCCATGGACTGCGGCAAGTCCACCATGGCCCTGCAACTCGACTACGTGCACACGTCACACGGCCGCCGCGGGCGGGTGTTCAGCTCACAGGACAGGGCGGGGGAGGGCGTCATCACCTCCAGGCTCGGCCTCAGCGCCCGCGCTATCGAGGTGCCGCCGGAGTTCGACTTCTGGCGCTACATCATCGGCGAGCTGACCAGCGGCAAGATCGTGGACTACCTGGTGTGCGACGAGGCGCAGTTTTACACCGCGGAGCAGGTGGATCAGCTGGCGCGGATCGTCGACGAGCTCCAGCTCGACGTCTACGCCTTCGGCATCATGGCCGATTTCCGCACCC
This sequence comes from Tessaracoccus massiliensis, assembly GCF_000826065.2. GTDB lineage: Bacteria > Actinomycetota > Actinomycetes > Propionibacteriales > Propionibacteriaceae > Arachnia > Arachnia massiliensis_A. The sequence continues at coordinate 425,464 of NZ_LN623543.1, read as the reverse complement.
AGCTGTTCCCCGGCTCCAAGCGCCTGATCGAGTTGGCCGACCGGCTGGAGATGCTCCCGCTCGGGCCGCTGTGCTGGTGCGGGGAACGGGGCACGCACAACGCCCGCACCGTCGACGGGCTGATGGTCACCGAGGGCTCGCAGGTCGTCGTCGGCGACACCGCGGCCGGCGGCGCCGGGGGAGAGGTGCGCTACGAGGTGCTGTGCCGCCTGCACCACCGTCGCCGAATGACCGCGACAAGGGCAAAGGCCACGCTGTCGCCGGATCCGTTGCCGTTCGACACCGAGCAGGGCTGAGCGACAAATTTCGCGCACCGGGCGTGGTCATTGTGCGCCCGTGTCGTGCATTGCCCGGCCTGATCGGTGAGGATGGTGGGACCCGTGCCACAGCAGGTTGTGGTGCCCCGATCCTTGAGGTGCGAAGATGCGCTTGAGAACTAAGACACGACGACTAGCTGCCATGGCGTCAGCGTTCGCGCTCGCCATGACTGGCGCGGTCGCCACGTGGTCGCCCACGGTGACGCACGCGGCCGAGGGCGAGAACGTGGCCCTGGCCAGCGCCGGCGCCACCGTGACCGCCTCCGGCAACGAGGTGGACGACGGCCGCTGGACCTACGAGATGGCCACCGACGGCGACACCAGCTCCCGCTGGTCCTCCAACCACGCAGACGATGCCTGGCTCCAGGTGGAGCTCGACGAGCCCACCGTCGTCAGCCACGTGAACATCCTGTGGGAGGCCGCTTGCGCGGCCAAGTACAAGATCCAGGTCAAGAAGGAAGCGGCCGACAACTGGACCGACGCGACCGCCGAGATCACCCCCACCTGCCCCACCTCCGGCTTCTCCGTGGACAAGCAGGAGTTCAACGACGCCACGGCCGGGGAGGCTTGGAGCTTCGTGCGGATGCAGGCGCTCGACCGCACCCCGATCAGCGGCGCCAAGTGGGGCGTGAGCCTCTTCGAGTTCGAGGTCTGGAACGGTGAGGAGCCCGCGCCGCCGGCGCCGCCCGTCACCAGCCTCGTGCCGCTGCCCATCCAGCTCACGGAGGACGGCGGCGAGCCGTTCGTGCTCGACGCCGACACCGCGATCGTCGCCACCGGTGACGCGCTCGACGTGGCCAACTTGCTGGCCACCCAGCTGCGCGCCTCCACCGGCTTCGCCCTGCCCGTGCAGGAATCCGGCGACACCAACGTCATCAAGTTCAACCTCGACCCCAGCTACGACTCGATCTTCGAGCCCGCCGCATGGGCCGAGGCCAACCCCGGTGAGAGCTACCCCGAGGCCTACGACCTGGTCACCACCGCCGAATCGGCGGAGCTGACGGCCAGCGGCGAGCACGGGCTGTGGAACGCCTCACAGACGCTGCGCCAGCTGTTCCCGCCGATGATCTACAGCACCGACACGGTCTACACCGAGTGGGCGGCGCCCGCCGTCACCGTCAAGGACGCCCCGCGTTACGCGCACCGCGGCACCCAGATCGACGTGGCCCGCTCCTTCATCGAGATCGACGAGCTCAAGCAGATCATCGACACCCTGTCCACCGTGAAGATCTCCCGCATCCACCTGCACCTGGCAGACGACCAGGGCTGGCGCATCGAGATCACCAACGAAGGCCGCGCCCAGGGTGACGAGATCGACTACACCCGCCTGCACCGCATCGGCGGCAACCTGTCGATGGCCGAGACCGAGCCCGGCAAGCACTTCGGCTTCAAGCAGGAGATCGGCCGCAACGGCTACTACACGCAGGAGCAGTACCGGGACATCGTCCAGTACGCCGCGGACCGCCACATCACGATCGTTCCCGAGATCGACGTGCCCGGCCACACCGGCGCCATGCTGCACGCCCTCCCTGAGCTGAACACCGACGCCACCCGCCCGTACAAGACGATCTACGACAACACCGTCGAGCAGAACAACGGCAACGTGGGCGAGTCCACCCTCGATGTGCGTAACCCGCACACCTGGGTGGCGCTGAAGCACATCTTCGGCCAGTTGGCTGAGATCACGCCTGGCCCGTATCTCCACGTGGGCGGCGACGAGACGCACTCCACCCCGCACGCCGATTTCCAGGAGTTCGTCCGCAAGGTCATCCCGATCGTCCGCGACCTGAACAAGCAGGCCATCGGCTGGAACGAATTCGCCGACGCCGGCCTCTCCGAGGGCGACATCGTGCAGTACTGGGTGGGCGGCACGCAGCGCACCTACCAGGCCATCCAGGATGGCGCCAAGGTGGTCACCTCGATGTCCAACCGCGCGTACCTCGACATGAAGTACGGCAACGGGCTCACCCCGATCGGCCTCACCTGGGCCGGCCAGGGCGACATCGACCACTACTACAACTGGAACCCGCTCACCGTGGTCCGTCCCCCCTCGGCGGACATGCCGCTGGTTGAAGAGTCCGACATCATCGGCATGGAGGGCCCCATGTGGTCCGAAACCATCCGTCGCGGCACGCAGAACGAGTTCATGATGTTCCCGCGCGCCATGTCACACGCCGAGATCGGCTGGACCCCCCAGGCGCAGCGCGACTATGCCTCCTTCGCCCAGCGCATGGAGCCCATGGGCGCCCGCCTGCTCGCCAAGGGCAGCAACTTCTACGACACCCCGAAGGTCCAGTGGGACACCGATGCCGCTGGCACCGACGCCAAGTCGGCCCCCGGCCAGCCGATGCTGGTCGAGCCCGCCGTCGTCGTCGCCCCCGGCACCATCGTCTCCGAGGACGGCCGCTCGATCACCGTGGACAACGTCAACGACGAAGACGGCACCAGCAACTCCGAGCTGACCGCCCCGCTGAGCGCCACCGTCGACTTCGGTGACGGATCGGAGCCGGTGCCTGCCACCTTCACGCCCGGCCAGGAGCGCACCAACCTCCACGCCGGTTCCCGCTACACAGTGGGCGCCGAGCACAACTTCGCGGCGGCGGGCACCTATGAGGCCACCGTGACGTTCTCGGACGGCCGCGTCGTGACCGGCAAGGTCGCCGTCGAGGCCGGCTACACCGCCCCCGTCGCTTGGGCTCCCGACGCCTGCGTCGCCCCCGGCGCGAACGTGCTCAACGCCGACGCCACGGTCCAGGACAACTCGCGCATCGTCGCGGATCTGTCCGGCTTCACGCCGAACAGCCTGGCCACGATCCAGTTCAGCCAGGATCCCATCGAGGTCGCCGCGGAAGGCGCCACCAAGGATGACGATCCCGCCATCCAGGGACGCTACTGGATCAGCGAAGACGGCACGGCCCATCTGACGATGCCGGTGAAGTACCGCACCATCGGAGGCAAGTACCTGTTCCGCGTCACCGACGTGGACGGCCGCTTCATCGAGCAGATCGTCGAGGTCGACTCGCCGGTCAAGCCTCTCACCGGTGTCGCCATCGAGGCCACCAGCGCCAGCGCTGACTCGGAGGCCACCAACGAGCCTGCCCCGAACGGCCGTGCCGCCGCCATCATCGACGGCGACCGCGCCACGTTCTGGCACTCCGCCTGGTCGCCGGTCTCGCCGCTGCCGCACACCGTGACGGTGGACCTGGGGGCCGAGCACGAGCTCGAGTGGCTCACCTGGGTGCCGCGTCAGAACAACGTCAACGGGCAGGTGTCGGACTTCACCATCTCGTTCAGCACCGATGGCGAGACGTGGACGGAGCCGGTGGAGAAGACCCTCCCCGCCGGTACCGCGCCCACCAACCTCGAGCTGACCGACACGGCACGCTACGTGAAGATCGTCATCACGGAGAACCATGCGGACGACAACCAGTTCGCCACCATCGGCGAGCTTGAGTTCCGCGCCACGTCCGACGAAGAGCCCGTCGAGGTGGACCCGGTTGTCCAGGTGTGGGCACCGCCGGCCACCTGTGGCGCGGACACCACCGTTCCGGAGATCAACGCCATCGCTGATCAGGCCGCCCAGGTCGGTTCCGCAGTGTCGCTCCAGGTGGAGGCCACCGACGATCGCTCGTCCGATCTCACCTACTCGGCCACGGGTCTCCCCGCGGGCGTGACCATCGATCCGGCCACCGGCCTGATCTCCGGCACGCCCACCGAGGCCGGCACGTACCCGGTGACGGTGACCGTGACCGACGAGGCCGGCAACTCCGCTGATGCCTCGTTCACCATGACCGTGGCGGTTGCCCCGACGGTCGACCCCACGGATGATCCGACGGAGGAGCCCACGGTGAAGCCGACGGCGACCCCACCGGTCGATCCGACGGACGATCCGACCACCCCGCCGACGGAGACACCCACGACGCCGCCGGTGAAGAAGTATGTGCGTACCGCGCCGTACACGATGCCTGGTCTGCATCGGAGCCTCAATGGCCGGGATTGGCACACTGAGTGTGAGCCGTATTCGCAGACCGAGCGGTGCCGCACGGACATCTGGGCGACGGTCGTGGTGATCGAGGACGGCCAGTTCGTCCGCAAGGACGGGTGGACGTTCAACAACCTCACCTACCTGCCGTTCATGACCCGTGAGGCCTGGGGTGCCAACCCGCTGGCCAACAAGGGCGAGTGGACCGCGACCACGGATCAGCGCAAGTGGATGACCGAGTGCGACACCGCGAGCACCGGCCGCAACGGCTGCCGTTCCTACACGTTCGTGACGGTGTACAAGGCCACTGCGAAGCCTGAGGGTGGCTACGTGTTCTCGCAGAACAACGAGTGGGTGTTCAACAACATCGTGATGTTCGGAGGCCCCGAGCTGCGATAGCGGTTGGTTGAGCCGGTCGCGTCCGAGCTTGCGAGGACCGCGACCGTGTCGAAACCCCTGAAGCGTCCCCAGCACCTGAATGAAGGTGCTGGGGGCGTTCCTTGTGATGGAGGTGACAGCTCGGCAGTGCTTCTCCGGCACCGGACCCCACCCAGGTCCCTGGTTGCCCGACAACGCCACCTGACAGCAACGCACCCCGACACCGGACACTCCGGCAACAAGGACCCCAATGGTTTCGGCATCGAGCCCCAAGAGCAGGAGCGTTGAAGCCGAGGGTGGGGGATGAAGGACGCGCGTTTCGAGGCCACGCCGGGATGTCACAACTGAAGGTCGCGATGCATGCGCACGGGTAACACTCGCGTCCTTCTTCCTCCGGCTTCGGCGGAGCAGACCCGTAGTGGTGGGGTGTCGGATCGGCTGCAGGGCCCTTTGCTTCGACCTGTCCGGCGCTTCGCGATGGAACAGGCTCAGCACAAGCGTCGTGCTCGGCTCCTTCGTCGCGGGGCACGCTCAGGGACAGGAACGGAGGCTGCTACTTCGTGGGGCCGCCGAACATGATCTCGTCCCAGCTGGGGACCTTCGCGCGGCGACGCTTCCGCGGGGGCTTCACCGGCTCTTCGGCGGCTTCCACGAGCGGTTCCTGTACAGGCTCCTCGGCCTCAACCGGCTCCGGTTCCGGCTCTGCACGATCCTCAAGGACGGTGGTGTCCTCCTCGTCGGCCGCGTCCTTCTCCGGCGCCGCTTGCGCCTCGGGTGTCTCGTCGGTCATCTCGACCTCGACGATCTCGAGCTCTTCGACAACCTCGATCTCCTCGAAGCCCTCGGGTTCGGCACTAGCAGGGGCCTGCTCGTCATCCTCAGCTTCATCGAGGATGCCGGTGTAGATCCGCACGGAATCCTCACTGATGCCACTGAGCATGTCGTAGAGGCTGTCGAGCTCCGAGGTGTCCTCGTTGCTCTCGTGCATCAACTCTGAGGCGGGCACCTCGTCGCCGGGATGCGACTCCTCGGGCTGCTGCGTGGCCCGCACCAGGGCGAGCTCGTCGTGGAAGTCGACGGTGTTCTCATCCTCCGGGGCAGCGTCGCGCGGCTCTTCGCCGATCATCCAGCGGGCATCTGCATTGTCGGCCACGGAGAATCGGCCCTTCGCGTCGAAGACGAACTCGGCCTCGCGGGCCTCGGCCTCAACGTCCGAGGCCAGCCGGGCGATGACGCGCCACTTCAGATCCGGTTGGCGCCAGGCGTCCCACTGCACATCGTCTGCGTCGATGCTCCTCGACCGGAGCCGCGCGGCGATGAGTTCGCCCAGGCGGCGATGCGTGCCGGCCTCCCCGCGGCGACGGATGGTGGCCTTCTGCGCCGACAGCGCCACGTGCTCGCGTTCGGCCAGCACGGGGCCGGCGAAGGCCTCGAGGCGGTCGGCAGACATTCCTGTCTCGGACACCAGATCCTCGATGGAGGCGCCCGCGCGGATGCGGGTCTGGATCTCCCGTGGGGTCAGAGAGTTGTCCATGTGGCTCCTCGTGAGTCTGGCTGGTGTTTCCATCACAACTTACCAGCGTCGGCGTGCCGTCAGCGGGAGGCTGCGCTGGTCAGCGCGTGGCCCGGCCCGGCGCGGTGCGTGACCCGGTATACCGCGGCGCTGCGAGATGTGATACACATAGCGCGATCGTGGCAACGAAAGGACACCAACGGATGGCAACGGATTACGACGCTCCCCGTAAGACCGACGAGGAGATGAGCGAGGATTCGCTCGAAGAGTTGAAGTCGCGCCGGGCGGATAAGAACTCCGGCAAGGTGGATGAAGACGAGGTGGAGGCGGCCGAATCGTTCGAGCTGCCGGGCGCGGACCTCTCCCATGAGGAGTTGACGGTGCGCGTGCTGCCCCGGCAGTCGAACGAGTTCACCTGCGCGTCGTGCTTCCTGGTGAAGGCACGCCCCCAGTTGGCTGAGGAGAAGAACGGACAGTTCTACTGCGTGGACTGTGTCTGAGCCTCAGGTCAGCTTGGAACGCAGGTTCCCGGGGCCGGTGTGGTTGTAATTGGCCATCCAGCGCTGCTGCACGAACCGGTTCATGACCAACTGCGTCATGCCCACACCCAGGCCGCTGGCGCCCGCCCAGATGAGCGCGTGCGTCAGCGGCACCTCCGGATCGTTCGGATCCGGGGGAGCGTCGCCCGTGGAGGCCTCCCAGAGCTTGGTGACCAACTTCTGAGCCACGATCGTGGTGACGGCACCGATCGCTCCCGCGTAGATCTTCCACATGATCTTCTCGGTCATAGCCATGGGGTTTCCTTTCATTGTCGACCAGTTCCATCCCCATTATGCCCACCGGTTAAGGTGTCACGGTGACCTACTCGGAACGTCTGCAGATCCCCTTGTGGTGGGCCGTGATCGGCCTGCTGTTCGTTGCCAGCGTCGGCGTGGCGGTGATCGCCTACCTCGAGTTGTGGATGGCAGTGACCATCATCGCGCTGACGTTCGTGGGGGTGGCTCTCGGGCTGGTGGCGTACAGCGCTACGCGGCTCACCGTGGACGGGGAGACATTCACAGCCGGCAGGTACCGCCTCGAGCGCCGCTACATCGGCGCCGTGACGCCCTTCGAGGGTGACGACGCCCGTGCGGCGCAGGGTCCCGGCGCTGACCGCACTGAGTTCCTTTTCACCAGGCCGTTCATCTCGGGGCTGGTCCGCATCGAACTCGACGACGCCGCTGACCCGCACTCCGCCTGGCTCGTCAGCACCCGAAGGCCGCAGGAACTGACCGCAGCGCTCACCGGAGATGCGCGATGAGGATCGAGACCGTTGCGGAAACCGGACAGTTGCCCGCCTATGCGCACACTGGCGACGCCGGAGCCGATCTGCGGGCGTCGCACGACGTCGTGCTGGAGCCGGGGGAGCGTGTGCTGGTGGGCACGGGTGTCGCGGTCGCCATCCCGGATGGCCACGTCGGGCTGGTCACGCCCCGCTCGGGCCTCGCCGCGCGGGCAGGGCTGAGCGTCGTCAACTCGCCCGGCGTGATCGATGCCGGATACCGCGGCGAGATCAAGGTGTGCCTCATCAACCTCGACCCCCACGAACCCATCCGGTTGTCGGCGGGCGACCGCATCGCGCAACTGCTGATCATGCCGGTGGTACGCGCCACATTCGTCGCGGTGGACGGACTTGATGAGACTTCACGCGGGGCCGGTGGGTATGGTTCCACTGGTGGGTTCACCCGCACCTAGACCAGAAGGAAGATTCTGTGATTTTCGGACGTAAGAAGCGCGCCGCCGTCGAGGACGAGGGGGCACAAGTCTCCGCCGAGAGCCTCGAGGCGAACGACGAAGCCGCCGAGGAGACGCCCGAGCCCTCCTCCATCGAGGAGCAGGCCGCGCTGTGGGACGCGGAGTTCAACCGCGACTGGGGCCCCTTCGACATCGAGGAGGTCGACCTCGAGGCTGACGCGGATGAGGTACAGCGACTCGATCTCGGCACTCTGGTGCTGACCCCCTTCGAGGGCATGACGCTGCAGCTTCAGGTCAACAAGGACACCAACAAGGTGCAGTCGCTGTTGGTGGGCGACGGCCAGTCCGCGCTGGAGGTGGGCGTGTTCGCCGGCCCCGCCAAGTCCTCCATGGTGGGCGAGATCCGCTCCGAGATCATCCGCGCGACGCAGCAGCAGAAGGGCCGCATCCAGTTGGTGAAGGGCCCCTTCGGCACCGAGGTGCGCCGCGCCATGCCCGTGACGGACCCTAACGGCAACCCCGCCATGCACGTCTCGCGCACCTGGCTCGTCGCCGGCCCCGGCTGGGTGCTGCGTGGCGTCCTGCTCGGCAAGGCCAGTTTCGAGCCGCAGAACTCCGAGGCGCAGGTGGCTCTGGAGGAGTTCTTCAGCAACCTCGTCGTGCGCCGCGGCACAGCCCCGGCCGCGCCGGGCAGCCTGCTTGCCATGACGGTGCCCGAGCAGGCGCAGCAGCAGGCCCAGGCGGAAGGCTGAGCCATGGTCCGCCCGTCGCTCCTTGAGCGGCTTCGACGACTCATGACCCCCGTCGAAGAGTTGGAGGCCACCGAGTTGCGGCAGCGCGCCGCAGATGTCGGTGCGCATCCCCTGGCCTCCTGCGAACCCCGCAGCCGCGTGATCCTGCGCGGCGAGATCGTCTCGATCACCTCCGACGCCAAGAACGGCTGGCTCGAGGCGGAGGTCAACGACGGTTCAGGCACCGTCCGGCTCATCTGGATGGGCCGCAGCCGCCTCGAGTGCCTGATGCCGGGGCGCCACATCCGCGTGGCGGGCCGCCTGGCGGAAGAGGACAGCAGCCCGGTGATCTACAACCCCGATTTCGAGGTCATCCCTTAGGCAGGTCCCCCTGGTAGGGGTCGCCCTCGCCCTCTGGGTTCGCACCGGCTTCCGGGTCGAAGAGTTCAGCCAGGTCGGGCTCCGAGTCCTGGGTCACGAGGAACAGCAGTTCGTCGCCGGCCTCGAAGGCACGGTCGCGTTCCGGAGACAGCGGCGCGCCGTCGCGGACGATCGCCACGATCACCACGTCGCCCGGCAGGCCCGTGTCCCGGATCCGGCGCCCGATGAACCGTGAACCCGCAGGCAGGCGCACCTCGGCCAGGTGCGTGGTGGACTTGTTGAAGGTCAACAGCCGCACCAGGTCCCCAGTGGAGACGGCCTCCTCCACCAGTGCAGACATGAGACGCGGGGTGGACACGGCCACGTCGACGCCCCACTGGTCGTCGAACATCCATTCATTGCCCGGGTGGTTGACTCGGCCGACGGTGCGGGGGACGCCGAACTCCGTCTTCGCCAGGAGGGAGTGAACCAGGTTGGCCTTGTCGTCGCCCGTGGCGGCGATGGCCACGTCGAAGCGATCCAGTTCGGCCTCCTCCAGGGAACTCAGCTCGCAGGCATCGGCCTCCAGCCAGGACGCGCCGGGCACGGCGTCGTGGTTGATGGCCGAGCGGTCCTTCTCGATGAGCAGCACCTGATGGCCGTTGGCGGTCAGTTCGCGGGCGATGGAACGTCCGACGTTCCCGGCTCCGGCGATGGATACGCGCATCGGGGCTCCTGTCAGTTCCTGGCCGGGGGAGCGGCGAAGAGGGTTTCGAGATCGTCGATGCGATCGGTGTAGCAGGCCACGTAGATCAGGTCCCCGTCCTGGTAGATGGTCTCCCGGTTCGGGACGAGTCCGCGGCCGACACGGAGCACGAATGGGATGGGTGCATCGGCGACGGCGGACAGTTCAGTGATCCGGCTCCCCACCCACCCGTTGTGCACATGGATCTGCATGAGGCGCGCATCGCCGGTGGGGTCCGACCAGATCGGCTGGCTGCCGGAGGGGAGCAGCCGACGCAGCATCTGCGTGACCGTCCACTTGACGGTGGCCACCGTGGGGATGCCGAGCCGTTCGAACACCTCCGCGCGCCCCTGGTCGTAGATGCGGGCCACCACGTTCTCGACGTGGTAGATCTCGCGCACCACGCGTGCGGAGAGGATGTTGGAGTTGTCGCCCGAGCTGACCGCCGCGAACGCGTCTGCACGCCGGATGCCGGCGGCCTCCAGCACCTCGCGGTCGAAGCCGACGCCCTCCACGGTGATGCCCTTGAAATCGGTGCCCAGACGACGGAAGGCATCCGGATCCTGGTCGATGACGGCCACGCTGTGGCCTCGCTTCTCCAGGCTCGTGGCGAGCATCGCTCCGACACGGCCACAGCCCATGATGACTAGGTGCACCCTGACTCCTCCGGGGCTCAAAAGATCCGTGTGACGAAGATAGCACCAGCGCACCTGTGACATTGGGGCCCAACAGGTCTACCTTGAGCGTGTGAACGTGCTTTCGGCTCTCAAGCGCATGGTGGTGGGCAGGCGGCTGTCCAACACCCAGATGGGCGAGACGCTGCTCCCCAAACGCATCGCGTTGCCGGTGTTCGCCTCGGACGCGCTGAGCTCCGTGGCCTACGCCCCGGACGAGATCCTCATCACCCTGTCGCTAGCGGGCATGGCCGGCTTCCTGTTCTCCTGGAAGATCGGCGTCGCAGTGGCTGTGGTGGTCGCCGTCGTGGTGATGTCGTACCGCCAGACGGTGCACGCCTACCCCAGCGGGGGCGGCGACTACGAGGTCGCACGGGAGAACCTGGGCCGCCACGCCGGGCTGACCGTCGCGTCGGCGCTCATGGTCGACTACGTGCTGACCGTGGCGGTGTCCGTCTCCGCCGGCGTCATCAACGCCAAGGCCATGGCGCCGTTCCTGCACGGCTACGAGGCGTGGACGGCGGTGGGCGTGATCATCCTGCTCACCCTGGTGAACCTGCGCGGCACCCGGGAATCCGGCGCGGCGTTCGCGATCCCCACCTACGTGTTCATGCTCTCGATGCTGTCGATGGTCGGCGTGGGCCTCATCCGCATTCTCGGGTTGGGGCAGGAGCTCAGGTCTGAGACCGCCGACCTCATCGTCGTGCGGCCCGACGGGGCCGAGGAGCTCGCAGGGTGGGCGCTCATCGCGATCCTGGCCAGGGCCTTCTCCTCCGGCTGTGCCGCCCTGACCGGTGTCGAGGCCATCAGCAACGGCGTGCCGTCGTTCCAGCCGCCGAAGAGCCGCAACGCCGCCAAGGTGCTGGGGCTGCTGGGGGGCATCGCCATCGCGTCCCTGCTGGGCATCATCGCGTTGGCCAACCTCACCAACGTGCACCTCATCGACGAGCTCACCGGCACCCACTACGTCGACGGCGACGGCAACACCATCCACACCGCGGCCACCACGGTGGTGGGCCAATTGGGGCGGGTGGTGTTCATGGACTGGTTCCCGCCGGGGTTCTACATCCTGATCACCGCGACCATGCTGATCCTGTTCCTCGCCGCCAACACCGCCTTCAACGGCTTCCCGTCGCTGGCGTCCATCCTGGCCAAGGATGGCTACCTGCCCCGCCAGCTGCACACCCGCGGCGACCGGTTGGCCTACTCCAACGGCATCGTGGCGCTCTCCCTGGGCGCGATCGGGCTGGTACTGGCGTTCAACGCCTCTGTCACGGCACTGATCCAGCTGTACGTGGTGGGCGTGTTCATCTCGTTCACCCTGGGGCAGCTGGGCATGGTGCGGCACTGGACCACCAGGCTGGCTACTGAGACGGACCCGGTGGAGCGGCGCCAGATGCGTCGCAGCCGCGTGATCAACGTCATCGGCTCGGCGCTCTGCGGCGTCGTGCTGATCGTGGTGCTGGTCTCGAAATTCACCCACGGCGCCTACCTCGCCCTGGTGGTGATGGGGCTGATCTTCGTGGTCATGTTGGCCATCTCGAAGCACTACCATTCGGTGGCCCGCGAGTTGGAACTCAGTCCGGAGTCGGATCGCGCGCTGCCCAGCCGGGTGCGCGGCGTCGTGCTCGTGCAGCAGGTGAACCTGCCCACCGCCAAGGCGATCGCGTTCGCCCGCGCCACCCGGCCCACGACGTTGACGGCGGTGACGGTGGCGGTCGACGACGACGAGGTGGAACAGATCCTCGGGGAGTGGGAGGCCGAGGACTTCGGCATCCCGCTGAAGGTGATCGCCTCCCCTTACCGCGAGATCACCAACCCGTTCATCCGCTACGTCGGCCAACTACGCACCGAGAATCCCCGGGATGTCGTCAGCGTCTACATCCCCGAGTACGTTGTGGGGCACTGGTGGGAGCAACTGCTCCACAACCAGACGGCCCTGTTGATCCGTACCCGCCTGCACTTCATGCAGGGCGTGATGGTCACCTCTGTGCCGTATCAGCTGCGCAGCTCCGGGCGGCGCAAGGACCTGGCACGGAAGGTGTCGGAAACGAGGGTGCGCCGATGATTTCGGAGATGGTGTTGGAGCGCGTGGCGCACGGCGGAATTGTGGTGGGCCGGCTCCATGGGAAGGTGGTTTTCACCACCGGTGGCCTGCCGGGGGAGCGGGTGCTGGTGGAGATCACCGAACGGGGCAAGCGCTTCGACCGCGGGCGTGTGACGGAGGTGCTGGACGCCGCCGCCGGCCGCGTGCCGCCGCCGTGCCCCATCGCCGGACGCTGCGGGGGCTGCGACTGGCAGCACGCCGACGCAGCGACCCAGCTGGATCTGAAGACGGCGGTGGTCGCCGAACAACTCGAGCGTCTCGCTGGCATCCGATGGGAGGGCACCGTCGAGGAGGTGCCCGGTGGGCTCCTCGACTGGCGCACCAGGGTGCGCTACGCCGTCGACGACGACGGCACCGTGGGCTTCCGGGCCCGCCGTTCGCACGAGATCGTGCCGCTACCCGAGCAGGGCTGCCTCATCGCGGCGCCCGGACCCTCGGTCGCGGAGTTGGAGGCGGCCGCGGAGCCTGGCGTCGACCTGGAGGTCACGGTGGCCGACCGCAGCGTCACGCTCACCAGCGGCCGCCGGGTCGTGGGCCCGGATCCGGTGCAGCAGAAGGTGCTGGACCGTACCTATACCGTCGCCGCCACCGGGTTCTGGCAGGTCCACCCGGCGGCCGCCGAGACGCTGAGCCGCGCGGTGTTGGACGGGCTCGATCCGCAGCCCGAGGAGCGCGCTCTTGACCTGTACTGCGGCGTCGGGCTGTTCGCCGGGGCGCTCGCCGACGCAGGGTGCCTGGTGCTGGGGGTGGAATCCGGCCGTGGCGCGGTGGACCTGGCTCGACGCAACGTGCCCGAGGCCGAGTTCCTGGCGCGGCCCGTTGAGCGGTCAGATCGGGACATGCCCGGATGGGCCGATCTCGTGGTGCTGGACCCTCCGAGGAAGGGCGCGGGGGCTGCGGTGGTGCGCAGCATCGCCGCCCGCGAACCGCGCGCGATCGCGTACGTGGCCTGCGACCCGGCGGCCCTGGCACGCGATCTGGCCACCTTCGCCGAGGTCGGCTATGTCCCCACCTCCATCAGGGGCTTCGACTTGTTTCCGATGACGCAGCACATCGAGTGCGTGGCGATCCTCCACCGGGCCGGTTGAGGCCGGGCGAACCCCCTAGGATGGGCCTTGGACGGCGACGTCGCCGCGCGGACCTGAATTGTGCGGTATCTTGACATCAAGATAAACTGGCGTCAGCCAAGTTAAGGAGAAGGATGAGCGTCAACAGTTTCGGGGCCAAGGCGAGCCTCGACGTCAACGGCACCTCGTACGAGATCTTCCGGCTCGACTCCGTGCCGGGCTCCGAGAAGTTGCCCTTCAGCCTCAAGGTGCTCCTGGAGAACCTGCTGCGCACCGAGGACGGTGCCAACATCACCAAGGAGGACATCGAGTTCCTGGGCAACTGGGACCCCACGGCTGAGCCCGATCACGAGATCCAGTTCACGCCCGCGCGCGTGATCATGCAGGACTTCACCGGCGTGCCCTGCGTGGTCGACCTGGCCACGATGCGCCAGGCCGTCGTCGACCTGGGCGGGGATCCGTCCAAGGTCAACCCGCTCTCGCCCGCCGAGCTGGTCATCGACCACTCCGTCATCGCAGACGTGTTCGGCACTCCCGAGGCGTTCCAGCAGAACACCGACATCGAGTACAAGCGCAACCGTGAGCGCTACCAGTTCCTGCGCTGGGGCCAGACGGCCTTCGACAACTTCAGCGTCGTGCCCCCGGGCACCGGCATCGTCCACCAGGTCAACATCGAGCACCTCGCACGTGTGATCTTCCCGCGCGAGGTCGACGGTGTGCTGCAGGCCTACCCCGACACCTGCGTCGGCACCGACTCGCACACCACCATGGTCAACGGCCTGGGGGTCGTGGGCTGGGGCGTCGGCGGCATCGAGGCTGAGGCGGCCATGCTGGGCCAGCCGGTCTCCATGCTCATCCCGCGGGTGGTGGGCTTCAAGCTCACCGGCAAGCTCAACGAGGGCACCACCGCGACGGATCTCGTGCTCACCATCACCGAGATGCTGCGCGAGCACAAGGTGGTCGGCAAGTTCGTCGAGTTCTACGGCGAGGGCGTCTCCGAGGTGCCGCTGGCCAACCGCGCCACCATCGGCAACATGAGCCCCGAGTACGGCTCCACCATCGCCGTGTTCCCCATCGATGAGAAGACCACGGAGTACATGCGCCTGACCGGCCGCAGCGAGGAGCAACTCGCCCTGGTCGAGGCCTATGCCAGGGAGCAGGGCCTCTGGCACAACACCGAGGCCGAGCCCGTCTACTCGGAGTACATCGAACTGGACCTGTCCACCGTCGTACCGTCGATCGCCGGCCCGCGCCGTCCGCAGGACCGGATCCGCCTCGACGAGTCCAAGACGGCCTTCCGTCAGGCGTTGGTCAGCTACGCAGGCGAGCCCGACAAGCAGTACGAGGGCTACGACAAGGACGTGAAGCAGACGATGGATGCTTCCGACCCCATCAAGACGACCCCCGGCGACATCGATGATTCCCCGGCACCGCGTCACCAGGGTGGCGGATCCGCGCCGGCCCGCGTCGAGAAGAAGGTGCCGATCAAGCTGGCAGACGGCCAGGAGTTCGAGGTCGACCACGGCTCCGTCGCCATCGCCTCCATCACGTCGTGCACCAACACCTCGAACCCCAGCGTCATGATCGGCGCGGCGCTGGTGGCCAAGAAGGCTGTGGAGAAGGGTCTGACGCGCAAGCCGTGGGTCAAGACCTCGCTGGCCCCCGGCTCCCAGGTCGTGACCGACTACTACGACAAGGCCGGTCTGACGCAGTACCTCGACGCGGTCGGTTTCAACCTCGTCGGTTACGGCTGCGTGACCTGCATCGGCAACTCCGGCCCGCTCATCCCGGAGATCTCGCAGGCCGTCAACGACAACGACCTCGCCGTGACGGCAGTCCTCTCGGGCAACCGCAACTTCGAGGGTCGCATCAGCCCCGACGTGAAGATGAACTACCTCGCCAGCCCCATGCTGGTCATCGTCTACGCGCTGGCCGGCACCATGGACATCGACCTGTTCAACGACCCCATCGGTCAGGACCAGGACGGCAATGACGTGTTCATGGCAGACATCTGGCCCACGCAGGCTGAGATCGAGGAGGTCGTCGGCTCGTCGATCTCCGCGGAGATGTTCTCGTCGCGCTACGCGGATGTGTTCAGCGGCGACGAGCGGTGGCGCTCGCTGCCCACGCCGGAGGGCGACACCTTCGAATGGGCCGACGACTCCACCTACGTGCGCAAGCCCCCGTACTTCGAGGGCATGCCCACCGAACCCGCACCGGTGGAGGACGTCTCCGGCGCCCGGGTGCTGCTGAAGCTGGGCGACTCGGTCACCACGGACCACATCTCCCCGGCCGGCTCCATCAAGGCTGACTCGCCCGCGGGCAAGTACCTGTCGGAGAACGGCGTGGAGCGTCGCGACTTCAACTCCTACGGCTCGCGCCGTGGCAACCACGAGGTCATGATCCGCGGCACGTTCGCCAACATCCGCCTGCGCAACCAGATCGCCCCCGGCACCGAGGGCGGCTTCACGCGCGACTTCACCCAGGCCGACGCCCCGGTCACCACCGTCTACGACGCGGCCGTCAACTACGCCGAACAGGGCACCCCGCTCGTCGTTCTGACGGGCAAGGAGTATGGCTCCGGCTCCTCGCGTGACTGGGCCGCCAAGGGCACCGCCCTCCTGGGCGTCAAGGTGGTCATCGCCGAGAGCTACGAGCGGATCCACCGCTCCAACCTCATCGGCATGGGTGTGCTGCCCCTGCAGTTCCCCGAGGGTGAGAGCGCCGATTCGCTGGGGCTCACCGGCGAGGAGACCTTCTCCTTCGAGGGCATCACGCAGCTCAACGACAACGTGACCCCGAAGACCGTCAAGGTCACCGCAGTGGCCCCCGATGGCAAGGAGACCGTCTTCGACGCGATCGTGCGCATCGACACCCCCGGCGAGCGCGGCTACTTCCAGCACGGCGGCATCCTGCAGTACGTGCTGCGCAACCTGGCCAAGGCCTGATCTGCGCCTCGGCCGACAGCCACGAAGGGCCGGGCCCCGTCTTCGCGACGGGGCCCGGCCCTTTTCATCTGCCCGACACCCACGGTTCACGTGTCCTTGGGGAGATGGTCACATGGCAGGAGTGAGATGGTGGCCAAACATCTGAATAAGTAGGAGCACCATGCTGTCACCACTCAAACGCCTCGTCATGGCCGTGCTGGCGATCTCCCTGATCGCCGGACTGGCCGGGGGATCGCCCGCAGCGCACGCCGAGCCCGCAGAGGCTGGGGCCCGGTTCACCCTGGGCATTCTGCCGGACACGCAGTTCTACTCCCGGTACGCGACGCAGGGGCAGGGCGACCTGTTCATGGAGCGCTATGGCTCCAACCCCTTCGCCTCCCAGACGCAGTTCTGGGCGGACCACGCCGAGGACTACAACACCCAGATGGTGCTGCATCTCGGCGATGTGGTGGACCGCGCGGGGCAGGACCAGGAATGGGAGGTCGCGGACGCCTCCATGCGGATCCTGGAGGACGCGGGCATCAACTACTCGGTCATCGGCGGCAACCACGACATGCCCTATGAGCGGTACCTGGCCGCGTTCGGTCCTGAGCGGGCGGCGCTCAATGAGACGCTCGTCGAGCGCGACGCCACGTACGGCGCGCACGAGTACCACCAGTTCACCGTCGATGGCCAGACGTTCGCCGTCCTCGCCCTGAGCTGGGGCGCGCAGGCCGATGCGCTGGCGTGGGCCGATGCCCTGCTGACGGCGCATGCGGGCGTGCCGACGATCCTCACTTCGCACCAGCTGATCAACGTTGCCCCCGACGGTGAGACCGCCGTCAGCACCGGCTTCGGGGACTGGGTCTTTGACAACCTCATCACCAGGCACGACAACGTGTTCCTGACCTTCAACGGCCACCACCACGGCGCCGCCCACCTCGAGCGCACCAACAGCTTCGGCAATCCCGTCCATCAGATCCTCATGGATCACCAGATGGCCTACATGGGCGGCAACGGCTACATGGGTCTGGTGGAGTTCGACCTGACCCACAACGTGATCTCCCAGCTCACCTTCTCCAACTGGGTCACCGAGAAGCCGGAGGCGGAACTCAATGAGTTCGACCAGCCCATCCTCGAGGGCGGCGCCCGCAGCTTCTCGATCGACTTCAACTTCGCCGAGCGCTTCCCAGGCCTTCAGGTGGGAGCCGCAGACAAGCCCTCCTACATCGCCAAGCTCCGTGCCACGTTCGACGGCTTCGCAGCGCCAGAGCCGGTCGAGTACCGCAACGCCACCGCTGACGACGACTACCCGGTCGTCGAGGGGACTGTCGCCCACTGGCGCATCCCCGTCGTCGAGGCCTCGACGGTGGCGCCGTCCGGGACCGTCATCGAGGACATCGCCGCCGGCAACGACATGACCCGCGCCCCGCTCAATGAGGGCCCGGTCACAGGAGCCCGAGAGAGCGACGTGACCTTCTCTCCGGACCATGCCCCCGGCTCGTCCAACTTCGGCTCCGTGTGCTTCGACAACGCCTCCCGCGACGGCAACGTGGCCTCCTACTTCACGACGGCCGACGGCGCGCCGGTCAACATGGAGGAGTTCGACAACGGCTTCACGTTCGAGACCTTCGTCAAGGTGGATCCCGCCTACGACAACAGTCTCAACGCCTGGATGGCCTGGCTCAGCCGTGACGGCCAGCGGGGCAACGTCGACGGCTACGTCTCATCCGAGGGGGAGGAGCCCCCGTTCGCGTGGGCGTTTTCGACGTTGCGGGAGGTGCAGTTCTCCTTCATGGAATCCCAGGGCGATCAACTACGTGACTTCTCCGCCTGGTCGGGGGAGATCGTCAACCTGGCTGACTGGATGCACATCGCCGCGGTCAACGACCCCTCGGACAGGTCCCTGACCATGTACGTCAACGGCGTCCCGGTGCTGCGCAACGTGAAGGACGCGTTGGGCGTGGGCAATGATGGGGGCCTGCCCTGGGTGCTGGGCGCCGGCTCCTATGCCGGGCAGCGCCAGAGCGGCTTCCTCGGCTGCCTGGGCGAGACCCGCCTCGTCGATCATGCGCTCGACCAGTCCGAGTGGCTGATCTCGCGGGTGCTGCCGGATCCCACGGAGGAGCCCACGCAGCCCACGGACGAGCCTACGGACGAGCCGACTGCCGCCCCGACGGATGAGCCGACCGATGAGCCCACCCAGGCGGCCACGCGGTTCGTGCCGTCCGCGCCGTACACCTTGGCGGGCCTGCACAAGAACCTCAACGGCCGCGACTGGAACACCACCTGCGAGAAGTACTCGCAGACCGAGCGGTGCCGCACCGACATCTGGGCCACCGTGGTCAAGATCGTTGACGGCCGGTTCGTCCGCGAGACCGGCTGGGCGTTCAACAACCTCACCTACCTGCCGTACATGACCCGCGCAGCCTGGGGCCAGAATCCCCTCGCCATCACGGGCGAATGGAAGGCCGAGACCGACGGCCGCAACTGGCGCACCGAGTGCGACACCCCCGCCACCGGCGGCAACGGGTGCCGCACCTACGCGGAGGTGACCGTCTACCAGGCCAGCCCGAAGACGGCCGGCGGCTACGAGTTCTCGCAGCGCAACCAGTTCGTGTTCAACAACATCGTCATGTTCCGGTGACCGGGTGATTGAGGAAGCCCGGGGCATGCGCCCCGGGCTTCCTCTCGTCCTGCTGCGTGTCAGCCTCGCATCTGGCCCGTCTCAGCCAGGTTCGTGTGGAACTCGAAGGCCGTCGCGACGTCGTGGGGGACGTGCATCGCACCGCCCTCCGCACTGGCCCGCGCCACGTACTCCTCGAGCAGCGGGCGGTAGTCCGGGTGCGCGATCGCGCGCATCTTCTGCGCCCTGTGCCTGGGCGCGAGCCCGCGCAGATCCGCGTAGCCGCACTCCGTGATGACCACCATCGCGTCGTGGTGAACTTCGACTCCAACGTCAGCTATGCCCTCGAGGTCAGGCGACTGCCAGTTGTTGACCTCGACGATGATATGGCTCGCATGGTCCAGGTGCTCCACGTTGTTGCCGACGCCTGACGACAGCACCAAGTGCCCCTCTTCCGTGATGCGGGCGGCCGCCATGACGGCGAAGTCCAAGGTGCCGTAGAAGCCCTCGGTCACCTGCTTCGAGGAGTGCGACAAGTGGGAGTCCGGTAGCGCATGGCCCCGGCGTTGATCGTGTTGCGCATGGCCGGATCGGATTGATAGGGCATGCGGAACCTGATGGCCTCGGCGGCGGCCAGGACGCCGTCGCAGTCAGGGGCCTGTCGGCGGATTCTGGAGGGGCGTTCGGTCACGAGGGGTACCGGGCCCGGTTTGCCACCACCAGGGCCGGGTGACCGGCGGTATGTGCGCCACGCTCTCGATTTTGTCGGAGCATTGAGCTTCAATGGTTCGTATGTTCGATGAAGATGAAGTGATCAGGGTGTATGTGCCGCCGGGGTGGCCGGGCGCCGTCCGGCCGCCGGGTTCGAACGGGTGGGAGAAGACCGCCGAATCGTTCCTGCTGGATTGTTGCCCGTCGGAGTATCGCGGTTACCAGGTGCTGCGTCGGCATCCGGTGGTGCTGGCGCGGATGGCGCGCGAGTTCGTCGCCTCGCAACTGGTGGCCACGCGCAGCGGCCTGGCAGGGGTGCGCACGTCGCTGTCCGGAGTGGTGGACGCGGGCACGGTGGATCAGGCGGCGGTCGTGCTGCAGCAGGAGGAGGCCCGTCTGGTGCGGGTGGCGAGGGGAGTGGAGTTGGTGGAGCAGGCGCTGCGCGACGTGCGTTTCACGCCCCGGCTATGAGGCGTGACTGCGGGTTTGCCCGGCGGCATGGTGTGGAGGGCATACTATTGAGCGCATGCCCATGCTGGATTCTGTGCGCAGCCCCCAAGACCTCCGTGCGATGTCGAGGAAGCAGTTGCTGCAGTTGGCCGAGGAGATCCGCCGGTTCCTGATCACCAATGTCAGCCGCACCGGCGGCCACCTGGGCCCCAACCTGGGTGTGGTGGAGTTGACCATGGCGATCCACAAGGTCTTCGATTCGCCATCGGATCCCATCATCTTCGACACGGGGCACCAGAGTTACGTGCACAAGATCCTCACCGGCAGAGCAGACCGTTTCGACACGCTGCGCCAGCAGGAGGGCATCTCCGGATACCCGGAGCCAGACGAGTCCCCCCACGATTGGGTGCGCAACTCGCACGCCTCCTCGGCGCTCTCCTGGGCAGAGGGGCTGGCCAAGGGCTTCCGGCTCAAGGGCGAGGAGCGCACCGTCGTCGCAGTGGTGGGTGACGGCGCCCTCACCGGCGGCATGGCGTGGGAGGCACTGAACAACATCGCCGACGCAGGAGACCTGCGCCTGGTGATCATTGTCAACGACAACGGGCGGTCCTACACGCCCACGGTGGGAGGCCTGGCCAACCATCTCGCGGGCCTGCGCGTCGACCACCGTTATGAGAAGACGCTCAGCCTCATCAAGCGCACCGTCATGCGGATCCCGTTCCTCGGCCGTCCCGCCTACGACCTCATGCACGGCTTCAAGACCGGCGTCAAGGATGTCATCGCGCCTCAGACGATGTTCTCCGACATCGGCATCAAGTACACCGGCCCCATCGACGGCCACGACATCGCCGCGCTCACCAACCACTTGGAGCAGGCGCGTCAGTTCGGCGGCCCCGTTATCGTGCACTGCGTCACCAGAAAGGGGCGCGGTTTCCAGGCGGCGGAGGAGAACGAGGAGGATCGCTTCCACGCCGTCGGCAAGATCAACGAGTTCACCGGTGAGCCGCTCTCCGCCGCGGTGCAGGCCACCTGGACCGATGCGTTCGCCGAGGAGATCGTGCAACTGGGGCAGCGCCGTCCGGATCTGGTGGCCGTCACGGCCGCGATGCTCAACCCTGTGGGCCTGGGCCGGTTCGCAGCGGCCTTCCCGGAGCGGATCTTCGACGTCGGCATCGCCGAGCAGCACGCCATCGTGTCGGCGGCAGGCATGGCGCGTGCGGGCATGCGGCCCGTGGTGGCGTTGTACGCCACGTTCCTCAACCGCGCCTTCGACCAGGTGTTGATGGATGCGGCGCTCCACGATGCGGGCATCACGATCGTCCTGGATCGCGCCGGGGTCACGGGCACAGATGGCCCCAGCCACAACGGCATGTGGGACATGACACTGCTGGGGATCGTGCCCGGCCTGCAACTCGCCGCCCCCCGGGACCAGGCGCGCCTCGTGGCGGCGCTGGAGCGCGCGGTCGACGTGGAGGATGCGGTCACCGTCGTGCGGTACTCCAAGGAACGCATCCCGGACGAGATGCCCGAGATCGCCCACGTCGGCAAGGGGCTCTCCAGGGTGGACGTGCTGCGCCGCCCGGAGGACGCCAAGGTGCTCGTCGTGGGCTACGGACAGTTCGTGGGTGCCGCGTTGGACCTTGCGGAGCGGCTCGAGGATCAGGGCGTCGCGGCCGCAGTGGTCGATCCGCTCTGGGCGCTGCCGGTCAGCCCTGACCTCGTCGAGTTGACCCGCGGCTACGACCTGGTGGTCACGATGGAGGACAACCTCGTCGACGGCGGCGCGGGGCAGCGGCTGGCGTCGACGATGGCGGACGCGGGCGTGCCTGCGAGGGTGCGCAACTTCGGCATCCCGAAGCAGTTCCTCACCCACGGCTCCCGCGACCAGGTGCTGGACCGGATCGGCCTGACCGCGGCCGCGGCAGCGATGGACGTGCTCGGCAAGCTCCTCACGCAGGATGTGGACGCGCCCACGACACGGGGTTCGGTTCAGGCCTGACCCAGCGCCTCGGCGATGGCCGGGGCCAGGAAATCCGCCTGCCACGGCCGCGCGCCCAGCTCCACCAGGAGCTCATGGGAGACCTCGGCGTGGTGGAACAGCGCCTCGTGCAGCACCGCTGGAGGTGCGATGAGGCTCGCCTGTAGGCCACCGAGGTCGCAGGCCAACTCGTCGATCACGGGCCGCACCGCGGCCCACCGTGCGGCCGCCTCGGGGTTCGCCTTGTCCCACGAGCGGGGGTGGGGAACGCCGTCGGAGCGGACCCGCTTGGGCGGATACTGCTTCGGCGACATCTTCCGGACCCGCTCCAGCGCCGCCAACCACTTGCCCACGTAGCGCTGGCCTGGCTGGCTGGCGAACCCTGGCAGGCCGCGCACGTCATCCTCGGTGGGCACCGCGTCGCGCGCCACTTGAGCCACGGCGAGGATGGCCGAATCGTGCAGAATCCAGCTGGGTGGCCGGTCGCGGCGCTGCGCCACGTCGTCGCGGGCCAGCCACAGCTCGCGTGCCACGGCGTACTGCAGCGGGGTGCGCAGCCCGGTGAGCCCACTGAGCCGACGCCACGGATCATCCTTCGGCTGCTGCGGCACGCTGTAGCGGGCGAGCATGTCGTCGTTCTCCTGCGCTGACCACTCCTCGCGGCCTGCGAGCACCAGGTGGGTGGCGAGCACGGTGGACAGCTCGAGCAGATAGTCGACATCCAGTGCGGCGTAGATCAGCCAGGGTTCGGGCAGCGGCCGGCGCGACCAGTTGTCCGCGGAGTGTGCCTTCCTCAACTTGATGCCCAACTCGGCCTCGAGGAGGGCGCCGAGGGAGGCTCCAGGCTTGGCCAGAAGCCGTGCGGCCAGTTCGGTGTCGAAGATGCGCGGGGGGACGATGTTGATCTCCTGCATGCACGGCAGGTCCTGCGTGGCAGCGTGCACGATCCAGGTGGCGCTGCCGCAGGCGTCGACCAGGGCACTGAGGTCCGCCCGCTCACGGCCGTTCTCGAAGGCGACGGGATCGATCAGCCAGGTGCCTGCGCCCTCGCGCCTGATCTGCAGGAGGTAGGCCTTCGCCCAGTAGCGATGCCCGTGGGCGCGCTCGGTGTCGAACGCCACGGGTCCCCGGGCGGCGCGCAGGGAGGCGAGGCATTCGTCGAGTAGTTCAGGGGTGTCGACGACCGGGCGCAGTGGCTCCCGGCTGGTGGTCACGTAGGTCATGGGCGGCGGCCCACCGGGAGGCTGGAGACGCCGGGTGGGAGCGGCGGTTCGCCCGCGACCTGGCCCAGGAGGTCCTGCCAGGCGGCGAGATGCGGGGTGAGGGGGTTGGCGGCATCGAGGCGGGGTGTCCAGGACGAGCGCAACTCGACGTCGGCGCGGTCCGGGTCCTGGACCATCTCACCGAAGCCCCGGCCGTAGGAGGCGGTGACCGTGCCGGCGAGGGCGGTGGCGTCGCAGCCGTGGCTCTCGAGCGCCTCGGTGAACCAGGACCAGGCGACGTCGGGGAGCAGCGGATCCGTGACCATCTCCAGGTCCACCTCCGCCCGCACGTAGGTCACCAGCCGGAACGTGCCGCCCCAGGCGTCGTTGCCGGCCGGGTCGTGGAGCAGGATGAGCCTGCCGGTGGCCAGCGGCTCGTCGTCGGCCATCAACTCCGCGGCCAGCGCCACCGAATAGGGGGCGATGCGCTGCGGAGAGCCGATCTCGTCGGCGACGATGCCGTTGCGCCAGCGCATGTCCGCCAGTTCCTGCAGGGCTCGCGCGAACGGCTCTGGTGTGAGACTGGTGACTTTGGCTGGCACGCAGACACTCTAAGCGCGCCACCGCGCGATGTGGCGGTGGCGCGCCGTGCGAGCTCCAGCTCAGCCGCGTCGCAGGTTCAGTGAGACCGAGTTGATGCAGTAGCGCAGGTCCGTGGGGGTCTCGTAGCCCTCGCCCTCGAACACGTGGCCCAGATGGCCGTCGCAGTGGGCGCAGCGCACTTCGGTGCGGGGACGGCCCGGGATGGAGGTGTCCTTGAGGTAGCGGACGCGATCCTCAGCCAGCGGGGCGAAGAAGCTGGGCCACCCGCAGTTCGAGTGGAACTTCTGGGTGCTGCGGAACAGTTCTGTGCCGCAACCCTTGCACTCGTAGACGCCTTCGTCCTCGGTGTCGGTGTACTCGCCGGTGAAGGGCATCTCGGTGCCGGCCTGGCGCAGCACGTGGTACTCCATCTGGCTGAGTTGCTGGCGCCACTCGTCATCTGGCTTGATGAGCTTGGGGACGAAACTGTCTGTCATGGGCTCGATGATAATCGGCCCCGACAAGCAGGTCAGGATTCTTCGCCCTCCAGGACGTGATCCGAGAGCTGGGTGGGGGTGCCGTCGAGAAGTTCCATGGCGCCGAACGCGTAGCGCGCCAGGATGAGCTGGCGCAGGTGGGGTGTCTGGCCGATGGGGGAGGTCACGGCGATGGCCCCGGCGCGTAGCGCGGCGTGGGCGTGGTTGTGGTACTCCGGTGTGGCGGTGAGGTAGATGCTGCCGACGGCGATGTGGCGGCGGCCCTGGGACCGCAGCGAGGCCACGGCCGAAGCGGTGGCGCGCCCGCTGCCCTCCTCGACGGCCAGCTGAACGGGGATGCGGTGGTGCGCGGACCACTGGCGTGCCCTGCGCGCGAGGAGCGAGGAGCCACGGAGGTCGCCGCCAGCGGGGGCGGTGAGGATCAGCCCGTCGATCTCCAGTGCCCCGCCACGGTGCAGCGCCTCGCGGACGCGTTCGTCGAGGATGTTGAGCAGTTCGCTGGCGGGGCCGACGGGGCGGCTGACGGCCAGGTGGATGTCGGGGGAGCGATGGAAGCTGTCGATCAGTGCGTGGTGCTCGGCGGCCGAGACCAGGTCGAGTGGCACGAGCACGGCTTCGGCGACGGCATCGTCGACCAGCGTCGCGATCACGTCCTCGAGCTTGGGTTCGGCACCACCGACCCGTCCGAGGCTGATGC
The DNA here is from genome assembly GCF_000826065.2 of Tessaracoccus massiliensis. Taxonomy (GTDB): domain Bacteria; phylum Actinomycetota; class Actinomycetes; order Propionibacteriales; family Propionibacteriaceae; genus Arachnia; species Arachnia massiliensis_A. The sequence continues at coordinate 400,186 of NZ_LN623543.1, read as the reverse complement.
GCAGATCCGGGCGTGCCCCGCGCAGATCCGCAGCGATGGCTTCGAGGGAGGCGTTCACAGTGTCGTCGTCGGGGCCATCGGCCACGAGAACGATAGCTGGAGCTGTCATCGCCTCATTCCTGTCGGGGGCCCTCGAGGGGCGTCGACCTCGGCAAGCCCCACTAGAGTGGGCGATGGCGGTTTCGAACCGCCGACCTCTTCGGTGTGAACGAAGCGCGCTACCACTGCGCCAATCGCCCTAGCGAGGAGAAACTCTAGCGGATCGGATTCGGGAATGCGAACCGGGGTCGTCGGCCATGGTTGCGTCCGTGAGCAATTGGATGGGGTCACGGGCCCTAGGGGCCACTTTCGCCGGCGTGTCGCGCCGTGACCCCATCCAATTGCTCACGGGGATCTGGGCCCGCGGTTGCTGGGGTTTTGGGGTCTCGGCGCCCCCGATTTGATCTTTGCGGGATCCATGGTCTAATGTTCTCAACGCGCCGAACGCAGCAGCCCGAGAGGGAAGCGGCAGGAGACGCAAGGCGGACGTGGCTCAGTTGGTAGAGCATCACCTTGCCAAGGTGAGGGTCGCGAGTTCGAATCTCGTCGTCCGCTCGGAGATATGGTCTCTCCCATCCCATATGGGGAGGTAAACCTCCACCCGGTGGAGTGGCCGAGAGGCGAGGCAACGGACTGCAAATCCGTGTACACGGGTTCAAATCCCGTCTCCACCTCGGGCGGTTGGCGCAGTGGTAGCGCGCTTCCTTGACACGGAAGAGGTCGCCAGTTCAAACCTGGCATCGCCCACCAACAACAGAACACGCCAAACAGCCCCCTAGTGGGGCTGTTTTCGTTGTGTGCCTTCGTCCCTTCAGCCCTGCACCTGCCGCGAAAACGCTGCCTGGCATGGGTCGTGCCCACCACGGTCTTTCAACCCCTGCAAGTAGGGGGCTGTTGCTCGACGTTACTGTCAGAGTGACGACGGGATTCTCAGATGGATGCTGGCTGACGGCAGGATGCGGCTGTCACAGATCCTTTGGGGGAATGGAACCTGCCGTGTGAACCGCGATACACCGTGAATTTTCCCTGCGCACCACCAAGCGACCATGCCTCGTCGGCAATCATCCACCCTGGTTCGTCGCGGCGCAGATTGCGGACACGGCGCGCGAAACCTTCGTGGTTGAGCGGTTCGTAGTGTCCGGCGTGCTGGCGGATCTCCTCTTTGCTGCGGGCGACCTGGACTGCGCCGGGTAGGTCGAGTCCGAGGGCTCCGAAGCGACTGGCAATACGGCGACGCACGTCGGTAGAGGCCAGCAGTAGCCCCTGCATCCAGGCGACGGTGGCTCGTTGTGGTTGCGGTCCGTCGTGCAGCGGCGACTGGCCTGCTCGGGGTCGATCAGGACGTGCGTGGCGGCTCAACGTTGTTGAGCTTGGCCTGGGCCTGCACCAACGCAGGCACGAACTCCTGCCCGAAACCCAGGGCCGACGCCGTCGCCAGCGACTGGTGAGCGGCTGAGCCCATGGGGGCCACGACGCCCAGGTCGCCTGCCAGCCGGCTGTAGTAGCGCACGTCCTTGCGGGCGTTGTCGATGTGGAACTCCATGCCGGAATGGTCGCCGTCGAGAGCCCCTGCGATCGCGTGGAGGAACGGCGCGTTCATGCCGCCCCTACCGAGGATCTCGTGGACGAGGCGCGGATCCAGCCCCGCCTTACCCGCGACGGTGAAACCCTCGGCCAGCGCGTTGCAGAACGCCTGGATGACCGTGTTGTTGACCAGCTTCAGCGTGTGCGCCGTCCCGACGTCGCCGGTGCGCAGCACGGATCCGGCGAATGCCTCGAGCACGGGGAGGACCCGGGCCACATCAGCCTCCGCGCCGCCGACCATCACGTTGAGGTCGCCAGCCTCCGCCGCGGCCGGCCCCTTCGTCAGCGGCGCGTCCACGTAGCCGACGCCCTGTGCCCGTGCTCGCTCCGACAGCTTCATCGTCGACGTGGGCTCGGAGGTGGACGAATCGACGATGACCAACCCCTCGCGCGGTTCCTCGAGCAGTGAGTCCACCACCTCCTCGACGTCTGCCGACGACGTCACGCAGATGACCACGACATCGCAGTCCCGGCCCAGCGCCGCGATGCCGGGGGCTTGCCGGGCGCCGAGTTCGTCCAGGTCCTCGACGCGCTGCGACTCTGAACGCAACGTGTAGCTGAGACTCATCCCGGCTCGGGCGATGTTCTTGGCCATGCCGTGGCCCATCAGGCCGGTGGCTCCTACGAATCCGACGGTGGTCACGAGATTGCTCCTCTGAGGCTGGGGTTTCGCCTCCGAGGCTGGCCGGTGCCCGTCTGCGTGCTACTCGTCGACGGCTGGTCGGCGACCCTGGAGACGGAACCTGCGCAGCATCAGCCGCTGCGCCTTCTTGAGGGCCTTGCGGCTGTCGAAGTAGGAATCCTCGTACTCGAACAGCGGCAGGCTCCACCGGAACCTGATCGCCAGCATGCGCAGCACGAAGCCCGCCACCAGTGTGATCGTCACGGTCAGGTTGCTGGAGACGCCGAGCTCCAACAGTCCGACGAAGAGGAGGGCCGTCAGTACCGAAATCGAGGCGTAGAGCTCCTCCCGGAACACCAGGGGGATCCGGTCGCAGAGCAGGTCGCGCATGATCCCGCCGGCGACACCCGTCACCACCGCCGCCACGACGGCGATGATCACCCCCAGTTCCATCTGCAGCGCCAACTGGGCGCCGAGAATGGAGAAGACCACGAGCCCCAGCCCGTCGAGCACCAGAAACAGTTGTCGGAAGTACTTCATGATGCCGGCCACGGACACGGTCACGATGGCGGCGAGGACAACGAGGAGTACGTACTCGGGGTCCTTCACCCAGGTGAGGGGGTGGTGGCCGAGCAGCAGGTCGCGGATCGAACCGCCACCCAGTGCGGTGACGAAGGCCACCATGATGACGCCGAACAGGTCCATCCGCTCGCGGCCGGCGGCCAGCGCGCCGGTCACGGCCTCAGCGGTGATCCCGATGGCCCAGAGAACTGTGAGCACGAATCTCCCTTCTGTGGATGTCATCATGCCGGAACGGGGGATGCGGCCGCATCAGGGGCCCAGGCGGGCTGGCTAGAGTGGCGCTGTGCACGTGCCGCAACACTTCAAACTTCCCGAGGACAGGCTGGACCAGCTCCTCAGCGAGGTACATCCGGGCAACCTCGTCACCGTGCACGAGGACGGGCTGCTGGCGACGTTCGTGCCGATGCACATCGAACGGCGCGGCGACGAGCGGGTAGTGGTCACGCACCTGGTGCGCAACAATCCGCAGGTGCGTACGCCCACCGTCGGGCGGTCCATGGCGATCATCAACATCACCGACGCCTACATCGCCCCGGCCTGGTACGCCACCAATGACGCGCTGCCCAACGTCCCCACCTGGGACTACATCACCATTCATGCATGGGGCACCGCGCGGTTCGATCTCAGCGCGGAAGGCGCGCTGCGCGCCGCCCGGGCACTCACCGCACGCATGGAGCCCCCGGAGGTGCTCGACGCCGTGGGCGAGGACAAGCTCGGCCTCATGTCCCGCGCCATCGTGGGTGTGGAGCTTGAGATCGACCGGATCGAGGCCAAGGCGAAGATGAGCCAGAACCGCCACCCCGACGACATCCGCAGCCTCATCGACCACTTCGAGGAGGCCGGCCCCACCGAGGTGGCCGAGTACCTGCGCAACGTCAGCCTGCCCCACGCCGAGGGGCGCTTCGGCACCCTGGAGGCGTTGCGTGCCGGACGGCGTGGGGTCAACCTCCATGGGACAATGGGGGCCAGCGGTAGCTAGGTGGAGGGAGGATCAGTGGACTGATTCTCGAGGCTCAGTGGCTCAGCAGGCCACGATGCTGCGACAACGCGTCCAACAGTTGATCGACGGGGCTGACCGGCACCCCCGGGGCAGACACCGACGCGGAGGATGCCTGGGCGCGCGAGATGCCGCTGGGGCCGGCGCTACTGCAACACAACGCCACCGAACTGCTCGGGGAACAGGCCGAGGACCGGGCGTCGCGGATCATGGTGACGTTCCCCCCGGAAGCGGCCACGGACCCCGCCCTTGTGCGGAAGATGGTCGACGCCGGCATGGACATCGCCCGGATCAACTGTGCCCACGACGGGCCTGAGGAGTGGGCCGCCATGATCGCCCACCTGGACGACGCGGCTGGCGCGGATGCGCTCGTCGCGATGGACCTCGCTGGCCCCAAGCTCCGCACCGGGCCCCTGGCCCCCGGGCCGGAGGTCCTCAAGGCGCGCCCGCACCGTGACGAGACGGGGCGGGTGGTGGATCCCGCCATCGTGGTGTTGACGGCTCCCGGCACGGATGCGCAGGCTCCGGGCACCCGTGTTCCCGTCACGGATGCGTCCTGGCTGGCTGACCTGGAAGTTGGTCAGAGGCTCCGTTTCACTGATGGGCGCGGGTCACGGCGCACGCTACTGGTCACTGATGTCCTCGCCGAGGAGGACGGGCCCGCGGGTGTCGTGACGGAACTGGTCAAGACCGCCTATTTCGTCCCGGGCATTCGCCTCGAGCCGGAGACCGGCGGCAGCGCCGGGGTGGTCGCACACCTTCCGGCGCGGCGCAGCCACCATCTCGTCAGGGAGGGCGAACAGATCATCCTTACCCGGGAACTGACCGCCTGGGAGCCTGTGCCGGGCGGGCCGCACCGTATCGGGTGCTCCCTGAGCCAGGTCTTCGACGACGCGTTGCCGGGCCAGCGGATCCTCTTCGACGACGGGAAGATCTCCGGCGTCATCACGGCGGTGGCCGCCGGGCAGTTGACGATCGACGTCGTCAGCGCGGGCGTGGACGGGGTGAAGCTACGGCCCGAGAAGGGCATCAACCTGCCCGACACCCACCTGGACATGCCGTCCCTCACCGAGGAGGACCGCGAGGCGCTGCGCTTCGTGGTGGAGCATGCTGACATCGTCAACTATTCCTTCGTGCGGGATCAGCACGATGTGGCCGACCTGTTGGACACCGTCGAGGCACTGGGGCGAGACGATCTCGCCGTCGTGCTCAAGATCGAGACGGTCGAAGCCTTCAGGAACCTCCCGCAGATCCTGCTGGAAGCCATGCGCTGGCGGGAGGTCGGCGTCATGATCGCGCGGGGCGATCTGGCGGTCGAGGCCGGTTTCGAGCGCCTGGCGGAGGTGCAGGAGGAGATCCTGTGGCTGTGTGAGGCAGCGCACGTTCCGGTGATCTGGGCCACGCAGGTGTTGGAGTCCCTCGCCAAGGAGGGGCTGGCCACCCGCGCCGAGGTCACCGACGCGGCGATGAGTATGCGCGCCGAATGTGTGATGCTGAACAAGGGCCCCTTCATCGTCGAGGCGATCGGATTCCTCCACGACGTCCTGCAACGCATGCAGGAACATGTCTCGAAGAAGCAGACCCTGCTGAGGAAGCTGCGCTCATGGGATCTCCAGGCGTGGCACGAACAGCGGTAGCGCACTGCGGCGCGTAGAGTCAGGCCGTGCCCCGCCCCGTCGTGCTCGTGCTGATTGCCATCGCCTCGGTGCAGTTCGGCGCGGCCATCGCCAAGTCCATCTTCGACGTGGCACACCCCGTCACACTCGCCTTCCTGCGCGCCCTGATCGCAGCGCTGATCTTCCTGGCCTTCGCCAGGCCGAAGATGGCTGGCCGGTCGGGGCGCGACTGGCTGCTCGTCGTGGCCTACGGGCTGTGCCTCTCCGGCATGAACATGCTCATCTACCTGAGCTTCCAACGCATCCCCATCGGTCTCGCAGTCACCCTGGAGTTCGTGGGGCCGCTCGCGCTGGCGGTGCTGGGCTCCAGGCGCCTGCTCGATCTGCTGTGGGTCTCGCTGGCCGCAGCCGGGGTGGCGCTCCTGGGGGCCGGCCCCACTGTGGTCGATCCCCTGGGCATGGTGCTGGCGCTCGGGGCGGGTGCGTTGTGGGCCTGCTACATCGCTCTGGCCGGTCCCGTTGGGCACAGGTGGGAGGGGATGAGCGGGCTCACCGTCGGGTCGGTGATCGGCGCCCTCGCGCTGGCCGTCCCCGCGGTCACTGTCGCCGACGGCGCGTTCACCGATCTGCGGGTGCTGGGAGTCATGGCGGGCGTGGCGCTGCTGAGCACCGTGATCCCCTACGCCCTGGAGTTGCAGGCGCGCCGATCACTCAGGGCCGCCACCTTCTCCATCCTGATGAGTGTGGAGCCCGCCGCTGCAGCCCTGTTCGCCTGGTTCGTGCTGGGGGAGTGGCTCGACTGGCCCGAATGGGCGGCCATGGCGGCGGTGATCATCGCCTCAATCGGCGCCATCCGTTCCGCGCGCCGGTAGCATCGTGTCATGGATGACAACGTGAAACTCTCCCACAACACCTCCGAGAAGCGCTACGAGCTGCACATCGGGGAGGAGCTCATCGGCCACATCGACTACACGCTCGACGGTGATGTGCAGGACATGCACCACACCGAGGTCAAGCCCGAGCACGGGGGTCAGGGCCTGGGTGAACGCCTCGCGGAGTTCGCGCTCAGCGACGCCCGCGAGCACGGCCGCCAGGTGATCCCCACCTGCCCCTTCATCTCCCGCTTCATCGACAAGAATCCTGACTTCGAGGAGCTCAAGCATGTCGAGGACGGGCCCGACTTCCGCGGATTCGGTGTAGGCGGCACAATGGGGACGTCAGACCGACCCAGCTAACACAACAGGAGTGCCCCATGAGTGGAGTCATCACCGTCCACCGCGACAATCAGGCGGAACAGGTGGAACTGACGACCACGACGACGGGGCTGGACCTGTTCGGCGAGGACCGCACCATCGTCGCCATGCGCGTCGGTGGTGAGGCCCTCGACCTGAGCCGCGAACTGGCTGACGGGGACGAGGTGGAGCCCATTGCCATCGACAGCGCAGAGGGCCTGTCGATCCTGCGCCATTCCTGCGGCCACGTCACCGCGCAGGCCCTGCAGGAACTGCACGCCGACGCGAAGCTGGGTGTTGGCCCGCCGATCGTCGACGGCTTCTACTACGACTTCCAGACCGAACCGCTGACTCCGGAGGACCTCAAGGCGCTCGAGAAGAAGATGGGCCAGATCGTCAAGGCCCGCCAGCGCTTCGTGCGCCGCGTCGTCTCCGATGAAGAGGCCCGTGAGGAGCTCGCGAATGAGCCCTTCAAGCTCGAACTGATCTCCGACAAGGGCAGCGCCTCCGACGACGACGGCTCCTCCGTCGAGGTGGGTGCCGGCGAACTGACCATCTACGACAACGTCAACCGCGACGGCTCCGTGGCGTGGAAGGACCTGTGCCGTGGTCCCCACATCCCGCACACCGGCTACCTCGGCAACGGCTGGGCGCTGACTCGCACGTCGGCCGCGTACTGGCGCGGAGACCAGCGCAACGCCGGGCTGCAGCGCGTCTACGGCACCGCGTGGCCGTCGAAGGACGAACTGCAGGCGTACAAGACACGCCTCGAGGAGGCCGCCAAGCGCGACCACCGCCGCCTCGGCGCGGAACTCGACCTGTTCAGCTTCCACGAGGTGGTGGGTTCCGGCCTGCCGCTGTTCCACCCCCGCGGCGGCGTCCTCAAGCGCGAAATGGAAGATTACGTGCGCGCCCGCCACATCGAGGAGGGCTTCGACTACGTCGGCACCCCTCACATCGCCAAGGAGGAACTCTTCTATACCTCCGGGCATCTCCCGTACTACGCCGACGGCATGTTCCCGCCGCTGCTGGAGGACGCGGAGCGCGACGAGCAGGGCAACGTGGTCAAGGGTGGCCAGGCCTACCGGCTCAAGGCCATGAACTGCCCCATGCACAACCTGATCTTCTCCTCGCGTGGGCGCTCCTACCGCGACCTGCCGCTGCGCTTCTTCGAGTTCGGCACCGTCTACCGCGACGAGGCCTCCGGCGTGGTGCAGGGCCTGACCCGCGTGCGCTCCATCACGCAGGACGACTCGCACAGCTACTGCACCAAGGAGCAGGCTCCGGAAGAGGTCCGGCACCTGCTGCGCTTCGTGTTGAGCCTGCTCAACGACTTCGGGCTGACCGACGTCGCGCTCGAGGTCTCCACCCGCGATGAGGACGGCAAGAAGAAGGACAAGTTCATCGGCTCGGATGAGCAGTGGGATGAGGCCACCGCCATCCTCGAGGAAATCGCGCACGAGTCCGGCCTGCCCGTGGTGGCGGATCCGGGTGGCGCGGCGTACTACGGCCCCAAGATCTCGATCCAGGCCAAGGACGCCATCGGCCGCACCTGGCAGATGTCGACCATCCAGTACGACTTCAACCAGCCCGAACGGTTCAACCTGCACTACACGGCCTCCGACGGCTCGCACCAGCAGCCAGTCATGATCCACTCCGCGAAGTTCGGCTCCATCGAGCGGTTCATGGGCGTGCTCATCGAGCACTACGCCGGTGCGTTCCCCGCGTGGCTGTCGCCCGTCCAGGTCACCGCCATCCCCGTGGCCGCAGAGTTCGACGAGTACCTGGGCGGCGTCGTCGAGCAGCTCCGGGCTCGGGGTGTCCGCGTGGACTTCGACACCTCCGACGACCGCTTCGGCAAGAAGATCCGCAACGCGACGCAGGGCAAGGCCCCGTTCATCCTCATCGCCGGCGGCGACGACCGCGACGGCGCCACGGTGTCGTTCCGCTTCCGCGACGGCTCCCAGCGCAACGCGGTGGGTATCGACGAGGCCGTGCAGCTGATCACCGAGTTCATCGCGTCGCGGTCCAACGAGTCGCCCACGGCGTGACCATGGATGATTTCGAGATCGAGGCCAGCGGCTCGCTGCCCGGGGTCCCGGATGCCTTCCAGCGCCTGTGGACGCCGCACCGGATGGTCTACATCGAAGGGGAGGGGAAGCCGACGGGGGACCACGACTGCCCGTTCTGCACCTCCCCGCAGCGCTCCGATGAGGATGGCCTGATCGTGGCTCGCGGCGAACACGCCTTCGTGGTGATGAACCTCTTCCCGTACTCGCCGGGGCACCTGCTCGTGTGCCCTTACCGGCATGTCTCCGACTACACGGACCTCACCGTTGACGAGACGCGCGAGGTGGCCGAGCTCACGCAGCAGGCCATGCGGGTGGTGCGCGGCGTCTCCAAGCCGCACGGCTTCAACCTGGGGATGAACCAGGGTGACGTGGCGGGCGCGGGCATCGCGGCGCACCTGCACCAGCACGTGGTGCCGCGGTGGAAGGGCGACATGAACTTCATGCCTGTCATCGGCCAGACCCGCGCGGTGCCGCAGCTCCTCGGGGACGCGCGCAGGATCCTGGCCGAGGCCTGGCGCGGCTGACGTGGACCTCACGGGTCTCGCCTGGCGTCTGGGACGGCGGGTGCCGCGGCGCACGGCCGACGTTCTGGCCCGGGCTTTGGCTCCGCTGGTCGCGCTGAAGCGGCTGCCCGCCGTCGACGCCTGGACCGACACGATCGAGAGGGCCACGGGGGCGCCGCCCACCCGCCGACAGCGACGCCTCCTGTTGGAGAACTGGCTGCGCAACAACCTCTGGTCATTGAGCCTGGCCGAGTGGCGGGACGACGAGGTGCTCAAGGTGGCCGCCATCGCGCCGTCGGATCTCAACAAGCTCAGAGAGTCGCTGTCCGGGCCTGGCCTGGTGCTGGCCCTGCCGCACATGGGCTCCTGGGACTTCGCGGGCGCATGGTGCGCGCGGGTCGGGATCAAGGTGGTCAGCGTGGCCGAACGGCTCCCCGGTGGTGTGTATGAACGGTTCGCGGCGGCCCGCGCCGGGATGGGGATGACGATCTACCCCGTGGACCAGCCGGGCCTGATGCAGCGCCTCGCCGACGACGTGGCTGAGCGTCGCATGGTGTGCCTGCTGGCCGACCGGGATCTCTCGTCGCGAGGCATCAACGTGCCCTGGCCGGTGACCGACGGGGTGGTGGGCGTGCCCGCGGGCCCTGCTCTGCTGGCCCGCCGGACCGGCGCCGACCTCCGGGTGGCCACGACCCACTTCGACGGCGGCCACCTCAGGCTCGAGGTCTCAGACCGCATCGAAGGCGGCACGGTGCAGGAGCTGATGGCCGGGGCCGTGGCCTTGTTCGCGGACGCGGTGCGGCGCCATCCAGAGAACTGGCTGATGCTGCGCCGGGTGTTCAGATGAGTCTGCGCGTCGCACTGGTGTGCCCCTACTCGCTCGATCAGCCCGGGGGAGTGGCCACTCACGTGCTCGGCCTGGCGCAGTGGCTGCGCGGTCGCGGTCATACCGCGTTGGTGATCGCCCCCGGCACCGGCCAGTCCACCGAGGAGGTCCACCTGCTGGGCCGCGCGATGAGCCTGCCCTTCAACGGCTCCGTCGCTCACCTGGGGGTGGTGCCCGACCAGGCCATGCGGGCCCGGGCTGCCCTGGACGGGGCGGACATCGTGCATGTCCACGAACCCCTGACCCCGGGCATCGCCTACGCGGCGGCGCGGGCCGCGCGGGAGCGTCTCGTGGTGACCCACCACGCCCACTACCGCCCGGGCCTGCTGGCGCTGCCACTTCGGCTGCGCTCAGCCCTTCTGCCGGGGCGACAGAGCATCGCCGTGTCCTCGGCCGCCGCGGCCACGGCAAGAACCGTGGCCGGGGCGGAGTGCACCGTCATCCCGAACGCCGTTCCTGTCGGTCCCGGGCCGGAGAACCAGCGGGAGGTGGACCCGCCGATCGTGGCCTTCCTGGGCCGGCTCGACGAGCCGCGCAAGGGCTACGGAACGTTCGTCGAGGTGGCGCACGCCGTCCCGGAGGCCCGCTTCGTCGCGATCGGGCCGGGGGACGGGCTCGCCGGGCCGGTTGAGGCGTTGGGCGCAGTGCCGGACGACGAGCGCGATGGATGGCTGCGTCGGGCCAGCGTGCTGGTGGCCCCGAACCGCTTCGGGGAGTCTTTCGGGATGGTGCTGATCGAGGCTCTGTCGCAGGGCTGCGCCGTCGTCGCCAGCGACCTGCCCGCCTTCCGTGACGTGGTGACAGACCCTGAGGTGTCGACGTTCTTCCCCGTCGACGATGCCGAAGCAGCGGCCGCAGCGGTACGGGCCCGGCTGGCTGCCCCCGCGGACCCGACCGTCGCGTGGCGGGCGGCCAGACAGTTCTCCTGGGACGCCGTCGGCCCACGTGTCGAGGCGGTCTATGCCGCCGCTCTGATGACATAGGCTGAGCCCGTGAGTTCATCGCTGGTTCCCGCGCAGGAGTTCGACACTGACGCCGTTGTCACCCTGCCCAACGCGGTCAGTTTCGTGCGCCTCCTGACCGTGCCGGTCTTCGCGTGGCTGATCATCGCGGGCCATGACGTGGCGGCGGTCGTGCTGCTGATGGTCTTCGGCGCGACGGACTGGATCGACGGCTACCTGGCGCGCCGCCTCAAGCAGCGCAGCCCGCTGGGCGCCAAGCTCGATCCTGTCGCGGACCGTCTCTACATCCTCGCCGCGCTCATCGCGCTGCTCGTGCGCGGCATCGTGCCGGTCTACTTCCTGGTCCTGCTCGTGGCCCGCGACGTGATGCTGGCCCTCCTGGTGCCGGCGCTGAGGAAGCACGGTGTGGTGGCGTTGCCCGTCAACTGGGTGGGCAAGGCAGGCACCATGCTGCTCCTGATGGCCTTTCCGCTCATCCTGCTCGGCGCACCCACCTCGCTCGACTGGCGGTGGGCGCACTGGGCCGGGTGGGCTCTCGGCTGGTCCGGTGCCGCCGCGTACTGGGCCGCCGGCTTCCTCTACCTGCGCGAGACGGTGCGGCTGGGGCGTGCGTCGCGGTGAGGAGCCGTCGCCCCGATGCGAGCATGAGCCTGCTCACGGATCTGCAGGAGCAGGCTCTGGAGCCGGAGTACCGCACCACCACGGCACCCCGCCGCCGCCCGCTCAGGTTGCTGGTCGGGGTCTGCTTGCTGGCGGTGCTGATCACCCTCGCCGTCCTCCAGACCACCAGCGGCACGGACACCGCGGCCCAACAGCGCCGGGAACTGCTCGAGCGGGTGGCAGACGCGCGGGAGAGGCAGGCCGAGCTCGGTGAGCAGGCCTCCCAGCTGGACGCGGAGGTGGGCCGGCTGGGCGTGGAGGCGCTCGGCGACCCCGCCGCGAGGGAGGAGCTGACGCAACTGGAACTGGCCGCCGGCGGGTTGCCCGTGACCGGCCCGGGCATCATCGTGACCGTCGACGACGCCGATGATGCCACCTCGAATGAGGGCCTCGTCCTCGACGGTGACCTCACCCGGCTGGTCAACGGCCTCCGGCAGGCGGGCGCCGAAGCTGTCAGCATCAACGGCCGACGCCTCAGCGCACTGACTCCCATCCGCAGCGCGGGGGCGGCGATCACGGTTGACTACGTATCGCTCAGCCCGCCCTACCGCGTCGAGGCCATCGGCGACCCTGATACGCTCCAGGCCAGATTCAACGAGACCACGGCAGCCGCCTGGTGGCACCTCATCGTGCAGAACTACGGCCTGTCCATGACCATCGAACAGGCCGACGGCGACCTGACGCTCTCCGCAGACCCGGGGATGTCGGTGCGCCACGCGAAGCAGAAGTAGGAGGACAACGTGTTCGCCATCCTCGGACTGATCGCCGGCATCGTCGTCGGCGTGGTGCTGCAACCCACCCTGCCGCCCGGCCTGGCCCCGTACCTGCCGATCGCCATCGTGGCGGCGTTCGACGCCATCCTCGGCGCGACGCGCGCCTACCTCGAGGGCATCTTCTCCGACAGGGTGTTCCTCGTCTCGTTCCTCTCCAACGTCATCATCGCCGGGCTGATCGTCTTCGTCGGAGACCAGATCGGTGTGGGCTCGCAGTTGTCGACGGGCGTTGTCGTCGTCCTGGGCATCCGGATCTTCACCAATGCGGCCGCCATCCGTAGGGCGGTCCTGCATGCCTGAGCCCACAGCCGAGGCCAAGTCCTCCGTCGAGCACGAGACCCCGCGCCGGGCTGCCGAACCGCAGCCCGAGCGTTCACTGCTGCGGGACTTCTTCCGGCCGAGCCGCGGGCAGTTCGTGGTGGGGGTGGCGCTGTTTCTGACGGCGCTGATCGTCGTGCTGACCCTGCGTTCGCAGGCCACGCAGCCGGAGTTCGCCAACGTGCGGCAGGCGGATCTCATTCAGCTGCTCGACAACGTCACCGGCGAGACGCGCCGGTTGGAGGACCAGGTACGCGAACTCGAACGCTCCCGCACCGAACTGCTCAGCGGCGCGGATCGTGACCAGGCAGCGCGGGAGGAGGCCTCCCGCAGGTTGGAGCAGGCGCGCATCATCGCCGGCACGGTCCCGGTGGTGGGCCCGGGGGTGCGGATCCAGATCGATGACCCGGCCGGCAACGTCTCCGCGGAACTGCTGCTCAACGCAGTGGAGGAACTCCGCGATGCCGGCGCCGAGGTGATCGAACTCAACGACTCGGTGCGTCTGGTGATGAACTCCCACTTCGCCACGGACGCCAACGGCGCCGTGACCGCAGACGGCGTGGTGCTGGCCGCGCCGTACGTCGTCGACGCTATCGGGGATCCCGCCACCCTCGAGGCCGGCGCCCGCTTCCGGGGCGGGCTGGTCAGCGAGGTCGAGGGCGAACGGGTGGGCGGGAAGGTGTCCATCGAGCAGGTCCAGGCCCTGGACATCTCCTCCGTGGTGGAGATTGAGCAGCCCGAGTTCGCGCGCCCGCGCTAGCGTGGTTGACGCAGGATGATAAGTTTTCTCAGGTAGCCTGTTAAGGGCCTGAGACCGGGGATGAGCCAGCCCCCGCTGAGACGAGGATGTGACTCTAATGAAGTGCCGCACTTGTGGATCTGACAGCCCGCCCGAGGCAAGGTTCTGCAGCAATTGCGGTGCCTCCCTCGCCGATCTCACCGGTGACACCACCACCATGATCCCGGTTGCCGCTGAGGACGGCCCCCGCTCCGTCGAACTGACGGACCAGGAGCGTGCCGCAGCGAAGACGTTGGCTGCGGGCAACGCGCTGCTGATCGTCAACCGCGGCCCGGGTGATTCCAACCGGTTTCTCATCGATTCAGACATCACCAACGTCGGCCGCCACCCCGAGTCCGACATCTTCCTCGACGACATCACCGTCTCGCGCCACCACGCCAAGTTCGTGCGCAGCGGCGGGAAGCTCTACCTGGAGGATCTGGGTAGCCTCAATGGCACCTACGTGAACCGCACTCTGCTGGACGGGCGGACCGTCCTGCGCGAGGGGGACGAGATCCAGATCGGGAAGTACCGCGCCACGATCTCGCTGAGTGAGCCCGGACTGAACTGATGTCCGGCGCGGCGCGCACCATCGGCGTCGTCCTGGAGATGATCCGTCCCGAGTTCCCGGACATCTCCGTGTCCAAGCTGAGGTATCTCGAAGCGGAAGGACTGATCTCGCCGGATCGTCAACAGCCTTCCGGCTACCGCCGCTTCAGCCAGGCGGACATCGACCGGCTCGTCTACGTTCTGCGCGCGCAGAGGGACCGCTACCTGCCGCTGAAGGTCATCCGCGAGGAGTTGGAAGCCATCGACAGGGGGGAGGAACCTCCCACCGAGGCGGCCGCGCCCGTGGATGAGCCTCCGGAGCCCAAGAAGCGGGTCCGGCGCAGCACGGGGCCTGGGCTCATGACGCGCCGCCAGGTGCTGGCAGATTCAGGGCTGGGGGAGGCCTCGCTCATCCAGTTGGAACGGCTGCGCATCATCCAACCGCGCCGCGGATCGCAGCTCTACGGGCCCGAGGCACTCGCGCTGGCCAGGTCCGCCCGGAAGCTGGCCGATTACGGGGTGGATCTACGCCAGCTGCGGGTCCTGCAGCAGGCCGCGGCGATGGAGGCCGCACTCGTGGAACAGGTGCTGGATCAGCACAGGCGCCGTCCCGGCCCCCCTCCGGAGGTGGTGCGGGATCTCTATCAGGCGGTGCTCCAAGCCCATGCCGCCCTTCTCCACGGCCAGATCCACTGAGCCCTGCGCCGAGCTGGGCTACTGTTGCACCATGATCGGCCTCGAAGTACTCGGCATCCGCATCATCTCGCCCGAGGATCCGCCGGTGCTGCTCCTGCAGGAAGCCGGCGGCACGCGCTGCCTGCCCGTGTGGATCGGCGCCCCAGAGGCCGCGGCGATCGCGGTGGCCATGGAGGGGCAGACGGCCGAGCGACCCATGACCCACGATCTGCTGGCGAGCGTCCTGGCGCTTCTCGAACCGGGCGAGGGCACCGTCGTGCTCGAGTCGATTGACGATGGCGTGTACCGGGCCACCCTGCATGCGGGCGGCCATGAGGTGGACGCCCGGCCGAGTGATCTCGTCGCGGTTGCGGTGCGCCTGGGGTGGCCCATCCAGTGCACGCGGGCCCTGATGGAGCATGCCGGCGTCGAGGTGGATCCCGCCCCCAGCGACGAGGTGGAGGCCTTCCGCGCCTTCCTCGACAGGGTCACCCCGGAGGATTTCGAGGACGACGAGACGTCATGAAGTTGAGACAACCCTCAACCTCAGGTCGAACCACACCCGTGTAAATCTCGCCGGTGTTGGGCGTGTCGTTGACCGGCGGGCACGAGGGGGGTTAGCGTCAGAAGCGTCGCCGGTGAGACCCACTGGTGCCGGGTGAGTGAAGTGAGGAACCGTGACCAAGAAGGCAGCGCTGCAAGAAGTGCTCTTTGACGGCGACTTTGCCCCTGTGCCCAGCGACACCGGCTATCGCGGCCCCATCGCCCACCGCGTGGCGGGCATCACCTACCGCCAGTTGGACTACTGGGCCCGCACCGGTCTGGTCGTCCCGTCGATCCGTAACGCCGAAGGCTCCGGCACCCAGCGCCTGTACTCGTTCCGCGACATCCTCCTCCTCCGCGTCGTCAAACGGTTCCTGGACGTCGGCATCTCGCTGCAGCAGATCCGCCTGGCCATCGAACACCTGCGTGAGCGCGGCGTCGACGACCTGACTGAACTCACGCTGGTCTCAGATGGGTTCAGCGTCTACGAGGTGACCTCCGCCAACGAACTGTTCGACCTCTCGCGCGGCGGTCAGGGCATGTTCATGATCTCCGTCAGCAGCGTCTGGCGGGAGTTGGAGGGCACCCTCTCCGAACTGCCGGGCGAGCGCACCGCAGCCGATGCCCCGCTCGTGGAGGACCCCTCCGACGAGTTGGCCGCCCGCCGCCGTTCCCGCGCCGTCTGACCTCCCCGAAGACCGCCCTGCTGGCGGTAAACTCGGGCCGGTGAAGGACTGGATCGCCAGGGTCATCGAACGACCCTTCGTGGCACACGCTCTGGCCGCCATCGACCGGTACAACACGCGGCTCGGCCCGCAGTTCGCCGCTGCTATCACCTACTTCACGGTGCTGTCCATGGTGCCGATCCTCATGTTCGCGTTCGGCTCGCTGGGGCTGACCCTCACCGTGCTGCGGCCCGATCTGATGGACCAGATCACCAGCTTCATCATCGACTTCCTCGGGGACGAGGGGATCGGTGAGAGCATCGGCAAAGCCATCGAACAGGCGCTCAGCGATTGGCGCAGCGTCTTCACCGTGGCGCTGATCACCGCCGTGTACTCCGGCCCCAACTGGGTGGGCAACCTGAAGCGCGCCGTGCGTGTCATGTGGGCTGACAGGTTCTCCGACGCGACTGAGCGTAAGCATTTCCTCCTCGACCTGGTGACCAACTTCGCGATCTTCCTGGGAGTGCTGCTCACCCTCGGCTTCGGGGTGGCCGTGGCCCAGATCGGGCACGGGCTCAGCCAGCAGGCGATCGACTGGCTGGGCTGGGGGAGCTTCCCCGGGATCGGCTTCTTCTGGCGCCTGGTCACCTTCGTCCTGACGTTTGTGGCCAGTTGGATCCTGATGGCGTTCCTGTTCGCGGTGCTGCCGCGCAAGGTCGTCAGCCCACGCGCCTGGCTGACCGGCACGCTCGTGGGAGCCGTGCTGGTGGCGGTGCTGCAATCTGTTGGCGGCCTGGTGACCGGGCTGATGGGCCGCACGAGCGGGGCCAACTTCTTCGGCCCGGTCATCGTGATGATGCTGCTGTTCAACGTGCTGGCCACGATGATCCTGCTCACCGCAGCCTGGGTGGGTACCGAGGACGTGTGGCGGGCCAAGCTGGCGCAGCGGGCCGCCCGCGAGCGTTCAGCGACCCCGGCCGCGCCTGCGGCGGCGGACCAGGTGGAGGAGACTCTGTCCTCCCCGCAACCTGTCGAGATCGATGACCTGGCCGGCGCCCTTCCCGCACTACCGGAACCCAGCCGGGAGGAGTACGTGCGTCAGGATGTGGCGGCGCGCGGCATGAGAGCCAATCTCGGCATCGGCTACGGCATGGGCGCAGCAACGGGGCTGGGCCTGGGGGCACTCATCGTCGGCCTGCTGCGGGCCATCTTCCGCCGCTGACCGGAAAGACGACGCCGGCCGCCCCTGGGGGCGGCCGGCGCGGTTGGTCCCTCGAGGGACGCAGGCTCAGTGGGCCTGTGCGGGCTTCGGGAACTCCTGGCCGATGTCGGCCAGCATCTTCTTGTACCAGTCCTGGTTGATGTCGAAGGCCTTGCCGCCCTTGATGCGGTCGAACGCGATGGCGCTGAGCACGTCGCCGTTCTCCTCATCGTGGCCGATGACGCCGGGCTCGCTGGCCAGGGCCTTGTCGACGGCCAGATCCGTGCACTCCTTGATCAGCGCGAGATCAGCGTCGTTGGCGGCAGCAGAGCGGCTGAAGTAGCCGGACTTCTGGATGAGCACCTTCTCGGCGTTGAGCTTCTTGGCGAACTGGTCGCCGAACCAGGCGCCGGGGTTGACCTCGTTGAGGCGGACGTGGCCGAACGGGTCGCGGGGGACCTCTTCGCCCTGGGCCTCCATCTCGGCGACGATCGAATCGAGACCGGCTCCCTCAGACAGGAAGATCGTCACGTTGCCGACCTCATCCATGATCTTGTTGAGGCGCTCAGACTCGGCGGCGATGTTGATCTCGCCCTCCGGCACGTAGACACCGTGCACGTCCCAGGCCTCCTTGGACAGGCCGATCTCCGGCAGCCACTCCTGCTCGTCCAGCCATTCGCGGTACTTCTGCGCGGTGGCGGCGGTCAGCCAGCCGCAGTGGCGGCCCATGACCTCGTGCACGATCAGCATGCGGGAGCCGGAGTTGTGCTCCGCCACCACGTTCTGCGCGAAGATCGAGCCCTGCTCTGCGGCGGTCCAGGCGCCCAGCGACTGCTTGATCGGGATGACGTCGTTGTCGATCGTCTTGGGCAGGCCCACGACGGTCAGCTCGTAGTCGTTGTCGTGCAGGTACTTGGCCAGATCCGCAGCGGTGGTGTTGGTGTCGTCGCCGCCGATGGTGTGAAGCACGTCGACGCCGTCTTCGACGAGGCGGTTCGCAGCGAACTCGAGCGGGTTGACGCCCTCCTGAACCAGGCCGCGCTTGACGAGGTCCTTGGCGTTGGTGAGCTTGACGCGCGAGTTGCCGACGGGGGAGCCGCCGAACTTGTGCAGCAGAGCCGCGTTCTTGCGGACGGTGTCGTCGACGACGAGGAAGTCGCCCTGGAGGAGGCCCTGGTACCCGTGACGGTAGGCAATGATCTCAACCTCAGGCGCAATCTCGGTGTAGCGCTCGATGAGTCCGCCGATCGCCGAGGAAAGGCAGGGAGCGAAGCCGCCGGCCGTGAGGATGGCTACCTTCTTGACCATGAGTGTCCTTTCGTGTGTGGTGCGACGCTGTACGCGTCGACGCCCAGCCTATTGCACGTTTATCCACAGGTTGACCCGGGTGCTGGGTTTCTGACCTGTTGATTTGCGAGGATGGGGCCATGCAGACCGGGCCGCGCGACGAGCGGGGGATGAGTTCCTCGGTGCAGGCCGCCCTCTTGCTGCCGTTGGCGATCGGCCTCCTCCTGGGGTTGGTGCAGTGGGCCCTTGTTGCCTGGGCTGAGTCGACGGCCTTGGCCGCGGCCCAGCAGGGCGCCGCCGTCGCCGCGGCGGAGGGTTCCTCCGAGGGTGCCGGCGAGGCGGCCGCGTTGGAGGTGGCCGGGAACGGCTCGCTGAGTGGGGCGACGGCAACAGTGCGGGACGGCGGGCGCCACACCACGGCGACGGTGACCGGCCGTGCCGTGGTGGTGCTGTGGCCGTTCGAGGTGTCCAAGACGATGGTGGCGACCACTGAGCGGGTGACCGAGCCATGACGTCGCGGTCGCGCGACGAGCGCGGGCTGTCCATCTCGGTGGAGGCCGCCGTCGTGCTGCCGGTGATCGTGCTGTTCATCGGCCTGCTGTTGACGCTGGCGCGGATCGTGCTGGCCGAGCAGCACGTGGGGTCTGCGGCTGCGGCGGGGGCCCGCGCCGCGTCGCTGGAGCGCAGCGTCGCCGTGGCGCACCGGGAGGCGGAAGTCGCCGTCGGCTCCGCTCTGGCCCAGCGCAACGTGGCGTGCCGGAGCACGGCGGTGGACGCGGACGCGGCGGGGGTGGCCCGCCCGTTGGGAGCCCAGGCCACGGTGACGGTGAGCGTCACCTGCGCCGTCGAATTGGCGGATGTCTCGCTGCCGTTCATCCCCGGCACAGTGGAGGTGACGGCTCAGCGCTCTTCTCCGGTGGATCCGCTGCGGGGTCGCTAGGCTCTGGTCATGGCTCAGTACTTCGATGTGCACCCAGACAACCCGCAGCCGCGCGCGCTGGCCCAGGCTGCGCGGATCCTCGCCGACGGCGGGTTGATCGTGTACCCCACCGATTCATGTTTCGCGCTCGGCTGCGCTTTGGGCAACGCTGAGGGCATCGCGCGGATCAAGCGCATCCGTGATCTTGATGACAAGCACCATTTCACCCTGGTGGTCGACGAGTTCGCCAAGCTGGGGGAGTACGTCCATATGAACAACCGGGACTTCCGGGCTGTGAAGGCCGCCACGCCGGGCCCGTACACCTTTATTCTCGAGGCCACCCGTGAGGTGCCGAAGATGATGATGCACCCGAAGAAGCGCACCGTCGGCGTGCGGATCCCGCAGCACCGCACCACCTTGGAACTGCTGAAGGCCTACGGCGCACCGATGCTGTCGTCGACGCTGCTTCTGCCCGGCCACGAGGACGCCCAGACCGACGGGTGGGCCATCAAGGAACTGCTCGACCACGATGTGGACGCGGTCATCGATTCGGGCGACTGCGGGCTGGAGCCATCGACGGTGGTGGACATGACCGGCGACGTCCCCGAGGTGGTGCGTGTCGGGGCCGGCGACCCTTCGCCGTTCGAGGAGTAGAGCCCTAGTCGATGTCGACCAGGCTGCTGAGCTTGGCCGGCCCCTTGTCTTCCCTGAGCAGCACTGCGCGGTAGCGGTTGCGCGCCGCCAGGTTGAGGCGTACCTCGTCGCTGACCCGGTCCAGGAACAGGCTGCGGTACATGGAATCCTGCAGCATCGAGGCCGCGAACGAGATCCCGCTGAACAGCGCCAGGATGAGGCACACCCGGAACATGTGCGCCTCGATGGGCATGCCCACGCCGAGGATCACGAGCTGAGAGGCCGGCACGCCCGTCCACTTGGCGATCAGGGCGTCGGTGAGCGTCAAGGATCCGAACGATGCGAAGACCAGGAAGGTGACCGCGCTGAACACCGCCACCTGGATGAACTGGATGGCGGCAGAGACGGCGATGAGATTGAATCGCTCACCCAGCGACAACCTGGAGGTGTGCGGCTCGAGCCCCACGAAGGGCGTGTTCTCCAGGAGCGGTTCGCACTCGTCGTCGTCGCGCACATCGCGCAGCAGATCGAACGATGTGGGCAGCACGATCAGCATGATCATGAGGATCAGGAAGCCACTCAACATCCACATCCGGGGTTTGCTCATCACAGCGGAGAGCGTCCACAGCTCCTCGGTGAAGAACACCAGCAGCACCGTCAGCAGCAACAGCGGGAGGATGCGCGCGATGGCGGGGAACGTGGTGGCCATCTCTCTCGCGCCACGACGGCCCGCCCACCCCAGGATGGAGCCCGCACCGTAGTAGCCGAAGAGCGCCGCGACGAGTAGCAGGAGGAGCCGGAGCTCGATGCTCATGTGGAGTCCCTTGGTGGCCTGCGTGAGGCTGGCCACGAGGCTCAGGCCGAACAACCAGAACACGATGATCAGCAGACCGATGGCCAACTGGACGCGGGGGCTCAGCTTCGTCTGGGCCCTGGCATAGCCGATGGAGGCCGGCAGCCCGGCCACCGCCACGATGCTCGCGATGATCACACGCGTGAGGATGTCGGGGTACTGGATCAACTCGACGAGGTCCAGGGTTTCGCCCGAGATGGCGGCATCGAAGATGGTCAGGCCAGTGGCAAGGAACATCAACGCGATCAACAGCGGCACAGTGCGCGAGACGATGCCTCGAAGACGCCGCATCGGCGGGACCACCAGCGGCAAGCCGTTGGTGCGCAGCCAGTGCTCCTGGCGCTGGAGTAGAGGTCGGCCCGCCACTAGTGCAGGAACCTGATGGCGCCGGGATAGTTGTAGACGCGGCCCTGGCGGGACGCCGCGCTGCCGATCATGCGCGACCACCAGCGGCAAGCCGTTGGTGCGCAGCCAGTGCTCCTGGCGCTGGAGTAGAGGTCGGCCCGCCACTAGTGCAGGAACCTGATGGCGCCGGGATAGTTGTAGACGCGGCCCTGGCGGTACGCCGCGCTGCCGATCATGCGCGTGATGGCGAACTTGAGCACGGTCTTGAGGTGCGTGTAGCCGCCGGAAGGTGGCGGCGGGGGAGTGCAAGGGTCCTGGCTCACAGCTGCCTCCTTGAACTAGACGCCCTCAGCGTAGCCCGTCGCGGTGGTGTCATCGCCAGGATGGGTCGCCGAAGAGGACGATGTTGTTGAAGACCCACTGGTTGTTCTGGGAGAAGGTGTAGCCGCCTGCGGTCTTGGGGGTTGCTGCGTAGACGGTGGTCATGGTGTAGCTGCGGCAGGCGCCTCGGCCGGTTTGGGGGGTGTGGCATTCGGTGCGCCACTGGCGGCCGCCGGAGGTGAAGCCGTCCATGTTGTGCATGGCGAGGGGGTTGCCTTTCCAGGCGGTTTCGGTCATGTAGGGCAGGTAGGTGAGGTTGTTGAAGGCCCAGCCGTCGTTGCGTTGGTAGGTGCCGTTGGTGTGGGTGATGACGGTGGCCCAGATGTCGGTGCGGCAGCGCACGGTGTGGGAGTAGGGCTCACAGGTGGTGTTCCAGCGGCGGCCGTTGATGGTGTGGAGGCCGGCCTTGGTGTACGGGGCCGTCGGCACGTACTTCTTCGCCGGTGTCGGGGTTGAGAGCTTCGACGTGGGCGCGGGCGACGGCGGTGGATCGGTGCGGGTGGGTGCGGCCGTCGGTTTCGGGGTGACGGTGGGTTCCGGGGTGACCGTGGGCTCTGGTGCGGGGCGGGGCTCGGTGGCTGGCTGCACCAGCGCGTCGAGGAGCTCTCCGTACTTGCCGGCCAGGGCGTCGCGTTGTGCTGCGGGGAGGGCGAGGATGGAGGCGCGCAGCGCCGCTGCCTGGGGTGCGAACCACCCTTCGCCCTCGGCGGCAGCCTCAAGGTGCACCAGGCGGGTTTCGAGGGCAGCGAGGTAGGTGGGCAGCGCGGCCTCTGGGGACTCCTGCTTGACGAGGCCGTACTCGGTCACGAGGTAGGTGGTCGTCTGCTGATCGGTCGCGAGATCGACGCGCGACTCACCGGTGGTGACATCCACAGGGCGCAGCCGAGCCTGAGGCTCAAGGTGCATCACCTCGACGAGCGTGCCCACTGGCGCGGAGACCGCCTGGCTGGCGGGTCCCTTGGAGATCGTGTTGCCGACGAAGCTGCGCTCGAGCAGCGTCGCGCCCGTCGGAGACGTGACGAGTACCGAGGTGTAGTCGTTGGAGAAGTAGGAGTGGGGCTCCACCATCCGGTCCTCCAACGTCAGGGTGCCGAGCACCGGATCGTGGGTCAGCGACGCGAACGACACGTCGCTCAAGCCCAGGAAGTTGAGCCGGGCGCCGCCGACGGACGACGGGGTGGCCTCCGCGGGGTAGGTGACCGCGGCGTTGCCCGAATCTGGTGTGTTGACGGGTGCCAGCAGCCAGCCAGATGCCGGCACGTGCCCGGTGCCCCGGTGCTCCGGGTAGCGGACGGTGTAAGTGCCGATCGGCAGATCGGCGAAAGTCGCGGTACCCGCCACGAAGGGTGCGGTGGCAACCTTCTCCGCTCCGTCCCAGAGCGTCACGTAGCGGCCCTCGACTCCGGAGACGTCGCCCGTCATCGTGACGCGCGCGGTGGTGGTCACGCCCATGGTACGGGTGGTGGCGGTGGGCACGAGGCTGCCGGCACTCTCCAGCCCCAGATTCGCTGCAGCGGCGGCCGTCGCCTCGTAGGAGGGATACAGGTCGCGCAGCGGCGTAGCCATGGTGGCGGGCGTCACGTCGAGGAGTTGGGTGCGTAGCGCGGGGCTGAGGGGCAGGGCGTAGGACTCGAACCAGGACACGAGGTTGACGCCACTGACCAGGCCCCAGTGTTCCGCGATCAGGTCGCTGCGCCGCTGGGCGGCGGGCCTGGCGCCGTCAGCTTCGAGCGTGCGCAGCGTTCGGTTGAAGGCGCGCAGGCCCTCGACGTCTCCGGTGAGTTCGGCGATGCGCACCATGAAGTCGAGCCGCTCTCGGAAGCCCAGCTCGGCATAGGGGAGGACGCCTCCGTTCGCGATGCGCTTGTCGTCGATGGCCCCCTGCTCCGGGGCCTTGCGGCCCCAGTAGAGCCACTCGTCGACGTCGTGGACGAGCTTCTGATAGTGGTAGCCGTAGATGTTGTTCCACACCTCGCCGAGCTGGATGTCGGTGCCGTCCGCGGGCCGGGTCATGAGCCCGTCGTAGCCGTGGGCGGTCTCGTGCAGGATCACCCAGGCGTGGGGACCCAGCAGGTAGGGCTTGATGCTGGGTTCGCTGGTGCCGACGTAGTTGCCAGACTGGTAGTACGCGTAGCCCCAGCCGTTGCGGTCGGGCCTGAGGAAGTAGCGCTGCTCGTCGTTGTGGTGCTCGGTCCTGGGATCGGCGTCATCGAGGCCCAGCCATTGGTTGTAGGTGCTCATGATGTGGCGGTAGCCCTCGATGGCGTCGTCGAGGCTGTCGAACTGAGACCATTCCCAACTGCGGAGCAGATCCCGGTCGAGGATGGGCACCAGCATGGAGAAGCTCGGATCCACGAGCACGGCGAAGGGCGCATCGGAGGCGTCCCAGGCGGCGAGGAACTGGGTGGGTGAGTCGCCCAGGCGATACTCCGGCATGGCGTAGGCGGTCCCGCTGACGACGCGCCACTCCACCTGCGGCGCGACAGGCCAGGACCGGTCGTCGCGCAGGAGGAAGAACACGCCGGAATCGGCTGCGGCCGTCACGGGGACCCAGGCGCCGTTCGGCGGCAGATCGGCCGAGCGGTCGGTCCGGTTGCTGTCGGTCATCAGTGACAGCTGAACCCCGTGGACCCCGTTGGTGACCCTGGCCTCGACGACGGCGCCGGCAGCCAGCGCCAGCCCCGTCGACTCGCGGGCCATCCCGTCGCCGCGTCCCACCCCTGTCTGCGCGATGACGGGGTTGCCCGCCTCCAGCACCTCCAGGGTCCGCGAGGAGGTCTCACCCAGCGCTTGAGCGCCGAGCGGGAGGCCGGCGATCGCGATGACGACGAGGGCGACGATGAACACGCGGATGGACCGCGGAAAGGCGGGGGAGAGCACGGGGCGAGTCTAGAGCGGTCTGTGCCTGTTCCCGTCATCGGTGGAGGAGCGCGCAACCTGCGCGAGCGCGTTGCGGTGGTTCACCGCCAGGATGGGTCGCCGAACGGGGCCGACGGCGCCCCTCGGGAGGAGGAGCACCGTCGGTGCACGGTGGGGACTGGGGATCAGCGGCGACCGCCGCCGAGCAGGTCGCCCAGAATCTGGCCGAGCACGCCGCCGCCGAGCCCGCCGCCGCTGGGCTGGTTGGTCTGCTGCGTCTGCGGCTGCGGGTTCTCATCAGGGAACGGGATGGTGGCACCGAGCGCGGCGGCTGGGGCGGAGGGGGCGCCTGCCGGCTGCTGCTGCCGCCGCCCAGCACCTGGCCGAGGATGTCGCCCAGGATGCCTCCTCCGGAGCGTCCCTGCGGCGCCTGCTGCGGCTGACCCTGGCGCTCGTCGCGTCCCATGAACTTGCCCGCCAGCCACGCCATCACGATGGGGGCGAGGATGGGCATCAGCTTCTGGATGAGGCCGTCACCGCCGCCCAGCCCGCCGAGCTGATTGATGACCTGGCCCTCGTTCTGACCGAAGATGTGGTGGCTGATCTTGGCACCGTCAGAGGTGTCGATCTTCGACACGTCGACGCCACCCTCGAGCAGCGACGGATCGTGGTCCTTCAGCGCGCTGGCGATGGAGGCCTCACCGGCCGGATCCTGGGCGTTGGCGCCGAGGCCCATCAGCAGCGCCGGCAGCGCGTTGCGGACGGCGTTTTCCACTTCGGCCTGCGGCTCGCCCACCTGCTGGGCGATCTGCTCCATGGGGAGCTTGTTGAGGATCTCCTGGTAGTCCAACATGCACGACTCCTTCTGCACAGTTCACCGTGCGCCATACGGCGCACACCACAAAACTACCGGCCTCAGTGCAGCTAAGGGTGGGCTTTGGTGTTAACCCTGCAGGCCGGAGGTGGCGAGGCCCTCGATCACCCGCCGCTGCATGAGCATGAAAAGGATGAAGATCGGCGCCATCGCCATCACGGATGCCGCCATCAGCACCGCGTAGTCGGTGGTGTGCTGGCCCTGCAGCGTCGCGATGCCGACGCTCAGCGGCATGGACTCCTCGCGGGTGGTGACGATCAGCGGCCAGAGGAGGTCGTTCCAGGAGTAGAGCACGGTGGTGATCGCCACAGCGAACAGCCCTGGGGTCGCCAGGGGCAGCATCACCCGGGAGAACACCTGGAAGGGGTTGGCGCCGTCGAGGCGGGCGGCCTCCTCAAGTTCGGACGGCAGGCTCATGAACTGCTGGCGCATCAGGAAGGTGCCGAAGGCGGAGAACAGTCCCGGAAGGATGATCGCCCACGGCGTCTCCAGCAGGTTCCATGCCTGGATGATGCCGTACTGCGGGATGATGTAGGCCTGCGAGGGGATCATGAGGATCAGCAGCAGCAGAATGAACAGGGTGTTGCGGAAGCGGAATCGCATCCGCGCGAAGGCGTAGCCGGCCAGCGAACACAGCACCACCTGCCCGAGGGTGCGGGCCACGGTGATGAGCACCGAGACACCGAACTGGTTCAGGAACGGCAGCCGGTCGAAGACGGCGGTGTAGTTCTCGAAGTGGAGCCGGTCAGGGATGGGTTTGGGCGGCATCGACTGGATCTCCGCGTTGGTGGACAACGACATCAGGATCTGCCACAGGAACGGGAAGGTCATCAGCACACCGCCGAGCAGCAACACGACGTGGGCCCAGGGGTACCGCGCGCGGTGACCCCGCCGTCGGGCATCGCGCTCAGCCATAGTGCACCCACCTGCGCTGCCCGAGGAACTGCACCAGGGTGACGGCGGCGACGAGCACCAGGATCACCATCGCCACAGCCGCCGCGGTGCCCTTGTCGTTGAGGATGAAGCCCTGGTGGTAGAAGAGGTAGACCAACGAGCGGGTCTGGGGGAGTGCGGGGTTGGTCCACCCCATCATGGCGAAGAGGGCATCGAAGAGTTGGAACCCGTTGATGGTCTGGATGATGGTGAGGAAGAAGATCGATGGCGTGAGCATGGGCACGGTGATGCTGAAGAACTGACGGATGGAGCCGGCCCCGTCCAGGGCGGCCGCCTCGTACAACTCGCCGGGGATGCCCTTGAGCCCTGCGGACAGGATGATCACGTTGAATCCGATCGACGCCCACAGCCCGAAGATGGCCACCGTGAACAGCGCGAAGCCCGGCGTCGTGAGCCAGTAGGGCGTCTGCTGGACGCCCAGCGCACGCAGGCCCTGGTTGACCAGCCCGAAGTCCCCGTTGAAGACGAGCCGGAAGACCTGGGCGATGGCCATCGGCATCGCCAGATATGGCATGAAGAACAACGCGCGATACAGGTTGGCGAAGCGCAGCCCGGGCAGCGCGATCAACGACGAGATGAGCACCGCGATGGGGATGCCGAGCAGCACGATGAGGGTGTAGAGCACCGTGTTGCCGAGCGCGGAACCCAACTCGCCGCCCGAGAGGAGGGCCTCGTAGTTCTCAATGCCGACGAACCTCGAGTTGCGGCCGAATGCGCTGGAGCGTGTCAGCGACGTCCAGGCGTTGGCGACGATGGGGTAGTAGTAGAACACGGCGACCCCGGCGAGAAGGGGGCCGACGAACACGACGGGCCACCAACCCACGCTGGTGGGGTGCCTGCGCCGTACCCCCTTCGCGGGCGCCGCCATCAGCGCTCGGCCGCCAGGAGTTCATCCATCTGCTGTGCCAACTGCTCCGCGGCCTGCGCCATGGGCACGTCGCCGCCGAAGGCGGGGGTGAGGATGTCGGCCTCCAATTGGTTCCAGGCGGCGGTGTTGCGGGAGACGGGGTAGGGGACCGCATAGTTCTCCGCCGCGTCGGTGAAGACCTTCAGGTTCCATTCCGGCTTGACCTCGTGCCACTTGTCGGCCGTGCCCTGCCACGCGGGAATCGCGGTGCCGTTGGCGGCGTCGGTCCGGCCGGCCTCCTCGGAGGTGAGGTGGCGCTGCAGCGCGGAGGCGGCTGCGAGATGGGGGGAGTTGGCCGCGACGACGTAGGCGAGCCCGTGGATCGTCGAGGCACGTTCCTTGTCGCGGGGGAGCGGCACGACCACCAGCTCACCCGGGTCCGGATAGTCGGCGAGCATGGCGGCGGTCTCCCAGGACCCCGTGTGATGGATCGCGGCCCTGCCGGAGGTGAACACCGTCTGCGGCGGGTTGTCGGCGATCACGCGCGGATGGGGGACCGCGCCGTCGGCCACCAGCTTCGACCAGAACTCGAGCCCCCGGATGGTTGCGGGATCGGCGTAGCCCGAGCGGCCGTCGGCGATGATGTGGCCGCCGGCTTGGGCCACCGTGTTGTACCAGTTCTGCTGCCCGCCGATGTTGAGGTCGGTCACGACGGCGTGGCCACGGTCGCCGAGGCCTGCAGCAATCGCCCGGGCGGTCTCACCGAACTCGTCCCACGTCCAGGTCTCAGTGTCGGGGAGTTGGACGCCGGCTTCCTCCAGCAGACGCTGGTTGACCCAGCAGGCGATGGTGTCGAAGTCCTTCGGGATGCCGTAGCGGGTGCCGTCGACAGTGTAGAGATCCGTCATGGCCTGGGGGAACACGTCGAAATCGACGTCGTCGCCCACCGGGGCCAGGAGGCCCTCGACGGCGTAGAGCTGCACGTGGAGGCCGCTCATCCAGAAGACGTCGGGCAGATTGTCGCCCTCAGCCTGGGTGCGCAGGCGGGTCCAGTATTCGCTGGGGCCGGTCAGCGCCGGGGTGACGGTGATGCGCGGGTACTGCTCTGTGAAGCTGGCAATCAGCGCGTCAACGGTCTTGGACTGGTTGCGGTCCCAGTAGGCGAGCTCGAGGGTCGCCTCGGTGTCCTCATTGATCTCATCGGGTTGGTCAGTGCTCTGCGTGCCGCCGGAACTACAGGCAGCGAGGCCCCCGGCGAGCGCCAGCCCGCCGATGCCCGTGAGAAGTGTGCGTCGTCGCATGGAGATCTCCTTTGTCCGATGCCGTCCGCCGTCGACGGAGAGCGCATCACCAAGTGTGCTGCACAGAACCGGTTTCCGCACGTGACTAGCCCGCGAGCCGTGAAATCCCCACCTGATGGACCACCTCGCTGTGAACAGGTGCACTGGGTCTGAGGGCGGGGGCGTCACGCCGTAAGATTGCCGCATGGGTGCAGCAGCGCAGGATGCCAATCCGCCGGTCAATCCGCTGATGCGGGCCATCCTCGGCCTGTTCGCCGCGCCCCGGATCAACATGCGCGAGGATTATGAGAAGGTCCGCCGTGCTCAACGGGCACTGTCATGGGTGCCGAGGGATCCCGGCCGGATCCTCGATCGGTCAGTGACCGCGCAGGCCGGGCACCAGATTCCGCTGCGCATCTTCCTCCCCAAGGCCCGCATGGGGGAGGGTGTGCTGTTGTTCTTCCACGGCGGTGGCTGGACAATCGGCGACATCGACACGTACTCCGCCACCTGCCGCACCATGGCCGAGCTCACAGGCCGGGTGGTGTGCTCCGTCGGTTATCGGCTGGCACCTGAGCACCCCTATCCGGCCGGGCTCGAGGATTGTCTCGACGTTGCGGAGACGCTGCTGAGCGACCCTGCCCTCGCCGGAGCCGCCGCGCCAGAGGACGTCACGTTGGTCGGCGACTCTGCTGGCGGCAATCTCGTTGCCGCAGTGACGCTCGCCCTACGTGGCAGGGGCAGCCCGCTGCCGGGGGCGCAGATCCTGTTCTACCCGGTCACCCAATGGGACCATGACCCGGCCACTTCGCCGTATCAGTCGGTGGCCGACTACGGCACCGGGCTGCGACTGACGGCTGCGGAGGTGCAGGACTACGTCGCCATGTACCAACCGGATCCCGAGCTTCGGCAGTCGCCGCTGATGTCTCCGCTCCTCGCCGAGGATCTGTCGGGGCTACCGCGGGCGCTGGTCGTCACCGCCGAGTACGACCTGCTCCGCGACGAGGGGGAGGCGTACGGCCATGCCCTCCGCGCCGCTGGCACACCCGCCCGCCTTGAGCGTATCGACGGCGCCCTGCACGGCTTCATCGGGCTGCCGCGGCTCTCGCGGCATGTCGCGAAGGCCTACGAATTCGTCACGGACTTCCTCGACGGCACCCTCTCCGACAGCAGACCTCTGCCGTCGCCTTCGGCCGGGAGGCGCGGGTGAAACGGGTAGCGCCTCAGCGCCGGCCATGGGTGAGACTCGACAACGCCGCCAACATCTTCCTCGCTGCCCGCAGCGATGTCGACAGCAAGGTGTTCCGCCTGGCGGCAGAACTCGACGAGCCGATCGTCCCGGAGGTGTTGCAGGAGGCTCTGGACCGGGTGTTTGCGCAGTACCCGCTCTTCAGCGCGGTGCTGCGGCAGGGCGTGTTCTGGTACTACCTCCAACAGTCGGACCTGCGGCCGACAGTCTCGGAGGAGACCGGGCCGCCGGTGCAACACCTCTACCATCATCAGCGCCATGACCTGTTGTTCCGGGTGGTCTATCGCGGACGACGCATCTCGGTGGAGATCTTCCACGCACTGACCGACGGCACCGGCGCCTTGTGGTTCTTCGAGGATCTTCTGACCGAGTACGTGGGTCTGCGGCACGTGGAGGAGTTTCGCGAGGTGCTGGGCGCAACCGAGATGAAGCAGGATTTCACCGTGGACGCGTTCACGCACTGGTTCCGCCCAACCTCGGCACCGGTGACATTCGAAGACGATGCCACCGCCGCCGTCGAGTCCCCGTCCACCGAACTGCCTGCTGAGGCTGAGAACGGCCCGCCCGCGACGACCCGCCGCCGCCGGCGGCGCGACGTGCTGCGCATGCGGGGGACACATTCCCCGGACCTGCGCACACGGGTGATCGAGCTGTCCATGCCGGTGGGTCCCGTCCTGCGACTGGCCAAAGCCGAGGGTGTGTCGTTGACGATCTACCTCCTGGCAGTGTTCTTCGACTCGGTGCGGCGAACACGGGTGCAGGCCCAGTCGCTGCCCCGGACGTTGACGTGCTCGGTGCCGGTGAACCTGCGGCAGTTCTTCCCGACGGCGTCCGGACGCAACTTCTTCGCCACCACCATGCTCGCGCACACGTACACCGGCGACGGCGACGAGGATTCCATCTCGCGTGTGTGCGCAGACCTCGACCGGCAGTTCCGGCAGGTCCTCACCAAGGAGGGGCTCGCCCGCAAGATCCGCCGCCTCGTGCGGTTCGAGCGAAACCCTGCGCTGCGGATCATCCCGCGGCCGCTCAAGGATGTGATCCTCGCCTCGGTCAACGCCTTGTCCAACCGCGGCATCACGCTGGCCATTTCGAACCTGGGCAGGGTGGTGCTCCCGGAGCCGGTGGCGCGGCACACGGGCCGTCTCTACCTCCATGTGGCGGCCGTCCGGCCGCAGTTCGGTGCGGTCAGCCACGGCGACCAGCTCACCGTTTCGTTCACGTCGCCGTTCGTCGAGACCGACTACCACGCCGCGTTCGTCCGGCACCTGACCGATGCGGGAATCCCTGTCGAGATCAATGCCAGCCGGGTCACAGCAGACGAGCTGGCCGAGGCGGACGCATGAGGCGGTGTTCGTCCTGTGGGGGAGAGGTGCTGGGCCAGTGGGCCGACTGCCCGCTGTGCCGGGTTGAGCTGGACCCTGTCGACACGG
This sequence comes from Tessaracoccus massiliensis, assembly GCF_000826065.2. Classification (GTDB taxonomy): domain Bacteria; phylum Actinomycetota; class Actinomycetes; order Propionibacteriales; family Propionibacteriaceae; genus Arachnia; species Arachnia massiliensis_A. The sequence goes on along the minus strand of NZ_LN623543.1, from coordinate 369,015 downwards.
CGGCGTCGGATGGCGCGGAGGTCTTCCCGGCCCCGCCGCTTCGCTTTGATCGACGACAGGTCTGGGCGGCTGTGGTGGCGCTGTCCGTGCTGGTCCTCATCTTCTCGTTCACTGCACCGGCGATCGTTCCCGGCCTCACCCCGCCGGTGCGCACCGTGTGGTTGTCAGTCGCGGTTGTGTGGCTCGTGGTGATCGCAGCCGTCCAGCGCCGCCGCAACGTGGGCAGCCTGGTGGGCTGGCTCGTCGTGTTGCTGTCCGCGGCTGCCGTCGTCTGGAACCAGTACGACGGGCCCGCCTTCTGGGCCACGACGTGGGTCATCCCAGCCATCTGTACCGCCGCCAACCTCGCCCTCGGCGCCATCGTCTGGATCATCCGGCTCGACCCGCAGGAGCATCTGGCGAAGGCGCTGCTCGTCGGACTGATCGGCCTGGTGCCGGGGTTGTTCGTCGTCTTCGGTTGGGTGGCAACCCCGCTGCCGGCATTGATCTGCGTGGGCTTCAGCCTGCTGGTGGTGTCACTGATCCTGATCATCCGGCCGCGCCAGCTCGGTTCAGCGCTGCGACGGCGGCTGCATCTCTAGGGAAGCGCTGCTTATCGCCGGTCCCTGAGCCAGCCGCGCGCGGCTGGTCGAAGGGCGCTGAACGTGACTAGGGCGGGCCGGACGGAGGTCGCTTCAGTCTGCGTAGTCCACGCACGTTGTGGACCAGGGCCTGAACGAGAGCCTGCCCTCCGGAATCGGCTCCTGGCAGACGTCGCACCGCCCCCATGTGCCGTCCAAGGCCTTCTCTCGGGCGCGCTCGACCTGGTCGAGGGTGCCGGCGAGGCTCTGCGCGATGGAGGCGTCGCCCATCTGTTGGATCGCCTGGGTGGTGCCGTCGCCGATGCGCTTGCCGAACCCGATGACGGTCTCGGCGTCCACGGGTGCCGTGAGCTCGGCGAGCTTGGCACGCAACTCCATGGCCTTCTCGTCCAACTCGGCAAGCACCGCATCCTGATCGAAATCCGTCATCCGGACAGTGTCGCCCAGAACGGCCCTGCCTACAAGGCAAGGCCGAAATCTTCCCCCGGGGGCAGTGGATGGCTGCGGTCCGGCCGGAATCTGTGAAGTGCAGATCACACATTCGGTCGTGAATCCGTCATGCGGCGTCGCTGGCCCCATCCAGTACAACGAAGTTGTCGACATGTTCAAGTCGGGAACCTTGTCCGTTGCTGGGTCCGGTGTTCAGGTGCCCCGCCACGAGATGTACGGAATGAGAAGGAACGCCGGTGTCGTGACAATCGGACAGTACTATCGGAAAGCCATGATCTGTCTAAACGTCAACTGTGGGAGTTATTCCATTCGAAAGTCGGTATCGTGACCCGAGTCCTTGTTGGTCTACTGATTGGCGCCTGGGGCTGTATTTCACACCTGATCACTCTCGTACTGTTCGCTGATCCTTGGATCTTGCTATGCAACTGCCTTTTCTGGGCGGTTGTTTATATGATCCGAACCCCTTCAATACGCCTATTCGGGGTCCAAGTTGTGGTGACCCAGGCAGTTGCAGTGGGGGCAAGCTTAGTGGCGGAGTTGAGTGTCTATGCATTGCTAGCAGTGTTTCCTGCAACCCTCTGTTGCGCACTGTGGATGGCTCCAGTGGGGATAATCTCCTCTTACTTGCATGGGGGTCTTGTGAAGCAGCGCGTAGAAGACCATGCCGACTGATTGAGGACCATCGTCACCCGTCTGCCGTAGCGGGTGGTAGTGCCGATCACGTACTCGGTGCACCCGGCCCAGGACGTTGGAGCGCGTCGAGTTGAACGCGGGAGAGCCGTCGCCGCCGCTGTGAAGTGACAGATCAAATGGCAACCGATGCCACGCGATCTTCGTAGAGCCGGGGCAGGGAGGGTTCGTCCTTGACAGCATCCGTGACATTTTCTCGGACCCGCGCGTACGTGACTGCGGAGTGACAGGACGAGCCGCTGTAAACGCCGGCGCACAGTTGCGGGTGGTGCAGCCAGACGCTTGACGGTCCCAACGTGGGACCGCTATGGTTTGCTAGAGGTCACGGCACAAGGCCACGACCAACTCCCAGAGGGGATTTTCAAATGAACAAGCAATTCGTGTCGTGCCCGCAATGCGCGAACGACGCCCTGGTCACGTACAGCTACGCGGTGGTGTGCCGTGCCTGCGGGTGGTCACTCCCTGACTCCGATCCGAGGTATCGGGAACACGTTGAGGAACTCGGACTGGCGAACGTCCGGTTTGAAGGGCCGATCATTGAGGCTCTCGAAGCGCTTCCGTCCAACTTCGGTGCATCCCTGACGACTACCCGCAGCGCGTTGCCGGCAAGCCACCCAGTGCACAGCGACTCGCCCTATTCGCTGACGGCTGCCGAGTTCAAGAGGCGGCGCGAGCAATTCGGCCTGAGTGCGGACTGGCTTGCCGAGCGACTCGGTGTGGCTCTCAAGACAGTCCAGCGCTGGGAGAACGGACACCGACCCATCCCGGACGGGATCGAAGCCGAGATGGACACTATCTCCACGGCGATAGGACACCTGGCCGCAGCGCCCATCGCTGAGCAGCTGCTCGCCACACCTGATGGTGTGATGATGATTCCACGCTCCGGAACCCATCTCGGTTTCCCCGCGTCGTGGTACCGCGCCGTTGTGGATTCGGTACGGCACATTCTTCAGACAGAGCACGGCGAAGAGGGGCTATCAGCTTCACGCTTCAGAGTCGTCTACCTCGACGAAGTGGAGGAGCAGAAGTGAGCAACACCCTGACAGGGCTGGAGCGCTTCGCTGCCCTGATCCCCGAGACCATGCTGGACGTTCCAGGACACGCCTTCTACACAGGCGAAGAGGGGTTCACCGGCAACCGGCCCCTCTACCTGCTGGGCCTGAACCCCGGCGGCGACGGCAGCGAGACCGTTCGCCAACAGTTCCAGAACCTCAAGGCCGCCCGCCGCGCCTACTCCGCCTACGTCACGCACACATGGAAGCCAGCCGCCCGCATCGACCACAACGTTCTCCACCTGCTGCGCAAACTGTCCCTCAAGCCGACCGAGGTGCCGGCGAGCTGCCTGGTATTTTCCCGGACGCATGCCGAATCGGACATCGCCAAGGAATTCGGGAGATTGGCCAGACTCTGCTGGCCGTTCCACGAGGCGGTCATCCGCACCTTGGGTGTGCAGGTCGTCGTCTGCTTCGGCAAGAGCACCGGTGAGTTCGTCCGCCGGCAGTACGGCGCCCACCACGAGATCGACCATTTCGTGGAGCGGAACAACCGCGGATGGCGGAGCACCACCCATCTGTCCTCAGGGGGGCTGAAGGTCGTCACCGTGACCCATCCGTCACGTGCTGACTGGCGCAACCCGTTGGCCGACGTCTCACCACTGGTGGCGCGAGCACTCGAGGACGGCCAGAACCCGCGCCGATTCACTTCGACGGTCAATCACGTGGCGTCACCGGTGGGCAGCAGAAGTTGCCCACCGGTGGCGTCAATTGGGTCATCGGCAGTGACATTCCAAACAACAAGAGGGAAGTGACACAGGAAGTGTGAAGTGACAGTTGGTTTAGTCAAGTCCCTCATAGTGGTGTAGCCCCCACAGTGGCCGTGGCCGTCGACGACGTCAGCGCGGTCACCGCGGGATCCTTCGAGTTCACCTACCAAAGCTCTCTCAAAAGGAATCAACCACGATGACCGCTCCTCACATTGTCGACCCCGCCCGCGTGCTGGGCAACCTGCTGACCGAAGCATCACCAGACATAATGCGCCAGCTCCTGCAGAACATGATCAACGCCCTCCTCTCAGCCGACGCCGACGCCGTCTGCGGCGCCGAATGGGGACAGCCCTCCAGCGAAATGGATCCTTGCTGCGCCTGGGGGCTTGTCGGTGGAGCCAGCGTGGCGTCTGTGACGTTCGCGGGGAGTGCCTGCTGCCTGACAGCCAAGTTCGCACCTCACTTGGAAACATAAAGTCAGACTGAGCATAAGTTCCGTAGAGGGTCATGTCTAGTGCGAAAGAGGAAAGAATCACTGGGAGGGGACACCGCCGCATCCGCGCTTGATGCCAACCAAGACACTCTGGATGTCATAATGTTGCTTATCGGACTGCGGTTCGAGTGTGGGGCGGCGGCGGGTTCAACTGGCACAAGTGACATGATGGGGCCCGATACCTAAGGAGATATCCGATGGAGATTCAGGCTCCCTGTGGAGGCCACGTCATCGCCATGCGCGACGTCAGCGACCCCGTGTTCAGCGAGCAGGTCGTCGGGCCCGGAGTGGGCATCGAGCCCACCGGCGGGCGCAGCCAGGTCGTCGCTCCTGCGGACGGCGTGCTGCTGAAGGTCAACCCGCACGCGTTCATTCTGCTGGTCGACGGCTCCGTGGGCATCCTCGTCCACATCGGCATCAACACCGTGCAACTGGGCGGCGAGGGCTTCGAGGTGCTGGCCTCGCAAGGCAGCACCGTGGCCGCTGGGACACCCGTCGTGGCCTGGAATCCAGACGGCATCTCCGGTGAGTCAATCTCCACGACGGTCATCGTGGCCGTCATGGACCACGCCCCGGATTCCATCGACAGCGCTGTGATCGGCGCCGACGTGGCGGCCGGTGACGCACTGTTCCGCATCGAGGCGTGAGCCACCCGCTCCGATGAACGGCGAGAGCCCCACGTCGCGCGCGCGACCTGGGGCTCTCGATGGTTGTGGATCAGAAGTTGATCATCTTGCCTGCGATGCCGTGGGCGGCTTCCTTCAACGCTTCGGACAGCGTGGGGTGCGCGTGGATGTTGTGCGCCACCTCCTCGGCCGTCAGATCGTAGGCCTGCGCCAGGGTGAGTTCCGGCAGCAGTTCGGTGACGTCGGGGCCGATCATGTGGGCGCCGAGGATCTCGCCGTAGGTGGCGTCTGCCACGATCTTGACGAAGCCGGTGGCGTCGCCGAGGCCCCAGGCCTTGCCGTTGGCGGCGAACGGGAACTTCGCCACCTTCACGTCGAAGCCCTTCTCCTTGGCCTGCGCCTCCGAGTAGCCGAACGACGCGATCTGCGGCTGGCAGTAGGTGGCGCGCGGGATCATGTCGAAGTTGATCGGGTGGGTCTCCTCCCCCGCGATCTTCTCCGCTGCGACGATCCCCATCGCCTCGGCCGCGTGGGCCAGCATCATCTTGGCCGTGCAGTCACCGATGGCGTAGATGTTGTCGACGTTGGTGGCCATGTACTCGTCGATGGCGATGGCGCCGCGCTCGGTGAGTTCAACACCGGTGTTCTCCAGCCCGTAGCCCTCGGTGCGGGCCGCGAAACCGATCGCGGAGAGGAACTTGTCCGCCTCGAGCACCTCCTGGTCCCCACCCTTGGCGGGGCTGACGGTCACCTTCACGCCGGAGCCGGTGTCCTCGATGCCCTCCACCTTCGTGGAGGTGAGCACCTTGATGCCGAGCTTCTTGTACGCCTTGGCGAGCTCGGCGGAGATCTCGGCGTCCTCCGTGGGCACCATTCGGTCAAGATACTCCACGATGGTCACGTCCACGCCGAACTGGCTCAGCACGTAGGCGAACTCGGTGCCGATGGCTCCGGACCCGCCGATGATGATCGAGCCGGGCAGCTCCTCGGCCAGGATCTGCTCCTCGTAGGTCACCACGTTGGCGGAGCGTTCGGTGCCCGGCAGCATGCGGGTGACGGCACCGGCAGCGATGATGCAGTTCTTGAAGGTGACGGTCTCCTTCTCCCCTCCGTCCTTCTCCACCTCGATCGTGGTGGCGTCCTTGAAGGTGCCCCAGCCGTCGATCTCGGTGATCTTGTTCTTCTTCATCAGGAAGTGGATGCCCTTGGTCATCCGCTCGGACACCGCGCGGCTGCGCTTGAACGCCTTGCCGTAGTTGAACGTGACCTCGCCCTCGATGCCGTAGGTGTCGGCCTCGTGGGTGAAGATGTGGGCCAACTCCGCGTTGCGCAGCAGCGACTTGGTGGGGATGCACCCCACGTTGAGGCACACGCCACCCCAGTAGCGCTTCTCGATGATCCCGACCTTCAGGCCGAGCTGGGCGGCGCGGATCGCGGCGACGTAACCGCCGGGGCCGGCGCCGAGGACAACGACGTCAAATTCAGAGCTCATGGACCCCACTCTAGTGTCTATGCGGGCGTGCCGGGACACTCCGTCATCAGCTTGATGCAGCGGTTATCTCATCCATGAGATAACCTGATGTGATGATGAGTGCAACGAGTGAGTCGATCGGTCAGATGATCCGCGACGCCCGCGCCGCCCGCGGCTGGTCGCAGCAGAAACTGGCCACCGAACTGGGCACCGTGCAGAGCGCAGTGCACAGGATCGAGAACGGCCAGCAGAACCTCTCCCTGTCCATGATCGGGCGCCTCGCCGAAGCCCTGGAGATGCCGCTGATCCAGACGGCCACCGAGGGCACGGTCAACTTCGAGATCGAGGGCGGGCGAACCCTGTCCGGCGAGATCGACGTGCGCACCTCCAAGAACGCGGCCATGGCCATCCTGTGTGCCAGTCTCCTCAATCACGGCCGCACCGTCCTGCGTGGGATCGCCCGCATCGAGGAGGTGGACCGCATCTCGGAGGTGCTCACCTCCATCGGCGTGACCCTCACCTGGATCGGGGACAACGATCTCGAGATCAGGCGCCCGGCGCAGCTCACCCCCGAGACCATCGACGCGCGCGCCGCGAAGCGCACCCGCTCGATCCTCATGCTGCTGGGCCCCCTCATGCATGAGTTCTGCAACTTCCGTCTCCCCTTCTCCGGAGGCTGCGACCTCGGCGCCCGCACCGTCCACCCCCACATGTCGGCGCTGAGCCGCATGGGGTTGACCGTCGAGGCCACCGACGGCAACTACCACGCCGCCGTCGGCGAACGCTCCGAGGAGCATCGCTCCATCACCCTGATCGAGCGCGGCGACACGGTCACGGAGAACGCGCTCATGGCGGCCGCCCGCACCCCCGGGGTCACCACGCTGCGCAACGCATCGGGCAACTACATGGTGCAGGACCTCTGCTTCTACCTGCAGCTGCTGGGCGTCCAGATCGACGGCGTGGGCACGACCACCCTGACAGTCACCGGTGTCGAACACATCGAGCAGGACGTCGAGTACAGCATCTCGGAGGACCCCATCGAGGCGATGAGCCTCCTGACCGCCGGCATCGTCACGCGCTCGGAGATCATGGTGCGCCGCTGCCCCATCGAATTCCTCGACGTCGAGTTCGCGGTGCTCGACGAGATGGGCCAGCAGTTGAAGTTCTCTGAGGAGTACGCCAGCCGCAACGGCAAGACCCGCCTCGTGGACGTGACGGTGATCCCCTCGGAACTCAAGGCGCCTCTCGACAAGATCCACCCCATGCCGTTCCCCGGCCTGAACATCGACAATCTGCCGTTCTTCGCGGTCATCTGCGCCACCGCCACCGGGCAGAGCGTCATCTACGACTGGGTCTACGACAACCGCGCCATCCACCTGAAGAAGCTCTCGGAGCTGGGCGCCAACATCCAGCTCATGGACGCGCACCGCCTCCTGATCATCGGGCCGACGAGTTGGCGCGGACGCCGCATCGAATCCCCGCCGGCGCTGCGTCCGGCGGTGTGCCTGCTGCTGGCCGCCCTCGCTGCGAGGGGCACCACCACGCTGATGGACGTCTACGTCATCAACCGCGGCTACGAGGACCTCCCGCAGCGCCTCAACAAACTGGGCGCCTCCATCAACACGTTCTGGGGCGAGCCCGCAGACGAGAACTGACGGCGAGGGGAGCCGCTCGCTACAGCCGGCTGGCCTCGAACTGGAAGCGCGGCTCGACGAGATCGAGCTGCGCATCCACGAGCCGTAGTTCTTTGTGGTCGGCGCTAGCGGTGGCCTCCAGCACCGAGTAGACGATCGATGCGGTGCGGCCCAGTGCGTCGCCCAGGTCACCCTTCTCGAGCCACCGTGCGAGGAACATGGCGGTGGTGAGATCCCCGGAGCCGGTGAACTTGCGGTCCAGCACGGGCGTGGTGACCACCCAGGCTCCAGCGTCGTCGACCCCGACGATGCGCATCACGTTGTCGGTGAGGTCCTCCCCCACCACGGAGGTGACCACCACGACGCGCGGCCCGCGGGCGCGCAGTTCCTGTGCGTCGCGCGGCACCACGTCGAGATCGTCGCTGAGGTCAACGCCCACGTCAAGACGCAGGGCGCGAGGCTGCGCATCTTCCAGGACGGCATCCCCGCCGCCCCCACCCAGGTGCAGCTGGACAGGGACATTGTCGTCTAGGTGTGGAACGACCACGGACGCACTTTCCAGGACACGCTCGCGGCCGGGCACGACGTCCTCAACCTCGACAACACGTTCTACTTTACCCGGAACAACAACTGGGGCAACCCGGTTGATCGTAGGAACGAGAACTGGACGCCCCACCGCTATCTGGGAGACGACATCTCTGACGCCGCCGCCGAGGGCACGATCCTCGGCGGCAGGATGGCCTGTGGCCCGACAACGGCCCGGGGAAGACTGACCAGCTCTTCTCGGAAATCCACGAGACCCTGCGCTAGCTGGCCCAGGCGACGTGGAGCACGGTGCGTCCCGCCGAGGCCTACGCAGTCTTCACCCGACCCGGTCAGCGACTCGGCAACGGCCCCAACACGCTGTCGACCGACTACGCCCCGATGATCGAGCGTGACTACACGATCCGTGCCGGCGGCATCTGTGCGTGCATCGTGAACATCTCGATGGAGAAGTTCGAGCAGGTCATCAAGGAGATGGCCTACTACAAGATGAACGAGCTGTGGACCGACGAGTATCTGCTCGGTTCCGGTTCCTTCCAGAACTACCCGCAGATCATCGCGGCCGCCCGTGAAAAGTTCGGTCCGGACGCGACGGAGCACGACCTGTTGGTCTGGTTCATCAACGAGATCAACGAGCATGTGAAGTCTGAGGGCGCCAACCTCCGCATCTGGAACGACGGCATCCCGGCCCAGGACAACACCGTCAAGCGTGACAACGACATCATGGTCGAGTACTGGTACCGCCAGGGTCGCACCATGGAGAAGACGCTGAGCGACGGCAGCGACGTGGTCAACACCGACAACCGTCCCTACTTCACGCGTAACAACAACTGGGGCGCCGCGCAGGATCGCTGGAACGAGAACTGGACGCCGCACTCCCACTACGGCCGCCCCATCGACGATTCCGCCACGCCGGGCAAGATCCTCGGCGGCAAGATGGTGCTGTGGCCCGACTACGGCCCGGGGAAGACTGAGAACCAGCTCTTCTCCGAGATCCACGAGACGCTGCGCTTCCCGTGCCTCGCCATGGCGGAGGGCGACTCTCTCAACCTGCGGGCACCCAATACGTTCGGCCAGGAGCCGATCGTGACCACCTGCACGTCGACCCCGCGTGAGGCGGGCAACCTGCAGAAGTGGTGGATCCGACAGGTCGATGGTGGCTACACCATTTCCAACGCCATCTCGAACATGCCCCTCGTGGTCGACGGCGCCAATGTGGCGCAGCAGGACCCGATCGAAGAGGCCGGGACGGTTTTCGCCATGGTCGGCGACGGCGTCGCCGCCACGACCGGTTCCCTCGGGCGCGTGATCGCCGGCGTCACGGTTCGCGTGCCCGTCATCGTCCGCAACCTCGAGGACGCTGCGGTGAGCAGCGTCCTCGTCACCCCTGTCCTGCCTGACGGCTGGCTGGTCGACGTCGACGCCGCTGACGTCGGAAACCTCGCCGGCCAGGCCCAGGAGAATCTGAACTTCCGCATCCCGAGCGCGGGCCCGGCCGGTGCGGAGGTGCTCGAGTTCGTGACGTCGTGGACCGACGGGGCAGGTGAGGCGCGTGAGCGCACCACCAGCGTGCCGTTGAACTTCTCGTGCACCGCCAACGTCACCTCGCCCAGTGAGGTCGTGCGGGTCTCGAGCGAGCAGAACGACACTGCCGAGCGTGCGCCTGCGATCAACGTGATCGACGGGAACCCGACAACGTTCTGGCACACACGCTGGAACGGTGCCGAGCCGCCGCATCCTCATCAGCTCGTGGTGGGTCTGGCCGAGTCGGCTGAGATCTGCGCGGTGACGCTGACGCCGCGTCAGGGTGTGTCGTCTGGTGCGGTCAACGGCCAGATCAAGGGTTTCGAGCTCTACGCGACTAACGACCGTGCCGTCGCGACGAACACCACCGGCACCCCGGGTGCTGTGCCTGCCGGTTGGACGAAGGTCGCCGAGGGTGAACTGCCCGGTGGGCAGTCGCCGCAGTGGATCCCGTTCACGCAGCCGGTTGAGGCGCAGTATCTGCTGTTGGTGTCGAAGTCGGCGCAGAACCCGGCCCACCCGTGGACCACGCTGGGTGAGTTCTCCGTCGACCTCACCGGCCAGGACACCACTCCTCCGGTCGTCCGAGGAGAGAACGCCTCCGTCGTGGCCGGCACGGCGCTGTCGCTGCAGGTGCGCGCCGCCGACGCCTCCGCGGTCACCTTCGCGGCGACCGGGCTGCCCACCGGGCTGTCGATCAGCGACGACGGCCTCATCTCGGGTACGACGACGGTCACCGGGGCGCACCGTGTCCTGGTCACGGTGACCGACGCCGGCGGTCTGAGCACGACGGTGGAGGTGACGATCACGGTGACGCCGAAGGCTACGCCGACGCCGACGCCGCCCACCACGCCGCCGGCCACGCCGCCGACCACTCCGCCGACGCCTCCGCCGGCCACTCCGCCGGCCCAGCCAGGCCCCGGTAAGTTCGTCCGCTCGGCGCCCTACACGCTGCCGGGCAACCATGTGCTGAACGGTCGGCAGTGGATGACGACGTGCGAGGACTACTCGCAGACCGAGCGGTGCCGCACCGACATCTGGGCCACCGTGGTGAAGGTGGAGAACGGTCAGTTCGTCCGTGAGAGCGGTTGGGCGTTCAACAACCTGACCTACCTGCCGTACATGACCCGCGAATCGTGGAAGGGCAACCCGCTGGGCGACCTCGGGTCCACGAACAACGGTCAGTTCACGTCGGCCGGTCGTCAGTGGCGCACTGAGTGCGACACGGCTGCCACCGGTCGGGGCGCCTGCCGCTCGTACACCATGACGACGGTGTACGCCGCGACTGCGAAGCCTGAAGGTGGGTACGCCTTCTCGCAGAGCAACCAGTGGGTGTTCAACAACATCGTGATGTTCGGGTCCCCCGCACAGCGATAACCCCGCGCCCTGAGCGCCCGCGAGGAACGAGCGGGTGTATCGAAGGGCAGCACAGCCAGAGCCCCCGGTCGCGATTCGCGGCCGGGGGCTCTCGGTCCTACGCTCAGCCAACCCGGGGATGAGGATGATGTCCGCGATCTCGGGTGCGTACGCGAGTGAGGAGATGCGGGTCTCGACGACCTCGAGCCCCGCGATGGCGATCCGCGCCGCGACCTCGTCCGCGAGTTCCCGCGTCACCAGTTCGGTGGAACCGCGGAGGCTCTCCTCCCCCGGTCCTGCGTAGTCGTACGGGGGGCTCGTCGCAACGTGGCGCAGGGCCGACTCGGACTGCTCTTCGCGGTCATCTGCGCCACCGCCACCGGGCAGAGCGTCATCTACGACTGGGTCTACGACAACCGCGCCATCCACCTGAAGAAGCTCTCGGAGCTGGGCGCCAACATCCAGCTCATGGACGCGCACCGCCTCCTGATCATCGGGCCGACGAGGTGGCGCGGACGCCGCATCGAATCCCCGCCGGCGCTGCGTCCGGCGGTGTGCCTGCTGCTGGCCGCCCTCGCCGCGAGGGGCACCACCACGCTGATGGACGTCTACGTCATCAACCGCGGCTACGAGGACCTCCCGCAGCGCCTCAACAAACTGGGCGCCTCCATCAACACGTTCTGGGGCGAGCCCGCAGACGAGAACTGACGGCGAGGGGAGCCGCTCGCTACAGCCGGCTAGCCTCGAACTGGAAGCGCGGCTCGACGAGATCGAGCTGCGCATCCACGAGGCGTAGTTCTTTGTGGTCGGCGCTAGCGGTGGCCTCCAGCACCGAGTAGACGATCGATGCGGTGCGGCCCAGTGCGTCGCCCAGGTCACCCTTCTCGAGCCACCGTGCGAGGAACATGGCGGTGGTGAGATCCCCGGAGCCGGTGAACTTGCGGTCCAGCACGGGCGTGGTGACCACCCAGGCTCCAGCGTCGTCGACCCCGACGATGCGCATCACGTTGTCGGTGAGGTCCTCCCCCACCACGGAGGTGACCACCACGACGCGCGGCCCGCGGGCGCGCAGTTCCTGTGCGGCCTCCACCACCTCGGCAAGTGACCGGGTGACGCGTCCGGTCAGGAACTGCAATTCGAAGAGGTTGGGAGTCATGATGTCGGCCTCGGCCACGACGTGATCGCGCCAGAACTCGGGGATGCCGGGGCGGGCGTAGAAGCCGCGGTCGATGTCGCCCATCACCGGGTCTGCACAGAAGATGGCCTCGGGGTTGTGCTGCCTGACGAGCCGGTAGGAGTCGAGGATCACCTTTCCCACCTCCGGCGTCCCGAGGTATCCGCACAGCAGCGCGTCGACGGAGCCCAATACGCCGCGGTCGTTGACGCCCTGGACGACCTCCCAGACGTCGTCGGCCGGGATGAGCGGTCCACGCCAGGATCCGTAGTCGGTGTTGTTGGAGAAGTTGACGGTGTAGACCGGCCACACGTCGACGCCGAGGCGTTGCAGCGGGAACACAGCGGCGGAGTTTCCGGCGTGGCCGTAGGCGACGGCCGACTGGATGGACAACACGGTGGTCATTGGCCCATCTTTGCACTCCCGCACCGGTGGCGGAATCTTGTCCCATTCCCACTAGGATGAAATCATTATGGCGGAGGTCTACCCGGACTATCTCTCTCCCGAATTCGTGGCGATGGCTCACCGAGGCGGGTCATTCATGACCGCCAATTTAGGCATCGAGAACACCACCAGGGCCTTCGCCAACGCCGTCGAGCTGGGTTTCCGTTACCTCGAGACTGACGTCCATACCACCCGCGACGGCCACCTCGTGGCCTTCCACGATGACACCCTGGACCGGCTCACCGACGTGGAGGGCTCGCTACGCGACCACACGCTCGAAGAGATCGGCGAGTGCCTCGTCGGGGACCGCGAGGCCATCCCCACCATGGATGAGCTGTTCGAGACGTTCCCAGACGTCAACTTCAACATCGACATCAAATCCGCCACCGCCGTGCAGGGGCTGGTAGACTGCATCAAGCGGCACGGCGCCGAGCGCCGCGTCTGTGTCGCTTCTTTCACCCGCACCCGCATCCGCAGGTTCCGCAGCCTACTCCCCCGGGTCCCCACCGCGGTCTCCCCCACCGGCGTCGCGGCGCTCACCATGGGTGGCATCTCCCCCGGCGGCCAGGTGTATCAGGTTCCGCTGCAGCACCCCGTCGGTCCCGTGACTGTCGACATCGTCACGCCGAAGAACATCGAGCGCATCCACCAGGCGGGCAAGAAGATCCACGTCTGGACGGTGGATGACCCCACCACCATGCACCGACTGATCGACTGGGGCGTCGACGGGATCGTCACCGACAGGCCGGATTCCCTCAAACAGGTCCTCTCTGCTCGGGGGATGTGGTCTACTCAGTAGGGAACCTTTGAGGTTCCCGGTTCGTTGGAATTGGCAGACGAAGGAGGGAAGAATGGCTGATCGTGCACTGCGCGGCGTAGGGCTCGGCTCGAAGACTTTCGAGGACGAGCAGGGCATCGAGTTCGCTGATCGACAGAACCTCGCGTTCGACTGTCCCAAGGGGCACCACTTCGAGGTGACCTTCGCCGCAGAGGCGGAACTCCCCACGGAGTGGGAGTGCAAACAGTGCGGCCTCACCGCGGTCCGTTCCGACGGCGTCGTGGGTGAAGAGAAGGCCGAGAAGCCTGTGCGCACCCACTGGGACATGCTGCGCGAGCGTCGCTCCATCCCCGAGTTGGAGGACATCCTGGAGGAGCAGCTCACGAAGCTGCGGGAGTCTGACAGGCTTTACTGACGGGGCGCTCAGCGCTCGTCATCGGCGAGGTCGCCGCGGATCACAGTTCCGCCGGTGGCCTCGCCTTCTTCATGCCCGAGGCCGGGAATGAGCGTGCCGTGGCCCGGATCCGTGGTGGCCTCCCCCTTGATGATGGTGGGACCCGTCTGCCCGTCATTGGGCGTGATGACCCGCGACGCCCACCACGTGACCGCGGACCGGACGAACGGGCGCGTGAAGGGCAGCAGCAGCAGGAGACCGGCCATGTCCGTCAACAGACCCGGTACGGCCAACAGGATGCCGCCCACCAACACGAGGCTGGCGTCGGCCATCCTGCCGGTGGGCAGTTGGCCCGAGCGCAACGCGTCGGAAAGCGCCGCCCACGCCTTGCGCCACTCCCGCTGCATCAGGAACAGGCCCAGCACGGAGGTGGCCATCAGCAGGGCGAGCGTCCACCACCCGATCTTGCCGGAGACCCAGATGATGGCGGCGATCTCCGCGATCAGCAGCAGGAGCAGGGCTCCGACGGTGAGGCCGAGCGCCACAGTGCCGCGACGAGGCGACACTAGGCGTCCTGACGGCGGCCGCGGCCGATGGCCTTGCGCACGCCGTTCTTGAGCTGGTTGAAGCGGTGCTCGATCCCCCACAGCGTCGTGCGCAGCAGCGCCTCGACGACGATGTTGCGGCTCATCTTGGAATCGCCGAACTCGCGCTCCACGAACTCGATCGGCACTTCGACCACCTTGAAGCCGTGCTTGATGGCGCGCCACACCAGATCGATCTGGAAGCAGTAGCCGGCCGAGGCGACCTCGTTGAGGTTCATGCCGCGCAGCGTGGTGGCGCGGTAGGCGTTGAACCCCCCGGTGGCGTCCTTGACCGGGATGCCCAGCCAGATCCGTGTCCACAGGGAGCCCGCCTTGGAGATCACCACGCGAGAGGCGGGCCAGTTGACGATGGAGCCACCCTTGACCCAGCGCGAGCCCTTGACCATGTCGGCGCCCTCGTTGATGGCCTGCAGCAGCCGGGGCAGTTCCTCGGGCTGGTGCGAGCCGTCCGCGTCGTGGGAGACAAGCACGCCGTAGCCGTGATCCATCCCCCACTCGAAGCCCGCCAGGTAGGCGGCGCCAAGGCCCTGCTTGCCGGTGCGGTGCATGACGTGGATGTGGTCATCACCCTCCGCAAGCCGGTCGGCGATGTCCCCCGTGCCGTCCGGCGAGTTGTCATCCGCGATGAGGATGTGCGCATGCGGCACTGCCTTGCGCAGCCGGTTGGTGATGCTCTCAATGTTCTGCGACTCGTTGTACGTCGGGATGATCACGAGCACCTTGTCGAGCGCGTCATTGCTTGTCATGGCTGTCCTTGGGTTCGATTGTTCCGCTCAATGCTACCCGCCCTCTGAGGGGCGCGCCGATAGGAGTAGGCGAAAGCCAGCAGGGTGGTCAGCAGCGAAGCCCAGGCGGGCCAGGCCCCCAGGTGGACCGCGAGGTTGGTGTTGTAGCGCAGCGGCACCGTCACGATACGGCTGGCGGCTTCAAACTCGTCGGTCAACTCGTCGACCCGGCCTCTGGTGTCGACGATGCCCGTGAGGGAGTTGAGGGTGGAGACCACCACCTCCCGGCCGGTTTCCATGGCGCGCACGCGGTTGATCACCAGCTGCTGAGGAGGCTGGAAGGTGCCGCCGTAGGTGTTGGTGTTGGACTGCGACACGATGATCTCCCCACCGCCCCGCACCGCGTCGTAGCTCGTGTCGTCGTAGGCCAACTCGAAGCAGATGATCGTGCCCACCTGCAGGTGCGGGTTGCCCTGGATGGGCGCGTGGACGACGCCGGGCCCCTCCCCCGGGATCGACTGGCGCCCGATCTGCCGCAGGATCGGCAGCCGCGGCAGCAGTACCTCGCGGAAGGGAATCCATTCGCCGAAGGGCACCAGATCGCGCTTGTGGTACATGTCGCCCGGACCCTCCAGCGGATGCCACCAGAGGCTCGAGGTCTGCCTCGTGTCAGGTTCGGGACCGTTCATCACGGCGCCGACGAAGATGGGCACCTGCGCCAGATGTGCGGAGACCTCCACCAGTCGGCGGGTCTCAGGGTCTTCGATGGGGTCGACATCCGTGGCGTTCTCGGGCCAGAGCACGAAGTCGAGCTGTGGGTGCTCCCCCGTGCGGGCCTCGGCCAGCGCGAAGATCGTCTCGCTGAGCGCGTTGTTGGTCACCGAGCGGGCATAGGACGCCGTGCCGTGCTCGTGGCGGTTCACATTGGGCTGAACGACGGCGATGCTCACGCGTGTCTCGGGGTCTGCGTGGGGGGTGAGGTTGAGCAGGCCGCCGAGGACGAAGATGGCGAGCGCCCCTGCAAGCACCCGCAGGCGGCGTCGCTGGTCCGTCACGACGAACACTCCCGCGTTCGCCACCAGTGCCACGAGGTAGCTCACGCCCGTGACACCGACGTAGGCGAACCATCCCGACATGGGTTGGTCGATGGCGGTGTAGCCCAGGCGGGTCCAGGAGAAGCCGCCGAAGGGGATCTTGCCGGAGGCGAACTCCATCGCCACCCAGGCGGCGGGGATCAGCAACGGCCAGAAGCGCAGCCTCGTCAGGCGGGAAACCACCACGGCGAGGAGTCCCCACCACAGTGCCAGGAACGCGACCAGCGCCACCCCCACCCAGACGCCCAGCACCGAGACCCAGGAGACGGTCAGGGTGTTCATGGCCAGGCCGGTGAGGTAGCCGTAGCCGAAGGCCGGCCCCGGGCGGCGGTGCGCCATGAACCAGGTGAACAGCCCCACCCCCAGCATCGTGGCCGGCCACACGCCCATCGGGGCCTGCCCGGTGCCGATGAGCAGGCCGATGCCGAAGGCCACCAGCAGAGAAACAACCACTGGGAGCTGGGGACGGTAAATCACGGGGGAAGCCTACCCCCACCCCGTCATCGTCCCGGTGTGCCACCATTGCCGGGTGAGCACGCTGATGATCTTCGACACGTCGTATCTCTACTTCCGTGCGTTCTTCGGCGTCCCCTCGTCGTTCCGCTCCCCCGACGGTCGCCCGGTCAACGCTGTACGTGGCACGTTGGATTTCATCTCGCGCCTGGTGAGTCAGTACTCCCCCGACGAGGTGGCCTGCGCCTGGGACGACGACTGGCGCCCCGGATGGCGCGTCGACCTCATCGAGTCCTACAAGGCGCACCGCGTGGTGGTGGTCGACGGGGAACAGATCGAGCAGGTCGACGACGACCTCACCGTGCAGGTCCCGCTCATCCGTGAGGTACTCGAGGCCACCGGCATCCCGATCGTCGGCGCGGCGGAGCATGAGGCCGATGACGTGCTCGCCAGCCTCGCCCGCCGCCATGCTGGGACCAGCCTCGTGGTGACCGGTGACCGGGACCTGTTCCAGTTGGCCGACGACGACACCTCCGTGGTGTACGTGGCACGCGGCGTCGCGAAGCACGAGTTGGTCACGCCCGCTGTGCTCGCGGAGAAGTACGGGCTGACACCGGATCGTTATGTGGACTTTGCGGTGCTGCGCGGGGACCCGTCCGACGGGCTGCCCGGCGTGAAGGGCATCGGGGACAAGAGCGCCGCCTCGCTGGTCAACACCTACCCCACCATCGAGGCGATGGTGGCGGCCGCGGTGGATGCGTCGTCGGCCATGTCGCCGTCGATGCGTTCGCAGCTGCTGGCCGACGTCGACTACCTGGCACGGGCCCGCGAGGTCGTCACCGCCGTCGACTCGCTCGACCTGCCACCGATCGCCCGCGGCCCCGTCGAAGTCGAACGCCTGACCGCGCTCGGCGAGGAACTGGGGCTGGGCGGGTCCGTGCCCCGGATCATCGAGGCACTGGGCTGACGCGCCCCTCAGCGGCGGGCGTGGAGGAGGTACAGCGAGGAACTGGCCACCAGGTTGGGCGCGACGTTTCCCAGGCGGTGCCGGTATCCCTCGGCGTCCAGCGGGATCCGCTTGTCGATGACCATGTCGAGTTCGCTGAACAACGGCTCGAGGTCGGGCAGCGAGGTGTGGTGGAGGTTGGGCGTGTCGTACCAGCGGTAGGGCAGGTCCTTCGACATCGGCATCCTGCCGCGCAGCAGCCGGAGCCGGTTGCGCCAGTGCGCGAAGTTGGGCATGGACACCACCGAATGGACAGCGATCCGGCTCATCTCGGTGAGCACCGCTCGGGGCCTCCGCACGGTCTGCAGCGTACGGGAGAGGACGACGAAATCGTAGGAGTCGTCCGCGAACTCGCCGAGTTGGGAGTCCAGATCTAGCTCGATCACGTCGACCCCGCGCCGCAGGCAGGCCAATACCTGCGGCGGATCGACGTCGACGCCGGTTCCGGTGCACCGCTTGGCCTTCAGCATCTCGAGCAGGTCGCCGTTGCCGCAGCCCAGGTCCAGCACCCGGCTGCCCTCGGGGATCAGGGAGGAGATGATGGCCAGGTCCGGCCTGGCGAGGTGGGCGGTCATGCGATCTCCTCCGCGGCGCGTTCGAGGTAGGCGCGGACCGTCGCGTGGTAGTCCGGCAGTTCGAGGAGGAAGGAGTCGTGTCCCCAGGTGGATCTGATCTCCCGGAAGGAGGTGGGCAGCCCCGCGCCCTCGAGGTGGCGGACGATCCGTCGGGTGTGCTCGGTGGAGAACCGCCAGTCGCTGGTGAAGCTCACGAGCAGGAACCGGACAGGCTCAGCGATGAGCCGGTTGAGTGAGGCTGGATCCTCGAACGGATCGAAGTAGTCCATGACGCGGGTGAGGTACAGGTAGCTCAACGCGTCGAAGCGGCTGAGGAAACGCTCACCCTGGTACTCGAGGTAGCTCTCGACCGCGAAGTCGATGCCGAAGTTGGGGGTCAGCTCGCCGCGCTGGGCGCTGCGGCCGAACTTCTCCTGGAACGCCTCCTCGGAGAGGTAGGTGATGTGCGCCAGCATGCGCGCCACCGACAGGCCTTTCCGGGGGGCGGTCCCCCGGGAGAGGAACTTGCCATCGTTGAAGCCGGAGTCACGCATGATGGCCTGCCTACCCACGGCTGAGAAGGCGATGTTCTGTGCCGTGAGGCGCGACGAGGCGGCGAAGATCATCGCCCGGCCCATGTCCTCCGGGTGGTCCAGGGCCCACTGCAGCACCTGCATGCCGCCGAGCGATCCGCCGATGACTGCCGCGAACCGTTCGATCCCCAGATGAGCCGCCAAGCCGCGGTGGACGGCGACGAAGTCCGTCATGTCGAGCAGGGGGAAGTCGACTCCGTAGGGCTCCCCCGTGCCCGGATTGATCGACGCCGGGCCCGTGGTGCCCTGGCAGCCGCCCAGGATGTTCGAGCACACCACGAACCAGCGGTTGGTGTCGATGGCCTTGCCCGGGCCGATGATGTTGTCCCACCATCCCGGGCGGTCGTCGCCGGGGTGCATGCCGGCGGCGTGGGCGTCTCCGGTGAGGGCGTGACAGATGTAGATCGCGTTGCTGCGCTGGGCGTTGAGGCTGCCGTAGGTCTCGTAGGCGACATCGACCACCGGCAGCGTGGTGCCGCTGCGGGTGGTGAAACCGTCGTCGAAGATCCTTGCCGTGATCGTCTCGACCACTCCGACACTGCCAGGTGTTGTCACCCAGCCATTGTTGCAGCTTCCCGCGCCCGGTAGCCTGGCGTGACCATCAGAGTTGAGGAGGACCCATGTCTCAAGATTCCGTGCCAGGCCCCGAGTCCGAGGCCATGCCCGAGGCGGATTCGCACCCCGGCGAGGTTGAGGAGACCTCCGAGGAGCACGCGCACGCCACCGACGACGCGATCCCCGCGGATCGTGTGGAAGCGAGCCGCGTGCACCAGGAGACCTCCCCGCACGAGGAGCCCGGCGACGAGCGCGTCGAGCGGGGCTGACGGCTCCGTTCTACAGCTGATCCAGTGCCTGCGTGAGGTCGGCGACTATGTCGTCGATGTGCTCGATCCCCACGGACAGGCGCACCATTTCGGCGGGCACCCCGGCTGAGACGAGTTCCTCCTCGCTTAGCTGGGAGTGCGTCGTCGAGGCGTTGTGGATGACCAGGGACTTGGCATCGCCGATGTTGGCCAGGTGGCTGAAGAGTTCCAGCGCCTCCACGAATTTCTGTCCTGCGTCGCGGCCGCCGGCGACGCCGAACGACACCAATCCGCCGAAGCCGCCCTTCAGGATGCGCTGCGCGATCTCGTGCGTCGGGCTGGACGGCAGACCCGGATAGTTGACCCACTCCACCTTCGGGTGGCCCTCCAGGAACTCCGCCACGGCCAGCGCATTCTCGCTGTGGCGCTCCATCCGCAGGTGCAGCGTCTCGATGCCTTGGAGGATCAGGAACGAGTTGAACGGCGAGATGGTGGCTCCCGTGTTGCGGATCAGCACGGTGCGGGCGCGGATGATGTAGGCGAGGTTTCCCACCGCCTCCGTCCAGACCACGCCGTGGTAGGCGGGATCAGGGCCGGTGAGCCCGGGGAAGCGCTCCGCATGGGCGGCCCAGTCGAAGTTGCCCGAATCGATGATGGCCCCACCCAGCGAGTTGCCGTGGCCGCCCAGGTACTTGGTCAGCGAATGCACCACCACGTCGACGCCGTGGTCGAACGCGCGGGTCAGATGCGGGGTGGGGACGGTGCTGTCCACGATGAAGGGCAGGCCGAGCTCGTGCGCGGCCGCGGACCAGGCGTCGAGGTCGATCACGTTGAGGGCCGGGTTGCCCACGGTCTCTCCGAAGACCAGCTTGGTCTTCTCATCGACGTGTTGCGCGAGCTCTTCGGGCTTGCCCGGGTCGACGAAGCGCGCCTCGATGCCGAACTGGGCCAGCGTGTGCGCGAACAGCGCGTAAGTGCCGCCGTACAGCGTGGAGAGGGCGACGATGTTGTCACCCGAGTAGGTCAGGTTCAGCACCGCATACGTGATGGCCGAGGCGCCGGAGGCGGTCACCAGCGCGCCTGCCCCGCCCTCGAGCGCGGTGAGGCGTTCTTCCAGGACGCTGCTGGTGGGGTTCATCAGGCGGGCGTAAATGTTGCCGGGCTTGCGCAGCGCGAACAGGTCTGCGGCGTGCTCGGTGTCGTCGAACACGTAGCTGGTGGTCTGGTAAATCGGGACGGCGCGCGAGTTGGTGGCGGGATCCGGCGTCTCCTGGCCCGCGTGGACGGCCAGGGTTTCGGGGCGGTAGGTCATGGTCAATCCTCCGATGATGGTGTCTCACCGTGAACCTAGTGCCCATTGTCGTGTTCACACGCCCGTCCCGTTTCGCGGTCAGCGGACGCCGATGTCGTCGTATACCGGACCGCCGCCGGTGGCGAGGGGCCTATCTGCTAGCCTCCGGCTGGTAACTTTCCCCCCACCAGAGGACGACGTTCGATGACGAAACGCAGACCATTCCTCGGGATCTTCGCCGCCATGGCCCTCGTGATGGGCATGGCGGTCAGCGCAGTGGCCCCACCCGCGGCCGCAGCCGATCCCATCCAACTCGCACCCAACGGTGCGCCCGCCAGCATCCCTGGCCTGTCGAACTGGACCGCCGGGACCGGCAGTTTCCAGTACTCGACGGGCACCAGGGTCATCGCCGGCGCCGGTGCTGAGGCGGAGGCCGCGACGCTGGCCACCGATCTCACCGCCGCACTCGGCACCGATGTGGCAATGGCCGCCGGTTCGCCAGCTGCAGGAGACGTTGTCCTGACGCTGGACGCGGCTGCCACCGATCTCGGCACCGAGGGCTACCGCATCGAGGTGGGCGAGACCATCGCGGTCACCGCCGCCAACGAGGCCGGCCTGTTCTACGGCGGCCAGACGGCAACGCAGTGGGCGACGCTCGCCGGCACCGCGTCGACGATCCCCGCAGGCAGCAGCACCGACGTGCCGGCGTACCCGGTGCGCTCGCTGGGCATCTGCGCCTGCATCGTCAACATCTCCATGGAACGCTTCGAGCAGGTCATCGAGGAGATGGCCTACTACAAGGTCAACGAGCTCTGGCTCGAGATGAAGGTGGAATCCGAGGCGTACCCGCAGGCCACGTTCTGGTCCTACTACACCAACGAGCAGGTCGACCACCTCAAGCAGATGGCGGCCGAGCACCACATCACCCTGGTGCCGGAGGTCAACTCCCCCGGCCACATGGGCCCCTGGCTCCAGAACCTGCCTGAGCTGCAGCTGCAGAAGCCCGACGGCACCCGCGCTCCGAAGGCACTGGACATCTCGAAGCCCAAGGCCCTCGAGGTGGTCACCACGCTCGCGGCCGAGTACATCGAGAAGTTCGACAGCGGCCACTACCACATGGGCGCCGACGAGTACCTGCTCGGCTCCGGCCAGTGGCGCGACTTCCCGCAGCTCAAGGCGGAGGCGGTCAGGAAGTTCGGCAGCAACGCCAACGAGTATGACCTGTTCATCGACTTCATCAACCAGGTCAACGACTTCGTGAAGGAACGCGGCACCACGCTGCACATCTGGAACGACGGCATCGGGCAGGGCAACGTGAACACCCTGGACAAGGACATCATCGTCGAGTTCTGGGACAACACCGGCCGCTCGCTCGAAGACACGCTCGCGGCAGGCAATGACGTGGTCAACACCGACCAGCGCCTCTACTTCACCCGCAACAACAACTGGGGCACAGCCGAGGCGCGCTGGAACGAGGGCTGGACCCCCACCCGCTACATCAGCCGCGACATCAGCGACGCCGACACCGATGGAGACATCCTGGGCGGCAAGATGGTGCTGTGGCCCGACAACGGCCCGGGTAAGACCGAGAACCAGATGTTCTCGGAGATCCCGGACACGCTGCGCTACCTCGCGCAGGCCACCTGGTCCACGGTCCGCCCCACGGAGACCTACGCCCAGTTCAAGGCGCTCGGTGACACCCTCGGTGCCGGGCCGCGCAGCGTGGTGATTGACCGCGCGCCGCTGATGGCCGGCCAGTACGGGATTGAATCGGACGGCACGTTCCTGACCGCCGGCAATCCCGCCACGATGTCCGAGACCGATGGGGTGTGGAACTTCACCCCCACCGCGGACGGCTACTACAAGATCGCCCAGGGCGATCAGTGCCTGGCCATGGCGCGCGGCGACGACCTCAACCTGAGCTCGCCCAACGACTTCGGTCAGACGCCCATCATGACCACGTGCACCACGGACCGCGAGGCCGGCAACCTGCAGAAGTGGTGGGTCCGCCAGGTTGAAGGTGGGTTCACGATCTCGCACGCGATCTCGAACATGCCGTTGGTCGTCGACGGTGCTGAGGTCGCCCAGCAGGATCCCAACCACAACGAGGCCACTGTCTTCCTGATCAAGGGCGACGGCGTGGCAACCTCGGTGGGTAGCCTCGGCAGGCTGCTCGCCGGAGAGACCACGACGATCACCGTCGACGTGCGTAACCTCGGCTCTGAATTGGCCAAGGACGTCGTTGTCACCCCCGCGGCTCCGGAGGGCTGGATCCTCCAGCCCGCTTCCCGCGAAGTGGGCGACATAGCTGGCTTCGCCAGCCAGCAGGTGACGTTCGAGCTGACCCCGAACGCAGGCCCCGCCGGCGAAATGGTGCTCGACTTCCTGACCACCTGGACCGAGGGTGACACGCAGCGGGAACGCTCCGTCTCCGTGCCGGTTGCCATGTCCTGCGCGGCAGGCGTCACCAGTCCCTCCGAGGTGGTGCGGGTCTCCAGCGAACAGGACGACACCGCCGAGCGCGCCCCCGCCGTCAACATCATCGACGGCAACCCGAACACGTTCTGGCACACCCAGTGGAACGCCGTCGAGCCGAGCCACCCGCACCAGGTCGTCGTGGGGTTGGAAGCCGAGGCGGAGGTGTGCGCAGTGACGCTCACCCCGCGGCAGGGCGCATCCTCGGGCGCGGTCAACGGCCAGATCAAGGACTACGAGATCTACGCGACCTCGGACGCCGACGTGGCCGCCGACACCACCGGCACCCCCGGTTCGGTGCCGGAGGGCTGGACCCTGGTGGCTGAGGGCACCCTGCCCACCGGCCAGAGTGCCCAGTGGATCCCGCTCAACGAGGTGGTCTCCGCGCAGTACCTGCTGCTGGTGGCCAAGTCCGCCCAGAACCCCGATCACCCCTGGACCACGCTGGGTGAGTTCTCCGTCGACCTCGTCGCCGAAGACACCACCACGCCCGTCGTGGTGGCCGAGGACCTCACCGCTGTGCAGGGCGAGTCTGTCTCCGCCCAGGTGCAGGCGGCGGACGCCTCTGCCGTGACGTTCGAGGCTACGGGTCTTCCTGCCGGCCTCACGATGAGCGCTTCGGGCCTGATCTCGGGCACCGCTACCGCTGCTCCGGGTGAGTACCAGGTCACCGTGACTGTCACCGATGTCGGTGGCCTGAGCACCACCGTGGAGTTCACCGTCACGGTGGTCGAGCCTCAGCCCGAACCGACGCAGGAGCCTACTCAGGAGCCCACGGACGATCCGACGACGCCTCCGGCGAAGAAATATGTGCGTACCGCGCCGTACACGCTGCCGGGCCTCCACAAGGGCCTCAACGGTCGCGACTGGAACACCAAGTGTGAGCCGTACTCGCAGACCGAGCGTTGCCGCACCGACATCTGGGCGACGATCGTCGTGATCGAGGACGGCCAGTTCGTCCGCAAGGATGGCTGGACGTTCAACAACCTCACCTACCTGCCGTTCATGACGCGTGAAGCCTGGGGTGCCAACCCGCTGGCCAACAAGGGCGAGTGGACCGCGACCACGGATCAGCGCAAGTGGACGACCGAGTGTGACACGGAGCGCACGGGTCGCAATGGTTGCCGTTCCTACGCCTTCGTGACGGTCTACCGGGCCACTGCGAAGCCGGAGGGTGGTTACGTGTTCTCGCAGAACAACGAGTGGGTGTTCAACAACATCGTGATGTTCGGGGGCCCCGAACTGCGATAACCGCTGGTTGAGCTGGCTGCTTCCGAGGCGACGTGCTGAGCCATTCGTGAGGAACGAACGAATGGTGGAAGTCAACGAGGAGCGCAGTCGTGTCTAAACCCCTGGGGCGTCCCCAGCACCTGAATGAGGTGCTGGGGACGTTTCTTGTGGTTGAGGTGTCGGATCGGCTGCGGGGCCCTGGGCCCTGAGAGTCGCCCTGCGAGCTTGCGGAGCCAGGCGACGTCGAAGGGCGCCCGTAGCGTGACTCTCACCCTCACCCACCTGCCGGTATGCCTGGCCACAACCCAGTACTCGTTCAATGCGGACGCCGAGCTGGTCCGTGTGCCCACCGGGCATGAGATCCCCATCCGAGAGGTGCGCCTGTCAGCCGGAGCGGGTTTCGTCGTGGCGCTCTGCGGCCAGACAATGACGAGGCCGGGTCTCCCCCGTCGCCCCGCGGCCGAGAACATCGGGCTGGAGGACGGGCAGGTCGTCGGGCTCTTCTAGCGACCCTGATGCTCCCCCGCGTCCGCTGCTCGCAGAATGACATTGGCGAGATCATCGGGCCGGCTGGCCTGCGGCCAATGGCCAGAGCCCAGCTCCACGTAGCTGAGGTGGCGGATCTTCGGGAGCTCAGCCACCGGGGCGAATCCCTGCTGCACCCAGGCATGGACATCGTCTTCGGAGAACTCCGGGCACACCATCACGACCGGCACGTGGTAACGATCGGGGTTGCTGAGGTGCTGGGTGCCCAGCGCGTAGTCCTGGGGTGCCGGCGACATGTGGCTTTCGAGCCACGCCCTGTCCCCCTCGGCGAGGTCTGCGCTGTCGGGGCCGTCGAACTGTTGCCAGCCGGGGAACGGCACCGCCCCGTCGGCGGTGGTCGCGAACCCGTCGAGCAGGGCTGAGCCATCCGGGATGGGGAAGCCTCCCACCAGCAGCACACTGCACACCCGGGAGGGGCGTCGGTCGGCGGCTGCCCAGGCTGCCGCGCAAGAGGCGGAATGCCCCACGACGACGGCAGGTCCGCTCGCGTTGTCGATCTCGGTGACCACAGCGGCGATGAGATCCGCGTAGCGGACCGTGCCAGGGTGCTCTCCGTTGTAGCCGGGTGGGGTGACGGCCACCACGCGGTGGCCCGCCTCGAGAAGGGCGGGGACGAGGCGGTCCCACGAGCCGCCGTCGAGCCAGAGTCCGGGGATGAGGATGATTTCCATGCCGCGCTCCAATGTGTGAGGGCTGGTGTTGGCCAGCCTAATCCGTGTCGGTGGGCTGTACATGGCCGAGCCGCCGCCCGGCCCTGCTACCGTTTCACAAGGGAAACCGGCAGTGAGGGAGTTGGGTGAGATGAAGGGCGCGAAGCCGTGGATGTGGGCCTCGGGAATCGTGGCCACCCTGTTGATCGCGGTGCTGTTCGTCGGGCCCATGGTGTTCAACGCGGTGCGTGACGCCACGCGCGTCACCGACGTCGAGACGGAATCGGCCAACACTCAGGTCATCAACGCGATCACGCGCACGCAGGAGGTCTCGCTGCTGAGCCTGGGCATCCAGGGCATCGCGGAGCAGTCGCAACAGCGCACCTTCCTCGGGGTGCGGGTCCCGGGCACCGAGCGGGCCTCGTTCCTCCAGTACTCCTTCAACGCGAAGCTGGGCATCGACGGCGGCGACGTCCGCATCCGCGAGGCCGGTGAGAACGGGATCCGGATCTCCATCCCCGAATTCATCTTCATCGGTCACGACGACGTCAGCCTCAAGCTGGTCACCGAGAAGAACGGCGTGCTCAGCTTCGTCACCCCGGAGATCGATACGGTGGAGATGACCAACAGCCTCCTCAACGACGAGGCGAAAGGCGAATACATCGACGCCAACGAGGACCTCCTGAGGGATCAGGCCGAGAGCTTCTACGAGGGCATCGTCGAAGGCATAGACCCGGCGATCGACGTCGACTTCGACTACCTCTCCCGCCGCTGACGATCAATCGCCTCCATCGGGGTGATGTGCGGCGCTCCCCTGCATGCTAACGTCGGTGCCAAGGAGGAAGATGATGTCAATCACCAAGATGTTGGAAACCTACCCCGGCGAGATCACCCTCGATCAGGCCGCCCTGGCTGAGTGTATCGAGGCCTGCTTCGCCTGCGCCCAGTGCTGCACCGCGTGCGGCGACGCCTGCCTGGCGGAAGACATGGTGGCGGAGCTGAGGCACTGCATCCGGCTCAACCAGGACTGCGCGGATGTGTGCGCCATGACGGGTGCCCTGCTGACGCGCCAGACCGAAACGGACCGCGAGGTGCTCAAGAAGGCGCTCGAGCTCTGCATGGCCGCCTGCAAGGCCTGCGGCGACGAATGTGAGAAGCACGCGCACCACCACGAGCACTGCAAGGTGTGCGCCGAGAGCTGCCGCCGCTGCGAAGAGGCGTGCCGCAAGCTGCTCGAGTCGCTGGGATGACGCGTAGCAGAGACATTGAGAGGGGCGGTTCCCGTGGAACCGCCCCTCTCGGTATGTGATCAGCCTGCTGCTCAGCCGCGTGCTCGGACGAGCCCGCCGCTTTCGGGCCTGGTGGGCATCTCGCGCCACGAGAAGTCGAGGCCCTCGTCGAGGATCTCCACCTCAGGCTCACACAGTGCGGCCACTGTCATGGCCAGCGAACTCACTGCGATCTTCTCGCCCGGGCACCGGTGGCCGGTGCGCACGTCCGCCCCGCCGTGCGGGATGAACGTGGTGATGGCCTCGGCCTCGTGGAAATCCTTGCCCAGGAAGCGTTCGGGATCGAACTCATCGGGCTCGTCCCAGGACACCGGCCCCCTGTTGGTGTTGAGGACGTCGATGAGGATGCGGTCGCCCTTGCTGACCTGCTCCCCTTGGAACTCGAAATCGGTGCGCGCGAACGCCGGCAGCACCGGAACGAACGGGTAGTAGCGCCGCACCTCCTGGGCGAAGGCAGTGGCCAGGGGTCCGTCGATGAGCGTGCCGCGCTCGGCGGTCTCGGCCTGGATGCGATCGCGCCACTGTGGGTGCTTCAGGAGAGCCCGGGTGGCGAACGCCGCGAAACGTGCGACGGCGATGTGGGGCCGGAAGGTGTTCTGCATCTCGATGCCGGCGGTCTTGTCGTCGAGCAACTCGCCGTTGGGTTCGCGGTGATTGGCCCATTCGTACAGTGACGTGCCCGGCGCGGCGTTGCGCTTGCCGGCCCGCTGCTCCTTGATCACCTGGGCGCACCAGTCGTCCGTCAACCGGCGGTTGCGCCATGCCTTGAGGTGGTCGATGTTCAGGTGGGCGAAGCCTTCGACGATGTCGCCGAGGCGCCGTGCCTGCACGTCGAGCTCAGCGTCGCGTCCTTCGATCCCGGCCCAGCGCAGCGAGGCGCGGCCATAGGCGATGACCATCGAGTCATAGACGCTGTCGGGATACTTGCGCCACCGCGTCATGGCCTCGCGGATCTCTGCCTCCACCATGGGCTTGATGCGCTCTACGTGTTCATCGGCGTAGCAGACCTTGACGAAGGTCGCCTTCCGGTGGCGGTGGGCTTCATCGTCGAGCGTGTGCACGGAGTTCTTGCCGAACAGCGAGCCCTGGATGGGGCCCGGCATCGCGCCGGCACGCTTGACCTTGCTCGAATCGTAGAAGAGCTCGACACCTTCAGCCCCGCGCACCAGCAGAGTGGGGCGCAGCAGCAGGCGCAGCCAGAGCGGCCGGTTGCTGTGGCTCGCACCCCGGCGCTCGCGTTGCTTCCCGGCGAAGAGATAGCCGTCTCGCAGGAAGTCCACGTTGTCGGTCATCCGGTGGAAGGGACAGGTGCCTTTGGTCACGTTGGATCCTCTCGGTCGGTGCCTTCCAACGTACCCAACGCTCCGCAACCGGAAAGCAAAAAGCCCCGCGATCAGCTTTCGCTGTCGCGGGGCTTTTCACTCGGTCGGGCTGACAGGATTTGAACCTGCGACCCCTTGACCCCCAGTCAAGTGCGCTACCAAGCTGCGCTACAGCCCGCCGCTGCCTTGCGGCAACTCGGATAGCTTAGCGCCTCTTCGCGAAGTCCGCACATCGAGGTCACTTCGGAACCTGACCCGTGCGTAGCTCGTGGTCGATCCACTCCAGGGCCTCTGAAAGTTCGCGCACGTGATGGCGCTGTTCGGTGGCCTGCATCATCACCGAGGTGCGCCTCTGCGCCTGGTTCATCCCCTGGATCACGTAGCTGATCTGGCGTCGCCGCAACCGCCGGAGCGCCGTGTCGAGGGCAACTGCACCAGAGGCGTCGAGGATGCGCATCTGGTGGCATCGGATGATGACGGCCGCGGTGTCGGTGCCGAGCTCGGTGACCTCATCGATGAACCGTTGGGCGTTGCCGTAGAAGAGCGCGCCGTCGATCCTGAAGATGGCCACCGCCTCGCGGAGGTGTTCCTGCTCCGGGCCCCAGTCCACGACGCCCTCGTTGGTGGATGTCGGCAGGTTCTGCCGGGCGACGACGGAGTAGGCAGCCATGTGCCGAAGGCTCATCGCCCCTGCCATCAGCAGCCCCAGGAGGACGGCGGCCACGAGGTCCAGCAGCACGGTGGCGCCGAAGGTGAGGAGGAACGTGTTGCGGTCCGCGCGGGTGACCGTGAGCATCGTGCGGCCGAGCCGAAGGTTGATCATGCGCGCTGCCGTCACGAGGAGCACTCCGCCGAGGGCCGCCATCGGGACGGTGGCGACGATGGGGGCCAGGAGCAGCATCACCACCAGGAGGACGACGGCGTGGGTCACGGCCGAGAGCCTGGTGCGGGCACCAGAGCGGACGTTGACGGCGGTGCGGGCGATCGCGCCGGTGGCGGGCAGGCCCCCGAACAGGCCGGAGGCGATGTTGGCCAGGCCCTGCCCCATCAACTCACGGTCGGGATTGGTAGGGCTGAGGTCTGGGCGCATCCCGTCGGCGACGCGTGCCGAGAGTAGCGACTCGAGCGCGGCCAACGCAGCGACGGCGAGGGCCGGCCCAGTCAGGTCCTGCAGAAGGCCGACGGAGAAGGCAGGCAGTTGAGGGGCCGGGAGGCCGGTGGGGAGTGCGCCGATGGTGGCGACGGCGAGCGGCGACACGAGCACCACGACGGTGGCGATGATGATCGAGATCAGGGCGAGCGGCCACTTGGGCACGTACCTCATGCCGATCAGGTGTAGCACGATCACGCCGCCGGCCACCATAAGCGGTTGCCAGGCGTGACCCCAATCGGCCTGCTGGAGGCTCTGCCAGCCAGCCACCAGCGTGGACTCAGACGTCCCGCGTGGAGCATCCAGGATCAGGGGTAGTTGCTGCAGCGCGATGATCACGCCGATACCCATGGTGAAGCCCTCCACCACGGGGTACGGGATGAACTCCACGGATCGGCCGACGGCGGTGATGGCCATCGCCACCACGATGATGCCGCCCATGATCGCCAGCAGCGGCACGACGCCCAGGCCGTGCTTGGCAATCACCGGCAGCAGCACGACGGTCATGGCCCCGGTGGGGCCCGAGACCTGGAGATGGGAGCCGCCGAAGATGGCGGCCACCATGCCGGCGACGATGGCGGTGATCAGCCCGGCCGCAGCGCCGGCGCCTGAGGCCACGCCGAACCCCAGCGCCAGAGGCAGCGCAACGACGCCGACCGTGACGCCGGCGACGAGATCTCTGGCCCAGGACGTTCTCACCCCTGCGTAGTCTGAGGGTCGTGGCCACTGGTGCCGCAAGCTGATGACGTGCTCCCCCGCCAGCGCGCGGTAGCGGCGTATCTGTTCCCTCGGCGTCAAGCGCTGAGGCTCGATCCGGAAATCCCGGTTACCCATGTACGTATCGCCTCCGAGGGTGAGGGTATCGCTCTAGTTCCCCCGACGGAGTACGGGGGGTATGGAGGCGTGCCTGTAGGCCCGGCCGCGGTGCGGCGGGGGCTGGTCAAGCGGTGAGGGTCAGGAGACCAGAGCGAGGAGTTGAGGGTCTGCCCAGCAGGCGGTGCGGTTGGGCAACTGGTCCCAGGCGGGATCATCCGGCGACGGGTCCGTGTAGGGCTTAACCGGTGGTGGCTCCTGTTGCGGAGGCAGCGGGATCAGCGTGTTCAACCTGATCGTGCCGGCGGCGGTGACGAGGAACTCGAGCCCGGAGCGGTATTTCCAGTGGAACGTCCCTGGTGAGACCTGTTCGACCCGCACTTTTCGGGCGGTCTTGGAACGGTGGATGCGCCGCGACAGGTTCCCCAGGTTCGGCAACCTGGTCTGGCCCCTTTCGCCTTCGATGAAGGGCTCAGTGTGGTCCGCGTCGCACGCTCTGGCTGGCGTGGAACCGAACGGGCCGACACAGTACGGGTCTCGGACGTTGAGAGCGAGCCGCATGGCCGCGGTGGGGTCGTGGGCATCGATGGCGCCGAGGCTGCTGGGGTCGATCACTGGCCGGACGATCACCCTGCTGCCGGCGAGGAGCTCGGGCAGCCGGTTGGCGAGGATGTCTCCCCACCGCTGCACCCGCGCAGCACCCGTCAGCTCCTGCCCGTCTTGGTCGGTCAGTGGGATCTGGGCGGCGTCGATGGTGACGATCAACTCCCGCACAGGGAGGACGTCTTGCCCGAACACCGAGCGGGCGAGTTCACCCATTGCTGCGGCCCTGCGGGCGTTGAGACCCACCCGCTGGGCTTCGGTGTCGTTGAGGACCAGGGCTGCGACGTCGCCGGGCAGGTCCTGGACCGGGAGGCGGGCGGCGATTCCGGAGATGGCGGCTTCGAAGGCCATCCCGTCGGCGGGGTTGAGGCGGGCGAACACCCCGATCTGACCGTCCTTGATACCTGTGACATGCACCTTGCGCTCTTTACGGGCCAGGACTTCCCGCGCCTCAGCGGCGGCCGGGTCAGCCGCGATGATCCAGCCCGGCAACTCCTTCAACACACGAGCCCAGGGCCATTGGCCCAGCGCTTGGGCGCACTTGGCATCCACGTCAGCAACATCGGTGGCTGACAACTTCGCGCACTCCGTGGCAACACCCACCGCCTGGTAGAACCTGATCCTCCCGGCCAGTACTGCTTCCCAGAGGACGGGGTGGCGGTCGCGGACGTTGAGCACGTCGGCGATCCTGCCGATCGCCGAGCCCGGAGAGATGCCCAACGCGGCGGCGATCTCGATGGCGACGAATTCGCCTACCGAGGCCGTGCCGTCGGCACCGAAGCGGACCAGCTGTTCGATGGTCTCCATGGTGCGTTCTTCGTCGATCTGGTAGGCGTCGCAGATCTGGGCGATGCTGACCGCCTGCATCACCTCGCCGGTTTGGGCGAGGTCGTTGCCTCTCGTGAGGCCTTCCAGACCGTCGGTTACGGCCCGGGGTAGCACTTCCATCATGGGATCAACGCTAGAGATCACCTCTGACATTTTTCGGCCAGGACAGTCATATTATGGGCGTCTTTTGGTTGCTGTGGGCGATGATGCTGCGGGGGCCCTTCGTCGTTCGCTGGCTCGCAAGCTCGCTGGCGAAAGCTCAGGGACCGGACGCGGGGGTCAGCTGCGATCCTTGCGCTTCTCGCGGGCGCGGATCTGGACGTCGACGGGTGAGCCCTCGAAGCCGAAGTCCTCGCGGAGGCGGCGCTCGATGTAGCGCACGTAGGTGTCGTCCATCTTGCCGCTGGTGAACAGCGCGAAGGTGGGCGGGCAGTTGTGCGCCTGCGTTCCGAACAGGATGCGTGGCTGCTTGCCGCTGCGCACCGGGTGCGGGTGGGCGGCGGTGAGGCGACCCAGGAAGGCGTTGAGCTTGCCGGTGGAGATCCGGGTCTCCCAACCGGCTGCGGCGGTCTCGATGGCCTTGCTCAGCTTGTCGACGTTGCGGCCGGTCAGGGCCGAGATGTTCACGCTGGGCGCCCACTTCCAGGCCTGCAGGTCCCGGTCAATCTCGCGGTCCAGATAGTGGCGACGCTCCTCATCGGTGAGGTCCCACTTGTTGAACGCGATCACCAGGGCGCGGCCCGAGTCCTCGACGTTGCTGAGGATGCGCAGGTCCTGATCCGAGACCGGCTCCGAGGCGTCAATCACCATCACGCACACCTCCGCGCGTTCGATGGCGGCCTGGGTGCGCAGCGACGCGTAGTACTCGTGTCCTGAGGCCTCCTTGACGCGCTTGCGGATGCCGGCGGTGTCGATGAGGCGGTAGATCTGCCCACCCACCTCGACGATCTCGTCGACAGGATCCACCGTGGTGCCGGAGACATCCGAGACCACCACACGCTTCTCCCCCGCCAGCTTGTTCAGCAACGAGGACTTGCCGACGTTCGGCTTGCCGACGATGGCGACGCGGCGCGGCCCACCGATCTCCTCGTAGGTCTCACGCGGAGCCTCGGGGATGGCGCCGAGCAGCGCGTCGAGCAGGTCGCCGGAGCCGCGCCCGTGCAACGCGGAGACGGGGAACGGCTCCCCCAGGCCCAGGTTCCACATGCTCGCGGCCATCACCTCGTGGCGCTGGTCGTCAACCTTGTTGGCCGCCAGGACCACGGGCTTCTTAGACTTGCGCAGCACGCGCACCACAGCCTCGTCCTCGTCGACGGTGCCGACGGTGGCATCCACGACGAACAGCACGGCGTCGGCCAGCGAGATCGCCAGTTCGGCCTGTTCGGCGATGGCGGCGGCCATGCCCTGCGCATCGGACATCCAGCCACCGGTGTCGACGAGCACGAACTCGCGGCCGTTCCAGTTGGCGTCGTAGGAGACCCGGTCACGCGTGACGCCGGGCTGGTCCTGGACCACGGCCTCGCGGCGCCCCAGGATGCGGTTGACCAGCGTCGACTTGCCGACGTTGGGTCGGCCGACGACGGCCACGATGGGCTTGACGGTCTCGGTCACGGAAGCCTCCTGAATAGAGCGGGCAGCGTCCCAGCCTACCGGGTCAGGCGCGGGGTGCGAGCGCGATGATGGCGTCGACCACCTCGTCGGGCGTCAGGAAGGTCGAATCGATGACCGTGACGCCCTCGGCGGCGTCGGTGAAGTTGGACACCGTGGAGTCGTCGCGGTCCCGGCGCAGCACCTGATCGGTGACCTCCTCTGCCGATGCCTTCCCGGCCACCTCCGCGGCGCGACGCGCCACGCGCGCCTGGGGATCGGCCACCAGCAGCACCCGGACATCGGCATCCGGGGCGACGACGGTGGTGATGTCGCGCCCCTCGACGACGATGCGTCGCCCGTGCTGGTCGATGACGGCGCGCATCAACTCGGTGAGGAGCCGCCGCACCTCCAGGTTGGTGGCCACGGTGGAGACCGCGGCGGAGATCCGGGGCTCGCGGATCTCCTCGGTCACGTCGTGACCGTTGATGTGGAAGCAGGGCTCATCGGGGCTGGTGTCGCACACCAGATCCGCCTCAGCCACCAGTTGCGAAACCTCTCCGGCTGCGGCCCCTTCGGGGAAGCGACGCAGGTACTCGGTGGTGGCGGCACGGTACATGGCGCCGGTGTCGAGGTAGCCCAGGCCCAGCCTCTTGGCGAGGAGCTTCGCGGTGGTGGACTTGCCGGAGCCGCTGGGTCCGTCGATTGCGAATAGCTGAGACATCATGCCCTCCCTCGGTTGGACGACCACGCACCCCAGCCGCGTTCGACCAGCGTGGCCCGCAGCTGCTCGGCGACGTCGGATTCGACGGCGATCTGCAGGTAGCCAACCTCGCGGACGGGATCGTGGGTGATCTCGAAGTCTTCCACGTTGAAACCCACCTCGCCGATGTCGGTGAACAGGCGCCCCAGCGCCCGCGGCTCGTCGGGGATCTCGACGGTGACCTTGAGCAGCTGCAGCGGGTCCTGGCCGTGCTTGCCCAGCAGCGAGTGGGCTCCGTTGCGGCCGATGGCCAGGAAATCCTCGAGCTCATCGGGGCGGTCGAGGACGCTGATCAGGTGCGTGAGGTCTGTGGCGACCTCCTCCAGTTCGTGGCGCACGGCGTCCGCGTTGGAGACGATGATCTGACGCCACAGTGCCGGATCAGAGCCGGCGATGCGGGTGACGTCGCGGATGCCCTGCCCGGCGAGCCGCAGGTTGTCGGATGGCACCTCGCGCAGGTGGCTGGCGGTGAGGATGCTCATCAGGTGCGGCACATGGCTGACCTGCGCCACCGCCTCGTCGTGCAGGTCCACGGGCATCGTCACGACGTGGGCCCCCACATCGTGGGCGAGCTTCTCGATGCGGGCGATGTCGCCCGGGAGGTTCTCGGCCTGCGGCGTCACCACCCAGGTGCGGTCCTTGAACAGGTCAGCCGATGCGGTCAGCGGCCCGGTGAACTGCGAACCGGCCATGGGATGGGAACCCACGTAGCGCCGGTGCTCGGGGGCCAGGCTGACCACCGCCTCCAGGATGGGCGCCTTGACGGAGCCGACGTCGGTGATCACCGCGTCGGGGAACTTGCCGAGGGTCTCGGCGACCAGGGACGGGATGACCTCAGGCGGGGTGGCGACCACCACGATGTCGGGGTTGTCGGTGGCCTCGTCCGAGATGCGTCCCGCACCAAGCCCGGCGGCCACCAGGGAATGCGCGGCGACGATGTCCCACAGGATCACGTCGTAGCCTTTGCGCGTCAACGCCAGGCCCAGCGACGAGCCCACCAGCCCGGCGCCCAGGATCAGGACCGATTCAGCCATGCGACACCTCATCAGCACGCACCCGGCGGAACGTCCGTCGACGGTGGGTGCCCCGCTCCAGCACCGCCACCTCCAACTGGTCCGATCGAAGCGCGCCACGCACCAGATCGACGGCGTCGCGCAGCGGGGCACCCGCGTCGAAGCCTTCCCGCACGACGCCGGTGATGCGGTCGGCATCGCCGCCGATGACCACCAGGTCCTGCTCGTCGGTGATCACCCCGTCGTAGCTGATCCGGTAGAGCACGTCGCCGTCGGGCTCCTCCCCCAGTTCGGCGACGATGAGTTCCACCTCGTACGGCTTCTCCGCCCCCGAAGCGAAGGCGCCGCCCAGCAACTGGGAGTACGCGCCGGCGAGACTGCGCCCGGTCACGTCGCGCCGGTCGTAGGAGTAGCCGCGCAGGTCGGCGTGCCGGATGCCCGCGATGCGTAGTGTCTCGAACTCGTTGTACCGCCCCACCGCGGCGAACGCGATCCGGTCGTAGATCTCGGCCACCTTGTTCAGCGTCGTGGAGTGGTTCTCCGCCACCAGCACGATTCCGCCGGCATACCGGAGGACGACGACGGCGCGGCCCCGCGCGATCCCCTTGCGCGCGAACTCGGCGCGGTCCTGCATCTGCTGCTCAGGACTGACATAGAAACTCATGCTCACAGTGCGTACCCCCTCGGCCCGTCCGGGCGGTTGATGCGGGCCGTGACGATCGTCTCGGCCAACTCCCGCACTCCAGCCTCCGACCAGCGGGCGACCCCGGCGGCGGAGACGCGCATCACCAGCGGGAAGATGCCACGCGTGAGGTCCAGGCCCGAGGTGGCCGAATCGTCGTCTGCCGCGTCGTACAGCGACTGCAACAGCGCCGCCACGGCGGAGCGCTCATCGGCATCAGGGTCGTGCAGCTTCTTCAGCGCGCCGCGAGCGAACGCCGCACCCGAGCCCACGGAGCAGAACTCGTGCTCCTCGTAACGGCCGCCGGTCGCGTCATAGGAGAACATGCGCCCACGCAGCGCCCGCTCGTCCCAGCCGACGAACAGCGGCAGCACCACCATGCCCTTCATCGCCTGGGGCAGGTTGCCGCGCAGCATGGCGCCCAGGCGGTTGGCCTTGCCGTCGAAGCTCAGCGGGGTGCCCTCGATCTTCTCGAAGTGCTCCAACTCCACCTGGAACAGTCGCACCATCTCGACGGCGATCCCGGCCACGCCCGCCACCCCGACGATGGAGTGGTCATCGGCTCCGAAGACCTTCTCGATGTCGCGCATCGCGATGGCGGTGCCCATGGTGGCGCGTCTGTCGCCCGCCATCACCACGCCGTCGCGGTATCTGGCGGCCACGATGGTGGTGCCGTGCACCGCGGGCACGGTGCCCTCGGTGGTGCCCGGGAGCGTCTCCGGCGCCACCTGCCTCAGATACGTCATGAACGAGGGGGTCTCCATGATCATCCTTCTATAGTGGCGGGCATGAAGTCAGTCGTGCCCATCATCGTCGATCTGGTCTGCGTGGTGATCTTCGCCCTCGTGGGAAGGGCGTCCCACGGCCTCGATCTGACCGGTGTCCTGCAGACCGCGTGGCCGTTCCTGGTGGCCTGCGTGATCGGCTGGGCAGCCGTCCTCCTGGCCAAGCTGAAGGGCTTCGGCTGGCGCGAGGCGCTGATCGTGTGGCTGGTGACGCTCATCGGGGGCATGATCCTGCGGGTGGTCTCCGGCGACACCGCCGCGTGGGCTTTCGTCGCCGTGGCCACGCTAGTCCTGGGCCTCGCCTTCTTCAGCTGGCGGCTGATCTACTGGGCCGTCATCAGACGTGGCTCCCGCACCGCCTAGATCGGCCGGGATGTTGGCCGGCCTGGGGCCGGTGTAGTCCGGGCCGTACGCGCCGGGAGCCGGGCGGCGCTTGCGCATGGGCGCCTGCTGGCCGGGAGCCAGCCGTCGCGTGATGCACAGGAAGCCGGTGTGGCTCGACGTGCCGTGTCCCGGGCGCACCGCGAGGCCCTCGGCGTGCCAGTCGCGCACCGTGGTCTCGGTCAACTGCGGCTCGGTGAAGCCGCCGTGGGCGCGGATCGTGTCGGCCGTGCGACCCAACTGCGTGGCGGTGGCGACGTAGCACACCAGCACGCCGCCGGGGACGAGCCGCTCCCCCACCGCGTCGATGCACTCCCAGGGCGCCAGCATGTCGAGGATCGCGCGGTCGAGTTCGTCGTCGCGGATGGCCTCCACGAGGTCTCCCACGGTCACCGTCCAGCCGGGATGCTCCCCGCCGATGAAGTTGCGCACGTTGTTCTGCGCCACCTCCGCGAACCGCTCCCGGCGCTCGTAGGAGTGCAGCGTGCCCTCCTGGCCGATGGCGCGCAGCAGCGCGAGCGACAGCGCGCCGGAGCCGACGCCGGCCTCCAACACGCGTGCACCTGGGAAGATGTCGCCCCACATGACGATCTGCGCCGCCTCCTTGGGGTAGATCACCGCCGCGTCGCGGGGCATGGCCACCATGTAGTCGTGCAGCAGGGGCCGCAGCGCCAGGTACTGCATGCCGCCGGCGGACTTGATCACGACGCCCTCCGGCCCGCCGATCAGGTCGTCGTGGTGGACCGCCCCCTTGGTGGTGTGCCAGACGGCGCCCTCCTGGAGGAGGATCGACTTGCGCCGACCCTTGTTGTCGGTGAGCGTGACCCGCTCGCCCGCGCGCAGCGGGCCGGTGTGCACTCCGGAGAGGTTCATGCGTTGTCCTTCCGTGCCCGCCACACGTCGACGAGCTGGTTCCAGGCGACGCCGTCGAGGCCTTCGCCGATGTACATCCGCGGGTGCTCCTCGAGCGGCACCGAGGGCACAGCGTAGACCACCGCGCCAGAGGCGAGACCCGCCAGGGTGCCGGGCACCGAGTCCTCCAGCACGACGACCTGCTCAGGAGCGAGGCCGAGGCGCTCCATCGCCAGGAGGTAGGCCTCGGGATGCGGCTTGGGGTGGGTCACGTCGTCGGAGGTGATGACGAACGAGACGTGTTTCGGGAGCCTGTCCCGGGCCGCGTCGAGGATGTAACCGCTGCTGGCGGTCACGATCGCGCACGGCACCCCCAACGCCTCAAGCTCGACGAGCAGCTCGCGGGCGCCTGGCTGGTAGGGCAGGTCGTGGCTGCGGATGTGCCCGGCCACGCGGGCCTGGATGTCATCCAGGATGGCGTCGGGGTCATCGGAGCCGATGGCCTCGGCCAGCATCGCGGCCGAGAGCCTCGCATCCTGACCAGTCATCGCCTCCCACTGCTCTGGCCCGAACGTGACGCCGTGCTCGGCGAGCAGCGCCCGCTCCGAGGCCTGCCAGACCGGTTCGGTGTCGACGAGGGTGCCGTCGAAGTCCCACAGCACCGCGCTGGGTTCAGCCTGCATTGAAGTACTTCGCCTCCGGGTGGTGCACGACGATCGCGTCGGTCGACTGCTCCGGGTGCAGCTGCAGCTCTTCGCTGAGCTCGACTCCGATCCGGCCGGGCTCGAGGAGCTCGACCAGCTTGATGCGGTCCTCCAGGTCCGGGCACGCCGGGTAGCCGAAGGAGTAGCGCGAGCCCCGATAGGCCTGCTTGCGGATGGCCAGGTCGATGTCCCTGGTCTCCCCGAAACCGAGGTCCTGGCGGATCCGGTCGTGCCAGTGCTCGGCGAGCGCTTCGGTGAGCTGGACGGAGAGGCCGTGCAACTCCATGTAGTCGCGGTACGAGTTGGCCTCGAACAGCTTCTGCGCGCCCTTCGCCACGGCCGAGCCCATCGTCACGAGCTGCATGGCCAGCACGTCCGGGCCGTGCTCGGCCGCCTCGTCGGCGTCGCGGAAGAAGTCCGCCAGGCACAGCCGCCTGTCGCGGCGCTGGCGCGGGAACGTGAACCGGGTCAGCTCACGCTGCGGGTCGCCGGGCGAGCCGACGATGAGCGTCTCGCCGTCGGAGTGCACCGGGAAGTAGCCGTAGACGACGCCGAAGTTGGCGAGATTCTCGGTCTTGATCCGGTCCATCCACATCCGCAGCCGCGGCATGGCCTCGGCCTCGACGATCTCCTCGAACGACGGCCCGCCACGCTGGCCCTTCAGGCCCCATTGGCCCATGAAGGTGGCCCGGTGGTCCAGCCACGCGGCCACGTCGGCTAGCGGGATGCCCTTGACCACCCGCGTGCCCCAGAACGGCGGGGTGGGGACGTCGACATCGCGTGCGACGTCGGACCGTGTGCCCGGCTCGATGGGCTCCTCCTCGACCTCCACCTTCGCGTGGCGGCGCTTGCGGGGTTCGGGAAGGGATGCCCCGGGCACGCCCCGCTTGACGGCCATCACCGCGTCCATGAGCGCCAGGCCCTCGAACGCGTCCTTGGCGTAGCGCACCTGCCCCTCGAACATGTCGCCAAGGTCGTGCTCGACGAAGGTGCGTGTCAGCGCGGCACCGCCCAACAACACGGGGTACTTCTGAGCGAGTCCGAGGCGGTTGAGTTCAGCCAGGTTGTCCTTCATCACGAGCGTGGACTTCACCAGGAGGCCCGACATGCCGATGGCGTCGGCGCCGTGCTCCTCCGCGGCATCAATGATCGCCTGCAACGGCTGCTTGATACCGATGTTGATCACGGTGTAGCCGTTGTTGCTGACGATGATGTCGACGAGGTTCTTGCCGATGTCGTGCACGTCGCCGCGGACTGTGGCCAGCACGAGAGTGCCCTTGCCCTCGTCGGTGTCGCTCTTCTCCATGTGCGGTTCGAGGTGGGCCACGGCCTGCTTCATGGTCTCTGCGGACTGCAGGACGAACGGCAGTTGCATCTGGCCGGAGCCGAACAGCTCACCGACGGTCTTCATGCCGGCGAGGAGGTCCTCGTTGATGATGTCGAGCGCGGGCTTGGATTGCAGCGCCTCGTCGAGGTCTGCGGTCAGCCCCTTGGACTCGCCGTCGATGATGCGACGCTGCAGCCGCTCGGCCAGCGGCAGCGCGGCCAGCTCGGCGGCCCGCGAGGCGCGTACGGAGGCGGCGGTGACGCCCTCGAAGAGTTGGAGGAACTTCGACAGCGGGTCGTAGCCCTCGCGGCGGCGGTCGTAGATCATGTCGAGGGCGACCTCGCGCTGCTCCTCGGGGATCCGGTCCATCGGCAGGATCTTGGCGCTGTGCACGATCGCCGAATCAAGACCGGCCTGCACACACTCGTGCAGGAACACGGAGTTGAGCACGATCCGCGCGGCCGGGTTGAGGCCGAACGAGACGTTGGACACGCCCAGCGTGGTGCGCACCCCGGGGTAGCGCCGCTTCAGTTCCCGGATGGCCTCGATGGTCTCGATACCGTCGCGGCGGGTCTCCTCCTGGCCGGTGGCGATGGGGAACGTGAGGCAGTCGACGAGGATGTCGCCCACGTCCATGCCCCAGTTCTGCGTCAGGTCGTCGATGAGGCGCGACGCGACGCGCACCTTCCACTCCGCGGTGCGGGCCTGGCCCTCCTCATCGATGGTCAGTGCCACGACGGCAGCGCCGTGCTCCTTGACCAGCGGCATGATCCGCCCGAACCGGGACTGCGGCCCGTCGCCGTCCTCGTAGTTGACGGAGTTGATGATGGCGCGGCCCGCGAGGTGCTCGAGGCCCGCCTTGAGCACCTCCGGCTCGGTGGAGTCGAGCACGATGGGCAGGGTCACGGCGGTGGACAGGCGTGAGGCCAGTTCCTTCATGTCCGCCACGCCGTCGCGGCCCACGTAGTCGACGCACAGATCGAGCACGTGCGCGCCGTCGCGGGCCTGGGCCTTGGCGATCTCGATGCATTCGTCCCAGTTCTCCGCCAGCATGGCCTCGCGGAACGCCTTGGAGCCGTTGGCGTTGGTGCGCTCGCCGATGTTGAGGTAGCTGGCGTCCTGCCCGAACGGCACCTGGATGTACAGCGAGCTTGCCGAGTTCTCCGGCTGGGGCTCGCGGGCGACGACCTCGCGCCCGCTGAACCGCTCGGCCAGCAGCCGGATGTGCTCAGGTGTGGTGCCGCAGCAGCCGCCGATGAACGCCAGGCCGAACTCGTCGAGGTACTGGCCGAGGGCCTCCGCCATGCCGTCGGGCGTGAGCGGGTAGCGGGCGCCGTCGGCGGTCAGCTCGGGCAGGCCGGCGTTGGGCATGGTGCCCACGGCGATGGTGGAGTTGCGGGCGAGGTGGCGCAGGTGCTCGCTCATCTCGGCCGGGCCGGTGGCGCAGTTGAGGCCGATGCAGTCGATGCCCAGCGCCTCCAGCGACGTCAGCGCGGCCCCGATCTCGGAGCCCAGCAACATCGTGCCGGTGGTCTCGACGGTGACGTTGACCAGGATGGGCAGATCCACGCCCGCCTCCTCCGCAGCCCGCTGCGCGGCGATCACGGCGGCCTTGGCCTGCAGGAGGTCCTGCGATGTCTCGATCTGCACGGCGTCGATGCCGCCGCGGATCATCGCGGCCACCTGCAGTTGGTAGGCGTCGCGGATGGCCTCGAACTGCACGTGCCCCAGGGTCGGCAGCTTGGTGCCGGGACCGACGGAACCCAGCACGAAGCGCGGCTTGTCGGTGAACTCGTCGGCTACTCCCCTGGCGATCCGTGCTGCCGCCTCGGCCAACTCCTCCAGTCGGTCGACGATGTCGTATTCGGCCAGCGCCGCCAGGTTGGTGCCGAACGAGTTGGTCTCGACGGCGTCTGCGCCGGCCTCGAAGTAGGCCCGGTGCACGGAGGCGACCACGTCGGGCCGCGTCACGTTGAGGATCTCGTTGCACCCTTCGAGCCCCTGGAAGTCATCGCCGAGGCTGAGCTCGCCGAAGGACTGCAGCATGGTGCCCATCGCCCCATCGGCGACGAGGACGCGACGGTTCAACAGGTCTCTCAAGGAGGTAGCCACGCGGCAAGGCTATCCCCACCCAGGTAGAGTGGACCAATGCAGTTCGCGCCTATGGACGGTCTCCGCGACCCCGCAGTGGTGATCGCGTTCTCCGGTTGGAACGATGCCGGCAACGCGGCCAGTGACCTGCTGCGTCATCTGATGGACTCCTACCCCGGCACGGATGCGGGCATCCTCGACGACGAGCGGTACTGGGACTTCCAGCAGACCAGGCCGATGCTGCACCGCACCGCCGACGGCACATTCGTGGAGTGGCCCGCGCTGCGGCTGCGGGCCGTACACCATCCGGACCGCGACATCATCGTGGTCAT
The DNA here is from genome assembly GCF_000826065.2 of Tessaracoccus massiliensis. Lineage (GTDB taxonomy): Bacteria > Actinomycetota > Actinomycetes > Propionibacteriales > Propionibacteriaceae > Arachnia > Arachnia massiliensis_A. Next base: position 326,548 of record NZ_LN623543.1, on the reverse strand, counting down.
GGGGCCGGAGCCCAACCTGCTGTGGCGCCAGTTCTCGATGGAACTGGTGGACAAGATCAAGAAGATCGACCCGGAGTTGGTCATCTTCGTCGGCGCCATGCTCAGCGACACGCCGCACTCCCGGCCGCTACCAGTGGGCGTGCACACCAACGACCCGGCGGTCGAGCGCCGCTACAACGTCAGCTCCAGCGACTACACCGGCCCCACGGGCATGATCGGCGTGGCCAGCCAACTTCTGCTGCACGAACGCATCCCGGCGGCCTCCGTGTGGGTCTCCGTTCCGCACTACGTGTCCTCGCCGCCCAACCCGAAGGCGCAGGACGCGCTGCTGACGGAGCTGGAGACGCTGCTGCACGTGCAGCTGCACCATGCTGAGCTGCCCCAGGACGCCGAGAAGTGGACAGCGGCGGTCGATCAGTTGAGCCAGCAGGATCCTGACATCGCCGAGTACATCGGCCAGCTGGAAGAGGCCCGCGACACCGAAGAGGTGGAGGAGGCCACGGGCGACACGATCGCCGCCGAATTGGAGAAGTTCCTGCGCAGGCGGCGCGACGAAGGCCCTTCCAGCGCTCAGTGACGGCAGGCGGCAACCGCCATGTCGCGCAGCTGGTTGACCATCGCGTCGGGATCCTCGGCGTTGTAGACGGCAGATCCCGCCACGAACGTGTCCGCCCCGGCCTCGGCGCAGCGTTCGATGGTCTCGACGCTGACCCCGCCGTCGACCTGCAGCCAGATGGGGCGCTCCCCCAGCAGCTCGCGGGTGCGCTTGATCTTCGGCAGCACAAGGTCGAGGAACTTCTGCCCACCGAAGCCGGGCTCCACCGTCATCAGCAGCACCATGTCCACCTCGTCGAGCATGCCGGCGTACGCGTCGATCGGGGTGGCGGGCTTCAACCCCATCGACGCACGGGCGCCCAGGCGGCGCAGCTCGCGTGCCAGACGGATGGGCGCGTGTGCGGCCTCCACGTGGAAGGTCACCGATTCGGCGCCGGCCTCCGCGTAGGCGGGCGCCCAGCGGTCCGGATCCTCGATCATGAGGTGGATGTCGAGCATCTTGCTGCTCGTCGCACGGATGGATTCCACGACGGGCAGGCCTATGCTGAGGTTCGGCACGAAGTGGTTGTCCATCACGTCGACGTGGATCGCATCGGCGCTGTCGATGCGTCCGATCTCCGTGGCGAGGTTGGCAAAATCGGCGTTGAGGATGCTCGGGGTGATACGCATGGCGATCACTCTACCGACAGCAGGGCGAGGTACATGGCGTCGGTGCCGTGGCGGTGCGGCCACAGCTGGATGTCGTCGCCGAGCGCGGCATCCGGCACGTCGGGGAGCATGTCCGGCGCGTGCAGCCGCGTGGCGCCGGGATGCTCCGCCAGCACGTCGTTGACCACCTCGACGGTCTCGGCGCGGTGCGGCGAGCACGTCACGTAGGCCACCACGCCCCGGGGTACGGTCGAGGCGATGGCCTTCCGCAGCAGTTCGCGCTGGAGGGAGCCGAGCGCGGTGACGTCCTCGGGACTCCTCCGCCAGCGCGACTCCGGGCGGCGGCGCAGAGCCCCGAGCCCGCTGCACGGCACGTCCGCCATGACGCGGCTGAACGCCCGCCCCCAGGCCGGCTTCGTGCCGTCGGCGACCACGGTGACGGTGCCGTCGGGGTACGCGCCCAGCGACTGCGCCACCAGGCGGGTCCGATGCTCCTGCAGCTCGGAGGCCAGCAGCCAGGTACCCTGCTGCCGCGCCAAACCCGCCAGCAACGACGCCTTGCCTCCCGGGCCCGCGCACAGGTCCAGCCACGGGCCCTCGGGGGCCGCGGTGTGGGACAGGGCCCACGCGACGAGCTGGGAGCCCTCGTCCTGCACCCCTGCCCTGCCCTGGCGCACCGCGGTCTGCTCGGACGGCGCCCCCTCCGCCGTCGCGCCGAACGGCGAGAACCGGGCGGGTGTGGCGCCGCGCAGTTCCTGCACCTTCGCCAACCCGGGCCGAACCACCAGCGTGGGGTGTGGCGCGACGTTGTTCGCGGCCAACGCCGCGGGGAGTTCCTCTGCCGGCAGCACATCGGCGTACGCCTCGACGATCCAGCGCGGGTGGTGCCCCCGGATGGCCAGCTCGTCCAGCGGATCCGCGCCCGCTGCGAGCACGTCGAGCCAGCCGTCGAGATCGTGGGCAGAGAGTTTGCGCATGATGGCGTTGACCAGGCCGGTGACCCGCTGCCCCACGGTCGCGCGGGCCAGGTCCACCGTCGAGGTCACCGCCGCATACTTCTTCATCCGCATGCCCAGCAGCTGGTGGGCGCCCAGGCGCAGCAGGTCGACGACGGCGGGCTGCAGCGTCGACAGCGCCCGGCCGGACGCCGCCTCGATCACGCGATCGTAGGTGCCCATCAGCCGGCAGGTGCCGGAGACGAGTTCGGTGACCAGGCCGGCGTCGCGCGTGTCGAGCCCGGCGGTGGCCAGCCGCTTGGAGAGCACCAGATTGGCGTAGGCGTCCTCTCCGGTGACCTGCCGCAGGACGTCGAAGGCGACGCGACGGGGGTTCATCCGAGCACCAGACCTTCAGGGGCGTTCCTGGCCCAGTCCATCGCGGCCATCCGCCGCTTTCCGGCGGGCTGGACCTCGAGCAGTTCGAGCGTGCCCGCGCCGGTGCCGACGAAGGCCTGGCGCTTCGTCCGGGACAGCTCGCCCGGGGACAGCGCCGGAGAAGCCGCGACGGCGGCCCGGTAAATCTTGAAACGTTGGCCGTCCAGCTCGCACCAGGCGCCGGGATCCGGCGAGCAGCCCATGATGTGGTTGCGTAGGTCGAGGGCAGGGCGGGTCCAGTCGATCCTGGCCTCCTCGACAGTGATCTTCGGCGCGATCGTCACGCCCTCGGTCGGCTGAGGGGTGGGGCGCTCCCCCGCCGCCACCATGTCGATGGCCCGCACCAGTTGCTGCGCACCGGTCTCAGCCAGCGCAGCGAGCAGTTCCCCCGCGGTCGCTTCCGGCATGGGCCGCGACTCCATCAGGTAGACGTCGCCGGCGTCGAGTTCCCGGACGATCTGGAAGCAGGCGGTGCCGATCTCGGCGTCGCCGGCCATGATCGCCCGCTGCACCGGGGCGGCTCCGCGCCACCGTGGCAGCAGCGAGAAGTGCAGGTTCACCCAGCCGTGCGCCGGGATGTCCAGCGCCGACTGGGGCAGCAGGGCTCCGTAGGCCACGACGGGGCACACCTCCGGCGCCAGCTCCCTGAACCGGTCCTGGAACTCCGGCTCGCGCGGATGGCCCGGTGTGAGCACCTCGATGCCCAACTCCTCGGCACGCACCGCCACGGGCGACGGTGTCAGCTTCCGGCCGCGGCCTGCGGGTGCATCGGGCCGGGTGATCACGGCCGCGACGTCATGATCCGACGCGACGAGCGCATCGAGGGCCGGGACGGCCACCTCGGGGGTGCCGGCAAAGACGAGCCTCATCTGTCCTCCAGGGATCCGGGGTCGACGTGGATGCTGAGCTTGCCACGCTCCTTGCGCGCCGAGCGGATGGCGGCCGCGCTCTTGACGCTGCGCGCCAGTTCCCGCGCCCGGTCCACAGGGGTCCGCAGCAGCGCGGCCCAGCGATCAGTGGTGACCTCTGTGGGACCGAGGATATCGATCCCCTCCCATGGGTCGTTGTCCAGGAACTCGCGCACCGCGTCGGGATCGCCGACGATGCGGGCCATCTTCACGGCGGGGGTCAGCCCCGCGTCGGCCCTGTCCGCCAACTCCCGGGCGGCAAAGCCTGCCACATCGGCGCGCAGCAGCGCCTGCACCGCGGGGTGCGTGGCCGAGCCCACCAGCAGCACGGAACCGCCGTCGACAGGGCGCCTGGCCATGGCTGCGGCGTTGGACCATCGGCGCATCGCCTCCTCGGCCGCCCGCAGGCTGACCCGCGAGAGCGTGACCTCCGTGTCCAGGATCAGCACCCCCGCGTAGCCGGACGGCGCGGCTGGCTCGGCTCCTGGGGTGGCGACGACTATGGCCGGCTCATCGGGGATCTCGTCGCGGATGTTGCGGGCCGAGCTGTTGACTGCCAGCACACCGGGGAAGGCCCGCGCCAGCTCCTCGGCGGTGCGGGCGGCACCGGCCAGCGGGGTGCGCAGCTGGGAGGTGTGGCAGTGCGGGCAACTCCAGCGCGTGGGCTTGAACCCGCACAGCGAGCATTCGGGAACGTCGCGGCGGCGTGCGCGCATGGGGCCGCTGCACTTCGCGCAGAGGGCCCGGTTGCCGCAGCGCTGGCACGCCAGGGACGCCGAGTGGCCCGTCATCGGCACCTGCACCAGCACCGGCCCTTGGGGCAGATGCTCACGCAGGAAGCGGAAGGCCATGGACGGGATGCGGAGCCGGGCGGCGGACGGGTCGTGCTCGCGTTCCACCTCGCCGACGGCGCGGACGGGGGCGACCACGCGCCTGGCCTCGGCTGGGCTCAGTGCGAGCTCGCCCAGCCAGCCCCGCTGAAGGAGCGCTTGGGCATCGATGCTGCGGGAATGTCCCGCCAGCATGAGCGCCGCCTGCTGGCGGGAGGATCTGAGGATCGCCACCGCTCTGGCGTGGGGGTACGGTGCCCGCAACTCCTCGTGCCCGTCATGCCCGTCGTCGACGATCACCACCAGCCCGAGGTCGTGCACCGGGGCGAACACCGCGCTGCGTGTGCCCAGGAGGATCCTGGCCTGCCCGCGGGCGGCCGCGAGATACGCACGGTAGCGGGCTGATCGCCCAGCCTCCGACGCGAGCGAGCCGACGGCACCGTGGCCGAAGACGGCGCGGAAGCGCGCGACGGCGGGCGTGAGCTCGCGCACGGTGGGCAGCACCACCACGGCAGAGCGGCCGGAGCGCAGCGTGGCGTCCACCGCCTCGATGACGCCGCCCAGCAGGTCGCCTGGCCCGCCGTGCACGGCGGCGGCCTGCCACAGCAGGCGCGGAGATCGGCCCTCCGCCAGCGCCTCCAGCAGCGAGTCGCCAGCCGGATAGCTGGGCAGCACAGTGGCACGCTCGAGCTTCTTGGGCTCCGGCCACTCACGTTGCGGACTTTTCTCCGTCGCCGCGTGGCGGGGTGGGATCGCAAGGCGCGCCACGTCGGACCAGACGCCCGCATAGTGATCGGCCACGGCCCGGATCAGGCCGTAGACCTCGGGGGTGGCCAGGGGCTCGGGTGAGACGACCTTGGCGAGCTTGGCGAGCGACGCGAGCTCGGAGGAATCCGTCAGCTCGACGATCCAGCCGTCGCGCATCTGGCCGGAGAACGGCACCTTCACGCGGGCTCCGACCACGGCCGCATCGGCCAGCTTGTCGGGGACCTCGTAGTCGAACAGCCGGTCCAGGTGGGCCAGCGCCACGTCGACGGCGACCCGCGCCACCCGGCCCGTCATGCTCAGCCCTTGACCGCCGCCGCCAGTGCCTCGGCCCGGTCCGTGCGCTCCCAGGTGGCGGCGGGGATGGTGCGGCCGAAGTGGCCGTAGACCGTCACGTCGCTGTAGATGGGGCGCAGCAGGTCGAGGTCGCGGATGATCGCGCCGGGACGCAGATCGAACGTGGCCAGCACGGCGCTGCGGATCTGATCCTCGGGCACCTGCGCGGTGCCGAAGGTATCGAGGTAGAAGCCCACCGGATGGGCCTTGCCGATGGCGTAGGCCACCTGCACCTCGCACCGCTCCGCCAGCCCGGCCGCCACCACATTCTTGGCCACCCAGCGGGTGGCGTACGCGGCGGAGCGGTCCACCTTCGAGGGGTCCTTGCCGGAGAACGCGCCGCCACCGTGGCGGGCCATGCCGCCGTAGGTGTCGACGATGATCTTGCGTCCGGTGACACCGGCGTCGCCCATGGGGCCGCCGATCACGAACTTGCCGGTGGGGTTGATGAAGACGTGCTCCGGCATGCCGAACCCGTAGCGCTCCAGCACGGGGCCGATCACCTCGCGACGCAGATCCTTATGGATCTGCGGCTGGTTGACGTCGGCGCGGTGCTGCGTGCTGACCACCACGGTGTCGATGCCTTCAGGCCGGCCGTCCTCACCGTAGCGGACGGTGACCTGGGTCTTGCCATCCGGGCGCAGATAGTCGAGCGTGCCGTCCTTGCGCACCGCCGTCAGCTTCTCGGCCAGACGGTGGGCCAGGTCGATGGGCAGCGGCATGAGCGCTTCGGTCTCGTTGCAGGCGTAGCCGAACATCAGGCCCTGGTCGCCGGCGCCCTGGGCGCTGGCCAGATCCCCATCGGCCTCGACGCGGCGCTCGAACGCGTCATCGACGCCCTGGGCGATGTCCGGAGACTGGGCGCCGATGGCGACGCTGACGCCGCACGAGGCGCCGTCGAAGCCCTTGCTCGACGAGTCGTAGCCGATCTCGAGGATGCGCTGGCGGGCCAGGTTCGCCACGTCGACATACCCGGTGGTGGAGACCTCTCCGGCCACGACCACGAGACCGGTGGTCACGAGCGTCTCGACGGCGACCCTGGACTGGCGGTCCTGCGCGAGCAGGCCGTCGAGCACGGCATCGGAGATCGAGTCGGCGATCTTGTCAGGGTGGCCCTCGGTGACGGATTCAGAGGTGAAAAGACGGCTCATGGCTGAGCACTCCTAGCGCGGCGACAAGCCGCATAGTGGGTAGGGGTTCTGTGGCGGCGACAAGCCGCCCCCTGGGGTGGTGCGTCAGGAGGACGCGGTTTCGTTCTCCGCGAAGGGATCGACGAAGGCGAAGGCCGGATCGACGTCGGTGGCCGCCGGAGCTTCCTCCACGGCGTTGGGATCGATCTCGGTGTACTGGAGCAGACCCTCGTTCATCTCGCGCAGTGCGATGGAGAGGGGCTTCTCCTCAGGAGCGGCCGAGACGAGCGGGCCGACGTTCTCCAGCAGGCCCTCGCCGAGCTGGGAGAAGTACGCGTTGATCTGGCGCGCGCGCTTCGCAGCGAACAGAACGAGCCGGTACTTCGAGTCGATGTCTTCGAGCAGGTCGTCGATCGGCGGATTGGTGATGCCTTCAGGCTGGGTGTTCAAGGTGATCCTTTCGGGTTCTGATCACAAGCTCATCAAGCTTACCAAAGCCTCGACGGTTTCCTCGATCGACACATTGACGATGACGTGGTCAGCCTCGTCGATCTGCAGCAGTTCCTGCTTGGCGGTCTCCAGGCGCCGGGCCATCGCCGCATCGTCCTCGGTGCCGCGGCCACGGAGCCGGCTGACGAGTTCCTCCCACGACGGGGGGCTCAGGAAGATCAGCTGCGCCTCGGGCAGGTTCTCCTTGACCTGCCGCGCACCTTGGAGATCGATCTCGAGGATCACCGGGCGGTTCTCAGCAACCGAGTCGAGGACGGGCTGCCTGGGGGTGCCGTAGTAGTTGCCGTGCACCTCGGCCCATTCGAGCAGTTCGCCGCCCTCGATGAGGGAGCGGAACTCGTCGATGGCGACGAAGTGGTAGCTCTTACCGGGCACCTCCCCCGCGCGCGGGGACCGGGTGGTCATGGAGACCGAGTAGAAGGGTTCGGGGTGGAGGGAGCGCAGCCGCTCGCACACGGTGCCCTTACCGACGGCGCTGGGGCCGGAGATCACCCACACTGCAGAAGAAGTCACCCGGGTGAGCTTAGCGGCAGGTCAGGAGAACAGCTCGTTGAGGCGCAGCACCTGGTGGCGGCCCAGCCCGCGGATGCGGCGGTTCGGCGCGATCTGGAGATTCTCCATGGTCTCAGTGGCACGCGTGATGCCGACGCGGGGCATGGCACGGAGAAGGTCGACGACCTTGATGCGAGACAGCGTGTCGTCAGCGACAGCCTTGTCCAGCGCATCGGTGAACGACAACTCGCCCTTCTTGACCTGCTCCTTGAGGGTTGCACGGGCGCGACGCGCCTCGGTGGCAGCGGCGCGGGCGGCTTCGAGCTGGGCGCTGCTCAACTGAGGAATGGCCATCGGATTTCCCTTCGGGTTGCTGGAAGTACGTTGTACGGACAGGTTGCCCCTGAAAGATACCGCGTTGTATCCAAAACTTCAGCCTTTAGGGTGGGTTTTGGACGGATCAGCCGAGATGTTGCGCGATGTGCGCTAGTAACTCCTGGGCGTTGCCCCGCACCTTGTCATGCCCCTGTCCGATCACTCCACGGCTCGCCGTCGGCAGCACATGCGTCAAGGCGGGGCCGAAGATCTCCCCCAGAGCACCTACCGTGCCGCCCTGTGCGCCGATGCCGGGCACCAGGATGGACGCGTTGAAGTCGCTGAGGTCGCAGCCGGCGTCGCTGTGCGTTCCCCCGACGACGAGGCCCACGGCGTGGTCCGCGCCGGGGTTCAGCGCCGCGACGGTGTTGACGACGTGCTGGGCCACGCTCACTCCCCCGGCGTCCGCCAGTTGGACGGGAGCGCCCTCCAGGTTGGAGGTGCGGGCCAGGACGTAGAGGCCCTGGCCGCCGGCGACGGCGGCGTCGATGGCAGGCTGCAGGGAGCCGACCCCGAGGTACGGCGACAGCGTGATGGCGTCGGCGCGCGTGGGCGCGTCATCACCGAGGAACGCGGCGGCATAGCCGGCCATGGAGGAGCCGATATCGCCGCGCTTGACGTCGAGGATGCTGAGGGCCCCGGCATCGCGGATGTCGGCCAGCACCCGCTCCATGACGGCCACGCCCTTCGACCCGAAGGCCTCGAAGAAGGCCGATTGGGGTTTGAACACCGCGACGGTCTCGCCTGCCGCCTCGACGATCCCCCGGGCGCAGCGCTCCAACCCGTCGACGTCGTGGTGGAGGCCCCACGCGTCGAGGACGGCCGGCATCGGGTCGATGCCCACGCACAGCCTCCCCCGTTCCGCGGAGATGGCGGCAAGCTTGGCAGCATAGGTCACAGGGGCCTCCTGAGTTCCTGGATCCCGCGCACCAGCGCCGGGCCCTCGTAGATGAAGCCGGTGTACAGCTGCAGCAGGCTGGCCCCGGCGTCGAACATGCGCGCGCCGTCTGCTGGGCTCATGATGCCGCCCACACCCATCACGGGCAGCTGAGTGGTGGCGGCGAGCCGCTCGACGAACGAGAGTGCCCTGGCCGTCAGCGGGCGACCGCTGAGCCCCCCGGCCTCGTCGGCCAGGTGCCGATCCGCCGGGAGCAGACCGTGCCGCGACAGCGTGGTGTTGGTGGCGATCACACCCGCGACCCGGGAGTCGTTGATCACGGCGACCGTCTCGCGCAGGTCCGTCCCCTCCAGATCAGGGGCGAGCTTCACGAAAACCGGGACGGGTCGCCGCGCGCTGAGAGCGGCCGCCTCGCCGGTGAGCGCGCCGAGCAGCTCCGCCAACTCGCCCGCAGCCTGCAGGCTGCGCAGGCCCGGCGTGTTCGGGCTGGAGACGTTGACCGCCACATAGTCGGCGTACGGGGCCAGGAGCCGCAAGGACGTGAGGTAGTCCTGCGTGGCGGCCTCCAGCTCGGTGACCTTGGACTTACCGATGGAGATGCCCAGCGGGATGCCGAGCGCCTGGTTGCCGCGGGCCACGCCCTTGGCGCGCAGGGTCTCGGCCAGCTCAGCGGCCCCGCGGTTGTTGAAGCCCATCCGGTTGATGATGCCCTCAGACGACATGGCCCGGAACACGCGCGGCTTCGGGTTGCCCGGCTGGGCCAGCACGGTGACGGTGCCGAGCTCGGCGAAACCGAAGCCGAAGCGCGCCCACGCCTGGGCCGCCAGGCCGTCCTTGTCGAGGCCGGCGGCCAGCCCGACCCGGTTCGGGAACCGGATGCCGGCCACCGTGATCGGATCCGCCACACGGCCACGGGCCCCGGCCGGGGCCTTGGCCAGTAGGGAGATCATCGCCTCGTGCACGCGCTCGGCGTCGCCGCCCGCGTATCGGAACATGCCGGCACGCAGGCCGCGGTAGCCGGCCCTCAGCGCCCAGGTGGACAGGCTCATGCCGTGGCCCAGTCCTGCAGCGAGCGCACCTCAACCTCGCCGCGCTGGAGCGCCTCGATGCCCTGCGTGGCCGCGGCCAGGCCGGGCACCGTCGTGATGGAGGGCACGTCGGCCAGCACCGCGGCGGTGCGGATGAGGTAGCCGTCCTCGCGGGTGCTCGCGCCGGATGCCGAGCCTTCGGGCGTGTTGAAGATCAGGTCGATGTCGCCGTCTTTGATCATGTCGATGATCGACTTGGACGTCTCGCCCTCACGCAGTTCGCTGAGTTTGCGGACCTCCTCGGCCGCCACGCCGTTGCGGCGCAGCACGGAAGCGGTGCCGGTGGTGGCCAGCACCCGGAAGCCCAGATCGACGAGCCGCTTGATGGGCCAGATCGCGTGGCGCTTGTCGCGGTCCGCGATCGAGACGAACACCGTGCCGGATGTGGGCAGGGGCCCTCCCCCGGCGGCCTGCGACTTGGCGAAGGCGGTGCCGAAGTTGTCTGACAGCCCCATCACCTCGCCGGTGGAACGCATCTCCGGGCCCAACAGGGTGTCGACGAAGGCGCCCGTGGCGGTGCGGAACCGGTTGAACGGCATCACGGCCTCCTTCACGGCGAAGGGGGCGTTCTGCTTCGGGGTGGAGCCGTCGCCGTCGGCGCGCAGCATTCCGGCGGAGCGCAGGTCGGCGATAGAGCGGCCCATCATGATGAGGGCGGCGGCCTTCGCCAGCGACGTGTCGGTGGCCTTCGACACGAACGGCACCGTGCGCGATGCCCGCGGGTTGGCCTCGAGCACGTACAGCGTGTCGCTGTGCAGCGCGTACTGGATGTTGAGCAGACCACGCACGCCCACGCCGTCGGCGATGGCGAGGGTGGAGGTGCGGATCTGCTCGATCACCGCGTCGCCCAGCGTGATGGGAGGCAGCGAGCACGACGAGTCGCCGGAGTGGATGCCGGCCTCCTCGATGTGCTCCATGATGCCGCCGATGTAGAGCTCCTGCCCGTCGTAGAGGGCGTCCACGTCGATCTCGACGGCGTCGTCCAGGAAGCGGTCCACCAGCACCGGCTGGTCGTCGCTCACCTCGGTGGCCTTGGCGATGTAGGTCTCCAGTGCCTCGTCGTTGTAGACGATCTGCATGCCCCGGCCGCCCAGCACGTAGCTGGGGCGCACCAGCACGGGGTAGCCGATCTCGCGGGCGATGGCCTTGGCCTCATCCGCGGTGGTGGCCATGCCATGCTTCGGTGCCGGCAGTTCCGCGCGGGCCAGGACCCGGCCGAAGGCGCCGCGCTCCTCGGCCAGGTTGATGGCCTCGGGCGAGGTGCCGACGATGGGCACGCCGGCGTCCTTCAGCGTCTGCGCCAGCTTCAGCGGCGTCTGGCCGCCCAGCTGGCAGATGACGCCGGCGACGGGGCCGGCCTGCAGCTCGGCGTGGTAGATCTCCAGCACATCCTCGGCGGTCAGCGGCTCGAAGTAGAGACGGTCCGAGGTGTCGTAGTCGGTGGAGACGGTCTCCGGGTTGCAGTTGACCATCACGGTCTCGTAGCCCGCCTCGCGCAGCGACATGGTGGCGTGCACGCAGGAGTAGTCGAATTCGATGCCCTGCCCGATGCGGTTGGGGCCGGAGCCCAGGATGAGCACCGCCTCCTTCGTCCGGGCGGGCACCTCGGTCTCCTCGTCATAGGACGAGTAGAGGTACGGCGTGTTCGCCTCGAACTCGGCCGCGCAGGTGTCGACCGCCTTGTACACCGGGCGGATGCCCAGCGCGTGCCGCACGCCCCGCACCACATCGGTGGTGAGGTTGCGCAGCCGGGCGATCTGGGCGTCGCTGAGCCCGTGGCGCTTGGCGCGGCGCAGCAGGTCCGGCGTGAGCTCGGCGGCGTCGCGCACCTCGCGCGCCACCTCCAGCAGGATGGTGAGCTGGTCGAGGAACCACGGGTCGATCTTGGTGGCGTCGAAGACCTGTTCGACGGTGGCGCCGGCGCGCAGCGCCTTCATGACCACCTGCAGCCGTCCGTCGAACGGTCGCGAGGCCGTCTCCAGGAGTTCCTCGACGGATTCGGTGATCTCCATGGTGAACTCGAAGGGCGCCTTCGAGTCCTCCATGGAGCGCAGCGCCTTGCCCAGCGCCTCGGTGAAGTTGCGGCCGATGCCCATAGCCTCGCCGACGGACTTCATGTGGGTGGTCAGGTAGGGATCCGCCGCGGGGAACTTCTCGAACGCGAAGCGCGGGATCTTGACGATCACGTAGTCGAGCGTGGGCTCGAAGCTGGCCGGCGTCACCTTGGTGATGTCGTTGGGAATCTCATCCAGCGTGTAGCCGACCGCCACCTTGGCCGCGATCTTCGCGATCGGGAAACCGGTGGCCTTCGATGCGAGGGCCGAGGAGCGCGACACGCGCGGGTTCATCTCGATGACGATCAGGCGGCCGTCGTCGGGGTTGACGGCGAACTGGATGTTGCAGCCGCCGGTGTCGACGCCGACGGCGCGGATGATGCCGATGCCCACGTCGCGCATGCGCTGGAACTCACGGTCGGTCAGCGTCATGGCGGGCGCCACCGTGATGGAGTCGCCGGTGTGCACACCCATGGGGTCGAAGTTCTCGATGGAGCAGATCACCACGACGTTGTCCGCCTTGTCGCGCATGAGCTCCAGCTCATACTCCTTCCACCCGAGGATGGACTCCTCGATGAGGACCTCAGTGGAGGGCGAGGCGGCCAGGCCAGCGCCGGCGATGTTGCGCAGCTCCGCCTCGTCGTGCGCGAAGCCGGAGCCCACGCCGCCCATCGTGAAGGACGGCCGCACGACCACCGGGTAGCCCAACGTCTCCGCCGCGGCGAGCACCTCGTCCATGGAGTGGCAGATCTGGGAGCGCGCCACCTCGGGCGCGCCGCCCGGGATGTCGAGGTTGACGCAGATCTCCTTGAACTGCTCCCGATCCTCACCGCGCTGGATCGCGTCGATGGAGGCGCCGATGAGCTCCACGCCGTACTTCTCCAGCACGCCGCCCTCGTGCAGCGCGACGGCGGCGTTGAGCGCCGTCTGCCCGCCGAGGGTGGCCAGCACCGCGTCGGGCCGTTCCTTGGCGATGACGCGTTCCACGAACTCGGGGGTGATGGGCTCGACGTAGGTGGCGTCGGCGAAATCCGGATCCGTCATGATCGTGGCCGGGTTGGAGTTGACCAGGATCACGCGGTAGCCCTCCTCGCGGAGAACGCGGCACGCCTGGGTGCCGGAGTAGTCGAACTCGCAGGCCTGCCCGATGACGATGGGCCCCGAGCCGATCACCAGGATCGAGGAGATGTCAGTGCGACGGGGCATCAGGCGTCCTTTCCGGCCGAGATGACCGAGACGAACCGGTCGAAGAGGTAGTTGGCGTCGTGGGGGCCGGCGGCTGATTCGGGATGGAACTGCACGGAGAAGCCCACGAGTGCGCCGTCGCGGCGGAGCTCGAGTCCCTCCACCACGTCGTCGTTGAGGCACTTGTGGCTGACGGTGACCTCCCCGAACTCGGTGTCCGTGGCTCCCTCCAGCGGTGCGTCGACGGCGAAACCGTGGTTGTGGGAGGTCACCTCGATGCGGCCGGTGGTGAAATCCATCACAGGCTGGTTGATGCCGCGGTGGCCGAACTTCAGCTTGTAGGTGTCGAAGCCGAGCGCGCGGCCGAAGAGCTGGTTGCCGAAGCAGATGCCGAAGAACGGGATCCCGGCCTGCAAGACCTCGCGCAGCAGCGCCGTGGGTGCCTCCGCCGTCGAAGGGTCGCCGGGTCCGTTGCTGAAGAACACCCCGTCCGGCTCGTAGCTCATCACCTCGTCGAACGTGACGTGTGCGGGCACCACGTGCACGTCCAGCCCGCGGGCGGCCAACTGCGAGGGGGTCATGGACTTGATGCCGAGGTCCACCGCCACGACGGTGTACTTCTTCTCCCCCTGCGCCTCGACGGTGTAGGGCATCTGAGTGGTTACGTCACCCACCAGGTCCCGCCCGGCCATCATGGGCTGGCCCAGCACGCGGGCGAGCAGTTCGTCGGCGTTGTCGGTCTCGGTGGAGATGCCCACCCGCATGGCGCCGAGGTCGCGGATGTGGCGCGTCAGCGCCCGGGTGTCGATGTCGGCGATGCCCACGATGCCCTGCGCCTGCAGCTCGTCGTCGAGGCTGCGCCTGGAGCGCCAGTTCGACGGGCGGGGAGAAGGGTCCCGCACGATGTAGCCGGCCACCCAGATGCGGCCGGACTCGCCGTCCTCATCGTTCCAGCCGGTGTTGCCAATGTGCGGGGCCGTGGCGAGCACGACCTGCCCGCGATAGCTGGGATCGGTCAGGGTCTCCTGGTAGCCGGACATGCCGGTGGAGAACACCAGTTCACCGAACGTCTCGCCGGTGGCGCCGAAGGACCGGCCACGAAACACGCGCCCATCCTCCAAGACCAACAGTGCGGGAACGGGACTCATGCGTTACCTCTTTCGGTACATCAGTTCGTGGTGGGCTTCGCGCCGGCGGCCTTGGCCAACAGGCCGTTGAGGAACGTCGGTGATTCGTCGGTGGACAGGTCTGAGGCCAGCCGTACCGCCTCGGAGATGACGGCGGCCGGTGGGGTGTCGGTGTAGTCGAGCTCGTAGACCGCCATCCGGGCGATGTTGCGGTCGACCGACGGCATGCGGTCCAGTGGCCACTTCTCGGAGGCCGCGGCCTCGATGCGGGCGTCGATTGCGTCGAGGTTCCCCGCGACGCCGAAGATGATGTCGCGGGTCAGCTCGCGTACGACGCCGCCGGAGAGGCTGCGCTGCTCGGTGAAGGTCTCGCTCAGCGAGGCCTCGCGCTGCTCCGCCATGAAGAGGATGTCGAGAGCAGCCTTGCGGGCCTTCGTCTGGGCGCTGTAGTGGGATGCGCGCTGGCTCATTTAGTTCGAGACGCGCCCGAGGTAGGAGCCGCCCTCGCGGGTGTCGACCTTGATGCGCTCGCCGGTGGTGATGAACAGGGGCACCTGGATCTGCTTGCCGGTCTCCAGCGTGGCGGGCTTGGTTCCGCCGGTGGAGCGGTCGCCCTGCAGGCCGGGCTCGGTGTAGGTGACCTCGAGCTCGACCGAGGCCGGGAGCTCGATGAACAGCGGGTTGCCCTCGTGCGTGGCGACGAATGCGTTCTGGTTCTCCAGCAGGAAGTCCTTGGCCTCGCCGACGACCTCGGCGGGGATGTAGAGCTGGTCGAAGGTGGTGTTGTCCATGAACACGTAGTCGTCGCCGTCCATGTACAGGTACTGCATCTCGGAGCGGTCGACGGTGGCGGTGTCGACCTTGGTGTCCGAGTTGAAGGTCTTGTCCACCGTCTTGCCGGTCAGCACGTGCTTGAGCTTGGAGCGGACGACGGTGTTGCCCTTGCCGGGCTTGTGGTGCTGGAACCAGATGATCTGCCACAGCTGTCCGTCGAGATCGAGGACCATGCCGTTCTTGAAATCGTTGGTCGAGACCATGCTTGTTTCTCCTCAGAAAATCGGGGGGCTGCGGCCAACAGCGCAGTCTACGTGATCCGGCAGACGGCGGAAAAATCCGCCACGAATCTGGACGTTCCGGCGAGCCGCCCGGATCGCCGCCGGAGGCGAATTCCAGGACAAGAAAAGGTGAACAGACGGAAAAGTGCCAACTCCCAGCTTGTCCGGCACGGGCCACTTACGGTGGGATCACAGTGTCGTGATTTCCCGCGGCATCTCCCTCTACACAGCAGGAGTTTGAACACCATGCGCAAGCACTTAGCGGTGCTGGCGGCGACGACGGCGTTGATCGCCGGTTCATTCATCGCCCCACCAGCACAGGCGGCCCCCGCCGATCACCTCATCATCAACGAGGTCTACGCCCGGGGCGGCAGCGCCAACCAGCCCTACCAGACCAAGTTCGTCGAGCTGTACAACCCCACGGGCTCGGCCATCACACTCAGCTCCGGCTGGGGGCTGGGCTACGGCTCCGGCAGCAGCGCCACGGTGGGCAACACCTGTCAGTTGACGGGCACCGTGGGTGCCGGCGACTTCTACGTCGTGGCGGTCGGCTCGAACGGCGCCAACGGCGAGAGCATCGAGTCGGACCAGGCGTGCACCAACATCAGCCCGTCCGGCACCAACGGCTCCTACACCCTCCTCAACGGAAGCACCGAGATCGACCTCGTGGGCTGGGGTTCCGCGGTGCGCAATGAAACCGCCGTGGCCGAGTACCCGGGTGGCAACAGCGCTCCGGGTGCCATCACCCGTACCGGTGCGGTGGACACCGACAACAACGCGGTGGACTTCACGTTCACCGAGACGCCCACACCCGGCACCGACGCCACCATCGAGGGCGGCCCACCCCACCGATCCCCCCACCACGGATCCGACCGATCCCCCGCAGGGGGCGACGACCCCCATCGCAGAGATCCAGGGCACCGGTGGCGCCACTCCCCTGGCCGGCCGGACGGTGACCACCGTCGGCGTCGTGACCGCCGCCTACCCCACCGGCGGTTTCCTCGGCGCCTACATCCAGACCCCCGGCACCGGCGGCGAGGCCAAGGCAGCCGGCGACGCGTCGGACGGCATCTTCGTCTACGGCGACGCGGCAGCCTCTGCCACGATCGGCGAGTGCTACACCGTGACCGGCACCGCGGGCGAGTACAACGGCCTGACGCAGCTCACCAACCCCACGCTGGCGCCGGCCGCTGATTGCGAGGACGTCACGGCCACGGACCTCGCCGAGTTGCCCGCCACAGACGCCGCCAAGGAGGCGTACGAGGGCATGCTCGTGCTGCCGCAGGGCACCTACACCATCACCAACAACTACGCGCTGAACCAGTACGGCCAGATCGGCCTCGCCTTCGGCGACGATCCCCTGTTCCAGGCCACCGACGCGGTGCGCCCCGGAGCCGAGGCGACGGCCTACGAGGCCGCTAACCAGCTCAAGGAGATCACGCTCGACGACGGCTCCAGCTGGAACTACATGACCAACGCGACGGCCAAGAACAGCCCGCTGCCGTACCTGAGCGCCGCCTCACCCATGCGCACGGGCTCCCCTGTCACGTTCGCCGAGCCGGTCATCCTCGATTACCGGTTCCAGTGGAACTACCAGCCCACCTCCCAGGTGGTCGGCGCCGAGCAGACGTTCCTCACCACGGTCAACGACCGCCCGGCCGCCCCGGCCGAGGTGGCTGGTGACGTCAAGCTCGCCTCGTTCAACGTGCTGAACTACTTCGACGACCTGGGCGCGGGCGAGTCCCGCTGCCGTTTCTACGCGGACCGCAACGGCAACCCCGTCGGCGCCAACAACTGCCAGGTGCGCGGCGCGTACTCGGCGGAAGCATTCGCCGATCAGGAGGCCAAGATCGTGGCCGCCATCAACAAGCTCGACGCCGACGTCGTCGGCCTGCAGGAGATCGAGAACAGCGCGGCCATCACCTACCTGAAGGGTCAGCCCCGCGACAAGGCGCTCGCCACCCTGGTGGCGGCCCTCAACGAGGCCGGCGGCAACTGGGCCTTCGCCCCCAGCCCGACGGTGACGCCCCCGGGCGAGGACGTCATCCGTACCGCGTTCATCTACAACCCCGACACGATCGAACTGGTGGGCCCGTCCTACATCCTGCTCGACAACGCGTTCTCCAACGCCCGCCAGCCGTTGGCGCAGGAGTTCGGCGTCATCGGCACCGATGTCACCTTCGTGGCCATCAACAACCACTTCAAGTCCAAGGGCTCGGGCGTCGACGACGGCACCGGCCAGGGCAACGCCAACCCGTCCCGCGAGGCGCAGGCCCGGGCGCTGAGCAACTGGGCCAACACCTTCGAGGCGTTCGCCGAGAAGGCCGTGTTCCTGATGGGCGACTTCAACGCCTACACCATGGAGACCCCGCTGCAGATCCTCGAGGCCGCCGGCTTCGAGAACCAGACCCGCGGCGGCGTCACCGAGGAGGCCACCTACCAGTTCAGCGGCCGCCTCGGCTCGCTGGATCACGTCTTCGCCAACGAGGCCGCGCAGGCCATCGTCGGCGGCGCGACGGTGTGGAACATCAACGGCGACGAGTCCATCGCCTTCCAGTACTCACGGCGCAACTACAACGTCACCGACTTCCACGCCGATGACGTCTACGCCTCCTCGGATCACGACCCGGTGATCCTGGGCATCCTCGCCGCGCAGCCCGACACCACCGCACCGCTCGTCGAGATCGCCGATCAGAGCGCCACGGTGGGCACCGAGTTCACCCTGGCCGTCGAGGCCACCGATGACTCGCTGCCGCTGACCTACCAGCTCGGTGAGGGCGCTCCGGCATGGCTCTCGATCGATGAGGACGGCGTTTTGTCGGGGATGCCCGCCGAGGAAGGCACCGTTGAGGTCTCCGTCGTGGTGACCGACGCCGCCGGCAACGCGACCACCGCGACCTTCTCTCTGGTCGTCGCGCCGGAGCCGGACACCACCGGCCCGGTCATCGAGCCGATTGCCGATCGCAGCACCCAGGTGGGCGTCCCGTTCCGGCAGCAGGTCTCGGCGACCGACGAGTCGACGCCGCTGATCTACTCCCTGACCGGTGCGCCGTCCTGGATGTCGATCGATCCCACTGGCCTCATCCTGGGCACGCCCACCACCGTGGGCGCATTCACCGTCACCGTCAACGTCACCGACAGCGAGGGCAACGTGTCCTCGGGCACGTTCACCGTCATCGTGGGCCCCGCCCCGACGACGGAGCCGACCGAAGAGCCGACGGTGGAGCCCACGGACGATCCCACCGGGGAGCCGACTGACGAGCCCACGGACGACCCGACGGATGAGCCCACGGACGACCCGACCGGCGAGCCCACGGATGAGCCCGCCAAGTATCAGCGCACCGCGCCGTACACGCTGGCCGGGCTGCACCGCAACCTCAACGGCCGCGACTGGAACACGACCTGTGAGCAGTACTCGCAGACCGAGCGCTGCCGCACCGAGATCTGGGCCACCGTCGTGGTGATCGAGAACGGTCGCTTCGTGCGGAAGAACACGTGGACGTTCAACAACCTCACGTACCTGCCGTACATGACCCGCGAGGCATGGGGCACCAACCCGCTCGCCCGCACCGGTGAATGGACCGCCGAGACCGACGGCCGGCAGTGGCGCACCGAGTGCGACACCGCGCGCACCGGCGGCAACGGTTGCCGCTCGTACAGCTACGTGACCGTCTACAAGGCCACCCCGGCCCGTAACGGCGGCTACGTGTTCTCCCAGGCCAACGAATGGGTGTTCAACAACATCGTCATGTTCGGTAGCCCCGAATTGAGGTAGTCGGACTTTGAGCGTCGCCCGGCGAGCTTGCGAGCCGGGCGGCGACGAAGGGCCCCCGCAGCGTGATTGCGACCTTGACCCCGGTGGTTGAGATGTCAGATCGGCTGCGGGGGCCCTTCGTCGCGGGGCACGCTCAGGGACCAGCTAGGAGAGTTCGCGGTAGGCGGCTTCGAGAGCGCCCTCATCGGGGCCGTCGATGATCACCGGCTTCCCGAACTCCGTGATGCCCACGATCCGCAGGGTGGCGCCGCGGGCCTTCTTGTCCAGGCTCATGATCCGACGCAGGTCCGCCCACGCCGACTGCTCGTAACGCAGCGGCAGCCCGAGGCCGCCAAGGAGGTCGTCGTGCATCACGACGGTCTCGTGGTCCAGGCCCAACAGCTGCCGCGAGACGCGCGAGCACCAGGCCATGCCCACCGAGATGGCGTCGCCGTGGCGCCAGGTGTAGCCCGCGTGGGCCTCGATGGCGTGGCCGAGGGTGTGGCCGTAGTTGAGGGCCTCCCGTCCCACGTTGGCGCCCTGGGAGGTGGATTCCCGGAAGTCGGCCGCCACCACCGTCGCCTTGACCTGCACTGCGCGCGTGACGAGTTCGGCGAAGCGGTCGCTGGTGGTGTCCGCCGCGTCGGTGAGGTCCTCCCGGGCGAGTTCCAGGATGCCGGTGTCGGCGATGAACCCGCACTTGATCACCTCGGCCATGCCGGCGCGCACGTCGCGCTCCGGCAGGGTGTCGAGCAGGGACAGGTCGCAGAGCACCGCGAGGGGTTCGTAGAAGGCGCCCACCAGGTTCTTGCCAGCGCCCAGGTTGATGCCGGTCTTGCCGCCCACGGCCGCGTCGACCATGGCCAGCACGGACGTCGGGATGCTGATGTAGCCCACCCCGCGCAGCCAGGAAGCCGCCACGAAGCCGGCCAGATCGGTGGTGGTGCCGCCGCCGATGCCGATCACGAGGTCGCTGCGCGTGAAGCCCGCGCCGGCCAGGGTGTCCCAGCAGCGGGTCAGCACCTCGGCGGTCTTCGCGGCCTCCGCGTCGGGCACCGGGATCATGGTGATCTGCCGGTCGAGCTGAGCGGCCACGGTCCGCGCCAGCATGGTCAGCGGTTCGGGGTGGATGACCGCGACCCGCATCGCGTCGCCCACGAGGTCAGGAAGCCGGTTGAGGACGCCGCGACCGATGTGCACGTCGTAGGGGCCGAGCGTGGAGTCGACGTGGACGCTCACTGCTCCGCGCCCCTTTCTGCGGCGAGTTCATCGGCGACTTCGACGCTGCCGCGTCCGTCGGTCTCGACGATCTGGGTGGCGAGCGCTTCGTAGACGGGGTTGCGTTCCCGCAGGAGTTCGATGAGCCGCCCGCGGACGTTGCCGAGCAGCAGAGGGCGTGCCTTGTTCATGCCGACCCGGCGGGTGGCCTGGCCGATGGAGACCTTCAGCCAGATGATCTCGTGGTCCGAGTTCTCCAGCGCCTCCCGGATGCCACGGTTCATCACTGCCCCGCCGCCCAACGAGACCACGTCGAAGGCGTCGAGGAGCTCCAGCGTGGCCTCCTGCTCGAGCGCGCGGAAGTAGTCTTCGCCCTCGTCGGCGAAGATCTCAGCCACGGGCTTGCCCTCGACCTCTTCGATGCGTTGGTCCACGTCGACGTACGTCCTGCCGAGCTTGCGCGCCAGGCGCTTGCCGACGGTGGACTTGCCGGCACCGGGCGCGCCGATGATGACGATGCTCATCGGCCGATCTCCAGCCCGCGCTCGGCGACGTCGGCGAGGTAGGCCTCGTAGTTGCGGCGGGTCTCCCCCAGCGAGTCTCCGCCGAACTTCTCCAGCGCCACCTCCGCCAGCACGAGCGCGACCATGGCCTCGGCGACGACGCCGGCGGCGGGCACGGCGCACACGTCGGAGCGCTGGTGGTGCGCGGCGGTGGGCTCGCCGGTGGTGGTGTCAATGGTGCGCAACGCGCGGGGCACGGTGGCGATGGGCTTCATCGCCGCGCGCACGCGCAGCACCTCGCCGGTGGACATGCCGCCCTCGGTGCCACCCGCGCGGTGTGATACGCGGCGGATTCCACCGTCGGTGGGCAGGATCTCGTCGTGGGCAAGGGAGCCGCGGGTGCGGGCCAGCTCGAAGCCGTCGCCCACCTCCACGCCCTTGATGGCCTGGATGCCCATCAGAGCGCCGGCGAGCTTCGCGTCGAGGCGGCGGTCGCCCTGTGTGTGGGAGCCGAGGCCCGGCGGCAGACCCCAGGCGAGCACCTCGACGACGCCGCCCATGGTGTCGCCCTCCTTCTGGCAGGCCTCCACCTCGGCCTGCATGGCAGCCGAAGCCTCTGGGTCGAAACAGCGGGCAGGATCGGCGTCGATGGCCGGCAGGTCGTCGATGGTGGGCAGGTCCTCGCGCGTGGCGCGGACGGGCCCAAGTTCGACGACGTGGCTGAGTACGGTGATGCCGAAGGCCTGCTGCAGGAAAGCCTGGGCGACGGTGCCGAGCGCGACGCGGGCCGCGGTCTCGCGCGCGGAGGCCCGCTCCAGGAGGGGGCGGGCCTCGTCGAAGTCGTACTTCTGCATGCCCGCCAGATCCGCGTGGCCGGGCCGGGGGCGCGTGAGCTTCGCGTTGCGGGCGAGCGCGGCCAGCTCCGCCTCGTCCACCTCGCCGGGGGCCATTACCTTGTCCCACTTGGGCCATTCGGTGTTGCCGATCATGATCGCGATGGGTGAGCCCAGGGTCTCGCCGTGCCGGAAGCCGGCCAGCAGCGTCAACTCGTCCGCCTCGAACTTCATCCGGGCGCCACGCCCGACGCCCAGCCGGCGCCGGCGGAGGTTCTCAGCGATCTCCCCGGTCCCTACGCGGACGTGCGCGGGGATCCCTTCCATGGTGGCGATCAGAGCTTGGCCATGGGATTCACCGGCCGTGAGGTAACGCAACATGTGCGCCATTGTGTCAGAGTCCGGCGCGGCGCCGGAGCTCCCGCCCGGCAGCCGAACGGCACGCCTCAAACGTCACCTGGTGGCCGGTCAACAGGTAGAACTGGTCCACCGCCTGGCCGGCCAGCAGGTCGAGCCCGTTGAGCGAGAACCGCCCGGCCTCCTCAGCGGCGGTGCCCAGCGGCGTGGGCCAGGGATCATAGACGGCGTCGAAGACGACGCGCGATTCGGCCACGAGGGGCGCGGCGTGGGCGGCGGTGGCATCTGCGGGGATGGTGCTGGCCACCAGGTCAACCGGGCCGGGGCTCTCCCCCAGTACCTTCACCTCTGCGTACAGGCCCAGCATCTGCGCCAGGTCGACGATGGCTCCTGCCCGCTCGGGGTGCCTGGCCAGGATCACCACTTCGCGGGCTTCCAAGCCGGCCAATGCGAGCACCAGGGAGCGCGCCGTCGCGCCGTTACCCAGGATGGCCGCCGAGCGAGGCGCGTCGAGGCCGTGGGCCCGCCAGGCACGGACGAAACCGGGCACGTCGGTGTTGTAGACCTTAGGCTCCGCACCGAAGACCAGCGTGTTGCCGCCGCCCACCAGCCGGGTGGGCTCGTCGGCTTCGCCGTAGCCGAGGATGGCCTCCTTGTGCGGGGCCGTCACGCTGAGCCCGGCCCACGCCGGGTCGTCGAGGCGCGCCCGCACGAAGCCGTCGAGCTCCTCCGGCGGCACGGTGACGGCGTCGTAGCGCCATACGAGGCCATTGGCCTGGTAGCCGGCGTGGTGGATGGCCGGGGAGAGGGAGTGGGCGGCCGGGTCGCCGATGAGCGCGGCCCGGTAGCGGCCGCCCATCAGCAGCGGCCGGTGTTGGCCTGGCACCATGCCTGGTACTCGGCCACGTTGGCGTTGTGCTCCTCGATGGTGGCGGCGAATTTGGTCTCGCCCGTGTCGAGGTTCACGGTGACGAAGAAGAGCGCATCGGTCTCCGCCGGGTTGAGCGCCGCGTTGAGGGCGCTCTCGCCGGGGTTGGTGATGGGGCCCGGCGGGTAGCCCTTGTGCACGTACGTGTTGTAGGGCGAGGGGTTGGCGCGCTGCTCGGCGGTGGTGGAGACCGTGCCCCAGTCCTGCACCGCGTAGTGCACGGTGGAGTCCATCTGCAGCGGCATCCCCTGGTTGATGCGGTTGTAGATGACCCGTGCCACCATCGGCTGATCGTCAGGGTTGTTGACCTCGGCGGCGATGATGGACGCGGTGGTCACGATGTTGCGCGGGGTGGTGCCCAGAGCCTGCGCGCCCTCCACGAGTTCGAGTTTCTCGGCGATGCGGTTGAACTGGCCGATCTGGGTGCCGATCAGGTGGGAGGCCACGGCGGGCTCCCCCACCTCGTAGGTGGAGGGGAACAGGAATCCTTCGAGCTCGCCGTTGGCGTAGCCGGGGAGCGCCTGGTAGATGCTGGTATCCGACGCGGCTTCCGCCATGTCTGCGGCGGTGAGGCCGATGTCGGCGTTGGCCGCGCGGTCCATGATGGCCCACTGCCGCTGGGCGGCCAGGCCCTCGGGGAAGGTCACCATCAGGCGCACCGCGTTCTCGGGGTCGAGCAGCATGTCGAGCGCTGTCTCCGCCGGGATCTGCTTGGTGAGCTTGAACCTGCCGGACTGCACCTGGTCCCACTTGCCGCTGCGGGTGGCGACCTTGCGGAACGTGCCCGCGGACTTCACCACGTCCGCCTCCATCAGCAGGACCCCCACATCCGAGGCGCCTGCGCCTCGGGGGATCATGATCTGGACTTCTTCGCCCGTGCCCTCACCGATGTAGTCATCCGCTGTGCGCCAGGACACGTAGGCCTCGTTGGCCTTCGAGTAGATGAACCAGCCGCCACCTATCAGCACGGCCGCCGACAGCAGCACCGCGAAGGCGCTGCGGGCGTAGTAGCCCAGGCGGCGCCAGTTCAGGCGCCCATCGTTGTCTGTGAACTTCGCGCTCACTCCGCCTCCAGTTCTACAGGTTCTCCGACGACATCTCCGGTACGCCCCTCAGCGTCGAGCGCACGTTGCAGAATCTCCACGGCCGCTGCCTGGTCGATGACCTTGCGCTGTTGCTTGGCGCGGCGTCCTGCATCGCCCAGACTACGCGATGCCGTAGCCGTGCTCATTCTCTCGTCGATGAGCCGCACGCGTGTCGCAGGGATCGCTCGGGCCAACTGCGCGGCCTTCTCGCGCACGAAGGTGGCGGCGAAGCTCCGCTCTCCGGCCAGGGTGAGGGGCAGCCCGACGTAGACCACGGCCGGCTCGTACTCGGCGACGATGGCCGCCAACCTCCGCAACTCGTCCGTTCCGGCCTGCACGGTCTCGACGGGGTAGGCGAAGGAGACCCCGGCGTTGCACGCCGCGACCCCGATCCTCGCCTTGCCCCAGTCGATGCCGAGGCGCGCGCCGTCAGGCACGCTCCTCCAGCGCAGTGCGCACCGCCGCCACAGCCTGCGGGGCCGCGGACGCGTCGGTGCCGCCGCCCTGGGCAAGGTCGTCCTTGCCGCCGCCCTTGCCGCCCAGCGCGGCGCAGGCCACGCCGATCAGGCGGCCGGCGCCCAGCCCGAGGCCACGTGCTGCCTCGTTGGTGGCCACGATCGCCGTGGGCTTCTCGGCGCCACCCACCAGGGCGACGACGGCCGGTTCGCTGCCCAGCCTCTCGCGCAGGTCGAGGGCGAGGGTGCGCAGGTCGTTGCCCCCCACTCCAGGCGTCTCCACGCCGAGGAAGCGCACGCCGTTGACGTCGACGGCGCGGTCCACGAGCGAGGCTGCCCCGGCGAGCAGCTTCTCGGACTGCAGCTTGGCGATGGTCTTCTCGGCGTCCTTGAGTTGGGCGACAAGCTTCTCGATGCGGCCCACGAGGTTGTCGGGCTGCACGCGCAGCGTGTCGGTGAGCTGGTTGACCAGGGCGCGCTCGGCGGCGAACTTGGCGAACGCATCGGTGCTGACCAGCGCCTCCACGCGCCGCACGCCGGAGCCGATGGAGGACTCGCTGAGCAGGTTCAGCACGCCGATCTCTGCCGTGGTGGCCACGTGGGTGCCGCCGCACAGCTCGCGGGACCAGGGTCCGGCCAGCTCCACCATGCGCACCATCGGCGGGTACTTCTCGCCGAACATGGCCATGGCGCCGAGCGCCTTGGCGTCCTCGAGCTTCATCTCCTGCGCCGTGACGGCGAAGTTGGCGATGATCGCCTCGTTGGCCTTGGCCTCCACCTCGGCCTTGAGCTGATCCGAGAGGCCCTGGGGCGAGGAGAAGTCGAAGCGCATGTAGCCGGGCTTGTTGTACGAGCCCGCCTGCGTCGCGTTGGAACCCACCAGTTCGCGCAGCGCGGCGTGCACGATGTGGGTGGCGGTGTGGGCCTGGCAGGCGCCGTGGCGGGCGGCGGCGTCGACGCGGGCGTCGACCTGCGCCCCCACGGGCAGTTCGCCGAGCACCTGCACGCGGTGCACGACCAGCCCGGGCACGGGCTTCTGCACGTCGAGCACCTCGAGCTGGAAGCCGTCGCCGACGATGGTGCCGCGGTCAGCGTCCTGGCCGCCGGCCTCCGCGTAGAACGGTGTCTCGGCCAGGACGATCTCGACGGTGCTGCCGTCCTCGGCACGATCCGTGGCCACGCCGTCGGCGATGATGCCGCGCACGGTGGTGGCGACGTCGAGGTCCGTGTACCCCAGGAACGGCACCTCGCCCTTGTCGCGGAGCTGGCGGTAGGCCTCCATCGAGGCGGTGCCGCCCTTCTTCGCCTTGGCATCGGCGCGGGCGCGCTCCTTCTGCTCCTTCATGAGCTCGTCGAACTTCGCGCGGTCCACCGCCAGGCCCTGCTCCTCGGCCATCTCCATGGTGAGGTCGATCGGG
Organism: Tessaracoccus massiliensis; assembly: GCF_000826065.2. GTDB lineage: Bacteria > Actinomycetota > Actinomycetes > Propionibacteriales > Propionibacteriaceae > Arachnia > Arachnia massiliensis_A. Next base: position 300,668 of record NZ_LN623543.1, on the reverse strand, counting down.
AAGCCGTAGGTGTCGTGCAGCTGGAAGGCCTTCTCGCCGGGCAGCGTCTTCGCCTGACCCTGCTTGACCTCACCGACGGCGGTGTCGAACATGACGGTGCCCGCCTGCAGGGTGCGACGGAAGGACTCCTCCTCCGCGTAGGCGAGCTGGGACACGCGGGACCAGTTCTCGTCGATCTCCGGGAAGGATGCCAGCATCGCGGCCTTCGAGACCGGCAGCAGTTCCTGCAGCACCGGGTCCCCCACGCCCAACAGGCGCATGGCGCGCACCACGCGGCGCAGCAGGCGGCGCAGCACGTAGCCGCGGGCCTCGTTGCCGGGCGTGACGCCGTCGGTCATCAGCATCAGGCCGGAACGCACGTGGTCGGCGACCACGCGGAAGCGCACGTCGTCGACGTCATCGGCGCCATAGGTCTTGCCGGAGAGCTCGGAGGCCTTCGCGATGACGGGGTAGACCTCGTCGATCTCGTACATGTTCGCCTTGCCCTGCTTCAGGTAGGCGACGCGCTCGAGGCCGGAGCCGGTGTCGATGTTCCTCGACGGCAGGGGGCGCAGCACGTCGAAGTCGTCCTTGCGGCGCACCTCGGAGAGTTCTTCCTGCTGGAAGACGAGGTTCCAGATCTCGAGGAAGCGGTCCTCGTCGGCTTCGGGGCCGCCATCGGGGCCGAACTCAGGGCCGCGGTCGATGTAGATCTCCGAGCACGGCCCGCCCGGCCCGGGCACGCCCATGTGCCAGTAGTTGTCCTTGAGCCCGCGTTCCTGGATGCGCTCGCGCGGGATGCCGGCCTTCTGCCACAGGTCGATGGTCTCCTGGTCGCCGTGCAGCGCGGTCACCCACACCTTGTCGGCGTCGAAGCCCCAGCCGCCGTCGGCCTCGGAGCCCGTGATTAGTTCCCAGGCGAAGTTGATGGCGCCTTCCTTGAAGTAGTCGCCGAACGCGAAGTTGCCCAGCATCTGGAAGAACGTGCCGTGGCGCGTGGTCTTGCCCACCTCGTCGATGTCGAGGGTGCGCACGCACTTCTGGGAGCTCACAGCGCGCTTGTACGGGGCCGGCTCATCGCCGAGGAAGTACGGCTTGAACGGCACCATGCCGGCGTTGACGAACAGCAGCGTGGGGTCGTTGTAGAGCAGCGAGGCGCTGGGCACGATCTCGTGACCGTTGCGCGCGAAGAAGTCGACGAACCGGCTCCGGATCTCGGAGGTCTTCATGTGATGGGGTTCCTAGCGATGGTGTGCGGAGTCAGTTCTTGGGGAGGTCGAGTTCGCGACGCAGTTCGGCCTCGCGTTCGGCCATGGCGTGGCGGAAGGTGGCCACGAAGTCGCCGACGGTGGCGGCGGTCTCGTGCCCCTTCTTCTCTACGTTCTCGGCGATGCCGCGCGGGGTGAACCTGAACAACAGTTCCTTGCCGCGCTGCATGAGGAAGACGGTGAGGCCTGCTCCCACGAGCAACCAGAAGAAGCGGCTCATGCGCGACGCCCCTTGAGTGCGCGGCGCACGCCGTGGCTGAAGGCGGCCGTCTTGATCAACGGCCCGCCCAGCGTGGCGGTGAACAGTGTAGATAGGTGGGCGGCGTTCTCGGTGACGACGTTGGCGTTGGCGGTGATCTTCGAGGCGTCATCGGTGACCACGGTCAGCTTGGCCAACTCAGTGTTGGTGGCGGCCACGGCGCCCTTGAGTTCCTGCAGCACGGGCGTCGAATGGGTGCCGAGGTCACGCACGACGGTGCGCACCTCGTCGAGCGCGCGGCCCGCCTTAAGCAGCGGCACCGCGGCCAGGGCCACGAATACGCACGCTGCGACCGCGGCGAGTAGGCCCGCGATCTCTCCAACAGTCATGAGCGTCATGGGCGTAACTCTAGCCGAGACTCACCCGTCGCCCAGCAGCGCCCGTAGCGCCGCCACGCGCTCCGCGATCGCGGCTTCCTGGCCGTGGTCCGTCGGCCTGTAGTACCGGGTGCCGGCGAGGTCGTCGGGCAGATACACCTGGGGTGCCACGCCGTGCGGATAGTCGTGGGCGTACTTGTACCCCTCGCCGTGGCCGAGCTTCTCCGCTCCGGCGTAATGGGCGTCGCGCAGGTGCGGCGGCACGAGGCCGCCCTTGCCCGCGCGGATGTCTGCTATGGCCTCCCCGATGGCCAGGTAGGCGGCGTTCGACTTCGGCGCCGTGGCGGCGGCGACGGTGGCGTGCGCCAGCGTGATGCGCGCCTCCGGCATCCCCAGTAGCTGCACCGCCTGGGCGGCGGCCACGCAGGTCTGCAGCACACCGCTGGCTGCCATGCCGATGTCTTCGGAGGCCGAGATCATCAGGCGCCGCGCGATGAAGCGGGGGTCCTCCCCCGCTTCCAGCATGCGGGCCAGGTAATGCAGGGAGGCGTCCACGTCGGAGCCGCGGATGGATTTGATGAAGGCGGAGATGACGTCGTAGTGCTGGTCGCCGTCCTTGTCGTAGCGCACCGCCGCGCGGTCGGCCGAGGATTCGACCGAGGCCAGATCGATCACGCCCTGATCCTTGGCATCCGCAGCCGCTGCGGACTCCTCGAGGTAGGTCAGCGCCCGGCGGGCGTCTCCCCCGGCGAGGCGCAGGATGAGTTCGCGGGCGTCGTCGCCAAGTTCGAACGGGCTGCCGTCTGTGCGGGCGACGCCGCGTTCATCGGTCAACGCGCGGTCCAGCAGGGCCGAGAGGTCGTCGTTGGTGAGCGGCTGAAGGCGCAGCAGGAGCGAACGGGACAGGAGTGGCGAGATCACCGAGAAGCTCGGGTTCTCCGTCGTGGCCGCGATCAGCGTGACGAGGCGGTTCTCCACGGCGGGCAGGAGCACGTCCTGTTGCGCCTTGGAGAAGCGGTGCACCTCGTCTACGAACAGGACGGTGGCGTTGCCGCGGGCCAGTTCCCGCTTGGCCTCGGTGAGCTCGGCGCGGACCTCCTTGACGCCGGCGGTCACCGCGGAGAGTTCGACGAAGCGTCGCTTCGTGGCCTGCGAGACCACCGACGCGATGGTGGTCTTCCCCACCCCGGGCGGCCCCCAGAGGAACACCGACATGGGCTGCCCGTCGGCGAGCCGCCGAAGAGGCGAGCCCGGCGCCAGCAGGTGCTGCTGGCCGACGATCTCGTCCAGGGTCCTGGGACGGAGCCGGACGGCCAGCGGCGCCTGCGGGTTGTGGGCGTCGGTCAACGACCCGCCCCGCTGTGCGGGCTCGGGGTCGAGGTTGCCGAACAGGTCGTAGCTCACGACGTGACTTCGGCGTCCTTCGGCTCGGGCTTGAAATCGACGCCGGCTTCCTTGCGCTGCTTCGGGTCGATCTCGGCCGGGGCCTCGGTGAGCGGATCGAAGCCGCCGCCGCTCTTCGGGAAGGCGATGACGTCGCGGATGGTGTCGAAGCCGCCCAGCAGCATGACGAGGCGGTCGAGGCCGAACGCGATGCCGCCGTGCGGAGGGGCACCGAAGCTGAAGGCCTCCAGCAGGAAGCCGAACTTCTCCTGCGCCTCTTCCTCCGAGATGCCCATCACCTTGAACACGCGCTCCTGCACGTCGCGGCGGTGGATGCGGATCGAGCCGCCGCCCACCTCGTTGCCGTTGCAGACGAAGTCGTAGCCGTAGCTGAGCGCCGAGCCGGGATCCGTGTCGAAGGTGTCCATGCTCTCGGGCGTGGGTGCGGTGAACGCGTGGTGCACGGCCGTCCACTTGCCGCCGCCGACGGCGACGTCGCCCGAGGCTTCGGCGGCCTCGGTGGACTTGAACATGGGCGCGTCGACCACCCAGACGAAGCTCCACTCGTCCTCGTTGATCAGACCGGTGCGGTGCCCGATCTCGAGGCGGGCGGCACCGAGGAGTTCCTGGGACTGCTCGCGCTTGCCGGCGGCGAAGAAGATCGCGTCGCCCGGGTTGGCGTCCATGGCCGCGGCGATGCCGTCGCGCTCTGCGTCAGACAGGTTCTTGGCGACGGGGCCGCCCAGGGTGCCGTCCTCGCCGATGGTGATGTAGGCCAGGCCGCGGGCGCCGCGCTGCTTGGCCCACTCCTGCCAGGCATCGAACTGGCGGCGCGGCAACGAGGCGCCGCCGGGCATGACGACTCCGCCCACGTACTCGTTCTGGAACACGCGGAACGGGGTGTCCTTGAAGTACTCGGTGAGCTCGCGGATCTTCAGGTCGAAGCGGAGGTCCGGCTTGTCGGAGCCGTAGTTGTCCATCGCGTCGTGCCAGGTGATGCGCGGCATCGGGGTGGGCAGTTCCACGCCGATGAGGCGCCAGCAGGCGGCCATGACCTCCTCGGACAGCGAGATCACGTCGTCCTGGTCGACGAAGCTCATCTCGATGTCGAGCTGGGTGAACTCGGGCTGGCGGTCGGCGCGGAAGTCCTCGTCGCGGTAGCAGCGCGCGATCTGGTAGTAGCGCTCCATACCGCCCACCATGAGCAGCTGCTTGAACAGCTGGGGGCTCTGAGGCAGCGCGTACCACTTGCCGGGGTGGAGGCGTGCCGGGACGATGAAGTCGCGGGCACCCTCCGGCGTCGAGCGGGTCAGGGTGGGCGTCTCGATGTCGTAGAAGCCGTTCTTCGCGAGCACCTCGCGGATGGTGTGGGTCACGTTGGAGCGCAGCACCATCGCTTCGTGCTGGCGGGGGCGACGCAGATCCAGGTAGCGGTACTTGAGGCGGACGTCCTCGCCCACCGTGGTGCGCTCGTCGATCTGGAACGGCAGCGGGGCGGCGGAGTTCAGCACCTCGAGCTCGCGGATGGCCACCTCAACCTCGCCGGTGGGCAGGTTGGGGTTGATGTTCTCGTCGTCGCGCTTGTCGACCACACCGGTGACCTTGATGCAGAACTCGTTGCGCAGGTCGTGGATGCCGGCCGATTCGAGGTATTCGTCGCGCACGACGATCTGGCAGATGCCGGAGGCGTCGCGCAGGTCGATGAAGGCCACGCCGCCGTGGTCGCGGCGCTTGGCCACCCACCCGGCGAGGACGACTTCCTGCCCGACGTGCTCGGCCCGCAGCATGCCGGCCTCAAAGGTGCGAATCACAGTCATTTCCCTATCTACGGCTGCATAGACGGTGCAGCTCGTCCGGCCATGTTATCGGGGTAGCCTTGCCACTCGTGAATCGCCATCAGCGCCGTCAGCCCCTCTCCGTGTTCGCACGCCGTGCCTCCCGGACCATCACCACGACCCTCGCCGTCGTGACCGCGGTGTGCGTCGGCTTGCTGATCATCGTGCTCGAGGCCCCGTCGACGCTGTTCGACATCCCCTGGGTGGGCGCCATCCTGGTGGGCCTCACGGTGCTGGCGTTGGCGATCCTGATCCTCGTGGGCATCCCGTGGCTGATCATCCGTGGGGTCAGCAAGGTGCGCGCCGATGCACTGGCCCGCCGGATCCGTCCCGGGTTGCAGCGCTGGGCGGCCGAGCGCGGGTGGCGCTACGAGCGGACGGTCATCCGTGGGAAGAGCCCCGCCGACGCGTGGCGGCCGGTCGAGAACATGATCGTCCACCTCCGCGAGCACGCGAAGGCGCTGAAGATCGCCGGCGTCTCCGATGAGAAGAAGACCCACAAGATCACCGACATCGTCTACGGCAAGGCCGGTCCCCACACCGCGTTCGCCGGGATGGTGCACGGGCTCAACAGCCCTGAGTTCCAGCGTCGTTTCCTTGCGGTCGAGGCCGAGTTGCACCTGCCACCGCTGTCAGTGACCGACCGGTCGCTCGACGAGGTGTGGATCACGCAGCGGCAGAAGTTCGAGTCTGTTGACTTCAACCAGCGCTGGCGCGTCACTGCCGAGGATCCGCGCTACGCGTCCGACGTGGTGCACCAGCGGCTACTTGCCCTGTTCGTCGACGCCCCGTTGAGCGCCGAACGCGTCGACCTCGCCGGCGGCTGGGTGGTCTCCTGGCTGCCCCCGGGCGCCAAGGAGCAGGATCTCGACGCCCACCTGGCGCTGCTGGAGCGGTTCGTGGGTTCGGTGCCCAACTTCGTGCGCAGCGACTACCGCTGACCGGTAGGCGCCGCTGGTTGAGCCCGCGAGTGCTACGAGCGGTGTCCGAAAACCTTCTAGGCGCTGGGGTGTTCCACTGGCGCTACCGCTGGGGGTTGGAGTTTCTGGTCACCTCGGCCGGCACCATCCGGCTCAACACCCTCACCCCACGACCGACGGCCATGGAGCCACCGCCCGTGCGTCCGTACGCGGATCCGGCGTGGGACCTGTACCCGGACCGTTCCACCTGCCTCGACCCTGAATTGTTGGCCCTGGTCTCCTGACCCTGCCTGCTTGCCCAGCCCCTGCCGGTACTCGCGGTCGGGGCCTACTGGCATGCCCCGGTGGTTGACGTGTCGGATCGGCTGCGGGGGCCCTGGTCCCTGAGCGTGGCCCCCGCGACGAAGGAGCCGGGCCACGACGAAGGGCGCCCGCAGCCGATCCAACACCCCACCCATCACCCTCAACGGATAGCCCACATCAACGAAAAGAATCTGGCCATATAGCCAGCATAGGCGAAAAATGTCAGAGGTCGCCTCTAGCGTGGATCTCATGATGGATCTATTACCCCGGGCCGTGACAGACGGTCTGGAAGACCTCCTGAGAGGCAACGACCTGGCCCAGACGGGTGAGGTGTTGCAGGCGGTGAGTATTGCGCAGATCTGCGACGCCTACGAGATCGATGAAGAGCGAACGGTGGAGACCATCGAGCGTCTGGTCCGGTTCGGCGCCGACGGCACGGCGTCGGTGGGTGAGTTCGTCGCGGTCGAGATCGCCGCTGTACTGGGGATCTCGCCGGGTTCGGCGATCGGCAGGATCGCGGACGTGCTCAACGTCCGCGACCGCCACCCCGTCCTCTGGGAAGCAGTGCTCGGGGGCCGGATCAGGTTCTACCAGGCCGCGGGCGTCGCGGCGGAGTGCGCCCGGCTGTCTGCCACCCAGGTGACCGAGATAGATGCCAAGTGCGCCCAAGCTCTGGGGCAGTGGCCCTGGGTCCGGGTGTTGAAGGAGTTGCCGGGGTGGATCATCGCGGCTGATCCGGCGGCGGCTGAGGCCCGTGAGGTGTTGGCGCGCAAGGAGCGGAAGGTGCATGTCACGGGTATCAAGGATGGTCAGGTGGAGGTGTTCGCCCGGTTGAATCCGGCGGATGGGATCGCGTTTGAGGACGCGGTCAGCAGCATTGCGGCGACTCTTCCGGCCCAGGATCTGCCTGCCGATGTGCAGGCGTTGATCTTTGATGAGACGGATGTCCAGCGGGTGAAGCTGAATGCTCGTCGGGCGGCTGCGATGGGTGAGTTGGCCCGTTCAAGGTTCGGGCAGGACACCCTTCCGGTGCGGGAGTTGATCGTGTCGATCGACGCGCAGCAGATCCCGCTCACCGACGACGTCGGGCAGGAGCTTTCCGGTGTTGCGCGGGTGGAGAAGTGGGGCGACCTCCTCGCCAACCGCCTCCCCGAACTCCTCAAGGGGTGCAAGGTGATCGTCAGGCCGGTGATCGACCCCAACAGCCTCGCAGCGGTTGATGCGCATGACCCCACCGCGGCGATGAAGCTGGCGCTGAACGTGCGGGACCCGTACTGCGTGGGCCCGTTCGGCTCCACGCCTGCCAGGGCGTGTGACATGGACCACACCCAGCCCTATGCGGAAGGCGAGACGGGGCAGACGAAGTTGCCGAACCTGGGGAATCTGTCCAGACGCATCCACCGGCCCAAGACTGCCGGGAAGGTGTGGGTCGAGCAGATCTCGCCGGGGGTGTTCCACTGGCGGTACCGCTCCGGGCTCGAGTTTCTGGTCACCTCGGCCGGCACCATCAGGCTCAACACCCTGACCCCAAGACCGACGGCCTTGGAACCACCCGCGGTGAAACCTTATGCGGACCCGCCTGGCGATGATCCGGCGTGGGACCGGTACCCCGACCGCGCCACCTGCCTCGACCCAGAATTGTTGGCCCTGGTCTCCTGACCCCCGCCTGTTCGGCCAGCCCCTGCCGGAACTCGCGGTCGGGGCCTGCAAGCATGCCCTGTGGTTGAGGTGTCGGATCGGCTGCGCGGGTCCTGGTCCCTGAGCGTCGCGCCCCGCGCGGCGACGAAGGGCGCCCGCAGCGTGTCTATGGTCTTGACCCTGGTGGTTGGGGTGTCGGATCGGGCTGCGGGGGCCCTTCGTCGTTCGCTGGCGCTCACGCTCAGGGACCGGCGAAGCGTGAAGGAGTGGCCGGGGTCGGGGGTACGCAAGTGCTTCTCCGGCACCGGACCCCACCCAGGTCCCTAGTTGCCCGACAACGCTGCCTTTCTGCAACGCACCCCGACGCCGGACGCTCCGGCAACCACGTCGACAACGGTGTAGGCAGCAACGACGGGCAACCGGACAGGGCAAAGCCGGGGACGGGGAGTGAAGGGCGCGAGTTTCGAGGCCACGCCGAGCAGCGACAACCGACCGTCGCCGTCCATGCGCACGGGCAACACTCGCGTCCTTCTTTCCCCACCCTCGGCGGCACACCCCCGCAGTGGAACAGGTGCTGGGCACGCTTAGCGGTTTCGACACCGCTCGTAGAACTCGCGGGCTCAACCAGCGCAGGGCGCGACGCTCAGGGAACCACAAGGCGACCTCAGTAGTAGCCGCGACGGTCCTTGCCCTTCAGCTTCCTGCCCATCCGGTCGAGCTCACTGCCCAGCGAGTAGTCGCTGACGGTGTAAGCCCAGGTGGCGCTGGGAATGCCCAACTGGCGGGCGTTCAGCCGCAGCCCGCCGTCGACGACGGTCGCCCTCGCGAGGATCCGTGACGCGCTGGTCACGGAACGGTCGAGCAGGGGGCCGAACGCGCGGGCTATCTCGCCGTTGAACACCTCCAGGGGAACCTTTCGGGCGAGGCTCTGCAGGTGGATGCCCTCGCGAAGCTGCGCCGCGAAGTCCAGGTGCCTGGTCCAGGCCCGGTCCACGCTCGCGAGCAACGCCGTACGTGCGGCCCTGTGCATGGCGTCCTCTGTCACCTGATCGGCCAACTGGGCGGCCTTCTCCGGGATGAGGCCCCACGCCTCGGCGAGCGAGGCGTCGTCGGTCAGCCATCGCTGGCGGCGCTCGAGGATCCTGCCGCGCTGGATCCGCAACAGCCGCCCATAGCGGTGGGTCAGCCCTCGCAGTGATTGCTGTTCGCCCTCCTTGACCCGCTGCGCGTGGCCGACGATCTCGTTGAGCCGACGGTCGCGGATCAGCCCGCCGTCGGCCACGTCCGCCGGGGTGCGGTGGTTGGGTTCGGTCTGCTGGATCAGTTCGTCCTCGAGGCTGGCCAGGAAGATCGAGCGGCCGGGATCGCCCTGCCTGCCGGCCCTCCCCCGCAGTTGGTCGTCGAGCCTGGTGCTGGGGAAGACCCCTAACCCGATCACCAGGAGGCCTCCGGCGTCGCGGGCGGCGTCTGCCAGCCGGATGTCGGTGCCGCGGCCCGCCATCTGGGTGGAGACAGTGATCCGGCCAGGCTCCCCTGCTCGGGCGATGATCGTGTTCTCCTCCGCGTCCTGCCGGGCGTTGAGCACGACTGCGTCGAGGCCCTCCTCGCGCAGCGTGGCGGCGAACTCCTCAGAACGCGCCACCGACGGGCTGCCGACCAGCACCGGCTGGCCGGCGGAATGGGCAGCGTGCACGAGATCCAGCGCCGCAGTGTCACGCTCGGCGGAGAGCTCGTAGACCCGCACCGGCTCGTCGACCCTGATGCAGGGCGCGTTGGGCGGCAGATGTCCGGCCCCGATGCCGTACAGCTCGAACAGCTCCTCTGCGGCGGGCCAGAGCGTCGCGCTGGTGCCCACCACGGTGCCGTAGCCGCGGACGAGCTCCGCGATGGTGACCTGGTCGAGGATCTCCAGGCGTGCCGATGGTTTCAGCCCCTCCTTGGCCTCGACCGCGGACTGGAGCCCCTCGGGCCAACGGTGCAGGAGTTCGACGCGGCCCTTCGTCTGGCTGACCAGCCACGCCCGGCCGTCGCGCACCACGTAGTCGACGTCACGGCGCAGCAGGTGCCGGGCGTGCAGGGCGACGTTGGCCTGCGCGAGGAGATGATGGTGGCGGCCGAAGAGTTCGAGACCGGGTAGCGCCTCCTCCAACGCGGTGAGGCCGGCGTCGGTGAGGTGCACCGCGCGAGCATCGTCGTCGACCGCGAAATCACTCTCCCGCTCGAGGGACTCGACCACCTCGATGATGCGCGGGTCGATCCTCTCCGCAGTGCCGGCCTCTGCGCTGAGGACGAGCGGCACGGTCGCCTCGTCGAGGAGTACCGCGTCGGCCTCGTCGATGAGCGCGACGTCGCGCACGGGAGAGACCTGGGCATCGGCGGACATCGCGATCCGGTCGCGGAGGAGATCGAAGCCGCTCTCGGCCACAGGCACGTAGACGATGCCCGCCGCGTACCGCTCCCGGCGTTGGGCCTGTGGCGTGTGCCCGGTCACCGATGCGACACTGAGCCCGAGCGCGCAGAACAGTGGGCCCATCCATTGCGCGTCGCGCTCCGCGAGATAGTCGTTGGCGCTGAGGACGTGCACGCGCCGCCCTGCCAGGCCGTAGGAGGCGGCCGCGAGGGCGAGCACCAGGGTCTTGCCCTCCCCAGTCGCCTGCTCCACGGACAGGCCCCGGAGCAGGGCGGCCGCGGCGTGGAGTTGCACCTCGAAGGGCCGCATCCCGAGATGCCGGTCGGCCAGTTCCCTGCTCGCAGCGAGGTAGCTCGCCAACGCCTCGTCAGAGGAGGCGGCCTCCCCAGCATCGGTCCGGGCAGCGGCGCTCAGCTCATCGTCGGAGCGGGTGCTCAGATCCAGCTGTGCCGCGGCCCGGGCGATGGGCGCCAGCCGCTCCACGGGGCGGTTGCTGATCTGCCGCAGCAGCTTGGCACGCAGCGCGTCGAACATGGAACCAGCCTAGTTGTCCCAAGTGAAGGCCCCAGCAGAGGCTGCGGCGCCAAGCTGGTGACAACCTGTCCGACATGCGTCAGCGGTTTCGACACTGCTCGCAGAGCTCGCAGGCTCAACCAACGGCCGTGACGGCGACGTGGAGGTCTTCGGCGGGCGGGGTCCAGGTCTCGGGCGAGGCCGCTGCCTGGTCTCCGCTGCGGATGTCCTTGACCGAGTCGTCGTAGCCGGCGCCGAACCAGACGAACGGGATGCCCCGACGCTCGGCATAGCGGATCTGCTTGCCGAACTTGTCCGCCTTCGGTGCCACCTCGACGGGGATGCCGCGCGCACGCAACTGCCCGGCCACGGCGATCGCCTGCTCACGGGAATCCTCGTTGTCCACGGCCACGAGCACCGCGCTGGGCACCGAGCGGCTGGCCCCGATCTTCTTCTTGCCGATCAGCGGGGCGAGGATGCGGGTGATGCCGAACGAGTAGCCGACCCCGGGGAAGGTGGTCTTCCCGTCGCTGGCCAGTGAGTCGTAGCGGCCACCGCTGGCGACCGAGCCGAGCTTCTCGGAGCCCACCAGCAGGGTCTCGTAGACGGTGCCGGTGTAGTAGTCCAGACCGCGGGCGATCTTCAGATCAGTGACCACCCTGTCTGGAGCCGACCTGCGGGCGACGCGGATCAGCCCTGCCAGTTCGTCCAGCCCTGTGTCGAGCAGATCGTCGGTCACGCCGAGAGCGCGCACATCGTCGACGAAGGATTCATCCGCGGCGGAGATGCCAGCCAGGGCTACGCAGGCGCCGGCCTGCGCCTGGCTCAGCCCGAGCTCGTAGGTGAGCAGTTGTCTGACGGCGTAGGGGCCGATCTTGTCGTACTTGTCCACCCGCTGCATCACGGCCGCGGGATTGGCGATGCCCAGCCCGCGGTAGAAGCCCTCGAGCACCTTGCGGTTGTTGACCAGCAGCTTCACCTGCGGCAAACCGAGGTCGCGGTGGAGCTTCTCGAACACATCGACGGCGACCAGCGGGATCTCCACGTCGTGGTGCGAGGCGAGGGCGCCCTGCCCGACGATGTCGATGTCGGCCTGCGTGAACTCGCGGTAGCGCCCCTCCTGGGGACGTTCGCCGCGCCAGACCTTCTGGATCTGGTAGCGACGGAACGGGAAGGCCAGGTGCCCGGCGTTCTCCAGCACGTAGCGGGCGAAAGGCACGGTGAGGTCGAAGTGCAGGCCGAGTTCGTCGGCGTCTCCCGCCTCGGCGTGCAGGCGGCGCACGACGTAGATCTCCTTGTCGATCTCGCCCTTGCGCGCGAGCTGGTCGAGGGGCTCGACAGCGCGGGTCTCGATGGGAGCGAAGCCGTGCAGCTCGAATGTGGAGCGGACCACGTCGAGGACGCGGTCCTCCACGAAGCGGCCGGCGGGCAGGAACTCGGGGAAGCCGCTCAGCGGCTTGGGGCGGGACAAGGCTCAGTTCCTCACAGGTTTCCGGGCTGCAGATACGGGTTGGTGGCGATCTCCCTGGCCAGGCTGGTGGGCTGACCGTGCCCCGGCAGCAGCGGGGAATCGGCCGGGAAGTGCTCCGCGATGCGCCGCAGCGAATCGCGCATCTCAGACATGCTACCGCCGGGCAGATCGGTGCGGCCGATGGTGCCCGCGAACAGCACGTCGCCGCTGAACACCACAGTGATCTCCGGCGAGGTGACCTGCAACAACATGGAACCCTTGGTGTGGCCCGGGGCGGCGAAGGTCTCGACGGCGAGGCCTGCCACCTCGAAGGGATCCCCGTAGTCGCGGACATCCTCGATGGGAGGCAGCGTGTCCGAGGCGGTCAACTGCTGCATCATGGCGGCGCCGTGCGGGCCCAGCCCGTCGGCAGGGTGGATCAGGAGATGCTGGTCCGCCTCCGCGAGATAGACCGGCAACCCCCAGCGGGCGGCGATGAGGTGCGCGTCACCGACATGATCAAGATGGCCGTGGGTGGCCAGGATGGCCTGCGGCTAGAGGCCACGCTCGCGGATCGCGGCCTCCACCGGCTCCGCGGCGGTGATCCCCGGGTCGATGATGACGCACTCCGCGACGTCTTCGGAGGCGGTGACCAGATAACAATTTGCCTGCCAGGGCGAGACAGTAATGGGGTGGATGAGCACATGGCCACCCTATCCCGCTAGATTGGTGCCATGAGCGAACCGCATGCGCCCGCTGATTTCGGCCGCGTCGATGAAGACGGCACGGTCTACGTCAAGACGGGTGACACAGAACGAAGTGTCGGGCAGATCCCCGATTCCACCCCAGAAGAGGCGATGGCGTTCTACGTCCGCCGCTACGAGAACCTCGCCGCGGAGGTGAGTCTCCTCGAATCCCGCGTCAAGGCAACCGCCATGTCGCCGGAGGAGGCCAAGACCGCCATCGAGACGGCGAAGACCAACGTCGCCGAGGCCAACGCCGTGGGCGATCTCCAAGCCCTGACCACGCGCCTCGATGCGCTGACCGAGTTGCTGCCCGCGCAGATCGAGGCCCGCAAGGCCGCCCGCGCTGAGCAGAACGCGGCCACCGCGCAGGCGAAGGAGACCATGGTCCAGGAGGCCGAGCAGCTCGCTGCGGGCGAGGACTGGCGCGGCGGCGTGGACCGCTTCCGCACCCTGCTGGACGAGTGGAAGGCACTCCCCCGCATCGACCGCGTCACGGACAACGAACTGTGGCACCGCTTCTCCAGCGCCCGCACGCAGTACACGCGCCGCCGCAAGGCCCACTTCTCCGAGTTGAACACCCGCCGCGACGCGGCCAAGGCGGAGAAGGAAGCCATCATCGCGGAGGCCGAGCCGCTCGCGGATTCCACCGACTGGGGCGCGACCTCGGCCGCGTTCCGGGACCTGATGCAGCGTTGGAAGGCTGCGGGCAGCGCCCGCCGCGCCGACGACGACAAGCTGTGGCAGCGGTTCCGCGCCATCCAGGACCAGTTCTTCAATGCCCGCACCGAGGCGCAGAACGCCGTCGACGGCGAGCAGGCCGAGAACCTGGAAGCCAAGCGGGCGCTCGTTGAGCAGGTGGAGAAGGACCTCGAAGGCGTCACGGACGTGGAGGCGGCCAAGAGCACGCACCGCGAGTTCCTGACGAAGTACAACGAGATCGGCCACGTGCCGCGCAACGCCATGCGCGATCTGGACTCCCGGGTCCGCCGGCTGGGCGACCGCGTCGCCGAGCTGGAGGCCGAGGAATGGCGCCGCACGGATCCTGAGGCACGCGAGCGTGCCGAGACCACCGTGCAGATGTTCGAGGCCCAGATCGCCAAGCTGGAACAGGACCTCGCCGCGGCCGAGGCCAAGGGCGATGCCAAGAAGGTCAAGGACGCGCGGAAGTCCATCGAGACCTACACCAGCTGGCTGGACCAGGCGCGCGAGACGCTCGCCGATTTCACCAAGTAGTTCCAGACACCGACCACAAGGGGCCGCCGGGCGAATCGCCCGGCGGCCCCGTCTGTTCCCGAAGGTGGGTGTCAGCCGGAGACGCGGTAGACGTCGTAGACGCCGGGCACGCGGCGGATCAGGTTCATCACATGCTGCAGGTGCGTGGGATCCGGCGATTCGAAGGTGATCTTGCCGGTGAACTGACGCTGCTTGTTGGTGTTGATGTTCACCGACAGGATGTCGATGTGCTGCTCGGACAGCACCGAGGACACGTCCGAGAGCAGACGGGCACGGTCGATGCCCTCGATCTGGATCGTCACAGTGAACGCCGCCGCCTCGTGGCCCCCGGACCAGGCGACCGGCACGATCCGCTCCGGCTCCCTCATCAGTGACGGCACATTGCTGCAGTCGCGGCGGTGGACGGAGACGCCCTCGCTCTTGGTGACGAAGCCCACGATCTCGTCGCCGGGCAGCGGATAGCAGCACTTGGCGTACTTGGCGGTCACGGAGTCGTCACCATCGACGAGGATCTGCGCCCCGTCGGTGATGGGACGGCGGTGCTGCTTGACCACCACGTCCTCGGTGACCGTGTCGACGGTCTCGTCCTCGCCCCCGTGCAGCTGCACGAGCTTCTCGACGACGCCCTGCGGCCCGAGCTGACCTTCGCCGATGGCGATGTACAGCGAGGGCACGTCCTTGTAGCCCAACGCGTTGGCGACCGCCGTGAGGTTCTCCAGCGTCAGCAGCCGCTGCATCGGCACGCCCGCGCGCCGAAGGTCCTTCGCCAGGGTCTCCTTGCCCTGCTCCATGGCCACGTCGCGGCGTTCGCGGGAGAAGTGCTGCCGGATCTTCTGGCGGGCGCGGGAGCTGACCACGAAGCCCAGCCAGTCGCGGCTGGGGCCGGCCCCCTCCGCCTTCGAGGTGAGGACCTCCACCTTGTCACCCTGCTGCAGTTGCGTGCTGAGCGCGACGAGGCGGCCGTTGACTCTTGCGCCAATGGTGCGGTAGCCCACCTCGGTGTGGACGGCGAACGCGAAGTCCACCGGGGTGGCGCCCACCGGCAACGCGATGACCTCGCCCTTGGGCGTGAACACGTAGATCTCGTCGGCGTTGATCTCGAAGAGCACCGAATCGAGGAACTCGCTGGGGTCCTCGGTCTCCTTGCTCATCACTCCGAGCTGGTGCATGGCCCGCAGGCCCGCCTCCTCGGGGCTGACGCCGTCGCGCAGGTCCGCCTTGTACTTCCAGTGGGCCGCGACACCGTACTCGGCCCGGCGGTGCATCTCATGGGTGCGGATCTGGAACTCGACGGGCTCGTTGTTCTCCCCCAGCACCGTGGTGTGCAGCGACTGGTACATGTTGAACTTCGGCCCGGCGATGTAGTCCTTGAAGCGGCCGGGGATGGGCTTCCACCCCGCGTGCGCCACGCCGAGCACCGCGTAGCAGTCCTTGATGTCGCTCACGAGGACGCGCAGCCCGATGAGGTCGTAGATGTCCTTGAAGTCGCGGCCGCGCACCATCATCTTCTGGTAGATCGAGTAGTAGTGCTTCGGCCGGCCGTACACGGTGGCGTTGATCTTCGCCTCGGCGAGCAGCTTCTGGAACTGGGCGATGAGCTCGCGCAGGTAGCGTTCCCTGCCTGGGGCCTGCTGGGCAACCATCTCGACGATCTCGGCGTAGACCTTCGGCTCGATGGTGGCGAACGAGAGGTCCTCGAGCTCCCACTTGATGGTGTTCATGCCCAGGCGGTGGGCCAGGGGCGCGAAGATGTTGAGGGTCTCGGTGGCGATCCGCACCCGCTTGTCCGGCCGCAGGTAGCCAAGGGTGCGCATGTTGTGGAGGCGGTCGGCCAGCTTGATGACGAGGACGCGCACCTCTTCGCTGGTGGCCATGATCATCTTGCGGATGGTCTCGGCCTTGGCGGTCTCGCCGTAGGTCAGCTTGTCGAGCTTGGTGACGCCGTCGACCATCTGGGCGACCTCGTCGCCGAACTCGGCCCTCAGCTCCTCGAGCGAGTACTCGGTGTCCTCGACGGTGTCGTGCAGCAGGGCTGCGACCAGCACCGGTTCCGTCATGCCGAGCTCGGCCAGGATCGTGGCCACGGCGAGGGGGTGCGTGATGTACGGGTCCCCGGACTTGCGGGACTGGCCCTCGTGGTAACGCTCGGCCACGCGGTAGGCGCGCTCGATCACGGCCAGATCTGCGCGGGGATGGTTGGACCGTACGATGCGGTTGAGCGGATCCAGGATGGCGGACTTAGGGCGGACCGCGCCCAGGCGCGCAAGCCGGTGCCTCATCCTCAGGCGCGGCTGTTCCGGCCCGGTCACCAGCCGGGCCGCTCCGCCGTGCAGATCATCGCTCATACCAGATGAGTCTAGTGCCGCGCGGCAACCCGGCGCCGGGGGTCTCGGCTCAGTCGTCGTCCTCGTCGTCGGTACGCAGCAGTTCCTTCGACACCGGCGGGTGCGCCCGGCGCACGACGATCAACTCGTCGCCCGTCTCGATGCGGGTGGCTGTCTGGTCGTAGAAGCGGCGCAGCGTCCCGTTGCGAATGAGGCCGATGACCCGCTCCCCCAGTACCGACGACGGGGGCTTGCCCACCTCGTCGGCCTCGGCCAGGCGCTGGTGGACTTCCAGGCCCTCGGCGCCGGTGAGCATGTCCTGCATGATGGCGCCCAGGTCCGGCCCGATCGCCGAGAGGCCCAGGAGGCGGCCGACGGTCTCCGCGCTGGTGACCACCGAGGACGCCCCGGATTGCCGCACGAGCGCCACGTTGTCCTGCTCCCGCACCGAGACGATCACGCCCGCCGTGGGGTTGATCTGACGCACGTTGAGCGTGGTGAGGATCGAGGCGTCATCGCGGTCCAACGAGATGATCACCTGCCGTGCCTTGGCGACCTCGGCGCGGCGCAGCAGCCGCCGGCGTGTGGCGTCGCCCTGGAACGCCGCCAGGCCGTCGAGATTCGCCTCGTTGACGGCCGCGGCCGAGGCGTCGATGACCACGATCTGTTCGGCCTTCTCGCCCTGCCTGCGCAGGGTGTTGACCGCGCTGCGACCCTTGGTGCCGTATCCGATCACGACGATGTGGTTGCGCATCTTTTTCCTCCAGAGGCTGTCGCGGATGCTGCGGCTGCCCTCCTTGGTGAGCACTTCGATGGTGGTGCCGACCAGCAGCACCAGGAAGGCGACACGGACAGGGGTGATGACCAGTGCGTTGATGAGCCGCGCGTGCGGGGCCAGCGGGGTGATGTCCCCATAGCCGGTGGTGGTCAGCGTGACCGTCGAGTAGTACAGCGCGTCGACGAAGCTGATCCCGTCGCCTGCGGTGTTGTCAACGTAGGCGTCCCCGTCGATCCACACCAGCAGCGTGGAGATCAGGAGCAGCAGGAGGGCAAGGAGCGCGCGTCGGGCGAGCTCCTTGAACGGCGAGGTGGAGATGCGTGGGAGGCTGACCAGCGACAGCACGCCGCCGCGCCCGCCTGCCTGCAGTTTCGCCATGGGCTCAGACTGTCACCAGAGCGGTGCAGTTGTCGATGCCCCGCTCCGCGAGGCGTTCCCGCCCGCCGAGGAAGCTCAACTCCATCACCACGGAGACGTGCACCAGTTCCGCGCCCATCTCCTTGAGCAACTCAGCCGTCGCACCGACCGTCCCGCCGGTGGCCAGCACGTCGTCGACGACGAGCACCCTCGCCCCGGGACGGATGGCGTCGCGATGCATGGTGAGGGTCTCCGAGCCGTACTCCAACTCGAACGAGTGGCTGATGGTCTCCCCGGGCAGCTTGCCCGGCTTGCGCACCGGCACGAAGCCGGCGCCCAAGGCGAGGGCGACGGGGGCGGCGAAGATGAACCCGCGCGCCTCCATCCCCACCACGACGTCGATGTGCTTCGGCGCGGTGGTCACCAGCTCGGTGATGGCGGCCTGGAATCCCTTCGCCGAGGCCAGCAGCGGCGTGATGTCCTTGAACACCACGCCCGGCTTCGGGAAGTCGGGCACGTCTACGATCAGCTCCCCGACGAGTGCGCGGCGGGCAGCCGACTCCTGCGGCGTCACTTCCTCTTCTTACGCTCGGCGCGGGTGCCGCCGGTGCGTCGCTCGCGACGCTCCCCCGGCATCCTCGTGGCGGGGGCGACAGTTGCGCTGGGGGCGTCGACGGTGGCGTAGGCCGCATCGCTGCCTGCGACTGGGCTGCGGTGGGCCGCCTTGGCCTCGGAGCGCGCCTTGCGGCGCTCGAGGCGCTCACGGTGCTCCACCATGGCGGGCTCGCGCTCGCGGAGCCAGGCCAGCAGCGGGGCGGCGATGAACAGCGACGAGTAGGCACCGGCGATCATGCCGACCAGCAGGGCCAGACCGAGGTCCGCCAGCGGGCCGCTCTGCAGGAAGGTACCCGCGATGAACAGGGCAAGGACGGGGAGCACACCGATCAGCGTGGTGTTCAGCGACCGCACAATCACCTGGTTGGTGGCGAGGTTCGCCATGTCCGAGTAGGTGTGGTTGGTGTCCTCGATGTTCTTGGTGTTCTCCCGGATCTTGTCGAAGACCACCACCGTGTCGTACAGCGAGTAGCCGAGGATCGTGAGCACACCGATCACCGTGGACGGCGTCACGGTGAAGCCCACCAGCGCGTAGACGCCGACGGTGACGATCAGGTCGTGGAACACCGCGACGATGGCGGCGATCGACATCTTCCAATCCCGGAAGTAGAACGCGATCAGCAGCATCACCAGGACGGTGAACACCACCAGCGCGATGATGCCCTGCCGGGAGATCTCCTTACCCCACGAGGCGCCGATGGCGTTGTAGGTCACGTCCTCAGGTGCGACGCCGGCGATCTCGGCGATCTCACCGCGCGTGGTGGCAAGCTCGCCAGGATCCAGGGACCGCGTCTGGATGCGGATCTGGGATTCGCCCAGGGAGAAGACCTGCGGGTCCAACTCGTCGACAGTGAACTCGCCGGTGTGGCTTCGTACGTCGTCGACTGTGGTGGCGGTGACCTCCATGGGAACCTGGAAGTCCGTGCCGCCGCGGAACTCGATGCCGAGCGTGAGGCCACGGATCAGCACCACGAGGAGGCTGAGCGCGATGATGGCGGCCGAGATGATGAACCACAACTTGCGGTGACGGATGAAGTCGTAGGACAACTGCCCCGTGTAGAGGCGGTTGGCGAAGCTCTGCTTCTTAGCGGTGGGCTCAGACATCACGCCTCCTGCGGGGTGGTCGACGGTGCGGCGGAGGCGCGGCGGAAGCGGCGGCCGAGAAGGGAATCACGGGAGACCCCCATGTGCTCGGCATTCAGACCGGACCACTTGTGGCCGTGGCCGAAGAACTTCGTGCGGCCCAGCAGTTCCACCATGGGCTTGGTGAAGAAGAACACCACGATGAGGTCGAGGATGGTCGTCAGGCCCAGCATGAACGCGAAGCCCTTGACGCTACCGACGGCCAGGATGAACAGCACCACGGCCGAGAGAAGCTGCACAGCATCGGAGATCACGATGGTGCTGCGCGCCTTCGCCCAACCGGACTGCAGCGCCGATTTGAGGGATTTGCCCTCTCTGATCTCGTCTCTGATGCGTTCGAAGTAGATGACGAAGGAGTCTGCCGTCATCACGATGCCGACGATGGCACCGGCGATGCCGGGCAGGTTAAGCGCCACGCCCATCGTGGTACCCAACAGCACCATCAGGGCGTAGGTGGCCAGGCCGGCCACCAGTACGGAGGCCACCACGACGATGCCCATCGCCCGGTAGTAGATGAAGGCGTACAGGGCCACGAAGATCAGGCCGATCAGGCCCGCGATGAGGCCGACGCGCAGCTGCTCGCCGCCCAGCGTCGCCGAGACGGTCTCCACCTGGGAGGGCTCGAAGCTGATCGGCAGCGCACCGAACTTCAGCACGTTGGACAGCGCAGCCGCGGACTCGGCGGTGAAGCCGCCACGGATGATGGCCTCACCGTTGACGATGCGGTCCTGCGCGGTGGCAGCCGATTCCACGATGCCGTCGAGGACGATGGCGAACATGTTGTTGGGCTCCGGCTGGCCCACGAGGGTGCCGGTCAGCTCCGACATCTGGGCGGTGCCGGTGGAGTTGAAGGCCAGGGTCACGGCGTACTGCAGCTCGCCCTGCGGGATGCCGAAGGAGGCCGTGTCCAGCTCCTGGCCGCGGATGACGGTGGGGCCCAGGAGGTACTTCTGGATGCCGGTGTCGTCACAGGCGGCCAGCGCGCGCGTGGGGTCTTCGTGGGTCTCGTCGCCGCACTGGAAGGCCTCGAAGTATTCGAGATCTGCCTGCGTGGGTTGGTAGTTGATCGCCGCGGAGGTGTCGAGCGGCTGCGGGTCCTCGCCGGCCTCGGTGGGTTCGGCCGGAGCGGTCGGCAGGCCGGGTAGCGCGTCCTCACCGACCGTCGAGGGGTCCGTGGCCGGGCCGGTGCCAGCCCCGATGTTGAGGATCCGCCGGAAGGCCAACTGCGCGGTGGCGCCGACGAGCTCAACCAAATCGTCGCGGGAAACGTTGGGGGCGGAGACGACGATGTTGCGGTCGCCCTGGACCGCGACGCTCGCCTCACCGACGCCGAGGCCGTCGACGCGCTGGCGGATGATGTCGCGCGCCAGCTCGAGGGATTCGAGGCTGACGTTGCTGTTGGTCGCGGTCAGCGTGATGGTCTGGCCGCCTTGCAGATCCAGGCCCAGCTTGGGCGTCCACGTCTTCGTGGCCGCCATGATGGTGAAGAGGCCTGCCAGAATCAGCAGGAATACGAGGAGGACGACGCCTGGGCGTGACCTCTTAGCTTGGGTTGCCACGGTTACTTGGGATCCTCGGTGCGGTTGGGGTTCGCTTCATCGGCGTACGGGTCTGGGGTGGTGTCATCGGAGCTGTACATCTGCTCCAGCTCCTCGTCGGAGATCACGGCCTCGGTGGCCAGCGCATCGGCGGGAGCGTCGTCGAACTCGAACTCCTCCTCATCCGCGGTGACCTGGCGCGCGACGTTGCCCTTGAGGACGGTCACCTCGGCGCCGGGCGCCAGCTCGACGATGAGTTGGCGCTCACCGACATGCACGACGGTGCCGAACATCCCGGAGGTCAACAGCACGCGGCTGCCGGGCGCCAGCTGCGACTGCATCTCCTGGTGCTGCAGCATCCGCTTGCGCTGCGGACGGATGATCAGGAAATAGAACAGCGCGAACATCGCGATGATCATGATGATGAAGTCCATAAGGCTTTCTCCGAAGGTAGGTGGGCCACCGCTCAGAATAGCGGAGGCCGTCAGAATCTCCGTACCGACCGTACGCGAGCGCCGAAACGCTCAGTCGAACAGGGCGGGGTTCTGGGCCGGAGGCCTCAAGCCCAGGTGTGCGTAGCCGGCCCTGGTGGCCACTCGGCCGCGCGGCGTGCGCACCAACAGCCCTTCCCTGATGAGGAAGGGCTCAGCGACCTCGGAGACGGTTTCGATCTCCTCCCCCACGCTGAGCGCAAGGGTGGAAAGCCCCACCGGGCCGCCGTCGAACAGGTTGCACAGCGCGGTCAGCACGCCGCGGTCGAGGCGGTCCAGGCCGCGTTCGTCGACCTCGTAGAGCTCCAACGCCGCCCGGGCCACGCCGCGGTCCGCCTGCGGGTGGCCCTTGACCTGCGCGAAGTCGCGGACCCGCCGCAGGAGCCGGTTGGCGATGCGCGGCGTGCCCCGCGAGCGGCGCGCGATCTCATCGGTGGCATCGGGGTGGATGTCGACGCCGAGCTTGGCCGCGGAGATCGTGACGATGCCGGCCAGGTCCGCGGGGTCGTAGAAGTCCAGCTGTCCCGTGAACCCGAAGCGGTCCCGCAGCGGGCCCGGCAACATGCCGGCGCGTGTGGTGGCCCCCACCAGGGTGAAGGGAGGCAGCTCGATGGGGATCGCGGTGGCACCGGGCCCCTTACCGACGATCACATCGACGCGGAAATCCTCCATCGCCAGGTACAGCATCTCCTCGGCGGGCCGCGACAGGCGGTGGATCTCGTCGAGGAACAGCACCTCCCCCTCATCCAGGCCGGAGAGGATGGCCGCCAGATCTCCCGCGTGCTGGATGGCCGGCCCCGACGAGATGCGCAGCCCTGTGCCCATCTCCTCGGCGATGATCATGGCCAGGGTGGTCTTCCCCAGCCCGGGAGGGCCGGAGAGCAGCACGTGATCTGGGGTGGTCCCCCGGTGCCGGGCCGCGTCGAGCACCAGACCCAACTGCTCACGCACCCGGGGCTGCCCGTCGAACTCTGCGAGCGTCTTGGGGCGCAGGGCCGCCTCGTAGTCGCGTTCCTCCAACTGCGCGTGGGGATCGGTCTCGGCGTGGTCCGTCATCGCTTCGCCAGGGAGTTCAGTGCTGCGCGCAGACGCTTGCCGATGGGGATGTCAGGGTCCTCTTCCACCAGATGGGCCACGTTCTCGCAGGCTGCCTCGGCGTCGCGGGCGGACCAGCCCAGGGACTGCAGGCCGTCGCTGACCTGCACGCGCCACAGCTCGTCGGCCGACGGCTTCTCGGTGGCGGCATCCGGAGCGGCGGGCTCGTCCAGACCCAGCGCCGCCACCTTGTCCTTGAGCTCGATGATGAGCCGCTGCGCGCCCTTCGGGCCGATGCCCGGCACCGTGGTCAGGCGCCGGACGTCCTCGGTCTGCACCGCCCGACGCAGGTCCGTCGGGGTGAGGACCGACACGATGGCCAGCGCCACCTTCGGCCCCACACCGGAGGCGCTCTGCGCCAGCAGGAACTCCTCGCGCTCCCCCGGTTCGAGGAAGCCGTAGAGCGTCATGGAGTCCTCGCGCACCACCATCGAGGTGTGCAGCGTGGCGACCTCGCCGGGGCGCAGCCCGGCGGCGGTACTGGGCGTGATGAACACGAGGTAGCCCACCCCGTGGACATCGAGCACGCATTCGGTGGCGCCGGCGGTGAGCACGGTGCCGGTGAGTTGTGCGATCATCGCTTCCCCTTGGCTGCCGCGACGGCCGCGGCGTAACGGTTGGTGCCGGCCCCACGCCACACGTGGGTCACGGCGATGGCCAACGCATCTGCTGCGTCGGCGGGTTTCGGAGCCTCGGCCAGGCGGAGGATGCGCGTGACCATCAGGCCCACCTGGGCCTTGGCTGCTGACCCCGAGCCGGTGACGGCGGCCTTGACCTCGGACGGCGTGTGGAACTCCACCGGCAGGCCCCGCCGGGCCGCGGTCAGCGCCGCGACCCCGGCGGCCTGGGCCGTGTCCATCACGGAGTTGAGGTTGTGCTGGGCGAACACGCGCTCGATCGCGGCCGCCTCCGGCTGGTACTGGTCGAACCACTCGGCGAGCCCGTCCTGGAGGGCGACGAGACGCCTGGCGACGTCGAGCCCCGACGGGGTGCGGACCACCCCGACAGCCACCAGCTTCGGGGGCCTGCCGACGGTGCCGTCGACGATGCCGATGCCGCAGCGGGTCAGGCCGGGGTCGATGCCGATGACGCGCATGCCCTCCGGGTCACTCCTCGGAGGCTTCGAGCGCGGCGGCGGCCTCGGGCGTCAGGTCCAGGTTGGAGTAGACGTTCTGCACGTCGTCGGAGTCCTCCAGCGCATCGATGATCTTGAAGACGCGCTTGGCGACCTCCACGTCGTCGACCGGGGTCTCGAAGGTGGCGACGAACTCGATCTCGGCGGAGTCGAACTCGATGCCCGCCGCCTCGATGGCCTTGCGCACCTCGTCGAGATCGGCCGTGTCGCAGCGGGCGGCCCACGTCTCGCCCTCGTCGGAGACCTCCTCGAGCCCGGCGTCGAGTGCCGCCTCGAGGATCTCGTCCTCGGAGACCTCACGGTCAGCCTGCTGCTTGGGGACGGTGACCACGCCCATGCGGGTGAAGCCGCGCTGCACGGAGCCGATGTCGGCCATGGTGCCGCCGTTGCGGGTGACCGCGACGCGCACCTCGGAGGCGGAACGGTTGCGGTTGTCGGTGAGGCACTCGATCAGCAGGCCGACGCCGGCCGAGCCGTACGCCTCGTACATGATCGTCTCGTAATCAGCCCCACCGGATTCGGCCCCGGAGCCGCGCTTGACCGCGCGGTCGATGTTGTCGTTGGGCACCGAGGACTTCTTGGCCTTCAGGATGGCGAGCTCGAGGGCGGGGTTACCTGCCGGGTCACCGCCGCCCATGCGGGCGGCCACTTCGATGCCCTTGATCAGCTTGGCGAAGAGCTTGCCGCGCTTGGCATCGATGATGGCCTTCTTGTGCTTGGTCGTGGCCCACTTGGAATGACCCGCCATAGGTATCCCACCTGTTCTCTGCTCGGGGTTTGGAATCTGTGCTTCCGGAAGCTTACAGGCACGCGGTCGGCCCGGCGCGCAGCGCACGCCGGCCAGGCTCAGTCGACCAGGCGCGACAGCAGGGCCACGGCGTCACGGATGTCGTAGCCGAGCTCGCCCGTGAAGCGTTCGATGCCGGCGCCGTCGGCGGTGTCGATGCCGATGCCGGCCTCCGTGCAGCCGGAGTCTGCCATCGCCTGCAGGCACCGCGACAGCATCCCCAGCGCCACTCCGCGGCCCCGGTACTCGGGATGCACCCCGAACCGCTCCGTCCAGCCGGCCGGCGCGTCACCCTCGCCGCCCTCGTCCAGGCCACTCATGGCGTAGCCGACGACGCGGTCGCCGTCGAGCGCGACGACGGACCAGGCGTAGCGGAAGGACTCCTCGTCGAGCCGCCCCCTCCAGTCGACGTCGGTGACGTCGCGACCGCCCATGAGGGCGAAGCAGTGGTTGTGCAGAACGCGCACCTCGTCGGTCATGGAGACGTCCAACGGCGCGAAGGTGAGCCCGTCGACGTGATGGAGCCGGACCGGTTCGGTGAGGTCGCGCTGCAGGTCGTAGTAGAACCGTTCGGTGGTGAAGCCGAAGTGGCTGGCCACCTTCTGCGTGCCGGGACGGCTCATGTCGCTGTAGCAGCCCAGCCACAACTGCTGTCCGGGCCGGTGCTCGTCGCGCCAGGCGATGGCCCTGTCCACCTGCCAGCGGAACAGCGCCGTGCCGATCGCCTGGTGACGGTGCACCGGGTGCACACCCCCCATGAGGTAGATGCGCACCGGGTCCGTGTCGGCCAGATAGCTTACGCCGAAGGCCGACAGCGAGTGGTAGGCGTCCCAGCCTCCCACGGCCATGTCCTGGCCGATGTACAGCTCCGAATCCGTGATCGCGCTGGCCAGGCCGGACAGGACGGAGTTGTCCAGAGCGTCGAGCTGCTGGCGGAACTCCTCAACCTCCGCGGCATCCCCGGGCTCAAGGAAACGCCACGTCAAGTGCGGTTCAACGTAGGCGTCCATGGCTCCACCCTATCGCCAGATGCGCTGTCGATCCTCGGGTTTGGGCGCACTTTGCACCCACAGCCGGTGCCAGCGGGGCTTCGGCGAAACCGCCTCGGGCTCGCGGTGGCCCTGGCGTCGCTGCTCCACGGTCCACCAGGACAGTTCACCCTCGTGCACGAGCTGTTCGACGCGGTCCTGCAGCTCCGCTGTCGCCTCGGTCAGGCTGCGGCCACGGACGTAGACGGGTGCGCCGAAGCGGATCGAGACCTTCGGCTTGGTCCGCAGCGGGAGCTTCAGGATGTCCTTGAGCTTGAACGTGCCGACGAGCCCCACGGGCACCACAGCCACGTCGTGCTGGTTGGCGAGCCCCGCGGGCACCTGCGAGAAGTCTCCGACGAGCCTGCCGGGCGGCGGATCGTCGGTGAAGACCAGCACGTTGCGGCCGCGGGCGAGGGCCTTCGACAGGCCCATGTGAGCCGGTCGCATCCGTGACGGCAGCGCCATGCGCAGGATCTGATGGTCCAGCACCCCCTGTTCGTTCGCGGCGAAGACGAAGGGCTGGCGCAGGCCGTGCAGCGCGTCGAGGCCCACCAGTTCGATGTCGAAGCGAAGTGACAGCAGCGCGAGCGTGAAGTGCCCCTGCGGGAACTGGGTACGTGGCCCGCGCTCGGCGTGGTGACGCTCGGCGGACGGGGCTCCGGCGGGCGGGCGGGCCGGCAGGCCAGCGAGGAAGCGCAGCGCGTCGCGGGGCCAGGTCAGTTTGGGCCTGGGCTTCGAGAGTCTGGGCTGTGCCCAGGACGGGAGGTCCCTGCTCATCGCACGTCGCCCAGTGCCAGGCCGGGGCCACGCAGGAAGGTGATGGCGGGCTGCTCCCCCACCGTTCCGGAGGCGATCTCCAGGGCGTCGGCGTACGTGCTGGCGGCGCGGTGCCCCATCAGCGCCGCGCTGCGTCGGTCCCCTCCCACCCAGATCACGTCGTTGAAGCGTGCCGCAGCCTCCGCGGTGCGGTACCACTGGTGGTAGACGCGCAGCGGGTGGTGGGCGAACTGCTTGCGGTACAGATCCAGGTACCACTCGTCGGCCAGGGCCTTGGGCTCGATCTCCGCCGCGATCGTCGAGGGATCAGTGCTGACGGGCAGCACCTTGGCGAAGAAATCTGCCGCGGCGGACTGGCGGCGGTTGGAGAACTTGTTGGGGAGCGGATGGAACCCGATCAGCACCCCGCCGTCACGCGCGTACGGCGTGCCCGCGTGCGCACCCGCGCACCGCACCAAGGCGTGGTGGGCTGCATCGAGCGGTGAGCCGGACGGGTCCTCCTCGATGGCGGCACCCCACACCGGGGTCACGAGCACGTCAGCCGAACCCTGGACCTCGACGGAGTTGCCGGCCTGCCACACCATCGCGGCCTCGCTCCGGACCGCGGCCGGCTGGCCGGCCACGACGTCAATGATCGCGTAATCGGCGGTCATCCTGTTGTGCAGGAACGACGCACCGTTGCGGGGCATGGCGGCCATCACCTGGCGAGCTGCCGTGTAGGCGAGCTTGTCTGCCAGGTTCCATTCCCATTCGCGCTTGGAGATGAAGCGCATGTTGCGGTTCAGGAGTGGCTGGCCCAGCACAGCGGTCAGGGCGAAGCCACGCACCTTCTGCGCGACCAGTGCCATGACCGAGTCGCGCGCCGCATCGGAGCCGTCGGCGCCGAAGAGCCGGTTGATCGTGGCCAGGTCCGTGAGGCCCTCGGTGATGGCGCAGTGCGCCTGCAGGCCGGTGGCGAGCCCGATGATCACCACCAGATCAGACTCGGCCACCCGACGGTTGAGCCGCACGGGAGCGCCGTCGATCTCGCCGACGGTGACCAGGTCGTCGCTGGTGACGTCGTGGCTGGTGATGAGCCCGTCCGGGAGGAAGCTGGTGGCCACGCGGTCCCCCAGGATGGCGGTGACCTGCGCGGGCGTCCAGCGCTGCCGCAGACCGTTGGCGATGACGAGTTCGACGTCGTCGACCCCGAGGCGCGCCGCGGTCTCGAGCACACGCTCGACCAGGGTGCGGCGGGGGTCGAATTCCGGGCGGGGCAGCGGCAGTTCGCGGTCCGCGATCACCAACGTGAGCTTGGTGTCACGGTTCAGGAGGCTGGCGAGGGGTTCGGCGTTGACCGGCGCGCTCAGCGCCGAGTCGATCAGCCCGGCGGGGTCGCTGGAGGCGACGGCATCTGCGGGATAGACCACCTTGGTGCCGACGCCGAGACGCTCCAACCGCAGGTCAGCCCCCGAGGGGGTCATGAGCGGTGGGGTCCTGTCGTCGACCTCGAGTACGAAACCGGGACGAGCCATCAGTTTTCCTTTCCGTTCACGACATCTTCCAACGCGGCAGGGGCGACATCTCCGGCCACTCGACGATCGACCAGCCCTTGGATTTGGCGGCGCGCATCAACCCGATGTCGGGGCTGACGGCCACGGGGTTGCCCACCGTGCTGAGCATGGGGAGATCCACGTGGCTGTCGGCGTAGCCGTAGCTGGCCGCCAGGTCGACGTCGTGCAGCTTGGCGTAGTGGTTGAGCCAGGCCGAGCGCGACTCGCCGACCATGGGCGGCCCGCTGAGGAAGCCGGTGCAACGCCCCGAATCGTCGGTGGCCAATTCGGCCGCGACGATGGTGTCGAAGAGGCCCTCGAACGGGCGGGTGAGCGGCCGCACGGCGCCGGTCATCAGGATGGTGGTGTGGCCCGCGTCCCGGTGCTCCCGGATGCGACGGATCGCGTCCGGCGACATCCGGTCGAGGATGAGCGGGGCCAGCTTCTCGTCGACGTATGCCTCGAGCGCCGCGAGATCTGCTCCGGCGTAGCGCCGGTAGATGGAGCGGAGGAAGACGCCGCGGTCACGACGCTCGGCGCCCAGATACAGCGGCAACTGCATGGCGAGGCTGGCCACCTCGCCGAGCCGCCGGACGGGGCTGAGTTCCGGCAGGCGGGCCCACAGGTACGTCTCCACGACGTTGGTGGCCATCACCGTGCCGTCGAGGTCGAAGGCGGCCAGCACCGTGCCGGGTTCGGCCGGCTTGAGCTCCTTGAAGGTGGCTGCGCGGGCCTTGCGGCGCTTACGCGCGGCCTCGAGGCGGCGCACCGGATCCGTGATGGCCGGGATGTGCACCTCCTCCATGTAGTGGTACCAGTCGAACGAGGCCGAGTCGAAGCCGAAGTTCTCCTTGTCATCCTCGTGCAGCGAGTTGTGCAGCGCCAGTGTGCTGTCGTCGACGAAGTGCAGCTCGGACTGGAGGTATTCGCCGTAGAGCGTGAGGTACTTGCCCAGGAAGCTGAGCGTCTTGGCGGTCTTGTCGAAGCTCGTCGCGATGGCGCGGGTCTTCTTGCCGCGCGGCGCGTAGCTGAGCAGCTTGTTGCCCACTTTGAGGCCTTTGTCGGCCACCCACATCATTTTCTCGATGGGCTCTGCGCCCGGGAACTTCCAGGTGGCCAGGGGCGTGGAGCCCTGCCCCGAGGTGTAGGGATGCTTGCTGAAGTAGCTGCGGACATGCTCGTAGATGCCGCGGAACGTCAGCGGGTTCCGGGCGCCCGAGGAGCCGTGGTAGTACTCCGGCTCCCCCACCGTCGGCTGGGTCGCACACACGGCAATGATGCCGTTGACGATGAAGTCGCACGGGATGATGTCGATGACCGCATCGGGTGAGGCGGGGAACTCCGGTAGCTGGCCGCGGCCGTAGGCCAGGATGATCGGATCGGCCATTTTGAAGCCCTCGATCCAGCCCGGATGCGGGTACTTCAGCGATGACTCGACGATGGCGGGCCGGAAGATCGAGGCCTGCATGTCGTGGGTCATGTCCGCCACGACACGCTCGCCCATCGCCTTGGCGAAGGTGTAGACGTCCGTCCAGCCCAGCGAGCGGGCCCGTTCGGTGCCTGCGGAGACCAGTTCCTGCTTGACCCATTCCTGGCGCCTGCGCTCGGTGTCCTCTGAGGTGGTGAGGTAGCCGGCCTGGCGGTGCAGCGCCTCGGCCTGCTTCCGCAGCACCGTTAGCTGCTCCGCGCTGCGCGAGCGGGCCTCGATGTGTTCGGCCATCGCCAACGCAGCGGCGGTCTCGGCCTCGTAGTCGATGTTGTGCACGTGGGCGGCCTCGGCAATGGCCCCGCGGCGACGGCCGGCCGTGTAGGCCGTCGAGACGTGCACGTAGTGCGGCACGCGCACCAGGTTGCCGTCCTCGTCCGAGCAGGATTCGCGCAGCTTCGTCAGCAGCGCCTTGGTGCCCACCACGTTGGTCATGAACGCCTGGTCGATGGGCGGGTCGAACGAGACGTCGCCGGCGCAGTGGACCAGCACGTCGATGTCGCGCGGGAGATCCGGCACCCTGGGCAGATCGCCCTCGATCACCTGGACGCGCGCGTCCATCAGCGCCTCGACGCCACCGGCGTCCTTGACGATGTCGGTGAAGATCTTCTTCTTCAGGAGGGAGGCCACCCGCTCCTCGGCCGTGATGGAGCCCTTGCGGCGGACGAGCACCGCGGTGGTGGTGTCGGGGCACTCGGCCAGCACCTTCCACAGCAACTGCTCGCCGATGAAGCCGGTCACGCCCGTCATGGCGATCTTCCTGCCGGCGAGCAGGTCCTTGATCCGGCCGGTCAGCAGGGGCGGCACGTGCACCCTGGTGGGATCCACCGGGCCGAACGTGCTGGCGGGAGCCTTAACCATCGATGGCACCCTCCGCCACGGCGAGGGCCTCTTCGATGGTGAACCGGCCCACGTACAGCGCGGTGCCCACGATGGCCCCCTCGACGCCGCGGTCGACGTGATGGCGGAGCGCCCGCAGGTCGTCGAGCGTGGCGATCCCGCCCGAGGCGATGACCTTCTTCCCGCTCCGTTCGGCGACCTCGAGGAGGAGGTCGACATTGGGGCCGGTCAGCATGCCGTCGGAGTTGACGTCGGTGACGACGAAGCGCTCGCAGCCGGCGGCGGCGAGCCTGTCGACGACCTCGTGCCACGGCCCACCCTCCGTGGTCCAGCCACGGGCGGCGAGGTTCTCGCCGCGCACGTCGATGCCGATCGCGATCCTGTCCCCGTGCTCGGCGAGGACCCGCTCGCACCATTCGGGATTCTCCAGCGCGGCGGTGCCGATGTTGACGCGGCGGCAGCCGGTGGCCAACGCCCGCTCCAGGGACTCGTCGTCGCGGATGCCGCCGGACATCTCCACCTGGAGGTCCAGTTGGCTCACGATCTCCCTGAGGACCTCGCCGTTGTTCCCGCGCCCGAACGCCGCGTCAAGATCGACCAGGTGGAGCCACTCGGAGCCACCGTCCTGCCACCTGAGTGCGGCCTGCAGCGGATCGCCGAATTCCTTCTGGGTGCCGGCGATGCCCTGCACCAGTTGAACGGCCTGGCCGTTGTGCACGTCGACGGCTGGCAACAGTTGAAGCTTCTCCACGACGCACAACCCTACCCCGTCGGGGAGCAGGGGCGATACCGCGCGCAGCCCCGATGGACGCCCACCCTGCTTCAGGCCGACGGGCTAACCGGTGGCGAGCCAGTTGGCGATCAGCCGGGCACCGGCGCGGCCGGACTTCTCCGGATGGAACTGCGTCGAGGAGACCGAGCCGCTCTCGATGGCCGCGACGAACTCAGCATCCTCGTGCCTGGCCCTGGCGATCAGCGCATCAGCCGGGCCGGTGGCGGCGGCGTAGCTGTGCACGAAGTAGAACCTCTCTCCCGCCAGCCCGGCCAACAGGCGGGAGCCCTCCGGTGCCGAGACGGTGTTCCAGCCCATGTGCGGCAGACGGCGGGCGGCGAGCGCGGTGACCTCCCCGTCGAACAGCCCCACCCCCGTGCTGCCGTCGCCGTGTTCGTGGCCCGCGTCGAAGAGGATCTGGTGGCCCACGCAGATGCCCAGCAGCGGGCGCTCCGCCTCCGCCCAGCCCCGGATCAGGTCCACGCCGCCTACCGCTCGCAGCCCCGCCATGCACGCAGCGAAGGCCCCCACGCCGGGCACGAGCAGCCCGTCGCATGTGAGCAGGTCCCCGTGGTCCGCCGAGACGATCACATCAGCCCCCGCGTTCTGGAACGCGCGGGCCGCAGAGTGCAGATTGCCGGAGCCGTAGTCGAGCAGCCCCACCCGCCGGATCAGAGCGCGCCCTTCGTGCTGGGGATGCCCTGCTGACGCGGGTCGATCTCGACGGCGTCGCGCAGCGCGCGGGCCAGGGCCTTGAACTCCGCCTCGACGATGTGGTGCGGGTCCCGGCCGGAGCGCAGCGTCAGATGCAGGCACAGGCCCGCGTTCAGGGCGAGCGCCTCGAAGACGTGGTAGGTCATGGAGCCGGCGTAGGGCACGCCCGAGCCGCCGATGAGGGCGTAGATCTGGCCTTCGGGCTCCCCCTGGCAGGTGACATAGGGCCGGCCTGCGACGTCGACCACGACCTCTGCCACAGCCTCGTCGAGCGGGACGACGGCGTGGCCGTAGCGGCGGATACCCGACTTGTCGCCCAGCGCCTCCTTCAGCGCCTGGCCGAGACAGATCGCCACGTCCTCGATGGTGTGGTGACCGTCGATGTGCAGGTCCCCCTCCGCCTTGACGCTCAGGTCGATCAGGGAGTGCTTGGACAGTGCGGTGAGCATGTGGTCGTAGAAGCCGATGCCCGTGGAGATCTGCGAGGTGCCGGTGCCGTCCAGATCGATGGAGACCGTGATGCTCGATTCGCTCGTGGTGCGCTCAACAGTGGCGGTGCGGGTCATGGGAGCCTTTCGGGGTTGAGGTCTGTCAGGGCGTCCTTGAGCGTGGCCATCTCCTCCGGCGTGCCGGCGGAGACGCGCAGGAAACCGGCGGGACCGGTCTCCCTCACAAGAATGCCCCTGTCCAGCAGCCGCTGCCAGACCTGGTGACGATCGGGGAAGCGCCCGATCAGCGAGAAGTTGGCTTCAGATTCGATGACGCCGTACCCGTGGGACCGTGCCCACTCCTCGAACGAGCGCGCCTCGGCGGCAAGTTCCCGCACGCGGGCGAGCATCTCATCGGCGTGGGCCAGCGCGACCCGTGCCACGGCCTGCGTCTGCGCGCTGAGGTGGTAGGGCAGGCGTACGATCCGGCACGCGTCGACGATCGCGGGGGCGGCCGCGAGGTAGCCGACGCGACCGCCGGCCAGCGCGAACGCCTTGCTCAGGGTGCGGGAGACCACGAGGCGTGGGTGCCTGTCGAGCAGTTCCAGGGCGCTGGGCCCGCTGGAGAACTCCTGGTACGCCTCGTCGGCCACCACAATCGCGTCCGTGGCGGCACAGACCTCGTCGAAGACCTCGAGGGGCACGGTGGTGCCGGTGGGGTTGTTGGGCGTGGTGATGAGCACGACGGTGGGCCGGTGCTCAGCGATCGCGTCGAGCACGAGCCCCGCGTCGAGCGTGTAATCCGCGCGGCGCTCAACGGTGACGTACTGCGTGCAGGTGTTGCGCGCGTACTCGGGGTACATCGAGTAGGTGGGCGTGAAGGTGAGCACTTTCCTGCCCGGGCCGCCGAAGGCCGTCAGCAGATGGCTCATGATCTCGTTGGAGCCGTTGGCCGCCCAGATCCGGTCCGCGGTGAGCCCGTGGCCGAGGTACTCCGCGAGGTCCTGCCGCAGGGCGCGGGCCTCGCGGTCCGGGTAGCGGTTCAAGGTGCCGGCTGCCGCCACGACGGCCGCGGCCATCTCCTGCCGCACGGCGGGAGACGGCGGGTAGGGGTTCTCATTGACGTTGAGCACCACCGGGACGTCGAGCTGCGGCGCCCCGTAGGGCTCCTCCCCCACAAGGTCCGCGCGGAGCGGGAGGTCGCCCAGGGAGATCATCGTGGCCTCCGCACGCTGATGGCGGCGGCGTGCCCCGGGAGGTTCTCCGCGTGGGCGAAGGCCTCGACGCCGTCGGCGATCGCCAGGAGGGCCGGCTCGGTGTAGCCGATCACGTGCACGGTGCGCATGAAAGAACGTACGGTGAGGCCCGATGAGTGGCAGGCGCAGCCGGCGGTGGGTAGCACGTGGGTGGAGCCGGCCGAGTAGTCGCCGAGCGAGACGGGGGCGTAGTCGCCGACGAAGATGGCGCCGGCGTTGCGGATGCGGGCCGCCACGGCCTCGGCGTCAGCGGTCTGGATCTCGAGGTGCTCGGCGGCGTAGGCGTCCGCCACAGCCACGGCCTGATCCAGGTCGCGCACCAGCACGATGGCCGACTGCTCGCCGGTCAACGCGGTGCGGATCCGGTCCTCATGGGCCTGCCCGTCGACCTGCTGGGCAAGCTCGGCCTGGACGGCCTCGGCGAGCGCAGCCGAGGGCGTGATCAGCACCGAGGCGGCCAGCGGGTCGTGCTCAGCCTGCGAGATGAGGTCCGCGGCGACGTAGGCGGGTTTCGCGGTGTCGTCGGCCACGATCGCGATCTCCGTGGGGCCGGCCTCGGAGTCGATGCCGACGATGCCGCGCAGTAGGCGCTTGGCTGCCACGACGTAGATGTTGCCGGGACCGGTCACCAGCGAGACCGGCTCGCACAGCCCCTCCACGCCGTGGGCGAACATCGCGATGGCCTGGGCCCCACCTACCGCATAGACCTCGTCCACGCCGAGGATGTGGCACAGCGCGAGGATGTTGGGGTGCGGCAGGCCGCCGAACTCCTTCTGCGGGGGCGAGGCCACCGCGATCGAGGCCACGCCGGCCACCTGGGCGGGCACGACGTTCATGATCACCGACGACGCCAGCGGCGCCAGGCCTCCAGGCACGTAGAGGCCGACGCGGTCGACGGGGATGTTGCGCAGCCCCACGCGGGCACCGTTGGCGAGGATGGCCGGCGACGGTGCGGGGTCGAGTTCGAGGCTCTCAGCCACCTGTCTGCGGCGACGGATCGACTCTGTGAAGGCGTCGGCGAGGACCGGATCGAGCTCGGCCGCCGCCTGGGCGAGTGCTTCGGCCGGCACCCTGAACGACTCGGGCGTGACCCCGTCGAACCGCTCCGAGAGCTCGCGTAGCGCTTCCTCACCCCGGATGGCGACGGCGTCGACGATGGGGCGCACCACGTCGAGAGCCGCATCCACGTCGAAGGTTCCACGGGGCAACAGCGAACGGTAGGGGCCATCGACCCCGGTGAAATCAAGATTGCGCAGCACGGTAACCCATCTTAGTGCGTGGGCGCGGGCTCCTCTGCGGGCTGCTCATCGGTGGGCTCCGGCCAGAACGCGGCCAGCAGCATCACGGGCGTGATGGCGGCGAAGGGGGCCACGATCAACGCGGCGAGGGAACGCAACTCGAGGTCCACGGCGACGACGTCCCCGGGAGACGCGGCGGCGAGCCGCTCCGCGAACCCCGAGGCCCCCACCGCCAGGCCCAGTCGCCAGGTCATGAGCCCACCGAGTGTCGCGGCCAGCAGGGTGCCGATGATGACCAACCAACCGCGCCGGTACAGCAGGAACCAGCCGGCGAGCCCCACTGTCAGCCCGACGATGCCGGTGATGAGCGTGAAGCTCGCGTCGGCTGCGATCATCGAGGCCTGCCCCCGCTCGGAGATCGAGGCCGTGAGGTCGTCCTGGATCAGGTACCTGGGCCTCGGCGCCGTCCGGGCCCAGAGCAGGCCGCCGAGAGCACCGAGCACCACGGAGCCGGCGACGAAGACGATGAGCCGCCACCAGTCGTTGTCCCACAGTTCCACCAGTTGGCTGCGCCGGGAGACCACCAGTAGGCCATCAGACATCAGCACCCCTTCCCATGCCCACGCAGGACGGGCCGAGCACGGCCTTCAGGTCGGCGAACAGCGCCGATGTGAGGTCCACCCGGTACCCGTCGCCGAGCCGGAACGTCTTGATCTTGGAACCGGTGCGCAGGTTGACGTGCACCTCGGCCGCACCAGGGTACTGGGCCAGGATGCCCTTGAGCCGGTTGACCACGCCGGGTGTGCAGCGCACTGCAGGCAGCGACAGCGCCAGCGGCCCGACGTTGCCCTCGGCGCTGACATGGGGGGTGATGATCTGCTGCGCCCGCATCCGGCCACGGTCCTCGCCGTCCTCGGCGATGCCTGAGACGGACACGATGGTGTCGGGCTCCAGGTACTGCGCGACCTGGTCGTAGACGCGCGGGAATACCGTGACCTCCAGCGAGTTGGTGAGATCCTCCACGGTGATGATCGCCCAGATGTTGCCGGCCTTGTTGACCCGCCTGTTCACCGAGGTGATCAGGCCGCACACCTTCGTGGGGCCGCGGTAGCCCTCCGTCGAGGCCACGGAGGAGATGGAGCGCTCGGAGTTGGACTGCAGCACGTGTTCGAGGCCGTTGAGGGGGTGATCGGAAACGTAGAGTCCGAGCATCTCGCGCTCGAACGCCAGCTTGGTGCGACGGTCCCACTCCTCCACCTCGGGCACCACCTCGCGCAGCGCCGAGGACGCGTCGTCGCTGCCCGTGTCGAAGCCGAAGTCGAAGCCGTCCTGGCCGTGTTCGGCGTTGCGCTTGAGGTCGATGACCGAGTCGACGGCGTTCTCGAAGATGCCCATCAGCGCTCGACGCGTGTGGCCCATCTCGTCGAACGCACCGGCCTTGATGAGGGACTCGATGACGCGCTTGTTGCACATCAGCAGCGGCGACTTGTCGAGGAAGTCGTAGAAGTCCTCGGCAGGTCCCAGCTTCTTTCGTTCCTCCACCCACGCGGTGACGACCTTGTCGCCGACGTTGCGCACGGCGCCCAGGCCGAAGCGGATGTTCTCGCCGACCGGGGTGAACATCACCTCCGAGGAGTTGACGTCAGGCGGGAGCACCTCGATGCCCATGTGCCGGCACTCGGCCAGGTACATCGCCGATTTGTCCTTGTCGTCGCGCACCGACTGCAGGAGCGCGGCCATGTACTCGACCGGGTAGTTGGCCTTGAGGTAGGCCGTCCAGTACGAGATGACGCCGTAGGCGGCGGTGTGGGCCTTGTTGAACGCGTAATCGGAGAACGGGACGAGGATCTCCCACAGCGCCTTGATCGCCCCGTCGGAATAGCCGTTGGCCCGCATGCCCTCGGAGAAGGGCACGAACTCGGCGTCGAGGACCTCCTTCTTCTTCTTACCCATGGCGCGGCGGAGCAGATCCGCCTTGCCCAGCGAGTAGCCGGCGACGCGCTGGGCGATCTGCTGGACCTGCTCCTGGTAGACGATCAGGCCGTAGGTGGTGTCCAGGATGTCCTTGAGAGGCTCCTCGAGTTCCGGGTGGATCGGGACGATCTCCTGGAGGCCGGTCTTGCGCAGCGCGTAGTTGGTGTGCGACTGGGCGCCCATCGGGCCCGGCCGGTACAGCGCGAGGGCCGCGGAGATGTCCTCGAAGTTGTCGGGCTGCATCTGGCGCAGCAGTGTGCGCATGCCGCCGCCGTCGAGCTGGAAGATGCCCAGGGTCTCGCCGCTGGCGAGCAGGTCGTAGGAGGCCTTGTCCGTCATGTCCTCGACGAGGTCGTCGAGGTTGAGATCGAAGTCGCGGTTGAGCTTGATGTTGCGCACGGCATCGTCGAGGACCGTCAGGTTGCGCAACCCGAGGAAGTCCATCTTGATCAGGCCGAGGGACTCGCAGCCCGGGTAGTCGAACTGGGTGATGATGGCGCCGTCTGCCTCGCGCTTCATCAGCGGGATGATGTCGATGAGCGGATCGGAGCTCATGATCACGCCGGCGGCGTGCACGCCCCACTGCCGCTTCAACCCTTCGAGGCCCTTGGCGGTGTCGACGACGGTGCGCACGTCCGGCGACGAGGAGTACAGCTCCCGGAACTCGTTGCCCTCGGCGTAGCGCTTGTGCGACTCGTTGAACAGCTCGTTCAGGGGCACGCCCTTGCCCATCACATCTGCGGGCATGGCCTTGGAGATCTGCTCGCCGATCGCGAACGGCATATCGAGGACGCGGGCGGCGTCCTTCACCGCAGCCTTGGCCTTGATGGAGCCGTAGGTGATGATCTGGGCCACCTTGTCCGAGCCGTACTTCTCCGAGACGTACTGGATCACCTCGGAGCGGCGGCGATCATCGAAGTCGATGTCGAAGTCGGGCATCGAGACGCGTTCCGGGTTGAGGAAGCGCTCGAACAGGAGGCCGTGCTGCAGCGGGCACAGATCCGTGATGCGCAGCGCGTAGGCGCAGATCGAGCCGGCGCCCGAGCCACGGCCGGGACCCACGCGGATGCCGTTCTCCTTGGCCCAGGTGATGAAGTCCGCCACCACCAGGAAGTAGCCGGTGAACCCCATCGACGCGATGATGCTGGTCTCGAACTCGGCGCGCTCGCGCACCTCGGCGGAGATGTTGCCCTTGTATCGCTCGTGGAGCCCGCGTTCGACCTCCTTGTGGAACCAGGTGTCCTCGGTCTCCCCCTCGGGCACCGGGAACTTGGGCATGTAGGTGCCCATGCCTTCGTCGAAGGACGTCTCGATGCGTTCCGCGATCGCGAGGGTGTTGTCGCACGCCTCCGGGAGTTCGCGGAACAGGGAGCGCATCTCCTCAGCGGACTTGAGGTAGTAGCCGTTGCCGTCGAACTTGAAGCGGTTGGTCTCCGCCTTGCGCGAGCCGGCCGAGACGCACAGCAGTGTGTCGTGGGCGTCCGCGTCGTGGGAATGGACGTAGTGGAGGTCGTTGGATGCCACCAGCGGCAGGTTGAGGTCTTTTGACAGTCGTAGCAGGTCCTTGCGGACCCTGGTCTCGATGTCGAGGCCGTGATCCATCAACTCGACGTAGAAGTTGCCCTCGCCGAAGATGTCGCGGAACTCCGCGGCGGCGGCCCGGGCGTTGTCGTACTGGCCCAGCCGTAGGAACGTCTGCACCTCGCCCGACGGGCAGCCGGTGGTGGCGATGAGGCCCTTCCCGTACTGGTTGAGCAGTTCCCGGTCCGCACGCGGCTTGTAGAAGAAACCCTCCAGCGAACTGCGCGTCGACAGGCGGAACAGGTTGTGCATGCCGTCGTTGTTGGCGGCCCACATCGTCATGTGGGTGTAGGCGCCCTTCGAGGCCACGTCGTCGCCGGTGCCGTCGCCGAACTGGACGCGCTTGCGCTCCGAGCGGTGCGTGCGCGGCGTCAGGTACGCCTCGAGCCCGATGATGGGTTTGACCGAGTAGTTCTTCGACGCCTTGTAGAACTCGTAGGCGCCGTAGAGGTTGCCGTGGTCCGTGATGGCGAGGGCGGGCATCCCCATCTCTTCCGCGCCCTTGAACAGATCGTGGATGCGTGCGGCACCGTCCAGCATGGAGAACTCTGTGTGGCAGTGAAGGTGTACGAAATTCTCAGCCACTGACAACCAACCTCCACTGAACCGACCGACAGCCACCCACCATACCTGCTCCCGCCGTCCGGTCCCTGAGCGTGAGCGCCCGCGCGAACAACGAACGGCCCCCGCAGCGCATTGAGCACCTCAGCCACAGCTGGTTGCCACACCCTCAGGATGGTGTGGGGTGTTGCCGAAACCGTGGCCGCTGTTGTTGCCGTCGTGTCCGGGGGCGGGGTACTCCGAAGGTGGTCGACACTGTCGGGCAACAACTACCTGGGTGGGGTCCGGGCTCGGCGCGCGTACTTGCATCCCCCCGCCCCCGGCCACTCCTTGACGCTGAGGCTGACCACAGGTGCCGGGCTGATGCTCTAGGGCGCTGGGGGTGTGAGCGGGGACCCAGCCCCTTCCCCACAGCGACCCGGGCGGTGGTTACACCAGCAGACATGCTGCAGCGGTGTCGACACTGCTCGCTGCGCTCGCAGGCTCAACCAGCGTCGCGGGGCGCGACGCTCAGGGCCAGCCGATGGGTCAGTCGAGTGCGGCGATCACCTGGACGGCGAGGATCTTGGCGATAATGCCCAGGGCGAAGAGTGCCGCGTAGCCGGCCTCGATCCGGTCGTCGTCGACGCGCTCGTTGGCGAAGGCCAGGATGGCGGGCTGGCCGATGTAGCCGGCGAAGCCCCCGGCGGCGCGCGGGGCGGACAGACCCATCGTGCGGGTGCCCGCCATGAAGGCGATCGCCGAGGCGGCCACGATGGCCGCGGCCAGGGCGCCTGCGCGCACGCCGGTGCCGGTGAGGGCCTGCTCGGCGAACATGGGGCCCGATGCCAGGCCCACCGTCGCGAGGAACAGCAGGAGGCCGAGCTGCCGGATGGTGAGGTTCACCGACAACGGGATCGACCAGAGCAGCGGGCCGGTGCGGTGCATCGCGCCGAGGATCATGCCGACCACCAGGGGGCCGGCAGCGGGGCCCAGCGAGAAGTCGATGCCGCCCGGCAGCGGGATGACCACCGAGCCGAGCAGCAGGCCCAGCACCAGGCCGAGGCCGAGCGCCAGGGCGTCGACCTCGGAGACCTTGCGCTCCGAGTCCCCGAAGAAGGTGCCGATCGTGTCAAGATCGCGCTGCGGGCCCACCGCGAGGACCCGGTCACCGGGCTGCAGGACCAGGTCATCCTTGGCCAGCAGGTCGGCGTCGCCTCGACGCACGCGGGTGATGACGCCCCCGAAGCGACCCGGCAGGTTGAGCTGCGCCACCGAGCGCCCGGCGACGTGGTCCGACGACACGACGAAGCGGCGGAAGTCGACGGAACCGCGGTCGGTGGTGAGTTCCTGTTCCATGCGGGTCCCCAGGAAGTCGATCGCCCTGCCCACGGCCTTCGGAGAGCCCACCACCAGCACGCGGTCCCCCGGTTGGAGGTCTTCGCCGGGCGAGAGCACCCGCGTGTGACCGTCGCGTACCAGGTAGCTCATCTTGATCGCCTCGTCGGACCAGCCCGGCACCCCGCGCAGCGGCGTGGTGCGGTCCACCGCGACGGATTCGGCGACGATGCCCTCTGCGTTGGCCGAGGGCTCGTCCTTGCGGCCCGGCCACTTGCGTGGCACGACGATGGCCACGACGATGATCGCCAGCACCACGCCGACGGGGTAGCCCAGCGAGTAGCCGACTCCGGCGTCCGCGCTGCCCGTGGCCTCCGTGGCTGCGGCCAGCGCCGGGGTTGAGGTCAGGGAGCCGGCCAGAACGCCGGCGATCATCCCCGGGCTGAGCCCGAATGCCCGGCCCGCCAGGATGGCCAGCACCGTGACGACAGCGACCACCCCGATCGCCAGCCCCATCAGCGGCAGTTGCCGCCGCAGGTCCGCGAAGAACGTCTCCCCTGCCGCGACGCCGACGGTGTAGACGAACAGCGCCAGGCCCAGCGTCGAGATGTTGCCGAGGTTCTCCCCCAGCGCCGGTTCGACGGCGCCGAGCGCGAGACCGACGAACAGGGCGCCCGCTGCCCCGAACCGCAGAGGGCCGAACGGGATGATGCCCACGGCGGCGCCGAGCGCCACCACGAGCATGATCGTCAGGAGAGGGGAGGCAAGCAGCAGATCGAGCACGACCTCAGGGTAGTCCTCCCCGCTAGACCAGCAACTGGCGCACCTCGGGGCCGATCGGGCGCGGCAGCTTCGACGAGCCGCTGAGGTATTCGTCGACCCCGCGCGCAGCGGAGCGACCCTCGGCGATGGCCCACACGATCAGCGACTGGCCGCGACCCGCGTCGCCGCACGCGAAGACGCCGGGGACGGAGGTCTCGTAGGACTCATCGCGTTGGATGTTGCCCCTCGCATCGAGGGCGAGCCCCAGTTCCTCCACCAGGCCGGCCTGCTGGGGGCCGGTGAAACCCATGGCCAACAGCACCAGTTGCGCCGGGATCTCGCGCTCCGTACCCCCCACGGGCTCGAACCTGCCGGCCTCGAAGCGCACCTCCACCAGTTGGAGGCCACTGACGCGGCCCTCGTCGTCGCCGACGAAGCGGTTGGTCGAGACCGCGTAGACGCGCTCGCCGCCCTCCTCGTGCGCCGAGGAGACCTTGAACGTCATCGGGTACGTCGGCCACGGCTGCCCGGCGGGGCGAGCCTCTGGAGGCATCGGCATGATCTCCAACTGCGTGATGGAACGGGCGCCCTGCCGGATGGCAGTGCCCAGGCAGTCGG
Source organism: Tessaracoccus massiliensis (assembly GCF_000826065.2). Lineage (GTDB taxonomy): Bacteria > Actinomycetota > Actinomycetes > Propionibacteriales > Propionibacteriaceae > Arachnia > Arachnia massiliensis_A. The sequence continues at coordinate 259,264 of NZ_LN623543.1, read as the reverse complement.
CGCCGGTGTCGCCGCCGCCGATGATCACCACGTCCCTACCCTCGGCGGTGATCTGATCCTCGACGACCTGCCCCAGGGCAGCCCGGTTCGCCTGCGGGAGGTACTCCATCGCCTGGTGGATTCCCGCAAGTTCGCGGCCGGGGACGGGCAGGTCGCGCGCGGCGGTGGCGCCGATGGCCAGCACCACGGCCTCGTACTGGTCGCGCAGGTCCGCGCCGCTGATGTCGACGCCGATCTCCGCCCCGGTCTTGAACTGCGTGCCCTCCAACACCATCTGCTTGATGCGGCGGTGGAGGACCGACTTCTCCAGCTTGAACTCCGGGATGCCGTAGCGCATGAGCCCGCCGATGGCGTCGGCCCGCTCGTAGACCACGACGGTGTGCCCGGCTCGGGTGAGCTGTTGAGCGGCAGCCATGCCCGCCGGGCCGGAGCCGACGACGGCCACGGTCTTGGCGGTGTGCCATTCGGGTTGCTGCGGCACGACGCGCGAGTCGTCCCACGCCTTGTCGATGATGGCGACCTCGACGTTCTTGATCGTCACCGCATCCCGGTTGATGCCCACCACGCAGGCGGTCTCGCACGGCGCGGGGCACAGCCTTCCGGTGAACTCGGGGAAGTTGTTGGTGGCGTGCAGGCGCTCCAGGGCCGGCTGCCATTCGTCGCGCCACACCAGGTCGTTCCACTCGGGAATGAGGTTGCCCAGGGGGCAGCCGTTGTGGCAGAACGGGATGCCGCAGTCCATGCAGCGGCCCGCCTGCTTCCCGATGATGGGCAGCAGCGCCCGCCCCGGTGTGCCCGGGTAGACCTCGTTCCAGTCGTTGATCCGCTCCTCGACGGGGCGGCGTGCGGCCACTTCGCGCGGAGTGGTCATGAATCCCTTCGGATCAGCCATGAGCGGCCTCCATCATCATCTCGGTGATCTCTGTCTCGTCGGCGCCGTCGGCCAGTGCGGTCGCCTGGACGGCCATGACGCGGGCGTAGTCGCGCGGCTCCACCTTGGTGAAGCGCAGCTTCAGCTCGTCGTCGGCGAGCGCCAGCAGGCCGTCGGCCACCAGCGAGCCCGTTTCCTCGCGGTGTTCGGCGAGCAGTTCACGGATGCGGGCGATGTCGCCGTCAGCCGGGTCGACGGGGTCTACCAGTTCGGTGTTGAGGCGCAGCGGATTGAGGTCGAGCACCCAGGCCACGCCGCCGGACATACCTGCGGCGAAGTTGCGGCCGGTGCCGCCCAACACGAGTACCTCGCCGCCGGTCATGTACTCGCAGCCGTGGTCACCCACGCCCTCGACGACGGCGGTGGCGCCGGAGTTGCGCACGCAGAACCGCTCGCCCACCCTGCCGCGGAGGAACAGCTGGCCCGAGGTGGCGCCGTAGGCGATCACGTTGCCGGCCACGATCTGCTCCGCGGGATCGAACGAGACGTCCGAGGGCGGCGTGACGATCAGCCGCCCGCCGGAGAGCCCCTTGCCGAAGTAGTCGTTGCTGTCGCCGATGAGGCGCAGCGTCACCCCCCTGGGCAGGAACGCGCCGAAGCTCTGCCCGCCGGTGCCGGTGAGCGTGAACTCGATCGTGCCGGGCGCCAACCCCAGCCCGTCGGTCGCCTTGGTGACCTCGTGGCCCAGCATGGTGCCCACCGTGCGGTCCACGTTGCGCACGGCCAGGGAATGGCGAACCTGCTCGCCTCGGGTCAACGCCGGCTCCGCCAAGCGGATCAGTTCAACGTCGAGCTTGGCGTCGAGGCCGTGGTCCTGCGTGGTCGTGCGGTGCGGCTTGGCGCCGTCGGGCAGTTCGATCCGCTGCAGGACGGGTGCCAGGTCGAGGCCCCGTGTCTTCCAGTGGCCCACCGCCCTACCCACCTCAAGGAGGTCGACGCGGCCGACGGCCTCCTCGATGGAGCGCAGGCCGAGCTGTGCGAGCAGTTCGCGCACCTCCTGCGCGATGAACTCGAAGAAGTTGACCACGTGATCCGGGTCGCCGTGGAACTTGCCGCGCAGTTCGGGGTTCTGCGTGGCGATGCCCACGGGGCAGGTGTCCTTGTGGCACACGCGCATCATGATGCAGCCCGAGACCACCAGCGGCGCAGTGGCGAACCCGAACTCCTCCGCGCCCAGCAGGGCGGCGACCAGTACGTCGCGGCCGGTTTTGAGCTGCCCGTCGCACTGCACGACGATGCGGTCGCGCAGGCCGTTGAGGAGCAGGGTCTGCTGCGTCTCGGCCAGGCCGAGTTCCCAGGGTGCGCCCGCGTGCTTGACCGAGGTGAGCGGCGCGGCGCCGGTGCCGCCGTCGTGGCCCGAGATGAGCACGACGTCGGCCTTGGCCTTGCTGACCCCCGCGGCGACCGTACCGACGCCCACCTCGGAGACGAGCTTGACGTGCACGCGGGCCGAGGGATTGGCGCACTTGAGGTCGTGGATGAGCTGCTTGAGGTCCTCGATCGAGTAGATGTCGTGGTGCGGCGGCGGCGAGATGAGGCCCACGCCCGGCGTCGAGTGGCGGGTCTTCGCCACCCACGGGTACACCTTGGGCCCCGGCAGTTGGCCGCCCTCACCCGGCTTGGCACCCTGGGCCATCTTGATCTGGATGTCTTGGGCGTAGGTGAGGTATTCGCTGGTCACGCCGAAGCGACCGGAGGCCACCTGCTTGATGGCGGAGCGGCGCGCGGGATCGTGGAGTCGCTCGGAGTCCTCGCCGCCCTCGCCCGTGTTCGACTTCGCGCCCAGGCGGTTCATGGCCACGGCCAGCGTCTGGTGGGCCTCCATCGAGATGGAGCCGTAGCTCATGGCCCCGGTGGAGAACCGCTTGACGATCTCGCTGACCGGCTCCACCTCGTCGATGCTGATCGGCTCGGCGGCTGCGAACTCCATCAGCGAGCGCAGCGTCATGATCCGTGCCGAGTTGTCGTTGACCAGCGCGCTGTAGCGCTTGAAGGCTGCGTAGTCGCCGGTCGAGGTTGAGTGTTGGAGCCGGAAGACGGTTTCGGGGTCGAAGAGGTGGGGCTCACCCTCGCGGCGCCACTGGTACTCCCCGCCCACGAGGAGGTCGCGGTGCGCCAGCGGGATGCCGTCTGCAGGGTAGCCCTGCAGGTGGCGCGCCTTGATCTCCGCGGCGATGTCGTCGAGGCTGAGCCCGCCGAGCCGGCTGGTGGTGCCGGTGAAGTAGCGCTCCACCACATCGTGGCTGAGGCCGACGCATTCGAAGATCTGGGCGCCGGTGTAGGAGGCGATGGTGCTGACCCCCATCTTGCTCATCACCTTCAGCACGCCCTTGGCCAGCGCCTTGGTCACGTTGGCGATGGCCTGCTCAGGGGTCACGTCCACGTAGACCTCCCGCCTGGCCATGTCCTCTGCGGACTCGAACACCAGGTACGGGTTCACCGCCGCGGCGCCGTAACCCAGCAGGAGCGCCACGTGATGCACCTCGCGCACGTCACCGGCCTCGACCACCAGACCTGCCTGCGTGCGGGTCTTCTCCCGCACGAGGTGGTGGTGCACCGCGGCGGTCAGCAACAGCGAGGGGATGGGGGCGAGCTCCGCCGTTGAGTGGCGGTCCGACAGCACGATCGCCCGGGCGCCGCCGCGGATGGCGGCCGAGACCTCATCGCAGATCTCGTCGATCTTGCGCGCCAACGCACGCCCCCCGCCGGCCACCTTGTAGAGGCCGCGCACCACGTGGGTGGTGTAGCCCGGCACGTCGTCGTCCTGCCCGAGCCGCACGATCTTGGCGAGCTGCTCGGAATCCAGGATGGGCTTGTTCATCATGATCATCCGCGCGGCCTGCGGCACCGGCTCGAGGAGGTTGCGCTCCGGGCCGATCTTGGCGGTCAGGGACGTCACGAGCTCCTCGCGGATGGCGTCGAGCGGCGGGTTGGTGACCTGCGCGAAGAGTTGCTTGAAGTAGTCGAAGATCAGCCTCGGCCGGCTGCTCAGCACCGCGATCGGGGCGTCTGTGCCCATCGAGCCGATGGCCTCCGAGCCGGCGTTGGCCATCGGCGCGATGAGCGCGCGCAGCTCCTCGTGCGTGTACCCGAAGACCTGCTGGCGCCGGGTCACGGAGGCGTGCGAGTGCACGATGTGGGCGCGGCTGGGCAACTCGTCGAGCAGGATCTTGTGCTCGGCGACCCACTGCCCATAGGGATGCTCGGCGGCCAGCTCGCCCTTGATCTCGTCGTCGGAGACCACGGCGTGACGCTCGAGGTCCACCAGCAGCATGCGTCCGGGTTGGAGGCGGCCCTTGCGGACGACGTCTGCGGGCTCAATGGGCAGGACGCCGGCCTCGGACGCGAATACCACCAGGCCGTCGGCCGTCTCCCAGTAGCGTCCCGGGCGCAGGCCGTTGCGGTCGAGGCAGGCGCCGATCACGGAACCATCCGTGAACGTCATGCAGGCGGGACCGTCCCAGGGTTCCATGATCATCGAGTGGAACTCGTAGAAGGCGCGGCGGGCCTCGTCCATCTCCTCGTGCTGCTCCCACGCCTCGGGGATCATCATCAGCACCGCGTGGGGCAGGGAGCGCCCGCCCAGATGCAGTAGCTCGAGTACCTCGTCGAACGAGGCCGAATCTGAGCCATCGGGGGTGCAGATCGGGAAGATCCGGCTGAGCGAGCCTGGAATCTTGTCGCTGGTCAGCAGCGCCTCGCGGGCCCGCATCCAGTTGCGGTTACCGCGGACGGTGTTGATCTCGCCGTTGTGGGCGATCATCCGGTACGGGTGGGCCAACTCCCAGGCCGGGAACGTGTTGGTGGAGAACCGGGAGTGCACCAACGCCAACGCGGAGGTGATGCGCTCGTCGTGCAGATCGGGGAAGACCTCCTCGAGCTGATCCGTGGTGAGCATCCCCTTGTAGACCAGGGTGCGCGAGGACAGCGACGCGAAGTAGACACCCACCTCGTGCTGGACGCGGCGGCGCAGCACGAAGGCGAACCGGTCCAGCTCGATGCCCGCCTGGTCCTCCCGGCCCTTGACGATCAGCTGCTCGAAGTGCGGCATCGCGCCCAGCGAGATCGGCGAGAGCGTGCCGGTCTCCACGGGGACCTCGCGCCAGGCCACCACGTCGAGCTCCACCTCGTCGGCGATGGCGGCGATCTGCTCCTTCGCGGTGGCCCGCTCAGCGGCGTCTGTGGGCAGGAAGGCCATCCCGACGGCGTACTCCCCCGCCTCGGGCAGCTTGGCGTCGACGACCTCCCGCAGCCAGGCGTCGGGCACTTGGACGAGGATGCCCGCGCCGTCGCCGGCGGCTTCATCGGCACCGGTGGCGCCCCGATGGTCCAGGTTGCGCAGCGCCTCCAGGCCCTTGGCGACGATGCTGTGCCGCGGCACGCCGTCGAGTTGCGCCACGAAGGCCACGCCGCAGGCGTCATGCTCGTTGACGGGATCGTAGAGGCCGACCTTCTCGCGGTGTGGGAACACACTTCTGTTCATCGCGGACCTCCTGGGTGCTGGGCATGCCACCACCGGCTCCCGGTGGCCGTGAGAAACAGTAGGTTCCGCCCGAGGCGTCCGGCAACGCGTTTCGGGCCCGTGCGACAGAGCGTAAAAAGCTTGTAACGCAACCGAAACGAAAACCGGCGCAGGGGCCTCAGAAGTACTCGGAGCGGAGCCGATCAGTCTCGGCGACCACCGCGGCGCGGGTGCGCGGATCGTTGAGGTCCGCACCGCCCGAGGGCACCGCGTACCAGTGGGTCTCCGGCTGCGGAGACAGGTCACGCCTTCCGATCACCTGCACCACGCCCCGAGGGCTGGCGTCCACGACGGTCTGCACGAGGGTGGAGGCCAACACCCGCTCGCGGAACGCCTCCGGCACGCGGTTCTCCTCGGAGAGGTGCGTCTCGTGACGCTCCCCGTCCATGGTGCGCCACTGGAAGGTGGCGGTCTCCGCGTTCCAGGAGCCGCCTGCCACCTCCTCCCACCGCCAGACCGACCACTGGCCGTCGCGCTGCAACGCCAACTCTTCCCGGGTGACGGCGAGCACCACGGCGTTGTCACCCACCCCGTGGGCAAGGACACCGGGTTTCCTACCGAGGTGGGCTTCAAGGCCGCCGAAGTCGACGCGGGTGGGACGGGTGAAGAAGGCCATGGCCCCATTGTGCCCTGTGGAAAAGAAGTGTTGTCCGTTCATACTTATCCACAATCGCCCGTGAGCACCGGACCGCGGGCGGTTGGGCCACCACGCTGGTGACCATGATGATTCCAGATCTCGAACTCCCCCATGTCACGATCGGCCCCGGCGAGGACGCGGAGTTGGCCCGCGCCGTCGAGGCCGGGCTCTACGCGGCGCACCTGATCGATGAAGGATCCCAGGACACGCGGCTGGCGCAGGTCGTTGAGCGCGGGCGCTGGGCCGCCGAGCGGTTCGCCTGGGTGGGCATCCGCATGGCGATCAAGTACGCCCGTCGCGCCTCCTATCTCTCGGGGCTGCCGGAGGATGACCTGTTCCAGGATGGTTGCGTGGCGGTGGCCGAAGCCATCAGACGCTTCGACCACACCCGCAGCTTCCGATTCACCACCTTTGTGCACGAGTACCTCGTGCGGGAAATGGCCGACGGGGCCCGGCACCGGATAGGTCATCCATCCGTCAGCCGCGCTGATCGACGCTCGGCGCGACAGGTGCTGCGGGAACTGGAATCGCACGGCGTGGAGCCCTCCGAATCCGCCGTCGACGCCGTGGTCCGCAGGACCGGCCTGTCCCCCACGGCCACGCAGCGCGGCAGGATCAAGCTGGTGGCCCTCGACGTGGAGTTGATGGCCGAGGGTTCTGGCTACGAGCACACGGCGGAGACCAGCGTCGACTTCCTGGCGCTCCTCCTCCCCCGGCACAGGCAGGTGCTGCAACTGCGGTTCGGTTTGAAGGGCCCTGCCCGGACCCTCGCGCAGATCGCGGAGATCATGCACGCGTCGCCTTCGACGGTGTCGCGCTGGCAACAGGAGGCGCTGGAGGCCGCACGCAACCTGCTCGCGGGCGAACGCACGACGACGGCTGCGGCTTACCGGGACGCGCGGGTCGTCGCCGGATGACTGCTCCCCTGTCGCACTACCATCCTCGGTATGGACCGACAGATTCTGGCCGCCGAACTGGCCGCAGTGCAGGACAAGCGCAAGAAGGCCATCCGGCTCTACTCAGGGATCGCCTTGGCGGTGATACTGCTGACCGTGGGCGCCTTCTTCCTCATCGACCCCATGGTGGGGCTGCTCGCGCTGCTCGTCTTCGTGGTGGTCCTCGGCCTCGTCTTCGGCATCATGTGGCTCATCCAGCGCGGCATCAGCCAGACCGGTCCGGCCCCGAAGACGGTGGTCTCCTACGCCCAGATCCACACGATGCGGCCGGCAGGCGACGCGTGGGCCGCCGCCTGCCAGCACCTCCAGTTCTCCGCCATCCCGTTCCACCAGTCAGGCCCCACCACGCTGACCGCGGGCAAGGGCATGGATCTGCTCTCGTGGGGCAGCACGCATCTGATCGACGTACGACCGTCGGCAGACCATCCGGGGCACACCGTCGTGACGGTGCTGGGGTACCCCGCGATGCCGACGACCCTGGTCGACTACGGGCGCTCCGCCAAGGTGAACAACGCGATCCTCGCGGCGGTGGCCTGACCCGTCAGTGGTCGATGGCTCCGCCTGCGCCCGCTCCGGTCATCGAGCGCACCTCCATTTCGGCGGGAACCAGGCGAAGTCCACACGAGCATACGGCCTTGGGACATGGTTCTCCTGAAGGTCGGCGAGACTACGTTGTCTCGACATCAAGAGAATATGAGCAGAGTCGGTGAGCGAAAGCAAAGCCCGTCTTGAATGGCGGACAGCCTCAGGCTAGGCCCACCTGCAGCAGTTGCTTGCGCTTCATCTCCAGCTCGGTGAGGTGGGCGAACTGCGAACGGTGCCCGCTGGGGTCCTCCAGCGGATCTGTGCGCTGCAGCTTGGATTTGAGATCTGCGATCTGCCGCGTGACCCGCTTCAACCGCAGCCTCGCAGTGTGCATGAGCGAATATGTCTCATCCGGTTCCCGCAGCAGCGGCTCGACGAGGAGCGCCACCACGAGTTGTGCCACCAGGTCGTTGGGGGCACCGGCACGCACCCTGTCGGTCCAGTTCTCGCCGAACTCGACGCTGGCCAGGAGGCGGAACACCGCCCGGTAGCCGGGGTGGGTGAAGTCCTCCTCCTCCACCGAGTTCCAGGCGGTGTCGAACGTGACGGGGTGTTGGAGCATGAGCTTCAGCGAATCGCGCTCCAGCCTGAGGTGGGGGTCAGTGGGGTTGGGCCATGCGGACTCGACGGCGGGCTCCAGCGCCTCCTCGGGCGGCGGCTCCGGCGCGTGGTCACGGCCCGCTCCCCCGCCGCGGCGGCTGAAGCGTGCTGCCTCCCTGCGCACGTCGTCGAGGTCCATGCCGAGCACCCCGGCGAGTTCCCGGAGGTACTGGTTGACCAGCGACTGGTCCCGGATGGCGCTGATCAACTCCGCGCCCTCCCGGGCCGCAGCGAGCCTGCCGTCGACCCGGTCGAGGTCGTAGCTCTTGGCGATATTGTTCATCACGAACTGGTACAACGGGATGCGCCGCGCCACGAGTTCGCGGACGGCGGCCTCTCCCTCCTGCATGCGCAGATCACACGGGTCGAGACCCGTGGGTTCGATGGCCACGTAGGTCTGGGAGATGAAGTTCTGATCGCCCTTGAACACTTTGAGGGCCGCGGCCTGTCCGGCCTTGTCGCCGTCGAAGGTGAAGATCACCTCGCCGTGCAGGCCGCCATGGGAACCCATGAGCCGCTGCAGCAGGCGGGCGTGATCCTCCCCGAAGGCGGTGCCGCAGGAGGCGACGGCGGTGTCCACGCCGGAGAGGTGCGCGGCCATCACGTCGGTGTAGCCCTCCACCACCACAGCCTGCTGCTTGCGCCCGATCGCTCGGCGCGCCAGGTCCAGCCCGTACAGGACGTGGGACTTCTTGTAGACCGGGGACTCAGGGGTGTTGATGTACTTGGCCGGCAGCCGGTCGTCGTCGTAGATCCGCCTCGCGCCGAATCCCAGCACGGCCTGGGCGGAGTCGCGGATGGGCCACAGGACTCGGCCGGTGAAGAAGTCGCGCCCGCCGTCGCGGATCAGACCCGCGGATTTGAGCACGTCGTCGGTGAAGCCCTTGGCCTTCAACGTCTGGTGTAGCGCCCAGCCGTGGCGGGGGGCGTATCCCACCATGAACTGTTGCGACACGGCGCGGTCGAAATCGCGGCCGTGCAGGAACCGCCTGGCCTCGATCGCCTCCGGGGACTCAAGTTGGTCGGCGAAGAACTGTTGGGCGGCCTCGTTGGCCTCGAGGACGCGCTTGCGCAGGCCGGGTGGTTGGCCGGGCGAGCCGTCGTCGTCGATGCGCAGTTCGATCTGGAAGCGGTCTGCCAACATCTGCACGGCCTCGACGAAGCCCAGGTTCTGCTGGCGCATGAGGAAGTTGATGACGTCGCCGCCCTCGCCGCAGCCGAAGCAGTAGTAGAAGCCGCGCGACGGGGTCACCGTGAAGCTGGGCGTCTTCTCGTCGTGGAACGGGCACAGCCCCTTGAAGGAGCCTGATCCGGCGTTGCGCAGCATGACATAGTCGCGTACCACGTCGTCGATCCGGGCACGCTCGCGGACAGTTGCGATGTCCTCCTCGTTGATCCGCCCAGCCACGGGGCAACTCTAGCCGGTGTCCCCCCCGCAGCCGAGCTGTCACCTCAATCACAAGGAACGTCCCCAGCACCTTCATTCAGGTGCTGGGGACGCCTCAGGGGTTTCGACACGGTCGCGGTCCTCGCAAGCTCGGACGCGACCGGCTCAACCAACCGCTATCGCAGCTCGGGGCCTCCGAACATCACGATGTTGTTGAACACCCACTCGTTGTTCTGCGAGAACACGTAACCGCCCTCAGGCTTCGCCGTGGCCTTGTACACCGTCACGAAGGTGTAGGAACGGCAACCGTTGCGGCCGGTGCGCTCAGTATCGCACTCGGTCATCCACTTGCGCTGATCCGTGGTGGCGGTCCACTCGCCGGTGTTTGCGAGGGGGTTGGCACCCCAGGCTTCACGGGTCATGAACGGCAGGTAGGTGAGGTTGTTGAACGTCCACCCGTCCTTACGGACGAACTGACCATCCTCGATCACCACGATGGTCGCCCAGATGTCCGTTCGGCAACGCTCCGTCCGCGAGTACGGCTCACACCTGGTGTTCCAGTCGCGACCGTTGAGGCCCTTGTGCAGACCCGGCAGCGTGTACGGCGCGGTACGCACGTACTTCTTCACCGGAGGCGTCGTCGGGTCGTCCGTGGGATCGACCGTGGGGGTCACCGTCGGCTTCACCGTGGGCTCCTCCGTCGTGTCATCCGTGGGATCAACCGTCGGCGTCACGGTGGGCTCGGGCTCGACGACGGTGGCGTCCACCGTGAACTCTGCCAGCGTCGTGTAGGCCAGGCCGCCCTGCTCAGACTTGGACACGAGCATCAGGTAGCGGGCGTCCACCGGGGGGTCGAACTCGACGACCTTATCCTGGAAGCCGCTGGGCAGCGAGCCGGATGCCACGGGCTGGCCCCACGCCGCCAGATCGGTGCCGGCGGCAACCGTCGCGTCGTTGGTGGCGTAGATGTCGTAGTCCTTGATCTGGCCGTTGACGGCGCCGGTGTTGGTGCCCTGACGCGGGGTCAGCATGGCGGCGCAGACCTCCATCTCCTGCCCGAGGTCGAAGACGATCTCGTGCGGGTGGGCGACCTCCGAGGGATCCCACTGGGTGTGCCAGAAGGTGCCGCGGTCGCCGTCGATGGCTGCGGTGGCCAGGGCCACCTCCTCGGAGTTGTTCTGTTCGCTGGAGACGCGGGTCACGGCCACCGGGCTGGTGGGCAGCGTGCTGCAGATGCCGGTGCCGGTCAGCGTGAAGACGGTCGCCTCAGCCTTGTTGGGGTCCTGCTGCGCGATCGAGGTGCCGTCCACCACGAGCGGGAGCTGCGAGATGGCGTTGGTGAGTGTGAACCCGCCGTCGACGGGCTTGAGCCACCACTTCTGCAGGTTGCGGCCGGGGTCGCAGGCGCGGGCGGTGGGTGCCAGCCCGAACTCGGAGGGCGTGCGCAGCGTCAGCGCGGTGCCGCCCACCAGGTCGAGGCAGGTGCCCGCCGCGCTCTGCAGCGTGTAGTAGCCGTCTGAGGTGGGGTTGAGCGTCCAGCGATGGGCGTCGTCACCCATCGTGACGGTCTCGCCCGCCGTGAGGAACTTGCCGTCTGCGCTGATCTCGTAGGTGGCGCCGGGGACCGGCCGCCAGTTGACGGTGTCGGTCAGCGGACCACGACCCAACTCCTCGCCGAGCGACTTGAACTCGGTGTAGGTCTCCACGGGGCGGGTGCTGCCCCAGGTGGCCTGAGCGGTGTACTTCCAGGTCTCCTGCACGACGGTGAGCTGCTGGCGCTCCGTCATGGCCGGGCCGTCGTCGGGCCACAGCGTCAGCTTGCCGCCCAGCACCTTGCCGGGGGTGTCGGAGTCGTCCACGCGGGGCTCGCCCACGAAGTCCATCGGGGTCCAGTTCTCGGCCCACAGTTGCGAGGGCTGCTTCCACAGGCCGCTGGGGCGGGCGTGGTAGAGGCTCTTGTTGGCGTTGACCATGTCGTGACCCTCGGACAGCAGGGTCTGTGCGGAGCGGCCCACCATGCCGGCGCCCGCGTCGTACTGCCAGTGCTCGACGATGATGTCGGTGTCCAGCTTGGCGATGTTGTAGTTGACGGGGATGCCGTCGTTCCAGATGCGCAGCGTGCGGCCGTCGGCCTTGACGTAGGCATTCATCTGGTTGATGAAGTCGATGAAGAGGTCCTGCTCGGTGGCGTTGGGACCGAACTTATCCTTGGCGGCCTCCAGCAGCTGCGGGAAGCGGGTCACGCCGCCCGGCACGCCGAACATGTACTCATCGGCGCCCATGTGCCAGTAGCCCTGCGTGTCGAAGGCCTCCATGTATTCGTCGTACAGCGTCTGCAGGGTGGTCAGTGCCTCCGGCCGGCTGATGTCGAGGCGCGTGGGCTCCTTGAAGCCGTCTTCGCGGGTGAGCTGGAGCTCGGGGTACTCGGTGATCCAGGGGCCCATGTGGCCGGGCGAGTTGACCTCGGCGATGATGCGGATGTTGTGCTGTTTGGCGAACTCGGTGAGGTGCTGCGCCTGCTCGACGGTGTAGTAGCCCCAGTAGTTGGACTTGGGGAGGCTCTCGGATTCGACCTTGATCTCCAGCCACAGCTCGTTCATCTTGTAGTAGGCCATCTGCTCGATGACCTGTTCCAGGGTTTCCACGGGGATGTGGATGATGCAGGCGCAGATACCCATGCCGCGGATCTCGTACTCGGGCACGTCCACCGCGGAGCCTGCGGGGATGGTCTGGCTGGTGCCGGCAAGCACGGCCCACTGGAGGGCGGTCTTGGTGCCGTAGAAGGCGCCTACCCGGTCAGCGGCGGTGATCCTGATGGTCTCGCCCACCTCGATGCGGTAGCCCTCGCGGCCCAGCTCAGTCTGGGTGGCGTCGAGCACGAGTTCCACGTCGCCCGCGGCGGCGCTGGTCTTCACCTGGACATCGGTGGCCAGCGCGGCGCCCAACTCCGTGGCGAACGGGCCCGCCACGTCAGAGAGCGTGGCGGGGGCGACCACCGCGGTGGAGGTGCCGTACCGGAAGGTGCCGGAGCCGGCGTTCCATTCGGGCAGGCCGGGGATCGACGCCGGGGCGCCGTTGGTGGCCAGCCGGACTGACGTCGCGGCGCTGGCGGACGGGGTGAGGAACACCGAGGCCCCCACCGATAGGGCAAGGGCCAGTGCCGCCACAATGGCGACCGCCCTGATGATTGTCGTTCGCACTCGAACACTCCCTCGTGAACAGATTCTGGGCTCTGATTCATCCTCGCCAGATGCCGGGCGGAAGTCCAGAGCACGGGGGCGGTAGGGGCAAGTTGCGCAGCGGAAATGCGCGCAGGATGACGGTTGTCAGGCGCCCCGGCCGATCCCCCGGGGCAGCTTCTTCGGGTCCCATCCGAGGCGCTGCTGGGCCTGCTCGAACGCGAACCGGTCCGTCATGCCCCCGACGTAGGCGACCGCCCCACGCACCAGATCCTCGGCGTGGTACTCCTGCGGCAGCGCCCTCGGGTTGTCCAGATAGAAGTTCACCAGGTCACGCAGCACCGCCACCACCGTCAGCGACTGCGCCACGGATTCCGGCCTGGTGTAGATGCGTTCGTAGTTGAAGCGGCGCAGCTCAGCCAGAGCCTCAGCCGTGACCGGGTCCATCCCGACGGTGCCCGTCTGGGCTGTGGTGTCGATCACCGCGTTGATGAAGGTGGCCAACTGCTGGCGTCGGGTGGTGCCGGCCACCTCCCGGATGATCTCGGGCAACTCGGCGAGCTCCACGATGCCGGCGTAGACGGCGTCCTCCAGGTCATGGGCGCAGTAGGCGATGCGGTCCGCCCAGCTGACGATCTCCCCCTCCACAGTCGCCGGCGCGGGGCGGGACCAGGAGTGGTTGCGGATGCCGTCGAGGGTCTCCAGCGTGAGGTTGAGGGGTTCGAGCACGACGTCGGCGCCCCACGGCCCATGGTCGTAGCCGCCCTCGATGAACTCGTCGAACGCGTCCTCCGAGGCGTGCCCGCCCGGGCCGTGACCGCAATCGTGGCCCAGGGCGATGGCGTCGGTCAGCGTGACGTTGACGCCGACGCCACGCGCCATGGCTATGGCGCACTGCGCCACCTCGATGGCGTGGGTCAGCCGCGTGCGCTGGTGGTCGGTCGGGTAGACCACCACCTGCGTCTTGCCCGCCAGCCGGCGGAACGCGGCCGAGTGGACGATCCGGTCCCGGTCCCGTTCGAAGCAGGTCCGGAACGCGTCGGGTTCCTCGTCGCGGGCGCGGTTGCCGGCGCCGCTGGCGAAGGACGCCTCCGGCACGAACAGTTCGCGCTCGAGCTCCTCGCGCTGCTCGCGCCGCCTGGCCGGGCGCGGGCTGACGCTGGCCGTCGACGACCGGTGCGCGGTGATCACCTCGTCGCCGTGGCCGCGCATGGTGTGGGCCCAGAGCTTGGTACGGGGCAGGATCTCGTTCATCAGGCCCCAGCCTAACCGGGCTACCGCCTGGCGCGCGGCACCCACTCCGACAACTGCGGGCCGGTGTAGACCTGGCGGGGGCGGTAGATCCGCTGCGTCGGGTCGTCGGTGACTTCCTTCCAGTGCGCGATCCAGCCAGGTGTCCGCCCGATGGCGAACAGCACCGTGAACATGTCCAGGGGGATACCGATGGCGCGCAGGATGATGCCCGAGTAGAAGTCGACGTTGGGGTACAGGCGACGGGAGGCGAAGTAGTCGTCGGCCAGCGCCGCCTCCTCCACCTCGCGGGCGATGTCCAGCAGCGGGTCCTTGATGTGCATGGTGTCGAGCAGCTTGTGCGCGGCGTCCTTGAGGATCCGGGCCCGCGGGTCGAAGTTGCGGTAGACGCGGTGGCCGAAGCCCATCAGCTTGACGCCGGACTTCTTGTCCTTGGCGCGGTCGACGTACTGCTTGGCCGTCCAGGACCCCTCGTTGATCTTCTCCAGCATGTCGATCACGCCCATGTTGGCGCCGCCGTGCAGCGGCCCCCACAGCGCGTTGACACCTGCCGAGAGCGACGCGTACAGGTTGGCGCCCGACGACGCGACCATGCGCACCGTCGAGGTGGAACAGTTCTGCTCGTGATCGGCGTGCAGCACGAGGAACATGTTCAGCGCGTGGGCCACCTCCAGGGTGGCCTCATAGTCGCGGTACGGCACCGAGAACATCATGTGGAGGAAGTTCTCGGCGTAGCTGAGGTCGTAGCGCGGGTAGGCGATGGGTTGGCCCACGTGCGCCTTGTAGGAGGCAGCCGCGATGGTGCGGGTCTTGGCGAGCAGGCTGGCTGCGGCCTCGCGGAAGCCGTTCTCATCGGTGAAGCGATGCTCCGGCATGTCGTGGGCCTGCAGCGCGTTGACCATGGCAGACAGGATGCTCATGGGGTGCGCGTTGACCGGGAAGCCCTCGAAGTGCTTGCGCATGTCACGGTGCAACGCGGAGTTCTCGGTGAGCAGCGTCCTGAACTCGGCCCGCTCCTCCTCGTCCGGCAGTTCGCCGAAGATCAGCAGCTCCGCCGTCTCGATGAAGCTGGAGCGGGCCGCAAGGTCCTCGATGGGGATGCCGCGGTAGCGCAGGATCCCCTTCTCCCCGTCGATGAACGTGATGGCCGACTTGGCCGAGCCTGTGTTGGCATAGCCGTCATCCAGGGTGATCAGGCCGGTGTCGGCTCGCAGCCGGCTGATGTCGATGGCACGTTCACCCTCGGTACCGGTGACGATGGGCAGCTGGTGCTCGACGCCGTCGATGGTGATGGTGGCAAATTCCTGCATGGGCACCTCCATGGTCCAGAGCCCGCATGGGGCGGGCTGGCTGCGCATTAACCTAATCGACGGCGGCGCCCCACCCCTCAGGGGGGTCCGTTAACCCCCGGAGACGTCCAGCTCCGCCGCGGAGAGATCCAGTTCGCACCCGGAGGTGTCGTCGAACCAGCCGTGCGGGAGAACGACCTTGCCACGCGGGGATCCCTGGCGCCCACGGGGTGTGCCCAACTCGCTGACGGGGAACTCGGCATCCGCATCCAGCAGAGCAACCAACCCGCGCAACTCCTCGAGGGAGGAGACCATGGCGAAGCGCCGGCGCAGCTCGCCAACCGGGTAACCCTTGAAGTACCACGCCATGTGTTTGCGCAGGTCGACGATGCCGCGCGGTCCCATGATCGAGATCAGCAGTTCGGCGTGGCGAAGGAGCATCCGCCCCACCTCGCCGAGCTTGGGACGCAGCCGCAGCACCTCTCCCCTGAAGGCGGCGGCGAGGTCGCCGAACAGCCACGGCCGGCCGAGGCAGCCGCGACCGATGACCACGCCGTCGCAGCCGGTCTCGGCCATCATGCGCAGGGCGTCCTCCGCCTCCCAGATGTCGCCGTTGCCGAGCACGGGGATGTCGACCACCTCCACCAGTTCCCGGATGCGGGACCAGTCCGCCTCCCCGGAATAGGCCTGCTGCACGGTGCGGCCGTGCAGCGCGATGGCCGCCGCCCCCTCCTCCTGGGCGATGCGGCCGGCGTCGAGGAACGTCTCGTGCTGATCGTCGATCCCGATGCGCGTCTTGATGGTCACCGGCACCCCGAACTCATCGGCGGCCCGGACGGTCTCGCGGACGATGGCCCGCAGGCGCTCGCGCTTGTAGGGCAGCACCCCGCCGCCGCCCTTGCGGGTGACCTTGGGCACGGGGCAGCCGAAGTTGAGGTCGATGTGGTCCACGTCGTGGTCGCGGATCAGGATGCGCGCCGCGTCGGCCATCACGTCGGGATCCACGCCGTAGAGCTGCACAGAGCGGGTCGTCTCCCCCGGGTCGAACTGCAGCATGTCGCGCGTCTTGTGGTCCCCCACGACCAGGCCTCGTGAGGTGATCATTTCGCAGACGTACAGGCCGGCGCCCTGCTCGCGGCACAGTTGCCGGTAGGCGGCGTTGGTCACGCCCGCCATCGGCGCGAGCACGACGGGCAGCTCGACGACGACGGCGTCGCGGCGGCTCGGGGCGTGCAGGCGCAGGGGGGCGATGGTCATGGTCATCCTCGCGTCGGGATCAGGGGCTGGAACAGCCTACGCTCGCGGGATGTTCTCCCCCAATTCCTCCGGAGGCAGGAAGGCGCTGGGCTCGTCGATGGCGCGCGACAGCAGCGGGGTGAGGATCACCTTCGCGTCGTAGCCGCTGAATGAGCGGCGGTAGGCGCCCACCGACTCCCACCGGGAGACGATGGCCCACAACTCAGGCTCGTCGAGGTTCTGCACCAGCTCGATCCCCAGGCAGCCGGGACGCTGGGACCACCACTCGACGGCGGAGGCGGCCTCGTCGGAGAAGCGGGGGCCCGGCGAGTCGAAGCGGCTGATGGCGAGCATGGCCACACCCTATCCGGGGCCGCCGCATTTTGATTCCAGCCGACACCGGAATGATAATGGTTCTCATGAACGTCATCTTCCGTAGCACCATCGCGGCAGCCTCTCTGTTGGCAATCGCACTCTCCGCTTGCGGGGCACCCTCTCAGGAAGGGTCCCCCGGCGACGGCCCTACGGTCATCACCTCGTTCTACCCACTCCAGTGGGCGACGCAACAGGTCATGGGCGAGACAGACGGCACCGTCGACGTCCTGACCAAGCCGGGCGCTGACGCCCACGGCATGGAACTGTCGCCGCAGCAGATCGCCTCCCTCAGCGACGCGGACCTGATTGTCTACCTGGACAAGCTCCAGCCCGAGGTCAACGCCGCGGTGGCCCAGGCGGGCGACCGCCCCATCCTGAACACGGCGGACGCCGCCGATCTCGCCCCGGTCGCCGAGGGGCACTCCCACGACGAGCACGGCGAGGAGGGCCACGAGGAGGAAGGTCACGAGGAAGAGGGCCACGACGCCCACGACCACGGCGATTTTGACCCCCACTTCTGGCAGGATCCGGAGCGGATGGGCAAGGTCGTCACCGCCATCGCTGACAAGCTGGCGGAGGTCAATCCTGACGCGGCCGAGACCTACCGGGCCAACGCCGAATCCAACGTCGAGGAGCTCAAGACCCTCGATAAGGAGTTCGCTGACGGGCTGGCCACGTGTGAGCGCCGGGAGTTCATCACCACGCATGCCGCCTTCCAGTACCTGGCCGAGCG
Organism: Tessaracoccus massiliensis; assembly: GCF_000826065.2. GTDB lineage: Bacteria > Actinomycetota > Actinomycetes > Propionibacteriales > Propionibacteriaceae > Arachnia > Arachnia massiliensis_A. Next base: position 241,583 of record NZ_LN623543.1, on the reverse strand, counting down.
CTACAACCTCGAGGAGATCGGCATTTCCGGCATCAATCCCGACGGCGAGCCCTCCCCGGCCCGGATCGCGGCCGTCCACGACGAAGCCAAGCGACACGAAGTGACCACCATCTTCTTCGAGACACTCACATCGGATGCGGTGGCCAAGTCCATTGCCGGAGACCTCGGCCTCAAGACGGCGGTGCTCGATCCGTTGGAGGGCGTCACCGACAAGTCGGCCGGCACCGACTACCCTTCCATCATGCGCGCCAATCTCGAGGCTCTGAGGAGCGCCAATGACTGCAGCTGACCCCCTTGACGCACGGGGGCTCTACGTCTCCCTGGATGGGATGCCCATCCTCCGGGACGTGAGCATCCACGTCGACAGCGGAGAAGCCGTCGCTCTGCTGGGCGGCAACGGGTCCGGCAAGTCCACCCTCGTCAAGACCCTGCTCGGGTTGACCCCGTACCAGCGCGGCACAGTGGAACTGTTCGGCGAGCACCTGCCCGGTTTCAATGAATGGTGGCGGGTGGGCTACGTGCCGCAGCATTCCGCCATCACCGTGCCCAACGCCACGGTACGCGAGATCGCTGCCTCCGGCCGGTTGGCGCACCGTAAGGCCTTCCAGTGGCTGGGCCGACGGGACAAGGCAGCCCTCGACGAGGCCCTCGAGCTCGTCGGCCTGGCCGACCGCTCCACCTGGCCGTTCGGCGCGCTCTCCGGAGGCCAGAAGCAGCGGGTGCTCATCGCCCGGGCGCTGTCGGCACAGCCCGACCTGCTGGTGATGGACGAGCCGCTGGCAGGCGTCGACCTGCACAGCCAGGCCGGCATGGCCGACCTGCTGGGCACGCTGCGCGGCGACGGGCTGGCTCTGCTTGTGGTGCTGCACGAGCGCGGCTACATGGCGCCCATCCTCGACCGCGCGGTCACGCTATGCGACGGCCGCGTCGTGGAGGAGGACCACCCGTCGGCCCAGGCCTGCGCACCAGATCTGGACCCGCCGTCGACGTTCGGCGTGGTCGACCCCATCTCGGGAGTGCTCGCATGATCGACGTCCTCGCGCTGCCGTTCATGCAGCGCGCCCTCATCGCCGCTCTCCTCAGCGGCCTCATCGCCCCCGCCATCGGCACATTCATCGTGCAGCGGAGGATGAGCCTCCTGGGCGACGGGCTGGGCCACGTCGCCATCATGGGCGTGGGCCTGGCGCTGCTGACCGGCACCGCGCCCCTGCCGATCGCGGTGATCACCTGCGTCGTGGGCGCGGTGGCGGTGGAGTTGCTGCGCCAGCACGGTAAGGCCTCTGGCGACCTGGCACTGGCCATCCTCTTCTACGGCGGCCTCGCCTCCGGCGTCCTCATGGCGGGGATCGCGGGGCAGGGCGCCGCCGGGCTGTCGTCGTTCCTGTTCGGCTCCCTCACCTCGGTCAACCAGAACGAGATCTACCTCATCGCAGGGCTGGCCGTGATCATCCTGGCCATCACCATCTCGCTCGCGCCCAGGCTCTTCGCCGTCTCGGTGGATGAGAAGTATGCGCAGGTGCTGGGCATCCGCGTGAAGGCCCTGAACCTGCTGGTCGTCGTGCTGGCGGCGGTGACCGTGACGGTGTCCATGCGCACGGTGGGCCTGCTCCTGATCAGCGCCCTCATGGTGATCCCGGTGGCCACCGCGCAGCAGTCCTTCGTCGGCTTCACGGCCTCCTTCTTCGGCGCCATGGGCATCGGAGCCGTGGCTGCCGTGGGCGGCACCATCGGCTCGTTCTACCTCGACACCGCCACCGGCGCCACCATCGTGGTGACCGCCATCGCGCTCCTGGGCCTGTCCTGGCTGGTGGGCGGGAAGCTGCGGCGGACAGACCGCTTCATCCCCTACATCGAGGACCACGGGCAGCATCCGCATCAGGCTGCGGAGAGCCACGACGACCGGCACGCCGAGCTCCCCGGCGTGAAGGTGATCCAACACGGCGACCATCTGGATTACGTTCACGACGGCCACCGCCACGCGCGCCATGGAGACCACTATGACGAGCACTGAGACGCCCCGCACCCCCGCCACCCGCCAGACCTGGCAGCGTGCCGCGGTGCGCGACCTGATGGAATCCACCGAGGAGTTCCGCACCGCGCAACAGGTCCACGACCTGCTGCGCGAGCAGGGCGCGAAGGTGGGGTTGGCCACGGTGTACCGGGCCCTCCAGTCGATGGCGGAGGCCGATGAGGTCGACGTGTTGCGCACCCCGGAAGGTGAGGCGGCCTACCGTTCCTGCTCCAAGGGCCACCACCATCACCTGGTGTGCCGCTCCTGCGGCTATTCCATCGAGATCCACCCGGAGGCGCTGGAGCACTGGGCCTCCGACATCGCCCGCGAGCACGGCTTCACCGATGCGGGCCATGAGCTGGAGATCTTCGGCCTGTGCCGCAACTGCTCCAACTAGCTTGAGGAGCGCACCACCAGCGTCGGCTCCACGACCACCCGCTCAACCGCGCCGGACAACAGGATCTCCATCGCCCGTTGGCCCATGGCTGCCCGCGGCTGGGCCACCGTGGTGAGTTGGGGCCGGACCACACTGGCCAGCTCCGCGTCGTCGTAGCCCACGATGGCCAGCTCCCCTGGGACGTCCACACCCTTGTCAGCAGCCGACCCCAAGAGCCTCGCGGCCGCCCTGTCATTGGAGGCGAATACCGCTGACGGGCGCTCGCCCGTGAACACCGCGGCACCATCCCGCCACACGCTGGCCTCGAGGTCATGCTCCGCCATCACGTCCTCGTAGGCCTGGGCGCGGACGCGCGTGGTACGCGACTCTGAGGCGGCCAGGAAGCCGATCCTTGTGTGCCCCCTGGCCAGCAGGTGCTCCATAGCCTGCCGGGCCCCTGAGGCGTCATCATTGCGCACCTGGCTCACGTTCTCCGGAAGCTCATAGGGATTGGCGATCACGACGGTGGGCGCCTGCTGGGCCGCGGCTCGGAGCTCCCCGCCGGGGACGTGTGCAGACACGACGACGAAGCCGTCGAGGCCCAGTTGGCGCATGGCCTGCAGCCGCTGAGCGAGGATGCTCGGATCCTGCCTGCCATGGCTGACGACAACCCCCAGCCCGTCCTGGGCGGCCACATCCTCGACCGCCTCCACCACATCCGTGTTGTGGGGGTTACCGAGTTCGTTCAGAAGCACGCCGATGAGGCCAGTGCGGCCGGCGACCAGGGAGCGGGCCCAGTGATTGGATCGGTAGCCGATCTCCTCTGCCACCTGCAAAGGCCCTAGGCGTCTCCCCGGAGCGCGCCTGGTACGTCGGTGACACTCAGGATCGCGATGTCGCGGCGGGCCGGCGTGCCGGGGTGGGCGCGGTACTGATCACCCGCTCGAAGCATACGGACAACCCACCCTTCGCCGTCACCCACCGGCCGGATGCGGTCTTCGACGACCCGCGCGGCGTGCTGGAACTGCTCACGCAGGTGGTGGCAGGCCGCTCCCCCACCGCGCTGCCCGCGAGCCCGGTTGTCGAAGTGCCCCGCGGCCCTGCGGTGCTCATCGACCATGGCGGCGTGATCTCGCAAACCGCCCCTGGTACGGATGGGCTCACCAGCTTCCTCGCTGACCTTGCCCTGCAACTGCGCCGCGCCCGCCGGGATGACCATTCCATCGAGGAGTTGCGCGACGCTCTCGCACGGGCGCGGGCCGCGTTCAAGACGTGGAAGGAGGCGCGCCTCACCGCCCACCGCGAGGCGGGCGAACCTCTGCGAGAGGTGACGCACCGCGAGTTCTGGGAGGCTGTCGCTGACCAGCTCGACGGGGGACTCCATAGTTGGTTCCGCGCGGAGGCAGACGACCTGGCCGCACGCTACGGAAATGTGAAGTCCGACCGGACGTGCCGGCCAGGGATGGGCGAACTGCTGCGCGGCTTCGCCGAGGAAGGCACCCCCGTCGTCGTCGTGTCGAACACCGTCTCCGGCCGGGCGGTGCGGGATTCGTGCGCCCGGTATGGACTGGCCCCCTACATCTCCGCCTACGTCTGCTCCGACGAGATGGGATTGCGCAAGCCGGAGCCCGGAATCTTCCTGGAGGCGCTGACCATTGCCCACGCTGATCCGGCTCGCACGATCTTCATCGGTGACAAACCCCGCAACGACGCTGCCGGCGCCCTCGCCGTCGGCATTGCGCACCGTGTGCTGCTGACCGGCGGATCCACCCCAGCCAGTGAGCTCGAGGCCGCCCTGGCCGACGGCACCGCGACCCAGGTGGTCACGGACCTGCACGATCTCCACCCCCTCCGCGAAGCAATCGCCAGCTGACCCGAAAGGACCCCCTCATGACCCCCACCGAGTATCGACGCGCAGGTACCTTGCGCACCTCAGGCTCCGGCACCACCGAGCTGCGCACCCCTCAGAAGCTCATGATCTTCGTGCTGTCCATGGCGCTGTTCGGCCTGGCCAACATCATCCTCGAGATCATCCCCGACGTGACCATCGGCCCCGTGGACATTTCGGTGGCCTACTTCGTCTTCGTGCCCCTCGCGATGGTGGCGCTGTTCTCCCCGTTCTGGGCCGCACTCGGCGCACCCCTCGGCGAGATCGTCTTCGTCGACCTCCTCATGGGCGACTTCTCGGGCCTCTCCGAGGTGGAGGGGTACATCCAGATGTTCCTCGCGTTGTACATCGCCGGCTCGCTGATCCGCAACCCCCGTTCCCGCACGCAGATCTGGATCGGCGCCATCCTCGTGGACGTCATCGACAAGTTCCTCTCGGCGATCGTCGACCTCGCGAAGGTCTGGCTCGCTCTGGAAGACCCGGAGTACGTCGAGGGACTCCCCGAATCGATTCTGTTCCTCGAGGGCATCGGCTTCGGCGTCGACATCGTGATGTCAGGCATCCTCTTCGGCGCGATCCCCGCCATGTGGCTCATCCCCGCCCTGCACGGCAAGATCGAGCCCCTGCTCGGGATGCGTCCCCGGGTGCCTGGCGAACCCATCCCCGGCCAGGCGCCCAGGGCCGGCTGGTTCGTCGCCGTCGCGGTGGTGCTGTCCATCGCCGCGGCCTTCTTCGCTTTCATCGAGGCGTGGGACCTCAACATCGGAGCATGGGAACCGGATTTCCTGGACCAGTTCGGCACGAGCTTCCTGTGGGTCTCGGTGGGCGCCATCGTCGTGGTCCTCGAGCTGGCCTATGTCGCCTATCGCAAGGGCCGCACGCCTGATCCCGGGGCCCAGGCCCGCCTTCAGGCAGAGGCCGACGAGGCCGTCGCCATGGCGGAGCGCGAGCGCAGCGAGGAGCCCATCCACTCGTGAGCGCCATCATCGAGGCGTCGAACCTCAGCTTCCGGTACCCGGGGGCTGAGGTCGACACGCTGCGCAATGTGAACCTCACGATCAAGCGTGGCGATTTCGTCGCCATCGTCGGGGGCAACGGTTCCGGGAAGACGACCCTCTGCAAGACCTTCAACGGGCTCGTGCCCCACTACTGGGCAGGCGACTTCGCGGGCTCCGTGCACGTCGACGGCGTGGACACCTTCTCGTCGTCCGTGGCGGAGCTCTCGGCGAAGGTCGGCTACGTCTACCAGGACCTCCAGAACCAGCTGGTGCGCCCCACCGTCCGCGACGAAATCTCGTTCGGGCCGATCAACTTCGGGCACTCGGACCATGCGGAACGCACCGCGGAGGTGCTCGACTCGCTCGGGTTGGCGGAACTGGCGCAGCGCTTCACGTGGCAGCTCTCAGGCGGGCAGGCACACACCACGGCCCTGGCTGCCGTCCTGGCCCTGCGGCCGGGGATCCTCGTGGTCGACGAACCGGTCGCCGAACTGGATCCCGCCCGGGCCCACGACATCTACCGAAGCCTCCAACGCCTCAATACGGAGCTGGGGCTCACGATCATCACCATCGAACACCACGCAGAGTTCATCGCCCAGTACGCCAAGTCGGTGGTGCTGATGGCCGACGGCGCGCCTGTGTGGCACCTTCCCGTCGACGAGGCCGTCAACCGGACGGATGAGTTGGCGCGCCACGGCATCCCCGCCCCACAGGTCATCCAGGTGGGCCGCGGCGCCGGCCTGGGCCAGGTCCCGCGGGATATCCCCTCGGCCGTCGGAGCGCTCCACGCGGCCGGCATCACCGCCCAGGATGTGCCACGGCCGCCAACCCACCGGCCCGCCAGCGTTGTCGTGGCAACGGCACGCGGCGTTCAGCACTCCTACCGGAGCGTCGGCGGCAACCTCCACGTCGCGTTGGACAACATCGACCTGGACCTGCACGCGGGGGACCGTGTCGCCCTCGTCGGGGGAAACGGGTCAGGCAAGACCACACTGCTCAAGCTCCTGTCCGGCATCCTCGTGCCACGCGCGGGTGAGGTCACCGTGGACGGGATCAACACCCGTACCAAATCCCCGGGCAAGCTGGCCGGGACCACCGCGTACATCTATCAGCATCCCCAGCAGATGCTGCTGAAGGATTCCGTGCGCGGCGATGTGTCGCTGTTCCCCTCCGGCCGCAGGATGGAGGGATGGCAGGAGCTCGTCGAGCAGGTCATCGGGCGCGTCAACCTCAGCGCCTTCGCCCTGCGGGACGGCCGCACGCTGTCCGGTGGACAGCAACGCAGGGCCACCCTGGCGATCGGTCTGGCAATGCGGCCCCGCGTCCTTCTGCTCGATGAGCCGACCTCCTCGCTCGACGTGGCCTCCCGGGAAGGGGTCACCGCCATGCTGGTGGACCTCTCCGACGCCATCTCGTGCGCCGTCGTGGCCACCCACGACATGCACCTCGTGGCTGATTGGGCAAACCGGGTGATCGTGCTGGAGCACGGCAGGATCGCCGCGGACCTCGAGCCGCGCGAGCTGTTCTCACAGCCGGAACTCCTGGCCCGCGTCCGGCTGGTCCCACCACAGGTGGCCGAACTCGGTCTCGCGCTCGGGCTGCAGCAGCCGCCGCTCAACGTGGTCGAGTTGTTGGAATGCCTCAGGTCCAGGGAGAGAGTGCCATGCTGAGAAAGCAACGCGATGTCCTGTCGGTCGAGTGGGTCAAGCTCGAACTGATCCGCACCGCCTATGCCACCAGGGGCGGGATGTTCTCGCGCCGGGACCCCCGGGCGGTGCTGGTCTGGTACCTGATCATGGCATTCGTGCCGTGGTTCACCCACAACGTCACAGTGCTCGGTGCGCTCTTCGTCATCGCCGCCATAGGCGTGTTCCTGGCCCGCGTCGGTCCCCTGGTTCTGGGGTTGTTCATCATCGGCATCGGTTTTGAGATCTTCTACCTGATCCTGGTGTCCCTCATGTTCGGCGGGAACCTCGGTACCCTCGCCGCGCTGGGCGTGGTCAACCTGAAACTGGGCATCATCTCGATGGCGTCGATGGCGGCGTTCGTCTCCCTCGACCCGGAGAAGTTGTCCGATGCCCTGCTGGCCTTCAAGATGCCGGAGCTGTTCGCCTTCGGCGTGAGTTACGGCTACCGGATGCTGCCCATCATGGTGGAGGAGTTCAACACGGTGTTCGACGGCTTCCGCCTCCGCATGGCGCCGCCTGAGAAGCGTGGCTTCCTCGGCTGGCGCACCGTCGTGCACTGGGCGAAGATGGCAATCCTCAGCTTCTACCCGATCTTCCTCAACACCGCCAAGAACGTCCGCACGACGGTCGAGGCCCTCGAGACGAGGGGCTTCACGTACGCCACCGTCGACGGCCGGGGCCGGAGCATACGCCTCGGCCAGCTCCAGATGGGCATGGTGGACTGGCTGATGCTGGCGGTGACGGTGGTTCTGGTGGTGGGCGCTTTCGCGGCCGGACAGGCCTGGCCGATCTACCGCTGAGCCAGGAGCTCCTCGATGACGACGGCCACCCCGTCGTCGGCGTTGCTCAGCGTCACGTGATCTGCCGCCGCCCGGGCCTCGGGCTCGCCGTTGGCCATCGCGACACCCAAGCCTGCCCAGCGCAACATCTCCAGATCGTTGATGTTGTCGCCGAAGGCCACCACGTCGCTCTGGTCGATCCCGCGGTCCGCGCAGTACCTGGCCAAGGCGCTGGCCTTGGTGACGCCCGCGCGACCGACCTCGAGGAATGGCGCGCCTGACGTGGTGGCGTGGCAGCCGGGCACCGCCAACCGCCTAGCTGCCTCGAGCAGGTCCTCGGGGGTGACCGAGTCGTCGCGCATCACCAACTTCAAGGACGGCTCAGCCAGCACATCCTCCCTGGTCCCCAACCGGTGATCGACCGGCCACCGGGCAACCTTCGCGCCAGGGTCCTGCATTCCGCTGTAGCCGTGCTCCGCGACGTAGGTGTCGCCGCCGTCGCGCACAGAGACGAGGCTGAGGCCTGGGAACAGCGCCTGCATCCGCTCGACGATCTCGCGTTGGGCGCTCAGCTCCATGGCCTCCTCGAACAGCACCTCTCTGGTGGTCAGGTCCATCGCCACCGCGCCGTTGGAACCGATGGCGTCACCGTCCAGGGCGGTGCCGTCGACGATCACAGCGATCGAATAAGGTTGCCTCCCCGAGATGACGATCACCTCCATGCCAGCGCTCCTGGCCGCGGCGAAGGCCGCCTTCGTGCGGTCCGTGATCTCGTGGGAAGGGTTGAGCAACGTGCCGTCGACGTCGGTCGCCAGGAGTCTCGCCATGGCTGAGAGCCTATCTCTCGAAGTACGGCAGAGACCGCAGCGCCCGGTCCAGGTGCCAGGTGGCGTAGGCCACCACCATGCCGTCTACCCTGCGCGCCGTCGCGCCGTCCGTGGCGGTGGCCACGGCCCAGTCGCCTGCCAGCAGCGCGCCCAGGTGCGCGGCGTCGTCGGAGTCCAGTGGGGCGGAGCCCGAGGTGCGGCACGCGGTGCACACTGCGCCGCCACCCTGGGGGGAGAACCAACGCACCTCGGCGTTGTCGCAGCCGGCGCACCGCGTCGTCGCGACGGCGTAGCCGGCCACGGCCAGCGCCCGCAGCAGGTACGAGTCCACCACCAAGGGATAGGGCCGCGCCGGATCCTCCAGTGCACGGAGCGCCCCGGCCAGCAGCCTGTACTGCTGGAGGGAGGGGCTGCCCTCCTCCGCGACCAGCCGGTCCGCGGTCTCGACGAGGACCTCGGCTGCGGTGAACCGCGAGTAGTCGCCTGCGAGACGGCTGACGTGCAGCGCCTCCACCTGCGTGACCACCTCCAGCGAGCCCCGACCCTCGGCGAACTGGATGTCCACCTGGCAGTACGGCTCCAACCGGCCCCCGAAGCGGCTCGACGTCTTGCGGATACCCTTGGCCACCGCGCGCACCTTGCCGTAGCGGCGCGTCAGGAACGTGATGATGCGGTCCGCCTCACCGAGCTGGTGGGACCGCAACACCACTGCTTCGTCACGGTAGGTGGGCACGCCTTCGATCATAGGCCGGTACGCTCATCGGGTGACCGAGCCTCGCCGTCGACCCACCCCGCACCCCAGCGGCGCCACACCGCCCGCCCTCCCGAAGGGGTCCCTGCCCCGGCACGTAGCCATCGTGATGGACGGCAACGGGCGCTGGGCAAAACAACGCGGACTCAAACGCACCGAGGGCCACGCCATGGGCGAGGCGTCCCTGCTCGACGTGGTGCACGGCGCCGTCGAGATGGGCATCCCCTACCTGTCGGCCTACGCCTTCTCCACGGAGAACTGGAAACGCTCGCCGGATGAGGTGCGCTACCTGATGGGTTTCAACCGCGACGTCATCCACCGTCGCCGTGACGAACTCAACGACCTCGGCGTGCGGATCCGCTGGGCCGGCCGCCGCCCCCGGCTGTGGGGCTCGGTGATCAGGGAGCTCGAGGTCGCAGAGGAGATGAGCCGGGACAACACCACGCTCACGTTGCAGTTCTGCGTCAACTACGGCGGCCGCGCGGAGATCGTCGACGCCGCACGCGAGATCGCCAGGTTGGCGCGCGACGGCAAGCTGGACCCTGACCGTCTGACCGAGGACCGGTTCCAGAAGTTCCTCGACGAACCCGAGATCCCGGACGTCGATCTCTTCCTGCGCTCCTCCGGCGAGCAGCGCATCTCGAACTTCCTGCTGTGGCAGTCCGCGTACGCGGAGTTCATCTTCCTCGACAGGCTGTGGCCGGATTTTGACCGACGCGACCTGTGGGCCGCCGTCGAGCAGTACGCCAACAGGGAGCGTCGCTTCGGCAGCGCCTGAGCCGTCAGCCGAGCCGGGCAAACTCCGTGGTGCGGACCACCGCGGAGCCCGCGGCGTCGCTGGCCGGTAGGTCCACCTCGGCGCGGATGCGCCAGTCGTGGTTGCCGTCAGGATCGTGGATGACCTGGGTCACCTTCCACACGGCGCCGCCCTTCTCCAGGCGGAACAGGTCCGGGCCGCGTGCGTCGCCGTCGAGCAGCACGTCGTCGTAGTCGTCCCAGTAGGCTGCCAGCGCGTCATCCCAGGCGTCGGCGTCCATCAGGACGTCCATCGGGGGTTCGGTCAGCTGGGCTGCGGCAGCGTCCAGGTCACCCAGCGCCTGCCACCGGTCTGCCGCGATGAGTTCCACGCGCCGGAACATGGCGGTGCGGATCATGGCGGTGAAGGCCCGCTCGTTGCCGGTGACGGGACGTGGGGGCGGCGGTGGGGCGCCCAGCGCGGCACGTTCGGCCGCCTTCGCCACCTTGTCGGGATCAGTCAGGGACTCCCACTCGTCCAGCAGCGACGAGTCCGTCTGGCGCACCGTCTCCCCCAGCCATTCGACGATGTCGTCGAACTGCTCGGTGCGGTACTCGTCCGGCACAGTGTGGCGCAGGATGCGGTAGGCGTCTGTGAGATACCGCAGCACGGTGCCCTCGCTGCGCTGCAGCTTGTACAACGAGATGAGCTGGGTGAAGTTCATCGCGCGTTCCCACATGTCGCGCACCACGGACTTCGGCGACAGGCCCGTCGGATCCACCCAGGGATGGGCCTGCGCATAGATCTCGAATGCGTGCTCCAGCAACTCGGCCAGCGGCTTGGGCCACGTCACGTCCTCGAGTAGCTCCATGCGCTGGTCGTACTCGATGCCGTCGGCTTTCATCTGCGCGATGGCCTCGCCGCGAGCCTGGTGCTGCTGCCCCAACAGCACCTGGAAGGGATCCTCCAGCACCGCCTCCATCACGGAGATGACGTCCAGGTGGTAGGTGGGTGAATCCGGATCGAGGAGGTCCAGTGAGGCCACCGCGAAGGGGGCCAGCGGTTGGTTGAGCGCGAAGTTCTCGCTGACGCCCTCCCCCAGCACGCACCAGCTGCCGGTGTCGTCCGGCTCAGGTAGTTTGACCAGCACCCCGGAAGTGAACAGCGCCTTGGTGAGGGCGAGCGCCCGGCGGCGCAGCGCCTTCTTGCGGTCCTTCGTCTCGTGGCTGGATTCGATCAGCCGCACCATGGCCTCGTAGCCGTTGCCGGGGCGTTGGGCGAGGTTGAGGATGGTGCCGTGGGTGATCTGGAGCCGCGAGATGAGGTTCTCCGGCTCGGCCACGATGATCTTGTCGTAGGTCTCCTCGTTCCAGCCGACGAAGCCTTCCGGTGGCTTGCGACGCACGACCTTGCGTCGCTTCTTCTCGTCATCGCCCGCCTTCGCCAGGGCCCGCTCGTTCTCGATCACGTGCTCCGGGGCCTGCACCACCACGAAGCCGACGGTGTCGTATCCCGCGCGCCCGGCACGGCCGGCGATCTGGTGGAATTCCCGGGACCGGAGGCGGCGCACCCGGTTGCCGTCGTACTTGCTCAATCCGGTGAACAGGACCGTTCGGATGGGCACGTTGATGCCCACGCCCAGGGTGTCGGTGCCGCAGATCACCTTCAGCAGGCCCGTCTGGGCCAACTGCTCAACGAGGCGGCGGTACTTCGGCAGCATGCCCGCGTGGTGCACGCCGATGCCGCGGCGCACGAGCCCGGAGAGGATCCTCCCGAAGCCCGGCCCGAAGCGGAAGGCACCGATCTCCTCCTGGAGGCGTTCCGCGTCGTGCTTGGTGATGAAGTTGAGGCTGAGCAGTCCCTGGGCCCGCTCCAATGCGTCGGCCTGCGTGAAGTGCACGATGTAGACAGGGGCCTTCTGCTCCTGCACCAGGTCTGTGACCTTCTCCTGCAACGGGGTCAGGGACCACTCGAAGATCAGCGGAACAGGCCGCTCCGCATCATCGATCAGGCTGGTGGAGCGCCCGGTGCGTTCGCTGAGATCGGACATGAGGCGATCGACCTCGCCGAGGGTGGCGCTCATCAGCAGGAACTGCGCCTGCGGGAGCTCCAACAGGGGAACCTGCCAGGCCCAGCCGCGATCCGGCTCCGAGTAGAAGTGGAACTCGTCGGCGATCACCATCCCCACGTCCGCGGCCCGACCCTCACGCAGCGCGATGTTGGCCAGCACCTCGGCGGTGCAGCAGATGATGGGGGCATCGGCGTTGACTGAGGCGTCCCCGGTCACCATGCCGACGTTCTCCGCCCCGAAGACCTGACACAACGCGAAGAACTTCTCGCTGACCAGCGCCTTGATGGGTGCGGTGTAGAAACTCACGCGGTCCGTATTCAGCGCGGCGAAGTGGGCGGCGAGCGCCACCATGGATTTCCCGGATCCGGTGGGTGTGGCCAGGATCAGGTTGTTACCGGAGAACAGCTCGATCGCGGATTCCTCCTGATGGGGATACAACGCGATCGACTGGTCCTCGGCCCATGAGAGGAAGTGGGCGTAGAGGGAATCGGCGTCACCGGGGACGGGATCGGTGAGCTTGGGCATGACGCCCACCATAGCGGTGGTGGACCACCCGGCCATGCCACCCGGACACGTCCTGTCCTCCCTGCCGCAGGCGGATAAGACCTTGGGGGCCAGACCGACGCCGCATAACGAGGCTTCATCGCACCCCCGGATGGGAGGTGACGGCTCGCGCGAGCGACGCCCCGTGATGTCCATCCTGTAACACCCCATGAATAAGGGGCCGGTTTCCATTGGAAACCGGCCCCTCATCTCATGCCTTCTCAGGCAGGCCTACTGTTCAGCTGTCCCGGTGACGGTTCAGCGCGCTGAGGATCGCCTTCATCGAGGCGCTGGTGATGCTCGGGTCGATGCCGACGCCCCACAGGACCTCCACGGCGTCCCCTTCACCGATCTCGCACTCCACGTAGGCCGCGGCCTGAGCGTCCCCGCCGGAGTCCAGCGCGTGCTCCGCGTAGTCGAGCACTCGAACCGTGGCCCCGGCCTGGGTGAGGCCGTCGACGAACGCCGAGACCGGGCCGTTGCCTTCGCCCTGGATCTCCACACCGCGGCGGTGCGGGCCGTTGACGGTGGCGTTGACGACGAAGCTGCCGTTGCTGGATGTGGTGCCGGCGCTGGTGAGTTCCCATGGGCCCTCGCCCAGGTACTCGTCGACGAACACCTCGTAGATCTCCTGCGGCGTGATCTCGCTGCCGGTGGTCTCCGTGCGCTCCTGGACCGCGCGGCTGAACTCGATCTGCAGCCGGCGGGGCAGGTCCATCTTGAACTCGGACTTCATCAGGTAGGCCATGCCGCCCTTGCCGGACTGCGAGTTGACACGGATGACCGCCTCGTAGGTGCGGCCCACGTCGTGTGGGTCGATCGGCAGGTACGGAGCTTCCCAGGGCATGTCGGTGACCGACTTGCCGGCCTCGTCGGCGATGCGCTCGAGGTGCTCCAGGCCCTTCTTGATGGCGTCCTGGTGGGAGCCGGAGAAGGCGGTGTAGACCAGGTCACCTGAGTACGGGTGCCTGGGATGCACGGGCAGGCCGGTGCAGTACTCGACGGTGCGTCGCACGTGGTCGATGTCATGGAAATCCAACTGCGGGTCGACGCCCTGGGTGTACAGGTTGAGGGCCAGCGTCACCAGGTCGACGTTGCCGGTGCGCTCCCCGTGGCCGAACAGGCAGCCCTCGACCCGGTCCGCGCCCGCCATCTGACCCAGCTCGGCGGCCGCGACTGCGGTGCCGCGGTCGTTGTGAGGGTGCAGGGATACCGCGACGTGCTCGCGGTGCTTGACGTTGCGGATGAAGTACTCGATCTGGTCCGCATAGGTGTTGGGCGTGGAGCGCTCGACGGTGGCAGGCAGGTTGAAGATGATCTCGCGGCGCTCGCCGGGCTGCCACACCTCGGAGACCGCGTTGCAGACCTCCACGGCGAAATCCGTGGGCGTCTGCGTGAAGATCTCCGGCGAGTACTGGTAGCCGAACTCCACGTCGCGCAGGTGCCGGTCCGCGTACTTCATCACCATCTCGGTGCCGCGGCGCGCCATCTGCACGCACTCCTCCTCGGAGATGCGGAAGACCACGTCGCGGAACAGTTGGGCGGTGGCGTTGTACATGTGGATGGTGGCGCGGTGCGCGCCGATGAGGGATTCGGCCGTGCGGCTGATCAGGTCCTCCCTGGCCTGGGTCAGCACCGAGATGGTCACGTCCTCCGGGACGCGGTCCTCCTCGATCAGTTGCCGCACGAAGTCGAAATCCGTCTGGGAGGCGGACGGGAAGCCGATCTCGATCTCCTTGTAGCCGATCTCCACCAGGAGTTCGAACATCCGCATCTTGCGGGAGGGGGTCATCGGGTCGATGAGCGCCTGGTTGCCGTCGCGCAGATCCGTGGAGAGCCAGCGGGGCGCCTTCTCGATGCGTTGCGCGGGCCACGTGCGGTCCGGTACGTCGACGGGCACGAACGGGGTGTAGCGGTGCACCGGCATGCCGGTGGGCTGCTGGACAGGCTTCGGCTGGGGGCGGTGATTGATCATGGTCATGGAATGTCTCCTGGGCTGGGTGGGGTTCGCCAGACACGTGGAAGCACCGCAGCGAGGAGTTCCGGCTCAGAGATTCTGGGCCTCGCTGCGGCAGCCAAGGAGCAGGTTGTGCAGTGCCACGTGCGTCACGATACACCGAGCGCCGTGCCCGCGGAAGACATGTCCGCGGGCACGGCGCCGTGAGGTTCTACTACTTGACCGAGCCGGCCGTCAGGCCGCCGATGAGGCGCTTCTCGATGATGGAGAAGAGGATGATCACCGGGACGATGGCCACGAGTGCCACCGTGAACAGGTACTGCCAGTCCTGGATGTAGAGGCCCAGGAAGCGCGGCATCGACACCGTCAGGGGCTGCAGGTCGTTCTGCTGGACGAGGATGAGTGCCGCCGCGAACTCGTTCCACGAGTTCACGAAGACGAACACGATGGCCGTCACGATGCCGGGCCACACCAGGGGCAGCGAGATGCGGAACATCGTCTGCAGGCGGCCCAGGCCGTCGATGAGTGCCGCCTCGTCGACCTCCTTGGGCACCGAGGCGAAGAAGGCCTGCATGATCCAGATGGCGAACGACAGGTTGAACGCGCCGTTGATGAGGATCAGCGCGCCCCACACCGCGTAGCCGTGCCAGCCCTTGAACTCCTGGAACAGGCCGACGGCCAGCACGGTGGGCTGCAGCATCTGGGTGCACAGCACCAGCAGCAGGAAGATCATGCGGCCCGGGAACCGGAAGCGCGCGATGTAGTAGGCGGCCGGCGTGGCGACCACGAGGACGAGCAGGGTGGCGCCCACGGCGATGACGGTGGTGGCCAGCAGCGACGAGGCAGGGTTGACGGCCGAGGACCACACGTCGATGTAGTTCTGCCAGCGCGGCTCGGACGGGAAGCACGACGGCGGAATGGCCGTGACCTCGAGGCGGGTCTTCAGGGACGTGATGAACATCAGCACATACGGGAACCCGAAGAACAACACGATCACGATCGAGCCGATGATGATCCCGAGGAGGTTGGGCTGCTTGTTGATGCCGCCGCGGATCTTGTGTTCAGACTTGACCTTCGCCATGGCTCAGGCCACCTCCTTCGTGGGCTTCACGATGATCAGGTAGATCGCGATGATGACGAGACAGAACAGGAAGTTGAGCACCGACAGCGCCGAAGACACGCCGGGACCCAGAGCGCTCTGATACTCGTACATCAACGTGGTGGTGATGTGGCCGTTGTGGTAGCCGGGGGTCTCCTGCAGAATGCGCAGAATCGGCAGGGAGTTGAACACGTTGATGATGTTGATCAGGGCGGCCACCGCGATGGCGGGGCGCAGGAGCGGCAGCACGATGTGCCAGTACCGCTGCGGAGCCGAGGCGCCGTCGACGTGCGCCGCTTCGAGCACGTCGGAGGGGACGGCCTGCAGGCCGGCGAGGATCGTGTAGGTGGTGAAGGGCAGCGAGACGTAGATGGCCACGAACACCGCGACCCAGAACGCCGAGGTGGGGTCCTTCGTCCAGGCGCGCGCGCTCTCGAGGATGCCGGTATCCACGAGCAGCCGGTTGAACAGGCCGACGTTCTGCTGCAGGCCGTAGCGGAAGACCGTGGCGGTCATGACCACAGAACAGGCCCAGGGGAGGATGATGAACAGACGCAACAGCTTGCGGCCACGGAAGGGCTTGTTGAGGAACTGGGCCAACAGGAGGCTGAGCAGCACCGTGACGATGACCACGACGATGACCCACAGCACCGTGTTGGCCATGATGCGTGTGATCGGCACACCGGGGAACGTCAGGGCGCCGGCTTTGCCGATGTAGTTGTCGAGACCCACCGGATCAGGGCTGCGGAGGATGCCCTTGTTGTTGTACTTGAAGAAGGAGGTGTAGATCATCAGGCCGGCCGGGTAGAGCACGACCCCGACGATCAGGATCAGGGTCGGCAGCAGCCACGGGAGCGCTCGAAGCGTTTCCCATCCGCCGGAGATCTTCCGCTTCTTTGTCTTCTCCACCATCTGTGGGGTGGCTGTCAACGACACCGTCGTCGTCCCTTCTTCTCTTGGGTTTGGGGTTACCGCGTGGGTACGGGGTGGCACGGTCTGCCCGTGCCACCCCGTCTCGTCACGAAAGTCGATCAGCTCTGGGCTGCGACCTGTGCTTCAATCTGCTCCAGGAGAGCGGCAGGCTCTTCGGTGCCGATCTTGTAGGCGTTCTGCTGCAGAGCGGTCTGCAGCGTGTCCCACGCCGGGTTGGCGACGGGCTGGAACTTCACGACGGACAGGGCGTCGAGGAACGCGGCCTCGTTGCCCTCGGCCTCTCCCTTGGCCTTCTCGATGATGGACTTGGTCACCGGGAGCAGCTCAGTGCCCTTGTACCAGGGCTCGTACAGCTCGTCGGAGTAGAGGTAGTCCAGGTACGCGCCGGTGGCCTGCTTGCGGGCCGCGTCGTCGTTGTTGAACGCAACGATGAAGTCGGTCACACCGATGGCGACGCCTTCGCCGTCCTTCGACGGGACCGGGGCGAGCTCCACGTTGACGCCCTGGGCCTCAGCGTCGCTCACAACCTGGCCGTGGCCGATGGCCATGGCGAGCTTGCCGGCGGCGAAGAGGTCGGTGGTGTCCTGACGGTTGTCCTCGAGGTTGGGCTGCGTGTAGCCGGCGTCGTACATCTTCTTCATCTGCGTGAAGCCTTCGACGGCCACATCGGAGTTGGCGACGAGGTTCTCGCCCTCATCCCAGTTACCGCCGGCACCCCACACCCAGAGGGAGGACTCGACCTGGGCCTCTTCCGCACCCAGCGGCATGCCGTAGGCATAGATGTCGTCGCCGAGGGCGGTGATCTTCTCAGCCGCGGCCTCGAGCTCCTCCCAGCTCTTCGGCGGCTCGGCGATGCCGGCCTGCTCGAAGAGGTCCGTGTTGTAGACCAGCATGCGGGCCGAGGCGATGTCCGGAGCGGCCCACTGCGTGCCGTCGGGGCCCTTACCGTTGGCCATCAGGGTCTCGTCGATGTTGGCGAGGGTCTCATCGCTCAGCAGTTCATCGATGGGGTACAGCAGATCCGCATCCGCGGACGACGCGAAGGCGTTGTCGTTGAGGATGTCCGGGTAGTCGTTGGCCTGGATGCGCGACTGCACGGTCTGCGAGAAGTTCTCCCAGCCGTCGATCTGCAGCTCGACTGTGACCTTGGGGTATTCCTCGTTGAACGCGGCGGTGACGCGGTCCCAGTCAGCCTGCGAGCTGTCCGAGTACGACGGGGCGAGGATCTTGATCGTGGTCTCGAGATCAGCGGGTGCCACCTCGGCGGCACCGTTGTCGCCGTTGTCGGTTCCGCTGTCCGTGCCGTCGCCGCCGCAGGCGGTCAGGGCGAAGGCGCCGACGATGGCGGCCACGCCGAGCTTGTAAACACGCTTCTTCACGTGTGTTCCTTTCCTTAAATGTCAAGGTCAACCGGGCGGTTGTTGCGACTCATACTAGGAACAACCGGCTGGCTGACGACCTAAGGACACCACGTCGTGACCAAATAGTTACCGTTAACACAGGAATGCGCAGCACCGCTGCGCGTTTTCCCCGCGCGGGTCTGCTCGGCGGATCAGAAGCCGAGCCGGTTGAGGTATTTGGCGTCGCGCTGCCACTCCTTGAGCACCTTCACGTGCAACGTCAGATGCACCCGGGTGCCGAGCAGGCGGTTGATCTGCTCGCGCGCCGTGGTACCGATCTCCTTGAGTCTCGAGCCGCGGTGACCGATGATGATCCCCTTCTGCGAATCGCGCTCCACGACGATCGTGGCGAAGACATCGGTGAGTGGCTTGTCCTCCGGGCGGTCCTCGCGGGGCATGATCTCGTCGATCATCACCGCGATCGAGTGGGGCAGTTCGTCGCGCACACCCTCCAGCGCGGCCTCGCGGATCAACTCGGCGATGAGGGTCTCGGTGGGCTCGTCGGTGATCTCGCCGTCCGGGTAGTACTGGGGGCCTTCGGGCAGCAGCGAGATCAGGGTCTCGCGCACGAGGTCGATCTGGTCCCCGGCCGTTGCGGAGCAGGGAATGACCTCCGCCCACTGGATGTCGAGTTCCTCCGCCACGGCGGCGACGTCGACCAGGTGGGACAGGACGCGTTCCTTGCTCACCAGGTCGGTCTTGGTGGCGAGCGCGACGAGGGTGGGGCGCCTCTTCAGCTTGGCGATCTCGTTGATGATGAACTTGTCCCCGGGGCCGATGCGCTGGTCGCAGGGCAGGCACACGCCCACCACGTCCACCTCGCTCCACGTCTCGTAGACCAGATCGTTGAGGCGCTTGCCGAGCAGCGTGCGGGGCTTGTGCAGTCCGGGGGTGTCGATCAGCACCAGTTGCCCGTTGTCCTGGGTGACGATGCCGCGCACCGCGTGCCGGGTGGTCTGCGGCTTGCTGGAGGCGATCGCGATCTTCTGCCCGACCAGCGCGTTGGTCAGGGTGGACTTGCCTGCGTTGGGCCGCCCGACGAAGCAGGCGAAGCCGGAACGGTGGGTTGGCTCAGTCATCGGGGTTCTCCTGCGGCTCGTCGTGGGTCAGTTCCTCGGGGCTGAGCCGACGCACGAGGATGGTGCCGATCTGGTGTCGCCTGCCGACGGCGCGGTCGGCGACGAGTTCAAGGTCACCCACGACGGCGCGTGAGCCGGGGATGGGGACCAGGTTGAGCTGCTTGGCCATCAGGCCGCCGACGGTTTCGACCTCGTCGTCGTCGAGGTGGAGCCCGAACAGCGCGCCCAGTTCGTCGAGCGGGAGCCGTGAAGAGATGCGGTAGTGCCCCTCCCCCAACTCGGTGACAGCCGGGGTGTCGTGGTCGTACTCGTCGACGATCTCGCCCACGATCTCCTCGAGGATGTCCTCGATGGTGGCCAGACCGGCGGTGCCGCCGAACTCGTCGATGACCATCACCAGGTGCGAGTGGCTCAGCTGCATCTCCCGCAGCAGTTCGCTAACGGGCTTGGAGTCCGGGCAGAAGGCGGCGGGGCGCATGATGTCGCCCACCGTCTCGAGCCGCTCGGCGTCCGGGAAGTCGTGGATGCGTTTGGCGACGTCCTTGAGGTAGGCGACGCCGAGCACGTCGTCGAGGTCCTCCCCGATCACGGGGATGCGTGAGAAGCCGGAGCGCAACGCCAATGAAAGGAGCTGACGCAGCGTCTTGTCCCGGGTCACGAACACCACGTCGGTGCGCGGCACCATGACCTCCTTGACGATGGTGTCGCCCAGTTCGAAGACCGAGTGGATCATCTTGGATTCGCCGGCCTCGATGAGGTCCTGGGCCTCGGCGAAGTCCACCATGTCGCGCAGCTCCGCCTCCGTGGCGAAGGGCCCGTCCGCATAGCCCCTGCCGGGGGTGAGGGCGTTGCCGAGGTAGATCATGAGTTGGGCGATGGGGCCCAGCACCGTCGTGAGGCCGGTCAGTAGCGGGCCGAAGAAGCGCAGGGTGGCCTCCGGCTTCTGGCGGCCGATGGTGCGCGGCGCGACGCCCCACAGGATGAAGGACACCGCCAGCATGACGCCGATGGTGACAAGCGCCCGCTGCCAGTCCGCCTGGAACTGGGTGAACATCACGATGGTGGCCACCACGATGGAGCTGATCTCCAGCGCCATCCTGGCGAACATCACCGCGTTGATGGTGGGGGCCGGGTCCTGGGTGATCAGGACGATGCGATCACCGCCGCGCACGTCGTCGTCGACGAGCTTTTCGGCGCGGGACTTGGTGATGACGCTCAGCGCGGTCTCAACCGCGGCCAGCAGGGAAGCGCCAATGGCGCACAACAGGGCTACGCCCAGTTCAATCCATTCGGACTGGGACACGGGATCCGATCAACTCGCTCGAGCTAGACGACTTGTGACTGCAGGAGTCTAACGCAGCGACGCCGGCCGGACGAGACGCCATGCCCCACCCACCGCGAGCACGGCGACGCCGGCCACGATCGACTGCCAGGGCAGCGTGATCACCAAGGTGAGGCACAGGAGGGCCCCGAACACCTGCCAGGCGCGGTGGTGGCGGCGGTGCGCCTCGTCCTGCGTGTAGGCGGCCACGTTGGCGACGAAGTAGTACAGCAGCACGCCGAACGACGAGAACCCGATGGCCCCTCGTAGGTCGACCACGAGCAGCAGGAGCGTCAACAGGATGCCGAGCAGCACTTCGATGCGGTGTGGCACCTTCGTCCTGGGGTGGGTGTGATCGAAGAAGCGGGGCAGGTCTCCCTCGCGGGCCATGGCCAGGAACGTGCGCCCGATGCCGGACAGCAGCCCGAGCAGGGCACCGGCGATGGCCGCCGCAGCGCCGCCCACCAGGACTGCTGCCGCCACCGGGGATCCTTCAACCAGCAGCGCCAGCGGCGCGGGAGTCGAGGCCAGCAGTGCCGGGCCGAGCAGCGTCAGCAGGCTGACCCCGACGAGTGCGTAGAGGGCCAACACGATGATCAACGCCGTGACGATGGCGCGGCCGATGGTGCGCTCCGGGTCGCGCACCTCCTCCCCCATCGTCGCGATCCGGGCGTAGCCGGCAAACGCGAAGAAGAGCAGGCCTGCAGCCTGGAGGACGCCGTACGGTCCGTCGGTGATGTCCGCCCAGCCGAAGGTGGCTGTCGATCCGTGCCCGGACCAGCCGACGGCGAGGGCCACGGCGATGCCGATCAGCGCCAGTGACGCGAGCACCTTGGCCACCTGGGCCGTCCGGGTCACGCCGAGCAGGTTGATGCCCACCAGCACCCAGACCGCCGCGATGGCGACGGGTATGTGCCAGCCGTCCGGCGCGACGTAGGCGGCGAAGGCCAGAGCCATTGCCGCGACGGAGGCGGTCTTCCCGATGACGAAGCTCCAGCCGGCGAGGTAGCCGGGCCACGGCCCGAGCCGTTCCCGACCGTAGACATAGGTGCCGCCGGCGGAGGGATACTGGGCGGCGAGCTGGGCTGAGGACGTGGCGTTGGCCCAGGCCACCAGCGCGGCGATGACCAGTGCGACCAGCAGCAGGTCGCCCGCAGCCTGCGCTGCCGGCTGCCACACGACGAAGACCCCGGCCCCCACCATGGAGGCCACGCCGATGGCGATGGCGTCCCACAGGCTCAGGCTACGGCTCAGCTCAGACCTGGCGCTCACTTCCGCGCGAGGTCCCAGGCGGCGATGATCCGGTCGTTGAGGCCGAACATGACGGCCTTCTCCTCCGGTTCCGCGTGGTCGTGACCGAGCAGGTGCAGCAGGCCGTGGATGAGCAGGTACTCGGCTTCGGCGGCCGGTTCGCGGCCGTTGTCCGCCGCCTGACGCTCGGTGACCTGGGGACACAACACGATGTCGCCGAGCAACCCGATGGGGGGCTCCTCGTCCTCGTCCGGGGCGCGCAACTCGTCCATGGGGAAGCTCATCACGTCGGTGGGGCCAGGAAGATCCATGAAACGCTCGTGGTACTCGGCCATCGTCTCCTCATCCACCAGGACGATGGACAGATCGGCCTGCGGGTGGATCCGCAGCTTGTCGAGTGCGAAACGGGCCAGCTCGATGAGGCCCAGCTCGTCGGCCGCCATCCCTGATTCGTTGTTGAGGTCGATCACTGCGCGCGCTTCCGTTCGGGGGCCAGGCTTTCGAACTGATCGTAGGCCGCCACGATCCGCCCCACCAGTTTGTGGCGCACCACGTCGCGGTTGGTGAGGGTGCAGAACTCGATGTCCTCCACACCGTCGAGCACCTGCTGCACGCCCCGCAGCCCGCTGCGCGTCCCGCCGGGCAGGTCGACCTGCGTGACGTCGCCGGTGACCACCATCTTGGAGTTGAAACCAAGGCGGGTCAGGAACATCTTCATCTGCTCCATGGAGGTGTTCTGCGCCTCGTCGAGGATGATGAAGGCATCGTTGAGCGTGCGGCCGCGCATATACGCCAGTGGCGCGACCTCAACGGTGCCGGATGTGAGCAGCTTCGGCACCGAATCCGCGTCGACCATGTCGTGCAACGCATCGTAGAGCGGCCTCAGATAGGGGTCGATCTTGTCGTTGAGCGTGCCGGGCAGGAAGCCCAGACGCTCGCCGGCCTCGATGGCAGGGCGCGTCAGGATGATGCGGCTGACCTCCTTGGCCTGTAGCGCCTGCACCGCCTTGGCCATGGCCAGATAGGTCTTACCGGTGCCGGCCGGGCCGATGCCGAACACGATGGTGTGGCGGTCGATCGAGTCCACGTAGCGCTTCTGGTTGAGCGTCTTGGGCCGCACGGTCTTGCCCCGGTTGGAGATGATGTTCTGCGTGAGCACCTCGGCCGCCGAGGCGGTGGGGTCTTCCGCCATCTGGAGGACGCGTTCGACGGTCTCGGCGGTGAGCCCCTGGCCGGTGCGCAGAATGGTGACCATCTCGGTGATCACGTCCGCCGCGTGTGCCACCTCGGCCGCCGTGCCGGACAGCGTGACCTGGCCGCCGCGCACATGCAGTTCGGCGTCGAGTTGGTCCTCGAGGATACGGAGAAATTCGTCGCGCGGGCCGAGCAGGTTGACCATGTCGATCGACGGTGGCACCGCCACGCTGCGTACGGCACGCTGTTGGTCGAGAGAGTTGGCGTTCAGGGTCTTTCCTCGTTCGGTGAGCGCTGACGACGCCCTATGCGCCGTGGCCACCCAGTCTATGCCCTGCCGCGGACAGAGCCGGTTCTAGTCGAGGGCGTCATCTTCCCCATCGTCGGAGATGATGTGCATCGCCGCCTCTTCCGCGCTGGCCGCGCCGCCGCTGTAGCCGACGTCGACGCCCAGGGTGTCGCTGTGGCCCAGGCCTTGGACCGCCATGAGGCGTCCTGCGCGCTCGCGCCCCACCTCGCGTGGCTCGTCGTTGGGGTTCCAGTCTTCGTTCTCGGCCGCAACCCTGTCCGGTTCCTCCTGCTTGACGCGCATCTCGAGGGTCTCTCCCTGGCGCATCTCCTCGGCTGTGTTGCCGTAGCCCATGGCCGGGGACCAGTTGTCCGGCGCGATGTAGCCCTCGTCCAGGACGTCGTCGACCCCGCGGTAGATCAACGAGTCGTCCGGCTGAAGCTGGTCCAGTTGCACTGATTCTTCGGGAACCGTCTCGGTGATGTCGTCCATGACCTGAGTTTGCCACCAGGAAAGCCGGTTCGGGGCCAAACTCGCGGGACGGCTGTTGTGTCTATGATGCACGGGTGACATCAAGCGTCCAGGAAGCCGGTATGAGCACGAACTTCGCGAGTCGCCCGCGCGGCGTCTACGACATCGTCGTGGCGCTGTTCTGCGCGCTGCTGCTGATCTCCAACGTCTCGGCGGTCAAGCTCATCCAGTTCGGCCCCGACGTGGAGGTCTTCGGCTTCCCGATCCTGCCGATCATCACCGACGGCGGGGCGTTCCTGTTCCCATTGACCTACATCCTGGGCGACGTGCTGGCGGAGGTCTACGGTATGAAGGGGGCCAAGCGTGCCATCTTCATCGGCTTCGCCGTCTCGGTCCTGGCTTCCATCACGTTCCTGATAGTGGGCGCGGCTCCCCCGGCTGCGGATTGGGGCAACCAGGCCGCGTTCGAAGCGATCCTGGGCTTCGTGCCGCGCATCGTCGCCGCCTCCGTGCTGGGCTACCTCGCCGGGCAGCTGCTCAACGCCTGGGTGCTGGTCAAGCTCAAGCAGCGCACGAAGGAAGGCAGCCTCTGGGCCCGCCTCCTGGGCTCCACCGTGGTGGGCGAGGCCGCCGACACCATCATCTTCTGCGTGGTCGCCTTCGCCGGTATCATCACCGGCGGCACCCTGCTCAACTACATCCTGGTGGGCTACATCTACAAGGTGCTGATCGAGATCATTTTCCTGCCGGTGACCTACCAGGTGATCACGTTCGTCAAGCGCCGCGAACCCTCCTACGAGACGCCCGCTCGCTGAGCCGCCCGCGCGCCAACTGGCAACGTGCACCGCACTGCAGTGGTCAGGAACCGGATCGGCAACTGGCGCGACCTCGCCTACTCGATCTCCTACAACTTCCTCTACACCCTTCACCCGGACACCACTGCCACCGATGGTGCCCTGCTCAATGGCGCTCCGGCACAGTCGAGCCGGACCTCGGTGTGTCAGCCTGCCCGGGTGCCGTAGAAGCGGCCGATGAACTCGTCGCGGAACTCGTAGAACGTGCCGTCCTTCAACGACTGGCGGATGTTGTCGACCAGGCGCACGGTGAAGCGCTCGTTGTGGATGGTCGCAAGGGTGGAGCTCAGCATCTCCTTGGCCTTGAACAGGTGGTGCAGGTAGGCACGCGTGTAATGGGTGCACGTGTAGCAGTCGCAGCCCTCTTCGAGGGGGATGAAGCTGCGCTTGTGACGCGCCGTGTTCACGTTGTAGCGGCCGTCGGCGGTGTAGATGGCCGCATTGCGGGCCACCCGTGAGGGGTTGACGCAGTCGAACGTGTCGGCCCCCATCTCGACGGCGGCAAACAGGTCGTCCGGCTCCGAGATGCCCAGCAGGTGCCTCGGCTTGTTCTCGGGCAGTTCCTCCACCATCCAGCCGATGATGGTGCCCAGATTCTCCTTCTCCAGTGCGCCGCCCAGGCCGAAGCCGTCGAAGCTGCGGCCGTCGACCACAAGCTCTGCCAGGCCACGGGCGGCCTGGCGCCGCAGGTCCTCGTACTGGGCGCCCTGGATCACGCCGAAGAGGGCCTGGTACGGCTTGTCCGCACGCTCGCGGGTGAGGCGTTCGTGCTCCGCGAGGCAGCGCACCGCCCACGCGTGGGTCCGCTCCACCGAGGACTCCTGGTAGGCCCGGGTGTTCATCAACGTGGTGAGTTCGTCGAAGGCGAACATGATGTCGGCCCCCAGCTCATGCTGGATGCCCATCGAGACCTCCGGGGTGAACCGGTGGAGGGTGCCGTCGAGGTGGCTCTTGAAGGTGACGCCATCGTCATCGACGTGTGCGCGGCGGGTCTTCCCGTCGGCGATCACGTCGTCGTTCGCCATGCCCTTGGTGTCCATGGCCAGCACCTTCTTGAAGCCGGCGCCCAGGCTCATCACCTGGAAGCCACCGGAGTCGGTGAAGGTGGGGCCCGGCCAGCTCATGAACCGACCCAGTCCGCCCGCCTCGTCGACGATGCTGGAGCCGGGCTGCAGGTACAGGTGGTAGGCATTGGCGAGTACGGCCTGCGCCCCGAGGTCCGAGACCGCCTCGGGCAGCACGGCCTTGACCGTCGCCTTGGTGCCCACCACGATGAACGCCGGCGTCTCGATGTCGCCGTGCGGGGTATGGATGACGCCGGCGCGGCCGGGTGCCCCCTCAAGGCGGTGGGTGACGTCGAAGGAGAAGCTCATCGGCGGGCCAGCACTTCCAGCTGACCCAGCGCGACAGCCCCGGCCGTCGAGGTGCGCAGCACGCCGTCGCTGATCAGCACCGGCTGGGCGCCTGCATCGACAAACGCGTCGAGCTCCTCAGGGGAGATGCCGCCTTCGGGGCCGACGATCACGAGGCCCTCCCCCTCCGGTGGGAGTTCCACCTGCGCGATGTGACGCTCCGCGTCCTCGTGGAGCACGAGGGCGACGGCGGCACCCCGGATGGCCTCGATCACCTGGGCCGTTGACGCCGCCTCGAGCACAGGCACGAAGAATCGCCGCGACTGTTTCGAGGCCTCGCGGGCGGTGGCCCGCCACTTCTCGAGCGCCTTGGCGCCCCGCTCGCCCTGCCAGCGCACGACGGAACGGGCAGCCTGCCAGGCGATGATGCGCCGGGTGCCCAGTTCGGTGGCCATCTGGACGGCCAGGTCGCTGCGGTCCCCCTTCGCCAACGCTTGCACCACCCCCCAGCGCAGCGCTGCCACCTCGGAGGACAGGACCTCGCCCACCTCCACCATCAGCTCCCGCTTGGTCGCCTCGACGACGGTGCCGCGCACGCCCAGCCCCTCGCCGTTGGAGAGGAGCACGGACTCCCCCACCGAGATGCGCTTGACGCTCGTCGCGTGGTGGGCCTCGGCACCCGTCACCACCACCCGCTGCCCGGGGGCGATGCCCTCGTCGAACTCGGCGAGGAACAGGTGGTCGGTCACGAGAACCACTCGCTCAGCTTGCCGAACATCCCGCCCTTGCCCGGTTTGGCGGCGACCGCCTCGATCCGGGTCTCGTCGCGGGCGTCGGCGAGCTGGCGGAGCAGTTCGCGCTGCTGGTCGTCGAGCTTCGTGGGGGTCTGCACGAGCAGGGTCACGCCCAGCTCACCGCGGCCGCCGCCACGCAGCCGGGGCACCCCTCGCCCCTTCAGCCCGATGCGGGTGCCCGACTGGGTGCCGGCCGGCACCTCGACCGAGACGGACCGGTCCTCCACGTCGGACTTCTCCCACTCGGCCTCGAGCGTGGTGAGGTCGATGGTCGTGCCAAGAGCAGCGGCCGTCATCGGCAGCTTGACCACCATCTCGAGGTTGTCGCCGTCGCGGCGGAACGATTCGTGCTCGTTGACGGAGAGTTCCACGTAGAGGTCGCCGGCGGGGCCGCCGCCCGGGCCCACCTCGCCCTGGCTCTCCAGGTGGATGCGGATGCCGGTTGAGACGCCTGCCGGGATCTTGACCTGCAGCGTGCGGGTGGTGCGGACCCGACCCTCGCCGGAGCATTCGCTGCAGGGGCGCGGGATGATGGTGCCGTAGCCGCGGCAGGTGGGGCACGCCTGCGAGGTACGGATGTCACCCAGGAAGGAGCGCTGGATCTGGGTGATCTCGCCGTTGCCGCTACAGGTGGAACAGGTCACGGGCTCCGAGCCGGGCTCGCCGCCCTTGCCGGTGCACTTGGGGCACACCACAGCCGTGGCCACCTTGACGGGTTTGGTGGCGCCGAAGACCGCTTCGTGCAGGTCCAGGGAGAGGCGCACCAGGGCGTCCTGCCCCTGCCGGACGCGGGAACGTGGGCCGCGGCCCCCTGCCTGGCCGAACATCGCGTCCACAAGGTTGGTGAAGTCGAAGCCGCCCGCGAACCCGCCCCCGAAGCCGGAGAAGCCTGCGCCGCCAGCGCCGGACATGGGGTCCCCGCCGCGGTCGAAGATGGCCCGCTTGTTGGGGTCACTCAGCACCTCGTAGGCCTCGCTGAGTTCCTTGAACTTCTCAGCAGCCTCCGCATCGTCGGGGGCCACATCTGGGTGCACCTTCATGGCGCGGCGACGGTAGGCCTTCTTGATGCTCTCAGGAGTGGCATCGCGATCGACGCCCAGGATGGTGTAGTAGTCCTTGCTCATATCTTCTGCGTTCAGCCTTCGATCAGGAATCTGCTCACATAACGCGCCACGGCACGCACCGCGGCGATGGTGGACGGGTAGTCCATGCGGGTGGGCCCGACGACGCCGAGGCTCGACCCGAAATCGGCACCGTACCCGGAAGCGACCAGCGAAGTCGACTGGAAGCCCTGGGCGGTGTTCTCCTGCCCGATCCGGATGGTGACGTCGTCGCCGGCGGCCTCGCCCAGGAGGCGCATCAGCACGACCTGCTCCTCCAGCGCCTCCAGCAGGGGGCGCATGTTGGTCTCGAACGCCGTGCCTGCCAGGTTCGGTACGCCCGCCACCACCACCTGGGACGCCGGCTCCGCCGCGATGGTCTCCAACACAGCGGCGACGACCGGCGCACTGACGGCGCGATCCTCCGGCGAGATGCCGTCCAGCAGCGTCACGAGCGCCCCCGCGGCGGCCGCCGGAGCCTTGCCGATGGTGGCCGACGCCAGCTTCAGCCGTAGGGCATGCAGGTGCGCCTCGTCCGCCGTCGGGGCCTCAATGACCGTCTGGTCCACCCGCCCCGAGGACAGCACGACGATGACCATCATGCGCTCAGGGGTGAGCGAGACCAGTTCGAGGTGGCGGATCTGGTCGTGCTGCGCCACCGGGTACTGCACGATGGCGACCTGCCGGGTCAGTTGCGCCAGCAGGCGGACGGTGCGCATCACCAGGTCGTCGACATCCGCGGTGCCGTTCATGAAGCTGGTGATGGCGTTGCGCTCAGCGCTGGAGAGCGGCTTGATGCGGGCGAGCTTGTCCACGAACAGCCGGTAGCCCTTGTCGGTGGGAATGCGGCCAGCGCTGGTGTGGGGCTGCGTGATGTAGCCCTCCTCCTCCAACGCCGCCATGTCGTTGCGGACGGTGGCCGCAGAGACGTCCAGCTTGTGCCGCTCCACGAGTGCTTTGGAGCCGACGGGCTCGCGGCTGGCCACGTAATCGGTCACGATGGCCTTGAGGACATCGAGCTTACGGTCGTCGAGCATGTCACCTCCCGGTTGGCACTCTGGTTGGGCGAGTGCCAGTGTACCGCGCCCTAGGATGGAGTCATGACACTCGAGTGGGCACCTGTTAGCGAACGCGTCTTCGTCACCACCGTTGAACCCCACCGGGTCAACGTCGGCTTGGTGGTGGGCCGCGACGGCGCCATGTTGATCGACACGGGCAACACCCCGGAGCAGGGCGCCGAACTGATCGCGTCGGCCACGCAGAAGGCGGGGGTGCCGGTCACGCAGGTGCTGCTCACGCACGATCACCACGACCACGTGGGCGGGCTCGCGGGCATGGGTGAGGTCACCTCGATCGCGCACGAGAACCTCACCTCGGTGCAGCCCACGCGCACGTTCTCGATGGCCTTCGCCGTCGACCTCGGCGGGCTCAGGGTGGAGGCCCTGCACTTCGGGGAGGCGCACACCGACAGCGACCTGCTGATCTACCTGCCCGGGGAGAACGTGGTCTTCGCCGGCGACCTGCTGGAGGAGGGCGCAGACCCCCAGATCGACGATCGGGGCTCGCTCAGCAACTGGCCCACGGTGCTCGACGGCATCCTGGGCGCCAGTACCAACGAGACGAAGTTCGTGCCCGGCCACGGCGCCGTCGTGGACCGCGACTTCGCGTTCATCCAGCGCGCCGAGATCGCCATGCTCTACGGGCAGACCGAGATGCTGATCCAGCAGGGCACCAAGCTGGAGGACGCGGCGACGGCCACCGAATGGCCGTTCACGCCCGAGACCCTGGCCGTGGCGCTACCGAAGGCCTACGCGGAACTCGGCGCCAAGGGCATCGTGCCGAAGAGGCATCTGCCCCTCATCTGAGACTCAGTCGATGGGCCAGTACTGCTGCGCAGCCATCCAGCTCATGGTGTCGCCTGCCACCAGCAGGCCACCCTTCGAGCGCGACAGCAGGCTGTAGTTGAGCCCGTCCAAGGTGCGGCTGATGCCACCGTTCTCCGTGACCATCAACGAGCCGGCGAGGTGATCCCAGGGGTGCAGGCTCGTGTAGTACATGAAGTCGAGCTTGCCGTGCAGCACGTCCGGGTAGTCGAAGCAGCAGGCGAAGTTGCTGCGCACCACCGGGCTGAGCCTCCCGTCGGCGTCATAGCCGCGGAGCCGGCGCTTCGACGAGGCACCCTGGGGCGCCCTGTCGTGCCGCTTCCGCTCGATGGGCGCACCGTTGAGCCTCACCCCCGCGCCCCGTTCGGCGACGTAGGCGCGCCCGGTCTGGGGTTGCCAGATCCAGCCGCGGGTGGTGACGCCGCCTCGTGTCTCGGCCAGGATCACGCCATGCTCGTCGCGTCCGTTGACGAAGTTGCGGGTGCCGTCGATGGGGTCGATGATGAACGCGTGGTCCTCGTTGGCGAGCCCTCGCAGCAGCATGGGATCAGCGAAGATCGACTCCTCTCCCACCACCACCGCGGAGGGGAAAGCGGCCTTCAACAGTTCAGTGAGTCGCACCTCGGACTCGTGGTCGGCGATGGTGACGAGATCTCCCGGCAGCTTCTCGTTGATGTCGGCATCGGCCAGTTGTCGGAAGCGGGGCGTGATGATCTCCGCCGCGGTCTGCTGAAGGAGGCCCAGGATGCCGTCGGTGTCCATGCGTCCAACCATAGTGCCCGCGGCCCCGTCAGGCGTCGAGGTGGTCCTGCGTGACGAAGTCGATGAGGGTCTCCACCTTGGTGTTGAGCTGGGGCACCAGATCCCGCCAGCTCTCGACGCGGGCGAGGATCGCCTGCCAGCCACGGGCGATGTCGGCCTGGTCCCCGTGCGGGAGCCCGAGGGCCTTGAGCGTGCCCTTCTTGAAGTCGATGTCACGTGGCACCGACGGCCACGCCTTGCGGCCGATGCGCTCCGGAAGCACGGCCTGCCAGATGTCGATGAACTCGTGCCCCTCGATCAGGACCGTATCGCGGTAGCCGGCGCGGTAGACGTCCTGCGCGATCCGTGACTCCTTCGAGCCGGGTACCAGGTGGTCGACGAGCACGCCGAGACGTCTGCCCGGCTCGGGCGCGAAGTCCGCGACGATGCGCGGGAGATCGTCGATGCCGCCCAGATACTCGACGACGACGCCGACGTGGCGCAGGTCGTCGCCCCAGACCTTCTCGATGAGCTCGGCGTCATGCCGGCCCTCGACGTAGATGCGGCTGGGGAGCGCCACCTTCGCCTTGGCCGGTTCGTCACCCACGCGGGAGCCGGAGGCCGTGTACCGGGGCTTGACCGGCCCACCGCGCAGCGGGGCGCGGAGGGCGACGGGTTCGCCCTCCAGCAGGAAGCCAGGGCCGAACGGCGCGGAGCGTCGTTTGCCGTGCCGGTCCTCCAGCACCACCAGTCCGTTCTCCCAGCCGACGACCGCGCCGCAGAAGTCGTCGAACTCGACCACCTGGTCGAGTTCGACGGCCACGTCACGGGTCTTCTTGATGTGGGCCTTCTGCCAGCCCGGGGCCAAGACGTCGCGCGAGTATCTGTCCACGGAGGGCGACGCTATCAGCGCAGCTCCGCCTTGCGGTCGAACGACACCGCCGCCCAGACGATGGCCACCAGCGACACCAGGGCGATCCCGAGGAACACGCCGACGGGGACGATGTTCTGATCGTCCATGGTGAAGATGTTGAGCCACTGGGCCTGGAGGCGCAGGGCCCCGTCGACGAACGCGACCTGGAGCGGGATCAGGGCCCCGAGGAGGCCGGCTGCCTGGCTGGCGAAGTAGAACAGGAACCACACCAGGATGGGCCCACCCAACCCCAGTTTGTTACTCCACGCCTCGCTGCCCCTCGTGGCGGCGAAGAAGTACGACGCCAACCACTGCAGCGGAAGCAGGAACAGCAGCGCCACCACCATCGCTACGACCCATCCGGGCGTCTCGACGATGATCGCCCACGTGTCGGCGAGGCTCCTGTTCAGGTCCCCCACCGTGCCGCCGCCGGCCACGGTGAACCCGATGGCGGCCACGTACATCAGGGCGAGGCCCACCACAACGGAGAGCAGGCTCAGCACGTAGGCATAGGCCAGCTTGACCCAGAAGATCGTGGTGCCCTTCACGGGCAGCGCTCGGGTGAGGTAGCCGGTTCGTGAATAGGACGAGCGGTAGAACTCGATGCCGAGCCAGATCGGCACGATGCCCGGGACGGCACCGGCGCCGATGGCGCCGAGGACGGCGAAGAGACCGTTCAGGGGCGCTGGCAGCACCGCGGCCAGCAGCGCCGAGGAGCCGGCCACGACTACACCGGCCAGGACGATGAGGGCGAACCAGCGCAGGGTGCGCCGGCTCTCGTGCTTGAAGAGGGTGGCGATCATGAGCGGTAGACCTCCCGGAAGAGCTGGTCGATGGACAGGTTGCGTTCGGCCCGCAGGTCGTCAACGTCCCCGGTGAGCAGGATCTGGCCGTGCCGCATGAGCGCCACGGAGTCGAGTACGGGCTCCAGATCATGGATGAGATGCGTGGAGATGACCACCAGGGCCCCCTCGGGCAGGTCGCGCACGATGGCTTCGAGGAGCACGTCGCGGGCGGCGGGATCCACGCCGGAGATGGGTTCGTCCAGCAGGAACACCTTCGCGTCGCGCGACATGGCCAGCGCGATCTGGACCTTCTCCCGCATGCCCTTCGACAGGGTGTTGAGCTTGCGCGCGCTGTCGAGTTGGAAGAACTCGAGGAGATTGCGGCACTTGGCCTCGAAGAAGTCGTCGAAGAAGTCGCGGTAGATGCCGATGCAGGCCTCGATGGTGTCGCCGTCGGCCAGGAAGCTGGCGTCGGGGAGGAAGCTGAGCATCGCCTTGGTCTCGGGGCCGATCGGCCGGCCGTGGACGAGGACCTCGCCGTCGTACTGGGTCAATGCCCCCGCCAGGACCTTCAACAGCGTCGTCTTGCCGCAGCCGTTCTCGCCGAGGAGCCCGACTATCTGGCCTCCGCCCAGCGTCAGCGAGAGGTCGTTGATGGCTGGGAACGCCCCGTAGTTCTTGGTCAGGTGGGCGATCTGGATCGCCGGTGCAGTCATGATGTGGTTCCTTCCGAGGTGGCCGACCAGCGTCGGCCCAGTAGGTCCCGCGCCGCGCTGAGGCTCATGCCGAGCCCCTGCGCGCGCCGCGAAAAGTCGTCTGCCGCCTCGGTCGCGAGCCCGAGGCGTGCTTCGTCGATGGCGGCCGCGTCGTCGGTGACGAAGCGGCCGGTGGTCCTCTCGGACCGGGTGAGGCCCTGCCGCTCGAGTTCGGCGAGGGCGCGTTGGACGGTGTTGGGGTTGACCTTCAGCTCGCCCGCCAGGTCGCGGACCCCCGCGATGCGGGATCCTGCCGGCCACTGGCCGACCACGATGCGGCGGGTGAACTCGTCGACCAGCTGCAGCCAGATCGGGCTGCTGGCGTTGAACTCCATGCCACCTCCTGATGTCTTACTGTATTAGGTACTTAATACAGTAGCACAAGGGCGCCTCTCCTGAAAGACGATGTCCCGGCAGAAGGAGAAGAGCAGCAGTGCCAGGGCCACTGAGGTGATGACCGGACCCACCCACTGCGGGAGGAAGGGGGCCAACGCCACGACGAGCGCCACCGCCTGGAACGCGGCGATCAGTCGCCTGGACTGTCGGAAGGGCAGCGCGCGCAACCAGCCCGGCCGTGCCAGGCCGCCGAGCCAGAACAGGTAGCGCGCCAGCCCGATGACGAGGGCCCACGGGGCGAGCGGGACCACTGCGATGCTCAGGATGAGAAGTACCGCGGAGTCGACCTCCATGTCCCATCGGGACCCGCGCGGGGTGACCGTTCCGGTGCGGCGGGCGACAGCGCCGTCGACGGCATCGAGGACGGTGGTGGGCACCGCCAGGAGGAAGAGCGGCCAGTTGCGCTGCGGCAGATACCCGAGCAGCGTCATCACGACGAGCACCGCGCACGTCAACCCCAGGGCCGCACGGGTGAGCGTGATCCGGTCCGCCGGGGTCAGCCTCGAGGTGGCCATGGGTTCAGTCCAACAGATCCCGGATCACGCCGTCGGCAAGCAACCGACCTCGCGTGGTCAGCTGCAGATGGGTCTCGGAGCGCACCACCAACCCCTGCCGCACCATCTCGTCGACGCGTGCGAGTTCCGACGGCGTGAGGACGCCCAGGTCGAGACCTTCGGCGAGGCGCAACTCGAGCAGCACGCGCTCGACCCGCCTGTCGTCGTCACCCAACACCTCACGGGCCAGGGCCGGGGACTCGCCTTCGGCGAGGGAGCCAGCGTAGCTGCGCGGGTGCTTGCGATTCCAGAAGCGCACCCCGCCGATGTGCGAGTGCGCGCCGGGCCCGATCCCCCACCAGTCGTGGCCACGCCAGTAGGCGAGGTTGTGGCGGCACTCGCCACCCGGGCGTGCCCAGTTGCTGACCTCGTAGTTCACGAAGCCGAGGGCGGTGAGCGCTTCGTCGGCAACGAGGTACTTGTCCGCCAGATCGTCGTCGTCCGGCATCGGGATCTCACCGCGGCGCACCTGCAGTGCGAGGCGGGTGCCCTTCTCCACGATGAGGGAGTAGGCGCTGACGTGGTCGACGGGGGTGGCCGTCACGGCGTCGAGGCTGGTGCGCCAGTCCTCCATGGATTCCCCAGGTGTGCCGTAGATGAGGTCCAGCGAGATGTGTTCGAAACCGGCGTTGCGGGCCCAGTGGGCCGCGTCGAGGCCTCGACGCGGGGTGTGGACGCGCTCGAGCACCGCCAGCACCTCCGGGACGGCTGATTGGAAGCCCAGCGACAGGCGGGTGAAGCCCCCCTCGCGCAGCTGCGCCAGGTAGGCGGGGGTGAGGGTGTCCGGGTTGGCCTCAGTGGTGACCTCGGCACCAGGCACCAGGCCGAACCGCTCATCGATGGCGGCGAGGAGGCCGGTGAGCGCCTCCGCGGGCAGCATCGTGGGGGTGCCGCCACCGAAGAACACCGTCTCGACGGGGCGCTCCCCCAGGATGCGCGACGCGAGGTCGAGTTCGGCGTGGGCAGCGCCGAGGTAGGTGTCGGGCGAGAGGTCGCCGAGCTCGCTGGGCGTGTAGGTGTTGAAGTCGCAGTAGCCGCATCGGGTGCGGCAGAAGGGCACGTGCACATACAGCGACAGCGGCGCTTCCACTGTCAGCGCGGAGGCGGGAAGCGAGCCGTCGGCCGGTGCTGGGTCGCCATCTGGGAGTTGTGCCACCGCCTCAGCCTAGACGGTGCCCTCGAGGTGTCCGCCACCAGCGAAAAAACCGTGTTGGGGGCTCATGTCGGCCACTGTTGTGGGAAGGTTGCCCCCATGAAGCTCAACCGACGCACCTTGTTGATCGGCGGCGGCAGTCTGGCCGCAGCCGCCACCCTTGCCGCTTGTGGGGACAACAACCCCATCGGCGCCGACCCCACCACCGATGGTGGGGCCACCACCCCCGCCACCGATCCCACGAACGGCGGCGCCACCGAGACCGCCGACGCCCCCCACCACCGATGGTGGGGCCACCACCCCCGCCACCGATCCCACGAACGGCGGCGCCACCGAGACCGCCGACGCCCCCGGCGGTGACGTCACGCTCCAGCAGTGGTACCACGAGTACGGCGAGGCAGGGGTCAAGGAGGCCGTCGAACGCTACGCGGCCGAGTACCCCGACGCCACCGTCGAGGTGAAGTGGACCCCTGGCGACTATGCCCAGATCCTCGCGGCGCAGTTGCTCACCGATGACGTCCCAGACGTCTTCGAGGTGGAGCAGGGTGGTTCGCTGGACATGATCCGCGCGGGCCAACTCGAGCCGCTGAACGACATCATGGATCCGGTGCTGGCCGACTTCAACCCGTCGGTGATCGACCGGTTCATGTTCGAGGGCAAGATCTACGGCGTCCCGCAGACCGTCGACATGCAACTGCTGTACTACCGCCCCTCGCTCCTCGAGGCCGCAGGCGTGAAGCCGCCCACCACGTTCGAGGAGCTCGTCACAGCCGCCAACGCCGTCAAGACCGCCGACATGGGCGGCTTCTACGCCGGCAACGACGGTGGCGTGGGCGTGCTCGGCACGATGTTCATCTGGGCATCCGGCCACGAACAGCTCAACGACGACCGCACTGCGGCCGCCTTCCTGACCGACGACTTCTACAACGCGCTGATCGCCTACCGCGAGTTCTCCGAATCCGGTGGCGTCGTGCAGGCCGCTTCCGGCGAGTGGTACTCGCCTGAGGCCTTCATCAACGAAGAGGCAGCGTTCCAGTGGGGCGGCCTGTGGTCGCTGCCGGAGATCAAGGAGGCGTTCGGCGACGATGTCGACGTCGTCCCCTTCCCGGCCATCGGCCCGAAGGGTCGCCCGGCCGTGCCGTTCGGCGCATTCGGCGCCTGCGTGGCCGCCAAGGGCAAGAACGTCGAGGCCGCGAAGCAGTTCGTCAAGTGGCTGTGGATCGACCAGGAGGACAAGCAGGTCGACTTCTCCGACGCCTACGGCACCCATGTACCCGCCAAGCCGGGCCTCGTGACCCAGGCCACCAAGTTGGCCGACGGTGCCGGTGCGGACGCGGCCAAGTACGTCGCCGAGAACGGCTTCACCAACGACATCATGTGGTCCGGTGCCCTTGGTGAGGCCTTCGGCGCCGCCGTCAGCAACGTGGTGAAGAACGGCGTGGATCCGAAGGCCGAGTTCGCCGGCTTCGAGGAACTGGCCGCCACCGAGCTGGCCAACCTGAAGGGCTGACCCCCTCGTGTGGAGAAGGGTGCGCGGGCACCAGGGCCGCAACCTGTGGTTCCTGGCGTTCGTCGCACCCTTCTTCATCGGTCTGGCGATCTTCGTCTACGTCCCCATCGCCTGGAGCGCCTACTTGTCGTTCTTCGACGCGCGCAACACCGTCAACCCCACGCGCTTCGTTGGCTTCGACAACTACCGCTACCTCTTCAACGACCGGCTGTTCCGCGATTCGCTGAAGGTGTTCGTGCTCTTTGCGGTGTTCATCGTGCCGCTCACCTATGTGTGCTCACTGGGCCTCGCGATGCTGCTGAGCAACCTCAAGTACGGGCAGGCGTTCTTCCGCTCCGTGTTCTTCATCCCGATGGCCGTCAGCTACGTCATCGCGGCCATCGTGTGGCGCTTCGTGTTCTTCAACGGGGCGCGCTTCGGCATGATCAACTCCTTCATCCGCAGCCTCGGTGGCGATCCGGTCAACTGGCTGGGCGGCGGCAACAACCTGTACTGGGTCGCCCTGATCTCGGTGCGATTGTGGCTGCAGGTCGGCTTCTACATGATCTTGTTCATCGCAGGCCTCAACCAGATCCCGCGTGAGACCTATGAGGCCGCCTCCATCGACGGTGCGTCGGGCTGGCGGATGCTGCGGTTCATCACGTTGCCCCAGCTACGCGGCGCCAGCGTCGCGGTCATCATGCTGCTGTTCATCAACGCCTTCCAGGCCTTCGACGAGTTCTACAACATGCTGGGCTCGATCGGCTCCTATCCGCCGTACGGGCGCCCGCCCCTGGTGCACCTGTACCTGATCGCGTTCGGCGGCGGCCAGCAGAACCTGGGCGTCGGTGGTGCCGGCACCATGATCCTGACCTCGATCATCGTCCTGTTCGGCCTCGCCCAGACCTGGGCGCTGGGCCGAGGCCAGGAGAAACCGAAGAAGGTGCGCGCATGAGGCAGAACCGCACCCTCCTGGCCCTGCGCTACGGCGTGCTCATCGCGCTGGCGCTGTTCTTCCTGTTGCCGTTCTACGTCATGGTCCGCAATGCGTTCTCGACGCAGCGCCACATCACCGCGGCGAAGTGGCACTGGCTGCCGGACCAACTCAACCTCACGAACTTCAACAACCTGCTGGCCAACGACACCATCGGCATCGGCCGCGCGCTGTTCAACTCCGCAGTCATGGCCGTGCTGCAGACCGGCGGCACCGTGTTCGTGTCCCTGCTGGCCGGCTACGCTCTGGCCCGCTACACCCACCGGCTCGCGAAGGTCCTCCTCGGGCTGACGATCTTCACCCTGATGGTGCCGGCCACCACCACGTTCCTGCCGATGTTCATCATGACGGCGCAACTCGGCTGGGTGGACACGTTCCGCGGCCTGGTGATCCCCGGCATGTTCTCGGCGTTCGCCACCTACCTGTTCCGTCAGTTCTTCATTGACTTTCCCGTCGAGCTCGAGGACGCCGCGCTGGTCGACGGATGCTCCCCGTGGTCCTCGTTCTGGCGGGTGGTGGTGCCCAACTCGATGGGCATCGTCGCCGCGGTCAGCACCATCATCTTCATCGGCGCCTGGAACGCGTTCCTGTGGCCCACGCTCATCGGCCGCGACGCCACCCGCACCGTGCAGGTGGCCCTCAGCCAGTTCATGACCAGCCAGGGCGTGCGTTATCCGGAGTTGTTCATGGGCTCGCTCGTCGCGGTGCTGCCGATGCTGTTCGTCTTCCTGTTCCTGCAGCGCTACCTGGTGCAGGGGCTCACCACCTCCGGCCTGAAGTAGCTCCTTAGATAGCAGCAAGGAGTATGGCGCGAAGATCGTCCACGCGAGGTTGCACTGGATTGGTACGGGTGCACGTGTCCTCCGCCGCTGCCGCCACCATCGCGTCGATCTGCTCCTGCAGGGCCGCCGTGTCCACCACGTCGAGTCCGGTGAGACGCTCGGGGATTCCAAGGGCGGTGTTGAGCCTCCTGACCGCGCCGATCAGGGTGGTCACCGCTGCGCGTCCGGTGGCGGAGGGCGCCAGGATCCTGCCCAGACGGGCGTAGCGTTCCTTGGCCCGGTCACTGTGCTCAGCGTTGAACTCGATCACGTGGGGCAGGAGGATGGCGTTCAACCGCCCGTGGGCCACATCGAACCGCCCGCCCAGCGCGTGGGCGAGGCTGTGGGTGATACCCAGGCCCACGTTGTCAAATGCCATCGCCGCCAGGCACGAGGCGTTGTGCATGTGCCCCCTGGCCTCCCTGTCGTCCCCGTGGGTGTAGCACCGTGGCAGGTGGGCGAAGACCAGCTCCACAGCCTTCTCCGCCAGCGCGTCGGAGAAATCGCAGGCCTCCAGCGACACGCAGGCCTCCACCGCGTGGGTCAGCACGTCCATCCCGGAGTCCGCGGTGATGCGGGGTGGGACGCCGACCACGACGTCCGGGTCCAAGATCGCCAGCCTGGCCACCATGTCCGTGGAGACGAGCGGGATCTTGGCGTGCGACTGCTCATCGGTGATCACCGCGAAGGAGGTGACCTCCGAGCCCGAGCCGCTGGTGGTGGGGATCGCGACGATGCCGCCGGGGGCACCGAAGCCGGAGTCGAGGGCGGCCTTGTGCATCCCCTTGGCCGCGTCCAGGACCGAGCCGCCGCCGTAGGCGACGACCACCTCGGGCCCGGCAGCCAGATAGCGTGCCACCCCTTGCGAGATGGTGGCCACCGTCGGGTTCGGCACCACCTCCTTGAACACGCTGACCTCCGGGCCCAGCCTCTGCAGCACACCGGCGAAGGGTTGGGTGGTCGAGAGGAACTCGTCGGTGACCAGCAGCACCGGCGCGTGGGCGAACTCGTCGAGCGCGGCGAGTGCCTCATGCCCGATACGCACCTCGGTGCCGAGCCTGAACTGCTTCATGGTGTACTCCTCGAAAGTTGCTCGCGGAACTCGCTGGGCGTGAGGCCCTCATGCTTCTTGAACGTCCGCGAGAAGTAGTTCGGCGGCTGGAATCCCAACTCGGTGGCGATCCGCAGCACCGGCTTGGTGGTGTGCGTCAGCAGGAACTTGGCCCGCTCCAACCGCTTGGCGGTGACGTAGTTGATGAAGCTCTGACCGGTGTGTTCCTTGAACTGACGCGCGAAGTGGGATTCGGACCACATGAGGTACTCGGCGGCCTTGCCGAGGGTGACGAACGTGGTGGGGTTCCTCTCGATCTCGTTGAGCAGGGAGGCGACGGTGCGCTCACCCGGCAGGAGCGTGGGCTCGACGAGGTTGTGCAGCTGGATCAGGAGCTTCTCGCAGTAGACCTGGGACTCGTAGCGGTTGAGCGGCGCCCGGCGCCGGTTCCTGTTGCGGATGACGCTCTGGGAGATGTCGCGCCCGACCTGCACCCCCTCCCCCGTCGCCAACCCGATGAGCACGTCCTCGTACTCCGCGAGCTCAGACGGGTGGATCTTCTGGCTCCACCGCGGCAACAGTCCGTCAAGGTATCTGGTGAGCAGGTCCAGATTGGCGCCGACGTCTGCGGCCTGGAGGTTGGCGGCCAGCGCCTGCGCGTCGAGCCGAGGCGTCGGGCAGGCATTCACCAGCACCAGCGGCAGATGCGTGCGGGTGCCAGCCAGCGGCGACTCGTCGTCGTGGGGCGCGCGCACCCGCCCCAGGTACAGGCCGGTCCCGATGTTGTAGGTGGTGTTGCTCTGGCCCAGCGCATCGTTGGCCAGTTTCACGATCTTCTCGGCCGCAGACTCCAGCTTGGACAACTGCACCACCTTGATGCTGGACAGCAGCTCATCGGCCTCTTCACCGACTTCTGCGGACAGGCCGCCCGCCTGCATCAGCCTGCCCAGCGATTCCTGCCCCCGGTCGAGGAACACCTGCCCGGCGAGAATCGCGCCGAGGAAGTGCTGGGACATCATGATCGACACCGAGAAGTCGACCAGCCCCGCATGGCACCGGTACACGAAGGGTTTGCCCTCGATGGCGGACTGGAATCCGCCGTGGGCGTCGCAGGAGAAGCACAACCGACGCACCTGTGGGTCACGGCGCAACAGCTTGCACAGCGGGCTGAACTCGGAGGCCTGCGTAACGGGGCTACCCATCGAATCCACCGTGATCATGGCCAGGCCCGTGTCAGCGGCGAACTCGTCCTGGATCCCCTGCAGCTTCGTGACGTCGACGAGATTGCGCAGGTGCAGGCCGTAGGGGGCGACATCCCCCAGCGTCACGTTCGGCACAGCGCCTCCCGGACGTCGTCGAAACCGCGGCCGGAGAGGGAGTCGACCGCGTAGATGCGCTCTGCACCAGCTTGCGCAAGCTGCTCTTCCGCGGCAGCGATCTGGGTGGGGCTGGCCAGATCGATCTTGGTGACGATCCCGATCGTGGGCTTGTTGAACGAGATAGCGAAGCCCGGAGGGATACGGTTCCCATCGCTGGTGGGATCCAGCATCATCACCACGGTGTCGACGTCGTACGCAACCACCTGGAGTGCCCGCCGGAGCCGGCCGTACTCAAGGTATTCACCGGGAGTGTCGATGACGCCGTCGAAGGCCTCGATCGACTGGGTCTTGGCGTAATCGATGTCCTGCTCCATCAGTTGCTGCCGGAACGTGGTCTTCCCTGCACCGATGCTGCCCACGAGAAGAAGCGTCGAGTCCACGACACTCACGTCCTGGTCAGCGGCGCGGGCGTGAACCCGAGGACCCCTTCGAGGGTCTCGACGACGCCGCGCACGGCGGACTCGACGTCGGTGAGGCGCCCCACCACGAGCAGGGATCCGGAGAAGCGGTCGACGAAGGCCAACTCGACCCCGGAGGCCTTGGTCGCCACATCAGCGGCAATGACAGCGGCCTCTCCGGGGGTCAGGGTGAGCACGCCGATGGCGCCCCGGGTCTTCGACGTCAACCCCAGTTTCGCGTACAGCGGCTCATCGGGGTTGGCGATGATGTGGGCCAGCGTGACCTGCTTTCCAGGCACGAACTCCTGAATGATGCGTTGCTTCGCCGTGGCGTCCATGACTTCCTCGTCTCTCACCTTTGACCTACTGTAACTA
This sequence comes from Tessaracoccus massiliensis, assembly GCF_000826065.2. Lineage (GTDB taxonomy): Bacteria > Actinomycetota > Actinomycetes > Propionibacteriales > Propionibacteriaceae > Arachnia > Arachnia massiliensis_A. The sequence continues at coordinate 200,134 of NZ_LN623543.1, read as the reverse complement.
CTGCCCCGCGCGCCGCCAAAGGCACCCCGAGCTAGAGCATGATTGTGTAACACCTGGCCGCATCCGTGTACCCGAAGCCTGCCTAGATTGTTGAGGAAGTAGCCAGACTCGGCACTTTCGAACAAAGGAGTTCACACATGCAAGAAGCACTCGGCATGGTCGAGACCAAGGGATTCGTGGGTGCCGTCGAAGCGGCCGACGCCATGGTGAAATCGGCCAACGTCACCCTCATCGGCAGCGAGAAGATCGGCGCGGGATTCGTGACTGTGCTGGTGCGCGGCGACGTGGGCGCCGTCAAGGCCGCCACGGACGCCGGGGCAGCCTCCGCCGCCAAGGTGGGCGAACTCGTCAGCGTGCACGTGATCCCCCGCCCCCATAACGACGTCGAGAAGATCCTCCCCACCGGGAGTAAGTGAGGCATCCCATGTCAGACGAAATGATCAACAAGGTCATGGCAGAGGTCATGAAGAAGATGGGTAACGCGGCCCCTGCCGATACCTCCCCCGCAACCGGATCGCGCCCCGCTGCCACCGAGTTCGTCGGCACCAATGCGTTGGGCGACACGATCGGCCTGGTCATCGCCAACGTCGATCCCCAACTGCACGAGATGATGAAGTTGGAATCCAGGTACCGCTCCATCGGCATCATCGGCGCCCGCACCGGCGCAGGCCCGCAGATCTTCGCCGCTGACGAAGCCGTCAAGGCCACCAACTGCGAAATCCTCGTCATCGAGTTGCCACGCGACACCAAGGGCGGCGCCGGCCACGGCTCGCTCATCGTCTTCGGCGCCGAGGACGTCTCCGACGCCCGCCGCGCCGTCGAGGTCACCCTGGAGGAGCTCGACCGCACCTTCGGCGACGTCTACGGCAATGACGCGGGCCACCTCGAGTTCCAGTACACCGCCCGCGCCTCCTACGCCCTGAACAAGGCCTTCGGCGCGCCCCTGGGCAAGAGCTTCGGCATCACCGTCGGCGCGCCCGCCGCCATCGGCGTCGTGCTGGCCGACACCGCGGTGAAGGCCTCCACCATCGAGGTGGTTGCCTACTCCAGCCCGGCCTCCGGCACCAGCTACACCAACGAGGTCATCTCGGCCTTCAGCGGCGACTCCGGCGCGGTTCGCCAGGCGATCATCGCAGCCCGCGATGTCGGGCGCGCGCTGCTGGGTGCCCTGGGCAGCGAACCCACGTCGACGACCACCCCCTACATCTGAGGTTTCCCATGCGATCCAAGAGATTCGAGGTGCTGGACAAGCGTCCAGTCAACCAGGACGGGTTCGTCACCGAATGGGCCGAGGTCGGCCTCATCGCGATGGACAGCCCCAACGACCCCAAACCGTCGCTGAAGATCCGCGACGGCGTCGTCGTCGAACTCGACGGGAAGTCCCGCGACGAGTTCGACATGATCGACACCTTCGTGGCCACCTACGGCATCAACCTGGAGCGCGCCGAAGAGGCGATGGCCATGGACTCGCTACAGGTGGCGCGCATGCTGTGTGACATCAACGTGCCACGCTCCACGATCATCCCACTCACCACGGCCATGACCCCGGCGAAGCTCACCGAGGTCGTCAGTCAGATGAGCGTGCTGGAGATGATGATGGCAGCCACCAAGCTGCGTGCCCGCAGGACGCCTGCCAACCAGTGCCACGTCACCAACATCGCCGACAACCCTGTACAGATCGCCGCCGACGCCGCCGAGGCCGCCATCCGCGGGTTCGCCGAGGAGGAGACCACGCTGGGCATCGTGCGCTACGCGCCGTTCAACGCGTTGAGCATCCTCGTCGGCTCCCAGACCGGCCGCCCCGGCATCCTCACCCAGTGCTCGTCCGAAGAGGCCACCGAGCTGGAGCTCGGCATGCGAGGCCTGACCTCCTACGCGGAGACCGTCAGCGTCTACGGCACCGAGGACGTCTTCATGGACGGCGACGACACGCCGTGGTCCAAGGCCTTCCTCGCCTCCTCATACGCGTCGCGAGGCCTGAAGATGCGCTTCACCTCCGGCACCGGCTCCGAGGTGCAGATGGGCTTCGCCGAGGGCAAGTCGATGCTGTACCTCGAGTCCCGCTGCCAGTTCATCACCAAGGCGGCCGGCTCCCAGGGCACCCAGAACGGCTCTGTCAGCTGCGTGGGCGTGCCGGCCGCGGTGCCGCAGGGCGTCCGCGCCATCCTGGCGGAGAACCTCATCGCGATGATGCTCGATCTGGAATGCGCCTCCAGTAACGACCAGACCTTCACGCACTCGGACCTGCGCCGGGTGGCGCGTTCCCTGATGCAGTTCGTGCCGGGCACGGACTTCATCTGCTCGGGATACTCCTCCACGCCGAACTACGACAACATGTTCGCCGGCTCGAACTGGGACGCGGAAGACTACGACGACTGGAACATCATCCAGCGCGACCTGCACATCGACGGTGGGCTGAGGCCCGTGCTGGAAGCCGACGTCATCGCCATCCGCAACAAGGCGGCCAAGGCGCTCCAGGCCACCTTCCGCGAGCTCGGCCTCACCGAGATCACCGACGAAGAGGTAGAGGCCGCCACCTACGCGCACGGCTCCAAGGACATGCCCAAGCGCAACGTCGTGGAGGACCTGAAGTCCACCGCAGACATGATGAAGCGCGGCATCACCGGCATGGACGTGGCGCAGGCCCTCTCCCGGGGCGGGTACGAGGACGTGGCCAACGCCGTGTTCAACCTGCTCAAGCGCCGGGTGGCCGGCGACTACCTGCACACCGCGGCGATCTTCGACGAGAACTTCAACGTCGACTCCGCCGTCAACAACCCGAACGACTACGCGGGCCCCATGACCGGCTACCAGATGTCGGATGAGACCTGGGAACTGATCAAACAGGTCCGCCAGGCCGTCACGCCAGAGAGCATCTGAGGTGAGCGTCATGGATCAGACAGCCATCAAGTCACTGATCGAGCAGGTCATCCGCGAGATCGTGGCCGAACGGGGCGGCACCACCCCGCCGCCGAGCCCACCGTCGAGCCCCACCGCCACGGTCACGCTGAACGAGACCGGCGCAGCCGAACGCGGTCAGGACCCCAGGGAGGTCGTGATCGGACTGTCGCCGGCGTTCAGCTCCGACATCTTCGAGACGATCATCGGCCTGCCCCACGGCCAGGTGCTTAAGGAGATCGCCGCAGGCATTGAGGAGGAGGGCCTCACACACCGGATCGTCAAGATCTACCGCACGGCCGACGTCGGCTTCGTCGCCCACGAGGCGGCCAAGCTCTCCGGCTCCGGCGTCGGGATCGGCATCCAGTCCCGCGGCACGACGGTGATCCACCAACGCGACCTGGCGCCGCTGAGCAACCTCGAGCTGTTCAGCCAGGCCCCGCTGATCGATCTGGAGACCTTCCGGGCCATCGGGAAGAACGCCGCCAAGTACGCCAAGGGCGAATCCCCCAGCCCCGTGCCGGTGCGCAACGACCAGATGGCCAGGCCGAAGTACCAGGCGATCGCCGCCCTGCTGCATAACAAGGAGACGAAGTTGTGCCAGCTCAGCAAGAAGACCCAGGCCGTCACGGCCGCTTACGTCTAGGACACTGACATGGATCAAGAGCAACTCATCCGCAACATCATGAGCGAGGTCATGAAGAACCTCGGCAACGAGCAGGTGACCTTCAAGAAGTCGGACACCGGGCCGCAGCGCTCCACAGGTTCGGGCAACCGGGTAGGCGTCGCGCAGTACCCGCTGGCGGAGAAGCACCCCGAGATGGTGGTCAGCAACAGCGGCAGGAAACTCACCGAACTCACCTTCGACAAGGTCAAGTCCGGCGACCTCAAGCCCGAGGACTTCCGGATCTCCCCGGAGACACTCGAGCTGCAGGCCCAGGTGGCCGAGGATTCGGGGCGGCCCTCGCTGGCCCGTAACCTCCGCCGGGCTGCAGAGCTGGTCCCTGTGGCCGACGAGCGGCTGCTGGCCATCTACGATGCGCTGCGGCCGTACCGTTCCACCAAGCAGGAGCTCTACGACATCGCCTCCGAGTTGGAGAGCAAGTACAGCGCCAAGGTCTCGGCCGGTTTCATCCGCGAAGCGGCCGACGTCTACGAGGCACGCGGGCGTCTCCGCGGCGACGACTGACGGGAGATCCCTGCGATGGGTGTAGTGGCCGGCATCGACATCGGCAACGCGACGACCGAGGTCGCGTTGGCGGAGAGTCGCGGCGCGGAACTGGTCTTCCTGGCCAGCTCCACCATCCCCACCACGGGGATCAAGGGCACCGACGCCAACCTCAAGGGCGTCTTCCACGCCCTGAAGGTGGCCCTCGACGAGGCGGGCCGTGAGCTCCACGAGTTGGACCAGGTCCGCATCAACGAGGCCGCCCCCGTCATCGGCGATGTCGCGATGGAGACCATCACCGAGACGGTGATCACCGAGTCCACCATGATCGGGCACAACCCGGCCACCCCCGGCGGGTTGGGCATCGGGGTGGGCGTCACCGTCGGGCTCGATTCCCTGGGCAGCACGACCGGTGACGACCCGGTGGTGGTCGTCGCCGACCGGGGCGTCGCCTTCGATGAGATCGCGCGGCGCATCAACGATGCGGCAAGGCGACTCACCATCACAGCCGCCATCCTGCAGGCCGACGACGGTGTGTTGGTGCACAACCGGCTCGACCAGAAAATCCCCATTGTCGACGAGGTGCGCCTCATCGACAAGGTGCCGCTGGGCATGCTGTCGGCGGTGGAGGTGGCCGAGGCGGGGCGCATCGTCGAGACCCTGTCGAACCCCTTCGGCATCGCCACCCTGTTCGGCCTCAGCGCCGAGGACACCAAGCAGGTCGTGCCGCTGGCCCGCTCCCTGGTAGGCAACCGCTCCGCCGTCGTGATCAAGACCCCGCAGGGCGACGTGAAGGAACGTCGCATCCCGGCCGGGAAACTCACCTTCAGCGGCACCGTCGGCAGCGCAGAGGTCGACGTCGACCGGGGAGCCGACGAGATCATGGCCGCCTCCGCGAAAGTCAGGGGCCTGACCGACATCACCGGCGAGCCCGGCACGAACGTGGGCGGCATGATGGAGAAGGTCCGCGTCACCATGGGGCAGCTCACCAATCAGGGGCCCAAGGACATCCGCATCACCGATCTGCTCGCGGTCGACACCCAGGTGCCCCGCGCAGTCGCCGGAGGCATCGCGTCCGAATTCTCCATGGAGGCGGCCGTGGGCATCGCCGTCATGGTCAAGACCGACAGCCTGCAGATGCGCAGGATCGCCTCCGAGATGAGCTCGGAGCTGAGCCTCCCCGTGGAGGTCGGTGGCGTGGAGGCCGACATGGCCATCCGCGGCGCCCTCACCACCCCCGGCACCGCCGCCCCGATCGCCATCCTCGACATGGGTGCCGGCTCCACCGATGCGTCGGTGATGCGGGCCAACGGCGAGATCACGTCGATCCACCTGGCCGGCGCGGGCAACATGGTCACGCTGATGATCCAGTCCGAGCTGGGATTGGAGCTCTTCGACACGGCCGAGGACATCAAGCGCTACCCACTGGCCAAGGTGGAGACCGTCTTCAACATCCGCCACGAGGACGGCACCGTCCAGTTCTTCGACGAACCGCTGCCGCCCAGCGTCTACGCCAGGGTCGTGGTCCTCAAACCCGACGGCATGGTGCCGCTGGAGCTCGATCTCCCCGTCGAGACCATCCGGCAGGTACGCATCCGCGCGAAGGAACGTGTCTTCGTCACCAACGCCCTGCGGGCGTTGCGTCGGGTCAGCCCCACGGAGAACGTGCGAGACATCGATTTCGTGGTGCTGGTGGGCGGCTCCGCGCTGGACTTCGAGATCCCCCAGCTCGTCACCCGCGCGCTCGCCGACTACCGGGTGGTGGCCGGCCGCGCCAACATCCGCGGCACGGAAGGCCCCCGCAACGCCGTGGCCACCGGCCTGGCGCTGAGCTGGGCCGGGGAACGGGGCGGCCATGGTTGAGAACCGCCCCAGCATCGGCCTGCACGTGCACCGCGCCGTCACCGATGCCCAGCTCCGGCACCTGCTCCTCGGCATCGAGGAGGAGGGCGTGCCGGTGGAGCTCACCCGACACGACGAGCTGAATCCCCTGGTGCTCGCGCAGGGGGCCGCCACCGAATCGCGCCTGGGGATCGGGATCGGCGTGTCTCTCGACTATGCGGTGACCACCACCGAGAAACTCCCCGAGCAACGCCCCTATGTGGCGCAGTGGTTCAACCGTGACCAGCTCTTAGACCGGATCATCGGCTCCAATGCCGCCCGGATCGTCAAGCGCATCCCGCTGAGGGGATTCAGCCAAGAAAGGAACCAGCCATGGAAGCACTAGGAACCGTCGAGGTCGTCGGCCTGGTGGCCGGCGTCGAAGCCGCGGACGTGGCCTGCAAGACGGCAGACGTACGCCTCGTCGGCTACGAACTGGCCAAGGGCGGAGGCTACGTCACCATCAAGGTGCTCGGCCAGGTCGGCGCCGTCCACGCCGCCGTGGCCGCCGCTGCGGAAGCCGCCGCACGCATCAGCCGCGTGGTGAGCAAGCTCGTCATCCCCCGGCCCAGCGACCAGATCGAGGCGATGGTCTTCAACACCATGACGGTCGGGCACGAGCCTGAGCCCGAACCCACCCCAGAACGCGCCGGGGAAGAAGCCCCGGCGCCGGCGACACCCGCCAACACCACCACCAGGAGGAAGCAATCATGAGCCAAGCACTGGGTCTCGTCGAGACCAAGGGATTCGTAGGCGCCGTTGAGGCCGCCGACGCCATGACCAAATCGGCCAACGTGCAGCTGCTCGGCAGCGAGAAGATCGGCGCGGGCTTCGTGACCGTCATGGTCCGCGGCGACGTCGGTGCCGTGAAGGCCGCCGTCGATGCCGGTTCGGCCGCCGCCGCCAACGTCGGCGAGCTCGTCAGCCAGCACGTGATCCCCCGTCCGCACGCGGACGTCGAGAAGCTGCTGCCGAAGGCCTGAGACGATGTCCGAAGCCGCCCTCATCTCCCAGATCGCCGACAGAGTTCTAGCCAGGCTCAAGGCGAGCGACCCCTCTCAGGTCATCGTGGGCATCTCCAACAGGCACGTGCATCTCTCGGATGCGGATTTCCGTGCGCTGTTCGGCTATGCCGCCCCCAAGGTGAAGAAGGAGGTCCGCCAACGAGGCGAGTTCGCGGCCGAGGAAACCGTCACGTTGCACGGGCCGAAGGGGGCCATGGCGCGGGTCCGCGTCATGGGCCCCAACCGCCCACGCACCCAGGTGGAGTTGAGCCGCACAGACTGCTTCGCCCTGGGCATCGACGCGCCGATGGCGCAGTCCGGTCACCTCGACGACGCCGCGCCCATCGAGATCGAGGGCCCGGCCGGGCGGATTTCGCTCGAGCACGCGGTGATCGTCGCCGGCCGCCACATCCACATGAGCCCGGAGGCCGCCGGCGCGCTGGGCCTGCGGGACCAGGACAGAGTCAGTGTCAGGTTCCCCGGCGAACGCGGGGCCCGTCTGGACAACTTCCTGATCCGCGTCAAGGACTCCTACCTGCCCGAGCTGCACCTCGACACCGACGAGGGCAACGCCGTCGGCGCCCGCACCGGCGACCACGTCGAGATCTGCAGGAACTGAGGACCCGATGATGTCGACCACCCGCCCACCCATCGACCGGTTCGCACGACTCGTGCGCACCGGGCAGGTCGACGCCGGGAAACCCCCGCTGCGGCTCGGGGTGGATCTGGGCACGGCCAACATCGTGCTTGCCCTGGTCGATGGCGGCAACCGCCCGGTGGCCGGTGCCTGGCGGCAGGCCGGCGTCGTGCGCGACGGCGTGATCGTGGACTGGCACGGTGCCGTGACCTGCCTCAAGGAAATCGTCGATGAGATCCGCGCGCGCCTCGGCACCGACCTGCCCCGCTCCGCCGCTGTCGCGATCCCGCCGGGTATCGACGCGGGCACCACTAAGGTGTTCACCAACGTGCTCGAGGCAGCCGGCCTGACGCCCGAAGAGGTGGTCGACGAACCCGTCGCCGCCGCCACGGCGCTCGGTGTCACCGACGGTGCCGTCATCGACATCGGCCACGGGACCACCGGCGTGTCCGTGATCCGTGACTCGCAGTTGGTCCATTCCATCGACGAGGCCACCGGCGGCCACCACATGACGCTGGTCATCTCCGGGGCGCTCGGTGTTCCGTACGAGCGAGCCGAGCGGCTCAAGCGCTCCCCCGGTCAACGCGACACCGTGGCCGGCCTGATCCGGCCCACCCTGGAGAAGATGGCCACGATCGCAGCTGAGGGGCTGCGTGGCCATCAGGTGGAACAGATCCATCTCGTGGGAGGCTCCAGTTCCTTCCCCATCGCGCCCGCGGTGTTCTCCGACGTGCTCGGCCAACCCGTGCACAGGCCGACACATCCCCTTTTCCCCACCCCGCTCGGGGTCGCGATGCGGAGGACGACATGACCGAACAGCAGGTCCGCCAACTGGTGGAATCCATCGTGCGCAGGATGCTGACGGAGTCAGCCCCGCAGCCGCCCGGCCGGCACGGCCTGGTGCTGTTCTCCGGCGCGCAACTCGGCTTAGAGGCCTCCGTAGATGCGTTGGCCAGGCTGCGCGGCCGGCTGGGCCTCGACTGGATCCAGACTCCCAGTGCCGAGCGGGTCCTCGACCAGCAGCGCATCGCCGACGCCGGGCTCACCCCGGCAGCGGCCTCGCTGGTGGCGTCACACGATCTGCTCATCGTGCCGACCCTCACCTCGAACCTCGCGGCCAAGGTGGCCCACGGCGTCGCTGACTGCCTGGCCTCCAACGTCGTGTCCGAATTCATCATGAGCAACAAGCCCGTCGTGGTGGCCACCAATGCCGTGTGCCCCGATTCGGCGGACAAGCGCTCCTGGTTCCCCGCCATCCCCCAGGGCTACGCCGCGCTGCTACGCGGCAACCTCGCCGCGCTGAGGTCCTTCGGGGTGCGGCTCACCACGGCCGAGCACCTGGACGAGGCGGTGCTGCGCGCCGTGACGGGGGGATCCGCCGACCCGGCCCCCCGCACCCCCGAACTGCGCGTCGTCACCGAGGAGAGCCTGGCGGGGGTGCCCGATGGCGCAGTGCTCAGGCTCGCCCCCCGCGCCATCGTCACCGACCTGGCCCGTGAGGCCGCCACCACCCGCAACATCGTGCTTGAACGAAGGAACTGACATGTATCTGGCCCAGGTAACCGGCACGGTCGTCTCGACGAGCAAGGACGAGCGGCTCGTCGGCTTCAAACTGCTCCTCACCCGCCGCCTCGATGAGACCGGAGCCATGACCGGCGATCCAGAGGTCTGCATCGACACGGTGGGCGCGGGCACGGGCGAGACCGTGATCATCACCAAGGGCTCCTCGGCCCGCTTCGCCGCAGACCGTCGCGAGGCCCCGCTGGACGCGACCGTGGTGGGCATCGTCGATGCCGTGGAGATCGGGTAGAGACATGCCTGCCGTCTACACCCGCACCGGCGACGGTGGCGACACGGGCCTCTACGGGGGATCCCGCGTCGCCAAGCAGAGCCTGCGCGTGGAGGCCTACGGCACCGTCGACGAGGCCAACGCCGCACTGGGCGAGGCGAAGGCCGCGCTGCCCGACGGCGAATGGCGCGACCGGGTGCACGCCCTGCAGCACCGACTGTTCGTGCTGGCCGCCGAACTGGCCAGCGACGCCGACGGCGCCCGCCGCATGGCCGACCGGATCGACCAGGCTGACATCACCGGCCTCGAGCGCCTCATCGACGACTGCCTGGCCGTCACCGGGCCGCAGCGGTTCTTCGTCGTGCCGGGGCGCGACGAGCGCTCCGCCGCCTTCCACCTGGCACGCACAGTGGCCCGCCGGGCGGAGCGCGAGGTGCTCCGCCTCGGCGAGGTCGAGGAGGTCCGGCCAGAGGTCATCATGTACCTCAACCGGCTCTCCGACGCCATCTACGCCCTGGCGAGGCTCACCGAATCATGGGCCGACACAGCCAGGATCGAGCGGATCGTCAGGGACGCCGTCGAGCAGGTGCTCGCAGGGCCGACGGCCGGGCTACCCGAGGACCGGGACCTCGACCGCGCCAAACGCATCGCGGTAGCCGCTGAGGCCGAAGCGACCCGCCTGGGTGTGCCCGTCGTCGTGAGTGTGGTCGACGCTGCGGGGCACCCCGTGCTCCTCCACCGGATGGCGGGCTCGCTCCTCGCCTCGATCGACATCGCCCAGAACAAGGCGTGGAGCTCCGCCGCCTTCCGCAAGACCACCGCCGAACTCGGCGAACTCGCCGCCGACGGCGGGCCGCTGCCCGGGTTGGCCGACGGCAACGCCGGCCGCGTCGTCCTGTTCGGAGGCGGCGTGCCGCTCTTCGACGGCGACGAACTCGTCGGCGGGCTGGGCGTGTCCGGGGGCACCGTCGAAGAAGACTGCATCATCGTCCAACAAGCACTGCAACGCATGGGAGAGACATCATGAAGCTCGATACAGCACTCATAGAAGAGACCATCCGCCGGGTGCTCGCGGAGCTACCCGCGGAGACGCCTTCGGGCGACGACGGGGTCTTCGCCGAGATGAACTCCGCCGTCGAGGCCGCGGCCACCGCCGCGCGGCAGTACCTGGGCTGTTCCATGGCCGACCGTCGTCGCTACGTGGCCGCGATCCGGGAGGTGATGCTCACGCCGGAGCACCTCGACCACATGTCCGCGGCGGCCGTCCAGCAGACGGGCATGGGAGATGTGGCCCACAAATACCTCAAGAACAAGGCGGCGGCTGAGCTGACGCCGGGCGTGGAAGACCTGGTCACCGAGGCCTTCTCCGGCGACGACGGCCTCACCACCGTCGAGTACTCCCCCTATGGCGTGATCGGCGCCATCACTCCGACGACCAACCCCACCGAGACCGTCACCTGCAACGCCATCGGCATGCTGGCGGCGGGCAACGCAGTGGTGTTCAGCCCACACCCGCGCGCCCGCGATCTGTCGGTGTGGCAGGTCCAGGTCATCAACCGGGCATTGCGTGCCGTGGGTGCCCCCGACAACCTGGTGGTCACGGTCTCGGACCCGTCGATCGAGAACACCAACGCCATGATCTCCCACCCGGAGGTGCGCATGGTGGTGGCGACCGGCGGCCCCGGCATCGTGCGAACCGTGCTCAGCTCCGGCAAGAAGGCCATCGGCGCCGGCGCTGGTAACCCACCCGTGGTGGTGGACGCCACCGCCGATATCGACCACGCCGCCAAGTGCATCGTCGACGGCGCCAGCTTCGACAACAACGTGCCCTGCACCTCGGAGAAGGAGATCGTCGCCGTCGACGCCATTGCCGATCTGCTGAAGTTCGCCATGCTGAAGCACGGCGCCTACGAGCTGAAGCCGGAGCAGATCAGGGATCTGGAGAAGGTCATCCTCGGCGAGCGCGGGCCGAAGACCGAGTGGGTCGGCAAGCCTGCCTCGGCGATCCTCGAGGCCATCGGCGTCGAACCGCCGGCCGGCGTCCGGCTGCTCGTGTGCGAGGTGCAGCGCGATCACCCGTTCGTGGTACACGAACTGATGATGCCGGTGATCGGGCTGGTGCGGGCCAGCGACGTCGACGCTGCCATCGACCTCGCCTGCGAACTGGAGCACGGCAACCGCCACACGGCCGTGATGCACAGCAAGGACGTCTCGAAACTCACGAAGATGGGCAAACAGATCCAGACCACGATCTTCGTCAAGAACGGGCCGTCCTACACCGGCCTCGGGATCGGCGGCGAGGGTCACTGCACCTTCACCATCGCCGGCCCCACCGGCGAGGGCCTGACGTCGGCACGTAACTTCGCCAGGCGCCGCCGCTGCGTCCTGGTCGGAGACCTCAACATCCGATGAGGCCCATCCGCATCACCGTCACGGGCGCGGCCGGGCAGATCGGCTATGCGTTGGTCTACCGCATCGCCGCCGGGGACCTGTTCGGGGACCGGCCGGTGGAGTTGAGGCTGCTGGAGGTGCCCCAGGCGGTCAAGGCGCTCGACGGCGTGGCCATGGAACTGGCCGACTGCGCCTTCCCGGCCCTGGCCGGCCTGGAGGTGGGCGACGACCCGCGCCGCATCTTCGACGGGGCCGAGGTCGCGATGCTGGTCGGCGCCGCCCCCCGTGGGCCCGGCATGGAGCGTGCGGATCTGCTGGGTGCCAACGGCGCCATCTTCGCCGAGCAGGGCCGGGCGCTGGCGGCGGCAGCCGCCCCGGAACTGCGGGTGGTGGTCACCGGCAATCCGGCCAACACCAACGCCCTGATCGCGGCCCGGCACGCAGACGGCGTACCGAAGGAGCGGTTCACGGCCCTCACGAGGCTCGACCACAACCGTGCCGTCTCCGCGCTCGCCCGGCGCGCGGGTCGTCCTGTTTCGGATGTGAGCAGGATCACCATCTGGGGCAACCATTCGGGCACGCAGTATCCAGACATCTACCACGCGCGGATCTGCGGCCGCCCCGCCGTCGACTGGGTGGGGGAACTGTGGGGCACCTTCGACTTCGTCCCCCACGTCGCCAACCGCGGCGCCCGGGTGATCGCATCCCGGGGCCTCTCCAGCGCCGCCTCAGCAGCAAACGCCACGATCGAGCATGTGCGTGACTGGTATGCGGGCACGCCCGCGGACGACTGGACCTCGATGGCCGTGGTCAGCGACGGCTCCTACGGCGTTCCCGCAGGCCTGGTCAGTTCCTTCCCTGTGACGACGGCCGGCGGGGAGCACCGCATCGTCGAGGGTCTGCACCTCAACGCGCTGTCCCGCGCCAGGATCGACGCCTCCGTCACCGAACTGATGCGCGAGCGCGATGTCGTGGGGCGCCTGGGCCTGCTTGCCTGAAACGCGTGGGTGGGCGCCGCTTCTGAGACCCCGGCACAATGGGGCGATGCGCTCGCTGCCTGAACTCGTCGCCGACGGCTGCGGCCTGCCGTTCGCGGCGGCCGTGGATGCGCTGCGGGCTGCCGTGACACATCACGGTGTCGCCGTGGTGGAGGCGCCCCCGGGCACCGGTAAGACGACGCTCGCCCCCCCGATCGTGGCCGGGCTGGTGGATGGCCGGGTGGTGGTCACGCAGCCCCGCCGGGTCGCAGCGAGGGCGGCCGCCCGTCGCCTAGCCAGCCTCACGGGCACCTCGGTCGGCGACCTCATCGGCTTCACCGTGCGTGGTGAGCGCGCCGTCGGACCAGCCACCAGGATTGAGATGGTCACGCCCGGCGTGCTCCTGCGCCGGCTGCTGAGGGATCCATCGCTCGAGGGGGTGGGCGGCGTGATCCTCGACGAGGTGCATGAACGGGCCCTCGACACGGACCTCCTCACGGGCCTCGTGTCCGAGGTCAGGGAGTTGCGGGAAGACCTGGCCGTGGTCGCGATGTCGGCCACGCTCGATGCGGCAGGCCTGGCGACGCTGCTGGGTGGCGACCGGCCCGCCCCGGTGGTGGGCGTCCCGGCGGTGTTGCATCCCCTCGACGTGCGCTGGTCCCCAGGCCCCACGCCGATGGACCCGCGTGGCACCTCCCGGGAGTTCCTCTCCCACGTCGCCCACACCGTCGAACGGGCCTACCACGAGCGCACTGGCGACGGCGACGTGCTGGTGTTCCTGCCGGGAGTGTGGGAGGTGCGGGCGGTGGTGGAGACGCTCCGGGGTCGCCTTCCCGCCGAGGTGCTCGAGCTGCACGGCCAGGTGGGCGCCCGGGAGCAGGACCGTGCCGTGTCCGGACGCCGCCCCGGTGAGCCGCCACGCGTGGTGGTTGCCACCAACCTCGCGGAATCGTCCCTGACCGTCGACGGCGTGCGCGTGGTGGTTGACGCCGGCCTGACCCGCGAACCGCGCCGCGATTCCGGCCGTGGCATGACCGGGCTGGTCACGGTGCGGTGCGCCAGGTCCTCCGCGGATCAGCGCGCCGGCCGCGCCGCCCGACAGGGCCCCGGCACGGTCTGGCGGTGCTACGAGCAGCGCACCTACGAGGGCCTACGCCCACAGGTGACACCCGAAACTCAGACTGCCGACCTCACCGGGGCTCTTCTCACGCTGGCCGCCTGGGGTGCGCCTCGCGGCGAGTCGCTCCGGTTGCCCAGCCCGCTGCCGCCTCATGCCGTGGCAGAGGACGAGCGGCTGCTACGCACTCTCGGCGCGGTGGACGCCGAGGGGCGCATCACACCGCATGGCAGGAAGCTGACCAGCGTGCCGGCCTCACCCCGCTGGGCGCGGGCGTTGCTCGAGGGGGCACCGCTGTCGGGCAGCCGCACCGCTGCCGAGGTGGTGGCCGCGGTGGAGCTGGATGCCGGCGGGGACCTCGCCGTCGCGCTGCGGGGGCTGCGTCGCGGCACGGCGCCGGAGTCGCGGCGATGGCGGTCAGAGGCTGACCGCCTGGAGCGGTTGGTCGCACCGTCTGAGGGCCGAGGCCTGGGCCTCGGTGCCGTCGTCGCGCTCGCCTACCCGGAGCGTGTGGCCAGGAAGACGGGCGGCACGCACCTGCTGGCCTCGGGCACCCGTGCCGCCGCGCCACGCGAACTCGCGGGCTCCGAGTGGCTGGCGGTGGGCGACGTGTCCCGCGCGGGCGGTGCGGCTGCCGCGGGCACCGGGGCCGTCATCCGTTCCGCAGCCGTGATCGATGAGGAGACCGCCCGCCGATGTGCGCAGTCGCTGCTGATCAACGAGGTGCGCGGCGAACTGTTAGCCGGGCGGCTGCGGGCCCGCCGCGTCACAGCGCTGGGCGCCATCGAGCTGGCCTCAACCCCCGTCGCCGCGAAGGAACTCGGCCCGGACGCCGTGCGCGAGGTCGTCGCCCGGCAGGGCCTCGACGTCATCGGCTGGTCGCCCGGCGCGGACCTGCTGCGTCGGCGGCTCGCCCTGCTGCACCGCCACCTCAGCGGACCATGGCCGGACGTCTCGGATCAGGCCCTGCTCGCCAGGCTCGACGAGTGGCTGGGGCCAGAGTTGGCCGAGGCCGCCCGCACCGGCCGCTTGTCCGGCATCAGCCTCACGGCTCCGCTACGCAGGCTCGTCCCGTGGCAGGAGACCGGCCGGCTTGACGAGTTGGCCCCCGAGCGCCTCGCCGTGCCCAGCGGCTCACGCATCCGCCTGGACTATCCGGCCCACGACGACGACGCGTCGGTCGTGTGCGCGGTGAAGTTGCAGGAGTGCTTCGGGCTGGCAGCCTCGCCCACCGTCGCGGGAGGCAGGGTGCCGATCGTCTTCCATCTGCTGTCGCCTGCGGGCCGCCCGCTGGCCGTGACGGCGGACCTGGCGTCGTTCTGGTCCGGGCCCTACGGGCAGGTGCGCGCGGAGATGCGCGGCAGGTATCCGAAACATCCGTGGCCGGAGGATCCGTGGACGGCGACGGCCACCGCGCGCACCAAGCGTCGCTGACTACTTGCCGCCGGTCTCGCCGGTCGACAGCGCGGCGACGAACGCCTCCTGCGGCACCTCGACGCGGCCCACCATCTTCATCCGCTTCTTGCCTTCCTTCTGCTTCTCGAGCAGCTTGCGCTTACGCGAGATGTCGCCGCCGTAGCACTTGGCCAGGACGTCCTTGCGGATGGCGCGGATGGTTTCGCGGGCGATGACGCGCGAGCCGATGGCGGCCTGGATGGGCACCTCGAACTGCTGCCGGGGGATGAGCTCCTTGAGCTTGGATGCCATGGCGAGCCCGTAGGAGTAGGCCTTGTCCTTGTGCACGATCGCGGAGAACGCGTCGACGGGGTCGCCGTGCAACAGGATGTCGACCTTGACCAGATCAGCCACCTGCTCGCCATCTGGTTCGTAGTCGAGCGAGGCGTAGCCCTTGGTGCGCGACTTCAGCGCGTCGAAGAAATCGAAGACGATCTCGGCCAACGGCAGCTGGTAGCGCAGCTCGATGCGGTCCTCGCTGAGGTAGTCCAGGCCTAGCTGGACGCCACGACGGTTCTGACACAGCTCGATGATGGTACCCAGGTACTCCGCCGGGGTCAGGATGGTGCCGCGCACGACGGGCTCGTACACCTCGGCGATCTTGCCCACCGGATACTCCGACGGGTTGGTCACCGTGTGCTCGGAGCCGTCCTCCATGACCACGCGGTAGACCACGTTGGGGGCGGTCGAGATCAGGGACAGGTTGAACTCACGCTCGAGCCGCTCGCGCACGATCTCCATGTGCAGCAGGCCGAGGAAGCCGATGCGGAAACCGAAGCCCAGCGCACCTGAGGTCTCGGGCTCGTAGGTGAGGGCGGCGTCGTTGAGCTGCAGCTTCTCGAGCGCCTCGCGCAACTCGTTGAACTCATCACCGTCGATCGGGTACAGGCCGGCGTAGACCATGGGATTGGGGTGGCGGTAGCCGCCCAGATCCTGCGTGGCCTGGCGGTGTTCGAGCGTCACGGTGTCACCGACGCGGGACTGGCGCACGTCCTTGACGCCGGTGATGAGGTAGCCCACCTCACCCACACCGATCGCCTCGGACTTGATCGGGTCCGGCGAGATGACGCCCACCTCGAGCAGCTCGTGGGTGCCCTGCGTCGACATCATGCGGATGCGTTCGCGGTGGCCGAGTTCGCCGTCGACCACCCGCACGTAGGTAACCACGCCGCGGTAGGTGTCGTAGACCGAGTCGAAGATCAACGCGCGGGCGGGGGCTGTGGCGTCGCCGACGGGAGGTGGGATCTGGTCGACGACAGCGTCGAGCAGGTCCGCCACGCCCTCACCCGTCTTACCGGAGACGCGCAGCACGTCGTCGACGTCGCAGCCGATGATGCCCGCCAGCTCCGCCGCGTACTTCTCCGGGTTGGCGTTGGGGAGATCGATCTTGTTGAGCACGGGGATGATGTGCAGGTCCGCCTCGAGCGCCAGGTACAGGTTCGCCAGCGTCTGGGCCTCGATGCCCTGGGCGGCGTCCACCAGCAGGATGGCGCCCTCGCAGGCGGCCAGCGAGCGGGAGACCTCATAGGTGAAGTCGACGTGCCCCGGCGTGTCGATCATGTTGAGGACGTGGATCTTCTCGTCCCTGGTCCACGGCATGCGCACGGCCTGCGACTTGATGGTGATGCCGCGCTCGCGCTCGATGTCCATCCTGTCGAGGTACTGCGCGCGCATCTGCCGGTCGTCGACCACCTTGGTGAGCTGCAGCATGCGGTCGGCCAGCGTTGACTTGCCGTGGTCAATGTGCGCGATGATGCAGAAGTTCCGGATGATTGCCGGGTCGGTCTTGCCTGGACGGGGTGCGGGCATCAACTAATCCTCGTTAATGGACAGGGACAGGCCATCTTCTCATGGAGCCTGGCTCGAAGGACAATGCTACCCACAGCCCCCGATTTGGCGGCGATGGCGGCGCTCAGGTAAGCTTGAGCGTCGCGTGCAAACGCAGAGTGACCGAGTACCCACCCTTTAGATTTGTAAAGAGGCCTGCCCCGTGGCAAACATCAAGTCCCAGATGAAGCGCAACAAGACCAACGAGATCGCCCGTCTCCGCAACAAGGCGGTCAAGTCGCAGCTGCGCACCCACATCCGCAACGTCCGCAACGCCGTCGCCGATGGTGAGGCCGACAAGGCAGCTGAGCTGCTCGTCGTCGCCAACCGCGCGCTCGACAAGGCCGTGAGCAAGGGCGTTATCCACAAGAACCAGGCCGCGAACCGCAAGTCGAAGATCGCGACCGCCGTCGCTGGCATCTGATCCAGCACCTCAAGCTGCTGCTCGTCTAAGCAACAGCGCCTTGGCCCTCGGTCGTCAAGGCGCTGTTTTGCGTCCCCTCCGTCACCGACGTCGCTGTTGCAGCACACCGAGCACCATCCGCTCCAGCGCGAAGGCGGCATCCGTGGCCGCTCCCTTGACCTCTGCGTCTCCCTTGGCGATGAGCCGGATGGCTTCGGCCACCCCGCCCACCTGCCAGGTGTTCGACGCCCTGGCGTAATCCTTGATCTTGAAGGGCGGCACGCCGATGTGCCGGGCCAGATCCGCGCCACGAAGCCGGCTCTTCTGGGCATCCAGGTACTTGGCGAGGCCCCGGAAGGAGCTGGCCACCGCGCTGGTGATCAACACCGGCGCCACCCCCGTCTCCAGAGCCCAACGCAGGCGTTCCATGGCGATGGTGGGGTTGCAGGCGAGCACGGCATCCGCCACCGCGAAGCCTGAGACCTCCGCCCGCCCGGCGAAGTAGCGGCGCACCAGCGCCGCGTCGATCTCGTTGGCCCCGGAATCTGCGACCAGCTGGTTGATGGCGGAGGCGAGCGCCCTCAGATCATGGCCGACGGCGGCGACCAGTTCGTCTGCCGCGTCCTGGTGCATCCGGATCTTCTGGCGTTTCGCCTCCGCCAGCACGAAGCTGGGCACCTCCCAAGGCTTCATGGCGGCCACAGTCTCCACCCGTACCTTGGCCTTCTTCAGCTTGTCGATGAGGCCCTTGCCCTTGACCCCGCCCGGATGAAGCAGGATCAGGCAGAGGTCCTCCGGCGGGTTGGCGGCCGCGGCCACCAACTGGTCCACCACCGCAGGCGGGCACGAGCCCACGTCGTCGATGACGGCGACGATGTGGCTGGAGAACAACGAGCCGCCGATCACCTCGGACAGCATGGCGTCTTCGAGCTCTGAGGCGTTGATCTCATTGACCTCCGCCTCCGGATGGGCCACCAGGGCGCGTTGCCTGGTCTCGGCCACGATGCGCTGCGCGAGCAGCTGTTCCGGGCCCGTGATCAGGACGGAGGTGCCGAAGGGAGAAGAGGTCATGGCACTGATCCTGCCAGGAACCTGCGACATTTTCTCGCCCGCTAACATGGGCGGCAGGCAGAAGGAGTCACCCATGAACCAGCCCATCCGCTTCGGCATCCTCGGCGCCGCGGGCATCACCCCCAGCGCGCTGATCGCGCCGGCCCAGAGCAACCCGGACGTCGCTCTCGTCGCAGTGGCCGCCCGCAGCCGCTCCAGGGCCGAGTCCTTCGCTCAGGAGCACGGCATCGGCCGGGTGCACGATTCCTACGAGGCTCTGCTGGCTGATCCCGAGATCGACGCCGTCTACATCCCGCTGCCCAACTCGGAGCACGGCAAGTGGACGATGGCCGCACTCGACGCCGGCAAGCATGTGCTGGTGGAGAAGCCGTTCGCCTCGAACGCAGAGGAGGCCGAGGAGGTGGCCCGCCGCGCGGCGGAGTCAGACCGGGTGGTGATGGAGGCCTTCCACTACCGCTACCACCGCCTCATGGCCGAGGTACTCAAGCTCATCGCGGACGGTGCCGTCGGCGAGATCACCGAGATCGAGGCGGACTTCGACATCACGTTGCCAGATCGCACCAACATCCGCTACAACCAGGAGCTCGCGGGCGGTTCCACCATGGACCTGGGCTGTTACGCCCTGCACTTCGTGCGCAGCGTGGTGGGAGAGGAACCCGAGGTCGTCTCCTCGGAGGCCCGTCCCTCCGAGGACCCCCGGCTCGACGAGGCGCTCAGCGCCGAACTGAGTTTCCCGGGAGGGGTGAGCGGCCGCGTCTCCAGCTCGCTGTTGGAGGACGCCGAGCGCCAGTCCGCCGTGATCACCGGCACGAAGGGCGTGCTCCAGGTGGAAGGTTTCGTCAAGCCGCAGGAGGGCAACAGCCTCACCCTCACCACGGAGACGGGCACCACCACCGTGGAGGTGCCCGCCGAGCCCACCAGCTACGCAGCGCAGTTGGCCGTCTTCGTCGACGCCGTGTGCAACGGCACACCCGTGATCACCGGCCCGGAGGACGCCGTGGCGGGGATGCGGGTCATCGACGCGATGTACCGCGCCGCCGGCCTCGAGCCCCGGCCGACCACCCGCTGAGCCCCCCGTCCCCAGCGGTTGTGCACGTCCTCTGCCCACCCGGTCACGTCCGCCACCCGGACCCACTCGCCGGAGTCGTCGAGCACGCGGCCGCTCCAGTGCCCGAAGCACTGGTGGGTGCTGGCCGAGAAGATCTTGAGATCGGTGGCTGAGCGCTTGAGGTGGAACGGGATGAACGTCAGCTCCACGCGCCCACCGGTGGCCCGCCAGGGCGCCATCCAGTCCTCGGTGTCGTAGGTTCAGACCAGTTCCTCGCTGATCTTGGACAGCCGGCCGTCGCAGTGGTGGCACCAGCGCAACGGCTCGATCTTGATGTGCTTGCGCAGCACCGAAGCCCAGGTCCTTGGCCAGTTGGACGTCGTAGGCGAGGGCCCTCGTCGGAAGGCGCGGTGTAGAGGCCTTCGGGCCAGTACCCCTGATCGAGCAGGCCCGCGTGGCAGATAGGGCTCCCCGCTGAGCAGCAACCTGGTGCGGCCATGGGCGTCGCCCGATGCCGAAGGACCGCATGCCGAAGTAGCTGATGACGCGATCCCCACCGAGGGCCACCTCCACGTCGTGCAGAATCTGCCAACAACTTGTCGAGTAGCATGAGACTCCTCTTCGAGCGTCGTGACGTTGATGCCAGTATCCCCTACCGGTGTGCGCGCACGGTCAGCGCCCCGTCTGTGAGGGCGACGGCGAGGGCGCCCTGGGTGTCGGTACGCGCGATGTCCATGCCCATGGAGCGGGCGAGTTCCAGCGCGCTGGCACTGGGGTGACCGTACTGGTTGCCCTCCCCCGCGCTGGCCACGGCCAGCGACGCTTCCGTGGCTGCGAAGAGGCGTCGCTCCTGCCGGGACGAGCCGTGATGCGGCAGCTTCAACACGTGCGCGGTCAGACTGACGCCGTGCCGGTCTGCCGCTCGCAACGCCACGCCCTGCCCCACCGGTTCGGCATCTCCCGCCAGGAGCACGCGGAGCCCGCCCGCAGAGGCCACCCCGATCACCGAGGCATCGTTCTCTGCCGATCCTTCGCCCTCCGCCTCCGGCACGACGCCACCCGGCGGCTCCCAGGCAGATGCCGTCGTCCACGATGCAGTCCCCACCTCCAGGTGCTCACCGGGCATGGTGCTGCGCACCTCCGCGCCCACCTCCTGCGCCGCGGCCACCAGCCAGGGTGGGGGCTCCCCGGCCCTGACGAGGATGAGCGCGGGCCGGTACCTGTCGACGATCGCTTCGGCGCCGCCCACGTGATCCGCGTGGTAGTGGGTCAGGATCAGCAACGGCACCTCGCGGATCCGCAGCGACTCCAGGCAGGCTATGGTGGCGGCTGGCTCCGGGCCGGTGTCCACGACGACGGCGGCGCCGCGGCCCGCATTGAGCACGGTGGCGTCACCCTGGCCCACATCGCAGAACGTGGCCTGCCACGCCCCCGGCCACCCCAGCGGCACCGGCCTGACGAGGGAGGCCACCACGAACAACGCCACGAAACCGGCCCCGCCCCAGCGGTACTGCAGCGCCCGGACGAGGACCACCGCCAGCGCGGCGCCCCCCACCGCCACCAGCAGCACCCCGGACATGGAACCTCTCCAGGACCAGGCGGCGGTGGGCATCGCTGCGCCCCATTCCGCCAACCAGAGGATGGGCTGGGCGCACCAACCGGCCAGCCACCCCGGGCCGGCGGCCAGCCATGGCGCCAGGCACAGCAGCGCCGCGACGAAGCCCAACACTGTGGTCGGGCCCACGAACGGGCCGGCCAGCACGTTGGTGACCACCCCCACCACGGAGACCTGGTCGCTCAGCCACGTGATGATCGGCTGGGTAGCCAGTTGTGCCGAGAGCGGCACGGCCAACGCTTCGGCGGCCCAACGGGGCGCCCATCGGGAGAGCGCGGCCACGAAGTGGGGGCCGAGCAGCACGATGCCGGCGCAGGCCGACGCGGACAGCGCGAAGCCGACGGACCGGGCCATCCACGGATCCAGCCACACCAACGCGAGGATGGCGACACACAGCGCACGGACGCTCCGCTTTCCCACCCCCACCCCGACGGCGGCGAGGGACACCAACCCCATGGCCGCGGCCCGGTAGACAGAGGGTTCCTGCCCGCAGATCAGCACGAAGGCCGCCACGCCTCCCACCGCGGCGATCCGCACACTCCAGCCCCGCAACCCGAGGGCACGGACCGCAGCCAGCACCACGCCCAGCATCAGGGTGAGGTTGGCGCCGCTGACCGCCATCAGATGGGTCAGCGCTGTGACCTGGAACTGCTCGCGCATCGTGGCGTCGACGGCTGAGGTGTCCCCCACCACCAGCGACGGTACCAACGCCGCCTGTCTGGGCGGAGAGTGCGCCACCGCGTCCCGGAGGCCTTGCCGCATCGCGTTGACCGCGCGGTCGACCACGTTGGGGCCTTTCACCTGGTGCCGGATCTCGCGGAGGCTGAACACGGCAGCTTCGCTCTCCTGGGGCTCCGCTGCGCCGAGCCGGACCCGCAGCTCATAGCTCGCCCCAGCCGTCAGCTGCAGTAGCTCCGCGCCCAGGTCCCCGCTGGCGAGCACCACCACCGGGACCCGCGTCTCCACCCGCTTCCCCCGGGCCTCCACCCAGCCCACCTCGACCCGCGCCACGCACTCGCTCCGCGCCCAGGCCCCCGCTGGCGAGCACCACCACCGGGACCCGCGTCTCCACCCGCTTCCCCCGGGCCTCCACCCAGCCCACCTCGACCCGCGCCACGGTCACCCGCTCGGCGGGTTGCGGCTCGGCGAGGAGCCGCACACCGACCAGTGCCACGGCCCCGTCCGCCGCCAGTTCCGCGAGCGGCGAGGTGTGCCGCTGCCAGCTCTGCAGCCCGGACATGAGCAACGTGACGGTGAACACGCCGATGACAGTGGCGATCCACAGGCGTGAACCACGCAGCGCCACGATGATCAGCAGCACGAGCCCGACGAAGACCGCGATCAGCGCATCACGCTCCGGCCGCCATCCCAAGGTGCCCAGCCAGGCCGCTGACCAAGTGGCGAGCGCCAGCGGTGCCAAGCGCCAGTCATGGCTCATACCGTCACGAGGGGCTGCAGCTTCTCAAAGGTCTTGGGCCCGATGCCGCTGATCTCCTGCAGGTCCTCCACAGCGGTGAACGGGCCGCTCTCTTCCCGCCAGGCCAGGATTGACTGGGCCATCACCGGCCCGACCCCCGGCAGCGACTCCAACTCCGCCTGCCCCGCGGTGTTCAGGTTGACCAAGCCGCCCTGCCCACCGTCTCCGCCGCTGGCCGACGACGGGGCCGCCCCCACCACCTCACCCAGCGGGTCACCCACGGTGCCGATGAGGATCTGCATCCCATCCGAGACGGGAGCCGCCAGGTTCAGCCCGGCCGGGTCAGCGCTTTCGGCCAGCCCTCCGGCCGCGAGAATGGCGTCCTGCACGATGGTGCCCTCCGGCAGCGTGACCACGCCCGGTTCGCTGACCGCGCCGGCCACGTGGACGCGCAGCATCACCACCGGAGGCGGGCTGGACGGCGGGGCCGGGGCCTGGCTGACGGTCACCGGCGCGATGGGGACCTCGGTGGCCGCGCTGCGGCTGAGGGCAGCCACCGCGACGCCGACGCCGCAGAGCACCAGCACGGCCACCACCATGAGGTGTTTGACGGTCAGCGGAGGCCGGGGAAGAAGGGTGCTCAGATGCTCTGGATCAACGTCGGTTGTCAGCTGCGGGGGTTTCGACACCGGCTCGCGGGGCGAGCCGGGCTCAACCAACGTATGGGGCGAGCCGGGCTCAACCAACGGGGAGGCGGGCTCAACCAGCGCACGTCGGGGAGCGCCCAGGGCCGGCCGGCCCGCGCTCACATAGGCGAGCCGAGCCCTGGCCAACTCCTCTGCGTCGGTGTGCTGCATACCCCCATGGTGGCCAAAAGACGGCCCGAATCACCACGAGTTGGGGACACTGTGGATAAGTGGCGCTACTTCCCGGGGACCAGGCTCAGCATCTTGGGCAGACGTGCGATGACCTTGACGATCTCCCGGCCCGCGAGGGACCGCTGCACCGCCTCATCGGTCAGCGCCGCCGCCAGGGCATCCTCTTCCGTGATGTCGGCGGGCACCTCCAGCTTGCCGCGCACCTTGCCTTGGATCTGGACCACCATCGTGACGGTGTCGTCGACGGTGAGCGAGGCGTCGGCCGTCGGCCACGAGCTGTTGGCGATCGACGGGGGCAGGCCCAGCAGCTCCCACATCTCCTCAGCCACGTACGGGGAGACCACGCTCAACGCCTGGGCCACGAACTGCACCGCCTCGCGGACAGCGGGATCCTCGGCACCGGCACCGGCGTCGATGGTCTTGCGGGTGGCGTTGACCAGTTCCATCGTGCGCGCAACCGCCACGTTGAAGCGGCCGCCGTCGAGCAGCTGGGTGATCTCCGCGATGGCCTTGTGCGTCGCCTTGCGCAGGGCGGGATCCCCGCCCGCGAAGTCCACGCCGGGCTGCGAGGCCACGTCGGCCGCGAGACGGTAGGCGCGCTGCAGGAACTTCAGGCTGGAGCCGGGTGAGACCTCGGCCCAGTCGATGTCGTCCTCAGGCGGGCCGGCGAAGATCATCGTCAGGCGCACGGCGTCGACGCCGAACTCGTCGATCTGCTTGCCCAGATCCACGCCGTTGCCCAGCGACTTGCTCATGGCCTTGCCCTCGTTGATGACCTGGCCCTGGTTCAGCAGGCGCAGCATGGGCTCGTCGAACGAGACCAGGCCCATGTCGCGCAGCACCTTGGAGAAGAAGCGCATGTAGAGCAGGTGGAGGATGGCGTGTTCCACGCCTCCCACGTACTGCGCCACGGGCATCCACTTGGCCACGTCCTCGGGGTTGAAGGGCCCCTCGGTGTAGTTGGGCGAGCAGTAGCGGAAGAAGTACCACGAGGAATCGACGAAGGTGTCCATCGTGTCGGTGTCGCGCTGCGCAGCGCCGCCACAGGTGGGGCAGGTGGTGTTGACCCAATCGGTGGCCGACGCCAGCGGCGAGGTGCCCTTCGGGGCGAGCGCAGAGCCTCGCAGGTCCGGAAGGCGCACCGGCAACTGGTCGTCGGGCACCGGGACCTCGCCGCACTTGTCGCAGTGGATCACAGGAATGGGGCAGCCCCAGAAACGCTGACGCGACAGCAGCCAGTCCCGCAGACGGAACTGGACGGTGCCTTCGCCCTTACCCTCCGCGGCGAGTTGTTCGGTGATCTTCGCGACGCCAGAGGCCTTGTCGGTGAGCCCGTCGAGGATGCCGGAGTTGAGGTAGGCGCCGTCACCGACGGTGGCGATGCCGGTCTCCTCGGGATTGGTCCCGTCCACGTCCAGCACCGTGCGCACGGGCAGCCCGAACTTCCGAGCGAAGTCGAGGTCGCGCTGGTCGTGCGCCGGCACCGCCATGATCGCGCCGGTGCCGTAATCGGCCAACACGTAATCGGCGGCCCAGATCGGGACCTGCTCGCCGTTGACGGGGTTGGTGGCATAGACGCCCAGCCACACACCGGTCTTCTCGTTCTCGGTGGACTGCCGCTGGATCTCGGTGGTCTTCTTCACCTGCTCCACATAGGCCTCGAAAGCGGGGCGCTGCTCGTCGGTGACCAGTTCGGCGGCCAGTTCCCCGTCGGGCGCCACCACCATGAACGTCGCCCCGAACAGGGTGTCGGGGCGGGTGGTGAACACGGTGATGGGCTCGTCCCGGCCCTCAACCGTGAAGTCGACGTTCGCGCCCTCGGAGCGGCCGATCCAGTTGCGCTGCATCGCCAGCACGTGATCCGGCCAGCCGTCCTCCAGCATCGACATGTCGTCGAGCAGTTCCTGGGCATAATCGGTGATCTTGAAGTACCACTGGTTGAGCTTGCGCTTGGTGACTTCAGACTTGCAGCGCTCACACCTGCCGTCGACGACCTGCTCGTTGGCCAGCACGGTCTGGTCCTGCGGGCACCAGTTGACGAAGGAATCCTTGCGGTAGGCCAGGCCGCGCTCGTAGAAGCGGTTGAACAGCCACTGCGTCCAGCGGTAGTACTCCTCATCAGAGGTGTGCAGGCGGCGGGACCAGTCGAGGCTCAGCCCGTAGCGCTTGAAGGAGCGCACCTGGGTCTCGATGTTGTTGTAGGTCCAGGTGGCGGGGTGCGCATCGGCCTTGATGGCGGCGTTCTCCGCGGGCAGCCCGAACGAGTCCCAGCCGATGGGATGCATCACGTTGTAGCCGCGCAGGCGCCAGTAGCGGGAGACGACATCGCCCATCGCATAGGCCTCCGCGTGCCCCATGTGGAGATCCCCGGAGGGGTACGGGAACATGTCGAGGACGTAGCGACGCTCCCTGCTGTCGTCATCTGCCGGGCGGAAGGTCTCGTCCTCCTCCCAGAAGGCCTGCCACTTCTCCTGGGCCTGCACCTTGTCGTACTGCACAGCCTCTTGGCTCACGAGTCTCTCCTGATTGCACAACTGGACATCACGCCATGACGGCGCGGAGACTCACTATATCCCTCAGCCGGCGGCGACGAACGCCTGCACCTCAGCCGCGGTCGGGGGCTGGGCGCCCTTCCGCGTGCACACGATGGCCGCGGCCGCGGTGCCCCTGTCCAGGGCACCCGCCACATCCTCGGGATTGTCCACATAGGCGGACAGGAACCCGGCCATGAAGGTGTCACCCGCACCCACGGTGTCGACCACGCCCACGGAGCGGCCCGGCACGCGGATCACGCGGCCGTCCTGCCTGACCGCGGCGGCCCCGTCTGGGCCGAGGGTGACGATGAACAGCGACAGGCCGAACTCCTCGGCCCAGGCTTCGGCGTAGGCCAGCGGATCGGTGTGGTCGTCGACCAGCCAGGCGATGTCCTCATCGCTGGCTTTGACGACGCCGTGGTTACTGCCCACGGCCGTCATGAGATCGGAGACCAGTGCGAAGTACTCTGAGCGGTTGGGCAGCGTGGAGGGGCGCACGTTGATGTCGAAGCTGATCGCCGCCTCCGTGCCGCGCACGAAGTCCAGCACATGCTTGGCGCCCGGCCCGATGACGGAGCCGATGGATCCGAAGTGCAGCCAGTCGTCGGCTTCGAGCTGGGGAAACTCGCCGCGCTGCCAGTTGAAGTTGGACGTCTGGTCGAAGTGGAAGAAGTAGCTGGCACGGCCCTCCGCATCGAGCGAGACCACGGCCACCGAGGTGGCCTCGTCGGTGGGCACCGCCAGATCGAGGCGCACGTCGGCGGCCTCGAGGTGGCTGCGCAGTTGGCGGCCGAAGGCGTCGCTGCTGAGGCGCCCGAGGAAATGGGTGTCCTCCCCCAGCCGGGCCAAGGCGGTGGCCGTGTTGAATGGGCCTCCCCCGGAGCGTGCGATCCACCGGCTCTCGGCAGGCGAGACCTGCTCCTCCGGCATCAGATCGATGAGGGCCTCTCCGCACACCACGAAACGCATGCCTGCAATCTACCGAAAACTTATCCACAGCGACGCGAACTCGTGGTGATCAGCCAGCCCGACCGGCCAGAGTGCTGGTATGACGACGATCCCTGTACTCCGTGGCACCACCCGCACCGACCTTCTGGCCCTTCCGTCCTTCATGTTCGAGTTCCATCCCACTGAATCAGTCGTGGTGCTGGGCATGAGAGGCAACATCGTGGCCTTCTCCGCCCGGCTCGACGTGCACTGGTTCCACACCCACTTCGACCAGGTGGCAGAGCAGATGCACGGCGCCGCCGGGCAGATGGGCGGAGACCTGCGCGCCATCGTGCTGGGCTACTCCGAGAATCCTGACCTCGTCTGGGCATCGGTCACCGAGCTGTGTGACGTCTTCGGCGCAGACAACGTGCTCGAGGCGTTGGTGACCGACGGTTCCCACTACTGGTCGCTCACTGACGGGGAAGGCCCCCTGGAGTTCGACTTCGAGTCCAGCTCGGTGGCCGCCCGGGCGGTGTATGAAGGCATCAACATCCACGAATCTCGTGACGCGGCCGTCGCGCCGGTGACCACCTGGGCTGAGCCACCAGTGCAGGCGGTGGAGGACGCCACCAGCCACATCGCAGGGATGACACCGGCGGCAGCGATGGAACTGCTGGCCAGCCTGGCCGAGTCGGACCCGCCGGTGGGGCCGGACGACGCGCTCACCCTCGCATGTCTCCTCGCGGACGAGGACCGCTGCGCGGCGCTGCTGACCAGGCTGAGCAGGGCCAACGCCCAGGGCATCTGGGCCAACCTCGTGGCAGCCAGGGGCACGGCACCGCCCTTCGCTGAGCCGACGGTGGTGGCGCTGCTCGGCATCGCCTGCTGGCTCGCCGGGCACGGAGCCCAGACCACCGCCTGCCTCGAGCAGGTGGCCCGCATGGAACCCGATCATCCTGTCGGGTTGGTGCTCGCTCGCGTGCACCAGGGCGCGATCCCACCGGAGCGCTGGGACGAGGAATAGGGCGGGCGGCCCCCGGCGCCAAGTACGCTATGAAGCATCATGAGCAACTCGCAGTGGCCCCCGCCGCAGGGCAACGACCCCAACTCGCCGTGGGCGAAGCAGGATCCAGCGTGGCAGCCCCAGCAGTTCCACGACGCCCAGGGGCGCGACCCCCGGGTGCCCTTCGGCCAGCAGGCTCCCCCGCCACCGTCCTACGAACAACTGGCGCCCCCCAAGCGCGGCAAGGGCCCGCTGTTGGCCGTCCTCGGGGTCGTTGCAGTCGTGGCCGCCGTCGTGATCGGCATGCAGTTCTTCGACGGGTCTGACCCGGAACCCACCACCACCCCCAGCGTTGCAGCCACGGCGGAACCCACCGCTGAACGCACGGGCAACTACATCCCCTTCGAGGGCAACGGGGACGGCATCTTCGAGATCGTGAACTACACGTGGAACGGGGATCAGCTCAACCTGCGCATCCGCGTCGAGGTGGAGCAGGGCGACTACGCGTTCTCCCTGTTCGCCTTCACCAACGAGACCCGCAAAAGCTACGACCCGGTGGACATGCGCTCGTTCAGCGCCCGCCCTGACGAGCCCTACGAGGGCGACGTGACATTCGTGATGCCCAACGCGGATTCCACGATCGTGCTGACCACCCCGTCGGGGCGGGTGGCGCTCAACGCACTCCCGGTGAAGGGGTCTTAGACGTCCGCGTTGGCGATGGCCGCCTCGGCGCGGCGCCGCTCCTCGATGGCGTCCGGATGGTCCTTCGACAACATGGCCACGCCGTAGACGGCGAGCGCTCCGGTGACGATCATGCCGATCATGGGGCCGATGCCCATGCCCATACCTTCGCCCAACACCACCAGGCCGAACACCACCGCCACGAAGGGATCAACCGTCGTCATGGTCCCGACGGTGATCTCCGCCGGCCCTGAGGCGTAGCCCTGCTGGATCATCCACGCACCCAACGCGTAACACAGCAGCATCATCGCGACGGTGACGATGAACTGCCAACTGCCGAAGCTGTGATCGTGCTTCTGGATGAGGTTCATCGAGGCCTTCATGAAGCCCGAGGCCAACCCGTAGAAGATCGCACCCACCGAGGACCAGAGGATGGCACGCGCCCACGCCACGGTGCGGGTGGCGAAGAACGACAGCACCGCACAGATCACGCACACCGCGATGAAGGACCACACCATCGCAGAGAAGCTCACGTACTTCTCCCCCGTGGCGAACAGCGATGAGA
The DNA here is from genome assembly GCF_000826065.2 of Tessaracoccus massiliensis. Classification (GTDB taxonomy): domain Bacteria; phylum Actinomycetota; class Actinomycetes; order Propionibacteriales; family Propionibacteriaceae; genus Arachnia; species Arachnia massiliensis_A. The sequence goes on along the minus strand of NZ_LN623543.1, from coordinate 170,845 downwards.
ACACGGTGAAACCCACCACGCCAAGCACGGTGATGGCCACCGCCCGCCACAACTTGGCGCTGATCGCGTGCTTGTGGATCTTGGAGGCCAACAACACCGACCACGGGACCGCGAGAATGCCCACCGGCTGCACGACCGAGACAGGAGCGAAGGTCAGCGCTGCGAGGTGGATGGCGGCCCCGGTGAAGACGAGGGCCAGGCCGATGACCCACTTGGGCACCGTGAACAGCTTGAGGAGCCCCTTGATGGTGAGCCTGTTGGAGGATGCTACGGCGTTGGGGTCGAACTGGCTCTTGACGCCGAGGCTCTGCATGATCGCGCCGCTGGCGAACAGGAATGAACTGAACACCTGCATAGCGATGGCAAGCAGGGTGGTGGGCTCCATGAGCATCCCTTCGGTCGGATCCGGATCGCAGACGGATCCGTTCACAGACTATCCGACGTACACGACCACCTTGTCACCCTCACGCACCGCGTCGAACAGCGCGGCGACCGCTTCCTTGTCGCGCACGTTGACGCAGCCATGCGAAGAGCCGTTGTAGCCGCGTGCGGCGAAATCCGCCGAGTAGTGCACCGCCTGCCCACCGCTGAAGAACAGGGCGTAGGGCATGGGCGAGCCGTAGAGCTTGCTGACGTGGTTGCGCGACTTCCAGCCGACGGAGAACGTGCCCTCCCTGGTGGGGGTGAGCTCTGACCCGAAGCGCACGTCCATGGTCATGTGCACCTTTCCGTCGATGACCCAGGCGAGCTTGCGCTGCTTCTTGGAGATGCACACCACCCGGCCCTGGAGGCACCGGTCGTCCAGCGTGAGGGCCTCCTCCTTGGGCGCGGCCGCGGCGACCACGTTGTTGAGTTCGTCCGTGGTGGGCTTGCGTGACATGGAGGTCAGTCTGTCGAGCGTGCGCTGATCCACCTCTCCGGTGACGGGGATCTCGCGCTTGGCCTGGAACCCTTCCACCGCGGCCACCGTCTGGGGGCCGAACTCCCCATCGATCAGTTCGGAGTACCACTTGAGCTGCTTGAGACGAGCTTGCAGATCCTTGACGGCGTCACCGGTGCTGCCCGAGGCGAAGAGCGCCGGGCCGGGCTTGAGGACGTTGTGCATCTCATCGTGCGTGGGCGTGCGCGTCATCTCGAGCAGCCGGTCCCAGGTGGCCTGATCTACTGCCCCGGTGCCCGGTAGCCCGCGCTTGACCTGGAAGCCCTCGACGGCGAGCCGGGTCTGGTCTGCGTAGGTGCCGGTGATCCGCCCGGAGAACCAGTTGAGCTGCATGAGCCGGTGCTGGAGTTCGCGGACCTGATCGGAGTCGTCGCCCTGCTGCAGGATGGGCGGCGCCGTCGCCTCGGCCTCCGGCACCTCCGACGCTGCCGGCTGCACCTCAGCGCCCACCTCCTGCTGTGTCGGCTCGGGCGCGGGCTCGGTGGGTTCAGCAGCCGGCGTGGGGCTCGTCATCGGCTCAGGAGCGGGAGTTGACGTTGCTGATCGCGTGGGCATGGGTGCGGGGGTGGCTTCCGGCGTGGGGCGCACCAACGGAGTTGCTGGCCTCTCCAAGGGACGGGCGGCGTCCAGCGCCGTGTCCGCGTCGGCGCCGGGATTGGCGGCAGGCCGCGCGACATCAGGTACGTAGGCCTCGGGCGCGCAGGACGTAGCGAGCAGGCTGAGGGCGGCGACTGCCGCCACGGCGGCGCGTCTGATCGTTGGCGCAGAAATCACGGTGAACCTCAAAAGGGGGAAGGACGGTTCGGTCACCAGCAGAATAGAAGTTCTCACCACGCCTCCGGGTGGGACACGCGGAGCGGCTGTCAGCGCGCAGTGACGAGTGCCTCGATGACCTCCAGCAGCCGATGCCTCAGCGCTGCTGCCCGCTCAGCGAAGGCCCGTTGCCGTGCGGCGTACTCGCTGCGCCCCTCTGCGGTCTCAACCTTGATGGGCTCATATCCCCATTCCCTCAGGTCATAGGCGGAGGCCTGCATGTCCACCACCCGGATCTCACGCGCCAGCACGAAGGTCTCAAGCAGCAACTCCGAGCCGACGGCGGGCGACAGTTTCCCTGCCCAGCGGTAGAGATCCATGTTGACGTGCAGGCAGCCGGGCTGATCAAGCTCCGGTTGTGTCTCCCGGCTGGGCTGGAGGGTGTTGAGTGGCTTGGCCGGCTCGGTGAAGAACCGGAAGGCGTCGAAGTGCGAGCACCGGCAACCCACCTGCTCCACGATGCGGGCCACCTCCTCCTGCGGGAAGCGTAGCTTCAGGTAGGGGTGCCGGGTCTCCCCCGGCTGCAGCCGGTAGACCATGGCCCATTCGTGCATGCCGAAGCACCCGAAGCGCGGCGGGCGGCTCGCGGTGGCCGACAGGAGTTCCTGCGCGGTGCCCACCGTCCCGCCGCGCTTCGCCAGGAAGGCAGCGGCATCGAACTGCACGGCGGACGCTTCGGCCGAGTAGAAGGGGCGGCCCACGAATTCGTCGGCCCCTTGCAGCCTCACGCCGACGCCCGGGTGCCACCGGGCCAGGTGCCCGGGGCGCAGGTTGTAGTAGTGGAACAGGAAATCGTCGACAGGATGTTTCAGGCCGCGATCCCGCCGCCACACCACATCAGCCAGTTCGGCCCCTACCCGAGCGCGGTGTTCCTCCGCGCGGCGCCGCCACCGCTCCTCCGCCAGAACCTTCACGGTTGGCCTCTCAGTGCCTGCCTGCGCGCGCGCCAATCCGGCAACAGCCGGTCCATTCCCGCCACGAACCGCGGCCCGTGGCTGCGCTCCACGAGGTGCATCAACTCGTGGACGACGACGTACTCGAGCGCCTCTGGGGGATACTCCGCCAACGCAGTGTTGAGTGTGATGGACGCGGTTCGCACGTTGCAGGATCCCCATCGGGAGGTCATGCGGCGCAGCCTCAGCTTCTGGTGGCGGTGCCCGACCCGGGGCTCCCACTCTGCGAACAACACAGGCACCGCATCAGCCAGTTCCCTGCGGTAGAGGTTCTCCAGGCCGCGTCTGTGGGCCTCCTCATCCGGCCCGGACAGCACGATCTGGTCCCCTTTCAGACGGGCCCAGGCCCTGGCCCCCTCCTCGACGCGGACCTCGCGCCACCGCCCCCAAAGGCGGGTGCGGCCGCCGTCGGCCAGCACCTCCTTCGGTGGGCACGCCCGACGGATCCGCTCCCTTGCCTGGGCCAGCCACGCCTCATGGCTGCGCACGAACTCCCTCACGGTCTCCTCAGGCACCCCCCAGGGCACGGAGATCTTCACCTCGCCGTCCGGGGGCACCACACGCAGCCGCAGGTTCTTGATGTGTTTGTACGTGACCTCGGCACGCACGCTGCCCACCTGGAGCAGGGAGGTGTGGTTGCGTTGCGTCGCCATGGGGATCATCGTAGAAGCCCCATCCGATAATCCTCCACTGCTGACCGGGACATCGGAAGCTCATCTTTGTTTCACTGAGACGCGAAGTCATTAGGGGCATCCGGCAGTTAACTCGCCCCGATTACGCGATCGGGCATGGGACGTAGCACACTATGGCGCGTGTCCCCCGAACTGATCGTGCTTGCGCTCGTCGTCGTCACCGCACTGGCGTTCGACTTCACCAACGGATTCCATGACACCGCTAACGCGATGGCCACGTCCATCGCAACCAAGGCCCTCAAGCCCAAGACCGCTGTCACGTTGTCCGCCATCCTGAACCTTGTCGGCGCCTTCCTGTCCGTGGAGGTGGCACTCACCGTCACCAACGCCGTGGTGAACATCCAGGACGCCAACGGCGCGCCCCGCCCCGAGCTGATCGGCGACGGCGGCATGGCGCTGCTGATGATCATCCTCGCCGGCCTCGTGGGGGCGGTCGTCTGGAACCTGCTGACCTGGCTGCTGGGCCTGCCCTCCAGCTCATCCCACGCGCTCTTCGGGGGCCTGATCGGCGCCACGATGGCCGGCCTCGGTGCCAGCGGCGTGAAGTGGGCCGGTGACGGCACCAAGCTCGACGGCGTGGTCGGCAAGGTGGTACTCCCCGGGTTGATGTCGCCCCTCATCGCCATCGCGGTGGCCACCGTGGGCACGTGGCTGGTCTACCGGATCACCCAGGGCGTGGCGGACAAGTACCGCGAAGGCGGTTTCCGTTGGGGCCAGATCGGTTCGGCCTCGCTGGTCTCGCTGGCGCACGGCACCAACGACGCGCAGAAGACCATGGGCGTGATCACCCTGGCGCTGATCGCCACCGGCATCCACACGGATCTCGAATCGGTGCCGTTCTGGGTCAAGCTGGCCTGCGCGGTGTTCATCGCGCTGGGCACCTACCTCGGCGGCTGGCGCATCATCCGCACGCTCGGCAAGGGCCTCGTCGAGATCTCCTCCCCCCAGGGCATGGCGGCCGAGTCGTCGTCGGCCGCAGTCATCCTGGCCTCCAGCCAGATGGGCTTCGCGCTGTCCACCACCCACGTCGCCACAGGCTCCATCCTCGGCGCCGGCGTCGGCAAGCGGGGCGCGAAGGTGAACTGGTCCGTGGCTGCCCGCATGCTGATGGCGTGGGCCATCACGCTGCCGTCTGCCGGCCTCGTCGGCGCGGCTGTCTGGTTCGTCGGCAACGCGATCGGCGGCCTCCTGGGAGCCATTGTGATCTTCCTCATTCTGCTGGCGGCCTCGGCCTGGATGTACCTCCGCTCGCTGAAGAACCGCATCGACCATCGCAACGTCAACGACGACTGGGTGGAGGAGGTCACGGAGCGCCAGCTGCCTGACCAGCCCATCGTCGAGCCCAAGCGCAAGAGCAGGATCAGGAGCAAGGCATGAACAACCTCTGGCTCGCCCTCGAAGGTGCCTGGCACGTCCTCCTCGCCGGTTTGATCCTGGGAGCCGGGCTGCCCGCGATCTTCTCGTTCGGTATCCGCGCCCTCTCCTACGGCGCCCACCAGAACGTCGACGACCATACGCCCCATCCGTTCGCCAAGGTGGTGGCGGGCTTCGCGTTCGGCGTGGTGCTGCTCGCCATCGCGCTGGGCATCGGGGTGATCGTCTCGCACGGCATGGGCTACGAGCTGAGCTTCGCCAAGATCTACCCCACCTTCGTCCCGAAGTAGCTCTACCCCTGAGGGGGTTGGTTCCCCGCCTACGGCGCGGAAGACTGGCGGCATGACTGATCTGCATGCAACTGACAAGGCAGCCGAAGCACTCACCACGGACAAGGGTGGGTTCCCCGCGCAGACCCAGGAACCCCCGGGCCTGACCACCCAGATGGAACCCGTGCCGGACCACGGCGAAGAGACCTGGATCGGGCGGGACCGCCTCCCCGGCTTGAAGGCCCTCATCACCGGCGGCGACTCCGGCATCGGCCGAGCGGTCGCCATCGCGTTCGCACGCGAGGGTGCCGACGTCGCGCTGAGCTACCTCCCCGAGGAGCAGTCGGACGCCGAGGACGTGAAGAAGCTGGTGGAAGAGGCGGGCCGCACGTGCGTCCTCCTGCCGGGCGACATCACCGAGGAAGCCATCGCGCGCAAGGTCGTCGACGACGCGGCCGACCAACTGGGTGGGCTCAACATTCTGGTCAACAACGCCGGCTTCCAGTGGGCCCGACGTGACGGGGGCCTTGCCGACCTGAAGACCGACGAGATGGACCGCACCTTCAAGACGAACCTGTACGCCATGTTCTGGATGTCACAGCAGGCGCTGAAGTACCTGGGCAAGGGCGACTCCATCATCAACAACAGTTCGATCCAGGCCTACGACCCCTCGGTGGACCTCATCGATTACGCGGCCACCAAGGCCGCGATCAACAACTACACGGTCAACCTGGCCGCCGAGCTGGGCCCGAAGGGCATCCGTGTCAACTGTGTGGCCCCCGGCCCCATCTGGACGCCGCTGCAGCCCGCCACGAAGGACGCCGACGACATGCCCGAGTTCGGCGTCGACACTCCTCTGGGCCGCCCGGGCCAGCCGTCGGAGTTGGCCGGCGCGTTCGTGTTCCTGGCGAGCCCCCAGGAGGCTTCCTACGTCTCCGCGACGGTCATCGGCGTGACGGGCGGCCGCCCCGTCTTCTGATGCCCTGAGACCACACACGAAACCGCCGGGTTGAGGAATCTCAACCCGGCGGCTCCTCGTTGAAAGTGGATCAGCGCCTCACTGTGCCTCGGCGGCACCGGCCTGCTGCTTGGCGATCTCTGCGTGCACCTCTGCCATGTCGAGTTCCTCGACGGCCTCGATGAGCTCCTCGAGGCCGGCCTCCGGCAGTGCCCCCGCCTGCGAGAAGACGATGACGTCCGCAACGCCTGGGGCATGTCCTTGCGCTACTCCGGATCGGCGGTCGGAGTCATCCCGTGGGACAGAAAACGAGCGTCGCGGACCCACGCCTGCAGGGTGGTCTTGGCCATCCCCATGTCTTTGACGACCTGCTTGTGCGGCATGCCAGAGGCGACCAGCGCGACCGCGTCACACTTGAACTCGTCGGTGTAGGTGATCTTCGGCATGATTGCCATCCTTCCGGCACAACCCCCTTCCAGGGATCATGCGGTCTTGGGGTCAACCACATCCTCAGCAGTCCCCGCCTCGTCGCGGGCGACACCGACCACATGCAGCCCCGGCAACCCCACCAAAAGATCACAGCGCTGGCAGTAGCCGCCCGCGGCACGGCAGCAGGAAGTAGGATCGGGCATCGTCGAGGTCCTTGAAGATCAGGCGGTGTGGTAACCCCGATTCTTGAGGGCCTCGACCCCCTTCACCCCGCNGCGGCATGCCAGAGGCGACCAGCGCGACCGCGTCACACTTGAACTCGTCGGTGTAGGTGATCTTCGGCATGATTGCCATCCTTCCGGCACAACCCCCTTCCAGGGATCATGCGGTCTTGGGGTCAACCACATCCTCAGCAGTCCCCGCCTCGTCGCGGGCGACACCGACCACATGCAGCCCCGGCAACCCCACCAAAAGATCACAGCGCTGGCAGTAGCCGCCCGCGGCACGGCAGCAGGAAGTAGGATCGGGCATCGTCGAGGTCCTTGAAGATCAGGCGGTGTGGTAACCCCGATTCTTGAGGGCCTCGACCCCCTTCACCCCGCAGACACGCCCGCCATCGGATCCACGCTCACCCCACGCTCAAGTCCGAAGAGCCAGAAAACGCCTAGGCGCTTCCGCCACCGCCTTGGTCAAAGTGGCTCATCCGATTTGAGGGTGTAGGCGTGGTCTGAATCCGCCTGTTTCGAGGAGGCAGCGGGCGATGTAGTGGGTCAGGTTCCGGAAACCCAACGCGGATCCTCGGAGGTGTTCGAGGCGTCCGTTGAGGGCCTCGGTGAAGCCATTGGAGGTGCCTGGCCGGTCGAAGTAGCCGAGGATGTCCTCGGCACGGCGTTTCAGGGTCCGGCCGAGTTTGCGGGCCTCGACAGGCAGGCTGGTGGTGTTGGTGGTCAGATCGTTGATGAGCCGGACCAGGAACCGTTGACCGGTGGCCCTGTCTGGATGCCGGTAGGCGCTGACGAGCCGCTGGTAGGCGTCCCAGACGTGGTGGACATCTCGATGCCGGTCATCGGCGAACAAGGCATCGAGACGGCCGGTCTGCCGGTCGGTGAGGAGCCCGGCCCCGGTCAGCAGGGTACGGCGGGCTTGATACAGCGGGTCGCCTCGCCGGCCCCTGTGGCCCAGGGTGGCTTGCTGGACCCGTTGACGGCACTTGTCCAACGCGAGACTGGCCAGCTTCACCACATGGAACGGGTCCATCACCGCGGCAGCCTGGGGCACTTCTTCCGCGGCAGCGGTTTTGAAACCGGTGAACCCGTCCATCGCCACGGTCTCGACACGGTCACGCCACGCGCGGGGGCGGGCAGCCAGCCATGCTTTGAATACCTTCTTCGAGCGGCCTTCGACCATGTCGAGTAGCCGCGCCGGGCCAGTGCCGTTCTTGACCGGTGTCAGGTCGATGATCACGGTGACGTACCGATCCCCTCGGCGGGTATGGCGCCAGACGTGCTCATCCACGCCCAGGACCTCGACACCATCGAAACGCGAGGCATCATCAATGAGCACACGTTGACCTTCGGCCAGGATCGCGTCGTTAGCGGTGTCCCAGGCCACCGCTAACCCTTCAGCGACCCGGGCCACGGTCAGGTGTTGACACACCACAGCTTCCAGCGCCCACCGCACCGCACGCCGTGACAGGCGGGCCCTCGGCTCAGCCGCTGTATCCATGTTCTGTCGCCACACATGCCCACACCCTGCACAGCGATACCTGCGTAGCCGCACCAGCAGTGTGGTGGGGCGCCACCCGAAGGGTTCATGAGCCAACTCGCGGGTCACCGTGTCACGCGGTGCCCCCTGACAGCCACACCTGCGGCACCAGTCATCCGGCTCGACCGCCCGGCACTCCAGCACCGCCCGCTGTGAGGTGACCTGTTGCCCGGTCACCACGAGACCGAGCTCGTCCAACCGGCAAAAACTCGTCAGATCAGGAGCCGTGAAGGTAGCGTTGGACACGTCGAGGTCTTTCGGATGGGCAGCTTAGAGAACTTCCATCATCGAGAGGCCGCGACCCTTTCCACCACCCGCCACGCCGACACACCGACTACACCCTCAATTGGGAAGAGCCGTCAAAGTGGTGAGCGCACAAGTTGATGCCTTAGCCGTCACCTTCGGACCGGATGAACTCGCGCTCGACCCAGGTTTGGACGCGGCCATCGCTACATTCCAGCAAGCGTGCCGCCACCCCTTCCGGTAGTGAGACGATGGGGCATGACGAACCACAAGCCACATGACGCTGTTGCTGGCCTCTCCGAAGTCCTGCAAGCCCTTGGCGAGGAGCTGCGCCTAGCCAACTACCAAGTGGGCCAGCGGCGGAGTTACGATCCCGGTGGCCCGGAGTTCGAGCCGGTGCTGTTCTTTGACCGCGCCGAGGTTGAGCTGACCCTCTCCGTGACCAAGTCCGCGCAGGGCGGAGTACAGGTGTGGGTTGTCAACGGCGAAGGCTCTCGTAGCAGCGAACGCACCATGCGCCTAAAGATTGACCTCAACGGACCGGAGGGCGGAGGGTACGGCGTTGGCGCGTAACGTACCCCAAACGTACCCCGCAGAACGCGAAACCGGCGTCTGGCCTAGCCAAACGCCGGTTCATTTGTGGAGCTAAGGGGATTCGAACCCCTGGCCTCTTCCATGCCATGGAAGCGCGCTACCAACTGCGCCATAGCCCCAGTGCCACTTTCGCGGCTGCCGCCCTGCGGCGACTCGAAGAACTTTAGCGCACCTCCGAGGAGAACTACAAATCAGGAGTTCGCCTCGAACTGGTCCTCCTCGCGGGCCCGTTCCAACTGCCTCGCAAGGTCCGCCACGCCGTAGGTGTCCTTCGACTTCGCCACCGCGAACACCTCGACGCCCTGCTCGCGCACCGCGGCGGCGGTGTCCTCGTCCCAGGCCAGGACGCGCACGTCGTCGCGGTGCCCCAGCGTTTTGGCGTAGACGTGGGCCAGCGACGGCTGGCTCAGCAGGACCGCGTCCCAGGCGCCGTCGTCCCAGCGGCTGCGCAGCGCCCCGTCGATCTCCTCGACATCGGCCATGGTGTAGATCTCGCTGCGGTCGACGGTGTAACCCTTCCGACGCAGCCCCTCCTCCAGCTTGGTGGACAGCTGATCGGCGCACAGGATGACGACGCGCTGCTCGCCCTGGGCGGGCGGGAACGCCTCGACGAGCTTCTGCGAGCTGGCGGTGCCCTCGGGCCCGATGTCGACCTTGCGCCCCGCGTCCTCCACGGTGCGCTGGGTGGTGGAGCCCATCGTCGCGATCCTGGCCGACTGCGGGATGTCCCAGCCGCGTTCGCGCACGGCCCACACGGTCATGCCGGAGGGGATGACCACCCAGTCGGCGTCGCCGATGATGTTGTCGGCCGAGAGCAGATGTGCCTCCTGCAGCTGCACGCAGTCCACCCGCAGTTCGTTCTCACGCAGCGACTGGCTCAGTCGCCCCTCCTGGCGCGGCAGCAGCACCCGGATGCGGTCGTCGTCGTCGGGGCTCTCGATGAAGGTGGAGTCATCGGCGTGGTCCGCCGTCATCTTCACGCTCTGCAACGCCTCGTCCGTGATGAACCGGTCCGCCTTGCGGGCCTTCAGCGCCTCGGCGACGTTGTGGCCGGTGCGCTTGGCGTGGTACTCGGAGGTGGGCAGTCCGATCTCGAGAACGGTGCGCTTGGTACCGTCGATCGAGAACACACCCGCCTTCAGGCCAAGGATGCCGCGACGCGAGGCGAGCGCACCGACAGGAGCGAGGTAGTTGGTGTCGAGGCCCGTGAGCACCGCGCGCTCCGCGTCGACGCAGATGCGGGTCTCGACGTCGTCGAGTTCCTTGATCGCCGTGAGGGTCTCCTCATCGTCCCTACGGCACTCGAGAGCCAGCGCGCCCTGGCCCGGTGCGGTGAGGATGGGCAGGTACTCGGCGACGCGGTCCTCCAGCTTGAGGGACTGCACGCCGGCGGCCGAGACGACGACGGCGTCGAGGTCTCCGGGTTCAAGCCGGCGCAGGCGGTCCTGCAACGTGCCGCCGACATCGACGAAGGTCAGGTCGGGGCGCAGTGCGCGCAGCTGTGCAAGCCGACGCAGCGACGTGACGCCCACGCGGGAACGGCGCGGCAGCGCGGCCAGCGGCACGCCGCTGATGGTCAGCAGCGCGTCGCGGTGGTCGCCGCGCTTGAGCACCGCCGCGGAGACCAGGTCCTCCGGCTGATCGGTCAGCGGGATGTCCTTGACCGAGTGCATCACCACGTCGCAGTCCCCACCCCGCAGCGCATCGCGCAGCTCAGCGGCGAAGACGCCCTCGGAGTAGCCATCGGCCATGTGGATGGTGTCGACGCTCTCGGTCGCCACCCGCACGATGGCGACCTCGTGCCCCAGCCCCTGCAGGAGCTCGGCGATCATCTCGGAGCGTGCCAGCGCCAGTGCCGAACCACGCGTACCCAACCGAAGCTTCACAAAAGATCCTTCCGAAGATTATGCAGCCCCAAGCTTCTCACGAATCGGCAGCCGCCCGTGCGGCTCCCGGCAATGCCTCGACGATCCGGGCCATGGCAGCGTCGTCGTGCGCCGCAGACAGGAACCACGCCTCGAAGGCCGACGGCGGCAGCGCCACCCCTGCGTCGAGCATTGCGTGGAAGAACCGCGCGAACGCTCCGGTGTCCTGCGCCTTCGCGTCCTCGTAGTTGGCCACCCGGCCCTCACGGAAGAACACGGAGAACAGGTTGCCTGCGGTCTGGATGGTGTGCGGCACGGAGGCCGCGGTCAAGGCCTCCGCGACGGCGGCCTGCAGCTCGGCCGAGCGCCGGTCGACGTGCGCGTAGACGGCCTCATCGGCCAGGCGCAGGGTGGCCAGGCCTGCGGCGGTGGCGAGGGGGTTTCCGGAGAGCGTGCCCGCCTGGTAGACGGGGCCGACGGGGGCGAGGTGTTGCATGACCTCCGTGCGCCCGGCGAGTGCGGCCAGCGGCATGCCTCCGCCCACCACCTTGCCGAACGTCACGATGTCGGGTTCGTAGCCGCCGTCGTACCCCAGCCAGCCGCCGGGCGCGACGCGGAACCCGGTGAGCACCTCGTCGAGGATCAGCAGCGCCCCGTGCCGCACCGTGAGCTCGCGCAACGCCGCGTTGAAGCCGGCGGCGGGCGGGACGACCCCCATGTTGGCGGGTGCCGCCTCCGTGATCACGGCGGCGATCCGGCCCCCGGCCTCCTCGAAGACGCGCGTGATGGCGTCGAGGTCGTTGTATTCGACGACGATGGTGTCGGCGGCGGCAGCAGCGGTGACCCCGGCCGAACCGGGCAGCCCCTGCGTCGCCACGCCCGAGCCGGCCGCCGCGAGCAGCGCGTCGGAGTGCCCGTGGTAGCAGCCGGCGAACTTCACGATCGCGTCGCGGCCGGTGACGCCGCGGGCCAGCCGGATCGCGGTCATCGTCGCCTCGGTGCCTGTGGAGACGAAGCGGACCTGCTCCGCCACAGGGACCCTGGCGCGGATCGCCTCGGCCAGTTCCACCTCGGCCAGCGTCGGGGCGCCGAAGGACAGGCCCCGGCCCGCCGCCTCGCGCACCGCCTCGATCACCTCGGGATGCGCATGGCCCAGCAGCGCCGGGCCCCAGGAACACACCAGGTCGACGTACTCGCGGCCATCGACGTCGACGACGTGCGGTCCGCGCGCCTCGCGGATGAAGACGGGATCACCGCCCACCGAGCCGAAGGCCCGCACCGGCGACGAAACGCCGCCGGGGATGATCTCCTTCGCGCGGGAAAACAGATTCACTTCCACCATGTCGCCAACTCCTCTGCCCAGTAGGTGAGCACGATATCTGCACCGGCCCGCGCGATCGCGGTCACCGATTCCGTCACAGCTGCACGGCGGTCGAGCCAGCCCCGCCGGGCCGCGGCCTCGATCATCGCGTACTCTCCCGAGACCTGATAGGCCGCCACCGGCACGTCCGAGACGGCCGCAACATCGTTGAGCACGTCCAGGTAGTAGCCCGCGGGTTTGACCATCACCATGTCGGCCCCCTCGGCGAGGTCCAGTTCCGCCTCGCGCAGGCCCTCGCGCCGGTTGGCGGGATCCTGCTGATAGGTGCGCCGGTCCCCCTCCAGGGACGATGCCACCGCTTCGCGGAACGGCCCGTAGAACGCGGAGGCGTACTTGGCGGCGTAGGCCAGGATCGCGGTGTCCTGGAACCCGGCGCCGTCGAGGCCTGCGCGGATCTGCTCCACCTGGCCGTCCATCATCCCCGAGGGCGAGACCACGTGGGCGCCCGCCTCGGCCTGGGCGACGGCCATGGAGACGTACGCAGCCAGCGTCGCATCGTTGTCGACGGTGCCTTCAGGCGTCAGGAAGCCGCAGTGCCCGTGGGTGGTGAACTCATCGAGGCAGGTGTCGGCCATGAGCACGGTGTCGTCGCCGACGGCGTCGCGCACCGCCCTGAGCCCACGCTGCAGGATGCCGTCCTCCGCCCAGCCCTGCGAGCCCTGGTCGTCCTTGGCGTCATCGGCGGGCACCCCGAACAGCATCAAACCACCCACCCCGGCGGCCACCGCGCTCTCAGCCGCCGAGGCGATCTCGTCGAGGCCGTGGCGGCGCACGCCCGGCATCGAGGAGATCTCCCCCGGTGCGTCGGAGACGAACATCGGCAGCACAAGTTGCGACGGGCGCACCTCAATCTCGCGCACCAGGCGGCGCATGGCCGGGGTGGTGCGCAGGCGGCGCGGGCGGAAGTGGATCATGGTCATCCCCTCGTCAGACGGTCAATGGCTTGGATGAGGCCGGCGGCGTCCTGGGTCTCCGCTTCCGCGGCCACCTCGACGCCCAACTGGCGCAGCGCAGCGGCCGATGGGGGCCCGAAGGCCACCACCCGCACGCCCTGCTGCCATCCCAGCAGCTGGTCGACGGCGCGCCCCATGGAGCCGGACAGGATCACCACCACATCGAACAGGCACCGCTCGTACTCCCCGACGAGCTTGCCGGGCAGCTCATCGAGGGGCTCCATCGTGTAGACCGCGAACTGGTCGACTGCGTAGCCCTTGGCACGCAACCCGTCGGCCAGCACCGTCGACGACAGCGCAGAGCCGGGGATCACCACGCGCCCCTCCCCTTCGGGCCAGGCCTCCGCCAGCGCCGCGGCGCTGGCGGCACCCTCCGGCAGCAGATCCACCTGCACGCCGTGCTCGCGCGCCGCCGCGGCGGTCGCGGCCCCGACGGCGGCGACCTTGGCATCGGCGGGGATCTCCAGTCCCACTTCCCCGAGCATCTCGAGCGTCGCCGGGGAGGTCAGCGCCACCCAGTCGGCGTCACGGAAGCTGCCCTCAGGGCGGATGGGGACGCGGCGCTGCACAGGCTCGGCGACCACCTCTGCACCGGCGGCGCGCAGTGCGCCCACCAGGTCCCCGGTGTCGGCGCGCGGCACGAAGATGCGCAGGCCGGCCAGGACGGCGTCGCCGCCCCAGAGCGATGAGTCGTCGTGCAGGTCCGCGAGCCGGGAGGGGCGCGACGCGGTCAGGTCCGCGACCTCCGCGGCGCCGGAACGCATGAGCACCTCGGCCGCGGTGCTGCCGGCGCGCGATGTGAGCGTGACGCGGGTGGTGGCGGCGGACCTGCCGTCCAGCGCGTAGACGCCGGCGTCCAGGTTGCCGTCGTGCCCGTACGCGGCGATCGGGGCGGCGCAGCCGCCGCCGAGGTTGGCCAGCACGATGCGTTCGGCCTCCACCGCCTCTCTGGTGGGCGCGTGGTCGAGCTTCGCCAGTTCGGCGCGGATCTCGGCGTCCGCCTCGCGGCACTCCAGGGCGAGGGCGCCCTGGCCGGGTGCGGGCACAATGTCCAGGTGGTCGGTGATGTGCCCGGTCATGCCGAGCCGCTCCAGGCCGGCCGCGGCCAGCACCACGGCGTCCAGGTCGTCACCGCTGACGCGCGCCAGCCGGGTGCCGACGTTGCCGCGGATGTCGACGTAGAGGAGATCCGGCCGCTTCATCCTCAGCTGGGCGACGCGACGCGGCGACCCGGTGCCCACGCTGGCCGCGGCGGGCAGTTCCTCGAAGGTGAGCCCGTCGCGCGCACATAGCGCGTCGCGTGCGTCGGCGCGTTCGGGCACCGCAGCGATCGTGAGTCCGTCGACGGGGGCGGTGGGCAGGTCCTTCAGGGAGTGCACGGCGAAGTCGCACTCACCCTCCAGCAGCGCCACCCGCAGTTCCGCCGCGAACACCCCGAGGCCGCCCACCTGCGTCAGCGATCCTCGTGCCACGTCTCCGCCGGTGCGGATGCGGACCAGCTCAACCTCGTGCCCCAAGCCCCGCAACTGGTCGGCGACCAGTTCCGACTGCGCCACGGCCAGCGCGGAGCCGCGGGTACCCAGCCTCAGCCTCATCGCAGCACCCGCTGGGTCCCGCCGACCACCGCGGCGATGCCGTTGCCGTCCAGCCAGGCCCCCACGATGTCGACGCCGGCCTGCAGCGCGGTCTCCACGATGAAGTCTCGGTTCGAGGTGTCGATGCGGGTGGGCATGGACTCCCAGCCCACCGAGGCGAAACCCGTCACCTCGTGCTCGGCGATCTCGATGCCGACGAAGCGCGACGCGTCGCGCAACACATCGGCGCGCGTGGCCATCACGTGTTCGGGGTAGCTCAGCCGCAGCACGTGCTCGCCGGTCTCCGCGGCCCAGGGCCACTTCGCCGAGTAGTGCGTCAGGGCGCGGGCGTGCAGCGTGTCGTCGCGCTCGGCGAGCAGCACCCCGGAGCCGACGGGGTTGGCCGCCAGCCCCGGTGTGGTCACCGACAGCAACGCGGAGCGCGCGGTGCGCACGGGCGGCGCCGGGATGTCGAGGCCGAGGTGGCTGAGCAGCACGCTGGTGGCCGCCGCGGGGGCGGCGAGCACCACGCGGGTCGCGTCGAGCACCTCGCCGCCGTGCAGCGAAACGATGAATCCGCTGCCGCCGCGCTTCAGCGAGGCCACAGAGGCGCCGGTGCGGATGCTGCCCCCCGCCGCACGGAACCGGTCCGCGAGGGTCTCGATGAGGGTGAACATGCCACCGATCGGCTGCTCGACGGCGGCGCTGCCGGGGCCGCGCACGTGGGCGACGGCGGCGATCAGCGAGCCTTCGGAGGCGAGCGCGTCGAGCAGCGTCGGCGCGAAGGCACTCAGCGGCATGCGGTCGGGCGTCATGGAGTAGACGCCCTGGGTCACGGGTGCCACCAGCTTGGCGACGGCGGCCTCGCCGAGGCGGGCGCGCACCAGGTCGCCGATGGTCACGGCGTCGGAGCCCACCTCCGGCCCCAGCTCCGCCTCCGCGGCGACCTGGGCGCGTTCGGCATCCGTCAGCACGGCCAGCGCCGGGTCGTCGAGCGAACCGGGCACCCCCAACACGCCCTCCGCCATGGGGAACGTGCCGTGCTGCCACCAGATGTGGGGCGTGCCGGCGGGGCCGGCGACGTCGAGGCCAAGCTCGTCGCACAGCGCGCGCACCACCCCGCCCCGCACGGCGTAGGCCTCCGCGCCGGAGTCCACGCGCACGGAGCCCAGCTGTACGGGGGCGATCATGCCGCCCAGGTGTGGGGCCGCCTCACGCAGTTCGACGGTGTGACCGGCCTCCTGCAGCCGCAACGCGGACAGCAGGCCCGCGAGCCCGCCGCCGACGACGGCAGTCCTGGTGCCGCTCACAGCTCGTGGATGAGGGCTACCAGATCGGTGAGCACCTGCGGATCGGTGGTGGGAGGGACGCCGTGGCCGAGGTTCACGACGTGGGCGGGCGCTTGGCGTCCGCGCTCGACGACGTCTCGCGCGTGCGCCTCCAGCGCGTCCCAGCCGGCGGCGAGGAGCGCAGGATCGATGTTGCCCTGCAACGGAAGGCCGGGCACCAGGCGCGCGGCCTCGTCGAGCGGGGTGCGGTAGTCCACGCCCAGCGCCTCCACACCGGCCTCGGCCATGTCCGTGAGCAGGTGGCGGGTGCCGACGCCGAAGTGGATGCGCGGCACGCGCCCCTCGACGGCGGCGAGCACCTTGGCCGAATGTGGCTGCACGCGGTCCACATAGTCTGCGCGGCTCAGGGCTCCGGCCCAGGAATCGAACAGCTGCACCGCACGTGCGCCGGCGTCTATCTGGACGCCCAGGAACTGTGCGGACAGGTCCGCGGCCCAGTCAAGCAGCTTGTGCCAGGATTGCGGATCCGCGTGCATCATCGCGCGGGCCTGCAGGTGGTCGCGCGACCCCCGTCCCTCCACCAGATACGCGGCCAGTGTGAACGGTGCACCGGCGAATCCGATCAGCGCCGTATCGTCGCCCAGCTCCCCCACCACGAGGCGCACGGCCTCCGTGATGGCCGAGGCGTCGTCGATGCGGTGGGAGACGATCCGCTCCACGTCTGCAGCGGTGCGCACCGGGTGATCGATGACCGGCCCGATGCCCGGCTTGATGTCCACGTCCACCCCGGCCAGCACCAGGGGCGTCATGATGTCGGAGAAGAAGATCGCGGCGTCCACGTTGTGCCGACGCACAGGCTGCAACGTGATCTCGGCGGCCAGTTCCGGCTTGAGGCAGGCCTCGAGGATCGTGGTGCCTTCGCGGGCCTGTTTGTATTCGGGGAGCGAGCGCCCGGCCTGGCGCATGAACCAGACGGGGAGTCGTTCGGGGCGGTGGCCGCTCAGCGCGGTAAGCAGAGAACTCATGGTGGCCTCGATTCTGCCCTATCGCTCAAAGATGCTTGAATAGGGGCCACCGTGACAATGCGTATCTTCTCCATCCAGCACCATCGCCAGGGCCTGTCCGAGGTCGAGCGCATCTCTGCCGACGTCGACGGAGTGGTCGACCGGCTACGTGACCTGCCCAGCGTGACCGGCGCTGTGGTGCTCAGCACCTGCAACCGGGTCGAGGTGATCCTCGACACCGACGACGAAGCCACGCCCGGCCACCTGCGCGCCGCACTCAACGAACACTTCGACACCCCGCCCGCCTGGGACCTGTACCTGGGCGAGGCCGCGCTCGGGCACGTGTTCCGCGTCGCTGCGGGCCTCGATTCCATGGTGGTCGGCGAGCGCGAGATCGCCGGTCAGCTCCGCCGCGCGATGGGCGAGGCCCAGCGGCTCGGCCACACGTCGCTGCCGCTCAACATCGCCGTCGACGAGGCCCTCAAGACGTCGCGGCGCATCGCGCGGGAAACCAGCCTCGAGGGCGCAGGCCGCTCGGTGGTCAGCGCCGGACTCGACCTCATCGACGTGCCGGACTGGCGCGCCACCCGCATCCTCGTCCTCGGCACCGGCGCCTACGCCGGCGCGGTCGTCGCCGCGCTGCGTAACAGGGGCGCCACGCACATCACGGTGCACTCCGCCAGCGGACGCGGCGCCCAGTTCGCCGAAAGCCACGACATCGGCCACGTCGAGTCCCTGGCCGACGCGCTGCCGTCGGCAGATCTCGTCGTCACCTGCCGCGGCCGGGGCAGCCACGCGATCACCCCAGCCGACGTCACCTCACCTGCCACCTTCCTCGACCTGTCACTCAAACGCGACGTGGACCCGGAGGTCGCGTCGCTGCCGGGCGTGCGCGTCGTCGACCTGGCCACGATCCAGGAGTCGCTGGGCCACGGCATCGCCGAAGACACCCGCCGCGCCCAGGCCATCGTCAACGAGGGCATCGC
Organism: Tessaracoccus massiliensis; assembly: GCF_000826065.2. GTDB lineage: Bacteria > Actinomycetota > Actinomycetes > Propionibacteriales > Propionibacteriaceae > Arachnia > Arachnia massiliensis_A. Next base: position 152,764 of record NZ_LN623543.1, on the reverse strand, counting down.
GGAGGCGCTGACCAAGCTGCGCTCCCGCGTCGTCGATCCCGCGGTCGTCGGCCTCCGGGAGACGGTCATGGGGTTGGTCGACGACGAGGTCACCCGGCTCCCCAACCGCCCGCTCACGCACGAGGACGCCGCCCTGGCCCTGCGCCGGCTGGCCACGCGCCTCCTCCACATCCCGTCCACCCGCGCCAAGCTGGCCGCTGAGCGGGGCCGCACCGACGAATACCTCAGCGCGATGGCCGAGCTCTACGGCATCGGCGAGACCCCCGGCATCGACGCCGACACCCTCGAGGCCCAGTCCTGCCCGGTCACCAGCCTGGCGCTGACAGACCTCGATTCCAGCCCGACCAGGGAGGCCATGTGACCCTCGAGCCCTACAGCGCCGTACTGTTCGCCTCATACGGCGGACCGAATGAGCCCGACGATGTGCTGCCGTTCATGCGCAACGCCACCGCCGGCAAGAACATCCCCGACGAGCGGCTGCTGGAGGTCTCCGAGCACTACATGCTGTTCGGCGGGAAGTCCCCCATCAACGAACTCAACGCCGCCCTGATGGACGCCGTCCGCGAGGAACTCGCCCGCCGCGGCGTCGAGGTGCCCGTGGTGATCGGCAACCGCAACTGGCACCCCTACATCGGCGACACCGTTGACCAACTCGTGGAGGACGGGCACCGCCGCGTGCTGGCGCTGGCCACCTCCGCGTACCGCTCCTACTCCAGTTGCCGCCAGTACTGCGAGGACATCGTGGGCGCCACCGCCGGCAAGGACATCGCCGTCGACAAGGTCGACCCGTTCGCCGAGACGCCCGCGTTCGTCTCCGCCAACGCCCGCGCGCTCGTCGAGGGCGTCAGGGCCCTGCGCTCCCGGATCGGCGACGGTCAACTACGGGTGCTGTTCGTGACGCACTCCATCCCGCTGGGCATGAACGCCGCCTCCGCCACCGGGGAGCCTGAGAACCGCTACGACGCCCAGCACCTCCGGGTCGCGGAGGCCGTGGCGCGCGAGGCGTCCACCGGACTGGGCGAGCCGCTCACCTGGGAGCTCACCTACTGCTCACGTTCCGGGCCGCCGCAGGTGCCGTGGCTCGAACCGGACGTCAACGACCGCATGGAGGAACTGCCGGGCGAGGACGTCGACGGCGTGGTCGCCCTGCCGTTCGGCTTCATCAAGGATCACATGGAGGTCGCCTACGACCTCGACACCGAGGCCAGGCAGACCGCTGAGCGGCTGGGCCTGCCCTACGAGCGCGCGGCCACCGTCGGCACGGACGAGCAGTTCGTCTCCCTGCTGGTGGACCGCCTGCTGCACCGCGCCGCGGTCGCCCGCGGTGAGGCCGAAGACGCCTCCATCTGCCAGTTCTCCACCGGGCAATGCTGCCTGCCCCGCCCCGCCAGCCTGCCCCGCCCCGCCAACTCCCCAGAAAGGCCCCACCGATGAGCAAGCACCCCGGCCGCGACGAGCGCGACGCCACCGACGTCGACCTCGAGGCCATCAACCAGCAGTCGCTGTACGCCATGTACTCGGTCTTCGAGTTGGCCGGTGCCCTGCCCGGAGACGTGGACCTCACGTCATGCGAGCAGAAGATCACCGAGACCGGCGTGACCGTGCGGGGCTTCTACGATGTGGGCGGGTTCCGCGCGGATGCCGATCTCATGGTGTGGATGCTGTCCGACGACCCGCACAAGCTGCAGGCCGCGTACCACGCGCTGCGGCGCAGCGCCCTGGGTGACTACCTCTCCCCGGTCTGGTCCGTGGTGGCCGTGCACCGTCCGTCTGAGTTCAACCGGGCGCACGTGCCCAGCTGCTTCGCGGGCTTCGCGCCGCGCCCCTGGCTCACCGTCTACCCGTTCGTGCGCAGCTACGACTGGTACTACCTCGACGAGGAGCACCGCTCGAAGATGCTGATGGAGCACGGCATCGCCGGGCGTCAGTATCCCGACGTGGTGGCCTCGACGCTGTCATCGTTCGCGCTGGGCGACTACGAATGGATCCTGGCCTTCGAGGCCGACGAACTCCACCGTCTGACCGACGCGATGCGCCACCAGCGCGGTGTCGAGGCGCGCCTCCACGTGCGCGAGGAGACGCCGTTCTTCACCGGCCCGCGCGTGTCGCTGGGCGACTGGATCGACCGCCAGCCGCGCATCTGAGCCCTGCACGTCAGTGCTGAACCGGCTGCGGGGGCCCTTCGTCGTCCGCTGGCTCGCAAGCTCGCTGGCGGACGCTCAAGGAACAGCGCCAGAGCCGGACTGTGAAGCCAGCTATGAGGAAGACTCTGCGGCCGTCAGGCGACGTTGTGGGCCAGCAGCCGCCAGGCGCCGTGGGCGAAACCCAGCTCGGAGTGGTGGGCGTTGCCGATGCTGCCGAGCACCCGGCCCTCGACGCCGAGCAGCGAGTGCAGCACCCGGTTGAGGAACAGTCCGTGCGCCACGATCAGCACCGTGGCGTCCTCGTGACGCTCGGCGATCTCCAGCAACGCCGGCCGCCCACGCTCCACCACGTCGGCGAGGGTCTCGCCCTCCGGGGAGCGGCGGAAGTCGACGCCGTCGGCGTACTTGGCCTCGTAATCGGGCATCAGCGCGTGCACCTCGGCCCACGTCCGGCCCGCCCAGGAGCCGACGTTGATCTCCATCAGCCGCGGATCCTCGATCGGCTCGGCGTCCGGCCGCACGATCCTGGCCGTCTCGCTGGCCCGCACCAGCGGTGAGGTGTAGACGGCGGCGAACTCCCTGCCGGCGAGGCGCCGACGGGCGGCCTCGGCCTGGCGCCTGCCGTTGTCGTTGAGCGGGATGTCGGCCTGGCCCTGGAACCGGCCCTGGGCGTTGTGATCGGTCTCGCCGTGGCGCAGCACGACCAGCCGGGTGTCGTGAGTGATCCTCACTGCTCCTCCGCAGCCTCCTCTGGCTGCTCGATGTCGAGCGGGATCTGGGGGCAATCCTTCCAGAGCCGCTCCAGGTTGTACAGCAGTCGCTCCTCGGTGTGCTGGGCGTGCACCACGAAGTCGATGTAGTCGAGCAGCACCCAGCGGTTCTCGCGGTCACCCTCGCGGCGCACCGGCTTGCGGCCGGTCTTCAGCAGCGCCTCCTCCACGCCGTCGACGATGGCGCCCACCTGGCGCTCGTTGCCGGCGGAGGCGATGAGGAAGACATCGGTGATCGAGAGTTGCTCCGAGACGTCGAAGGCGACGATGTTGTGGCCCATCTTGTCGGATGCCGCCTGCGCCGCGATCCGCACGGGCTCCAGAACGTCGTCAGTCAGTGTCATCGGGTACTCCTGTCTCTGGGGCCGGGTAGAGGCCCCGTTTGGCGATGTACTGCACGATACCGTCAGGCACCAGGTACCAGATGGGTTGCTGGGCACGGACGCGGTCGCGGCAGTCCGTCGACGAGATCGCCAGGGCCGGCACCTCAATGAGCGTCACGGCCCCTTCGGGCAGGTGCTTGAGGTCGTCCTGCGTCATGGGCACCCCCGGCCTGGTCACCCCGACGAAGTGGGCCAGGTCGAAGAGCTGCTCGGCGCCGCGCCACGTCAGGATCTGACGCACGGCATCCGCGCCGGAGATGAAGAACAGGTCGGTGTTCTCGCCCCGCTCGGCCCGCAGGTCGCGCAGGGTGTCTACGGTGTAGGTGTCGCCCGGGCGGTCGATGTCGACCCGCGAGACGGAGAATCGGGGGTTGGAGGCGGTGGCGATGACCGTCATGAGGTACCGGTCCTCGGCCAGCGAGACCTGCCGGTGCCGCTTCTGCCACGGCACGCCGGTGGGCACGAACACCACCTCGTCGAGCTGGAACTTCGCGGCCACCTCCGAGGCGGCCACGAGGTGTCCGTGGTGGATGGGGTCGAAGGTGCCGCCCATCACGCCCAGGCGCCAGCGCCCGGGGCGCTCCAGCCGGGCTTCCCCGAGCTCGGTGGAGGTCACCGCGTGTTGGGGCGGCCGGAGCCGAAGCCGATGATCCAGGCCACGACGCCCACCAGAATCACCAGCACGATGGCGCCCATGACCCAGCTCGGCACGAGGGGGGCTTCAGCTACGGTCTCCAGAAGAAGGTTCATGGCACGCGATCCTAGCAATCAGTTGGGCGGTGGGGGTCCGTGATCAGGCGCGGACCTGGCCGGAACCCTCGATGACGTACTTGGAGCTGGTCATCTCAGGCAGTCCCATGGGGCCGCGGGCGTGCAGCTTCTGGGTGGAGATGCCGATCTCGGCGCCGAAACCGAACTCGCCGCCGTCCACGAAGCGGCTCGAGGCGTTGACGAGCACGGCGGCCGCATCGACCTCCGCGGTGAAGCGCTCCGCCGAGGAGCGCGAGCGGGTCACGATGGTCTCGGAGTGGCCGGTCGTGTGCGCCCGGATGTGGTCGAGGGCCTCGTCGAGGGAGTCGACCACCTTGGCGGCCAGGTCGAGGGTGAGGTACTCGGCGTCGTACTCGTCTTCCGCTGCTGCCACCACGTCGGCCGAGTAGGCCCGGGTGGCCTCGTCGCCGTGCACGGTCACATCGGCGCCTGCCAGCGCCTGGAGGGCCCTCGGCAGGAACTCGTCGGCGATGCCCCTGTGCACCAGGAGGGTCTCGGCCGCGTTGCACACGCTGGGGCGCTGCGTCTTGGCGTTGGTCAGGATGGCCAGTGCCTGGTCGATGTCGGCATCCTCGTCCACGAAGATGTGGCAGTTGCCGGTGCCGGTCTCGATCACGGGGACGGTGGATCCGTCGACGACGGCCTGGATGAGGCCGGCGCCGCCGCGCGGGATCAGCACGTCGACCAGTCCGCGGGCGCGCATCAGATCTGCCGTCACCTCGCGTCCTCCCTCGATGAGGTGGACCGCATCCGGGGTCACCCCGGCGTCGGTCAGGCCCTGGCGCAGTGCCTCGATGGTGACGCGGTTCGTGTTGAGGGCCGACGATGAGCCGCGCAGCAGCGCGGCGTTGCCGGACTTCAGGCAGATGCCCGCCGCATCGGCGGTGACGTTGGGGCGGGCCTCGTAGATGATCCCCACCACGCCGAACGGCACCCGCACCTGGCGCACGGACACCCCGTTGGGCAGCTTCCAGCCCCGCACCACGTCGCCGACGGGGTCAGGCAACGCGGCGAGGTCGCGCAGTCCCTGCACCATGCCCCCGATGCGCGCCGGGGTGAGGACGAGGCGGTCGACGATGGACTCCTCGGTGCCTGCGTCGCGGGCCGCGTCCACGTCCTTCTCGTTGGCCGCCAGCAGGTCCGCCTCTGCGGCGGCCAGGGCGTCGGCCATCGAGTGGAGCGCCTTGTCCTTCTGGGCGCGGGTCAACGTGGCCAACTCGACGGCTGCGCTGCGTGCGGCGATGGCCTGATCACGAAATTCCATGCCGAGAGTGTAGGACACCCACCGGCGCTCAGGAGGCGGCGACCACGCCCCTGCCCGAGCGGGCCCGAGCACGTCGGATCAGGTACACCGCGAGGTTGGCGATGCAGAAGACGGTCATGCCGCCCGCGCAGATGATCAGCGCCCAGTCCGGCTTGAACAGCCCGAACCCGAACCACATCGACTGGACCAGCAGCAGGATCCCCAGATACCCACCTGAGACCCCCTCGACGTCCGGCGCGGTGATGAGATCCCGCAACTGCGCGAACTGGCCCACGAGTTGGGGCACCGCCACGGCGAAGCCGAAGAAGACGGGCCCGAGCCACAGGTTCAGCCCCGACAGGGCCAGCGCGACCGCCAGGGGCATGATCAGGTGCGGCAGGATCCGCTGCCCGCGGTCCCGCAGCACGAACACGACGATCGCCAGGCCGGAGATGGTGAGCAGGATATTGGGCACCTGCATCTGCGGCGCCCGCGCGAGGAAGCCGTGCACGGCCCAGGCAGCGGTGCTGGCGGTCATCAGCTGCCAGAGGGTCAGCGAGACGCCGGCGCTCGTGCCGGAGCGCAGGATGCGCACCAGTTGTGGGAGGGAGGAGGCGACGCCCAGTGCGGCGGCCACCCAGCCGAAGGCCTCGATCATGCAGTCTTCCTCTCCTTCATCAGTCCGTCAGGATGAGCGCGTCGCGGTGCACGACGGGCCGCTGGTTCCGGTGCCCGGGCTCGGCACTGGAGTGCCCGGCCTCGGCGAGCAGTTCGTTGCTGGAGTAGCCGACGAAGCCGCGGCCCAACGGCTCGCCGTCGGGGCCGATGATCTCCACCGGCTCCCCCTCGGCGAACGTGCCGCGCACCTCGCGCACCCCCGCGGCCAGCAGCGAGGCCTTCTGGTCGAGGAGCGCGCGGCGGGCGCCGTCGTCGACATGGAGCCAGCCGCGTGGTTCAGCGGCGAACGCCAGCCACAGCAGCCGGCGGGGCCGACGCTTCTTACGCGCCGGGAAGTATGTGCCCACCGCCTCGCCGGCCAGGGCGGGGGCGAGGTCGTCTGCGTGCCCCAGCACGACGCTGACCCCGGCCTGCGTCGCTATGTCCGCGGCCTGGAGCTTGGTCTGCATCCCCCCGGTGCCCACTCTCGAGCCCACCCGGGAGGTGTCGACGTTCAACTCCGCGATGTCGTCGACCACGTCGAGCTTCTCGGCGCCGGGGGTATCGGGGTGCGCGGTGTAGAGCCCGTCCACGTCGCTGAAGAGGAACAGTGCGTCGGCGCGCACCAGGTGGGCCACCAGGGCGGCGAGCCGGTCATTGTCGCCGAAGCGGATCTCGTGGGTGGCAACGGTGTCGTTCTCGTTGATGATGGGGATCACGTCGAGCCTGAACAGCCGGGAGATGGTGTTGAGCGCGTTGCGATAGGTGCGGGGCCGCAGCACGTCCTCCACCGTCAGCAGCAGCTGCGCCACGCGAACGCCATGCTCGGCGAAGGCATCGGCGTAGTGCCGGATCAACAGCCCCATGCCGACGGCCGCGGCGGCCTGCTGCGTCTCCAGGTCGCGCGGGCGGCGGCGCAGCCCCAAGGGTGCCAGTGCGGCGGCGATGGCGCCGGAGGTGACCAGCACCACCCTCGCGCCGCTGATGTGCAGCCGGGACAACTCCCCGGCGAGGCGGGAGATCCGCTCAACGTCGAGATGCCCGTCCGGCAGGGTCAGCGACGAGGACCCCACCTTGACGACGACGCGCTTGGCCTGGGTGACAGCGGTCCTAATGGTCATCCTCGCCCTCGTGATCCAAACCTGTGACGGCGTAATCGACGCTCGCCTTGGCGGCATGGTACTCCGCATCGAGCTTGCGGCGCCTGGTGACCGAGGGACGCTCGCTCTCCAGCCTCAGGTCCTCGCCGCGGCGGCCGAGGCTCTCGGCGCCGATGTCGATCTGGGGTGCGAAGTCGAACACGACGGGGTTGTCGCCACTGCCGATCGCCACCGCGTCGCCGGCCTCCGCCCCCATCTCGAGCAGCTTGTTCTCCACGCCCAGGCGGTTGAGTCGGTCCGCGAGGTAGCCGACGGCCTCGGCGTTGTTGAAATCGGTCTGGCGGATCCAGCGCTCGGGCTTGTCGCCGCGGACGCGCCAGACGAAGCCCCCGTCCCCGTCGCCCTTCTTCGCGATGGTGAACTCCTCCACGGGACCGCGGCGCCTGGCGACAGGCTCGGGGCGCAGTACCTGCTTGGGTGCGGGCTCCGGCAGTGCGGCGCGGCGCGCCGCGACGATCTCGGCCATCTTGAACTTCAGCGCGTTGAGGCCCTCCCCCGTCTTGGTGGAGATCTCGAAGATGGGCAGTCCGAGCTTCTCCAACTCCGGGCGGGAGATCTCCGCGAGATCCGGGGCGTCGGGAAGGTCCATCTTGTTCAGCGCGATGAGCCGCTCCCGGTCCTCCAGACCGCCATGGGCGGCCAGTTCGCCCTCGATGACCTCGAGGTCGGTGATCGGGTCGCGGCCGGGCTCATAGGTGCCCAGGTCGATGACGTGCACGATCGCCTGACAGCGCTCGATGTGGCGCAGGAAGTCGAAGCCGAGCCCCCGCCCCTCCGAGGCGCCCTCGATCAGGCCGGGCACGTCGGCCACGGTGTAGGTGACCTCGCCCGCCACGACGACCCCGAGGTTCGGCACCAGGGTGGTGAACGGATAATCGGCCACCTTGGGCCTGGCACGCGAGATCGCCGCGATCAGCGACGACTTGCCTGCGGAGGGGAAACCCACCAGGCCGACGTCGGCGACCACCTTGAGTTCAAGCTGGACGAGGCGGGACTCGCCCTCCTCCCCCAGCAGCGCGAAGCCGGGCGCCTTGCGCGCCGCGTTGGCCAGCGCAGCATTGCCGAGGCCACCCTTGCCGCCCTGGACCACCACGTATTCGGCGCCGGGCTCCGTCAGATCCGCGAGCACCTCACCGGTCTCCGCATCGGTGACGATGGTGCCGCTGGGCACGTCGAGCACGATGTGGTCCGCCTTGGCGCCGTGCTGGTTGTCGCCGCGGCCGGGTTCGCCGTTGGAGGCCTTGCGCAGCGACTGGCGGTGGTAGTCCACCAGGGTCGACAGCGAGTCGTCGACGCGGAAGATCACCGAGCCGCCGTCGCCGCCGTTACCGCCGTCGGGGCCGCCGAGGGGCTTGAACTTCTCACGGTGGACCGACGCGCAGCCGTGCCCGCCGTTGCCGGCCTGCACAGTGAACTTGACCCGGTCGACGAAGGAGGGAATAGCCACGATGGGCTCCAATCAGTTGGGCGGACAGTGCTCCCTGTCCAGAAAATAGCAAGAACGGCCCCGGAGGGCCGTTCTCGAAAGTGTCAGTACCTGAATCAGGCAGTGACGACGTTGACCACGCGACGACCGCGCTTCACGCCGAACTCGACCTCGCCCGGGACGAGGGCGAACAGGGTGTCATCGGAGCCACGGCCCACGCCGTCGCCGGGGTGGAAGTAGGTGCCGCGCTGACGAACGAGAATCTCGCCAGCACCGACGACCTGACCGCCGAAGCGCTTCACGCCGAGGCGCTGAGCGTTGGAGTCACGACCGTTGCGCGTAGAAGACGCGCCCTTCTTAGTTGCCATCTCTAGTCTCCTCAGGCCTTGATATCGGTGACCTTGACCTGGGTGTACCGCTGGCGGTGACCCTGGCGCTTCTTGTAACCGGTCTTGTTCTTGTACTTCATGATCCGGATCTTCGGACCCTTGGACTCGCCAACCACCTCGGCCGTGACGGACACGTTGCCGAGGGACTTGGCATCAGAGGTGATCTTGTCGCCGTCGACCAGCAGCAGCGGCTGCAGGGTGACGGTACCGCCGACCTCTTCGGACACCAGATCGATGTCCAGGACGTCGCCGACAGCAACCTTGTGCTGCCGACCACCGTTGCGCACGATCGCGTACACGACTGACCTACCTTCTTGGTTCTTTGATAGAAAGTTCTGGGTGCCCATCCCGACGATTGCCAGGGGGCAAAGCACCGATGGACCACTGTACGTCCTCGGCCCCACCTGGTCAAACTGACCCGTTGATCAGGTAGTCACCACGACGGGCACGATCATCGGGCGACGCCGCAGCCGGCGCGAGACCCACTGCCCCACCGCCCGCCTCGTGACCTGCTGCAGGCGCTGCGTGTCGTTGACGCCGTCGCGCATGGCCTCCTGCAGCGCCTCCTCAACGCGGCCACGGGCCTCGTCGAACGCGCTGAGATCCTCGGCCAGTCCACGGAACTGGATCTCCGGGCCGGAGACGATCGTGCGGTTGTGCAGGTCGACCACCGTGATCACGGAGACGAAGCCCTCCTCGCCCAGGATGCGGCGGTCCATGATCGATTCGGAGATGTCACCCACCGTCGAGCCGTCGACGAAGATGTAGCTGGCGTCCACGGAGCCCACGTGCTTGGCCTTGCCGTTCTTCAGGTCGACGACATCGCCGTCGCCGATCACCAGCACGTTGTCCTTCGGGACCCCGGTGGACTCGGCCAGCGCGCCGTTGGCGACGAGGTGGCGCACCTCGCCGTGCACGGGCATGACGTTCTTCGGCCGCAGGATGTTGTAGCAGTAGAGCAACTCGCCCGCCGAGGCGTGGCCGGAGACGTGCACCAACGCGTTGCCCTTGTGCACCACGGTGGCGCCGAGCTTCACCAGGCCGTTGATGACGCGGTAGACGGAGTTCTCGTTGCCGGGGATGAGGGAGCTGGCCAGCAGCACGGTGTCGCCCGGGCCCACCTCGACGACGGGGTGGTCGCGGTTGGCGATGCGGCTCAGCGCGGCGAGGGGCTCACCCTGTGACCCGGTGGAGACGATGACCACCTTGTCGTCGGGGTACCTGTCGATCTCCTTCATCTCGATGAGCGTCCCGGCCGGCACCTTCAGGTACCCCAGGTCACGGGCCGTCGACATGTTGCGCACCATGGAGCGGCCCACGTAGACCACCTTGCGGTCGTGCTTGACCGCCATGTCCATGATCTGCTGGATGCGGTGCACGTGCGAGGCGAAGCTGGCCACGATCAGCTTGCCCTTCGCGCTTTCGAAGACGCGCTGGATGGCGGGCTCGAGGTCCTTCTCGTGGGTGGTGAAGCCGGGCGTCTCTGCGTTGGTGGAGTCCACCAGGAACAGATCGACGCCCTCCTCGCCCAGGCGGGCGAAGCCGCGCAGGTCGGTGATGCGGCCGTCGAGCGGCAGCTGGTCCATCTTAAAGTCGCCGGTGTGCAGGACGGTGCCACCCTTGGTGCGGATGAACACGGCCAGCGCATCGGGGATGGAGTGGTTGACGGCGAGGAACTCGAACTCGTAGTTGCCGATCTCGAGGATGTCACCCTCCTCCACCGCATCGAGTTCGAACTCGCGGATGCGGTGCTCGCGCAGCTTCGCGGCCAGGAAGGCCAGGGTCAGCCGGGATCCGTAGACGGGGATGTCGTTGCGTCGCTTGAGGAGGTAGGGCACCGCGCCGATGTGGTCCTCATGCCCGTGCGTCAGCACCAGCGCCACGATGTCGTCGAGGCGGTTGTTGAGGTAGTCGAGGCCGGGGAGGATCAGGTCCACGCCAGGGTGATCGTCCTCGGGGAAGAGCACGCCGCAGTCGACGATGGCGATCTGCCCGTCGATCTCGAAGGCCGTCATGTTCCGGCCCACATCGCGGAGCCCTCCCAGTGGGATCACGCGCAGGGTGCCCGGGGCGAGCTTGGGGGGTGTCTTCACTTCACTCATGGGAACCAACCCTAGTGGAACCCGGATGGGTGCATAAGATGGCACGCATGTCTGCCATCGACACCGTGCGCCTCGCGCTGCCCCAGGAAGCCGTCGACATCGCCCGCATCCAGAGACGAGCCTGGAGCGACGACGGTCTCCTCGCCGCCGGCGCCGCCGAGGTGAGCGCGGACGAGGCGACGCGGGCCTGGCACGAGGCGATTGTCAAGCCCCCGCTGGCCCAGCTGCGCGTGCTGGTGGCCATCGCAGAGGCGGGCGTGGCGGGCTTCATCGTCACCGGCCCGTCCGGAGACCCGGACCTCTCCTCGTCTGACGGCTACGTGGCCGAATTCATCGTGGATCCGAAGCATCGGAAGCAGGGCCACGGGTCGCGTCTCATCAACGCCGCCGTCGACACGCTGCGCAAGGACGGCTTCACCGTCGCCACGATGTGGGTGCCCTCGGCCGCCGATGACGTACGCGCCTTCCTCATCAGCTGTGGATGGGCGCCCGATGGCGCGCATCAGAAGGTGGGCCTCACCGACGACGAGTCCCAGGCCGTCAAGATGATCCGCTTCCACACCGACATCTCGCTGCCCGGGTAAACACCTGCGCCACCGGGCGGGCACCTGCCGTTCACCTTCCGGTCTCCGCTCCTTCACTTCGGACTGCTTCGCTCAGCCGTGTACCTGAAGAAGTAAGGAGCGCACATGCGCGCAGCACCAGCCATCCTGGCCCTGGCATTGATCGCAGGGCTCTCGACGGTCCCTGTCATCGCCCAGGCCGATGTACCGGCCATCGTGGTCAACGAGGTCGAGTCCAACGGTGACGCCACCGACTGGATCGAGTTCATGAACGTGGGCACCGAGCCCGTGGATCTCTCCGGCTACATCGTCAAGGACGACAACGACAGCCGCACCCTCGCCGTCCCGGCCGGCAGCATCGTCGAGCCCGGTGGCTTCTACGCCATCGACACCGACGACGAATCGCTGGCCGACGGCTTCGGGCTGGGCAAGGGCGATTCGGCCCGCTTGTTCCTGCCTGACGGCACCACCCTGGTCGACGGGTACACCTGGCCCAACAACCACGCGGCCGTCACCTATGGTCGCTGCCCCGATGGCACCGGCGAGTTCGTCGACACCGTGACCTCCACCAAGGGCGCGGCCAACGATTGCCCCGTGGCAGCAGGCCGCATCGTGATCAACGAGGTCGAGTCCCAGGGTGGCTCCCCGGACGACTGGGTGGAGCTCAAGAACATCGGCGACGCGCCGATCGACCTGTCTGGCTACGTGCTCACCGACAACTCGCCCGAGGACCCGACCCATCGCCTCGTGATAGCCGAGAACACCATCGTGGCGCCGGGAGACCGGCTCGTGATCGACGTGGGTGGAGACGTCTTCGGCCTGGGTGGCGCCGATTCGGTGCACCTCTTCGCCGCCGATGGCACCACCTTGGTGGACACCGTCTCGTGGACGGCGCACTCGGCCACCTCGATCGGGCGCTGCCCCGATGGCACCGGTGAGTTCCGCGACACCTCCCAGCCCACCAAGGGCGCCCAGAACCTCTGCCCCGCGGCCGAGGTCGCGCCCGTGGTGATCAACGAGACCAACTCCAACACCGGCACCGATTTCATCGAGATCATGAACACCGGCTCGGAGGCTGCAGACATCTCCGGCTACATCCTGAAAGACAACGACGACACCCGCACCGATGCGATCCCCGAGGGCACCGTGATCGAGCCGGGTGACTTCTACGTGGCCTACACCGATGCCGGGCTCAGCTTCGGCCTCGGCAAGGACGACATGGCTCGCCTGTACCTACCCGACGGCATCACCCTGGTCGACTCGCACGCCTGGAGCGATCACATCGTGCCGAGCTCCGGACGGTGCCCAGACGGCACGGGGGTGTTCCTCACCACCGGCAGCACCACGCCCGGCGCCGCGAACGACTGCGAGCCGGCCGCTGACCACACCCCATGGCCCGGCTCGCCCGAGACGGCCGTGCAGGACACCGAGATCATGTTCATCCAAGATTCCTCCGGCCTCGATTTCGCCATGGAGGGCGACCGGGGCGTGCTCTGGGCCGTCGACAACGGCACGGGCACCTTCTGGAAGCTCGACGCTGCCCCTGACGGCTCGGTGGCCTTCGCCGAGGGCTGGGAATCCGGCAAGCGTGCCCGTTTCGCCAAGGATGCCGATGATCCCGCCGCGGCCGGCCCGGATGCCGAGGGCATCACCATGGCCGGCGACGGGTACCTCTACATCGCCTCGGAGCGCGACAACGCCGACAAGGGCGTGAACTTCAACAGCATCCTGAAGGTGGACCCCACCGCCGCCGGGCCCGATGTGGTGGCCACGCAGGAGTGGGACCTCACCGCCTCGCTCCCCCAGGTGTCGGCCAACACCGGCATCGAGGCCGTCGAGTGGGTCTCCGACGCCGAGCTGGCAGGTGCCCTCTGGGACGCCACCACGGGTGCACCCTACGATCCGGCGACACACCCCGGGCACGGTGACGGTCTCTTCTTCGTGGCCGTGGAAGACAACGGGGGCGTCTACGCCTACGCGCTGCACGCCGATGGCAGCAGCACGCAAGTGGCGTCACTGGATCCCCAACTGGGCGGCGTCATGGCCCTCGACTGGGACGCCGAGCTCGGTCTGCTGTGGGCGCTCTGCGACGACGGCTGCTCCGGCACCGGGGCACAGATCACCCTCGACGGCACGCAGGCAGCTGCCGTCGCGCACCTTGCCCGCCCGGAGGGCCTGCCCAACACCAACAACGAGGGCTTCGCCACCTCCACGCTGTGTGTGGATGGCCAGCGCCCCGTCTGGTGGTTCACCGACGGCGTGCAGCCCGGGGCGCTCCGCTCGGGCTTCCTCCCCTGCAACGAGCAGGTCGAACCGACCCCGGAGCCGAGCGAGGAGCCCACTGTGGCACCGACCAGCCCGGCGCCCACGGTGGCCCCCACCACGCCGGTGCCTGCATCGCCCGTTGACGATGGCGACGATGCCGATGAGCCGGACGACCCCGGCACCACGGCTCCGGCTCACCCTCGTCCCTCCCGGCCCGGTCTGCCGAGCACGGGCTGCTGATCCGACACTGAACGACGCAGCGGGGCGGGTCCAATGTGAACCCGCCCCGCTGCGTCGTTCAGCGGGTCAGAACCCCAGCACCTCTTCCATCTCGAGAGTGAGGCCGGGGTTGTCCAGCACGTGCCGGATGGCCTCGATCACACCGGGCATGAAAGAGACGCGGTCGAACGAGTCGTGGCGGATGGTGAGGGTCTCCCCCGTCTGGCCGAACAGCACCTCCTGGTGCGCCACCAGACCCTGGAGCCGCACGCCGTGCACGTGGATGCCGTCGACCACTGCACCCCTGGCCCCGTCGTCGTGGACGGTGGCATCGGGCACCTGGCCCAGGTCGGCCTCGGCGCGGGCCGCGGCGATGCGTCGCGCCGTCGTCGCCGAGGTGCCCGACGGGGCGTCGGCCTTGTTGGGATGGTGCAGCTCGACAATCTCGGTCGAGGGGTAGAACGGGGCCGCCATCGCGGCGAACTTCATCATCAGCACCGCGCCGATGGAGAAGTTGGAGGCGATCAGCACACCGACTCCGGGGTGCTGCGCCACGAGGTCGCGCACCTCTGCGAGCCGTTCGTCGGTGAAGCCCGTGGTGCCGATCACCATGTGGATGTCGTGCTCGAGGCACCACCGGATGTTGTCCATGACCGCATCGGGGTGCGTGAAGTCGACGACCACCTGCGCGGGGCCGATCTTCTCGCGGGGCTCATTGATGTCGACGCCGCCGACGGTGGTCATGTCATCCTCGCGGTTGACCGCGCGGACCACCTCGCTGCCCATCTTGCCGCTGACGCCGAAGATGCCCACCTGGATCTTGTGCATGCTGACCTCTCGCTTGTCTGTCCACCCATCCAACCAGAAAACAAGGGGCGGGCCCGGAAACCGGACCCGCCCCTTCAGCTCAACTGAGTTCGATCAGTCGTCGTCGCCATCCTCGGCGGCGTCCTCGGACTCCTCGATGACGGGGGCCAGCGAGAGCTTGCCGCGGTCGTCGATCTCGGCGATCTCCACCTGGAGCTTCTGCCCCACGGAGAGCACGTCCTCGACGTCCTCGACGCGCTTGCCACCGGCCAGCGCGCGCAGCTTCGAGATGTGCAGCAGGCCGTCCTTGCCGGGCAGCAGCGACACGAACGCGCCGAACGAGGTGAGCTTCACGACGGTGCCGAGGTAACGCTCGCCCTTCTCCGGCATGGTGGGGTTGGCGATCGCGTTGATCTGCGCGACGGCGGCCTCAGCGGCCTCGCCGGTCTCCGCACCCACGTACACCGTGCCGTCATCCTCGATGGCGATGTTGGCGCCCGTATCCTCCTGGATCTGGTTGATGATCTTGCCCTTGGGGCCGATGACCTCACCGATCTTGTCCACCGGGACGCGCAGCGAGATGATCCGCGGCGCGTAAGGGCTCATCTCATCGGGCTCGGCGATGGCCTCGCCCATCACGTCGAGGAGGGTGTGGCGGGCGTCGCGGGCCTGCAGCAGCGCCTTCTGGAGCTCGCTGGCGGGGATGCCGTCGAGCTTGGTGTCCAGCTGGAGCGCGGTCAGGAAGTCACGCGTGCCGGCGACCTTGAAGTCCATGTCGCCCAGCGCGTCCTCGGCGCCCAGGATGTCGGTCAGCGCGACGTACTTGGTCTCGCCGTCGACGTCCTCGCTCATCAGGCCCATCGCGATGCCCGCGACGGAGGCCTTCAGCGGCACACCGGCGTTGAGCAGCGACAGGGTGGAGGCGCACACCGAACCCATCGACGTGGAGCCGTTGGAGCCGAGCGCCTCGGAGACCTGACGGATGGCGTAGGGGAACTCCGAGCGCGTGGGCAGCACCGGCAGCAGCGCACGCTCAGCGAGCGCGCCGTGGCCGACCTCGCGACGCTTCGGCGAACCGACGCGACCCGTCTCGCCGGTGGAGTACGGCGGGAAGTTGTAGTTGTGCATGTAGCGCTTGGTGTTCTCGGGCGCCAGCGTGTCGATCTTCTGCTCCATGTCGAGCATGTTCAGCGTGGAGACGCCCAGGATCTGGGTCTCGCCGCGCTGGAAGAGCGCCGAGCCGTGGACGCGCGGGATGACCTCGACCTCGGCCGACAGCGTGCGGATGTCGCTGGTGCCACGGCCGTCGATGCGGACGCCCTCGGTGAGGGTGCGGTGCCGCACGATCTTCTTGGTGAGCGCCTTGAGCGCGCCGGAAACCTCGTTGAGCCGGTCCTCGAAGCGCTCGGCCAGCTGGTCCTGGACATCCTGGCGGATGCCGTGGGTGGCCTCGTCGCGCTCCTGCTTGCCGGCGATCGTCATGGCCTCGGCCACGCGGTCCTTAGCGAGCTCCTCGACGGCGGCGTAGACGTCGTCCTCGTAGTCGCGGAACACCGGGAAGTCGTAGGTCTCCTTCGGCATCTTGGCGGCCAACTCGGACTGCGCGTCGCACAGCGCCTTGATGAACGGCTTGGCGGCCTCCAGGCCCTGGCCGACGACCTCTTCGTTCGGGGCGGTCTTGCCGGAGCGCACGAGCTCCCAGGTGGCCTCGGTGCCGCCGGCCTCGACCATCATGATGGCCACGTCACCGTCGGCGAGCACGCGGCCCGCGACAACCATCTGGAAGGCGGACTTGGCCACCTGGTCGACGGTGGGGAAAGCCACCCACTGGTCCTCGATGAGTGCCACGCGGACGCCGCCGATGGGGCCGGAGAACGGCAGACCGGCGATCTGGGTGGACATGGACGCCGCGTTGATGGCCAGCGCGTCGTACATGACCTCAGGGTTGAGGGCCAGCACGGTCACGACCACCTGTACCTCGTTGCGCAGCCCCTTGACGAAGGCGGGGCGCAGCGGGCGGTCGATCAGGCGGCACGCCAGGATGGCGCCCTCGCCCGGACGGCCTTCGCGACGGAAGAACGAGCCGGGGATGCGACCCGCGGCGTACATGCGCTCCTCGACGTCGACGGTCAGGGGGAAGAAGTCGATGGCGTCGCGCGGGGTCTTCTGCGCGGTGGTCGCCGAGAGCAACATGGTGTCGTCGTTGAGATAGACGGCGGCCGATCCGTCGGCCTGCTGGGCCAGTTGTCCGGCCTCGAAGCGAATGGTGTGCTTGCCGTACGAACCGTTGTCGAGAACGGCCTCGGCACATTGCATGCCTTGTCCTTCCACGGACAGGCTCCTTTCAGTTGTGGTTGCGCCACCCGGCATAGCGGGGCGATGCGCCCTGCGCGCCTGCCGGTCTTCGATCGAGGCTCGCGGGGGCCTCTCCGGCACCCGAAAGCCACTACCGAGGACCAGACTGACACCTGGCTGGGCGGCAACAAACGTGTGTAGACATGAAGTTGTCACTACACAGCTTAGCCGCCACGACCCGTTAAGCCGATTCGCGTGTGACGCCGGTGGGTCGCCTGAAACAATGAGGCATGTCCACCACGTTGCCATCACCTGTTGTCGAAGCCGCCATCAGCACCGCGCGACGCTGGGCCGAAGAGGCCCGCCGCCACCCGGAGCCCCGCGCCGCCACCCTTCTGGGTGACGCGCTGAAGGATCCGGGCGGCCTGCGCTTCACCCTCGATTTCGTCGACGGGGTGCTGAGGCCCGAAGACCGCTCCGTCGCCGCGCGACACCTCGCCGAGCTGGCGCAGCGGCCCGCGAACTTCCTCCCCACCCCGCTGCGGTTGGGCATGAGCGCGGTGGGGCCGTTGGCCCGCCCGTCACTGGGTGTGGTCCGCCGCGCCTTCACCGCCATCGTCGGCGACCTCGTCGTCGACTTCGGTCGGTCGCTCGGCCCGGCGCTCGCCCGGCTGCGCCGGGGCGGTGCCGATCTCAACGTGAACCTGCTCGGCGAGGCAGTCCTCGGCGAGGGGCACGCCACCAGCCGCCTGCGCCGCACGATGGAACTGGTGCGGCGCCCTGACGTCGACTATGTCTCCATCAAGGTCTCCTCCGTGCTCGGTCCGCATGCGCCGTTCGCGCACGAGGCCACCGTCGACGAGGCGGTCGAACGGCTGCGTCCGCTGTTCAAGGTGGCGCTCGAGCAGGACACGTTCGTCAACCTCGACATGGAGGAGTACCGGGATCTGCACCTGACGCTCGACGTGTTCCGCGCGCTGCTCTCCGAGCCGGAGTTGCGGGGAGTGCGTGCGGGTGTGGCGGTCCAGACCTACCTGCAGGAGTCGCACCTGCTCCTGGCCGAGCTGGACGCGCTCGCCGAGGAGCACGTCGCTGCCGGGGGCCATCCCATCAAGGTGCGTCTCGTCAAGGGTGCCAACCTGGCCATGGAACGCGTCAACGCCGAGTTGCGGGGGTGGGAGAACCCGGTGTGGCCCACGAAGGAGGCCACCGACGCCAGCTACCTGCGGGCTCTGGATTTCTGCCTTCGCCCCGAGCGGGCCCACCGTCTGCACACCGGCGCCGCGAGCCACAACATCTACACGCTCGCCGCCGCGTGGGAACTGGCGCGCCACCGCGATGTGACCCATGCGCTGGACATCGAGATGCTCTCCGGCATGGCGGTTCCGCTGCAACGGGTGCTGCTGGACGAGATCGGCAGGCTGCGCCTCTACGTCCCGGTGGTGCCGCGGGCCGAGTACGACGCGGCCATCGCCTATCTGGTGCGCCGCCTGGAGGAGAACGCCGCACCGGAGAACTTCATGTCCGGCGCCGTCGGTCTCGGGCACGACCCGGATTTCCTCGACCTCGAGGAGCAGCGCTTCCGCGACTCGTTGGAGCATCTCACCGATGCCGTTGCGCAGGTGTGGGCCAGGCAGCAACACACCTCCCCCGCTCCCGGCTTCGCCAACGCGCAGGACACCAACCCTGCACTCCTGTCCAACCAGGAGTGGGCCGCCGCCATCCAACAGCGGCTGCCCGAGCCGTCGCTCGGCGTCGAACTGGTTGAACAGCACCGTCTCAAGGATGAGGCCGCCGTGGAGGAGGTCATCGACCGCGGGCTCAGTGCCGGCGCTCGATGGGCGGCTCTGCCCGCCTCGGAGCGCGCTGCCGCCCTGCACCGGTTGGCCGACGTGCTCGAGGAGATGCGCGCGGACCTCATCACCGTGGCCGGGGACGAAGTGGGCAAGCTCATCGACCAGGCCGATATCGAGGTCTCCGAGGCCGTCGACTTCGCCCGCTACTACGCCAACCGTGCACTCGATGAGGTCCCTGGTGCCGAGGCCGTGCCGCCGCGCCTGACGACGGTGACCCCGCCGTGGAACTTCCCCATCGCCATCCCGCTGGGCGGCGTCGCCGCCGCGCTCGCGGCCGGTTCTCCGGTGATCCTCAAGCCCGCGCGTGCCTCGCGCCGCACCGGCGCGCTGCTGGCGCAGGCCTGCTGGCGCGCCGGCATCCCCGAGGACCTGCTGCAACTGGTGGCCGTCGACGATGGCTCGCTCAGTCAACGCCTGGTCACCGACCCGCGGGTGGAACTTGTGATCCTCACCGGTGCGGCGGAGACGGCGGAGATGTTCCGCTCCTGGCGGCCCTCCCTGCCGCTGTTGGCTGAAACGTCGGGCAAGAACGCGCTGATCATCACGCCGTCGGCTGATATCGACCTGGCGGTCGCAGATCTGGTGACCTCCGCCTTCGGGCACGCGGGGCAGAAGTGCTCGGCGGCCTCGCTCGCCATCCTGGTGGGTTCGATCGCAACCTCTCAACGATTCCGCTCGCAACTGATGGACGCCGTTCGGTCCCTGCGAGTGGCGTGGCCCACAGATCCTCTGGCACAGGTGGGGCCGCTCACCGAGCCGCCCGGCGAGAAGCTGCTCCGGGGCCTGACGAGGCTGGAGCCCGGGCAGACCTGGCTCTTGGAGCCGCGCCGGATCGACGAGCGGCTGTGGCAGCCGGGCATCCGCGACGGCGTGCAGCCGGGCAGCGAGTACCACCAGGTGGAGTACTTCGGCCCCATCCTGGGACTCATGGCGGCTCCCACCCTGGAGGAGGCCATCGAGTGGCAGAACGGCACCCAGTTCGGCCTCACCGCGGGCATCCACTCCCTCGATGACGACGAGGTGCGGATCTGGCTCGACAAGATCGAGGCCGGCAACGTCTACGTCAACAGGGGCATCACCGGCGCCATCGTTCGGCGGCAGCCGTTCGGCGGTTGGAAGCGCTCCGCGGTGGGTGCCGGCGCCAAGGCCGGCGGCCCCAACTACGTCTCCGTCATCCGCGACTGGCGAGCCACCCAGCGGCCGCCTCTGCCCACCGCCGAGGACGCGGCCGAATTCCTCACCGGCCACGACCCGTCCGGGCTCACCGTGGAACGCAACCTGTTCCGGTACCGCCCGGCTCCGATCACGGTCCGGGTGGAGGAGGCAGGCCGCGACGACGTGCGCCATGAGGCGATGGCCGCTCTCCTGGTCGGCGCCTCGCCGACGTTCTCGTTCCGCACCGCCCCGGACCGGGCGCTGCGAGAGGCGCTCGAGGACGCCGGCTGCACCGTCGAGGTGACCGCCGATGCAGCGTTCGACGGCGCCATCCGCGGCCGCGTCAGGTACCTGGGCGGGCGCGACCTCCTCGCCGCGGTCGGCGGGTCCATCGACGTGACGGTGTACGCGGGGCCGGTGCTGCCCGGCCGGCTGGCATTCCTGCCCTACGTGCGGGAACAGGCCCTGTCGGTGACCATGCACCGCTTCGGGCATCCCATCAGCACCGATTACGGGCTCGGCTGAGCCCGTGAACACCGAACGGGGAGGCCGCCGGTTCAGGCAGCCTCCCCGTTCGGGAGTGGTGGGTTGTGATCAGCGACGCAGGCCGAGGCGCGCGATGAGCGCACGGTAGTGCTCGATGTCCTGCTTGGCCACGTAGTTGAGCAGACGGCGGCGCTGGCCGACCATCAGCATCAGGCCACGACGGCTGTGGTGGTCACCCTTGTGCTCCTTGAGGTGCTCGGTCAGGTGAGCGATCCGCTTGGTGAGCAGGGCGATCTGAACATCGGGCGAACCGGTGTCGCCAGGCTTGGTCGCGTACTCTTCGATGATCTGCTTCTTGGTTTCAGCGTCCATGTGGGACTCCTTCGGTTCGCTGCACGGCGCCCCAGCTGCGGGTGCTGTCGGGGCTCTTACAAGGCCGTGGCCGATCTACGGCAACCGCGCTACCTTAGCACGCGCTAGGGTGGTGCCACACATCCGCTGTCCGAGCAAGGAGGCCGCCATGGCAGTCACTGTGCGCCGCGTCGAGGAACCTGACCTGGAATACCTGCGCGCCAACCAGTTCCGGCCCGATCTGAACCTCGTCGACGACCACTTCGCCGCCCAGGAGGCCGGCAGCCTCCTGTTCGCGGTGGCCCTCGAGGACGGCACGCCCCTCGGCACCGCCGTGCTGGATCTCGCGTCCCAGGACTTCTCCCCCGAACTGCGCAACATGTGGGTCTACCCGCAGGCCCGCCGCAAGGGCGCCGGCCGGGCACTGACCGAATGGGTCGAGGATCAGGCCCGCAAGCTCGGCCATGAGGCCGTCTACCTGGCTGTGGATCCCAACAACGAGAAGGCCGTGCCGCTGTACGTCTCGTTGGAGTACCACCCCACCGGGGAGCACCTCTTCGTCGAGGATCCCGAGGTGCCCCAGGTCGAGGACGAGGAAGCTGCAAGCACGCACTACGCCGTGTACAAGAAGTCGCTGACCGCCCGCTGAGCTCATGGTCACTCTCTGAGCGATTTCTGACCGAAGCCTGAGCGAACGCCATTGCAAGCATGCACTAGCCTGGCTAAGTTGTTCAGGACGACGCGATGTGATCGATCCGTTTGTCCATTTCTGGGTGATCAAGGTGAGGAAGGGCTGGTCGATATGGCGCGCCCCCGAGTTCATGACGAGGCATTGGCCGAGAGGCTTCTGGACGAGGCCACCACAATCGTGGGGCGGGAGGGTCCCGACGCGTTGAGTCTGCGTCGCATCACACAGGCTGCCGGCACGTCGACATCGGCGATCTACTCTCTGTACGGCTCCCGCGATGCTCTCCTCGATGCCGTTTATCAGCGCGCCATCGCCAGCTTTGCCGGCGCCACCACCGTGGCGGAAACCGACGACCCCGTCACGGATCTACGCGACATGGGCCTGGCCTACCGCACGTGGGCCCTGGACAACCCTCAGATGTACCCGGTGATGTTCGGCCAGCGGCACACCTCCCCGGAGGAGGTGCTGGAGCGCACCCGTTCCACCGTAGAGCCTCTCCTGCTGACCGTGCAGCGCTGCATCGACGCCGGCAAGCTGGAGGGCAACCCCCGCGCGATCGTCACCCAGCTGTGGGCCTCCGTCCACGGCTACGTGTCGCTGGAACTCGACGGGTTGTTGGAGCATTCGCTCCTCAGCGAGGGCACGCCCGGCGAGGGCCCGGATTACAGGACGCTGCTGCGCGGCGCGCTCTCACCCTGGCGCGTCTGACCCAGCGCGCGGCGCGTGGCCGCCACGTCGTCGCCCATCTGGGCGATGAGCGCGTCGATCCCGTCGAAGCGCACCTGGCCACGCAACCGCGCCACGAAATCCACGGCGATCTCTGCGCCGTACAACTCCAGGTCAGTGCGGTCCAGCACGTAGCTCTCCACGCGATGGTCAGCGCCGTCGAACGTGGGGTTGGTGCCCACCGAGATCGCAGCCGGCATGGGCTCAGTTCCCGGCTCGTCGAGGTTGGTCAGCCACCCGGCGTACACGCCGTCGGCCGGCACGATCATGTCGCGCGGCACGGTGAGGTTGGCGGTGGGGAAGCCCAGTTCGCGGCCCCGCTGGTCTCCTACCACCACGACGCCCCGGAACCGGAAGGGTCTGCCCAGGTGCTGGGCCGCGGTGGCCACATCCCCCTCGCCGAGCAGCTGCCGGATGCCGGTGGAGCAGGAGATCTCGTCGTCGATGGCTGACAACGGCAGAGGGCGAACCTCGAACCGGCCCTCCCCCAGCGCTGCCAGCGTGTCGACGTCGCCCGACGCGCCACGCCCGAAGCGGAAGTTCTCCCCCACGACGATCCGCACGGGATGCAGGGGCGCGAGGAAGCGTTCCACGAATTCGGCCGGCGACAGGTTGGCCACCTCGTCGCCGAAGCGGATCACGCGCACCTCGTGCGCGCCCGCCTGCTTGAGCAGGTCGATGCGCGAGCGGAGGTCGCTGAGGAGCTTCGGGGCGCTGCCCGGGCGCAGCACGGTCACCGGGTGGGGCCAGAACGTCACCACCACGAGCGGGTGATCCACGTCGCGGACGGCCTCGGCCAGCACACGTTGGTGTCCGGTGTGTACGCCATCGAAGTTGCCGATCACGACCACTGTCTCAGTCATGGGAGTCTCCACAGTGGCCAAATCTGGCACGCCTCACACCAGGACCGCAAGCGGCCGGCTGCCTTCGCCGTCGGGCTGGTACAGCGCCAGCAGGTCGCCGCCCGGGGCGAGCATGCCCGTGGGTGACGCAGGGACGGGGCGGGCCAGGGCGCGGCCGTAGCCGACGTCGCGTGCCTGCTCCTCCGTGAGCGTCACGACGGGGAAGCTCAACCTGGCGGCCTCCGCCATGGGCATCAGGTGCGGCGCCTCGTCGCCCAGCGTCACGGCGTCGTCGAGCGAGTAGCCGCCGATGCGGGTGCGACGCAGCGCCGTGAGGTGTCCGCCCACACCCAGGGCTTCGCCGAGATCGCGGGCGAGCGCCCGGATGTAGGTGCCGGAAGAGCACTCCACGTCGATGTCGACCTCGAGGCACTCCCCGGCGGCGCGCACATCGAGGATGTCGAGCCGCGAGACCGTCACGGGCCGCTCGGGAAGCGCCACGTCCTCCCCCGCGCGGACGCGGGCGTAGGAGCGCTTGCCGTCCACCTTGATGGCGGAGACGGAACTGGGGCGCTGCAGGATGTCGCCGCGCAGCGGTGCTGCCGCGGCCTCCACCTGTTGCGCGGTCAGGCCAGAGGCGTCGGCCACCGGGATGACGTCACCCTCAGCGTCATCGGTGTGCGAGGACTCGCCGAGCCGCACGGTGGCGAGGTAGCGCTTGTCGTGCAGCGCGAGGTGCCCCAGCATGCGCGTGGCCCGGTTGACGCCCAGGATCAGCACGCCGGTGGCCATGGGATCCAGCGTGCCGGCGTGGCCGATCTTGCGGGTGCCCAGGAGACGGCGCAACCGGCCGACCACCTGGTGCGAGGTGACCCCCGACTGCTTGTCGACGATCACCAGCCCCGAGGTGGCGGCCGGTTGTGCGTTACTCACTCTTCTTCGGCGTCTTCGCGCGGCTTACGGTAGGGATCCGCCTCGCCGGCGAACGTCTTACCGGCGGCGGCTGCCGCCGCCTCCGCGTCCTTGGCCTGCACCTGCGCGAGGAGGTCTTCGATATGACGCGCCGTCTCCGGCGTGGCGTCGAGCACGAACTCGAGCGTGGGCGTGAACTTCATACCCAACTGCTGGCCCACGGTGGAACGCAGCATGCCCTTGGCCGATTCCAGCGCCGCAGCGCTGCCCGCGTGGGCCTCGTCGTCGCCGAGCACCGTGTAGAAGGCGGTGGCCTCCCGGTTGTCACCGGTCAGCCTCACCTCGGTGATCGTGACGAAGCCCAGGCGGGGATCCTTGACACGCCGGTCGATCGTCGAGGCCAGGATGACCTTGATCTGATCTGCCAGCTTCGCGTTACGGGGTCCAACCATCAGTCGCGCTCCACTTCCACCATCTCGAACGTCTCGATGACGTCACCGATCTTGATGTCGTTGTAGTTCGAGAGCGTGATACCGCACTCGAAACCTTCGCGGACCTCCGTGGCGTCGTCCTTCTCGCGCCGCAGCGACGCCACGGACGTCTCGGACACGACCACACCTTCGCGCAGCAGACGCGCCTTGGCGTTGCGCTTGATGGTGCCGTCGGTGACCATGCAACCGGCGATGTTGCCGAACTTGGAGGAACGGAACACCTCGCGGATCTCCGCCTGGCCGCGGACCTCTTCCTTGTAGATCGGCTTGAGCATGCCCTTGAGCGCAGCCTCGATCTCGTCGATCGCGGCGTAGATCACCGAGTAGAAGCGGATGTCGACGTTCTCGCGGTCCGCCATCTGGGCCGCGTGCGGCGTGGGCCGCACGTTGAAGCCGATGATGACGGCCTTCGACGCGGCAGCCAGCGACACGTTGGTCTCGGTGATGGCACCGACACCGCGGTCGATGACGCGCAGCGAGACCTCGTCGCCCACCTCGATGCCGCTGAGGGCATCTTCGAGGGCCTCCACGGAACCGGCGCCATCGCCCTTGAGGATGAGCAGCAGTTCCTGCGTCTCGCCCTTCTCGAGCTGCTCGAACAACTGGTCGAGCGTCTTGCGGCGGCCGGACTTGGCCTGCTGGGCCGCACGCATGCGGGCCTCACGCTTGTCCGCGATCTGGCGGGCCATGCGGTCGTCGTCGACAACCAGGAAGTTGTCGCCTGCACCGGGCACCGACGTGAGGCCGAGCACCTGGACCGGCATCGAGGGCGGCGCCTCGGTGAGGTTCTCACCCTGGTCGTTGATCAGCGCGCGGACGCGGCCGTGGGCCGAGCCTGCGACGATCGAGTCGCCGATGCGCAGCGTGCCACGGTGCACCAGGACGGTGGCCACGGGGCCGCGACCCTTGTCGAGGTGCGCCTCGATCGCCACACCCTGGGCGGGCATGTCGGGGTTCGCGCGCAGGTCCAGCGCGGCGTCTGCGGTCAGCACGATGGCTTCCAACAGATCCTGCAGGCCCTGGCCGGTCGCCGCGGACACGTCGACGAACTGCGTGTCGCCGCCGTATTCCTCGGGCACCAGGCCGTACTCGGAGAGCTGGCCACGCACACGCGTGGGATCAGCGGTCTCCTTGTCGACCTTGTTGACGGCCACCACGATCGGCACGTCCGCAGCCTGGGCGTGGTTCAACGCCTCGATGGTCTGCGGCATCACGCCGTCGTCTGCGGCCACCACGAGCACCGCGATGTCCGTGGACTTCGCGCCGCGGGCACGCATGGCGGTGAACGCCTCGTGACCCGGGGTGTCGATGAACGTGATCCGGCGCTCCTGATCGTCGACCTCGGTCTCGACCTGGTAGGCACCGATGGCCTGGGTGATGCCGCCGGCCTCGCCGGCGATGACGTTGGCGTGCCGCAGCGAATCCAGCAGGCGCGTCTTACCGTGGTCGACGTGGCCCATGACGGTCACGACCGGAGGACGGGCCTCCAGGTCATCCTCGTCACCGATGTCCTCGCCGAACTCCAGGTCGAAGCTCTCGAGCAGTTCGCGGTCCTCGTCCTCGGGCGAGACGACCTCGATGTTGTAATCGAGCTCGGCGCCCAGCACCTCGAGCGTGTCGTCGGCAACCGACTGGGTCGCGGTGACCATCTCGCCCAGGTGGAACAGCACCTGTACGAGGGAGGCCGGCTCGACGCCGATCTTCTCGGCGAGATCCGTCAGCGACGCGCCACGGCGCAGCCGGACGGTCTGCCCGTCGCCCTTGCGGACGCGCACGCCGCCGATCGCGGGCGCCTCCATCTGGTCGAACTCTTGCCTGCGCTGCTTCCTGGACTTGCGACGACGGCCCGCTCCGCTGCCGCCACGGCCGAAGGCACCCTGGGTGCCACCGCGGCCACGGCCACCGCCACCGGGACGTCCGCCACCGGGGCCACCGCCCATGGGGCCACCGAAACCGGGTGCACCGCCGCCGGGACGACCGCCGCCGCCACCGGGACGACCACGGCCACCAGCGCCGGCTCCTGCACCGCCGCGGCCACGACCGGCCTTACCGAGCGCAGGGTTGGCCTGCTTGGGCATCATCGCCGGGTTGGGGCGCGGCATGCCGGGCACGCCGCCCGTGCCACCGGGGCGCGGCATCGACGGGAGACCACCGGTGCCACCGGGACGAGGAGCGCCGCCCTCGCGGCGAGGTGCGCCGTCGGGGCGGGGCCCACGACGCTGCTGCGTGCCCATGCCCTGCGAGGGGGCGAAGGGGTTGTTGCCGGGGCGCGGAGCGCGCTGGGATCCGGCGCACCGGGGGTGGCCACCGGCAGGTCGGTCTTGGTCTCCCCTGCGGGCTCGGCCTTCTTGGCCGGTGCCTTCGGGGCGGGCTTGGACTGCTTCTCCTCAGCGGGGGCGTCGGCCTTGGCGGCGAACGCTTCCCGGACGCGGCGCACGACAGGTGCTTCCAGCGTCGAGGACGGGCCACGGACGTATTCTCCGTTTTCACCCAGCCAGCTCAGCAGTTCCTTGCTGGTCTTTCCGATTTCCTTGGCGATCTCATGGACGCGAGGCTTTGCCACTACTCTCCTTCAGCGGCCCGACCTCCAAGGCACGGACCTAGTGTTACTTGGTCATCGTTGGGTACTCATCGAGTGGTCATGAGCATTCAGCCCACCTTCTGGTTGACGCCCTACTGGGCGGGGAACGATGTGGCCGCGCAACCGCGCAAGCCACCCACCATCATAACGTGTCGGGGCCGCCGCTTCCACTTGGCCGGATCGCCTCCCTGGTTGACGGAGCGAGTTCGGCCCCGGGCCCGAAGGCCCTACGCACCGCCTGGCGACGCTCAGCCACGCCCAGGCACCCTGGGTGCAGGTAGGCACCGCGGCCGGGGAGGCGCGGGTTCGTCGCGTCGACGACAACGTCGCCCTGACGCACGAGGCGGATCAGCGAGCCTTGATCGTCGACGGCGCGGCAGCCGATGCAGGTGCGTTGCGGGTTCACGGCGCTCAGCCTAGTGCCCCGCTAGCGCAGCTCGCCGTACCAGCGTTCGCCGTCGAGGTACCAGCCCACGGCCTTGGCTCGCAGGTCCTCGATCCATTCCTCATCGGTCTGCGTGATGAGGTCGGTGCGCTCGAAGGGGTCGGCGACCACATCGAAGACCTCGTCGCGCCGGTCGCCGAAGTGGTGGATGAGCTTGCGGTCACCGTCGTAGACGGCGGTGCACCTGCCCCGGACCCAGCAGCTCACCACGACCGGGTCCTGCGGCTCGCCGCTGTAGAACGACGGCTGGTACTCAACGTCGCCGGCCAGGTCGAAGCCCAGTGCTTCGACGGTGGTCGGGAACAGGGCCAGCTGGTTGGCGGGCCCGTCGATGAGTTCCGGCGCCCGCTGCGGGTCGTGGATCATCATGGGGATCCGCACGCCCTCTTCGTAGATGGTGTTGTCGTGCTGGTAGAGGCGATGCTCCCCGAAGCCCTCGCCGTGGTCTCCCGTGATCACGAAGACGGTGTCCTCGTAGAGGCCCATCTCCTTGAACAACTCGATGACATTGCCGACGAAGCGGTCCTGCACGTGGATGGCGTTGAGGTACTTGTTGACCACCTGGCGGTCCACGAAGTCGATGGGCTCATAGTCCGGCAGTTCGTAGTCGTGGTGGCCGCTGACGGTGAGGAACGTCAGCGCGAACGGTCCGTCGTTGGACTCGAGCCACCGCCTGGCCGGCTCGAGCATGATGTCGTCCTCGTAGCCGAAGTAGTTGGCCTTGCTGAAGCCCACCTTGTCCATCTCGTCGACGGGGGTGAACTTCTCGAACCCGAGGTTGGCCACGGTGTGGCGCCGGCGTTCGAAGTGTTCCGTGGCGGACTGGAAGAAAGCGCTGTCGTAGCCCTGTTCCACCAGAAGCTCCGGGAGGCAGCGTTGCGGGAGCCCATCCTCGTCGGCTTCGGTGTTGTCGCTGTCCGCGGGCGGGATCATGCCGCAGTGGATGGCGACGAGGGACTTCGAGGTGTGTGGGAGCACGGTGTAGCCGCGCTTGGGCCGGGTGCTCTGCTCGGCCAGCGCGTCGAGCACAGGGGTGACCGGCTGGCGGGTCTCGGGGAACGTGCTCATGTCGCGCTGCGATTCGAGGGTGATGATCACCACGTTGCGTTGCCGCTCACCCTCCCTCGGCACGAGCCTGGTCGAGGCGGGATCCGGGAGCGGACCGACGGAGGCGTGCTCCTCGGGGTAGGCCGACGCCTCACGGATGGGCGAGACGGCCAGTTGCACCGGCGGGGCCAGGGAGAAGGCTGCGGAGGCGGTGGGGGCGGTCCACGTGGCAGCCAACAGGAGCACCACGACGCCGGCGAGGCTGGCCCGCCGGACGGTGGTGCTCGCCCGGCGCCGGAAGGCGCCCTGCACCAGACCGCCCAGCAGCAGCGGCGCGAACGCCGCCCACAGCACCACGCCGAGCAGGAGACCGATCGTCAGTGAGTCGACCTCGGCCCCCAGGAGCCCGGAAAGAGCCTCCGCCTCTTCGAAGGCCAACGCCATCTGGGAGGGGGTCAACGGGTTGCCGGTCCGCATGACATAGGCGTGGTTGAGCACCTGGTAGATGCCGACGAGCCCGGTGAGAAGCTGTGCCAGGTAGAGCACCACCGAGCGTAAACGTGGCCGACGGACGTACAGCAGGATCACCGCCCACAGCAGGCCCCAGAACAGCCCGAAGGCGATGTCTGAGGACAGCTTGACCAGGAAGTCGCCGAACTCCGCGCGCGGGAAGAACCGGTCGATCCGGATGGCCTTCAGCCAGACCCCGAGGACGGCGAACGGGACCATGAGGACGGCGAGGCGTCCCCATGGCCGGCGTCCGATGGGTGAACGCGAGGTGAACGCGCGGAGAACAGTCATGGCCCAGCCATGGTAATCGCCGCGGGCCTCCACCCCAAAGTGGCGTTACCGCTCCGTGACCGGGGCGGTCGCGATGTAGGCCACGTCATCGGAGGCCTTGCCCGTGCCGACGAGCTGGTTGTAGCGGTCCGTCAGTTCGGCGTCATCGGCCCGCAGCACCTCCTCCGCGATGGGCCACGCCTTCTCGTGCAGGTCCTGCGCGCTGAGGTGCTCCGAGTTGCCCGTGACCATCTGCTCGACGATGTTGCGGCGTGAGCTGATCGACCGGAAGGTGGCGCCGTGCTCGGCAACGCCGGCAAGGATCAGCGGACGTTCGGCCCCTTTTCCGAGGACTTCGTCCACACCGGCCGCCACGTGGCGGAAGAAGCGCTCCAGGTCGACGGCGGCCGCGTCGGAGTCGCCACCGTGGCCATGGAAGTTCGCCGCGTCTCCCCCGCGGCTCTGCGGCGAGCTCTGCAGGTGGGTCTGATGGTCCCGGTCGGTGGGCACTTCATCAGCGGCGGTGGGGTGTCCTCGTCGAAGGCGAGCTCACCGATGGACGCGCGCGTGCCTTCGAACAGGCGCACGCTGTCGCTCGAGAGCGCACCCTACCGACGGTTCAAGCCTCGGATCAGGGCTTGCAGCCCCAAGGCTGCAACCCGCGCTGCGCGTACAGGCGGTTGGCCACGGTGATCTGCTCCTCGCGGGTGGCCTGGTGCGGGTAGGCCGCGAAATCGGTGCCGCCCACGGAGCGCCAGGTGGCGAGGTTGAACTGGAGCCCGCCGTAGTAGCCGTTGCCGGTGTTGATGTTCCAGCGGTTGGTCGACTCGCAGCGCGCGATCCTGTCCCACATCGCCGCCCGGCTCAGGTCCAGCGGCTTGCCGGAGGAGGGCCTACCGGACGAGGTGGCTGGCGCCTCCGCCTCGGGAGCCGGGTCAGGCTTCGGGGGCTCCTTCGTGCCCACTGTGGTCACCTGGTGGACCGGCTGCTTGGACACCACAGATTCGGCCAGCGCGGAGGACACGAGCACGCCGTCCTCGTAGACGTCGGTGTAGGTCTCGCGGGTCTCGCCGGGGATTCCCTTGGTGGTGACCTCGCGCCTGCCCTTGAGCAGCTTGTCCGACTCGACGGTGGTCTTCTCGAAGTCGATCGGGACCAGCTTGATGGACTCCTTGACCTCGACGTTGATGTAGACGATCTCCATGCCGTCCTCGAGGAGCGTCTCGGGGGCCGGGGAGACCTTGTCGTCAGCGTCGGGCTCGATGCCCTGCTCGGCGAGGGCCTCCGCGACGGTGCCGGCGAGCCGCACCGGGGTGGCGACGCCCGCGGCGGTGACGGTGAAATCCTTGGCGGTGAGGATGTCGACCGACAGGCCCTCACGCCCGATGGCATCCGAACGGGACGCGGAAAGCTTCGAATCCGCGGCGTCGAGCCGCAGCATCTTCAGCGCGTCGCCCACGTTCTTCGCCGTCGTCCAGATCTCGCGCTCCTCGCCGTCGATCGTGACCTCGAGCGGCCGGGCGTAGGCGATGCTGATCTCGGTTCCGTCGCTGATCTGAGTCTCCGGAGCGGGCAGCACCACGTCATGGGGGCCGGGTTCGATGCCCTCGAGGGCGAGCACCTCCGCGACGGTGTCCTCGCGCACGGCGATGGTGGAGGCAACCCCGTCCACCACCACCGTCACGTCGTTCTTGTCCAGCGCGGTGGCCACGGCCATGCCCCCGAGCAGCGCGAGCGCGCTGAGGCCTGCGGCGATCGGGGTCCAGATCTTCTTCGCCATCTGCTGAGATCAATCCTCTGACTAGTCAACTGCCGGTTGCTCCGGCCCCAACAGGCTAACTCCCGGCTGAGAGGATTCCAAACCGATTCTGAGATTCTCTCAGGCAGTCACGTCGGGTTGGATGTCGATGCGCCAGCCCGTGAGACGCGCGGCCAGGCGAGCGTTCTGGCCTTCCCGGCCGATGGCCAGCGACAACTGGTAATCCGGCACGATGGCCCGGCACGCACGCGCCTGCTCGTCGACCACTGTCACCGACAACACCTTCGCGGGCGACAGCGCCGCGGCCACGAACTCCGTGGGGTCATCGGAGTAGTCCACGATGTCGATCTTCTCCTCCCCCAGTTCGTTGGTCACCGCCCGCACGCGCTGGCCCATGGGGCCGATGAACGCACCCTTGGCGGAGACGTTGGGATCCAGGGAGCGCACCGCGATCTTCGTACGGTGGCCCGCCTCGCGTGCCACCTCTTTGATCTCGACGACGCCCTGACCGATCTCCGGCACCTCCAGCGAGAACAGCTTGCGCACCAGGTTGGGGTGCGTGCGGGAGACGATCACCTGCGGGCCGCGCAGCTCACGGCGGACCGTGACCACGTAGACGCGCAGGCGACGGCCGTGGCTGTAATCCTCGCCGGGCACCTGCTCGGCCAGCGGCATGAGCGCCTCGAACTTCTCCTGGTCGCCCTTGCTGATCAGCACACGCACAGCCTTGGAGTCCCGGTCCTGCTGCACGATGCCGACGATCACGTCGCCCTCGGTGGCCGCGAAGTGGCCGAACTTCTGGTCGTCCTCCGCCTCGCGGATGCGCTGGAAGATCACCTGCCGCGCGGTGGCTGCGGCGATGCGCCCGAAGTCTTCCGGGGTGTCGTCGAAGTAGCCGATGATCTCATCGTCATCGTTGAACTCGGGAGCCAGCACCGCGACGGTGCCGGTCTTGCGGTTGATCTCCACCTTGACCCCGCGCAGCGCGTTGGGCGTCTTGGAGTACGCGTTGAGCAGTGCGTCCTCAAGCGTCTTGAGCAGGTACTCGCGGTCGATGCCGCGTTCGCGCTCGATGAGCGTCAGTGATGCCAGATCGACGTCCATGGTCAGTTCTCCTCGTCCTGCTCGTCATCCACGGGGCGGTTCATCTCCACCTGGACGACGGCCTTGTTGATGTCTGCGAAGGCCACGACCCGCTCGGCGCCGTTGACGTCGAGGGTGAGCTCGTCGTCGGAGGCGGAGACGATCCGGCCGGTCAGTTCGCCCTCGGCGAGCCACAGCTTCACGAGCCGGGTGGCGTTGCGCCGGAAGTGCTTGGGTTCGGTCAGCGGCTTGCTGACGCCGCGGGAGCTGACCTCGAGCGTGTACGGGTGGTCCCCCACCGCCGGGCTCTCGTCGAGCGCGGCCGAAATGGCCGACGATGCTGAGGCGATGTCGTCGAGCAGCGGGCCACGGCCCTGGGGCCCGTCGCCGTCAACGGTGAGGCGGAGCACGGAACGCTTACCCATCCGCGTGATGTCAAGGCTGTCGAGTTCCAGGCCGCGCTCCGCGAGGAGGGGCTCGATGACAGCCACCAGCTTGGCTTCTTGCATGTGGGTGCTCCATTGTCCGGTTGTATGGCCTGATTGTGATCACCCAGCATACCCACGCGTGCCGCCAACTCAGGAATCCTTGGTGGCCCACTACGCTGGCCGCATGCCCCTCTCCCGTCGCTCCGCGCTGGCCCTGCTCGCCCTGGGCGTGACCGGGTGTGCCGGCAGCCCCGTGATCGTGGGCGATCCGGCCACCGCGCCGCCCCCGGAGCCGGAGCCGCCGGAGCCCACGCGCTCAACGAAAGCGGAGGCGGCGCACCGCTCCATGGCCGCACTGGCAGCGCTGATCGGCTCGCTGGTCGACTCTCCACACTGGGAGGCGCAGCCGTGGGCCATCGCGGCGCGCGCGCAGTGTGAGGACCACGTGACAAGGCTGGCGCTGCCGGAGCCGCTGGAGCCTCAGGCCCAGGAGCCCTTCCCCATGGAGATCGGGGTCGTGGCCCCACCGTCGGACGCCACCGTTGCGGTGAACCGGCTCACTGCGGCGGTGGCCCAGTGCGTCGACGCGCTGGAGGAGGCTGCCGGGGAGGCTGAGGCGGACGAGGTGCGCCTGCTCTACACCTCGATGTCGACAGCCGTGCTGGGCCTGCACGAGCAGAGCATCGCCCCCGTTGAGGGCGAAGGCGCGCCGCGCGGCCTGCAACCGACCACCGTCGAGGCCTCCCTGCCGATCCTGCTGGGGCACGTCTGGGCGCTCATCTACGGCCTGGGCGTGGGCCTGGGCAGGATTGACGCCGATGATCCCCTGCACGCGCTGGGCACCGCCCGCCTCAACGCGGCACGCACGCTGCGCAACGACCTGCGTGCGCGGCTGGGCGCAGACGCGCCCGAGCAGCCGGCCGCCTTCGATCTACCCACCCCCATGGACAACCCGGAGGCCGTGCGCGAGGCTTGGGGTCAATTGGAGGTGGCTGTGATGAACGGTTACGCACGCCTGGTGGCGGCAGACGCGGATCCGCAGTGGCGCATCGGCATGCGTAATCAGGTTGTCCCGGTCCAGGCTACCGGCACGGCCCTCACCTGGTGGCCGGGGTGGTTGGCGTGAGCGCCACCCAACGTCCTGCCGACTAGGCCTGCGGGCCGCCCGCTGCTGCCAACGCAATCACCTCGGTGACGATGTCGCCCACGGCGACCTCACGCTTCTCACCGGAGGCGCGTTCGCGCAGCTCCACCACGCCGTCGGCCAGTCCACGGCCCACCACCACGATGATGGGCATGCCCATCACCTCGGAATCGGCGAACTTCACGCCCGGGCTGGCCTTGCGGTCGTCGTAGAGCACGTCCATACCCTGTGCGTCGAGCTCCTCGGCGATGCGCTGCGCCTCACCGAAGATCTCCTCGCCCTTGCCGGTGGCGATCACGTGCACCT
The DNA here is from genome assembly GCF_000826065.2 of Tessaracoccus massiliensis. GTDB lineage: Bacteria > Actinomycetota > Actinomycetes > Propionibacteriales > Propionibacteriaceae > Arachnia > Arachnia massiliensis_A. The sequence continues at coordinate 118,490 of NZ_LN623543.1, read as the reverse complement.
GGTACGGGGCCAGCGACAACGGCCAGTTGAGGCCCTTCTCGTCGCTGGTGGCCTCTGCGACTGCGGCCACTGCGCGCGAGACGCCCACGCCGTAGGAGCCCATGGTGACGGTGACGAGCTTACCGTTCTGGTCGAGGACCTTCAGGCCCAGCGCCTCGGCGTACTTGCGGCCCAGCTGGAAGATGTGGCCCATCTCGATGCCGCGGGCCAACGTGAGCGGTCCCGAGCCGTCTGGCGCCTCGTCACCTTCGCGGACATCAGCGACGTCGAGGACGCCGTCTGCGGTGAAGTCGCGGCCGACGGTGACGCCGGTGAGGTGCTGATCCCTGACGTTGGCGCCGGTGACCCAGTGGGTTCCGGTGACCACGCGCGGGTCCGTGAGGTATTCGATCTTCGTCGAGGACTCCTTGCCGAGCACACGTGCACCGTCGATCGAGACCGGGGACATGAATCCCACCACCAGGTCGGGGAACTGCTTGAAGTCCTCGTCCGTGAACGGCTCGGCGACGGCGGGCTCGAGGGCGGCCTCAAGTCGCTTGGCGTCCACCTCGCGGTCTCCCGGCAGACCGATGGCCAGCGGGCGCTTCGTGCCGTCGGGTTCGATGACCATGAACAGCACGTTCTTCAGAGTGTCGGCCCCGCTCCAGGTGCGCTCCGGCAGTTCACGGTTCAGAATCTCGAGCACCGCGGCGATGCTGCCCGCCTGCGGCGTGTCGATCACCGCCATCGTGGGGGCATCCTCGACGGGCGTCTCGGCGGGGGGCGCGACGCGCACGGCCTCCACGTTGGCCGCGTAGCCGCCCGGCGACCGGACGAACGTGTCCTCACCGTTGGCCGCGACTGCCAGGAACTCCTCAGAGCGGGACCCGCCCATGGCCCCGGCCATGGCGGAGACGATCACGAACTCGAGGCCCAGTCGCTCGAAGATGCGCTGGTACGCCTCGCGGTGCCGCTGGTAGCTGGCCTCCAGCCCTGCGTCGTCGACGTCGAAGGAGTAGGAGTCCTTCATGATGAACTCGCGTCCGCGGAGCAGGCCCGCGCGCGGGCGCGCCTCGTCGCGGTACTTCGTCTGGATCTGGTAGAGCGACAGCGGGAGGTCCTTGTACGAGTTGTACAGGTCCTTGACCATGAGGGTGAACATCTCCTCGTGGGTGGGGCCGAGCAGCATGTCGGTGCCCTTGCGGTCCACCACGCGGAACAGGTTGTCGCCGTAATCCGTCCACCGGCCGGTCGCCTCGTAGGGCTCTCGCGGCAGCAGCGCCGGGAAGCGCACCTCCTGCGCACCGATGGCGTCCATCTCCTCGCGGACGATCTGCTCGACCTTCTGCAGCACCTTCAGGCCCAGCGGCAGCCACGAGTAGATGCCTGGCGCAGCGCGCCGGATGTAGCCGGCACGGACCAGCCAGCGGTGGCTGGGGACCTCGGCGTCAGCGGGGTCGTCGCGGAGGGTGCGGACAAAGAGCTGGGAGAGCTTGGCGATCACGCGTCACACAATAGCGCCGTTGGTTGAGTCTGCGAGCTCTGCGAGCAGTGTCGAAACCGCGGAGAGCAGGTCGCCATGCCCACCCCTGGGCTGGTTGGGTTCGGATCGGCCGCACCCGGACCCAGAATCGTGCGAGTTCCGTTCTCCTCAACTTCACTGCTGGCACCACCACCGCGTCGGACCTGACCGCAGACAACGGCGAAGGTTTTCGTCGGGGCCGGGACGTAGCAGGCCGCGAGCTATCTTTTAAAGCCCGCACCCGCACACCGGGACGTCGCCAGCCGACTCCATCCACCACGCTCGCGGCCTGCTACGTCCCGGACCCGGCGGAGCTTTCCTCAATCACGGGGCCGCAGTCAGGCGCCTCAGTAGTGCACCGTGGCCAGGGCTCCGACCTCGCGGAAGCCGAGGCGCTCGTAGCTCCTGATGGCCGGAGTGTTGAAGTCGTTGACGTACAGGCTGATCACCGGGTACTGCTCCATCGCCAGGTGGAACATCCCCGCCAAGGCCGGGGTGCTGATGCCGCGGCCACGCAGGTGCGGGGCCACCCAGACGCCCTGGAGCTGGGCCTGGTCCCCCAGTTTCGGGCCCAGATCGGCCTTGAAGATCACGGTGCCCTTCGCGTCGACGATGCCGTACGCGTCGCCCTGCTTCAGCCGGTCCTTCACGAAGCGCTCGTAGCCGCCGCCGTACTTGAACGGCGAGCTGCCGATCTCGTCGGTGTACATGTGCACCGAGGCATCGAGGTAGCTCGGGTAGTCGTCCATCGTGAGCTGGCGCACCCGGCGGTCCGGCGGGACATCGGGCAGGTGGTCCAGCACCATCAGCGGCTGGCGCTTGCGGATGTTCGAGACTCCGCCCCAGGAGCCACGGTAGCGCTCCGCGAGCCCGACGAACAGGCCCAGGACGGAGATGGCGGGCCCCAGGATGGAGCTGCAGCGCCGAATGGGGCCCAGTTGGTCGACGAAGGCGGGCAGCGCCTCAGGGTCGAAGCCCGCGATGAACGCCGTCCCGCCGTCGAGCAGCAGGGAGGTCAGCTCCCCGTCGCGCTCGAAGCCGTGGATGACGCCGAGCCGCCGTCGGTCGATGCCGAAGGCGTCCACCTTCGAGGCGAGGAACAGGTTCTCCACCGGATTGGTGGCCAGGAAACGGGCGACCCGCTCCCTGTCACCCATGCCCATCGTCTTCAGCCCAGAAACCATGGGGGAAACTCTAGGGCCCAACAGTCCTGCTACGCGGCAAGGTCAGGAAACGGAAACCTCTGGTGCACCGACCTCGCCCATCTCTGCGGCGATGCGGCGCGCCTCGAACAGGAGGGTCTCGACGATCTCGTCCTCAGGCACGGTCTTGATGACCTCACCCTTGACGAAGATCTGGCCCTTACCGTTGCCGGAGGCGACGCCGAGGTCGGCCTCGCGGGCCTCACCGGGGCCGTTGACGATGCAGCCCATGACGGCCACGCGCAGCGGGGCCTCTATGCCTTCGAGCCCCTTGGTGACCTGCTCGGCGAGGGTGTAGACATCCACCTGGGCGCGGCCGCAGGAGGGGCACGAGACGATGTCGAGCTTGCGGGGGCGCAGGTTCAGCGACTCGAGGATCTTCAGGCCCACCTTGACCTCCTCGGCCGGCGGGGCGGACAGGGACACCCTGATGGTGTCGCCGATGCCCTGGCTGAGCAGCGCGCCGAACGCGACGGAGCTCTTGATGGTGCCCTGGAAGGCAGGGCCGGCCTCGGTGACGCCGAGGTGCAGCGGATAGTCGCACTTCTCCGAGAGCAACTCGTAGGCCCTCACCATCACGACGGGGTCGTTGTGCTTGACGGAGATCTTGAAGTCGTGGAAGCCCACCTCCTCGAACAGCGAGGCTTCCCAGAGGGCGGATTCGACGAGGGCCTCGGGGGTGGGTGCACCGTACTTCTCAAGGAGGCGCTTGTCGAGGGAGCCGGCGTTGACGCCGATGCGCAGGCTGACGCCCGCGTCGGCCGCGGCCTTGGCGATCTCGGCGACCTTGTCGTCGAACTGCTTGATGTTGCCCGGGTTCACGCGCACCGCGGCGCAGCCCGCGTCGATGGCCGCGAACACGTAGCGCGGCTGGAAGTGGATGTCCGCGATCACAGGGATCTGCGACTTCATCGCGATGATCGGCAGCGCGTCGGCGTCGTCCTGGCTGGGCACCGCGACGCGTACGATGTCGCAGCCGGTGGCGGTGAGCTCGGCGATCTGCTGCAGCGTGGCGTTGATGTCGGTGGTCTTCGTCGTGGTCATCGACTGGACGCTGATGGGTGCGTCGCCGCCCACCTCGACCTTGCCCACCCTGATCTTGCGGGTGGGGCGACGGGGGGCAAGGACCGGCGGAGGCGCTGCGGGCATACCGAGGTTCAAGGACATGTGCGACAGCCTACTCTGATCGTCAGAAAAGTCGGATCGGAGAGATGACGTCTGCCGCGATCAGCACGAGCCCACCCAGTAGCAGGAAGCCGCCCACCAGGTACGTCAATGGCAGGCCCTTCGCCGTGTCGACGGGACCGGGGTCGGGCCGGCCGGTGAGCCGTGCGAACTGGCGTCGCAGCCACTCGTAGATCGCGCCAGCCACGTGGCCGCCGTCGAGCGGCAGCAGCGGCACCAGGTTCAGCAGGGCGACGAACAGGTTCACCGCGCCCAGCAGCGACAGGTATGAGGCCACCTTGTCGCCCTGCCCCAGCTGATCGGTGACGGTGATCTCGCCGGCCACCCGGGAGGCACCGATGATCGACAGCGGCGAGTTGACGTCGCGTGGCTGCCCGGTGACCAGGTCGACCGCGACGTTCCAGATCCGCACCGGGAAGCTGGCCAGGGCCACGGCGGACTGCTTGGTCATGTCCCACATCTGCGCGGCGGTGGTGATGGGCCCGGCCTTGGTGAGCTCGTTGGTGGGAGAGACGCCGTAGAAACCCGCCTCCACGAACGTGGTGGGATCCAGGCGGTCCGGCACATGGGTGAGCACGGTGTTGACCGTCGGGAGCGTCACCTCTGCGCCGTCGCGCTCGACGATGAGGGTGGCGGGCTCGTCGCGGTTGGCGCGGATGAGGTCGCCCATCTGTTCCCAGCTGGTGAGGCGGGTGCCGTTGAACGACAGGAGTTGGTCGCCCACCTCCACGCCCGCCTCGATGGCGGGGGTGGCCGGATCTGCGTCGGTGCAGGTGCGCTGCTCGCGGTCGGCGGGGATGGCGCACTGGGAGACCTGCGCGACGGTGAGCGTGGGCTGGTACGTGCCGTGGAAGACGTTGATGCCCAGGAAGATCAGGAACGCCAGCAGGACGTTCATCGCCGGCCCGCTGAGCATCACGATGATCTTCTGCCAGGTCTTCTTCTGGTAGAAGAGCGTGCCGTCGTCCTCCGGCTTGATCTCGTCCCACTCGAAGGCCCTGGCCTGGTCCGCCACGCGGGTCAGCCAGGTCTGCCTGGCGCCGTCACGCTTGGGCGGGTACATCCCCACAAGGCGCACGTAGCCGCCCAGCGGGATGGCCTTGACGCCGTACTCGGTGCCGCCCTTCTTCGTGGACCACAGCGTCTTGCCGAAGCCCACGAAGTACTGCGTGACCTTCACTCCGAAGAGCTTGGCCGGCACCAGGTGGCCGATCTCGTGCAGCGCGATCGAGACCATGATCAGCGCGAAGAACAGCACCGCGAACATCACGGTGAGCAGCACGCTCATGCGCCGGCTCCCGCGATCTCAGCGGCCCGCGACCGGCCCCAGGCATCGGCGGCCAGGACCGCATCGAGGGTGGGGTCCGCGTCGGCGGTGTGACCGGTGGCGAGGTGTTCCTCGACGCACTCCCCCACGATGCGGGTGATGTCGAGGAACCCGATCCGCCCGTCCCAGAAGGCGTCGACGCAGGCCTCGTTGGCCGCGTTGTACACGGCCGGGGCGGTGCCTGCCGCCCTGCCGGCGCGACGCGCCAGCTCAACCGCGGGGAAGGTGTCGTTGTCCAGGGGTTCGAAGGTCCAGGTGGCCGCGGTGGTCCAGTCGCAGGGCCGGGCCGCGTCCTTCAGCCGCTCGGGCCAGGTCAGCGCGATGCCGATGGGCATGCGCATGTCCGGCGGCGAGGCTTGGGCGATGGTGGAGCCGTCGTGGAATTCCACCATGGAGTGCACGATCGATTGGGGGTGCACGGTGACGGTGATGTCGTCGAAGTCGATGTCGTAGAGCAGTGCCGCTTCGATGAGTTCGAGGCCCTTGTTGACCAGCGTGGCGGAGTTGATGGTGATCACGCGCCCCATGTCCCACGTGGGGTGAGCCATGGCCTGCTGTGGTGTCACATCCGTGAGCTCATCGCGGGTCTTGCCGCGGAATGGTCCGCCGGAGGCGGTGAGGATCAGGCGGCGCACCTCGTCGGCCCGCCCGGAGCGCAGGGCCTGCGCGAATGCAGAGTGCTCTGAATCCACCGGAACGATCTGGCCGGGCTTGGCGGCCTCCGTGACGAGGCGTCCGCCGATGACGAGCGACTCCTTGTTGGCCAGCGCGAGGGTGCTGCCGACCGCAAGGGCGGCAAGCGTGGGCTCCAGCCCCGCAGCACCGGTGATGGCGTTGAGCACCACGTCCGCCCCGGAGGCAGCCAACTGCGTGGAGGCGTTGGGGCCGAAGATGAACTTGGGAAGGCGGTACTCACCCTGAGCCCAGCCACGCTCCCCGGCCACCGCGTAGAGCGCGCGCTGCAGGTCGTTGGCCGCGGATGCCTTGGCCAGGGCCACGGTCTCGGGCTCGAACTCGATGATCTGCCGCGCCAGCAGCTCGATGTTCCCACCCGAGGCTGACAGGCCGGTGACGCGGAACTGGTCTCGCCGGGAGGCGATCACGTCAAGCGTCTGGGTACCGATCGAGCCGGTGCTGCCGAGGAGAACGATGCTGCGCACCCACCGAGTATCCCACGGGCTCAAGCACGCAGGCAGCCCGCTGGGTGGTGCGCCTAGGATCGTGAGCATGCTTGAAGCCTCCGTCCCCCCGCCCGGCACGCCGGTGCCCTTCGCCATCACCAAATGGGCGGCCGCACACCAGCGCCGCGTCGACGAGTTGGTGTGGCGCAACGAGCTCGGAGGGATCACCGCCCGCCTCGTGGCGCCGGACACCAAGCCGCTGTTCGCGAAGTGGAGCCCCTTCGATCTGGAGCCCGAGGCAGAGCGGCTCAGCTGGCTCAGCAGCCGCTACCCCAGCCCCCGCATGGCAGATTACGAGGAGCTCGACGACGGGTGGCTGATCGTCACCGTCGGACTGCCCGGCCGCTCCGCCATCCACTGGGAGGGCGAGCCCGAGGTTGCAGCCCGCGCCCTCGCCAACGCGCTGGGGGAACTCCACTCCCTCGATGCCACCGACACCCTGTTCGACACCCCCGACTGGGTGGGCGACCAGAGCGACATCCACGATCTCGTCATCGTCCACGGCGACCCCTGCGTACCCAACGTCCTGATCGATGACGACGGCGGCTTCGTCGGCATGGTCGACGTCGGCGAACTGGGGGTGGCGGACCGCTGGGCGGACCTCGCCGTCGCCTCCTGGTCCCTGATCCACGACTTCGGGGAGGGCGCAGACAAGGAGTTCTGGCCCACGTACGGCGAAGCGCCGGACCCTGAGCGGATCCGGCGCTATCTCGACGCGTACGAGGCCTGATCAGACGAGGCCAAAGGCCTGCATGGCCTTGGCGACCTTCTCGAAGCCCGCGATGTTGGCGCCCACCACGTAGTCGCCGGGGGCGTCGTAGGAATCGGCCGTCTCCGCGCACGTCTCATGGATGTTCTCCATGATCGCGGTGAGGCGCTCCTCGGTGTACTCGAAGTCCCACGAATCGCGCGAGGCGTTCTGCTGCATCTCCAGCGCGGAGGTGGCCACGCCACCTGCGTTCGCTGCCTTGCCGGGTGCGTAGAGCACACCGGCATCCTGCAGCGCGTGGATCGCATCCGGTGTCGTGGGCATGTTCGCACCCTCCGCGACGACCTTGACGCCGTTCTTGATGAGGGTGGCGGCCTGGTCGAGGTTGAGCTCGTTCTGCGTGGCGCACGGAAGTGCCACGTCGACGGGCACGTCCCAGATGCTGCCGTTGGCGTTGCCCAGCTTGGCCGAGGGGCGGCGTTCAACGTAATCGGAGACGCGGCCGCGTTCTACCTCCTTGATCTGCTTGAGCAGGTCCAGGTCGATGCCGTTCTCGTCGACCACGAACCCGGTGGAATCGGAGAAACCGATGACGGTGGCGCCCAGTTGCGCAGCCTTCTCCGAGGCGTAGATCGCGACGTTGCCGGAGCCGGAGACGATCACGCGCTTGCCGTCCATCGATTCGCCGCGGGTCTTGAGCATCTCGTTGGCGAAGACGACCGTGCCGTAGCCGGTGGCCTCCGTGCGCACGAGCGAGCCACCCCACGCGATGCCCTTGCCGGTCAGCACGCCGGACTCGTAGCGATTGGTGATGCGCTTGTACTGGCCGAACATGAAGCCGATCTCGCGGCCGCCCACGCCGATGTCGCCGGCGGGCACGTCCGTGTACTCACCCAGGTGGCGGTACAGCTCGGTCATGAAGGACTGGCAGAACCGCATGACCTCGGATTCGGACTTGCCTCGCGGATCGAAATCAGAGCCGCCCTTGCCGCCGCCGATCGGCAGGCCGGTCAGGGAGTTCTTGAAGATCTGCTCGAAGCCCAGGAACTTGATCACACCCAGGTAGACGCTGGGGTGGAACCGCAGGCCTCCCTTGTAGGGGCCGAGCGCGGAGTTGAACTCGACGCGGAAGCCGCGGTTAACCTGCACCTCGCCGTTGTCGTCCTGCCACGGGACGCGGAAGATGATCTGACGCTCGGGCTCGCAGATGCGCTCGAGCATCTTGGATTCCAGGTACTCGGGATGCCGCTTGACCACAGGCTCCAGGGACTCGAAAACCTCACGCACGGCCTGGTGGAACTCGGCCTCCCCAGGGTTGCGCGCCACGACGCTCTGGAAGACAGCCTCCAGCTTCGGATCCATCGGTACTCCTTTTGCCTGTTCGGTGATTCGGCGGGTCCGATACTAGGGCCACGGGGCCGGAGTTTTCCTATCGGGTCACCTGACGGTCATCCCGGCTGTGCACTGGCAGGCTCGTCTCAGGCCTGATCGACAGAGGCGGCCAACTGCCCGCAGGCGCCGTCGATCTCCTGCCCGCGGGTGTCGCGCAGCGTCACGGGCACGCCGCGCTTCTCGAGCGTGTCGATGAAGGCCCGCTCGTCCGCCTTCCGCGACGCCGTCCACTTCGAGCCAGGTGTGGGGTTCAGCGGGATGAGGTTGACGTGCACCCAGCCCCAGTCGCCGCGCTTCTTGAGCACCTTGGCGAGCAGTTCGGCGCGCTCAACCTGGTCGTTGATGTCTCGCATCATGGCGTACTCGATGGAGACGCGGCGCTTGGTGACCCTGGCGTACTCCCAGGCGGCGTCGACCACCTCGTCGACCTTCCACCGGGTGTTGATCGGCACGATCTCGTCGCGCAGTTCGTCGTCCGGCGCGTGCAGGGACACCGCCAGGGTCAGCGGCAACGCCTCCTCGGTGAGCTTCCTGATGGCGGGCACGAGGCCGACGGTGGACACGGTGATGCCACGTGCGCTCATGCCGAAGCCGTTGGGGCTGGGCGCCAGGAACGTGCGGATCGAACCCAGCACCGCGTTGTAGTTGGCCAGTGGCTCACCCATGCCCATGAACACGATGTTGTTGAGGCGGCCGCTGGCACCGGGGACGAGCCCGGCGGCGATCTGCTGATCGGCCGCCAGCACCTGGGCGGTGATCTCAGCCTGCGACAGGTTGCGCTTGAGGCCACCCTGCCCCGTCGCGCAGAACGGGCAGGCCATGCCGCAGCCGGCCTGCGAGGAGATGCACAGCGTGGTGCGGTTGGGGTAGCGCATCAGCACGGATTCCAGCAGCGAGCCGTCGTGCAGCCGCCACAGCGTCTTGACGGTGGCGCCGTCATCGGTGCTGCGGTGCGTCACCTGGTCGAGCAGCTTCGGGAACAGCTGCTCCCCCAACTCGCCGCGGATGGCTGCCGGAATGTCCGAGAACTGCGTCACATCGTCCTCGAGGCGGTCGAAAACGTGGCGGGAGATCTGGTCTGCCCGGAACTTCGGCAGCCCGAGCTTCTGCGTGGCCTCCACCCGTTCTTCGATGGTCAGGTCGAACCAATGCTTCGGGGGCTTCCCGCGGCGGGGGGCTTCGAAGACGAGCGGCAGGGTCTTGACAGTCATGGCGCTTTCAGGGGTAGGGACAGCGGCAGGGTCAGCCGCCGAGGGCGAGGTGCAGCACGAGCCAGCCGACGGGGACGGCCACGAGCATGGAGTCGAGGCGGTCCATCACACCGCCGTGGCCGGGCAGGAAGTTGGACATGTCCTTGATGCCTGCGTCCCGCTTGATGAGCGACTCCACCAGGTCTCCAGTGGTGCCGGCAAGACTGCACAGCACGCCGAGGATGGCGCCCACCCACCAGGGGCCGCCCAACAGGTAGACACTCAGGACGGTGCCGACGATGGCTGACAGGGCGACGCCTCCGCCGGTGCCCTCCCAGGTCTTGCTGGGGCTGATGGCCGGGGCCATCTTGTGGCGGCCGAACAGCACGCCGGTGGCATAGGCGCCGGTGTCTGAGGCGGCGACGACCACGATGATGGCCAGCATCCGCAGGTTCCCGTCGCTGGCACCCATCAGCAGGGGCACGAAGACGCCCAGCAGCGGGATGTAGGCGATCAGCAGTGCGCTGGCCGAGATGTCGCGGATGAACCCCTCGGCGCCGCCGAAGAGGCGGCCCACCAGGGAGGCGATCAGCATGCCGCACAGACAGATCACCACGAAGGTGGTGTCCTCGATGCCCACGTCCTGCACCGAGACGAAGTACCCGCCCAGGACGGAGACGACGGTGCCCACCGCGATCGGAGCCCACACCGCCTGCATGGCCTTACGCAGCAACGCACGGTGCACCTCGATGACCGCCGCTCCGAGTGCGACAGCCGCGAAGACGATGAACAGCCACGGCAACCAGATCAGGCCGACGCCGACCACCGCGATGAGAGACAGACCGACGCCGACGGCGGCCGGAAGGTTCCGGCCCGCCCTCGACGTCTTCTGCTGTGCGGCCTCAGCTGTGCTCATCAGACTTCGAGGAGCTCAGCTTCCTTGTTCTTCAGGATCTCGTCGATGCTGTCGACGAACTTCTTCGTGGAGGCGTCCAGTGCCTTCTCGGCGCGGTTGAGGTCGTCCTCACCGATCTCGCTGTCCTTCTCGAGCTTCTTCAGCGAGTCGTTGGCGTGGCGGCGCAGGTTGCGCACCGCGACACGGGCCTCCTCGGCCTTCGACCTGGCCATCTTGATGTACTCCTTGCGGCGCTCCTCAGTGAGGTGCGGCATGACGACGCGCACGGCGTTGCCGTCATTGCTCGGGTTGACGCCCAGATCCGCGTCGCGGATGGCCTTCTCGATGGCGCCCAGGGCGCTGCGGTCGAACGGCGAGATGAGCATGGAGCGCGGGTCGGGCGAGGTGAACGTGGCCAGTTGCTGCAGCGGCGTCGGGGCACCGTAGTAGTCGGCCAGCAGTTTGTTGAACATGGCGGGGTGCGCGCGGCCGGTGCGGATGGTGGACATGTCCTCACGGGCGAAGTCCACCGCCTGCTGCATCTTGGTTGCGGCCTCTTGCTGGATCTCAGCGATCATGGACGTGCTCCTTTGCTCTGGATTTCTAGTAACTGTCGGGTCAGCGGGACACCAGGGTGCCGATGTGCTCGCCTGCCACTGCCCGCGCGATGTTGCCCTTCTTGGACAGGTTGAAGAAGACCATGTCCAGACCGTTGTCGCGGGCCAGCGAGATGGCGGTCGCGTCGGCCACCTTCAGGTTCTTGGTGAGGAAGTCGTCGTAGGTGAGGTTGTCGAACTTCTTGGCCTCAGGGTTGGTCTTCGGGTCCGAATCGTAGACGCCGTCGACGCCCTGCTTGCCCATGAGCAGCACCTCGGCCCCGATCTCCAGCGCCCGCTGAGCGGCCACCGTGTCGGTTGAGAAATACGGCATGCCGGAGCCGGCACCGAAGATGACCAGGCGGCCCTTCTCCAGGTGACGCTCCGCGCGGCGCGGAATGTAGGGCTCTGCGACCTGCGCCATGTTGATGGCGGACTGCACGCGCGTCTCGATGCCGGCCTTCTCACAGAAGTCCTGCAGGGCGATGGAGTTCATCACTGTGCCCAGCATGCCCATGTAGTCCGCGCGGTCGCGGGCCATGCCGTTGGTGGACAACTCCGCGCCGCGGAAGTAGTTCCCTCCGCCGACCACGACGGCGACCTGCGTGCCGGACCGCACGACGTCGGCGATCTCACGGGCGATATCTGCCACCACCTCGACGTCGACGCCGAGTTTGCCTCCGCCGAACACCTCACCGGACAGCTTCAGCAATACTCGCGAATATCCCACTGTGAACTCCTGGGGCTGGGGCTGGACATGCAACGTGCGCCGCGACCATTGAGGTCGCGGCGCACGTAACTCTACTTCACTGAGGCAGTGCGTGTGGGTCAGGCACCCACGGCGAAGCGTGCGAAACGCACGATTTCGGTGTTGCCCTCCTGGAGCGCAGCGCCCACGGACTTCTTGTCCTCCCAGACGGCGGCCTGGTCGACGAGCACGACATCCTTGAAGAAGCCGTTGAGGCGACCCTCTACGATCTTCGGGAGCGCGCCCTCGGGCTTGCCCTCCTCCTTGGCCGTGGCCTCCGCGATGCGACGCTCGTTCTCGACGATCTCAGCAGGGACCTCGTCGCGGTTGGCGTAGGTCGGCGACATGGCCGCCACCTGCAGCGCGGCCTGGTGGGCGAGGGCCTTGTCGCCGGTGTACTCCACCAGGACGCCGACCTGCGGGGGCAGGTCCGCGGCGCGGCGGTGCAGGTACACGTGGCTCTCGCCGGGGAACTGCGCGACGTTGGCCACGGAGATGTTCTCGCCGATCTTGGCGCCGAGTTCCTTGACTGCGTCCTCCACCTTCTCGCCCGAAGCGAGCTCAGCGGCGTTGGCGGCGGCCACGTCGGTGGCGCCGCTCTTGATGACGGCGTCGAGGATCTGGTCGGCCAGTTCCACGAACTCGCTGTTCTTGGCGACGAAATCGGTCTCGGCGGCGAACTGGATCAGCGCGCCGTCGCGGCCTGCGACGATGCCGTTGGTGGCCTCGCGGTCCGCGCGCTTGGCCTGCTTGGCGAGGCCGTGGATGCGGAGGGCCTCGATGGCCTTGTCGAAGTCGCCGTCGGCCTCGGTGAGGGCCTTCTTGGCGTCCATCATGCCCGCGCCTGTGGCGTCGCGGAGCTTCTTCACGTCAGCGGCAGTGATTGCCATGAGTGGTTTCCCGTCTTCTCGTGTGGTGTGCTCAGTTGTCTTCGGTGGTCTTGGCCTCAGCGGCCTCGTCGGCGGCAGGCGCCTCTTCGGCGGCCGCCTCGGCCACGGGGGCCTCAGGCTGCTCGGCTACGGCGGCTTCAGCCTGGGCCACGTCGGCGTCGGCGGCGGCCTCAGCCTGCTCGACGTTGTCGGGGCGATCCACCTGCTCGGCGGGAGCCGCAGCGGTCTCCTCGGTGGCGGCAGCGGCCTGCTCGTCGGCACCCAGGAGCTCGCGCTCCCAATCGGGCATGGGCTCGCTCTGGGCCTGCTCACCCGAGCGGCCGGAGGAACGCTCGATGAGGCCGTCGGCCACTGCGTCGGCGATGATGCGGGTCAGCAGCGCGACGGAACGGATCGCGTCGTCGTTGCCGGGCACCGCGTAGTCGACCTCATCAGGGTCACAGTTGGTGTCGAGGATGCCGACGATCGGGATGTGCAGCTTGCGCGCCTCGTCGACGGCGAGGTGCTCCTTGTTGGTGTCGACGATCCACACGGCCTGGGGGGTGCGGCCCATGTCGCGGATGCCGCCGAGGGTCTTGTCGAGCTTGGTGCGCTCGCGGTCGAGCTGCAGCAGTTCCTTCTTGGTGAGGCCCGAGCCGACGGTGTCGGTCAGGTCCATGCCCTCGAGCTCCTTGAGGCGCGAGATGCGCTTGGAGACGGTGCCGAAGTTCGTGAGCATGCCGCCGAGCCAACGCTGGTTGACGTAGGGCATGCCGACGCGGGTGGCCTGCTCGGCGATGGCCTCCTGGGCCTGCTTCTTGGTGCCGACGAACAGCACCTGGCCGCCGCGCGCGACGGTGGACTTGATGAAGGCGTAAGCCTTGTCGATGTAGCTGAGCGACAGCTGCAGGTCGATGATGTAGATGCCGTTGCGCTCGGTGAAGATGAAGCGCTTCATCTTGGGGTTCCAACGACGGGTCTGGTGACCGAAGTGAACGCCGCTCTCGAGCAGCTGGCGGGTGGTGACGACTGCCATGGTCGTGCCTTTCTCAAAGTGGGCCCTGCCCACACGGTGGTTATGGTGACCTCGTCAGAGGCCTTTGCCTGATGCGCCCGGCAGCCGCACCCACGTCCGGAGACCTGGGACCACGCGGCGGCCGGCGGTTTCCCGCGCAGCGCATGCGATGTCAACACATTGGTTGCAGTGCACATGGTATCCACTGGCGCCCCGAACGGCCAAACAGCACTCCCCGCCACGCGACGGCGGGGTCCGGTTGTCCACAGGGCAGAAAACTCGTGGTGATCCCACCTGTCAACCGGCCACAGTGATGGTGTGAGAACTGTCGCCACGCTTCTGCTGTCCCTGTTCCTGATCGCCACCGCCACACCCATAGCCTTCGCCGAAGGCCTGGTCCTCGACGCGCCCCTGCCCGGCCGGATCCTGCATGGCTTCGACGACGTCGGCCGCTATGCAGCGGGGCACCGGGGCGTCGATGTGGCCGGGCGCGACGGAGAGCCCGTGTTGGCAGCGGCGGCTGGCACCGTGCACTTCGCGGGGTCCGTGGCGGGTCGGCAGACAGTGTAGATCGAGCACGGCAACGGGTGGCGCACCACCTACCTGCCGGTGCGCGCCACGGTGGCCGAGGGCGACGTGGTCGAGCAGGGCCAACGCATCGGCACGCTCCTCGCCGGGCACTGCGAAGCTGTCGCGTGCCTGCACTGGGGCCTGACCGACGGCGAGCGCTACGCGGATCCCACCGCCTACCTCGAGATCCCGACGGTGCGCCTCCTCCCCCGTGGATCCACGCCGGTCGCCCCGCCGGCGATCGCGGCGGCCCAGGTGACGGCATCCATCGGCGGACTCCCGCTCAACGGCCCGGTCACGTCCCGCTTCGGCATGCGTCGGCACCCCGTGACGGGCGTGTACAAACTGCACGACGGGGTGGACTTCGGCGCCGCCTGCGGCAGACCGATCCGCCTTCCGGCGGCGGGGGTGGTGACCAGCGCCGGATACCACGGGGGCTACGGGTACCGCGTGATCATCGACCACGGCGGAGGCCTGGTCACCGCCTACGCCCACCTCCCCCACGTCACGCTCAGTTCGGGAGACAGGTTGGAGGCCGGCCAGGTGGTGGGGATGGTGGGCAACACCGGACTGTCCACGGCCTGCCACCTGCACTGGATGGCCTGGCGGGACGGACGCCTCGTGGACCCCCTCACGCTCGTGCCATGAGCGGTTGGCACTAGGTTGGATCCCATGACTTCAACGCCTCTGTCCACCCCTGATTGGGTGCGCTTCTACCAGCCCGGGGTGCCCGCCCAGATCGAGCTGCCCACCGAGTCCCTCACCGACATGTGCGAGCGCTCGTGCCGCGAAGCGGGTGACAAGGTGGCCACCGAGTTCTTCGGCGGCACCATGACCTACACCCAGCTCGGCGAGCGCATCGAGCATGCCGCCGAGGGGCTGCGGAAGCTGGGCGTGGCCGCGGGAGACCGGGTGGCCATCCTGCTGCCCAACTGCCCGCAGCATCTGGTGGCGTTCTATGCCGTCCTGCGCCTCGGTGCGGTGGTGTGCGAACACAACCCGCTGTCCACCGAGCGCGAGTTGGAGGAGGTCTTCGTCGACCACGGAGCGAAGGTGGCCATCGCCATGGACCGCGTGGTGCCGAAGCTGCGCACAGTCTCCACCAAGCCCACCGTCGTGGCGGTGAACATGCTGGAGGAGTTTCCCACGGTCAAGCGGCTGCTGCTGGGCCTCCCTGTACCTGCCCTGAAGGAGAAGCGCGCCGCGCTCACCAGCGGCGACAAGGGCGACCTCACCTGGAAGCAACTGCTCTCCGGCCCCAAGCTGGACCCGTCGCACCCGCGCCCCACCGTCGATGATCTGGGCGCCATCCAGTACACCTCCGGTACCACGGGGGTGCCCAAGGGCGTGATGCTCACGCATCTGAACATGTACGCCAACGCGCTGATGGGCGTGGCGTGGATGCACGGCGCGCAGACCGGGCGCGAGGTCAGCTACGCCATGCTGCCGATGTTCCACGCCTTCGGCATGGTGCTCTACGTCACGTTCGGCGTCTACAAGCAGGCCCGGCAGGTGTTGTTCCCCCGCCCGGATGTGGACATGGCGCTGGCGGAGATGAAGAAGAATCCGCCGTCGATCTACTGCGCGGTGCCGCCCATCTATGAGAAGACCGCGTGCGGCGCCAAGGAGAAGGGCATCGATCTGTCCGGCGTGAAGTGGGCCATCTCCGGCGCCATGACGCTACCCGACGACGTGGTGGAACTGTGGGAGTCCGTCTCCGGCGGCCTGCTCGTGGAGGGCTACGGCCTGACGGAATGCGCACCCATCGCCATGGGCAACCCGTTCAACGAGACCCGCAAGACGGGCACCATCGGCATCCCGTTCCCCTCCACCCTGCGCCGCGTGGTGGATGAGGACGGCAACGACGTCGGCCCCGGCGAGTCAGGCGAACTCTGGGTCAAGGGCCCCCAGGTGTTCCAGGGGTATTGGAACAAGCCGGCCGCCACCGCAGAGGCCAAGACGCCCGACGGCTGGCTGCGCACAGGCGACGTCGTCACCCTCGACGATGACGGCTTCGCCACCATCGTGGACCGGCTCAAGGAGATCATCATCACCGGCGGCTTCAACGTGGCCCCCAGCGAGGTGGAGCGCGTCCTGCGTCAGCATCCGTCCATCGAGGATGTCGCGGTGGTGGGCGTCCGCCAGGAACGCGGCGACGAGCAGGTGGTCGCCGCCGTGGTGGCGAGCGGTCCCGTCGACGAGGCCGAGATCAGGGCCTGGGCCAAGGAGCGCCTGTCTGCCTACAAGGTCCCCCGCCGCGTGGTGACGGTCGACGAGCTGCCCACCTCGATGATCGGCAAGGTGTTGCGCGGTCAGGTCCGCGACCAGATCGCCCCGCTGCTCTAGGCCCGGGGGTGCGCCTGCCGGAACGCTTCCCGCAGGCGCTCAGAGGTGACGTGGGTGTAGATCTGCGTGGTGGCCACCGACGCGTGGCCCAGCATCTCCTGGACACTACGCAGATCCGCACCGCCCTCCAGTAGGTGGGTTGCCATCGCGTGGCGCAGCCCGTGCGGGCCGATTTCGGCGCCCGGACCCGCCGCGGCGGTGGCCGCGTGCACCACCCTGCGCGCCACCCGCGGATCCAGCGCGCCGCCGCGTGCCCCCAGGAAAACGGTCTCGGGGCTCAACGGCGTGCTCACCTGGCCGCGCACCCCCAGCCACGCGTCGATCGCCCGGAGGGCGGGCAGTCCCAGCGGGACGGTGCGATGCTTGCCACCTTTGCCGAGCACGCTCACCGAGCGGCGGTCCCGGTCTATGTCCAGCAGGGTGAGCGAACACAACTCGGAGACGCGCAGGCCGCTGGAATAGAGCAACTCGATGAGGGCGAGGTCGCGCAGTGCGATGGGGTCGTCGGCCTCGGCCGCCCTGCCCTCGGCCGCAGCCAACGTCTCGGAGACGGCGCCGGCCGCCAGCACCTTGGGGAGGCGCCGCTGCCGCTTGGGGGCCTTCAGCCGCACCGCGGGATCCGTCTCCACCACGCCCTCGCGCGCCGCCCAGGCGAAGAACCCCCGCACGCAGGCGACCCGCCGCTGCACGGTGGAGGCGGCGGCGCCGTCGTCGCCCATGGCCCCCAGCCAGGACCGCAGCCGGGACACGGTGATCCTGCCCGGCTCCACATCCGCGAAGATGGCCAGCTCCCGCAGGTCCGTGGAATACGCGCGCACCGTGTGCGCGCTGAGGCCGCGCTCGGCGTCGAGGTGGGCGGCATAGTCCTCGATCAATGCCGCCCAGCCGGGGGGAAGTTCCATGCCGTCCATCTTCTCCCCCGGTACCGCGCCGCTGCAGCAGCAACACCCATTGCGGCATACTTGGGCGTCGTAACCGAGACGTGAAGGAGCACCATGGCTGAAGCCGATCTCACCCAGGGCGGCAAGGTTCTGCCCGTCACCCGTTGGGGTACCCCGGTGATGCACAAGCAGACAGAGCCCGTCACCGAGTTCGGCGAGGAGCTCCACGAGTTGATCCGGGACATGTGGGCCACGATGCGCGCCGCCGAGGGCGTGGGCCTGGCCGCCACCCAGGTGGGCGTCGGCAAGTCCGTATTCATCTACGAATGCCCCGACGGCGACGAGCGCATCCAGCGCGGCGTGGTGTGCAACCCGGTGGTGACGCTGCCGGAGGGCAAGGCCCGCAACCTGGACGCCGCCGAGGAGGGGTGCCTCTCCTACCCTGGCGGCTACCAGAGCGTCGCCCGCCCTGACCTGGCGACCTGCACCGGCCAGGACGCCTACGGCAACGACATCACCGTGCACGGCACCGGCCTGCTGGCGCGCTGCCTGCAGCACGAGACCGACCACCTGGGTGGCACTGTCTTCGGTGACCGGCTCTCGGCGCGTTCCCGCCGCCAGCTCGACAAGAAGGTCGCGGAGCTCGCCTGGCGCTACCCCGACGACTGGCCGGTCTCCCCGAAGAACACCGCAGCCCCCACGCCGGACGCCACCGACGAGGCCTGACTCAGCGCGTCGCCTCGTCGATTCCCTCCGGCAGCTCGCCGGTCACCACCACGACGGTGTCGGCGGCCTTCCAGTCCACCTCTCCGAGCCGGGCCCGGAGCTCGTCGAACCTGACGGGCCCGGGGTGGCGGCCCTCCACCGGCACGACGAACACCTCGCTGTGGAACACGTGCCCCATGTCGCGCACCCGCACCGCGGCCTCGGCGACCCACTCCTCGTGCAACGCCGCGGCGCGTAGCTCCTCGATGACCGGATGGGGTTCCGACGAATCAATCGGCGTCGCCCGGGCATCCAGGAGCGCCCCGACGGCGGCTCGCAGGTTGGTGAACCCGTCCTTGACGATGCTTGCCGACACGCCGATGGCCGCGGCTGAATCAGCCCACCACAGCCCGAAGCCGATCCCCGCCACGCCCGCGACGGTGGCCAACGCGGTGGTCCAGTCCGCCTTGAGCATGTCCGCATCCGCCGAGAGAAGCTGATCGTGCAGCTCCTCGGCCAGCTTCATCTTCATCCGGCCGAGGATCACTCCCGGGATGACGGTCAGCGACATCACCACCATCATCGGCCAGCCCGCCCAGATCGTCTGCCCGAACAGGGACATCACACCTACCGGCGGGCGCTCGCCTCCGAGCAGCGCGCTGGCGCCGTTGTACAACAGCGACAGCCCGAAGGCCAGCAGCGCCACCGCGGCCGCCAGGTGCCCGGCGCTCATCGCGCGGTGGTGACCGTAGGGATGCTTCGGCGAGCGCCCCTTCCCCGCCCGCCACACGCCGAGCAGGAACGCGATGGGCGGCAGCAGCGCCAGCAGGTCCTCCACGAACGCGGTGCGCATGGCCTGCGACTGGCCCGCCACCAGGCCGACGGCGAGGATCACCACGCTCATCACCGCCAGCGAGATCCACTGCAGGCGCACCGCCCGGTCCAGCGCCGCCGATTTATCGGGCGGCAGCGACGAGTACCCGCGTCCGCTCACGGCTGCAGCCCCTCGTCGATCAGGTGCCGCTCCAGTGCCGAGAGCAGGGCGTTCTCGCCCAGCCGGGTGGCCAGCACCAGCTTGCGTTCCTTGCCGTCCGGCCCCACGGCGGCGCCGTACGGGCGGGTCAGCGCCGCGTGGGTCGACCATGGAGAATCCGAAGTGAGTCCGCCAGCGACCACGTCCAGTTCACCGATCTTGAGTTGCTCCATGAGTTCGCTCTCGGAGCCCTGGACCCATTGGATCTCGGCGCCGATCGACTCGGCGAACGACATGACGATTTCCGCCTCGGGGCCGCTGACTTCTCCCCCGTCACTGACGTCGATGTGCGGCCGGTGTGCGGACGCGCCGACGACGAGCTCACCGTCGGTGGCCCGCAGCAGGGTGCCCTCGGTGTCGCGTGGGTACTGGGGCTCGGTGCATGCCACGAGCAGCGGCAGCACCAGCAACAGGGCGGCGAGATGTCTCTTCACCCAGTGCATCCTGCCACTCTTCAGTCCTGGGGCCATCACCCCCTGGTGCATCATTCACGCCACGTTGACCCGGTGTTGCCCGTAGGTTCACCTGCACGCCCTAGGTTCGCCACAACGTTATGCATCAGCATCGAAAGGGATGACGAGATGAAGAAGACCCTGGCTGCCCTGGCAGCCGCCGCACTCCTGGCCGCCGGCAGCGCCGTGCCTGCGCAGGCCGACGCCCGGGCGCCGGAGCCCGGCTTCCGCGTGCTGCCCTACCTGCAGGCGCCCGCTGCCACGTCGATGACCTTCAACTGGATCAGCGAGCTCAACACGCCGGGCGCCCTGACCATCGACGGCGCCACCTACACCAGCAGCCCCGAATACCTGCCGCTGATGGAGTACAGCCAACTCGAGCTCGACCAGGAGATCACCGGGCTGGAGAAGGGCTCGTGGCTGAAGTCGAACAGCAACTACAAGCACTCCGTCACGGTGGAGGGCCTGCAGCCCGGTACGGAGTACAGCTACACCGTCGAGCAGGACGGGCAGAGCCACACGCAGGCCTTCCGCACCGCGCCCACCAGCACCGACTGGGACTCCATCACCATCGCGGCCTTCTCCGACACCGAGACAGAGCCGTACGGCCGCATTGAGCACCGCGAGTGGGAACAGAGCTTCACCAACCGCTATACCGAAGGCTCCGAGGAGCGCCCCGGCGCAGGCTCGCTGTGGGCTGAGAAGTTCGGTTCCACCACTCGCTACGGCGAGTTCACGCTGCGCTACCCGATGAACCAGGACCAGGCCATGCGCTACAACATGGCCGAGATCGAGAAGTACGACCCGGACCTGTTCATCATCGCCGGCGACCTCACGCAGGGCTCCGGCTACCAGCCCGCCTGGGACGAGTTCTTCGGCTACGTCGCCGGCGAGCACGGCACCATCGCCGGGCGCACCCCCATCCTCGCCTCACTGGGCAACAGGGAGACCTACGCCGCGCTCAACGGCGGCTACGGCACCGATGAGGACCGCACCCCGGCGGTCATCTCGCGCAACCGTTTCCTGCAGTACTTCGACCAGCCCGGCAACCCGGAGGAACCTTCCGCCAAGGGGGCCTACTACCGCACGGATCACGGGCCGCTGACCGTCATCACCCTGGATTCCACCAACGGGCGCCCCGATGAGAACACCAGGACCGGCACGCTGTCCGGCCTCCCGTTCAACGGCGACGACACCGGGCTGAACGACGAGACCATGTCCACCGACACGCAGGGCGAGTTCACCTACGACTCCTACGTCGAGGGCTACCTCAAGCAGTTCCCCGGCTCCACCGAGGCCGACGTGGACCTGCCCAACTTCGACCCCGCGTCGAAGCAGTGGGCCTGGGCCGAGGAGCAGCTGGCCGATGCCCGCGAGAAGGGCCAGATCATCATCGTGCAGTTCCACCACGCCGCCTACTCCATCGGCGTGCACGGCGTGCCCCCGAACTTCACCCCGGCCGACAACCAGTCCGGCACCGCGATGCGCGCCTACACCCCCATGTTCGAGGAGTACGGCGTTTCGATGGTGCTCTCGGGTCACGACGAGATGTTCGAGCGTTCCTGGGTGGATGAGGACGGTGACGGCGAGGGCTTCCACTCCTACGACATCGGCGTGGCGGCAGACGGTCTGCGCGGCGAGCTGATGAAGACCGACGAGGACGGCAACCTCGCGCCGGTGGCGTTCAACACGGCCACGGAGTGGAGCGCCATCCGCAACGCGCCTGAGACGTGGGAGCTCGACGCCAACGGCGTCCCGCAGCTGGTCGACGGTGGCCTGCACTACGGCCACCTGCTCGTCGAGATCGAGAACCTCGGAGACGGCAAGGCGCAGATCACCGGCACCCCCGTGTACCTGTTCCCCACCTTCGACTCCGAGTACAACCTGCAGGGCGTCGAGCGCCGCGTCTACGACGACGTGATCAGCTTCGAGGTGGACGTCCCCGTC
Source organism: Tessaracoccus massiliensis (assembly GCF_000826065.2). Taxonomy (GTDB): domain Bacteria; phylum Actinomycetota; class Actinomycetes; order Propionibacteriales; family Propionibacteriaceae; genus Arachnia; species Arachnia massiliensis_A. Next base: position 96,746 of record NZ_LN623543.1, on the reverse strand, counting down.
GCCGATGAGCCCTCCCCCGAGCCGACGCAGGAGCCCACCCACGAACCTACGCAGGAGCCCACCGAGCCCACCGAGTTCCAGCGCACCGCGCCCTACACCCTGGCGGGCCTGCACAAGAACCTCAACGGCCGCGACTGGAACACCACCTGCGAGAAGTACTCGCAGACCGAGCGGTGCCGCACCGACATCTGGGCCACCGTGGTCAAGATCGTTGACGGCCGGTTCGTCCGCGAGACCGGCTGGGCGTTCAACAACCTCACCTACCTGCCGTACATGACCCGCGCAGCCTGGGGCCAGAATCCCCTCGCCATCACGGGCGAATGGAAGGCCGAGACCGACGGCCGCAACTGGCGCACCGAGTGCGACACCCCCGCCACCGGCGGCAACGGGTGCCGCACCTACGCGGAGGTGACCGTCTACCGGGCCAGCCCGAAGACGGCCGGCGGCTACGAGTTCTCGCAGCGCAACCAGTTCGTGTTCAACAACATCGTCATGTTCAAGCCGAACAAGTAGCTCAGCGCAGGCTATAGGCCAGGATCGCCGCCGCAGTCGCCACGTTCAACGAATCAACCCGGTCTGTCATCGGGATCGTGACGAGGTGGTCTGCGGCGGCGAGCCATGTCCGGCTCAGCCCATCGCCTTCCGTGCCCAGTAGCAGCGCCACCTTCTCCGGTGCCTGGAAGTCGGCCAGGTCGACCGCGTCGGGCGACAGCGTCGAGGCGACGACGGCGAAGCCCGCCTCCCGCAGCCGCTCGAGGTCGTGGTCGCCGGTCATCCGGCGCCAGGGCAGTTCGAGGGAGGCCCCCATGGAGGACTTGATGGCACGGCGGTACAGCGGATCTGCGCTCCCGGGCGAGACGAGCAGGCCGTCCCAGCCCAGCCCGGCCACGACCCGCACGATGGCGCCGATGTTGGCGTGGTCGACGATCTCCTCACAGACGATCAGCCGCCGCGCACCGAGGAGCGCGTCCCAGGGGGACTCGGCCGGACGGTCGAACGAGCCGAGGGCCCCGCGGTGCACGTGGAAGCCGCTGACCTCCTCGATCATCGTCTCGGTGCCCACGTAGACGGGCACCTCCGGGTGGCGCTCCAGCAGGGGGCGCAACCCGTCGAGCCACCGCGGCTGCAGCAGCAGCGACCGCGGGCGGCAACCGGCAGCGAAGGATCGCTCGATGATCTTGAGCCCCTCCGCGATGAACCGCTCCCCCGGGCGTCGCAGTTGGGAGTCGCGCAACCCGGTGAAGTCGCTGAGCCGCGGGTCTGCGGGGTCGGTCACGTCGATGAGCACTGGCTCAGGCTATAGCCTGCTCTCCATGGCACCGCACTTCGTCTCCCTCGACGACGCGCACACCGACCGGAGCATCTTGCTGAGCTCCCTGCAGCGCACGGACCTCGTCGATCTGGAGACCATCGACGGCGTGCTCGCCGACGGCTGGCGGCATGGCTGGCACGCGTTCGCCTGGCTCCCCTACAGCCTCGGCGAGGCCCACCACGGCATCCAGGGCAATGCGCGCGGCGCTCTCTACTGGTTCGCCACGCGCGAAGAGGGTGGGCTCAGACGGCAGCCCGGGGGCGCCGGCTGGCTCACCGACGCCGCGGCAGACCTGGACGAGGACCGGTTCGCCGCCCGCATCGCCGACGTGCAGGAGGCCATCGCCGCGGGCACCGTGTACCAGATCAACTTCACCCACCGCATCGTCGCGCGCTTCGCCGGGGCCCCGGCGGCGCTCTACCGCCGCCTCTTCGAACGCCAACCCGTCGCCTACGGGGTCCTCGCCCACCTCCCGGAGCCCGCAGCCCCCTGGACGCTGAGCCTCTCCCCCGAGTTGTTCCTCCGCGTCGACGCCGGCGTCGTGACCACGCAGCCCATGAAGGGCACCGCCCCCGCCGACACAGATCCGCGGGCGCTGAGCAGCGACCCCAAGAACCGCGCCGAGAACCTCATGATCGTCGACCTGCTCCGCAACGACCTGAGCAGGGTCGCCGTGCCGGGCACCGTCGACGTGCCCGCCCTGTTCGAGGTGGAGCGCGTCGGGCAGCTGTGGCAGATGACCAGCACCGTGCGCGCAGAACTGCTCCCCGGCACCACGCCCGGCCGGTTGCTGGGCGCGACCTTCCCGTGCGGCTCCATCACCGGAGCCCCGAAACTCGCCGCCATGGAACTCATCCGGGACCTTGAACAGGACCCACGCGGCCTCTACACGGGAAGCCTCGGCCTCATCGAACCCGACGGGGGCCCGCTCGGCTGGCGCGCCACGCTCAGCATCGCCATCCGCACCGTCGAGATCGACCCCGGGGCCCCGGGTCACAACGCGCGCCTCGGAATCGGTTCGGGCGTGGTTGCCGATTCCACCGCTGAGGATGAATGGGCCGAATGCCGCGCCAAGGCCGCGTTCGCCGGCGGCGTGGGCCCCACCGTCAACCTCATCGAGACCATGCGGGTCATCGACGGCGTGTCCCCGCTCGCCGCCCGCCATCAGGACAGGCTCAACCGGTCGGCCGCCGCGCTCGGCTTCGCCCCTGTCGACGGCGTGATCCGGTGGGCCGTGAATGACACGCCGCCCGGCGGCTGGCGTGTGCGGCTGCAGGTCCGGCCCGACGGCACCGTCGACGTGACCCGCTCACCCCTCGACGAGGTGGTCGCCCCCATCACGCTGCGCCTGGCGACCGAACCCTGGGAGGACAACGCCCTCGCCCGGCACAAGACCACCGCCCGCGCCCATCTCGACGAGGCCCAGCGGGCCGCGGCCGCGCGCGGCGCGTTCGACGCCGTCGGATACGATGCGCACGCCTGGGTGCTGGAGGGCGCACGCACCTCGCTGTTCGCCCGCATCGACGGCCGGTGGCTGACCCCGCCGCTGAGCCTCGGTATCCTCGACGGCGTGCAGCGGGCCGACGTGCTGGCCAGCCCGGCCCTGCTCGGCACCGATGACGTCACGGAGGAGGCGTTCACGGTGACAGACCTGCTGCGTGCAGATGCGATCGCCGTGACCAACGCCGTTCGAGGCGTGCTGACCGCCACATTGGAGGACACCCCATGAAGCTGAAGCTCGACCTCACGATCGTCGCGATCCTGGGCAGCCTCGCCCTGGGCCTGTTGCTCCCGTTGGACGGCCAGGCCGCCGAAATCCTGGACCTCGTCACGAAGGTGGCGATCTTCCTGCTGTTCTTCGGCTACGGCGCCCGGCTCTCCACCGAGGAGACAGTGGCCGGCATCAAGCACTGGCGGCTCCACCTACTGATCCTGGCCATCACCTTCGTGATGTACCCACTGCTCGCGGTGCCGCTGCTCGGCATCCCCGACGGCTGGATCTCCGAGCCCATCCTCACCGGGTTGATCTTCCTGTGCCTGGTGCCCTCGACGGTGCAGTCCTCGATCACGTTCACCTCGCTGGCCGGCGGCAACATCCCCGCCGCGATGGTCGCGGCCACCGCGTCGAACGTGCTGGGCGTGATCATCACCCCGCTGTTGACGATGCTGTTCATCCAGGGCTCCAGCGGCGGCTCCATCGGCCTCCAGCAGATCTACAACGTCATGCTGCAGCTACTGTTGCCGTTCATCCTGGGCCAGCTGTCGCGCTTCTTCACCGCCGGCTTCATGGCCCGCAACAAGAAGCGGCTGAAGTACCTCGACCAGGGCGTGATCGTGCTGATCGTCTACGGCGCGTTCTCAGACCTGCGCACCTCCGGCGTGTGGCGCACGCTGCAGTGGGCCGACGTCGCGTGGGTGGTGCCCATCACCATGGGGCTGCTCGCCTTCACGTTCTGGTTCACGTGGCAGCTGGGCCGGTGGCTGGGATTCACCCGGCCCGATCAGATCGCCATCATGTTCTGCGGCACCAAGAAGTCGCTGGCCACCGGCGTGCCCATGGCCATGGTGCTGTTCCCCACCGCCACCGTCGGCGTGGTGGTCATCCCGCTGATGCTCTACCACCAGGTCCAGCTCCTGGTCAGTTCCATGCTGGCCAACAAGCTGGGCGAACACCACGAGGAGAGCCATGCGTGACCTGTCGGACCTCCGCGACGACGAGGTCTTCGTCGAAGAGACGCTCACCGGGGCGCTGGGCACCACCGCGTTGAAGGCCATGGAGTTCGACGGCTGCACGTTCAGCGGCGCCCAGATGCGCGACGGCCGGCTGTTCGGCGCCAGCTTCACCGAGTGCCGCTTCGTCGACTCTGACCTCTCGATGGTGGATCTCACCAACACGTCGTTCGTCTCCTGCACGTTCGAGCGCAGCAAGCTCCTGGGCGTCGCCTGGGCCAAGCTGGGTCCCTCCGGCCTGGGCCAGCCGCACTTCACCGACTGCAAGCTGGATATGAGCAGCTTCCAGCGCGCCAAGGCCGAGCGCTGGGTGTTCGAGCGCTGCTCCCTGGTGGATGCGGATTTCAGCAACGCCAAGCTCACCCGCACCCGCTTCACCGATTGTGACCTCAGCGGCGCCAGGTTCGCCGACGCGGATCTGCGCGACGTGAACATGAAGGGCAGCCACGGCTACTGGGTCGACCTGCGCAGCTGCCAGGCCAAGGGCCTGCGGCTCAGCCCGGACGACGACGCGCTCGCCCTGCTGCGCCAGTTCGGCGTCGAGCTGACCTAGCCGCTGGTTGAGCCGTTACGCAGGGCGCCGACGTGGCGCATCACTGCTCGAAATCCGGGCGCTCGGCGGGCTGCTCCATCTGCTGCGGATCCCCCAGCGGCAGGCTCCCGGACGGTGGCTGGACGGGCGGGGCCTGCGTCGGCGACTGGCTCAGCGCGGGCACCGTGCCCTGGCGTTTGGCGATCTTGTTCTGCTCCAACGCCTGCGCATCGGCGATGGCCTTCTCCACCGTCTCGTCGGAGCGCTGCTTGTCCTTGACGGCCTGTTCCTCGATCTCGGCGTGCACGTCGACCTTCTTGGGCCGCTGGAACTCGCCGGCCGCCTTGGAGACGTACTCGCGCACGTCCTGCGCCTGTCCCGCGGCGATCTGGCCGAGACCCTTGAGCGCGTCGTTGAGTTCGCTGGGCACGATCCACATCTTGTTCGCGTCGCCGTTGGCCAGTTCGGGCAGCATCTGCATGTACTGGTAGGCCAGCAGCGCCTGGTCCGGCTTGCCGGCGTGGATGGCCTCGAAGACGCTGGTGATGGCCTGCGCCTCGCCCTCGGCCCGGAGCATGGCGGCCTGGCGTTCGGCCTGGGCACGCAGCACCTGCGCCTCGCGCTCACCCTGGGCACGGAGGATCGACGCCTCGCGGTCGCCGCCGGCCGACAGGATCTGCGACTGGCGCTGGCCCTCGGCCAGCAGGATCTGGGCCCGCTTGTCGCGCTCCGCTCGGGCGCCCTTCTCCATGGCGTCGCGGATGGTCGCCGGTGGCTCGATGGCGCGCAGCTCTACGCGGTTGACCTTGATGCCCCACTTGCCGGTGGCCTCGTCCAGCACAGTGCGCAGCCGTTGGTTGATCTCCTCACGCGAGGTCAGCGCGGCCTCCAGATCCATGCCGCCGATGATGTTGCGCAGCGTGGTCATGGTGAGCTGCTCGATGGCGGAGCGGTAGTCCTGCGCCTCGTAGGCGGCGCGCTTCGGGTCGACGATCTGGAAGTAGATGACCGAGTCGATGGAGACCATCAGGTTGTCCTCGGTGATGACGCCCTGCGGCGGGAAGGGCACCACCTGCTCGCGCATGTCGAGCGTGTAGCGGATCTGGTCGAAGAACGGCACCACCAGGTGCGGGCCGGGCTCCAGCGCCTTGCGGAACTTGCCGAGCCTCTCCACGAGCGCCACCTGCTGCTGGCGGATGATCTTGAGCGTGGCGGCCAGGAGCAGGACGACGACCACCACGGCCGCGATGAGGATGAACAGTGTGGCGTCAGGCATGGTGCTTCCTTAGCGTTGCTTCTGCTGGGTCAGTGGACGGTTGGAGGGGTAGACGCTGAGGGTCACGCCGTCGATGGCGAACACCTCGATCTCGTCTCCCGCCTCGATGGGGATGCTCGGGTCGAAGGCGCGGGCCTCCCACACCTGGCCGTCCACCTTGACCTCGCCGGAGCTGCCGGTGACGGCCGCGGTGGCATGCCCCCGGGAGCCGACGATGTTGTCGAGGCTGGAGCGGTAGCCCTTGGAGGAGCGCACCTTGGCCAGCAGCGTGGGGCGCAGCAGGAACAGGGTGGCGACGGCCGTGGCCAGCGCGACGACTACCTGCAGCCAGATCAGGCCGGGCGCGACGAGGGCCACGACGCCGCCGGCGAGCGCACCGGAGGCGAGCATCAGCAGCGTGAGGTCCAGGGTGAGCAGTTCGGCGGCGGCCAGCGCCATCGCGAGCACACCCCACCCGGCCCACAGGTTGTCGCGGACCCAGTCCGTGAAGTCACCCACGACGGCTCCTGGCGCTCCACCGCTCGTCGTGGCGCGTCACGTCCAGCGGCATATCGAAGGTGGCGCTGAGGTGCTCGCTGGTGAGGGTCTGCTCCACCGGGCCGGAAGCCACCACCTTGCCGTCGTTGAGCAGCAGCGCGTGCGTGATCCCCTGCGGGATCTCCTCCAACTGGTGCGTGACCAGCACGGTGGCCGGCGAGTCATCATCCAGGCAGATCTCGGAGAGGGTGTCGACGAGCGCCTCGCGCCCCGCGATGTCGAGGCCGCTGGCGGGCTCGTCGAGCAGCAGCAGTTCGGGATCCGTCATGAGGGCACGCGCGATCTGGACGCGCTTGCGCTCGCCCTCGCTGAGCGTGCCGAACGTGCGCTGGCTCAGATGCGCCACCCGCAGCGACGCGAGGAGGTCCTCGGCGCGCTGCTCGTCGTAGGTGTCGTACTCCTCCCGCCAGCGGCCGATCACGCCGTAGGCGGCGGAGAGCACCACGTCGCGCACCTTCTCCCGCCCGGGGATGCGGTCCGCCAGTGCCAGGGAGGTGAATCCGATGCGGGGGCGCAACTCGAACACGTCGACCGCGCCGATCACCTCGCCTAGGAGGCCGACGACGCCGTCGCTGGGATACATCTGCGCCGACAACACCTGCAGCAGCGTGGTCTTCCCGGCCCCGTTGGGCCCGACGACCACCCAGCGCTCGTCCTCATGGACGATCAGCGAGATCCGGTCCAGCAGCACATTGGTGCCCCGCTTGATCGTCACGCCTGCCAGTTCCGCCACCGTCGCCATGGCGTCAACCCTACCCAGCGTCAGGCACCGGTGGAGTGCAACCCGCCGTCGACGTGGACCATCTCACCCGTGGTGGCGGGGAACCAGTCGCTGAGCAGCGCCACAACGGCCTTCGCCGACGGCACGGCGTCGCCCGCATCCCACGACAGCGGCGCGCGCTCCGCCCAGATGTTGTTGAACGACGAGGCCCCAGGGATGGCCTTCTTCGCCACGGTGTCGACGGGGCCGGCGGCCACCATGTTCACGCGGATGCCGTCCGGGCCCAGGTAGCGGGCGAGGTAGCGCGACGTCGACTCGAGCGCGGCCTTCGCCACCCCCATCCAGTCGTAGGCCGGCCACGAGTAGCGCGCGTCGAACGTGAGGCCGACGACGCCGGCGCCGCGGTTGAGCATCGGCTTTGCCGCCATCGTCAACGACTGCAGCGAGTAGGCCGAGATCTGCAGCGCGTTGGCCACCGTGTCCCAGTCGGTGTTCAGGAACTGGCCGCCCAGCGCCTTCTCCGGGTCCGCGTAGGCGATGGAATGCACGATCCCGTCGAGCCCGCCGTCGAAGTGCTCCCCCAGCATGGCCGGCAGCGCGTCGAGGTGCTCCTGATCGGTGATGTCGAGCTCGATCAGCGGCGGGACCCTGTCCAGCTTCGCGACGGCGCGCTCGGCGGGGCGGACGGCGCGGCCCGCGGCAGAGACCACCACGTTGGCGCCCTCCCGCTGGGCGATGTCGACCACCGCGTAGGCGATGGAGGTGCGCATGGTCACGCCGGTGACCAGGATGTTCTTGCCTTCGAGAATGCCCATGGATTCAGTCCTAACTCAGTGGCCCATGCCGAGGCCGCCGTCAACGGGCAGCACGGCACCGGAGATGTAGCCCGCCTGATCGGAGGCGAGGAACAACGCGGCCTGCGCCACGTCGTCGACGCTACCGAGCCGGCCGGCGGGGATGCGCTTGTTGTAATCGGCGATCACGTCCTCGCTGAGCACCGCGGTCATGTCGGTGTCGATGAAGCCGGGCGCGATCACGTTGGCGGTGACGTTGCGGGTGCCGAGTTCGCGGGTGAGGCTGCGGGCCATGCCGACGAGCGCGGCCTTGGAGGAGGCGTAGTTGAGCTGGCCGGGCGAACCCAGGAGCGCCACCACGGAAGACACGAGGATCACGCGGCCGAAGCGCGCGCGGGTCATCTTCTTGGACGCGCGGCGCACGACGCGGAAGGTCCCGGTGAGGTTCGTGTCGATGACGGAATTCCAGTCGTCGTCGCTCATCCGCATCAGCAGTGTGTCCCTGGTCACGCCGGCGTTGGCGACCACGATCTCGACGGGGCCGAGTTCGGCTTCGATCTGGTCGAAGGCCTGATCCACCTGGCCCTGATCCGTGATGTCGCACGTCACGCCGAACACCCCCTCCGGCACCCCGCCGGAGCGGTACGTCGCAGCGACGCGGTAACCGGCGTCACGGAAGGCCTCGGCCATCGCCCGGCCGATGCCCTTCGACCCGCCGGTGATCAGTACAACTCGTCCCTGTTCTTCAACCACGGGAGCAACCTACCTCACCCTCCGGCCACGGGACTATGCTCGGCCCATGGCCAAGACGAAGGACGCATTGGTGATCACCAACGCGGCCCGCAGCCGCAGTCTCGATCTGGAGGAGCGGCAGAAGCGCTACATCCTCACCATGGGCGTACGCACCGCGCTGTTCGTCGCGTTCCTGATCGTGCCGGGATGGTGGAAGGCGGTCACCCTGCTGCTGGCCTGTATCCTCGCGCTCGTGGCCGTCACGCTGGCCACCAACATGGACCACCGCCCGCCACCCACCGCCACCACCGATGCGGAACCCACCGACGCCATGGCGCTGACCACCGGGGAGGTCCTCACCGGATCCCTCGAGGAGGACGAGACGTGACCCGCAAGCAGATCATCCGCTACGTCGCCATCGTGCTGCTGGGAGTGTTGCTCGCTGTCACGTTCGTGCTGTTGGGACGCTGGCAGCTGGATCGCCTGGAGCAGCGCCGCGAGCGCAACGCCACCGTCGTCGCGCACGAGTCCGAGGCGGTACGCCCCTATCAGGAGCTGATGAACGGCGAGATCGGGGACGAGGACCAGTGGTACCGCGTCTCAGCCACCGGCGAATACCTGCCTGACCAGTTCCAAGTACGCTACCGCTCCCTCGACGGCGCCTACGGCTCGGAGGTGCTCGCCGTGATGCGCACCGACCAGGGCGAGCACCTGCTGGTCAACCGCGGCTTCATCCCCAGGCAGGGCGCGGCCCCCACCTCCGAGTTGCCGCCCACCCCGTCGGGCACCGTGTCGATCACCGGCTTCGTGCAGCGCAACCAGCGCGGCGATGAGAACGCCATGACCCCGCACGAGGGGCAGTTGCGGCTCATCAACTCGGATGTCCTCAGCGGCGCGACGGGACTGGATCTGGTCAACGGCTACGTCTCCGTCCTCGAGTCCACCCCGGCCGACAGCGAGGAGTTGACCTCGCTCGGCCGCCCCCCGCTGGATGAGGGCAACCACTTCTCCTACGCCCTGCAGTGGTTCGCCTTCACGATCATCGGCGTCGTCGGCTTGGGCGTGCTGATCCGCGGGGACATCCGCGACCGGAAGAAGGCCAAGAAGAAGAGCACGCTGGTTGAGCCGGCCGCCTCCCGGGGAACGAGGGAGCGCGGGCGTGTCGACACCCCTGAAGCGGACGCGACCACCCGAAGTTCCGACCAGTGACCGCCATGCTCGACGGCTGGCTGACCTGCCTCGTCTGCGGGCAGGACCTCACCGAGGCCTCCAGGGCCATGATCTGCCCTGACGGTCACTCCTACGACATCGCCAAGCAGGGCTACGTCAACCTTCTCGGCCATGCCCCGCCCAAGAACGCCGACACCGCCGCCATGCTGGATGCCCGCGCACGTTTCCTCTCGCACGGCTTCTACGACCAGGTGGCCGACGCCATCGTCGACGCCGTGCGGGGGCGCACCCGGATCGTCGACGTGGGCGCCGGGACTGGTTACTACCTCGCCCACGTCCTCGACGAACTGCCCGGCGCCCGCGGCCTGGCCACCGACGTGTCCGTGGCCGCAGGGAAACGGGCCGCGCGCGCCCACCGTCGGGCCGGCGCGATCGTGGCCGACACGTGGGCAGGACTCCCCATCCGGGATGGAGCCGCGGATGCCGTGATGTGCGTCTTCGCCCCCCGCAACGCGCAGGAGTTCGCGCGCATCCTCCAGCCGCGCGGCACGCTCGTGGTGGCCGTGCCCACCTCCTGCCACCTCAAAGAACTCCGAGAGCGCCACGATCTGCTCGACGTGGCCGCCGACAAGGTCGAGAGCATCATCGGCGCCTTCCCTGGCTGGCACTCCAGCGTCTGGACCGAGGAGTACCAGATCGGCCTGGACCGGGAACAGGCGTCAGACCTCATCGCGATGGGACCCAACGCCTTCCACGCCCTACCGTCGGAGGTCGCCGAGCTGACATCGTGTACGACTTCGGTCTCGATCGTCACGTTGACCCACCCATGAGCGCGCCGACGCGCCTACCGTTGGGTGCATGACACTCGATATTGAGCTCCGCACCTTCCTGCAGCAGTTCCACAAGGTCGCGGAGGCGGCCTCGCAGTTGAACAACAGCGGCGAGGGTCCCTACCTCGTCGACGCGTTGAAGGATCATCTCGGCATCGTGCCCGCGCAGGTGGCGGCCGTCAGCAAGGAAGTGGTGCCCTACCGCTTCGCCGACTACGACGTGGCCCTGGAGAATCTCGCCGGGCCCGATGCTGAACTGCTGGGAATCGGCGGCGACCAGCGCCACCACATGTCCCTGGCCGACATGGTCAGCAGCAACTGGGCGCGGCTCAGCACAGGCCAGGTCGACTGGACCAACGTCGCAGTCGGGCCCACCGAGACCCGCCGGGTCATGTCGCTCGGCATCCGGCTGTTCACCTTCGAGGGCCAGCCCGTGGCGGTCCTGCAGCGCAGGGCGTCCCAGATGCACGGCAACGGCACCGGCGTCATCGAGGTGCTGTGCCCCGATCCCGACGTGGCCAACGCACTGCTGGAACGCGCCACCACGCTGGGCACCGAACTGTCGCTGCTCCGCGGCAAGGTGCTGAGCCTCGAGATGGTGGGTTACGAGGCCGAGGGCGACGGCTTCCGCTTCATCGCGCGCCCGGATCTGCCGGCCGAGGACGTGATCCTGCCGCCGGGCGTGCTCGAGCGCATCACCGGACACATCAGCGGCATCGCCGCGCACTCCGAGACGCTGCGCCGCCACGGACAGCACCTCAAACGCGGCGTGCTGCTCTACGGCCCGCCAGGCACCGGAAAGACCCACACCATCCGCCACCTCATCAGCACCACGCCGGAGCACACCGTGATCCTCCTCTCCGGCCAGACGCTGCAGTTCATCGGGCAGGCAGCGGCCATTGCCCGCCACCTGCAGCCGTCCATCGTCGTGTTGGAGGACTGCGACCTGGTGGCGATGAACCGCGACCTGTCACCCACCGGCAACCCGCTGCTGTTCGAGGTGCTCGACGCCCTCGACGGCCTGGACGCCGACGCCGACGTGGCCTTCCTGCTGACCACCAACCGGGTCGACGTCCTGGAGGAGGCGCTCACGCAGCGCCCCGGCCGCGTCGACCTCGCCGTCGAGATCCCCGTGCCCGACGAGGAGGCCCGCCGGCGACTGTTGGCTCTGTACTGCGGGTCGGTCGGCTATTCCGACGAGGTGCTCGACGAGATGGCGGCCCGCAGCGACCACCTCACCGCGTCGTTCTTCAAGGAACTCATGCGCCGCTCCGTGCTGTTGGCGGCGGAACAGGATGAGGAGCCCACCGACGGCCACCTGCGCGAGGCGATGGAATCGCTCCTGGCCGATCAGAACACCCTCAACCGCACCCTCCATCCCGGCGGTCACTTCGACGACTTTGAGCCCGACGGGGACACCGAGGGCGAGATCGGCACCGGCGCCTACCATCCGATGTACTGACATGCTGCGCACACGGTGGGGCTTCGGCCTGGGCACCCTCGGCCGCGACATGGTCGGGGCGCTGGTGTCGATGTACCTGATGTTCTACCTCACCGATGTGCTCAACGTCACCGGGGCCCAACTGGGCGCGATCACGATCATCCTGGTGGTCATGCGCGTCTTCGACGCGGTCAACGATCCGGTGATGGGGGTGGTGGTCGACAACACCCACACCCGTTACGGGAAGTTCAAGCCGTGGATCTTCTGGGGCGGGCTGCTGTGGGGCATCGCCACCCTGGTGCTGTTCTTCGACCTCGGGGTCGACGGCTGGGGCTACGTCATCCTGTTCACCGTCCTGTACCTGGTGTGGGAGATCGCCTACACCATCAACGACATCGCCTACTGGTCGATGCTGCCCTCCCTGACGATCGACCAGAAGGAACGCGAACGCATCGGCGTGGTGGCCCGGATCTGCGCCAACATCGGCCTGTTCTCGATGGCGGTGGGGCTCGTGCCCATCACGCACTGGCTGGAGGGCGTGACCGGATCGGCACGCACGGCCTGGTTCCTGCTCGCCGCCGCGCTCGTGGTGATCATGCTGGCGTTCCAGGTGCTGACCCTGGTGCTCACCCGCGAAAAGGTCACGGTCAAACCGGAGGCGACCCCGCTGCGGGAACTGTTCCACGTCATCGTCCGCAACGATCAACTCATGTGGGTCGCGGTCGCGATGGTGCTGTACATGAGCGCTTACATCATCACCACGTCATTCGGCCTCCACTACTTCAAGTACATCTTCGGCGACGAGGGCGCCTACCCGATCTTCGCGGCCATCCTCGGCGTCACGCAGATCGCCGCGCTCGCCTGCTTCCCCCTGGTCTCGAAGGTGCTCACGCGGCGCCAGATCCACCTCGTCGCCACCGTGGCGTGCCTGGTGGGTTACGTCTTCTTCCTCTTCTCCGGCACCTCCCTGGTACTGGTGGCGGTCGCGGGCGTGTTCCTGTTCAGCGGCCAGGGCGCCATGCAACTGCTGATGGTGATGTTCATCGCCGACTCTGTCGAGTACGGCCACTGGAAACTGGGCCGGCGCAACGAATCGGTGACCTTCTCGCTGCAACCGTTTATCTACAAGCTCAGCAACGCCGTCGCCAGCGGGGTGGTGGGCGCCACCGTGATCGCGTCGGGCATCGACGTGGCTGTCACCGCCGACGATGTTTCCGAAAGTGGGGCTTTCACCCTGCGGATGGCCATGATGGTGCTACCAATGGTGCTGATGACGCTGAGCTACCTCGTCCTGCGGGCCAGATACCGGCTTGACGAGGAGTTCTACGCTCGCGTCATCAGCGACCTGAAGGGGAGACATGGCATTCAAGCTGCTGGGTAAGCGAAGCACGGTCTACGACCTCTACCGCACTCCGGTGGGCCGCGACATCATCGACAAGCTGTTCCTCCAGACGGGCATGCCGCGTCGCCTCATCTACACACTGTCCTGGCTGCCGCTCGGCGCCATCGACAAGCTCGTGCGCCCCGTGACGGGGCCGGGCCTGGTGGACATGATCATCGATCTCGTCAACAGCGAACACGACCGGCCCCTCGAGGGCCGCGCACCCGACCCGACGCCGTGGTGGCGCGAGGCCGTCGTCTACCAGGTCTACCCCCGCTCCTTCGCGGATTCCGACGGCGACGGCGTGGGCGACATCCGCGGCGTCATCGGCAAGCTCGACTACCTGGCCGAACTCGGCGTCGACTGCGTGTGGCTCTCCCCGATCTTCGCCTCCCCCAACGTGGACATGGGCTACGACGTCAGCGACTACCGCGACATCATGACCGAGATGGGCACCATGGCCGACGTGGAGGAGCTCATCGCCGGCTGCCATCAGCGGGGCATGCGCATCATCCTCGACCTTGTGGTCAACCACACCTCGGACCAGCACGAATGGTTCCAGCAGGCGATGGCCGACCCCGACGGCGAGTTCGGCGACTACTACATCTTGCGGAAGGGAGACCCCCAGACCCCGCCGAACAACTGGACCTCGTTCTTCTCCGGCCCCGCCTGGGGCTGGATGGACGACGCGCAGCGTTGGGCGCTGCACCTCTTCGCCGACGGTCAGATGGACCTCAACTGGGAGAACCCCAAGGTCCGCGACGAGGTGGCCGACATCGTCAGTTGGTGGCTCGCCAAGGGCATCGACGGCTTCCGCCTCGACGTGATCAACTACATCTCGAAGAAGCCCGGCCTGCCGGACGGGCACCCGTTCATCGGCAAGATCCTGGGCTTCGTGGGGGTGGAGCACTTCTTCTACGGCCCGCGCCTGCACGAGTTCCTCCGCGGGTTGCGACGCGACGGCTTCACGCGGCGCGAGGCCCCGTCGTCGACGCCCCTGCGGCGGATGCCCGACGGGTCGCTCGGCGATCCGCTGCCACCCGACATGATCGGCCTCATGGTGGGTGAAACCCCCGGCATCGGCATGCAGTTGGGCCGCCTCCTCAGCGGCTACGGCCGCGGCGAGCTGGACCTCATCTTCAATTTCGACGTGCTGGACAATCCTGGCCAGACCCGCTGGGACACGTACAAGTACAAGCTGTGGTACCTCAAGCATTTCTACCGCGCCTACGACCGCAAGACCGGGCCCAACGACTGGATCCCCCTCTTCCTCGACAACCACGACAATCCGCGCATGCTGTCCAAGTTCGGCGGCGGCCGGGAGAAGGACCCGGCGGTGCGCACCGCGATCGGCAAGATGCTGGCCACTATCCAGCTCACGCTGCGCGGCACGCCGTTCCTGTTCCAGGGCCAGGAGCTGGCCGCCACCAACCACGCGTTCGAGAACGTGGAGCAACTGCGCGACGTGGAGTCCATCAACCGGCACGCCGAACTCCTGACCAACGGGATGAGCCCCGCCGACGCCTGGCGCCAGATCCTGGCCGGGTCCAGGGACCATGCGCGTGTCCCCATGCGGTGGAATCCCGACGGCGGGTTCAGCGAAGCGGCGGCCTGGCTCTCCGGCACGGACACCACCCCTGGCTTCTCGGCGGAGGAACAGATGGCGGATCCGGATTCGGTGTACTCCTGGCACCGGGCCCTGATCAAACTGCGCCGCAAGTACCGGGCACTCACCCTCGGGGACCTGCGCTGGGTGCACCGGCAGAAGAAGTACTACTTCGCCTTCCAGCGCACGCTGGGCGCGCAGCGCTTCCTGATCGAATGCAACACCTCGGACAAGCCGCGCAAGCGCCCTCGGGTGCGGGGCACGATCGTGCCCGTCCTCGGCGGGCCGCGCGGTGCCGTCATGCAGCCGTGGGAGGCGACGGTCAGCCGGATCTACGGCTGATGTGCGAGCCATCCCCCGCGGAGTCCCGCGCGGCCAACACCGCCGTCGGCGAATGGGTCGCCGGGGCCTGCGGTGTTGTGTGTCTGAGGCGCAGCCTCGCGGCGATCAGAGGCCGAGGAAGGCGCGCATCTCCTCGCAGGCGGCCTCGGCGCGCTCCTTCGTCGGCAGTTCGCAGAAGATGCGCAGCAGCGGCTCGGTGCCGGAGAAGCGGGCGATGATCCAGCCGTCCTCGAAGTACACCTTGGCGCCGTCGCGGTAGGACACGTCGACGACCTTCTCGGTGAACTCGGGCAGCTTCTTCTCCACCATGAGGGTGTTGAGGATCTCGGGCTTGCGCTCGGGCGCGAACGTGAAATCGGTCTCGGCCATGTAGTGGGGATCGAACTGGCCGGTGATCTCTTCGTAGATCTGGCTCATGGGCTTGCCCACGACGGCGATCATCTCCACCAGCAGGGCCGCGGCGTAGATGCCGTCCTTGCCGGAGATGTGGCCGCGCACGGTCAGGCCGCCGGAGGACTCGCCGCCGATGATGGCGTCGGTCTCCAGCATCTTGCCGGAGATCCATTTGAAGCCCACCGGGACCTCGTAGCACTCCTCGCCGAACTGCTTGGCCACGTCGTCGAGCAGGGAGGTGGTGGCCACGTTGCGCACGACGGCGCCCTTCCAGCCCTTGTACTTGAGCAGGTAGTAGTAGAGGATCACCAGCAACTGGTTGGGGTGGAGGAAGTTGCCCTTGTCGTCGATGACGCCGATGCGGTCCGCGTCGCCGTCGGTGGCGATGCCCAGGTCGCAGTCGTTGTCCAGAACGTAGCGCTTCAGCGCGTCCAGGGTCGCGTTGGTGGGCGACGGCATGCGGCCGCCGAAGAGCGTGTCGTGCCGGTCGTGGATGACCTCGACATCTGCGCGCGCTGTCATCAGGATGGTCTGGAGGGAGGTCTTCGAGACTCCGAACATCGGGTCGAGCGCGATCTTGAGGTTCGCGTCCTTGATGGCCTGCATGTCCACCTGGGCGATGATCGAATCGATGTAGCCGTTGAACGGGTTGATCTCCGTGACCTGACCGGTCTCGAGGGCCTTGTCGTAGTCGACGTGGCCGATCTCTGCCTCCCCGTCACCCTCGAGGGCGGTCATCCGGGCCTCGACGTCGTGGGTGATCTCCTCGTCGGCGTCCTTGCCGCCGGCCGTGAAAACCTTGATGCCGTTGTAGAGCGCGGGGTTGTGGGACGCGGTGATGGCCATGCCGTAGGGCAGGTCCTGATCCTTGACCGTCCACATGATCATCGGGGTGGGCGCCTGCGCCACCTTGATCACCTGGGTGCGGATGCCCTCACCCGCGAACACCTCGGCGGCCCACCGCGCCGCCACATCGGAGAGGAAGCGCCGGTCGTAACCGATCACGATGCCCTTGTCCTGGGCGCCCTCCTCCTTGATGCGCTGTGCCAGTGCCCCGCACAGCAGTCGAACGTTACTCCGGATGAATTCGTCGCCGATGATCGCGCGCCATCCGCCTGTACCAAAGTTGATTCTCGCCACGCCTCCACCCTAGACCCGCAGCCGCCCTCAACTGCGCGGGGGTGAGCATCCGGCGAGCGAATGCACAGAGTTTCTGCGCGATCGCGCAGTCCTCGGATGGCTAGGCGAGGTCGACGAGCTCGGCGTAATCGTCGGACCAGAGGTCCTCGACGCCGTCGGGCATGATCAGCACCCGGTCCGGTTCCAGCGCGGCGACCGCTCCCGGGTCGTGCGTGACGAGGACGACGGCGCCTGCGTAGGTGCGGATGGCGCTGAGCACCTCGGCGCGGGAGGCAGGATCGAGGTTGTTGGTGGGTTCGTCGAGCAGCAGCACGTTGGCGGCGGAGACCACCAGCATCGCCAGCGCGAGGCGCGTCTTCTCGCCACCGGAGAGCACCTTGGCGGGCTTGTCCACGTCGTCGCCGGTGAATAGGAACGAGCCCAGCACCTTGCGCACCTCGGTGTCGCCGAGATTGGGTGAGGCCGAGACCATGTTGTCGAGCACGCTGCGCTCGACGTCGAGGGTGTCGTGCTCCTGCGCGTAGTAGCCGATGCGGGCGCCGTGGCCGAGTTCGACGCGGCCGGCGGTGGGCTCCTCCACTCCGCTGAGCAGTCGCAGCATGGTGGTCTTGCCCGCACCGTTGAGGCCGAGGATGACCACCTTGGAGCCCTTGTCGATGGCCAGATCCACGGCGGTGAACACCTCGAGCGACCCGTAGGACTTGCTGAGATCGAAGCCGCGCAGCGGGGTCTTGCCGCAGGGCGCCGGCTCCGGGAAGCGGATCTTGGCCACCTGGTCGCTCTGCCGCTCCCCCTCGACGGAGTTGAGCAGCCTCTCGGCACGCTTGGCCATGTTCTGCGCAGCCACGGCCTTGGTGGCCTTCGCACGCATCTTGTCGGCCTGCGCCATGAGCTGGCCGGCCTTGCGCTCAGCATTGGCCAACTCGCGCTTGCGGCGCCGCTCGTCGGTCTCGCGCTGCTGCAGGTAGCGCTTCCAGTTCATGGAGTAGATATCGAGCTCGGCCCGGTTCGCGTCGAGGTGGTAGACCTTGTTGACCACGGCGTCGAGCAGTTCGGTGTCGTGCGAGATCACGATGAGGCCGCCGGGGAAGCCCTGGAGGTAGCTGCGCAGCCACACGATCGAATCGGCGTCGAGGTGGTTGGTGGGCTCGTCGAGCAGCAGGGTGTCGGCATCCGAGAACAGGATCCGCGCCAGTTCGATGCGGCGTCGCTGGCCGCCCGACAGCGTCTTGAGCGGCTGGGCGAGCACCCGGTCCGGCAGGCCCAGGTTGGCCGCGATCCGCGCAGCCTCGGATTCCGCTGCGTAACCGCCGGCCGCCACGAACGCGGCCTCCGCGCGGCTGTAGGCGGCCATGGCGTCCTCTCGCACGCGCCCCTCCGCGGTGGACATGGTCTCCTCCGCCTTGCGCATGCGTTGCACCACGGCGTCGAGTCCGCGGGCCCCGAGGATGCGGTCACGCGCCAGTTGCTCCGGGTCACCCGAGCGCGGATCCTGCGGGAGGTAGCCGAGCTGGCCGGTGCGGGTCACCTCACCAGAGGCCTGTTGGCCCTCCCCTGCGAGGATGCGGGTCAGCGTCGTCTTACCGGCGCCGTTGCGGCCGACGAGGCCGATCCGGTCCCCGTTGATCACCTGGAAACTCACGGGGGACAACAAGAGCCGCGCTCCTGCGCGTACCTCTACGTCCTTGACCTGCAGCACCGCCCCAGTGTTCCATCATGCGACGGGCTGCACCAATTGCGGGCCGTCGGTACCCACCTTGTTGACCTCGCGCGAGACCTTCCGGTGCGCCAGATCCAGCGGCGCCGTCAGCATCGAGACCGCCGCACGGGCATCGGTCAGCGTGGGATCGAGCCAGTCGTCCCAACTGTCGCGCGGTACCACCATGGGCATCCGGTCGTGCACCCAGCCGAGATCATCGGTGGCCTCCGTGGTGAGGATCGTGGTGGTGGACAGCCAGCCGTCGGGCCCCTTCCAGAACTCGTAGAGGCCGGCCATCACCAGCAGATCCGACGCGGGGCTGAGGAAGTACGGCTGCTTGACCGGCTTCTTCTCCCCCGGCGCTTCTTCGCTGCGCCACTCGTAGTACCCCAGCGCCGGCAGGAGGCAGCGCCTGGCGGAGGCGGCCTTGCGGAACGACGGCTTCTCGGTGACCGTCTCGACGCGGGCGTTGATCAGCCTGGCGCCGCCGTCGGGCGACTTCGCCCAGCTCGGCACCAGGCCCCACTTGAGCGGCACCAGCTTGCGGGTGACCTCACCGTCCCTGGCCCTGTCAACGACGGCGGGCACCAGATCGGTGGGGGCGATGTTGTAGCGCGGGCCGGTGACCTCGGCAACCTCGCCGTCGATCAACGAGATCTCGAATGCCTCGACCAACTCGCTGGGGTTGGCTGTCGCCGCATACCGTCCACACATGCCGTCAAGGCTAGTAGGGTATGGCCATGAGCCTCTTGCGATTCGCAGCCCGAACACTGTTCGCCAGCTACTTCATCTCCGAGGGAGTCAAGGCGGTCACCAAGCCTGCCGAGACCGCGGCGGATGCGGAAGCATTCACCAACACCGTCTCCCCGCTGCTGCAGCGGGTCGTGCCGGCAGATGTCGCCTCGTATGTGCCAGAGAAGGCCGAGACCTGGGTGCGCCTCGCCGGCGTGGCCCAGATCGCCGGTGGCGTGATGTTCGCCACCGGCATCGGCCGCCGCCTCGGTGCGCTGCTCCTCGCGAAGGCCAGCGTGCTCAACCTCGCCATCTCGGCACCGGGCAAGCAGGCCTCGGATGAGGCGAAGAAGCTGGCCCGCCCCGAGATGCTGCGCAACGGCGCCCTCCTGGGTGCTGCGGTGCTGGCCACGCAGGATCTGCAGGGCAAGCCCAGCCTCAGCTGGCGCTCCGCGCAGGCCGCCAAGGCAGCCGAGAAGAAGGCCTCCGCCCTGGGTAACGACGTGAGCCGCTCCGCGAAGAAGGCCTCCGCCAAGGCTGAGAAGCAGGCCAAGAAGCTGAGCAAGAAGGCCCGCAAGCAGGCCAAGCGGCTGGGCAAGAAGCTCGAGGCCGTTACTCCTTGACCGCTCAGCCCCTCCCCTCAGCGCTGTCCCCGGTGACGGGGGAAGTCACCGTCCCGGGGTCGAAATCGGAGACCAACCGCGCGCTGGTGCTGGCCGCCCTCGCTGAGGGTGCCAGCACCCTGCGCGGGGTGCTGGAGTCCAGGGACTCGCGGCTGATGATCGACGCGCTGCGCGCCCTGGGCTGCTCGCTCGAAGCTGACGGCGACGCGCTCCGGGTGACCCCGCCCGTGCGGTTCCGTGGCGCCTCGGAGAT
The DNA here is from genome assembly GCF_000826065.2 of Tessaracoccus massiliensis. Taxonomy (GTDB): domain Bacteria; phylum Actinomycetota; class Actinomycetes; order Propionibacteriales; family Propionibacteriaceae; genus Arachnia; species Arachnia massiliensis_A. The sequence continues at coordinate 76,502 of NZ_LN623543.1, read as the reverse complement.
CGACTGCGGGCTGGCCGGCACCGTCATGCGGTTCGTGCCGCCCATCGCGATGCTCGCGGACGGCCCCAGCTCCTTCGTCGGCGACCCCCACGCGTCGCAGCGGCCCATGGCCCCGATCCTCGACGGCCTGCGTCAGTTGGGGGCGGCGGTGTCTGCCGACGCCCTGCCCTTCCGCCTCGTCCCGCCCGCGGAGTTCGCCCGGGAGGTTGCCGTCGATTCGTCGGAATCGAGCCAGTTCATCTCCGGTCTGCTGCTGATCGGGGCGCGGTTGCCGCACGGCCTCACCCTCCGCCACACGGGAGACAGGCTCCCCTCGCGGCCCCACATCGCCATGACCACGCAGATGCTGCGCGAGCGCGGCGTGCGGATCGACGAGCCGGACGAACGCACCTGGGTCGTTTCCCCCGGCCCGATCGCGGCCCGCGAGACCACCATCGAACCTGATCTGACCAACGCCTCGGTGTTCCTCGCCGCGGCTGCCGCCACGGGCGGAAGCGTCACGGTGCCCGGCTGGCCGGAGCATTCCCTGCAGCCTGGCGGGCTCTTCCTCGAAGTGGCCCAGCGCATGGGCGCCACCGTCGAACGGGGCGCAGGAAGCGTCACGCTCGTCGGTCCGGAGCGCCTCCACGGCATCGACGTGGACCTCACCACGGCCTCGGAGCTGACGCCCCTGGTGGCGGCGCTCGGCGCGCTGGCCGAGGGCACCACCACCCTCCGCGGGGTGGCGCACATCCGCGGCCACGAGACAGACAGGCTCGCCGCGCTGGTGGCGGAGCTCACCAAGCTGGGCATCACCGCAGAAGAGACCGACGACGGCCTCACGCTGAGGGGCGGCACGCCGCTGCAGCGCGCCGAGGTGGAGACGTACGCCGATCACCGCATGGTGCACTTCGCCGCCGTCGTGGCACTCAGGCAACCCGGGATCTCCGTCACGGATCTGGAGTGCGTCTCCAAGACCATGCCGGCGTTCCCGCAGGACTGGGCGAGGTTGATCGGTTGAGCAGCAAGTGGGACAAGCACGACCGGGACGTCGAGGAGTTCGACCGCCCCCGTCGACGCAGCCGGCCCCGCACGAAGGACAGGCCGGATTACTCCAAGCTCCCCGTCGCCCGGGTCATCTCGATTGACCGCGGGCGCTACCGCTGCCTGCTCGATGGCAGACACGTCACCGCTGTGCGTGGCCGCCTCATCCACCGCAAGGGCGGCATCATCGTGGGCGACCACGTCCGCCTCGACGGCGACGTCAGCGGCGACGAGGGCACGCTCAGCCGCGTCGTCGAGGTGCTGGAGCGCCGCACGATGCTGCGCCGCAGCGCCGATGACGATGCCGAATCATTCGAGCGGCCCATCGTCGCGAACGCGGACCAGCTCTTCATCGTGACCGCCCTGGCGGACCCTCCCCCGCGGATGGGGATGATCGACCGCATCCTGGTGGCCGCCTACGACGCCCGGATCGAGCCGGTGTTGTGCCTCACGAAGGCGGATCTCGCCTCTCCCCGGGAACTGCAGGAGGCCTACGAACCCCTCGGCGTGCCCATCCTGGTCACGGAGCCGGAGGCGGACCTCGCAGAGATCCGCGCGGCCATCCAGGACAGGGTCACCGTCTTCGTCGGCCATTCGGGCGTGGGCAAGTCCACCTTGGTCAACCGCCTCATCCCAGATGCGCACCGCGCCACGGCCGAGGTGAGCGAGCTGACCGGCAAGGGACGTCACACGTCCACCTCCGCCGTCGCGATGGAGCTGCCGGAGGGCGGGTGGATCATCGACACCCCCGGCGTCCGGTCGTTCGGCATCATGCACGTCTCCCCCGAATCGATCGTCGGCGCGTTCCCTGATCTGGCCGAGATCGCGGAGGAGTGCCCACGCGGCTGCCCGCACACCACCGGCGCCATCGACTGCGCCTTCGACGACGCCGTGGCCCAGGGTCGCCTCTCCCCCGAGCGCCTCGCCTCGTTCCGCCGCATGGAGGACGCCTTCGTCTCCCACGGTGGTTGAGACCCCCAGGCGTGCCCACCCGCAGAAACCAGACTGCACCGCTACGGTGGTTGCATGGCACAGACTAAGGACCTCACCGACGACGTGCGCCTGGCGCACCTCATGGCCGACGACGCTGACTCGCTCTCGATGAACAGGTTCAAGGCCCTGGATCTGCGGGTGAAGGCCAAGCCGGATTCGACGCCCGTCACCGAGGCCGACACCGCCGTCGAGGAGGCCATCCGCCGCACCCTGGCCCGCACCCGCCCGCGCGACGCGGTGCACGGCGAGGAGTTCGACGACACCGGGGAGTCGCCCCGCCGCTGGATCATCGACCCCATCGACGGCACCAAGAACTACCTGCGCGGCGTGCCCGTCTGGGCCACCCTCATCGCGCTCGAGGTGGAGGGACGCATCGTGGCCTCCGTCGTCTCCGCCCCCGCGCTGGGCCGCCGCTGGTGGGCCTCAGAGGGCGGCGGCGCCTACACGGGCCGCTCCATCCTCAACGCCACCGAGCTGCGCGTCAGCAAGGTGGAGCAGATCGCGGACTCGTCCCTGTCGTACTCGGACATCGCGGAATGGGTCGATTCGGGCAAGGGTCAGGGCTTCATCGACCTGATGCGCTCGTCCTGGCGCACGCGCGCCTACGGCGATTTCTGGAGTTACATGCTGGTGGCCGAGGGCAGCGTCGACGTGGCGGCCGAGCCTGATCTCGAGCTCTACGACATGGCCGCGCTGGACATCATCGTGCGCGAGGCCGGCGGTCGCTTCACCAACCTGAGCGGCGAGGACGGGGTGAAGGGGCCGGGCGCACTCGCCACCAACGGCCTCCTCCACGACGCCGCGCTGGAGTTCCTCTCCTGACAATCAGAGCACGCGGACGCGCAACGTCTCGTCCAGTGCCTCAAGCTCTGAGAGCAGCCCGTTGACGTCGGTGCCGGCGATGTCGGTGATCGCGTAGCCCAGTGACCCCTTGGTGGCCAGCGTCTGCGACATGATGTTGATCTCGTGCTTGGCCAGCAGCGAGTTCAGCCGCGCCATCACGCCGGGCACGTTGTGGTGCAGATGGACGATGCGACGCTCGCGGATGGGCCCGGCTGCGACCTCGGGGAGGTTGACGCTCATCGACGTGGAGCCCGTGGTCTGGTAGTCGTTGAGCTTGCCCGCCACGTAGCGGCCGATGTCGACCTGGGCCTCCTGCGTGGAGCCGCCCACGTGCGGGGTGAGGATCACATTGCTGAGGCCCTGCAGCTTGGAGACGAACGGCTCGTCCTTGCTCTTGGGCTCGCTGGGGAACACGTCGATCGCGGCGCCGGCGATGTGGCCGCTGGTCAGGGCCTCGTACAGCGCGTCGAGGTCGACGACGGGGCCGCGGCACAGGTTGAGGAACAGGGCGCGCGGGCGCATCTTGGCGAACTTCGTGGCGTCGAACAGGTTGGTGTTCTCCTCTCGCCCGTCCACGTGCAGCGAGATGGTTTCGGCCTGCTCCAGCAGCTCGTCGAGCGAATCGACGCGGCGGGCGTTGCCCAGCGCCAGCCTGTCGGCGATGTCGTAGAACAGCACCCGCATGCCGAGGGCCTCGGCGACGATCGACAGCTGCGACCCGATGTTGCCGTAGCCGACGATGCCCAGGGTCCGGCCCCGCACCTCGTGCGAGCCGACGGCGGATTTGTCCCACACCCCGTTGTGCATGTCGCGGTTGCGGTCGGTGAGCTTGCGGGCCATCGCGATGATCTCGGCGATGGCCAGTTCCACCACGGAGCGGGTGTTGGAGTACGGGGCGTTGAAGACGGCCACGCCAAGTTCGGTGGCGGCCTCCAGATCGATCTGGTTCGTGCCGATGCAGAAGGCGCCCACAGACTTCAGCTGAGTTGCACCTTCGAGCACCTTGCGGGTGACGTACGTGCGGGAGCGGATGCCCAGGTAGTCGACCCCGTCGAGCGCGGCCATCAGGTCCCGCTCGGCCAGTGCCCCTGAGCGGGTCTCCACCTCGTAGCCCTTGGCTTCGAGGGACTTCACGGCATCTGCATGGATGTTCTCAAGGAGGAGTGCCTTCACGGTGGGCCACTCTACGCTCCCCCGCCGGGAACGCCCGAACCCGTCCATCGCTACAGCGTCAACGTGGCCTCCACCAGCGCCTGCGTGTACGCGTGCTGAGGATTGTCCAGCACGTCGGCCACCGCCCCCTCCTCGACGATGTGGCCGCGCTCGATCACCAGCACCCGCTCGCACAGGTGGCGCACGATCGCCAGGTCGTGTGAGACCAGCACCAGCGCGAGCGAGCGCTGCGAGACTTCCTCGGTGAGCAGGTTGAGCACCTGCGCCCGCACGGAGACGTCCAGCGCGGAGACCGGCTCGTCGGCCACCAGGAACGCCGGGTCGGAGATCAGGGCACGTGCAATCGCCACCCGTTGGCGTTGGCCGCCGGAGAGTTGGTGCGGATACCGGTCGAGCATTTCGGGGCTGAGCCCCACGCCCTCCAGCGCCGCGGCGAGCACGTCGACGGTGAGCTCGGGCACGTCGCCGCGCCCCCGGAGCACGGGCGAGCGCAGCGGCTCGCCCACGATGTCGCGCAGCTTCATGCGGGGATTGAGCGACGAGTTGGGGTCCTGGAACACCATCGATGCAGCCGCGCGCAGCCAACCACGCTCGCGTTCCTTGAGCCCGACGATGGACCTGCCGTCGAACCGCACATCGCCCGAGGACGGCGGCACCAGGCCCAGCATCAGCCGGGCCATCGTCGTCTTACCCGAGCCTGAGCCGCCGACGACGCCGACCCGCTCACCGGGCCCGATCACCACGTCGGCGGGGTGCAGGGCAACGTTCGGTGTGCCTGCGCGGCGGTAGGTCACACCGGCGCCGTGGAGCTCGACGAGGCTCATGCCCGCTCCCCCCGGTAGAAGTCGGCCACCGATGGGAGCTTGTGGCCGGGCGGCACCTGATCGATGCGCGCCGAAGCGATGAGGCCCTTGGTGTAGGGGTGCTGGGGGTCGGCGATGACATCCTCGATGGGCCCCTCCTCCACGATGCGGCCCTCGAGCATGACCGCCACCCGCCTGCACACCTGCCGCACGACGGCGAGGTCGTGGGAGACGAAGATGGCGGAGCGGCCCTGCAACTGCTCGTCGAGGAGGGCGAGGATCTGGCGCTGTACCAGCACGTCCAGGGCGGTGGTGGGCTCGTCGCACAGCACGAGGCCTGGCTCGTTGGACAGCGCCATCGCGATCAGCGCCCGCTGCCGCTGCCCGCCAGAGAGTTCGTGCGGGTACGAATCCGAGATCCGTTCGGGTTCCACGATGCCGACACGCTCCAGCCACGTGAGCACCTCGTCGCGGATGCCGCCTCTGCGGTCGCGGTGGTGGAGGGCGACGACCTCGCCGATCTGCCGCCCCACCTTCATGGTGGGGTCCAAGGCCGTCATGGGCTCCTGGAAGATCATGGCAATCTCGTCGCCGCGCAGCCGGCGGTACTCGCGCTCGGGAAGCCCCGCGAGCTCGCGCCCGTCGAGCTTGATGGAGCCGGTCACGTGCGCGTGCTCCGGCAGGAGACCCATGATGGCGAGCGCGGTGACGGACTTGCCGGATCCCGATTGGCCGATGATGCCCAGCCGCTCGTCGGCTTCGACGCTCAATGAAATGCCGTTGACGGCCGTGCGTTGCCGCCGGCCGAAGGTGATGGTCAGGTCCGTGACCTCGAGATAGCTCATCGAAGCTCCCTGAGCCGGGGGTCGAGGAGGTCGCGCATGCCGTCGCCCAGCAGGTTGAACCCCAGCGTGGCCACGGCGATGGCCAGGCCGGGCCAGAACGCCTGGATGGGGTCGCTGAAGATGTAGTCCTGTGCCTCGCGGAGCATGCGACCCCACGTCGGTTCCGACGCGCGGGAGCCCAGGCCCAGGTAGGACAGGCCGGCCTCGGCCAGGATGGCGATGCCGAAGCTGACGGAGGCCTGCACCCCCAGCACCGGCGCGATGTTGGGCAGCACGTGGCGGGTAGCTACCGAGAGGCCGGGGGTCCCACTGAGCCGGGCCGCCTCCACGTAGCCCTGCGACATCACCTGCAGCGTGGCGGCGCGCGCGATGCGTACGAACGCAGGGACGGTGGCGATCGAGATGGCCAGCATCGCCGTCCAGGTGGAACCGCCCAACGCAGCGGCGAACAGGATGGCCAGCAGCAGAGCCGGGAACCCGTAGAGGATGTCTGCCAGACGGGCGGGGATCTCGCCCGCCCAACCGCGCCTCATCCCGGCGAAGATACCGGCGGGCACGCCGATCAGCGCGGCGGCGCTCACGGAGACGATGCCCACGAGCAGCACGATCTTGGCGCCGTTGATGATGCGGGAGAAGATGTCGGCCCCGAAGCCGTCGGTGCCCAACACGTGCGGCCAGCTGGGCTCGGCGAGGCGCGGGCCCACCATGGCGGTGGGGCTGTAGGGCGTCCAGAAGAGGCCCACGACGGCGAGCAGGACCACCACGCCGATCAGCGTGAGGCCGGTGTAGAGGGTGGCGCGTCTCACGGGGCATCAGCCACCCGTCGGAGCCTGGGATCTATGAGCTGGTAAGCCACGTCGACCAGGAAGTTGATCACCAGCACGCTCCACACCAGCAACAGCACGATGGCCTGCACGACGGCGAGGTCGCGCTGCGAGACGGCCAATAGGAGCGCGGAACCCAGGCCGGGGAGTGCGAAGACCTGTTCGATGATGATGGCGCCCACCAGCAGCGTGGCGAGTTGTAGCCCGATGACGGTCAGGAGAGAGATCGCGATGTTGCGCAGGCCGTGGCGCAGCAGCGCCCCGGAGCGGGACCAGCCGACGGCGCGGGCGGTGCGGTAGTAGTCCTCCTGCATGACCTCGATCACCGACGAGCGCACGTAGCGCGAGATGACGCTGCCCTGCACCAGGGCCAGCGAGACCACCGGCAGGATCAGGTGAGTCAGCCACCGCCCCACCGAGTCCCAGTAGGAGACGTACCCGCCGGCCGGCAGCCACCTGAGCTGGACGGCGAAGATGATCACCAGCCAGATGCCGGCCCAGAACGCCGGCACCGCCAGGCCCACCTGGGACAGCGCCGAGACCGCGGCGCCGTCGGCGTGACGGCGCCGCACGGCCGCGTAGGCGCCCACCGGGAGGGCCACCAGCACGGCCACCAGCATGCCGAGGATGGTCAGCGAGAGCGTCACCTCGAGGCGCGCCGCGATGAGCGGGGCAACGGCCCGGCCGCTGATGTAGGAGTTGCCGAAGTCGAAACGCAGCACGCCGCCGAGCCACTCGAGGTAGCGCACGAGGAACGGCCGGTTCAGGCCGAGCCGTTCCCGCAACGCCTCGGCCTCGCCCGGGGCGGCGTTGGTGCCAAGGATGATCTGCGTCATGTCTCCCGGCAGCGCGTTGGCTACCAGGAAGATCAACAGGGAGGCGAGCAGCAGGCTTGCGAGCAGCCACGCTGCCCGCACCAGAACCCGCCGCAGGGCCACGTGTCGTCAGCTCCTGGTGAGCATCGTCAGGTCGAACGAGAGCGAGATCTGGTTCACCTGCACGCCTGAGATGTCCGGGGTGGTGATGATGATGCTGGGCAGCAGGAACAGCCAGCTGGCGGCCGCGTCGTCGGAGAGCATCCGGGCGGCCTCCTGCAGCGTGGCGGTCTGCTCCTCAGGGGTCAGGGAGGCATCTGCCTCCTCGAGCAGGGCGTTGTACTCGGGGTTGTTGTAGGCCCAGTAGTTGCCCTCGAAGGAGAACGCGCTCATGTCCCGGGGCTCCACATGCGCCACGATCGTCATGTCGTAATCGTGGTTGCCGTAGACCTGCTCCAGCCAGCGACCCCATTCGAGTTCCTCGACGGTGGCGGTGATGCCCACCTCCTTGAGCTGCTCGGCGATGAAGCGCGCCGACGGCGGGGCGTACGGCAGCACGGGCACTCGCAGGCGCAGGGTCAGGCCCGTGTCCTGGCCAGCTTCCTTGAGCAACTCCCGGGCCTTGGCCGGGTCGTACGGGTAGGCCTGGCTCAGGTCCTCGTACCAGGGATCCGTGGGCGGTACATGCGAGCCGATGAGCGGGCCCTTGCCTGCCCAGACGGCTTCGACGAGGGCCTCGCGGTCGATGGCGTGGTTGATGGCCTGGCGCACCCGGAGGTCCTGCAGCTTCTCCGAGCCGTGGTTGAAGCCGAGGACGACCTCACCGGTGGTGGTGCCCTCGTGCACCGTGAAACGGCTCTCGTCGCGGAACTGCTCGAGCGACTGCGGCACGGTGAGATTGGAGATGATGTCCAGCTGCCCAGACAGCATGGCCGCATTCATGGCGTTGGGATCCGAGTAGTAGCGGAAGTACACGTCCTGGAAGGTGACGGGGGTCCCCCAGTACTCGGCGTTGGAGGTCAGCTGGATGTAGGAACCCTCCTCCCACTCGGCGAAGGAGTAGGGGCCGGACCCTGCGGGGGTGGTGTTGATGGTCTCCAGTGCGGCCGGATCGGCGACGATGCCCATGGGGCCGCTCAGGTCGTACAACCAGGCGTGCGACGGGTGCTTCAGCGTGATCCTGACGGTGTCCGCGCCGTCGGCCTCAATGGTGTCGACGGGGCCCCACCTGTCGCGGATCTGAGCCGTGGCGTCCCCGCCGCGGTTGCGCTCGAAGTTGGCGACCACCGCATCAGCGTCGACGGGCGCTCCGGACGCGAACGTGGCGTCAGGGTCCAGCGAGAAGGTGTAGACCAGCGAGTCATCGGAGATGTCCCATTCCGTGGCCAGCAGCGGCTTGATGTTGGCGTCCGAATCCACCTTCACGAGGGTCTCGTAGACGTTGTAGAGCAGCACGAAGGGGGTGCCGGCGCCTGCGACGGCGATGGGATCGAGACCATCCGGGCGCGTCGTGACGCCGATGTTCAGCGTGCCCTGCTCGGAGGCTGTGGGCTCGGGGCGGGTGCAGGCGCTCAGCATCAGCGAGGCGACGATGGCCAGGAGGAGGGCCACCGAGAGTCGGCTACGCGGCATGTGAGATCCCTTCGGGGGTCAGGCTGAAAGCTTGCATAGTGTAACCGGGATGTCACTGGCTGAGCGCGGATCCATCACGGGCGATGAGCACCGGCGGGATCAGCACACCGCCGAACTGCGCCTCCGGGTCACCGATCTGCGTCAAGACCATCTCCAGGACGGTGGCCGCCACTTCATCGACGGGCTGCGCCATGCTGGAGAGCCCCAGCTCGCGGGCGACGGGGGTGTTGTCGAAGCCGATGATGCACTGGCCGGATGCACCGCGCCTGCGCAGGACGGTGAACGCACCCAGGGAGAGCGTGTCGGAGGCACACACCGCCGCCGTCGCGCCTCTGGCCAGGAGTTCCGCCATCCCGGCGGCCCCGTCGTCGACGGTGTCGTCCACCTCGACGGCGAGTTCGGCCTCCACCTCAGCGCTCAGCCCCAGCGCCCCGGCCCAGCCCGCGCGGCGGTCCTTGCCCACCGGTGACCCGTCGGACCACCCGAGGTAGCCGACCCGCTCGTGGCCGAGGGTGCGCAGGTACCGCGCGGCCTCCGCGGCGCCTTCGTGCCCGTCGACATCGGCCCAACGGCCGTGATCCGTGGCTCCCCAGGGCCGGCCGAAGACCGAGAACGGCACCTGCGCGTCTGCCAGTTGGCCGGGCCGGTCGTCGCCTAGCCAGGTGTCGGTCAGGATGCACGCGTCGATGGCCAGGGTGCGGCGCAGCTCGATGAGCTTGTCCACCTCCTCATCGTTGGTGCGGGCCGGGAACAGCACGACGCGGTAGCCGCGCTGGTCGGCGCGCTCCACCAGCGAGTGGGTGAAGGCGTCCATGATGGAGCCGCTGATGCCGTTGCGCGGGTTACTCAGCCGCAGGCCGAGCGCCATGGCGCGCTGGTTACGCAGAGCGCGGGCCGCGGCGGAGGGGCGGTAGCCGGAACGCTCGATGGCTTCCTGGACGCGGGCTCTCGTCTCTGGGCGCACGCGGTCCGGGAAGTTGATGACGTTCGACACCGTCTGCCGGGAGACGTTGAGCTCGGCGGCCAGGCTGGCGAGCGTGGGCTTGTTCATCGCACCCTTCGTGGATCGTTCAAGTTGTCGGATATCGTGCTCCGCAAATCAGCGTGGGTCAAGCGACGCGACCGCCTTGTTATGGAATCGACATCGCGGGCCGCCACCTAGGATGAGGGGCGATGGACACGCACCAGGACACCAGGGAGCCCTTGCTTGCGCGCCTTGGAGCCTGGGGGATCCTCGCAGCCGTCGTCGTGTTCGGTCTCAGCGTCACCGTGGCCCTCAGCCATCCCGACACGGCGTACGTGTGGCACCTCAACATGATCAGCGACCTGGGCGACACGCAGTGCCGGGCGCGCGGCGGCCGGTGGATCTGCTCCCCCGGCTACCGGCTGTTCAACGCAGGGCTGATGGCCACCGGAATCCTGCTCAGCCTGGCCGGCGCGCTGCTGATCCGCCGATGGGGCCGGGTACTGGGCGGCGGCGTGATCGTCATGGGCGTGGGCATCTTCGTGGCGGGCATCTTCCCGGCCGGCGAGACCGCCGCGCTGCACCTGGCGGGCGTAGTCCTGGGGCTGGTGGCTCCTGGCATCGGCCTGCTGCTCTCCGGCATCCGGCCGGAGAACGCCTGGCTCACACGGTGGCGGGCGGCGCGGGTGATCCTGGGTTCCGGGGCGCTGCTCTTCAGCGCGGAGAGCCGGCTACCCACCCCGTTGCTGCCCCAGGGCGCCGGCGAATGGTTGATCGTGGTGTGCCTGCTCCTGGGCCTGACGCTGGAGGCGCTGCGTGTACTCGTCGCCAGCCGTGCGCATCCCGTCAGCCGCTGAGCCTGCGGAACTCCGGCCACACGCTGTCCCACCCACCCACGGGGCCGGTGCAGCGCAGCATCGGCACAGACTCAAGCTGGGGATGGGTCACCGCGCGCGTCACCACCTCCCCCGCCGGGGCGCACTTCTCAAACAGGTCCGCCTTGTTCACCGCGTCTCCGCCCACCAGCAGCACCCTCTCTGTCGACGGTGGGCCGAGGCGCCACAGCGCGTTGTGGCCGGAATACACCGCGGCCGCGTCGGCCGGTGTGCCGTGGTGGTGCAGTGCGCCGGCCAGCGCGTAGGTATCGACGACGACACCTTCTCCCCCGGTGCGTTCCTCGCTGATCTGGCGTGCATAGTCCTCCCAGCCCAGTTGCTCACGGATGGTGGGGTTGACCCTCGAGACCGCAGACAGCCACGGGTCTGAGGCGGGCAGCAGCGGCAGACACAGCAGGCAGGCGATCGCGCTGTTGGCCGCGACGATGCCCCACCGCTTCCGGTGCCCCCAAGCGGCGAGCAGGTGAGGGCTGGCCCAGCCCATCGCCAGCGCCGGCAGCACCGCGCCCATCGGGTAGTGCGGCTGCGACGGCGACACCCACGTGAAGCCCACGATCAGCAACGCCACCGGGAGCAGGAACCGCCCCGGGCGCCCAGCCGCCCGCCAGGGCCCGATCAGGCCGGTGAGCCACACGCGGAGGAGGGGCGGCCCGGCGAACAGGGCGATGGTGGGCAGGAGCAGCAGCCGCACCGTCGTGCCCTGCCGCTCCACCAGCCCCGAGGAGACCTCCGTCATGGGCAGGCCGTTCAACAGCTGGGCCAGGAGTTGGGGTGCGCCCAGCGCCAAGAACAGGGCGGCACCCGCCCAGGCCTCCCACGTGCGCAGCAGCCAGCGATCGGTCAGCAGCAACGCGACGAAGATTGCGCCCACCAGAGCCACCACCAGCAGCTTGTTCCAGCAGGCGAGGCCGGCCACCAGGCCTGCCCAGACCAGTGCCCTGTGGTGGCCCTGAGTGGCACGCAGCACCAGCAGCACAATGACCTGCCAGGCGAGCAGATCGATCGCGGAGGTGGTGAAGATGTGCCCCATGATGAGCGGGTACACCGTGAAGGCGTGCGACCAGGCCGCCAGGCGCTGAATCTCCGGCCCGGCGCCGAGTGCCCGCGGGAACATGCCCGCCACCACTGCCCCGGCGGCAGCGGCCGCGATGGCGGGCAGGCGTTGCACCCAGATGTCGTCGCTGATGCGGGCGGCGAGCCAGCTCAGCCACACCGTCAGCGGCGGTTGGTCCTCATACCACCAACGCAGCGGCAGCATCCGGAAGTAGAGCTCGTCCCAGTGGAGCCCGTAGCGTGTCGACACCAGCAGGAGGACCACCGTCACGGCGAGCGCCGGCGCCGCTGCCACCCGCAGTGGGCTCACCGCCCGAGCCACGTTTCAACCTGCCTGACGGCCCGGCCGCAGCCGTCCTCCGGTGCCACCCGTGCCGCAAGCTCTGCCGCGCGGCTCACAGTCTCCGGGTCCAGGGCTGCGCCTATCGAGCGCGCGAGGGACCGCTCAGAGGCGAACGTCCGCGGCACCGGCCTGGGCGCCACGCCCAACGCCTGCAGGCGCTGGCCCCAGTAGAACTGGTCTGCGAAGTGGGGCACCACGACGGACGGCACCCCGGCACGTACCGCGGAGCCGGTGGTGCCCGCTCCCCCGTGGTGCACGGCCACCTTGACCCGGCGGAACAGCTCATCGTGGGGTTCGTCCCCCACGCAGAGCAGGTTGGGGTGAGGCGTGCCGCGCACGTCACCCACCTGGACGACGGCGCGGACCCGCACCTGCGCACACGCCTCCCCCACCCGTCGGAGGAGGGCCTGCGGATCATCTTGGGCCATGGAACCGAAGCCGATGAAGATCCAGTCGTCGCCGCTCGCCAACGCCTCCACCAGAGGGCCGGAGAGTGCAGGGTCACGGCGGGGATCCGTCCACCAGCCGGTCACAGTGCCGTCCGCAGGGTACTCGTCGATCAGGTGCGGGCTGAAGGCGTAGAGGGAACCGAGCGTCGCCGTCGTCAGGCCCACCGGGTGGCGGGCCTCCAGATGCAGCCTGCCGCGCCGCCACCAGCCCCGCACGCCACCCAGGTACTTCTCGACGCGGCGCAGCCCGGCACGCGCCTGTCGCACCACAGGCCTCGGCGCCAACCAGCCGTACGGCAGTAGCGGCATGGGACCGTCCAGCTCGGGATACTCGGGCCACATGTGGGCGCGCACCACCGGTATCCCTCGCCGCACCGCCTCGTTGACTGCGCCGATCGCGAAGGTGGAGGCGATCAGCACGGCGGCGTCTTCGAGCGCTTCGGTGGCGGGCTCGAAGGCCGAGTGCACGAACTCGGCGAAGACGTGCCGGGTGGCGTTGAGCTGCCTGATGTTGCCCCGCTTCACGGCTTTCGCGGCGGGGCTGGCCATCAGCTCCCCCGGATCACTGGCAGCCTCGTTGACCGGAATGGTCGGGTCCACGAGATGCCGCAGGGTTGCGTGGGTGATCAGCGTGACGTCGTGCCCAGCCGAGGCGAAGCGAGCCGCGAGGTTGGCGAACGGGGCCACATCGCCACGGCTGCCAATTGCCGCCACCACAACCCTCACACGCACCACCTTCCACGAACCTGCGACAACGTTACATGTCGGACGATGAGCGGGCCGAGAGTCGAGTCCTGAGTGCCTCGCGGGAAGCCAACAGCACCACAGACAAGGTCGCTGCGAGGTGTATCGAAGGACGTGAGGAGTCGAGCGCTTTCCTAGTCACTCCCCACCCAAGCCGGTGAGGCGTGTTGGAGCAGGTCCTTGAGGATGAGCTCCCTGCTCTCGGGTGGGCATGGTGGTGTCCCAGCGGCGGGTTCGAGTTTGATGTGGTGGAGGATGAATCTGGCGTTCTGCCGGGGCCTTCGCCTGGGATCGATGTGTCTGGGTGGGGTGAACCACGGCAGCCCTGTGACCTCGTCGAGGTGGACCTGCCATTGCGACTCTTCAGGTTGGTTCGGGTCTGGTTCCACCACCCTGTGGTGGTGCGGACACAGCAACACCTCGTTCGAGACGCAGGTGGGTCCCCATGCCCACCAGGGCACGATGTGGTGCGCGTGACACGACGCCGGCGGGACGTGGCAGTTGGGGAAAGCACAGCCCTTGTCCCGTTCAGCAAGGGCCGCGATCATCGCCGGGGTGAACAACCGCTTCTCGCGGCCCACATCCAACGGACGTGACGTTCCGTCGAGCACGACGGGGATGATGTTCGCGTTACAGGCCAGGCGCCGTGCTTCACCGGCGGAGATCCCGTCCACGGAATCATGGCCGAGCAGGTCAATGCTGCCCAGCCCGGAGACGAGGGTGTCGAAGTCCATGGTGATGTGCACCGTGGGGCGGTCCCCGCCGTGGGCGGGCAGGGTGCCGGCGTTCGCCGCTCCCTGACACAGCAACACCAGCGCATCAGCACGCCGCACGTCCGGGCCCGGGACCTCACCGGTCTCCGCATACGACGAGATCGACGGCATCAACGCATCCAACTGGGCAGCCAACTGCGCGGCATCAGCCACAGGCAACTGGCCCGTGATCCGCATCGACCCATGAAAATCCGGCGAGAGGCGCAGGAACCGGCCCCGCCGGGCGGCGCGTTCTTCGGCTGCGAGGCGTTTGGCGTCCTCCAGTTCGGCCTGTTCCGGGTCGATGATCTCCAGCAACCGCGACGCCAAGGTCCGCAGTTCGCTGGGGCCGAAGGTGTCGGTGTACTCCAGGATCGTTTCCTGACACCGGACGAGCTCGGCCCGCGTCAACCGCGAAGGTAGTTTCCGTAGCCCCGCCACGATCGCCTCGGCCTGCGCCAGTGAGATGTTGCCGTCGTTCAACGCGGACCCGATCACCTCGAAGCGCTCACCCAACTCGACGGAAAGTTTCAACGTGGAGGTGGCCTGCGCTGTGGTGGTGCGCACCGATTCCCGCACCCCGGCCACCACGGCGTCGGCGCCAGAGAGGCGGGCTTCGTGGAGCAGGTGCAGCTTCAACCCGGCCAGTTGAGCCTCGGCTTCGGCCAGATCTTCGACCAGCCCAGCCAACACCTCGTGAGCGGTTTCGTCGCTTCCCTGTGAGCGCGCGGTGTCCCACAGTGCGGCGATGTACCGCTGTGTCAGAGCCCGCATCTCGTTCATACAACCGATATTAAACGGCCACTCTGACAAAACCGGACGGAGCCAGAGTTATCCACAGAAGGAGTTTTGAGAGAAGCACAGAGCCTATGCGGGCTCAGCCACCAGCCGGAGCCGGTTACCCGTGGCGTGCGAAATCCGGTTGAGCCTGGCCACCGTTGGGGTTCGGCCACCTCACTCCAAGTCCGAGATGAAGGGCTGCCGAGCCCCATCCGGCGCGCCAGTTCGGTTTGACTGATTCCTGCTTCGGTGCGCATCTTGTAGACCAACTCAGCTAGAGCGATCTGAGTGTCTGCGTCAGCTTCAGCGTCGGCGTACTCCTGGCACTGCGCATCGGTGTAAGAGGCATCGACCTCAGTGCGGAGGTCATCGAGGTCAACGTATCCAGATGGTGTAGTGCTCATGGCGGGTTCTCCTGTTCGTAGTCGGCTTGCGCCTGCCCTGGCTCGGACCGCTTCTTGTCGCTCGCTGTTCTTCGTCTCGCTCACCCGGTGGCCAGCCGCACCGTCCGCGAACGCACTCGCCTCCTCATACATCACATCCGCACACATGCACCTCTAGCTCCTCACCCTCATGCTCCTTGGCCCTATTCGACGGTTCAGCACTGACAATCCACCCCAAGAACGGTCGCTGCTCGCAGTGATGCGACCCAGGTTGTGACACAACGGGACCGCCGTAGGCCAATCGGGGCTGGATTGGATCGTTGGGTTGGCGCGCGTTGACCGCGGTTCTGGGAGGCTGGTCAAGTCCCTTTCGGTGGTGTTTTTCTAGGCGGTCAATGGGAGGGGGTTGAGGGTCTGGTCGGCGCGTTGTTGGAGGGTCTCGGTAAGGCGTCGCATGGAGGTCTCTGACAGGTAGCGGCGTTCGCCGTAGTGCCATTCTTCGTGTTGTTCGAGCAGGATCGCGCCGATCAGGCGGGTCACCGATCCTCGGTCGGGGAAGATCTGGACCACGTCAGCGCGGCGTTTGATCTCGCGGTTGAGACGCTCGATGGGGTTGTTCGACCAGATCTTGCGCCAGTGCTCCGAGGGACTGCTGAAGGGTTTGGTTGACTTCAAGACCGCATGACTTCTAGAAGGTCGTGCTGAAAGGATGGCAATCATGGGCGAAGATCACTTACACCGAGGAGTTCAAGCGCGAGGCGGTCGCGTTGGTCGCCTCAGGCATCCCGCAAAAGCAGGTCGTCAAGGACCTGGGTGTCGCGAAGACCACGCTGCAGGCGTGGGTCCGTGACGCCAGGTTCCAGTCCCACGGGATGACACCCACCACGGACCCCGAGGCACGCAAGGACATGTCCCAGGCGTTGCGCCGGATCCGTGAGTTGGAGATGGAAAACGAGGTGCTACGCCGCGCAGCAGCGTATCTGTCGCAGGCTCACATCACACCCCCACAATGATCTATCCGGACGTCCAAGGAGATGGCTGCTGTCGGGTGCCCCGGTGAGGGTGCCGGTGGCGGTCGCGTGCCGGATACTGGGATTCTCCACACAGGGCTACTACAAATGGCTCAAACAGCCTGTCTCCGCCCGTGAGGCCGAAGAGCAAGAGCTCATCTCGGTGCTGCACCAGCTCCACGGTGACGATCCAGAAGGCGGCTACCGGGTACTGGCCGACGACATCACCGAGCTCGGGTACACACTCTCGGAACGGCGCGTGTGGCGGCTGTGCCGGGTCGCCGGCATCCAATCGACCATTGTGAAACGCAAGTCCCGGTACAAGAAAGCCGGCGCGCCCGTCCACGATGACCTGGTCAACAGGCAGCTCAGCGCCGACGGCCCCAACGAACTATGGCTCACCGACCTCGCCGAGCACCGTACCCGCGAGGGAAAGGTGTATCTGTGTGCGATCAAGGATGTGTTCTCCAACCGGATCGTGGGCTACTCGATCGACTCGCGGATGAAGGCCCGGATCGCGGTCAACGCTCTTGAGATGGCCGTGGCTCACCGAGGCCGGCCCACCGGAGTGATCGTGCACTCGGACCGCGGCTCTCAATTCCGCTCCAGACGCTTCCTGAAAGCCCTGAAACGTCACGGGCTACGCGGCTCAATGGGCCGCGTCGGGGCCTGTGGTGACAACGCTGCGATGGAGTCGTTCTTCGCCCTGCTGCAGAAGAACGTCCTCGACCGCCAACCCTGGACTACCCGCCACGAACTCCGCCTCGAGATCGTCTCGTGGATCGAGGGCAAGTACCACCGGAAACGTCGTCAACGACGCCTCGGGAAACTCACCCCCATCGAGTACGAACTCATCTACAACCCCGCCGCTACACTGGCGGCATAACCCCGGAGGTCAACCAAACCTTCAGCAGACCCAAGTTCTTGTAGATGGTGTTTCAGTTCCCGAACCGGGCAGGCAGGTCCCTCCACGGTGCCCCTGTCCGGAATCGCCACGCAGTTGCCTCGACCACCGTGCGTCGCTCTATCAGGGGACGCCCCGTCGGTTTGGGAGCAGGGAACAACGGGCCGATCCGTGCCCAGACTTCGTCAGAGATCACATCGCGCGACACGTCCCAATTCTCGCGCGAAACACCCCCAGACCCCTTTAGCAACACGCCCTAGTCACCGACTAGACCGTAGTTCTGAGATTTCTAGACCGTAGTCTAGACGGTAGTTTTCCGAACAGGGACAAAAAAGAGACCCTCTGACTGGGTTAAACCCCTAGTCAGAGGGCCTTTTCGTAGCGGGGATAGGATTTGAACCTATGACCTCTGGGTTATGAGCCCAGCGAGCTACCGAACTGCTCCACCCCGCGTCGCTTTGATAACTATACGGATCTGGCCCCGAGAACTCAAATCGAGGCTGGGGACACCCACTGAAGCCCGTTACCTTTTAGGTAGCCCCGATGGTCGGGGTTCTGGTCGCCAGGCCCGGCATGACTTACTGCCCCTGTCATTGATGATCCGGGGGGGTGTTGTCACCGGGTCCTGGTGGCGTGGGTTGATCGCTGATAGGGACACGGCCCGCTGCATCGACAGCGTGGTCTCTTCGTAACGTGGGTGCCGACGATCTTCGCCTGACTCGGGCGGCCAGAATGAGTCCTTGAAGGAGGACTGTCATGAACCAAGACCGGTTCGACGTGTTCGTCGGCCTCGATGTCGGCAAGGAACACCACCACGCCACCGCCCTCAACACCGCAGGCAAACGTCTGCATGACAAGGTCCTGCCGCAAGACGAGTCCGCTTTGCAGGAGGTGTTCGCGAAGCTCGCTGGCTATGGGTCAGTGTTGGTGATCGTGGATCAGCCCGCCACGATCGGGGCTCTGCCCGTGACGGTGGCTCGCGCGATGGGCATCGAGGTGGCTTACCTGCCAGGGCTGGCGATGCGCCGTATCGCAGATCTGCATCCGGCGAGATGGGCATCAGTGACGAGGCTCCCTCGGCAGTCACCCTCGGCCAGGAGCCGTCCGAGGATCTCGCCGTGCCGCGCGCCAGGGTTGGGAACCCAGGCCAGATCGGCCTCGAGCCAACCGGTGACGAACTGCCACGCTTCGGTGGCGGTCAGTGGCTCAGCGGTAGACCGCGGATGGGTGACGATGCGTTGGAAGGCCAGCAGGGATGCCCAGGGAAGCCCGACAGGCTCGACCCCGTTCAAGGCCTTCTCCAACCACGACCGAGCCGCACCATGGAAGTGGGACCGGCTGTCCACGGCATAGAGCAGAACGTTCGCGTCGACGATCACGGAGCGTCCCCGGCATCGAGCTGATCCAACAACTCAAGGGTGTCTCCAATATTGGTGACGTCGATCTTCAGCCCAACCTCAACGGTCCGCTGATGGAACCCACGGTTCCGCGGCGAGTGGAGCAGCCCCGCCCTTGCCAACTCATTGACAGCCTCGCCGAGACCGATGTGGCGCTCCCGCCGCAGGCGTTCGGCCGCGGCGGCAACTTCTGGATCGAGCCTGATCGTGGTCCGCATGGACCAATGCTGCACCTCTGAAGCTATAGCTACGCATCAGTGATGCGCAGCTTGGTGGGAGTGGTAGGAAAGAAGCCATGAAGTGGTGGCGTGCGCTGGGATGGACGGCGACTGGTATGGGCCTGGCCGGAACTGCGGTGGGGGCGATCGGTGCACGCTCGTTGAACGGACCTCGTCGCGTCTGGCCGCCCTACGGGTTCACGCCCTTCGAGGTGGGCCTCGAGGCCGAGGACGTGACCTTCCGCACGGAGGATGGGGTGCGCATCGCCGGTTGGTGGTTCGACGAGCCTGGTTCCGAGAGTGTCCTCGTCGTCGCGCACGGGCACCGGGGAACGAAGGCGGACATGCTGGGCATCGGGCCCGGGCTGTTCAAGCGCGGCCACAGCGTGCTGCTGTTCGACTTCCGCGGCTCCAGCGACTCCGAGGATGGGCCTCTCTCCCTGGCCTTCCATGAACAGTTGGACCTGGCAGCGGCCGTCGACTTCGTGGCCGTCCGACGCCCGGACGCGCGGATCGCGGTGGTCGGCTTCTCCGGGGGTGCATCGACGGCGATCCTCACCGCCGCCAAGGAACCGCGCGTCGAGGCGCTCGTCCTGGACTCCCCCTTCGCCACGCTCACCGACGTGGTGGCCCAGGCGTTCCGGGGGCGCCGGGTGCCGGCCGCGCCGTTCGTGCCCATCGTGGCACTGGCCAACCGTCTCCTGCACGGCTACCGCTTCCATGAGGTGCGCCCCATCGATGCCATCGCGGATCTCCCGCCCCGGCCCATCCTGCTGCTGCATGGCACCGAGGATCAGATCATCCCCTACCAGCACGCGCTTGACCTGCAGGAGGCCGCTGGCGGTCAGGACGCCGTCGAGCTGGTCACCTTCGAGGGTGTCTACCACTGCGGCGGCTACTTCGCCGACCGTCCGGGCTACATCGCATTGGTCGACGACTTCCTGCAACGCTGGCTGCGTTCTGGGGGTTCTGCAGGGTCGGCTGCCCGTGGCCCCGCGGCCAGGGAATGATGGGGCCACGACTGAGGCGGCGCGGCCATCCTCGCACCCGTCGTGGCGCAGAACTCCCTGTGGACCTCCGTCTTCCTCGTCGTGGTGATGGTGCTGGGGTGGCTCTCCTAACTCGGCCACCATTGGCCGTTCGCCGCCCTGGTGCGAATGCTGGCCGCAGCCGGCGCCACCCTTGCTCCTCCTGGGCCTACTTCTCTCCCCATCCAGGCAGGGGCTGCTGCTGGCTGTACTGGGGCTGCTGCTGGCCGCCAGCTATGCGGCATGGCTGCTGGCGCCACGCGCCTCGGGCCGGGACTGGTACGGGTTGGGCACGATGCTCGTGGCCGTACTGGTTTGGGGGTCACTCGCCTGGCTCCTCGATCCCCCGTCGTGGCGCGGCTGGGCCGGGCTCGGGCAGGCCGCCGCACACCTCATTGTGGCCGGGCTCAGCCGGCATCCATGCTCGCTGTTCCAGCGATCGCCGGTGGCGTCGTCCTGGTGCTGGCCGCGGCAGGGTAGGGCCGGCCCCCGTCGAGCCTATGCCGGGCGGGAGCGCCCTTGCACCCTCAAGCTACGAAGCGTGGCCCGTTCTGCACGACCGCCACCGCCAGGGCGAACGCCTGCGGGAACGCGGCCTCGTCCAGCCCGAAGGTGGGGCTGTGGTGCGAGCTGTCGAACTGCTCGTTGCCGGCCCCGATGAACACGTAGCAGGCGGGGGCCACGCGGGAGAACGCCGCGAAGTCCTCCCCGCCCAGCATGGCGGGTTCCTCGAGGATGGCGTCCTCACCCCAGATCGGGGCAGCGAGTTCGCGCACGACAGCGGTGCAGGCTGGATCGTTGAGCACTGCGTCGTAACCGACGAGGTAGTCGAGCTCGGCCGTCAGCCCCGGGTTGGCCGACTCCAGTCCTGCGACGAAGTTCTCCAGGCTGCTTCGCACCACGGCGCGCGTCTCGTCGTCGGTGGCGCGGATGCTGCCGCCCAGGCGGGAGGTGGCGGGGATGACGTTGAGCGCCACCTGCTTGCCGGCCTCCAGATAGGTGGTGGACACCACCGCCGGCGAACGGGGCACCACGCGGCGCGCCACGATGGTCTGGATCTGGCTCACGAGCCCGGCGGCGGCCGTGACCGGGTCGATCGCCACGTCCCGGGTTGAGGCGTGACCGCCACGTCCGGCGGGCGATCTCGAAGAGGTAGAAGTTGGCCGACGCCGGCCCGTCCTTGATGTCGATCTGGCCCGTGGGCAGCGTGGCCCAGAAGTGGAGGCCGTACATGAAGTCGAAGCCCTCGAAGTAGCCGGTATCCACCATCTCCCTCGCGCCGCCGGGTGGGGTCTCCTCGGCGTGCTGGAAGATGACGTGCACCTCGCCGGTCAGCTCGTCGAAGTGGTCGTCGACCCATGCGGCGGCCGACATCATCACCGCCGTGTGGGCATCGTGCCCGCAGCCGTGCATCTTCCCGGGCACCTTGGAGGCGAACTCGAGATCCGGGCGGTCCTCCTGCAGCCCCAGCGCGTCGATGTCGGCGCGCAGCCCCAGCTTCGGGCCGGGCCGGCCAGCGCGGTGACCCAGGAGGCCAGAGTGATGATCGCGCAGAGCGAAGCGAACAGCACGATGGGATCCGGTAGCTTGTTGCCTCCCCTCTCCACGAGGTCGAGGAACCGCTGCATGAATCCCCGCTTCGGGGCCGCGGTGTCAGTGGTGCTCACATCGCATTCCGAGGGCCGCGTCAGTCTCCTTCGCGTGACTGTTACCTCAGCACAGTAACGACATGACGGCGCCCTGCGCCATCGGGTCTCACATCAGGGGCGCTGTGCCGGGGGCTGCGTCTTGGCCGGATCGCGCTCGATGAAGCCGTCGAGCACCTCGTCGATCCGCTTGAGCACGTCGTCGGAAAGCTCCGCCTCGCTGGCCTTGACGTTCTCGGTGATCTGCTCGGGGCGCGAGGCGCCGATGATGGCGGCGGCCACGTTGTCGTTGTGCAGCACCCAGGCCAGGCCCAGTTGCGCCATCGTCAGGTCGAGTTCCTCGGCGATGGGCTTGAGGTTCTGGACGGCGGCGAGCAGGTCGTCGTGCATGAAGCGGCTGATCATCTGCTGGCCGCCCTTGGCGTCAGTCGCCCGCGAGCCTTCCGGAGCAGCCTGCCCCGGCAGGTACTTGCCGGTCAGCACGCCCTGCGCGATGGGCGAGAACACGATCTGCGAGATGCCCACCTCGCGCGACGCGGGGACCACTTCCTCCTCGATGACGCGCCACAGCATGTTGTACTGCGGCTGGTTCGAGACGAACGGGATGCGTAGTTCCTTGGCGTAGCGGGCGGCTTCACGGATGTGCTCGGCCCGCCATTCGCTGACACCGATGTAGAGGGCCTTGCCCTGGCGCACGATGTCGGCGAAGGCCACCATCGTCTCCTCCAGCGGGGTCTCCACATCGAAGCGGTGGGCCTGGTACACGTCGACGTAATCGGTCTGCAGCCGGCGCAGGGAACCGTCGATCGACTCCATGATGTGCTTGCGGGACAGGCCGGAATCGTTGGCGCCCTTGGGGCCGGTGGGCCAGTAGACCTTGGTGAGGATCTCCAACGACTCGCGCCGTTCGCCCTTGAGGGCCTCGCCCAGCACCTCCTCCGCCACCGTGTTGGCGTAGACATCCGCCGTGTCGAAGGAGGTGATGCCATGGTCGAGCGCTGCGCGCACACACGCCGTCGCCGCGTCGTTGACCACCTGGGAGCCGTGGGTCAGCCAGTTGCCGTAGATGAGCTCGGTCACCTTGAGGCCCGAGTTGCCGAGATAGCGATACTTCATGGCCCCCACGCTACTCCCTGGCGGAGCGCCCCGGTCGCGCTAGGCTCGCCCCCATGACCCAGGCCGATCTGCACTACGAGCTGAGCCAGCACCGCCTCGACAACGGGCTGCAGGTGGTGGTCTCGCCGGACGACGCGGCACCCGGCGTGGCCGTCAACATCTGGGTGGCGGTGGGCTCTGCCGACGAGGCGCCCGGGCGCACGGGGTTCGCCCACCTGTTCGAGCACCTCATGTTCCAGGGCTCCGCCCACGTCGCCAGCGGCGAGCACATGGCCACCGTCGAGGCCCTGGGCGGGACCGTCAACGCCACCACCTCCTCAGACCGGACCAACTACTTCGAGACGGTGCCGCGCGGCGCGCTGGAACGGGCCCTCTGGATGGAGGCGGACCGCTTCGCGTCTCTGGCCATCACGCCGGAGAACTTCGAAGCCCAACGCCAGGTCGTCAAGGAGGAGAAGCGCCAGCGCTACGACAACCAGCCCTACGGCGACCTGCTCGAACTCCTGGTGGCGCAGCACTTCGAGCCGGCGCACCCGTACGGCCACCTCCCGATCGGCTCCATGGCGGATCTCGACGCAGCCTCGCTCGAGGACGTGGCCGGCTTCTTCCACGCCTGGTACCCGGCCAGCAACCTTCGGCTGGTGCTCTGCGGCCCGATCAGCGCCGACGAGGGGTTCGCGCTTGCCGAGCGGCACTTCGGTCACCTCCCCACCGTGCCCAGGCCAGAGCGCGCACCGATCGCTGACGGCGAGCGGGCGCCGTCGCACACGTCGGTGTCGCGGCCGGTGCCGCACTCGCTGAGCTACCTCTCCTGGGCCACCCCACCGGCGGCGCACCCCGACGGCGCCGCACTCGAGATGGCACTGTCCGTGCTGGCGGACGGGCACGCGAGCCGCCTGCACCGCGCGCTGGTCAAGCGCGCCGATGTCGCCTACGAGGTCCACGGCGGCCTGCTCAGCAACCGCTCCACCGATTCCATCACCACGCTCACCTCCCGCCCCGCGACGGACATCTCACTCGAACAGGTCTCCGACGCCGTCACCGCGGAACTGGCCCTATTCCTCGACGAAGGCCCCACGGAGGAGGAACTGGCACGGGCGGTGGCGCAGTTCGAACGCGACTACCTGTGGGATGTCGCCACCACCAGCGGTCGCGCAGACGCCATCAACGAGGCCTGGCTGGTCCACGGCGACCCCGGGCGCGTCAACACCTACCTGGCCGAGATCCTGGCCCTCACCCCCGACGACGTGCGCGCCGCCGCAGCCTGCTGGCTGCAACCCGACGCGGCCAACCGACTCCTCTACCGTGCGGAGAACCACTCATGATGCGCCCCGACGTCCGCCTCGCCACGGCTTGGCACTTCCCCACCCCCACCGTCGTACACCTCGACAGCGGGCTCACCCTCTGGCACTTCGACCTCCCCGGCCAGCACGTGGCCACCTTCGACGTGGTGCTCCCGGCCCCCCTCACGCACGAGCCGCGTGGTCTCGAAGGGGTCGCCAATGTCGCGCTGCACGCCATCGACGAGGGGACCCTCTCCCACCCCGACGGCGAGATCGGCGAACTGCTCGAAGCGCAGGGCGCCACGCTGCACGGCACGACGCGGCACCGGTACACCACCTTCGGCGGGCAGGCCCCGTCCCGCCGGCTCACCGACGTGCTGCCGCTGTTCCGCGAGGTGCTGACACAGCCTGCCTACGCTGAGCGCGACGTGGCCCACCACGTGGAGGCCCAGATCGCGGGCTACGAGTCGCGGCTCGCGTCGCCAGGGTCCGCCAACCGGCTGGCTCTGCGCGCCGCCCTGTACGACGCCGGGCACCGCGACGCCCGCCCCGCCAGCGGCACCCCGGAGACCTTGGAGCACATCACTGCCGAGGTCGCCGCCCAGTGGCACCGCAACCACTTCTCCCCCGCTGGCGCCACCCTGGTCGTCGCCGGCGCGACGGGGCTCGATGAGGTCCTCGACGGAGTCTCCTCCTGGCAGGCTCCCCCGCCGGTCCGCGACGGGCTGCGCCCCACGTCACCGCTACAGCAACCCCGGGTCGTGGTCCTCGACCACCCCGGCGCTGTGCAGGCCACAATCGCCATGGCCACCCGGACCGTCACCAGGCAGGATCCGCGCTGGCCGGCCCTCCGCGTGGCCGGGCACGCCATGGCCGGAGCGTTCGCTTCCAGGCTCAACCTGGAACTCCGCGAGCGCCTCGGCTACACCTACGGCATCGGCGGCGGGTTCGCGCCCGGCGTCGATGAGGGGCAGTTCACGGTGGGCACCAGCGTGCGCACCGAGGTCGCCGGCGACGCCGTCGCACGCGTCCTTGACGCCCTCGGCGCGGCGGAACCCTTCACCGGGAAGGAGGCCGAGGACGCCCGGCAGTTCCTGATCGGGATCGCGCCGCTGGCCAACGAGACCTCCGCCGACATCGTCAACCAGGCCTGCACGCTGGCCGCGTCCGGGCTCGGCCCGGAGTACCTCAACGCGCACTTTGCGCAGTTGGCTGCAGTCACGGCAGAAGAGGCGACGGCGGCGTTCCGCGAGGTGATCGACCCCGGCGCCCTGACCATCGCCGTGACCGGCGAGGCGGCCGAGCTGGTCCCTGCGTTGGAGCAGCTCGGCCTGGCCGTCAGCCTTCGTCCAGCGCCTTGATGGCCTCGGCCACCTTCTCCTCGGCGCTGCTGACCTTGGCCTGATACTCGCCGAGGTTGCCTTCCTTCAGGGAGACGTCTGCGCTCTCGTAGAGGTCCTGGGCCTCGTCCAGCAACTGGCGTGCGCGCGCCTCGCCGCCGAGGGCCGGCACAGAGCCCGGGTGAGTGGTGGGATCTGTGCCCGGCTCGGTGGGCTCCACAGCACCGGGATCGGGTGTCTCGCCGTCCGGATCAGTGGCCGGGGGCACGCCGTCGGCGCCGCCCTCACCGGTCTCCGCACCGGCGTCGCCCTGGAACACCTGGTCGAGCGCCGCCTGCAGAGTGTCCCCGATGCCGATCTGCTCGCCGAAGCGCACCACGATGAACCGCAGCGCCGGGTACGAGCCGGAGGTGACCGCCTGGGTGTAGATGGGCTGCACGTAGAGCAGGCCACCGCCCAGCGGCAGCGTCAGCAGGTTGCCGTAGATCGCCGTCGCCGAGGCTCCCTGCCTGTTGAACGGCAGTAGCCGCTCGGCCACCACCGGGTTGGTGGAGATGAAGTTGAACGTCTGACCAGGGCCGGCGATCTGCTCCTCATCGGAGAGCTTGAGCACCCGCATCCGGCCATAGTTGTCCGTCGTCGCATCTGCGTTGACGGCGAGGTAGACCGAGAGGTTTTCACGGTCCTTCGGCACGAACACCGCAGTGTTGGAGTAGACGGGGGTCTCGTCCCCCGGCCAGCGGATGGTCAGGAAGTATGGCGGCTGCTTCTGGCGGGCCTCGGTCCCCCGGATGGGATCGGTCGGCACCTGCCACACGTCGGACTGCTGGTACCACGTGCCGGGGTTGGTGGTGTGGTAGCGGCCGAGGATCTCGCGCTGGGCCTTGAACAGGTCCTGCGGATAGCGCAGGTGTGCCAACAGGTCAGGCGAGATCTCGTCCTTCGGCGTGATGACGCCAGGGAACACCTTGTCCCACGTCTCGAGGATGGGGTCCTCCTCATCCCACTGGTACAGCTTCACCGTGCCGTCGTAGGCGTCGACGGTGGCCTTGACCGAGTTGCGCACGTAGTTGACCTGCTGGCCGAGCAGGAGCCGGTCTGCGGCCGTGCGCGAGTCAGAGATGGCCTGCGTCCAGTCGAGGCGCGTGGAGTTGGGGTAGGAATCCGTGGTGGTGTAGCCGTCGATGATCCACACGATGCGGCCGTCGACCATGCTGGGGAAGGGATCCGAATCGATCGTCAGCCACGGAGCCGCCTCCTGGACCCGCTGCACGGGGAGCCGGTCGTGGAGGACGCGCGACTCCTCGTTGACACGATCCGAGAGCATCAGGTTGATGTCGCCGAAGCGGATCGCGAACGCGGCCTTGGTGAACCAGTTACCGATGGGCACGCCGCCCGAGCCCGTGTAGGTGTAGAGGGACTCGGACCGCCCCTCACCGCCCGACGGGGTGTCGAGCTCGACGGGTTCGGTGCCCTCGGGAGCGCCCACCACGACGTAGTAGTCCGTACGCTCACCGAAGTAGATTCGCGGCTCGTGGGCGTCCAACTCGCCCATGGTGGGGATGCCACCCGAGAAGAACACAGGTTCGCCGTTGGCTTCACGCTGGTTGCCGTAGGCGGCCACCATGCCGTAGCCGTGCGTGTAGACGGTGCGGCGGTTGTTCCAGGTGTCGCCTCCCTCGATCGATTCCAGGTTGAGTTCACGGACCGCCACCACGGAATCCGTGGGCTTGCCGTCGATGACGTAGCGGTCCACGTCCAACGTGCGGGGGAACGAGTAGTAGCCACGCACCTGCTGCAGCTGCTCGAAGGTGGGTGGCACCACCATGGGGTCGATGAGCCGGATGGCGGGCAGCGCCTCGGCATCCTGCCGGAGCTGGCCGGCGTTGGCCGACGTGGTGGCTTCGTAGTCCTCGATCTCCACCTCGTCGATGCCGTAGGCGTGCCGCGTGGCGGCGATGTTGTTGGCGATGTAGGGAGCTTCCTTCTCCTGCGGGCTGGGATCCACCTCGAAGGTCTGGATCGCCCACGGGTAGGCCATGGACAGCAGCAGCCCGGAGACCACGAGCAGCGCCACCGAGGCACCGGGCACGCTCCAGCGCACCTTCCACGCGTTGACGAAGCACGCGATGGCCGAGATCGCGGCGATCGCGGCCATGATGATGCCCACCGGCATTCGGGTGCTCGCATCGGTGTAGCCGATGCCCGTGAAGAGCGTCGACTCCGTGACGCTGAGCCCGTAGCGGTCGAGCAGGGTGTTGACCGCGATCATCAGCAACACGAGGCCCAGCATGATGGACAGCTGTCGCTGCGCTCCCACGGAGGCCGGGCTGTTGCCCCGCCCGCGGATGGCGGCGGTGTTCATCGACCCGGTCATGAAATGCACCGCCGCCGCCGCGATCCCGCCGGCGATGAGCGCGAACAGCAGGAACCCCGTGACGAACTGCAGCCAGGGCAGCGTGAACACGAAGAAGCTGGCGTCCAACCCGAAGTAGGGATCTGTCGTGCCGAAATCAGTGCGGTGCCACCACGCCAGGAACACCGGCGTCATGCCGGCCGCAGTGAGCCCACCCAGCACGCCGAGGACCGCGGCGGGCACGGCCATGAGTACCTTGGAGCGCCTGTCGAGGGCGTCGCGCATCTGGACGAGGAACTCTGAATCCAGGTTCGCCCGCCGCACCTTGGGCCGCAGCCGGTAGGCGATGAGCATGCTGAAGAACACGGCCGCGAACAGCAGCAGACCGAACAGGAGCATCAGGCCGAAGCGGGCGGCCAGTTGCGTGGTGAACACCGTCTCGAAGTCGAGGCTGCGGAACCACAGGTAGTCCGTGGCCAGCCTGGAACCGATCACCGCGAGGAAGATCAACACGCCGATGATCAGCACAGTCCACAGCAGCGGCCCGCGGCGGGGTTCGGTCGGCACGTCGGCCAAGGTCTCAGTACTCACGCGTCATCACTCCTGAAGGTGTTGAGCAGTGCCTCTGCCAGCCCGGGCACGAGGTCCTCACCGCCCAACAGATCGTCCGGGTTGCTCTGAAGGCGCGCCAAACCGTGCTTGGGGCCCTCGCGCAGCACCCCCACCACAACGCGCACATCGGTCTTGGCAGGGTGCTTCATCACAAACTGGGCGGCGTCATCCGGGTCGTCCGGGATGTCCTTCTCATACTCCGGTGGCAGGAAGGCGCGCTCGAGGGCCAGCGCGCAGCCCTCGACGGTGTCCGGCCAGTAGATGGTCTCCAACCGCTCGAAGAGGTCATCGGTGGCGTGGAACTCGTCCTGTTCGATGGCGGTGAGCGCATCGGGTGCGGTCTCGGGGACGCGCCCCCGCAGCTGGGGTTCGACGTCGAGCAAAGTGCCCGTCGTGACCAGCGCGAAGAGCCGGGCTGGTTGGTCCCATCCCGAGGTGGACACGTGACGTTCCACGTCCATGAGGCAGGCGATCAGTCGGTCAGCCACAGGTGGGCACCTCCGCGTAGTTTCCTTCGTTGATGAGTTGCAGGGCGGCCACCGCATCCTTGAACGTGGCCACCCGGATGAGCGTCAGGTCGGTGTCGAGATCACCGATGTCGAGACAGTTGCGTTCGGGGACAAGGAAGATGGTGGCACCGTCGCGTTCGGCCCCGGTGATCTTCTCGCGGATGCCGCCGATGTGTCCCACCCGGCCGCTCGCATCGATCGAGCCCGTCCCGGCCACCACCCGCCCGCCGAGGAGGTCACCCTCTGTGATGCGGTCGTAGATGCCGAGTGCGAAAACCAGGCCGGCGCTCGGGCCGGTGACCGCGGGATCGATACCGAAGGTGACCTGGGGTGAGTACTGGTATCCGACGTCCCAGCGCACGCCGACCTCCACGCCGCGGGGGTTGCTGCCGCTGGGAGCAGCGGTGACAGCCTCGCTGCGCTGGCGTCCGTCGCGCTGGAACGTGAAGGTGATCGTGTCACCCGGCGAGTGCCGGGCAACCGCCTGCGCCACGTCGTCGACCGTCTCGACCGGCTGGTTGTTGACCGATTCGATGATGTCGCCCGGCAACAACTTGTCTGCGGCGGGCCCGGTGAGTGACACAGCTCCCACGCTGGGGACCTCGGTCACGGTGACGCCGCCCTCCGCCCGGAGCGCCGCGACAGTGGCGAGCGTGCGGGAGTTGTCCATCTGCAAAGTGGCCTCCGCACGGACCTGCTCGATGGTCTTGCCCGGTGGGTAGTAGACCTCCCGCGGGATGGCATCCGATCCGGCACCCAGGTAGACGACCAGTGCCTCGGGGAGGCTGATCGTCGATTCCACCCGGGTGGCGGAGACCGTCGTCATCAGCAGCTGGCCCTCTGATGGATAGCTGGGCAACCCGCCTGCCACGGCGATGATGGGACCCGAATCCGTGGTGCCCATCACGTCGACCGTCTGCCCGGGACGCCACGCGACATAGGGCACGGGAGTGATCACCAGAGCCGCCGCCAACGCGGCGAAGAGAAGGGAACTCACGATCGCCACAGCGTTGCGCGACATACCTTCTCCCTTCTCCTGAGGCTGTGGTCACATTACCAAGCGGCGACAAGCCGTCGCGCGGCGCTTGCCCCATGCGGAACAATGGCCTGTAACGGTGCACAGGAGGAAATTGATGTCCAACCCGTCGTTCGGTCCCTTCGACTTCGAACAGTTGCGCAAGATGCTCGAACAACTCGGGCTGGGAGACGCCGAGAACCTCAACTTCGAGGACCTCGTCGCGCAGGTCCAGAAGATGCAGTCGGCCGGGGGTGGGTTCATGTTCGGCATGACCCCGGCGGATCGCGACCCGGACGCTGCATGGCGCACCACTCTGACCGCCGCGAAGCACCAAGCTGCCGAGGCCGGCGGAGACCCCGCGCTCCGCCCTGAGGAACGTGCAGCCATCGTCGACGCTGAAAGGTTGGCACAAACCTGGCTCACACCCGCCACCACGTTCTCAGAGACCGGCCGTCCCGCTCGTGCGATCACCAGGGGCACGTGGCTGGACGAGACCGGCGATGGCTGGCGGTCCGTCATCGAACCGATCATCGACGGCCTGGCTGATGCACTCCAGCGCGGCAGCGTCGCCGAACAGGGCGACGAGTTGCAGCCGTTGGCCCAGATGATGGGGCCCATGATGAAGCAGTCGGCCTCGTTGATCTATCGTGACCGGCTCAAGCGCGAGCTCTCCCGGGTCGCGGGCGACATCCTGACCGGGACCGAGCTCGGGTTCAACCTGCTCGGCTCCTCCGACGTCGTGATGGTGCCCGCGAACGTGGCCCAGTTCACCCGGGATCTGGATGCCAGCGACACCGACGTGACCTTGTATCTTCTGCTCCGCGAGGCCGCCCGCCAACGGCTGTTCCACGCCGTCGGATGGCTCTCGCCCCAGTTGAGCGCGCTCCTGGCGCACTTCGCGCGAGAGATCACCATCGATTTCGACGCGATCGCTGAGTCACTACGCCCGGACAACCTGGAGCAGCTCACCATGGAGGACATGGTGGCCGTGGGCGAGCAGGTCCGCGGTTCCTTCTTCCAGCCCGCCAGCACCCAGACCCAGATGGAGATTCTGGAGCGGCTGGAGGTGCTCCTGGCTCTGGTCGAGGGGTGGGTCGACCACGTGGCGGGTAGGGCCAGCGCCGCCTGGATGCCGAACGCCCCCCAGTTGGAGGAGGTCCTCCACCGTCGCCGCGCCTCTGCCACGCCGGTGACCGGGGTGTTCAAGGAACTGCTCGGGCTGGATCTCAGCCCGCGGCTCGTGCGCGACGCTAAGAACCTCTGGGCCGCAGTGGAGCATGAGCGGGGCCTCGAAGGACGCGACGCGGTCTGGGGCCACCCGGATCTGCTTCCCACCAAGGCGCACCTGGAGGATCCGCTGTCCTTCACCCGGAGCCACGATGACGCTGACCCGCAGGAGGATGAGATGGACGCCGAGTTGCGCAAACTGCTCGGCGACGAGGGCTGAGCAACTGCTTGACGCGGACGCTGTTGCACGGTTAACTCAGTCCCGAGAGTCCCGGATGTCGATTCGCAGGGGAAGGCGGATCAGGCAGCCGGGACTCCGCTTTTCTGGGCATTGTCAGCGCTCCCCTGCGGCTACCGCCCGTCTCGCGCCACAGGGTGTTGTCCCAGCGACTGGAAGTGTTGTCCGTTTGCGGTGAGGTGTTGTCCGTCGGCGACCGATTCCGGCGCGTGATCACCTCTGGCGATCACAGTGTGACCATGATGTCGGCCACTCCCATCCTGATGATCCTCGGCGCCCCCACCCGCACCGCCCCCATTGCAGCGGGCATCCAGCGGGCAGGCCTCGTCGCCAAGACGACCACGCCACGCGCCGCGCTGCAGTCCCCTGGCAGCACGTCCGGGGCGGCGCTGGCCATCCTGGCCTGGCCACCGGGAGCCAACCCCATCCTCGAATCTGAGATCTACGGCGCGGAAACCGGCGCCCTGCATGTGTGGTGGCACTCCAAGGGCGCCTCCGTGGGCCCCTTCGTGAGCCCGGGCTTCGGGCCTTGCCCGGGATGCCTCGCCTCGGCAGACCGGCGGCCTCCCCACCGCGGCGGCGCGCTGCACCTCACGGCCTGGGCAGCCAGTTGGGCGGCGCTCCAGGCATTGGCCGTGGTGCAACAGGGCACCACGGATCTCATGGGCTCCAGTTGGACGTGGCACGTCGACGATCCGGGCCTCAGCCTGTTGACCTGGCCATGGCGCAGCGGCTGCAGGACGCGCGGCTGCCGCGACGATGGGCTCAGTTCGCCTGATGGGCCCTGATCACCTCCAGCGCGCCGTCGCCGTACCTGGTCAGCTTCGACTGGCCGATCCCCGGCAGCTTCAACAGTTCGCTCGGCGTGGTGGGCACGGCCTCGGCGATGGCCTGCAGCGTGGCATCAGTGAACACCACGAAGGCAGGCATCTTCGTCTCCTCGGCCACCCGCTTTCGCCAGTCCCGCAGCGCCTCGAACAGTTCCTCGTCGTAGGCCACCTCGCAGTCCTCGTGCCTGCTCAGCTTGCGCTCTGCTGCGCTGTGCAGCGGGTTGCCACAGACCCGGCAGGTACGTGAACGCACCGAGGTGGTCTGCCGGGGTTTGCCCACCGTGATGGGGCCTGACACCTGATCCGCGATGAACCGGGAACGGGTGGCCTTGCCGCGTGAGGCCGCCCAACTGACGCGCAGCGCCCGCCGTGCGCGGGTGAACCCCACGTAGAGAAGCCGGCGCTCCTCCGAGAGCGCCGGTTCCTCCTGCGCCAACACGAAGGGGATCATGCCCTCCCTGACACCGACGATGGCCACGTCATCCCATTCGAGGCCCTTGGCGGCGTGCAACGTGGAGAGGGTGACGGCCTCCGCGACGGGCGCCGCCTGCCAGGTGGCGCGCTCCTGCAGCCACGTCATGGCCTCATGCGCGGTCCACTCTTCACGCTTCTCGGCCTCCTCGGCGAGCATGGTGCGCAGCGCCGCGAGGGACTCCCACCGCTCCCGCTGCCTGCCCTGCCCCGAGGGCGCCTCCGGCTTCCAGCCGAGACCGGTGAGCACGGCACCGAGCACATCGGTGGGCGGGGCGCTGTCGTCGCGCTGGGTGAACCTCCCGAACTCCACGATGGCCTGGCGGACCTCGGCCCTGTCGTAGAACCGCTCCGTGCCCCGCACCGTGTACGGGATGCCACGCTCGGTGAGCGCAGCCTCCAAGGACGGCGACTGTGCATTGATGCGGTAGAGGACAGCCAGCTCGGACCATCTGGTGCCCGCTGCGTGCTGCGCTCGCAACCACTCGGCCACGTCCGCGGATTCGGCCGTCTCATCAGGCGCACCGTGGAATGAAGGGGCAGGCCCGGCAGGTTGGGTCGCCTGCAGCGCCCCGGGTGCGCCGCTGCGGACCCGCAGGATCTTGTTTGCGGCAGCGATCACCTCCGGCGAGGAGCGGTAGTTGCGCATCAACCGGACCGTGCGTGCATCGTCGTACTCATCGGCGAACCGTAGGAGGTAGCCGGCGTCCGCGCCCGCAAAAGAGTGGATGGCCTGGTTGGGGTCCCCCACCACGCACACATCCGGACGGCCGTCGACCCACAACTTGATGAGCCGGTGCTGAAGCGCGGAGACGTCCTGGTACTCATCCACCACGAAATGCCGGTAGGCGCCCCGGATCGTGGCGGCCATCTCCTCGTGTTCGCTGAGCAGCACGGCATTGCACAGCAGGATGTCGTTGAAATCGAC
Organism: Tessaracoccus massiliensis; assembly: GCF_000826065.2. Lineage (GTDB taxonomy): Bacteria > Actinomycetota > Actinomycetes > Propionibacteriales > Propionibacteriaceae > Arachnia > Arachnia massiliensis_A. The sequence continues at coordinate 43,056 of NZ_LN623543.1, read as the reverse complement.
CGTCCCCTCGGTGAGCTTGGCCTTCTCGTAGAGCGTCATCACGTTGGCCACCTGGGCAGCGCTCGCCCCGTTCACCGAGCGCCCCTCCGCCATCTCCACGTACTGCGCGGGCGTGACGTTGCTCGTCTTGGCCCAGGAGATCTCCGCGTCGAGATCACGCACAAGGGCGGTGTCTGAGCTGCCCAGCACCTGGTGCGTGGCGCGCGCGACCAGCCCGAAGGTGTTCTCCGCCACGGCTGGAAAGGCGACCCCGTAGGCCTTGGGCCAGAAGAACTGGCATTGGCGCAGCGCAGCGGAGTGGATGGTGCGCGCCTGCGCGCCACGTACCCCGAGCCCAGCCAACCGGGCGCGCATCTCACCGGCCGCCCGCGTGGTGAAGGTGACGGCGAGGGTGGCCGTGGGCGAGTATCTCCCCTCGCTGACGGCGTGCGCGATGCGATGGGTGATCGCGCGCGTCTTGCCCGTCCCCGCCCCTGCGAGCACCACGACGGGGGCGTCCAGCAGCGTGGCGACGTTGCGCTGCTCGGGGTCAAGGGCATCGAGGATGTGGTTGCTCACGGCCCCATTCATACCGCCCCGCACGGACAAAACAGAATTGTCGGTGACCACCAGTAGGGTGGCTGCCATGACCGTGAGACTGGTGAGAGGGGCCCGATGGGCCGCCCTGATCGACCATCTCGCGGAGCTTCTCACCGGTGCCGCCACAGATCCGTTCCGCAGGCTGCGGGTAGTGGTCTCGACGCGCGCCACCGGCCGCGTCGTCGGGCAGGAGGTGGCAGCCCGGTTGGGGATCTCGGCCGGCATCGAGTACCTGTCCCCCACCGATCTGATGCGCCACATCGCGGAGCGGGCCGGCGTCGGAAGAGATCGCTCTCGCTGGCGGGGCACCCCACTGGACATCGCCGTCGCGGACGCCCTGACGTCGGTGTCCCACCCCCTGGTGAGGCGCGCACTGGCCGCGGATGACGCACGCCCCGGCCGTCGTCGGGCCACGGCCATGCGTGTCGCCAGGTTGTTGCGCAGCTACCTGGACCAGGCGCCCGAGCTCCTTGCCCAGTGGCTCGAGGGCTCAGACGCGGGCCTGGATGCGAAGCCTCTCCCGGACGAGCTCGCCTGGCAGCCAGAGCTGTTCCGCCGCGTCGCCTCCGCCCTTGAACTCGATCCGCTCGCCATCCTCGACGACATGCTCGACGCGGCGGCTCAGGACACCATGCCCACCTTCGTGCTGGCCGTGGATCACCTGACCGCTCCCCAGGCCTCCATCATCCAGGCGCTGGCAGAGGGCCACGGTCTGACCATTCTGCAGCCGTCCGGGTCACCGGGCGAGGCCTGGGCCCAGGCACTGGCCTCAGAGTCGCTGGACCTGCCGGGGGAGGCGGCGCCCGCGCCTGCGGTGTCCCTGCACGATTCGCACGGAGAAGCCAGGCAGGTGGAGGTACTGCGCGATGAGCTAACCCGCGCCTTCGCCGAGGATGACACGCTCCAGCCCCGGGACGTCGTGATCGTGTGCCCCCAGGCCGAGCGCTACGCGGGCCTCCTGGAGGCCGCGTTCGCCCCCGCAGATGACGAGGCTCACCCGGGCCGCACGCTGCGGCTGCAACCGCCCGGCGCCTTCGAGACCAATCCCGTCCTCCACCTCCTCGTGCGCCTCATCCGGCTGGGGTCGTCCCGCGCCACCGCGAGCGACACCGTCGAGCTTCTGCTGAGCCCGCCCATCGCGCACCGCTGGAACCTCACGGACCGCCGGGCGGTGGTGGAGCTGGTCTCCGGGGCGGGCATCAGGTGGGGACTGGATGCCGGCCACCGTGCCGCCTTCAACCTGGCAGGAGTGGATCAGAACACCTGGACGCGCGGCATCGACAGGCTGCTCATCGGCTTGGCCGTCGCCCCCGGCACCGACGCCGGGTTGGGGCTCTCAGGCACGGAGGCGGTCACCGCCTCGGATCTCACGCTCGTGGGGTCCCTGTGCGAGGTCCTCGCCCGGCTGCGCCGCGTGGTTGCCACCACCCAGGCGCCCACCACAGTGTCGGGCTGGGTCCAACGTGCCCGGCGGGCGATGGAGGCGCTGATCGCACTCCCCCACGCGGACCAGTGGCAGGAGCTCCACGCCCTCGCGGTGTTGGCCCGCTTCGAGGCGGACCACCAGGGGCACCCCACCAACCTCACCCCGCACGAGTTCGCGCTTCTACTGGAGGAGGCCGCATCCCCGCCCCGGGCGCGCGTCGCCGCCGGCAACGGCACGATGCAGCTGATCCCACTGGGTGAGCTGCAGCACGTGGAGTTCAAGCTCGTCGCCATGCTGGGCGTCACCGATGACGTGGTGCCGGGCCGCGCAGGTCACCTCCCTGATTCGGTAGACCTTGGCAGCAGGGCCCCAGACCTGCCCGGGCGTCGCCTCCAGCAACTGCTCACCCATGCCCGCTGCGCGGACAAGCTTGTGATCGTGCGGCAGGCACGCTCACAGCGAACCAATGACCGCGCGTCCGTGCCGGTGGCCGTGAGTTGGCTCCTCGAGCAACTCGGCGTCGCGGAGCAGCCCATCGGGCATCCGCCGACGGCAACCTCGCCCGGCAACTTCGGAGCTCATCCCAGCTTCGACGCCCCTGCCTTTGCGGGCGCGCAGGCACGCCGCTCCTCATCCCTGTCCGGAGCCCCCCTCGCGGCCAGACGCAGAAGAGAGGCCACCGCCCGGCCACTGGGCCCTGCCCCGACGCAGGTCACGCTCACCCAGCTGGAACGGTTTCTGACGGATCCGGCCAAGACATTCCTGCGCGCTGCGGGAGGCATCGCCCTGTACGACGAGCCGCAGGTCACCGATGAACTGCCCCTTGAGGTGGGTGGCCTGGAGAACTGGCGCCTCGTCAACGCGCTGGTTGATTCCTGGAAGACCGGCACCAGCCTGGAGTCCGTGGAGGACTACTTCCGTCAGCGTGAGGACCTGCCGCCACAAGCCATCGGCGACGCGGCCTTCCGTGCGGCCAAGCACGAGGCCACCCAACTCTGGAAGAGCGCATGGGGGGAATGGTCCGGCGCAGTCGATACCCAGGTCATCGAGCTCACGGTCAGCCTGGACGCAGCGCAGCATGTCCGGCTGGTCGATGAGGTGCGCACCCGGTCTGGGCTCGCGCTGGCCGCCAACCCCAGCCGGAACAGAACCGGAATCCTGCGGCCCTGGCTCGAGAGCCTGGCCCTGGGGGCCCAGGGCATGCAGGTGCCCGCCAAGCTCCACCACTTCGTGAAGAACCGCAACACCAATTTCGCGATCGGGACTGAGCAGTGGGAGGTGGCGCCACTGCCCCAAGCCGAGGCTCTCGAGCACCTGACCACGATCATCGCGGCCTACGCTCAGGCGCAGCACCGTCTGCTGCCCGTGCCTGCAGCTCCCGCCCTCACCTACGCCCTAGAGCATGCGGCGGACAGATTCACCCCGGCCCAGTGGACCGGGCCGATCGGGGACTTCCGTGGCAGGTGGAGCGGGGCAGGCCCGGCATGGCGGCTCTTCTACTCCGCTGATGTAGGCGAACTCTTTGAGGATCCGCCGCGCCCCGCTGACCCTGCCAATGGCCAGCCGAGCGCCTTTCAGGCGTGGGCCTGGGAACTCTACCGTCCGCTGGCCGGAGGTGCCTCGTGACCATCTTCGACCTGACAGCCCCGCTGCCCACAGACACCGTCCTGCTGGAGGCCAGCGCCGGCACCGGCAAGACCTACACCATCGCGGCGCTCACCGCCCGCTATCTGGCCGAGCAGGGGCTGGACGTATCGCACCTGCTGCTCATCACCTTCGGCAACCACGCCGCCGGCGAAATGCGCACCAGGGTGTTCACCAGGCTGCAGGCCATCATCGATGAGATGGACCGCATCGCGCAGGGCCTCCCCATACCTGAGGGACGGGTGGAAGACCCCGTCGCCAGGCTCCTCGCCGAAGGGGACGCCCCCCTCCACCGCGCCAGGCTAGCCGAGGCGGTGGCCCGGTTCAGCGAGGCCACCATCCTCACCACGCACGCCTTCTGCCAAGCCATGTTGTACGAGCTGGGCATTCTCGGAGACTGGGATCCGGCTGAGACGGTGGGTTCAGATCCCATCGAGTTGGCCAGGGAGTGCGCCACCGACGTCTATCTGAGGCTCTTCCGTACGGCGGAGACCCCGGACATCACGCCGCGTGATGCGCTGCGCATCGGCGAAGCCGCCTGCACCACATCCCTGCCGCTGCTCCCGCAGGAGGGCCCCCACGCAGACTATGCCTCCGCCGTGCGCGAACTGTACGCGCACCGCAAGGCGGTGCAGGGCGTGTGCACCTTCGACGACGTGACCACCCGGCTGCGCGAACTACTCACCGACGCCACCACGGGCGAAGCAGTCGCACAGGAGTTGCGGCGCAGATTCAGTGTGGTGCTCGTCGACGAGTTCCAGGACACGGATCCCGACCAGTGGGCCATCCTCCGTGCCGCCTTCGTCGGTCGGGCCCGCCCCACGATCCTTATCGGCGACCCCAAGCAGTCCATCTACGGGTTCCGTGGTGCGGATCTGGGCAGCTACCTCGCCGCCAGGAAGCACGCACAGACCGCGAGCCTGGGCACCAACTTCCGCACCGACAAGCCGCTCGTCGACGGCGTGGTGGAGCTCTTCGGGCAGACCGCGCTGGGCGAGGAGACGGTCACCGTCACCCCGGTGTCCTCACATCACGGACCCCGCACGGGGCTGCCCGCTGCCTCCCGGCTCTGGCTGCGCACCGCCATTTCGGATCAGTTGGGCGATGTCTCCCCGGACACAGCCGTTGAGCACGACCTCATCCGACAGGTGCGCCAGATTCTGGCCTGCCCCTCCGACAAGCCCGGCGAGACCTTCTCGCCGTCGGACATCGCGGTGCTGGTCCGCACCGCGGCACGGGGCCGCAGCATCCGCACCGCCCTCACGGAGGCGGGTCATCCCGCGGTGCTGACCGGCAGCCAATCCGTCTGGACACAGCCATCCAGCCAGCATTGGGTCTCCGTGCTGCGCGCTATGGCGGATCCCACCCAGACCCACATCCGCCTTGCGGCCATGACACCGCTGATCGGGTCGCCGCTGGCGCAACTGTTCTCCGCTGATCCGATGGAGGCGGCCCGGGTCAGCACCCTCGTGCGCGAACTGTCCCAGCGTTGGCACTCTGGCGGGGTCTCCGCCGTCCTGACGCTGCTGCGCACCCGCACCTCCCTCGACGCCCGGGTGCTGGCAGAGCCGGACGGGGACCGTCAACTGGCAGACATCAAACATCTGGCGGAGCTGTTCGACGCGTCGGGAGAGACCACGCTCGACGGCCTCATTACGCTGGGCGAGGCACGCAACTCCTCAGACGAAGAGGCAGATTCGCTGCGCGTGTCCACCGATCAACCCGCCATCCGCGTGATGACCATGCATGCAGCCAAGGGGCTGGAGTTCCCCATCGTGCTGCTCCCGCAGACCGATGGCGTCAAAGCGCAGCGGTACAAGCCGTTCACCATCGTCGAGGGAGGCAGGCGCCACCTGTACGTCGGTCCCACCCCTGATTGGAGGGACGCCATCACACAGGACCTGAACGCCCAGCATCTCGCAGAGGAATTGCGATTGCTCTACGTCGGGTTCACCCGGGCCGAGCACCTGGCCATCGCCTGGCACATCGCCCCACCGAAGGGCGCCCGCACTGACAGCCCGCTCGGCGCGCTGCTGGCCAAGCGCCCTGCCATCGGCACCGGCCTGGTGCACGAATCCACACTGGACGGCTCAGATCCGGGGCCCCCACCCGCACTCCCCTCTCTCGGGACCGGTCCAACCCTGCGGTTGGCCGGGCTCCACCGTTCCATAGACCACACCTGGCGCCGCACCTCCTACTCCGGCCTCACGCAGGGGCTCCACGAATCGGCGGTGCGGGTGGTCTCAGACGAATCCGTCGAACTCGACGTCGCGCCGCCGGAGCCGGTGGATCCGGCACTCCTCGCGCCCTCGCCCATGTCAGGGCTCCCGGCGGGTGCCGCCTTCGGCACCCTGGTCCACGAGGCGCTGGAGGTTCTCGAATGGGGTCCCCGCACGCTGGAGACCCATGCCGCGCAACTGCTCGCCGAGATGGGCCCCGCCCACAACCTCGACCAGGGGTCGTCGTCACAGCTGGCCGAAGCGCTGGTGCGGATGTGCCGTACGCCGCTGCATCCTCTGGCCGCCGAGGCACTCACTGATGTGCCCACCTCCCACCGCCTGCCGGAGCTTGACTTCGACCTCCCACTGGCGGACCGTCGCGCCCCGGCCACGCTGCGCCAACTGGCCGAGCTCATGGCCGAGCACCTTCCCGCCACAGACCCGCTGGCTGAGTATCCCGAGCGGTTGGCTTCGTCTGAGGCCGCAGAGGCCGTCCTCAACGGCTTCCTCACCGGCTCCATCGACGGCGTGCTCCAGTTGGGGGAACGCTTCGTCGTGGTGGACTACAAGACCAACAGGCTCGCTCCCACCGCACACGACGAGCTGATCCTCGGTCACTACACCCAGCCGGCGATGGCAGAGGCCATGATGCAGGCCCACTATCCCCTGCAGGCGATCCTCTACTGCGCAGCTCTCCACCGTTACCTTGGTCAGCGCCTGCCGGACTATTCGCCTGAACGGCACCTGGGTGGGGTCGGCTATCTGTTCGTGCGAGGAATGGCCGGCCCGGAGACCCCCGTCGTCGACGGTACTGCCTGCGGTGTCTTCGGCTGGTTCCCACCGGCACCTCTGGTGGTGGCGGTCTCGGATCTGCTGGGAGGCACCGATGCGTGAGATTCCGGTAGCGGCCACCGGCCTGCTGCGCTCCTTCTGCGAGGCAGGCTGGCTGGGCCTGATCGACTTCCACCTGGCAAGACGCCTCGGCGGCCTGGGTGGCGAGGCAGATCCCCAGGTGCTGCTCGCGTTCGCGTTGGCCGCCCGGGAGCTGCGCCTGGGCTCGGTCTGCGTGGATCTGGCCACGGCCGCCACCGAGCTACGCCCAGAATCGGATGAGGAGGACAGCACAGCGGAGCTGGCCGTCGAGCCGCCCTGGCCCGAGCCGGAGGCCTGGGTGAAGGCGGTCGCGGCCTCGCCTGCCACGGCTTCCGCAGACAGCGCAGCGGGGCGCCCCTTCAGGCTCGACGGGACGCTGCTCTACCTGGACCGATACTGGCGTCAGGAGCGCAGGCTGTCGCACATCCTGCGCCAGCGGAGCACGCTGCCGGCCCTGTCCGACCTCACAGCGGCCCCGGCGGCACCCCCACGTGAGGATGGCACGGTCCCGGAGGCGGATGAGCATCAGAACGCGGCCGTACTCGCCGCCCTGAACCACCTCACCACCGTCATCACAGGTGGCCCAGGCACCGGCAAGACCACGATCGTGGCACGCATCCTGAACGCGCTGGCGGTGCACCAGCCCCGGGTGGCGCTGGTGGCACCCACCGGCAAGGCCGCGGCCCGGCTACAGCAAGCAGTGCGGGCGGACGTGGGCCAGCTCAACAAGGTCTGGGGCGGCACCATCCACAAGCTTCTGGGGGCACGCCCCCGTTCGGCAGAGCTGGAGCACCACGCCCAGAACCCGGTGCCCTTCGACGTGGTGGTGGTGGACGAGACCTCCATGGTCTCGCTCGAGCTCATGACGGCGCTACTGGAGGCGATCTCACCCGAAACCCGTCTGATCATGCTGGGAGACCCGCACCAGTTGCGCTCCGTCGAGGCCGGGGCCGTCCTGGCAGACATCGAACGCGCCGACGATCTGGTGCAGGGCCCCGGCGGTGCGATCGTCAGGCTCCAGCACAACTACCGCTCCAAGCAGTCCATCAACGACCTCGCTGAGGCCATCCTCACCGGCGATGCCGATGGCGCCAGGCAGATCATCAAGTCTTCGGAGGCGTTGCGGTTCGTCGAGTTCACCGGTGCCTCGGAACCTGCCACGTTGCCGGAGGTACGCCAAGACTGCCTGGACGCGGCAACCCGGGTACAGGCCGCTGCCCTCAAAGGCCTCGGGACCGTGGCCAACCGTGCGCTGGAGCAGCACCGGATCCTCTGCGCGCACCGCGAGGGGCCATTCGGTGTGGGTCAGTGGGCGCGCTCGGTGCGCACCTGGCTGGGCACCCAGTTGCCCCACTATGGCTTCGACACGCGGCCCTACCCCGGCCAGCCCTTGCTGATCCAACGCAACACAGACCTGTTCAGCAACGGCGACACCGCCGTCGTCGTTGCTGATGCGGAGGGAGGGCTCACCGCCGTGGTGGATCTGCCGGGGTGGCCGTTGCAGGTGGCCCCGTCACTCCTCGATGACGCGGCTGATCTGCATGCCATGACCATCCACAAGTCGCAGGGCAGCCAGTTCGCGGCCGTCTCGGTGGTGCTGCCCCCACCCGGGTCTCCGCTGCTCACCAGGGAGTTGCTCTACACGGCGGTGACCCGCGCGCAGGACAGTGTCACGCTCTACGGATCCTGGGACGCGCTGGCCACGGCGGTGGCCACGCCGGCCCGACGCGCCAGCGGTCTGGCCCGCTAGGGCTAGCCTCCCCGCACCGCCGCGATGGCATCGGCGACGATGTCGAGATTCTTGTCGTTGAGTGCCGCCACGCACATCCGCCCCGTGTCCGTGCCGTAGACGCCGTGCCTGTCGCGCAGTTCGATCATCTGCGCCTTCGTCAACCCGGAGTAACTGAACATGCCCAGTTGCTCGGCGATGAAGCCCATGTCCTCGATGCCCTTGGCGTCGAGCCTGTCGACGAGGCCCTGCCGGACCTTCTTGATCCGGTCGCGCATCGCCCCCAGTTCCTGCTCCCAGGTGGCGCGCAGTTCCGGATCGGTCAGCACCGTGGTGACGATGGCGGCACCGTGGGTGGCGGGGTTGGAGTAGTTCGTGCGGATGCAGATCTTGAGCTGCGAGAGCGTGCGCTTGGCCGCATCCTCGTCCCCCGTGACGATCGACAGGGAGCCGATCCGCTCGCCGTAGAGGCTCAGCGACTTGGAGAAGGACGTGGACAGGAAGAATTCGAGGCCTGCGTCGACGAACCGCTGGACCACGGCGCCATCGCGCTCCAACCCGAAACCGAATCCCTGGTATGCCATGTCGAGGAACGGGACGAGCGAGCGTTCACGCAGCACCGCGATGACCTGATCCCACTGGTCCTCGTTGAGGTCATAACCTGTGGGGTTGTGGCAGCAGGCGTGCAGCACCACGATGGTGCCCGGGTCGGCGACCCGGAGATCCGCGAGCATCCCGTCGAAGTTGATCCCCTTGGCCTCCGCGTCGTAGTAGCGGTAGGTGTCGACCCGGAAGCCCGCCCGGGTGAACAACGCACGGTGGTTCTCCCAGCTCGGATCCGACAGCAGCACCGTGGCCGACGAGTTGATCTGCTTGAGGAGATCCGCTCCCACCTTGAGGGCGCCCGTGCCGCCGATGGATTCGACGGTGACCACCCGGTTGTCCTTCAACGCCTCCGAATGCGAACCGAAGACGAGCTCGCGCACCGCGTCGCGGTAGGCGGGCATCCCGTCGATGGCAAGGTAGGACTTCGGCTTGGCGTCCTCCGCGAGCCGCTGCTCCGCGATGCGGACGCACTCGAGCAGCGGCAGCTTGCCGTCCTCGTCGAGGTATACCCCCACCCCCAGATTCACCTTGGCGGGATTGGTATCGGCGTTGAAGGCCTCCGTGAGGCCGAGGATCGGATCTGCGGGGGCAAGCTCGACGGCATCGAACAGCGACATGGGGAGTCCTCACTTTCTCGCATGCCCAGCGTAACGCCGATGGCCGGACCGGCTGGGCCGCATCCAGATCCGTGCACTAGTCTGCTTGCCAATCACCTGGAGGCCAGATGAAGATCCAGTTCGGGCAGTCCAAGCAGTCCACGCTCGGCATCGAGTGGGAGTTGGCCGTCGTCGACTCCACGACGTACGAGCAGGTTCCCGGCGCGCCGTTCCTGCTGGAGAAGGTCGAGGACCCGGTCGACGGCCCCATCCGGGGTGAGTACCTGCAGTCCATGGTGGAGCTCGTCACGGGCGTCCATGCAGACGTGACATCAGCGGTCGCGGAGCTACGCGAGCGGTTGGAGTGGGCGCTGTCAGTGCTCGAGCCCCACGGCCTGACCCTGCTTGGCGCCGGGGCGCACCCCTTCGGCAACCCGGGCGATCAGAAGCCCTACGAGAAGCCGCAGTATCGTCGCGTCACCGAGCGCAACGGCTGGTGGGGCCAGCAGATGGCCATCAACGGGCTCCACATCCACGTGGGCATCGACCAGAAGGCCAAGGCCCTACCCATCGTCTACGGGCTGGCCCGCTTCACCCCGTACTTCATCGCGCTGTCGGCCTCCTCCCCGTTCTGGATGGGTGAGGACACCCGCTTCGCGTCGCAGCGCACCATGATCTTCCAGCAGTTGCCCACCAACGGCCTGCCGTACCACATGTCGGATTGGAAGGAACTGGAGGCGTTCGCCTCCCAGTTGGAGGGGGTGGGGATGATCCAGAACCCCTCGGAGATCCGGTGGGACGTGCGGCCCTCGCAGTGGGGCACGGTGGAGAACCGGATCATGGATTCGGTGCCGACGCTCATGGAGGTGGGGGCGCTCGCCGCGCTGAGCCAGACCCTCGTCGAGCGGATGTCCCGGGTGCTGGCCAAAGGCGAGCAACTCGACCGGCTCCCGTTCTGGTTCATGCGGGAGAACAAGTGGCGGGCCGCCCGCTACGGGCTGGCCGCCGACATCATCAGCGTGCGCAAGGATGACTACATCATCCACGCCCCAGACGGCATCGGGTACTGGCTGGACAAGCTCGGCTACATCGCGGACGAGCTCGGCTGCCAGGAGCAGTTCGAACACGTCCGCGACCTGGTCAGGAAGGGCCCCAGCTACCTGCGCCAGCGTCGCGTCGCCGCTGCCACTGACGGCGACATGTGCGCGGTCACCCGTTCCATCGTCGAGGAGCTGCGCGCCGGTCGCCCGCAGTTCAAGGAGGCACTGTGAAACCGTTCCTGCTGCTCAGCACCCGCCCGGAGGACGATGCCGCCGAAGGCGAACGTGAGGCCGTGGTGCGTCTGGCCGGCCTCACCAACGCCGACCTCGTCCAGTTCCGGGTGGAGGCCGACGACCTGCCCGAGGTCAACCTCGACGAGTACTCAGGGGTGTTCCTCGGTGGCGGCCCGTTCAACGCCAGCGATGCCGAGAAGTCTCCTCTGCAGCACCGGGTCGAGGCGGATCTCAACCGCGTCATCGACGAGGTGGTCGCCCGCGACTTCCCCTTCCTCGGGCTCTGTTACGGCGTGGGTACCCTGACCGACCGCCTGGGTGGGGTGGTGGACCGCAAGTACAGCGAGCCGGTGGGCACGACGCGGGCCACCGTCACATCAGAAGGCTTGAAGGATCCACTGTTCGACGGCGTGCCCACCGAGTTCGAAGCCTTCGTGGGACACAAGGAGGCCTGCCGCCGGCTACCACCGGGCGCGACGCTGCTGGCCACCGGCACGGTCTGCCCCGTCCAGGCCTTTCGCGTGGGCACCCGGATCTACGCCACGCAGTTCCACCCCGAGCTGGACTCGGCGGGGCTGGCCGCGCGCATCCGCATCTACCGCGATGCCGGCTACTTCGCCCCCGATGAGACGGACAGACTCGTCGAGTACGCGCTGGGCACCACGCCCACCCCGGGCGTGCACCGGATCCTGACCAACTTCGTGGCTCTGGCCCGCTGGGCAAACGCCGGGTGAACGAGCGGTGAGAGATCTCTCATCCTGCTTCCATCTGCACCTCAGTTGCGCCCGATTGAGTGATCCTTGTCAGTGACGGCACCCCGCCTGAACGGAAGGAACCACCATGAAGTCAATCCTGAGCGTGGCCGCTTCGGCCGCCCTTGCGATCACCGGCCTGGCGGTCGCACCCCAGATGGCCTCGGCCGACATCAACTGTACCGGCACCCTCTCGGGCAGCCACGACGACACCATCTACGTGCCGTCCGGCCGCAGCTGCACCCTCAACAGCATCAACCTCGACGGCGACGTGAAGCTCGGCTCGGGCTCCTCGGTCACGATCAACGGCGGGTTCATTAGCGGTAACGTGCAGGCCGAGGAGCAGTCCCCCGCCAACGTGATCGTCAAGGGCACCCGCGTCGACGGCGACATCCAGGTCAAGTACGCCACCGGGACGGTGAGTGTCGCCAACGCCACCGTCGACGGCAACATCCAGATCGTCGAGAGCCGCTCCGCCATCGCGCTGGCCGACAACAAGGTCGGCGGCGACATCCAGGTCTTCAAGAACCCGGCCGGCACCAAGACCATCAACCGCAACACCATCGACGGCAACCTGCAGTGCAAGGAGAACAACCCCGCACCCACCGGCGGCGGCAACGTCGTGCGCGGTAGCGCCGAGGACCAGTGCGCAGGCCTGACCGGCACCGGCGGAGGCGGTGGCGGCGGAGGCAGCCAGCCCACCCCGCCCCCGAGCAACGTGGACGTCTACATCACGCCCGGCACCCACAACGTCAACGGCCGCATCTGGCGCACCACGTGCGAGCCCTACTCCACCACCGAGCGTTGCCGCACCGAGATCCAGGCCACCACCGTCAGCTATAACCGCGGCCGCTTCGTGCAGACCAACGGCTGGGTGTTCAACAACCTGACCTACAAGGCCAGCCCCCGCAGCAACTGGAAGGGCAACCCCCTGGCCGCCAACGGCGTCGTCGGAGGCAAGCACACCTGGACCGACGCCGGCCGCACCTGGCGCACCGAGTGCGACTCCTCCACCACGGGCCGCAACGGCTGCCGCACCTGGGCCACCGCCAGCGTGATCGAATACCGCGGCGGCAAGTACCAGTGGGTCACCAAGGAGATCCTCAACAACATGGTCCGCTTCAGCTGACCGACAACAATGAAGAGGCCGCCTGCAGCGCAGGCGGCCTCTTCGTTGTGTACCGGGATGATCAGTCCAGGTAGTCCCGCAGGACCTGGGACCGCGACGGGTGACGCAGCTTCGACATGGTCTTCGACTCGATCTGGCGGATGCGCTCACGCGTTACCCCGTAGACCTTGCCGATCTCGTCGAGGGTCTTCGGCTGCCCGTCCGTCAGACCGAAGCGCATCTGCACGACGCCCGCCTCGCGCTCGCTCAGCGTGTCCAGCACGTCGTTGAGCTGCTCCTGCAGGAGCGTGAAGTTCACGGCGTCCGCGGGCACGATGGCCTCGGAGTCCTCGATGAGGTCACCGAACTCGGAGTCGCCGTCCTCGCCCAGCGGCGTGTGCAGCGAGATGGGCTCGCGCCCGTACTTCTGCACCTCGACGACCTTCTCCGGCGTCATGTCCAGCTCGACGGCCAGTTCCTCCGGGGTTGGTTCGCGGCCGAGATCCTGCAGCATCTGACGCTGGACGCGGGCGAGCTTGTTGATGACCTCCACCATGTGCACGGGGATACGGATGGTGCGGGCCTGGTCAGCCATGGCGCGGGTGATGGCCTGCTTGATCCACCAGGTGGCGTAGGTGGAGAACTTGTAGCCCTTCGTGTAGTCGAACTTCTCCACCGCTCGGATCAGGCCCAGGTTGCCCTCCTGGATGAGGTCCAGGAACAGCATGCCGCGGCCGGTGTACCGCTTGGCCAGGGAGACCACGAGGCGCAGGTTCGCCTCGAGGAGGTGGTTCTTCGCGCGGCGGCCGTCCTCGGCGATCCACTCGAAGTCTTCGATGTCGTCTCGCTTCTTCGGGGGCTTCTCGGAGGTGAGCCGCTCCTCAGCGAACAGTCCGGCCTCGATCCGCTTGGCGAGTTCAACCTCCTCGACGGCGTTGAGCAGCGCGACCTTACCGATCTGTTTGAGGTAGTCCTTGACCGGATCCGCCGTGGCTCCGGCGGAGACCACCTGCTGCTCGGGTTCGTCCCCGTCGTCGGAGTCCGACAGGGCGAACCCCTGTTCCTCCTCGACGAGTTCCTTCTCCTCCTTGGCGGCCTCTGCCACGCTGAAGTTCGACTCGTCGACATCGTCGAGCGTCCGCTTCTTGCCACCGACGGTGAGCACGACGTCGTCCCCGTCGCGCTGGAACTGCACCTCCACCTCTCCGGTGGATGCCTCAGCGATGGTGGGTTCCTTCTTCGCTGCGGGCTTCCTGGCCGCAGGCTTCCGAGCGGCGGGGGTCTTGGCGGCAGGAGCCTTCGCGGCAGGTGTCTTCGCAGCGGGGGTCTTGGCGGCAGGAGCCTTCGCGGCAGGTGTCTTCGCAGCGGGGGTCTTGGCGGCAGGAGCCTTCGCGGCAGGAGCCTTCGCAGCGGGGGTCTTGGCCGCCGCCGTCGTCCCAGCAGCGGCCTTCGTGGCGGCAGCCTTCGTGCCCGCTGGCTTGCGGGTGATGGTGCGCTTCGGCGCCTCCTTCGCAGCAGCGCTCGACGTGCTCCGGCTGGTACGGGTGGTCTTGCCGGTGCCTTCAGCGTTTTCGCTCACTGTGGTCCTCTCGAGGCCTTCAACTGCAATGTGCGCATGCGCCGCCCCGCCTTAGTCAAGGGTGACGCAGCGTCCATTCTTGCATGCGGATCATCCCCCTTCAAACGCCCGCGTCAGGCGCAACCCTGAGTCCTCCACTGCCGGGCTCATCCCTAAGGATGAAATCAGCAGGAATCTCGGCGACCGGGAACCTTCCCGGGATGGCCTTCGTTGATACAAGTGACGACTGGCGAAAGGTCTGGAGAATATGAATCGTACTGCGCGCATGCGAAGCACCGAAGGCATCGAGGGCAAGGACTCCGTGGGGCTTTACCTCGACGCCATTGCAAAGACGCCCCTGCTCTCCGCACTGGAAGAGGTCGAGTTGGCTCGCGCCATTGAGGCCGGGCTGTACGCGCAGAAGATCCTCGACGGCGAAGTGACCACGTCCGTCAAGGCCACCGAAGATGAACTGCGTGAACTGGCCGCTATCGGCGAGCGCACCATCCAGCGCTTCGTGCAGGCCAACCTGCGGCTCGTGGTCTCCGTGGCCCGCCGCTACGGCCGGGCACAGATGCCGCTGCTCGACCTCGTGCAGGAGGGCAACACCGGCCTCATCCGCGCCGTGGAGAAGTTCGACTACGCCAAGGGCTTCAAGTTCTCCACCTACGCGACGTGGTGGGTGCGCCAGGCCATCTCCCGCGGCATCGCCCAGCAGAGCCGCATCGTGCGGCTGCCCGTGCATGTCGCGGAGCAGGTCAATCAGGTCTCGGCCACGCGCCGCAACCTGGAGCGCGAACTCGGCCGCGAGCCCGAGGTCCATGAGATCGCGGCGGAACTCGGCCTCGAGGAGAGCCGCATCGTCGACCTGATCCGCTACTCGCGTGACCACGTCTCGCTGGACGCCCCGGTCGAGGCCGACGGCGACACCGCGCTGGGTGACCTCATCGCCCGCGAAACCGCCCCCGGGCCGGACGAGATGGTGCTCGACGCGGAGGAGCGCGCCCGCCTCGAGGGCATGCTGTCAGACCTCGACGAACGCTCGCAGGACGTGGTGCGCCGTCGCTACGGCCTGCTCGACGGCCGCCAGGCCAAGCTCGCCGACATCGGCACCCACTGGGGCATCACCGCCGAGCGGGTCCGCCAGATCGAGCGCGCCGCCCTCGCGACCATGCGCGAGGCGCAGGGCGTCGCCGCCTAACGCAGCACGCGGATCAGGCCCTCCTGCGCGCAGCTCGCCACCGCCTGGCCACCCTGGAACAGGCGACCGGTGGCGAAGCCCCGCGCGTGGGAGGCCGAAGGCGAGACCATGTCGTAGAGCAGCCACTCGTCGACGCGGACCGGCCGGTGGAACCACATGACGTGGTCGATCGACGCCGCCTGCATCGCGGGCGACAGGAACTCCACCTCGTGCGGCACCGTCGTCACGCTCAACAAGGTGATGTCGCTGAGGTAGGCCAGCACCGCCGCGTGCAGGATGGGATCGTCCGGCATCGGCTGGCGGGTGCGGACCCAGGCCTTCATCGAGCCGCCCGAATCCGTGCGGTCCGGGCGCGCCGCAAGCCGCACGTCGAGCGCATCCCATTCCGCCAGGAGGGTGAAGCTGGCGCCGAAGCGACGCTCAAGCACCTCACGCAGCGACGGGCTGGCCTCAGGCACCGCCACATCGGTGGGCTCGGCGGCCGAATGGTCCAGCCCCTCCTCCGCCTCCTGGAAGGAGGCGGTCATCATGAAGATCTCCCGGTCCCCCTGACGGGTCACGACGCGACGGTTGCTGAACGCACCGCCGTCACGGACCACCTCCACCTCGAAATCCAGGGGTGTGTCGTTGGCTCCGGGACGCAGGAAGTACGCGTTGAGCGAATGGATGTGCCGCTCGGGGGCGACGGTACGTGCCGCTGCCACCAGTGTCTGGCCCAGCACCTGGCCACCGAACAGCCGTTGCAGATAGGTCCGCGGCTGTGGGCCTCGGAAGCTGGTCGGCCCCGTCTCGGTGAGGTCGAACAGGGCGATGAGTTCATTGACATCCTTGGGCACGGGCTCCATCGTGCCACGAACCGCGTCAACGGGCCTGGCGGATGGCCTGCCTGATGCGCTTGGCGGAGATGGGGACCGCCGTCCTGAGCTGTTGCGCGAAGAGGCTCACGCGGAACTCCTCCAGCAGGAAGGCGATCTCCTCCACCTCCGGACGTAGCGGACCGGGCGGTTGAGCGTCAGTGAGCTCGGCGTAGGCGTCCTCCACCGCGTAGAGCTCGACGGCGACCTTGTCGTCCCTGGCCGGGTTGACCGCCGCGGCCTGCAGCCGGGCGACTGCGGCCTGCGCGTAGCGGGGCAGATGCCCGAACCACGGATCGGGGGTGGCGGAGATGAACCGGTTGAAGAACAGGTTGTCGAGCTGCGCGGTCACATCAACCCGCACCGGGTCGTCGGCCGGCAGCCCGGCGAGCAGGATGCGGGCCTGCGTGACGGCGGTGAGGGCGTGGGCTGCGGTGTTGACCACCTGCAGCGTCCGCCCCGGGCAGTCCTGTCGCACGGCCAGAGCCACCTTCTGGTAGTCGGCCTCGGTCCGCACCTCGTCGAGTGGCCCCTCCTCGAGCGCCAACTGTTCGCCGGCCTTGAGCCAGGCGTCGGCCAGCAGTTCCGGCACCTTCGGGTAGGCCGAGTCCGCCAGCGCGAGCTTCTCCGTGCGCCCCATGTGCGCCACCACCCACTTGGTGGGATCCGGATTGGTGAGCGTCAGCAACCGTCGGATGCCGTGCCCGTGCGAGCGCTGCGCCTTGCTGGCCGAGTCGAAGACCCGCAGCCCGACGCTGCGACCCTCGTCGACCAGGGCGGGGTATCCCACCACGCCCTTGCTGACCGTGGTCTCCGGCGGGACGGCACCGAAGGTCCACGAGGTCTGTCCCGAGACGGCCTTGTCCCCCGCCGACGCGGTGAGCTTGGCGGCGACCTTGGGCGACAGCTTCTGCCTGAGCTCTTCAAGGTCGGCGCCGCGGGCCACCTCGCGGCCGTCGTCGAGGATCACATAGGTGGGGCGTAGGTGCCTGCCGACGGACGCGGGTGAGAACTGATCTCCTTCGACGATCACCCCGGTCAGGTTGGTCAGCGCGCGGGCCAGGGCATCGGTGAAGGCTCCCTCCCCCACCTCGCCGCGATCCTCCAGCCACGCCAGGGCCCGCGCCGCGAAATCCGGGGCGGGCACGAAGTTGGTGCGCACAGATTTGGGGAGCGAGCGGATCAGCTCGGTGGCCAGTTCCCGGCGCAACCCGGGAACCTGCCAGGAGAACTCGTCAGCGTTCAACTGGCCGAGCAGCTCGAGCCGGAGCTTGAGGGTGACGCCGTCGCTGCCAGCTCCGGGATCGAAGGTGTAGTCGATCGGTAGCCGGTGCTCGCCGAACGTCCAGCGGTCCGGGAAGTCGCTGGGCCGCAGCTGCGTGACATCGACGATGGCGTCGTCGATCATCAGCAGCGGCCACTGTTCGCGTGGGATGGAGCGCAGCCACTTGTCAAGCGTTGCGCCCGAGACCACGTCGCTGGGCACCCGCGCCTCGTAGAACGCGTAGAGCGCCTCGTCGGAGATCAGCAGATCGGGCCGCCGCATGCGGTCGGTCATCTTCTCCGCTTCCTCGATGACCGCCCGGTTGCCGCGGACGACGGGGTTGCCGGTCTCCCACTCCCCCTCCACCAGCGCGGTGCGTAGGAAGATCTCGCGCGCCTCCTCCGGATGGTCCTTGGCGTAATCGGTGCGCCGTCCCACCACGATCGGCACCCCGAACAGCGTGAGCCGTTCGCTGGCCACCACGCTGGCCGTGCGCTGGGACCAGACCGGCTCCGAGACCGTGCGGGTGAGCAGCGGTCCGGCCACCTCCTCCACCCATTCCGGCTTGATCTGGGTGACGGTCCGTGCCCACAGCCGGGAGGTCTCCACCAGTTCGAAGGCCATCACCAGCGGCGGTGGCGACTTAGCCAGCGCCGAGCCCGGTTGAATCGCGAACTTCGCCCCCCGGGTGCCCTGGTACTCCTGGAGGGGGCGGCGCTTTCCGGGTTCCTTCTTGGCACGCTGTTCCTCTGCGAGGCCGACGTTGGACAGCAGCCCACTCAGCAGGCTGGTCAGCACCGCCTCCGTCGAGCCGTGCCTGCGGGTGTCCAGGTCGAGTTCCCTGGCCGCCTGCCGCAACTGGGAGACGAGGTCCTCCCACTCGCGGAAGCGCACGAAGTTGAGGTACTCGGCTCGACACATCCGGCGGAACTGGTTGCCGGACAGTTCCCGGCGACGCCGTCGCAGGTAGTTCCAGATGTTGAGCAGCACCTCGAAGTCCCCGCCCTCCAGCGAGGGTTTGGCGGCTGTCTCCTTGCGCGTGCCGGTATGCACCGTGTGGCGCTTGGGGGCGCCGCCGGCCTCATCGGGCGGGGCGGCCGCGTCGCCGCCCCAGAACCGCCGGTGCAGCTGGTCGGCCTGCTGCTGGAACTCCGCCGGCCGTTCCCGCACGTCCGGCACTGTCAGCCCGGCGACGAGCACCAGCACGGTGCTCAAGGTCTTGCGGCGGTGGCCCTCGATGATCATCCGGCCCAGTCGCGGGTCCACCGGCATGCGCGCGAGCATGCGGCCGGTACGGGTCAGCCGCACCTGCGCGTGCCGCTTGCGTGGGTGGATGGCACCGAGCTCGCTGAGGACGCGCACGCCGTCGTTGATCTGGCTGAGCACGGGGGCTTCGACGAAGGGGAAGCTCTCCACGTCGCCCAGCCCTGCCTGCGCCATGAGCAGGATCACGGTGGCCAGGTTCGTGCGCAGGATCTCGGGCTCCGAGTACAGGGGCCGCGACTCGAAATCCTCCTGCGAGTACAACCGGATGGCGACGCCGGGGCCGATGCGGCCGCAGCGCCCGGCACGCTGGTTGGCGGAGGCCTGCGACACGGGTTCGATGGGCAGCCGCTGCACCTTCGTGCGCGCCGAGTAGCGCGAGATCCTGGCCACGCCGGTGTCGATGACGTAGCGGATGCGCGGCACCGTGATGGAGGTCTCCGCCACGTTGGTGGCCAGCACGATGCGCCTGCCTCTGTGGCCGGAGAACACGCGCTGCTGATCAGCGGCGGAGAGTCGCGCGAACAACGGCAGCACCTCCAGCCCGCTCTTCAGCCCCTCGATGGCCTCCGCCGCGTCACGGATCTCCCGCTCGCCGCTGAGGAACACCAGGATGTCGCCCCCGCCGGGCTCGGTGAGGATCTCCTGCACCGCCCCGACGATGCCGTCGATCTCGTCTTCGGTGTCGTCCAGCGGGCGGTAGCGGGTCTCCACCGGATAGGTGCGGCCGGAGACCTCAACCACGGGGGCGTCACCGAAGTGGGCGGAGAAGCGGGCGGTGTCGATGGTGGCCGACGTGACGATCACCCGCAGTTCCGGGCGTTTGGGCAGCAGTTGCTTCAGGTAGCCCAGGAGGAAGTCGATGTTGAGGCTGCGTTCGTGCGCCTCGTCGATGATGATCGTGTCGTAGCGTCGCAGCAACCTGTCATGGGTCAGTTCGGACAGCAGGATGCCGTCGGTCATCACCTTGATGCGGGTGGCCCCGGTGACCTTACGGGTGAAGCGCACCTGGTAGCCCACGAAGTCGCCCAGCTCCACACCGCATTCGTCGGCGATGCGTTGCGCGACCGTGCGCGCCGCGATGCGCCTGGGCTGGGTGTGCGCGATGTGTTCGCGGCCGGCCAGGAGACAGATCTTGGGCAGCTGGGTGGTCTTACCCGAGCCGGTCTCCCCCGCCACGACCACCACCTGGTGGTTGCGGATCAGGTCGGCGATATGGTCCGCTTCCGCCGCGATGGGCAGCTGCGGGTCGACCTCGACGGTGGGCGCGGCGGGAGCCTCTGTCATCCGCGCGCGACGTACAGCGGGCACTCGGCGTGGGCCAGCAGGCCCCGCATCAGGCCACCCAGGGACAGCCCCGGGATGGGCGATTCCCCAACGCCGACGACCAGTAGGTCGTAGCCGGCGCTGCGGCTGACCAGCTCGTTGATGGGGCTGTCGACGGCCACCTCCACGCGGTACTGCACCTCGGGGTACCGCTGGGCGGCTTCGTTGGCGATGGCCTCGATACCACCCTTCGCGAAGCGCACCTGTTCGTCGAGTTGGGCGGGCGACAGCTTGCGGGCGAAGAGACCGACCGGAGGCTGGATGGCGTGCACGATCTCGAGCCGGGCGCCGAGGCGGTGGGCCTGCTCGAAGCCTGCGGCGAGAGTGTGCTCGGAGCCGGGGCTGGTCTGCAGACCTACTCCCACGATGCCCTTCTGCCCCACCGGGTTGGGGTGCGCGGCGGCGGAAATGACCACCACGGGGCACGACGCGTTGGCCACGACGGACACGGAGGTGGAACCCACGAACATGCGCTCCACTCCGGAGGCGGCGCGTCGGCCCACGACGACGAGGCTGGCGACCTCGCTCAGCCTGGCCATCACACCGCCGGGCGACCCCATGACGACCTCGGTCTTGATGCGGTGCTCGGGCAGGCCGAGGCTCAGTGCCAGGTCTCGGGCCTGCTCATTGGCCGTCAGGCCGGCGGACTGCAGCACCTCGGGGTCATACACCACGCCCCACGCGCCGGCCATGAGCGTGTCGTCGACTGCGTTGACCAGCAGGATCTCACCGTCGACGCGCAGCGCCACGTTGGTCCCGAAGCGCACGGCGCGCAGGCCGTCGTCGCTGCCGTCGACGCCGACCACCACGAGCGGGAGTGTCTTGTCTGTCATGTTTCAGCCCTTCTTGGTGCCGGAGACGACGCGGCCGTCGATCGACGTCGCGGTGATGGCCACGCCCACGGTGCGTTCGCCCTCGAGCCAACTCGTGTTGACCACCGCAGGGTCCGCCGGCGTGGCGGTGCCGCGGACGAGCACAGACCAGCCGATGGCGGATTCCCGGTCGATCTCGTCGGCCTGGAAGGAGACCTGTCTGCCGTCTGCCAGCTTCGACAGCCCGGATCCGTCGGCGGTGTGAAAGACGATGCTGCGGTCGATCACCCGGTAGTTGACCGGCACGACGACGATGCCGTCGCCTCCCTGCCAGGCGATGCGGCCGACCTCGGTCTCACCCAGGAGCGCCCAGCATTCTCCAGCGTCGAGCGTGTTGAAGTAGGTCACCTGTTGCGGATCGGTCATGTACCAAACCCTAGCGCTGTCAGCCGGAGAACGTGGTGCGGCCACCCAGCTTGGTGGCCAGCGCGTCGTCGATGCCGTCCGCGATCTGGCTCAGGTGGGTCAGCGCCTGGTGCAGGTGTGCCGGCACGAATGGCTTGGCCGCCACCGAGATCTGCACGAAAACGCGGTCGCGGTGCAGCGCGAAGCGGCCGTAGCGGGCCTCCACGTTGAGGTCGTTGAGCACCTCGCACGCGCGGGAACGACCCTCCACGTCGTGCACCAGCGCGGAGAACAGCACCAACTCGGCGGCATCTGGCGTGGATCGCAGGAACACCATCGTGGAGCCCACCCGGATCGCCACGTCGCCCTGCTGATTGCGCAGCGGCGGATGGCCGAAGGCCTTGGCCAACTCGTAGTCGACCAGGTTGTCCAGATCTGTGCGGTTGACCGGCATCACCGAGACCTGTTCCCTGCTCAGCGGCTTGGGCGTCAGCGGCACCCAGTCGGTCTGACCCTGCAGGATCTCCGCCAACTGGTCAGGCTCCAGGAAGATCGGGTGCAGCACGCCGAACACCTCGGAGAGGGTCTCCGTGGCCAGCAGGGCCAGCGCCGCCGACTCCTCCTGATCGGCCACGGTGTGGAACCGCGGCTCCTCGGCTGTGGGTTGCCCCCAGGCGAGGCGGTGCAGCGCCTCGGCCTGCTCCGGCGTCGGCTCACCGTCGTCGGGGCCCTTGACGTAGGCCGAGATCGTGCCCGGCTCATGCACCGCGAAGAGAATTCCGGGGCGCTCACTCTGATCGTCGCGCCCCTCCTTGTGCGGAGGTGGCGCGACGGAGATCGTCAGGTCCGCCGTGGAGTCCATGACGGACAGCACCTCATCGAGGCGTTCGGTGAACTGCTCCCAGGCGCTCTGCTGAGTCGCATCGAAGTCGAAGTCGAAATCCTTGTACCCGCTCACAGGCACCTCCTTGGCTTTCAACCTAGCGCACGTCGATCACATGCCGACGAGGTCGAGCAGCGCGCCCAGCTCCTCCCGGCTCAGCTCACGGATCTCACCGACGGGCAGGTTGCCGAGCCGGACGGGGCCGATGGCGGTGCGGGCCAGCCTGTCGACGGGGTGGCCGACCGTGTCGAGCATCCTGCGCACGATGCGGTTGCGGCCCGAGTGCAACGACACCTCGAGCAGCGTGCGGCTCTGGGCGCGGGAGATGAGCTTGACCTTGTCCGGCTTGACGGGGCCGTCGTCGAGCGTGACGCCCTTCTCGAGTCGCTTGAGCGTGCGGTTGTCCATCACGCCGGCGGCCTGCACGTGGTAGGTCTTGGGCACCTCGTAACTGGGATGCGCCATCCGGTGGGCGAACTCGCCGTCGTTGGTCAGCAGGATGAGCCCCTCGGTGTCGGTGTCGAGCCGGCCGACGTGGAAGATGCGTTCCTTGAGCCGCGGCAGGTAGTCGAGCAGCGTCTTGCGGCCCTCTGGATCCTCCATGGTGGACACGACGCCGCGGGGCTTGTTCATCACCAGGTATAGGTGGTGGCGCGGCGGCGGGATGCGGGAGCCGTCCACACGGATGTGGTCCGTCTCCGGGTTGACGCGCCTGCCCTGCTCGGTGACGATCTTGCCGTTGACCTCCACCCGGCCCTCATCGATCAGGATCTCGCTGGCTCGGCGCGACGCGATGCCGGCGGCCGCCAGCACCTTCTGCAGGCGCACGCCTTCCTGTGTTTTCGGTCCTTGTGCCTCAGGCTGGTTGTTCATCTTCCTGCTCCTCTTCGGCTGGGGGTTCGGGCGCCGTCGCGGCGGCCAACTGGCCCAGCTCAGCTTCCAAGGCTACGGCGTCTGGCAGCAGTGGCGCCAAGTCCGGCAGCTCTTTGAGTGAGTTGAGGCCCAGTTTCTGCAGGAACAGAGGTGTGGTGCCGAACGTCATGGCCCCGGTGACGGGGTCCTCCCCCGCCTCCGCGATCAGGCCACGCACCAACAGGGTCTTGACCACCCCGTCGACGCCCACGCCCCGCACCCCGGAGATCCGGCTACGGGTGACGGGCTGGAGGTAGGCGATGACCGACAGCGTCTCCAGCGCAGCCTGGGTGAGGCGCGAGCGCTGGTCCGAGACGAGCCATGCCTCGAGGACGTCGGCCAGGGCGGTGTCCGTGGCGAACCGCCACCCGCCCGCGATCCGGCGCAGCCTGATCCCGCGTTCGTGCTCGTCGTAGAAGGAGGCGATGGCCTCCAGTTCGCGCTCTGCCTCGTCAGAGGTCAGCTCCAGCGCGGCGGCCAACTCATTGGTGGGCACGGGTTCGGTGGCCATCAGCAGGATGGCTTCGAGGGCGGCCTGGGTGCTCATGCATCCTCCAGTTCGGGTTGGGGGCCGTAGTCGTCGGTGACCTCGACGGCGGCCTGGTCTCCGGCGGTCCACCGTATGGTGAGCTCGCCGAGCGGCTCCAACTGCTCCAAGGCCACCTGCTGGGCCCGGAACAGTTCGAGGATGGCGAGGAAGCGCACCACCACGGTGAGCCGGTCCGCGCCGGAGATCAGGGAGCGGAAGGTGGCCGAGCCGTCCCGGCGGAGCCGGTCGGCCACGTGGGAGACCTGCTCGGGCACGCTGACCGAGCTGCCGTGGAGGTGGCTCAGCTCGACCACCGGTGGAGGTTTGGGGACCATGGCGCCGGCGGCGAGCCTGGCCACGTCGTCGGGCGTGAGGTTGAGTTCCACTTCGGGCAGGACGCCGCGGAACTGTTCCTCGAGTCCGCCGGGGCGCCAATGCGTGGATTCGGCGGCGAGCATGTGTTCGGAGACCCATTCGGCCAGCCTCTTGAAGGCGCGGTACTGCAGCAGCCGTGCGAACAACAGATCGCGAGCCTCCAGCGCGGCGATGTCCTCGGGGTCGCTGACTTCCCCGCCTGGCAGAAGCCGGGCCGCCTTGAGGTCGAGGAGGGTGGCCGCCACGACGAGGAAGGAACTGGTCTTGTCGAGGTCCCACACCTCGCCGCCGAGCTTGACGTAGGCGATGAATTCGTCGGTCACGGCGCTGAGCGCCACCTCCGTGATGTCCAGCTCGCGACGTGAGATGAGGTCGAGCAGCAGGTCGAATGGGCCCTCGAAGTTGGAGAGGCGCAGCTCGAAGCCCGGCAGCTCGTCGCGCTGCTCGCCCTGAGCTTTGCCTCGGCTCACTGGTCTCTGAGTTCGGCCACGAGATCGCTGTCGGCGCCGCGTGCGATCAGATCCGCCACGGCGTGGGCGACCGCCACGCGCACGATGCGTCCCCGGTCCACGCGGATGCCGTGCGTGCGCCGCAGGTCGAGGTTGGCATCCTCCAGGGCCAGGAGTTCATCCTCGCTGAAGTAGACCGTGATCTTGTGATCGTGCTTGACCCGCCCCGTCGGCACCGGAGCCTGCTCGAGGGCGGGATCAGCGGCAGGCTCCGCTGCGGGTCGCCGCGGTTCAGCCGCGGGCGTGGGCGCCGGCGGCGGCTCTGGGGCCGGCCGGGTGGGGCGGAAGAGTTCGGAGGCCCCGGGCAGCTCGGCGCGCCTGCTCACTCAGCGCTCCTGAGGAGCACCTCGCGGGCCAGCTGGCGGTAGGCATCTGCGCCCGGTGACGCCGTCGCGTAGGTGGTGATGGGCTCGCCGGCCACCGTCGTCTCGGGGAACTTGATGGTGCGGCGGATCACGGTGTGGAAAACGTCGTCGCCGAAGGCCTGGACCACGCGCTCGAGTACCTCGCGGCTGTGCAGCGTGCGGGCGTCGTACATGGTGCCGAGGATGCCCACGACCTCAAGATCCGGGTTGAGGCGGTCCTGCACCTTCGAGATGGTGTCGGTCAGCAGGGCGACGCCGCGCAGCGCGAAGAACTCGCACTCCAGCGGGATCAGCACGTAGTCGCTGGCGGTGAGCGCGTTGATCGTCAGCAGGCCCAGGGACGGGGCGCAGTCGATGAGGATGTAGTCATAGCTGGAGCGCAGCTTGTTCAGCACGCGCTGGAGGGTCTGTTCGCGGGCCACCTCGCTGACCAACTGGACCTCGGCGGCGGACAGGTCGATGTTGCTGGGCAGGATGTCGAGGCCCGGCACGGTGGACTCGGTGATCACGTCCTGGGGCTCGTACTCGCGGCTGAGCAGCAGGTTGTAGATGGAGCGCTCAAGGGTGTGCGGATTGACGCCGAGCCCTACCGACAGTGACCCCTGGGGGTCGAAATCGACCAGCAGCACCTTGCGGCCGGTCTCGACGAGTGCTGCGCCCAGGTTGATGGCGGTGGTGGTCTTTCCCACGCCGCCCTTCTGGTTGCACATCGAGATCACGACGGCGCGCTTGCGGCCCGGCGCTGGCGGCTCAGGCTCCGGGAACTCTGGCAACGGCCGCCCCGTCGGACCGATCACACCGGTATCGACGAGGGTCGATTCCACTGGTGCGTCCGGCACCTGGAACTCCGGCTTCTCGAACAGCCCGTCATCGGCCACGGTTGTGCCTCCTACTTCCTTGCAAGTGCCCCCAGCCTAGTGGACCCGGGATGCGCCCCATTGCCCACACCGGCCCGGAACAGGGCGGTGGCCCGACCAAGTATGAGTTGGTCGGGCCACCTGGGTTGGCGGGTGGTGGCGGGTCACCTGCCTGGAAGGGCATCCTGGTGTTCCGCTCCCATCTCGCCGGATGGGGTGCCACCTGGACGGATCCTGGGGCAATCGGAAGTGGGACAATCCCTTCCCGCTCTTCCTCGGGAGGAAGTGCGTATGGATAGTTCTACACGCCTGCGCGCCGGTTGTCAGCAGAATCAGGAAATTTCATCGGAAATTCTCCGCTTCCGCGGCGTGTCGCAACCTTCGATCCACCTTCGGCCGGTAAAAGTGATGCGAGCCCGGACCACGTATGAGGTGGTCCGGGCTCTGACATCGGGGTTCCAACGCCATTAGAGTGGAGCGGGTGGAAGCACCTTACGAGTTCGACCTCATGCCCCTCGAGACCCCGGATGACAGCCCTCAATGGGCCGAATATCTCGACATCTTCGGGTTCAGTTTCCTGGACGCCCGGGCGACCGAGGAACGGGTTGCCACCTACCGTCAGCACCGACGCGTGGACAGGGCATGGCTCGGCAGGATCACCGCCGAGGGCATCGGCCTCAACGGCCGTGAAGCCATCGCAGGCTTCGCGGCAGCCCCCACCACCATCAACTGCGGTCGTGGACTGGTCGATGCGCTGGTGATCAACACCGTCGCGGTGCGCCCCAGCCACCGGCGCCGCGGCCTTCTGAAGCACATGATGCGCGCGCAACCTGATGCCGCCCGCGACAAGGGCATGGCGCTGGCCACGCTGACGGCTTCTGAAGCCACGATCTACGGCCGCTTCGGCTTCGGCATCGCGACGCACACACACCCGATCCACGTCGACACCCGCCGGCTGGCGTTCCGGACGGACGTGCCCGTTGCGGAGGGCTCGGTGGAGTTCGTGCACCCGTCATTCCTGGAGGAGCACTGGCAGCGCCTCGTCAGCGAGAACCAGGCCCGCTACCGCGGCGCGGTGGGCCACCTGCACGGCCATTTCCTGATGGACACCGGCCAGTGGGATTCCGGCGAGGGCGGCCCCAGCCGTTCCCTGCGGTGCGTCGCGCACTTCACCCCGGGCGGCGACGTGGACGGGTTCGCCCTGTTCACTCCGAAGGGTTGGCACGAGACCCCCATCACCACCGAGGTGCGTAAGGTCTGCGCCTCGGATCAGGCCGTCAACCGGGCGCTGTGGAAGGCGATGGCGGACATGGACATGGTCGAGCGACTCACCTACCCGCTCTCCCCTCCCGGCGACCCCCTCGCCGCCTCCCTCGTCGACCCGTGGGCCGTCCAGCCCAAGGAGGGCGACGACCCGGTGTGGCTGCGGATCCTGGACCTCCCCTCCGCGGTGGCCCAGCGCGGTTTCAACGGTGAGGGCTCCGTCGCGGTGCGCCTCGTCGATCCGATGGACTACTGCGGCGGCACATGGCGGCTCTCCGCGGCAGACGGCGTCGGCACCGCCGAGTGCACGGAGGATCAGCCGGAGGTCGAGTTGCCCGTCGATGTGCTGGCCGCGATGTGGCACGGTGACCGCACGGCCTCCGAGCTGGCCCTCTCCGGTCTGCTCCAGGGAGAGGACGCTGCCATCGGCCGTCTGTCGCGCCTCTTCCAGGTGGATGAGCCGCCGATGAACCTCGCCGTCTTCTGACGGCTCCGGTCACCTGGCGCGGGGGTGGGCGGCGGTGTGCACCTCGCGGAGATGCTCGATCGTGACCAGGGTGTAGATCTGGGTGGTGGCCACCGAGGAATGGCCCAGCAGTTCCTGCACCACTCGCAGGTCCGCGCCGCCGTCGAGGAGATGGGTGGCGAACGAATGCCTCAACGAGTGCGGCGACACGTCGGCAGTGATCCCCGCGGACGCTGCGGCCCGTTGGATGACCGCCCACGCCGATTGGCGGCTCAGCCGCGCACCGCGCTGGTTCAGCAACAGCGCGGGCGTGTGCTTCTTTCCCGCCTGCGCCAGCGCTGGCCGCGCGCGCACCAGGTAGTCGGACACGGCCCGGGCCGCGAAGCTGCCCAGTGGCACGACGCGTTCCTTGCCGCCCTTACCCAGGAGCCGGATACCTGCATCCGGCTCCGAGAGCGCTGCGCTCACCTCGTCGACGTCGAGCCCACAGATCTCGGAGACCCGGGCGCCCGTGCCGTAGAGCAGTTCCAGCAGCGCCGCGTCGCGGAGCCCCGTGACCTCCGTGCGGTCCGGAGCGTCCAGGATGCGTGCGACCTCGTCGACCGACAGCGCCTTCGGCAGCCGCTGCTCCAGTTTGGGCGGGGAGACCTCCGCGGCGGGATTCGTGTCGGTGAGCCCCTCCTCGGCGCAGAACTGGTGAAAGGTGCGCACGCTCACCACCACCCGCGCCACCGACGCCCGCGCCTGCGCGGCGCTCAACTCCCGGACAAATTCGGTGACCTCCACGGGGGTGACATCCCGCACCGTCGAGATGCCGCGCTCCGCCAGGAAGTCAAGGTACCGGGCCAGGTCCCGACGATAGGCCGCCACGGTGTTGGCTGACAGGCCGCGCTCGGCGCGGACGTGGTTGAGGTAGTCGTCGCGCGCATCCTCCAGGCTGATCATCGGGCCCGGATCGGCCACTGGGCATCGGCCGGGCGGAGCTCCTCCAGCCGGCCGGACAGCCGGGCGGTTTCGAAGGCCAACACCCCGGAGACGAGGGAGGGCGACTGGCACCGGCCAGCGAGGATCTCGTCCACGAGATCCTGACGGGGCACCCACTCCCACGTCATGTGGGCCTCCTCGCCCTCCAGGACGAAGCCATCGGGACGCGCGGCCGGCCGCACGTCGCGCGCCAGGTAGATCCGCAACGACTCCTCCGACGAGCCGGGCGTAGTGGTGATGTCGATCAGCACGTCCCAGCGATCAGCGGCCAGCTCCACCTCCTCGGCCAACTCTCGTTGGGCCCCCAGCAGCCAGTCCTCACCGTCGACGTCGAGCAGGCCTGCGGGAATCTCCACGAGCTCCATGCCCACGGGGTGACGGTACTGCCGCAGGACGGCGACCTCGTCGGTCTCCTCCCGCCAAGCAACGACCGCCACCGCGCCGGGATGTGTGATGAACTGCCGGGCGATGGTCTCGCCCGAAGGCGTCTCGATCTCCTCCTCCACGAAGGACGACACCCGCCCGGTGCCCAGCACCTCCCGGGAATACACCGGCCACTTCATCGGCTCGTCAACGCGCATGCCTATCCCTTCCGTGCCGCCAGAGCGGCTCCGATCAGCCCGGCGAACAGCGGATGCGGCTTCGTCGGGCGCGACTTCAGCTCGGGGTGCGCCTGGGTGCCGACGTAGAAGGGGTGCACGCTCTCAGGCAGTTCGACGAACTCGACAAGCGTCGAATCCGGCGAGGTGCCCGAGATCACCAGACCCGCCTCCTCGAGGCGGGCGCGGTAGGCGTTGTTGACCTCGTAGCGGTGGCGGTGGCGCTCCTCGACCCTGGCTTCACCATAGACCCTGCGGGCGACAGTGCCGTCCGCCAGGTCCGCCGGGTAGGAGCCGAGCCGCATGGTGCCGCCGAGGTCTCCCCCGCCGTCGACGATGGCGCTCTGCTGCGCCATGGTCGCGATGACCGGCTCGCGTGTGGCGGGGTCGAACTCGCTCGACGAGGCGTCGGTCAACCCGGCGAGGTTGCGGGCCACCTCGATCACCATGCACTGCATGCCCAGGCAGAGCCCCAGCGTGGGGATGTCGTGCTCTCGCGCATGAGTGAGGGCGCCGAGCTTGCCCTCCACCCCACGGATGCCGAAGCCCCCGGGGACGCACACCGCATCCACCCCGGCCAACGCTTCCGCCGCGCCCTCTGGCGTGTCGCAGTTGTCCGACGGAACCCAGCGCAGTTCGACGGCGGCCCGGTGGGCGAAGCCGCCCGCGCGCAGCGCCTCTGAGACGGAAAGATAGGCGTCCGGCAGGTCCACATACTTGCCCACCAGGGCAACGGTGACGCTGTCCTCCGGCCTCTGGACGCGGTCGAGCAGATCATCCCAGGCCGTCCAGTCCACATCCCGGAACGAGAGCCCGAGGCGCCGGACCACATAGGCGTCGAGCCCATCGGCGTGAAGTACCCGCGGAATGGCGTAGATGCTGGCCGCGTCGGCGCAGCTGATCACCGCCTCCTCATCCACATCACACATCAGGGCGACCTTCGACTTCATCGCCCCCGGCACCTCCTGCGAGGAGCGGCACACGATGGCGTCGGGCTGAATGCCCACCTGGCGCAGCGCCGCCACCGAGTGCTGCGTCGGCTTGGTCTTCAGTTCCGCCGCGGGCTTCAGGTAGGGCACCAGAGAGACATGCAGGAAGAACACCCGGTCGCGGCCGATCTCGTGGCGGACCTGACGGGCGGCCTCGAGGAAGGGCAGCGACTCGATATCGCCGACGGTGCCGCCGATCTCGTGGATGACCACGTCGATGTCTGGGCCGGCCAGGGCCAGCATCCGGTCGCGGATCTCGCCGGTGATGTGGGGCACGACCTGGACCGTCCGGCCCAGGTACTCCCCCCGCCGTTCGCGGGCGATGACGTTGGAGTAGACCTGCCCGGTGGTGACGTTGGCCGCGTGCGTGAGCGGCACGTCAAGGAAGCGCTCGTAGTGCCCGATGTCGAGATCGGTCTCTGCACCGTCGTCGGTGATGAAGACCTCGCCGTGCTGGAACGGGTT
The DNA here is from genome assembly GCF_000826065.2 of Tessaracoccus massiliensis. Lineage (GTDB taxonomy): Bacteria > Actinomycetota > Actinomycetes > Propionibacteriales > Propionibacteriaceae > Arachnia > Arachnia massiliensis_A. The sequence continues at coordinate 12,371 of NZ_LN623543.1, read as the reverse complement.
CATGGTTCCCGGGTCAACGTTGAGGTACGGGTCGAGCTTCTGCATGGTCACGCGCAGTCCGCGGCCGACGAGCAGCGTGCCGAGGCTGGCTGCGGTGAGGCCCTTCCCGAGGGAGGAGACCACGCCTCCGGTGACGAAGATATGACGGGTGGTATTTCGCTCTTGCACGGAACTCCACCCTAGGGAATCCAGGTTTCCGTCGCGTTACGGCTGCGTCACGTCTTCGGTGACCGCCCGCTGCACCTTGTGCTCCGCCTCGATCCGCGCCCAACGCCGCGATCGCCACTCGCCCCACGCGCCGCCCACCGCGACCCAGGCGAACAGCGCCACTGCAATCCACCAGCCGACGTGGAGGGGATCGTGTTCCTCGCCGAGGAACATCTCCTGCAGGTCCCAGCCGGCGTTGCCGAGCATCTCACCCACGATGGTGACCACCGGGTAGGCGAACGCTGTGGCCAGTGCGGCCCGGACCAGTCCGAGGACTGCCAGGAGGAGCGCCACGGCAGCGAAGATGAGGATCCGGTCGTGCATCCATGTGGGGACGTATCGGTCGACGCCCCATTCGAGGAAGGCCAGGTGCGAGACCCAGAACAGCAGGACCACCCCGAGCACCACCAGTATCCGGTCCAGAAATCGGTGCAGCACTCCCAGAGGCTCTGCTGGCATGGTGTCTCTCCCCCTAGCGGGCCGCCTTGGCGAGCAGCTCTTGTGCGTGCTCGATCCCCTTCGTCGATGAGGAGGCGCCGCCCATCATACGGGCGAGTTCCGCGGCGCGTTGGTCATCTCCGAGCAGTCGCACACCCGAAGTGGTCACTTGGCCGTCTGACTCCTTGGCCACTACGAAGTGTGCATCGGCGAACGCGGCCACCTGCGCGAGGTGCGTCACGACGATCACCTGGCTGTGGCTGGCCAGCCGCTGCAGCCGACGCCCGATCTCGAGACCGACGGCGCCGCCCACCCCGGCGTCGACCTCGTCGAAGACGTAGGTGTGCTGTGCCCCGGCATCAGCCAGCACCACCTCCAGCGCCAGTCGCACGCGCGACAGCTCGCCGCCGGAGGCGACCTTCCCCAGCGGGGCGGGTTCGGAGCCCGGGTTGGCGGTGAACAGCAGCTCGATCCGGTCTGCCCCGTGCGGTCCGATGGCCGCGTCGGTCACGTCGAAGCGCAGCTCGGCGTGCGGCATCGCCAACGCCGTCAGCTCCTCCTTGACCAGACCCGCCAGATCATCTGCCGCCCTGTGCCGTGCCTGTGAGATGGCCGCGGCATCTGCCGCAAGCAGCTCGTCCAGCTCAGCGATCCGGGCGCGCAACTCCCCGATGCGCTCGTCGCTACCGACGAGCTCCCCCACACGCGCCGCAGAGGTTGCCGCCCAGGCGAGCACCTCGTCGACGGTGGTGCCGTACTTGCGGGTCAGCCCGGCCAGCGCGCCGCGCCGTTCACCCACGGCCTCCAACCGGAGCGGATCGGCCACCAGGTCGTCGACGTAGCCGGCCACGTCCGCGGCGAGCTCTCCGGCGAGCATGGCCAGTTCCACGGCTCGCGCGGAGAGCGTGGCGGCGTCCTCATCCCGCTCGGCCAATTCAGCCAGTGCCTTGCGCGCCTCGCCTGACAGGCCGACGGCACTGGGCGCGTCGAAGTCTGCCTCGGATCCGCTCAGCGCCTCGTGCGCGCGGGCTCCGAGGCTGCGAAGGTCGTCGAGGTCCATGAGTTTGGCCTGCTCCGCCGCCAACGCGTCGTCCTCCCCCGGCTGGGGGTCGACCGCCGCGATCTCGTCGAGGCCGAAGCGCAACATGTCCGCTTCTCGGGCGCGGGCCATCGACTCCTGCTCCAGCGACTCCAACTCCGCGGCGGAGGCTTTCCGCTCGGCGAAATTGGCGCGGTAGCGCTCAAGCTCAGGCGGCCTGGCGTGGGCGTCGAGCAATTCACGCTGACGGTCCGGGCTCGACAGGCGGATCTGGCCGGACTGGCCGTGGATGGTGGCGATCTCGCCGATGACATCGGCCAACGCCGAGATGGGCACCCCTGCCCCGCCCAGCACGGCCCGGGAGCGGCCCTGGGCCGTGACCTGGCGCAGCGTCACCAGTTCGCCGTCCTCGACGTCACCGCCGAGTTCGCGGACGCGCTCAGCCAGCGACTCCGGCACCTCCCAGCGGCCCTCCACCACGGCCTTGTCTGCACCGCGCCGCACGATGCCGGCGTCACCGCGGCTGCCGAGGAGGTGGCCGAGGCCCGAAACGAGCATCGTTTTGCCGGCTCCGGTCTCGCCGGTCAGGGCCGTCAGGCCGGGCCCCAGTTCCAGCTCGGCGGCGTCGACGACGCCGAACGCGGTCAACCGCAGCGCCGTCAGCATCACTTCTCCGTCTGTTTGCGCCAGCCGTCGATGGGCAGGGCGAACTTCTTCACGAGGCGGGTGGTGAACGGCTGCTCGCTCAGCCTGGCGAGGCGGAGCTTCACGTCGAACTGGGTCACTTCGATGACCTCGCCGTCTGCGACTTCGTGGCTGCGCCGGCCGTCGCACCACAGGATCCCGCGGGCAGGGACATCCGGTGTGATGTCGAGGCGGACCTTCGACGCGGGGCTCAGCACCATGGGCCGGTTGAACAGGGCGTGCGCCGCGAGCGGTACCACCAGCATCGCCTGCACATCGGGCCAGATCACCGGCCCCCCGGCGGAGAACCCATAGGCGGTGGAACCGGTGGGAGTGGACACGAGGACGCCGTCGCAGCCCCAGCGCGACAACGGCCGCTCGTCGATGCTGACCAGCACGTTGAGCATGCGCTCGCGCGCCACCTTCTCCAGCGATACCTCGTTGACTGCCGGCGAGGTCCACGTGAGGTTGCCGGCAGCGTCCGTCACCCTCACTTCGAGGGCCAGCCGCTCCTCCACCTGATAGCGCTTCTCCACCACCACCGTGGCCAGATCATGGACGTCTGAAGGCTCAAGTTCCGCCAGGAAACCGACGTGGCCGAGGTTGACTCCCAACAGCGGCACGCCCAGCGGCAGCGCCCATTCGGCCGCGCGCAGGATGGTGCCGTCGCCGCCGAAGACGACGGCCAGTTCGGGAAGATCCTCACCTAGTGCGGCGAACCGGATCTCGCCGCCCACCCTGGCCCCGACCCTCTCGAGATCTTCCGCGAAGACGCGGAACTCGAAGCCCCTGGCGTGGAGGTCCACCATGAACTCCACTGCTGTGTCGAGGGCTTCGTCTCGGTCCGGGTGGACGAGGACGGCCACGGTTCGCTTAGTCACGGGCCCCAGCCTACCGAGTCAGGTGGACGAAGTACTCCACGTTGCCGGCGGCCCCGGGCAGCTCGCTCTCCCCGCGCCAGCGCTCCCGCCAACCAAGGCTCGCCGCATCCGCCGCCACCGCGTCAACGCTGGCCCGGCGCAGCGCCCCGTCGCGCACCACTCCGCCTGAGCCCAGCAGTTGCCGCCCCACCTCGAACTGCGGCTTCACGAGCAGTAGGGCCTCGCCTTCGGGGCTCAACACACCGAGCAGCGCAGGCAGCAGCAGCCTCAGCGAGATGAACGACACGTCTCCCACGATGCGGTCAACTGGCACACCGTCGAGGTGGTCGACGGTCAGGTCGCGCAGGTTGAGGCCCTCGTGCACCCGCACCTTCGGGTCCCGGCGCAGTTGGGCAACGAGTTGGTCGTGGCCCACGTCGACGGCGTGGACCAGGGTCGCGCCGCGCTCGAGGCACACCTGGGTGAAGCCTCCCGTGGACGCCCCCGCATCCAGCACCCGTCCCTGCACAGTGAAGGCGGAGGAGGCCAGCGCGCCGAGCAGTTTGTGGGCAGCTCGCGAGACCCACCGCTCGGCGTCTGCGCCGAGATCGTCATCAACCGTCACGCGATGTGCTGCCTTGGTCGCGGGCCGGCCGTTGACGGTCACCCGCCCTTCAGCGATCAGGGCGGCGGCATGCGTGCGAGAACGGGCGAGGCCACGCTCCATGAGCGCAACGTCCAACCTCACCGCGCGACGCCGGGGATCCCCAACTGCGTGATGCTGGGGTCGTTGTTCAACACCGCCTGCAGGACTGCCTGGGCCTCAGTGAGTTTGGCCGTCTGTTCCTCCAACGGGAGTTCTTCGAGCGAGTCGAGCCCGACCATCGCCTCGGCCACCAACTCAGTGCGCCGCACGTCCGCGGGAACCGTGCTGCGTGGAGTGGGCTGTTGGTTCATCGCAAGGTGTCCAGCGAGTTCAGCACTGCCGTGATGTCCACGTCGAAGCGCCACTTGGCTTGGAGGCCGGCCCACAGCGCGTCGAGTTGCTCGTCACGCGTCACGGGCCTGGTGGAGAGGTATCCCATGCCATCGGCGAAGTCCACCTCTTGATAGCCGCACACGAATCGGTTCTCCTGGAACTCGGCCTCGCGCTTGGGCTCCAGCAGCGCAGTCGCGTCGTAGCCGATGAAGGTGGGCCGGAAGTCAGGCGGGGCCTCAGCGAGATCTGCCTTGCCGTGCGCTCCGGTGAAGACGAAGAGCGAGTCCATCCCCACGTTGTTGGCGCCCAGGACGTCGGTGTCGGTCCGGTCCCCCACGAAGATGGGCCGCTCAGCACGCATCCGCAGCACCGTCTCGTCGAGGAGCGGGCGGTACGGCTTACCGGCGATCATCGGGTCGACGCTCACACAGTTGCGCACCACCCCTAGCTGGGAGCCGAGCCCCGGCACGATGCCGCGCTCGGAGGGGCGGGTCAGATCCGGGTTAGTGGCATACCAGGCGGCTCCGGCCTGAATGGCCAGGGCGGCGTCCTCCAGGCGCTGCCACTCGATCGTGGGGTGGTACCCCTGCACCACGGCCACCGGCTCGTCCTCCAGCCGTGTCACGACGGTGTACCCTGCGCCGGTCAGCTGCTCAGCGAGGGCCGCCGTGCCCACGGCCAGCACCTTCGTACCGGCGGGCAGGTCGTCGGCCAACATGCGCAGCGTGGCTTGGGTCGAGTTGACCACATCGTCCTCGCTGGCGCGGATGCCGAGGTCCTCGAGGTGCGTCGCCACCGCTGCGGGCGTGCGGGCGGCGTTGTTCGTGACGAAACCCACATGGTTGCCGCGCGAACGCAGTTCGTCGAGCGCCTCGGGGATGCCCTCGATCGCGTACGGCCCCAGGTAGATCACCCCGTCGAGGTCGAACAGGGTTGCGTCGTAGTCAGAGGCAAGGGCCTTCATCGCTCGGTCTCCTCCGTGGTGGTGCCCTCCAGATTATCGGCCGGGATCTCGGAGCTTTCCTGGGGTTCGGCTTGGGCTTCCCCAGCACTTTCCGCCTCGGCCATGACAGCCTCTTCGTCCTCCTCGACCGGCGTTTCCTCCCCGGCATCTACCGCCTCGTCGGCCTCTGCAGCGTCGAGGTCCTCGTCGTCCTCGTCGTCCTCGGCGAAGTCCGGCAACGTGATGCCGTCGATGGCGGCGAGGCGCTCAGCGGTGTCGAGATCTCCGTAGCGGTCCGACTCAGCCGCTGAGCTGAACCAGGTGCGGGCGCCTTCAGCGTCGCCGGATTCCTCCAGGAGGTTGGCCAGCGCATAGTGGAGGCGTGCCTGCGCCTGCGGCGGGCCGATCCTCCTCGAGATCGCCGCCTTCAGGAGGCGCAATGCCTCGTCGCGTTGCCCGAGGTCGTCACGGATCCCCGCCTCGACCAACAGGCATTCGATGTGCAGGTTGACGTCCGGGTTCTTCGGGTTGAGCTCCTCGAGCACCTCCAGCGCGTCGCGATGCCTGCCGAGCGCACGCTCGCAGTCGGCGATCAGTGGGATGAGTTCGTCCCCACCTGCCATCCTGCGAATGGCACGGAACTCGCGCAGCGCAACGGCATACTCACCGGCCACATACGCGGTCTCAGCGGCGGCTTCACGCACGATCGGGAGGCGTGCCGCGCGACGACGAGCAGCCTCGGCGTGGCGGAAGGCAAGCGCAGGGTCCGTGTCGATCAGCTGTCCCGCTGCCCAGATGTGAGCAGCCACGGCGTCCGAAAGATCCTTCGGCAGCCCCCTCAGTTCAGCCCGTACGCCAGGGTGCAGCGCTGACTCATCAGAATCTGTCGGGGTCTCGGGCTCGTCCGCTCGGGGCGCCGTACCCGGACGATGCACCCGTTCCTCACGATCGTCAAAACGGGGGCCGCGGCGGTCGTCATCACGGCGCGGACCACGACGGTCATCGTAACGCCGCGGACCACGGCGGTCATCGTCACGGCGCGGACCACGGCGGTCACCGCGATCGCCCCAGGAACGACGCTCACCACGATCATCATCACGACGGGGACCGCGGCGATCATCATCACGGCGCGGGCCACGGCGATCATCACGATCACCCCAGCTACGACGCTCACCACCATCAGCACGAGGACCACGACGATCATCATCACGGCGCGGGCCACGGCGATCATCACGATCACCCCAGCTACGACGCTCACCACCCTCAGCACGAGGACCACGACGATCATCATCACGGCGCGGGCCACGGCGATCATCACGATCACCCCAGCTACGACGCTCACCACCCCCAGCGCGAGGACCACGACGATCATCATCACGGCGCGGGCCACGGCGATCATCACGATCACCCCAGCTACGACGCTCACCACCCTCAGCGCGAGGACCACGACGATCATCATCACGACGGGGGCCACGGCGACCGGAGGACCGCTCGTCCCTTCCGCGCCAACCGGAGCGTTCGCCGTAGGGGCGCGCTCCGCGCTCGTCATCGTTGGGGCGCGGTCGCCGGCCACCACGAGGCGTGTCGTTACGCCCCGCTCGATCGTTGCCGTTCATGTCGCGCCCGCGGTGCCCCTGGCCCTCGTCCGGTGTGGAGTTGTCACTCATACCCACCATCATCCCAGGCAGGGGCCACATCCCCCAACTCAGGACGCGGGCTTGCAGCGGGGGTACACGACGCCGACCCAACGTCACCGAGCCAGAACTGTTTCCCGGCCCCTGTGACATGACGCCAGCGACAAACACCAACCCACGCACCAAGACACCCAACCTTGGCGGCCACGACACGAACGTTGACCTCAACACAAGCCAGGCCCGGGGAACCCAGCCACGACACGAAAAAGAGTCCAGAAAAAGAACGGACCCCCGAACACAAGGCTCGGAGGGTCCGATCATAAAAATAGTCCGGCGGCGTCCTAGTCTCCCACGATGTCCCCATCGCAGTACCATCGGCGCAGAGAGGCTTAACTTCCGGGTTCGGGATGGGACCGGGTGTTTCCCTCTCGCTATGGCCACCGAAACACTCAACGAGAGTGATCTCAGCACAACAACAAACATATTGAATTTTTGTTGGTGCCCTCGACCGTATCTCGGGAACCTCACAGTGGACGCGTAGCATCTTTGTAGAAACAAGCCCTCGGCCTATTAGTATCGGTCAGCTCCATACATTACTGTACTTCCACATCCGACCTATCACCTTGTGGTCTACAAGGGGCCTTACCAGACAATGTCTGTGGGAGTCCTCATCTTGAAATGTGCTTCCCGCTTAGATGCTTTCAGCGGTTATCACGTCCCAACGTAGCCAACCAGCCGTGCTTTTGGTAAACAACTGGCACACCAGAGGTTAGTCCGACCCGGTCCTCTCGTACTAAGGTCAGCTTTTCTCAAGACTCCTACGCGCGCAGCGGATAGGGACCGAACTGTCTCACGACGTTCTAAACCCAGCTCGCGTGCCGCTTTAATGGGCGAACAGCCCAACCCTTGGGACCGACTCCAGCCCCAGGATGCGACGAGCCGACATCGAGGTGCCAAACCATGCCGTCGCTATGGACGCTCGGGCAAGATCAGCCTGTTATCCCCGGGGTACCTTTTATCCGTTGAGTCCTGGCGCTTCCATATGCCACCAGAAGATCACTAGTCCCGACTTTCGTCCCTGCTCGAGATGTCTCTCTCGCAGTCAAGCTCCCTTGTGCACTTACACTCAAAACCTGATTACCAACCAGGCTGAGGGAACCTTTGGGCGCCTCCGTTACCTTTTGGGAGGCGACCGCCCCAGTCAAACTACCCATCAGGCACTGTCCCTGATCCAGATAATGGACCTAGGTTAGATAACCAGAGTGACCAGAGTGGTATTTCAACGATGACTCCACCTGAACTGGCGTCCAAGCTTCACAGTCTCCCACCTATCCTACACAAGTCACACCGATCACCAATACCAAACTATAGTAAAGGTCCCGGGGTCTTTCCGTCCTGCTGCGCGTAACGAGCATCTTTACTCGTAGTGCAATTTCGCCGAGTTCGTGGTGGAGACAGCGCCCAAATCGTTACTCCATTCGTGCAGGTCGGAACTTACCCGACAAGGAATTTCGCTACCTTAGGATGGTTATAGTTACCACCGCCGTTTACTGGGGCTTAAGTTCTAGGCTTCGCCCAAAGGCTAACCCTTCCCCTTAACCTTCCAGCACCGGGCAGGAGTCAGTCCGTATACATCGTCTTACGACTTGGCACGGACCTATGTTTTTAGTAAACAGTCGCTTGGGCCTGGTCTCTGCGACCCTCTGCGCTTTCGAAGTAAATTCTACTACGCATCAGGTCCCCCTTATTCCGAAGTTACGGGGGTATTTTGCCGAGTTCCTTCACCACGATTATCTCGATCGCCTTGGTATTCTCTACCTATCCACCTGTGTCGGTTTGGGGTACGGGCGGCTGATATCTCGCTCACGAAGCTTTTCTAGGCAGCATAGGATCACTCTTACGTCAACAAAAGTTAACGACACATCATGTCTCAGGCCATATGAAACGCGGATTTGCCTACGTCTCGCCCTACACACTTGACCCGGTATATCCAAAACCGGGAAGAGCTACCTTCCTGCGTCCCTCCGCAGCTTGCCTACTACAAGATCGGGTCACAGACTCAGCACAAGATCCGTCCGAAGACATCACCTGCACCTCGCATGCTTAGCATCACTCGCCTCAGCAGGGGCGATACTTCGCCGGTACGGGAATATCAACCCGTTGTCCATCGACTACGCCTGTCGGCCTCGCCTTAGGTCCCGACTTACCCAGGGCAGATTAGCTTGACCCTGGAACCCTTAGATATTCGGCGGACGGGTTTCTCACCCGTCTTTCGCTACTCATGCCTGCATTCTCACTCGTGTGCTCTCCACGACTGGGTCACCCCGCCGCTTCACCGCGCACACGACGCTCCCCTACCCATCCACACAACCTTACGGCCACACGTGTGAATGCCATAGCTTCGGCGGATAACTTGAGCCCCGCTAAATTGTCGGCGCAGAATCACTTGACCAGTGAGCTATTACGCACTCTTTCAAGGATGGCTGCTTCCAAGCCAACCTCCTGGTTGTCTCCGCAACTCCACATCCTTTTCCACTTAGTTATCGCTTAGGGGCCTTAGCTGATGATCTGGGCTGTTTCCCTCTCGACTATGAAGCTTATCCCCCACAGTCTCACTGCCGCACTCTCACTTACCGGCATTCGGAGTTTGACTGATTTCGGTAAGCTTGTGGGCCCCCTAGACCATTCAGTGCTCTACCTCCGGTAAGAAACATGCGACGCTGCACCTAAATGCATTTCGGGGAGAACCAGCTATCACGAAGTTTGATTGGCCTTTCACCCCTATCCACAGCTCATCTCCTCGGTTTTCAACCCAAGTGAGTTCGGTCCTCCACGACGTCTTACCGTCGCTTCAACCTGGCCATGGATAGATCACTTCGCTTCGGGTCTAGAGCATGCGACTCAAACGCCCTATTAGGACTTGCTTTCGCTACGGCTTCCCCACACGGGTTAACCTCGCCACATACCACTAACTCGCAGGCTCATTCTTCAAAAGGCACGCCGTCACCCCCCAAACGAGAGGCTCCGACGGATTGTATGCGATCGGTTTCAGGTACTATTTCACTCCCCTCCCGGGGTACTTTTCACCTTTCCCTCACGGTACTTGTCCGCTATCGGTCACCAAGGAGTATTTAGGCTTAGCGGATGGTCCCGCCAGATTCACGCGGAATTTCAGGGGTTCCGCACTACTTGGGGTAACGCTTCAGAGTGATCAACTTACATCTACGGGAGTATTACCCTCTCTGCTGTGACTTTCTCAGACACTTCAACTTCACTGATCATTTCTAACTCTGTGACTGCTCGACAGCGCAATCCAAACGGCCCCACAACACCCCACATGCAACGCCTGTCAGCTATCACACACATGAGGTTTGGCCTCTTCCGCGTTCGCTCGCCACTACTAACGGAATCACTATTGTTTTCTCTTCCTGTGGGTACTGAGATGTTTCACTTCCCCACGTTCCCTCCAACTGCCCTATACATTCAGGCAGAGGTTGCCGGACATGACTCCGGTATTTCAAGGTTTCCCTATTCGGAAATCCACGGATCAAAGCTCGTTTACCAGCTCCCCATGGCTTATCGCAGGTTACAACGTCCTTCATCGGCTCTTGGTGCCAAGGCATCCACCGATCGCACTTAGTAGCTTGTTAAATCTACAAAGATGCTCGCGTCCACTGTGAAGTTCTCAAAATACGGGCGAGACCACAACCCAACACCCACCACCAGGCAGACATCAGACCACGGTTCGCACAGAAGGCGTCACACAAAGCAACCGACCCCTCAAAACCCAACAGCGTGCACACAACCAACCAACACCGCTCCACCACACTTTCCACACCCCACAGGGCAGTACTCACACAACAGACACAGCATCAATCAATCTCAGTCAATGTTCTACAATCCGGCGTCTACCCGACCGAAGACCAACGCTCCGGAACCGGGTAATGGACAAACATCCCCTCACAGGGACACCTGCCACAGACTCCTTAGAAAGGAGGTGATCCAGCCGCACCTTCCGGTACGGCTACCTTGTTACGACTTAGTCCTAATTACCAGTCCCACCTTCGACGGCTCCCTCCACAAGGGTTGGGCCACCGGCTTCGGGTGTTACCGACTTTCATGACTTGACGGGCGGTGTGTACAAGCCCCGGGAACGTATTCACCGCAGCGTTGCTGATCTGCGATTACTAGCGACTCCGACTTCATGGGGTCGAGTTGCAGACCCCAATCCGAACTGAGACCGGCTTTTTGAGATTCGCTCACCCTCACAGGCTCGCAGCTCATTGTACCGGCCATTGTAGCATGCGTGAAGCCCTGGACATAAGGGGCATGATGACTTGACGTCATCCCCACCTTCCTCCGAGTTGACCCCGGCGGTCTCCTATGAGTCCCCGGCATAACCCGCTGGCAACATAGGACGAGGGTTGCGCTCGTTGCGGGACTTAACCCAACATCTCACGACACGAGCTGACGACAGCCATGCACCACCTGTAAACCGACCATAAAGGGGCACCTATCTCTAGATGTTTCCGGCATATGTCAAACCCAGGTAAGGTTCTTCGCGTTGCATCGAATTAATCCGCATGCTCCGCCGCTTGTGCGGGGCCCCGTCAATTCCTTTGAGTTTTAGCCTTGCGGCCGTACTCCCCAGGCGGGGTACTTAATGCGTTAGCTGCGGCACGGAATCCGTAGAATGGACCCCACACCTAGTACCCACCGTTTACGGCGTGGACTACCAGGGTATCTAAGCCTGTTTGCTCCCCACGCTTTCGCTTCTCAGCGTCAGGAAAGGTCCAGAGATCCGCCTTCGCCACTGGTGTTCCTCCTGATATCTACGCATTCCACCGCTTCACCAGGAATTCCAATCTCCCCTACCTTCCTCAAGTCTGCCCGTATCAAAAGCAGGCTCAGGGTTAAGCCCTGAGTTTTCACTCCCGACGCGACAAACCGCCTACAAGCTCTTTACGCCCAATAAATCCGGACAACGCTCGCACCCTACGTATCACCGCGGCTGCTGGCACGTAGTTAGCCGGTGCTTCTTCTGCAGGTACCGTCACTTGCGCTTCGTCCCTGCTGAAAGCGGTTTACAACCCGAAGGCCGTCATCCCGCACGCGGCGTTGCTGCATCAGACTTCCGTCCATTGTGCAATATTCCCCACTGCTGCCTCCCGTAGGAGTTTGGGCCGTATCTCAGTCCCAATGTGGCCGGTCGCCCTCTCAGGCCGGCTACCCGTCGAAGCCTTGGTGAGCCATTACCTCACCAACAAGCTGATAGGCCGCGAGTCCATCCCTAACCGCCAGAACTTTCAAACCACCACCATGCGATGACAGCTGATATCCGGTATTAGCACCTGTTTCCAGGAGTTATCCCAGAGTTAAGGGCAGGTTACTCACGTGTTACTCACCCGTTCGCCACTCGTGTACCCCCGAAAGGGCCTTACCGTTCGACTTGCATGTGTTAAGCACGCCGCCAGCGTTCGTCCTGAGCCAGGATCAAACTCTCCGTTGAAAAATATCGGCACAAACCCCACCAAAGCAGGATCCGAAAACCATCAACCAAGTTCAACACTGACACAAAAATCCAAAA
>NZ_LN623542.1:718185-736360 GCF_000826065.2 Tessaracoccus massiliensis | reverse complement strand
GCACGTCGAGGTCTTCCAGATGAGGCGTGTAGGAACCTTCATCTTCGGAGGGCCTCGACCCCTTCAGCCAGCCGCCACGCCGCAAACCCGAACAGCGCTACCTACACCCTGGTTTGTGAAGAGCCGCTGAACCTTTCGCGGAGCCCTCCTCGATGGCATGAATCTCATCCGGTTCAAGCCCATCTCGAACCTCGGGTGCGTAACGTTCCCACAGTTCAGCGCTCATGCTCCCCTACCGTCCCTGTCGCTTCTTGTCCGCCCTAATCGCCTTCTGCTATTTCGATGTAGCGCACGTCTGCGGTCGTGCAGTCCCGGCCTTCCAAGCTCGGCAAGCCCTGGCACAGCGTCGACGATGTCGAGTTCGCCACCGCCGAATGGGTCGACTGGTACAACCACCGCCGCCTCTACGGGTCTGCAGCGACATGCCTCCAGCCGATCTGGAAACTATCTACTACGATTCACAAACAGAAGCCCTGCAGCTAGCAGGACTCACAACAAAGTGAGTCTCCGGACATGCCGGGGCGGTTCATGGTGCCGGGGGCTCCGGGTGTGGTGATGGGGTGTACCCATACGGGACACTCCTTGCGTGGCGACAACCACCCAAGCCACGCGCCGATTTTGGGCCGGAGGAAACTCGGAGATTCTCATGCGAACCTAACGATGAAGGTCGTGGTCTCGATGGCTAATTCCATGGACACCCTGACGCGTCCAACCCGCAAGCCATGAATAGACCCCTTAAGGACGAGTTCCACTATTCACCCAGCACCAGCACAACAAGTACTACAACTAGCAAAAGCACCGCCATTAGGGAATCATGCCATAAAGTCACCTTCTCTACTGCGAAGAGGTAGAAAATTCCATATAATGCAAGTGAAACAAAGAATGAGATACCCGAAACAAAGCAAACTATCAGTACCCCCGGGGCGTCGATCCCGAACACAAAAAATGACGCGCAGGCGACAAGCGCTGAGAGGAGGGTTCCGGCCACAGAGGCGACCAGCCACGCCACAGCCGCCTGCCCAAGGTCAACACCGAAGGCCCGACTGTCCAGCAGGATCTGCTTGGCGTCCCTCGGACGTGTTAGGCACATGAGGCCAACAGTAAGCCAGGGAAGAATCATTTACCCCCCAAGGGGGCATCCGGAGTTCCAGCCATCTTCACCTGCGCCTTGCTTTACCGTACACATATAGCGCAACAGTGGACCCGACTGAAGTGTAGTCCCACCGCTTCGCCCATCGCCCGGAGTATCTACTGGTGGTCTGGTAACCCTTCTTCATATCTTTCCGCCCAGCCTTCCGCTTGGCTTTTATTTGCTTCTGGCTCATTCCCTTATTCCGAAGCGCTTTGCCTGCTTTATAAGTGTTCCTTACTGCCCGATGGCCAAGCGCCGACTTTATTCGACCGGCAACCCTCCCTGCCCCAGGCACCAACCCCAAGGCCTCCATCCCAAGATTCGCAAACGCCGTCTTTCGCTCTTTCCCCTTGGATTTGTAGGCTTTATATGCATAATATGCAATCGACCCAACCGCGATAGCAGCCGACGCTGCCGCACAGACGGTGCAGAACAGCGAGGCCACGGCTAGCCCCGTTTTGAAGGTCTCCCACCATTCTCCGGTGGTGTCTTGTTTGTTGATGGGGTCGTTGGGGTAGGCATATGGGGTGTCATTGCCTCCGTAGACGGGGTCGATGCTAGTGAAGAGTCCGGTGGCCGGGTTGTAGAGGCGGGCTCCCATCAGCAGGAGGCCGATGTTGGTGGTGGTGCGTTGTTTGGCGCCGAGCCAGCCGTATCCGTTGCCTGCCGCCCCGGTGACACCTGCGGGTTGAGGGGCGAGGGCCCGTCCGTATTCGGTGTAGCGGGTCCAGGAATCGATCCCGTCAGCAAGCGCGGCTGCGGTGTTGATGGTGATGGTGGCTGCGATGTCACCGCGGGGGGTGACGATCGCGAGCTCGCCTCGTGTTCCGGCTTCGTCCGAAATGATGGACATGGTCAGGTCGTCAGCGACCAGGTCGGTGTAGACGGTCGTGGACAGTGCGCCGCCGGTGTTGGTGGTGATCCAGCCGGGGCTGTCTGAATTGTCGGTGTAGTGGTTGATTACTGTTGCGGTGACCGCGCCATTGGTGGTGGTGGTGGTGGTTTGGGTGGCGCGTCGGCCTGCGACGTCGAGACCATAGCTGAGGGTGGTGCCGGCTTGGGTGATGCTGCGAGCGGAGTCGTCGTCGTAGTAGCCCAGGGTAATGTCGCCGTTGGCGGGGTTGGGTGCGTCGACGGCGGGGATGGTGAGCTGTCGGCCAAGCTGGTCATAGCTGTAGCTACTTGTCCCGCTGGTGAGGGGCCGGTCGGCTGTGTCGTAGGTCCAACGGGTGGTCGGCGTGGTTGGGGTGCAGCTTGTGTCGGTGTTCTCGTTAAGGCCCTGCCTGTTGCCTCGCGGGTCGAAGGTGTAGGTGCGGGTGGTGCACTGGCCTTGGGTGGTGTCGCTGGCTTGGGTGAGTCGGCCGGCCTTGTCATAGCTGTAGCGCACGTCTGCGGTCGTGTCCGCTGCCCCGCCGAGGACGGAGACTTCGGGGCTGACTTCGGAGACGATCTGGCCGGACGCGTTGGCGATGATCGACCAGGCGAACCATTCGGTGAGCCCATCAGGGCCTGGGCCTTTGTACTGCTGGTCGACGAGTTCCCCGGTCAGGTCGTAGCTGGTTTCACGTTGGATGCCTGCGGGGAGTATTTCGAGCACGAGCTGGCCGTGGGCGTCGTAGGCGGCCTGTGCGGTGGTGGTGAAGGCCCCGACGGTGGTTTCGGTCTTGGTCAGCAGTCCGCGGTGCTCGGTGTTGCCGTTGGCGTCGGTTCCGTCGTAGGTGTTGATCGTGGTCGACTTCGGCGTGACCACCTTCGCTACGTCACCGAGGGCGTTGTAGACGGTGGTGGTGGTTTCTGGGGTTCCGCCGCTTGCGGGGGTGATGGTGTAGGTCAGTTGCCGTCCCCAGGTGTCGTAGGTCATCGCGGTCGACCCTGCCGAGGATGTGGTGGCGGTGATCTGGCCAAGGTTGTCGTAGCTGGTGGTGACCGTAGGAATCGGCTCTGAACCTGCTAGGCCGGTGACGGTGGTGGTGACCGTCACAGGCCGCGCCTTCGTATCGAAGGTAGTGGTGGTGGTGCGGGTCACCTGGCCGGAGATGTCCTGTTGGGAGGCGGCGGTGCCGTGCCACTGGTAGTCCCGATACATCGTCACCGGGATGGGGGTTCCTGGGGGCTGTGTGGCGGGGCCTTCTTTGCAGACATAGCCTGCCCACTTCGGCTGGTTACCGCAAGCCGCGTCACGGGTGTTGGTGCCGGCGGACCAGAAGATCGTTGCCCTGGTGCCGGGATCCGTGGAGCCGGCGCCTGGTTGGCGTTGCTCAATGATCCGGCCGTGCGCGTCGTAACGCGTCTCCTTGCGTATGTCGGCCGCGTCGGCTTCGCCGTTGCCGTTCATGTCGATCGTGGTGGAGGTCGCTTGCTTGAGTTGCCAGCCAGTCTTGTCGCCCGTCTCGAGCGCCCCATACCCAGTGAACATGGTCGATAGGGTTTCCACGACGGTGCCATCGAGGCGCTCGGCGGTGACGGTCTGGGTGGTGGCCAGCGACATGCCAGGTTCGGGTGCGTCTTGGTCGTAGGTGGTGGCGGCGTGACGGCGTAGCATCTCCGGGGCCGTGGCTCCTTCGGTAAGGATCATCGCGGCCGGAGAGTAGACGTCGGTGACACGGGTGCGGGCCGGCACGAGCACGGTGGTGCCGTCGGCGGCTTTGATGTCTTCAGGGTTGTAGATCGTTGTGGTGGCTGCGGAGGCGACGTCGGTGTACGCACTGTTGTCACCCTTACGGATTTCGGCGGTGGCGCGGTTGTCCCAGGCTTCGATGATGTTGTCGGAGGCGTCGTAGATGTTCGCGGTGATCTGCCACTCACCTGCCCCGTAGCGGGCCTCATGGATGGTGTAGCCCTCTGGGTCGGTGAGCCACACATCTGCACGTTTCCACGCCTCGGCCGACGCCGCCGGCGTCGAGGAAATCACGGCGTCTGGGCCGAACACCGCGAACGCCTTGGTCGCCGTGCGGGGCAGGTTGTAGTCGTAGGTGGTGAACTGGGACAGGTCCAGGCCTGCAATGCTGGCGGGATTGATGCTGTAGACGATCGCCGCCAGCTGCGCTGTTCCGCCCCCAGCGGTAGCAGGAACTGCGCGTGTCACCTTGGACAGTTTCCCGTCGGCAGCGTAGGTGTAGGAGAACGCTGCTTGCCCGGGTGGGGTGATCGAAGCGAGCTTCGGCTGCGGGCCTGCCCCGGTCCACGTGTAGGCGGTGGTCACTCCGGTCACGGCGTCGGTTTGGCTCGTGAGGCGGCCCGAAGTGTAGGTGTAGGTCGACAGCACCCGATCCGGATCGGTGTTGACCTGAGCAGTGACCGTCGTCAGCCGGGTCGCGGCGCCGGTGCCGGTGTAGGTCAACTTCAGGATCCGGCATCCATCCTTCGGGGTTCCCGGCACACAGTCGCCGGTCACGCCATCCGGCAGCGGCGCGATGATCGCCGTCACGTAGCCGGCCCCGTTGTAGCGGTACGAAGTCTTCTCCCCAGTCACTGAATCGGTCACCGAATCGGTGGTGAACTCGGCATCCGCCGAAGCCGAGGTGAGCGTGGGCGCGGTGAACAGGGTCGAGATCCCATCCTTATCCGCCGCTGTCACGTTGATCTTCCCCGCGGCGGTCGACACGGTCAGGGTCAGCTCGGAGGCCTCGGAGTCGGGGCCGATCGGCAGGTAGGTGCCTGCCGGAACCGTGGTCGTGGTCCGCGCTGTCGCGTTGGCCGGGGCGAACGGCAACACATCTCCTTCGGCCGACGCCAACACGAGAGTGCCGTCAATGGTGGTGTTATCTACCAGCTCCATCTCCGAGACCCCGGTGGGGCCACCGTCAAGCGACGCGGTCCAGCCGGGACCGTAGATGCTCTGCGGCCCCTCAGCGGGCACAGCCCACGTAGAATGCGTGCGCGAGATCGACAGACCCCCACCCGGGGTGGTCAGCTCCGCATCAGTTTCAGTCACCTGGAGTTCTCCGGTCCACAGCGCGACCTGCCCGGTGGCGACCTCGGTGGTCGGGAATCCTGCCCCGAAGGCGTGCGGGACCCGCACGATCTCACGAACGTTCGTGTACAGCGGTGCGCTAGTGCCGAAGGTGAACTTCCCCCGCACCTCGATCACCACAGAAACCCGCGACGAGATCGAGGCCTCTTCCAGCGCCGCCTTCACATCAAAGTTCGTGGCGATTTCACCGCTGGCACCGACGGTACCAGAGGTGCCGGTGATGTCGCGCCAGGTCCCCCCGGAGCCCTTCACGCGCCACTGCAACGCACCCGCCGAGGTCGGAGCCCCCTTGGCCTTCACCGCCACAGCGCCATGCGTGGTTAGGGTCGCGCTCGGAGATAGCAGCGCAGGTTTCCCGTACCCGAAGGCGTAGTTCGTCGTGGCAGAGGCAATACCTACAGGCGACTTCACATACGCGTCGATGCTATGAACACCCTCCGTGCCACCAATCGCGAGGGAGGCGACAGTCGTATCCGCCGTGATCTGTGTGAAGGGCTTCGTCTGCCAGGACCCACCATTGACCCGATAGGTGACAGACGTTGGCGATGAAGCGGTCGCGGTTCCCTGCTTCGCAGTAATCGTGCAGGTCTCCCTCGCCTTCACTGTCGTGGCCCAGGACCCGTTCGCGGTGGGACAGGAAATGACCGGCGCATGCGGCTTGGCTGCTCCGTAGCGGACCTCGACGGCGGGACCGTAGCCCGACCAACCCATCCCATCCCCGGCGGTAGCACGAATCCACACGCTCGAGTTCGCGGGCAGATCCGGCACACTGGTGCACTTGACCGTCCCACCCGACGCGGCGGTCCCACGACACAACTCCGCCGCCGGGGTCAAGGACGTGGCCGACGTGAACCGCGAAATCACCGCAGTCACCGTATCAACATCGGCATCCTTGACCGGAACACTGATCGTCGGCTTCGCCACACCAACAAAGTTCTTCACACCGGCGGACGTCATCGCTGACACGATCCCAGACACCGACGGCGCGACAGGCACGTTCGGGGTACGGTTGTACCACACCGTGATCACCGGTTTGTTCTGCCCCTCAGAAGAATGGAAGATCTTCCACCCCCGCGCATCCAGCACATTCGTAGCCCCCAACATCATCCCCACCTGCGACGACGACGTCTTCGACCAACCCTGCGCCTGGGCAGTCATCAATCGAAACCCGCGCAGCCGGACACGAAGCAGACTGCCCCACGGGACTGCTGAAGGTTTGGTTGACCTCCGGGTTTATGCCGCCAGTGTAGCGGCTGGGTTCATGATGAGTTCGAACTCGATGGGGGTGAGTTTCCCGAGTCGGCGTTGACGGCGTTTCCGGTGGTACTTGCCCTCGATCCACGAGACGATCTCGAGGCGGAGTTCGTGGCGGGTAGTCCAGGGTTGGCGGTCGAGGACGTTTTTCTGCAGCAGGGCGAAGAATGACTCCATCGCTGCGTTGTCGCCACAGGCTCCGACCCGGCCCATCGAGCCGCGGAGCCCGTGACGTTTGAGGGCCTTGCAGAATTTCCTCGACCTGAATTGGGACCCTCGGTCCGAGTGCACGATCACCCCGGCCGGCTGCCCCCGGTGAGCCACGGCCATCTCGAAGAGCGTTGACCGCGATCCGGGCCTTCATCCGCGAGTCGATCGAGTAGCCCACGATCCGGTTGGAGAACACATCCTTGATCGCACACAGATACACCTTTCCCTCACGGGTACGGTGCTCGGTGATGTCGGTGAGCCACAACTGGTTGGGCCCCTCAGCGGTGAACTGACGCTGCACCAGATCATCGTGGACCGGTGCCCCTGCCTTCTTGTAGCGCGATGTGCGTGTGACGATGACCGATTGGATACCGGCGACCCGGCACAGCCGCCACACACGACGCTCCGAGACCGTGTAACCCAGCTCGCCGATGTCATCGGCCAACACCCGGTAGCCGCCCTCGGGGTCGTCGGCATGGAGCTTGCGTAGCACGGCGATCAACTCACGTTCCTCGGCCTCACGCACCGAGATCGGCTGCTTGAGCCACTTGTAGTAGCCCTGTGTGGAGAATCCCAGTATCCGGCACGCGACCGCCACCGGCACCCTCACCGGGGCACCGACAGCAGCCATCTCCTTGGACGTCCGGGTAGATCATTGTGGGGGTGTGATGTGAGCCTGCGACAGATACGCTGCTGCGCGGGTAGCACCTCGTTTTCCATCTCCAACTCACGGATCCTACGCAAAGCCTGGGACATGTCCTTGCGTGCCTCGGGGTCCGTGGTCGGCGTCATCCCGTGAGACTGGAACCTCGCGTCACGGACCCACGCCTGCAGCGTGGTCTTCGCGACACCCAGGTCCTTGACGACCTGCTTTTGCGGGATGCCTGAGGCGACCAACGCGACCGCGTCGCGCTTGAACTCGTCGGAGTAAGTGATCTTCGGCATGGTTGCCATCCTTTCAGCACAACCTCCTCCCAGAAGTCATGCGGTCTTGGAGTCAACCAAACCTTCAGCAGTCCCGGATGTCAGGGGATGCCGTGCGGTTTCGCGCTCATGCCGAGAGTCGGATGTCGAGACACAACCGGGCATCGGCAGTCTCTGAGGGTGAATCGAAGGTGGGGGCTGCACGTATCCGCGGCGAGGGCGGCGCTGGGTGTGATCCCGGCCCAGACGGGGCTGTGATCGCTACGGTGGCGCGCAAGGATCAATGTCCGTAAAGACGAAGAGGACAGGTCGTGGCTAGGGCAGCGAGGCGACAAGCTCAGACCGGTGCGCATGGCGCGCCAGTTCGTCGCAGTGTGGGACGGGCTCCAGCAGAGCTGGCTGATCCGGCGCGACTTCGACCTCACGGCGGAGATCACCGAGGCGTTCCGCGAGATCAGCGGGTCAAGTGGCTCTTCACAATCGAGGGTGTAGTCGGGGTTTGAATCCGCCGGCCTCGAGGAGGCTGCGGGCGATGTAGTGGGTCAGGTTCCGGAAGCCCAGGGCGATACCGCGGAGGTGCTCGAGTCGGCCGTTGATGGCCTCGGTGGGGCCGTTGGAGGTGCCTGGCCGGTCGAAGAACGCGAGCACGTCAGCGGCGCGCCGGTTCAGGGTCCGACCCAGGCTGCGTAACTCCACTAGTGCTGTGGGAACGCCTGTGCTGATGTCATCGATGACCTTGTTGAGCAGGTAGCGGCCGAACTTCTTGTCAGGTTGCCGGTAGGCCACCACCAGACGTTGGTAAATGCCCCAGGTGGCCTCGACCTCGCCATGCTGGTTGTCAGCGAACAGCGCTTCCAGGCGGGCGACCTGCTTGTCGGTGAGCAGATCAACACCGGTCAGCAAGGTGCGCCTGGCCCGGTAGAGCGGATCTCCAGCACGGCCTCGATGTCCGCGGGTGGTTTGCTGAACCCGTTGCCGGCACCGGGTCAGGGCCTCCCCTGCCAGGCGGACTACGTGGAAGGGGTCCATCACCGCGGTGGCATGGGCCAGTTCCTCCGCGGCAGCCGTCTTGTAGCCGGTGAACCCATCCATGGCTACGACTTCGATCTGGTCACGCCAGGCTCGGGGGCGCTCAGCGAGCCAGGTCTTGAACACCTGCTTGGAGCGGCCCTCGATCATGTCTAACAGTCGTGCCGGGCCGGTACCGTCCCTGGTCGGGGTCAAGTCGATGACCACGGTGACGTACTTGTCACCGCGTCGGGTGTGTCGCCAGCAATGCTCATCGACGCCGATCACCTCGACCCCGTCGAACCGGGCAGGGTTGTTGATCAGCATCCGCTGGCCCTCGGCCAGCACCGCGTCGTTGGCGGTGTTCCAGGCCACGTCCAGACCTTCCGCGATCCGGACCATGCTCAAGTGCTGGATCACCAGCCCTTCCAACGCCCACCGCAACGCCGCCCTAGACAATTTCGAACGGGGCTCGGCCGCCTTGCTCAGGTCTTGTCGCCACACCCGACCGCACTCGACGCACCTGTACCGCCGGACCCTCACCTGCAAGATCGTGGGGCGCCACCCCAGCGGAACATGCGACAGCCACCGCACCACAGTGCCTCGAGCTCTGCCCTGGCCTCCACAGTCGTGGCACCAGTCATCGGCGTCGATCACCCGGCAGGCCAACACAGCACGCTCAGACTCGACGCACTGCCCGGTCACCTCCAACCCGAGCCCGTCGAGCAGGCAGAAACTAGTCAGATCAGGGCAGCTGAAGGTAGCGTCAGGCACGTCGAGGTCTTCCAGATGAGGCGTGTAGGAACCTTCATCTTCGGAGGGCCTCGACCCCTTCAGCCAGCCGCCACGCCGCAAACCCGAACAGCGCTACCTACACCCTGGTTTGTGAAGAGCCGGTCAAGTCCCGCTTCGTGAGAACGGTCCGAACATCCGCTCTTGCCGCGTGGCTCTCGGCTCTACTCCTCGCTGGGGTACGCGGGCTCCAGTACAGCCCATGCTTCTTGGTTGCTCCACAGCTCCTTGAATCGGATCTGGACCTCGTGGCTGCTCTGGAGTCGCGGCATGGCCGAATCGACGTTGACTGCTGCGGGGAGTTCGATCGAACATCCCCAGGTGGCGCCGTCAACGGCCTTGACGCCGTTGACCCAAAGTTCCGGAGTGATCGAGCCTTCTCCGACGCAGGACGCCCGCATCTGGTAGTCGCGTTTCGGGTCAGGGGCGGCGCCCTGTTCAGCTACTGCGGTGTTGCCGAGGTAGGTGATCCGCGCGACCTCGCCGTCGAGCTTCTCCGGCGCTCCGAACGCCTCCGGCTCTGCGGATATCGAGGGATCCGGTGCTGCCGGAAGGGTGTCCGTCTGCATAGAGGGAGGGCTGGTCGGGGCTGGGTTGCTCCCCGTCGGGGATGCGGTGGGTTCAGGTGCTGGGTTGACGGTGCAGGCAGCAGTGACGAGAACGGTGGCGACGACAGCGACGCGCAGCTTCATGGACCATGTGTACACCACGAATCCGTTGCGCGACGAAACCTGTCCTGCATTGCTGCCTCCAGCACCCGTAAACCCGAATGTGCGACCTACAAGGACCCATGTGGTCAAAGCCGCTCCAGATCCGGACGTCCGCTCCCGCACGGGTGAGCTTTGAGCGTGGTTCGCTGGGTGGGCAGAGCTAGGACCCAATTGGGGGTTGGCGTAGCAAGTACAGCAGCCAGGCGCCGACGGCCACCATTGTCGGCATGCCGGGAGCGATTGTGGCACCTAGCCGCTGGTTGCCCAGGTTCCGGAGCCATGAAAGCACGGGGGCTAGCGTGATGAAGGCGCCGAAGGCGACAGCCGCCCCCGCTATCAGGGCAGATGGGCTGAAGGGTTGACCGTTGAGAGACATCGCGATCAGAAAGGCGGTCATGACAATCAATACCAAACCCCATAGTGCAGTGAGCACCACCAGCGGTATCGCCCAGCGCGAGCGCGGTTGCTTCGGCATGTTCGCACCGTAGCCGGCTCGAACGAGAAACACGCGGAACGCGCGGATCTGCCGCCGACCGAGCGTACGTTTCTCGCGCTTGCATGTCCAGCTGCGCTCCGCCTTGAGAAGTCTGATTCGGTCGGGTTCGCGCGATCGTGATCCTAGGCTTGACTCGGCGGGTCTTCGACGTCGAACTCGTGGGCCTGCGATTGATGCTGCGTCTACGCCGTGGCGATAAGTGTCGCAACCCCGAGCGCGATGACCGCGACCACCAACACGACGATGATCAGCCAACGCAGGCGCTGGGTTCGCGTGGACCGCGTCTCTACAGCGGTGGAGCCGGGGGTGGGTGGCCTGTCGTGCTCGGAGAGTTCAGGCGGGATCTCACCGACGACGGTCACGGGAGCGTCGCCGGCTAGGTTAACCCAGGCTCGGGCGGGATCGGGAAGTGGATCGTTGATCCACCGCCCGGTGATCGGGTCGAACCGCTCTTCCGCGGGCGGCATTACGCGTTCCATGGGCCCAGTCTGACAGCGGGCCAGCCCTCTCAGACCCTGCAGCTGGGAACACCCCGTCCGTCGGAGTGGGTCCATGCCGCGAAACCAGATCGGGCTCAGGAGCCAAACGACCCGATGTCTGCCGACACCGCTTCCCACGAGGTGAGGCTCGGACCTGAGGAGCTGAGTGCGCTCACGGCCCGACGGAGGGCTGCACAGCCAAGGATGCAAACCACGCAGTGACAGCGACCAGCGAAAGCAGACCTGGGGCCACCGTGGGCCACAGTCGCTTGGCGACGTCATGGGCTCCAGCGGGTGGCTCCGGTTTCGCAGAAGCTGGTGCGGACTGCCGGGCCTTTGAGGCAGGCGGCGTCGACCAGGGCGCGATCGCCGATGGGCTCGTGAAGGGAAACGGTCATCTGGACGCTGTCGTTGCCCTGGCAGTTCTGGGGCTCGTTGCCAGGGAGCGGTTCGGCGTCGACCCGGATGATGATGTCGTCGATGCCGAGTGAGACAACTGGCTGGGCGATCGCCCCGGTCACCCCGCTGGAGCATTCTGCGCGAGTGACCTCGATAGTGACGGTCGTCGACGTGGCGGTCACGCGCTCGGAGTCGGCGAGAGTCCAGGTCGCGGCTGCGCCCACCTGGGGCGGGATCGTCGCGGTGACATCGGGGATCGCGCTAAAAGCCGTACGCGCCTCATGATCCGGGGCAGGACTGGCCTGGGGATCGGGATCTGGCTTTCGATCGGGCGCAGTACGTAGGTCTGATCAACCAGCTCCTTGATGCCGATTGGTCACACGGACTTCCGAAGGTGTAGGCGCGGCTGCGGGCATCCGACTGACACGACGGCACGCTCGCTGGGCTCCGAACCGGTCGGCCGTGGGACTGCCGAACATCCGTACATGCCGCACCTGGTGCGTCAGGCGACCTTGCTTGCGTAGCGCTGGCGGGCGGCCTCTCCGCTGGTGCCGACGAAGGCGCCGATCGCTGACCATGGCATGCCGGCTTCGCGGGCTGTGCGGATGGCGTCAATCACGTGGCGCTCGGCTTCGGATCGCTCCGCGACCGCTGCTCGGAGCAGGGCTACTGCACCGGCGTCGAGTTCGTCGTCTGGATTGGGTTCGTAGGACTCGAAGCGCGCCGCCAGCTCGTCGGCGTGCTGCAGGATCTCGTCAACAGTGCGTGGCATGGTCATCACCTCAGGAACTTCTCGCGGGCTTTCATTGCGTGGACGATGACGTGCACTTGATCGCCATCGACATAGCCGACCTCCAAGAAGATCGCGGACTGGTTGGGACCCACGATCATGGTGAACCCGTCGCCGAGATCCCAGATCCGGACCGGGTTGCGGTAGGCGTGGAGGATCTCATGTTCACCCAGGCCATGCTTGAGGGCGGACGGGGCGATGACTGGATCCTCCATCGATCCAAGGTAACTTGCGAACATGAGCGGGTCAAGTGTCGGGAACATCCTGATCTGCCGCGGACCGCGCGGACGTTCACAAGTTCCGGAGGTGGCGGATGTCGAGACGCGCTTCACTCTGTGCACTTCTACGCTCGGGAGTTGGTAGATCGGGACGCACGGGGGGTGTCCCTATGGTTCCTGTCAAGCGGCGGCTGGTGTTCTTGGTTGGTAGTAGGTGCCGTTGCGGAGCATGGCGTGGAGGACGTCGACGCGGCGTCGGGCGAGGCAGATGATGGCGGCGTTGTGTTTCTTTCCTGCTGTTCGTTTGCGGTCGTAGTAGGCGCGTGAGTCGGGGTCGTGGAGGGCTGCGAACGCGGAGAGGAACAACGCCCGTTTGAGGTGTTTGTTCCCGCTGCGGGAGGGGTGTTCGCCGCGGATGCTGGAGCCGGATCTGCGGGTGACTGGGGCCAGTCCGGCGTAGGCGGCTAGGTGCCCGGCGGTGGGGAACGCGGAGCCGTCACCGACGTCGAGGAGGAGTCTGGCTGCGGTCCTGATGCCGACTCCAGGCATTGACATCAGGAGCTGGGAAAGAGGGTGCGCATCGAGGGCCTCCTCGACTTGTTTGGCGGCCTCAGCGCGCTGCGTGAGCAGGCCCTGGAGTTGGGCTGCGAGCTGGGGCAAGACCAGCTCGGCTGCCCGGGTGCCGGGGACGGTCACGGTTTGCTCTGTCAGGCCCTTCACGATGGCCTCGACAAGGCGCTCGTGCATGCGTGGCGCCAGCGCTTTGGCGGTGGTGGTGAGACGGCGCCTACCGGCGTCGGCGAGTCCGGTGGGGCCGCAGTACTTGGCCAGTAGGGCCAGCACTGCGGGGTGGCTGATGTTGCCGTCGATGGCGCGTTCGAGCGCGGGGTGGATCTGGGTCAGGAGGCCGCGGATCCGGTTGGAGACGCGGTTGACTTCGCCTGCGAGGTCGTCGTCGAACCCGACGATCACGGCGAAGCGGTGTTGGTCCATAGCGGTCCTCGAGCTTGTCAAGTTGTCTGTGTAAGTGGTCGGTTTTAGATGGTTTGGGGGAATCGTTCGGGGTAGCGTAGGGCGAGTTCGTTGAGGGCTTTGGTCCAGCCTTGGACGGTGGCGCCTTCGACGAGTTTGGCCGGTGCGTTGCGGGGTTGGCCCTTGGGTCGGCCGGCTTCTTTCGCGCGTTCGCGGGCCCGTTTGTCTTCGATGTTGCGGATCGCGAGCCAGAGCAGTTTGACCACCGCGGCATCGTTGGGGAACTGGCCGCGGTTCTTGATGATCTTTCGCATCTGATAGTTCAACGACTCGATCGAGTTGGTGGTGTAGATCACCTTGCGGGTCGCGGGCCCGAATTCGAGGAACGGGATGAACCGGTCCCAGGCATCTTCCCAAGTCTTGACAGCCATGGGATATTTGCGGCCCAAGGTCGAGTCGGCAAACGCCGTCAGCGCCATCAGGGCGTCGTTGTCGTCGATGGCGGTGTAGATCGGTTTGAGCATCCCGGCCACGGCCTTGCGGTCCGAGTAGGACACGTAGCGCATCGAGGCGCGGATCAGGTGGACCACGCAGGTCTGCACCAGCGCGCCAGGCCAGGTCGCCTCGATCGCTTCAGGGAAGCCGGTGAGCCCGTCGCAACACACGATCAACACGTCCTGAACGCCGCGGTTAGCGAGCTGGGCACATACCGCTGCCCAAAACTTGGCGCCTTCGCTCGCTTGGACCCAGATCCCGAGCACGTGTTTGATGCCGTCGAGGTCGACCCCGACCGCGATGTGGGCATGCCGGTTGACGACCCGGTTCTGGTCACGGACCTTGACCACCAGTGCGTCGAGGTAGATCACCGGGTAGAACGCCTCCAAGGGCCGGTTCTGCCAGGCGGCGACCTCGTCGGCCACCGCTTCGGTTACATTCGAGATGGTCTCGTGTGACAAGTCGGTGCCCAACGTGGCGGCGAGGTGGTGTTGGATCTCGCGGATGGTCATCCCGCCGGCATACAAGCTGATGATCTGGTCCTCGAGCCCACCGAGGCGCCGTTGCCCGTTGGGCACCAGCCTGGACACGAACGTGGAGTTACGGTCCCGGGGCCGATCCAACTCGATGGGCCCGACTTCGGTGGCGACGGTCTTAGGTGTGGTGCCGTTACGCGAGTTGCCCGAACGAGCTTGTCAAGTTGTCTGTGTAAGTGGTCGGTTTTAGATGGTTTGGGGGAATCGTTCGGGGTAGCGTAGGGCGAGTTCGTTGAGGGCTGTGGTCCAGCCTTGGACGGTGGCGCCTTCGACGAGTTTGGCCGGTGCGTTGCGGGGTTGGCCCTTGGGTCGGCCGGCTTGCTTCGCGCGTTCGCGGGCCCGTTTGTCTTCGATGTTGCGGATCGCGAGCCAGAGTAGTTTGACCACGGCTTGGTCGTTGGGGAACTGGCCGCGGTTCTTGATGATCTTGCGCATCTGGTAGTTCAAGCTCTCGATCGAGTTGGTGGTGTAGATCACCTTGCGGGTCGCGGGCCCGAAGTCGAGGAACGGGATGAACCGGTCCCAGGCGTCTTCCCACGTCTTGACCGCCATGGGATATTTACGGCCCAGGGTCGAGTCGGCGAACGCGGTCAGCGCCATCAGGGCGTCGTTGTCGTCGATGGCGGTGTAGATCGGTTTGAGCATCGCGGCGACGGCCTTGCGGTCCGAGTAGGACACGTAGCGCATCGAGGCGCGGATCAGGTGGACCACGCAGGTCTGGACCAGCGCGCCAGGCCAGGTCGCCTCGATCGCTTCGGGGAAGCCGGTGAGCCCGTCGCAACACACGATCAACACGTCCTGAACTCCGCGGTTAGCGAGCTGGGCGCATACCGCTGCCCAGAACTTGGCGCCTTCGCTCGCTTGGACCCAGATCCCCAGGACGTGTTTGATGCCGTCAAGGTCGACACCGACCGCGATGTGGGCATGCCGGTTGACGACCCGGTTCTGGTCACGGACCTTGACCACCAGTGCGTCGAGGTAGATCACCGGGTAGAACGCCTCCAAGGGCCGGTTCTGCCAGGCGGCGACCTCGTCGGCCACCGCTTCGGTTACATTCGAGATGGTCTCGTGTGACAAGTCGGTGCCCAACGTGGCGGCGAGGTGGTGTTGGATCTCGCGGATGGTCATCCCGCCGGCATACAGGCTGATGATCTGGTCCTCGAGCCCACCGAGGCGCCGTTGCCCGTTGGGCACCAGCCTGGACACGAACGTGGAGTTACGGTCCCGGGGCCGATCCAACTCGATGGGCCCGACTTCGGTGGCGACGGTCTTAGGTGTGGTGCCGTTACGCGAGTTGCCCGAACCCCTCCCGGCAGGGTCGTTCTTCTCGTAGCCCAGATGAGAGGTCAGCTCCGCGCTCATCCCGCGCTCCAGCACGGACTTGATCAACTCGGGCAGGAACCCACCCTCCCCAGTCAACGAGATCCCCCGTTCGCTGGTCGAGGCCAACATCGCATCAAGCAGTTCGTCGTCGATCAACTCACGGCGCAACTGCCCGGCCTCGCTAACCGGCTTGTCGTTGTTCTTGGTCATAGTCATAGTCAATCTCCTTCAGATCGGCTTGACCTCTTACACAGACCATTTGACACCCCCCGGTCCTCCTCAGAGGGTTCCATTCTGGCCGCAAGTCAGGCGAAGATCGTCGGCACCCACGTTACGAAGAGGCCACGCTGTCATGCAGCGGGCCGTGTCCCTATCAGCGATCAACCCACGCCACCAGAACCCGGTGACAACACCCCCCGGATCATCAACGACAGGGGCAGTAAGTCATGCCGGGCCTGGCGACCAGAACCCCGACCATCGGGGCTACCTAAAAGGTAACGGGGGTTGCGGTGCACCGAGTGCGTCGGCTCCGGTTTCTTCGCCGGCGTCGTCGGTGTCGAGTGCGTCGGTTGAGGCTTCACCGTCGTTTAGTTCTTCACCTGCGTCGAATGATCTGCCGGAGGATTTGGCGACCAGTGCGATGCCGCCGAAGAACTTTGCTCAGGCGCCGGAGTTTCCGCACCACCTGCCTGATCAGGCTGGCGCATGGGAGATGTCCGGGGCGGTCCATTCGGACGTCGGTACGGTCGGGAGCTATGTCCAGGGCGAGAGGGTTGTCTCGGTTTCCTGGGAGTACCGGGATTTCTACGGCTACAACTATGGGGTGCGGGCGCTGACGGATCCTGCGTACCTCGGAGATTCGGTGTGTGGACCGATGATTCGGGGCTGACGTCATGC
Source organism: Tessaracoccus massiliensis (assembly GCF_000826065.2). GTDB lineage: Bacteria > Actinomycetota > Actinomycetes > Propionibacteriales > Propionibacteriaceae > Arachnia > Arachnia massiliensis_A. The sequence goes on along the minus strand of NZ_LN623542.1, from coordinate 719,752 downwards.
CTCTTTGCGGCGAAGAACGGCTTCTTGGAGACCGGCAGTGTCCAGGTGTCGGCGGCTGAGTTGGCGAAGCTGACCGACGAGTTGGTTGCGGGGATCGTGGCGGCTGGTTGACGTCGCCCTGAATCCGAGCTTGTCAAGTTGTCTGTGTAAGTGGTCGGTTTTAGATGGTTTGGGGGAATCGTTCGGGGTAGCGTAGGGCGAGTTCGTTGAGGGCTGTGGTCCAGCCTTGGACGGTGGCGCCTTCGACGAGTTTGGCCGGTGCGTTGCGGGGTTGGCCCTTGGGTCGGCCGGCTTGCTTCGCGCGTTCGCGGGCCCGTTTGTCTTCGATGTTGCGGATCGCGAGCCAGAGTAGTTTGACCACGGCTTGGTCGTTGGGGAACTGGCCGCGGTTCTTGATGATCTTGCGCATCTGGTAGTTCAAGCTCTCGATCGAGTTGGTGGTGTAGATCACCTTGCGGGTCGCGGGCCCGAAGTCGAGGAACGGGATGAACCGGTCCCAGGCGTCTTCCCACGTCTTGACCGCCATGGGATATTTACGGCCCAGGGTCGAGTCGGCGAACGCGGTCAGCGCCATCAGGGCGTCGTTGTCGTCGATGGCGGTGTAGATCGGTTTGAGCATCGCGGCGACGGCCTTGCGGTCCGAGTAGGACACGTAGCGCATCGAGGCGCGGATCAGGTGGACCACGCAGGTCTGGACCAGCGCGCCAGGCCAGGTCGCCTCGATCGCTTCGGGGAAGCCGGTGAGCCCGTCGCAACACACGATCAACACGTCCTGAACTCCGCGGTTAGCGAGCTGGGCGCATACCGCTGCCCAGAACTTGGCGCCTTCGCTCGCTTGGACCCAGATCCCCAGGACGTGTTTGATGCCGTCAAGGTCGACACCGACCGCGATGTGGGCATGCCGGTTGACGACCCGGTTCTGGTCACGGACCTTGACCACCAGTGCGTCGAGGTAGATCACCGGGTAGAACGCCTCCAAGGGCCGGTTCTGCCAGGCGGCGACCTCGTCGGCCACCGCTTCGGTTACATTCGAGATGGTCTCGTGTGACAAGTCGGTGCCCAACGTGGCGGCGAGGTGGTGTTGGATCTCGCGGATGGTCATCCCGCCGGCATACAGGCTGATGATCTGGTCCTCGAGCCCACCGAGGCGCCGTTGCCCGTTGGGCACCAGCCTGGACACGAACGTGGAGTTACGGTCCCGGGGCCGATCCAACTCGATGGGCCCGACTTCGGTGGCGACGGTCTTAGGTGTGGTGCCGTTACGCGAGTTGCCCGAACCCCTCCCGGCAGGGTCGTTCTTCTCGTAGCCCAGATGAGAGGTCAGCTCCGCGCTCATCCCGCGCTCCAGCACGGACTTGATCAACTCGGGCAGGAACCCGCCCTCCCCGGTCAGCGAGATCCCCCGTTCGCTGGTCGAGGCCAACATCGCATCAAGCAGTTCGTCGTCGATCAACTCACGGCGCAACTGCCCGGCCTCGCTAACCGGCTTGTCGTTGTTCTTGGTCATAGTCATAGTCAATCTCCTTCAGATCGGCTTGACCTCTTACACAGACCATTTGACACCCCC
>NZ_LN623542.1:0-717770 GCF_000826065.2 Tessaracoccus massiliensis | reverse complement strand
CCGACCGCGATGTGGGCATGCCGGTTGACGACCCGGTTCTGGTCACGGACCTTGACCACCAGTGCGTCGAGGTAGATCACCGGGTAGAACGCCTCCAAGGGCCGGTTCTGCCAGGCGGCGACCTCGTCGGCCACCGCTTCGGTTACATTCGAGATGGTCTCGTGTGACAAGTCGGTGCCCAACGTGGCGGCGAGGTGGTGTTGGATCTCGCGGATGGTCATCCCGCCGGCATACAGGCTGATGATCTGGTCCTCGAGCCCACCGAGGCGCCGTTGCCCGTTGGGCACCAGCCTGGACACGAACGTGGAGTTACGGTCCCGGGGCCGATCCAACTCGATGGGCCCGACTTCGGTGGCGACGGTCTTAGGTGTGGTGCCGTTACGCGAGTTGCCCGAACCCCTCCCGGCAGGGTCGTTCTTCTCGTAGCCCAGATGAGAGGTCAGCTCCGCGCTCATCCCGCGCTCCAGCACGGACTTGATCAACTCGGGCAGGAACCCGCCCTCCCCGGTCAGCGAGATCCCCCGTTCGCTGGTCGAGGCCAACATCGCATCAAGCAGTTCGTCGTCGATCAACTCACGGCGCAACTGCCCGGCCTCGCTAACCGGCTTGTCGTTGTTCTTGGTCATAGTCATAGTCAATCTCCTTCAGATCGGCTTGACCTCTTACACAGACCATTTGACACCCCCCTGAATCCCCGCGCGGCACTGCGCCGACAACTACTGTTGCCCACATGGCTGAGGAGAAGTGCTCCGCATCGATGGGCCCGACGGGGTGCGGGAGGTAAAGCTCAGCAGCCCCGACAAGGTCCTGTGGCCCGACGACGGCTACACCAAGCGCGACCTCGCGGACTTCCTGGTGGCAGTCTCGGAGCCGTTCCTCCGCCTCGGCGGCGACCGGCCCATGACGCTCCAGAGGTTCCCCGAGGGCATCGACGGCGAGGAGTTCTTCTCGAAGCGGCCCCCGCGTGGTGCGCCGTTGTTCCTCCGCACGGTGACCTGCACCTACCCGTCGAGGCGTCGTCACGACCAGTTGGTCTTCGACGAGCCGGCGGCACTGGCCTGGGCGGCGCAGATGGGCACCATCACCTTCCATCCCTGGCCGGTGCGCACCGCCAACCTCGACAACCCCGACGAGTTCCGCATCGATCTGGACCCGCAGCCCGGGCGTGACTTCGGCGACGCGATCACCGCCGCCCTCGCCCTGCGTGAGGTGATGGCCGAGGTGGGTCTGACTGCCTACGCCAAGACGTCGGGCAACCGCGGCATCCACGTCTACGCCCGCATCAAGCCCACCCACGAGTTCCAGGACGTCCGCCACGGCGTCATCGGCGTTGCCCGCGAGCTCGAGCGGCGCCTGCCCGACCTCGTCACCACCTCGTGGTGGAAGGAAGAGCGCGGCGAGCGTGTCCTCGTCGACTTCAACCAGGCCAACCACGACCGCACCATCGCCGCCGCCTACTCGCCGCGGCCGCTGCCGGGCGCCCCGGTGTCGATGCCCCTCACTTGGGACGAGCTACCCGACGCCGACCCCCGCGAGTTCACCGTCGCCACCGTGCCCGGCATCCTCGCCAAGCGCGCGTGCGCCTGGGCCGACATCGACGACCACGCGGGCGACGTCGCCGGCGAGCTCAACTTCCCGCCCGACTACCCGAAGATGCCCGGGGAGCCGCCCCGGGTGCCGCCGTCGAAGCGCAAGGCCGACCGGGCTGACGACGAGTACCTCGCACCCAAGGCCGAGCGCGACGCCGAGTGGGGCACGGCCATCGCGCCGCCCTATGGCCCGATGTTGGCCAAGCCGGTGAAGAAGTTGCCGGAGGGGGAGTACCTCCACGAGCCCAAGTGGGACGGCTTCCGCTCCATCATCTGGCGCTCGGGCGACATGGTGGAGATCGGATCGCGCAACTCGCGCCCGATGACGCGCTACTTCCCTGAGGTCGTCGAGGCGGTGATCGCGAACTTTCCGGATCATTCGGCCATCGACGGCGAGATCATCATGATCGACCCGGACACCGGTGACCGGCTGAACTTCGACGCCCTCCAACAGCGCATCCATCCGGCGCAGTCGCGGATCAAGAAGCTCAGCGCCGCGATGCCGGCCAGCTTCGTCGCGTTCGACGTGCTCGCGCTCGGGCAGACCAACTACGTGGGCAAGCCCTTCAAGGAACGCCGAGCCGCGCTGGAGAAGGCGCTGAAGAAGGCGAAGCCGATCTACCTCACCAAGGCCACCGATGATCCCGAGCTGGCCCAGGAATGGTTCGAGCAGTTCGAGGGCGCGGGGCTTGACGGCGTCATCGCCAAACCGCTGGACGAGCCCTACGTGGAGGACAAGCGGGTGATGTTCAAGCTCAAGCATGAGCGCACCGCCGACTGCGTGGTGGCCGGGTACCGCCTGTACAAGGATGAGACCGACGCGATCGGGTCGCTCCTGCTCGGGCTCTACACCGACGACGGCCAACTGAACTCCGTCGGCGTGATCGGGGCGCTGCCCATGGCGCGGCGCAAGGAACTGTTCGAGGAGCTGCAGCCGCTGGTGACCACGTTCGAGGGCCACCCGTGGGCGTGGGCGCAGCCGGAGGAGGTCAAACCGACAACCGGGACCAGTCCTTCCCGCGCACTCCGACGGCCGCAGCCCATTCCCGGTGGAACGCGAAGAAGGACCTGTCGTTCACCCCGCTCAGGCCGGAGCGCGTCGTCGAGGTCCGGGCTGTCCGTGATGACGAGCTGATTCCTCGGCTGGTGGAGCTGTGGGAGGCGAACTATCGCGTCCACGGGCTTCGGAAGCTATGGAAGACCGCGGTGCGGGCGGGCATGGGGATCGGGCGGGATCAGACCGCCCGGCTGATGCGGGCTGCGGGGGTCGAGGGTGCCCGACGTTCGAAGCGGGTGACCACGACCCGGCGGGATCCTGTGGCCTCACGCCACTCGGACCTAGAGAAGCAGGAGTTCACCGCCACGGCGCCGAACCGGTTGTGGGTCACCGACCTGACGTACGTGCCGACCCGGGCCGGTGTCGGCCACGTGTGCTTCATCATCGACGCGTTCTCGCCGAGATCGGCGCGACCCCCACCACCTGCCGAGTTCGAGAAGGAGTTCCATGCTCCACAAACCGACCACCAACAGGTGGTCGGAATCAAATAGGGCGAGTCTCCATCAAACCCAGTGCGGTTCCAGTGCGGTCCATGCATTCCTCCCGAGGTCGATGCCCCAAACTCCACCTAGGACTCTCACTGACAAAAGCGCAAGCCAACAGGGATTTGGCCGTCTGCATCACATGCGGCCGGCAGCGCTCAGGACAGGTAACCGCGCACGGTGGCCATCAGGGCAGCGACGCGATCCTCGGTGGGGATCTCGTCGTTGCCCAACTGTGCGTCCATGCCGGTGATGTAGGCGGCACCGAAGAGAGTGGTGGCGAAGACCGCAGGACGGATTCCCGACGACGACGTACCCAGCCGTGCCAGCGATTGGCTGATCATGTCCAGGATCTCGCCGCGCATGCGACGCAGCTGCTCTCCCCAAGGGCTCTCGGCCAGCCACATCTCGCTGTGCCACAGCTTGGCGAAACTGGCGTGCTCGTCGAGAAAATCCAGAGTCGCGCGGATCATTCCCTCGATGGCAGCCATCGGGTCCTCTGCGGCGGCAGGTTCCAGCAGCGCCTCCCGCATGACGGAGTAGCCGTGGTCGATGAGACCGCGGATCAGCTCGGTCTTGGAGCCGAACTGGTAGTAGACGGTGCCCTTGGCCACCCCGGCCGCTGCAGCGATCGCATCGACAGTGACCTTGTCAGGGCCGATAGCTCCGACCAGGTCCATCGCAGCGTTGAACAGCCGTGCCCGGCTCGCCGTGGTGCGCGGGCTGCTGGGATGGCGGTGGCGTGCGGCGGTACTCATCAGATTGCGATCTCCGGGTCGAGGACCTTCAGCGTCCAGGTCTTGTGCTTGTGGGCGGCCAGAATCGACAGCACCAAACCGAGCGCGGTGTAGCCGACGAGCATCCACGCGTTGCTGGCCACTGCTCCTATGTCTGAGCCGTAGATCAACCGGCGCAGCCCCTCCACAACATGCGACATCGGCAGCACGTCGTGGACGATGTGCAGTGGTTGGGGGGTCAGCTGCCAAGGCAAGGTCCCGCCCGCGGCGGTGAGCTGAAGCACGAGCAGGATCAGGATGATGAACTTGCCCGGCGTCCCGAAAAGCGCCACGGTGCCCTGGATGATCGCGGAGAAAGCCATTGTCGCCAACAGCATGAAGGCCCAGGTCAGCGGCAGGTTGGCCGGGTGCAGGCCGAGCACGAAATGCACCACCAGCAGCAGGATCGTCGCTTGGGCCATCGAGATCAACCAGAAGGGGATCCAGCCACCCAGTGCGATGCGCCAGGATCGTGCATTCGATGCCAGCGCCCGACGGGCGATTGGGCGCAGTGCTTGGACCAGCATGAACACGCCCACCCACAGCGCCAAGCTGAGGAAGAAGGGCGCCAGTCCCGCACCGTAACTGCCGGCCTGGGTCTGCTGGATCTTCTGGATCCGCACCGGGTCGCCGATCACCTGAGAGACGTTGTCCTTCTTGGCATCGGTGAGGTGTGGGACCTTGTCGGCCCCGTCCCGCAGCGCGGTGGCGAGGTCGCCGGTGCCGTCGTCGAGCTTCTTCGCACCGGCCTCGAGCTCCCTGGCGCCGTTGTCGAGGTCCCCGGCCCCCTCCTCGAGCGCGGCGGCGCCAGCGTCGATCTTGGACGCCCCGGAAGCGAGCGCGCTGGCCCCATCGCTGAGCTCCTTCGCGCCGGTGGCAAGTTTCGACGACCCCGCCTTGAGCTTGCCGACCCCCGCGACGGAGGTGTCGAGTCCGTCCTCCAGTTGGGCAGCCCCAGCGTTGAGCTTGGTCGCGCCGTCGTGGGCGCCGGTGATGCCCTTGCGGAGCTCAGGCATGGAGTTGGCGAGCTGGCGATTGCCGTCCGCGACCTGTTTCGAACCATCCGCGAGAGCCTGCATCGAGGCGGAAGCTTCGTCGAGCTTCTCGATGATGTCTTGATGGGCCTGGTCGTTCTGACGAGCGTCGTAGTCCTTGACGATCGCGTCGGCCTGCTCTCGGGTGAGGATGCCATCGGTGACCAGCTTGTCGGTGCTCTCCACCACGACCTCGCGGGCACCGGTGTGGAGGTCCCGTGCCGTGGTGATAGCCGTCTGGACCTTCTGGTTCAACTGCTCATTTCCGTCGGCAACCTTTTGTGCTCCGTCGGCCAGTTTCTCGGTATCGGCGACCATGGTGCTGGTCTTGTCGTCCATGGTGGCCAGGCCGCTGTTGAGTGCCGACGTGCCTGTGTGCAAGGCGGTGGCCCCGTCGCGCAGATTCTTCTGCCCGGCCTGCAGCTCCGCCACGCCCTCGTCCAGGGCGGACGCGCCGCTCGACAGCGTGCTCGCCCCCTTGGACAGGCCACTGGCACCGGTGTTGAGCTGGGTGGTGGCCTCGTGCAGTGTGGTGCTTCCATCGGCGAGCTGCTTCGTGCCGGCGGCGAGCTGGCCGGTGCCGTTCCTCAGCTTCGTCGACCCGTCGTGCAACTGGTCGGCCCCATCGGTCGCCTTGACCATGTTGGTGTGGATGACCCCGAAACTGGTCAGGAATTTGTCCGCAGCGGTGGTACCGATCTGACGGGCGACCGAATCATGCACCTCGGTGAGGAGCTTGTCCACGAAAGTGTTGATCATGTAGTTGTTCGCGTCATTGGTGATGACTTCGAGAAGCCCGGGGACTGCCGGCCCGTTCTCGTCATCAGGCCGGACGTTCCCGCTTGAAAGCAGATCAGCGGAGAAGTTCTCGGGGATCACCAGAGCGAAGGAATAGGTTCCAGCCTCAACGCCCTGCTGCGCCTCCTCGACCGAGCTGACGTCCCTCCACGTGAAGGAGTGACTCTCGTGCAGCGACTTCGCCACCTCTTGGCCGAGCTGCTGCTGATTGCCCTCCTGGTCGGCGGCACCGCGGTCCTCGACGACCAGCGCGGCAGTCAGGTTTGAGATGTGTGACTGTGGATCCCAGTTGGCGTAGAGGTAGGTCGCGCCGTAGCACAGCGGAACGATGGTGAGGGCGATGATCGCGATCTTCGGCAACAAACCGGCGGTCATCCGCTTGAGTTCGGACATCGCGAGCTGGAGGGCGGTCATGACTGGGCCTCCTGAGCCTTCTCGTTCTTCTGGGCCTTCTCGGCTTGCGCGTTGCCGATCACGGCAGAGGGCCCGTCCCACACTGCGGGGATGACCGACACGACAGCGACCACCGCGACATCGCGCTCGTGGTCGACAACGATCTGGGCCAAGCGCCGCAGCCAATCCTCGTCGGTGGCACCATGGCGTTCGGGGGAGTCGCAGACGACCAGGTGGACGTCCGGGTCGGCCAGTGCGAGGTTGACCAGCAGGTCGAGACGATCGGTGGGGCTCAGCTGGTCGATCCAGAGGTCCGCGATGCCCTCCTGATGGTAGGACTCCAGCCAACGCATCGGCAGGACCCGGTTCCACGTGAAGGTGGGGATGAGCGCCAGGTCCTCCTTCACCAGGTCCTTGACCTTGAGGTACGGCTCTGGGTCATTGACTCCCGGCGAATCCAGCAGGGCGCTGGCCTGACGGATGTCGCGGATGCGGTCTCTGCCCTGCCAGCTGATCCGGCCCGAGTTCGGCTTCATGCGCCCCGACAGCATCAGCGAGAGCGCGGTGCGCGCCTCCTGGGTCTCGCCTTGGACGACGAGCAGTTCTCCGCGGCGCACCTCAACGGTCGTAGCGGGCACAAGGGTCACGTGGCGTCCATCGAAGGACAAGGAATCAGTGACAAGCACACAACGAGCGTAACTCGTACTGACCGGTCAGTTCAAATAAGGACAGCGCGACGCGCTTCATCGACGATGTTGCACGATGCCGCGGGACACCTTCTCCCGCGGCGGTCTCACCACAGTTCAGGCGGTAACGTGGCCGAGCCGCCCGCGTGTGAGACCTAGTGTCACGGCCGCGAGTGCCGCCATCGTCAGGGCTGCGGGCCACGTGTTGTCGACCGGATCGCCGAGCATGTTTCCAGCGAACAGCAATCCCCAGTTGAGAGAGTTGTGGGCGAGTATCGCTGGGGCCGAACTGCCCTCGGAGGTGTTGAAAACCCAGGAGAGCACGATCGAAAGCGCCACGACCAGCAGCAGATAGGCGGCGAGCTGGCCCACATCCGAACGCGCAGTGTCCCACTCCTGCGTGAGGAACAGAGGGGCGTGCCACAGGGTGTGGACCACTCCGAGCCCAGGAGCGCCGCCGCGAAGGGGCCTGCGAACAGACCCACCTGGTTGACGATGGCAATGGCCTCGAACGGCAGTCGCAACGGAAGGACACCGATGCCGCTCTCGGAGAGCCACCACGGCGACCATCCAAGCCAGGATCCGAGGTACGCGAGCACGAAGAAGGCGAGAACGGGACGTCGGTGGACGAGATCATTGAATGCCCTGTTGTACACCTTCACGACCATTTCCCCTCGCGGCTAGCGCTAAGCCCATTCGATTCCACGACACAACGACACTCCAAACGCCGTGGCGTTCCCGGCGTCCCTTGCGTTTATAGCTCAGGGCTTCGCCAGTTCGCTGCCCCAGCGTAGACGAGAGAGTGGGGCGGGCTGACTGGGCGGGTTCGCCGCGGCGAGCATGGTAGTAATGCGTACCCTCGTGCTGAAGTTCGATTCGATTCACCCCGAGTCCCCATGCTTACTCGGCCCCCTGACCGAGCCCGAAGAATCGCTCGAAGGGGACTGCCGAAGGTTTGGTTGACTCCAAGACCGCATGCCTCCCTCGAAAGGGTCGTGCTGAAAGGATGGCATCCATGCCGAAGATCGCTTACACCGACGAGTTCAAGCGCGACGCGGTCGCGCTTGTCGCCTCAGGCATCCCGCAGAAGCAGGTCGCCAAGGACATGGGGATGGCCAAAACTACCCTCCAAGCCTGGGTCCGCGACGCTCGCTTCCAGTCCCACGGGATGACCCCGACCACCGATCCTGAGCAGCGCAAGGACATGGCCTAGGCGTTACGCCGGATCCGTGAGTTGGAGATGGAAAACGAGGTGCTGCGCCGCGCGGCGGCGTATCTGTCGCAGGCTCACATCACACCCCCAAAATGATCTACCCGCTCGTCAAGGAGATGGCCGCCGTTGGTGCCCCAGTGAGGGTGCCGGTCGCGGTCGCGTGCCGGGTCTTGGGATTCTCCACACAGGGCTACTACAAATGGCTCAAACAGCCTGTCTCCGCCCGTGAGGCCGAAGAGCAAGAGCTCATCTCGGTGCTGCACCAGCTCCACGGTGACGATCCAGAAGGCGGCTACCGGGTACTGGCCGACGACATCACCGAGCTCGGGTACACACTCTCGGAACGGCGCGTGTGGCGGCTGTGCCGGGTCGCCGGCATCCAATCGACCATTGTGAAACGCAAGTCCCGGTACAAGAGTGCTGGTGAGCCTGTCCATGACGATCTCGTCAACAGGCAGTTCAACCAAACCTTCAGCGGACCCTCTTCTTCTTGTAGTTGGTGGAGATGTCGATCTTCTGCAGAATCCGGCTCATCACAGTTGAGGGTGTAGAGGCGGGGTGATCACGGCGGCGCGTCGGTCCGCGGATGAGGGTCGAGGCCTTCCGACGATGGTAGTTCTCACACTCACCATCCGGAAGACCTCGACGTGCCTCACGCTACCTTCACGCGCCCCAACCTGACCACGGTCACCCGCCTCGACGAGCTCGGCTTGGAGGTTGTGGGCCAACAGATCGAGCCGAAGCGTGCTGTGTTGGCTTGCCGGGTCGTTGAGCCGGACCAGTGGTGCCGGCGGTGCGGCTGCGAGGGAACGCCACGTGGCACCGTGGTGCGTCGTCTGGCGCACGAGCCGTTCGGCTGGCGACCCACCATCTTGCTCGTCACCGTGCGTCGCTACCGCTGCGGCGAGTGCGGGCATGTGTGGCGTCAGGACATGAGCAGAGCCGCCGAGCCGCGGGTGAAGTTGTCCCGACGGGCGTTGCGGTGGGCGTTGGAGGGGCTCGTGGTCGCGCATCTGACCGTAGCCCGGATCGCCGAAGGGCTGGCAGTGTCGTGGAACACCGCCAACGACGCCGTCCTGGCCGAGGGAAAGCGGGTGTTGATCAACGATCCGCGGCGTTTCGACGGCGTCCATGTGCTCGGCGTCGACGAGCACGTGTGGCGGCACACCCGTCACGGCGACAAGTACGTCACTGTGATCATCGACCTCACCCCGATAAGGGATGGCACCGGCCCGGCACGCCTGCTGGACATGGTCGAGGGCCGCTCCAAGAGCACGTTCAAGACATGGCTCGCTGCCCGACCCGAAGCGTGGCGGGCCGGCGTAGAGGTCGTGGCCATGGATGGGTTCACCGGCTTCAAGACCGCCACCACTGAAGAGTTGCCTGAGGCCACCGCGGTCATGGATCCGTTCCATGTGGTGAGGCTCGCCGGTGACGCCCTCGACCAGTGCCGGCGCCGGATCCAGCAAGAACTCCACGGCCACCGAGGCCGCGCTCAGGATCCGCTGTACCGGGCGCGGCGCACCCTCCACACCGGAGCCGACCTGCTCACCCCCCGACAACAAGCCCGCCTCGACGCATTGTTCACCGGCGACGGCCACGTGCAACTGGAGGCCACCTACGGCGTCTACCAGCAGCTGGTCACCGCCTGCCGCGACCCCGACCGAGCCAACGGCCGCGCCCGCATGGAGGCACTCATCGCCAGCATCAGCAGCGGGGTCCCCGACGTCCTACGTGAGGTCATCACCCTCGGACGCACCCTGAAGAAACGCGCTACCGACGTGCTGGCCTACTTCGACCGACCCGGAACGTCGAATGGCCCTACCGAAGCGCTGAATGGCCGCCTCGAACACCTCCGCGGTTCTGCCCTGGGGTTCAGGAACCTCACCAACTACATCGCTTATGCGGAATTCCGCATAAGCGATGGTATGTCGACCTCGGGGTTATGTTGACCGGCGTCCTGGGGAGCGTGCTCCAGCGCGGGTTGGGCCCTGATCCGGTCAACATAACGATGAGCGTCCGAGTCGGGGTTCGCTTGATCTGACCAGGCGATCGCTGGGATCGCCTGGCTTCGGGTCAGGAGGACCAAGATGGTGATTCATCGTGATCAGCGCCGCGCCGACACGCGGGACGTGCTGGATGAGTTCGAAGCGTGGCTGCTGCGGGAGCGGTCCACGCAAGAGGGCACCGCTGCTGCCTACACCGCCCGCGTCGCGGGGTTCGTGGAGTGGCTTCCCGCGCCGGTCGATCAGTCGCTGAAGACGCTGACCGCGGCGATGCTGACGCAGTGGGTGAACCTGGAAGCGGCACGCGGGCTGAAGGCATCGACCCTGAGCAAGCAGCTGGTGATGCTGCGCTCGTTCCTGCAGTTCTGCCACCGGTCAGGGCGGACCGGGCAGGACTTCTCCGGGGTCGTGCCTCACGCGGCGGCATGGCGGCTCTCGTCGATCCCTGACCCGGTCCCGGCCGGGACGATCGAGGCGTTGTTCGGCACTCTCGATCTGCGGTCGGCGAAGGGGATGCGCGACCGGGCGATCCTGCTGCTGTTGTCCGGTCTGGGCCTGCGGGCCTGCGAGATCGCCGGCCTGCGGTTGGACGACATCGGCTGGCGCACCGGAACCCTGCGCGTCTGTGGGAAGGGCGACAGGGTTGACGAGTTGCCGCTGTCCGAGGATGTGGGGCAGGCGTTGGAGGACTACGTGCTCCACGGCCGCGGCGGCCGGACTGCTGGCGAGGAAGTGTTCTGGACCGTGATCGACCCGGTCCAGCCGCTGACCGCGAACGGTGTCTGCGGGACGATCCGGCAGATCTGCGTCAAGGCTGGGGTGGAGAAGTTCGGCCCGCACCGGCTGCGGCACACGTTCGCGACCGGGATGCTCGCCTCCGGGGCGACGCTGCAAGAGGTTCAAGGGCTGCTACGCCACGCCCACCTGCGCACGACCGCGAACTACACCAAGGTCGACAAGAACCGGCTGAGCGCACTGGCCACCGAGTGGCCGGCAGCGGCATCGGGCAGGTGGTCACGATGAACGGCCTACGCGACCTCCTGGACGACTACCTGGCGACCCGGCGGGCACTCGGGTTCAAGCTGACCGCGCCGGGCAAGGCGCTGGACGGGTTCGTGGGCTGGATGGAAGAGGCCGGCGAGCCCACGATCCGTCGCGACCTGGCGACCGCGTGGGCGGCGCAGTTCTCTCGCGGCACGGTGCTGGAGCGGTTGAACTACGTCCGCCAGTTCGCCGAGCACGTCGCCTGGTTCGACCCCGCGACCGAGGTCCCGATCCTCGACGGGCGCCCCTACGGCGCTCATCGCCCTCGCCCGCTGATCTTCACCAGCGACCAGATCGACACGCTGCTCGCCGCGGCGGGGAGGCTGACCCCGCAGGTCCGGGCCGCGTCCTGGCAAACACTGCTCGGGCTGCTGACGGTGACCGGGATGCGGATCAGCGAGGCCCGCAACCTCAACGACGACGACATCACCACCGACGAGGACGCCAGTGATGGCAGCGGCTGGGCCAAGGTGACCGACACGAAGTTCGGCAAGTCCAGGCTCGTCCCGCTGCACAAGTCCACGATGGACGCGATCCGCCGATACCAGCGGCTCCGGGATCGGACGTTCCCTACCCCGGCCACGACAGCGGTGTTCGTCGCCAGGCGCGGCACCCGGATCGCCCGCTCGACCGCGGGAAACACGTTCCGCGAGATCCGCGAGGCAGCCGGGCTGGCCGGTGGTCCGACCGGACCGGCGGCGAGGTTGCACGACTTCCGGCACACGTTCGCCACGACCACCCTGATCGAGCACATCCGTGTTGGTGGTGATGTCGATCAGATGATGCCGGTCCTGTCGGCGTTCCTCGGACACGTCGGCCCGGAAGCGACCTACTGGTATCTGTCGAACACCCCGGAACTGGCAGCGGCCCTCGCCGAACGCATCCAAGCGAACGGGGCCGGCGATGAGTGACCTCGCGCCGCTGCTGCAACGGTTCTTCACCGACAAGCTCGACCGGCACCTGAACGCCAGCCCGCACACGAAAGCCGCCTACGCCGACACGTTCCGGCTCCTGCTGACCTACGCCCAGCAGGCCACCGGGATCGCCCCATCAGCGTTGACCCTGGCCGATCTGGACGCGGACCTGATCGGCGGATTCCTCCAGCATCTGGAAACCGAGCGCGGCAACTCCGCCGCGACCCGCAACGCCCGCCGGGCCGCACTGCGGTCGTTCTTCAGCTACGCCAGCTACCGGGCACCCGACGCGATCGCAACGATCAGCCAAGTCCTCGCGATCCCCGCGAAACGCACGAAGACCACCCTCGTGTCGTTCCTGACCGCTGCCGAGGCCGAAGCCCTCATCGCAGCCCCGGACACCCGGACCTGGCTCGGGCGCCGAGACCGGCTCCTGCTGCACCTGGGCATCCAAACCGGGTTGCGCGTCAGCGAGCTGACCAGCCTGCACATCGACAGCATCCAGATCGGCCCGCACAGCCAGCTCGAATGCATCGGCAAGGGCCGCAAGCAACGCGTGATCCCGCTCCAGAAGAACACCGTCCAACTCCTCACCGCCTGGCTCAGCGAGCTTCCGTCCACACCGGACGGGCCACTGTTCCCGACGCACGCCGGGACGCCGCTGACCAGGGCTGCGGTCGGCAAGCTCATCGCCCGTCATACCGCTGCCGCGGCCGGCCGGTGTTCTTCGCTGGCCGGGAAGAACGTCACCCCGCACACGCTGCGGCACACCTGCGCAATGAGCCTGCTGCATGCCGGGATCGACACCGCGAGCATCGCGCTCTGGCTCGGGCACTCGAACATCCAGACCACGCAGATCTACCTCCACGCCGACCTCGAACTCAAACGCCGAACCCTGGAACGCGTTCCCGCCGTCGATGAGCGGCCACCAGCTCGCTACCAAGCCTCCGACGCTCTCATCGCGTTCCTCAAGAACCGCTGAACCCCGCACGGTTATGTTGACCGGCTCAGGCGCCGACTCCCACAAGGACAGCGCTCCCAGGACGTCGGTCAGCATAACCCCGAGGTCGACATACCATCGCCCGCAGCCTCCTCGAGACCGGCGGCTTCAGACCCCAACTACTACACCCTGCATTGTGAAGAGCCATCAAACAGTTGTGTCATGGCCCCATGCCGCAGCATGTTGAGGTCATCGATACTGTCCGCGCCTGCCAACATCCCGGCGATCACCCCGGCAGCCTTCAACGCATCGGTCGACGTCCTCGCCGTGAGATGCTCGACCAACAGGTCAGGGAGCCCGGCCTGCTGCGCCAACCTCATCACCGGAACCAGCCCCGCTACCCCGACCAGCGACGCGTCATCGTGGCCCCGGCGAAGAATGTGAGATGCTTTCATCTAAGAAATGCCTTTTGTTCTTGGTAGAAGTGCGTTGTGGAAAACCCATTCTCCCAAGTCAAAAGGCATTTCGCCTGCAACGCCGCACCACAGAACCCCACCACCACCGGTGGATCAAGGCTCAGGGACCGCGATCATCAGCAGCTTCGCTAGCTAGCCCGAACCGTCCGCCGAAAATGTGGCGCCCCCAAGTTTCACCTTGAGACAACCACGCGATCGCAGCTATATGGCACGATCGCGGCGATTTCCCAAGGTCACCTTCCGCGACCCGGGATGCTTGGCGCTTTATCCACATCTACGGCTGAACGACACTCATGTGATTTATCCCCGGCTGTGGTTAACCCTGTGGATAAGTTAGAGGAAGCGGACCCAGTTGGGCCCCTCGCCCGTCTCGATCCGGCTCTGCAGCACCAGGTTGCCGTCGTCGTAGATGCGGTACAGCGACGCATACCCGCTCTTCTCCCCCACCACGACGACGTGCTCACCGTCGGGCGACACCGTCAGCCCGCGCGGCTGCGCCTCCGTGTCCGTGATGACCACAGGCCCGCTCAGACGCCCGTCGGCACCCACCGCCACGGCACCGATCGTCGACTCGGTGCGCTCACTGCACACCAACCACCGGCCGCCACCGGCCAGGGCCAGATCCGCGCCCCAAACCAGGTGCCCCTCCACCGGATCCAGACCGTACGACGACCTGCGCAGCCCCCGCGTCAGGTCGTAGGCCGGCACCTCCTCGGCACGCGTGAGGCGACCCGATCCACCGCGCTCGTACCGCGCCGCCTCGCCGGTGAACTCGGTGAGCAGGTACCCGTGCTGCCCGTCCTCGGAGAACACCAGGTGACGCGGACCGGAGCCGGGGGTGTGCCGGACGACAGGCTCTGACAGTTCGGAGAGCCCGCCGTCGGACGTGGTGGCGAACTGCGCGATGAGGTCCTCACCCAGGGAGACGAAGTACGCATTGTGGCCGGCCGGGTCGAACAGCGACGCGTGCATGTTGCGACCCTCCACGCGGGCGGATTCCTCGCCCACCACGCCGTCGGTCACCGGGTGCGACGCACCCCAACCGCCGTGATACGACGCAGCCAGCAGCATGTGCCCCCTCGGCGACACGTCCAGGTAGGCCACCGGGTCCGCCACTTCGCGGCGGGAGATCTCCTCATGCTGCCCGCGCTCCCCGTCGATGCGGAGCGTCACGATGGCCGGCTTCGGCTCCTTCGTGGCCACGTAGACCAGGCCACGCTCGTGGTCGACGGCGAACGTGCTGCAACCTTCGCCGACGGCGTAGTCACCGACGTGGGTGAGCTCCTCGCCGCTGACCCTCAGCGTGGTGAGCGTGCCACCCTTGGAGTTTCCGACAAGGACATATGAGTCGTTGTTCATGCCCATCAGCCTAGGCAAACCGTCGGACAATCACTAGCACCCCTACGGACGCGACCTGCGCGCTCCGGGGCAGGGGCAAGTTGTGCAGTGGACTTCCTGCACAACTTGCACCCGCCTGGGTGGAAGCCCGACGGCGTCCGGGCAGAGACAACTTGTGCAGCGGATTTGGTGCACAACTTGCACCTGCCTACGCGCGTTCGCCCTGCCGATGCTCAGGGGCCAGGCGTGAACGACACCTTCGAGTTGAACATCCACTGGTTCCGCCAGGCATAGCGGCCGGCGCCGGACGCATCCGTCGAGTACGCGATCACCGACGTCATCAGATACGCGCGGCACCCACCGCGGCCCGTGGCGGCGGTGTCGCACTCGGTGCGCCGCGAAGTTGGTGGTGTAGGACAGCGGCACGCCCAACGACTCCATCAGCTGGATGAACCCCCCCTCGTACTCCTGCACCGGGCTGCCACCCCGTCGTGTCGCGGGTGTGCGTCACCCGCCATGCGGAGCAGTCCACCGTGTTGCCGGCTTCGACTGTGCGCGACGGCTGGGTCACCCCCGGCTGCGACGCCAGGTGCGCCACCCGTTGGCCGCCCTGCCCGCCGTAGTGGCCGATGCGGTACACGTCGACGGCGACCGTCCTGCCCGGCGAGTTGACCCGCAGTCGCAAGGGGTCGCCCGGGAGGAGGCTCTCGGCGCCGACGTACCCGCTGAGGTGGTCGTCGGGCGCCTGCGTGCCCAACGGCATGAGCAAGTCGTTCGGCCCGGCCTCGGCGCGCGCGGGCGCGCGCGCGGGCGTGGGCGCCGCAACCATGCCGGACAGGAGCACGGCGGCCAGGAGGATGGTGACGCAGCGACGCACGTTGATGCGTCACACCCTATGTAGAAGCCCGCCGCCGACAGGGTCGGGACGGGGCTCGCCGTCGCGCTCACATCTGGATTCGGTGTGGTCCACGACTCTGGATCAAGATCTGAGGCGCTAGCGCCAAGCATGACGACGGCCCCACATCTGGATGTGGGGCCGTCAGCGACACCGAATCTAGATGTGGGGCCGGAGGGGGTCAGTCCGAGAAGCGCACCAGGTTGTTGAAGACCTCGGCGCCGGCGGCCGTGGCGACATAGGTGCGGCAGGCCCCGCGACCCGTGGCTGCGGTGTCGCACTCGCTGCGCCACTTACGGCCGTCGTCGTCGGTCCACGCGCCGGTCCTGGCCAGGGGGTTGTCGCCCCAGATGGCGCGCTCGGACGGCTTGTAGGTGAGGTTGTTGAACACCCAGCCCTCGGTCTGCAGCTTGTAGCCGCCGATGTCAGCCACGTAGGAGGTCCACAGCTCGGTGCGGCAACGCTCGGTGGCGGAGTACGGCTCGCATTCGGTACGCCACGCGCGGCCGCCGACGGTGTGCTGGCCCTCGGTCACGTACAGCCCGACCGCGTCGATGGTGTCCTTGGCCGCGATGGCGGGGCGCTCGACGCTGCGCGAGGCCGCAACCTCGTGCGCGCGGGTCAGGGCCGACGCCGGCAGCAGGGTGTTCTTCAGGGCGGGGACCGCGTAGCAGGAGCGACGCGCATCGGCGACGACGGCGCCGTCGGAGTTGCGGGTCCAGTAGCCGCAGTACGAGCCGCCGGAGCCGTGAATCGTGTAGCCGCCGAGCCGCAGGCCGCTGATGGGCATCTCGGTGCCGTTCTTCAGCAGCGTGAAGTGCACGTGGCGGAACGTGCCGCGGCCGCAGGTTTCGCGGCCGGGCATGCCGGTCATGCCCAGCTTGGTGCCAGCCTTGACCTGCTGCCCGACGGACAGGCCCGACGGGATGGCGCGCAGGTGGAAGTACTTGGTCTGCCAGCCGCCCTGGTGGGTGACGATGACCTCGCAGTTGGCCTTGACGGCGGAGACGGTGCCGTCGGCGACGGCCACGACGTCGACCGACGCGTTGCCGGCCGCACCCAGGTCCACCGAGCTACGGACACCGGAGGAGAAGGTGTGGGTGCCGCCGCCCTGGACGGTCAGCCCCCAGCCCACGGGCAGCAGCATGGGGAAGTCCGGGAGGGTGGCCGCATCGGCCCGGGGAGTGGCGACGACGCTCAACACGCCCACCAGGAGAGCAGTGAGGGCTCCGATGAATGACTTACGCACGCAGATATACCTTCGAGATTCTTCAGGATTCAGATCAGTTTCATTGGCGCCCCACAAGGGACGACCCGAGAACTGTACGTCTTTCCTGAGAGATTCCCAAATCTTTCTCAGCTTTCTTCAGGTTCCTCCGCAGCGTGCGCCGCAGCATGGGCCGGCTCAGGCAACCGAGCCGGGCCGACGGTGAGCGCCGCGATCCCCGTCGTGATGGGCACGCTCAGCACCAGGCCGATGGCCGAGCCCAGCGTGCGGACGGCCTCGCCCGCGAACATCTCCACGCCCAACAGGTCCAGCGGCGCGCGGGTGGTGAAGTACAGCAGCAGGAGCACCGCGAGCGCGGCGCCCGCGTAGGCGAAGACGATGGTGTAGATGGTGGAGGCGATGTGGTCGCGGCCGATGCGCATGCCCGCCTTGAACACCTCCAGGCGGGACCACTGCGGCGCCGCAGCCCGTAGTTCCCACACCGACGAGGCCTGGGTGATCGTCACATCGTTGAGCACGCCCAACCCGCCGATGATGATGCCCACCATGAGGAGGTCCTGGAAGTTGATGGCCGGCGCCAACTGGGCCAGGTCGTACTCGTTCTCCTCCGCGAACCCGGACAGCCGCGCCGCCGCAACAGCCACCGCCCCCAGAGCCGTGGTCACGGCCAGCCCCAGCAGGGTGCCGGCCAACGCCGCCGACGTGCGGATCGAGACGCCGTGCGCCACGTAGAGCACGATGAACATGATCACGGTGGAGCCTGCGAGGGCCACCGCCATACCGGGTTTGCCGACGATGACCGCCGGCAGCATGAACCCCAACAGCACGTAGGCGGCGATCCCCAGCGCCACCAACGCCATGAACCCGCGCAGCCTCGCCACGGCCAACACCACGACGACGAACAGCGCCAGCATCACGCCGATCACCGGCAGCCGGTTCACCCCGCTGAACGAGTACTGGAAGCCGTCCTCGACGGGGATGCGGGCGAGCTCGATGGAATCCCCGCTCTTCAGCCCGGCGTGCACCTGCGGGCCGGTGAGTT
Organism: Tessaracoccus massiliensis; assembly: GCF_000826065.2. GTDB lineage: Bacteria > Actinomycetota > Actinomycetes > Propionibacteriales > Propionibacteriaceae > Arachnia > Arachnia massiliensis_A. Next base: position 699,859 of record NZ_LN623542.1, on the reverse strand, counting down.
CCACCTCCGTGGTGCTGCCCGCATCGGGCCCGGTGTCCACCGACACCTCGGCGGTCAGGCACGGCGGGCCCTCGACAGGCCCGACGTTGGTAGCCTCGCACCCCTCGGTGAGGCCGGTGATGGTGGCGTCCTGATATGTGAGGCCGGGCACTTCGTCGACCCGGTTGAGGGCGCCGTCGAGTTGCGCCCCGGTAGGCCACAGCCAGATCATGCCTGCCACGGCGAGCACGCCGACGACGGCGAGGAAGCCGATCAGCAGCGTCCGGGCGCGCTGTCCGATCTCCAGCGGTACGTGTTCGCCGTGCGAGTGACCCATGGGGCAAACCTACCTGCGCACACCCGTCGTCGGGCGCGCGAGACCGCGGGCGTATGGTGGATGGGTGGAGGAGAAGCAACGGGTCAGACGGCGGCCGGACGCGAAGTGCCCGCTGCGCCCCGGGGAGCCATGCACGCTGTGCCAGGTCAACGTCACCGGCCCGCAGGATTGCGGCCTCGTCTACCTCATCATGGATGACCCGGAGGCCCGCGAGGCCTGGGCGGAGAACCGCCGCACCCAGCGTCGCTGACCCACAGGTACGCTCATGGGCATGGAAATGGCTGCGCCCGCCTGTTACCGGCACCCCGATGAGCCCACCCGCATCCGCTGTCAGCGCTGCGGACGCCCCATCTGCCGCCAGTGCATGGTGCCCGGTCCGGTCGGCTTCCAGTGCCCCGAATGTGTGCAGCAGGGCATGCAGCAGACCCGCCAGTACGCACTTCCCTACGGTGGCACGCGCTCCTCGAACCCGAAGAGCACCTCGGTGGCACTGGTGGCCGTCAACGTGGCGGTCTGGCTCCTCCTCCTGCTGACCGGCGGCTACAGCGGCGTCCCCATGGCCTACGTGTCGCTCGCCCCCGTCGACGTGGCGTTCAACGGCGCCTGGTGGCAGCTGATCACCTCCGGCTTCGCACACGTGGAACTGTGGCACATCGGCTTCAACATGCTGGTGCTGTACCTGCTGGGCCCCAATGTGGAGCAGATCGTCGGTCGCTGGCGGTTCCTGGCCATCTACTTCGTCGCGCTGCTCGGCGGCGCGGCCGCTGTTATGCTGTTCTCCAACCCGCTCAGCGCCACGCTGGGGGCATCCGGTGCCATCTACGGGCTCCTCGGTGCCGTCCTGATGCTCGCCCTCAAGCACAAGGGTGACGTGCGGGGCATCCTCACGTGGATCGGCATCAACGTGGTGGTGTCATTCCTGTGGGCCAACGTCTCCTGGCAGGGCCACCTGGGCGGCCTGGTGGGCGGCGTGCTCGCCACCGCCGCGGTGATCTACCTCCCGAAGCAGTACCGCAGGTTCCAGTGGCCCCTGCTGGCCCTGCTCGCGGTGATCTTCGTCGGCCTGAGCGTGTTCCGGGTGCTGCAGCTCACCGCATGAGCGTGTGCGCCAGCGCCTCCTCGACGGTCGGCTCACCGAAGCGGAACCCCGTGCGCTCGAGCTTGGTGGAGCTCACCTTCTGATCGGTGTCGATCAGCTGGTCGTGTCCCTCTGAACCCACCAGCGCCTTCGGCCCGATCGGCGGCACCGGCAGCCACGCCTTGCGGCCCAGCACCTTGGCCAGCGCCTCGGCGAACTCCTGATGCGTGACCGGCCGGGGCCCCACCATGTTCACCGCCCCCTGCACCCCCTCGGTGCCCACGGCATGCGCGTAGACGCGGGCCACGTCGTCGACCCCGATCCAACTGGTGAAAGCGTGCTTGTTCGCCAGCCGGCCCCCCACCCCGGCGAGGAACAGCGGCACCTGCGGGGCGAGCGCGCCGCCAGCCTGACTCAGCACGATCCCGGTGCGCAGGAACGCCACCCTCGCGCCGGCATCGATGGCGGGCTGGGCGGCGCCCTCCCACTGGCGTACCACGTCGGAGAGGAAGCCGGTGCCCACCGGAGACTCCTCGGTGAGCAGCTCACCCGGGCGGCGGGGGCCGTAGATGCCGATGGCGGAGGCCTGGATCAGCGCAGTTTCAGGGTGGGCCGCGACGGCGGCTGCGAGGGTGCCGGTGGCGTCAAGGCGCGACTGCAGGATGGCCTGCTTCTTCTTCTCCGTGAACCTCCCCCCGATGGATTCGCCGGAGAGGTTGAGCACGGCGTCCACGCCGTCGAGGGCACCGCTGGGAAGGCTCCCGCTTGCGGGGTCCCACCGAAGGGATGCTCCTACCGCGTAGCCGTCGTCGGCTGAGCGCACCAGGCGCACCACCTCCTGCCCGGCGTTGGCAAGAAGCGCCGCGAGCTGGGTGCCGATCAGGCCCGACGCTCCAGCGATGAGGACCTTGCGCGTGCGGCCGGCGAGGGCCTGATGGATGGCGAGGTCGGCGCGCATCTGCCGGTCCCGGAAGCGGAACTGCCGCGCCAGCGCCTCCGTGACATCACCGAACACCCTGGGCTGTTCGTAGGTGAGGCGCGAGTGCAGCCGCGTGCCACCGCTGGGGAGATCGCTGAGGTGCATCTCATGCCGGTATCCCCGCAGCGGTCCCTTGACCTGCTCCATCACCTGCATGGTGTCGTCCATGCGGACCACGCGGAAGGTCTGCTCCGAGGCGAGGAAGGGCAGGAACGGCGCGGGCATGGCGCTGACGGTGAATTGGCTGCCCGCCCGAACGTCATCCGGGTTGCCCTCGGTCACGCGGATCAGCCCTGCGGGGCTGAACCGGAGGAAACCACCCGGGCCATTGACCATGGCCGCGACGGCACTGCGCGGGGCGGAGAACTCGGAGACGTGCTGGAAGACCTTCATCGCCCCATTCTCCCAGGGCACCCGGGTTTCACCGTGAGAAAACCACGCGATCGCCGCTATATGGCACGATCGCAGCGATTTCCCAAGGTCACCTTCCGCGACCCGGGACCGGCAGCCCCAACCAACCGCTCCTGCCGCCGCCGTGGCTGCCGCCGGCGCGCTCCACCTTCTCCAGCAGCGGGTAGCGGCCGCGCACGACCTTCTCGATCCGTTCGTGCAGTGTGGCACCGGCCGCGGGGCAGTCCTCGCAGGCGCCGCCGAAATCCAGCGTCAGCGACGTGGCGGTGGCCGAACTCACGGTGATGTGCCCGCCGTGGCTGGAGACGTAGTTCTCCAGCTCCCCCTCCAGCACCTCGCGCGCCAGGAGCCCCAGAAGTTCCTCCGAACCCGCGGTGATCTCCCAGCCGTCAAGGTCCACAGCGGCCGCCACCGCGTCACGGATCCGCGGGCCGTGCTCCGTCCAGGTGCGGTCCTCGGACAGCCAGGTCCACACGCCCCCGCGTTCCACCATCACCCTGGTGAGCACGCCGTACTCCATCAGCGGCCCGAGCGTGCCGGGCGCCGCGGTGACCTCGCCGACGGGCAGGTCGACATCGGTCACCCAGCGCACCGCGCGCGGCTCGCCGGGGATGGACTGGGGATGGATGGCTCGTTTCATGTCAGCACTCCGACGATCTGGTGGGCGAGGAAGGCCATCACCCAGGCGGTCACGCCCAGGTAGCCGAACGCGATGAGGGGCCAGCGCCAGGTGCCGGTCTCGCGGCGCATGACGGCCAGCGTGGACATGCACTGCATGGCGTAGACGAAGAACACCAGCAGCGCCGCGATGGTGGGCGGGGTGAACACCTTCTCACCGACGCGCGGCCCGTCCTGGTGCGTCATCTCCGCCAGCGCCGCCCCGGGGTTCTCCGGATCCGAAGCTGATGCGACCTGCCCCAGCGTGGCGACGAACACCTCCCGCGCGGCGAGCGACGAGATGACGCCCACGTTGACGCGCCAGTCGAAGCCCAGCGGCTCGAACACCGGCTGCACGGCCCGGCCCAGCCCCGCGGCCACCGAGTTGTCCAGGGTGTAGGCGGTCACGGCCACATCGTCTGTGGGGTCGACGCCGGCGGCGGCCAACTCATCGGCCGAGCGCATGGGCAGGCTCAGCAGGGCCCACAGGATCACGGTGGTGACCAGGATGATCGAGGTGACCTTCCGCAGGAACGCCTTGCACGCGTCCCACACGGAGATCAGCACGGTCTTCATCCGCGGCAGCCGGTACGACGGCATCTCCATGTAGAACGGCAGTGCCACGCCGGAGCGGCCCACAATCCGCTTCCAGAACCACGCCGAGGTCATCGCCGAGGCCGCCCCCAGCACATACAGCCCGAACATGATGGCGCCCTGAGCCCGGAACGGACCCCAACCCACCTCGGGTGGCACCAGCATCCCGATCAGCAGCACGTAGACGGGCAGCCGCGCCGAGCACGTCATCAGCGGCGCGGCCATCATGGTGGCCAGCCTGTCCTTGGCCGACGGCAGGGTGCGGGTAGCCATGATGCCGGGGATGGCGCAGGCCAGGGAACTGAGCAGCGCGACGAACGCGCGCCCCTCCAACCCCGCCGTCGACATCACGCGGTCCATCAGGTACGCGGCGCGCGACAGGTAGCCGGAGCCCTCCAGCAGCGAGATCAGCACGAACAGCAAGGCGATCTGCGGCAGGAACACCAGCACCCCGCCGACGCCAGCCAGCAGCGCGTCGGCGACGAAGGAGGCGAACCAGCCGACGGGGATCGACGAGCGGGCCCACTCCCCCAGCCACGCGAACGCCTCCTCAATCCAGCCCTGCATGGGTGCGGCGACCACGAAGATGGTCTGGAAGAACGCGAACATCGTGAGGAAGAAGATGAGGGTGCCCCAGACGGGGTGCAGCAGCACGCCGTCGAGCCTGCCGGTGCGCGAATCCGGATCCGGGGCGGCGAAGTGGGCCGCCTTCACCACGGACTGCGTCCAGCCGACGACCTCCTCGGGCTCGGTGGGCGGCGGCAGCATCGGGGCGGGCCACTCAGCGGGCGCGGCGAGGACTTCGTGCAGGGCCTCCACCCCGCGTCGCTCCCCCGCCACCACGGGCAGCACCTTAAGGCCCAGCGCGCGGGAGAGCGCCTCCGGATCCACCTTGCCGCCGCGCCGCAGCAACTCGTCGACGAACGTGAGCACGACGGTGGTGGGCAGCCCCGCTTGGGCCACCTGCGCGACGAAACCCAGCCCGCGGCGCAGGTTGGTGGCGTCGACGACGACGAGGAGGCCGGCGAGGGTGTCGGCTTCCTCCAGAACGGTGGCGACGATCTCCTCGTCGGGGCTGATCGGGTCGAGTGAGTAGGTGCCGGGGAGGTCCTCGATCACGACGGGGCCTGCTGCGGTCTCGGTCAGGCCCTCGTAGCGGGCGACGGTGACGCCGGGGTAGTTGCCCGTCTTGGCGCGCAGGCCGGTGAGGCCGTTGAACAGGGTGGTCTTGCCCGCGTTGGGGCTGCCGATCAGCGCGATTCGGGGCGTGCCCGCCGGCACGGCGGCCGGGGCGGAGCCGTGGTGCGCGTGGCTCACGAGGCGACCAGGATGCGGCGGGCCTGCGCCTTGCGCAGCACGATCTCGACGCCACCCACGCGGAACATCAGCGGGTCGCCGAGCGGGGCGTGGCGCAGCCTGACGACGACCTCGCCCGGGGTGAAGCCCAGGTCGAACAGGCGGCGCGCCACCACGTCGTCGTGATCGAACCCGACGAGGGTGGTGGGCTCGCCGATGGGGAGGGTGTCGAGCGTGCGGGTCGACTGCTCGGTCAGCGCCCGGGCTGTGGTGCATCGCCGGCCGGCGAACAGTTCCACGAGAGTCATGGGTTTAGGTTAGCCATGCCTTACCTAATTGCGACAGAGGGGGTCACTTAACGATGGGCAGGGGCAAGTTGTGCACCAACTCCGCTGCACAACTTGCACCTGCCTGCTGGGCGGGCCGGGCATGATGGACCCATGGCCAACTCTCTCGCTGAAGCCGAGCGCATCGTGATCCTGTCCGGCGCGGGCATGTCGACCGCCGCGGGCATCCCGGACTTCCGCGGCCCCGAAGGGCTGTGGACGAAGGACCCGTACGCCGAGCTCGTCTCCACCCTCTCCTGGTACCTCAACGACGCCGACGTCCGCAAGGCCGCCTGGCGCCGCCGCGCGAACCCCGAGGTGTGGGCCGCGAAACCCACCAGAGCGCATGAGGCCATCGTCGAGTTGGAGAAGCAGGGGCGGCTGCGGGCGATCATCACGCAGAACACCGACGGCCTGCACCAGGTGGCTGGCTCCAGCGACGCCCTGGTGCACGAGGTGCACGGCAGCATGCGGCAGTGGCGCTGCGAGATGTGCGGCACCACAGGGCCGATGGAGGAGATGATCGAACGGGTCAACGCCGGCGACGAGGACCCGCGCTGCCCGAAGTGTGGCGGCATCACGCGCGCGACGGTGATCCTGTTCGAGGAGGTGCTGGAGCCCGATGTGCTGGAGGCGGCCATCACCGCCGTCGAGGAGTGCGACGCCATCGTCGCCGTCGGCACGTCGCTGGGTGTGTACCCGGTGGCGGGGCTGTTCCCGACGGCCATCGGCCATGGGGCGTTCGGGGTGATCGTCAACGGCACGGAGACGGCGATGGATCATCTGGCGCATCAGGTGGTCCACGGCCAACTCGACAACGAACTCCCCCCGCTGCTGAGCGCTTCGGCCTGACTCACTGGAGCCCCGAGTGTCGCGTGAGGAACAAACCCGCCACCCCGAGTCCCGAGTGTTTCGTGAGGAACGAACGAAACGTATCGAGGGACGTGCCCTCACCAAAGAATTGGTGCTGCGCGCCGTGGAGCAGGTGCCGCCGGGCTCGGTGGTGTCTTATGGCGATATCGCGGAGCTGGTCGGCACCAGCGCCCGTCGGGTGGGCTCGATCATGGCCTCGCACGGCGGTGAGGTTTCCTGGTGGCGGGTGACGAACCGCAACGGTGAGTTGCCTGCCCGGCTGCTGCCGTTGGCCCGGAAGCAGTGGGACCGGGAGGGGATCGGCCACGACGAGCGGCGGTGCTCCATCGCCACGCATCGGGCTGACCTGGTGCAGGTGTCTGGTGACTATGAGGCTGCCGTCAGCAATCTCGTGGAGGACTGAGTCCCGAGTGCAGCCTTGATTCCCGGGCTCTTCTCCCCTCGCAAAGGGGCGGCTGCGATATGGACGCTCAGCGGCCCTTCGTCGTCGCTGGCTCGCAAGCTCGCTGGCGACGCTCAGGGGCCAGGGTCACAGTTCGTCGCGCTGGTTGGCGAACTCCACGTCGACAACACCGTCGACCTCGGACAGCAACGCCATGATGTCGCGTAGCGGCGGGCCTTGGCGGAACCGCAACTCGGCCTTGACCAGGCGACGATCCCCGTCCTTGCTGGAACGCGTCGACACCAGGGTGGTCTCACATCCCATCGCGGTGGCCTCGGCGAGCACTTCACGCAGCACGCCGCGGCCGTCCTCGTAGGTCAGCTCCACCGTCGATCGTTCACCGGCCTGGGGCAACAGCCGGCCCAGCGGGGCCACCACCAGCACGGCGACGAAATGCAGGGCCGTGGCGAACACCGCCAGGGGGATGAGGCCCGCTCCGCAGGCCATGCCGATGGCCGCGGCCAACCAGATCGACGCGGCGGTGGTCAGCCCGCGCACCACGTCCCGGTTGACGAAGATGACGCCGGCGCCGAGGAAGCCGATGCCGGACACGATCTGCGCCGCGATCCGCGACGGGTCACGGGTCACCTGGTATTCGGCCAGGTAGATGAAGCCCTCCACGGAGATCAGCGTGAACACTGAGCTGCCGAGCCCGACGAGCGCGTGCGTGCGGATCCCGGCGGCCTTGTGGAAGAACTGGCGCTCCCAGCCGATCAGGATGCACAGCACGAACGCGATGGTGACCAGCCCCAGCTGGTGCGGCACCTGCGCCCAGTCGAACAGCCCGATCTCCAGCAGCATCGCCTCACCCCTCACTGAGTGTCATCATCAATTCGCATGCCATCGAGTTGGACCAACTGAACCATGGACGGGTGAATTGTTTCGGGTTATCGACATGAAAGCCCTCATGCGTCCAGCCCGTCCCGCCGTCGGTGGCCAGGATCGTGGCCAGACATTGCCGGGCTTCGGCCGCGTCGCCGGTCAGGCCCTGCACGGCCAACGCGATGTGCCACACATAGTCCGGCGGGGTGTGGGGGCTGCCGATCCCCCGCGCCGCCGCACCCTCGTAGAAGTAGGGGTTGGCAGGGCTCAACACCCAGGCGCGGGTGGCCCGATAGATGGGATCATCCGCGGCGACATCCGAGGTCAGCGGCAGCGACAACAGCGACGGCATGTTCGCGTCATCCATGAACAACTGGCCACCCAACCCGTCGACCTCATAGGCGTAACGGCCCTCCACGACCCCGAACTTCGCCACCCCGTCGGAGATCTCGACGGCGAGCTGAGCGGCGTCGGCACCCAGGGCGTCGTCTCCCCAGTGGACGGCGAACTCGCCGACCTGGCGCAGGGCGCGCACCGCCATCAGCTGGGCGGGAATGTTGTAGCCGTAGACGCAGGCGTCGTCTGAGGGCCGGAACCCGCTCCACGTCATCCCGGTGTATCCGACGGGGATGCCGCGGCCGTCTGGGCCGAGGGTGTCGCCCGGTTCGGAATCGCGCACGTGGCGGTACGTGGAGCGTTCGAAGTGGTGTTGTTCGGTGCGCCACAGGTCGACGATGGTGCGGCACCCGGCGTGCACCGCGTCGTCGAGGTGGTCGGCCGAACCGGTGGCCTGCCACAGCCGGTGGGCCAGATCGATGGGGAAGCCCAGGGAGTCGATCTCGTACTTGCGTTCCCACACGCCCGGGTCCAGTTCGAGGTCCTCTGGGTCGAAGTGGGCGCCGGTGGGGCCGTCGTTGAAGGCGTTGGCGTACGGATCCAGCGCGATGCAGGCCCACTGCCGTTCGATGATGCCGCGCAGCACGTCGGCCACCTCCGGCACATCCACGAGCCGCAGGAAGGGCAGCACCTGGGCCGATGAGTCCCGCAGCCACATGGCGGGGATGTCGCCGGTGATCACGAACACGCCCCGCGTGCCGGGGGTCATGGTGGTGGTCCAGGTGTCGATCATCATGGCGACGAACCGTTCGGCGGCCTCTTCGCCCATCTGCTGGGAGATGCGTTCGGCCCAGCGTTCGAGTTCGACGAGCAGGTCGCGCCCGGCAGGTTGCTTGATGGTACGCACGGTGGTCCTATCCGGTCTCGGTGCGCGGGGGCCGGCACCAGTTGAGTTGCATGGCGGTCAGCCGGTCCAGGTGGTGGCCCAGCCCGTCGAGGGTGCCGGCGTCACCGACGTGTCCGCTCCACAACTGTTGGGCCAGGGCTGCGCCGCGGGGCCACAGTTGGTATTCGGCGCGGTCCCAGTTGCGCACGTATTCGGTCCACAGCTGGAACTGGCCGCCCAGGAGGTGGTGTCCGCGGCCCTCGGGCACCGTCATGTGGTCGGTGAGCCGGGCCACGTCGGCCAGGGGTGTCGTCCCGCCGATGCTGAGGGGTTCGCCGGGGTGGTCGTACTGGGTGTAGTCGAGGTAGGTCTGGCCCACGGGTGCGGCGATCACGTCCAGCCCCTGCTGCGCGGCCTCCTCGATGCGGGACTGCCCCTCGCGGGTGCGCCACACCATGATGGTGACCCCGTCAGGTGCGCCGGCGTCGAGCACCTCGTCCCACACGACGACGCGACGCCCGGCCGCGACCAGATAGGCACAGATCTCGCGCTCGAACCAGGCCTGCGCCTCGGCGCCGGTGGTCAGCCCGTGACGTTCCATGGTCTCCAGGGAGGCCGGGTCCTGGAACCATTCGGCCGACGGGCATTCGTCGCCGCCGATGTGGATGGGCGAGCCGGGGAACAGCTCCATCGCGGCGTCGAGGACGTCCTTGCAGAACTGGATGACGTCGTCGTTGAGGCTGAGCACGTGTTCGGACACCCCGAACGCGGTCCGGGGGTGCCGGACGTGATCGCAGGCGCCCAGGTGCGGGTAGGCGGCGATGGCGGCCTCCATGTGGCCAGGCATGTCGATCTCCGGCATCACAGTGATCCCCAACTCGGCGGCGTAGGCGACAAGGTGGCGCAGCTCATCTTCGGTGTAGGCCCCGCCGTGGGGGACGCCGTCGTGCTCGGCGACGTCGTCGCAGTCGTTCTCATCGGGCGGCGGCCGGTGGCCGACGAGCGTGCCCGGCCGCCACGCTCCCTCCTCTGTCAGCTTCGGGTACTTCGCCACGGGCAGGCGCCAACCCTGGTCGTCGGTGAGGTGGAGGTGCAGCACGTTGAGTTTGTGGGCGGCCATCACGTCGAGGTGCTTGAGCAGCCCATCGAGGGGGAGGAAGTGGCGCGCCACGTCGATGTGTGAGCCGCGCCACCCGTGCGCCGGGGCGTCGGTGATGTCGACGGCGGGCACCACCAGGCTGGACGGCTCCATCGGGCCGGGGCCGTGGATGTGGACGGGCAGCAGTTGCAGCAGGGTCTGGACGGCCCAGCCTGCACCGGCGTCGTCCGCGGACCAGATGGTGACACCTTCGGGCGTGACCGTCAGCCGGTAGGCCTCGGGCGCGAGGGTGTCGTCGGTGTGGAAGTCGACGCCTGGCCCTTCGTCGGTGGTGGTGTCGATGCCGACGGCGGTCTTCAGCTGGCGGGCCAGCACCCGCGCGGCGCGGCCGGCGCTGCGCACGGGGAGCGGGTTGGGGAAGGTGAAGTCGCCGCCGCGCCAGAGGATGCCGGTGGGGCTGGGCAGCAGTTTCATGCGATGGCCTCGGGGTTCCAGTCGACGATGCGGGGGTCGGTGAGATGGGGGACGTTGAGGTTGCCGAGGTGCGCGGCTTCGGGGCCGATCGTCACCACGAAGGCACCGGAGGCGACGGCTGATTCGGCACCCATCGGCGAGTCTTCGAAGATCACGCACTGGGTGATGTCGGCATTGCACCGCTGCGCAGCCGTCGTGTACAGATCCGGGGCCGGTTTGGGCCGGGCGACATCCTCGGTGCCGAGCGCCGCGGTGAACAGGTGCCCCCAGCCAAGGGTGGCGACCACCTGCTCGACGATGCTGGTCGGCGAGTTGGACGCGATGGTGATCGGCAGTTTCGCGCTCAGCCGTTCGATGAGCTCGACGGCGCCGTCGGTGGGATGGACCCCGTCGTTGGTGAGGTTGGCGGCCAGGGTGGCGGTGAGATCGCGTTCGACGGCTGCGGAGTCCGCGTCCGGGAAATCCGCCACGAAAGCTGCGGCGACGTCACCGACGGTGCCGCCCAGGATCTCCTTACCCGTGGCGTCGGCACCGGCGTCCTCCCAGAGTTGTCGGGTGGCGGCGAACCAGGAATCCTCGGAGGCGACGAGGGTGTTGTCCATGTCGAACAGCACGGCCGCGACGCGGCGGGGAAGCTGCGAGTTGTCTTCAGTCATGGTGCTCCGAATGTTGTGAAAACCTCAGCATACCCATCCTTTGTGAGCATATTTGCGCAACCTGATCATAGTTGCTCGCCGCGGCACGCGAGGCGCTAAATTGGGCCCATGTCCGCACCTGACCACCACGATGTTCTCGCGGTCGGTTTAACGTACCGCGATCTCATCTTCACCGGCGTCGACGCCCTGCCGCAGCCCGGAGAGGAGCGCCACGCCCGGGATCTCCACGAGATGTGGGGCGGGATCGCCACCATGGCCCGGGTGTGCGCCGCGCTGGGGTTGCGCACCGGGCTGGCCACCGCCGTCGGGGACGACGACGCCAGCGCTCACCTCCTCGACGACATGGCGGCAGCGGGAATCGACACCTCGCTGACCCGCCGCCACGACGGCTGGCGGCTGCCCGTCACCGTGGCGATGTCGCTGCCCCATGACCGGGCCATGCTCACGGTGGAGGACCCGCTCCCCGTCGATGTGGCCGCCCACCTCGACGACGCAGGCGTGGCGGCGGGCATGATCATCGCCGACCTGCGCGACCCTGCGGCGCCATGGTTGCACCAGGCCCGGGCCCAGGGGGCGACCGTGTACGCCTCGCGCGGTTTCGACGCCACCGGGCAGTGGGGTGACGACGCCCTGGCCGGCCTGGCCGGGACCGACGTGTGGATGCTCAACGACCTGGAGGCCCGCGCCTTCACCGGCTTCGACGACACCCTCGCCGCCGCCCGCCACCTCGCCCACCGGGTGCCCCTGGTGGTGGTGACGCGCGGGGCTGACGGGATGGTCGCCGTCAACGCGGGCACCGGGGAGGAGGCCACCGTCGCCGCCTTCCCCGTAACGCCCAAATCCACCACCGGGGCCGGGGATTCCACGCTGGCCGCGTTCGCCTACTCAGGCACCCGGGCCACGGTGCTGGAAGAGCGCCTCACCCTGGCCGCGTTCATCGCCAGCGCCGTCCTCGACGCACCGACGGGTGCCGCGGCGCCGCCCAGCCACCGTGATCTGGTCGCCCGTGCCCGGGCGAGTGCTGATCCGCGGGCCCCGAGGGTCGCCGAACTGCTGGGCCCCTAGCGGGCCCTTCGTCGTGCCTGGCTCCTTCGTCGCAGAGGCACGCTCAGGGACCAGCGTTTCCTGAGCGTGTCACCACTCGAAGGCGAGATCCCGGGTGGGGCCATCCGGGGTGATGTCGCGCAGCCGGCCGACGCCTTCGGCGTCCCACCGGCCCTGCTGCGCGCCGATGGCGTCGAGCAGCAGCCACATCACCTGCTCAGACCGCAGCACGTCGGGGCGGTTCAGCGGCTCGGGCAGCTTCCCGCCGATGCGGTGCGTGATGAGGAAGCTGCGGCGCACCTCCACCTCGTCCTCGCCGTGGCCACCTTCGGGCTTGTGGCCGTGATCGGTGGTCACCGCCACGAGCCACTCTTCGCCCAGCTGCTCGTGGCGCTCGGCGACCGCCTTCACCAGGTGCCGGGTCAGCTCATCGGCGTGCCGGATCGCCGCGCGGTACTCGTCCGAATCTGCGCCGTGATCATGCCCCGCCGCGTCGACACCCTCGAAGTACACGACGGAGGCGTCGGGCCCCTCGTGCAGCAACTTCCACGTCGCCCAGTGCGCGACGGCGGCATCTGCGGCCGCGATCCCGCCGCGCAAATCCGGGTGGAACACCTGGTGCTGGCCGGTGCGCTGCTGATCGACGCGCTGCTGGATCATCGGCCCGGGCGCCTTCACGAACGCCTCCCACGTCGCCGCCACCATGGTGCGCGCCGCGGGGTTGGCGAAGAACACGCGCGACAGGATGTCTGGGCGGCGCGCCATGTCGTGGCCCACGAACTCGTTCCACCACACGTTGCATTCCTCGTGCGTGGAGCCGGTGAGGATCGAGGACCAGCCAGGCCCGGAATCAGTGGGCGGGGTCATCCACATCGGGATGAGGCGACCCTCGGAGCGGTCATCGCCTCGGGCCAGCCGGGCGAGGGTGGGGGCCAGGGTCTCGGTGGCCTCGACGGTGTTGTCGGCCCCGCCGCTGCTGAACCGCGCGTCGGCGGGGTGATCGGGGGCCGTGAACCCCGGATTGGCGGCCATTAGTTCGGGGAAGGCGAGGTCGGCGCGCACCCCGTCGATGCAGATGAGAAGCAGCTTCATGAGGTGGTCCTGATTCGTAGCGTGAGGATCTGGAAGGGGCGCAGCCGCAGTTCGACGTCGCTGGCGCCGGCGGCGGGCAGGTTCTGAGTGGGTTCGTCGACGGCGTGTTCCAAGAGGTTGACCTCCGTGACGGCCGCGACGGGTTCGGGCACGGTGAGCCGCACGCGGCTGCGCGCCCCGGCCGCCTCGTGGAGCCGCACGATGAGATCCCCCGAGCCGTCGAAGGCCGCTTTGATCGCGTCGAGCACCGCCAGCGAGGTGCCGTCCAGCGGCGTCAGCGACACTGGCGCGGCGACGTCGGCCACCCCGTCGATGATCTGCAGCGGCTGGTTGAGCCGGACGCCGGCGGCATGTGCTTCGGCGATCCCGGTGCCGACGGTGAGGCTGTAGCGCAGCGTGTGCTCGCCCAGGTCGGCCGTCGGGTCTGGCGAGTTGGGTGCGCGCAGCAGGCTGAGCCGGGCGTCGACGCCGCAAATGGGGGTGGCCTCGGAGCCGCCGGCGGGGGTGACGTCGTGGCCGTAGCCGGAGTCAGTGGCGAGCGTGACGCCATAGCCCGGTTCGCGCAGCAGCAGCCACCGCTGGTGGACCGTCTCGAAGCGCGCCGCGTCCCACGGGGTGTTGACGGCGATGGGTCGCTCGATGTGGCCGAACTGGGTTTCCGCGACGCAGTGGGTGGCCCGCACGTCGACGGGGAAGGAGACCTTCAGCAGCTTCTCGCGTTCCCGCCAGTCGACGGTGGTGTCGAAGTCCACCGCCCGGGAGCCGGCGTCGAGGGTGATGCGTTGGGTCGCCGTCGAGTCGCCGAAGCGGCGGGTGACTTCGACGGTTGCCCGCAGCGGGTCGTCGAGGATGATGTCGACGGCGTCGGCGTCGGTGAGTTCGGTCACCGAGTGCGTGTACTGGGCTTCGAGCTCCCAAGCGTCGAAACAGCTGGGGTGGTCCGGGTGGAGCCGCAGGACGTTGCCGCGGCGGCCGGGAAGGAGGACGTCGCGGTCTGCCTCGAGATCCGTGATCTGCCCGACGGTGCCGTCGGCCTCGATCTGGACCCGGAGGAGGCCGTTGGCGAGGATGAGGTGCTCCCCGTCGCGGGTGGTCTGGACGCGGCCCTTCGTCGTGCCTGGCTCCTCCGTCGCAGAGGCACGCTCAGGGACCACGGAGGAGAGCGGCGGGACCGAGACCACCTGCAGCGAGCCGTCGATCTCGACGACCTCGGTGCGCGCCACATCCGACGGGTTGACCACGCTCACCCCGCCGTCGGTGCTGAGCACCGACCAGGCCTCGGCGAACAGGTCGTCCAGCTCAGCCAGGATCGTGGCGTACTCGGCGACCGCCTCGCGGTTGACCCACGAGGTGGAGCTGCCGGGCAGGATGTCGTGGAACTGCAGCACCAGCACACGGCGCCACAGCTCTTCCAACTGAGCGTGCGGATAGTCGGCCCCGGCCTGAGCGGCCAGCGTCCAGAGCCATTCGACGGCCTGCAGCGCGGCCTCGCTGCGTCGGTTGCCCTGTTTGAGCTCGATGAGTGAGGTGAAGATGCCGCGGTGGAACTCCAGATAGAGCTCGCCGGTCCACACCGGCGGGTCGTATTCGGCGCGGGCGGCGCGTTCGAACTCGGCGGGCGTGCCGTGGGTGACCACCGGTGCCCCTTCGAGATCAGCGAACCGGGCGACCCGCTCCACCATTTCGCGCACCGGCCCGCCACCGCCGTCACCGTACCCGTAGGGCAGCAGCGAGTGCCGGGCGCGGCCCTTCTCCTTGAAGTTGCGCTCCGCCCCCAGCACCTCCTCGGCGCTGACGATCGAGTCGTAGGAGTCACACGGCGGGAAGTGGGTCCAGATGCGGGTGCCGTCCAGGCCCTCCCACCAGAAGGTGTGGTGCGGGAGGCTGTTGGTGCGGTTCCAGGAAAGCTTCTGGGTCAAGAACCAGTCCATGCCTGCCAGCCGGGCAAGCTGCGGCAACTGCCCGTTGTAGCCGAACGAATCAGGTAGCCACAGGCAGTTCGTGGTCACCCCGAACTCGGCTTCCATGAACCGGATCCCGGAGGTGAACTGGCGCGCCAGGGCTTCGCCGCTGGGCATCATCGCGTCGGGTTCGATCCACATGCCGCCGACGAACTGCCACTGGCCGCGCTCGATCGCGGCGCGCACCCGCTGGTAGATCTCCGGGGAGTCTTCCTTCATCCACAGGTGGTGCTGGGGGGCGGAGTTCGCGAACCGGAACTCGGGATATTCGTCGGCGAGCGCGACGACGTTGCTGAAGGTGCGCACGATCTTGCGGCGTGTCTCGCGGATGGGCCACAGCCAGGCGGTGTCGATGTGTGCGTGCCCGACGGCGGTCATCTGCTGGGCGGAGCCCGCGGCGCCACTGGCGATGAGGGGGGCCAGCACCCCCCGGGCGCGGGCCGCGCCGGCGTCGATACCGTCGGTGTCGAGCACATCGGCCGCGTCCTCCAAGCCCCGCAGGAGCGTGGCCCGCCAGGTGGCGTCCTTCGGCAGCTGCCGCATGAGCCCGTCGAGGACGTCGAGATCCATGTGGAGGCCCCACACGTCGTCGTCACGGACTACGAGGTCGGCCCCGCCGAACCGCCACAGCGGCCGCTCGGAGCGGGTCTCGGTGTCACCGTCGTGGGTGACGTGGCCCAGGTGCCGGGTCATGTCCGGGTTCGCGGCGGCCTCCACGAACAGGTCGACCGCGCCATCGTCTCCGACCAGCGCCCGCTCCCCCGCGAGCCCGCCGAACGTTAACGCGACGGTGCGGTTCATGGGGTTGACGGCCTTCAGGGGCCAGCCGTCGGCGGTGTAGACCATGCCTTCGGACTGGTTGCCGGCCCAGTCTCCGACGAAGCCGAGGTCGATGCGCAACTCGATGCGTTCCGCAAGGCGTTCGGCCGGAATCTGGGCGCGCAGCTTCAACCACCACGTCGACCAGGCCGGGCCCCACAACGTGTCGAGGGGGAAGGGGCCGTAGTCGGCGGCCGCGGCGTCGGCGAAGGGCACCGGCTCCCCCGGCACCTGCCAGGCGGCGACCTCGACGGGGACGACGACGGCGTAGATCCGTTCGGCGACCCGCTCGCGGAGCTTTTCGATCCGTTCTTCCACGAGCTCGCGGTCGTCGTGCATCAGGGGGTCTCCTTGAGGTAGGCGAGGTCATCGGGGAAGTTGGTGACCAGGTCGTCGAGGAGTTGTTCGGCGACGTGGAAGGAATCCACCAGGGGGTGGTGGCTGATGGCCAGCAGTGCGTCCTGGCGGGAACGGTTGAGGGCCGCGTCGATGGTGCGGCGCTCCACGTATTTGGCGTTGACGACCATGCCGCGGCCGTGATCCGGCAGCGCGGCGCCGGGCAGCGGGGTGACGCCGGAGCCGTCGACGTGGCAGGGGATCTCCACCACCGCGGTGTCGTCGAGGTCCGGGAGGACGCCGTTGTTGGCGACGTTGAGGATGAGTTCGGCGGGGATGTCGTTGGCGATGGCGTGCATGATCGCCAGCGCCACCTTGTCGTAGCCGCCCGTTTCCAGATCGGCGTCGTCGCGTTCGAAGCTGCCGGCTGCCTCGCGGTTGGTGGCCATGTAGGTGACTTCGCGTTCGCGGCGGGTCTGTTCCCACCGTTCGTAGGCGGTGAGTGTGTCGCCGGCTGGTTTCTCGTAGAACGCCTTCTGCTGTTCGGCGAGGAACCGGCCGCGGGTGAACTCCGAGACCTTGTCCACGGCGAGGTCTTCGCGGGAGTAGTAGTAGTAGTGGAGGTATTCGTTGGGCACCGCCTGGAGGGCCTGGATGAGGTCGGCGCCGAAGAGGCGGCCCTCTTCGAAGGTCTCGATGAGATCGGGGCGCTCCAGCAGGCGCGGCAGGACGTCCTCGCCGTCGACGAACAGCCCGGTGAGCCAGCCGAGGTGGTTGAGGCCGGCGTACTGCAGGCGGATGCGGTCGCTGCCGGCGGTGATGGGGGGCACGTCTTCGGCGACGAGGCCAGCGCCGCGCAGGACGTCGACAATGCGGCGCGCCAGGCCCACGGGGGAGTCGCAGATGCCGACGACACGGTCGCCCAGGTGGCGTTGCATGACCTCCGTGATGACTCCGGCAGGGTTGGTGAAGTTGATGACGTAGGCCTCCGGCGCGTGAGTCTTGATGGCCTCGACGATGGTGAGCACGGCGGGGATGCCACGCAACGCATACGAGATGCCGCCGGCGCCGACGGTCTCCTGGCCGATCACGTCGTGGGACAGCGCGATCTGTTCGTCGAGCGCCCGCCCCTTGGTGCCGCCGACGCGGATGGCGGAGAAGACGAAGTCGGTGCCGGCCAGGGCCTCGGTGAGGTCGGTGGTGCTGATGATAGTGGGCGGGTTGTCAGCCGCGGCGGCGAGCTCGTCGAGGACGGCGGTGATGGCACCCAACCGTTGGCGGTCGGTGTCGTAGAGCCGCAGTTCGGTCACCCGTTCGGGGGCCTCGTCGGCGAGAAGGGCCTTGTAGACGAGCGGGACGCGGAATCCGCCGCCGCCCAGAATGGTGAGCTTCATACTGTCGTGATCTCCGTGTGGTGGGTGGCGGCCCGCTCCACGATGGAGGGGGCGAGGGTCTCGGCGTCGGTGATGAGGCCGTCGATGTCGTCGATGTCGAAGGGTGAGGTGCTGCCCTTGCCGGGGAACTTGCTGGTATCGGCCAGCAGGTAGGTGGTGGTCGCGGCGGACAAGATGGCGCGTTTGACCATGCTCTGCGATTGGGAGTTGTCGCGCACACGGCCGTTGTCGGCCACCCCGGAACAGCCGAGGAACGCGAAATCGGCGTGCTGGCGGCCCAGCGCGTCGACGGTCTGCACCCCGCCGAAGCACTGGTACTGCTCCGACCACTGGCCGCCCAGCATGATGAGGTGGGCCTTCTTCGTGGCGCGGAGGTGTTCGAAGGTGGGCAGTGAGGCGGTCAGCACGGTGACGCCGCGTGCTTCGAGGGCCAGTGCCACGTAGTACCCGGTGGTGCCCACGTCCAGGATGACGGTGGCGCCGTCGGGGATGAGTTCGGCGGCGGCTTCGCCGATGCGTTGTTTGACGTTGCCCCGCTTGGCCAGTGCCACCTGGAAGGGGTCATCGTCCTCGGCGAGGAGGCGTACCCCTCCCCAGGTGCGTTCCACCAGGCCCCGCTCCTCCATCTCCGTGATGTCGCGGCGGACGGTGGCGGGGCTGATTCCCAACTTTTCGGACACCTCGGTGACTGCAACCGGGCCACGGGCGTGGAGGAGTTGCAGGAGGGCTTCGTGTCGGGCGGTCTTCAGCACAGGACCACGCTACCCGAAATCCCGCTAAATTGCTCGTACTTAATCAAGTCAATCATTTTTCTTCACATCTGGCTCTTTTGTTGTTACGCTGAGCCCAGAACGACGCTCAGTGAGAGCACATCGCGCGTGTGTGTGCAAGCGCGACGAATCTTGCTCGATCTGAACGCTCGTGGCTGGGTCCCCAGCGACACACCACACCGAACTAGGAGAGTTCGACCATGACCCTTTCACGACGATCCCTCATCCACGGTGGCGCTGCAGGGCTCGGGTTCCTCGCTCTCGGCGGCCTCGTGGGCTGCTCGACGGCGGCGCCGGGCACAGGCGGTGACCCCCAGGCCGGCGGCACCGCGGCCGGCGACACTAAGAACCTCGTCCTCTGGACCTGGCCCGAAGGCTTCGGCAAGAAGGCCCTGGACGCCGTCGCCAGCGAGTTCCCCCAGTACAAGGTGCGCCAGGATGTCATCGGCGGCGACTTCAAGCAGAAGCTCACCACCACCTTCACGGCCGGCACCGGTCTGCCGGACATCACCGGCGTCAAGGGCGAAGACATCGCCTTCTTCAAGACCCAGGCCCAGTACTTCGTGGACCTCAACACCCTCGGCGCCGAGGACCTCAAGGCCACTTACCTGGACTGGAAGTGGGAACAGGCCACCACCACCGACGGCAAGCAGTTGGGCATCCCGATCGACATCGGCCCCACCGCCTTGTTCTACCGCTTCGACGTGTTCGAGGAGGCCGGCCTGCCGTCGGATCCCCAAGAGCTCGCCGCCGCCATCCGCACCTGGGACGAGTACTTCGAGCTGGGCAAGCAGCTGCTCGCCGCCAAGCCCGACACCTACCTCATCCGCAACACCGGCGGCCTGTTCGACACCATCTGGAAGCAGTCCGGCAAGGGCTTCATCGACGAGTCCGGCACCTTCATCGGTGACCAGGATCACATCCGCACCGCGTGGGACATCGCCGTCAAGGGCCTCCAGGCCGGCATCGTCGCCACGCTGGATTCCCAGACCGCAGACTCGGCTGCCGCCGTCAACGAGGGCCGCCTGCCCGCGGACTTCGGCGCGTCCTGGCACCTCGCCGACCTCATGGTCGACGCCCCCGAAACCGCCGGCAAGTGGCATGTCTGTGAGCACCCCGGCGACGCCACCAACAACGGCGGCTCCTTCCTCACCATTCCCGAGGGGGCCGCAGATCCGGCCGTCTCGTTCGAGGTCATCAAGTTCCTGCTCAACCCGCAGAACCAGGCCTACGAGTTCGAGGACAAGGGCAACTTCCCCGCCACGCCCGACGCGTTCCACATGCCCGAGGTGGCCGGCCCCGTCGAGTTCCTCGGTGGCCAGGTGGCCGCAGACGTCTTCGGCCACGCCGCCGAGACGGTGCGCCCCCTGTACGAGGACCCGAACGAGAACACCATCAACGCCCCGTTCTACGCGGAGATCGACCTCGTCGAATCCTCCAACAAGGATCCCAACAAGGCGTGGGACGATGCCGTCGCCGCCGCGAAGCGCCTCGCGCAGCAGGTTGGTCTGACGGTGAAATGAGCACCACGGCGGCTCGGCGGGGAGATGCCCAGATCTCCCCGCCGGTCGACAACTACCGCACGTTGTCGACCTGGCAGCGGATGGAAAAATCGCTGCCCCAGTATGGTGCGGTCTCGCCGTATTTCTTCTTCTTCTTCCTGTTCGGGGCCATGCCCATGGTCTTCACCATGGCGTTGGCGTTCACGAACTGGACAGGCCTCGGCGAGATCAAGTTCATCGGGATCGAGAACTTCCGATACCTGATTACTGATCCCCTCTTCTACAAGTCGCTCGGCAACACCATCATCTTGTGGATCATGGCGACGGTGCCGACACTCACCCTGGCCACCATCGTCGCCTTGATGTTGAACTCGACGCTGAGGTTCTCCACCACCTACCGGGTGATCTACCTCATCCCCAACGTCACCTCCATGGTGGCGATGGGCATCTTGTTCAGCTCCCTGTTCTCCAGCCAGTTCGGCCTGGCCAACGCCATCGTCAACCTGTTCGGGTTCGAGAACATCTCGTGGCTGCAGAACGAATGGGGCATCAAGATCGCGATCTCGGCGTTGACCACCTGGTCGTTCGTCGGCTACAACGCGCTGCTGATCCTCGCCGGCCTGCAGGCCATCGACAAGACCCAGTACGAATCGGCGGCCATCGACGGCGCCAACGGGTGGCAGACGTTCTTCCGCATCACGTTGCCGCAGCTTCGTTCGATCGTGTTGTTCATCACGTTGATGTCGACGATCGGCTCGCTGCAGAGCTTCACCGAGGCGCAGGTGCTGACCTCGTCGCAGTCCTCCGGGGCGGCGTCGGCCGGTGGTGTCGGCAACTCCGGCCTCACCATGGTCCTCTACTTCTACTCGGTCGCCTTCCAGGAGAACCGCTACGGCTACGGCGCCTCCATCGCCTGGGGAGTGTTCGTCGTGGTGATGTTCTTCTCGGCGATCAACTGGCTGGTGACGAAGGAACGCAAGGAAAGGGGTGTGCGATGAGTTCGATGAATGCTCGCGCCGTCGCCCCGGCCCTCGCCGGGGCGGCGATCGAAACCAGCAGCCGGCCCACGAGGCGGCACCGCCGTCGGTTCCGGCCCGCCGATCTGCTGCGCCACGTTGCGCTAATCATCGGCGGCCTGATCTCGCTGTTCCCGTTCTACTGGATGTTCGTGCTGTCCACCCACGACTCATCGGTGATCTACAAGTATCCGCCGGTGATGACCCCGGGCGAGAAACTGACCCAGAACTACGGCTCCATCATGGAGCGCATCAACATCTGGGGCGCCATGTCCAACACCCTCGTCGTGGCGTTGAGCGTCACGGTGCTGGTGCTGCTCATCGCGTCGTTGGCGGCGTTCGCGTTCGCGAAGTTCGACTTCCCGGGCAAGAACATCCTGTTCGCCATCGTGATGGCCACGTTCCTGCTGCCCTCGCAGTTGGCGACCATCCCGCAGTTCCTGTTCATGAGCAAGCTCGGCTGGGTGGGCGACCTCAAGGCCCTGGTGTTCCCGTCGTTGGCCAGCGCCTTCGGCGTGTTCTGGCTGCGCCAATACACCACCAACGCGCTCCCCAAGGAGTTGTTGGAGGCCGCCACCATCGACAACTGTGGCTTCCTGCGCCAGTACTGGCACGTGTGCCTGCCCACCATCCGCCCGGCGCTGGCTTTCCTCGGGATGTTCACGTTCATCGGCTCGTGGAACGACTTCATGTGGCCGTTGATCGTGCTCAACGACCCGTCGAAGCTGACGCTGCAGGTGGCGCTGAGCCAGCTCAAGACCGCCCACGGCACGGACTACGGCATGTTGATGGCCTCATCGCTGATCGCCGTCGTTCCGCTGCTGCTGATCTTCGCCCTCGGCGCGAAGCAGTTCATGGCCGGCATCACCGAAGGTGCCGTCAAGGGCTGAGCCCCACCACAAGACACGGCGGTGCGGCCACTCTGGGCGGTGGCCGCGCCGTCGGCCCTACTCAGCCATCACCACTGCGCCCAGATCGGTGCTCAGCTCATCGCAGCAGTGGACGGCGCGCACCTGGCCGTCGGCGACGTCGACCTTCGTCACGGGGTGGTAGGTGAGGATCTCGGCGCCGTACTGGCGCGCCGAGTTCGCCGCGCCCCAGACGAGCTGCCAGCCGTCGACGGAGGCATCTTCGACTTCGATGGCGCGGAAGATCCCTGGGTTGAGGCGGGGCTCGCGGCGCAACACCTCCGATACGGCGATCTCCCGGGCGGGCACCCCGGCCTTCGCGGCGCCTTCCAGGAAGAGATCCCCGAAATCCGGGTCGTCGCCCGGCACGGCGACGAAGTAGCCGCCCGTACGTTCGACGGCTGGGGCCTGGATGCGCGAGACGATGACGTTCTCCTCGGCGCACTCGGTGGCCGACACCGGGTCGCTGACCACATAGCGGCCGCCGGAGTGGAGCAGCCCGTGGAACCGGCCGTGGTGCCTTGCGCCAGGTCCGAACGGTCCACGAGCACGGCACGGTAGCCACGCATTGCCGCGTCCCGCACCACGCCGGCGCCCGTCGAGCCACCACCGATCACCACGACGTCAGCAGACAGCCTGCGCATGAGCAACCTCCTCGGGATCCCTTCTATCACCCTAAGTGGGACCGGATTTCGCCGCCCCCGGTTTGGCGAACCGTGCACGAACCTGCACGGCTGGGGCACTGACGGTGGGTAAGCGTGCACGCCAGAGCCGCATCGGGGTGACATGATGGGCCCATGTTGTTCCCCTTGGACGTCCCGGCCGAACCCGTCGGCGCCGTGCCGGCCCTGCCGCTGACCCTGCTGACACTGGCCGCCGTCGTGGTGGTCTTCTTCATCATCGTGCAGCTGCGGCGGATCCTGCGCTGGGGCCGCCGCAGGCCTGGTGAGGACAGCTGAGCACACCACCATCTGGCGCGGTGGGCCACGCGTGCACGATCCATCCGCCACAATGAGCTGAACCGAAACAATCTTCGGACCAGGAGGGCAATGGCCGAGGCGCAAGCCGCCAACTCGACAGGCATGACGCAGGCGTCTGTGCGGGCGCAGAATCTGGCGCTGGTGTTCGGTGAGGTGCGCGCCAGCAGCGGCTCGGTGTCGCGCGCCGACATCGCCGGGCGGCTTGGCATGACCCGCTCCACGGTCTCCCGCCTCGTCGACGACCTTGTCATCGGTGGCCTGGTCAGCGAGGGCCAGGCCGTCGGGGGCGCACGCGGACGGCCCGCCGTTCCCCATCGTGCGGGGCACCGAGGACCAGGACCTTCTCCGCGACTCCTGGTGCGTTCTGGTTCGGTGTTCGCGTTGGGCCTGGAGGTCAACGTCGAACGCATGGTGGCCACGCTCGTCGACCTCACCGGGGACACCGTCGCCCGGCACGCCGTCGACATTGACAGCACCAGCCTCAGCGTGGCGGAGGCGATGTCGCACCTGTCGACGCTGGCCCACGAGACGCTGGCCGAGGTGCCCGACGGCGCCCGCGTCGTCGGCGCGATCCTCGCGGTTCCCGGCCTGGTGGACCGGGCAGGGCAGCGCATCGTCAGGTCACCGAACCTCGGCTGGGAGGGCTACGACCCGCAGCTACTGGGATGTGACCTTCCGGGGCGAACCCGTCGAGTTGGCCGTGCGCAACGACATCGACTGCTCCGCCCTCACCGTGCTGCGCGACGAGCCGGGCTCATCCTTCCTGTACGTGACCGGCGAGGTGGGCATCGGCGCGGCCGTGTCCATGGACGGATCCCTGCTCAGCGGCCGGCACGGGTGGGCCAGCGAGGTGGGCCACATCTGCGTCAATCCCGACGGCGAACTGTGCGGCTGCGGGGCCACGGGCTGTCTGGAGACGGTCGCCGGGCTCCGCGCGTTCCTCAAGGCCGCCGGCCACGACGACATGGAGGCCGTGCTGCAGGCCCTCGCCGACGGCGACACCCAGGCCGAGGAGGCCGTCGAACGGATGGCGGAGGCGTTGGGGATCGCGCTGGGGGCAGCGCTCAATCTGCTCGATGTGAGCACGGTGCGCCTGGGCGGCCACCTCGGCCGGCTGGGCGACTGGCTACGGGCACCGCTGCTCAAGCACCTCATCACACGGGTCCTGTGGGCACCGCACTCCGGCATCGAACTGGAGCTCATCGACCGGGCGCCGCTGCGCGCCGCCATGGGGGCGGGGTTGGCCGCGCTCGGGCCCGTGATGCGGGATCCGGCGGCGTGGGTCGACCCGCTGCTGGCCCGCCGCCAGACCCTATAGCTCGCAGGCGGGCGAGCCGCCCGGCAGTCGGTGGCGATGGCGCGCCACGACGGCGTACACCTTCTGCGCCACCGATCGCACACCCGGCAGCCGCAACACGGCCCCGATCAGCGGCCAGGGCAGGCGCGAGTGCCTGAGCACCGCGGCAACGGCGTCGCTGCCGACGTGGATCCCGCCGTCGCTGTCCACCATGTGGAGCGTTTCTTCACACTTATCCACAGTGAGGTTGTGGACAACCAGATCGGCACTTTGGAGGGGCTGCACCTCCACCCGGGCGCCGAACCATCTCCCCCGGGCCGCGTGGGCCGATGCGGTGCAGAAGCCGCAATCCCCGTCGTACAGCATGAGGGGCTGTGCGGGCCAGGAGTTGTCCACGTGGTTATCCCCAGGCCTCCTGCCGTCGGCAGAATCAGCATTCATGCCTGTCAACGCCCCATTGGCAAGTACGACACGCCGTAGTGACCTCTGCGATGTCGACAAGCTGTGGATAACTGATGCATCAGGCGTCCCGGGTGGGCTCATCTGGCGTGATCTGGGCCTGACTGGGCGTGTCGCTGGGCTCATCGGCGACGGTGACGTCGTCGTCGGGGAGTGGCTCGCCGTCGGAGTTATCCTCCGGGTTGTCCACAGGCTCTTCGCGGTCGTCCTGAGCCCGGGAGCGGGCCCAGATCCACATGGTGGCGCCGATCACGATCATCGGCAACGACAGCCACTGACCCATGCTGAGACCCAGACCCAGGATGCCCAGGTGCGCGTCCGGCTCCCGCCAGAACTCCGCGATGAACCGGAACAGGCCGTAGCCCGCGAGGAACGCGCCGGAGACCTGGCCGCGGAAGCGCGGCTTGCGGGCGTAGAGCCACAGCAGGACGAACAGGAGGACGCCCTCCAGGAGCATCTGGTACAACTGCGACGGGTGCCTGGGCACGTCGCCGCCGGTGGGGAAGATCATGGCCCACGGCAGGGAATCTGACGCCTGGCGGCCCCAGAGCTCGCCGTTGATGAAGTTGCCGAAACGGCCCGCGGCCAGGCCGATGGGGACGCTGGGCGCGAGGAAGTCCGTCACCTGCAGGAAGGGCCGCTTCTTGCGCCACGCGTACCAGGCCATCCCGAGGACGACGCCCACCGCGCCGCCGTGGAAGCTCATGCCGCCGTCCCACAACTGCAGGATCTCCAGCGGATTCTGGAGGTAGTAGGAGGGTTGGTAGAAGAAGCAGTACCCCAGCCTGCCGCCCACCATCACACCGATGATGGCCATCAGGAGGATGTCCTCGATGTCGTTGGGCGTCCACGGGGCCGGCTTCGTGACGGTGCGGTAGGGCTCGTGCCGCAGGCGTCGCCGCATCAGGCCGTAAGCCATGGCGAACGCGAGGAGGTACATGATCGCGTACCAGTGGACCGGCCAGCCGAAGACGCTGAAGGCGACGGGGTCGAAATCCGGAAACGTCAGCACGAGTGGGTTCACGGGCCTAGTTTCCCATACCCGCCAAAGAACCCGGCCGGGCATTCACAGGGCAGGCCGTGAGACGGCGCGCCCAGAAAATGTCAGAGCCGGTGTGCAGAGTGATCCGCATGAACGAATTACTCGATGACACCGGCATCTCAGATCTGCTGCTGATCTTCTCCGTCAAGTCGCACCTCATCGCGGTGCGTCCAGAGCTGGAGGGGCAGATCGTCGTGGACGACCACCGCCCCCGCCTGTCCTTCCCCACCCCGCGGGGCTCCGTCGTGGTGGCCAAGAGTGAATGCACGCCGTCGGGCTCCTGGACGGTGTCCGGCCCCGGCATCGGGGTGAAGTCGCCTCGGCCCAGCCCTGCGGAACTCTCCGGCGCGGCGCTGGTCGCCTACGAGCGGGCCCGGATGAAAGCGGCAGCCGCTTAAAGGTGGCTGGCGGCCTTGAATGTGCTGTCCAGCGCGGAACGCACAGAATCAACCTCCTTCATCGCGATGCCTGCCAACAGGCAGTCCACGACGGTGAGTTGGGCGATACGGCTGGCCATGGCGCCCAACCGGAAGGCGGGTTCCTTGGAGCGATAGGCCAGCACGATGTCGGCAATCTTCGCCAATGGCGAGCCCTCATCGCTGGTGATGGCAATGACCTTCGCGCCCAGACCCGAGGCGAGGCGTAGTGGTTCCACCACATCGGCAGTGGCGCCGGCGTGGGAGATGCCCACCACCACGTCGCTCTTGCCGCGGAGAGCGAAGGCGGTCACTGCCGCGTGCCGGTCCGTGTGGTGCCAGGTGGTGTAGCCGAAACGCTGCAGCTTGTCAGCCAGGTCGCTGGCGGTCAACGAGCTTGCCCCGATACCCATCATGTCGATCTTCCCAGCACCCGACAGGACGCGTACGGCGGCCTTGAGCGCGCCCATGTCGAGCACCGCCAGCGTCTCCTCGATGGAGTTGGCGTTGGCGTGCGCCACCTTCGCCGCGATATCGGCCAGCGAGTCGCCCGCGCTCACGATGCCGGCAGCCATCTGGCGCCCGGTCCGGCCCTCCTCAGCGCCTGCGGCCATGGCGAGCGCGACGCGCAGTTGCGGGTAGCCGGCCAAACCCACCCGCTTGGAGAAGCGCACGACGGTGGGGGCGGAGACGCCGCAACGCTCAGCGAAGGTCGAGATCGACTCCCGCGCCACCGCCGCGGGGTCGGTCAGCACCGCCTCGGCGACGCGCCGCTCGGCTGGGCGGAGGCTGGGCAGCATCGCTTCGATGCGCGGTACCACACCTGTGGTTGAAGTCGTCTCGTGGGAAGCCATTACTCGATCGTATTCCGGCAGGACTAAACAATCCAGATACGGATATGTATCGCGCCTGTTCTCGGCCATGCGCCCTCCTTCTGAATGGTGGTCGGGGCCACCCTTGTTAGGCTTCCGGCATGTCCGTCTCGGCGCTGTCGACCAGCACGCAGAACTACCTCAAGGCCATCTGGGGCCTCGGGGAATGGTCGGACGAACCCGTCACCACCTCAGCCGTCGCCGCCCGCGTCGGGGTGCGCCTCTCGACGGCGTCTGAAGGAGTGCGCAAGCTGGGCGAACTCGGTCTCGTCAACCACACGCCGTACGGCTCCATGACCCTGACCCCCGAGGGCCACGCGCATGCCGTGGCGATGGTCAGGCGACACCGGCTTCTGGAGACGTTCCTCGTGGAGGTCCTGGGCTACCGCTGGGACCAGGTGCACGTGGAGGCGGACCACCTGGAGCACGCTGTCTCGGATTTCCTGATCGAGCGCATCGACGAGCACCTGGGCCACCCGGAGCGCGACCCCCACGGCGACCCCATCCCCCGCCCCGACGGCAGCGTCGCGCAACTCCACGCCATCACGCTGACAGACCTGGGCGTGGGCCGCCCCGCCCCAGTGGAACGCATCTCCGACGACGACCCCGGCCTGCTGCAGTTCTTCGCCGAGCGCAACATCGGCGTCGGCACCGTCCTCGAGGCCAAGCCGGGCGCGCCGTACTCCGGCGGCATCGAGGTCACCGTCGACGGCTCCGACGAGACCCTCACCCTGGGCCGCGCCGCCACCGACGCCGTCTGGGTGCGCCCCTAAACCACGCCCAGTTCCATGGCCAGCAGCGCCACGTTGAGCGCGATGATCCCGGCGGCGACCACCCATCCGGCAACCGTCGTGCCGCGGGCGTTGACGTAGCCGCCCATCAGGCCGCGCTGCGCCGTGAGCCACACCAGAGGGACGACGGCGAACGGGATGCCGAAGGACAGGATCGCCTGGCTGAGCACCAGGGCGAAGGTGGCGTCGATGCCGCTGGCCAGCACCAGAATGGCGGGGATGATGGTGAGCAACCGGCGGGTGAGGAGCCGCAGTTTGGTGCGGAACAGACCACCCATGATGTCGCTGCCCGCGTAAGCGCCCACTGCCGTCGACGCCAGCCCGGAGGCGAGCAGGGCGACGGCGAACAGCAGCCCCGCGGTCGCGCCCAATGCGTCGTGGATGGCGAGGTGCGCGCCCTCCAGGCTCTCCGTTCCCGCAACCCCGGGCAGCACCGTGGCGGCCACCAGCAGCATGACGAGGTTGACGGACCCGGCGATGCCCAGCGCGATCGTCACGTCGAGCCGGGTGGCGCGGATGAGCCGGGCGGGCGCGATGTCGCTGGCCCCGAAGCGGTCACGGGCCAGCGAGGAGTGCGCATAGATGGCGTGCGGCATGACGGTGGCCCCCATGATGCTGGCGGCCAGCAGGACGGACTGCGCGCCGTCGAACCTGGGCACCAGTCCCCCGGCAACATCCGCCAGGGCCGGCGGGGCGAGGAAGAGGCCGTAACAAAAGCCCAGCACGATGACGACCACCAGGCCCATGATGGTGAACTCGAAGGCCTTCGCGCCGCGTTCTGACTGCACCAGCAGCAACACCGTCGAGACCAGCCCGGTGATGATCGCGCCCGCCACGAGGGGTACGTCGAAGAGGATCCAGAGGGCCACTGCGCCGCCGATGACCTCGGCGACATCCGTGGCGATTGCGACGAACTGGGCCTGCAGCCCGAAGAGGACACGGCCGGCGGTGCTGCCGAGCCGCTCGCCGAGGAGTTCCGCCATGCTCCGGCCGGTGGCGAGCCCCAGCTTCGCAGACAGGTACTGGATCAGCCATGCCGCGACGTTGGCCACCACGAGCACCCAGACCAGGAGGTAGCCGAACTGGGCGCCGGCCGACATGTTGACGGCGACGTTGCCCGGGTCGAGGTACGCGACGCCCGCCACCAGCGCCGGCCCGATCAGCCAGGCCGGCTTCCGGCCCCGAAGCCGCCTGTCCGTAGCTGCGGGTGCGATCCTCTCGCGCGCTTCCACCACTCCCCCTCGGTGCGATGAATATCAATGTTCGGTGCACCGAACTTTACCCCGTTGCTCGGGAGGCGCGCCGGGATACGCTGTAGATCTACGTGAGGTGGTCCCCATGGCTGGCACGATCAGCGTCGGCGAGCTCCGCCGCAACCCCACCCCGATGCTCCGGGACGTGAAGAGTGGGCAGACGTACACAGTCACGGATCACGGCGAGCCCATCGCCACCCTCATGCCCATCCGCCCAGCGCAGTGGACGCGCGTCGAAGATCTCAACGTCCTGCTCATGGAGCTGGGAGGCGACGCTGCCTGGGCTCGTGAGAGTGCGCTCGACCGAGACGCAGAGGACCCCCGGGCGCGGGATGCGTGGCCGGGCGATCGCCCCGATGATCGCCGCGCCGCGGCTCACGGAGCAGCGGTGCTGACGCGCAACGTGCAGGACGTCGAGGGGCTGGAGGGATTCGTCCCGATCATTCAGGCATGATCCCGGGTGTGGCTCACTGGCTGGCGAGCCCCTCGAGCAGTTCGGCCATGGACTCCTCGAAGCTCACCTTCGGAGCCCAACCCCAGGAACGCGCCCGGTCAGCCAGCAGCTCCGCGCGGAACGCGGGGCGCGGCTCCCAGACGGGGTCCACCCCGAGGGCTTCGCACACGGGCCCCAGGTACTCGCGGTAGGCGACCGTGCCGCTCACAGCGTTGACCGCGGTGACCTCCCCGGGCACGGGGCCTTCCTCCGGATCGGCCGAGGGCGCGATCCTGCCGGTGGCGATGTCGGCGATCAGTTCGGCCAGGTCGGTCACGTGCACGTAGCCGAAGGTGCGATCCGGGTCGTCGGTCCGGTCCTCCGCCTTTTCGCGGATCCCCTCGGGGCGCACCGTGTTCCAGATCGAGGTCTCCCCGGGCCCGAAGATCGACGTGGGCCGCACCATGACCCGCGTCATGCCGTCCACCGCCCCGATCGCCCGCTCGGTGTCACGCTTGGTGACGGCGTAGAGGTTGGCCGAGTCGTCCACGAGCTTGGCATGTTCGTCGACGTCGCCGGTGTCGGCCACGCGCTCGTACACGGACGTTGTCGAGACCTGCACGAACAGTTCCACCCCGGCGTCGCGCACGGCCTGCGCGAGCGAGGCGGCCCAGTCGACGGCCGTGGCCTGCAGGTCGTCATCGCCCATGGGGTGCACCGTGTGGACGACGGCGGCCGCCCCTCGCGCGAACCTCGCGGCGAACTCCGGGTCGTGGAGCTCGCCGACCACCTCGTCGACCCCCGGCAACCGCGGCGCCGATCCCTCCCTGCGGACGACGGCGCGCACGGGCACCCCTCGTTCGCTCAGCACGGCGCACACCTCTGCCCCGACGAGCCCGTTGGCCCCAGTGACGACGATCGGTTGCCTGGCAGTGTCCATGCCATCCACTGTTCCACACCCTCCGGCATACTCAAGCAACCATGCCAAGGCCAATTTGAACCACCCCGGCATGTCGTGAGGGACTGTCCGATTAACGGTGTAAGTGGCGGTTTCAGCATGGGCTCCAGCGTGGCGAGGGCCTCGTCGACGAGAGCCTTGACCTTGGCGGGTGAGACACCCACGAGGGCGGAGATATCCCGAATGGTCGGGCAATTCATAAACCCAGGTTGCCATCCCGGGCGCGTGATGTACCTGAAGGCGGTGCCAGTGCAGCTCGTCGAAGCGGGCTGGGGGGACCTGCGGGCCGTGCGCGGGGCCCGTCAGGCCTTGACGGCGCCCGCGGTGAGGCCGGCCTTGAGGTAGCGCTGGAGACTGAGGAAGAGGATCACCAGCGGGATGCAGGCGATGAGCGCTCCCACCAGCACGAGCACCTGGTAATCCGGGGCTTGGGTCACCCGGCTGTTCCACATGTACAGACCGAGTGTGGCCGGGTACAGGTCGCTGGAGGTGAGAACCATCAGGGGGAGGAAGAAGTTGTTCCAGATGGCGATCACCTGCAGCAGGAGAACCGTCACCAGACCAGTACCCATGAGTCGCAGACCCATGCCGAAGGCGATCCGGATCTCGCCCATGCCATCGATGCGGGCCGCCTCGATGACTTCGTAGGGAATGCTCTGCTGGGCGAACATCCTCGACAGGAATACGGCCAGGGGGCTGACCAGGCTGGGGAGCAGGAACGCCCAGTAGGTGTCGATCAGGTGCATCTTGGCCAGGAGGAGGTAGAGCGGGAAGGCGAGCACCGTGGCTGGCACCAGAGTGCCGATGAGAATGATCACCGTCACCAGGCTCCGGCCCCGGAACTTCAGGAACGCAAGGACGTATCCCGTAATGCCGGAGATCAACGTGCACAGGACGCCACCCACACCGGAGTAGATGAGTGAGTTCACAAACCACCGTGGATACACCCCGCCCTCAGCTGTGAACAGGGCTTTGAGGTTCCCCCAGGTGTTGGGAGGTATGGAGGGCAGCAGGCCGTTGGTCGTCGCCAACTCGTTGGACGTCTTGGATGTCGCGATGAATTGCCAGTAGACCGGGAACAGGAAGTACACGGTCAGGAGGACGACGATGCCCGTGGCGATCACCGTCGGCCAGAACTTGTGGGAGCGCTTCGCTTGCGTGTTCATCATCGGTCTCGCACTTTCTGCAACTGCAGGACACCCAGGGAGAGCACCAGCGCCAGGGCTGCAATAACGAGGGACAAAGCTGATGCCTGTCCTTGGGAACCCTCTGCCGCGAGGCTGTAAACGGCCAAGTTGGGAGTGAATCGGGAGTCCACGCTGTTCGTGATCGCCCTCAACACCATCGGAGCAGCGAACTGCTGTAGGGAGCCGATGATCGAGAACATCGTCGTCACGACGAGACCCGGCACGA
The DNA here is from genome assembly GCF_000826065.2 of Tessaracoccus massiliensis. GTDB lineage: Bacteria > Actinomycetota > Actinomycetes > Propionibacteriales > Propionibacteriaceae > Arachnia > Arachnia massiliensis_A. Next base: position 667,858 of record NZ_LN623542.1, on the reverse strand, counting down.
TCAAGGGCAGCTTGATCTGCAGTGCCGTCTTGATCCGGGAGGCCCCGTCCACCTCCGCAGATTCGAGGACCTCTCGGGGGATCGACTGGAGGGCCGTGTAGAGGATGATCATGTTGTACCCCGTCCACTCCCATGTGGTCATGTTCATGATCGAGAAGAGCACGACATTGCTGCCCAAGAAGTCGGCATTGACACTGAGGGCCTCAAGCCCCCTTACGATGGGGCTCACCTGGGGCAGGTACAGCGCCGACCACAGGAGGGCGGAGACGACACCCGGGATGGCGTGCGGCAGAAACGCAGACGTCTGGAAGAATGCGCGCAGCTTCACCATTCCGGAATCAAAGAGAAGCGCCATGATCGTCGCAAGGATGAGCATGGTTGGGACCTGGATCAGTCCGATGAGAAGGACTCGCCCGAACCCAGCCAGAATTCCAGGGTCGCTGAGCACCGCTTGATAATGAGTGGCACCGGCAAACTTCGTGGTGGCCTCGCCGAGACCCAACCCGCTCGATGTCGTGACAGTCAGACTCTCGATGGCAGCGAGCCCAATGGGTGCGGCGAAGAACAACAGGAACAATACGACGAGGGGAAGCAGCAGCATCCAGGCCGAGCGACGTTCTGCAGCGTGGGCTCGGCGCAATCGTCGCGACGGTCTGCTGACGGTGGCTGCAGACATCATCCCTCCGCGACCTCCAAGCCACTTTCCTTGAGCTTCTTGACCGTCTCTGCCTGCACCTCTGCGAACATGGCGGCGCTGCTACCGGATTGCACCGCAGCAGCGAGGCGGTCTTCGATCAATGTGAAGACGGAAGCCATGGTGGGGCCCCACTGCCAGTCCGTGGGGACCATGGACGCGGCCTCTTGGAATGCGGGACCAAGCGCGTCACCGCCGAAGAACTCGTTCGGATCGTCATATCCCGAGATCCCTGCGGTGAGCCCGGAGGAGGGGTAGAAGCCGGAGTTCTCAAACTGGATGTTGAGGGACTCGGGGTTGCTCGCAACCCAATCCGCAAACGCCAAGGCCGCCTCGGGATGCTCACAGTTCTTGGTGATGGCCCAGGTTGAACCCCCGTACGGGGCGCTGGCCTTCGTGGAGCTCCACTGCGGCGCCTGGGCGACGTGCCAATCACCCACCGTTTCCTTGAGGTTGCCGAGCATGCCACGGTAACCCCAGGCGCCGATGGTGTAGCTGTTGACCTGGCCGGAGTCGAGCATGGCCCAGAAGCCGGGGTTGAAACCGGGATCGACGTTCACGACTCCGTCCTTGGCCATCTGCAGCCAGAAGTCGAGTGCCTCGACGGTGGCATCGTCATTGATCCTGATCGTCCAACGGTCGTTCGAGGCATCGAACCACTTGGCGCCGTTCTGGATGGCGAGGGCGGCTACGAAAGGACCTTTGGTGAGCAGGGTGCCGAGGTAGGCGCCCTTGTCCGTCTTCAGCTTTTCCGCGACCTCCCGGTACTCCTCCCACGTGGCGGGGATCAGGCTGCCGATCTCAGACAGGACGGCCCGGTTGTAGTAGGTGACCATCGGACCTTCGTCGTTCGGGATCCCGAACTGGTAGCCCTGGAAGCCAGCCGCGGCCCATGCGCCCTCGGGGTAACGATCGGCATAGGTCTTGGCCAGCTCGGTGACGTCCTGCAGGGCCCCGGCGATCGCCATCGAAGGGACCATCATGAACTCGACCTGTGCAATATCCGGGCCAGTGTTGGACGCCACGGCCGATTCGAGCTTTTGATAGCCGGGCTGGTCCGACTGGCTCGGGCTGAGCTTCACGGTCACTTCGCTCTGCGATTCGTTGAACGCCGAGACCACGGCATCCATGCCTGCAGCCCACGACCAGAACTCGAGCGTGACCGGACCGCTGTCCGCACTGCCCGTGCCCGCAGCCGGGGACTTGGGGCTCACAACATCAGTATCACCGCTGCAACCAGTCGCAGCGATCGCGGCCGCGCTGACCGCCCCCATGGCCAGCACTTGACGTCGGCTTGCTTTCATCTCGAAATCCTTCCTTGAACGTCACCACCCCGTGACGGAGGCCGCTCTCTGCGGTGCGTTCATATTATGCACATACTTCCCTGAGTATGGAACATCCGGGGTGAACTTGTTCTGAATCTGAACGTAAATGAGCCCAAATGCTATGCTTTCGTTACCACAGGAAGGGGGCTACCAATGAACAGGGCGTTCGCTCGGCGTGCATCCACACCGGACCGCCTCCTCAGTCTGCTCATCGCTGAGGGACCTCAGCATCGGGCCGCCCTCGCCCGCGAACTTGGCATCTCGCGCAGCCGCGTCACTGATGTCGTCACGGATCTGCTTGAAGGCGGCGCGATCACCGAAGTCCATGACGCGCCGGGAAACCGCGACGGACGGGCCGGTCCGGTCCTAAGCGTGTCACCGTCTCTCGCCCCGGTTATCGGCATTCAAGTGACTACGCGACGTGTCGAAGTCCACCTTGCATCCCTCAGTGGGGAGACGATCGCCCAGCGTCAGGCCGACTTGGAGCCGGGCGTAGCAACCCCTGAAGACGTGCTCCTAGCCATCTCACGGATGACTCGCGACGCCTGCTCGTTCGCTGACATCGCGAACCTGTCGGCTGCGGGTGTCGGGTTCTTCGGTCGGATTGACCCTGTCACGCATGAGGTCCACACGCATCCCGAAACTCGGTGGTCCCGCGTGAAGATCGGCGACGAGGTCAGCTCACTCCTCGGTATCCCCGTCGTCGTCGAGAACAACAGCCGGCTTGAAGCTCTCGCGGAGGCCCAATGGGGAGCTGGGCGGGGCCACCAGAGCATGCTGTTCCTCCACGCCAGCGCGGGCATCACAGCAACCGTGGTCATCGACGGGGAGCCCCTTCGCGGGGCCCGAGGGGGTGCCGGCGAACTCGGCCACGTCAGCATCGATCCTGCAGGTCCTCTGTGCGCTTGCGGTTCGCGCGGATGCCTCTCCCTCTACGCGTCTTCACTGGTTGCCCAGCATGAGCTCGCCGTGAGTGATTTCGACGCGGCTCTCGAGCAGTACACCTCGGGCCAGCCCAAGGCAGTGCGTGTCTTCCACGAGGCAGCCGACAGCATCGCGAAAGCCACGTCGACACTGACCTTGCTGATCGAGCCGGAGGTCATGGTGCTGGGAGGCGACTTCAGCCGCGCCGGTGAACCCTTCCTCCAGCGTCTCGCGCAGGGCCATCAGGACAGCCTCCCGCATGGCACTGCCCCAGAGCTCTTGGCTCTCGCTGAGCTTCGCGGCGCCGGCAGCCGCGGCGCTGAGGCGGCAGCACTCATGGCACGGAAGTACATCGCCCAGCGCCTCGCAGCAGGAGAACCGCTCGCCCAGTTGAACCCCAAAGGAGCCATCGCATGACAAAGCCCAACATCATCTTCATCGTGTCAGACGACCATGGGTACGCGGATCAGAGCCACCTCGGCATCCGTGCCGATGTCGCGACGCCGGCCTTGGACCGAATTGCAGCCGAAGGTGTTTCCTTCACCAACGCCTATTCGACAGCACCGATCTGCAGCCCGTCTCGCGCCGCGATCATGACGGGGCTCTATCAGGAGCGTTGGGGCTCGTTGTGGTTCGACTCCGCCAAATTCCCGGACAGCGACTCCATCCCCACGCTCGCCGAGGTGCTGAAGGATGCGGGCTACCGCACCGGCTACTTCGGGAAGGTCCACTATGGCCCCGAGGACGTCGGTGACCGCGCCTGTCCCCCGCACCACGGTTTCGAGGAAACGCTCTACGGTCTGGCCGGCCACTCGATGGGGCGCCTGCACTACATGCAGCGTGGAGCTGATGTCGCGGCCGAACGCGGCGAGGAGGTCGCCGTCGCTATGGCTGTCCAGCCGCTCCTGGAAGGCGACGACCCGGTCGAGATTGAGGGATTCCTGACGGAGATCCTCGGCGAGCGTTCCCGCAAGTTCATCACAGCGGATGACGAACGGCCATTCTTCTGCATGGTGGCGTTCAACGCCGTGCACAACTTCTGCTGGCAACTGCCCCGGGAGGAACTCGACAAGCGAGGGCTGCCCGCCTACCAGGACTGGAGCCCGGAGACCGGCGTACCGTACGGCGAGTGGTACGACGACGTGGTCGTGCCCAATCTGCCCCATGGGCGTGAATACTACTTGGCCCAACTTGAGCTCATGGACCGCGAGATCGGCGCCATGCTCGACCAGCTCGACGAGCTTGGCCTGGCCGAAGACACCCTTGTCCTCTACATCACGGACAACGGCGGTTCAACCTGCAATTTCGGTGACAACACGCCCCTGCGGGGCACCAAATACACCCTGTGGGAGGGGGGTATCCGCATCCCGATGCTGTGGCGCTGGCCCGGTACCATCCCAGCGGGTGAAGAGCGGGAGACCCCTGCGAGCACCCTAGACATCATGGCCACGTTCCGCAGCCTCTCCGGCTCGTCGGAGCAGGCACCGATGGACGGCGAAGACCTGCTGCCCGTCATGCTTCGATCCGTCATGATCGAGCGTTCTCTGCATTGGGACTGTGGGTTCCAGTTCGCGACCAGGGAAGGCGACTGGAAACTCACGTGGACCGACCCCGACCACCCCGACGTCCACCACCTGAGGGCCTACGAGCACGCCCCCATGGGTAGCGGCTGGCACCTCAGCAACCTTCGCTCCGACATTGGCGAGAGCTCGAATGAGTTCGCAAATGAGCCAAGGGTGACACAGCGACTGCTGCGCAGCCACAATGCCTGGGCAGATGAGGTCGGACTCGATCTGGAGCGTTCGATCGCTCCGGTGCCCGACGCACACCGGACCACGTAGGACGAGAGCGAGCGCGGAACCACGCAGCAGGGCGCTCCGCCCGCTGGCTCGGCTCCTGGACTGTCGATGTCGAGTTCCATCCGGCGCAAACCTCGCACCTCGCCCGACCTCAACCCGCCCAATGCCACCGGCGCCAACATCGCCACGTGCTGAGGCTCGGCGGCCTGCAGATAGCGACGCACATCATCCAGGTCGAACACATGCCGCTGCTCCATCGCTTTCGTCTTCCGCGGGATGCTCACCCCCGCAGCGGGGTTCTTGTCGATCGATCCCCAGTGGGTGGCCTTCGTCAACAACTCATTGAACAAGGCAGGGTGGAGCGATCACGGCGCCGTTCAGCACCCAGCGGACCCTGACGCCACTCCCACACCTCATCATGGGTGATGGTCTCCACATCAAGTTCGGTTCCCCAATGGGGAACGATCCGCAGTCGCCAGTCCTGTTCGTACCCCGTCACAGTGGACAGAGCCAGTGTCCGAGGACGCTGAGTCAGGAAGCGGTCAAACGTCTCCTGGAGGGTATGGAGCTTCGGTCGCCTAGCTTCTTCTTCTTCAGGAGACAGCCACTCTCCCCGTTCGATGGCGCGCTCCTGGAGCCTCAGCCAGTGCTCGGCGTCGCTCTTGTGCGTGAAGGTGACAGGTGCCTTCACCCGTTTGCGCCCTACAAGGTCAGGATGCTCGAAGCTCGCTTGGTACCGCTTGCTGGGCAACCGTCGGATCAATCCAGAACGTCTCATGACTGTAAGAACCCCTCGCATCCGGGGCTGAGGCGTGCAACGAACGTGCAACGAGGAACCTCTCTTATGTCCCTTTGAGGGCACTTGGGTCCAAAGTCAAACATGCAAACTCCCTAGTCAAGTGCGTTTGACTAGGGAGTTCTACTGTGGGCGCGGGTGGACTCAAACCGAACACCTGGCTGAGGTTCGAGCGGCTCGGTACCGCGTGGGAACAGGCGAAACTCGGTCTTGGCGACGAGCCTCTAGATGCAGGCGACGGCGAGCCCGAGGTCGTAGCGAACCCTAGGAGACGAGCTAGAACACCGCTGACGGACAGCCAAGTGGACGCTATTAGAACTGCCCGAGCGAACGGCGAGAGCGTGGTTTCGATCTCCCGGCAGCTCGGCGTGCATCGGATGACGGTGTGGACGCACACGAAGGACTTGCTGTCGTGATCCAAGCGAGCACTGGACGCTCACCGACGGACTGACAGTCGTTGCGGCGAGGGGTCTGTGGTCAACACGGGAACGCATCCGGGGCACCAGGGGCAGTCACTCACAAGGCCGCGACAGCAAGAAAGCGACGTCTCCGATCGAGTAGCTGACTTCCTCGAGCGAAACACTCAGTGTGGGACGATCGCAACATGAGTAGCGAGTACGAAGTAACTACCGGCGCCGCAGGTCCCGCTTTCACAATTCACTCACTGAACAACTACACGAATGTGTACGTCTCATCGAGTGCGGCAGCGCTCGACCTTGACAGCAAGCACGTCGGCGACCTGATCCGTGCGCTGCATCGCGAGACGACCCGCGAACTTGCCAAGGGCGGCGTGGAGTACGCCGACCTGCGGTGGGCGCTTACTCCCCGAGCGACACATGCGGAGGTCGCCTTCCTCTTCGACTCCACCGCCGCCGGAAGCGACCACTATGGTTTCGAATTCTCGAAATCTTGGTTACCGGCGCTCTGGCGTCACGGGCCTCAGCGGACTGCGATCAGCCAGGGCGACATCCTCACCGCGCCGCCCGGTTGGGTGTGGAAGGAACTGGACGAGCACCTGGTTCGCAAGAACGACTTTCCTCGATTGGCCACTGAGCAGTACTACGTCCTCTATCTCACGAACATGTCGCGGACACAGGTCAGCGCGATGGACGCCGCACTGCGAGACTCGACAGCCGCGTACTTGGGATACATCGACTGCTCGACATGGACTCCACTCAAGTCGTTCATGCTGCTTCCGCAGTACGCAATCCGCGACGGCGATGCGCTCGTCGTTCCAGCCGACGAGGACGGCTCACCGCACATCACCCCACCCACCAGAGACCACGGTTTCCGGCTCGTCGGAGTTGAGCAGACGCTCTACGGCGTGGTACTCGACCACCGCATGGACAACGGCGTACCGGAGTGGACCGACGAAGACAGTGCGCTCACGTTGACCGCGCTTGGTGGCGCGCAGAGCCCGCTCAGTGAGTTGAAGCTCGATCTCGATGAGCGACGATTCATCTACTTGACGAGCGAGGCCGACGGTCACGGAGCCTCGGTGCGCAAAGCCGGGCTCGATGGGCTAGGACATGAGGAGCTCGCGCAGGCTATTGAGGCCAAGATCCGGAGCGGCCTCATGTTCAACCTGCGCTTCGTCCATGGGACCCGCGACGGCGAGCCCGCTCCCGAGAACGACGCGCTAATGTTCACGGTGCCAGTGGAGTTCCCCGACGACACCGGTACGGTCCGCCGCTACCAGGTCGGGGTCAAGTACTCCCCGGCAAGCCACTCGGGAGAATTGGTGACGTTTCACTAGCCAGTCGCACGCACCACCGTGCGACCATGTCGCGCGCACGAGACAGCTCGTTACTTCTTCCGTAGGTTCAGGTTGAAGTCCCCGCAGGAGCACCGGAGTTCTTCTTCCTTTCCAGGGATACCGAGAACGTAGATCCACCCGGCGCACGCATCGTTACTACAGGTGAACAGTTCGAGGAACTGCTTGCAGGCTTCAACGACTGGTGCGAAGTCCGCCTTCGTCATGGTCGCCCAGTCGTTGTTGTGGACGAGAGCGTTGATCGCCCAGTTTTCCCCGTCCTGGGCGAGGATCGCCTTCGCTCGCTCACCCTTCAGAGCTTCGACCTTCTGCTTCGCCGCGTCGTTGTTCCATGAGTTTGCCGAGGCCGTGGCCTTCTTAAGAAGGTCTCCATGCCTGCCCTTGACCGCCGAGAAGAACGACGAGAGGTCGTAGTTGTTATCGGCGCGGAACACGACCTGACCTTGGATGCTCGCAGCGACATCGGCCAGTGACGACTCCAAATTGCGCCGCAGCTTATGAGCCGCGCCAGGAACATCGTCACTGGCAAGGTCGGTTTCGATCTGAGTCCAGAAGTCGACACCTTGACCATAGAACGGTCCCCCATCGACGGTCCAGCCGTGGAATCGAGCGAGCGAACGTCGAGCGATGAGTCCCGAGGACTGCATTTGTCGCGCCCAAACCTCATCGTGGGTCGTCATGATGAACTGGACGTCGGGGAAGACGTCCTTGAGCAGCTTGCAGAACTGTCGGCGGTGGTTAGTGTCCACGGAAGTCACTACATCGTCGAGAACGGCAAGCCGGAATTCCGATTTGAGGAGTTGCCTGATCAGGGCCAGGTAGAGGCAGACCCCCATCCCGTCCTGGTGACCTTCGCTGTGGTAGGCCATCGGTGGGAACATGCCGAGTCCGTAGAAGTCGACTTCGAGGTCAAGCTTCCCAGCAGTGGGTGACAGCCCTGCCTTGAAGGATGATTCGTCATCAGAGTTGATCTGCCGATAGAAGTTACTGAAGTCGGTCTCGACAGTCTTGTAGAGCTTCGTCAGTGCCGCGTCTGCCACAGAGTTGTACTTCTCATAGACCTCGTTCGCGGCTTTTTGAGCTGCGGTTGCCTTCGTTGCTTTCGCCCGCGCTTGGCGTAGTTGAGTCCAACGATCTTGGGCAACAGTGAGGAAGGTCCGTGCGGCCTCGGTCGTGGTCTGGTCTGGCAGTGCTTCGATCGTCCCTCGAAGCGTCTTCAATCCATCATCGATCGGTGACGGAGCGGACAAGGGATCGGTGGTAATGCGTTCGGACTCGTCACGGACGGACTCGATTGTCGTCAGCTTCGCTTCGAACGCGGCAAGGTCATTCGACCACTCCAAGAGAGACGTCTGCAACGCAGACTGTCCCAGCGTGACGGCGTGCGGTTGTGCCGCTTGGATCAGGGACCGCACCCCGCGAAGTTGCCCGATCACCTTGCCCGCAGCGGTCTGGATGCGCTGCTGGAGCGTTGCGGCGGTCTCGGATCGAGTGAGCTTGTCGTTCAGATGTTTCCGCAGCGACGCGACATCAGGCCACTCCAGGTCGCACAGCGGGCACGCGGTACTGATCACTAGTGGCAGGCCGGTCTCGACCAGTTGGCGGTGCTTTAGCGAGTCGAGGACTGCGGGATCGGCATCGAGATCGCTCAACGCCGCGCCCAGATCGTTCGCTGCGTTGTCCAGGTCTTCGTGCGCAGCCATGTAGCTGGTTACGGCTTCGATGTCCCGGATGGCCGAAGCTCGGTTGAAAGTGCTTTGACTATCGTCGGTACTGGCTCCGGCGCTGAGGTCAGTCTCAAGGGTGGTTGCTGGCAGCGCTGCCAGGCCGAGCACTTCACGCTTCTTGTTGACCGCCACCGTGACCTCGCTCGGCAGCAGATCGGTGATGTCGAGGCCGCGTTTGACGGCATCCTCTGCGGACTTCACGGCGTCGTCCGCGCTCCTGGCGGCAGCGCTCGTCTTGTTGCGGGCCGTGTTGAGTAGGCGACGAGTCTCGTCGATACGGTCGAGCTTAAGGAGAGCCTGCACCTCTTGGGCACGTTTCCCCGGCTCGGTGTTGACATACTTAATGACTTCACGTCGAGACAGGATCAACTCAGGATGGCGAGCAGCCCATTCCACGGCTGCGACAAGTTCGGGAGTCTTGGGCTCTAGGGTGAACTGGCCCGCGGTCTTCACGCTACGAGTGAGAGTACCGGTCTGTCCGCTGGCTGGGTGTGTGAACGTCAAGGTGACGCTAGCAGCGGCTGGGTTATCCCGCTGGTGCACGTGCGGCGCGTGCTTCGCGACAGAGATGCCGCCCGTGCCAGCTCCGCTGAGGCGAGCGACGTTGCCCGTCAACGCGAAGTCGATGGCGTCTACCACTCCGCTCTTACCCGACCCGTTCGGCCCGACCACCACGAAGGAACCGCTGCCCAGGTCGAGGTCAAGGTCGCGGATGCCCCGAAACTCTTCTATGTGAAGTTTCTGAACCTGGATCACAGCGCTGACTCACCACTCGCATCGGTGTAGAGCGCCACAAGCTGGTCCGGCTTCGATAGCTTGTCCGCCGCCAGCAACGCTGCAAGGCTCTCGGTCACCTGCGGCGGCACGTCATCCACATCGGTCAGTGCAGCCAGGAAGGTCTCCAAGACCTCCAATTCGATGCCCGCCACTCCGCACCCCCCTTGCTCGCGATCGCGGCGAAACCTTGACCGCCTACCCGATGATGCCACCACGATTCTACCGCCGCGATCTCGCTGGATGTGGGCCAACGCGCGTTCAATTGACGGTGCCTGCGCGGAGGACGCGACCCGAACTGCCTGTGCGAACGGTGAAAGCGTCGTGTCTACACTAAGCGCTTCGATGTCCACCGTTTGACGATCTGGACCCACACAAAGCAGACCGCGCCGAAGCCACTCTCACCGAGACCTACGGTCTACTAAGCAGTCCACCGAGCAACTCGGCCAGCGGTTATTTCCATATCGGGCACGATCAACTGTTCAGAATAGATCACAGATTCAGTCCCAACATGCTGACGATGAGCAGTGTGCGATGTGTCGAAGATTGCACGTCTCCCACCGCTGTAGAGAAGATTGGTGATCCGGGGGTCGTCGTCGTAAGTCAAAATCCACGGAAATTTCGCTTCACTGAGTACATTCGCCAGTTCGAGATGAGCTTCAGCGTCGAACGCATGCAGGTACAGACCCTCGCCCTGAACAAGGTGCGGGGGATCTGCGTAGACGAAGACGTCGTGCGCCACGAGGCGCTGTTGTATCGGATGGAGGTGGGAGACCTGCATTGGTTGGCCGTCGTAGCGGCCAAGTGAAGCTGACGGCAGCCTGTCCTGGGGGAACGCCTGGGGTGGGTGGGAGCAGCCGTGACAAAGTCAGGACGGTCCAGTACTACCGGATGGGCCGTGTCTGGTGAGCAAGACGGGAAGGTGTACGAGAGGAACCGGTGTCGTAAAGCCTCTTAATCGTCGCCCAGCTCTAACCCGGTGGATCGGGGCTGGTTTGCGGTGCGTAACCGCTTGTCGGGGCCGTCGCTGATGGTCGTGGCGGGGGGGGAACTGTCGGAACGGTGGTATGTGTCGGGTCCGGCAGGTCGTGGTGAAGGTCTACGGCGTAGCCACGACGATGCCGCAGGGGTAAAGCCGGACGCCTCGCCCGTCAACCGAACAACAGTGAACGTGGGAACCATCCGCATTCCGCTCCCCGCTTCTTGGGGATAGGTGCGTTGCCTGCCGAAGGGTGTGGGTGGGGCGGAGCCGCCGTAGTACTCCGAGGCCGGGAAAGCCGGTCACATGGGGAAGGGCGGCAGTGAGAGAAAGCAGAAGAAGGTGAATGTAATGTCCGAAGACGCGCCGGTGAATGTCGGCGCCTCCGGATGGCCCAGCGATGCTCGGGCCTATCTGGGGGTACGGAGGATGCAGACCAAGCTGCATGGTTGGGCGGCCACCGATGGTGGTCGCCGGTTCGATGACCTGTGGAACCTTGTGTGTGATCCGGCGTTCTTGACGATGGCGTGGGAACGCGTCGCCGGGAACAAGGGGTCCAAGACTCCCGGGGTGGACCGTGTCACCGTGGCACGGATCAGTTCCGGGGTCGGGGTGGAGGAGTTCCTGCGAAACATTCGAGCCCAGTTGAGGGCTGGAGAGTTCAGGCCGGTGCCGGTGCGGCAGGTGATGATCCCCAAGGCCAGCGGCAAGCTGCGCAAGTTGGGCATCCCGACCGTGACCGACCGGGTGGTGCAGGCAGCTTTGAAGCTGGTCCTGGAACCCATCTTCGAGGCCGACTTCAAGTCGTGCTCCTATGGGTTCAGACCTAACCGGCGCGCGCAGGACGCGGTCGCCGAGATCCACCACTTCGCGAGCAAATCGTATGAGTGGGTGCTGGAGGCCGACATTGAGGCGTGTTTCGACATGATCGACCACACCGCCTTGATGGACCGGCTCCGGTGCAGGATCGGTGACAAGCGGGTGCTCGCGCTGGTCAAGGCGTTCCTGAAAGCGGGAGTGCTCACCACGGTGGGCACGACCGAGGGGACGATCACCGGCACCCCACAGGGCGGGATCTTGTCCCCGCTGCTGGCCAACATTGCCCTATCAGTCCTCGATGACGAGTTCACTCGCCGCTGGGACCATGAGATGGGCACGGCCGGAAAGCGGGCCTGGCGCCGTGACCACGGCAAAGCGTCCTACCGGCTGATCCGTTACGCCGATGACTTCGTCATCGTGGTGAAGGGTCAGCAGGAACACGCCGAGCAGTTGCGTCACGAGGTGGCAGACGTGCTGGCCCCGATGGGGTTGCGTCTGTCGCCGGAGAAGACCCGCGTGGTCCACATCGACCACGGGTTCGACTTCCTCGGTTTCCACATCCGACGGATGCGGAGACGAGGCAGCAACAAGTGGTACGTCTACACCCTGCCCGCGAAGAAGGCGATCGCCTCGATCAGACAGCGGGTGAAGACCATGACCTACAGGAACACCCTGCACCAGGACCCGGGATACCTCATGGACTATCTCGGGCGGGTGCTGCGGGGATGGGCGAACTACTTCCGGTATGCGGTGGCCAAAGCAACCTTCGCCGCGATCGACTCCTACACGTGGGAGCGGATCACGGCATGGCTACGCAAGAAGCACCGCCGACTCGGATGGCCGGAACTCCGCCGCAGGTACTGCCTGCCCGGAACCTGGCGCCTCGCTCACAACGGGAAGAGGTTCACCGGCGCCGCCAGCGTCCCGGTGACCAGGTACCGCTACCGCGGCTACCACATTCCTACCCCCTGGGACCGGCCAGCTGTCACCACCAGCTGAACCAGCCCTCTCTCATGGAGAGCCGGATGCGGTGAAAGTCGCACGTCCGGTTCGGCGGGCGGCCTGGGGAAACGGACCGGGAGCAATCCCGACACCGCGCCCCAGGCCGACCCAACTGTCGAAATGTCCTGAATCGAACGAAGGAAGTCTAGGGCGTCCGATTCCGTGACGTAGATCTTGTGACGCATATCGGCAATAGCCTGGATACGAGCAACGAGACCCTCGCGATTAAAGCGAGCGTCGATCTTCTACTTGCCAAGCTGTTCTAACCCGCCAATTGGCCCCGCATCTAGGCTTCCTGAACGATTAGTCCGGTTCAGATAGAAGGTCGCGAACCCGAGTTCAAAATTGTCGCGCCCGAAGGGGAAGTATAGATCTCAGCCTGCTTACGCCACTCTTCTAGAGTTAAAGGGGCTCTTCACAAACCAGGGTGTAGGTAGCGCTGTTCGGGTTTGCGGCGTGGCGGCTGGCTGAAGGGGTCGAGGCCCTCCGAAGATGAAGGTTCCTACACGCCTCATCTGGAAGACCTCGACGTGCCTGACGCTACCTTCAGCTGCCCTGATCTGACTAGTTTCTGCCTGCTCGACGGGCTCGGGTTGGAGGTGACCGGGCAGTGCGTCGAGTCTGAGCGTGCTGTGTTGGCCTGCCGGGTGATCGACGCCGATGACTGGTGCCACGACTGTGGAGGCCAGGGCAGAGCTCGAGGCACTGTGGTGCGGTGGCTGTCGCATGTTCCGCTGGGGTGGCGCCCCACGATCTTGCAGGTGAGGGTCCGGCGGTACAGGTGCGTCGAGTGCGGTCGGGTGTGGCGACAAGACCTGAGCAAGGCGGCCGAGCCCCGTTCGAAATTGTCTAGGGCGGCGTTGCGGTGGGCGTTGGAAGGGCTGGTGATCCAGCACTTGAGCATGGTCCGGATCGCGGAAGGTCTGGACGTGGCCTGGAACACCGCCAACGACGCGGTGCTGGCCGAGGGCCAGCGGATGCTGATCAACAACCCTGCCCGGTTCGACGGGGTCGAGGTGATCGGCGTCGATGAGCATTGCTGGCGACACACCCGACGCGGTGACAAGTACGTCACCGTGGTCATCGACTTGACCCCGACCAGGGACGGTACCGGCCCGGCACGACTGTTAGACATGATCGAGGGCCGCTCCAAGCAGGTGTTCAAGACCTGGCTCGCTGAGCGCCCCCGAGCCTGGCGTGACCAGATCGAAGTCGTAGCCATGGATGGGTTCACCGGCTACAAGACGGCTGCCGCGGAGGAACTGGCCCATGCCACCGCGGTGATGGACCCCTTCCACGTAGTCCGCCTGGCAGGGGAGGCCCTGACCCGGTGCCGGCAACGGGTTCAGCAAACCACCCGCGGACATCGAGGCCGTGCTGGAGATCCGCTCTACCGGGCCAGGCGCACCTTGCTGACCGGTGTTGATCTGCTCACCGACAAGCAGGTCGCCCGCCTGGAAGCGCTGTTCGCTGACAACCAGCATGGCGAGGTCGAGGCCACCTGGGGCATTTACCAACGTCTGGTGGTGGCCTACCGGCAACCTGACAAGAAGTTCGGCCGCTACCTGCTCAACAAGGTCATCGATGACATCAGCACAGGCGTTCCCACAGCACTAGTGGAGTTACGCAGCCTGGGTCGGACCCTGAACCGGCGCGCCGCTGACGTGCTCGCGTTCTTCGACCGGCCAGGCACCTCCAACGGCCCCACCGAGGCCATCAACGGCCGACTCGAGCACCTCCGCGGTATCGCCCTGGGCTTCCGGAACCTGACCCACTACATCGCCCGCAGCCTCCTCGAGGCCGGCGGATTCAAACCCCGACTACACCCTCGATTGTGAAGAGCCGTTAAAGGAACATCGCGAATCCTGCGACAGAACTGGTTCGGGAAATCGAGCGAAGCGGGTGGGTCCCATGGCGTGGTGTTTTTCTAGGCGGTCAGTGGGAGGGGGTTGGGGGTCTGGTCGGCGCGTTGTTGGAGGGTCTCGGTGAGGCGTCGCATGGAGGTCTCTGACAGGTAGCGGCGCTCGCCGTAGTGCCATTCTCCGTGTTGTTCGAGCAGGATCGCGCCGATCAGACGGGTCACCGATCCTCGGTCGGGGAAGATCTGGACCACGTCTGGGCGGCGTTTGATCTCGCGGTTGAGACGCTCGATGGGATTGTTCGACCAGATCTTGCGCCAGTGCTCCGTCGGCATCGCAGCGAACGCGGTCAGGTCCGGGTGCGCCTTGTCGAGCATCGCAGCGATCTCACCGAATCCAGAGGCCTCGAGACTGTCGGTGACGTGTTTGTGGCCCCGATCGGCTACCTCAACGTCCGCAAGACTGACGAGAACGGCCGCGAGGTCAGGACAGTCGAGGTCGATCCCGAACGTGCCCCGCTCATCCGGTGGGCGTTCGAGCACTACGCCGAGGGCGAGACCTCAGTGACCGGGCTACTGCGCGACCTGACCGCACGGGGGCTGGTCACAGTGCCGACGCCAAAACGCCCGTCCAAACCGCTGGGGAAGAACACGCTCTACAAGCTGCTCACCAACCCCTACTACGCGGGAGTGATCCGCTACAAGGGCGTCCTCCATCCCGGCGCACACGAGCCATTGATCGAAGCCGCCCTGTTCGATCGCGTGCAAGCGCTCCTGAAAGCACGCAACGCGCAGGCAACCAGGCACGTCCAGCACGCCCACCACCTCAAAGGACTGCTGCACTGCGGAACCTGCGGGTCCCGGATGCTGCTGGATTTCGCAACCAACCCGAGAGGCACCACATACGCCTACTTCGTCTGCTCCGGCCGCGCTGCGAAGAAGACCGGCTGCACGCGCCGGTCGGTGCCGGTCGCGGTCGCCGAACGCCTCGTCGCCGACTCCTATGTCTCGATCACGATCAGCGACCAGACCTACCGCGACCTCGCTCAGCGGGTGGACGCGGCATTCGACAAGCGCATGGCCGACCGCAGCCAGGAGATTGCTGACCTCGCGGCGCACCGGGCCAAGCTGGAAGCCGAGAGCGACAAGCTGCTCGCCGCGCACTTCACCGACGCCATCGACCTACCCACATTGAAGCGGCATCAAGACCGAATCCGGACAGCCCTCGCCGACGTGAACCAACGCCTCGCCGAGCACGACAAGCACCACGCCGACAGCCGAACATTCCTCCACGACAGCCTGCGACTGCCCACCGACGCCCACCGTGCCTACGCCCGATCAGGCGACGCCGACCGGAGACTGGCGAACCAAGCGTTCTACACACGGCTCGACATCACCGACGACGAACAGCCACGTCCACATCCGGCGGAGCCCTTCGCCACCATCATCCGCGAAGCACACCACAGCCACGGCGGCGAGGGCGAGGAGACCAAACGGGAACACTCCACATCTGCCGATGTCGAGTGTTCCCGTAAGACACTTTGCGTGGGGCTCCTAAAAAATTACTGCAATCGGAACGAGACAACTCGTCAAATCAATGGTCTGGTCGCAGAAGCCAGGGGCCAGTTCGGCAGTGCGGTACCGCGGCGTACTCCTCTACCTCCGCTGCGGCGCGGGCAGGGAAACAGCTGTCTGCCACGACGGAGCGGGCCATCGCAGCCGAGTACCTGGCCGGGCGGACGATGAAGGGGATCGCTGCACTGCATGGCATCCACCGCGTCACGGTCAGCGAGGTGCTCACTAGGACCGGCACGTCCAAGCGTCCGAAGGGCATGAGCCCGGTCCAAGTTGACACTGCTGCTCGTCTCTACGAGTCCGGGATCTCGCTCGCCAACGTGGGCGCGCAGATCGGGTTCGACGCCAGCACGATCCGCACAATGCTGCTGCGGCGCGGCGTCAGGACGCGCGACTCCCACGGCCGGGAGAGGTGACCTTCGCGGGTTGCGTCCGCAAGTGCTCCCGATACTCCGCCCGGATTGCGTCGTACTGCTCGTCCGTCAACGATGCCAAATAGCTGACGGCATCGCCCGACCATACGTGCGCGACTCCGTTGCTGTGCTTCCAGGCGTACTTTGTGTTGTCGCGTAACGATTCCTTCCAGCAAATCGCCTGGTAGTCGTATGTCGTCAGCTTCCGCCCGGCGTGCTTCTCGTTCACCTTGTCCAGCAGCTCCGTAGTGCTGAACGGGTGCGTCTGGTTCGGGTCAGTTTTGCGCACGACGACCTGACCATCCGCGGTTGGCGACACGGCGACGACGAGGTCGGCGCTGGCCATCTTCTTCACGGACTGCATGTTGATGTCGTAGACCGTCGCCACACGAGCCAGGTCGCTACCAGCCGACTCGACGTCGTCCATGAGATGACGCAGCTCATCGATGAACTCCTGCACCTCGGCCACCATCGTTGCGTTCTTGTCGACCTTCATGAACTGGACGGCATCGGCCGGCGCCGTCGCACCCAGCGGCAGCAGTTGCCAGGTCATCGAGTCGGCCAGATCCTTCTTGAACTTCGCCAGCATGAAGTCCCGGTAGTTCAGGACGTTCTGCTGCAGGAAGGGGTAGATCACCGCACCCAGTCCTTGCGCGTTGTAGAGATGGATCGCCCGGTCGCGATACTCGGCCAGCGCCTTAACGTTGGCAGTCACCGCAGGGCCATCGATGTCCGACGGCCAGAGCTTGTTTGCGGCGACCCTCCCCAGCGCGTCGTCGAGCCCGACCGAGCGGTACCGCTCGCCGCGCTGCTGCGGGTAGAAGATCGAGCGGTTCTTCTGTCGCAGTGTCGCCTTGAGCGCCAGCTCCCAGGCGTTGACGATGAGCATGACGGTGACCTCGTCGCGGTAGGTCATCTGCGGCTTGTTGTAGACCTCGACCGCAGCCAGCATCGCTGCGAGCGAGTTATCGGGCTCTTCACAATCGAGGGTGTAGTCGGGGTTTGAATCCGCCGGCCTCGAGGAGGCTGCGGGCGATGTAGTGGGTCAGGTTCCGGAAGCCCAGGGCGATACCGCGGAGGTGCTCGAGTCGGCCGTTGATGGCCTCGGTGGGGCCGTTGGAGGTGCCTGGCCGGTCGAAGAACGCGAGCACGTCAGCGGCGCGCCGGTTCAGGGTCCGACCCAGGCTGCGTAACTCCACTAGTGCTGTGGGAACGCCTGTGCTGATGTCATCGATGACCTTGTTGAGCAGGTAGCGGCCGAACTTCTTGTCAGGTTGCCGGTAGGCCACCACCAGACGTTGGTAAATGCCCCAGGTGGCCTCGACCTCGCCATGCTGGTTGTCAGCGAACAGCGCTTCCAGGCGGGCGACCTGCTTGTCGGTGAGCAGATCAACACCGGTCAGCAAGGTGCGCCTGGCCCGGTAGAGCGGATCTCCAGCACGGCCTCGATGTCCGCGGGTGGTTTGCTGAACCCGTTGCCGGCACCGGGTCAGGGCCTCCCCTGCCAGGCGGACTACGTGGAAGGGGTCCATCACCGCGGTGGCATGGGCCAGTTCCTCCGCGGCAGCCGTCTTGTAGCCGGTGAACCCATCCATGGCTACGACTTCGATCTGGTCACGCCAGGCTCGGGGGCGCTCAGCGAGCCAGGTCTTGAACACCTGCTTGGAGCGGCCCTCGATCATGTCTAACAGTCGTGCCGGGCCGGTACCGTCCCTGGTCGGGGTCAAGTCGATGACCACGGTGACGTACTTGTCACCGCGTCGGGTGTGTCGCCAGCAATGCTCATCGACGCCGATCACCTCGACCCCGTCGAACCGGGCAGGGTTGTTGATCAGCATCCGCTGGCCCTCGGCCAGCACCGCGTCGTTGGCGGTGTTCCAGGCCACGTCCAGACCTTCCGCGATCCGGACCATGCTCAAGTGCTGGATCACCAGCCCTTCCAACGCCCACCGCAACGCCGCCCTAGACAATTTCGAACGGGGCTCGGCCGCCTTGCTCAGGTCTTGTCGCCACACCCGACCGCACTCGACGCACCTGTACCGCCGGACCCTCACCTGCAAGATCGTGGGGCGCCACCCCAGCGGAACATGCGACAGCCACCGCACCACAGTGCCTCGAGCTCTGCCCTGGCCTCCACAGTCGTGGCACCAGTCATCGGCGTCGATCACCCGGCAGGCCAACACAGCACGCTCAGACTCGACGCACTGCCCGGTCACCTCCAACCCGAGCCCGTCGAGCAGGCAGAAACTAGTCAGATCAGGGCAGCTGAAGGTAGCGTCAGGCACGTCGAGGTCTTCCAGATGAGGCGTGTAGGAACCTTCATCTTCGGAGGGCCTCGACCCCTTCAGCCAGCCGCCACGCCGCAAACCCGAACAGCGCTACCTACACCCTGGTTTGTGAAGAGCCAGTTATCGACCAGCCGCTTGATCGAGACGTACGGCGCGCTCATGAGTTGCCCTCTTGGTTGGCTCGGTTTGGTGTCCCAGCGGGAAACTACTTCGGGAAGCTGGAGCCCAGGACGATCTGCCAGAGCCGCTTCGCCTCGTCATGGTCACCTCTCGCTTCGGCCTCGTTCGCTTTACGCGCTCTCTCCGCGGCAGAACCAAGTGCTTGGATGATTTCCTGTCGCCCAGCCCAGGTGAGGTAGCCGCTCAGCGTTCCCGATTGGCCGCCCGGGTCGCCGACGTCCAAGTGCGACGGCGCCCACTCGAAGAAGCTGGCCAGGGCGCTCTGCCGGTTACTCCCGAGCGTCTTGAAGGTGCTGGCGGTGATCGTTTCCAGATGGAAGGAGCGGAGCCGCTTCGAGTGCGCGTTGTTCCACTTCTTCAGGAGCAGTACCAGCGGAGCCAGGTTGTAACCAAGGTCAGCATGCTTCTTTGCGAACCACGCGTTCGCCACCGTGGGAGCGGTGTTGATCCACCCGCCGTCGCCGCCCGGTAGCCCGTAGACGTCGTTGCCGTGCGAGAACACCGGCGCCACGTCGACATGACCGCCGTTCTCGAAGAAGATGCGGACTGCTTGACCTCGGGCGCCGACCTGCGCTGTCGACAGCCCGTTGTAAGCTCGGCGCACTCGATAGAGGAATGCCTGCGAGTCGAAGCGATAGGTGTTCCACGCACCGTTCGCGTTCGAGAACACCGCCAGGACGTCGATGTCGTCGATGGGGCGGACGATCGTTCCCTTCGCGGCCGAGCCCATCAGGATCGCGCGGCTGAACGGGAGATCGCTAGTGTCGGGAAAAGCTGCGTTGAGGTTTTCTACGACGCGGTCTTTGCGCGAGTTGATGATCGACGTCTTCTGGTAGTCCGTGACAGAGATGTCGGACAGGAACTGCGCCATTGCTTGGCTCGTGGTTGTCATTCGCCCTCCTGACGCGCGCGCTTGCTCAGCTGCGTGGCGGCGGCCGACATCGCCGCCTCGTTCTTCCGACGCTGGAGCTTGTAGATGAGGTCTGGGACGGCGGGAGTGTCACGGCGGAGCTCGAACAGCGCCTCCTGCCAGACGCGCAGATTCTCGCCTGTGATCGGCTCGTCCTTGTTGCCGATCCTGCTTTCGATCTCTCGGTAGAGCGCCTCTCGGTCTCGAGCCGAGCGTAGGATTCCGACGATGTAGTCGGTGACGTCGAGGAACGCGGGCAGTAGCGGAAGGACGACGCCAAGCAGGAACGTCACGAGCGTCAAGCCGGTGACGATACAGATCGTGGTGAGTGCCGCTGCCCAGAGCACGGCAACCACTGACCAGATGATCCCGGTGAACCTCAGCAGGCGGTAGCTGTATGCGGCGTTCGAGCGTTGTGCGACTGCAACTGCAGTTTCGCCCGGATCGTCTTTGGCAACGACGTACCAGCCGAGCATCTCCTCCTTCTCGGCAACGACGACGAGCTCGCCGTCATGCCCGGCGGCCAGCGAGATGTCCTCGAGCGACGGCAACTTCGGTCGAGGCGTCCCCGGCGGCATCTCGTAGACATAGAAGTCGAACTGCTCCTGCACGGCGGCAGCCTGCTCAGTCCTCTTCTTCTGGGCGTGCATCAGCAAGGTGCGTCCGAGGAAGAGCCAGGCCCCCGCGATACTGCCAACGATCACACTGCTCTGTGGCCAGATCACGGCGACGATGGGCGCGGCGAGGCCGATGACGAGCATCCCGAACCAGCGAATCGCTACCCAGCGCTTCGCACGCGAGTAGAGACGCTTCTGCGCGATCAGGAGGCGCAGCGCGTCTACTTCATCCTGACGACGCAGAAGGCTCGCTCCAGTCGCGGGAGGGGTGTATTCGCCGGTATGTGTCATGGTCGGCGGCTACCTGTTGAAGAGCAGCTTCAACTGCTCGATTGCCTGGGCGTGCTTTCCGTCCGATTCGTACTCCCGTGCCTTGTTGGCGCGCGTGACGGCTCTGCCGAGCTTTGACAGCGCGTCCTGCCGATTCGACTCCGACGAACAAGCCCCGAACCGCGAGCCAAGTCCGGTCGGATCGTTCATCGCGGCAAGGCTGGCGTCGTACATCTTGTCCAGCGCCAGGTAGAGATCCCAGAACGGCAGGTACGACGACTCGCCATCGAGGTGCTTGGCGGCTCGCATCTCGAGATAGCAGGACGACACGGGAACGTTGCTCAGGTACTTCCAGATCTTCAGCTGCCGCGCGAGCGTCTTTGCAGCTCCGTTGTGCTTGGCGTTGACGTCGTTGACGTACTTGTTGTGCTCCTTGGGATGGGTCTTCATCCAGCCATCGGCTGGGTTGGCTATCCAGTAGCCACTTGCCGCAGGGTAAGCCGGAACGACTTCAGCGACTCCATCGGAGAACCGACACACGACAGCCGGCCGGCGCACGACGATCGTGGTACTCGGAAAACGATCCTGGAGTGTGTCCTTGACCCGGTTCAGCATCGTCCAAGGAGATTCGGGCTGGACACCCTTCAGTGATGCCAGGTAGTCGGCGTCGCTGTGCTGCCAAATGCCAGTCCCGTGGCGAAGCGAACCGATCTCAAACATCTCGTGGAGCCCTAGGTAGACATCAAGCCGCGTCTCGACGGACGCGCGATGGCTCTTTGCCGCGTCGAATTGGGTCGAAGTCGGCGTGTACAGGCTCGTCAGGCTGTTGAGCCAGGCGCGGGCACTATCGCTCATTGCCCGGCCCCTGACCGTCTCACCGTCGAACGCGCATCGGTCATATCCGCCACGCTCCCGGCACTGCTCGTGCGTAGTCCTCGATGCCGATGGCCTCGAAGTGACGTTTGGCGGACTTGATCTTGGCGAGTTCGGTTGGGCGGAGCTTCGAGTCATCGAGCGTGCTCTTCGTCTCGCGGATCATGTAGATCCGGTCTTCGCCGTCCTCCTGCTTGATGATCGCCCAGTCGGGGTTGTACGGGCCGACCGGGGTTTCGATCTTGAACTTGGCGGGCAGCTTCATGAACAACTTGATGTCCTCGCGCGAGTCGAGCAGCTCAGCGAACTGGCGCTCGACGTCCGAGTCGAAGACGACGTAGTCGAAATCGGTCTTCTGGGTGTGCTGCACATTGTACATCTGGTCAAGGAAGCGCTCCTTCTCCTCCTCGCCGTCCCGCTGCAACTCGCGAAGCTCGTAGACCGAGCCCGCGATCCTCTCGTACTGGATCCCGTCGACCACGATCTTCGCCAGCTCGCTCTGGAGGGCGCGTTTGGTCATCGCAATGAAGTCGTTGGGGTTGCCGATGAACTCGCTCAGCCGCTCGCTGCCGATCAGGATGTCGACGATGGTCTTGCGGGTGAGGGAGGTGGCTTCCTGAAGCTCCGTGATGATGTCTGGCAGGTCGTAGCTGCCCTTGAGATCGGCCGAGCGGGTGCCGAGTTCTTCACCCTTGGCGCCGCCCCGCAGCACCTTGACTCCAGCGCGGGTCACCTGGATACGCAACGCGTCGATCTTGGGTGCTTCACGGATCGCCCGGACGGCGTTCTCGATCAGCTGCTCACGCTCGACCTTGACGCGGTAGGTGGTCTTCTGGCTGATCGTCTCCCAGAACTCCTCGAACTCGGGGGTCGAGTAGAGCTGCTTGTTGAGCACGCGCGGCTGACGCTTGCTGACGGGCTTGACGTACTTGCCGATGTTGGCGCGTTCAACCAGTTCGATGATGATCGGCTCAGCCCAGACGAAGTCGACGGGCAGGCCGAGGTCGAAGCCGAGCTGGTTCGGCTGGAACTTCGAGGTGACCGCGCCGTCCTTGTCGATGAAGCCCTTGTCCTTGAGGTGCTCCCACACGAGGACGGATCGCTGGTAGCCGAACTGGTCATCGGTGAGCGCACCGTTCTCGTCCTGCAGCGGGATCTTCGAGAACTCGGCCCGGCGCACCCGGCCGATCTCGACACCGGCGTCCTTGTACTCACGCTGGAGCGCGTCCGCGAACTTCGTGTACGACTCGTTCGCCACGACCGTCAGCGTCGCGACGCCCCGGTCAGCCACGCGGGTGTAGCCGTCAGCGGTCTTGGCGACGGGGAGGCGCAGTCCACGGCCGAGGGTCTGGCGCCGCTCGGTCTCGGCACCCATCTCGCGCAGGGTGCAGATCTGGAAGACGTTCGGGTTGTCCCAGCCCTCGCGCAGGGCAGAGTGGCTGAAGATGAAGCGCACGGGCTCGTTCTCGTCGAGCAGGCGTTCCTTCTGCTGCATGATCAGTTCATAGGCGTCGTCATCGGCCTTGGTCGTGCCGGACGAGTCCTGGAAGGTCGTCGTCTTGCCACGCCTAATCTCGGAAAAGTAGGCCCGGCGCAGTTCGCTCGGTGCCTGCGGCAGCAGCTCCTGGTAGCGCGCGGACTTGGCGCGCTCCTCGACGAAAACCTCGTCGAACCACTGCACGAAGTCACCGCTGGCATCGTCGTTGTTCGTGCCGTCGCCCAGGTAGCTGGCGACCTTATCGACGAAGAAGAGGCTGAGCACCTTGATGCCCTTGGCACGGAGCATCGATTCCTTGCGCAGGTGCTCGCGAACGGTCTCGCGGATCATCTCCTTGTAGATCGCGCCGGCCGAAGCACCAATACTCTCACCCTCGTACAGGAATCCGTGGGTGGTGAGGTCGACGTAGGCAGGCTCAATGCTCATCTCGTTGATGCGCCAGCCCTCGTAGATCGGGTTGTTCGTCAGGCGTGCATCCGACAGCTCCTGGTGCTGCTTCACGCTCACGACCCGCCGCTCAAGCGAACCATCGGCCTTGCGGCACGACAACTCCAGCCGGGCCGACCACGACGGCTCACGCCGCACCTCAACCAGCTTGATATACGGCGTCGCATCGGCACCCTGCTGGCCCACCTCTGCCACAACGATCTGCTTCACCAGACCGAGATCGTGGGCATCGACCGGGTCGAGCCGGTAGACGACGTTGCGCTGCTTCTTGTGCGTCGCGCTGTAGCGCAGCGTAAACACCGGATCGAGTTCACCCACCGCTGAGTGCGAGAGCTGCGACTCCATGTTCTGCGGCTCGTCCATGATCACGACCGGGTGGGTCGCCTTCAGATAGTCGATCGGTCGCAGCCCGTTCAGCTTGTCACGCGTCTGGTGGATGATGCGGGTGTTCGCATTGCCACGGATCGAGTCAATCGTCATGATCAGGATCTGCACGTTGGTCGAGGTCGCGAACGACTGCACCTCCTCGGCGCTCTTACCGCTGTAGATCGAGGCATCGAAGGTGATGCCCTGCGGCTTGTAGAGGCGCTCGAAGTGCTCGCGCATGAGCCGGATGCTCGTGCTGACACCCTCACGAATCGCCACGCTCGGCACCAGGATCACGAACTTCGTGAAGTTGTAGCGGACGGCCAGATCGAAGATCGTGCGCAGGTAGACGTAGGTCTTACCCGTGCCGGTCTCCATCTCGATATCGAAGTCGAGCGCGTCGCCCGCAAGCGCCGACGCCACCTCAAGGCCGATGCGATCCTGCACACGCTGCAGGTTCGCAAGGATCAGGTCACGATCGAGCACCAGGCTGTTGCCGACTGCGCCGACCTCCTGCGTCAGGTCGATGTCAAGCACCGACTGGACCGAGTCGGGCAGCACCGCCGCACCACGCAGCGTCGTGACCAGCTTTTCTGCATCCTTCGGCTGCCCGTCGAACAGGTCGACCACTGACGCGATCGCATCCAGCTGATACGGCTGACTGGCGTCGAACTGGAATCCTGATCCGCTCGCTGTGCTGTTCTTCATACTCAGGCCGTCCAGAGCTCAATGCCCTTGGCTCTAGCGAGCTGTGCCAGGTTGGTCTTGAGTTCGTCATCGCCGTGGAACGCGTCCTCGAGCACGATGATTCGCGTCGGAGACTCGTTAACGAGTGCACGGAGCTGCTCGAGCGTCGGCTTGACGTGCTCGTTCAAGTACGCCAGCACGGCGATATCGCCGTCACGGTCATGAACGAGACGAACATCGAGGCCACCAATCTCGGCAGGCGCAATGTCTTCAGTCAGCGAATAGCCCTGCTTGAGCAGGGTCTCGGTGAGCAGGTCGTCGGCAGTCGCGTCGTCGGTCGCACTGTCACGAAGGCTCAGCAGGTGCTGCTGCAGTGCGTCCTCCTCAACATCGCTCGACAGCCGCCACTTGGCGAAGTTCGTGTCGCAGAGCCTGTAAGCGCGGAAACCTACGTCTGGCACGGCCGTACGTTCGCTAAGCGTCTGGGTGAACTCCCTGGCAGCCCATTCCCCGGCGCGCGCAATTCGCGCCCGAGAAACTTCGGCAATCGTACGGTAACCGTCCTTCGCAGCTGCAGAGGCTGCATCCAATGGCTCTGGAAGCTGAACAAGGATGAAGTGCCGGTCTGCAACGTCAGCAGCGTTAGCCCCGAAAACTGCATCGGCAGTCGTTGCAGAACCGGCAAAAAAATCCAAGACAAAATCCCCCGGGCGAGTTGTCGTGGTCACGATCTTCGATAGCAGTGACACCGGCTTTGCATAATCGAAGTACGGCGCAAAACCGATACGCTTCGCATCATCCTTCGACCGGTCATAATTGATCTCTTTCTCAAGCCACATAGACTTGAGCTTGCGCTGCGACTCCTCGGTCAAGTAGTCCTTCTGGAAGATGTCCCACCGCTTATCGCCAGCTGTGCCGCGCACCTGACGCGCAATCAGCTGATCGATATCAGTGGCGACCTTGCTCGGGCTCCATCGCCAAGTTCCAGTAACTCCATTGCTGAAATATGGCCGAATCTCCGTCCATTCACTTGGACTCGCTGGATTAACCGATATCGCGCTCGTGTTCGGATTGACGTAGATGGGATAGTGAAGCGTCGGTGACTCGGCGGCCGTTGCGCGGCCACCCCTAAGCCTCAGTCCTATCTCGCGATATCGACGGCCATCAGCATCGACCTTCGCATACTCAGCCTTCTGCTCCTCAGTCAGCGCCTCGCCATAAATTCCTGCTCGAGCGATGTTCCGCGCGTAGACGTGAATGTATTCGTGGGTCGGCGCAACATGCCGCGCAGACTGACGCCCGCGCGGGTTTGAGTGAACGGCGATAGTCGCGACAAAGTTTCCTTCGCCGAAGACCTCGTTGCAGAGGCGCTTCAAGTTCTCTTGTTCATGGTCATCAATCGAAATGAAAATGACGCCATCGTCGGCGAGCAGGTTCCGCGCCAGCTTCAGGCGCGGGTACATCATGTTGAGCCAGTTGGAGTGGTAGCGTCCCTCGGTCTCGGCGTTGGTCGTGACCTTCTTGCCCTCCTCGTTGACCTGGCGCGTCCACTCAAGGTAGGTGTCGAGACCTTCCTTGTAGTTGTCGGGATAGACGAAGTCCTTGCCGGTGTTGTACGGAGGGTCGATGTAGATCAGCTTGATCTTGGCGTGGTAGTGCTTCTGCAGAATCTTCAATACCTCGAGGTTGTCGCCCTCGATGAAGACGTTCTTCGTCGTGCCCCAGTCCTTCGAGTTGTCGAAGTCGGGCTTCAGCGTCGCCGTGGTCGGCTCCTGCGCGGCACGTAGGGCGCGCTTCTTGCCAGGCCAGAACAGTCCGAACCGCTCACTGCTGTCGGCAACGTCGCCGTTGAGCAGTTCCTTGAGCTTCTCGACATCCACCTTGCCGTCGGCGATTGCCTCGGGAATCAGATCGGCAAGCTGCGCTGCCAGCTCGGTCTGGAAGTTCGGAGTAGTGGATGGTGTTTCGTAGATATCGTCAGTCATTCGGGTGATTCTCTTTCATGATTTTAACAATTTGCGTCGGGTTTGTGAATGCACGGTCTATGTGGCAACCCGCCAGCGAATCGTGAACAGATGCTCGGTCTCCTGGGTTCCCTGGAGCGACTGTTCGATCAGCTCGAGGTATTTGTCGGCCTCGGCGCGGAGTTGCTTGCGCGTGCCTCGGAAGTCCTCGTCGGCATCTTCAGCCCGCTGCTCCCACTTCCTGGCTTCCTTCTTGTACCGAAGCTGCTCCATCGGATCATCGGCTAGACGGGCGAGCTTGCGCGCTTCCTTCTCCTTGGCGCGGTAGTCGCGGATGGCACCCTCGTGCTCGGCCTTGCGGTCCTGCTGGTTGCGGTAGAGCAGTTCCTCCTGCTGGTCGTAGTAGCGGGAGTTGCGGCCCTGGACTTCCTTCTCCAGCTCCGCCCGTCGTGCATCAAGGTGCGGCGTGAAGCGTGCCGCATCGATCGCCACGGGCTGCTCTCCAACCGAGATGCAGGCCAGGTCGAGGATGTCTGCGACGTATTCCTCGTCGAGCCACTGGCCGTCATCGGTCAGGGCGCCGGCGAGCATGTAGGACTCGGAGACATCCTCGTCGCGTGCTTTCATGCGGAAGGTCGCAACGCTGACGGTGAGTTCGCCGCTGGTGCCCTCCAGCGCACGAATCGCGCTGCTCACACGCTCCGACTGGCCGAGAGAGAACGTCAGCTCGCGTGCCGGGGTGTCGTGGGTCTTGGCGGTCTCAACGACGTGCTGGGCCAGCGGGCTCGCGTAACGGTACTGGTGGGCCTTCTCCAGCGGCTGGGACTTGAAGAAGTAGCGCCCGGTCGGCGCGTCCTTCACCGGGGTCCGGTTCAGCACGAAGGTGCGCCCGTCGCCCTCGAAGGTGGCGTGCTGGTCGAGTTCGTGCCGGGTTACCGCGAGCAGCAAGCGCTCGAACTTGTTGAGCACCTCGCCGGACTGCGTGTCGTAGGCCTTGAGGCGATCCTGGACGTGGGGGTCGAGGTTGTCGAAGACCTTCGCCTTGGCGCTGGCCATCTCGTGCGAGATCTCACTCGCGTACTGTGCCTCCAGCTCCCTGAACGCGGAGTCCAGCTCGTCGGCGGTTCTGCAGCGGGTGAGGATGTCGCTGATCGTCTTCTCGAAGTCCAGGCCGTCCTCGATGGCGCCGAGCACCTCGTCGCTTGCGCCGAAGACGCTGGAGAACAGTTGGAACTTGTTCGTCAGCAGCTCCAGGATGCGCTGTTCGGCGATGTTGCCCTTGTTCGAGAAGTTCACGACGACGACGTTGTGCTTCTGCCCGAAGCGGTGCACACGGCCGATGCGCTGCTCGACGCGCTGCGGGTTCCAGGGCAGGTCGTAGTTGACGAGCATCGAGCAGAACTGCAGGTTGATGCCCTCTGCCGCGGCCTCGGTTGCGATCATGATCGTGCCCTCAGCGCGGAAGTAGTCCACGAGCGCCTTGCGACGATCCACGGCGGCGATGCCGGTGATCAGGTCGCCGTCTCTGTTCTTCTCTAGCCATGCCTGGTAGATCGCGGTCTGCTCCGGCCCGTTGTTCGAGCCGTTGAACAGAACGAGGCCCTCGCCACGACCGGCCTCCCGCAGTGAGCGCGCGATGTATTCCTGCGTCTTGGTCGAGTCCGTGAAGATGATGGCCTTCTCGGGAGCGCCCAGTTCACGGAGCCGCTCGAAGCCGAGGTCGAGCGCCTCTCCGAGCTTGACCGCCTTCTGATTCTCGGTGATCGAACGGGCCAACGCCGCATACTCGCGTAGCTCCGCAACCTCGGCGCGCATCGCCTCCAGCAACGACTCGTCCAGCGGCACAGAGGAGCGGGCTTCCGTGAGTCCGCTGATCTCTTCGGCTTCCTCCAGCTCCTCGCTGGTGATCTCGTCGTCTACTGCGAAATCTGCGGCGACCAGACCACCACGGCCGTCGCGACGCTGCCCGGCGGCAACCTCATCGGCCAGACGGTTGGCGATGTTCTCAAGCGTGCTCGCGACCGCGTAAGTCGACGAGCCGAGGCGCTTGCGGATGATCAGGGCAGAGAGGTGACGCTGGCTGCCCGCGAAGGCGAACAGCTCGTCGCGCTGCAGGTAGTCATTCACCAAGTCGTAGAGCCGTGCCTCGTCGGGCGACGGGGTGAACTCAACCGTCAGCGGCAGGCGCTTCGTGAAATGGATGTACTTGTCCGCGTCACGCCGCAAGGTGCGCTTCGAGACGGCGGCGACACGCTCCACCAGGTCGTCGTCACCACCCAGCTCCCGGTTCTTGACGTACCGCTCCCGGAAGGCATCGAGCGAGTAGAAGTAGTCAGGGTCGAAGATCGACACCAGCCCATACAGCTCCTCGAGCTTATTCTGCAGAGGCGTCGCCGTCAGCAGCACCGTCTTGTGTGCGCTCTTGACGATATGCGCCACCGCCTCGGCAGCCTTCGTCTTGCCCGTCCAGTAGTTGCGCAGCCGGTGCGCCTCGTCCGCAACCACCAGATCCCACGCCTTCAGCAGCGACGTCTCGTGCCGGAGCGCGAACTCATACGAGCAGATCAACACCTGCGCCGAACGACCACCCGCAGCAGCAAGCAGCGCGTCCTTCGACTTTGGGTCAAGGATGGCGGACGGGATCAGGAACTTCTCGTAGAGTTCCTGCTGCCACTGCTGCCGAAGGCTCGACGGGGCAACGA
This sequence comes from Tessaracoccus massiliensis, assembly GCF_000826065.2. Classification (GTDB taxonomy): domain Bacteria; phylum Actinomycetota; class Actinomycetes; order Propionibacteriales; family Propionibacteriaceae; genus Arachnia; species Arachnia massiliensis_A. The sequence goes on along the minus strand of NZ_LN623542.1, from coordinate 638,597 downwards.
TCAGAATCCTGCGGCGGCGTTCCGCCCAGTACTGCGAGATGACGATGCCCGCCTCGATCGTCTTACCGAGACCCACCTCATCAGCAAGGATCACGCCCGGCAGGAACGGAGTCTGCAACGCGAACAGGGCGGCGTCGATCTGGTGCGGCTTCGGCTCCACCTGGGCGTCAAACAGGAGCCCGGCAAGCTTGCCGACGTGATCGTTCGCGTAGCTACGCTGCAGCTCGTGCGCGTAGAACTTCGCCTGGTAGTCCGTGAGTGGGGAGGCCATCAGCGCACCCCCTGGGCAGGGCGTCGCGAGCACAACGAAACCGCGGCGGCCTGGTGGCCGTCGCGGCGGGATGGTCGTGCTGCTCTGCGCTTCATCGGGTTGTACTCCTCCGCGCCGAGGGCGCGTCTTAAGTTGTTCTCATAGTGCCGTGTCCTACGGTACCGGCGGCCTCCGACACTGCTAAGGTGCCGCGCCGCTCGGGCGGGTCGGGGTGTCGCAGGCGGGAGCCGGACGGCTCGACCGGGACGCTGCGATCTACCTTCATGTCTCTCATAATCCGCAATTTTCAGGAATGGGAATATCGCTATCCGTCCAAGAATTGCCTGATGATAAACCATTTCAACATTGTCTCAGTGACCGATTCGGGTTATATTCCGAAGCGGTAATGCGTCTGGCTTTCCACCACACCATCCCAAGTCTTTCTGCACCCTCGCTGTTCGAGGGGGTGACTTCGGAGCCGCCCGGTAGTGCGTCTGGTTCCGGATCTCTCACCAGTCGGTTGGTTCCTCTTCGGAGCGATGGTGCTCCTGATCCTGACCTACCTCTATTTCTGGTGGATGGTGGTCAAGGCCAGTGCCCACAAGCATGTCTCTCGTGAGAAGGTGACCAACCGGAAGCTCACTGCGTCTCTCGCTCACGCGAAGCGCAAGGGGAACACGCATCGCTTCCTGATCCAGATCACCACCAAGGGCGGCGCGCGCTCCGTCGTCCAACGCGGCATCGACAACGTCCTGGCGGGCGTTGCCCGCTATCCGGTGCTGCAGAAGGTCGTCTGGGTGGAGATCATCACCGAGGACGCCGACGAGGTCGCCGCACTCCAGACCCGCTACCGCAACGCCGTCATCCCGGTGACGCCGTTCCTGCTGCCCACGGACTACCGCACCCCGAAAGACACCCGTCTCAAGGCCCTGGGCCTAGCCTGACTTCGTGGACACCTGGATTAGCGGGATGACAGGATTCCGCGGGAAGAGGTGTCAGATGGCAGGACCGAGGAAGCGTCGTTCATTCACGGCGGAGTACCGGGCCGAGGCGGCTGGTCGGGTGATCGAGTCGGGGCGGCCGGTGGCGCACGTGGCCAGGGAACTGGGGCTGGGTGAACAGCTGCTGGGTAAGTGGGTTCATGCTGAACGGGACCGCCGGGCGGGTGAGCCGACCGGCGAGTTGAGCCCCGACGAGCGGGCCGAGTTGAAACGGCTGCGTAGTGAGGTCACCGAACTCCGCCAGGACCACGAGTTCTTAGGAAAAGCGGCAGCCTTCTTCGCGTCGAAGCCACCCCGTCAGAGCGGTTTGAGCTGATGGCGCAGGAGAAGGCGAACTTCGAGATTTGTCGGATGGCCAGGTTGTTGCGAGTCTCGCGTTCTGGCTACTACGGCTGGGCCTCGCGGCGGGATGCCGGGCCGGGTCCGCAGGCAGGGCGCTGGGCGGTGCTGGATGAACGGGTCGGTGGCTACTACACCGCCTCTGACGGGGTGTATGGGGCTCCGCGGGTCACCGCCGATCTCCACGACGCCCGCGTGCAGGTGGGCCAGAAGACGGATGCTGCTTCGATGCGTCGGCAAGGCCTGGAGGGGATCTCGCCGCGGATGTTCACCCCGGTCACCACCATCCCGGGGGTTTCGACGCACCGGATCCCGGACCGGGTCAACAGGCGGTGGGACACCGCGGAGTTGAACCGGGTCTGGATCTCCGACATCGCCTACCTGCGCACCGGGGGAGGCTGGCTGTTCCTGTGCGCTGTCCGTGATGCCTGTTCCCGCCGTGTGCTGGGTTGGGCGATGGATGACCATCAGGACGCGGACTTGGTGGAGCGGGCGTTGCGGACCGCCAACACCCTGCGGGGCAGTTTCGAGGGACGGGTGGTGTTCCACGCAGACCGAGGCACCCAGTACACCCCGCCCGGCTGCACAGGGCTGCGACCGAGTTGGGGATCGACCAATCGATGGGCCGCACCGGGGTGTGTTTCGACAGTGCGATGTCGGAATCATTCTTCGCCACCTTGAAGACCGAGTTCTACGACCGCAGGAAGTGGCCCACCCGGGCCGAGGCCCGCCGAGCGGTGGCGCGCTGGATCGAGGTCGTCTACAACCGCCGACGCAGGCACTCCGCGATCGGATACGCCACCCCGGTCAACTACGAATACCAGCTCACCAACAACCAAGTTGAATCATCACTCAAGGATCAAGCCGCGTAAGCGGGACGTGTCCACGATTTGCGGTCAAGCCCACCACACGGGTTTCAGCCAGGTTTCACGCGGGAATCGGTGCGGAGAAAGTTGTGGAGCATAGGGGACTCGAACCCCTAACTTCCACCTTGCAAAGGTGGCACTCTACCAATTGAGTTAATGCCCCGAGACTCGGCAAGTATAGAGGAAATCCGCCACTTGGCGAATCAGTCGGTGGCCTGCTCGTCGCCCGTGATGGGAGCGGTGTTCACGTCCGGGATCCCATCCTCGTTCTCGTCCGTGGTGCGCTGGCGGCGCGCGGAGAGGCGCAGCGCGACGGCCGCCAGGGTCGCCGCGATCGCCGTGCCGATCAGCACCGCCAACCGCGCCCCGGCCGACTCAGCGGAACCCGTTGCGAACGATAGGTCCGCGATCAGCAGCGACACCGTGAACCCGATGCCCGTCAACAGCCCCACAGGCAGCAGGTCGCGCACGCCGATGGCGTCGGGCAGCCGCAGCGGGGTCAGCTTTGTCACGAGCGCCGTCGTCCCCATCACGCCGATGAGCTTGCCCAGCACCAGGGCGCACACGATGGCGACGACGACCGGCTGGCCGAGGATGGCCCCGGCATCGGCGCCGACGACGGTGACGCCGGCGGAGAAGAACGCGAAGATCGGCAACGCGATCCCGTTGGACCACGGCGCGACCTTCTCCACGTAGTGCTCGGTGCGCGGGTGCCGCTCCCCGAAGACGACGAGCGCAGGCACGGTGAAGCCCATCAACACGCCGGCGACGGTGGCGTGCACCCCCGAGGCGTGCATCGCGGTCCACGCCACCAGGGCGATGGGGATCAGCGCCCACCACGGCGCCGGCTTCGTCCGCACCGCCACCCCGAAGGCCGCCACCGCGGCAAGCGACACCGCCAGCCACAGCACGTCGATCGATTCGGTGTAGAACACGGCGATCACGGTGATGGCCAGCAGATCATCCACGACGGCGAGCGTCAGCAGGAACAGGCGCAACGCCTTCGGCAACCCGCGCCCGAAGATCGCGAGCACGGCCACCGCGAACGCGATGTCGGTCGCCGTCGGGATGGCCCATCCTCCGACGGCGCCCCGGTCCCCCATCGCCAGCACGATCGACACGAACACGGCGGCGGGCACCACCATGCCGCCCACCGCGGCGATCATGGGGACGGCCGCCAACCGCAACGACCTGAGCGAACCGGCGACGAACTCGTGCTTGAGTTCCAACCCGACGGTGAAGAAGAAGATGGCCAGCAGCCCGTCGGCCGCCCACTTGGCCAGCGACAGGTCCAGGTGCAGCGCGGCCGGGCCCACCACCGTCGAGCTGAGCCCCTGATAGACCTCGCGCCACGGGCTGTTGGCCCACGCGAGACCGAGCACGGCCGCGACGATGAGCAGCAGGCCACCCGTGGTGTCGCGCAGGACCCATTCACGGAGGCGGGTGCCCGCAGAGGGGGGAGCAGGCTGAGCGGTCATCGGGTACCCCTAGCGAGTCGGACGCCTCGCGCGGCAACGCACCGCAGCGCCGCCGACCAGACTTCCCGGCTCACCAGGGGCCGAGTCTAGCGGGGATCAGACGATGTCTTCTGCCTTCATCCGCTCGGCGGAGGCGGCCGCATCGGTGGTCTCCTCTTCGGCGGCGACCTCGGCGGCGATCCGCGCCCGGTAGTTCTCCTTCTCCTTCTCGGTGCGCTCCGCGTCCCAGCCCAGCACCGCGGCAGCGATCTCGGCGACCTCGTCCACCGCAGCAGCACCACGGTCGCGAGCCTCGGAGTTGAGCCGCACGCGGGCGATGAGGATGTCCTCCAGGTGCAGCGCACCCTCGACGGCGCACGCGCGGTGCACCTCGGCCTTCAGGAACTGCGGGGCCGACGCGAGGGGCTCGCCCATCGACGGGTCCTCGTCGATCACGGCCAGCAGCTCAGGCAACTCCGAGCCGTACCGCGAAATGAGGTGCTTCATCCGGTCCTCATCGAAGCCGTACTTCGAGCCCAGCCGGCCGGCCTGGTTGCGCACCGCGTCGAGCCCGTCGCCGCCCAGCAGCGGCAGGTCGAACGTGACCGACGGGCGCTTCTTGGCCTCGCCGCCCAACGCGAAGTCGACGGCGTCCTCGGCCATCACGCGGTAGGTGGTCAGCTTGCCGCCCGCGATGGCCACCATGCCGGGGATGACCTCGGTGACCGTGTGCTCGCGGGAGACCTTCGTCGACTTGGTCTCGTCGAGCACCTTCGGCTGCAGCAGCGGGCGGAGGCCGGCGTAGGTGCCGATGATGTCGTCCTTGGTCAGCGGCCGCTCGAGCACCTCGTTGGCGTGCGCCAGCACGTAGTCGATGTCAGCCGACGTCGGCACTGGGTGCTTGAGCTGCTCGTGCCACGCGGTGTCCGTGGTGCCGATCACCCAGTAGTGCTGCCACGGGATGATGAACAGGACGGACTTCTCGGTGCGCAGGAACATGCCGGAGGTGGCCTTGATCCGCTCGCGCGGGATGACGATGTGGATGCCCTTCGACGCCAGCACCTTCAGGCCGCCGGTGCCGCCGGCCATGTCCTGCGTCTCCTCGGTCCACACGCCGGTGGCGTTGATGATCTTCTTCGCCCGGATGGTCAGTTGCTCGCCGGTCTCCAGGTCCTCAGCCTCGATGCCCGACGCGTGCCCGCGCTCGTCCTTCAGGATGGCGGTGACCTTCACGCGGCTGGCCGCCTCGGCACCGTACTTCGCGGCCGTGCGGATCAGCGTGATCACCAGGCGCGCATCGTCGACGCGGGCATCGTAGAACTCGATCGCGCCGGTCAGCGCGGAGGGCTTGATGTCCGGGAAGCGACGCATGGCGCCCTTCTTCGACAGGTGCTTCTGCACCGGCACCGTCTTCTTGAACCCGGCGCCGGCCACGGCCAGCGCGTCGTACATGCCCACGCCGACGGCGGAGTAGGCCCGCTCGATCACCGGGGTCTTCAGCGGCCACAGGAACGGCTGCGCCTCGACGAGGTGCGGCGCGATCCGGGTGAGCAGCCGGCCGCGCTCCTTCAGCGCCTCGGCGACGAGCTTGAAATCCAGGTTGTAGAGATAGCGCAACCCGCCGTGCACCAGGCGCGACGAGCGCGACGACGTGCCGGACGCCCAGTCCTGGCCCTCGACGACGGCGGTGCGCAGGCCGCGGGCGGCTGCGTCCAGCGCGATGCCCGCACCGGTGACGCCGCCACCGATCACCAGGACGTCGAAGGTTTCGGCCTGCATCGCGGCCAGGGACGATGTGCGTTGTTCGGGGGTCAGCGCGGTCATGAGGAGGCTCCTTTGCTCTTGACCCCACCTTCGCGCGCTTGCACGTTAAGAGCAAGGTCACTGCACGTTCGTGCACAATACCGTCTAGGATGAGGACGAGGTTGCACTGAAGAAGCCATCAAAGTCGCCCTGACAGGGGGTTGCCCATGGGCACCGACACCGCGTTGCTCCTGCGCGTCGCCCAGCTCTACTACGTCCAGTCCGAGACGATGGACGCCATCGCCCACCAGCTGGGCGTCTCGCGCTCCACCGTCTCACGGCTCCTCAAGGAGGCCCGGGAGCGCGGCCTGGTGCGCATCACCATCGCGGATCCGGACCGCCCACTGAGCCGGATCGCCGAGCTCTTCCGAAGGTTCTTCCACGTCGACGCCCACCTCGTACACGTCCGGCCCGGCGCCAGCAACATCATCCGCCTGGACCAGGTGGCCCGCCTCGCCGCCGCCGTCGTCAGCGAGGCGGTCTCCGACGGCGACATCGTGGGCATCGCCTGGGGCACCACCACCTCGGCGATCGCCTCGCACCTCACGCCCCGCGACCTCAGCGGGGTCACCGTCACGGGCCTCAACGGCGGAGCCAACTCGCAGACCACCGGCCTGCCGTACGTCGGCAACATCCTCCACCGCTTCGCCCACGCCTTCGGCGGGCAGGAGCAGCTCATGGCGTTGCCGGCCTTCTTCGACGACCCGGCCACCCGCGAGGCCATGTGGCGCGAGCGCTCCACCCGCCACATCCTCCAGGTGCGCGCCAGCTGCAACGTCGCCCTCTTCGGCGTGGGCGGCGTCGACGCGGAGCTGCAGAGCCACGTCTACGCCTCCAACTACCTCAGCGCCGAAGACCTTGAGGCCCTCACCCGCGACGGCGTGGTGGGCGACGTCTGCACCGTGATGCTCCGCGAGGACGGCTCCTACCGCGATCTCGCCATCAACCGGCGGGCCACCGGCATGATGCCCCACGAGCTGCAGCGCATCCCGCGGCGCATCTGCGTGGTCAGCGGGCTGGCGAAGGCTGCCCCCGTGCTGGGCGCGCTGCGCGCCGGGGTGGCCACGGACCTCGTCATCGACGAGGACACGGCCCGGGCCGTCCTGCACCGGATGAACCCCGGCCTCAGGCTGTCCTGACGCGCTCTGCAGCAGCGCGCACAGTGGCACCGTTTCTTACCCCCATGGGGGTGGCGGCAGTAGGGTGGGGGCCATGTCCGATTTCATCCTCACAGACGTGACCGATGGCATCGCCCGCATCACCCTCAACCGGCCGCAGGCGATTAACGCCCTGACGCACGACATGATGACGGCGATCTACGAAGCCCTCGCCTCCTGGAACAAGGACGACGACGTCACCGCCGTCGAGATCGCCGGCGCAGGCGAGCGCGGCTTCTGCGCCGGCGCCGACGTGCGCGCGCTCTCCGAGGTGGTGGCCGACGGCGGCACCTTCCTGCCGTTCCTCGAGACCGAGTACGCCGTCGACATGCTGATCGCCAACTACCCCAAGCCCGTGACCAGCTTCATGCGGGGCGTCACCATGGGCGGCGGCCTGGGTCTCGGGGGCCACGCTGATCGTCGCATCGTCTACGCGGACACGGTGATGGCCATGCCGGAAACGAAGATCGGTTTCTTCCCTGATGTCGGCATCATGATGCAGCTGTCCCGTGCGGGGGCGATCGGCAAGCACATCGCGCTCACCTCCGCCACGTTCAGCGGCGGCGACGCGCTGCTCCTCAACCTCGCCGACGAATCGGCCGACGGCCCGCTGCCCGCGCCGCTGTTCGACGCCACCTGGATCCAGGAGTGCTACGAGTCCGACGACGCGGTGGAGATCGCCCGCGCGCTGGAGTCGCACCCCGACGAGGCCGCGCAGCAGGCCGGCCGCGACCTCCGCGCCCGCTCCCCCTTCGCCGTCCACGTCGCCCTGCGCGCCCTGCTGCGTGCCGAGTCGCTGCAGCTGTCCGAGGTGCTCAACCAGGACCTGCGCCTGGCGGAGCGCACCATCCCGGTCGACTTCGTGGAGGGCGTCCGCGCGCTCCTCGTCGACAAGGACAACAACCCGCAGTGGCGGTGGAAGACACTCGAAGAGGTGCCCAGGGAAGAGGTCGACGCGGTGTTCGCCTACCGCTCCAGCTGGAACTCCTGACTGGCCCCTGAGCGTGAGCGCCAGCGCACAAAGAAGCCGGCCCGTCGAGATGACGGGCCGGCTTCTTGGCTGATGAGCGCCGAGGCTTACTGCTGGTCCTCGGACGACAGCGTGGTCTCCCACAGGAGCGTGCCGTCGTTGTTGTAGTACTCGTAGCGGGCCTTCTGCGTGGGCAGCACGCCCTCGGCGGCCATGGCGGGGAACACCTGGTTGTACGCGGCGTCCTCGAGCTGCGGGCGGCTGGCTTCCAGCTCGGGGACGGCCTCCTCGCCCAGCTGGTTGGCGAAGTGGTAGATGTAGACGACGGTGTCGGGCTGCTCGGCCTCGATGCGGATGTCGTCGTACACGCCCGGGTACATGTCGTAGAGCTGGTCGACGGCGGGCTGGGCCTCGGCCACCACGCGATCCAGCGCGCCGGGATCAGCCTCGCCGGCGCCATCGTTGGTGGGAGCCTCAGCGGTCTCCTCGACGGCGGGCTCCGTGGTCTCCTCGACGACAGCCTCGGTGGTCTCGACGGCTGGCTCCGTCTCGACTGCAGGCTCGGTGGTGGCGGTGACGGCGGTGGTCTCGGTGGCGACCGTGGTGTTGTCGCCGTCGTTGTCATCGTTCGCGCAGCCGCTGACCAGCAGGATGCTGGCGGCGACGAGGGCGGAGATACGGTGGAGCTTGCTCATATAGGAGCCTTCCTGTGGTTGTCATGGGCCCGAAGGTCCCTGGCTATCAACGACTGTAACGCCTAGTGGGGTCACCTTCGCAAGACGAGCCGCCACCCCCGCGCGGTCCGGGGCGCCGGATCTTGGCCCCTCGTCATAGGATGGGGCGAGTCCCCGAACCCCAGGAAGTTGCATGTCCGAGATCCACGACGTCATCATCATCGGCTCCGGCCCCGCCGGCTACACCGCCGCCATCTACGCGGCGCGCGCCAACCTGAAGCCCGTCATCTTCGAGGGGGCGCTGGACTCGGGCGGCGCGTTGATGAACACCACCGAGGTGGAGAACTACCCCGGCTTCGCCGAGGGCATCGACGGCCCGGATCTCATGATGGAGATGCGGAAGCAGGCCGAGCGTTTCGGCGCCGAACTGATCACCGACGACGTGACCGCCGTCGAGCTGACCGGCGAGGTCAAGGTGGTCAAGGATTCCGACGACAAGGAGTACCGCGCCAGGACCGTGATCCTGGCCATGGGTTCCGGCTACCGGCGCCTGGGGCTGCCGGATGAGGACCGCCTCTCGGGCCGCGGGGTGTCCTGGTGCGCCACGTGCGACGGCGCGTTCTTCCGCGACAAGCCCATCGCCGTGATCGGTGGTGGCGACTCCGCGATGGAGGAGGCCACGTTCCTGTCGCGCTTCGGCTCCAGCGTGGTGGTGGTGCACCGTCGCGACGAGCTGCGCGCCTCCAAGATCATGGTGGACCGCGCCATGCGCGACCCGAAGATCAACTTCGCGTGGAACAGCACCGTCAAGACCATCAACGGCGAGAACTCCGTGCAGTCGATCACGCTGACCGACACCGTCACCGGCGAGGAGCGCGATCTGGAGGTCAACGGCGTGTTCATCGCCATCGGCCACGATCCCCGCTCGCAGCTGGTGGCAGACCAGGTGCACCTGGACGCGGAGGGCTACGTGCTCGTCGAAGGTCGCGGCACGGCCACGAACCTGCCTGGCGTGTTCGCCTGCGGCGACCTGGTGGACCACACCTACCGTCAGGCCATCACCGCCGCGGGCTCCGGCTGCTCGGCCGCCCTCGACGCGGAGCGCTACCTGCAGGCCCTCGAGGACGCCACCCCCGCCGTCTGAACCGCCCGGTTTCGACACTGCTCGCTGCGCTCGCAGGCTCAACCAATGAACGCGGTCGTGTCGAAACCAACGGTCCGCAGAAACCCGTAAGCTGACACGGCAAGCTTGACGGGAAACCCACCGGGTTTCCCACGCGCTGCGCCGCTGGTTCTTGACGGGCAGCGGCGCAACCCGACCTGATCGTGAACGGAGATTGAGATGCCTATTGCCGATGTGACCGAGAAGACGTTCGCCGACGAGGTACTGATGGCCGGCGGCCTGGTGATCGTCGACTACTGGGCCGATTGGTGCGCGCCCTGCAAGCAGATGGCGCCCATCCTCGACGAACTCGACGCCCAGTACGGCAACGTGAAGTTCGTGAAGGTCGACACCAACGCCAACCCCAACCTCGCCGCCCAGCAGGGTGTGCTGTCCCTGCCCACGCTCCAGTTCTTCCAGGGTGGCCGTGTGGTCAATTCCCTCTCGGGCGCCAAGACCAAGAAGGCGCTCACGAAGGCCATCGACGAGCTGGTCTGATGACTGAGCCCAGCGGCGACATCACCCCCTCAGAAGGCTGGAAGAAGGTCTCCCCCCAGCCTGCTGAGGGGGCGGGGCCGCCCATGCCCGGCTGGGTGAAACCTGCCCTGGCTGCGGGTGTCGCCGTCCTGATGCTCGGTGGCGGGCTCATCGGTGCCGAACTCGGCGACCCCGGGCCGAGGCCGGGCCCGTCCATTGAGCCGACGCCCACCCCCACGCCGGCGTTCGCGCTGGAGCCCCCCGTCGTGGTGGACGATCTCGTGCGCGGCCAAGTCAACGAATCCACCGGACCGGCGCCCGCCAACCAGCAGATCGTCCAGGCCGATTACACCGATGGTGAGCACACCGTCGTGCTGGTCCTCACCTGGCCGGAGCCCAACGTGGCCGATTTCCTGACCAACGTGGCCATCGAGGCGGCGCAGGAGACCAGCCCCGGCAGCGGAATCTACTGTGGCGTCTCGGAAGACACCGGTGAATCAGCCTGCGCGCACGTGATCGACGAGGTGGGCATCCTGCTGGCCTCCGTCACCCAACAGCCCAGGAGCGCGGTGGCCGAAACCCTGGAGCGCATCGAGGAGGAAATGGGCCAGTGAACGAGCGCCATGACACCCGGCTCGACCGGTTCGTCGACAACTACTCGGAGCGCACCAAGGGCATGCGCGTCTCCGCCGTACGGGCGCTGTTCGCCGTGGCCAACCGGCCGGAGATCGTGTCGCTGGCAGGCGGCATGCCCAACATCAAGGACCTGCCCCTCGGCGACATCGCCGACTCCATGGCGGAGATGATCCGCACCCGCGGCACGCAGGTGATGCAGTACGGCTCCGGCCAGGGCGAGCCCGAGTTGCGCGAGCAGATCCTCGACGTGATGGCGCTCGAAGGGATCACCGCGCATCCCGACGACGTGGTGATCACCGCCGGTTCGCAGCAGGGCCTGGACATGGTCACCCGCATCTTCTGCGACCCCGGAGACGTGGTGCTGGCCGAATCGCCGTCGTACGTGGGGGCCCTGGGCACCTTCCTGAGCTATCAGGTGGAAGTGGTGCACGTTCCCTCAGACGACGAGGGCCTCGATCCGGTCGCGCTACTGGAGACGGTGGCGCGCGTTCAGGCGCAGGGCAAGCGCATCAAGTTCCTCTACACGATCCCCAACTACAACAACCCCTCCGGGGTGACGCAATCGGCCCGGCGTCGCCTCGACATCGTGGCTGCCTGCCGCGCCGCCGGCGTCCTCGTGGTGGAGGACAATCCGTACGGGCTGCTCGCGCTCGACGCCGAGCCCATCCCCGCGATGCGTGCCGAGGCAGATGACGTGATCTACCTGGGCTCGTTCTCCAAGACCTTCGCTCCAGGGTTCCGGGTCGGCTGGGTGCTCGCCCCGCACGCCGTCCGCGAGAAGCTGGTGCTGGCGCAGGAATCAGCCACGCTGTGCCCGCCGGTGTTCAGCCAGTTCGCCATCAGCAACTACCTGGCCAACCACGATTGGAGGGGCCAGGTGGTGGTGTTCCGCGACATGTACCGCGGCCGCCGCGACGCGATGCTGGACTCCCTGGCGGAGGAGATGCCGGCCGGCACCTCCTGGACGCATCCCGCGGGTGGCTTCTTCGTGTGGGTCACGCTCCCCGAGGGTCTCGATTCGCAGGCGATGCTGCCGCGAGGGGTCGACGCCAGGGTCGCGTTCGTGCCGGGCAACGCCTTCTACGCCGACGGTCAAGGCGCCCGCAACGTGCGGCTCTCGTTCTGCTTCCCCACCGCGGAACGCATCCGCGACGGCGTGCAGCGCTTCGCCGAGGTGGTGCGCCGCGAACTCGACATGATGGACATCTTCGGCGTCCACACCTCCTCCCCCCTTGAACCACGACGCCCCGCGGGCCCGGGCCCCAACCTGAGTTGACAAGGAGTTATGCCGTGAACGTCATCGTCATCGCAGGAGGTCTCAGCCACGAGCGGGACGTGTCATTGCGCAGCGGTCGACGCGTGGCCCAGGCGCTCCGCGACGCTGGGTGCGCCGTCGTCGAGACCGACGTCAACGCTGACCTGGTGGAGCTGATCCGCGGCACCGACAACCCCGTCGTCGTGCCCATGCTGCACGGCGGGCTGGGCGAGGACGGCGCCCTGCGCGAGGTGCTCGAGGTGCTGGGCGTGCCGTTCGTGGGGCCCACCGGGGCGGCTTCGCGGCTGACGTTCGACAAGTCCATCGCCACGTCGGTGGTGACCGCCGCCGGGCTGGCCGCGCCGCGCCAGATCGCGCTGCCCCATGACATCTTCCGCGAGCTGGGCGCCCCCGCCCTGATGGAGTCGATCGGCCAGCAACTGGGCTACCCGCTCATGGTGAAGCCGGCCCGCTCGGGCTCGGCGTTGGGTGCCACCAAGGTCGACGACGCGGCCTCGCTGCCCAGCGCGCTCGTCGCCGCCTACGCCTACGGGCCCGTGGCGGTGATCGAGCAGTACCTGGAGGGCACCGAGGTCGCCGTCACGGTGCTCGACGAGGGTGACGGCCCCGTCGCCCTCCCGCCGGTGGAGATCCGGCCGGAGAGCGGAGTCTACGACTACGAATCCCGCTACACCGCTGGCGCCACGCGCTTCGTGACCCCGGCCGAGTTACCTGACGACGCCCTCGCCGCGGCGCAGGAGTTGGCGGTCAAGGTGCATCAGGCTCTCGGGCTGCGTCACCTGTCCCGCGTGGACATGATGGTCACCGCCGACGGGCCGGTGTTCTTCGAGGGCAACGTGGCGCCGGGTATGACCGAGACGTCGCTGGCGCCGCTGGCCTTCGAGGCTGCCGGCCGAGACCTCGGGGAGGTGTTCGCCTCGCTCCTCGCGCAGGCGAACGCGTCGTGAGCGTCCGGGCCAAGCAGGCCGTCGCCATCGCGGTGGGCTTGGTCATCGCGGCGGTGATGATGTGGCTGGGTGTGTGGCAGATGTCGTCCTACGAGGAGTCGACGCGCGACGTCTCCGCCGAACGCGCCGCCGAGCCCGCCACGCCGCTGGCCGACGCCGTCTCGGCGGACGGCGAGGTCCAGGACGTCTACGGCAAGCGCGTCACGTTCACCGGCGAGTACCTCCCGGAGTACGAGGTCACGGTGGGCGAGTCCGCGCCGTGGCGGGTGCTGACGGCGATGCGGCTGGAGGACGGGCGCCACATCGCCGTCGTGCGCGGCGCACTGGATCCGGCCTCCGTCGAGGACGGCATCCCTGCACCGCCCCCCGGCGTGCACGATGTGGAGGCCATCTTCCTGGCGCCCGACCTGCCTGGCGACGGCGGGGGCACCGAGGTCGCCGACATGCGCACCGTCCGGATCCAGGAACTGGCCCAGGAGTGGCCCTCTCCCCTGATCGGGGGCTATGTCACGCTCCACGGGTCAGACTCGGAAGCCCAGGGCCTCGCCGAGGCCGAACTTGTGCTACCCGCGGCCGAGGGGTCGCCCACGCACCGCGGCTACGCGCTGCAGTGGTGGGTCTTCGCCACCGGCGGCATCGCCTTCGGCCTGTACACCGCGCACCAATTGGGCAAGGACGAGAAGAAGAGGCTCGCCAAGACCCCCGCTGATTGAGCCGGTCGCTCCGAGGACTCCCCGCAATCGGTCCCTGAGCGTGCCCCGCGAGGAACGAGCCGGGCACGACGAAGAGCGCCCGCAGCGTGTCCGACGCCTGCACCACAGACTGCAGTTCACACCCCGTGCTGCGACTCACTCCTTGCGATGGTCGCCTTCACGTTCTTCGTCGCGAAGTGCTCTGCCACGAAGCTGAGGAACGGCACGGTTCCTGCTGCCATGATCATCAGGAACCACTTGATCGACCACTGCACCCGCCGACCGAGGTCGTAGGCGGTGATCAGAAGCACGGCGTAGAGCCAGCCGTGCGGAATCCCCGTCCACGTCACGACGCGGCCGTCGCTCCAGATGTACTTCAGCGGCATGCCCACGCACACGAGGATCACCAGCAGGATGCCCACCAGCCAGGCCATGACGCGGTAGCGCGTGAGCGCACCCTTCACGCCTGCGATGTCCTCCTCGTCGAGGACGACGACGTCCTCTGCCGGAACCGCGTCCTCCACCATGCTGTCCTGCCCATCGGCAGGCATATCGTCCTGTCTATTTGTCGACATAACTTCTTATCTCTTTGCTGTCTTAGAGTCTTACAGGTTTGGATGCGGCCATCAGATGCTCCGACCCTCGAGAATGGCCATGATCCTGTCCAGGTCCTCGCCGGAGGCGAACTCGATGGTAATCCTGCCTTTGTTGCGCCCAATGTTGACCTTCACCCTGGTGTCGAAGTGATCGCTGAGCTGCCCCGAGATCTCGCGTTCCCTCTCGCTGGGCATCTTCGGACCACGCGGGGTCGAGGTGCGGCCGCTCCCCCGCTTCTTGCCCAGTGCGACGATCTCCTCAGTGGAGCGCACGGACAGCCCTTCTGCGATGATCCTGTCCGCCAGGAGTTCCTGCATCTCGGCGTCCTCCAGGGACAGCAGGGCCCGGGCATGACCGGCGGAGATGGTGCCGGCAGCAACCTTCAACTGCACGCGTTCCGGCAGGTTCAGCAGGCGAAGAGTGTTGCTGATCTGTGGCCGGCTACGGTGGATGCGCTGGGACAGCACTTCCTGCGTGCAGTTGAAATCGTCGAGCAGCTGCCCGTACGCGCGGGCCTCCTCGATGGGGTTCAGGTTGGCGCGGTGCAAGTTCTCCAGGAGGGCGTCGCGGAGAAGGTCCTGGTCCTCGGTTCCCCGCACGATGGCAGGAATCGTCTTCTGCTTGGCCAGCATACTGGCCCGCAGACGTCGCTCCCCCATGATCAGCTCGTACGAGTCCTTACCCACGGGCCGCACCACCACGGGCTGGAGCACGCCGAACTCCCTGATGGAGTCGGCCAACTCCGCCAGGTCATCCTCATCAAAGGAAGTCCGGGGCTGTTGCGGGTTGGGAGCGATCTGTGTGAGTGGAATCTCAAGGAACTGGGAGCCGTCCTTGAGCTCCGGCGCCTGGTCGCCGTCGGTACGGGCGAAGAGGTCGCCCAGTCCCCTCCCCAAGCCGGTGTTCTTGGCGGCCATCAGTCATTTGCCCTCTCTGCGCGGTTGGCGATCTCTTCAGCGGCCTGTTGATACGCCACAGCGCCTACGTTCTTCGGCTGGTACGTCATGATCGTCTGCCCGAAGCCGGGAGCTTCGGCGATTTTGACCGAGCGCGGGATCTCCACGCTCAGCGTTTCGTTGGGGAAGTGACGACGCACTTCGTCGGCCACATCCCGCGAAAGGTTGGTGCGGGGATCGAACATGGTGAGCAGGATGGTGCTGAGGAACAGGTCGTCGTTCAGGTTGCCCTTGACCTTGTTGATGGTGCGCATGAGGTGCGACACGCCCTCGAGCGCGTAGTACTCGGTCTGGATCGGCACCAGAATCTCAGTGGCCGCGACGAGCGCGTTCAGCGTGAGTAGCCCAAGGGACGGCGGGCAGTCGAAGAAGATGTAGTCGACGCCTGATTCGTCAATGTAGGTCTGAATCGCGTCGCGCATGCGCATCTCGCGGCCGCGTTCGTTCACGAGTTCGAGTTCCGCCATCGCGAGGTCGATCGCAGCGGGCAGTACGTGGAGGTTGGGGGAGTGCGGCGAGTTCTGCGCATGCTCGATGATCCCGACCTGCTCAGTCAGCACCTCGTAGGTCCCCTTAGTGCCCGGCGCATGCTCGACACCGAGCGCCGTGGAAGCGTTGCCCTGGGGGTCAATGTCGATCACCAGCACGTTGAGGCCGCCGAGTGCCAGTGCGGTAGCGACATTGACCGTCGTCGTGGTCTTCCCCACGCCGCCCTTCTGGTTTGCGACAACAAACACACGCGGCTTTGCCGGGCGGGGAAGCGTCGGCTTCGGCTCTTCGAACTCGATGAACTCATCGCCATACTCGTCCTCGACGGAGATTTCGCGGCCCATCGCCCTACGGGGCTGTGCAGACGTTTCACGTGAAACATTGCTGTGGTCCTTCCACAGTTCATGCTCGTCCGTGACAGGCTTGCGTTTGCGGAAGAACAACGCCATCGAGAGGCCTCCTTGGGGTTCAGGTGAACTCTACCCAACCCGTCGGACAGACACGATTCGGTGGCCGTTTCACGTGAAACACCGCGCTTGTGCTGGGTCCATCCCCACACACAGCACAGGACGCGTCGACACGAAGGACCTCCGCATTCAGTCCCTGAGCGCTCGCCAGCGAGCTCCTGTCCGGGAGCCATGCGCTTGCGAGGAACGAGCAGTGCGTCTGGTCGAAGGATGCGAGCCAGCGAACGACGAAGGGCCCCCGCAGCCGATCCATCACCTCATCCATAAGAGTTAAGCTCCTAGTCACGCCCTACAAGGCGGCCGATCCACCGCGGAGCAACCCTCAGATCTTTGAACAGGCGTCAAACTCGCTGCACCCGAATGGCCCGCGTGCCCTCAACCTCAGGTGCTGCCTGCAGTTCAATCACATCGGCCTTGAGCTTGCTCGCCTTCAGGAGCTTCGAGGCGTTCCGGATCTCGTCCTCAGCTGATTCGCCCTTGAGTGCCAGCAACGATCCACCCGGGCAGAACAGGGGAGTGGTCCAACGCAGCAACTTCTCAAGGGGTGCGACCGCTCGGCAGACCACCACGTCAAAGGTCTCGGTGACGTCCTCGGCGCGCCCCCGCAACACGACCACCCGATCGTCAAGCCCAAGCTCCTCAATGGCCAGTTCGAGGAACTTCGCGCGGCGCTTCAGCGACTCAATCAGCGTGATCTGCAGATCAGGCCGGGCGATAGCCAGGGGAATCCCGGGAAGCCCGGCGCCGCTACCGATGTCAGCCACCGTCACGCCTTGAGGCAGTGGATCCACCAATGCCAGCGAGTTGCCGATGTGCCTCTGCCATAGCCTGGATCCCTCCCGCGGCCCCATCAGGCCCCACTCCAAACCTCGAGATGCCAATATATCGACATATCGTTTTAACTCTTCCTCGGCATGCGGATATACCGAAAACAGTGTCGCGGCTACGGCATCTTCCGCGATCGAGGCGTCGTGCTCCATGGGCTCCATGACTCCAACCATGCCACCAACACGCGCCTGTATGCACGCGGACGACCTCTCAGGTGAAGGTGAATGTTTCACGTGCAACAACCAGCGCTTGGGCGTGCGTCTCAGGCGAGCCGTGGACGCTGGCACTTCAATCCCTTGCCACTCCCAGCGACACTCAACGCAAGCGTCGCTGTGTACTGAGCGACGACGCGACCCCCCCGCCAACCCTGAGAGCGTCGCGCCCGCGACGCTGGTTGAGCCTGCGAGCGCAGCGGGCAGTGTCGAAACCCCTCCAGCGCTGGTTGAGCCGCTGCCCGCCCGGAACGAGAGGCGTAGCGTGTCGACATCCCTACAGCGTCTGGTCCCTGAGCGCGAGCGCCCGCGCGAACGACGAAGGGCCCCGCAGCATGTCCAGCACCTGATCCACCGCCCGGGTCGCCGTGGGGAAGGGGCCGGCCCCCGCCCGAGTGGAGCCCCATCGGCCGGTGCGTGGTTCGCAGGATCGTGGTTCCGTCTGTGACGCGGACACCGGCCTCTCCCCGAACGCCCGCCTACCCAGCGCCGTTCTGAGCCGCGCTCTGCGACGAAGTAGCGAACGCGTGACGAAGTAAATCCGCCCCTTCCCCACGGCTCACACCCCCAGCGCCCCAGGGAAGCGCTGAACAACTCCTCGTTTCCTGAGCCGGGCGCCCCGCGCCCTGTCGCTTGTGCTGAGCCAGCCGCGAGGAACGAGCGACTGGTCGAAGTAAAGGACGGGCGAGTGTCGATTCAAGCCCTGGTCACGCTTGGCGCCCTTCAACCAGCCGCGGGGGGCTGGCTCAGGGACCGCGATAATCAGCGCTGCCCTAGAGCGTCAGTCGGGCACCTGTGGTCGGCTTCAGTTTAAAGGAGTGGCCGGGGGCGGGGGGATGCAAGTACGCGCGCCGAGCCCGGACCCCACCCAGGAGTTGTTGCCCGGCAACACCGACCATCTACGGAGTACCCCGCCACCGGACACGACGGCAACAACAGCGGCCACGGTTTCGGCAACACCTCACAGCACCTCAGTGTGTGAAGCAGTCTCTGATGGGGTTCTAAGAGGGTGGGTCGGGCGTTGCCGAAGACGGTCACCCCACCCCAGACCAGAACACGCACAGTGTGACCGCCTTCGGCATGGGCGGCGAAGGCCCCCATCAGACACTGCGGCACCAAGCTGGGGACCAGGTGTCAGACACGCTGCGGAGACCCTTAGTCGTTCGCGCGGGCGCTCACGCTCAGGGACCAGACGCTGCAGAGGTTTCGACACTGCTCGCTGCGCTCGCAGGCGCAACCAACGCGGGGCGCGAAGCTCAGCGGCCTCTCAGTCGGCCTTCTGGACTACCACGCGACGGTTCGGCGGCTCGCCCTCGGACTCGCTCACCAGACCGGCAGCGGCAACCTCGTCGTGGACGATCTTGCGCTCGTAGGCGTTCATCGGGGCCAGACGCGCCTGCTCCCCGGTCTCCTGCACCTCGGCGATGGCGTCCTTCGCCAGGGCGATGAGCTCGGCTCGGCGGCGTGCGCGGAAGCCCGCGACGTCGACCATCAGGCGCGAACGGTTACCGGTCTCGGTCATCACGACGAGGCGGGAGAGCTCCTGCAGGGCGTCGAGGACTTCGCCGTCCTTGCCCACCAGCTGCTCGGAATCGGTGTCGATCGCGATGTAGGCGCGACCCTCCTGCACGGAGTTCTCGATGTCGCCGTCGAGGTCCGCGATGTCGAGGAGTTCCTCGAGGTAATCGGCGACGAGGTCGCCCTCGGCGAGCAGATCGGCGTCGTTGTCGGCCATCTGTGTTTCCTTATCTGTCGAATAAAGCTGGGTGGCCGCGAGCGTTCAGGTGCTCCCGCTCTAGGCCAGGTTGGGTCTACTTCTTGCGCTTGGAGCGGGGCTGCTGGCGCGGCTGCTGCCGCTGCACGATGCGGCGCCCGTCCTCTGTCGTGCGGACAGTCTGCCGGGTCACCTGCTGACGCGTCACCTTAGGCGCCTCGTCGACGCGGGTGGAGCCCTCTGCGTCCTCGGATCGGGCGGCGGGCTTGCCGACGGCGCGCGAGGTGGAGTTGGCCTTGTTCTTGCGGCGCTTCTCGGCGCGCTGGCGAACCACCTCGTCGGGATCCAGACCCTTGGCCTTCATGCGCTCCTCCCAGTCGATGTAGGCCGGGGTGTTGGGCGCGGGGTTGTTCCGGATGAGGATGGCCTGCTGCACCATGGTCCACACGTTGGACGTGAGCCAGTAGACGAGCACGCCGATGGGGATGAACGTGGCCGACATGGCGTAGACGACGGGGAAGAAGTACAGCATCATCTTCTGCATCTGCGCGGCCTGGCCGGTCTGCGACTCCGGCGGCATGTTCTTGCGCATCAGCTGCAGCTGGGTGACGAAGAAGACACCCACCATGGCGACGACGAGCAGGATGCCGAGGATCTGCGTGGCGCCGAAACTCTCGATGGGGAAGATGCGGTCTGCGAGGCCGGCTCCGAAGATCTCGGAGTTGCGCAGCGACTCCACCAGGTGCGGGTTCTCACGGAAGAAGTGGCCGCGGGGGGTGTTGTCCGCCACGCCCTGCAGCACGCGGAACAGGCCGAGGAAGATGGGCATCTGCAGCAGCAGCGGCAGACACGACGCCATGGGGTTGACGCCCTCTTCCCTGTACAGCTTCATGGTCTCTTGACCGAGCCGTTCGCGGTCGTGGCCGTACTTCTTCTGCAGCTCGGCGACCTTGGGCTGCATGAGCTGCATGTTGCGTGCCGAGTTGATCTGCTTGACGAACAGCGGGATCAGCAGGGTGCGGATCACCACGGTGAGCATGATGATGGCCAGTGTCCACGTCACGCCGGAATCTGCGCCGAACAGGGGGGTGAACAGTCGGTGGAACAGCACCACCAGGCCGGAGATCACCCAGTAGATGGGCTGCATCATCGCTGACAGCAGACCGTAGAAGCTGTCCCAGATGTTCAGCTGGACGAACAGATCGAGCATTAAGCCACCTCAGCTTGGAGCGACGCCGCACCGGGCGTCGAGCTTTGCGAATTCTCCCGGGCCCAGGCTTCTGCCTGGGGTGTACCGGGAACATAGTCGACGCCGCCCTGGCTCCACGGATGGCAGCGGGCGATTCGACCAATGGTCAGGGCGGAGCCTTTGAGGGCTCCGTGGGTTTCCAACGCGGCCAGCCCGTAGGCCGAGCACGTCGGGTGGAACTTGCACACGTCTCCATAGATGGGCGAGATGAACCGGCGCCACATCTTGACGAACCAGATCAGCGGGTACCTCATGCACCGGCCTTCCGGAACGCCCTGTGCCAGGCGTCGGTGAGGTCGTTGGCGACGCGGCCGGGTTCGACGGCGGCGCCAGGTAGTGCCCGCACCACGACGTCTGTGGGGAATGGGCTGGTCATCTCGGCGGCCAGATGGCGGAGGCGACGCTTGACGCGGTTGCGGGTCACGGCGTTGCCCACCTTCTTGGAGACAACAAAACCCACCCGGGTGAACTCGGGTGGATTGTGCTGGGGGTGCCTCACGTGCACCACTACTGTCGGCGTTGCCGCTCTCGAGCCGTGCCTGACGGTGATGCCAAATTCGCCGGGCCTCTTCAGGCGCTGCGATTTCGGCAGCACGTGATCAGGCCGACAGCTCGACGCGACCCTTACGACGACGGGCGGCCAGGATGGCGCGGCCGGCGCGGGTGCGCATGCGGGCGCGGAAGCCGTGGTTGCGGCTGCGGCGGCGGTTGCTCGGCTGGAACGTGCGCTTGCTCATGGGATTGACTCCCTCAGTTTCGAAGGTGACGCTGCCCGGGGCGCCGGGCAGGGGGAAGTGTTCGCCGAAAATGGCGACTGGTCAACGATACGTGGATAACCCTTTGTTCGCCAAACCGGAACAGGGGTGACTGAGCAACCAAGCAAATTACATGATTGTAGTCCAGCCGACACACCGGGAAACCGTCGATTCGCCTTGCGAGAATGGCTTCTGGGTACTAGTTTCAATGCTCTGTCCCCACGGGTTATCCACAGGTGGGGGGCCTTCGCTTTATCCGGGGGAGAGTTATACCCTTCTGTGGACAACTCTGTGGACGCGACGTGACTGAGGCGGTGGATCCGCCGGGAAGTGGGTGAGGTGAATCAATCACCGACGCCGGACCTGGCGGTGCTCTGGGAAGACGTGATCACCTCCGCAGATCTGCCCAGCCGCGCATGGTTGCGCCGCACCCTCCCCGTCGACATGCACGGTTCGACGCTCATGCTCGCCGTCGGTGACGAACCCACCCGTGAACGGCTCGAGACGAAGCTGCGTCCCCAGATCGAGGGCAGGCTGAGCGAGTTGTGCGGCAAGCCCACGCACCTGGCGGTGATGATCAATCCGGAGCTCGTCCCCACGGAGACGGCACCCGCCCCGCCGCCGCCGGATGAAATGCCCCCGCAGCCCATGCTGCCGCGGTCGAAGCCGCAGGAGGTGCGGCTGAACCCACGCTACACGTTCGAGTCGTTCGTCGCGGGCTCGTCGAACCGCTTTGCCCACGCCGCCGCGGCCGCCGTCGCGGAGACGCCGGGCAAGTCCTACAACCCGCTGATGATCTACGGCCCCTCCGGCTTGGGGAAGACGCACCTGCTGCACGCCATCGGCCACTACGTGACCAGCTATTACGAGAACCTGCGCGTGAAGTACGTCTCCACCGAGGAACTCACCAACGATTTCATCAACGCAATTTCCAACAACCGCACAGCGGAGTTCCGTTCGTCGTACCGCGACGTGGACGTGCTGCTGGTTGACGACATCCAGTTCCTGGAGTCGAAGATCCAGACGCAGGAGGAGTTCTTCCACACGTTCAACACGTTGCACAATGCGCAGAAGCAGATCGTGATGACGTCGGACCGGCCGCCGAAGCTGCTGGAGGCGCTGGAGCCCCGGCTGCGGTCGCGGTTTGAGTGGGGCCTGATGACCGACATCCAGCCGCCAGACCTCGAGACCCGCATCGCCATTCTGCGCAAGAAGGTGGCGCAGCAGCGGCTGACCGCCGGCACGCAGGTGTTGGAGCTGATCGCGTCCCGGATCCCGACGAACATCCGCGAGTTGGAGGGCGCCCTCACCCGCGTCGCGGCCCTGGCCAGCCTCAACGCGCAGGAGATCACCGAGGAACTCACGCAGCAGGTGCTCAACGACCTGATGCCGGAGGACGCGGCCCCCGTCGACGCGCAGACGATCATGGAGGCCAGTTCGCGCTACTTCGGCATCACCCTGGATGATCTGACGGGTTCCAGCCGGGTGGCCACCATCGCGTCGGCCCGCCAGGTGGCGATGTACCTGTGCCGGGAGATGACCGAGTTGTCGCTGCCGAAGATCGGCGCCAAGTTCGGCGGCCGCGACCACTCGACGGTGCTGCACGCGGTGCGCAAGATCACCGAGAAGATCGGCGTGGACCGCGACCTGTACAACCAGGTCACGGAGCTGACCAACCAGATCAAGCAGGCCTGAATCCAAGCCTGTTGACCCCGCACCTTGCCGTTTCCTGAGCTGGGCGCCCAGCGCCCGGTCAAAGGACGGGTGATTATCCCTGTGTGCCACGCTGAGGGCTCTTCCAGCAACCGCTCCTTCGATCGAACGCGCCGTGCTTGGCTCAGGGCGCGGTCCCGTGCTTAGCCCACGACCTACATACCCGCCCCGGTATGCTGAGGTCATGCAGTTGAACCCTGAAGAGATGGCATCGGTGGTCCGGCGACTCAAGCGTGCCCAGGGCCAACTGGGCGGGATCATCAAGATGATCGAGGACGGCCGGGAGTGCGACGACATCGTGATGCAGCTCGCCGCCGTCTCCAAGGCCGTCGACCGTGCGGGTTTCTCGACGATCGCCGTCGGCCTGCGCCAGTGCATGGCCGATCCCGACGGGGGAATGGACCAGGCGAAGATGGAAAAGCTGTTCCTCTCCTTGGCCTGATCCGGTCAGAGCCTCGCTGCTGGTGTGCTGCCCAGGTGCCGGGCAACGGGCCCGGCAGATACTTGGGGGTTTCTGAATGAAACCACATGGCAACGCATCGCAGCCCTCGCCGCGAGCCTCACCATCGCAACCAGCAGCCTGGTAGCCACCACACCACCAGCCAATGCAGACGTCGACGTCTACATCACACCCGGCACCCTCACCATCAACGGGCTGAACCGCCCCGGCGATCTGAGCTTCATCACAGACCCAACGTCCGCACCTGCATCAGCGAACACATGCAATCCCAAGGCAACGCTGACTACACCAGACTCAGCGAACTTAAGTGCTACCTCCGCGACATCACCGACCTGACACACCTGACCAACCTCACCCAGCTGCGGCTCGCCGACAACCCGGTGACGAATCCAGAGGTTCTCCAACCCCTCGCCGATGGTGGGACCTACATCGACATCCTCAACTGAAACAACCGGTAGCTGACGGCAGGGCCCCCGTAGCACCAGGGTGCCGCCCGCATCCCGGGCGACGCACCTTGCGTTACGGGGGTCTTCTCCTGCCCTCGGTTTCGACACGGTCGGCTCAACCAGCGGCGCCGCTGCCAGCCTTCCAGGTGGTGTAACCGCCATCGAGGTTGTAGACCTCGCGGTCCTTCAACAGGCACAAGGCGGTGTGTCTACGGATGCCGACGCCGCAGTGGAGGATCAGCTTGCCCTCGGGCAGCTCATCGGCGCGGTCGCGAAGCTCGTCGAGCGGGAGGTTGATGGCCCCCGGGATGGCGCCGCGCTCGAACTCGGCGGGGGTGCGCACGTCAACGACGGTGGCGCCCTCATCCTGCAGGTTGGCGGTGTTGGCGAGGGGGACGAGGACGGCGTCGTCGGTGAGGGCGTCCTCCTTCTGGACGGCGTCGCCGACGGCGTAGATGCTGCGGTCGTTGGTGAGCTGACGCGACCCCACGACGATGCCGCCCAGGGAGCCGACGAGCAGGTCCGCCTCTTCGGCGAGCTTCGCCTCGGGGCGCACACCGATGGCTGCGACCACGACGTCGGCGGGGATGGTGGAGCCGTCGGCGAGCGTGACGTCGCTCTCGCCGATCCGGGTGACGCCGGAACCCAGCCGCAGATCGACGCCGTGCTCGCGCAGGAGGTCATGCACGGGCGTGACCATTTCAGGATCGAGCGGGGCCATCACCTGGCTGAGCGCCTCCACGAGGGCCACCTTCATCCCGAGGGCGAGGAGGTTCTCGGTGACCTCCAGGCCGATGAACCCGCCACCGATGACGACGGCGGTCTCAGCGCCGTCGACGGCCGCCAGCATCGCGTCGGTGTCCTCCACGTTGCGCAGGGTCAACGCGCGCTCGATGCCGGGGATGGGAGGCTGCACGGGACGGGCGCCGGGGGAGAGGATCAGCTTGTCGTAGGCGAACTCGGTCTCCTCGCCCGCGGTGAGGTCACGCGCGGCAACCACTTTGCGGCTGCGGTCGATCCGCAGCGCCTCGGTGTTGACGCGCACGTCGATGCGGAACCGCTCCCACAGGGCCTCGGGCGTCTGCAGCAGCAGCGAAGACCGCTCCTCGATGACGCCACCCACGTGATACGGCAGGCCACAGTTGGCGAAAGATACGTAGCCACTGCGCTCCAGGACGG
The DNA here is from genome assembly GCF_000826065.2 of Tessaracoccus massiliensis. Classification (GTDB taxonomy): domain Bacteria; phylum Actinomycetota; class Actinomycetes; order Propionibacteriales; family Propionibacteriaceae; genus Arachnia; species Arachnia massiliensis_A. Next base: position 613,825 of record NZ_LN623542.1, on the reverse strand, counting down.
TGATCTCCATGTCCTCGTCGAGAGACCACCTGGGCGCTCGACGCTGGTTGAGCGCGCCACGCTGGTTGAGCTGTGGACAACCCGGGTCGCCACGCTGTCCAAGGGTGTGGACGGAGGTGTGGATAACTTCACGCCCCGGATCTGTCCCCAAATACTCCACGTGTCATTTACCGTTCGTCCTCGAACGGTCCACACCCCCAAAAGCGGGTTGACCAGCAGCGACGCGGGTTATCCCCAGAATCCACAAGCGCTATGAGTACATCTGGGATGTAACTACACAAGGATCTTCAAAGTCATGCATGTGGACACCCCGCATCAGCAAGTGGGGCGAAGGCCCACGGCAGCCGAAACGCGGGGTTACACTCACCAGCGTGACGAACGACGACAGCCAACGCATCGAGGACCACCTTCGCACGGGCATGGAAGCCGAACTGGTCACGGCCCGCGACGAGCTTTCCAAGGCCGCTGCCCACGCGAGCAGCCTGGAGGCTGAACTGTTCGCCGTCGCCACCAGGCTCACCGCCAAGGAGGCTGAGCACGAGGCCGCCATCGCCGCGCTCGCGAAGATGCGCGACGACCTCTTCGAGGCCCGCACCGCCGTCGACGACTCCCAGGCGAAGGCCGAAACGGACCGGGCGACCATCGCGGCTCTGAAGGAACGCATCAAGAAGCTGGAGAACGAGCGCAGCTTCACGGAGCGTGCGGTGCGCAAGGTTGTGCGCACGGTGAAGCGATGACGGAGCTCGCCGCAGAACTGGGATCTGCTGAGTACGTCCTGCTGACGCCGTCGTACCCCAAGCCCTGGCGCGCCGGCCGCGAGTTCGTCCGCAGCCGCGCCCGCGCCTACCAGGCCGCCGGGCTGCGCGGCGTCGTCGTCGAATCCTCCCTCCGCGAAGGCGCACAGGAACAGCGGGGCAACGACGGCGACCTGCCGGTCTGGGCCATCGCACCCGAGGCGATCCCCACCGCGCTTGAACACGCCGTCGCCGCCGACATCCCGGTGTTGGTGCATTCGCCGGAGCCCACCACTATCGACGCGTTGTTGGCGCAGGTGCCTGGGCGGCGGTTGGCGGTGTGGTTCCACGGCTACGAGGTGCGCGACTACCGCCGCCTGGCCGCCAATCACGACAGCCGCGAACTGGCCTCCATCCGCACAGCCCGCGACGAGCTGAACCGCAGCCGCGCCGAGGCCACGCGGAAGCTGTTCACCGACGGCGAGGCCACCGTCGTGTTCGTCTCCGAGTTCCAGCGGGGGCTCGCGGCGGAGGACATCGGGGTGCCGGCCGCCAAGGCGCGGGTGATCCCCAACTTCATCGACGGCGACACCTTCCGCGCTCGCATCCGCCACCCCGAGGAGGCCACCAACCTGTTGCTGATGCGCGGCTTCGCGGTGCGCAACTACGGCAACGACATCGCGATCCGCGCCCTGGAGGTGCTGGCCGACGAGCCGGGCTTCGATGAGCTGAACATCACCATCCGCGGCTCCGGCGCCCTCTTCGGGCAGACGGCCGCGCTGGGTCGCCTGCGCAACGTCGCCGTCGAGGAGCGCTACCTGTCGCCCATCGAGATGGCCGCCGCGCACCAACGCGCCGGCGTCTACCTGTGCCCCACGCGCTTCGACACCCAGGGCGTGATGCTGGGCGAGGCGATGGCCAGCGGCATGGTGACCATCACCAACCCCGTGGCCGCGATCCCCGAGTTCACCGACGAGAGCTGCAGCCTGTTGCCCCGCGCCGATGACCCGTGGGCGTTCGCGGGCGCCATCCGGCATCTGCTCGAGCACCGCGACCTGATGCCTGAGCTCTCTGCGGCCGCCGCGGAACGGGCCCGCCAGCAGTGCGGCCACGAGGCCACCATCGGCCGCGAAATCGACCTCATCCGGGAGCTTTCAGCATGACCTACCGCACACCGGTCCTGATCTCGGACGACCCCATCGCCATGGCCGCCGCCCAGGCCCGCGGCTGGAAGGTGCTGCTGCGCGACGAGCAGCTCCTCCGCTTCGCCGGCCTCGACCGCTCCCAGACCCTGGCTCTTCCTCCGCTGCCGTTCAGCATCGACGACGGCTCGCTCACCCCCGCCACCGCCGGCGGCTGGGACAACCTGCTCAACTGGCTGCAGAAGCACATCCACCAGCCCATGCTGATCGTCGCGCCCGACGAGTGGGCCGCCGAGCTTGCGCTGTGGACAGCCGCGTCGCGGGGTTGGCCGTTCGGGATCTGGATCGACGGCGCCCCGCCGCTGCACACCCCCACCGCTGCCGCCTGCATGCTCTCCAACGACGGCCTGTTCGCGCCGCGCACTGAGGCCCTGGCGGATCTGTCGCGCCGGTGGAAGGAGCCCTTCGCGGAGCTGCCTGCCACCCCGTTGATCCATGTGCCTGACCGCCCGCAGCCCGCGCCGTCGCGCCGAGATGAGGGGGGATTGCGCGTGCTGGTGGTCGATCACCACGGTGAGGCTCCGGCGTTGGCTGATCCCGGTGTCGTGGCGGACTTTGCGACGGCGGTGCGGCGCGACGGCGAGCGCACCCATGTCGTCGCGGATCTGGGTGCCTCCGGGCTGGCGACCCAGCCGGGCGCGCTGCCGCCCTGGGCCGTCGTGACGCTGGAGGGGGAGAAAGGGCGCCCGGTGGCGTCGTCGGATTTCGTGGGTGGCCACTGGCGTTGGCGGGTGGAGAACCACTTCGACGCCCGCGACGACCACTTCGACGTGGTGTGGCTGCGCGGCGAACCCTACGTGACGGCGGATCTTGCGCTGTACGCGAAGCGTCGCTGGTACGCGAGGGTGATCCTCGACCCGCACACGTGGGCGAGGTTTGAGACTGAGGGGGAGCGCGCCCAGGTCGCCTACGACACCGCCGGTTGGGAGATGTGGTCCGACGTTGTGCTCACCGGGGATGAGACCTCCGAGCAGATCATGGGGTTGATCAAGGAACTGGGCGACCACACGTACGCCCCCTGACCGGCCCCTGAGCGTTCGCCAGCGAGCTTGCGAGCCAGCGAACGACACGCGGAGTCCTCACGTGGAATTCGGGCTGCGACGGCAGCGTGACGCGTGTTACCGGGTACCGTGGTGCCCGTGAGCATCGCAGCGCGGGCCGAGGGCCTCACCAAGATCTACGGGGCCGGTTCGGCCGTCGTCATGGCCCTCGATCACGTTGATTTCGAGGTCCACGCTGGCGAGTTCACCGCCATCATGGGCCCCTCCGGCTCCGGTAAGTCCACCCTCATGCACCTCCTCGCGGCGCTCGATTCGCCCACCGAAGGGGAGGTCTGGATCGGTGAGACCGCCGTCGGCCCCCTCAAGGACACGCCGCTCACGGAGCTGCGCCGCGACCGAATCGGCTTCATCTTCCAGGCCTTCAATCTGGTGCCCACGCTCACCGCGCGGGAGAACATCACGCTGCCGCTGTCCATCGCCGGAAAGAAGGTCGACGACGAGTGGTTCAGCAGGATCGTCGACGTGCTGGGCCTGGGGGACCGGCTCACGCACAAACCGTCGGAGCTCTCCGGCGGCCAACAGCAGCGCGTCGCCTGCGCGCGGGCGCTGATGAACCGGCCGGACATCGTCTTCGGCGATGAACCCACCGGCAACCTCGATTCCACCTCGGCCGCGGAGGTGCTGGGCTTCCTGCGCCGCTCCGTCGACGAGTTCGGCCAGACCGTCGTCATGGTCACCCACGACGCGCACGCCGCCAGCTACGCGGACCGCACCGTGTTCCTCTCCGACGGCCGCATCGTGCACGAGATGCGCGACGCCACGCAGGACGAACTGTTGCGCGCCATGGCCAAGCTGTACCCCCGCCAGGACCTGCCCGCTGACGAGCCCGCCCCGGAGCCCGAGGAGACGGCCGAGCACCAGGGCCCCGTCGTCTACCGCGACGGCGGCACGGCCCCCACACACGGGCCCGTCGGCGACGAGATCGAGGAAGAGTCCACCGCCGAGCGCTCCATCGCCCGCCGCGCGATGCTGGACTGACATGCTGCGGGCCACCCTCAAATCCGTGTGGGCGCGCAAGCTGCGCCTGATCATGAGCGCGCTGTCGATCGTGCTCGGCGTCGCGTTCGTGGCCGGGTCGCTGATGTTCACCACCCTGCTGTCGTCGGGCTTCGAGTCGCTCGTGGGCGGAGCGCTCGCGGACGTCAACGTCTCCCAGGAGACCACCGGCATCTCCGGGTTCGAGAACAACCCCGGAGTGCCGCCGCAGCTCCTCACCGACGAAAACGTGGCCGCCGTTGAAGCCATCAACGGCGTCGCGCGGGTGGAGCCCATGGTCTCCAACACGCAGGTCTACGCCCTCGACGCCGACGGCAGTGTGCTCACGTTCCCCGGCGCGCCCGGCCTCGGCATGAACTGGCACGACGCCACCTCCGCCGACGGCGTGGCCGGCGCCCGGATCATCGACGGCCGCGCGCCCACCGCCGACGACGAAGTGGTCATCGACCCCGCCACCGTCACCCGAGGCGGCTTCAGCATCGGTGACACCGTCGAGGTCTCCACCCCCCGGGACGGCATCCGTTCCTACACGCTGGTGGGCACCGGCACCTACGGCGCGGGGTCGACGGCGGGCGCCAGCTACCTGTTCTTCACCCTCCCCGAGATCCAACTCATCGCCCAGGAGGGCCAACCCGGCGCGTACGCGCTGTGGGTGCAGACCGCTCCCGAGGCGGATCCGGCGGCGGTTTCCACAGCGGTGGCCGAGGTGCTGCCCGACGGCTTCGTGGCGGAGACCGGCGACGAGCTCAGCTCCGAGATCGAGGAGCAACTCAACGTCGGGTTGGGCTTCGTCAACATCTTCCTCCTGGTCTTCGCCGGCATCGCGCTGCTCGTCGCCGCACTGCTGATCCTCAACACCTTCTCGATCCTGGTGGCCCAACGCGCCCGCGAACTGGCGCTGTTCCGTGCCATCGGCGCCACCCGCCGCCAGGTGCGCACCGCGGTGCTGATGGAGGCGCTGTTCGTCGGGCTCGTGGGCGCCACCCTCGGCCTGGCCGTGGGCTACGGCTTGGCCTGGGGGATCCTCGGGTTGCTGCGCGGCCTCGGCATCGACATCGGCGACGTCACGCCGTCGATCACCTGGCAGGCCGTCGTCGCCTCGTACGCCATTGGCGTGATCATCACGCTGATCGCTGCATACCTGCCGGCGCGCCGCGCGTCGGCCACCCGGCCCGTCGAGGCCATGGCCAGCGCCGCCCAGTCGAACCCTGAGAAGCTGTCCGGTCTGCCCCTCCTGGGCATCGCGCTCATCGAGCTGGGCGTGGCCGCCATCGTGATCGCCGTGTGGCTCGATGTGCCGCAGCCGCTCATCTGGCTCGGCGCCGGGGCCACTGCGCTGCTGATCGGCATGGTGCTCGCCGCCGCGCTGGTGGGGGCGCCGGTCATCTGGGTGTTCGGGAAACTGTTCCGCGGCCTGTTCGGCGAGGTGGGCAAACTCGCGCAACTCAACTCCGTGCGCCAACCGCGCCGCACCGCCGCCACCGCCGCCACGCTGATGATCGGACTGGCGCTGGTGACCACCGTCGCGATCCTGGCGGCCAGCACCACCACCTCGCTGCGCAACCAGCTCACGCAGGATCAGCGCGGCGACTTCGTCATCGTGCCCGTCTCGTACCAGCCCTTCGACGCGAAGATCGCCGAGGCGGCACGCGGGGTCGACGGCGTGGCCACCGTTTACGAGGGGTACCGCGGCTCGGCGCAGATCCAGGGCGTCGACGAGCCCAGCGTGCTGTTCGGCATGACCCGCGAGGCGCTTGAGCGCGGCACCAGCCTCAACGTGCTGGTCGGCGCGATGAACGAGGACGGGGGAGAGGCCCCCGTGGTGCTGTCGGCCGATTACGCCAACGAGCACGGCTTCACTCTGGGTCAGGTGATCGACCTGGTGGGACCGCTGGGCACCGTGCCCGTGCTGGTCACCGGCCTGCACGATGAGGGCGCGGCCATGCCCATCGGCGACATCGTGGTCACGCCCCCCACCTTCGCGGCGGTGGCCGACGCGTCGATGGTGCAGCAGTTGGTGATCTTCGCAGAGGACGGCGCGGATCCGGCCCGGGTCAAGGCCGGGTTGGAGGAGGCCGCGGCGCAGGCGCCCACCGTCGTCGTCTCGGATGTGCACGAGTTCATCGAGGACAGGGTGGCGCAGTTCGACCAGATCTTCGCCACGCTCTACGCGCTGCTGGCCCTGGCGATCGTGATCTCGGTGCTGGGCATCGTCAACACGCTGGGCCTGTCCGTGATGGAGCGCACCCGCGAGGTGGGGCTGCTGCGCGCCGTCGGCATGACGCGGGCGCAGGTGCGGCGGATGGTGACGTTGGAGGCAGTGATCGTCGCCGTGCTGGGCGCCGTGCTGGGTGTGATCCTGGGCGTTGTGTTCGGCGCCGCGTTGGTGACGCTGCTGGGCGGCCAGGGCATCGACACCCTGGTGATCCCGTGGGCGCAGTTGCTGATCTTCGTGGTTGTCGCCGCCGTCGTGGGCGTGTTGGCGGCGATCGCGCCGGCCCGCCGGGCATCGCGCCTGGCGGTGCTCGAGTCCATCGCGGACGTCGGTTGAGCATGCGAGTTCTACGAGCAGTGTCGAAACCCTGAGCGTTCGTTCCGCCTGCATGTCATCCCACCCGGTTTTCGACTCGACTGCGTCGCTCGTTCCTCGCGGGTAGTCGGCTCAAGCAGCGGCAGGTGGGTATGATGCTGGCGACGAGCTTTATAGCAAACAACAAAGGTGTGAGACGTGAAGATTCGAGTTGAACCCGAGGCGCTTGCCGACGCCGTGGCGTGGGTGGCCCGCAGCCTCCCCAACCGCCCCACCGCTCCCATCCTGGCGGGCATGTTGCTGGAGGCGGAGGCCGACGGCGTGACGCTGAGCAGCTTCGACTCCACCACGTCAGCCAAGGTCACCCTCCCCGCGCAGGTCACCGACGAGGGCCAGGTACTCGTCTCCGGCCGACTGCTCTCCGACATCGCGCGTTCGCTGCCCAACAAGCCCGTCGAACTCAACGCCGACCACTCCAAGGTGGAACTCACCTGCGGCTCCGCGCGCTTCACGCTGCAGACGCTGCCCGTCGACGAGTACCCCACGCTGCCGGACATGCCGTCGCAGACCGGCACCGTCGACGCGTCGGTCTTCGAGAAGGCCGTGGGCCAGGTGTTCGTCGCCGCCGGCCGCGACGAACTGCTCAACGTCTTCACCGGCGTCAAGATGGAGATCGACGGCGAGAACCTGTCCCTGCTCGCCACGGACCGCTACCGCATGGCGCTCAAGGAGCTCACCTGGAACCCGGCCAGCCCGGGCCTCGAGGGCAACGTGCTGGTGCCCGGCAAGGTGCTGGCGGACACGGCCAAGTCCATGACCGCCGGCGAGACCGTCACCATCTCACTGTCCACCACGGAGGCCGAGGGCGAGGGCCTGGCGGGCTTCGTCGGCGAGGGCACCAAGGGCAAGCGCGAGGCCACCACCCGCCTGCTCAGCCAGGCGTTCCCCAAGGTGCGTCACCTGATGGACGTGCAGGCCACCGTCAGCGTCCGCGTCGACACCGGCGCCCTGCTGTCCGCCGTCAAGCGCGTGGCCCTGGTGGCCGAGCGCAACACCCCGCTGCGCATGCGCATCCAGGACGACCACATCACGCTCGAGGCCGCCACGGGTGACCAGGCGCAGGCCGTCGAGGCCATCGACGCGCAGGTGGAGGTCGTCGGCGACGAGCAGTCCATCACGGATGCGGGCTTCAACCCGCACTACCTGCTCGACGCGCTGACCGCGCTGGATGCCCCGTTCGCGCACTTCTCGTTCACGCTGCCCGGCAAGCCCTGCCTCATCATGGGCCTGTCCAGCATGGACGCGGATCCCAGCGCCGATTACCGCCACGTGATCATGCTGATGCGCCTGCCCAGCTGACGTGTTCGTCACCGAGCTCACGCTGACAGACTTCCGGAACTACCACGAGGCACACCTCGAGCTGACCTCCGGCGTCACCGTGTTCGTCGGTTCCAACGGCCAGGGCAAGACCAACCTGGTGGAGGCCATCGAGTACCTCTCCACCATGTCCTCGCACCGCGTCTCGACGACGGCGCCGCTCATCCGGGCGGGCGCCACGTCGGCGATCATCCGGGCGAAGGTGCAGGCCTCGCGTGACGACGACCGGCTGATCTGGCTCGACCTCGAGGTGATCCCGGGCAAGTCGAACGTCGCCCGCCTGAACCGAGCGCCGCTGCCGCGGCCGCGGGATCTGGTGGGGGCCCTGCGTACCGTCGTGTTCTCGCCCCTCGACATCGCCATCGTGCGCGGCGACCCGTCGGACCGTCGCTCGTGGCTCGATTCCCTCGTCGTGACGCGCTGGCCGCGCATGGCAGGGGTGAAGCAGGATTTCGACAAGGTGCTGCGTCAGCGCAACGCCTTGCTGAAGTCGATGTCCGGGCGCTCGCAGACCCCGCAGGGCGGCGACGAGGAGGTCACCCTCGCGGTGTGGAACGAGCAGCTCGCTGCGCTGGGCGCCGAGTTGTTGCACGCCCGCCTCGACACGCTGGCCGACGTGCTGCCGCACGCGCAGCGGGCCTACGAGACGATCGCGCCGAAGAACAATCAGATCAACGCGGTGTACAAGAGTGGGCTGGAACTCACCGGGGTCGCCGAGGCCGCCGATGTGCGCGCTGAGCTCCAGCGTCGCCTGCTGGAGGCGATGGAGCGGCTGCGCGGCGAGGAGTTGTACCGGGGCGTGACGCTGATCGGCCCTCAGCGCGACGACGTCGAGTTGTCCATCGGCGCGCTGCCTGCGAAGGGGTACGCGTCGCACGGGGAGTCGTGGTCGCTGGCGCTGGCGCTTCGGCTGGGCGGCTTCACGCTGGTGCGCGACGACGGCACCGAGCCCGTCCTGGTGCTCGACGACGTGTTCGCCGAGCTGGACGTCTCGCGCCGGGAACGCGTCGGCGCGGCGATCGCCGACGCCGAACAGGTGCTGATCACCGCCGCCGTGGGTGCCGACGTGCCGGACTTCCCCGCCGAGCGTCGCTTCCGCGTCGACTCCGGCACCGTTGAAGTTGGTCCCTGAGCGTCGCCCTTCGTTCTGCCCGGCTCCTTCGTCGCGGGGCACTCAGGGACCGCATGGTATTCATGAGGGCATGTCTCGATTCCGCATCGCCCTTGCCGCAACCATCGCTCTGGCCGTGAGCGCCTGTTCAGGTACGGGAGCGACGCAGTCGCCGGCGCCGGAGACCACGGCCCCGTCCGCAGCACCCACGCAGGCGACGACGGAGCCCGCCGATCCAGCACCCACCGCGGAGCCGACGTCCGCGGAGATCCCCGACACCCCCGTCGGGGAGGCTGCCCGCTGGGTGCTCGACACCCTCGCCGCAGACTCCGGCCCCAGCGCGGAGGAGGCCGAGGAGCGGTTCGGCGAGGAATTCCTCAGCCAGGTGCCGGCCGATCAGGTCTCCCAGGTGTTCGACCAGTTGCGCGGGGAGGGGCCGTTCACGCTGGTGAGCTGGAACGGCACAGAGACGCAGGGCACCGCGGAGCTGGAATCCGACGGCACGCCGGTGATGATGATGCTGGCGGTCAAGGAGGGCAGGATCGACGGGCTGATGTTCGTGCCCAACGAGAAGGCCCCCGAGTTCGCGACCCCGGCGGAGGCCTCCCAGGCGCTGCTGGCGGAGGCGCCCACGTCGTCGTTCCTGCTGGCGGACGTCACCCGCGGCGCGGACGTGCCCGAATGCACCCCCGTCGAGAGCCGCGGCGCCGACGTGGTGCGGCCCATCGCGTCGATGTTCAAGCTGTACGTCCTCGGCGCCGTGGTCACCGCCATCGACGCGGGCGACCTCGCCTGGGACCAGGAGTTGACGCTCACCGAGGAGCTCAAGTCGCTGCCCACCGGCGATCTGCGCAACCAGCCGGCCGGCACGAAGGTCACCGTGCAGGACGCCGCGACGCGGATGATCGCCAACAGCGACAACACGGCCACCGACCTGCTGATCGACGCCCTCGGTCGCGAGGCCGTCGAGGCCGAACTGACCACCATGAAGCACCACGCGCCGGAGCTCAACAAGCCGTTCCTCACCACGCGGGAGGCGTTCCAGATCGCCGCCGACGAGGGCCTGCGCGCCCAGTGGGCCGAGGCCTCGAAGGGCTACGACGACGCCTCACCCGAGGTGACCGCCGCCCAGCGCGCCATCCTCGAGGACCTGCCGGCGTGGGACCTCAGCTACGAGGAGGCCAGCATGGCTGACCCGTTCTGGGATGAGGGCGTCGACTGGTACGCCACGGCCGAAGACCTGTGCCGCGCCCACGTCGACCTGCAGAGCCGCCTCAGCACGGAGGCGGGCGCCCCGGTGCGCGCGATCATGGGCGAGTACCCCGGCATCCAGGCGGAGGGCGCGTCGTACGTCGGCTTCAAGGGCGGCTCGACGCCGGGCGCGCTCGGCCTGTCGTTCTACGTCGAGGGCCCGGAGAAGATCCGGGTGCTGGTGCTGCAGACCGTGGGGGAGTCGCCGGAGCAGATCCCGCAGCAGAGTTGGTTGGCCAGCTTCGCGGAGAACACTCTCGCCGCGGGCTGAGTCGCGCCCACCGACGACCAGCCCCCTTCCCCCTGGCCCTGCAGGGCCGCGCGCCAGGGAGGGGCGCACTAGGCTGGGGACATGTCCGAGCCGCACGATCCCACGGGGCTCGAGCTGGCGTCGGAGATCGCCCGCGCCACCGTCGAGGCCTCTGAGTACGGCGTGGTGCTGCCCGAACCGGCCCCACCGCGCACCCCCCGCCGCTCGCGGCGCGTGTTCGAGCAGCAGCGCAGCGGCGCCCACCCCGACGAGCGCGACCCGAAGCTGGTCGGCGACGTCTTGGGCGAGGTCGTGCGCCAACGCGGCTGGAAGCAGCGCATCAACCTGTCGACGGTGTTGCGGCGCTGGCCGGAACTGGTGGGGGAGTCGAACGCCGAGCACTCCAAGCCCGTCCACTACGACGCCGGGCTGCTCGTCGTCGACTGTGACTCGACGGCGTGGGCTTCCGCGATGCGCTACACCGCCTCGCAACTGGTGGCCAAGCTCAACGCGGCCCTGGGGGAGCAGACCGTGTTGCGGGTGGAGTTCCGCGGCCCGAAGCCCCCCAGTTGGAAGAAGGGCATGCGCTCCGTGCAGGGTCGCGGTCCGCGCGACACCTACGGCTGAGTGACGCGGGCTGTATGAAGCCGTTGGATGCCGGCCACCAGAGAGGTGCTGTTGGCATGGCTGGCCCATAGTGGTTGCTCGCTGGCGGAATTGGTGCGATCCTTAAAGCCGGTGCCGCCGCTGGCACCCCGCCCGGATGCCCGGGCAACGAGAGAGAGTCGGAACCATGGCTGCTGAGCTACGTCGCGAACCCGCGACCACGCCAGGCTGCCCGCGCGCCGATTTTCAGCCCAGTTTCGCGTACCAGCGCTGAAACTGCCGGGGTAACTGACTCTCTCATCCTGCTCACCGGTCCTTCGACCTGCCCAACTCCTTCGTCGTTGCGGCAGGCTCAGGAACCGTGAAGTCCGCCCTCTGAGGTGAGAGCCAGTTGCCCTGTCAATCAATGAACAGGAGAAAGAGCAATGAACACCTTCCCGGTGCCCCTGACCGGCACCGACAACACCCTCATGTGGGCCCACGAGGCCGACGTCGAGGCCGCCGCGCAGCAGCAGTTGCGCAACGTCGCCGACCTGCCGTGGACCCGCGGGCTGCGCGTGATGCCCGACGTGCACTTCGGCATGGGCGCCACCGTCGGCTCCGTCATCGCGATGGAGCAGGCGATCGCGCCGGCCGCCGTGGGCGTTGACATCGGCTGCGGCATGACCGCCGTGCGCACCACGCTGCACACGGACCAGCTGCCCGACGACCTGGCCGCCATCCGGCACGGCATCGAACGCGCCGTGCCCGTGGGCTTCAATCAGCACGGCGGCGAGCCGCGCACCGTCGGGAAGCATCCCGAGCTGGCGCGTCGGTACCGGGCTGCGATGGAGGCATTCCAGGGTCTCAAGGCCCGCGAGCTCACCTGGGCCGCACGCGAGGGCAAGGCCGAGAAGAAGGCGTTGCAGCAGGTGGGCACCCTGGGCGGGGGCAACCATTTCATCGAGCTCTGCGGCGGCGACGACGGCTACGTCTGGGTGACGCTCCATTCCGGTTCCCGGGGCACCGGCAACCAGCTCGCCCAGGTGCACATTGAGGCGGCGCAGGCGCTGGCGCACAACCAGAACCTCGTCGACAAGGATCTTGCGGTGTTCCTCGCGGGCACGCCGCAGATGGACGCCTACCTCCATGACCTGTGGTGGGCCCAGTCCTACGCGCTGCTCAACCGCGACGTGATGCTGCAGGCCGTCTGCGACGAACTGACGCACCGTATCCCGGGCATCGGATTCGGCGAACCCATCCGCTGCCACCACAACTACGTTGCGGTGGAAACCTACGACGACACCGAACTGATCATCACCCGCAAGGGCGCCATCCGCGCCGGAGTGGGCGACATGGGCGTGATCCCCGGCTCGATGGGCACCGGCTCCTACATCGTGCGGGGGCTCGGCAACCCGTCGTCGTACCAGTCGGCGACGCACGGGGCGGGGCGGCGGATGTCGCGCAACGCCGCCCGTCGGCGGTTCACCGCGGCGGACCTCGCGGCCCAGACCGAGGGCATCGAGTGCCGCAAGGACGAGGGTGTCGTCGACGAGATCCCGGCCGCGTACAAGGACATCGACGACGTGATCGCCGCCCAGCGCGACCTCATCGCCGTCGAGGCCCGGCTCCAGACGCTGCTCTGCGTGAAGGGCTGACGCCGCCGGCGTCGAGCCCCTCCTCGCCAATGCTCAGACCCACGGCGCCAACGCTCATCCGTCGGTGCCGGAGTTGGTGCTTCTCGCCGACGACACATCACAGGCGGGAAGAAACAGCTCTGGCACCGACGAACGAGCATTGGCTTGGAGAATCGAGCGTTGGCGGGGAGGGCGGCTGCGTTGGCGCGGTGGGGCCGACGGGTGGCTGGACGTGGGCGGCGACGACGACGAGCCCCCGTCGCGGTGAGGCTGGTGAGGGGTGCTTAGGCCCTGACCAGATGATGAATCACACAGACGGGATTGGCCGGATGCCTTTCTTCTGACCCCGATAGGTGGTTACATAGACAGGTAAGTCAACGACGTCAGAGGCTGTGGGGGGGGGGCTGGGAGCAATATGAAACTGCGGGGCATCACGTCGGTGCTGGCCGCGGGCGTAGCCGTGAGCATGGTTGCTCTGGTCGGCGCCAGCGGCGAAGATCCCACCCTTGAGGCAGTCCCCGCACCCCCCGTTGTCAAAGCATCCCCGCGCCCGGCACCCGGCATCGACTCGGCGGAGAGCGCGGTGCGTGAGGCCTTCGGCGAGTCAGATCCCGACGCGTTCCAGGCCTTCAGCTTCGCAGATCCCCTCGGCGTGCAGGCGCTCGGCCAGGGCAGCGAGGTGCTCGCTGCCGCCGGCACCCTCGGCTTCGATCCGTTCAACGCCCCCACGCCCGAGATCGTTCAGCCGGGCGGCGAGGGTGCTGATCCGGTGGTCATGCCGCTGCCCTCAGCGCCGGCCACCATCCCCACCACCACCGTCGAATCCATCGGCAAGGAGAGCCCTGGCGCGCTGCTGTCGCAGCCCGTCAACGGCCGCTCCACCTCGCGTTTCGGCATGCGCTTCCACCCCGTGCTGCGGGTCTACAAGCTGCATACGGGTCACGACTGGGCCGCACCGTGCGGCACCCCCGTCGGCGCCGCCGCGGCCGGCACCGTCGTGCGCACCGGTTGGGCCGGCGGCAACGGCGTGCAGGTCAAGATCGATCACGGCATGCTCGGCGGCTACCGCGTGGTCACCACCTACAACCACCTCTCGTCCATCGGCGTGAAGGTGGGCCAGAAGGTCAACGCCCTCCAGGGCGTGGGACGCGTCGGCAACACCGGCTACTCCACCGGCTGCCACCTGCACTTCGAGGTCATCGCCAACGGCCAGTTCACAGATCCCATCCCGTGGCTCAACGGCAAGCCCGGCATGGTCGACCTGTCGCAGATGGGCGCAGACGTGCCCGCCCTGCCGGGGTCGCCTTCGGCCTCCCCCTCGGCATCGCCCACGCCGTCCCCCACTCCCTCCGTGGCCCCGGAGACCACCGCAGCGCCCGCGGCTCCTACGCCCGGCCGGAGACCACCGCAGCGCCCGCGGCTCCTACGCCCGGTGACACCACCGCCGCGGAGCCCACCACCCCTGTGCCGACGCCCACCACCTCGGCGCCCGGCCAGGCAGGCGGGGCCCCCAGCCCCGAGAAGCCCGTGGTGGAGCCAGAGCCCGTCGTGACGCCCACTGAGACCGTGCCGACGACGCCCGCTGAGGAGATGCCGTCCGAGACGCCCACGCCGGACCCGACGGATCCTGTCACCCCCACACCGGATCCCACGACCGATCCCTCCACCACACCGGAGGAGACGCCCACTGTCGAGGTGCCGCCGTCGACGGAGCCAGAGCCCACGGACGAGCCGACGACCCCGTCAGCCCCGGCGCCTGCCCCCACGCAGACCACCACCACACCCGCGGCTGCCGTGCCCACGGAGACGACGCCGGCGGCCACCACCGGGGCGGCACCCACCAGCGAGCCGGCCGTTCCGGACGAGGGCTGAGGGCGCCGACTACTCGTTGAGCCTGGCCGCCAGCCAGTCCACCAGCGGCGTGGCGCCGCGCCAGATCTCGCGGACCTGTTCGGTGAAGGCGTCCAGTCCGGTGGCGGTGACCTCCCGCATGGCGCTCAACGACTTGTGGCGCAACAACCCGATCCGCGGATGCTCCTTGGTGAACCCCCGTGGCGCGGTGCGTAGCGTGTCGCCGCTGACCAGCCAGCCGTCGTCCTCGAGCCCCTGCACCAGCGCCTCGAGTTGCGCGCCGGAGCGCTCGTCGTCGATCGCTCTGCGGAACCGGGCGAGCGCCTCGGGCTCGGCCCGGTAGAAGCCGGCGCCCGCGAACGCCTCCTCGGCGTTGACCTCCACGTAGAACCCGCACGCAGGCGCCAGGCCTACATAGGCGCCCTGATGCGTCTTGTACGGGGTCTTGTCCTTGGAGAACCGCACGTCGCGGTGGGGGCGGTAGACCTTCGCCTCCCCGAACTCGTCCTTGAGCCCCTCGACGACGCGGGTCAGCGTGGCGCGCACGTCACCGTCGTAGCGCTCCTTGTTGGCGAGCCAGAAGTCGCGCGTGTTGGTGAGGCGCAACTCCTCGTAGAACTGCATCGCGGCCTGCGGAAAGGTGTCCATCCCCCGATTGTGCCTCAGCCCCGCCGGGGTGGGCGGGGATCAGCTGTGGGGCAGTTCGGTCCAGACGGCGACGACCTCGGCGTCGGCGGCCTCGGCCACCTCTCGGATGGTCTCCGCGTAGTGCGCGATCGAGTCGAACGCGTCCTCGCCGTGCGAGACCACCCACATGGTCACGTGCCGCTCATTGAGCCGCACCGGGCGGGGGAAGCGGGCGCCACCGTCAAAGGGGTCGCCGTCCTCGCGCTCGAGGGCGGACCACCACTGGTCGATCTCGGCCCACAGCGCGTCTCCGTGCTCGTAGGAATGCAGATCCACCTGGAGCGTGACGGTGGACTCCTGCGTCCACTTCACCGGGCCGATGAGATGCCAGTCGTAGTTCAGCTCGTACCTCGTCGCCATGCCTGAAAGATACCGCGGGGCGACAACCGAATCCGGCGATGCGTGGCGCCGATCTGCGGCCCTGGGCCCCCGGGACGGATAGGGCCCCATGCCTCAACCCCCACCGGTGGGCCGAAACGCGCAAGAAATGCGAATGAACGCCATTTCAGGCACGTCAGATACGGGGTTTCCCGCGCGCGCACGGTAGTATGGAGTCGTTCAACGGCGCTGGGGCAACCCCGGCGCTGCTTTGTGTGGTCAGGAGCAATGTGTCGGAAGACGTGAATATCGACGAGGACCTTCCCCAGGAGCGGATGGAGGGGCTGCAGGACTCGGCAGACAACACCGTCTCGGGTTCCTATGACGCAGACCAGATCTCGGTCCTCGAAGGGCTGGAGGCGGTGCGCAAGCGCCCCGGCATGTACATCGGTTCGACGGGTGAGCGCGGCCTGCACCACCTGGTCTACGAGATCGTCGACAACTCGGTCGACGAAGCACTCGCCGGGTACTGCGACTCCATCGAGGTGGAACTCCTCGACGACGGCGGCGTCCGCGTCAAGGACAACGGCCGCGGCATCCCCGTCAAGGAGCACCCCGTCGAGAAGATCCCCACCGTCACGCTGGTGCTGACGGTGCTGCACGCCGGCGGCAAGTTCGGCGAGGGCGGCTACAAGGTCTCCGGCGGCCTCCACGGCGTGGGCTCCTCCGTGGTCAACGCCCTGTCTGAGCGCCTGATCGTGGACGTGCGCCGCGACGGCTACCGCTGGCACCAGGAGTTCGAGTACGGCCGCCCGTCCACGGAACTGGAGCGCATGGAGGAGACCGAGGAAACCGGCACCATCATCACGTTCTACGCGGCCGCGGACATCTTCGAAACCACGCACTTCAACTATGAGACCCTCGCCACCCGCTTCCGCGAGATGGCGTTCCTCAATAAGGGCCTGCGCCTGTCGCTGATCGACATGCGCTCTGACCGCCAGGCGCCCACCGGCGACGAGGGCGAGACCGACACCCCGTACGACGAGTTCTTCTACGAGGACGGGCTCATCGACTACGTGAAGTACCTCTCCGGCGCCAAGGAGGCCATCCACCCCACCGTCATCGACGTGGAGGCTCACGCCCCGGAGCAGGGCATGGGCGTCGAGATCGCGATGCAGTGGAATACGTCGTACTCCAGCAGCGTCTACACGTTCGCCAACACCATCAACACGCATGAGGGCGGCACCCACGAAGAGGGCTTCCGCGCGGCGTTGACCAACACGGTCAACCGCTGGGGCGAGACCTGGAGCCTCATCAAGAAGCGCGAAGACCGCGTCTCGGGCGACGACATCCGCGAGGGCCTCACCGCCATCGTCTCCATCAAGGTCTCCGAGCCCCAGTTCGAGGGCCAGACGAAGACCAAGCTGGGCAACACCGAGGCCCGCGGCTTCGTGCAGCGCGTGCTCAACGACCGGCTGGGGGACTGGTTCGAACGCAACCCCGCCGAAGGCAAGGACATCGTTCGCAAGGCCCAGGCCGCCGCGGCGGCCCGCGTCGCCGCCCGCAAGGCGCGCGACATGGCCCGCTCCCGCAAGGGGCTCCTCGGCGGCTCCGGCCTGCCGGGCAAGCTCGTCGACTGCCAGTCGACGGATCCCAGCGAGTGCGAACTGTTCATCGTCGAGGGCGACTCCGCAGGCGGCTCCGCCCGCGGCGGCCGCGACCCGAAGACGCAGGCGATCCTCCCCATCCGAGGCAAGATCCTCAACGTGGAGAAGGCCCGCATCGACCGGATCCTGGCCAACAAGGAGGTCGAGGCGATCATCAACGCCCTCGGCGCCGGCATGCAGGAGGATTTCGACCTCAACAAGCTGCGCTACCACAAGCTCATCCTGATGGCCGACGCCGACGTCGACGGCGCCCACATCCGCACGTTGCTGCTGACGCTGCTGTTCCGCTTCCTGCGGCCCATGATCGACGCCGGCCACGTATATCTCGCGCAGCCGCCGCTGTTCCGCCTGCGCTGGAGCAACGCCGCGCACGAACTGGCCTACACGGACCTCGAGCGCGACGCCCTCCGCGACGCCGGTATCGCCGAAGGCAAGAAGCTGCCGCAGGTGAACCCCATCCAGCGCTACAAGGGCCTCGGCGAGATGGATGCCGACGACCTGTGGGAGACCACGATGGACCCGGACAACCGGATCCTGCTGCAGGTCACCCTGGAGGACGCGGCGATGGCGGATCAGATGTTCTCGATTCTGATGGGCGAGGACGTGGAGCAGCGCCGCACGTTCATCCAGCGCAACGCCAAAGACGTCCGCTTCCTCGACATTTAAGGCGCAGATGCACCCCTCCGTCGCGCCCGCTGCCCCACATCCAGATTTGGGGCCGTCTGTGGGCGCAAATCTAGATTCGGGCTCCCCCAGACACACCCCTACCACCACTTTCCGGAAGGTTCACTGACGCATGGCTGACGACGTCGACAAGGACGAACTGCAGGCACCCGCGCTGGGCCGCGTTGACCCCATCGATCTGCAGGCCGAGATCCAGAACTCCTACCTCGACTACGCCATGAGCGTGATCGTGGGGCGTGCGCTGCCCGACGTGCGCGACGGCCTCAAGCCCGTCCACCGCCGCGTGCTCTACGCGATGTGGGACGGCGGCTACCGCCCTGACCGCGGCTGGAACAAGTGCTCCCGCGTGGTGGGCGAGGTCATGGGCCTCTACCACCCCCACGGCGACTCCGCGATCTACGACGCCCTCGTGCGCCTCGCGCAGCCGTGGGCCATGCGCCTCCCTCTGGTCTCCGGGCAGGGTAACTTCGGTTCGCAGGGCAACGACAAGGCCGCAGCCATGCGGTACACCGAGTGCAAGATGGCCCACCCCGCCGTCGAGATGGTGCGCGAGATCGACCAGAACACCGTCGATTTCCGCCCCAACTACGACAACCGCGAGATGGAGCCCGCCGTCCTCCCGGCCCGCTTCCCGAACCTCCTGGTGAACGGCTCGACGGGCATCGCCGTCGGCATGGCCACCAACATCCCCACCCACAACCTGCGCGAGGTCAACGACGCGGTGCAGTGGGCGCTCGAGCACCCCGAGGCGACCCGTGAGGAGCTCCTCGAGGCCGCGATGCAGCGCATCCAGGGCCCGGACTTCCCGGGCGGCGCGCTGATCGTCGGCCGCTCCGGCATCGAGGAGGCCTACCGCACCGGCCGCGGCTCGGTCACCATGCGCGCCGTGATCGACATGGAGGAGGACAAGAAGGGTCGCCAGCTTCTCGTCATCACGGAACTGCCGTACATGACCAACCCCGACACGCTCGCGCAGCGCATCGCGGACCTGGTCAACTCCGGCCGTCTCACCGGTATCGCCGACATCCGCGACGACACCTCGGCCCGCACCGGCCAGCGTCTGGTGATTGTCCTCAAGCGCGACGCCCAGCCCCGCGTCGTGATGAACAACCTGTACAAGCACACCGCGCTGCAGGACACGTTCGGCTGCAACATGCTGGCCATCGTCGACGAGGTGCCCCGCACCCTGCGTCTCGACCAGTTCATCTCCCTGTGGATCAAGCACCAGCTTGAGGTCATCCGCCGCCGCACCCAGTGGCAGCTGGATGAGGCAGAGCGCGCCGCGCACCTCGACCGCGGCCTGGTCAAGGCCCTCAACATGCTCGACGAGGTCATCGCGCTGATCCGCGCCAGCCGCACCGCCGAGGAAGCCAACCACGGCCTGCAGGAACTGCTCGACATCGACGAGCTGCAGGCCCGCAACATCCTCGATCAGCAGCTGCGCCGCCTGGCGTCGATGGAGATCCAGAAGATCGTTGACCGCCTGGCTGAGCTGGAGCGCAAGATCGCCGATCTGAAGGACATCCTCGCCGACGAGGCCCGCCAGCGTCGCATCATCGCCGCGGAGCTGCAGGAGATCGTCGACAAGTACGGCGACGAGCGCCGCACCAAGATCGTCGCGGCCGATGGCGACTTCTCGGAGGAGGATTTCATCCCCAACGAGGAGATGGTGGTCACCATCACCCACGGCGGCTACGCCAAGCGCACGCGCGCGGATCAGTACCGGGTGCAGAAGCGTGGCGGCAAGGGCGTGCGTGGCGCCGCGCTGCGCGCCGACGACGAGGTGCAGCACCTGTTCACCTCCACCAACCACCAGTGGATCCTGTTCTTCACGAACTTCGGCCGCGTCTACCGTTCGAAGGTGTGGCAGCTCCCGGAGGCTGGGCGGGACGCGAAGGGCGGCCACGTGGCCGGCCTGATGAGCTTCCTGCCAGACGAACGGATCGCGCAGGTGCTCACCATCGATTCCTATGACGACGCGCCGTACCTGCTGCTGGCCACGAAGAACGGCCTGGTCAAGAAGACGGACCTCAAGGCCTACGATTCGCCGCGCCAGGCCGGCGTCATCGCGATCAACTTCCGCGAGGAGGGTGACGAGCTGATCGGCGCCCAGTTGGTGTCCCAGCTCGACGACGTGCTGCTGATCTCGCGGAAGGGCCAGGCCATCCGGTTCCAGGCCACCGACGAGCAGCTGCGCCCGATGGGCCGCGCCACGTCGGGTGTGACGGGCATGAAGTTCCGCAGCGACGACGAACTCCTGTCGATGGCGGTGCTGCGGCACGACGAGGACCAGTCAGAGCAGTTCGTGTTCACGGTCACCGACGGTGGCTACGGCAAGCGCACCGCCGTCGACGAGTACCGCGTGCAGGGCCGTGGCGGCCTGGGCATCAAGGCCATGAAGCTCAACGAGAACCGCGGCACGTTGGTGGGAGGCCTGATCGTCGGCGAACACGACGAGGTCATCGCCATCAAGGTCTCCGGCCAGGTCACCCGCTCGGCGGTCTCGGATGTGCCCGCGAAGGGTCGCGACACGATGGGCGTGAAGTTCGTCGGAGTTCGTGGCGACGACGAGGTCAGCGTGATCGCGCTGTACCCGGAATCTGAAGCCTCGGATGAGGCTGACGCAACAGATGAGGCCGTAGACGGTACCGTAGTGGAAACTGTGGCCGACGAGGCTGCGGACGTGAGCCCTGAGGAGACCGTCGATGAGTGATGCGCCGCGCTGGCCGGGAGCCGACGGCGGCCCCGGTCTGGACTTCTCTCCCAACCGTGCGAAGGGTGACCCGGCTGAGCCGAAGTCGCCCGGATCGGCACCGGAGGACGACACCAAGGTGCAGAAGGCCGTGGACACCCCTGGTGGGTCCATGGACGACGACAAGGCCGGTGCTGATGCGAAGGACACCAAGGACGCCAAGGGTGTCGCGCCGGTGCCGCCGCGCGTCGCCGAGCGCGCTGCCCGCACCGCCAAGGAGTGGGCCTCGATGCCGGTGGGCCCGGCCTTCCGCGGCGTGGCGCCCGGCCCGGCGTCGCCCGCCAATCCCGGCGTGCCCGTCGCTGCCGCCACGGCCGTGACCGGTGCGGCCGCCGCCACTGGGGCCACCTCGGTGGATAAGGCCCGCAGCCAGGCGAACCCCGTCGCCGTGCCTGCTGGTGAGCGCGCCACCACCGCTGCCGCAGAGGAATCTGATCCGCTGCCGCTCGACGAGGTGGCTGAGCCCAAGAAGGACGGCGAGAAGAAGGAGGCGCGCACCCTGCGTCGTCCCCGCCGTACCCGCAAGGCCCGGCTGCGTCTGGCGCGCCTCGACCCGTGGTCTGTGATGAAGACCACGTTCCTGTTCTCGATCGCGTTCGGGATCATGTTCGTGGTGGCCACGTTCGTGCTGTGGTCCGTGCTGGCCGGCGCAGGCACGCTGGATTACGTCAACACGCTGCTCAACCAGCTGTTCGGTGATCAGGACACCGAGTTCGACGTGACCCAGATCCTGACGCTGCGCCGCATCCTGGGCTTCTCCTCGATCGTCGCGGCCATCAACGTGGTGCTGATCACCGCGCTGGCCACGCTGTTCGCCTTCCTCTACAACTTGGCGGCCACGGTCATGGGCGGCCTCGAGGTCACCCTCGCCGAGGACTGATCGACGTTGGTTGAGTCGGTCTCGTGCGAGCTTGCGAGCGCGGGTCCGTGTCGAAACCGCTTAGCTGAAAACTTGCGAACCGTAGTCGGTACCGAAGTCTTCATCTAAGGGCCGGTTTGCGGTGAACCGATCTGCTCCGCTACAGTTGGTCGTCGGTACGGGCCTATAGCTCAGGCGGTTAGAGCGCATCCCTGATAAGGATGAGGTCGCTGGTTCAAGTCCAGCTAGGCCCACCACCAACGAGAACCCCTGGGAGACCAGGGGTTTTTTCGTGCGCCCACATCTTGACCATTTCGTTATCTGACACCGGACAACCCCACGGGGCCCGTCCTCGTCGTTCGTGGTGAGAGGGGACAGCCCCTCACCTGTCTGACCGAGGAGAGCAACGATGAGGAACGCACGATCAACCGTCCGCAACTGGCTGGCTGTCATCGTCATGATGGTGGCGTTGACGCTGGGCGCCTGCTCGGCATCCACCGATACCGCACCCATGTCCGCCCCGGAGCAGGACAGCGTACCTGACGCGGTGGAAGCGGGCGGTGCAGCGGACGCGGTGGAGGCCGACGGAGCAGCGGTTCCCGAGGCGGCGCCCGAGGAACTGCGCGAGGAGGGCGGCAACCTGCCTGGCGAAGGCGATGCAGCCATGCTGATCGTCACCAAGACCATCCGCATGGAGGTGCCGGAGGCCGACAGCGCCGTCGACGAGATCCGTCAGCTCGCCGCTGCGCGCGACGGCGGCATCACCGACATGGAGGTCGCCAGCGACGGCGGGTGGGTCTACCCCGAGGGTGAGGGACGCGTCCGCGGCCTCCGCGCCTGGCTCACCGCCCGCGTGCCGGCCGCCGAGTACGAGGCGTTCGTCGCCGATGTCGCCGCGTTGGGCGAGGTGCAGTCGCAGTCTGAAGCCAGCAGCGACGTCACCCAGCAGCACGTCGACCTGTCGGCCCGCCTGAAGAACCTCCAGGCGCAGGAGCAGCGACTCCGCGAGTTCTTCGACGCTGCCGAGAGCGTCACCGAGATGCTGAGTGTCGAGACCGAGCTGGGCCGCGTCCGCGGCGACATCGAATCGCTCGACGCCCAGATCAAGCACCTGGAGCGCAAGGCCGCCATGGTGACGGTCAACGTCCACCTGTCGGAGCCCGGTTCGCTTGTCGATTCCAAGGACGACTCGTGGGGCTTCGGCGAGGCCCTCACCGACGGGCTGCGCGGCGCCGTCGAACTGCTCACCGGCCTACTGACGTTCCTGATCGCCACGTCGCCGCTGTGGATCATCGGCCTCATCCTGTTCGTCCCGGTGCGGGCGTGGCTCCGTCGTCGCCGCGGAGCGCGCCAGCAGGTGAGCTCCCCGCCGGAGGCGACTGAGGCGGATCACAGCTGACCGGTGGAGGTCCAGGCGGGCGGGGAATGTACGACGAGTTCCTCGAGGGCGGCTGGCTCAGCTCAGCCTGGATCCACCGTTGGTGGTCTTGGAGGCTGGTTGTGGCCAGGGGTGGGTGGTGGTGGGTGTTCGTGTGGGGTCAGGGCGTGGGGTATCTGCCGGTCTGCCCGGCTTTTCTACTGGGGTTCCTTTGGTTGGGCCCTGCGGGGGGCTGGGTGGTCAGAGAGTGCCGCGTAGTGGTGGGCTGGTGGCTGTCCAGAGTTGGTCGAGGGCGGTTTTCCAGGCCCATCGGGTCGGTAAATGGAGCCGCAGGCGTCTGGCGGATCGGGTGACCCGGGCGGGGATGGTGATCAGGTGTCGGGTCAGGCTGGGCCATCGGGTGGTGGGACGCTGGGCTGCGTGGGCTGCGGCGCGGGAGATGTTGAACGCGATGACTGCGTAGCCGACCCATGCGGTGTTAGCGAAGTACTTCCCGGAGGGAAGATGCTTCAGTGCCATGGTTTTCACCTCGGCGATGACTTGCTCCACGATCGCGTGGTCACGGTGACGTTGGTCGGCCTCGATCATGGGTAGGTCACTGTTGGTGATGAACCCGTGGTAGCGCCAGTCCTCGCAGAGGGCTGGTTGGTGTTTCGGGTTGAGTCGTTTGACTCGTCGCACGATCAACCGGCAGGCGATCGTGGTGGCTTTCGAGCGGGTGAAGGCCATAAACACCGGCACTTCAGCGACTTCAGCCTCACTGATCCAGCGATGTTGTTCCTCGTCGTAGATCGCTTCGGGATATTCGATGGCTGTCCACGCTTCTTCCGGGATAGTGGCGATAGCCCGTTTGACGGCCGTGTCCTGTTTAGCTGTCATGGAGAACCATGCCCCGGCCTTGAGGGCTGCGGAGGCGACTTTGTGGGCGTAGTAGCCGGCATCGACCCGGACCATGACCTGGCCGGTGACCCCGGCCCGGCCGGCGCAGCCGATAGCGTCGGTGACCATCTGTTCAGCCCCGTTCATCGAGGTGGTGTTACCACGGCGTAGCCTCGCCCCCGCGATCACCGGGCCAGTGGTATCACTACTGATCGTGGCCAACTGGATGTTGAGCCCCAACTGGCGGGTATGGCCGTAGCGGGCGGCTTGTTTCTGGTAACCGTGGACCTCACGGATCGTGTCATCGATATCGATCATCGTGAGCCCTTCGACCGCGACCGAGCTTGTCAAGTTGTCTGTGTAAGTGGTCGGTTTTAGATGGTTTGGGGGAATCGTTCGGGGTAGCGTAGGGCGAGTTCGTTGAGGGCTGTGGTCCAGCCTTGGACGGTGGCGCCTTCGACGAGTTTGGCCGGTGCGTTGCGGGGTTGGCCCTTGGGTCGGCCGGCTTGCTTCGCGCGTTCGCGGGCCCGTTTGTCTTCGATGTTGCGGATCGCGAGCCAGAGTAGTTTGACCACGGCTTGGTCGTTGGGGAACTGGCCGCGGTTCTTGATGATCTTGCGCATCTGGTAGTTCAAGCTCTCGATCGAGTTGGTGGTGTAGATCACCTTGCGGGTCGCGGGCCCGAAGTCGAGGAACGGGATGAACCGGTCCCAGGCGTCTTCCCACGTCTTGACCGCCATGGGATATTTACGGCCCAGGGTCGAGTCGGCGAACGCGGTCAGCGCCATCAGGGCGTCGTTGTCGTCGATGGCGGTGTAGATCGGTTTGAGCATCGCGGCGACGGCCTTGCGGTCCGAGTAGGACACGTAGCGCATCGAGGCGCGGATCAGGTGGACCACGCAGGTCTGGACCAGCGCGCCAGGCCAGGTCGCCTCGATCGCTTCGGGGAAGCCGGTGAGCCCGTCGCAACACACGATCAACACGTCCTGAACTCCGCGGTTAGCGAGCTGGGCGCATACCGCTGCCCAGAACTTGGCGCCTTCGCTCGCTTGGACCCAGATCCCCAGGACGTGTTTGATGCCGTCAAGGTCGACACCGACCGCGATGTGGGCATGCCGGTTGACGACCCGGTTCTGGTCACGGACCTTGACCACCAGTGCGTCGAGGTAGATCACCGGGTAGAACGCCTCCAAGGGCCGGTTCTGCCAGGCGGCGACCTCGTCGGCCACCGCTTCGGTTACATTCGAGATGGTCTCGTGTGACAAGTCGGTGCCCAACGTGGCGGCGAGGTGGTGTTGGATCTCGCGGATGGTCATCCCGCCGGCATACAGGCTGATGATCTGGTCCTCGAGCCCACCGAGGCGCCGTTGCCCGTTGGGCACCAGCCTGGACACGAACGTGGAGTTACGGTCCCGGGGCCGATCCAACTCGATGGGCCCGACTTCGGTGGCGACGGTCTTAGGTGTGGTGCCGTTACGCGAGTTGCCCGAACGAGCTTGTCAAGTTGTCTGTGTAAGTGGTCGGTTTTAGATGGTTTGGGGGAATCGTTCGGGGTAGCGTAGGGCGAGTTCGTTGAGGGCTGTGGTCCAGCCTTGGACGGTGGCGCCTTCGACGAGTTTGGCCGGTGCGTTGCGGGGTTGGCCCTTGGGTCGGCCGGCTTGCTTCGCGCGTTCGCGGGCCCGTTTGTCTTCGATGTTGCGGATCGCGAGCCAGAGTAGTTTGACCACGGCTTGGTCGTTGGGGAACTGGCCGCGGTTCTTGATGATCTTGCGCATCTGGTAGTTCAAGCTCTCGATCGAGTTGGTGGTGTAGATCACCTTGCGGGTCGCGGGCCCGAAGTCGAGGAACGGGATGAACCGGTCCCAGGCGTCTTCCCACGTCTTGACCGCCATGGGATATTTACGGCCCAGGGTCGAGTCGGCGAACGCGGTCAGCGCCATCAGGGCGTCGTTGTCGTCGATGGCGGTGTAGATCGGTTTGAGCATCGCGGCGACGGCCTTGCGGTCCGAGTAGGACACGTAGCGCATCGAGGCGCGGATCAGGTGGACCACGCAGGTCTGGACCAGCGCGCCAGGCCAGGTCGCCTCGATCGCTTCGGGGAAGCCGGTGAGCCCGTCGCAACACACGATCAACACGTCCTGAACTCCGCGGTTAGCGAGCTGGGCGCATACCGCTGCCCAGAACTTGGCGCCTTCGCTCGCTTGGACCCAGATCCCCAGGACGTGTTTGATGCCGTCAAGGTCGACACCGACCGCGATGTGGGCATGCCGGTTGACGACCCGGTTCTGGTCACGGACCTTGACCACCAGTGCGTCGAGGTAGATCACCGGGTAGAACGCCTCCAAGGGCCGGTTCTGCCAGGCGGCGACCTCGTCGGCCACCGCTTCGGTTACATTCGAGATGGTCTCGTGTGACAAGTCGGTGCCCAACGTGGCGGCGAGGTGGTGTTGGATCTCGCGGATGGTCATCCCGCCGGCATACAGGCTGATGATCTGGTCCTCGAGCCCACCGAGGCGCCGTTGCCCGTTGGGCACCAGCCTGGACACGAACGTGGAGTTACGGTCCCGGGGCCGATCCAACTCGATGGGCCCGACTTCGGTGGCGACGGTCTTAGGTGTGGTGCCGTTACGCGAGTTGCCCGAACCCCTCCCGGCAGGGTCGTTCTTCTCGTAGCCCAGATGAGAGGTCAGCTCCGCGCTCATCCCGCGCTCCAGCACGGACTTGATCAACTCGGGCAGGAACCCGCCCTCCCCGGTCAGCGAGATCCCCCGTTCGCTGGTCGAGGCCAACATCGCATCAAGCAGTTCGTCGTCGATCAACTCACGGCGCAACTGCCCGGCCTCGCTAACCGGCTTGTCGTTGTTCTTGGTCATAGTCATAGTCAATCTCCTTCAGATCGGCTTGACCTCTTACACAGACCATTTGACACCCCCCCGCGACCATCCCCGTGGCCTGACCCAGCCGGCCCAGCAGACGGCTGTTGACTGCCTGGAGTTGGGCCGCGGTCCCGGCCGTGGCTGAGCGTAGGAACGTGCCATACGTCGATGGTGCCCGCACCCCGTCAAACAGTTGTGTCATGGCCCCATGCCGCAGCATGTTGAGGTCATCGATACTGTCCGCGCCTGCCAGCATCCCGGCGATCACCCCGGCAGCCTTCAACGCATCGGTCGACGTCCTCGCCGTGAGATGCTCGACCAACAGGTCATGGAGCCCGGCCTGCTGCGCCAACCTCATCACCGGAACCAGCCCCGCTACCCCGACCAGCGACGCGTCATCGTGGCCCCGGCGAAGAATGTGAGATGCTTTCATCTAAGAAATGCCTTTTGTTCTTGGTAGAAGTGCGTTGTGGAAAACCCCATTCTCCCAAGTCAAAAGGCATTTCGCCTGCAACGCCGCACCACAGAACCCCACCACCACCGGTGGATCAAGGCTCAGGGACCGGCGAGACGTGAAGGAGGGTGGCCGGGCTCGGGGGTACCCCGCAGTGGAACAGGTGCTGAACTGCCTGCGGCGTCTTAGCTGAAGGGTTTCGTACCGTAGTCGGTACCAAACCCTTCAGCTAAACCAGACAGACACAGCAGCTCGGCGGAACGCACCTGCCCGGGAAACCGCTCTCGTGGCGGCAATGCTGATCCTAGGATGGCGCCATGATCACCATCCACCTGCGGGCCGACGACGTCTCGCTCCTTCTCGTCACCGACGGCGGGCTCCCCGAGGTCAGGCACTGGGGCGGCGACCTCGGCGCGCTCACCTACGACGACGTCGCCGCCCAACTCCGTGCCACCGCCTACACCGCCGAGCACAACAACATCCAGGCGCCGCTGCGCGTGGGGCTGCTGCCCGAGGCGCGGTTCGGCTGGGTGGGCACGCCCGGCCTGGTCGGGTCCCGACGCGGCCGCGGCTGGACTCCCGCCTGGCGCCTCGAGGCGGTCACCGTCGACGGGACCGCCGTCGGCGAGGGGCTCACGTCCGCGGGCCCGGCGGCCGTCGAGTTCCGCGCAACGGCCGACGACGCGGGCCTGGCGCTGAGCCTGCGCGTCGAGCTGTTGCCCGAGGGCCTGGTCAGGGCTCAGGCGAGCGTGACGAACACCGCCGACGACGAGTACACCGTCGACCAGCTCACCATCGCCCTGCCCATCCCGAACCGGGCCTCGGAGATCCTCGACTTCGGCGGCCGCTGGGGCCAGGAGCGCGTGCCCCAAAGCTTCGACCTGACGATCGGCACGCACCGGCGCGAGGGCCGCCGGGGCCGCACCGGCCCGGATTCGGCCTACGTGCTGAGCGCCGGCGAGAAGGGCTTCGGCTACGACACCGGCGAGATCTGGGGCGTCCACACCGCCTGGAGCGGCAACCACCTCCACCTCGCCGAGCGCGTGATGCCGGGCGTCCAGGTGCTGGGCGGCGGCGAACTTCTGCTGCCCGGCGAAGGCCTCCTGGCCGCGGGGGAGAGCTACACCTCGCCGTGGATCTACTTCAACCACGCGGTGGGGCTCGACGGCCAGGCCGGCCGCTTCCACCGCTACCTCCGCTCCCTGCCGGTTCACCCCGACAGCCCGCGCCCCGTGACGCTGAACTCGTGGGAGGCCGTCTACTTCAACCACGACGCCGGGCACCTGCGCGCCCTCGTCGACCGCGCCGCCGAGGTGGGCGTCGAACGGTTCGTGCTCGACGACGGCTGGTTCGGCGCCCGCCGCCACGAACGAGCCGGGCTGGGTGACTGGGTGGTCAGCCCGGACGTCCACCCCGACGGCCTGCATCCGCTCGTCAACCAGGTGCGCGGCCACGGCATGCAGTTCGGCCTCTGGTTCGAGCCGGAGATGGTCAACCCGGATTCCGACGTGGCCCGCGCGCACCCCGAGTGGATCCTGCAACCGGAGGGCAGGCTGCCCGCCGAGTGGCGCTTCCAGCAGGTGCTCAACCTCGCCGTCGACGGTGCCTACCGTCATGTGCGCGACCAGGTCTCCGCCATCCTCAGCGAGTACGCCGTCGACTATGTGAAGTGGGACCACAACCGCGACCTCATCGACGCGGGCTCCGCGGTGGACGGGGGCCGCCCGGGGGTCTCGGCGCAGACGCGGGCGTTCTACCGCCTGCTCGATGAGTTGCGCGAGCTCCACCCGGAGTGCGAATTCGAATCCTGCAGCTCAGGCGGTTCGCGGATCGACCTGGAGATCATGCAGCGCGCCGAGCGCGTGTGGGTCTCGGACAACATCGACCCGCATTCGCGCCAGAAGATGCTCTGGTGGACCGGGCAGTTGCTGCCGCTGGAGCTGATGGGCAGCCACATCGCCTCAGGCCTGTCGCACGTCACGGCGCGCCGGCACACCATCGACTTCCGCGCCGCCACCGCACTGTTCGGGCACCTCGGCATCGAATGGGACCTCACGCAGGTCAGCGACGAGGAGATGGAGCGGCTCAAGCTCTGGATCGGGGTCTACAAGCAGGCGCGTGGGCTGCTGCACACGGGTCGCCTGGTCCGCGTCGACATGGGACACCCGGACATGTACCTCAAGGGGGTCGTCAGCCCGGAACGGGCGCTGTTCAGCTTCGCCGTGCTCGACGAGCCGATGATGCCGGAGTTGGGCGAGATTCGGCTGCCCGGGTTGGAGCCTGACTCGCGCTACCGGGTCTCGCTCGTGGGCTTCGACTACGAGCTGGGCGTGATGACCGGCCGCCAGCTGTCGACGGCGGGGATCCGCCTGGCCGGGCGGCACCCCGACGTCGCGATGCTGATCGACGTCGATCGCGTCACTGCCTGAGCGTGAGCTCTGCGAGCGTCGAAGGGGCCCCGCAGTCTCCGTGACCCTGGCCACTGTGGTTGGGGTGCTGGTGATGTTGCGGGGGCCCTTCGTTGTGCCGGGCTCCTTCGTCGTCGCGCGGGGCGCGCTCAGGAACCGCAAACGCCCGCCCCCATGAGGGGCGGGCGTTCCTGAAGGCTTGGGAGTCAGCCGTTGACGACGCGGGTGGCGCCGGCGTACGGCATCGAGTTCAGCGAGGCGACGCGCACGCCGGTGCGCGGGTTGGCCGCGTCGACGATCTTGCCGTCTCCGATGTAGATGGCCACGTGACTGACGGGGCTGTAGTAGAACACCAGGTCCCCGGGCTGCAGCTCGCTCTTCGAGATCCGCTTGCCGGCACCCACCTGCGAGCGGGAGGAGCGGGGCAGGTCGATGCCCACCTGGCGGTACGCCCAGGAGGTGAGGCCGGAGCAGTCGAAGGCGTTGGGGCCGGAGTTCGCGTGGCGGTAGCTCGAGCCCACCTTGGACAGCGCGTACTCGACGACCTGCTGGCCGGTGGTGACATCCGGGATGGGCTTCTCGACGGGCACCCAGCTCAGCGCGGGGGCGGCGGCGGGGATGGACTTCACGGCCGGGACGCTCGCGGTGGAGAACTGCACGATGTTGTTGATGACCCACGACTTGGCCGTGGTGTAGGTGCCGGTGGCAGTCTCGATGGTGTGGGTCACCGCGTAGGAGCGGCAGGCGCCACGGCCGGTGGCGGCGGTGTCGCACTCGGTCTTCCAGCGGCGGCCGTCTTCGCCAACCCAGTCGCCGGTCTTGGCCAGCGGGTTGTCGCCCCAGGATGCACGGTCTGAGGGGAGGTAGGTCAGCGTGTTGAACACCCATCCATCGTGCGTGACGTAGCGACCCTTGTGGTTGACGACGCTGGTGGCCCAGATGTCGGTGCTGCAGCGCACGATGTCGCGGGAGTACATCTCGCACTCCGTCTTCCAGTAGCGACCGTTGACGAAGTGGTGCCCCGGCTGGGTGTACACGTTGGTGTCTGCCGCCTGGGCATTGCCTGCATAGGCCACGCCGAGAGTGACGCCCATGATGGTGACCACCAGCAGGTGGAGAACTCGCTTGAACATATCTGTGGGGGTGCCTTCCGAATGTCTGACCCCGGAATACTAAGCAGCAATCCTGAGAAATCCAAATCATCTTCTCAGGTTGTGCCCACTTCTGCACCCGTTTCCCACTAGGCTCTCGCGGCCAGGCTCACTGAGAGCGCTGAGAGGATCTCAGAATCCGCCAGGTTCCGGCGTGCGACGGTGGAGCATAGCGGGTGGGAGCGCGTGGGTCAGTGGGCCTCGGGGTCGCGGGTCGCGCTGGAGGGCACGACGGGGACGTCCTCGGCGGCGAGCTCGTCGTCCTCGTCGTGGTGCTTCTTACCGAAGGGCAGTAGGTGCATGATCACCACGAGGATGGCACCGAAGAAGATGCCCAGCAGCGCGGAGAAGAAGGTGTTGACCAGCCAGCCGACGAAGCCGCCAGCGGCAGCCGCTGCAGACTCCTCAAGACCGTGCACGAAGTTGTAGATGGGATGGAAGCCCAACTCGTGGATGCCGACCAGCAGGATGTGGCCGCCCACCCACAGCATCGCGGCGACACCCACGATGGACAGCACCTTCAACACGATGGGCATGGCCTTGACCAGGCCCTCGCCGAAGCCCTTGGTGCCAGGCCTGGCGGCGAGCTTGAGCCCGACGTCGTCCATCTTCACGATGATCGCCACCACGCCGTAGACCAGCGCCGTGATGCCGAACGCCACCACGACCAGCGCGCCCGCGCGCATCCAGAAGCTCAGATCCGTCAGCTCGTTGAGGGAGATGACCATGATCTCGGCCGAGAGGATGAAATCTGTGGTGATGGCGCCCTTGACCATGGCGTCCTCGGCGTCGCCGCCCTTCACCAGCGCTGGGGCCTTCTTCGCCTTCGAGTGCCCGCTCAGCGATTCCCAGATCTTCTCCACGCCCTCATAGGAGAGGTATAGACCGCCCAGCATCAGCAGGGGAGTGAGCGCCCAGCCTGCGAACTGGCTCAGCAGCAGGATGGCCGGGAGGATGAACAGCAGCTTGTTGCGGACGGAGCCCGCGGCGATCTTCCAGATCACCGGCAGCTCACGGTCCGGCGAGAAGCCGTGCACGTAGCGGGGGGTCACCGCGGCATCGTCCACGACGACGCCCACGGCCTTGGCCGACGCCTTGCCGGCCGCGGCCGCGACGTCGTCGACGGAGGCTGCGGCAGCGCGCGCGATCGCGGCGATGTCGTCGAGGAGGGCTGCGAGTCCGCCGGCCATGGGTGCCCCTTCCGAGAGCGTCAGTGTCGCGCTGATTCTAGGGCCAATGGGGTCACGACGTAACCGGTCCTTCGTCGCGGGCCATGCTCAGGGGCCGAGGAGGTGCACCCAGTGGCCGAGGATGTCCTGGAGCCGGCCGTGGAGGCGGAGAGTGGCCACGTCGTCGCCGCGGGTGGCGCCGTCGTTGGCGATGATCACATCCTTGCCCTCCCGGGCGGCGCGACGGGCGAACCGCAGCCCGCTCATCACCGTGAGGCTGGAGCCGAGCACCAGCAGCACATCGGACACGTCGAGGAGGCGGTTGGCCCGGGCCACCACGTCGCGGTGGGCGTTCTCGCCGAAGAACACGACGTCCGGCTTCAGCATCCCGCCGCAGATGGGGCATTCGGGGTAGACGAAATCCTGCGTGCGGTCCACCTCGGCGTCGCCGTCGGGCGCGGTGCTGGCGTCGGCCGCGAGCTGGTCCAGGTGCGCCGCGACTCCGGGGTTGAGGTGGAGGAACTGCTCCTGGAGGTCTCGCCGGTCGAAGATGTGGTCACATTCCAGGCACACCACGCGGTCGAGGTTGCCGTGCAGGTCGACGACGGGGTGCGATCCCGCCTCCTGGTGCAGGCCGTCGACGTTCTGGGTGATGATGCCCGTCAACGGCGTGAGCTCGCCGAGGCGGGCCAGGAGGTGGTGGGCCTCGTTGGGGCAGGCCGCGTCGAAGGACCGCCAACCGACGGTGGAGCGAGCCCAGTATCGACGGCGGCTGAGGTCTGAGCCCACGAACTCCTGGAACATCATGGGGGAGCGGGGCACGGCGTCGCGGCCGCGGTAATCCGGCAGCCCGGAGCCCGTCGACATGCCCGCGCCGGTGAGCACCATCGTGGGACGCCCGCGGAAGAGATCGGCGGCAGCGTCGAGGTCGTCGCGGTGGGACTGCCGCCCGAAGTCACCCGTGCCCGGACCCCACGCCGCGGTGTTGGGAAGGACGACGGCACCGTCGACAGCGGTGCGGAACCATCCCCCGACGTCGCGCCCAGTCATGGAGACAAGGGTAGTCAGACGAAGAAACCCGGTGAGCCGACCGTCAGGTTGACGGGAAGCTCGCCGGGTTTCGGCTCTGCTCGCAGAGCGCGCGGGCTCAACCAGCGATCAGAGGGGGTTGCGATCGTCGGAGCGGGCGTCGTCGACAGACTGCTGGGTCTGCGACTTCACATCGTCGACGGCGTGCTGAGCGTCGCCCTTCACATTCTGGGCACCGTCCTGAGCGGTGGCCTTGAGGGACTCGGCGGCCTCCTGGGCTGCGGGCTTCAGGTGGTCGACGGCCTCCTGGGCCATCTCCTTGGCCTCGGCCACGAGCGGCTGCGCCTGCTCCTTGGCCTGGTCCACCAGTTCCTGCTCCTTGCGGCTGGACGGGATCAGCCCGCCCACCAGGGCGCCGAGGCCGAAGGCGATCAGGCCGGCGGACAGCGGGTTGCCCTGCGTGTGGCGACGCACCTGGCGCGGCGCGTCCTGCACGGCCTGACCCGCGTCGTCGACGACGCCTGCGACGCGGTCGCGGGCGTCGCCCACCGCGCCGTCGTCGTACGGGTCGTACGGCGAGCCGAAGATGCGCTCCTTCACGCCGCGGGCGCTGTCCTTGACCTTGTCCACCTGGCGCTGGGCGACCTTCGCGGGGTTGCCGGAATCTGCCAGTGCGTTGACGTTGTTGCTGAGGTCTGTGCGGGTCCGCTCAATGTCACGGCGGATCTGCTCGGGGTTCTCGCTCATCGGTTCTTCTCCTCCTGGCCCGTTGCGGCGTTGGGAATCTTGCTCACGGTCTCGGTGGTCTTCGGCAGACCCTTGATCTTGCTCAGTTCGCCCTTGCCCGTCATGCCGAGCACGGCGGCGATGATGAGGTACAGCACGCCAACGATCAGGCCCGAAATGCCCAGCGCGGGCTCGGCGTAGCTCCCGATCAGGATGGCGAGGCCCCACCACGCGGCCAGGGACAGGAACAGCAGCCCCAGGTAGCCGGCGATGGCGGCGCCCGACAGGAGGCCCGCGCCCTTCCCGGCCCTGGAAGCCGACTGCTTGACCTCGGCCTTGGCGAGCTCCACTTCCTGACGGATCAGGGTGGAGGCGTTGTCCAGCACGTCGCTGGCGATCTCCCCCAGCGAACGCGGGTCTGCTTCACGGTGGTACTGGCCCACGTCGTCGAATGCCGCCGCCGGAGCGTGATCCCCCATCTCAGGGGCGATCTCGTCGGCGTGCTCCACCCGACGGGCCATGTCGGGGGTGTGACTCATACGTTCCCCTGCCACGGGTTCGGGTTGGGCTGCGCACCCGGCCCGGGCACGGGCGGCTGGCCCGGGACCGGCGGGACGGGATTGGCCAGGCCCGGGGTGGTGGGCTGACCGTAGTCGTCACCGAAGTGCTCCTCGCGGGGCGCGTTCAACGCATACGGATCGCGGCCGACGGCGGGGCGGGCCTCGTCGTAGCCGTAGGTGTCGCGGGGGAGCTGCGGGGCGTCGTCGGCATTGGCGTCGCGCAGGCTGCGCGCCACCCGGCCGGCGATCAGGCCGGCGCCGGCGGCGATGGCCAGGAACGTCCACGGGTTGCGCGCGGCGTAGCGGCGCACGCTGGTGAGCACCTGATCCGGCTCGTTGTCGCGCAGCCAGGTGGAGGCCTTACGGCCCCAGTCGTGGGCGTCGCCCGCGAAGTGGGTCAGCGGGCCGTCGGATTCGGTGTTGGCCGACAACACGCCGAGCTCCTCGGCGAACGCGTCGACGGTGTCGGCGAGCTTCGCCTGGAGGGTGCCTGCCTGCGAGCGCAGTTCGCCGACGCTCTCGTCGAGCAGGCGGCGACCCTGGTGTTTCGCCTCGTCGGCGACCTGGGCGGCCTCGGCCTTAGCGGTGTCGAGCACGTCGCGGCCGGCGTCCACTGCGGTGTCCTTCACGTCACCGGCAGGGCCCTTGAGGGAATCGGCGGCCTGCTCGGCGCGTCCGGGGGTGTCGGCGTCCGCGTCGAAACCGGTGTAGCCGGAATCTGCGGGCACCTGAGGCT
Organism: Tessaracoccus massiliensis; assembly: GCF_000826065.2. Taxonomy (GTDB): domain Bacteria; phylum Actinomycetota; class Actinomycetes; order Propionibacteriales; family Propionibacteriaceae; genus Arachnia; species Arachnia massiliensis_A. The sequence continues at coordinate 578,907 of NZ_LN623542.1, read as the reverse complement.
CGTCGGGTCGAGGTTCGAAGGTTGGGGACGACATCAGGAGGGCTCCTCTCGTTGGTCTCCTGCGGCCATTGGACCGCACCTTCAACAGTAACGAGCCGGTAACGGTGCTTGCCAGGCCCAAACGGGTGTAAAACCACCTGCTGCGGATCCGCTACCGTACGCGCGCGGCGGAGGCGGACGGCTCGCTACCGTGGGGTCATGGAGACCTTCAGGAAGACGGGCAGCCGCCGCGCGATCGCCACGGAGGTCGCCTCCTTGCGCTGGCTGCAGGACGCTGGACCCGACGGCGCCGCCGTCGCCGACCTGGTCGATTCCGGCGGCACGTGGTTGGAGACGAGGTTCCTGGATTCCGCGTCGCCGTCGTGGGAGGATGCCGCGGAGTTCGGTAGGCGGCTGGCGCACACGCACGCAGCCGGCGCGCGGTGGTGGGGCGAGGCGCCGCCCGGGATGGACCCGGCAGATTTGGTCACCGCGGAGTTGCCCACCCCCGCCGCCGCGGAGCCGTCGTGGGGAAGTTTCGGCGAGTATTACGCCGAGGCGCGCCTGCGGCCGTATGTGGCGCAGGCCGGTTCGCTCGACGCCGACGACGCAGCGCTGCTGCACCGGGCCTGTGACGCCGTCGCCTCGGGTCGCTTCGACCATCCGCAGCCGGGGCTGTGTAGGGAGGTCGCCCGCATCCACGGCGATCTCTGGGGAGGCAACGTGGTGTGGTCCCGCGCTGATGGTGGCGCCGTCGGCACGCTCATCGACCCCTGCGCCAACGGCGGGCACGCGGAAACCGACCTGGCGGAACTGGCGCTGTTCGGCTCTCCGCACCTGGAGGCCACCGTCGCCGGCTATCAGGAGGTCAGCCCGCTGGCCGACGGATGGCGGGAGCGGGTACCCCTCCACCAGCTGCACATGCTGTTGGTGCACGTGGCGCTGTTCGGCGGCGGCTACGTGCGGCAGGCCCTTTCGGTGGCGCGGCGTCTCCTATAGGGAGAAACGGCAGAATTCAAGGGCTCGGCGGGAGTAACTTTCTCCCATGAGTGCTGAGACCGCCGAGCCGCGCAGGTTCACCTTCGGGTTGCTGCCCCGCATCGTCGTCGCCATCGTGCTGGGCGTGCTGCTGGGCTTCGTGTTGCCGGATTGGGCCACCCGCATCTTCGTGACGTTCAACGGGCTGTTCGGCCAGTTCCTGGGCTTCGCGATCCCGCTGATCATCCTCGGACTCATCGCCCCGGCCATTGCCGACCTGGGGCGCGGGGCCGGCAAGTGGCTGGCCATCACCGCAGGTATCGCCTACCTCTCCACGCTCATCGCCGGCCTCATGGGCTACGGGGCCTCAATGCTGGTGCTGCCGCGGGTGCTGCCGTCGGAGGGCGCAGAGTCGCTGACCAACCCCGAAGAGGCGCTGCTCAGCCCCTACTTCGAACTGCCCATCCCGCCGCTGTTCGGCGTGACCACCGCCGTCGTGCTGGCCTTCGTGGTGGGCATCGCGCTGACCGCCATCCGCGCCGGAGGCCTGCTGCGCGGCTTCCGCGAACTGCGCGAGCTGGTCAACTGGGTCATCGCCAAGATCATCCTGCCCCTGCTGCCCCTCTACATCTTCGGCATCTTCCTCAACATGACGCAGGGCGGCCAGGTGGCCACGGTCATCGTCACGTTCCTGGGCGTGGTGGTGTTCGTGTTCATCCTGACCTGGATCATGCTGGTGCTGCAGTTCATGGTGGCCGGCGCCGCCGTCGGCAAGAACCCCTTCAAGATGCTGGGCACCATGCTGCCCGCCTACGCGACGGCGCTGGGCACCTCATCGTCGGCCGCCACCATCCCGGTGACGCTGCGCTGCACCCTGAAGAACGGTGTCTCGCAGCCCGTGGCTGCGTTCGCCGTGCCGCTGTGCGCCACCATCCACCTGGCCGGCTCGATGATCAAGATCACCTGCTTCGCCATCGCGGTGATGATGCTCTCGGGCATCTCCGTTGAGCCCGGCCTGATCATCGCCTTCATCTTCATGCTGGGCATCATGATGGTCGCTGCCCCCGGCGTCCCCGGCGGCGCGATCATGACGGCCGCCGGCCTGCTGTCGTCGATGCTGGGCTTCACCGAGGCGCAGGTGGGCCTGATGATCGCCACCTACATCGCCATCGACTCCTTCGGCACCGCCACCAACGTGACCGGCGACGGCGCCATCGCCGCCATCGTCGACAAGTGGGTGCGCTCGTCGAAGGGCCAGGCGGAGTTCGCTGAGGAGAGCGCCGAGCGCGCCGAGGTCGAGGCCTCCGACGCCCTCGCCGGCTGAGCCGCTGGTTGAGCCGGTCGCCGCGAGGTACGAGCGGCGTGACCGTGTCGAAACCGGGCGCGTTTCAGGCAAGGGTGCTTGAAGGCTTGGCAGTTTCGACACTGCTCGCTGCGCTCGCAGGCTCAACCAGCGTGATGCTGCGCTCGCAGGCTCAACCAGCGCGTGATGCGGTGAGATGGGACCATGACAACCGATGTTGACTTCTGGTTCGATCCCATCTGCCCCTGGGCCTGGATGACCTCCCGCTGGATGCTGGAGGTGGAGAAGGTCCGCGACGTGAAGGTCACCTTCCACGTGATGAGCCTCTCGGTCCTCAACGACGGCCGCGACCTCCCCGACAGCTACCGCGACCTCATGGACCGCGCCTGGGTGCCCGCCCGCGCAGCGCTCCTGGTGGAGCAGCGCCACGGCTCCGAGAAGCTGCGCGAGTTCTACACCGAACTCGGCACCCGCTTCCACCCCAACGAGGAGGAGGTCACGCCCGAGACGGTCAAGGACGCCCTGGCCACCGTCGGCGCGGATGCGGACATCATCGACATCGCCCAGACCGGCGACATCGACGACGACCTGCGCCGCTCGCACCACGAGGGCATGGACCCCGTCGGCGACGAGGTGGGCACCCCCGTGGTGCGCGTCAACGGCATGAGCCTGTTCGGGCCCGTCATCTCGCCCGCGCCGAAGGGCGAGGAGGCCGGCGAGCTGTTCGACGGCTTCGTGAAGGTCACCGCCTACCCGGGCTTCTTCGAGCTGAAGCGCACCCGCAACGTGGGCCCCATCTTCGACTGACGGTCCCCTGACGAAGGGCACCCGCAGCCAATCCCACACCTCAACCACAGTGGTGGAGGCCAAAGAGTCGCTGCGGCCGCCCTTCACTTCGACCTGGCTCGTTCCTCGCCGGCGACGCTCAGGGACCAGCAACTCGCGCTCAGGGGCCAGGGATGACGCGGAACCAGCGGTAGCCGTAGCCGTCCAGGGCGACCTCCAGGCTGCCCTCATGAGCCACCAGCGACTGGTTGTCGAGCAGGTCCTGCACCACGTCGTCGGGCGTGAAGCCGTCGCGGATGGTGACGCTGGCCGCGTCGGCGGAGAAGTTGTGCACCGCCAGTACGGCGCTGCCCTCGAGCGAAACGCGGTGCGCCAGGACGGACCTGGATCCGCAGTCGAGCACCTCGAACTCGCCCCAACCGATCTCCGGGCGCTGACGGCGCACCGCGATCAGTGAGCGGATGAGCGACCAGAGCGACTCAGGATCGTGGCGCTGATCTGCGACGTTGACGTGATCCGGCCCGAAGCCGTCGGGCACCGGGCGCTGGATCAGCTTGCTGGGCGCCGCGTCGGAGAAGCCGCCGTTCTTGCTGCTGTTCCACTGCATGGGCGTGCGCACCGACATACGGCCCTCCGCTGCCAGGTCCTCGCCCATGCCGATCTCCTCGCCGTAGTACAGCGTGGGGGAGCCGGGCAGCGAGAACATCAGCGAGTACGCCATCCGCACGCGGCGGGGGTCGCCGTCGAACATCGGCGGCAGCCGACGCTTGAGGCCGCGGTCGTAGACCTGCATCTCCTCCTTCGGCCCGAACGCCTCGAAGACCTCCTCGCGCTCGGCGTCGGTCAGCTTGTCGAGGGTGAGCTCGTCGTGGTTGCGCAGGAACGTGGCCCACTGGCAGGTGCGGTGGATCTCGGGGCGGTCCTTGATGGCCTTGACCAGGGGCGCGGGATCCTCACGGGCGAAAGCGAGGTACGTGGCCTGCATGGCGATGAAGTCGAACATCATGTGCAGCTGATCGGCCCGCTCACCGCCGAAGAACTTCAGCTGATCGGCGTGCGGCACGTTGACCTCGCCCAGCAGCATCGCGTCGCCCTTGCGGCGGCCCAGGAAGTCGCGGATCTCGCGGATCACGTCGTGCGGGTCCACGTATTCCGTGGAACTGGGGGCCGTGTTCTGGTTCTGCAGGAGGAACGGCACGGCGTCGACGCGGAACCCGTCGATCCCCAGCTCCAACCAGAAGCCGACGGTGCGCAGGATCTCGTCCATCACCTTCGGGTTGGCGAGGTTGAGGTCCGGCTGGTGCTTGTAGAAGTGGTGCAGATACCACTGACCGGTGCGGTCGTCCTTCGTCCAGATCGAATCCTCTTCGCCGGGGAAGACCACCTCGTCGGAGGTGTCGCCGGGCTCGGTGTCGCGCCAGATGTAGTAGTCGCGGTACGGGTTGGTGGTGCTGCGCCGCGACGCGACGAACCAGGGGTGCTGGTCCGAGGTGTGGTTGACAATGAGGTCCGCGATCACGCGGATGCCGCGGCTGTGGGCGGTGCGGATCACCTCCACCAGTTCGCCGTGGTTGCCCAGGCGCGGGTCCACGCCGTAGAAGTCTTTGATGTCATAGCCGTCGTCGCGGTCAGGGCTGGGATAGAACGGCATCAGCCACAGCGTGTTGATGCCCAGTTCCGCCAGGTAGTCGATGCGGTGCGCCAGGCCCGCGAGGTCGCCCACGCCGTCGTTGTTGTGGTCAAAGTAGGTCTCGATGTCGAGGCAGTAGATCACTGCGCTCTTCCACCAGAGATCGCTGGTATCGGTGATCCTCATGCCTCTATCTGACCTTCTCACGCAAACTCAGGCAAGACCTGCGAGCCGAACGCGTCGATGAACGCGGCCTGCTCCTGGCCCACGAAGTGCAGGTACAGGTCCTCGAAACCGAGCTCCTCGTACTCCTTCAACCACGCCGTGTGCTGCGCGATGTGGTCAGAGATCCGGACACCCTCGTGGATGGCGTCCATCCCGACGTGCCGCGCAGCCGCGTCGAATCCTTCGACGGTGGCGATGTCCCACGTCAGCGGCGCCCCGACGGCGTTGCCCGCCCACTGCTCGTGCGCCAGCCGCTCTGCCGCGGCCATCGACGGGCCCCAGCTGAGGTGGATCTGCAGCGACAGCTTCCCCTTGCCGCCGGCGCCCCGGTAGGCGTCGATCACCTTGCGGAGGTTCTCGTGGCTCTGGTTGACGGTGATCAGGCCGTCGGCCCACTGCGCCACCCGCGCAGCGGATTCGGGCGAGACCGCGGGTGCGAGCAGCAACGGGGGCTCCTCAGGGCGGTCCCAGATGCGGGCGCGGTCAACGGTGACCAGGCCGTCGTGGGAGACCTCCTCGCCGTCCAGGAGACGACGGATGATGCCGACGCATTCGTCGAGCCGCTGCTCGCGGATCTCCTTGCGCGGCCAGCCACCGCCGGTGACGATCTCGTTCATCGCCTCGCCGCTGGCCAGCGCCGCCCAGAAACGGCCCGGGAACATCTGCGCGAGGGTGCCGATCTTCTGCGCCATGATCGCCGGGTGGTAACGCTGCCCCGGGGCGGTGACGGTGCCGAACGCGAGGTTGGTGCTGGCGAGCGCCGCGCCCAGCCAACTCCACGTGTAACCCGAATGCCCTTGGCTGGTGGACCAGGGCACCAGGTGGTCAGAGCACATCGCCATCTGGAACCCGGCGCGCTCCGCGTGCGACACGTCGGCAAGCAGTTGACGGGGCGAGGTCTGCTCGTGCGAGGCATGGAATCCGATGCGGGTCATGCCCCCAGTCCAACGGATTTCCGCGGTGTGTGCAACGTTCGTGGCCCCGCCGGAGCGCGTCGACGGGCAGTTGCTAGCGTGACGTGCATGGCCTCCATCCTCGTCGGTTACGCGACCCGCACCTCCTCCGCCCGCGACGTCGCGACCACAGTCGCCGACGTGCTGCGGGAGGGCGGCCACGACGTACGCGTGGCGGACCTGAAGGATGCGCCCGCCGTCGGGGATGAAGACCTGGTGGTGTTCGGCAGCGGCATCCACACCGGCAACTGGTACCCCGAGGCGGTCTCATGGGTGGGGCGGCATAGGGAGGCGCTCAAGCGCACCAGGGTCGCGGTGTACAACACGTGCCTCGGCGTGCGGGAGTCGCGGGAGCAGGGCCTGGGGTACAACTCCTCCATGGCCGGCCGGGTCGACGCGGAGTTCAGCGAGTCGTTCGCCGGCCGCTACGTGCCCGCCAAGGTCGGCTTCCTGCGGCGACTGTTCATGCGCACCATGCAGAAGCCCGCCCAGGACCACTTCGACGCCGAAGCCGTCCGCGCCTGGGCGCGCACCCTCATCGCTGGTTGAGCCGGTCGGCTCACCCAGCGGCGGCGACGTCGAGGAACGCGGCCCATCCGTCGACGGTGGCCAACGGTCGCGTGATCCCGTTGGCCCGCTGCACCTGGCGGACGGCGTCGGCGAGGGAGCGGAAGCCGCCGTCGCCGGGCACCTCCATCCCGAAGACCCACGTCAGGACGTTGCCCAGCAGGGACACGTGCGTGCGCGAGCCTCCATTGAAGCCGAACGGCTCGTAGCCGGAGACGCCGTTGTCGATGTGGATGTGGTTGTGGTGCTGCTCGTTGTAGCGGTAGGTCAGCGTGTAGTTGAAGTGCTTGGCCACGGAGGCGGCCAGCCGCCAGTAGAGCCGCAACCGGGCGGGGTCGTCGCCGTAGAGGTCGTAGCGGCAGGAGACCTCGGTGCCGTCGGCGTGGGTCAGCACGCCGAAGTCGAACGCGCGCCCGGCCGCGTGCCACGAGCCGCACTTGTCGACGTGGGCGCCGTAGGTGGACACTGCGGCGAGCGGGCCGAGGCCGCTGACCGCCGTCCAGTCCGCGGCCCAGGCCTGCAACTGCTCGACGAAGGCCGGGTCCGCGCTGAAGCTCTGCTCCGTGCCGGTGATCTCGTAGCGCAGGGGCGCGCCGCCCAGGGTGTCGAAGGCGACCAGCGCCTCCGGCTCGCGACACTCGGGTGCCGGGGCCGGCAGGTCGTCGACGAAATCCGGCACGATGCGGCCGCACGCGGCCAGCGGGAGGGCCGCGGCACCGAGGAGGAGGGCGCGCCGGGAACTCATGGCTTCCAGGGTAGAGCGGCGCGTCGGTGGTGGAATCCGCCGAAGGTCCCAGGCTGCGCTACCCAGGTCCCTGAGCGTGCCCGGCGACGAAGGAGCCGGGCACGACGAAGGGCGCCCACAGCGCGTCCAACTCCTCAACCACTGTGGTTGAACTCAGCGGCCAGGTCAGCCCTTGGCCAACGCCTCGCGGAGGGTGTCGAGACCCACCGAGCCGACGTCGAGGGCCCGGCGGTGGAAGGCCTTGATGTCGAACTTGTCGCCGGCGCGGGCGGCGGCCTCGTCGCGGGCCTGCTCCCACAGCCGCTGACCCACCTTGTACGACGGGGCCTGGCCGGGCCAGCCGAGGTAGCGGTCGAGTTCGAAGCGGAGGAACTCCTCCGCGTCGTTGACGTTGGCCTTGAGGAACTCCCATGCCTTCGGCTCGTCCCAGGTGCCGCCACCCCACTGTTCGGGGGCGTCCTTCTTCAGGTGCACGCCGATGTCGAGCACGACGCGCGCCGCGCGCATCCGCTGGGCGTCGAGCATGCCCATGCGGTCTCCCGGATCATCCAGGTAGCCGAGGTCCGCCATGAGCCGCTCTGCGTAGAGGGCCCAGCCCTCGCCGTGGCCGGAGACCCAGCACACGAGGCGGCGCCACGTGTTGAGCAGCTCCGAGCGGTAGATGGTCTGCCCCAGTTGGAGGTGATGGCCGGGCACGCCCTCGTGGTAGACGGTGGTCTTCTGGTTCCAGGTGGCGAACTTCTCCACCCCTTCCGGCACGGACCACCACATGCGGCCCGGGCGGGAGAAATCCGCCGACGGCGGGGTGTAGTAGATCGCGCCCGTGTTGCTGGGGGCGATCATGCACTCCAGCTTGCGCACCGGCTCCGGGATGTCGAAGTGGACATCGGCCAGCCCGGCGACGGCCTGATCCGAGGTCTGCTGCATCCAGCTCTTGAGGGCGTCCACGCCGTGGAGTTGGCGGTTGACGTCGTCGTCGAGGCGCTGCATCGCCTCCTGCGGGGAGGTTCCCTCGCCGTAGAGCTGCATGGCGATGTCGTCCTGCTCAGCGACGATGCGGGCCAGCTCCTCGAGGCCCCACTCGTAGGTCTCGTCGAGGTCGATGCGGGCGCCCAGGAAGTAGCGGGAGAAGCGCTCGTAGCGCTCGCGGCCCACGGCGTCGTCCTGCGGGGCGTGCGGGGCGAGTTCGCGGAGGGCGTCGGCCAGCCTGCCGTAGGCCTCGCGGGCGAAATCCGCGTGACGGCCCAGTGCCGCCGACGTGGCGTCGGGCACCTGGGCGGAGGCGGCGAACGTCGACCAGAACGAACCCTCCCTGGCTAGTCCTTCGGCCTGCTTGATGCCGATCTCCACCTGGCGGATGGCCGGGAACGGGATGCCTTCGGTTGCCGCCGCGTGACGCAGCGACTCGATGTAGCCATCGATGGCGCCCGGCACGTTGGCCATGCGCTCGCTGATGATCTCCCACTGCTCGTGGGTGTCTGTGGGCATCAGGTCGAAGATGTCGCGGATGCCCTGCAATGGGGAGGCGAGGTTGTTGAGGGCGGCGTAGCTCTCGCCCGCGTCGTGCAGCTCGAGATCCAGCGACAGCCGCTCCGTCATGGCGGCGGCGGTCACCTCGTCGATCTCATCCTGAGGCTCCGTCTGCCTGACCTCCTCCAGCGTGTCCCGCGTGGCGCTGGCCAGGGTGTCGAGGCCGGCGGGGGAGAAGTCGTCGAGCAGATGGTCGTGGCCGGGGATGCCCCAGCTCGTCGCAGAGGTGGGCGAGAGCTTGGCCAGGGTGCCGACGAACTCGTCGGCCACCTTGTCGAGGGGCGTGCTTGAGCGGGTCTCAGTCATGGCCCCGACGCTAGCACCGCCCCCTGACACGCGCGGCGGGGATGCGCCGTGAGCAATTGGATAGGGTCACGGCGCGACACGCCGGGGAAAATGGCCTATCTGTGCCACGACCCCATCCAATTGCTCACGGCAGGGCTCCGCCGTCGGCGAGCATGTCCTTGACGAGGGGGACCACCCGGGTGCCGTACAGCTCGATGGAGCGCATGATGGCCTCGTGGGAGAGCTTCCCGGCGGACACCTTCAGCTGATAGCGGGTCGCGCCCAGCGCCAGCATCCCGTCGGCGATCTTCCGGGCGACGGTCTCGGGCGAGCCGACGGCCATGGAGCCGTGCGCTGCCTCCTGCTCGAAGTGCTCGCGGCCCATGTTGCCCCAGCCGCGCTCGCCGCCGATCCGGCGGTTCTGCTCCAGCCAGGCGGGGTAGAGCTGCTCGAGCGCCTCGTCGTCGGTGGGCGCGAGGTGGCCGTAGGAGTGGTAGCCGATGGGCTGGGGCTCCTTGCCGAACTCGGCCAGGGCCCGACGGTACAACTCGGTGAACGGGGCGAAGCGGGCGGTGGGGCCGCCGATGATCGCCAGCATCAGGGGAAGACCGTGCGACGCGGCGCGCACCACCGACTCTGGGCTGCCACCCACCGCGACCCACGTCTTCAACGGTCCGTTGGCCAGGGGCGGGAACAACTCGACGTTGTCGAGGTCCTGCGTGAGCGTGCCGTCCCAGGTGTGTCGCCCTCCGTGGATGAGCTGCGCGAACAGGGCGAGCTTCTCCTCGAACAGCTCCTGGTAGTCCTTGAGGCTGTAGCCGAACAGTGGGAAGGACTCGGTGAAGGAGCCCCGGCCCACGACGATCTCCGCGCGGCCGTTGCTGATGGCGTCGAGCGTGGAGAAGCGTTCGAACACGCGCACCGGGTCGTCGGAGCTGAGCACAGTGACGGCCGACGCCAGCTTGAGGCGCTGGGTGCGCGCGGCAATGGCGGCCAGCACCATCTCGGGTGAGGAGATCGCGAAGTCGTCGCGGTGGTGTTCGCCGATGCCGATGGCATCGAGGCCCACCTCGTCGGCGAGCACGCCCTCGTCGACCACGTTGCGCACCACCTGATCGTGGGGCAGCAGGGCGCCGTCGGGGCCAGCAGTCACGTCGCCGAAGGTGTCGATGCCGAATTCCAGTGCGTTGAGGTCCATACCCACTCCAACAATGTTTAGGGTTCAACTATTCCGTCAGTCTAGCCGTCCACGGCCACGCGGTGGGCAGGTGCAAGTTGTGCAGGAACTCCGCTGCACAACTTGCACCTGCCTGGCCCGGGGTCGCGGGAGGTCGACGGCGGTGCGACCTTGCTAGAATCCGTACCGGCGACCCGCCCCGGACGACGGATCAGTACCCGGTGAAGACAAGACTGGCCCCCTAGCAGAGGGCGGATCAAGAAGGAGTTGTCTTCATGGATTGGGTCATCCTCTTGGCCTCCGGCGTGCTGGAAGCCGTGTGGGCCACCGCGCTCGGACGGTCGAACGGCCTACGCCGCCCCTTCCCCACCACTGTTTTCGTGGTGGCATCCATCCTCAGCCTCGGCGGCCTCGGCATCGCGCTCAACACGCTCCCCACGGGCACCGCCTACGCGGTGTGGACCGCCACCGGCGCATCCCTGACCGTGCTGTGGGCCATGCTGACCCGCACTGAACCCGCCAGCGTGAAGAAGGTGCTGCTGCTCGTCGGCATCGTCACCTGCGTGGTGGGCCTGAAGGTGGTGGCGTGATGCGTTTGCCACGTACCTGGGCCTGGCCCACTCTCCTGGTCAGTGCCGTGCTCGAGGCCGTCTGGGCCAATGCGCTCTCCGCGAGTGAGAGCTTCACCAACCTCGGCCCCACCGTGCTGTTCCTGATCACCGTCATCCTCTCGACGGTGGGCCTCGGCCTGGCGATGAACCACATCCCCACCGGCACGGCCTACGCGGTGTGGACCAGCCTCGGCGCCATCCTCACCGTCGGATACTCCACGCTGACGGGCAACGAGGACATGTCCTGGCTCAAGGCGCTGTTCCTGGCCGTCATCATCACCTGCGTCATCGGGCTTAAACGGATGGACGGCACCCGACCGCCGGACGACGACGTCGACCTGGCGCGCTGAGCCCCCCGGCCCGCGTCGCCAGTTGGCTGAGCAGGTGCAAGTTGTGCAGCGGAGTCCCTGCACAACTTTCCCTTGCCTAGCAAGACGCTCGACGGCGACTCCAGGCAGGTGCAAGTTGTGCAGCGGAGTCCCTGCACAACTTGCACCTGCCCGTCTGGATCCGCAGGGTCCGTCGGCGGGGCGGAACCAGGACGCACCGCCCGGCCGTTGACAGCTACTGGCATTCTTGGGGATGAGCCTGAGTGAGGAGGTCCCCGATGAAGCGCCGCCTGTTCCTTGCCGCCGCAGCCAGCGGCGCCGTCGCGGCGTGCGCGCCCGGCACCGTCGTCGAACCGACCCCCACACAGACCTCCCTCGCCCCGGTGGACCGCGACCTCGCTGACCTCGGCGACGTCACCCTCACCGTCTGGGATCAGGAGATCCGCGGCGGGCAGAACGACCAGATCCAGGAACTCAACGCCCAGTTCGAGGAGGCTCACCCCAATGTGAGCATCCGGCGGCTGTCCCAGTCGTTCGACGATCTGCGCAAGCAGACCACGCTGGCTCTTTCGGGCAACGAGGTGCCGGACGTGGTGCAGGTCAACAACGCCCGCGCCGACATGGGGGCCTTCGTCAGCGCCGGGCAGCTCCTCGACCTCAGTTCCTTCGCCAAGACCTACGGCTGGGCCCAGCGCTTCCCTGCGTCGGTGCTCAGCAAGATGAGCTACTCCACCGACGGCGTCACCTTCGGCGAGGGCAACCTCTACGGGCTCCCTCAGACCGGCGAGATCGTGGGCGTCTACTACCGCCAGGACACCCTCGACAGGCTGGGCGGGAAGCTGCCGGGCACGTGGGACGAGTACTTCCAGTTGCTCGACGCCGCCCGCGGCGCCGGCATGCAGCCCATGGTGCTCGGCAACCTGGACAGGTGGCCCGCCCTCCACGTCTTCGGCCCCCTCCAGGCCGCGTTTGTCGATGCCGACGAGGTGGTCAAGCTCGGTATGGGCATCGTCGGCAGCAGGTGGACCAGCCAAGGAAACCTCGAGGCGCTCACCAAGTTCGCCGCCTGGGCCGCTGAGGGCTACCTCGGAGACTCCCCGAACGGCACGGATTACGACTCGGCCTGGCGCGCCTTCACCGAGGGCAATGCCGCGTTCCTCCCCGCCGGCAGTTGGCTGGCTGCAGACCTGGAGGCCGCCGTCGGGGAGGGCCTGCGGTTCATGGCCCCGCCCGTGGGGGCCGACGGCGCCCTGGCCACCACCGGCGGCACCGGTATCCCGTGGTCCATCCCGGCGAATGCGGCCCACCCGGAGGTTGCCGCGGCGTACCTGGATTTCATCACCACCGAGAAGGCGATGGAGACCATCGCCGCGCACGGAGTGATGCCCGTGCTGCGCGCCGCTGAGCTCGCGCCCGAAGCGGGCGTCAACCGCGATGTGTATGAGGCCTTCGCCACCGTGTCTGAACAGGGCACTCTGTTGCCGTACCTCGACTACGCCACACCGTCGTTCGCCGATACCGCGGGCACGGTGTTCCAGGAGCTGATCGGCGGGCAGAAGGACCCAGAGGCCGCGGCCGCCGCGTTGCAGGCGGATTACGCGGAGTTCACCCGCGCTGGTTGAGCCCGCGAGCTGTTGAGGCGGCGAGTTTCACGAGCGGTGGCGGTCCTCACGCTGGTTGAGCCCGCGAGTTTCACGAGCGGTGTCGAACCGGTGAGTTTGCAGGCAAGGTTGATGAGAAGCTCACCGGGTTTCGACACGGTCGCGCCTCTCGCAAGCTCGGGGGCGACCGGCTCAACCAGCGGTGCTACTTCGTCGCAGAGCGCGGCTCAACCAGCGGGCGCGCTGCGGAAGCACGAGTGAGGGGCGCCGACCGACTCGACGCCCCCCGATGAGCAATTGGATAGGGTCACGGATTCCGTAACGCGGTTACACGGCGTGTCGCTGCGACGACCCCATCCAATTGCTCACGGAAATCAACGGGGAGCGAGGCGACCCGAATGGGGGGTTAGGTGTTGTGTTGAGCTGTCGGATCGACTGCGGGCGCCCTGGTCCCTGAGCGTCGCGCTCCGCGCGGCGTCGAAGGGCGGCCGTAGCGTGATGTGACCTGGACCCTGGTGGGTGAGGTGTCGGACCGACTGCGGGGGCCCGTCACTGCGACCTGCCCGGCGCTTCGCGCTGGGGTAGGCTCAGTACAAGCGTCGTTCGCTGGCTCGCACCCTTCGGCCAGACGCGCTGCTCGTTACTTCGACCATTCGTTCGTTCCGCGCGAATGGCTCAGCACGGCGCCTCGCAGGCGCCTGGCTCAGGACAGGAGCTCGCTGGCGAACGCTCAGGGACCGACTGCGGGGCCCTCGTCGCTCAGGGATTGGGCGCGGACGCTCAGCTGAACAGGGCCGTGATCAGCGGGGCGGCGGTGGTGCCGCCACTGTCGCCCACCTCGACGAACGCCGAGACCGCGACGGTGTCGTTGTAGGCGATCATCCACGCATGCGTCTGCTGCTGGCCGGCGGGACCCCACTGGGCGGTGCCGGTCTTCGCGCCGATCATGGTGCCCTTCAGCGACTGAGCCGTACCCGTGTCCACCGTCGCCTTCATCATGGCCTGCAGGCCCTGCGCCTCGGCGGCCGTCAGCGGCGCCGCCGTCGGCTTGGCCTCGTGGCCTTTCACCAGCCACGGGATCACCGTGCGGCCCGAACCCACCGAGGCGGCCACCGAGGCCATGCCCAGCGGCGACATGGTGACCTGGCCCTGGCCGATCATCGACGCGGCCCTGTCGATCCGGCTGCCCGGCGCCACCGTGCCGAAGTTCGACGTGAACCCGGCATCGTAATCAGTGCCCACGCCCAGCGACCCCGCCGCCGCAGCCAACTGCTCCGAGGTGACCTGCTCCGCCCCGGCGACGAACGCCGTGTTGCACGAGTACTTGAACGCATCCGTCAGCGTGATGGCGCCGGTGTGGCCGTAGCCGGTGTAGTTGCCGAACGTGTAGGTGTCCACCGGCAGCGTGGCCGGGCACTGCACCGTCGATGACGGGCCCACCCCGTGGCGCATCATCGCCAACGCGGAGACCACCTTGAACGTGGAGCCCGGGGCGAACTTGCCGAATGTGGCGTGCGGGTAGGTGCCCCCCGTGGGCGACTGTGCCGCGGCGAGCACCCCACCGTCGGCCAGGTTGATGACCACCAGCGTGGCCAGGCCCTCCTGCGTGCTGAGCACCTCCTCCGCCTTGGTCTGGAGGTCTCGGTCCAGGCTGAGGTCGATGCCCTCGCTGACCGATTCGTCCTGCTGGAACAGCGTGCGCGGCTCCATGGGGGTGGGCGACGGCGACGCGCCCTCCGGCGCCGCCCGCGACACCAGATCCACCCGCATCATGGGCACGCCGCGCAACTGCTCGTCGTAGCGCGACTGCAGGCCGGAGCGGCCCACCCTGTCGTTGACGCTGAGCTTGCCCTCCGACGCCTCGATCATCTCCGCCGTGGGCTCACCCACCGTGCCGAGGATGGATGCCGCGAACGTGGAACTGGGCCCCAGCACCGCGCGGATCTCCCGCACGTGGCGGCCCGGCACGTCCGCGACCCCCGCGGGGATCTCCACCTGGGGCAACGTCTTGGCGATCACGAACGCCCTCGGCCCGGCGCCCAGCACCTTGGCGGTGTAGGCCTCCGCATCCATCTCGAGGAGCCCTGCCAGTTGCGCGGCGACGGTAGCCCACTGCCCCTCGTCGATCCGCGCCTTGTCGAGCCCCACCTCGTACAGCGCGCGTTCCTCCACCAGCGCCAGGCCGGTGTTGTCGTTGATGGGGCCGCGGCGGGCCTCCTCCTGCGCGAACCGCAGCCGCGTCTGCTCCGTCAGCTCAGGGTGGACCACGCTGGGGGCCCACTCGAGCAGCCACTCGCCGTCCTGGAGCGTGAAGGTGGCGGGCGTGGCGTAGGACCAGTCGTCCTCGCCCATCGCGAACGACACCGTCAGCGTGCCGACGGCCTGCTCGCCCTCGTAGGCCAGTTCGCCGGCCTCGAACGTGGGGTAGTGGCCGTCCATGCCGCTGAAGATCGTGGTGAGGTCTTCCTGCGCGGCGGCAGGATCCGTGGTCATGGCGACGGTGGACACGTCGTTGGCGGTCAGTGCGGCCGCCAGATCCGCCAGCTCAGAGGTGGCCTCCGGCAGATCCGCGGGGGGTGAGGCGGCGGCCGAGGCGGGCGACTCCGCGCCGCCGGGGGTGTCCGCCTCGTCGCCTGGAGTGCACCCCGAGGCGAGCAGGACGGCGGTCAGTGCCGCGGCCAGGAATCTGCGCATGGGAGCCTCCTTGTATCGGTGTCCCAGGCTACCTTCAGCCCCCGACAGTTCCCCGCAGTGGCGCGCCAGGCGGCCGGGCCCGCCCGCCATTTTCTGGGTGCGCCCGAGGCGGGGGTACACTTGCCGGGTCATCGACGTTGGCCCTGAAGGGTACCGGTGGCGCACCAAGCCCCCGTATCACTGGCTAGGAGTATGCCGAATGACCAACGTTCCACTGTGGGTGTGGGGAATCACCATCGTCGTGATCCTCGGACTGCTCGCGTTCGACTTCATCTTCCACGTTCGTAAGGCGCACGTCCCGACGCTGAAGGAGGCCGCCGTCTGGTCGGCCATCTACGTGGGCCTCGCCCTGCTCTTCGGCGTGCTGGTGTGGGTCTTCGGCGGCGCGCAGATGGGCGCCGAATACTTCGGCGGCTACATCACAGAGAAGGCGTTGAGCGTCGACAACCTGTTCGTCTTCCTCATCATCATCTCCAGCTTCGCCGTGCCCCGCGAAGACCAGCAGAAGGTGCTGCTGTTCGGCATCGTGTTCGCCCTCATCGCCCGCACCGGCTTCATCTTCGCCGGCAAGGCGATCATCGACAACTTCTCCTGGGCCTTCTACCTCTTCGGCCTGATCCTCATCATCACGGCGGGCAAACTGCTCGCCCCGGAGAAGGAGGGCGACGACGAGGCGGACAACTTCATCATCCGCCTGGCCAAGAAGTACCTCCACACCACAGACCACTACGACGGCGACAAGCTGTTCACCTACGAGAACGGCAAGCGCGTCCTCACCCCGATGCTGCTGGTCATGGTGGCCATCGGCGGCACCGACATCCTCTTCGCGCTCGACTCCATCCCGGCCATCTACGGCCTCACCCAGAACGTGTTCATCGTGTTCACCGCCACCGCGTTCTCACTGATGGGGCTTCGCCAGCTGTACTTCCTCATCGACGGCCTGCTGGACCGCCTCGTCTACCTCAATTACGGCCTGGCGTTCATCCTCGGCTTCATCGGTGTGAAGCTCATCCTCCACGCCCTCCACGAGAACCAGCTCCCGTTCATCAACGGCGGCGACCCGGTTCCCGTGTTCGAGATCGGGATCGCCCACTCACTGATCGTCATCATCGTCTCCCTCGCCGTCACCGTCGTCGCGTCGCTGCTCAGCCCCACCGGCAAGATCAAGACGGCGGTGCGCAACGTCGAGCGCCACGCCATCAGCTACCTCCACACCGAGTACCACGGCTCTGAGGCAGACCATGAGGCCACCTACCAGGACATGCTGCGTGCGGCCGAGCGCCTGAAGACGCTCGACCAGGACAAGGTCACCGAACTGATGGACGAGACCGGCACCTACGAGGCGGTGCAGAAGGCCCACGCGCTGCGTGCCAGCATGCGGCACGGCTGACCCATGGGGGTTCTCGGAGCGCTGAAGCGCCTCTGGCGGCATGCGGCGTTCCGCCGGCTCCTGACGCTCAGGCTGCTGAGCCAGGCCGCCGACGGCACGCTCCAGGTGGGCATGGCGTCCTACATCCTGTTCTCACCGCAGAGCCAACCCAACGCCTGGGCGATCGCCGGCGTACTGGCGCTGACCCTGCTGCCGTTCACCGTCATCGGCCCGTTCGCCTCGCCGCTGCTGGACCGTTGGTCCCGCCGCAACGTGGCGCTCTACTCGGATCTCACCAGGGCGGCCCTCTCCGTGGTCATCGGGGTGATCATCTTCACCGGCGCCACGACGGGGGTCTGGTCCATCGTCCTCTTCGGCGCCCTGCTGATCGCGATGAGCGTCAACCGGTTCATGCTGGCCGGGCTCTCGGCCGGCCTGCAGCACACCGTCGAGGATGACGAGTACCTCACCGCCTCGTCGATCCTCCCGACGGTGGGTCCGCTCGGCGTGGTGATCGGCGCCATCGTCGGGGTGGCCGTCCGCTTCGGGTTCGACGGCGTGCTGGCGGCCCACCAGGCGGATTCGCTGGTCTTCGGGCTGGCCGCCGTGCTGTTCCTGGGCTCGGTGTGGACGTGCCGCGGATTCGCCCCCGCGGCCCTCGGCCCCACCGCCCCGTGGGTTGAGCCGGCGAGCGCAGCGAGCAGTGTCGAAACCGCGGGGGACGTCGTGGCCGGATTGGCGGAGGCTGCGCGACACCTGCGCACCCGCCCCGTCGCTCTGATCGCGCTGCTGCAGATGGCCGTCACGCGTCTGCTGTTCGGGCTGCTCAGCGTGGCGGTCATCCTCGCGGCCAGGCACCTGTGGCACCCGGCGGACAAGCCGGAACTGGCGCTCGCGGACCTGGCGGTCTGGGGCCTGGCCACGGGCGCGGGCTTCATCCTGTCCGCCCCGCTGGTTCCGGTGCTGGTGCGGCCGTGGGGCCTGCGCCGCACTGCGATCGGCCTGCTCGTGCTGGGCGCGGCATCCTCCGTCGTGATCGCCCTGACCACCTCGAAGCTGGTGATCTTCGTCACGAGCTTCTTCGTGGGCCTGGCGGTGCAGTCCTTCAAGATCTGCGTCGACACCATCGTTCAGGCCCACGTCGGCGAGCAGTTCAAGGGCCGGGTGTTCACGTTCTACGACATGGGTTTCAACGGCGCCTTCGTCACGGCCGGCGTGCTGGCGGCGTTCGTGCTGCCGCCCACCGGCCTCAGCATGGTGGCCTTCCTGGGTATCGCCGCCGGCTACCTGGCGTGCGCCGCCTGGCTCTCCGCAGCGGCCCGCAGGCTGGGTCACGCCGCTTTCGAACGCGGCACCGGGGCCTCACCGCCGCCTGAGCGTCACATGTAGTCAGTCTGTGGCCTCGGCCCAGAGTTGACGGCGCCGCTCGGCCTTCTGACGGTCCACCACGGCTACCACCACGGAACTCAGGGCGACGAGGCCGATCAACCACAACAGCTTGCGCATCATGCTCCCAATCTACCCGGGTCAGACCGCGGGCCGGTCGATCAGCGCCCACGGTCTGACGGCATTGCGGGCTCCCAGGGCCTAGTCTGACAGCACGATGGGCAAGTTCCGGCAATCGCGCGACGGGCGCACCTTCCTCAAGGACGGTGCCCTGGCGTTGGCCTGCCTGCTGGGCACGACGGTGCCGCTGCTGGCTGTGGGCCGGGCTGACTTCTTCTGGCCCGCGTTCGGCTGGACGCTGCTGATGTGCGCGGCGCTGGTCTTCCGCCGGCTCGTCCCGCTGCTCGCGCTGACCCTGCTCGCCGGGGCGGGTGTCGGCATGGTGCTCACGCTCGGCGTGCCGCTCCCAGCGCTGCTGGCAGTGCCGCTGGTGATCTACAGCGTGGGCCGCTATCAACGGCTCTTCGCAGGTTTCTTCGTGCTCCTGTTCGCCATCGCCGGCTCCATCGCCGGGCCGGCGAGCTGGACCACCGCGCTGCCGGAGCAGTACCGCTTCCTGGGCACGTCGCTGCTCGTGGTGCTGTGCCTGACGATCGTGGGCCTGGCCTACCTCTGGGGCCGCCTCCAGCGCCAACTGAGGCTCGCCGAGGCGCTCGACCGGGAGATCGTCACAGAACGGTTCATCGCGGCGCAGAAGCACTCCGAGCAGGAGATCCAGCTCGCCGAGGGCAGGGCCCGCACCCAGGTGGCGCAGGAACTGCACGACGTACTGGCCCACTCACTGTCGATCATCGTGGTGCAGGCCGAGGGCGCCAAGGCGCTGACCGCCAAGCGCCCGGAGGCCGCGGTTGAGGCCCTCGGCGTCATCGCGGAGACGGGCCGCAAGTCCATCGCCGAGGTCCGCCGCATCGTCGCGCTCATGCGGGGCGATGAGAAATCCCCGCAGTTCGGCCCCGCACCCACCCTGGCCCAGATCCCGACGCTGGTGGAAGGGGCCGGGGACCGGGTCTCGCTGGAGGTCCGCGGCGAGCCGCCCCTGGTGCCGGAGTCGTTGGGCCTGGCCGCCTACCGTGTCGTGCAGGAGGCCGTGACGAACTTCCTCAAACACGCGGGCACGACGGCGCGCGCCACCGTCCGGGTCACCTACGACGTCGACGGGATCGAGATCCTCGTGCGCGACGACGGCGTGGGCTCCCTCGCCTCCACGGACGGGCAGGGGTCCGGGGTGCGGGGAATGCGCGAGCGCGTCACGGCGATGGGCGGCGAGATCTCCGCCGGACCCCGCGCGGGTGGAGGATATGAGGTGAAGGCCCGGCTGCCCATGCCGAGCCGTATCGGTGCGAGTTGGCTGAGGGAGAACTGATGATCAAGGTGCTGTTGGCAGACGACCAGTCGCTGGTGCGCAGCGGATTCCGCATGCTCATCGATTCAGCCGACGACATGGAGGCCGTCGGCGAGGTGGACAACGGGCAGCAGGCGGTGGACATGGTCAGGTCCCGCCCAGTCGACGTCGTGCTGATGGACATCCGGATGCCCGTGATGGACGGCACCGAGGCCACCCGGCAGATCTCAGAGCTGGGCGGCAACACCAAGGTGCTGGTGCTGACCACCTTCGACCTCGACGACTACGTGTTCGCCGCCCTCCGTAACGGCGCAAGCGGGTTCCTGCTCAAGGATGCCCGCCCCGAGGAACTCCTGGGCGCCATCCGGTCGGTCGCGGCAGGCGACGCGGTGGTCGCCCCGTCGGCCACGCGCCGGCTCCTCACCCATTTCGCGGACAAGCTGCCCGGCACCGCTCCCGCGGCCGAGAGCAGGCTCGAAGTGCTCACCGAGCGGGAGAACGAGGTGTTGCGCGAGGTCGCCCGCGGGGCGAACAACACGGAGATCTCCCAGCGGTTGTACATGGCGGAGGGCACCGTGAAGACCCACATCGGCCGGCTGCTGAGCAAGCTCGGCGCGCGGGACCGCGTGCACCTGGTGCTGATCGCCCTCGAGTGCGGCGTGCGCTAGCTGGTCCCTGAGCATCGCTGGCTCCTTCGTCGCTGGCGAACGCTCAGGGACCGGGGTTCACCAGCCGCGGGCGATCCACTCGGCGCGGGCGGGGCGCTCAGCCCCGATGGTGGTCGACGGGCCGTGGCCGGTGTGCACCGCCGTCGCGTCGGGCAGCGACAGCAGCCGCTGCGTGATCGAGGCGATGATCTGCTCGAAGCTCGAATAGTCCCACCGGGTGGCGCCGGGGCCGCCCTCGAAGAGGGCGTCACCGCTGAACACGCAGCCCAGATCCTCCGAGACCAGCGACGACGAACCAGGCGTGTGCCCGGGGGTGTGCCGCACCTCCAACTCGATGCCCGCCACCGGCAGGCGCTCGCCGTCGGCCAGCGGCACGAAGCCCGCGTCGCCGTGCTGTTCAGACCACAGGAAGCGGTCCGCTTCGCCCAGCCGGATGGGGGGTTCGCCCACCAGGGACGCGAACTCCAGCGCGGCGCCCACGTGATCCCAGTGGCCGTGGGTCAGCACGATCTGCGTGACCCGGCGGCCGCCCACCGCTTCGGCGACGGCAGCGGCGTCGTGCGCCGGGTCGATCACGACGACCTCCGCGTCGTTGCCGATCAGCCACACGTTGTTCTCGTGGCCCTCTCCGTTGTCGGTGACGAGCTTGCTGATGCGTGCGGTCACTGTCGGGTTCCTTCCAGCGGTTCGATGAGGTGGCGGGTGGCCAGCGTGATCAGCCGGAGCGACTCCTCCTGCTTACCGATGAGCTGCGGCGAGTAGTACAGCGCCTCGATGATCTGCAGCATGTCCATCACGGGCACGATGAGCCGGGTGTGGGCCCGCTGGGATGCCTGCTCCAACACCTCGGCGTAGAGCGGCCACAGATCCTCGCGGGCGGCCTCCAGGCGAACGGCGAACTCCGGGCGGCGCGCGGCGCGCAGCGCCAACTCCACCTGCGTGGCATGCAGTTCAGGGGTGAGCTGCCCGACGCCCAGGACCGCGGCGACCACGTCGTCGTGCCCGATCCGGTCCGGCATGTCCGCCAGCACGCCACGGAACCGCTGCGCGACGTCCTCCGCCACCTGACGGGCGACCGCGATGCACAGATCGTCCTTGCTGCTGAAGTTCGAGTAGAAGGCGCCCCGTGTGAAGCCTGCGGCCTCGCACAGTTGTTCGACGCTGGTGGCGTCGATGCCGTCGCGCCCGAACTCGTTGATCGCCGCCTCCACGAGGCGCGCGCGGGTGGCACGACGGCGGGCCGTGTCCTGCATCTCCATTTGGGCCTCCACATTTTCAAGTGCACACTTGTATCACAACCCGCACGCCACTAGCTGCTGTGCTCGGTCACCCCCTTGAAGGATAGGTCACTCAATGTCAGCCTGGCTCTACGCCGTCGGTAAATGGTGCTACCGCCGTCGCACCACCGTGCTCGCCATCTGGCTGGTCCTTCTGCTGGGCCTAGGCGGCGCCGGGGTGGCCTTCATGGGCGCCTTCAACAACGCCTTCGAGATCCCGTCGTCGCGCTCGCAGGACGCGCTCGACAAGCTGCGTATCACCTTCCCACAAGGGGCGGCGCTGTCCGCGATGGCGGTGGTCGTCGTGCCCGAGGGCGACACCGTCGACAACCACAAGCCGGTCATCGAGGACGCCGTGGCGCAGTTCGGCGAACTGGACGAGGTGCAGGATGACAACGGCGCCACCTCGCCGTGGAACGAGTTCGTCGACGGGCTGATCTCCGACGACGGGCAGGCCGCGCTCATCCAGCTCAGCCTCGACTTCAGCGAGACCCCCACGGAGGAGGACCTCGCGCCCATCACCGAGGTGGCCGATCAACTCGAGGCGGACCTGCCTGCCGGCAGCATCGTGTCGATGGGCGGCGAGGCCTACAACATCGAGATCCCGCACCTCAGTATCATCGAGGCCATCGGCCTGGTGGTGGCGCTGATCGTGCTGGCGCTCCTGCTGGGCTCGCTGGTGGCCGCCGGCCTTCCGCTGCTGACCGCCATCACGGGCGTGGGCATCACGATGGCGATCATGCTGCTGCTGACGCGCATCTTCGACATCAACTCCACCACCCCCATGCTCGCAGTGATGCTGGGCCTCGCCGTCGGCATCGACTACGCGCTGTTCATCCTCTCGCGGCACCGTGACCTGCTCCGCGAGGGCCTCGACCCTGAGGAGTCGGCCGGCCGCGCCGTCGGCACCTCCGGCTCCGCCGTCGTGTTCGCCGGCGTCACCGTGTTCATCGCGCTGCTGGGCCTGGCTGTGGCCAACATCCCGTTCCTCACCGTCATGGGCATCTTCGCCGCGCTGGGCGTGGCGCTGGCGGTGGTGGTGGCGCTGACCATGCTGCCCGCGCTGATGGGCTTCATGGGCGAACGCATGCGCCCCAAGCCGAAGAAGGCCAAGCGCGGCTCAGGGAGCGGGCTGTTCGCCTGGTGGGTGGGTGTGACCACCCGGTTCCCCATCCCCACCATCATCGGTGTGGTCGTGCTGCTCGGCGCCCTCGCCGTCCCGACGCTGGGCCTGCGCGTCTCGCTGCCCAACGCCGGGCAGCAGTTGCCGGATCAGCCCGCGCGTGTCGCCTACGACCTGATGGCCGAGCACTTCGGCGAGGGCGTCAACGGCCCGCTCGTCGTCACGGCCGACATCATCGGCTCCACCGATCCCCTGGGCGTCATGGCTGACCTCAAGGCAGACATCGAGGCCATGGACGGGGTGGCGTCGGTGCCGCTGTCGA
Source organism: Tessaracoccus massiliensis (assembly GCF_000826065.2). GTDB lineage: Bacteria > Actinomycetota > Actinomycetes > Propionibacteriales > Propionibacteriaceae > Arachnia > Arachnia massiliensis_A. The sequence continues at coordinate 555,967 of NZ_LN623542.1, read as the reverse complement.
CCCCCAACCCCAACGCCGACACCGGCCTCATCCAGGTGGTGCCCACCACCGGCCCGGACGACCCGGAGACCGCAGACCTCACGCGCGCCATCATCGACCGGCACGACGAGTGGGTGGACAAGTACGGCGTCAGCACCAACGTGACCGGCATGACGGCCATCGGCATCGACATCAGCGACAAGCTCACCCGCGCGCTGCTGCCGTTCGGCCTGCTCGTCGTCGGCCTGTCGCTGGTGCTGCTGGCCGCGGTGTTCCGCTCCGTGTGGGTGCCCGTGAAGGCGACGGTGGGCTACCTGTTGAGCGTGGGCGCGGCGTTCGGCGCCACCACGCTGGTGTTCAACGAGGGCTGGTTCAAGGAGATCGTCAACATCGAGCGACCCATGCCGGTGATCTCCTTCCTACCCATTCTGCTGATGGGCATCCTGTTCGGCCTGGCCATGGACTACGAGGTGTTCCTCGTCAGCCGCATCCGCGAGGAGTACGTGCACGGCAAGAGTGCGCTTGACGCGATCCGCAGCGGGTTCGTCGCCTCCGGCCCCGTCGTCGCCGCGGCCGCCATCATCATGTTCGCCGTGTTCGCCTTCTTCGTGCCCACCGGCATGATGGCGATCAAGGCCATCGCGTTCGCACTGGCCGTCGGCGTCGCGATCGACGCGTTCCTGGTGCGCATGACGCTGGTGCCGGCCGTGATGACCCTGCTGGGCGACCGCGCCTGGTGGCTGCCGAAGTGGCTCGACCGCATCCTGCCCACCTTCGACGTGGAGGGCGAGGTGCTCTCCAAGGAGATGGCGCTGAAGGACTGGCCGGGCGACGGCTCTGTCCTGCACGCCGACAAACTGGCCGTCGACGGCATCGTCGAACCCCTCACCTTCCGCCTCGACCAGGGCGACGTGGTGGGCCTCGCCGGTCCGGTCGGCTCCCGCACCGGAGCGCTGCTCGCGCTCAGCGGCCGACTGGAGACGACGGGCGGCCGGGCCCGGGTCGCCGGCGCGCTGCTGCCCGGGGCCGCGACCCGCGTCCGCCGCCGGGTCACCTACCTCGATCTGGCCCACGTCGACGACCCGGCCACCGCCCTCGAGGCGACGCGCGCGGCCACCGTCGTGGTCATCGACTCCGCCGAGCGCGCCGCCACCGGCGCGGCGCACGAGGCCCTCATCCACCTCATCGACCGCACCCGCGAACGCGGCGCCGTCCTCCTCGGCGCAGCCAGCGTGGAGCACCTCTCCAGCTTCCCCATCGACGGCGTCGTGGACGCCGCCTCATCCATGCACGAGGAGTCCAGGGCATGAGCAAGTTCAAGCGACCCAACGCAACCCAGATCCTGGCGATGGCCCTGGTGCCGCTGCTGGCCGTGGGCATCCTGCTGGGGCTGATCGGCCGGGGCGGTGAGCAACGGATCGGCGCCGCCGTCGTCAACCTCGACCAGGCCGTCACCGTGGGGGACCAGTACATCCCCATGGGCCGCCAGTTGGCCGCCGCCATGCTCGAGCGCGAAGGCGACAACATCAACTGGACCCTCGCAGATACGCCCAGCGCGGAGGAGGGCCTCCGCTCCGGCAAGTACTCCGCGGTGGTGACCATCCCGGAGAACTTCTCGAAGAACGCCACCTCCTGGTCGGAGAACGACGCGGCCCGCGCCGAGCAGGCCGGCATCCAGGTCACCGTCAGCGAGAACGCGCCCGTGACCGATTCGCAGGTGGCCGAGCAGATCGCGCGCATCGCCACCGACACCATCAACTCCCAGCTCACCGAGGGCTACCTCGACGGCATCTACGTGGGCTTCAACACCGTCGGCGAGCAGTTCGGCGAGATGATCGACGGTGTCTCGCAGCTCAACGACGGCTCCTCCCAACTGGCCGACGGCGCACAGCAGTCCGCGGACGGCGCGGCTGAGCTGAGCGACGGCATGACGCAGCTCAGCGACAACGCCGGCCCCCTCGTCGACGGCGGCTCGCAGCTCGCCGACGGCGTGGGCGAGCTCCGCAGCGGCGTGGGCGAACTCAACTCCGGCGCCGGGCAGCTCGCTGACGGCGCAGGCCAGCTTGCTGATGGTGTGGATGAGTTTGCGGGGCAGGCGCCGGCGTTGGCCGATGGTGCCTCGCAGCTTGCCGGTGGTGCCGATCAGCTTGCTGATGGTGTCGATGAGTTTGCGGGGCAGGCGCCGGTGTTGGCCGAGGGTGCCTCGCAGCTTGCCGGTGGTGCCGATCAGCTTGCTGATGGTGTCGATGAGTTTGCGGGGCAGGCGCCGGCGTTGGCCGACGGCGCCTCGCAGCTTGCCGACGGCGTCACCCAGCTCTCCGACGGCGCCGGCGAACTCGCCACGGGTGCGGGGGAGCTGGCCACCGGCGCGGACCAGTTGGCTGATGGTGTCGACGAGTTCGCCGCGCAGGCGCCGGCCCTCGTCGACGGCGTGACCCAGCTGGCCGATCAGGCCGCCCCGCTGCTGGGGGGCCTGCCCGAGTTCGCGAACGGCTCGGCGGCCCTCGTCGAGGGGGTCGGGGAGCTCCGCGGCGGCCTGGACCAGATCATCAACGAACTCGACACCCCCGCAGGCGGTGCGGAAGGCCTCGAGGCGCTCACCACCGGCGCGCGCCAGAGCGCCGACGGCGCCACCGCGCTGAGCGGCGGCCTCGCCCAGGTTGACCAGACGCTCCAGGCGTTCGCCTCCGGGCAGGCGCCCATGCCCGCAGAGGTGGCCGCTGCGGTGGACCAGATCGCCGCCGGGTTCGTGTGCCCGGTGGAGGATCCGGCAACCTGCGCCATGCTGGAGCAGACGTTCCGCGCCGGCGTGGAGGCCAGCTTCGGGGCCGGGTTCCAGGCGGGCACCGGGACCGCCAGCGCCATGCTCAACACCGCGGATTCGCAGAGCGGCCAGTCGCTGCTCGCCGGCGCCGCAGCGCTTGCCGCCGGCGCCGGTCAGCTCGCAGATGGCGTGGACGAACTCGCCGCAGGGCTCGCGGACCTGCCCGCGCAGATGGACCAGCTCAAGGGCGGGCTCACCCAGGTGCGCGACGGCGCAGACCAGATCGTCACCGAGGCCCAGCCCCTCGTCGAGGCCGCGCCCCTCATCGCGCAGGGTGCGCCGCTGCTCAACGGCGGCCTGCAGCAGCTCAAGGAGGAGATCGGTGCGCTGCCCGGCGGCATCACCCAGCTCGCCGAGGGTGCCCGCGGTTTGGCGGACGGCACGTCAGCGCTGGCCGGCGGCGCCTCCGAACTCGATACCGGCACGGCCGCTCTGGCCGATGGCGCCACCCAGCTCTCCGACGGCGCAGCCCAACTGCCCGGCGGGGTGCAGCAGTTGCAGACGGGTGCGCGGCAGCTTTCCGACGGTGTGACGCAGCTTTCCGACGGCGTTTCGGCGCTGCCCGGTGGGGTGCAGCAGCTGCAGACCGGTGCGCGGCAGCTTTCCGACGGTGTGACGCAGCTCTCCGACGGCGTTTCGGCGCTGCCCGATGGCGTGCGGCGGCTGCAGACCGGCGCCCGCGGCCTGGCCGACGGCGCCTCCGGCCTCGCCGATGGCGTCGGCCAGCTCGATTCCGGGGTGGGCGAGCTGCAGGACGGCGCCGAGACCTACGTCGACGGCGTGGGCCAGTACACGCAGGGCGTGCGCCAGGCCGCGGAGGGCAGCACCGCCCTCAGCGACGGGCTGAGCCAACTGTCCGACGGCGCCGGCGAGCTCTCTGACGGCCTCCAGCTCTTCAACACCGAGCTGGAGAAGGGTGCGCAGGACCTGCCGAGCTACTCGCAGGAGGAGCGCAAGCAGCTCTCCAGCGTCGCCGCCGCGCCTGTCGCCCAGAACGACGAACTGATCAGCCCCGCCAAGGTGTCGTCGACGGCGCTGCTGATCGTCGCCGGCCTGTGGCTGGGCGGCCTGGCCGCGTTCGCCTTCTGGCGCCCGGTGCCGCGCGACGTGGTGACCTCCCGCGCCGCCAGCGTCGCGCTGTGGGGCCGCACGGTGTGGCTGCCGCTGGCGCTCGTCGTCGGCGAGGGCCTCATCCTGGGCCTGATCGGTTCCGTCCTGCTGGGCCTCAGCGCCGGGACGGCCGGTGTGCTGGTGTTGCTGATGATGGCGCTGGGCGGTTCGTTCGCGCTGGCCAACCATGCACTGGCGGGCTGGCTGGGCAACGTGGGTCGCGCCATCTCGGTGCTCCTCCTCGTGGTGACGGTGGGTCTCGGCCTGTCGTCGGCCGTGGGCTGGCTCTCCCCGATCGGCGCGATCTCGCCGCTGCAGAACGGCCTCGAGTTGGTGCGCACGCACATGGCCGATGGCACCGGCGAGGTGGGCCTCGCCACCGTCGCACTGCTGTTCGGGGTCATCGCCCTGGCGCTGTCGGTCACCGCGATTGCCCGCAAGCGTCGCCTGACGGCGGCGCAGTACAAGGTGACCCACGCCGCGTGAGACCTGACGTTGGTTGAGTCCCTGAACGTCGGCGGGGAGGAATCCACCGATCTGATCCCTCCGGCTGGTTAACTGGGAATCGGTCTATGTCCTGAGGAGATGGCGATGACTGACGCTGAGCACGTATGGGAACAGGCGATGAAGCGTGCCGCCGAAGGCGGTATCGCGGGTGTGCGCGCGGATTCCGATGATGAGATTGACGATTCGGATCTGGGAGAGGCCCAGCTGAACCCCAATTCCGTCGGGTCCAAGGGGAAGAAAGGCCAGGGCGGCCAGTCGATGATGCCCCCCATGATGGGTGGCGCAGGCGGAGCGGGCCGTGGCGGAGCGGCCGCCCCCGGCGGCGTCGTCGGTGGGGATCCCATGGGGGGCCTCGGCGGCGCAGGCATGATGCGCGGCGCCCCCGGAGCCGGTATGCCCGGTGCACCCGTTCCCGGTGGCGCCGGCGCGCCCGTTGGCGGTGTCGCTCCCGGCAGCCTGGGTGGCCCAGGCGGCCTCCCTGGCGGCGGGGGCGGCCCATCGTTCGGCCCCATGGCGGCCGGCGTCGGCCCCGGCGGTGATCGCCCTGGCCCCGGTGAGCCGGGCTACGTGCCGGGTCCCGGTGACCCGGGCTACGTCCCTGGTCCGGGTGATCCCGGTTACATCCCGCGTCCGGGTGACCCGGGCTACAACCCGCGTCCGGGTGATCCTGGTTACGTTCCGGGCCCGGGTGATCCGGGCTACAACCCGCGTCCGGGTGATCCCGGCTACGTTCCTGGTCCGGGTGATCCGGGCTATGTTCCGCGTCCGGGTGATCCGGGCTATGTTCCGCGTCCGGGTGATCCGGGCTACGTCCCGCGTCCGGGTGATCCGGGCTACGTCCCGCGTCCGGGTGACCCGGGCTACGTCCCGCGCCCTGGTGACCCGGGCTATGTGCCTGGTCCCGGCGATCCGGGCTACACCCCGCGTCCGGGTGATCCTGGTTACGTTCCTGGTCCGGGTGATCCGGGCTATGTGCCGGGTCCTGGCGATCCGGGCTACGTCCCGCGTCCTGGCGATCCCGGTTATGTGCCTGGTCCTGGCGATCCGGGTTACGTGCCGCCGTCGTACCCGAATCCGTCCACCCCGCCGTCGGGTTACTACCCGACGCCCAGCCCCCAGGTGGGTGCGCCGCCACCCTCACCGACGTACCCGAGTAGCAGCTATCCGGGTGGGCCAGGTGGTCCAACTGGTCCCGGCGCGACACCGCGCACGAGTTCCGGGGGTGGCGGTGGAGGCACCGACTACCAGGTGGACCCTGAGCAGTTGGAGGCCGTGGCGAAGGACTGGAACCAACTGTCCAGCGACATGAGCGCGGTCACCACCACCAACGTGCCGACGACGTTCGGGCTGGTGCCAGATCTGGGGGTTGTCTCCCTCTCAAGTTCCACCACGCAGTGGTCCACCGGAGCAGGCGGCGAATACAACTCGATTTCTGGCCTGCTGATGGACACGGCTAACAGTTACCGGCAGGCTGAGCAGGCCAACGTGCAGGAAGCGGGGAAGATCGGATGACCCATCTCGCGCATCACACGGCGGACGGCGGCGGCATCGCCGCAGCCGTCCAGAGTTGGGCACTGCGTAGCGGGTTCACGCTCAAGGACGCTGAGAACGTCAGCGCCTACCGGCTGCCCAACACCTTCAGGTCTCTTGAGACCGCCGTCGAGAACGCGATCGAGAAGGACGAGCAGGAGTCCTGGAACCTGATGTCCGAGTTGGAGGCCCTCTGGAAGGACGGCCCCTTCGGCTACTGGCCTGGGCGTCAGGACTTCAAGGCTGCTGGTAACCAACGCATCGAGTTGTGCCGTCGTTTCCTCGGGGCGATTGATAGCTCGGTCTCAAGTGTGAAGGAGAACGTTGGCCCGGTGCCTGGTGACCTGGAGGCGGATGCACGGGCGTGGCAGGAGTCTTCCACCCGAATCAGCGACATCCAGGCGCGGATTGCCCATGTCGAGCAGATCCCTGGTTGGCAGGGCGAGGCCAGCGTGGGCTACGGTCAGCGCAGCACCGTCCAGCGCGACGCCACGCAGGAGTTGCAGGGGATGGCGGTGAGCATGGCGAACGCCATCAACCAGATCGCCCTGTTCAACCGGGCGCTGTTCCTCTTCATGGACCGGGAGATGATCCGGGTGACCGCGGAGATCAACACGCTTTCCGGCAGCCAGGGGGACGCCTACTACCGGCGGGTGTCCGCGGCGGCCCCCCTGCTGCAGGAGCTGTCAAGCAGTATTCAGAAGGCACGCCAGGGCGAGCCGGTGAAGGAGGTCGCCCAGAACCTCCAGGCGCAGGTGCACAACGTCCTCTCCGCTCCGGCGCTGCTGACGCCCGGGTCCTGGCCCACCGGTGGCGGCCAGGCTGGCACGCCCCCCGAGCAGACCGACGGCGTGCCGGACACGGATGCGGCCGACGACACCCGAGTGGACGGCCCGGGGTCCCACAGCGCCGGGAATCCCGGCAACGACGGCGTGTACAGGAATGAGGATTGATGGATCCGCGGAAGAGTGGGCCCCACCTGCGAAGTGTGACCCTGGTGCTGCTGGCCGGCGCTGGGCTGCTCCTCGGTTGCACCCCTTCGGGGCAGGAGTCGCCGGCGCCGAGCCCCGTCGTCACGGAGGAGTCGACGGCGACGTCGTCGCCCTCGGAGCCGACGGTTGAGCCCAGCCCCGAGTTGAGTGGGGATATCGGACGGTTGCCGGATGAGGAGTATCCGGCGGAGATCGACGGGTACACGTTGGTGTGGACGGCGGGGGCGCCGTCGTATGACATCGAGCGGGCCACGGTGGCGGAGTCTGAGCGCATCAGCGTGCTGCCGACCAGTTGGGCCGAGCCGGCGGGTGAGGATTACGGGGTGCAGATGAACAACCCGGAGGAGCTTCGTCCCGGGGTCTGGTGTTACGTGGATTCGTTCGAGCGGGAGACCTGTCATTTCAATGGAAGCTCGGGGCGGTCCTGGGGTGCGGTGGATGAGTTCGACACGTTGACGTTTGATGAGTTGGCGGCCTGGTGCGAGTTGTTCGCCGCCGAGGTTCCGTGACCGTGACCGGATGTGATGACGACTACGACCCGCTGGCCCCGATGCCGGCCAGCGAGGCGCCTGAGGAGGAACCCGCCGTCGAGGACGACCCCTTAGCGGCGCCGGCCTATGGGGCAGCCGATGACGATGAGCCGGAGGAAGCCGGGTTCGACGACACGGACGGCGGCTTCTCGGATTACGACAGGATCGTGCGTATCTGGGTGGAAGACGGCCGCCTCACCAAGGTGCGGCTCTCCCCGGTGTGGTTCCACAAGGTGCCCGACGCGGCTGGGCTGGAATCCCGGTTCCGGCAGGCCTTCCTGTTGTCGTGTGTGCGGCTCGAACCGGAGCACGACGAGTCGCCCCGGAGCCCCGAGGTCCCTGCTGACGTGCTGGAGAGCTTCGTGGACCTGCCGGAGCTGAGTCGCCGTTCCCTGGTGATGTTCGATCAGCTGGGCAAGGAGATGGACGAGCGCCACGCGGCGGCGCTGGCCGAGCATCAGGCCCCTCCTCCACCCGCCCCGGTGTCGGGCAGATCCAAGGGGGTCACGATCACCCTCAATGGAGCAGGCATCGCCGAGCGTGTCGCGTTCGACCCGAAGTGGCTCGACGACGCCCAGGTGGGCTCCATCTGCACCCACGTGATGCTCGCGGCCGAGCGCGCCTACGCGCGATTCGATCCCAACGCGGCCACCGACCCGGTGCTCGACGACATGGCGGCCGAGCGCGAGGAGTACCGCGCCGCACTGCTGACCATGTTCAAACCCCGCGACATGCGCTGACCGGACCGCTCCGGCGTCGCGGGCCCATGTCATGGCCGGTGGAAGTAGCCTTGCCGCATGGCAGATCCCGTGATGCTGGCGATCGACGGCCCCGAGGGCGTCCGCGAGGTCAAACTCTCCTCGCCCGATAAGGCGCTCTGGCCCGACGACGGGGCCGGCCCGGTGACCAAGCGCACGCTCGCGGAGTACCTGCTCGCGGTGGCTGATCCCTTCCTGCACCTGGGCGGCGACCGTCCCATGACCCTCCAACGGTTCCCTGAGGGGATCGAGGGGGAGGAGTTCTTCTCGAAGCGTCCGCCACGGGGCGCACCGGAGTTCCTCAACACCGTCATGTGCACCTACCCGTCGCGTCGGCGCCACGAGCAGTTGGTCTTCGACGAGCCGGCCGATCTGGCGTGGGCGGCGCAGATGGGCACCATCACCTTCCACCCGTGGCCCGTGCGCGTGCCCGAGGTGGACAACCCGGACGAACTGCGCATCGACCTGGACCCGCAGCCCGGCCGGGGCTTCGCCGATGCCGTCACCGCCGCCCTCGCCCTGCGCGACCTCATGGCCGAGGTGGGCCTCAAGGCCTACGCCAAGACCTCCGGAAACCGCGGGGTGCACGTCTATGCCCGCATCCAGCCGACACACGAGTTCCAGGACGTGCGCCACGGCGTGATCGGCATCGCCCGCGAGTTGGAGCGGCGCCTGCCGGAGCTCGTCACCAGCGCCTGGTGGAAGGAGGAGCGCGGCGAGCGCGTGTTCGTCGACTTCAACCAGGCCAACCGCGACCGCACCATCGCCGCCGCCTACTCGCCGCGCCCCCTACCCGGCGCCCCGGTGTCGATGCCGCTCAGTTGGGAGGACCTCGAGGGCGCAGACCCGCGCAGCTTCACCGTGCACACCGTGCCCGGGATCGTTGCGGAGCGTGGCTGCGCGTGGGCGGACATCGACGACGAGGTGGGCAGCGTCGACGGCGCGCTCGAACTGTGGAACAAGGACCTCGAGCGGGGGCTGGGCGAGCTGAACTTTCCACCCGACTACCCGAAGATGCCCGGCGAACCGCCGCGGGTACCGCCCTCGAAGCGCAAGACGGACAAGGGCGACGACGAATACCTCGCGCCCAAGGCCGAGCGCGACGCGCAGTGGGGCACCGCCGTCGTCCCACCGTTCGGGCCGATGCTGGCCAAGCCGGTGAAGAAGCTGCCGAAGGGCGAGTACCTGTTCGAGCCCAAGTGGGACGGCTTCCGCTCGATCATCTGGCGCTCGGGGGACAACGTGGAGATCGGCAGCCGCAACGAGCGGCCCATGACCCGCTACTTCCCGGAACTGGTGGCGGCGGTCATCGCGAACTTCCCGGACCATTCGGTCATCGACGGCGAGATCATCATGATCGACCCCGAGACGGGGGACCGGCTCAACTTCGACGCCCTGCAGCAGCGGATCCACCCGGCGGCGTCTCGGATCGAGAAGCTGGCGCGGGAGACGCCCGCCAGCTTCGTGGCCTTCGACCTGTTGGCGCTGGGCATGGACAACCTCACCGAGCGGCCGTTCTCGGAGCGCAGGGTCGCGTTGGAAGAGGCGCTGAGGAAGGCGCAAGCACCCATCCATCTCACTCAGGCCACCAGCGACAAGGCCACCGCCATGGAGTGGTTCGAGCAGTTCGAGGGCGCCGGCCTTGACGGGGTGATCGCCAAGCCCCTGGATCAGCCGTACCAGGAGGACAAGCGGGTGCTGTACAAGCTGAAGCACGAGCGCACGGCCGACGTGGTCGTCGCCGGCTACCGGCCGCACAAGAACGACCCGCGGGCCGTCGGCTCCCTCCTGCTGGGGCTCTACACCGACGACGGGCGGCTCAACTCGGTGGGCGTGATCGGGGCGTTCCCGATGGCGCGGCGACTGGAGCTGTTCGAGGAGCTTCAGCCGCTCGTTGACGAATCCGACGTGCATCCGTGGGCCGAGGCGGCGGGACAGCGGACGCCGACGTCGGCGGCGAAGTCGCGGTGGAACGCGACCAAGGACCTGTCCTTCACCGCCCTGCGCCCCGAACGCGTGGTGGAGGTGAAGTACGACCACATGGAGGGAGACCGCTTCCGGCACACCGCCCAGTTCGTGCGCTGGAGGGATGACCGGGATCCGGAGTCGTGCACCTACGAGCAGTTGGACGAGCCGTTGAGCTACGACCTCGCGAAGGTGCTCGGCAGCCCTGGGCAGCGCTGACGATCTCCCGGTTCCTGAGCCAGTCGCTCGCGGCTGGTCGAAGGACAGGCGGGCTTCGCTACTGCCCACGTCACGCGGCTCTTCCCCACTAGCTGACCGCGATCTCGGCGACCTCGGCGCGGAAACCGCCCTCAACCGGGGGCAGCTCGGTGAAGTAGACCAGCACCCACCGGGTCTCCGTCGGGGCCGTCAGCGGGATGGCCACCTCGCCTGGCGGGGCCGCGGCGTTGGCGCCCACGACCTCCCAATCGGCCTCGGTGCGCATCGACGCCTCCTCACCCACGGGCACCCGCAGCTCGACCGACGTGGGTCCCTCACCCACCAGCGTCACCGTCACGGTGCTCACCGTGTGCGGTTCGCCCAGGTCGAGCACCAGGCCGACGCCGGGCTTCAGCCCACCGAGCTGCGGGTTACGCAGGTAGCGCATGGTCTGCCAGGATGTCTCCGGGTCGCCGTCGTAGACGTTGTCGACGTCCTCGGAGAACTCCTCGTTGTTGCCGCCGTCGGTCTCCGGGTCGAAGTCCGTCGCATCGGTGATCGTGATGGCAGCGCCCGGCTCGGTGGTTTCCTCCGTCGTGTCGGTGGTCTCACCGGTTCCGGGCACGGCCGCGGTGGTCTCGCCGGGGAGCGGGTCAGCGGCGTCGTCGCCGCCGCCGAGCAGGCTGAACAGGAGCGCGATGATCAGCGCGAGCACCGCGAGGGCCAGCAGCAGCCACCACTTCCGGTTCCCGCCCGCCGGGGGCTCGTCGTCGGTGTTGATCTCGGAGGGCGAGGCGAGCGCGCTGCGCGTGAAGACGGCATCCTCACCCATCACCGCGCCGGCGACCGCGGTCTCGACGGTGCTCGGCTCCGTGACGGCGGTCTCCTGCACCGCAGCGGCTCGGCGGGCGGCCGCGGCAGCGGATTCCTCATAGGGCACCGGGACGACGGGCCGGTCCTCGGCCTCGTACCAGGAGCGCACCCGCTGCTCGAGATCGAGCGATGCGTCGGCCGTGCCCAGCACCCCGTTGAGCGCGTTCACCAGTTGCGCAGCGCTGATGATCCGCGGGGCGCTGAGCTCCCCGCGCTCGGTGAGCGTGGTGGCGCAGATCCGGTCCAGCGCGGGGGAGATGCCCATCTGCACCGTGTGCGCGGGCGCCGTCTCCCCGGCGATGATCGGCGCGGCGGGCATGCCGAACGCCGCCCCACCCGGCCAGTGCCGCACCAGCGAGGCGTAGAGCACCTTGCCCAGCCCGACGACGTCGGCCCGCTCGCGCGTGGCCCAGGCCGTGTCCTCACCGTCGGCACGGGCGAGGGACGCCTCGATCCCGAAGCCCACCAGGCGCACGGCACCCGAGGTGGTGATGATCACGTTTTCCGGCGTGATCTGCTCGTGGAACAGACCCTGCGCGTGCACGGTGACCAGCGCGTCGGCCAGCTCCCGCACGATGTGCGCGGCCTCGATCGCGCTGAGCGGGCCCTTGGCGAGCAGGTCGGTCAACGACCTCCCGTACGCGTACTCGGCCACGACGTAGGCGCCGATCCGCTCGTCGTCGGAGCTCTCATCGGCGTCCAGCACCCGTAGGAACCGCGAATCCGTGGCCGCGGCGCCCTTCCGCGCGGCCATCAGCAGATCCTCGATGCGCCGGTCGTCGGGCGCCAGTACGTGCACGACGACGTCGCGGGAGAGCACCTGATCGTGCGCCCGCCACGTCTCGGCACCGTGCCTGTCGGCCAGTTCCTCGATGAGCTCGTAGCGGGTGTTCAACAGTGTGCCGACGGTGGCGATATTCCTCGCGACCTCGTCGCGGAACAGGCCCTGCAGGTCGAGGGGGCCCGTGGTCTCTCCCGTCGTCTCGGCGACGGGCTCAGGGGTGGGTTGATGGTCGGGTTCGTTGTCCATGGCGATGTCCTCATCGTCGACGTGGGCACGCTGCGGGGGCCTTTCGTCGTCGCCGGCTCGTTCCTCGCGGGCGACAGCAGGGGGCCGGAAGTCGTCGTCGAAGGTGCGCGCGACGATCGGCGGGCGGTTGCGGATGATGGTGGGCGGGCCGGAATCCTCGAAGTCGAGTTCACCGCTGATCGACGTGACGATCAGCGCGTCGTCGTCCTCGACCGCGCGGGCGGGGGCGGCCTCGGGGCGCTGCTCGACGCGCTCGGGTGCGGCGGGTCCGCGACGGCCGAAGCGGGTGCGCACCAGGGTGGAGAGGCTGGTCAGTTCGCGGACCTTCAGCAGCTTGCCGACGCCGATGTAGACGGCCAGGATCAGCAGGCCTCCCGCGGCGGTGGCCAGGATGTTGCCGAGCAGCCGCGACGGCACCAGACCCGCCAGCCAGGGGGCCAGGAAGTACGCGCCCACGCCGCCGACGGCGGAGCCCAGCAGCAGCCGCACGATGTGCAGCACCAGCGTGTGGCCGTCGATACCGGGCACGTGGCGCTTCAACAGCCGCCAGGACACGAGCACGCCGACGAGGTAGGCGATCGAGTACGCCAGGGCCAGGGCGGTGGCGATCCAGGACGACGGGTCGTCGAACCAGTTGCGCACCAGCCACACCAGGCCGATGGCGCCGGCCATGTTCAGCCCGGCGATCAGCAGTTGCACCAGGAACGGGGTGCGGGTGTTCTCCAGCGCGTAGAACGTGCGCAGGCACACGAACTGCACCGTGAACGGGATGAGGCCGACGGCGAACGCCATCAGCGCCCAGGCCACCAGCGCCGAATCTGCGCCACCGCGGCCCAGGCCGAACAGGATGTCGGAGATGGGGTGCGCCAGCGCCAGGAACACGACGGCGGCGGGCACGATGACGATGAGGCCCAGCCGCACCGTCTTCATGAACTCCTGCGCCACGCCGTCGGCATCCCCCGCCGCTGCCAGGCGGGAGGCGCTGGGCAGCATCGCCGTCGCCAGCGACACGGTGATCAGCGAGTGGGGCAGGATCCACAGCAGGTGGGCGTTGGAGTAGGCCACCAGGCCGGCGCCCGAGCCTGTCGCCGTCGCGGATGTCGCCAGCCGGTTCACCACGACCAGCGCCAACTGGTTGACCGCCACGAAGCCGATGGTCCACTTCGTCAGAGAGAAGGTCTTGCCCAGGCCGGTGCCCTTGAGGTCGAAGCGGGGGCGCAGCTTGAAGCCCACGCGCTTGACGAACGGGAGCAGCACGAGGGTCTGGATGGCGATGCCCAGCGTCGATCCGATGCCCAACAGCAGGAGTTGCGGGGTGCTGAACGCCTGGCTGTGGTCCTCCTGGTTACCCCAGACGAACAGGTAGATGCTCAGCACCACGATCGCCACCACGTTGTTGGCGATGGGTGCCCACATCATGGGGCCGAACTTGTCGCGCGCATTGAGGATCTGACCCAGCAGGAAGAACGCGCCGTAGAAGAAGATCTGCGGCAGCGTCAGGTACATCAGGGCGATCAGCGACGCGTACTGCGACTCGAGCCCGGGCTCCTTCCAGGCCCCGGAGGTGTAGATCTGCGCTACGACGGGCGCACCGATCGTCACGATCACCGCGACGCCGGTGATGATCAGCATGAACGCCGTCATGATGCGGTTGGTGTAGGCCTCGCCGCCGTCGTCGTCGTTGTTGATGGCCCGCACGATCTGCGGCACCAGCACGGTGTTGAGCGCGCCGCCGGCGAACAGGATGTACAGCGAGTTGGGCACCATGTCCGCCAAGCCGTAGATGTCGGCCTGGCGGGTGGCGTTGCCCAGGATGAACGCCAACAGCGCCACCCGGATGACGCCCAGGATGCGGGAGATCAGGGTGCCTGAGGCCATCACCGCGCTCGCGGAGACCAACCTCTTCGTGCTGCTGACCTGACTCACTGATCACCCTTCGCCGCGGCGGCTGCTTCCGCCCTCGCCCGCTCCTTGCGCACCTTCGCGATGCGCAGGGCGGTGCCACCCACCACTACTGCACCCGAGACGACGATGATGATCCAGCCGACGCGCCCAAGATCCGTGGCCGCGATCTCGATCGGCTGACCCCCGGTGAGCGGACGCCCCTGCGCGGTGACGAGTCGCGGGTGGACGAGTGCGACGCCGTTGGCCGAGGCCTCCGGCGTGATGCTGATGGTCACCGATCCCTGCGCCGGGATCTCGATGGCCTCCACATCCGGCACGCGGATGCGCTGCGGGGCGTCGGAATCGAACGTGACCCCGACGGTCACCGGGATGTCGAGTTCGTTGGTGAGCGTGGCGGGGAACTCGTTGGTGCGGGCGCTCATCACGTAGCTGGGGGCGGTGCGCAGCTTGACGCGGTCCAGATCCACGTCCGGGGGCGACGCGGCACCGATGTACTGGAGCGCGGCGGCCTCCGTAGGGAAGTCCTTGGAGAAGGCGGCGGCGCCGATGGCCTCCAGATGGTAATCCCCTGCTTCGGGCGTGAGATCGGCGATCAGCGCGGCGTTGTCCGCCTCATGGTCGAGGGCCTCGAGCACGTTCGGGAAGCCGGTGGGGGTCTGGGCGTCGGCCCACCGCAGCGGCTCCGACGGCGCGGTGGTGGCCGGCACGTGCTGACGGAACGGCGCGAGCCCGGCGTCGATCGTGGCGGCCTCAGTGGTGTCGATGACGTACAGGGGTGGGCGGGGCGCGAGCAGCTCGTCGGCCACCTTGCGTGCCACCTGCACCCCCTCGGCCAGGGTGGTCACGCCGCTCTGCGGGGCGGCGGTCAACACCCGCGGCGGGCCGAAGCTGGCACCGGTGGCGTTGCGGATCACGACGGTGTCGAACTCGCCGAGCTTACTCACCAACGCGTTGCCGGCGCCCTCGTCGAGGAGCGCCACCGACGGTAGGTCGGCCAGTTCCTCGGGCACCAGCTCGCGGGTCCAGGCCAGCACGCGCTGCAGCACGTCGGTGGCGTCGACCCGCACCAGGGCGGGGTTGCCGTAGGGGAGGCGCCACAGCCGACCGTCGCCGCGGAGGGCGTCGACGCGCTGGACCCACCGGAGCGCCACCCCGCTGCCGGGACGCTCCTCGCCGGCGACGGTGTGGTCACCGCTGAGCCAGCGGGCGGCCTGGTAGAGCGCCGGGTCGATGGCGGCGACGACACCGGGCCGCTCCGCCGAGGCGAGCAGCGTCTCGAGGCGGCCGCCCAGGTCCTGGGTGAGTGAGTCGTCGAGGAACGTGCCGTCGGGTAGCCATGACGGGGCGGCGGTCAGCACCACCAGCGCGCTGGAGGCCACCGGCTGCTGCGTGGCGGCCACGCTCACCTCGTCGCGCCCCACCACCATGTTCTCCCCGCCGTCGGGGATGCCGCGCACGTGGACGCCCAGGAGATAGACGGCGTCGTCGCTGGGCAGCGGCGGCTGCGAAGGGCCCTCGGCCATGAGTTGCCCGATGGTGGTGCGCACCGTGAACGTGGTGCGCTCGCCGGGGCCGAACGGTTCGTCGCGGGTGAGGATGTCGAGGTTGCCGAGGTGCTCCTCGACGAGTCGGTTGCCCAGCGGCACGTCTGCGGTGGCGGCCGCGTGCTCCTCGAGCGTATCGATGGGCTCCGGGGAGCGCCAGAAGTGCACGTTGACGTAGCGGATGGGCGTGGTGGAGATGTTGGTGAGGCGGCCCTCGAGGACGACCTCCTGCTCCGGGTCGTCCAGATTGAGCGTGGGGGTGGAGATCGACGTGATCTCCACGTCGAGGTAATCGGTGGCCGCCTGGGCCGCGCCGGGGGTCGCGACGACGCCCAGCGCCAGCAGCGTCGCTGCCAGCAGGGCACGCAGCAACCGACCGACCATCACCGTCTCATGGTAGTCGGGCGGTGGTGAGATTGAGCTGTGCACGCTCGCGGAGGTCGTTTCCGGTGCACCCGGCCACGTGCGCGGCGGCCGCGGCGAGAGCATGGCGCAGCCACACCGTCGGGTCCTGTGACATGGAGAATCCCCAGGCGAGGCCGGCGACGAAGGAGTCGCCGGCCATGACGGACTGCACGGGTCGCTCGACGGGCAGCGACGCGATCACCGGTTGGTTGAATTCTCGTTCCCTGAGCCAGCCGCGAGCTTGCGAGCGCTGGTCGAAGGGCCGCGAAGCATCCAGATACGCCACCCCCGCGGCGCCCAGCGACACGAGCGGCAGCCTCACGCCCGCGTCGGCCAGGGCGTCGAGGGCGACGGCGACCCTGTCGTCGGGATCCGTCTCGGCGACCCCGGGGATGGCGAGGATCTCCTCATCGTTCGGCTTGAACGCCAGCACCCCGGGCACCCGCAGCGCCGCGACGAGGGCGTCCTTCTGCGCGTCGACGATCACCTCCGCGTCGCGCTCGATCACCGCGCGGGCCAGATCCGCCCACGTGGCGGCTGGTAGCCCGGTGGGGAGTGAGCCGTTGAGGGTGACGAGGTCGCCTGGTTGGACGTCTGCCAGCAGGGTGTCGACGAGCGGGGCCACGTCGTCGGGGCCTCCCAGGGTGAACCCCTGTGCGACGAAGTGCGCGGCCACCTTCTCGCCGGCGGCGTCGATGAGAGTGAGGTTGTGCCGAGTCGCGCCCGGCACCGGGACGAGACGATGCTCGATGCCTTCCGCGGTGAGGCGGCGTGAGTAGTCGCCCTCATCGTCGGCGCCGACGAGGGCGTAGGCGACGGTGGGCACGCCCAGCGCTGTCGCCGCCCGAGCGCAGCTGATGCCCTTTCCGGAGCACACCGAACGGAACGCGTGCATGGGCGCGACGCCACCCCAGGCCGGTTCGCCGACGGTGAAGTAGTCGTCGTAGCCGGTGTTGAGCGTGACCGTGCGCAGCATGCCCCCAATCTACGGGCCGCGGTCCGGCGCTGGGCGTGGCGGCCGGCAGGCAGGTGCGAGTTGTGCAGGAACTCCGCTGCACAACTCGCACTTGCCCAGGGTCGCCGTCGGGGCTCCGGCTGGGCAGGGGCAAGTTGTGCAGGAACTCCGCTGCACAACTTGCACTTGCTTGGGCCGACGGTGGGGGTGGGGCGACGGCGGGGCGCCACCGACGCGACGTGTTACTACCGGCACCTGGGGCACGGCGTCAATTGGCCATCCCACCCGCGGCTACGCAGTAACTGCGCGATCGCTGCCGCTACCTCGCATGGGCGGTTGACGATGTCGTGCCAACCGATGCGCAGCGTGGCGTAGCCGCGCAGCGTGTTGCTGTTGTCCCGCTCGAAATCGCGCCAGATGCCAGCCCCGTCATGGCCGAGCCTGCCGTCGAGTTCCACCACCACTTCTACCGTGACGTAGACGACGTCGCTGTAACGGCTGGGTTGGAGCTTGGCCTGGCGCACCCCGGAGGGCAGGCCGTGGCGTTGTTCCACGTCGCGGAAGTACCGACGCTCGAGGGCGCTGTGGACGCCCTGGGCAACGTCGCCGAGAGCCTCGCAGATCAAGGCCCGATGCCGTAGATTGGCGCTCGCCTTCGCGGCCTTGAGTAACCGCTGGGGACTGGTGCGTCGGGAGGCCACGGCTGTGGCCAGGTGGTTGAACAGTTCCGTTGCGGGAGCTCTGGAGCACAGGGCCAGCGCCGTCTGTTCAACGTTGCCGACGGGTAACTCGCCGCGAGGTTGGATGGATGCGGTGCGGTGGAAGCGCCACTGGTGGCGGTCGCTCCTCCGGTGGGGCGTCAGGACGTCGATGATTTCCGGCGGCGGGCAGAAGCCGAGTGCGTGGCCTGCGGCCTCGTGACCCAATGCTGATCCCGGCCCTCCCAGCAGGACTCCTCCCCACGCAAGCCCGTGCCAGGTTGGGTCGGGTGAAAGGGAGTACAGCCCGCGGGAGAGGGACCACCACACGTGGTCGTCGAGGAATCGTTGCGTGACGGCGCGGGTGATGCCAGTAGCCGCTGCCTGCTGGGTGGTGAAGACACCAGCCTGGCTGCGGGCCGTGGCGATGAGCGCTGGGGGCATGAGGGCTTTTGTCATGCCACCACTTATGGCCGGCGGAGAGTGCGAATCACCACGGATCGAGCAGCCTGTGGATAAATGCGGGCCCCGGAAGCAAGTGCGAGTTGTGCACCAACTCCGCTGCACAACTCGCACTTGCCCAGGGTCGCCGTCGGGGCTCCGGCAGGCAGGTGTGAGTTGTGCAGGAACTCCGCTGCACAACTTGCACTTGCTTGGGTCGAGCGTGGGATGAGGCCGACGGTGGGATGGGGGTGAGGGCCGACGGCGGGCTGAGAACGGGCAGGGCGACAGCGTAGAGTGCCAGCCGTGCGCAGCATTCTGAGAATCATGGCCACGGCCAAGGAATTGTGGCCCCTGTACCTCGGCATCGTGGTGGGGGCACTCATGGTGTCGGCGACCGCGCTGATGACCCCGTTCGTCATCGGCCGGGCCACGGACACCGTCGTGGCCATCGCCTCCGGCAACGGCGGGCGCTGGCAGGACCTCATCTGGTTCGCCGTCGTCCTCCTCGTGATCGCGCTGGCCAACTCGCTGCTGACCAACATCGCCGGCTTCTTCGGCGACCAGATGTCGGTGCGGCTGCGGGCCATCCTCTCGGGTCGCTACTTCCACAAGCTGCTCCGCCTGCCCCAGCGCTACTACGACAACGAACTCACCGGCAAGATCGTCAGCCGCCTCAACCGCTCCATCACGTCGATCACAGACTTCCTGCAGACCTTCGCCAACAGCTTCTTCCCCACCGTCATCACCCTGGTGGCCGTGCTGGTGATCACCGCGTTCTACTCGCCGTGGCTGTCCGTCCTGCTGATCGTGATCTACCCGACGTTCGTGTGGCTCACCGCGCTCACATCGCGCAAGTGGCAGGTGTGGGAACGGCAGAAGAACGACCACTACGACATCGCAGGCGGCCGCTTCGCCGAGGTGATCGGCCAGATGCGCGTGATCAAGTCCTTCGTCGCCGAGAAGCGCGAACTCAAGAGCTTCAACGACCACTACGACGCGACCCTCGGCCTCACCCGGGAACAGTCGGCCTTCTGGCACCGGATGGACTTCTGGCGACGCGGCGCGCTCGATCTGGTGTTCTTCGGCGTCTACGCCATCATCTTCGTCTCCGCAGCCCGCGGCGACTTCACCGTCGGCGACATGGTGCTGCTCATCCAGCTCACCGCCATGGCCCGCCAGCCCGTCACGTCGATGAGCTACTGGGTGGATCAGACGCAGCGCGCCGTCGTCGGCAGCGACGAGTACTTCAAGGTGATGGCCGAGATCGACGAGCCCAACAACGCGCTCGAGGCCCAGCCCAGCGCCGAGGTGCTCTGGACCGACGAGGATCCGGTGATCGCCTTCGACGACGTGGACTTCGGCTACGACGGCTCCGAACTCGTCCTCAAAGACATCGACCTGAAGATCAACCGCGGCGAGCGGGTGGCGTTCGTCGGCGAATCCGGCGGCGGCAAGACGACGCTGGTCAACCTCATCATGAAGCTCTACCCCGCCACCTCCGGCGAGGTCCGGGTGCACGGCCAGTCGGTGCGCGACGTGCCGACGGTGGCGCTGCGCAAGGAGATCGGCGTGGTTTTCCAGGACTCCAACCTGTTCAGCGGCACCATCCGCGAGAACATGGAGTACGGCCAACCCGGCGCCACCGACGAGGAGCTCGAGATGGCCGCCCGCCGCGCCAACGCCATGAGCTTCATCTCGCGGCTGCCCAACGGCTTCGACACCGAGATCGGCGAGCGCGGCATCAAGCTCTCAGGCGGGCAGAAGCAGCGGCTCTCCGTCGCCCGCGCCCTGCTGAAGGACGCGCCCATCCTGGTGCTCGACGAGGCCACCAGCTCGCTCGACACCAAGGCCGAGCGCGCCGTCCAGACCGGCCTCGAGGAGCTGATGGAGGGGCGCACCACGCTGATCATCGCCCACCGGTTGTCCACCATCGCGTCGGTGGACCGGATCGTGACGTTGAAGGACGGCCGCATCGACGAGATCGGCTCGCCCGCGGAACTGGCCACCACCGGAGGCATCTACGCCGAGCTGCTGGCGCTGCAGGGCTCGGAGAGCAAGGCGGACAAGGCCCGCCTGCTGGCCTTCGACATCACCCAGTAGACGCTCAGGAACCAGGCTCAACCGGCGGGGGAGCGGTTCAGCAGGGCGTCGATGTCGCGGATCACGATCCCGCGTCGGCCGCTGAGGGCGAGCACGCCGTCGTCGACGAGCTCGCGCAGCTTGCGGCTCAACGTCTCCGGCGTGGTGCCCAGATGCGAGGCGACGTCCTTCTTCGCCATCGGCAACTCCAGCACCTGACCCTCGGGCGAGGGGTGCGACGGGAGGTCGAGCAGGTACGCGACGAGGCGGCCGGCGACGTCGGTGCCGCCCATCGCCGCCAACATCCGCTCCGCGTTGGCGAGCCGCTCGGACTGGACCTGCAGCATCCGCACGGCGATTCCTGGGTAGCGGGCCAGGAGCGCGGCCAGGTCGTCGTGGTCGAAGCTACACATCGACGCGGCGGTGTCGGCGTAGGCGTCATGCCGGGGGCGCCGGCCGAGCACGAACGAGTCCTCGCCCAGCACGTCACCCACGCCCAGGATCCGCACCACGTGCTCGCGGCCGCTCTCCAGCAGGTGCACCACGCGGACCTGTCCGGAGTGGACGACGAACAGCCGGCGGGAGGAGTCGCCGGCGGCGACCACCCGCTGACCTGCGTCGAAGTGGAGGGGTCGTGCGAAGCCGGCGACCTCAAGCTGCTGTTTCGGGTCGAGGCCCGTGAAGATGGGGACGAGGGAGACGCAGGTGTCGCTGCTTGACATGCCTCAAGTATGCACCGGCTGACAGTCGCTTTGATTGATGCATGTCAAGGAATACGTCAAAGGGAAGCCATATCTTGAAGTCACCGGTCCTTGGACCAACTGCGGCCCTCCTTCGTCGTCCGCAGCCGGCTGAGGAACCGGATCGGTCCCTGAACCAGCCGCCGTGGCTGGTCGAAAGGCCGCCAAACGAAAGGATCCGCCATGACCACCACCATCCTCCGCGCCGAGGGCTTCAGCTGCCCCTCCTGCGTCACCAAGATCGAGAAGGCTGTGGGCCAGTTGCCCGGCGTCGCAGACGTCACGGTCCACTTCGCGTCGTCCCGCATCGAGACCAACCACGACGAGGCCCAGACCTCCGTCGACGACCTGGTCGCCGCCGTCAAGAAGGTGGGCTACACCTCCCACCCGTCGGCCTTCTGAGAGGGCAGGAATATGAATGAACGCGCCCGTCGGTGGGCGATCCCCGCCGTCTCCGGCGCGCTGATCGTCGTCGCCCTCATCCTGGGCCGCATCGCCCCCACCGCCGGTGACTGGTTCATGCTCGCCGCCGCCGTCGTGGCCGGCGCGCCCGTCATCCGGAAGGCCTGGAGCGCACTGCGCGTGAAGGTCATCGGGATCGACCTGCTCGTCGCCGTCGCCGCCATCGGCGCCATCGCCATCCGCAACTTCTGGGAGGCTGCGGCCGTCACCTTCCTGTTCGCGCTGGGCCACGCGCTGGAGAACGCGACCCTCGCCAAGACACGCTCTGCCCTCGCCGAACTCGTCGCGCTCGCCCCCACCACCGCCATCGTGATCCGCGACGGCGAGCAGCAGGAGGTGCCCGCGCACACCGTCGAGACGGGGGAGAGCGTCGTGGTGAAGAACGGCGGGCGGGTGCCCGTCGACGGCGAGGTGCTCACCGGCCAGGCCGCCGTCGATGAGGCCGCCATCACCGGCGAGTCCATCCCCGTCGAGAAGTCGGCCGGTTCCGAGGTGTTCGCCGGCACCGTCGTCGCCGACGGGTTCCTCACGCTGCGCGCCACCGGGGTGGGCGCCGACACCACCCTGGCCCGCATCGTGCACCGGGTGGAGGAGGCGCAGGACGCCAAGGCCCGCACGCAGCAGTTCATGGAGCGCTTCTCGAAGTGGTACACGCCGGGCATCATCGCGCTGGCGGTGACCGTGGGCCTGCTCACGATGGACCTGGAGCTAGCGCTCACCCTGCTGGTGATCGGCTGCCCTGGCGCCCTGGTGATCTCCGTGCCCGTGGCGCTGGTGGCCGGCATCGGCCGCGCCGCCCGCGACGGCATCCTCATCAAGGGTGGCGAGTTCCTGGAGACGGCGGCGCGGATCGACGTCGTCGCGCTGGACAAGACCGGCACCATCACACGCGGCGAACCGAAGCTCGTCAGCATCCGGTCCCTGAGCCTGCCCGGCGAGCTTGCGAGCCAGGCGGGTCGAAGGGCGCCAAGCGCGCTCACGGACGACGAGCAGGACGTCCTCCGTTGGGCCGCCATGGCTGAGGCGGGCTCCGAGCATCCGCTCGCGGTCCCGGTGCTGGCCGCCGCCCGCGAGGCAGGTATCACCATCCCCGCCGTGCCCGAATCGGTGCGTTCCGTGCCCGGTCACGGGGTGGTCGCGGTGGTCGATGGGCGCGAGGTCGCCGTCGGGAACCTGGCCCTGATGGGACAACGGGAGGGGGTGACGTGGGCTGAGTCCGCCGTCGACGAGTTGGCCGCCGCGGGCCAGACCCCGCTCCTCGTGGCGGTCGACGGGCGGATCGTCGGGGCGCTCGGCGTGGCCGACACCATCCGCGACGACGCCGCCCACCTCGTGGCGTCCCTGCATCGGGCCGGGGTTCGGAAGGTGCTGATGCTGACCGGTGACAACCAGCAGGTGGCCGATGCCGTCGCCGCCCAGGTGGGCATCGACGACGCCCGCGCCGCGCTCCTGCCCGACGACAAGTTGGCGGTCATCCGCGAGCTTCAGGCCGAGGGGCACACCGTCGCGATGGTGGGCGACGGAGTCAACGACGCCCCCGCGCTCGCGCTGGCCGACATCGGCATCGCGATGGGTGCGGCGGGCTCTCCGGTGGCCGTCGAGACCGCCGACATTGCCCTGATGACCAGCCGCCTCAGCCGCATTCCCGATGCCATCTCGCTCGCGAAGCGGACGGCTGCGGTGATGCGTTCCAACATCGCCATCGCGCTGCTGACCGTGGGCCTGCTGCTGGCGGGCGTGCTGTTCGGGGGCGTGACGATGGCCGTGGGCATGCTCGTGCACGAGGCCTCCGTCCTGGTGGTGATCGTCAACGCGATGCGGCTACTCAGCCGCCGTGGCGGGCAGGCCGGCGGTGAGCTCCGCGTCGATCCTGAGAGCCGTCGTCTCAGCCGCCAGCAGTCGTCGGATGACCCCCACGTTCTGCTCGCCCGGGACGCCGGTCCAGCGCGGCTCGTCGTCGGAGAGTAGGGCGAGCATGCCGATGAGCTCGTGCGTGGCCAGTGTGCGCAGTTTGAGGGTGTCGGCGCGGGTCGCGGGCCGACGGGGGACTGCGGCGTCGACGGCGGCGGACCCCTCGTCGGTGGTCACCCCGTTGGCCAGTATCCCGGCCCAGAAGTAGTGCGTTTCGGTGAGGCTCCAGAGCAGGTCGTCGGCATCCCATTCCGGCCGGTTAGGCACCGGCGCTCTGGCGGGCACGCCCGCCAGCACCTCGGCGACCCGCCTGGCCTCCGCCTCAATCACGTCGATCACGCCCGCCAACCTACCGGCAGGCTCAGACGCGGCCGGCGCGCAGCCGCTCCGGGCCAGCACCGCGGGGTCCGAGGCGATCCCTTCACCCATCGCATCTCGTGCCTCGTGGGGAATGCCATGCAAGCCATGGGCGGGGCTCCTCTCACGATCTGCCGGGGGCAGAGTAACGCCGGGCGGGTGCAGCGCGACTGCGGGAAGCGCGGCAGGTAGCATCGGGCGACACCGTCGTCGAAGGGGAACCCATGTGGTTGGAGATCGTCGGATGGATCGGATCCATCCTCGTGGTGTGGTCGCTGACGCTGGGCCGCGTGCTGCGGTTCCGCTGGATGAACCTCACCGGCTCCCTCATCGCCGCCATCTACAACGGCATCATCGAGGTGTGGCCGTTCATGGCGATGAACGCCATCATCGTGCTGATCAACATCTACTGGCTCACCAAGCTGTACCGCGAACGTCACGACGAGGCGGTCTACGAGGTGGTGCCCGTGCGGGCCGGTGACGGCTACCTCCAGCGCGTGCTGAGCGTGCACGCCGCCGACATCCGCGGCACGTATCCCGATTTCGATCCGGCCAGGCTGTCCCAGGGTGACCGGCACGCCTGGCTGGTGGTGCGCGGCGACGAGACGGTGGGCGTCACCGTGGTGCGCGATGACGGCAACGGCGAGGGCGTCGTCGAGTTCGACTGGGTGAGCCCCCGCTTCCGGGACTTCACCCCCGGCGAGTTCGTCCACCGTCGCTCCGGAGTGTTCGAGGGCCTCGGCCTGGAGCGCGTGGTGGTGGAGAATCCGGCCAAGCACGCCCGGGACTACCTCACCAAGGTGGGCTTCCGGCCCGACGGCGACCGGTGGGTGCGCGCCGTCTGAGATGTGGCGGGAGAATACGTCCGCATGAGCCGTATATAGAGAATACGTCCGCATGAGCCGTATATAGCCGCTTGAGCGTGATTCCTCCCGCCATATCCTGGGAAGATTTCTGAACCGCTGACGGCAGGCGTAATCTCAGCCGATGTGACCAGTCAGCCAGCCTCCTTCGACTTCGCCAAGATCAAGTGGGCGTACTTCGGGCTCATGATCGGCATGTTCACCGCGTCGATCTCCCAGACCATCGTCAGCCCGGCCATCCCGCGCATCGTCGCGGATCTCGGCGGCCTCGCCTGGTACTCGTGGCTGTCCACCATCGTGATGCTGGTCTCCGCCGTCATCACCCCCATCAGCGGCAAGCTGGCCGACATCTTCGGCCGCCGCCGGTTCTACATCATCGGCCTGCTGCTGTTCATGCTGGGCTCGGTGCTGTCCGGGCTGGCGTTCAACTTCTCCTTTCTGATCTTCGCGCGCACCATCCAGGGAATGGGCATGGGCATCCTGATGCCGCTCAGCCAGACCATCCTCGCCGCGCTCATCCCGCCGCGCCAGCGCGGCAAGTACCAGAGCTACATGGGCGCCGTCATGGGCGCCTCGCAGGTAGCGGGCCCGCTGCTGGGCGGCTGGATCACGGATGTGTCCAGCTGGCGGTGGCTGTTCTACATCTCCATGCCGGTGGGCCTCGTCGCGCTGCTGATGATCCTGCGGCACCTTCACGTGCCGGAGCTGAGTATCGATCCGAAGATCGACTACGCCGGCATCTCCACCATGACGGTGGGCGTCTCGGCGACGCTGCTGGGCATCAGCCTCGGCGGCTCCATGGGCTGGCTGACCCCGCAGGTGTTGCTCCTCCTCGCAGTGGGCATGGCATTCACCGTCGCGTTCGTGCTCGTCGAGCGCAAGGCCGAAGAGCCCATCGTTCCCCTGGGCCTGTTCCGCAACTCCGTGTTCACCGTCTCCACCGTGGCCGCGTTCTTCATGAACATGGGCATGATGGCCGTGCTCATCTACATCCCCGTCTACGCGCAGGGCGTGCTGAAGCTCAGCGCCACGCAATCCGGCCTCATCCTGATGCCGATGAACGTGATCCTCTTCTTCATCGGCGTGGTGGTGGGCAACCTCATCACCAGGACCGGCCACTACAAGGAGTTCGCCGTGGCAGGCGGCGCCATCCAGTTCGTCGGCGCCCTGCTCATCCTGGGCCTGGGCCAGGGCAGCAGCCGCATCGACGTCGTGCTGGCGACGGGTGTGTTGGGCTTCGGCTACGGGCTCGCGTTCCAGATCTACATGCTGGCCGTGCAGAATGCGGTGCAGCGCCGCGACCTGGGCGTGGCCACCAGTTCCCTGCAGTTCTTCCGCAACATCGGCAACACGCTGGGCACCGCCATCGCCGGCACCATCATGACCACACAGCTCATGTCCGGCATCGAGTCCCGGCTCACGCCCGAATTGCGGGAGCGGATCCCCACCGGCGGCCTCGACCCCAATGCGGTGCTCAACCCCGGCAAGCTCGCCTACCTGCCCACGGAGCTGGCGGACCTGATGCGCGCCTCGCTGTCCGATGCGATGCACGCGGTGTTCCTGCTGCTGCCGGTGCTCACCGCGTTGTCGCTGGCCGCCACCATCTTCATCAAGCCGCTCAAGCTGCGCGACACCCTCGCCCAGCCGGAGGACCGCGGCCGCGAGATCCTCGATTCCACCGCGATGTCGAGCCCGGATCAGGAGCGGATGCTCTCTCCTGAGGACGAGCACGCCCGCCGTCGCGAACGCATCATGGGCGCACACCTGATCCTGCTGGCCGAGCAGGTGATGCAGGAGGGCAACCCCATCCTGCGCGAGGCCGTGGCGGATTTCGGCAGCGGCGACCTCGAGCGCGGCATCCAGATCCTCCGCTCCACCGGCACGCTCCTCCTGACCGAAGACCCGATGGTGATGGACCAGCACGAGGCGTTCGCCGTCGAGTTCTCCAAGCGTGGGCAGCAGAAGCGGATGCTCAGCGAGGACGTCACCAACAGACTCGACGCCGTGGCCGAACTGGTGGCGCAGCACCGCTCCGGCCCGCCCACCAAGCCGCGCATCGACACACCGGACGGGATCGACGGCGCCGGCCTGCGTCGGGCGTTGATGATGCTCGACAGCGCGTTGGTGGCCGACATCGCCACCCGCCGATGGGAGCGCGAGGACTGAAGCCTGCGATGATGAGACATGAACCGAGTTCGTGGCCAGTGGCTGGCCGTGGCGGCGGCGCTCGCCGTCGGGCTGCCCGGCTGCGCGGCGGAGACGCCTGAACTGCCCGCGGACACGGGCTTCGACTATCAGCTCAGCGGCGCCTACCCGCCGCCGGCGGGCGCCGGGATCCTGGTTCGGGACCGCTCCGCCACCCCTCACCCCATGGCCTACAACGTCTGCTACCTCAACGGGCTCCAGGCGCAGCCGGAGGAACTGGCCTGGTGGGAGGCCGAGCATCCCGGCCTGCTGCTCCGCGGCGACGACGGCGCCCCGGTGATCGACGAGCAGTGGGACGAGGCGCTGTTCGATGTCTCCTCTTGGGCCAAACGGGACGCGCTCCTCGAGGTGCAGCGGGGATGGATCGACGCCTGCGCTGAGGCTGGCTTCGACGCGGTGGAGTTCGACAACCAGGACTCCTGGATCCGCTCTGCCGGGGCCCTCGACCTCGACGACGCCCTCACCCACCTCGCCACGCTCACCGGGTACGCGCACGGGCTGGGGCTCGCGGTGGCCCAGAAGAACCAGGGCCCGGAGTTGGGCGCAAGGGGCCGAGACGAGGTGGGCTTCGACTTCGCCATCGCCGAGGAGTGCGCGGTGTGGGACGAGTGCGACTCCTACATCGACGTCTACGGCGATCAGGTGTTGCAGGTGGAGTACACGGACCAGCCATCCGGGCCGTTCGTCGACTCGTGTGCCCGTTGGAAGGGGCACCACCCGATCATCCGCCGGGACCGCGGCCTCGTCGCGCCCGGCGAACCCGGCCACCACTACGCGGCTTGCGGCTGAGCCCGCGGGCTCTCTAGACCTGCAGACTCCTAACGGCCGCTTCGGGAGCGTCGGTGTCCGGTGGCGCGGAACAGCCAGGCCAGGGCGCCGGGGAAGGCTCGGGCGAACGGGGCGAACAGCGCCCAGCGCCACGGGGCGTGCGAGTCGCGGTTGGGTTTGTGACGCAGACACATGGCCACCGCGTCGGCGACCTGTTTCGGTGTCATCGTGCCGACAAGGGCCTCCACCTTCGGCACCCGAGTGACCGAATCCGGGTTGGCGTCGAAGTAGTCGCTGTGCACGCGGGTGGGGGTCAGTGAGCCGACGTCGATCCCCGTGCGCCACAGGTCCTGACGCAGCGCCTCGGTGAAGCCGCGCAACGCGAATCTGGCGGCGGCGTAGCCCACGGCGCCTGGCCACGGCACCACGGAGACCGGTGAGTTGATCTGGAAGATGATGCCGGAGTCGCGCGCCAACATGGGCTCGATGAAGCCCCGCGTGATGTGGAACGCCGCAAAGTATGGCAGCGCCATCTGCTCGTGCGCCTCGGCGTTGCTGGTCTCCTCGATGGACGTGAACCGCCCCGCGCCGGCGTTGTTGACCACGACGTCTGGGACGCCCTGTTCCGCCAGGATGCGGCGGCAGACCGTGGCGGTCGCGTCGCCGTCGGACAGGTCGACGGCGTACGCGACGCCGTCGATCTCTGCGGCCAGGGCTTGGAGTCGCTCCGCGCGCCGGGCGAGGAGCACCACTTTCATACCGTCGCGCGCCAATCGACGGGCGATCGCCTCCCCGATCCCGCTCGATGCCCCCGTCACCACCGCCAGTTGAGTCATGGACAGGAGTCTAGGTCGCACCCTGAGCCGGCCGCCTCCGGGCCTGCGAGGACCACGGCCGGGCGAAGGCCCCACATCTAGAGGTGGTGTCGTGGACTAAGCAGAATCTAGATGTGAGGCGGGCCCCAGCTTCTAGGATCGGGGTATGGACGACGAGTAGGCCGGCGCGCTACGCAGCGCGCTGGACGACGCGGGGATCACCTCGCGCCCGGTCGCCGTGCTCGATCTCGACGCGGTCGACGCGAACCTCGCAGACCTCCGGCGCCGCGCGGCTGGCACGCCCCTCCGGGTGGCGTCGAAGTCGCTGCGCGTGTGTCGCCTCCTCGAGCACGCGCTCACCGCCGACGGTTACCGGGGCACGCTCGCGTTCACGCTGCCCGAAGCCCTCTGGCTCGCGGCTCACGGTCTGCGCGACCTCGTGGTCGCCTACCCGACGGCGGCCCGCGCCGCACTCGCCCGCCTGGCCGCCGACGATGAGGCCCGGGCCGCGATCACGCTGATGGTCGACTCCATCGAGCACCTCGACCTCATCGATGCCGCCGCCCCCGGGCACCCGGAGATCCGAGTCGCGCTGGAACTCGACGCCGCCTACGCGCCCGTGCGCGGCGTGCGCTTCGGCGCGCTGCGCTCGCCTATCCGCACCGCCGCGGCGCTGAGCGCGCTGGCCCGCGCCGTCGTCGATCGCGACGGCTTCCGGCTGGTGGGCCTGATGGCCTACGAGGGACAGATCGCCGGGGTCGCCGATGTCGGACGCAGCGCCTACCGGCAGGCCGTGCGGCAGATGAAGGCTCGCTCCGCGCGCGAACTGGCCGTCCGCAGAGCCGCCGCGGTGGCCGCGGTCCGCGAGGTCGCGGACCTGGAGTTCGTCAACGGCGGCGGCACCGGCTCGTTGGAGACCACCTGCGCCGAGGACGCCGTGACCGAGGCGGCCGTCGGCTCCGGCATCGTCGGCCCCGGACTCTTCGACGGCTACCGCATCTTCCGACCCCGCGCGGCGCTGCACTTCGGGCTCGACGTGGTGCGGCGCCCGGCGCCCGCCGTCGCGACCCTGCTGGGCGGCGGCTGGATCGCCTCCGGGCCGCCCGGCCGCGACCGCCTCCCGCTCATCGCCTGGCCCGCAGGCCTCAAGTACGCGCCCGACGAGGCGGCAGGCGAAGTGCAGACCCCCGTGCTCGGACCCGCCGCCGCCAAGCTCGCGGTGGGCGACACCGTCTGGCTCCGGCACGCCAAGGCTGGCGAGTTGGCCGAACGCGTGGCCAGCTACGCCGTCGTCCGGAGGGTCGACGGCGCGGTGAAGGTCATCGACGAATGGCCCACCTATCGAGGCGAAGGGATGGTGACGCTGTGACGTGGCGCAACTGGAGTGGGGCGGTGCGGTGCAACCCTGCGGAGATCGCCAAGCCGGGTACCGAGGCGGAGGTGGCGGAGATCCTGGTTAGGGCCGCGGCCGAGGGCCGCACGGTGCGGCCGGTGGGTGCCGGCCATTCCTTCACGCCCCTGGTGGCGACCGACGACGTGCTGGTCTCGCTCGATGGCCTCTCCGGCGTGGTCGCGGCCAATCCCTTCACCGGTGACGTCACGCTCTGGGGTGGCACGCGGATCCGCGACATCGCCCAGTTGCTCGCCCCCTGGGGTCTCGCGCTGCCGAACATGGGCGACATCGACGCCCAGTCCATCGCCGGCGCCGTCTCCACCGGCACGCACGGCACGGGCTTGGGGTACACGGGCTACTCCGGCATCGTCACCGGCCTGAAGCTGGCCCTCCCCGACGGCTCGCTGGTGGAGGCCCACTCGTTGGTTGAGCCCGCGAGTTCCACGAGCAGTGTCGAAACCCCCAGGCGCTCAGACGGCAAGCAGGGAGGGTCACGGGGTTTCGACGCGGCCGCGCCCCTCGCAAGCTCGGGAGCGGCCGGCTCAACCAGCGTGTTCGAGGCTGCCCGCGTCGGGCTGGGCGTGATGGGGATCATCACGCGGGTCACGCTGCGGTGCGTGCCGGCCTTCGCGCTGGAGTGCACGGAGACCACCGAGCCCGTCGACGCCCTCCTCGAGAGCTACCTCGAGCGCTCTCGGCGGGCCGACCACCTGGAGTTCTTCTGGTTCCCCGGCACGCGGCGCGCCACGGTCAAGGAGTTGCGCCGTCTCCCACCCCTGTCACCGACGCGGCCGATGTCGCGCCTCGACAGGTTGGTGAAGCGGGAACTCCTCGGCAACGTCGCGTTCGGGGCCATGGACGCCGCCGCGGCCAAGGTCCCCGCCCTGGCCCGCCCGGTGCGGCAGGTGGCCTCCAGGTTCATGGCGGGTGCCACGTTCTCCGACGCCTCGCACCGCGTCTACGTGGCCCCGCGCCGCGTGCGGTTCCGCGAGACGGAGTACGCCATGCCGGTGGAGGCCTTCGGCGAGGTGGTCCGCGAGGTGGAGCGCGCCATCGTCGCCTCGGGGGAGCAGATCACCTTCCCGATGGAGGTGCGCACCGCGGCCGCCGACGACACCTGGCTGGGCACCGCCTCCGGCCGCGAGTCCGTCTACGTGGCCGTGCACCGCTACCACCGCGAGCGGTTCGAGCCGCTGCTCACCGCCGTCGAACCCGTCTTCCGCGCCCACGAGGGTCGGCCGCACTGGGGCAAGGAGCATTCGCTGACCGCGGACAGGCTGGCCGGGTTGTATCCGCGCTTCGACGACTTCCGGGCAGCCCGCGCCGCCGTCGATCCCGACGGCGTGCTGCTCAATCCGCACACCCGCGCCCTGCTGGGCATCGAGGGTTGAGGGGTCAGTCCAGCTGACCCGACCTGATGCGACGCAGAACCCGCTCGTCGCCCAACTCGGCGCGCAGGTTCGGGCGGGCACGGTAGAACTTCAGCAGCGCGCCCACGATCTCCGGGTCGGAATGGCATTGTCCCGTGCCCACGTTCAGCAGACCGCTGGCGGTGGTGATCCGGATGATCTTGCCGGGTTGGATGCCGGTGATCTCGTCCCAGGTGGCCGCTGACGTCTTGCCGCCGTAGCCCACGACCGCCAGGATCGACGGCTCAAGCCGCAGTCCCGGAGGCGTGCGCCTCCCCACGAGCGCCTGCAGCAGCGAGACCACGAGGATGACGACCAGCAGCCACATCACCATGGAGGCGGGGTCCGCCACGAGGGTCGCCGCGCAGATGGCCAGCCCTACGACCGGCAGGGCCAGTTCCATCCGCCGGCTCGTGACGGAGCCGAGGAGGGCCCAGCCCTGCTCCGTGCGGGTGAGGCGGACGACGCCGCGCCTGTCGGGGAGGTTGGACATGGTGGCCACCACCCAGGCCGCGGCCAGCGCGATCACCCCGGCCATGCCGTACAGCCAGGCTGCACCCATATTCCAGGCGAGCACCCCCACGAGAGCGGCGCCGAGAAGAAGCCCGGTCGTGATCAGGAGGAAGGGGGTCCGCTCCCCGCGCGTCGGGCTCTCTACCCGGCCGGGCACCCTGACGGTGGTCAAGTGAAGAGCCCTTTCACCCATCTGCCGGCGGACTTCGCCCCGTCCCACACCGCGGAGGCCGTATCGCGGATGCCCTCATCGATCTTCTCGCGCACATGTTGAGGGACAAGATGCTCATAGGCTGCGCCCGCACCCCAGGCGACGAGTCCACCCACGACGACGGCGCCTGCGGCCACCGCGACGGCAGGAGCCGCCACGCCGAGCGCCGCAGCGCCGGCGACCACTGCGGCGCCACCCAGGATCCCGCCGCCGATGCCCGCGATGGTCTCGATGCCCACGCTGCTGGGGGAGGCGCCGGCAGCGATCTCAGCCCCGCCGGTCGCCACCGTGATGGCGAGGCCGACGATGCCGAGCCCCTTGGACCACTTGGCCGCCTTGGCCATCTTGTTCGCATAACCGGTGCGCCGGTCGAGTCGCTTCTGCACCGCCTCCTCGCGGGGTGGTTTCCGGCCGGAGCGCACGGCGGGGTTGCCGGAGCGTGCCGCCGCATCGGCGGTGGCTTTGGCCCGCGCCGCAGCGAGGATGTCGTCGCTGCGCTGCTTGAAGGTCTCCTCGGCAGTGGAGACCACCAGGTCTCGGGCAACGGGCGGCAGCTGCTTGAGACCCGCCGCCATGACGCCCGCGGCCGAGGGTTCCTGAACGCTGGCCTCCTGGGGTACGAGATGCTCGACGACCCAGTCATCCAGGCGCTCGAACGTCTTCTGCACCTTTTCCTGGGTTCGCGAGTAGACATCGATCTTGGCCAGGGCCGCGTTGTACCGCTCCACCTTGGCGTTGTAGTCGTTGACCTGCTGTTCGGTCACGTCGCCGGAGGGCATCGTGGGCCGCACCGCCGTCGGTGGCTGGTGGATGACGGTGCCAACCACAGTCAGACCGCCGTTGGCGGCATCCGTGCGGTGGCCTTCCATGTCCTCCTGACGCCAGCGGAGTTGCTGCGAGTAGGAGCGGAAGCGGTCTGTGGCCTTCTCTGCGCGGGTTTCAGTCTCGCGACAGGCGTCGAGCAGATCTGATGCGAAATCGCGGTATCCGTTGGAGGCGATGCCGCCCCAGATCTGCCGGGATCGCTCCCGGCCACGACGGGTGTTCGCCCGGCCCTCATCAAGGGCCCCAGCCAGGTCGTCGAGCCAATCCGCAGCGGCCGTCACAGAATCCGGGTCGCCCTCCATCAGCGTCTCGATGCTCACGGGATCTCCTTCGCCAGTTGCCCGAACGCCTCCTCGGCGTCTTCCTCGATGCCGTCGTACAGATCAACGGTGGTGTCCATCCGGTTGGCCGCATCCGCTTGGATTGCAGCGATGGAGCCGGCATCGGTGGCGATCGCGCTCAGGATGTTCAGCATCAGATCGGCGCCGACGCCACCGTCGATGTCCGTGGGAATGGTCTTGGACAGACCCTCCAGCTTGTCGTGCGACTCCACGTGCAGTTTCGCGATGTCGCGGGCCGCGGAGTGTTCCACCTGGTAGTCAGTCACGGGCACCTCGCCTCAGCTGCTCATCGAGCGGGACGTCGAAGTAGATGACGTCGTAAGGCTGGCGCTCGTTGATGTCATTGAGATTCTCCATGGGAAGGAGAATCCAGGGCTGGGCGGGGCCCTGGCAGCGGGCGAGCCTGTCGAGGGCGGTGTAGGCGAGCAACGCCAAGCGCCCGTCATCGAGCTGCCGCATCTCGACGGTGGGGCCGTCTGGGGTCGACACCTGTGCCACGGGCAGATAGATCACCGGGGGTAGGTACTCCAACGCGACCTCGCGTTCGGCATCTGGCACGTCGTACACAGGGACTCCTTCTCTTCGACGCTCCAGAATATTACGCAGCCGGGTCGCCGGTTGCGGCCAGTTGGTCGCGCACCGACAGCGCTGCGACGCGACCCGCGCGCGTGGCGCCTATCGTCGAGGCCGACGGCCCGTAGCCCACGAAGTGGATCCGCCCGCCGACGGCCGAGGTGGTGAACGTGTGGGGGTCCCGCGGGGCCAGTAGTTCGATCCCGCCCTCGGGCGAGCGCAACCGCAGCGGCGCCAGGTGGCCGATCGTCGGGCGGAACCCGGTGGCCCACAGCAACACGTCGGCCGGCTGGAAGCTGCCGTCGGCGAAGCGCACGCCGTCGGGCTCGATCCGGGTGAACATCTCGCGCCGCGCGTCGTAGACGCCCATCGCCTGGGCGCGCTGCTCCTGTTCCCGCAGCATCAGGCCCGTCACGCTGACCACCGATTCCGGCGGCAGGCCGCGCTTGACGCGCTCCTCGACGAGGGCGACCGCCTCGCGCCCCGCGTCGGGGTCGAACTCCGTGGTGCGCCACACGGGCGGGCGTCGCGTGACCCAGGTGACCTCGGCGAGGCCGGCGAGCTCGCCCAGGAACTGCACCGCCGAGGCCCCGCCGCCGATCACCACCACCCGCTGCCCGGCCAGGGCAGCCGGGCCGGGGTAGTGCGCGGTGTGGAGCTGCCGCCCGCGGAACGTCTCGCGCCCGGGGTAGTAGGGGATGAACGGGGTGTCCCAGGTGCCGGTCGCGTTGATGAGGGAGCGGGTGCGCCAGGTGCCGCGGTCGGTGTGCACGAGCATGTGCCCCGCACGGCTCCCGGCGGATTCCACCCGCAGCACGCGCACCGGGCGCTCGATGGGCAGGTGGAACCGACGTTCGTACCCGGCGAAGTACCGCGGCACCTCGACGTTGGCCCGGGCGCCGCGGTCCCACGCGGGCGCCTCGACCCCGGGCAGGTCCGCAACCCCGTGCACGTCGTGCATCGTCAACGAATCCCACCGGTGCTGCCATGCCCCACCGGGCGCGTCGTTGGCGTCGAGCACCACGAAGCTGATCCCTAGGCGCTGGAGGTGGTAGGCGGCGGACAGGCCTGCCTGCCCGCCCCCGATCACCAGCGCGTCAATGTCCATGCCGGACACAACCATAGTTGAACCTTCAATATTCCTGACTGTCATACTGGGCCCATGCGAATCACCGTCATCGGAGGCAACAGCGGCACGGGCGCAGAGAGGGTGCGTCTTGCGGCGGAGCGGGGCCACGACGTGACCTGCTTCTCGCGCAGCGGAGCCAAGGATCTGCCAGTGGGTGCGCTCGACGTGCGCGGCGACGCCCTCGACCACGCAGCGGTCAAGCAGGCGATCGACGGCGCGGACGCCGTCGTGGTGACCGTCGGCGGCGCCAAGGGGTCCTCGCGCCACCGTGCGAAGGTCACCCGCAGCGTCATCCGGGCGATGCGCGACGCCGGCGTGCGGCGGCTCATCGTGCAGTCCTCACTCGGCGCGGGCGACTCCGGCGCGCTCATGGCCCTCCCCGGCCGGCTCATCGCCAAGACCGTGCTGGCGGCGCCGCTCGCGGATCACAACGACCAGGAGGCCGCAGTGTTCGCCAGCGGCCTCGACTGGACGGTGGTGCGCCCCGGAGGGCTCAACGACAAGCCGGCCACCGGCGCCGTCGTGGCGCAGGAGACCGCCGAGGGGCGCGCGATGAAGGCGATGATCTCGCGCGCAGACGTTGCCGAGTACATCGTCAGCATCCTCGACGACGCCACCACCCACGGCAAGGCGCTGGGCCTCGGGACCGGCTGACGCTCAGGCCGGTACGAGGGGGTTGCGGGTGCGCAGCTTCGGGAAGTAGCTGAAGTCCCTGTCTGCCGTCCACAGCTCGCTGACGCCATGCGCCAGACAGATGGCCGCGATCCGCGCATCGTGCCACTTCGGGCCGGTCACGCCCGGGCCGACGGAGCCTTCCAGGACGCCGAAGTGGCTGGCGGTCTCACCCAATAGCCGGGCATTGGGCAGCGACTCGAGCGCCCGCACCGCAGCGAGCGCCTGGGTGGCGGTGGAAGGTGGCCGGTAGATGTGGGCCTCCATATCTGACGACCCATATTGCCGTACTCCCTGGTGATCAGCGCCGGTAGGCCTCGATGGTCTCGATGATCGACGGGCGCAGCTCCGACGGGGCGATCACCCTGTCCACCGAACCCACCTCGACGGCGCGGTGGATGCTGTGCACGCCGTCGAACTCGGCGGCCACCTCGGAGATCTTCTCCGCCCGCACCGCCCCACGGGCCTCGACGAGCTCCAACTGGAGCGCCGCCCGGTCCTGCGGCTCGGCCGTCTGGAGCCGCTGCTCGATCTCACGCACCCGCGCATCCGCAGCCGTGCGCTTGGCCACGTCCCCGGCGAACACGACGGCCGCCGCAGGCGCGCCGCCCAACACCGAGGCGTAGGAGCCCTCGATGGCCAGCACCGTCATGTTCTCGTTGAGCTGCTTGGAGAACACCACGAACGCGCCGCCGTGGTAGCGCGAAATCACGACGAAGACGATGGGGCCGTCGAAGTTGACGATCGCGCGACCGATCTCCGCGCCGTACTCCAACTGCAGGTTGCGCATCGACTCCGGCGAGCCGTCGAAGCCCGACAGGTTGGCCAACACCACCAGCGGCCGGTTGCCCGAGGCGGCGTTGATGGCCCGCGCCGCCTTCTTCGACGAGCGCGGGAACAGTGTGCCCGCGGTGAACGTGTCCGGGCCGTCGGTGGGCGGGAATCCCGCCCGCGGCACCGGCTTGGACTCGATGCCCAGCACGCTGACCGAATGCCCGCCGATGCGCGCGTCGATCACGACGGCGGTCTCGGCCTCCGCCATGCCGGCCCAGCGCTCCACGCGGGGGTGGTCCTGGTCGCAGACCGAGGCGATCACCGTGCGGATGTCGAAGGCCTTCTTGCGGTCCGGGTTGTGCTCGGCGGAGAAGATCTGGCCCACCGTCGCGAAGTCCGAGCCATCGCTGTGGTGCGGGAAGTCCGAGATGTCGCGATCGGCCGGGTCCGTCGTCGGCGCGGTGCGGGGGGAGTCCTCACCGGCCGCGACGTAGGTGCGGTCGTAGTGCGCCAACAGGATGCCCATGGCCGCGCCCAGGTTGGGCGCCCAGTACTGCGCCTGGCCGTTGGGCCCCATCACGCGGTCGTAGCCGCCGATGCCGAAGTTGTCCTCGGCGGAGACGCCGCCGGAGAAATCCAGGGACTGCTTGCCGGTGAGCACCATTGCCGAATCCGGGGTCATCACGAGGATGCCCTTGGTGTGCATGAGCATGGTGGCCTCGGCGTTCCAGTACGGCTGCGCGCCCACGTTGATGCCCGCCACCACCACGTTGATCTCGCCGCCGGCCTGGGTGAATTCGACGATCCGACGCAGCGCCGCCGCCACCCAGTCCATGTTCTCCGTGCCGGATTCCATCGAGATCCGCGCGCCGGAGGACAGCGTGAACCACTCGAGCGGCACGCCCATCTCCTCGGCCAGGTTGATCGCCGCGATGATGCGTGAGCACTCCGGCTCCGCGACGGCGCCCAGGCCCTTCGTCGGGTCGCCGGACAGCACGATGCGCGTGACGCCCGCGGGGTGCAGCGCGGTGGGGGTGGTGACGCGGGCGCAGATGATGCCGGCCTTGTTGCGGCCCGGTTCGCGGTCCACCTCCACCAGTCGGCCGGCCTCGTCGAGGTCCAGTTCGACGAGCGAGCCGCCCTCGCCGGCCAGGCTGCCGGTGAGCTCGTACGGGTAGACCAGGCCGCGACGGCGGGCGCGGAGCACCTTGCCCGCGTACTCGTCGAGCGGCTTGAGCGGCTCGGTGGGCGGGGGAGTGACGGTGGTGGTCACGCCGGAGCCCGGCTTCGCGTGGAACCGCACCGCGAGCGGGGTCAACACGCTGGTTGAGCCGACCGCCCCCGATCTTGCGAGGGGCGCGGTCGTGTCGAAACCGGGGGAGGTGGCAGACGCCGGTGATGCGGAAGCTGTGACCGCTTCATGGGTTTCGACACTGCTCGCTGCGCTCGCAGGCTCAACCGGCGAGGGCTCAGGGGACGTGACGAAGCGGCCGTGGCACAGCACTTCCTCGATGCCGGCGCCGTCGGAGAGCGGGGTGATGCGGTCCTGCAGCGGCTTGATGTCGTCGAGGCCCAGATTCACCGGCGGCCAGACGTAGACCCACACGTGGTTCATGTCCATCTTCGACCCGGCCGAACCGCGCGATGAGCGGGTGCGACGGATCGCCTCCAGGCAGTTCTGCACTGCGCGCTCGGCGTGGGGCAGGCCGAGGAGGTTGCCCTCGCGGTCCCGCACCACGCCCAGTTGCCGCACCTGGGCCATCGCGACCAGGCGGCGGTCGCCAGGGTTGGTCTTGGCCACGCATTCGTACAGCAGCACGTCGTCTGGGGCCGGCAGGCGGGTGGTGTCGAACTCGCGCAGCCGCCACAGGTCCAGGCGGCGCCCGGTCATGGGGTGCAGCGAGCGCACCCGCTGGTCCTCGTACAGCGAGCCGCCGTCGTCGAAGCGGAAGGAGCGGTACTCGACGGTGCCGTCGGCCAGGCACACGCCCACAGCGACCCGCTTGGTGGCCGGGTCCCAGGCCCACCCGTTGAGCAGCCCCGCGAGTTCCTCGCTCACGGCGTCCTCATCGAAGGATCCGGGCCAGGCGACGTACATCTCGGCCACGGCGTCGTGCCCCTCTGGGCGGGCGGCGAACATCTGGGAGACGACGCGCTCCAGCGCGCCGTTGGCCAGCTCCTCCCTGGTGCCCACGGTTGTCACGAACCGGCGCGGGCGACCCTCCAGGAGGTAATCGGCGATCACCACCGCGCGCCCGTCCACCTCGAGGCGGTGCACGTCACTCAGGTCGTAATCGGCGTAGTACTTGTGCAGCAGCACCTCGAGCATGGGCTCATGCGCGGGCACCCCGTCGGCCAGGCGGCTGGCGAGATAGTTGGCCGTCCATTCATGCACATCGGCGAGCTTCAGGATGCGGGCCTCGTAGTCGGCGGCCTGCGGGTTGGCGACGAGGGCCTCCAACTCGGCGCCGAAGCCGGCGAGGATCTCGGCACGCTCGGCATCCACCTGCGGCTGGTCGAACCAGCGGAACCGCACGGAGCGGGCGAGGTCGCCGACGGCGGGGAACCGCAGCTGCGTCGCCCGCAGCAGGCGCTCGAGATCCGCGCGGGCGGAGGCGGCGCGGTCCGCGTCGGGCGCGGGCTCAGAGATCCATCGGTCCAGGATCCCCAGCACGATCGGCACGTCAGTGGCCTGGCGCTTCTGGGCGAGGAAGATGCGCAGCACCGCCTCCTCCAGCTCCGGAGTGCGGTCCAGCGACTCGACGCCGTAGTGGCGCAGCACCCGCCCGAGCCGCTCGACGAACTGGGCGGGCAGGCCGGCGCGGTCCGCGTCGAGCGTGGTGAGGTAGCGGTGGAAGTGCTCGCGGTCCGAATGGATGCGCAGCTCCGTGTTGTCCTGCTCCCCGAACGGGCGGTTGCGGGACAGCTCCGCGAGGTCGGCGAACAGCGCGATCAGCCCGATCTCGCCGGGCAGCGTGTCGACGCCCTGCGCGCGCGCCTCGTCCCGCGCTGCGAGGTAGGCGGCGAGCGTGTTGGCGCCGGGGTCGAGGTCGTAGCCCATCAGGATGGCCGAGAGCTCACCCAGCAGCGCCTGGACTTCCTCGCCCTTCGGCCGGCCGCCAGCGGCTGACCCAGGTGCCGAGGGCGGCAGATACACCTGCGTCGTGTCGTCCACCGCGACAACGCCGTTGCCGTCGCCGAGGGGCTCGAGGCGCACCAGCGGGGCCATGGACTCCACCTGGGAGCCGGTCATCACGTGCAGTTCCTTGACCCGTGCCGCGAACGGGGCGGGGATGGCGGTCTCCATCTTCATGGACTCCAGCACCACGACGGGGGCGCCGGCCTCCACCTCGTCGCCCACCTTCACGGGGGTCGCCACCACCAGCGCGGGCGCGGGGGAGCGCAGCACGCCGCCCTCGTCGCGGGAGACGCGGTGCGTGACGCCGTCCACCTCGATGAGGTGCTCCGGGCCGTGCGTCGCGCTGACGATGCGGTGCCTCTCCCCGTTGACGACGATGCGGCCGTGCACGTCGTCGAGGCGCTCGATC
The DNA here is from genome assembly GCF_000826065.2 of Tessaracoccus massiliensis. Classification (GTDB taxonomy): domain Bacteria; phylum Actinomycetota; class Actinomycetes; order Propionibacteriales; family Propionibacteriaceae; genus Arachnia; species Arachnia massiliensis_A. The sequence goes on along the minus strand of NZ_LN623542.1, from coordinate 516,132 downwards.
TCCGCGTCGGCGACCTGCCCGTCCACCAGCACCCGGAACCGCCCGGGGGCGGTGGCGTAGGCGGTGACCTTGTGGACGATCCCGCGGAGCTTGAGGTCCACGGTGAGGCCGGACCTGTGCTGCGTCTGCGGGCGGCCGCCGTGCGCGGTGCTCAGCAGCCGCTCGGTCTCGATGCGGGTGTTCTCCAGATAGCCCTCGATGGCCGCGGCGACCAGCGCGATGCCGGCGTGTTCGTCGGCGATGAGCCCGCCGTCGGCGCGGACCCGGTCGATCCAGCCGGTGTCGGCCCATTCCACGCGGGCCGCCCGTCGACCCTGGCCCGCGCGGGAGCCGGTGACCTCGGGCTGCGCGAGGAGTTCCAGGATGAAGCTCTTATTGGTGGCGCCGCCCTCGATGACGACGGTGGTCTCGGCCATCGCGCGGCGCAGCCGGCCCAGCGCCTCCGTGCGGGTGCGGCCGAAGGCGATGATCTTGGCGATCATGGAATCGAAATCTGCCGGGATGGAGTCGCCCTCCGCCACGCCCGTGTCGACGCGGATGCCGGGCCCTGCGGGCAGGTCCAGGCGGGTGATGAGGCCGGGGGATGGGGCGAAGTCACGGTCCGGGTCCTCGGCATTGAGGCGGGCCTCGACGGCGTGGCCGAACTCGGTGGGCCTGTCGTCGAGCTTTTCGCCGGCGGCGACACGGATCTGGGCTTTGACCAGGTCGAAGTCGTTGGTGACCTCGGTGATGGGGTGCTCCACCTGGAGGCGGGTGTTGACCTCGAGGAATGCGAACTGCTGCTCGTCGGGGTGGTAGAGGAACTCGACGGTGCCGGCGCCCTGGTAGCCGACCGCGAGCGCCAGTCTCTCGGCGGAGGCCTTGATCTCAGCGTTCTGCTCGGGGCTCAGCAGCGGGGAGGAGGATTCCTCGATGACCTTCTGGTTGCGACGCTGCACGGTGCAGTCGCGCACGCCGATGGCCCAGGCGTTGCCGTGGGCGTCGGCGATGAGCTGCACCTCCACGTGGCGGGCGCCGGTGACCAGCTTCTCGAGGAACACCACGCCGGAGCCGAACGCGCGCTCGGCCTCGTCACGGGTGCGCTGGTACGCCTCGGCGAGGTCGTCGGCGGAATCGACGCGGCGGATGCCGCGGCCGCCACCGCCCGCGGTCGCCTTCAGCATGAGCGGGTAGCCGATGGTCTCGGCGGCGGCGAGGGCCCCGTCGAGGGTGTCGACGCCGCCGCGCGACCAGGGTGCCACGGGCACGCCCACCTCCTCGGCGATGAGCTTGGAGCCGATCTTGTCGCCGAGCTTGCGCATCGCGTCGCCCGACGGGCCGATGAAGGTGATGCCGAGGGACTCGACGAGGTCGGCGAACGCCGGGTCCTCCGCGACGAAGCCCCAGCCCACCCACACCGCGTCGGCCCGGGCCTCCTGCAGCACGCGGGCCAGCAGTTCGTGGTTGAGATACGGGCGTTCGACGGCGGGGCCCAGCGGGTAGGCCTCGTCGGCCTCGCGGGCGAACATCGCCGAGCGCTCCGCGTCGGTGTAGAGCGCGATGGTGACGATGGGGTCGCGGTGTGGGTGCTCTGCGTTGAGGTCGCGCACGGCGTGGATGAGCCGCATGGCGGCTTCACCCCGGTTGACGATGGCGATGCGCTGGAACAACTGGGGTCCTCCTGGCAGAACTGAGCGACCGGCGGAAAACCGGGTGTTGTCAGACTTCCCTATACCGGTGCCAGGGCGCGCCAGCCAGACAGCCAAGGTCGGCTGGAGAACTTTGTGAGCACCCCACAACCCCTCCTCGCTGGTTGAGCCGCTGCCCGCGAGGAACGAGCGGCGCAGCGTGTCGAAACCCGCGGCGCAGCGTGTCGAAACCCCGCGGCTCAACCAACGCTGAGCGACTGTGCCCGCTGCACGACACGCCCGTCGCCGAGCTCCGCCTGGCGTGCCGGACGGTTTCGGTAGGCCTCGATCAGCGCGGCGACCACGCGGGGATCCGAGTCGATCTGAGCTGTGGCCACCTGCAGCTCATCCTTCAGCGCGGGGATCAGCAGGCGGGCGCCCTTGATGCACGCGGCGCCGTTGACCTGGTTCCACGGCACGCGGGTCTCCTTGCCCATGCTGCCGATCGTCGTGACGTGCGACGGGCTCAGCACCAGGCCCGGCGGCTTCGTCAGCCGAAACCAGCCCTCAGCGATGCCCCACACCACCACCAGCGCCACCATGACAGAGAAGCTCATGCCACCGGGGTCGTCGAGGTATCCCATCAAGCGCAGCACGATGTCGACCAGGACCACCACGGCGGCCAACGCGGTGGCGATCAGCATGACCCACCGCGACGACGGGTTGGAGCCGATCCGTGTGTCCCCGCCGCCGACGGCGAGACGGAGCTTCCCGGAGCGGCCCTGCTTGTTGAGGTAATCCGAGGCCAGGATCGCCAACAGCGCCAGGCCGATGGCCAGCGAGGAGGTCACCAGCCAGGCCATCTCGTAGGCGAGGCCCAGCACCAGCGCCGCGATGGCGAAGATGGGAAACAGGATGGTGCCGATCAGGGCTGAGCCCGGAAACAGGGCCTCCTGCGGTGCGTCCACTGTGACGACGGTGCGGCTCTGTTCCATTCCGCCAGCCTAGCTGGGGTGCCGGACAGCAAAGAGCCGGCCGGAGCGTGCGGCGGGTCACACTCCGGCCGGCGATCAGGGGCTGGTCAACGCTCAGTCGTCATCATCGTCGTCGTCGTCCCAGTCATCATCATCGTCATCGTCATCGTCGTCCCAGTCGTCGTCATCGTCGTCGTCGTAGCGGACCGGGGGCGGGGCCTGCTTCTTGAAGGGAGCTGGTGCGGCCTTCTTCGGAGCTGGGGCCGGTGCGGCCTTCTTCGGCGCGGGGGCCGGTGCGGGTTCGGCCTTCTTCGCCGGTGCGGGCGCAGCGGCGGGAGCCTTCGCCGGAGCCTGGGTGGCCGCGGGCTTCGGCGCCGAACGGCTGCGCTCCGGACGCCAGCAGGCCGCCGCCGACGGCGGCGACGCCGAACGCCGCGGCCACGAGCCAGGTGGTGGAGGTCTTGAGGGCCATCGGAGATACTCCTTCGGGTGGTGATGCGACCATCAAACGCTCCGCGTATGAGCGAACCGTGGCGGAGGGGTGAGAGCTTTCTCATGAGACCCTGGCCCCTGACGGTCGTTGAGCCGGTCGCCCCCGCGCTGGTTGAGCCCGCGAGTTCTACGAGCGGTGTCGAAACCTCTGAAGCGTGCCCAGCGCCTGGTCCCTGAGCGTCGCGCCCCGCGCGGCGACGAAGGGCCCCCGCAGCCGATCTGTCACCTGTTCCACTGCGGGTGTGTGGCGCCGAGGCTGGGGGAAGAAGGACGCGAGTGTTATCCATGAGCATGGACGGCGACGTTCGGTTGTCGCTTCCCGGCGTGGCCTCGAAACTCGCGCCCTTCATTCCCCACCCCCGGCTTCAACACTTCTGCTTGTTCGGGCTTGCTGCCGACACCGTTGTCGTCGTGGTTGCCGGAGTGTCCGGTGTCGGGGTGCGTTGCTGTCACGCGGCGTTGTCGGGCAACTAGGGACCTGGGCGAGGGTCTGGTGCCGGAGAAGCACTTGCGTCCCCCCGCCCCCGGCCACCCCTTCACCTTTCGCCGGTCCCCGAGCGTCGCGCCCCGCGCTGGTTGAGCCCGCGAGTTCTACGAGCGGTGTCGAAACCTGTGAAGCGTGCCCAGCACCTGGTCCCTGAGCGTTCGCCTGCGAGCTCGTGTCCTGAGCCAGGCGCCTGCGAGGAACGAGCAGCGCGTCTGGTCGAAGGATGCGAGCCCGCGGACGACGCTTGTGCTGAGCCTGTCCCAGCGCGAAGCGCCGGACAGGTCGAAGTAAAGGGCCCCCGCAGCCGTCCAGCACCTGATCCACCACGGGTGCGCGCCGCCGAGACTGGGGGAAGAAGGACGCGAGTGTTGCCCGTGCACGTGGAAGGCGGCCTCGGGCTGCCGCGTCCCGGCGTGGCCTCGAAACTCGCGTCCTTCATCCCCCACCCTCGGCTTCAACGCCTCTGCTTCTTCGGGCTCGGCGCCGACACCGTTGTCGGCGTGGTTGCCGGAGTGTCCGGCCTGAGTGAGTGGAGCCCTGGTGGGGGACAACGCCACCTAGTGGCGAAAGTATCGGCTGAGCGCCCCGGGTTACACTGTTGCCCACCAGCCGGCCAATGCCGCCGAAGGATGACGTGGACACCACCGTGCAAGCCCCTGTCGCAGCCGCCGCGCCCGGCTTTCGTTCCGAGGCGCCTGCGGACCGCTTCATGCGCAGGCTGCTGGGGGTCAAGGCTGTGGACCGCGCCTCGGGCGAGGGCGCACACCGTTACTTCCGGACCTCTGTGGTGATCTCGGGGATCCGTTGCCTCATCACCTACCTGGTGATCCCGGTGGTGGTGCCGCTGCTCGCGCTGGGCGGGTGGGTGGCAGCGCCGATCGGCATCGCGCTGTGCATCATCGCGGTGGTCAACGGCATTGTCAGCCTCAAACGTTTCTGGGGCTCGGACCATCCGAGGCGCTGGATGTACACCGTCTTCATGGCGGTGGTCTTCGTGATCCTCGCGGTCGCACTGATCGCGGACTTCAACCGGTTGGGAGCTTTCTGATGACCGAATCCAACGAGCAGCTCGGACAGCGGCAGGCCGAGGCTCAGGAGCAGGAGGTTGAGGGCGGCGCCAGCGCGCTGCTGACCATCGGGCTGTTCGTGGTGATGGTGGTCTTCACCATCGGCTGCATGTTCTTCGGCTGGTTCCAGTGGTGACTGACGCTCGGAGAGTGTGAGAGAGCTCTCAGATAGCCCTCACACAACGTTCAGCACCGTGGCGTTGGTTAGGGGGATGGACATCTCAGCGCGGCGCCGTATTGCCCGGAAGAATCTTGTTACGGGCAGGATAGGGGCATGACCCCGCAGCAGCCCGATCTCGTCACCAAGGTGACGCTCCGTGCGCGGCTGGTGCTGGCCATGGTCCTGCTCGCCGTCCTGGCGCTGCTCGCCTCCGGGGCGATCGTGTGGGTGCTGCAGCACCGTGCCATCCAGTCGTCGGTAGACGACCAGCTCCTGCGCACCCGCGACGAGCTGCGGGTGCTGGCCGAGAAGGGAGTGGACCCCGTGACGGGGGAGAGCTTCCATGGCCCCTCGGAACTGCTGCACACCTTCCTCGCCCGCACCGTCATCGGCGAGGCCGAGGGGGAGCTGGCCATCGTCAATGGTGAGGTGGCGTGGCTGACCACGGACGAGGTGGAGGTCCGCCCGGAGAACGATCCCCAGCTGCTGGAGCGCGTCATGCCGCTCGCGGCCGGTGACCAGATCGTCATCGAGACCATCCGCACGGATCTCTACGACTACCGGGTGCTGGTGGCGCCCGTACAGTACCCCGAGGCGAGCGGTGCGCTGGTGCATGTGTTCGACATCGACGTCAGCGAGGCCCAGCTGCGCCGCACCATGACCCTGTACGGCGCCGTCGCCCTCGGCACTGTGCTGCTGCTGGTGCTGGTGGCGTGGATCGCGATCGGCCGGCTGCTGCGCCCCATCGAGGAGCTGCGCGAGGCAGCTGAATCGATCCAGGAGCGCGACCTCACCACCCGGGTGCCCGTCCGCGGCAAGGACGATCTGGCCGCCCTGTCCAGCACCATCAACCGCATGCTCGACCGCGTGCAACGCTCCGTCGAGGGGCAGCGGCAGCTGCTCGACGACGTGGGTCACGAGCTGCGCACCCCCATCACCGTGGTGCGCGGCCACATGGAACTCATCGACGCCGACGACCCGGCGGATGTGCGTGAGACCCGCCTGCTCGTCATGGACGAGGTGGACCGGATGGGCGTGCTCGTCAACGACATGCTGATGCTCGCCAAATCCACCGAATCGGACTTCGTGCAGCCCCGCTGGTTCGATGTGGCCTCCCTCACGGACCAGGTGCTGGAGAAGGCCCGCGCGCTGGGCAACCGCGCCTGGCGGTTGGACCGCATCACCGCCGCGGAGGCCTACCTGGATCCCGGTCGCATGACGCAGGCCTGGCTGCAGTTGGCGGCCAACGCCGTGAAGTACTCCGACGAGGGCTCGCCCATCACGCTCGGCTCCGCCCTGGAACGCGGAGAGGTACGGATGTGGGTGCGCGACCGCGGCATCGGCATCGAGCCGGACCAGCTCGAAGTGGTGCGGCAGCGCTTCGGCCGCACCCGGGAAGGCGAGGCCCGGGCACAGGGCGCCGGCCTGGGGCTCAGCATCGTCGAATCCATCATGGCCGCCCACGGCGGCAGGCTGGACATCGAATCGACGCTGGGTGGAGGCTCCACTTTCACGCTCGTGCTGCCACTGGGCCCCGTGCCTGACCGCACCGTCGGCGATGATGACGACACGGAACCCACCAAGGTCATCGAAGTGGAGGAAGCATGAGCACCATCCTGATCATCGAGGACGAGGCCCGCATCGCGGGGTTCGTGGCGAAGGGGTTGAAGTCCGCGGGATTCACGTCGCACACGACTGCCTCCGGCATCGAGGGCGCCACGCTGGCGGTGCACGGCAACTTCGACCTGGTGATCCTCGACGTCGGCCTGCCGGACATCGACGGCTTCGAGGTGCTGGAGCGCATCAGGGGCCAGGGCGTGGCGGTGCCGGTGATCATGCTGACCGCCCGCTCGTCAGTGGCGGACCGCGTGGCCGGCCTCGAGGGCGGCGCGGACGACTACATGCCCAAGCCCTTCTCGTTCGAGGAGCTCCTGGCGCGGATCCGATTGCGGCTGCGGGCGGAGTCGCCTCAGGGGGGCGGGGCGCAGAGCGTCACGCAACTCTCGCACAACGGCCTGGTGCTGGACTTCCGCACCCGGAAGGCCCAGGTCGACGGCGAGTGGATCGACCTGTCGGCCCGCGAATTCACGCTGGCCGAAACGTTCCTGCGCAATCCCGGGCAGGTGCTGAGCCGCGAGCAGTTGCTGAGCAACGTGTGGGGCTTCGACTTCGACCCGGGCTCCAACGTCGTCGATGTGTACGTGCGCTACCTGCGCGGCAAGCTGGGCAAGGAGCGCTTCGAGACCGTCCGCGGCATGGGCTACCGCCTCGTCTGACCCCCGCACCGTGAGCAATTGGATGGGGTCACGGATTTCGTAACGCGGTTACTCGGCGTGTCGCGACCGTGACCCTATCCACTTGCTCACGGAGGGGGAGCTACAGCCGGGGGTCGACGGGCTCGGATTCGAGGGCCAGCACGGCGAAGACCGCCTCGTGGATGCGCCACAGGGGCTCGCCGCGCACCAGGCGGTCGACTGACTCGAGACCCAATGCGTACTCCCGCAACGCGAGGGAGCGCTTCCGCCCCAGGTTGCGGTCCCGCAGCCTGGTGAGGTGATCGTCCAGCGTGTAATCGGGCCCGTAGATGATGCGCAGATACTCGCGGCCGCGCACCTTCAGGCCGGGTTGGATCAACGAGCCCTTCGCGGTGAACGACAGGTTGGTCAGGGGCTTGACCACCATGCCCTCGCCGCCGTCGGCGGTCAGCGACTCCCACCACGCGACGCCTGCCGCGCACGATTCCGGGTCTCCCGTGTCGACGACCACCCGCTGCGTTGCCCGGAACAGCCCGGGATCCGCCGCGACGAGCCGATCGGCCATGTCGAGATGCCAGAGGTGGTCGCGGTCCGCGAAAGACGCGCCCTCGGCCGCCAGTACCTGGAACGGTGCCAGCTGGACCCCCTCCAGCCCATCGGTGGGCCAGGCGTAGCGACGCCAGGCGTCGTCGTAGGCGTGCGCGTTGGCCAGCCGTTGGCGGGCGCGCTCCAGCAGGGGCCCGACGTCGAGCCCGCGCCCGGCGGCCGCCTCCAGCGTCTCCGCCTCCGCGGCCTGCGACATGACGGCGGCGGACGCCACCGCCGCGTACTGCTCGCGCAGCAACGGCTCGGCCTTCAACGACCACGGCAGCAGCTCCGCGTCCAGCAGCAACCAGTCCGTGCCCAGCTCCGCGAACAGCCCGGCGGATTCCGCCGCGGCCCGCACCCGCGCCAGGAACGGCTCGGCCAGCGCGGGCTTCAGGAAGCTGCGACCTGTGCGCGTGTACACGACGGGGTGCTCGGGGTGCAGCCACACAACCGCCCGCGACCCCATGTGCTTCTCCTCGCAGATCACCTTGGCAACGCCCCATTCCGCGAACTGGCTGAAGGCCTCGTCGGGGTGCTCGAGGTAGCCGTCGCGCTTCGAGGTGGCCACCGGCGACATGGTGGGCGGGAGGTACGGCAGCAACTCGGGATGGAGCGCGAACCGGCTCATCACCTCGAGCGCACCTGCGGCACTTTCGGCCGTGATCGCGATGCGCCCGCGGTGCGCGGTCTCGACGTGCCGCGCGCCCAGCACGTCGGCCAGCCGCAGCTCGTCGGGGCGCCTGTCCACGTCGGTGCTGAACGGCTTGGCCGGCTCATAGTGGACGGCGTGCGCCTGCACCTGCACCGTCTCGCGCTCCGGGTACCGCAGCGCGGAGAGGTGGCCGCCGAACACGCAGCCCGTGTCCAGGCACAGCGTGTTGTTGATCCACTCCAGCTTCGGCGTGGGCGTGTGGCCGTAGACCACCACGGCCTTCCCGCGGTAGTCCTCGGCCCACGGGTAGCGCACGGGCAGGCCGAACTCATCCGTTTCGCCGGTGGTGTCGCCATAGAGTGCGAAGGAGCGCACCCGGCCGGACGCGCGGCCGTGGTAGGCCTCCTTCAGGCCGGCGTGCGCGATCACGAGCCTGCCCTCGTCGAACACCAGGTGCGAGACGAGCGAGTAGCACCAGTCGCGCACCGCCTGCCGGAACTCCGGGGTCTCCTGCTCCAACTCCCGCAGCGTGGTCTCGAGGCCGTGGGTGACCTGCACCTTGGCGCCGTCGAGCGCGCGGATCAGCTTGGCCTCGTGGTTGCCGGGCACGGCCATCGCGTGGCCGGCGGCCGTCATGCCCATCGCCAGGCGCAAGACGGGGACGGAGGCGGGGCCGCGGTCCGCGAGGTCGCCGACGAAGACCACCGTGCGACCCTCGGGGTGCACCGCATCGACGGCGCGGCCCTCGTCGTCGGTGACGATCTGGTAGCCCAACTCGCCCAGCAGCTCGATGAGCTCGTCGAAGCAGCCGTGGACGTCGCCGATGATGTCGAACGGGCCGTGGAGGTGCTTGAAGTTGTTGAGCAGCGGCTCACGCACGATGGTGGCAGCGTCCAACTCCTCCTGCGACTTCAGCACGTGTACGACCCGGAAGCCCTCCTTCTGGAGGTGCTTGATCGAGCGGCGCAGCTGCGACTCCTGACGGCGGATCGGGCCGTCGCCAAAAGCCCGCTCCGGACGGTGCTGGTTGCGCTCGATCGCTGTCTGCGGGCCGAGGTCGAGCACGATCGCCACGGGCAGCACATCGTGTTCCCTGGCGACCTTCACCAGCGCCGCACGGGCGTCCCTGCCCACGTTGGTGGCGTCGACGACGGTGAGCAGGCCGCGGCCGAGGCGCTTGCCCGCGATGTAGTGGAGCACGTCGAAGGCGTCCGACGACGCGGCCTGGTTGTTCTCGTCGCCGCTGACCAGCGCGCGGCAGAAATCCGACGAGATGGCCTCGAACGGCGCGAATTTGCTTGCCGCGAAGGTGGACTTTCCGGAGCCGGAGACGCCCACCATCGCCACCAGGCACAGCTCGGGGATACGCAGTTCGGTCATCGGGCGTCCTCCTTTTCCGAGTTCCGGGTGTCTCCCGTGTTCAGGTGCGCCACGGCCGGTTCCGTGTCCCGAGTGTCTCCCGCGTTGCGGCGCGCAACTACCGACGATGCTTCCGCGGGAGATGTATCGAGGGACGAGAAGAGTGCGAGCTGAGTGGGCGGGCCGAGCTCGGGATCCGGCTCGCCCACGGAGCGGAACCCGACGGCGTAGCCGTGGGCATCGGCGACGCGCCGGGCCCACTGCTCGAACTCCGAACGCGTCCACTCGAAGCGGTGATCAGGATGGCGGAACTCGCCTGGTGCGAGCTCGTAGCGGGCGTTGTGTTCGGCGTTCGGCGTGCTCACGATCACGTGGCGCGGCTTGGCGGCGCCGAACACAGTGGCCTCCAACGACGGCAGCCTGTCCGGTTCGAGGTGCTCGATGACCTCCACCAGCAGCAGGGCGTCGAACCCGCTGAGGGCGTCGTCGCGGTAGGTGACCGACGACTGGCGCAGCGTGAGCCGCGCCCGCTGTTGGTCCGATTTCCGGTCCAGGTGGAGGCGTCGCTCGGCCTTCTCCAACTCGCGGGCCGAGACGTCGACGCCGAGGATGCGTGTGAACGAGGGATCCGCGAGCAGGGCCCGGAGGTAGAAACCCTCGCCGCAGCCGACGTCGGCCACGGAATGGGCGCCCACATCACGCAGGGCCTGCAGCACCGCCTCGAGGCGCTGGATCCGCAGCGGGCTGGCGGGTTGTGCGGCCTCGGGATCGCCGTCGGCCTCGACGGGGGCGTCCTCCGGCAGCTCGCCGTCGAGCTCGTTGAGACGGGCGGTGGCGTCTTCGATGAGCCTACGCCGGGAGCCGAGGTAGCGCTGGGTGATGAAGCCGCGCTCAGGGTGGGCGGCGAGCCAGCCCTCGCCGCGTCGCACGAGCTTGTCCACCTCGTCGGAGGAGATCCAGTAGTGCTTGGCGTCGTCGAGCACCGGAAGCAGGACGTAGAGGTGGCTGAGCGCATCCGCCAGGGGGAGCGTCGCCGTGAGGGTGACGTCGAGGTACGGCGAGCGTCCCCAGTCGAAGCCCTCCGCCAGTGGGGTCTCGGCTGCGGTGACCGACCAGCCGAGCGGCTCGAACAGCCTGCCTACCAGCGCGGCGCCGCGCGCGTCCTCGTGACGGCCGCGGGCAGCGACCGCGGGGATCCGGACGGTGAGGGGCAGCGGCGTGTCCGGGAGATCGGGGCGCGCGTCGCAACGCCCGGCGAGCGCGGTGCCGAACACGCGGCCGATCGTCACAGACAGCATGGAGCCGGCCGCGTACGGGCGGTCGTTGACGTACTGCGCCAGGCTGCCCTGCTCCCCGCGTGAGCCGCGTCTGCGGACCAGAGCGATGGGGTCGACGTCCACCTGCAGCGCCACCGTGCACCGCTCCTCGCTCGCCGCCGGGTAGTACACGACGGCGGTTCCGAAGCTCTGCTGGAAACTCTGTACCCGGTCCGGATGCTTGTGCAGCAGGTAGCCCAGGTCCGTCGCGTGCGGGGCAGTCGAGGTGAGGGTCAGCAGCATCCCGTCATTGTTGCAGCCTCAGTCATCGTCATCGTCGTTATCGTCGTCGTCCCAGTCATCGTCGTCATCCCAATCGTCGTCATCGTCGTCGTCATCATCGACGACAGGCGGGGGCGGCGGAGGGGCGGGCTTGACCGGCGGCGTGGGGCTCTGTGCCGGGCTGGGCGTCGGCGAGGGGGAGGGGACGGCGGTCACGATGATCGCGGGCTCTGCCGGTGGCGAGCGGTCAGGCGCGGCGACGGCGACGATCAGCCAGCCGACGAGCAGGCCGATGATCGCCGCCACTGCGACGAGCCCGGCTGTCGCCCCGTGCTTCCTGGTCATACGCGTGCCTCCTTCCTCCAGTGAAGGGTGCCAACATGAAGCGCCGAACAAGCAAACATGAGAGGACTCTCATCAAATAGGGTCAGAGTCATGGTGTTCGACGGCGCGGTCAATGCGCATCTGGTGGTACCGGGCCTGCTGCGCATGGGTCGCCGGGAATGGGTCACAGCCGAGGGATGGCATCAGGCCTTCCGGGACGGCTACCGCGCGGTGGTGGACCTGCGATCCGCGTTCGAGTTCGACGTGCGGCGCCGGGGCGACGCCGAGGTGCCGGCGGACGTGCTGGGCGAGCTCACCGTCGTGCACTGCCCGACCGAGGATCCGGACCACCCCGGCTTCGACTACCCGATGGGCTACCTCGACCACCCCCGCGACTACCCGGGGTATCTGGACATGTTCGGGGACAAGGTGGCGCGGGCGGTGCTCGCCGTCGCGCATGCCGACGGGCCGGTGATCGTGCACTGCTCCGCGGGTCGCGACCGGACGGGGCTCGTCCTGGCCCTGGGCCAGCTGGTCGCCGGGTGGGACCACGAGCGGATCGTCGAGGGCTACATTATTGCCGCGGAGGGCATCAACGCGTTCCAGGCCCACAACCCGCACCCGAAGGAGACTCACAAGACCGGCGAGGAGTGGGAGGCGTGGTTGGATGAGCGCGTCGATGCGCTCCGCGAGTTCCTGGCGTCGACGGATGCGGTCGCCTTCCTCCGGTCACACGGGGCCGACGACGGCGACCTCGCCGCCGTCGTCGCCCGCTTCGCCCCCGCTGGTTGAGCCGTTCGCCCCGGTCTCTGAGCATCGCTCTGGTCCCTGAGCGTCGCGCCCCGCGCGGCGACGAAGGGCGCCCGCAGCCGGTCCGACAGCGCAACCGCCGGTGGCCGAGGTTCCGATCACGCTGCGGCGGCCCTTCGTCGTGACGCGGTGCTCGTTCCTCGCACGCGCCACGCTCAGCCCGGATCCACCGATGCGTTTCAGTATCAAGCGGCCCGATTCCGGGTCCTGAGTGCCCCGCGACAGCGGACTGCACCACCTCCCGGGCTGTCTCGCGGGGTGTATCGAAGGACAAACAACCTGCACCTTGTCCGAGGTGACCGCGTTGAGGTCTTCTCGTCCCTCGATACACCTCGCGGAATGCCTTGTCAGGTGTCAGTCGAGGCGGCCGCGAGGCACTCGGGACCCGGGTACTGGGCCGCTGTCGGTGGTCCGGGCTCAGGGGCCGGCTAGAGGCCCTCCCGCTTCGGGATGTTCCTGATCACGGGCTTGTTGACCTCGGCGAAGAAGTCGTTGCCCTTGTCGTCGACGATGATGAACGCGGGGAAGTCGTCCACCTCGATCTTCCAGATCGCCTCCATGCCGAGCTCCTCGTACTCGACCACCTCGACCTTCTTGATGCAGTCCTGCGCCAGGCGAGCCGCGGGGCCGCCGATGGAGCCCAGGTAGAAGCCGCCGTGCGCGTTGCACGCGTCCGTGACGGCCTGCGAGCGGTTGCCCTTCGCGAGCATCACCATGGAGCCGCGGGCCGCCTGGAACTGGTCGACGTAAGAATCCATCCGCCCGGCCGTCGTCGGGCCGAACGAACCCGAGGCCATGCCGTCGGGCGTCTTGGCAGGGCCGGCGTAGTAGACGGGGTGGTCCTTGAGGTACTGCGGCATGTCCTCGCCGGCGTCGAGACGCTCCTTGACCTTGGCGTGGGCGATGTCGCGGGCAACGATCAGCGGTCCCGTCAGCGACACCCGCGTCTTGACCGGATGCTTCGACAGCTCGGCCAAGATGGCGTCCATCGGCTGGTTGAGGTCGATCTTGACGACGGCGCCCTTGCCGGTGCCGGTGATGCCGTCGGTCTCGGCGTCGAGGTCCGCGTCGACGTGATCCGGCATGAAGCGCGCCGGCTCCGTCTCGAGCTGCTCGATGAACACGCCGTCGGGAGTGATCTTGCCCAGGCACTGCCGGTCCGCCGAGCAGCTCACCGCGATGGCGATGGGCAGCGACGCGCCGTGGCGCGGCAGGCGGATCACGCGCACGTCGTGGCAGAAGTACTTGCCGCCGAACTGGGCGCCGATGCCCAGGTTGCGGGTCAGCTCCAGCACCCGCTCCTCGAGCTCCAGGTCGCGGAAGCCGTGAGCCTCGATGGAGCCGGTCGTCGGCAGTGTGTCGAGGTACTTCGCGGAGGCGTACTTGGCCGTCTTGAGCGCGAACTCGGCCGACGTGCCGCCCACGACGATCGCCAGGTGGTACGGCGGGCAGGCCGCGGTGCCCAGGCTGCGGAGCTTCTCCTCCAGGAACGTCATCATCGACGAGGGGTTCAGCACCGCCTTCGTCTCCTGGTACAGGTAGCTCTTGTTCGCCGAGCCGCCACCCTTGGCCATGAACAGGAACTTGTAGGCGTTCTCATGCCCGACCGCGGTGTCGGCGTACAGCTCGATCTGCGCGGGCAGGTTGGAACCGGTGTTCTTCTCCTCCCACATGGTGATGGGAGCGTTCTGCGAGTAGCGCAGGTTCAGCTTGGTGTAGGCGTTGAACACGCCCATCGACAGAGGCTTTTCGTCGACGCCCTCGGTCAGCACCTGCTGGCCCCGCTTGCCCATGATGATCGCGGTGCCGGTGTCCTGGCACATGGGCAGCACGCCGCCCGACGCGATGTTGGCGTTCTTCAGGAGGTCGAGCGCCACGAACTTGTCGTTGGGCGAGGCCTCGGGGTCGTCCATGATGTTGCGCAGTTGCTGCAGGTGGGCGGGGCGCAGGTAGTGGGCGATGTCGTGCATCGCGGTCTCTGCCAGGAGCGTCATCGCCTCCGGGGCGACCTTCAGGAACTTACGGCCGTCCGGCCCGTCCACCACTTCCACACCCTCGGTGGTGAGCAGCCGATAGGGCGTCTCGTCGTGACCGATGGGCAGCATGTCTGCGTAGCGAAACTCCGGCATCAGACCTCCTTGTAAGCCGTACGCGGTTAGTTTCCCACGCCCCCTCCGCGCCCGAACGCCGGGGTCTGCTCCCTGTACCTATGCTGCACGCATGGCCGGCACAACGATCTGCGCCCCGCGGCACAGACGCCGCCGTCGGCACGTCCTGGAACCGGCGCTGCCCTGCGCGCCATCGATGACACCCATGGGAACACCGACCGGTTGCTGATCGACCCCGAGGGCGGCACCGTCGTCGGGGAGCGGGACGTCTCCCCCGAGCTGGATGTGGAGACCAGCGAGCGGGTGACCGCGAGCTGGTCGACGAGGTGCCTGCTGATGTGCTGAGCCGGATGACGCTCCAGCAGTGCGAGGTGGCCGACGGCGAGGTGGCCTGCCAGGGCTGATCTGCCAGCGGCCGGGGCTCTAAGCTGGGGCCATGGACGACGAGCAGCTGACCGAGCGCCAGAAGGCCGCCCGCATCCGGGCACAGCTCAACGAGAGCAGCGCCCGCAACGAGGCGGCGCGCGCCAAGGTGCTGATCGACGGGTTCCTCGCCGCCGCGAAGGAGAAGGGCCTCCAGCCCCGCCCCCTGAAGGCGACCACGCTCGACGGGCACGTCGTCAAGACCGACAAGACCGGCTGGTACCTGCGCACCAACCACTCCATCGCCATCGACACCGAGGGCAACTACTACTCCCTGACCGTGCCCGGCGGGTTCATGTCCCGGTTCACGGGCGTCAAGCTGGAGCCGCAGTTGGCGCCGCTCGTCGTCGGGCGAGGCGGCCGCGACGGCGAGACCGGGGACCTCAAGGAGTTCCTCGCCTGGGTGCTCGACGGCCACATCCCGCAAGACTGATGGCGGCGCAGAAGATCTGGTGGGGCACCTGGCCCGGCGCGCTGGCGCTGGGTCTCCTGTCGCTGCTCCTGGCGCTGCCCGGGGCCCTGGCCGGGCTGATCGTGCTGACCATCCCGGACACCGGCGGTGCCGGCGTCGACTTCCAGGTCGACGACATCCCGCTCTGGCACCGGATCTTCGCCGTCATCGCCCTGGTCGCCGTCGTGGTGCTGCCCATCCTGACCACCCGCTGGGCCCGCAAGGCGTGGCTCGGTTACGTGCTGCTGGGCTCGGCCCTGAGCTTCCTGGTGGGCGCGGTGGGGCTGGGGCTGTTCGGCATCCTCTGATCCTGCCTTGACTGGGTGAGATGCCCTCCACCAGCCACATGGTGTTACCCCCGAATCAACTCGCAGAAACACATTAACGCAACACACTGTTGCAAATGATTCGACAAACTGGCTTGGTCTGTGTCCCCGCTCGGGTTATGCTGCGTCCACACGTAGTCCAGAGCGAAAGAACATATCGAAATGGAACAGCAATTGACCGCCACGCCCCGGCACCAAATTTCACGCCGCACAGTGGCCAAGGGCGCGGCGTGGGCGGCCCCCGCCGTCGCCTTGACTTCGGCGGCCCCTGCCTTCGCCGTCTCGGCACCCTGCCTGGATGTCCCCCGGATCGGAAGGTGGACGCGGAGTGACGTGGACGTGAACGAGAAGCCTTTCCGCCTGATCAATAACGACACCACGCTTGAGGCCATCATCGACTGGGCCTGGTGGTCCGGGAGGCCGAGGCCAGCGTTCGGCTACGGCTATGCGCGCACCCCACTGAGGGTCCAGCCCGGCATGACGTATACGATCAACCTCGGGTTGCAGACGGCCAAGGGGTACAACTGGCCCGGCCCCGGGACCCCCGAAACGTGTGAGACCAACAACACCACACTGGAGGTCGCGTGGATCCCCGCGGGAGGCGAGCGGCAGATCCTCTTAAGGGGCGCCACGCAGGAGACCGCCGGTCACAAGCTGTTTGAGCCCACAGTCAACTGCTCAGGGCCTGTGACAAATCGGCCGGCAGTCTGGCGGTCGTTCCCCAATGAGAACATCACGTTCCACGTGCCGTGCGGTAGCGTGACAACTGGGCAACTCGAACTCAAGTTCACGGCCTACCCCCACGCACGTGTCACGAAGGCTGGTAATGCGAGTAATTTCAGCAAAACTCAGTTCAGCAATCAGAACAACGACGACTGGCGTGTCACACCGAGGATCGTCTCCTGCGTCCGAACGCAGTCCTGCTGACCAGACGCGGTCGCGGCGCTGATTCCTCTCTAGCTGGGCCACAATAGAGGCATGGGTTTGCTGGATTTCCTGGGGAAGCGCTCCGACGAGGGCCTGAGCATCGATGAGACGCTCATGGCGCTGAGTAAGGGCGCGGTGCTGATCGACGTGCGCACCAAGGCGGAGTACGAGGCCGGTCACGCCCCCGGAGCGCGCCCCGTCGAGATCAAGGCGCTGACGGCGGACCCGCTCGATGCCATCCACGGCGACGACCCGCTCGCGGAGCGGGATGCTGCCATCGTCGTCATGTGTGACACCGGGCTGCGCTCCTCCTTCGCCGCCGCGACGCTGCGCGAGCAGGGGTTGCTCGCCGAATCGCTGGCCGGCGGGCTGCGGGCCTGGGCCAGGGACGGCAACCCCGTGTTGCCCGGGCCGTACCGCGGTCGCCGCTGACCCGTGGCCGTCGGTTTGGGTGGAGCCGCCCGCACCCGGTAGTGTGGCCACTTGACTGTCCCCCGGGACGGTTATGCCCTCCTGCCACGGGATCGACCCGTGGCCGTTAGTCCGAAGGAGGTGGGGCTGAAGCATGCGCAAGTACGAGATTATGGTGCTCATCGACTCTGACGTCGACGAGCGTCAGGTCCCCGCACTGGTCGAGAAGCATCTCGAAGTCATCACCAAGGGTGGTGGCACCGTCGACAACCAGGACATCTGGGGTCGTCGCCGGCTCGCATACGACATCAACAAGAAGTCCGAGGCGATCTACGCCGTGCTGCAGGTGACCGCGGAGCCCGCGACCGTTGCTGAGATGGATCGTCTGATGACCATCGACGAGCGGATCGTGCGCACCAAGGTGCTGCGACTCGAGGACTGAGTTATCCACAGCAAAACCAACTGAGGGAAAATTGTCGGTCCCACCGGCCACAGTGGTGGTGACAGATAGATTTCACTCAGACCCCCAGGCGGCTCGCGGCCCATGCCGCGCCGCCTCAAGTCCGAATCAATCGGAGGCATCAGAAACATGGCAGGCGAAACCCAGATCACCGTGGTGGGCAACCTCACCGCAGATCCCGAGCTCCGCTTCACGCCCAACGGCGCAGCGGTGGCCAACTTCCGGATCGCATCGACCCCCCGCGTGTTCGACCGGCAGTCGAACGAGTGGAAGGACGGCGAGGCGCTGTTCCTCAGCTGCTCGGTGTGGCGCCAGTACGCGGAGAACGTGGCCGAAACCCTGCGCAAGGGTATGCAGGTCATCGTGCAGGGCCGCCTGAAGTCGCGCTCCTACGACGACCGTGAGGGCGTCAAGCGCACCGTGTTCGAAATCGATGTCGACGACGTCGGACCCACCCTGCGCTTCGCGACCGCAACCGTCAACCGCTCCAGCGGTGGAGGCGGCGGCGGTGGCGGCCAGTGGCAGGGCAACCAGGGCGGCGGCAACGCCGGCGGTGGTCAGCAGGGCGGCCAGCAGGCCGATCCGTGGGCCAGCTCCGGTAACACCGGCGGCGGCAACCGCGGCGGGAATGACCCGTGGGCGCAGTCGCAGCCGGAAGAGCCCCCGTTCTGATCCATCGCTTATCTAACCCGCCCGGGTTAGCTGGCACATTCCGTCGCAAGACGGGCTTTCAACTCTAAGAAAGAGAGCACCACAATGGCCGGTCCACAGCGCAAGTCTGTGAACAAGAAAAAGATCATGCCGGTGAAGAAGACTCGCGTCGCCAACATCGACTACAAGGACATCAACACGCTCAAGAAGTTCATCTCTGAGCGTGGCAAGATCCGCGCCCGTCGCGTCACTGGGCTTTCCGTCCAGGACCAGCGCAAGGTCGCCCTCGCCGTCAAGAACGCGCGTGAGGTTGCCCTGCTGCCCTACGCGTCGACCGCACGCTGATCAGGAGGGATGAGAACACATGATGAAGCTCATTCTGACCGCCACCGTTGACAAGCTCGGCATCGCCGGGGACGTCGTCGAGGTCAAGGACGGCTACGGCCGCAACTTCCTCCTCCCCTCGGGTAAGGCCATCCGCTGGACCCGCGGCAACGAGAAGCAGATCGAAGGCATCAAGCGCGCCCGTGACGCCCGCGAGGTGCGCGGCGTCGAGCACGCGCAGGAACTGCGCGAGCAGCTCGAAAACCTGAAGGTGTCCGTCACCGCACGCGCGTCGGAGCAGGGCGCCCTGTTCGGCTCCGTCACGACGAACGAGCTCGCCGTCGCCATCAAGAAGGCCGGTGGCCCCACCGTCGACAAGCGCACGGTGTCGTTCCCGAAGCCGGTCAAGTCGGTGGGCGAGCACACCGCCGCCGTCAAGCTGCACCAGGCAATCACCGCGCACGTCCCCTTCGAGGTCGTCGCCCAGTGATCGCCTGATCGCATCATCTGAAGAGCCCCGGCTTCGGCCGGGGCTCTTCTCTTGCCCGTGGGAGAGTGGGAGACCCCACATCAAGATTTGATGTTGCGGACGACCCCAAATCTAGATTTGGGAGGGGCAGGCGGCGAGCCAGGCGTCGACCTCGGCGAGCCAGCGGCGCTTGTCCTCGGCGGGGGCGAAGCTCGCCTCGATCGACGACTTCGCCAGCCCCGCGAGTGCCGCGTCGTCGAGCCCGTGCACCTCGCGCGCGGTGGCGTACTGATCGGTCAGCCGCGAGAGGAACAGCAGGGGGTCGTCGGCGCCCAGGGCCACGCGTGCGCCAGCGTCGAGGAGCGTGCCCAGCGGTACGTCGTCGTGCTCCCGGAACACACCCAACTGCACGTTCGACGCGGGGCACACCTCGAAGGTGATGCCCTTGTCCACCATCCTGCTGAGCAGGTCGGGATCCTCGACGACGCGCACCCCGTGCCCGATCCGCGTGGGCTGCAGGTGCTCGACGACCTCCTCGAGGTGGGCGGCGCCGCGCAGTTCACCGCCATGCGGGACGCCGGGCAGCCCGGCGCGCCGCGCGATCCGGAAGGCGCCCGCCCATTCGGCGGTGCTGCCCTCCCGCTCGTTGTTGTTCAGGCCGAAGCCGCACACCTCGCCCGGCCCCTGCCCCGCACGCCGAGCGGCGAACCTGGCCAGCGTCCGGGCGTCGAGCGGGTGCCGCACGCGGGAGGCGGCCACGATGACCCCGATCTGCACCCCGGAGGTCGACGAGGCGAGCTTCGCTTCGTCCAGCACGATCTCGAGGGCCTCCTGGATCCCACCCACGGAGGAGGCGTACGACGTGGGGTCCACCTGGAGCTCCAGCCGCCGGGACCCTTCAGCCGCGTCTTCCGCGGCGGCGTTGCGCACCACCGTGCGCAGGGCGTCCTCTCCCCGGACTGCGGCGCGGGCCACGTCGTAGAGGTGTTGGAACCTGTTCCAGCCGCGCTTGTTGTAGGGCACGTCGAGAGCGACGCCGTCGACGAGCTTGGCGGGTAGCTCCATGTCGCGGGCGGCGGCGAGCCGCTCCAGCGCCGGGATGCTGAGCGACCCGGTGAAGTGGAGGTGAAGGTGTGCCTTGGGCAACGCGGCGAGATCGCGCTCCGTGCCGCCGTCCCTCACCATGCCGGCGATCCTAGCGGCGAGTACTCTGGGAGCCCATGAGCGCCCGATTCCTCACCACCTGGCCGTGTCAGGATGCCTGCGGCACCGTCGAGACCGACGAGCGGGTGGAGGGCGCCCCCGTCTACCGCTGCCCGGGCTGCGACACCACCTGGATCGAGCTCAATGAGCGCACCACCGATGTGCCCGCACCGCCGGTTGAGCAGTCTGAGCAATAACGGTTTAGTCCTTGCCAGGCCGCGCTCTACATGCCTAGGGTGGACCATGGTAAAGACGCCTTTCACCCGACGAAGTGTCATGGGCTCCATGGCCGCGATCCCGGTGGTCGCCTTCATCCCCACCTGCATGTCACGCGCGGATCTCCGGGCTGCACTGCCGCAGCTCGATGCAGGCCTGCCCACGCTCCCCGCCGTCGCCGAGTTCGCCCCCGGCCCTCGGAAGGCGCGCATCACGCCGGCCACCAAGATCGTCGCGGTGACCGACGGTGCCTCCGCGGAGGATGCCGCTGCCCTCCGCATCACCGCCGAACTTCTGGCCGACGACCTCGCCGCCCTCACCGGCCTCCGCCGTCCACAGGTGCGCGCCGGCCAGCCCACCCCGCACGACGTGGGGCTGCGGCTCGGCGGCACTGGCGACAACCCGGAGGCCTACACTCTCGTCACCGACAAGGCCACCACCATCACCGGCACCGGGCTCGCCGGGGTCTACTGGGGTACGCAGACACTGCTCCAGTTGGTACGCGGCGCGCAGCGCTCCGCGGCCGGGCCGCGCTCCGTCGAACTGTCCGCCGCCATCGTCGACGCCCCCGCTTACGGCGAGCGGGCCGTGATGATCGACTGCGCGCGCAAGTACTACTCGCCAGAGACCCTCAAGAAGCTCATCCGCCAGATGTCGTACCTGAAGCTCAACACGCTGCAGATGCACATCAACGAGAGCGAAGGCTTCCGCGTCGAGTCCAAACTGTTCCCGCAGATCGTCTCGGAGCAGCACCTCACGCAGGACGAGGTGCGCGACATCATCGCCTACGCGAAGCAACGCAGCGTCAGGATCATCCTCGACATCGACTCGCCGGCCCACTTCCGCCACATCCTCGACGTCTACCCGCAGTGGCGGCTGCGCCTCAGCAACGGGCACCTGGCCACCAGCAAGATCGACTTCTCGATCGACGAGGCGCGCGAGTTCGTCAAGGCGCTGCTGGGCGAGATGATCGACCTGTTCGACACCGACATCGTCCACATCGGCGGCGACGAATACCTCCCCGCCCCGTGGGAGATGTGGGGCGAGTCGGCCGTCACCGACGCCCGCGCGCCGCAGCTGGTCAGCTGGGCCCGCACGCAGTTGAACAACCAGAGCGCCACCCTGCACGACGCCTACGTGCTGTACATGAACGAGATCGGAGACTTCGTGCGCTCCAAGGGCAAGACCGTGCGCCAGTGGAACGACGACGTCTACCCGGGCCAGGGCCTCGTGGAGATTGACAAGCGCACGCAACTCGACGTGTGGATCCGCTGGAACACGTCCAAACCCACCGCGCTGGATTACATCAACGCGGGCTACGACGTGATGAACGCCAACGGGGACTACCTGTACTTCATCCTCACCAGCGACGGCGTGGGCACCGGTCCGTACAAGCATCCGCAGGGCATCTACGAGCGCTGGCACGCCCGTCGCTTCATGGGCGCCGCCGGCAGCGCGGGAGACTTCGACCTCCCCGCCCAGTACCCCATGCTGGGCGCCCACCTGAGCATCTGGGCAGACAACGCCGATGCCCTCACCCAGGACGAGGTGCTGGAGAACTTCCAGGAGTGGATGCAGACGTTCAGCCAGCACCTGTGGGGCACGCCGAAGCCGGTGCCCACCCTGGCTGAGTTGCGCGACGAGGTGCTCAGCGTCGTCGGCACCGCTCCCTGAGGGTGCCCCGCGCTGGTTGAGCCGGTTGCGTCCGAGCTCGTGTCCTGAGCCAGGCGCCTGCGAGGCGCCGTGCTGAGCCATTCGTGAGGAACGAACGAATGGTCGAAGTAAACGAGCAGCGCGTCTGGTCGACGGATGCGAGGACCGCGACCGTGTCGAAACCCCCGCAGCCGGTCTATCACTGTGTTCCACAGCGGGTGTGTGGCGCCGAGGCTGGGGGAAGAAGGACGCGAGTGTTACCCATGAGCATGGACGGCGACGTTCGGTTGTCGCGTCCCGGCGTGGCCTCGAAACTCGCGTCCTTCATCCCCCACCCTCGGCTTCAACGCCTCTGCTGCCGGGGCTCTGTGCCGACACCGTTGTCGGCGTGGTTTCCGGAGTGTCCGGTGTCGGGGTGCGTGTTGGGTGGTCTCCGTTGTCGGGCAACTAGGGACCTGGGTGGGGCGTGGTGCCGGAGAAGCACTTGCGTCCCCCCGACCCCGGCCACCCCTTCACGCTTGGCACGGGGGTCTGAGCGTCGCGCCCGCCATTGACGCTGGTTGAGCCGGTCGCACACCGCGTTGGTTGAGCCCGCGAGTTCGACGAGCAGTGTCGAAACCCCCGCAGCGTGTCTGTCTGGCTTAGCTGAAGGGTTTGGTACCGACTACGGTACGAAACCCTTCAGCTAAGACGCCGCAGGCAGTTCAGCGCCTGTTCCACTGCGGGGGTGCGCCGCCGAGGCTGGGGGAAGAAGGACGCGAGTGTTGCCCGTGCGCATGGACGGCGACGTTCGGTTGTCGCGTCCCGGCGTGGCCTCGAAACTCGCGTCCTTCATCCCCCACCCTCGGCTTCAACGCCTCTGCTGCCGGGGCTCAGTGCCGACACCGTTGTCGGCGTGGTTTCCGGAGTGTCCGGTGTCGGGGTGCGTGTTGGATGGTCTCCGTTGTCGGGCAACTAGGGACCTGGGTGGGGCGTGGTGCCGGAGAAGCACTTGCGTCCCCCCGACCCCGGCCACCCCTTCACGCTTGGCTGGTCCCTGAGCGTCGCCAGGCTCGCAAGCTCGCAGGGCGACGCTCAGGGACCAGCCATGACTACCTGAGTTCGGGGCCTCCGAACATCACGATGTTGTTGAACACCCATTCGTCGCGCTGGCTGAAGATGTAGCCACCCTCGGGCCTCGCGCTGGCCAGGTAGACCGTCACCTTGGCGTACGAGCGGCAGCCGTCGCGGCCGGTGCGAGCGGTGTCGCACTCGGTGCGCCACTGGCGCCCGTCCGTCTCCGCCGTCCACGCGCCCGTGTTCGCCAACGGGTTGGCGCCCCAGGCGGCGCGGGTCATGTACGGCAGGTAGGTGAGGTTGTTGAACGTCCACCCGTCCTTCCGGACGAACCGGCCTTCCTCCTTGACCACGACCGTCGCCCAGATGTCGGTGCGGCAGCGCTCCGTCTGCGAGTACGGCTCGCAGACGGTGTACCAGTCGCGCGCGTTGAGCAGCTTGTGCAGGCCAGGCTGGGTGTACGGGGCGGTGCGCTCGTACTTCGGCTTGGCCGGCGCGGTGGGCTGCTTCGTCGGCGGGGTTGTGGTGGGAGCGTCCGTCGG
Organism: Tessaracoccus massiliensis; assembly: GCF_000826065.2. Classification (GTDB taxonomy): domain Bacteria; phylum Actinomycetota; class Actinomycetes; order Propionibacteriales; family Propionibacteriaceae; genus Arachnia; species Arachnia massiliensis_A. The sequence continues at coordinate 492,599 of NZ_LN623542.1, read as the reverse complement.
CTCATCAGTCGGATCCACCGTGGGGTCGACCGTGGGCTCGTCCGTGGGGTCGACGGTCGGGTCCACCGTAGGCTCATCTGTCGGATCGACGGTGGGCTCATCTGTCGGGTCGACCGTGGGATCGACGGTCGGGTCCACCGTGGGCTCGTCCGTAGGATCGACGGTCGGATCGACCGTGGGGCCGACGGTCGGGTCAACCGTCGGCTCCGGCGTCCCGGGATCCTCCGAGGCGACCGTGCCGGTCACCTCGTCGGTGGCGACGCCTGGGAAGAACGGCGCGTCCACCGTCGCGGTCACGGTGAACTCGGTCCCCGCAACCGCGTCGGCCTTGATGGTGGAGCCCCACTCGAGGCGCAGCGTGTGGCCGGCCGGGATCGGGCCCGCCCACGTCAGCGTCGTGCCGTCGAACTCAGCCGCAGGCAGGTCGACGCCGGATTCGGCGCCGGTCCACACCTCGAACTCGTACAGCGAGACGCCGTAGAGGCCGCCGTTCTCGGCAGCGGAGCGCTGCAGCGCCTGCATGCGGATCCACTGCACGGGCCCGGTCGGGTTCAGCTCCACCCGTGACGTGCCGCCCACGGCGCCACGGAGTTCATCGGTGGCGTCAGTCCACGTCACGCCGTCGGCCGAGGTCTGCAGCTTGTAACGTGCCGCAGCAAGCTCCCAGTGAATGGTCACGTGGTCGACGACGGTGGGCTCAGCCAGCCGCAGGTCGATCCAGGCGTTGTCGGACTCGTTGGACGAGAACCGCGTGGTGCGGTCGCCGTCGATGGCCTGGTCCGGGCCCCACTGGCCGGCCACTTCCTGGCCGGAGGCGCGTACCGCCGCACCCCTTGCCACGTTGCTGCCGGGTTCGCCCACGGGTTTGCCCTCGCCGTCGAGCAGGACGGCCGTGGCGGTGCCGAGATCGGCAACCGCGGCGAGCTCGGCCAGATCCACCGACACCTCAGCCTGTGCCTCGGAGGCGCCCGCGTTGGGCACGTCCAGCGTCCAGGCCTGCTCGGTGCCGGGGGCCACCTCGCCCGACGGGTCCACCGTCAGCGACGCCGTCAGCTCAGGCGCCACCGGGATGGTGGGCTCCGGGGCGTCACCGATGGCGGTGGCGCGCTGATTCCACTCGGCGTAGGTCGCCGTCGAACCGGCGTTCCAGGAGCGGCTCGCCATGGCCCGCAGCAGGTACTTGATGCCCGAGGCCACCTGCTGCTCCGTCTCCACCTCGGGCTTGTCGGCCCAGATGGCGAACGAGGCGCCCAGCAGTTGGTCATGATCGTTGGCGATGATCTGCTGCTGCGTGGACGAGATGCTCGGGAAACGGCCCGGCGTCCACTCGTTGTAGATCTTGTCCGCCGTCGGCTTCGTCGAGTACGCCCAACCCGGGTAGGTCAGCACGTAGTAGAAGTAGGCGTCGTTGAAGTTGATCAGGTCATGCCCGTTGTCCAGGATCGTCTGCACCGTGGGCATCGAGCGATGCCACTTCGTCCAGTACGCGATGTCGACGTTGGAGTTCAGCGCCACGCTGCTGCCGGGGGTGTAGACCGCGTCGTTCCAGGCGCGGACGTCCTCCTTGCCCTTCTCGTTGAGGTACTCGGCGACGGTGTTGATGTAGTGGACGTAGCCGTCCATGATCGTGGCGTCCGCGCCGACGTTGTCCTTGGCGTACTGGTGGAGGTTCGGGAAGCGGGCCTCCACCGAGCCCTGGTCGAGGGCGAAGACCTCGTCGCCGCCCAGGTGCCAGGCCGAAGAGGGGAACAACGGCGCGTACTCGTCGATCAGGTCGAAGACGAACTGCCGCACCTCGGGCTTGGAGTAGTCGAGGATCTTGCTGCCCTCGCTGGTGGTGGACGCACGCCACTCGGGGTGTGCCCGCAGCGCCTGCGCCATGTGCCCGGGCACGTCCAGCGCCGGCACGATCTCGATGTGGTAGCGCGCCGCGTAGGCGATCAACTCGGCCAGTTCATCCTTGGTGATGTACTGCGACGAGACGATCTCCGGGTGCGAGGTGGATTCCAGGCGGAAGCCCTCGTTCTCCGAGAAGTGGTACTGCAGTTGGTTGAGCTTGACCCACGCCATCTGCCGGAACTGGTCCTTGAACCACTCGGGGGAGAAGTACTTGCGCGCAGCGTCCACGTGCAGGGAGCGCAACTCGACGGTGGGCTCGTCGAGGACGGTGCCCGCCTCGGCGCCGCCCGCCAGGACCAGCGACTGCAGCAGCGTGCGCGTGCCGCAGAACGTGCCCTGATCGGTGGGGCCGGTGATGGTGACGTGGCCGTCGACCACCAGCGAGTAGCCCTGGCCGGAGGTCACGGTGTCCACCGAGCCCACGTTCAGGACGATGTCGCCGGGGGCGGGGGTCACGCCGGTGACGACCTCGGGGCGGACGCCCAGGCCCAGGTTGTGTTCCAGGTCGACGGCGACCAGTTCGTCGGCCAGCAGGTTGGCCTCATCGGTGAGCGACTCGTCGCCCACGATGATGCGGGTGCTGCCGGTGACGAAGAAGTCCGCGCCGTCGCCGGGGGTGAACTCGCGCACCTCGGGGACGACGGCGGGCAGACCCACGCCGTCGAGGCCCGGCTGCGGGTCCACCGGGGTGAACTGCAGCGCGCCGTCCACCACGGCGATCTCCTGCACTGTCACGTTGCCGGAGTAGTCGGTCAGCGTGATGGTGAGCATCCCGTCGGTTCCCGACAGGGTGCGGGGGTTCTGCAGCCCGCGGTTGGAGATGTCGCCGCGGGTGACGTTCACCAGCGCCTGTTCCGCACCATCGGTGGGGGTGAACTTCGCGTTCAGCTTCCACCAGTCGAGCGTGGTGGGGGAGCCGATGACCAGTTGCCCGCCGCTGAGGCGCAGGTCGCGTTCCAGCATGGGAGCGGCGTGGGAGTCGTGGCTGCGGCCGCGGTAGGACACGCCGAGGTCCCGGCCCTCGGGGGTGATGGTCAGGTCGTAGGCGTATCCCTCTTCGACGGGCAGCGGCACGGTGGCCGCGCCGTCGGAGCAGGGAACCGTCATGGAGTAGTCCTTGTTGTCCGGGTTGTCGGCGGCGACGAAGGCGAGCCGCACGTCGATCGTGCAGTTCCCGCCCGCCGCGCCGGCGGGGTCCCACGTGACGGCGAGCTCGCCGGCGTCGCGGGCATGGGTCAGCAGGCCGGAGGCGGTCTTGGCCTCAACGACCTTGATGTCTGCCACCTGGGCGCCGAAGTCGAACGACGTGGAGGCGGCCTCGGAGAGCTGGCCGTCCTTGCCGATGGCCCGCACGTCGATGCGCACGAGCCCGTCCGTGTCCAGGTTCTTGACGTAGGCGATGTCGGTGTAGCCGCCGGCCACCCATTCGGTGCGGTCGCCGTAGACGGCCTCGACGGCGTACCCGTCGACGGCGTCGAACGCGGCCTTGGTCCACTTCACCACGGCCTGTCCGTCGGCGTAGACATCGCGCAACTGCACGCCGCTGGGGGCAGCGGGGGCGGCGGCGCCGTCGGTCACGGCGATCTCGCCGATGTTGATCTGGTAATCGGCGGCGGCGCCGAACTGGAGGCCGATGGTGGCCAGCTTCCGGCCCGCGTAGGCCGACAGATCCAGGTGCTCGGTGCGCCACTCGCCCGCGGCGGCGCTGCCCGGCACGTCGACGGTGACCACGGTCTCGGGGGCGTCGGCGAAGATGAGCGCGGCCTTCAGCTGCGCGTCGTCGGCAGAGGTCTTCTTGAACGTGACCTGCAGGTCGCTGTCGGCTCCGACGGCGAGATCGGTCTTGAACAGCCGCAGCGTGGCGTCGGCGGTCAGCTCGCCGTGCACCACCAGGGAGGAGCCGCCGCGCCAGGCGCCGACCTGCGTGTAGGGCAGTTCGACGGGGTTGCCTGCGGTGTCGAGGCGCTCCTCGGCGGGGCCGTAGTCGAAGTCGACCCCGGGGCGGGTGCCGGTGGTGTCGATCCACCACTGCCAGCTCGGCAGCAGCGACTGGGTGTTGATGTCGGTCCACTCGCCCGGGTTGGAGACGGCGCCAGCGTCGAAGTACTGCATGCCGCGGCCGGTGTTGAACGTGGAGGAGAACTGCGTGCCGTTGATCACGGAGCGTTCGGGCGTGAAGTCCGCCACACCCACCCAGCCGGAGGCGTCGGTGAGGCCGACGTCGGCGCGGGCGTGGCCGGCCTGCTTGCCGGTGCGCTGCGGGTCAGTGAGCACGCCGGAGAAGTACATCCGCTCGCGCTCGGCGATCATCCACTGGAACTCGGGCTGCTGCATCAGCGGCAGCTCGGTGGTCAGCGCCGGGATCTTCACGTCGTCGTCCAGCCCGCGCTGGTAGTAGTCCGACGGCGTGAACAGCGCCACCGCCGCGCGCGGGTTGGTCGTGCCGGGCTCGTAGAGGCGAGGCAGGTCGCGCGCGGAGCCATGCCCGCCGTTGAACTTGCCCTGGTTGGCCTCCACGCCGAAGAACGTCTCGGTGTACGGGTCGACGCCGTTGGCCTCGGCGAAGGCGAGCGCGCTGTCGACGTAGTAGGGCCAGCCGTAGTTCACGAACACGGAATCGTGGATCTGGCCGTGCGTCGAGTCCTTCAGCCACTCCATCTTCGATGCGTTGAAGGTCGAGTTCGTGTCGTACCACTGCGTGTAATAGCCCTGCTCGGTCAGGTGGGCCATGAACGGCTTGAACTCCGAATCGTCGCCGCCCTCCTCCTGGTTGAGGAAGTAGCCGTCGTAGCCGTAGTAGTCCGCCATCGCCATCAACTGCTCGGCGATGATGTAGCCGTCGGATTCGGGGTTCTTCTCGAACGACTCCTTGAACGTGAGGCCGGGGCGGAACGCCGGGTCGAAGTAGATCGTCGCGATCGACTTGACGCCGTTGCGGTGCGCCGCGTTCGTGTAGGCGGGGTTGGGGATGTTGACGATGCCGAACTCGAAGCCGCGGTTGCGCCAGTCGCTGGTGGCCGGGTCGTACAGCGACGACGGCGTGCTCGCCGTCGCGGCCCCGTGCCACGGGCTGAAGTAGTCCACGTACTGCCAGAAGTTCAGCGTGTTGTTGGAGAAGTCGTTGTTGACCATGGGGGTGTCGAAGAAGGCGTTGCCGTAGTCGCCCTGCATCAACATGACCTCGGCCCTGCCGTCGAGCGACGGATCCGCCTGCGTGGCGGCCAGGGGGGCGTTGCGCTCCTGGAGCGGGATCTCGGCGCGCATGAACTCGGCGTACGGATCGGTCTCCGGGGACCAGTCGCGGATCTCCTGCAACCGGTAGCCGGAGAAGCGGGGCTGGGCCGAGGCCAGCTCCTGTTCGTTGATGGGGGCGATGGAATCTGCGGCCAACGCAGGCACCGCCGTTGACACTGCGAGAGCGAGGGCGGCGGTCGCCGCCAGTAGACGTCTCATGGCTGTCCTTTCGTCCTTGAAGAGGGCAAAGCGCTTGCGACCCGAATCTAAACCGGTTAAGCGTCCGAACCGAGGGTCTCCCCGAAACGCTCAGCCAAAATGAGCGAGTTAACGTTCACAGCCCGTTGCGCTTGCGTGGGGGAGGCGAGTTGTTCGATCCAAACACATTTGCGTAGACCTCTCTCTAGCGCTGGCCCGCGGAGCGCGCTACTGTTCACTAAAGCGCATTAGTTACCACTTCAAAGGAGAAGCCAATGCAGACTTCCAGCCGTCGCCTCCTGGCGACATCGATCGCCGCAGCCCTGGCGTTGGGCCTATCCGCGTGCGGATTGAATCCCGCAGAGACCGAGACCCGGGCGCCGGCGGATCCGGCCACCGGTGACGCGACGAGCGCGGCCGCCAGCGGCGAGCTCTCCGGTGAGATCACCTACCAGACGTGGTCCCTGAAGAACGAAAAGTTCACCCCCTACTTCGAGAAGCTGGTGGCCGATTTCGAGGCGGAGCATCCCGGCACGAAGATCAACTGGGTCGACCAGCCGGGCGACGGCTACGAGGACAAGATCATGCAGCAGGTCACCGCCGGCGACCTGCCGGATGTGGTCAACATCCCGCAGGGCATGGCCTACCAGCTGGCCAAGGCGGGCAAGGTCGTCGATCTGCGCAAGGCGGATCCCGAGGCCATCGAGCTCTACACCGACGGCGGCATCTCGGCCTATGAGTACGACGACGTGGAGGGCACCTACGGCTACCCCTGGTACCTCGGCACGGACCTCAACTGGTGGAACACCGCCGCGTTCGACGAGTACGGCCTGGACAAGGACAAGCTGCCCAGCACGATGGATGAGCTCTTCGCCGCGGCGGAGACCATGGCGGAGAAGTCCAACGGCCAGATGCCGCTGCTCTCCAGCCCGCCCGCGCTGGCAGATCTCGCCGCCGCGGACGTCGAGCTGTTCAAGGACGGCAAGTTCGTCTTCAACACCGACGAGGGCGTCGCCGTGCTGCAGCGCTACGTCGACCTCTACCAGAAGAAGGCCATGCCGCCGGAGGTGCTGGCCGACAGCTACCTGGGCAACTCGGAGCTGTTCATGCAGGGCAAGGTGGCCTGGACCACCGGCTCGGCGAGCTTCCCCGTCAACCTGGCCGAGAACAACCCCACCATCGCCGAGTCCGCCGTCGCCTCGCCTCGCATCGGCACCCCGCCGCTGTTCGTGCAGGGCGTCTCCGTCGCGGCTGAGTCCGACAACCCCGAGCTCGCCCTGGCGTTTGCGCAGTACTCCACCAACAACGAGAACCAGGTGGAGTTCGTCAAGCTGGCGCAGGGCTTCCTGCCCGGCATCAAGGAGGGCAACGAGAACCCGGATTCCTTCACCAGCGTGATCGAGGATCCCAAGATGAAGGAAGCCGCTGACATGCTCGCCGAGCAGATGCAGACGGCGCAGATCCAGGAGCCGGTGCAGTACACCGACGCGATGAAGACCTACGTCGGCCAGCAGTTCACCTCCGCGATGCGCGGCGACATCACGGCCAAGGAAGCCCTCGACGCGGCCGTCAAGTACTGCAACGACAACATCGCCTGAGGCTGATCGCACCCCATCATGAGAACTCACAAGTGGTACACACCCTGGCTGCTGGTGGCGCCTGCCGTCATCTGGACCGTGGTGTTCGCGCTGTACCCGTTCTTCAACACGGTGTTGCTGTCCTTCACCAATGCGCGCCCGTTGCGCGGTGGGACCTTCACTGGGCTGCAGAACTACCGGCAACTGGTGGATGACCCCCAGTTCTGGAAGGCGATGCAGACCACGTTCCTCTACGTGCTGGGGTGCGTTCCCCTCCTGACGCTGCTCCCGCTGGGGATGGCCCTGCTCATGCAGCGCGCCATCCCCGGCATGGGCTTCTTCCGCACGGTGGCCTACTTCCCCGTGATCGCCTCGGTGGTGGCCGTGTCGCTGGTGTGGAGCTGGATGTTCGACTCCCGCGGCATCATCAACTACGCCCTGACGGCCATGGGCGCCATCGACTCGCCCATCCCGTTCCTGGTGGACCGCTGGAAGCTGCTGGCGGTCTCCATCGGGCTGACGGTGTGGCGCGGCCTCGGCTACTACATGGTGGTGTATCTGGCCGCGCTGGCCAACGTCAACGACGAACTGCACGAGGCGGCCGCGCTCGACGGCGCCAGCGCCTTCAAGCGCTTCCTCCACGTCACCATTCCCGGCGTCCGGGGCGCGATGCTGCTGATCATGGCGCTGATCAGCGTCTCGGCCATGCGCGTGTTCTCCGAGCTCTACATGCTCACCAAGGGCACCGGCGGCCCCGGCGGCGAGAGTTCCTCCATCGTGATGCTGATCCGTCAGGTGGGCACCGGCCTGAGCGGAAACCTGGGCTACTCGTCGGCCATCTCCGTGGTGCTGTTCTTCCTGACGCTCGTCCCGCTGGCCTTCATCGGCTGGGTCAACCACGCCGGCAACCGCGGGCCCAAGAAGGCGGTGGCCGCGAAATGAGCACCCAGACCAGGCAGCGCCCCTGGCGCTCGGCCAGCGCATTCGACCCGAGCCGCCCCACCTTCGGCGGGCTCGTCGTGCGCTACCTGCTCCTCCTGCTGGTGATGGCCGTGTCCGTCGGCCCGTTCCTGTGGCAGTTGAGCACCTCGCTCAAGAGCCGCACCGAGGACATCTACGGCGCCAACCTGCTGCCTCAGGAGCCCACGCTGGATGCGTACGGCCGCGTCGCCGACGTCATCCCCATCTACCAGTACGCCTGGCACTCGCTGCTGGTCGCCGTCGCCGTGGTGCTCGGCAACCTCATCTTCGCCACCCTCGCCGGCTACGCCCTGGGCTGCATCCGCTTCCGCGGCAAGGCCGTCGTGATGGCCATCCTGCTCTCGGTGCTGCTGCTGCCCGGCGAGGTCACCCTCATGAGCCAGTACCTCATCATCCAGTCCCTCGGCCTGGCCAACACCCTGGCCGGCGTGGCGCTGCCCACCATCGTCGGCGCCATCAACGTGCTGTTGATGTGGACGGCCTGCCGGGGCGTGCCGGAATCCGTGCTCGACGCCGCCATCGTCGACGGCGCCAACACCTGGCAGCGCATCCGCCACGTGGTGTGGCCCAACGTGCGCGGCATGGCCTCCGTGGTGGCCGTGTTCTCCTTCATCGGCGCCTGGGACGACTTCCTGTGGCCGCTGATCGTGCTGAGCGATCCCGCCAAGTACACGCTCACCGTCGGGATGAGCTACCTGCAGTCCACCTTCAGCGCGGACCCGCGCGTCATCGCCGCCGGCACCGTCATCGCCCTGGTGCCCATCATCATCGTGTTCGCCTTCATGCAGCGGGTGTTCTTCCGCGGCGTGGAATCCGGCGGGGTGAAGGGCTGAGGATGCTCAGGCGCGTTGCGTGGATCCGCGGACCTCGAGCCGGGGCGCCGGCTCCACGACCCCGCTGGAGTCCTTTCCGTCCAGCACGTCGAGCAGCAGCTTCGTCGCGTGAGCACCCAGCTCCGAGGGGTCGCGCTTCAGCGCGGTGACCGGCGGCTGCACCATGCGGCACAGCGGTGAATCCTCGAACGACGCCACCGCCACCTCGTCGGGCACCTTCACGCCCAGCGACGCGATCGCGGTGAGGCCGCCCAAGGTGAGTACCTCGTTGTCGTAGATGATCCCGGTGGGCGGCGTGGGCAGCGAGAGCAGCCCGCGGGTGGCGGCCCGGCCGGCGGCCTCTGTGTAGTCGGTGGCCTCCACCGGGCACACCTCGATGCCCAGCTCCCCGCAGCGGGCAGCGAAGGCCGCCACGCGTTCCTGCGTGTGCACCAAATCCGCGGTGCCGGGGACGTGGGCCAGGCGTTGGTGGCCCTGCTCGTGGAAGTGGTCGACGAGTATCCGCATGGCCGCCGCGTCGTCGACGCGCACCCCCGGCAGCTCGGTCTCGCGTTGGGCACCGAGGAACACCGCGGGCAGCCCCAGTTCCTGCAGCATGGCCGGGCGCGGGTCGTCGGCGCGTGGATCGATCAGCACCACCCCGTCGACGCGGCATTCGAAGTGCCACTGCCGGTAGGCCTCCAACTCCTGTTCAGGGGTGTCGACGAATTGCAGCACGAGCGCCAGCGAGCGCGACGTGAGCACCTGTTCGATGCCCGCCAGCAGGAACATGAAGAAACGCTCGCCGGTGAACGAACTGGTGGGCCGCGCGATGATCAGGCCGATGGCTTGGGCGCGGCCGGCCGAGAGCGCGGCGGCGGCGACGCTGCGCTGCCAGCCCAGTTCCCGGGCCACCTGCTCGATGCGCGCCCGCGTGGCGTCGGAGACTCCGGGGCGGTCGTTGAGCGCGAAGGACACCGCCGTCGGCGATACGCCGGCGATGCGGGAGATGTCTTTGATGGTGGGCCGGGCCATGGGCGTGATTTCTTCCAGTCAGTGGTAGTTCTTGTTAGCCTAACTAAACCGCATTAGGATGGTGACGAAATCCGCAATGCTGCAGATTTTCACACGATAATCGAAAGGTGCGCCGTGCACGACAACGCAGCCATTCTGGACGGCAGGGTCGCCCGCTGGCTCGACGAGAGAATCCGTCCGGCCCAGACCTCCGTCGTCTCCCAACTTGAGGTGGCTGCAGCCCCCCTGACGGATCCCGACGGGGTGGTGGGGCAGGGCGAACCTGTGCCGCTGGCCGAGGGCCTCTCGCTGAGCTACGAGCCGTTGGAGGTGGGCGACAAGTGGGGCCCGGCGTGGGGCACCACCTGGCTGCGCTTCCGCGCCGTCGTGCCTGAGGGCCACCGCGGTGACCGGCTCGAGGCGTTCATCGACCTGGGCGGGCAGTACGAGTCGCCCGGTTTCCAGTGCGAGGGCCTGGTGCTGCGGCCGGACGGCAGCGTGATCAAGGGCCACAACCCGAAGAACAAGTGGATCCCCGTGGAGCAGGGCGACGGCGGCGAGGTGGAGTTCTATCTCGAGGCCGCGTCGAACCCCGTCGTGCTGCACTTCCCGCCCTTCATGGAGACCCCGCTGGGTCGCAAGGACACGGCAGGGGACGGGCCGGTCTACGAGTTGCGCGCCGCGGATCTGGTGGTGGTGCACGACGAGGTGCGCGCCCTGGCGCTCGACATGACGGCGCTGCAGGGAGTGGCCGCCGAACTGCCGGAGGACTCGGCGCGGCGTTGGGAGATCCGGAGGGCGCTCGACCGGGCGCTGGACCGCATCGACCTGTTCGACATCCCGGCCACCGCCGGGGCAGCGCGCGAGCAGCTCGTGGAGGTGTTGGCCGCACCCGCCGCGGCTTCGGCGCACACGCTGGTGGCGGTGGGCCACGCCCACATCGACTCGGCCTGGTTGTGGCCGCTGCGCGAAACCCGCCGCAAGGTGGCGCGCACCATCGCCAACCAGCTCAACCTGCTGGAGACCTATCCGGAGCACCGGTTCGCGTTCCCCGCGGCGCAGCACTCGGCGTGGCTGGAGGAGGACCATCCCCAGCTGTTCGAGCGGCTGCAGCACGCCGTCGAGAAGGGGCAGATCGTGCCCGTGGGCGGCATGTGGGTGGAGGCCGACGCCAACCTGCCCGGCGGCGAGGCGATGTGCCGCCAGTTCCTCTACGGCCAGCAGTACTTCCGCAGGGCGTTCGGGCGCGGCTGCGAGCAGGTGTGGCTGCCTGACTCCTTCGGCTACTCGGGCGGGCTCCCCCAGTTGGCGCGGCTCGCCGGCGCCGAATGGTTCCTGACGCAGAAGATCTCCTGGAACCAGGTCAACCAGTTCCCGCACCACACGTTCTGGTGGGAGGGCATCGACGGCACGCGCATCTTCACGCACTTCCCGCCGGCGGACACCTACGGCTCGGACCTGTCCCCGGAGAACATGGCGCACGCGGCCCGCAACTTCCGCGACAAGGGTCGCTCGGACATCTCGCTGGTGCCGTTCGGCTACGGCGACGGCGGCGGCGGGCCCACGCGGGAGATGCTGGAGGAGGCGCGGCGCGTGCGTGACCTGGAGGGCTCGCCGCGCGTCGAGGTGGGCACCCCGCGCGAGTTCCACCAGCGGGCGCTGGCGGCGCACGAGTCGCCGTCGGTGTGGGTGGGCGAGCTGTACCTGGAGCTGCACCGCGGCACGTTCACGTCCGTGCAGGCCGTCAGGCGCGGCAACCGCCGCAACGAGCATCTCCTCCGCGAGGCAGAGCTGTGGGCCGCGACCGCCGCGGCCCGCAGCCTGCTGGAGTATCCCCTGGCACGCTTCGGCGAGCTGGGGCGCGAGGTGTGCCTCTACCAGTTCCACGACATCCTGCCCGGCACCTGCATCTCGTGGGTCTACGACGACGTGATCGCCGGGCACGAGCGCATCACGGAGGAGCTGCTCGGCATCATCGAGGAGGCGCAGGCCGCGCTGGCCGGCGACGGGGAGGACGAGGTGGTCTTCAACGCCGGCCCCCTCGCCATCGACGGGGTGGCCGCGCTCAGCGCGGGCGTCGCGCGGCGCGACGGCGGCGTCGAGGTGCGTGCCGATGGCGGCGGCGCGGTGCTCGACAACGGCCTGGTGCGTGCCGTGCTGGACGAGGCCGGGCGCGTCACGTCGCTGGTGGACCTGGCCACGGGGCGCGAATCGATCCCGCCCGGGCAGGCCGCGGGTCAGCTGCACCTGCACGTCGACTTCCCCAACCAGTGGGACGCCTGGGACATCGATTCGACGGCGTACAACACCGTCGAGGTGCTGGAAGGCGAGGTCGCCGAGGTGGGGGAGGGCGCCGTCGAGGTGTCCGTGCCGCGGGTGGGTGCCCGCGTGCGGTACTCGCTGCTTCCCGGTGAACCCCGGCTCCGGCTGGACCTGACGGTCGACTGGGAAGACCGCGACAAGCTGCTGAAGCTGGCCTGGCCCGTGGACGTGCACACCGATTCGGCCGTCTCCGAGATCCAGATGGGTCACCTGCGTAGGCCCACGCACACCAACACCTCCTGGGACCACGAGCGTTTCGAGACCCACGCCCACCGCTGGCTGCACGTCGGTGAGGAGGGCTACGGGGTGGCATTCGCCAACGCGCAGACCTACGGCTGGGACGTCACGCGGCACTCCCGCGAGGGCGGCGGCACGTACTCGCTGGTGCGGGCGTCGCTGCTGAAGGGATCCCGGTTCCCGGACCCGCGGCAGGACATCGGGCAGCACACCTTCCACTTCACCGTGCGGCCCGGCGCCACCGTCGAGGACGCGGTTGCCGACGGCTACCTGGCCAACCTGCCCCCGAGGGTGCGCACCGGCTCACCGGTTGAGCCGCTCATCGCGGTGGACGGGCCGGTGCTGGTGGAGGCCGTCAAGCTCGCCGAGGACGGCTCCGGTGACGTGATCGTGCGGCTCTACGAACCCTACGGCGCGCGGGCCGAGGCGTCCGTGACGGCGAGCTTCGAGGTCGCCTCCGTGGTGGAGACGGACCTGCACGAGGAGGAACTGGACGGCAGGGAGGGCCAACAGGTGGCCGCCAGCGCGCTGGTGTCGCCGACGCGGCTGTCCCTGCGCCCCTTCCAGGTGGTCACGCTGAGGGTGGTGGCGGCATGAAGGTGGGCGTCAACTACACCCCGCGGGTGGGCTGGTTCCACTCCTGGCTCGACCTCAACCCCGACGACGTGCGCCGCGACTTCGAGTCCTTCGCCCGCCTGGGCCTCGACCACGTGCGGATCTTCCCGCTGTGGCCGTTGCTGCAGCCCAACCGCGGGCTGATCCGCAAGCCCGCGATCGACGACGTGCTCACCGTGTGCGACATCGCCGGCGAATTCGGGCTCGACGTCAGCGTCGACGCCCTCAACGGGCACCTGTCCAGCTACGATTTCCTGCCCAGTTGGGTGGTGACGTGGCATCAGCGCAACCTGTTCACCAACCCCGTCGCAGTGGCGGGGCAGGCGGCGCTGGTGGCGGCGCTGGGCGACGCCCTCCGGGGGCACCCGGCCGTGACCGGCATGACGCTCGGCAACGAGTTCGCCCAGTTCGCCGCGCCGGATGATCCGCACCGGCACCCGGTCATCTCGGAGGCCACGCCGTCGGAGATCGACGCGTGGTTCGAGGCGGTGCTGCATCCGCTCGAGCAGGCCTGGCCGGCGCGCCACCACCACAGCTTCGACGACGACCTGTGGTTCGTCGACCGGCACCCGTTCACGCCGCGGCACGCGGTCACGCAAGGGGCCTCCACGACGGTGCACGCGTGGGTGTTCATGCAGGTGGGGCCGCACTTCGGGGCCGGGCACCCGGCGCTGCCGCTGTTCTCGCGGTACCTCCTCGAGCTGGCGCGGGCGTGGAGCCCGGATCCCCGCCGCGCGGTGTGGCTCCAGGAGGTGGGCGTGCCGCGCTCGCAGGCCACCGACGAGGAGGCGCCGGCGTTCGTCTCCGCGGTGCTCGACGGCGTGCTCGACACCCCCGGCCTGGAGGCGATCACCTGGTGGTGCAGCCACGACGTGGCCCGCAGCCTGCTGGACTTCCCGGTGCTCGAATACACGCTGGGGCTGTTCACGGCCGACGGCGACCCCAAGCCGGAGGCCCTGCTGCTGTCCGAGCGGATCGGCGAGCTACGCGCAGCGCAGCCCCGGCCCACCTCGGGCGAGGTGGAGTTCCGGGCAGACTGGGCCACGGGCGTCGGTCGTTCCGTGACCGGCCCCACCGGGCCGGTGTTCGCGGAGTGGCTCGAGCGGTGGATGGCGGGCGAACGGCCCGGTCTGCGCCGCGTCGAGGCCTGAATCCGGGCCTGATTCCAGGCCGGACCGCGGCGGCGTCAGCCGAGCACGTCGACGTAGACCCCGCCGTCGGCCAGCCCCTGCAGCACCTCGCTGTTGGTGAGGGGGTTGCCCCCGACGGTGAGGTAGCTGATGGCGCTCATCTGCTGCAGCGGCGTGGCGCTGGGGACGCGGTTGCCGTCGATCTCCAGGTAGACGAGTTGAGTCAGCGTCGCCAACGGTGTGACGTCGGCGATGTCGTTGTCTGCCAGCACCAGGTCGGTGAGCTGGGTGAGGCCCGAGAGCGGGGCGACCTCGTGGATGTCGTTGTCGCGGAGGTACAGCAGCGACAGCCCTGTGAGATCGGTGAGCGGCTCGACGCTCGTGATCCGGTTCGAATCGGCGATCAGCAGGTCGAGCGTGGTGAGGTCGGCAAGCGGGGTGAGGTCGGTCACCGCGTTGTCGTCGATCTCGAGCTCGGTCAGGGACGTGAGGTACTGCAGGCCCTCGAGGCTGGTGACGCCTTCGTCGGAGCACACGAGCACGTCGAGCGAGGTGAGGTCGTCGCTGGGGACTTGCTCATCGACGCACTGGCGCAGGGCGTCGTCGTCGATGAACGACAGGTCGCCCGGGGTGGGCGTGAACGTCGGCTCGGTGGGCTCCGGGGTCGCCGTCGGCTCGGGGGTGAGTGCAGGAGTGGTGGGGGCGGCTGTGGGCGTGGGCTGGCCGGGAACCGGCGAGAAGCGGACCATGTTGTTGAAGACCCACTGGCGCTGCCACTGGTAGCCCGCGGGGGTGGCCGCGATCACGTCGGCCTGGATGTAGGAGCGGCAGCCGTTGAAGCCGGTGGCATCTGTGTCGCACTCGGTGCGCCACTGGCGTCCGTCGAGGGCCGTCCACTGGCTGGTGCCCCGCTGCACGCCGTCGGCGGCCAGCGGATTGCCCTTCCAGAGCGAGCGCGGGCTCGCCTTGTATGTGAGGTTGTTGAAGGCCCAGCCGTTGACCTGCACGAACCGGCCGTCCTCGAACTTCACGACGGTGGCCTGGATCTCGGTGCGGCAGCGCTCCGTCTGGGAGTACGGCTCGCAGACCGTGCGCCACACGCGGCCGTTGACGTGGTGGGTGCCTTCGGTGATGTAGACGTCCACGGCCTGCGCCTCGCCGGCGGTGAGCGCCACCCCGCCCGCGGCGAGGGCGAGGCCGGCGGCGAGTGCGCCGAGTCGTCGGGGGAGAGAAGGATTCGCGGCCATGGTGTGAGCTCCCGGTGTCAGCATCGTTGCTTACTGACCCATGCTAAATGGCTTTAGCTTCCGTGTCACGGCTTTGGGTGACGACGTCCGTGGTTTCGCGGGGAACGACCTCGGTATGACGACAGCCGGGCCCCGCGTGGCTAGCCTGGCATCAACGACGAGGGGAGCCGACATGCAGGCCGTGGAGGATGAGGTGGTGGCGGCCGAGGTCTCCGTCGAGGAGTGGGCCCCCGGAGGCGAGGACCGCGGGTGGTTGTCGCTGGCCATCGGGCTGGCGGGCTTTCTGTTGGGAACGGTGCCGTTGCTGGCCTTCGCGGTGCGGCAGGGCATCGAGCAGGCGGAGCTGACCAACGGTTTCCGGTTGGACGTGCAGATCTTCAGCTACGACCATTGGACGAGGTTCGCGGCCTTCGTCTTGATGGCGGCGTTCACCGCGCTCGGCCTGCGCTGGGCCCGGCGGCGGCAGAAGGTGCCGGCACGGCCGGCCGTCTTCGTGCTGGCCGTGGGCATGCTGCTGCTCGTGGTGCCTGCTGTGACCTTCCTTACCGGCCGGCCCAGTTCCGCCGGGCCCACCACCGCCGTCGGCGCGGGGATGCTGGTGGTCTACGTGCTCTACGCGGCGCTGGTGTTCTGGCTGCTGACCTCGCGCAGCACGGTGGCGTTCACCGTCGGTGCGGGGTTGCTGTTCCTGCCTGGGATGTACTGGCTCAACGGCCTGGCGATGGCGGCCTCGATGGATGCCGGCGCGTTGGTGGCGTCCTACACGCCGTTCCTGATGGCGGCGCTCATGGGGTTGACCCTCGGCAGGTGCGGCTGGCGCACCGGCCCGCGGTTGGCGGCCTGGGCGACGGTCACGGCACTGATGACGCTGGGCTACGCGGGGCAGAGCACGGCGGAGTTCGCGCTGGCGAGCGGCCAACCGGAGTATGTGGGTTCCGTGTTCCAGATGGCGCTGCAGTTCTCGCTGCTGCCCGCCGGGATCGCGCTGCTGGTGGGGGCCCTGGTCGCCTCCGTGGAGGGGCGGCGCCGCGAGCGGGTTGTTGACGCTTCCTGAAATATCGCTACGAAATGAGGGGGCGGTGTGGATAATCCACACCGCCCCCTCAATCGGTAGAGATAATTCGCGGGATCAGGCGTCGGCGAACCCGTTGGGGTTCTCGGACTGCCAGCGGTAGGTGTCGGCGCAGGCATCGGCCACGGACTTCTCCGCGCGCCAGCCCAGCTCCTCGTGGGCCTTGTCCACGTTGGCGTAGCTTTCGGCCACGTCTCCAGGGCGGCGGGCGACGATCCGGTACGGGATCTCCTGGCCGGCGGCGGCCTCGAACGCGTGCACGATCTCCAGCACGGAGGACGGCTGGCCGGTGCCCAGGTTCCAGACGTGGTAGCCGGTGCGGTCCGTGAGGTAGTTCAGCGCGGCGAGGTGACCTGCGGCGAGGTCGACCACGTGGATGTAGTCGCGGCGGCCGGTGCCGTCGGGTGTGTTGTAGTCGTCGCCGAAGATCATCAGCTTATCGCGGCGGCCCGCCGCCACCTGCGCCACGAACGGCAGCAGGTTGTTCGGGATGCCCTTCGGGTCTTCGCCAATGCGGCCGGACTCGTGGGCGCCGATGGGGTTGAAGTAGCGCAGGATGCCCACGGCCAGGCCCGGGTTGGCGGCGGCCGCGTCCTCGAGGATCTGCTCGAGCATGTGCTTGGTGCGACCGTAGGGGTTGGTGGCGCCGGTGGGCGCGCTCTCCGTGAACGGGGGCTCGGACTCCTCGCCGTAGACGGTGGCGGAGCTGGAGAACACGATGCGGTTGCAGCCGTGCTTGGCCATGGTCTCCAGCAGCGTGATGGTGGAGCCGATGTTCTCGCGGTAGTAGGTCAGCGGGATCTCGGTGGATTCGCCCACGGCCTTCCAGCCGGCGAAGTGGATCACGGAATCGGGCCGGAAATCGGCGAAGGCCCTGTCGAGGGCCTCTTCGTCGCGGACGTTGGCCTCGATGAACTGGGCCTCGCGGCCGGCGAGATCGGCGACGCGGCGCAGCGATTCGACGGAGCTGTTGGACAGGTCGTCGACCACGAGAACGTCGTGGCCGGCCTGCAGAAGGGCGAGTGTGGTGTGGGAGCCGATGTAGCCGGCCCCACCGGTGACGAGCACGCGCATGAGCGGGGTTCCTCCTCTGGGTCGCCTCCCACTCTAGACCCGCGCACTCCGGGCATGAACGGATGGGTGGCCGAGGTGAGCGAAACGCTCAACCACTCCGTCGCCCTCCCTGGGGTCGCCCGGGAGGACCGTGAGCAATTGGATAGGGTCACGGCGCGACACGCCGGGGAAAACGCCTCAAAATGCGCGTGACCCTATCCAATTGCTCACGGCGCTCACGGCCGGGCGGCGGGGTCAGCACTCGATAAAGGCGACGGCGAGGCCGCCCTCGGAGGTCTCCTTGTACTTGCTGAGCATGTCGCGGCCGGTGTCGCGCATCGTGCGGATCGCCTGGTCGAGCGTGACGCGGTGCCGACCGTCGCCGTTGAGCGCCAACTGCGCAGCGTTGATCGCCTTGACCGACGCCATGGCGTTGCGCTCGATGCACGGCACCTGGACGAGCCCGCCGATGGGGTCGCAGGTGAGGCCGAAGTTGTGTTCGAGGCCCACCTCCGCGGCGTTCTCCACCTGCGCGGGGGAGCCGCCCATCACCTGCGCCAGGCCCGCGGCGGCCATCGCGCAGGCCGAACCCACCTCACCCTGACACCCCACCTCGGCGCCCGAGATGGAGGCGTTCATCTTCAACAGCATGCCGACGGCGGTGGCGGCCAGCAGGAAGTCCACCACATCGTCGTCCGAGGCCCCCTGCTGGAACTTCATGAAGTAGTGCAGCACCGCCGGGATCACGCCCGCGGCGCCGTTCGTCGGGGCGGTCACCACGCATCCACCGGCCGCGTTCTCCTCATTGACGGCCAGCGCGTAGAGGTTGACCCAGTCCATGGCGGAGAAGGTGCGGGTGATCAGGTTGGGGGCGCCGTCGCGGGAACTGAGGTGGCGGTACAACTCCGGGGCCCGGCGCTGCACCCGCAGCCCGCCGGGCAGTTGGCCCTCCTGGTGCGTACCCCTCTCCACGCACTTCTGCATCGCCTCCCACACCTCGAGCAGGGCCTCGCGGGTCTCGGCCTCGGGGCGCCATGCCAACTCGTTGCGCGCCACCACCTGGGCCACCGAGAGGTCGTGCCGGGAACAGAGGGCGAGGAGTTCCTCAGCGGTGGCGAACGGGAACTCCACGGCCACGTCCTGCACCCCGGTCTCGCCGGATTCCGCCTGCGCCTCGTCGACGACGAACCCGCCGCCGATCGAGTAGTAGGTGTTGGCGGCCACCTCGCGGCCCTCCCCGTCGAGGGCCGTGATCGTCAGGGCATTGGGGTGGTGGGGTTTGGATTCGTGGTGGAACAGCAGATCGGAGGCCCACTCGAACGCGACGGTGTGGTCCCCGAGCGTCAGACCCTCGCCACGCACCACTGCGTCGACGGCGGTGCGCATCGCGTCGGGATCCACGCGCTGCGGCTCGAAACCCAGCAGGCCCGCCACCACGGCGCGGTCCGTCCCGTGTCCCAGCCCGGTGGCCGCGAGCGAACCGAAGAGGTCGACGCGCAGCCGCGCCACATCGTCGGCCGTGACCGCCTCGAGAAGCTCCGCGCAGAAGAGGGCGCCCGCACGCATCGGCCCCATCGTGTGGGACGACGACGGGCCCACCCCGATCTTGAAAAGGTCCAGCGCACTGATAGCCATGTGCCGACGATACCCGCGTCCGACTGGGGGTGCTGCGGTTAGCGCACGCCCTCGTAGAGCGGGCGGCCGGAGAGGGTGCGGGCGCGGATGCGCAGCGGGCGACCGCGCTCGATATTGAGCCGTAGCCCGTCGTGCACCATGAAGTAGGCGAGCACGCCCAGCGCGGCCAGGCCGGTGGACAGCGCCGCCACCAGCACGGAGGCGCGGGGCCCGAGCACCTCGCCCAGCCAGCCGATCATCGGCGCGCCCAGCGGGGTGCCGCCCATGAAGATCGCCATGTAGACCGCCATCACGCGGCCGCGGAACTCCGGGGCCGTGGCCAGCTGGACCGCCGCGTTCGCCGTCGTCATCACCGTGAGGGCGAAGAACCCCGAAGGGATGAGCAGCAGCGCGTAGACGGTGTAGTTGGGGGAGAACGTCAACGCGAACGTGCTCACCGCAAAACCCATCAGCGCCACGAGGACGGTGCGGAGGTTGGGCTTGCTGCGCCGCGTGGCCATCAGGGCGCCGGCGAGCGTGCCGATGGCCATGATGGTGCCGAGCATGCCGAACTCGCGGGCGCCGACGCCGAAGACCTCCGTGGCCATGGTGGCGTTGAAGATCTGGAAGTTCATGCCGAAGGTGCCCAGCACGAACACGAGCACCAGCACCACCAGCAGATCGGGCCGCCCCGCCAGATAGCGCAGGCCTTCGCGTGCGGCGCCGCGGGCCTTCACCGGGGGCGCAGGGTGGAGCTCCTCGGCGCGCATCAGCGCGAGCGCGCCGATGAAAGCGAAGAAGCTCAAGCCGTTGATCAGCAGCGTCGGGCCCACCCCGACGGCTGCGACGAGGATCCCTGCCAGGCCGGGGCCGATGAGGCGGGCGCCGTTGAACGACGTGGAGTTGAGCCCCACGGCGTTGGGCAGCAGCGTCAGCGGCACGATCTCGGAGACGAACGACTGGCGCGCGGGGTTGTCGAACGCGGTGATGGTGCCGGTCAGGAAGGCGAACACGAACACGTGCCACAGCTGGACGGTGCCGGTGGCCACCAGCGCCCAGAGGCCCAGCGCCGTGCCGGCGAGCATGAGTTGGGTCACGGCGAGGACGCGACGCTTGTCGAACCTGTCGACCACGGCGCCGGCGTATGGGGCCAGCAGCGGGATCGCGAGGAACTGCAGCGCCGTGACGATACCCAGTGCGGTGCTGGAGTTGTCCGTCAGCTCGGTGAGGACCAGCCAGTCCTGGCCGATGCGCTGGATCCAGGTGCCCAGGTTGCTGACCAGGGCGCCGAAGAAGAAGAAGCGGTAGTTGCGCACCGCGAACGAGGCGAACATGCGCCAACGGGTCTGCTCAGGCATGCGAGACCTCCAGCAGGAGATCAGCGGCCTTCCTCAAGAGCGCCAGGTGGCTGTCGTCGAGGGAGTCGATGTGGGTGAGCATCCAGAGGTCGCGGTGCGCGATGGTCTCCTGCACGACGGCGGCGCCGTCGGCGGTAGCGGTGATGAGCACCTGCCTGCCGTCGCTGGGGTGCGGCTGCTTCTCGACGAGGCCGCGCTCGCACAGCGCGTTGAGGGTGCGGGTCATCGACGGCGTGCTGACGCGGTCGTGTTCCGCGAGCTGCGTGGGGGTCTGCGGCCCGACGCGATGGACGCGGGCCAGCACGGAGAAGAGGTGGGGTGGGAGCTCTGAGGTCGACTCGAAGCGCACGCGGCGCGCGATGCGCTGGCACGCGAGGCGCAGGTCGTTGGCGAGGGTGGCCTTGTCGAGGGGCATGTCTGGAGCGCTGGGCGTTGAGGTGATGGTGTCCGTCACGGTGTCCTTTCGTGTGACCGAAGGTTAGTGTAGCTCATTACCTTAGCTAATCAAAATGCGGCAGAGCGTCACGCCCCGCGTTGGTTGAGCCGGTTGCCTCCGAGCGCGTGTCCTGAGCCAGTCGCCTGCGAGGAACGAGCAGCGCGTCTGGTCGAAGGATGCGAGGACCACGACCGTGTCGAAACTGCTGCAGCCGATCTGTCACCTGTTCCACTGCGGGGGTGTTCCGCCGAGGCTGGGGGAAGGCGGACGCGAGTGTTGCCCTGACGCATGAGCGGCGACGTTCGGTTGTCGCTTCTCGGCGTGGCCTCGAAACTCGCGTCCTTCATCCCCCACCCTCGGCTTGACCGTTTCTGCTGCCGGGGCTCTGTGCCGACACCGTTGTCGGCGTTGTTGCCGGAGTGTCCGGTGTCGGGGTGGGTGTTGGATGGTTGCCGTTGCTGGGCAACTAGGGACCTGGGTGAAGGTCCGGTGCCGGAGAAGCACGTGCGTCCCCCCGACCCCGGCCCCTCCTTGGAGTCTGGCTGGTCGACCCTGTGGTCAGGTTCATGGTCATGCTGCGGGCGCCCTTCACTTCGACCTGCTCGGCGCTCTGCGCGGAGGCATGCTCAGTACGAGCGTCGCCGTGCAGAGCGCCGAGCAGGGACCAGACCCCGCAGCCGGTCTGACACCTGATCCCCAGCGGGCCGGCCCCTGCTTTCTCTGTCAGGCCGCGTGATCCTGGGGCCGAAACCTTGGCTCTTTGAGGAGATCGGGAAGGGCAAGGACGAAGGCCAGACCGCCTGAGATGTGGCGGGAGGAAACAGCCGCATGCCCTCTGTATAGAGGCTTATGGCAGTTTTCTCCCGCCAAATCTGGGGAAGCGCTGATTATCGCGTCCCTGAGCCAGGCGCCCGCGGCTGGTCGAAGGGCGCTAAGCGTGACCAGGGCTCGAATCGACACTCGCCCGTCCTTTACTTCGACCAGTCGCTCGTTCCTCGCGACTGGCTCAGCACAAGCGACAGGGTGCGGGCGCCCGACTCAGGAAACGGGGAACTAATCAGCGCTTCCCAGACGAGGTCGCGAGTCCTGATCAGGGCAGGCGACCTCGTTCTTCTCGACGTGGCTGATGAGGCCGCTGTCCCCGCCAGGTCGGCTGAGATGTCACAGCCCCCCGGCGCGAAGGCGGCGGGGGGCTGGTGGAACGACGGCGACCCGCCGTCGGTCAGCGACTCAGGCGGACTCGTCCTCGACGTCGGGCGCCGGCTGGTGTGACCAGCTGGGCGGCTCGTCGTTGCCGGCCTCTTCATCGGCCTCAGCCATGGCGGCGGTCTCGTGGACCTTGCCCTGGGCGTGGTGCGTGGGGGCGTAGACGACGTACAGCTGCAGCGGCTCGTCGCCGGTGTTGAGCACGTCGTGCCACGTGCCTGCCGGCACCTGGATGGACCAACCGTCCTCAACCTCCTGCTCGTAATCGAGCTTGTCTTTCTCCGGCCCCATCACGCACTTGCCCTTGCCGGCGTCGATGCGGAGGAACTGATCCGTCTCCGGGTGCACCTCGAGGCCGATGGACTCCCCGACGGGAATCGACATCAACGTGACCTGGAAGTACTTACCCGTCCACGCCACCGTGCGGTAGTTGGTGTTCTCACGCGTGGCGGTTTCGATGTCGAACGTGTTGGGTTTGGGTCCGTTGTCAGTGATCTTCATGCTGCCAACTCTAGTCCCGCTCCGTCGGCCCGACGGCGGGTTGGGGCGAAGAACACCCCTAGGTAGGGCCCACGTACGCTGGATGGATGATCAATCCTGTGGCCTCGATCCGCAGCCTCCTGGGGCGCACACTGCGCTCGCGGGTGGCCGGGGAAGATGCCGACGCCAAGGCCTTCCTCATCTGGGGCGCGCCCGGCGAGCGGTGGCACAGCCCCGAAGACGTCATCTGGCACGTCAACGGGGACGCCGCCATGTACGCAGGCGGTATCCGCGCGCTGCTGCTCCAAGCTCTGCACCCGGCCGCGATGGCCGGTGTCGCGGGTCATTCCGGGTACCGCTCAGACCCGTGGGGCAGGCTGCAGCGCACCTCCGAGTTCATCGCCATGACCACCTACGGCCCCATCCCGTCGGCGGAGGCGTTGATCGCCAAGATCCGCGCCGTGCACGAGCGCGTCCGCGGTAAGACCGACGACGGCACGCCCTACCGCGCCTCGGACCCGCACCTCCTCGAGTGGGTGCACATCGCCGAGACGCACAGCTTCCTGGCCAGCTACCAGCGCTTCGGGGAACGCAAGCTGACGCAGGCCGAGACCGACGAGTACGTGGCGCAGGCCGCGCCCGTCGGTGAGCTGCTGGGCGCCGTCGATCTGCCCCGCACGGAGGCCGAGTTGCTCGCCGCCATCGAGAGGTACCGCCCCGAGCTGCACGCCTCCGAGGCGGCGCTCGACACCGTAGCCTTCCTCCTCAAGACCCCGCCCGTGCCCTGGCCCGCGCGCCCCGGCTACTGGATGTTGGCCGCAGGCGCGATCGCGACGCTGCCCGCCTGGGCCCGCCGCGAGCTGAAGCTCCCCGCCGGGCGGTGGTTCGACGTGCTCATCGGCCGGCCGCTGGGTCGGTTCTCGACGGCGATCGTGCGCTGGGCACTGACGCCTGAGTCGCGGCGCGACCGTGAGGACTTCAAGGTGGGTAACGAGGCTCCTGCGGGGTAGTTGTCCTTTCGCCGGATACACCCCGCCCGTTGTCGAGGGGGGACACCCAGCCGAGAGGACAACCACCCCCGAGTGGGACGCCCGAAGGGCGAGGGAAGTGGCCCCGAGGGGGGTGGCCCACGGCGCCCAGGGGCCGTAGCCTGGAAGCTCCAAGGAGGTGGTTCGGATGACCCCGAAGGCATGGAGCGCGAAGCGCGAGCGGCAGTACGAGCACATCAAGGAGGGTCTTGAGGAGCGCGGTGAGAGCGAGGAGACCGCGGAGGAGATCGCCGCCCGCACCGTCAACAAGGTGCGCGCCCAGGAGGGTGAGGCGAAGGAATCGAGCAAACTGTCGCGGGAGGACATCCCGCCCAGCCGGCGCGGCGGGCTGCGCTCCCACAAGGGCGCTGGCGGCCGCACGCGCGATCAGCTCTATGAAGAGGCCAAGCGCAAGAACATCGAGGGTCGCTCGAAGATGAACAAGGCCGAGCTGCAGAAAGCGGTTGACGCCGACTGATCGGCTCGGTCCTCCCGCCCGGTGTCGATGGTTTACCCCTCGCGGAGGGCACCCTGCCGGATTCTCGCAGGGAGCCCTCCGCGAGGGTACTTCTATCGACTACCCGGCGTCGCGGACGTCGGCGAGCACCTTGGTGCCGAAGTCGTCACGTGCCAGGAGCGCGAGGATGCTGCGCGCCGCATCGTCCGGGGAGCTGAGCTGCCCGTTGTCCTTCATCGACTGGAACTGATCGCGGCCGGGGAAGTCCGCGCCACGTATTGATTCCTGCATTCCGGTGTCCACCACGCCGGGAGCGATCGAGGAGATCCGCACACCCTCGAGGCCCTCTTCCGCGAGGGCGGTCGCATGCATGTCGACGGCCGCCTTGGTGGCGCAGTAGGTGCTCCACGTCTCGAAGGGGCGACGCCCGGCGCCGCTGCTGATGTGTACCACCCGCACGGGCACGCCAGCGGGGCGCTGCCTGATGACCGCATCGGTGAGCAGCAGCGGGGCCGTCACGTTGAGGTTGACGGAGCGCTCGATGGCGCTCGCGTCCTGCGCGCCCACGAATCCGATGGGGGCGACAGAGCCGGCGTTGTTGATGAGGATGATCTCGGTGGCATCGGCGAGGAAGCCGGTGAGTCCGCCGGATTCAAGCCATGCGGTCAGCGCCGACGGCGACCCGAGGTCCACGCCCGCACCTGCCGAACGGGACACGCCCAGGACGTCCCAGCCGTCGGCCTCAAGCTGTGCGGTGAGGGCGGCGCCGAGGCCCTTGCTGTGGCCGGTGACGACGGCCTTCATGCTGCTGTTGTTCATGAAACAACGGTAGCGGGCGCGTAGGATCGCTCCCATGACCCGACTCGACGCTTGGCTCTGGGCGGTGCGCATCTACAAGACGCGCTCGCTCGCCACGACGGCGGTTCGCGGCGGTCACGTGCGCGTCAACGACCTGCTGCCGAAGGCCTCGCAGCCCGTGGTCGCCGGGCAGGTGATCCGGGTGCGGAAGGACCAGGAGGAGAAGATCCTCGAGGTGGTGGACCCGTCGCTGGCCAAGCGCGTCGGCGCCCCGCTCGCCCAGGCCGCCTACATCGACCGCACACCCGAGAGGCCCCCGCCCATTCCGGAGATGGTGGGTCGCGTGGCGGTGCGGGACCGCGGCGCCGGTCGCCCGACGAAGCGCGAGCGTCGCGCCATCGAGAAGCTACGCGGCCACTGACCCTTGGTCCCTGAGCATGTCTGACACCTCAGCCACAGCTTGCTGCCGCAGTGTCTGATGGGGGCCTTCGCCGCCCATGCCGAAGGCGGTCACACAGTGCCCACTCTGAGCCATGGTCGGGGTGACCGTCTTCGGCAACGCCCGACCCACCCTCTCAGGCCCCCCTCAGACACTGCTTCAAACACTGAGGGTGGTGTGGGGTGTTGCCGAAACCGTGGCCGCTGTTGTTGCCGTCGTGTCCGGTGACGGGGTACTCCGAGGACGCTCGCCATTGCCGAGCAACAACTACCTGGGTGCGGTCCGGGCTCGGCGCGTGTACTTGCATCCCCCCCGCCCCCGGCCACTCCTTGACGCTGAGGCCACAGGTGCCGGGCTGATGCTCTAGGGCGCTGGGGACCCGGCCCCTTCCCCACGGCGACCGGGGCGGTGGTTGAGGTGCTGGACATGCTGCGGGGGCCCTTCGTCGCCGCGCGGGGCGCGACGCTCAGGGACCTGACGGGTCCTCGGCCCAAGCGGCTACTTGCCGGCGAGCAGCGCCTGCTCGGCCTCCTTCGTCCAGATGCCGTTGTTCAGCTTGGCGGCGACATGGGGGAGCTTCTCCTCCATGTCCACCAGGCGGGTGAGTTCCAGGTCGTGCAGCATCGGGAAGACCATGATCTTGCCGCCGCTGGTGCGGTTGATGACCGAGTCGATCGCGTCGCGGAAGCCCTTCATGCCCGTGACCGCGTCGAGGGAGATGTGCGTATCGATCACGCCCTCCTCGATCTTGCGCAGCACGGTGCGCATGTCGGAGACGTCCGAGCCGGAGGTGCCCAGCATGAAGATGCGGCGCTCGACGATGCCCTGCAGGTCGAACTCGCCCAGCGTGCCCGCCGGGATGCCGGCGAACGCGTTGAGGATGGCGCCCTCTCCGGCGAGGTCGACGGCCTGCGCCACCAGCGGGGCCACCGGAACCATGCAGGAGATGTGCGTGAAGCCGGGCTTCAGTTCCTCATTGCCGGTGTTGACGTAGGTGATCGGGACGTTGCGATCGGCGGCGATGGGGTCGACGGTCTTGGCGAGGTGCGCGAGCCTGTCGTCGGACAGGTCCGTGCCGGTGACCTTGATCTCGGCGAAGCCGGAGGTGACGGCGCGGATGGTGTGCATCATGCCCATGGGGCCGGCGGCGCCGATGATCGCGACGTCGTCGCCGTCGCGGATCTCCCCGTTGGCGGGCACCCAGGCGTAGCCATCCGCCGGGTCGTCGCCCGTGGTACCGATGAAGCGGATGAAGTCGTAGTGCACACGGCCGATGTCGAGGCCCACCTTGCGGGCGATCTTCTCCCCGCCGAGCACCAGGCAGTAGGTGGCGCGGGTGCCGAGCAGCGGGGCGGTGGCCTCGATGACGTCGGCGTCGGCGCCGTAGTAGATGATGTCGTCGAAGACCTGGCCCTCGACGGAGGCGACCTCGCCCGGCGGGACCTGCACGGTCTCGGCCGGAGCGTTGGCGGCGGTGAGCGCGTCGAGCCCGTTGGTCTCGCCGTCGGTGATCACCAGGAGCCGTCCGCCCTCCTTGAGGTGGTTGCGCTCGGCCCAAGCGTAGGAGCCTTCGACGGTGGCCCAGGGTTCGATGAGGCCCACGGCGGCGGCGGACGGGCCGTCGGTCACATGGATGAGGAACTCTTCGCCGTTGGGGGCCACGACGCAGCGCTCGTCCACCAGCGCGTATTCCTGGAGTGCGCCGTCGAAGTTGTAGCCGAACGCGCCGTTGGACTTGGGTGTGCGCAGGTGCTTCCAATCGGCCTGCACGAGGAGGCGGTCGCCCACCTTGAAGTGCGTGACCTTGTCGCCGGCCTTGACCACGCGCACGACAGGCTCGTGGCCGGGAACGACGGGCTGCGGGCCGGGCTTGTAGGAAGGGATCTCGGGGAGTGCGTCCAGGTCGATGCCGCTGACGACCTCCGCCTTGCGGGGGTGCGAGTCGAACGCGTGAAGGAGCTTGGTGTCGGAGAAGCAGATGCCACAGGCCTCCACCTGGAGGAGCATCTGGTGCGGGCCGACCTCGTCGACGGGTTTCTCGGTGTTGAGGACGATCTCGTCGACGCCGACGAACTGGATCGCGTGCTGGGTGGCGGGGATCTGGGTCACGTGGGACACCCTTTCTCTGAGTGCTACATCACCAATCTAGGCCGAGCGCCGGGAAATCGGGTCCCGCGGAGGGACAAGTGGGCATATGCTCAGCGGGCCTGGGGCATAGCATCAAGAATTCGAGGGAGAATTCGGCAACATCGCCCCCATATGGCCTCATGTGCGTGAATTCTCCCGGCAAATCTAAGGAGGCGACATGCTGACGCCCACGCCGAACGATCTTGACCTGGTCGTGCGCGCCGCCTGGCTCTATTACGAGGACGGTTTGACGCAGGCCCAGGTGGCCAAGCGGCTGTTCGTCTCCCGCCAAACCGTGGGCCGCCTGCTGGAAGCGGCGCGGCAGCACGGCATCGTGCGCATCGAGATGGACACGCAGTACCTGGCCGCCATGCAGTTGGCCACCCAGCTCAAGGATGCCTCCGGCCTCAGCGACGTGATCGTCGTGCCCACCGCCGAGGGGCGACTCTCCCGCGAGCGCACCAACGAGCGCGTCGCCGCAGCGCTGGCGGCCTACGCCCGACGGCACCTCCACCCGGGCGCAGTCGTCGGCGTCTCCTGGGGCGACTCCGTGGCCCGGGCCCTCGTCGAACTCTCGGAGGAACACATCGAGGGGGTGCAGTTTGTGGCGTGCGCCGGCGAGCTGAGCGGGATTGACGAGGTGCTCACCCGGTCTCCCGGCGTGATGCGTCGGCTGCGCACCGTGCCCGCGCCGCTGCTGGTCTCCAGCGCCTCGATGGCTCAGGCCCTGGCGCAGGAGAATGCAGTGCGCGAGGTGCTCGACCTGGCCCGTTCCGCCGTCGTGACGCTCACGGGGATGGGTTCAGCGACTCCGGGCGGTTCGGCGGTGCTCGCCGGCGTCACCACCGACGACGAGGTGGCGGAGTTCGCGGCCCGCGGCGCCGTCGGCGACATGCTGGGCGAGTGGTACGACGCCAACGGCCGCGTGGTGGAGACCAGTTGGTCCGAGCGGCGCATCGGCGTGGGCCTGGATGAATTGCGGGGGATGAGCAACGTGGTGGGGGTCGCCGGGGGAGTGGAGAAGGTGGCGGCCATCCGCGGCGCCGTCCGCGGTGGCCTGATCGACGCGCTGGTCACCGACGAGCCGACGGCGCAGGCCCTCCTCGGCCCCTGAGCGACTATCGCAGCGGGACGAAGCTGAACATCACCGCGGCGGCGCTGCGGGTGATCCTCCCGTCGACGTCCTTGTCGACGATCGTGATGCGCTGGGCTGCGGGCAGCACCATGCGGCCTCCCGCGGCGAGTTGAGCCTCGAGCTCCTCGGGGATGCGGCCGCCGTCCGCGGAGACCAGGATGCGGTCGAACGGGGCCTCGTCCGGCCAGCCCAGCACCTCGCCCTCGGCCAGGCCGATGCGCGCCCAGGGGAAGCGGTCACCCAGGTGGGCCCGCCCCATCTTCACCAGATCCGGCACGATGTCGACGCCAATCACTGAGCCCTGCTCGCCCACCAGGTAGGCGAGCAGCGCGGTGGTCCAGCCGGAGCCGCTGCCGACGTCGAGCACCTTGTCGCCGGGCTGAGGGTCGAGGTGCTCCAGCATGTAGCGCACGGTCCACGGTTGGGAGTTGGTGGCGTCATGCCCGATCGCGAGCGCGCGGTCGAGATCCGCGAAGGGTCTGACCGGCGGCGGGAGGAAATCGGCGCGCGCCACCACGTCGAACGCGTCGTCGAGCCTGGCCATACTCCAGTGTGCCCCCGCGCCGCGGTTTCCGGGGCCGAACCGGCGTCGCAGACGAGAACCGGCCCCGCAGACACTGTCTGCGAGGCCGGCTCAGTGGGGTCAGCGCGACGGAGGGTCAGCCCTCCTGGCCGTCCTCGACGACTTCGGACTTGATCTCACGCTGGCCGCCCGAGTGGGCGACGCTGATCTTGCGCGGCTTGGACTCCTCCGCAACCGGGAGGGTCACGGTGAGCACGCCGTCGGTGTAATCCGCCTCGATCTTGGCCGCGTCGATGCCGGGGCCCAGCGAGAGCTGGCGGGCGAAGGTGCCGGTGGAGCGCTCGCGGGCGAGCCACTGGGCATCTTCGCTGGCCGTGGACTTGCGCTCGGCGCGGATGGTCAGCGTGCGGTCGTCGATGTCGATGTCGATGCTGGACGGGTCGACGCCCGGGAGGTCGATCTCGGCGATGAAGTGGTCACCGGTGCGGTAGAGGTCCATGTTCATGCCGGGCTGCGTGGAGCGGGCCTCGAAGAGGCGCTCCATGTCGCGGAAGGGGTCAAAGGTGCGAGCCATGATGTTTCCTTTCACTAGGCATCTACAAGTTGAGCTTGATGGACTCAACTTTAATCCGCGCTCCGAGAAAGTCAAGTCAGAATTGAGCGTGGGTGACTCAACCCTGTTTCGCTGTCGGTGAACGAGCTCGGTTGAGGAGGTCAGCACAAGGCCAAGCCTGCAGGGAGGCGCCGGGGTCGACGATGGGGCCGGCGACAGGGGTAATCTCACCGTCATGATCCACCAGGGAGCCGAAGAGTGAGCCTCGCCAGCAAGCTGCGCGGGATATTCGCCGACACCCGGCCGCTTCGGACCCCGGACTTCCGACGCCTGTGGACCGCCAACATCGTCACGGTCATCGGAGCGCAACTCACCGTGGTCGCCGTGCCCGCGCAGATCTACGCCATCACCGGATCCTCCGGCATGGTGGGGCTTACCGGCGTCTTCGGCCTAGTGCCTCTGGTGGTCTTCGGGCTCTGGGGTGGGGCGCTGGCCGACAGCATGGATCGACGTCGGCTCCTCGAGATCACCACCGGCGGGCTGATCGCCACCACCGCGCTGTTCTGGCTGCAGGCGTTCCTCGAACTGAACAACGTGTGGTTGCTGCTCACCCTGTTCTCCGTGCAGCAGGCGTTCTTCGCCGTCAACCAGCCCACCCGCACCGCGATCCTCCCCAAACTCCTGCCCAAGGACCAACTGCCGGCGGCGAACGCGCTCAACATGACGGTGATGTCGGCCGGCGCGATCGCGGGGCCGCTCGTGGGCGGCGCGCTGATCCCGGTGCTGGGCTACGAGTGGCTCTACTTCATCGACACGCTCACCCTCTTCGCCACCCTCTACGCGGTCTACAAGCTGCCGCCGCTGCCGGTCGACAACCCGCAGGGTTCCCCGGGGCTGCGCGCTGTCGTCGACGGGCTGGTCTACCTGGGGGCGCACAAGATCCTGCTGCTGAGCTTCGTGGTCGACCTCATCGCGATGGTGTTCGGCATGCCCCGCGCCCTGTTCCCGGAGATGGCGCACGCGCAGTTCGGCGGGCCCGCCGAAGGTGGGCCGGAGTTCGCGCTCCTGTACGCCGCGATGCCCGCCGGCGCCGTGCTGGGCGGGGTGTTCGGCGGCTGGGTCTCACGCGTGCAGCGGCAGGGTGCCGCGGTGCTGTGGGCGATCGCGGTGTGGGGCGGGGCGATGGCGGTGATGGGGCTCGCCGTCGGGCTGGCGCAGTGGGCGACCCGCGCGATGCTCGGCCTCGCGCTCGGCATGCTCGTGATCGGTGGCGCGGCCGATATGGCCTCGGCCGCCTTCCGCCAGTCCATCCTGCTCAGTGCCACCGACGACGCACGCCGCGGCCGGCTGCAGGGCGTGTTCATCGTGGTGGTGGCGGGCGGGCCACGCATCGCGGACGTGGTGCACGGCGGTGTCGCGGAGATGGTTGGGGCGGCCTGGGCCACCGGCGGCGGTGGTCTGCTGGTGCTGCTCGGCATCGCTGTCGCGGCGGCCGCGTTCCCGGCGTTCCGGCGCTACCGCATCGCGCCCTGAAATCGGTCTTATATCATTCCCGCGCAACCGGCGTGCGGCGGGGTCGCTCAGCCTATGATGGGCCGCGAATCCGCAACCCTAGGAGACCCAAGTGTCCAACCGTGTCCGCAAAGCCGCGCTACGTGGGAAGGTCATGTCGGCCGACGAGGCTGTCCAGTTCGTCCACAACGGTGACAAGGTCGGCATGTCCGGCTTCACCGGCTCCGCCTACCCCAAGGCCATGCCCACCGCCATCGCCAACCACGCCATCGACGTCCATGCGCGTGGCGAGGAGTACACGATCGACCTGTTCACCGGCGCATCCACCGCCCCTGACTGCGACGGCATCCTCACCGACGCCGCCGCCATCGGCCACCGTCGCCCCTACCAGTCGGACCCGGCGATGCGTAACGCCATCAACGCCGGCGACATGATGTACGTCGACGTGCACCTGTCGCACTCCGCCCGCCAGGTCGTGGACGGCTTCCACGGCCAGCTCGACGTGGCCATCGTCGAGGCCGCGCTGATCACGGACGACGGCCACCTGGTGCCGTCGTCGGGCGTGGGCAACAACGTGGAGTACCTCGATCTCGCAGATCGCATCATCATCGAGGTCAACTCCTGGCAGTCCGAAGACCTGGAAGGCATGGCGGACATCTACCGTGTCAAGAAGGGTGAGCCCATCCCGCTGAAGGAGCCCGGGCAGCGCATCGGCACCACCTACATCGACATCGACCTCGACAAGGTGGTCGCGGTGGTGGAGACGGACCTGCCGGACCGCAACGCCCCGTTCAAGCCCATCGACGACGTGTCGCGCCAGATCGCCGGCCACTTCCTGGACTTCCTCGAAGGTGAGGTCAAGGCCGGGCGTCTCGCGTACGACGGCTACATCATGCAGTCTGGCGTCGGCAACGTGCCCAACGCCGTGATGGCGGGCCTGCTCGATTCGAAGTTCACCAACATCCAGGCCTACACCGAGGTCATTCAGGACGGCATGGTCGACCTGATCGACGCCGGCAAGATGTCGGTCGCGTCCGCGACGTCGTTCTCGCTGTCGCCGGAGTACGCGGAGAAGATGAACGCCGAGGCGAAGCGCTACCGCGAGTACATCGTCACCCGCCCGCTGCAGGTCTCGAACCACCCCGAGGTCATCCGTCGTGTCGGCCTGATCGCCACCAACGGCATGATCGAGGCGGATCTCTACGGCAACATCAACTCCACCAACGTGTCCGGTTCGCGCATCATGAACGGCATCGGCGGCTCGGGTGACTTCACGCGCAACGCCTGGATCTCCAGCTTCATCACGCCGTCGGTGGCCAAGGACGGGGCGATCTCCGCGATCGTGCCGTTCGCCACGCACATCGACCACACCGAGCACGACGCCATGGTGGTCATCAGTGAATACGGCTACGCCGATCTGCGTGGCCTGGCGCCGCGCGAGCGTTCCCGCAAGATGATCGAGATCGCGCACCCGGAGTACCGGCCGCTGCTCGAGGAGTACGTGAAGCGGGCCGAGGCGCCGGGCAAGCCACTGCACACGCCGCACGATCTGGAGACCGCGTTCTCGTTCCACCAGAACCTGGCCGAGACGGGGTCGATGAAGGGCTGATCCGCTTGACCTGAAAGGGCCGCCGGGGTCTGACAGAACGAGCAAGCTCGCTTGGAATGAGTCATGGCCCCGGCGGTTCCGACTAGCTTAACCCAGGTCATGGGTGGGGCCAACAGGGGTCAAGGAGGGATTGGTGCTGACGCTGCAGATTGCGCGCAACCCGGAGGAATCGACGCTGCCGTATCTGGTGCGGATCCCCATCGGTGACGGTCTGGTGCTGCGGGTCAAGGACACCTGGCCCCGGGCGTCGAAGATCTACTGCCACCGGCACGGCCTGCCGTGGCCGGAGGACGCCGAGATCGTCGAGATCGTCGAGGAGCTGCCGCTGCGCTCCTGCGTGCAGCGGGGCGCGGCGATCACGATCGAGGTGGACCGCGCCCGCGAATCACGCTCCCAGTTCGTCATCACCCAGGCGCGGGGGCGGGAGATGATCTTCTGGCAGTCGGCGCGCACCACGAAGGCTGCCCGGCCCAACGTCGCCCTGCCGACAGCGCGCGCCTCGGGCCTGGCGGACCTGCAGTTCTCCGTCGACACCCGCGAGCGTTACGCCTGGAAGTTCACCCAGCAGCAGGTGACCACCGTGAAAGAGGCACTGCCGGTGGGTGATTACGCGGCGAAGGTTGACGACGAGGTGGTTGCCGTCGTCGAGCGGAAGTCGCTGGAGGATCTTGCGGGGAGCTTGACGTCGGGCAAGCTGCGCTTCCGGCTGGAGGCGTTGGCCGGGGTGCCGCGGGCGGTGGTGCTGGTGGAGGACCGCTACTCGTCGATCTTCAAGCTGAAGCACGTCAAGCCGGCGGTGGTCGCCGACATGCTGGGTGAGTGTCAGGTGCGCTACCCGCAGGTGCCGATCATCTTCGCGGAGAACCGCACGCTTGCGCAGGAGTGGGCCTACCGCTTCCTCGGCGCAGCGGTGCGCGACGCGCTGGAGGCTGAGGCCGCGCGCGAGAGATGGGCCACCGAGACCTCCTGAAATATCTCTACCGATTCGGGGCCTCGGTGTGGATAATCCACACCTACCCCCTGAATCGGTAGAGATAATCCAGCTACCCGAACTCTCAGGCGGGAAGGCGAGGGTTGCGCCACTCGCGGTAGCGCGCGACCGTCTCGTAGACAGACGTTTCAAACTTCTGGAACCAGCGCTCTCGTGGCCGGTAGTCGACGGCGGGCGCGAGCTTGGCGGCCATCTCGGGGTGCAGCCGCGCGAGGAACTGGCGGGCCCGCCATGCGTGGAGCGGGTTGGGAGCGTAGGCCGCGGGGGTGCGCTGTGAGCAATTGGATAGGGTCACGGGCCGCCGTGGGCATTTTTCCCGGCGTGTCGCGCCGTGACCCTATCCAATTGCTCATCGCGGATCCGGGCCACGACCCCATCCAATTGCTCACGGAGGTCAGGCCCAGGAGACCGAGCGGCCGTGGGCCTGGGCCCAGCCGAGGGGTTCGCCGTCGAGGGCGACGACGAACGTGGCGGCCTCGGGAGGCTCGTCCAGAGGCGCCGCGTCGATGCCGGGGACGACGCGGGCACAGGCGCGACGACGGCGCACCGCCCCGGCTCATTCGTCTGGGTGGTGCGGGTCAGGATGACTCCCTCCAGCTCAGCCCAGTTGTCGTCGACCCACTCTGCGAAGGCCTCGCCGGGTCGCGTCGGGCCGTCGAGGAAGCGGACTGCGGCGAGGAACCGGTTGGGTTGGCGCGCCTGCCCGGGGAGGCCGTCGAGGCGACGGTGCACTTCGGGCGTGCGGGCGATCCAGCGGCACAACCGTTCCCACACAGGCGAGGTGGCGGCGGTCTCGTCGGCGAACCACTCGTAGAGCCGGTCGATCGGTTCGGTCTCCGGGAAGCGGCTGCCCTTCATCCCTGCATCGTAGGTTCCCGGGGCCCGGCAACGGCACCAGATCTAGATTCGGGACGTCAGACGACATTAAATCTAGATCTGGGCGCAGGGGAGTGGGGTGGGGATCAGTCAACATCGGCCGGAGTGGGGTTGATCCAGTGACGGTGCAGCAACCCGATCTGCGCGGGCAGGATGCGGCCCGTGGAGAGCTCCGGCAGGTCGTCGACGGCGAACCAGCCGATCTCGCTGGTCTCGTCGCTGGTGTAGGTGAGGTCGACGGGGGCGAGGGGCTCGCAGACGAACAACAGCTTGTAGCAGTGGTGGTCCAGCGGCGGTTGGTGCCCCCACTTCTCGCGGTCCAGCACCGCCGCCAGGTGGGTGGCGCGCACCTGCACCCCGGCCTCCTCGAGCACCTCGCGCTCGATGGAGCCGCGCGGGGTGTCGCCCTCGTCGCACCAGCCGCCGGGCAGAGTCCACAGGTCGTGGTCGAGGATCTCGCGCACCAGCAGCACGCGCCCGTCGTCGTCGAACACCGCGCCACGCACGTCGATCTTCGGCGTGGTGTAGCCCGCCGTCGACGCCACCTCCCTGCTGAAGGGCGGCAACTCATCGGCGGAGACCAGTTGCATCAGGTCCCGCGCGATCTCCGCGATCCGGTGGAACCGCTCGATGTCGAACCTGTCGGTGCAGTACGCCAACGCGCTCTCCGACAGGGCGGTCAGCTCCCGCGCGATGCCGTGCAGCTCCTCGGACGCCTCATTCATGGCGCCACGCTACCCCTCGGCGCGCTCGGCCAACTCATCCGCATACTCCTTGATCAGCCGCTGGAGTTCCTCCGTGCTGAGCGTGGCCGGGTCCGTCCCCTCCGACGGCGGCGCGGCTGGATCCGACGCCGCGGGCGCCTCACCGCCGGCCTGGTCGAGGACGCTCACCGAGCCATCGGTGGCCACCAGCATCCGGTAGGTGACCACCTGGTTCTGCCCGATGCTGGCCACGAAGTTGCCGTCTGCAGCCGGCGTGATCTCCATCACCCGCATGCCGGAGGCCCAGCCGGGGAGGTGGTTGAAGTCGCTGCGGATGCGGTTCTCGCTGGTCGAGAGGGCCGGCAGCGCCTCCTCGTACCGCGACACGACGTACGGGTTGAGGTCGCCCCCGGTCTGCCGGTTGTTGATGTGGCCCAGCGCCACCACGGATTCCGAGGCCCCCACGGGGGTGAGCGCGGTGACGTACTCGCCGGCGCCGCCGTCGTCGATCAGCGAGAAGTCGATGGCGTTGGCCGCGTTGGGTTCGTCGGTGGTGCTCTGCTGCTCGTCGTCCTCGTCGTCGCTGTCACGTCCACCGGCGGTGTCGAACCCGGCGCGCTTGAAGATCCAGTCCGCGAAGGAGCCCGACGCGGTGCTGGCGCCGCGCTGCTGCGCGGCCAGGGAGCGGGGGTAGGTGGGGCCGTCGAGCTCGGCGGGCACCTCGTCGGCGCCGTAGACGCTCAGCTCCCCGCCGCGGTAGACGGCGACCCCGTCGGGCCTGGCCGTCACCACGGGCCAGAAGCCACCCAGCTTCTTGAGGGGCACTACGACGACGGGCTCGTCGCCGTCGCAGAGGCCGTAGGAGTCGCTGACGTCCCAGAAGGAGAACGGACGCTTGAAGGACAGGGAGTAGCCCAGGTTGTTGTTCGGGGCGAAGCCGTCGAGGCGGAGCTTGTGGGAGGGGTCGAAGTGGCAGGCGTTGGACGTCTGGTTCCGGGCGCCCACCAGCGGCGGCTGGATGACCTGCACCGCCGCGTAGCCCTCGAGCCACCCGCGGCGGATCACCAGGGACGTGTACTGGTTGGGGTTATCCGCAGATTGGACGGCGTGCGCGCCGACGCGGTCGCCGATCACGTTGTCGAGATCGCGGTTGGCCAACTGCTCGGCCACGACGAACGGCGCGCGGTACTCGTAGCTGGGGATCTCGTCGCTCGTGGTGAACGAGCCCACGAGCTGAGTCTGCTGGCTCCACGAGATCAGCACCCACGCCACGGCCAGGACGGGCACGGCGACGACGGTGGTGAGCATCGCGATCCGCACGTGCCGCTTGTTGGCCGCCTCGACGGCTGGCCGCTCCCCCTTGGGCACGTTCTTCAACTCCGTGTGCTGAAAGGCGTGCCAGCCCACGAACAGCAGGGCGACGATGGCCAGCAGCAGCACTGGAGTGCGCAGCAGCCACAGCAAGGGCTGGGTGATCCAGCCCAGCCCGAAGAACGCCGTCGGGATCCCCAACAACACCACCAACGCGATGATCCAACCCAGCGCCTTGCTCATTGCACTCCGTCCTCGAACCGTGCTTCCACGGTAGCGAGGCGGCGCAACGGCTGTCGTCGGACGGAGGTCTGGTCTCTGCCTCCTACTTTCGGAGGGGGCGCGTGGGCACCCTGAAGGCCCAAATCTAGATGTGAGCGGGCGAGTGGAGCGGGGTGCGGCTAGGCGTTCGGGACCGAGATCGCGGGGATCATGGCCTGCGGCTTCGGGCGCAGCTTCTTCACCGCCACCTCGATCACCGTCGGGCCGCCGCGCTTGACGGCCTTCTTCAACGCCTGATCGAAGTCGTCGGCAGATTCGACCCGCTTGTGCTTGAGCCCGAACGACTCCGCCAGCAACCCGAAATCCGGCGTCAACAGGTCGACCCCGCGCTTCTTCTCACCGCGCGCCTTCTGCAGGTTGCGCAGCACGCCGTAGCCGCCGTCGTTGAAGATCACCAGCACCACGTGTGGCTGCTCATTGGCGAGCACTGCGAGCTCGCCGAGGTGGACGGCGAGGCCGCCGTCGCCGACGATCGCCAGCGTGGGCACCTCTGGGCGGGCGACCCCGGCGCCGACAGCCATCGCCAACCCCTGCCCGATCCCCCCGCCGGCGGCGTGCACGTTGCTGGTGGGCTCGAAGATCGGTAGCAGCCGGTTGCCCCAGGAGCTGCCGGGGATGGTGACGTCGCGCACGATGGGCGAACCCTTGGGCAGCCGCTTGCGCATCGAGTCGCAGATCTCCGCGTAGGCGCCGATCTGCTTGCGCAGATCCTTGCGCGCCGTGGCCGCGACCTCGGCGACGCGCTGCGCCCACTCCTCGTCGACGGCGTGCTCACCCAACTCGGCAAGCAGCGCCGGCACCGCGCTCGCCGCGTCGGCCTGCAGCCCCACCTCGATGGGGAAGTTGCGGCCGAGCGCCTCCGGGTCGAGGTCGATCTGGATGTGGTTGGCGGGCAGCGGCAGTTCGAACTCGCGGGTCTCGTTGCCGCGCAGGTGGCTGCCGACGGTCAGCAGGCAGTCTGCGTCGCGCAACAACTCGTCGAGGGCCTCGTGTGTGGGGAAGTTGCCGATGCACAGCGGGTGGTCTTCGGGCACGGAGCCGCGGCCGTTCGCGCCGGTCAGCACCCCGGCGCCCCACCTCTCCGCCAGTTCCGTCAGCGCCGGGCCGACGGTGCGGGCGCCGCCGCCCGCCCAGATCAGCGGGCGCTGGGCCTCGGCCATGACGGCTGCGGCGCGTTCGAGGTCGCGGCGGGCGCCGGTGCGCACCTGTGGCTTCCGTTCGGGGACCTTGTTCTGCTGTTCCGGATCGGCGGTGTACTGCAGGTTGATGGGCCAGTCCACGCTCACGGGGCCGAACGGGGGCGTGTTGAGCATGCGCAGGGCGTCGCTCAGCACCTTCCGTGACTGCCGCGCCGTCTCGATCCGCATCGCCTCATGCGAGACAGCCTGCAGCATCGCGAGCTGGCGGGGCACCTCGTGGTAGGCACCCTTGCCCTCGCCGATCAGATCGGCGTTGACGTTTCCGGTGATGTGCAGCACCCGGCTCTGCGCGTTGAGCGCCTCCAGCATGGAGCCGGCCGCGTTGCCCGCGCCGGTGCCCGTCGACGTGATGGCCACGCCGATCCCGCCCGTGGCCCGGGCGTAGCCGTCGGCAGCGTTGATTGCAGCGGCCTCGTGCCGCACGGGCACGAACCGCAGGTCACGCGCGACCGCCTCCACCAGGGGCAGGTTGTGGATGCTGATCACGCC
Organism: Tessaracoccus massiliensis; assembly: GCF_000826065.2. Lineage (GTDB taxonomy): Bacteria > Actinomycetota > Actinomycetes > Propionibacteriales > Propionibacteriaceae > Arachnia > Arachnia massiliensis_A. The sequence goes on along the minus strand of NZ_LN623542.1, from coordinate 454,081 downwards.
GAACGCCACGTCCACGCCGGCCTGCCGCATGATCTCGACGAGGATGTCGCCGCCGGTGCGTGGGTCGCGGGCCAGGTCCTCGGTGGTGGTGGTCTGAGTCTCCGTGGTGAGGTGCTCCTCGGCCGCCTTCTTGTCCTCCTTGCCCCTGGGCTTCTGCTTGCTCATGCCTGGACGTCTGGCTCTTCCTGCGCCATGCGCTGGGCGATGGTCTCCTCGCCCGGTTCGTCGACGTGGAGCGTGCGGTCGACGGCGACCTGCAGGTCATCTGGCGTCATGTCCGCGGGATCCGCGCCGTCGTCGATGAGGTCCTGGGTGCCGAGGTCTTCCTGCAAAACCTCGTCGTTGTCCAGGATGGTGTCCTCGATCTCCTGCGCGTCCAGCTCATTGCCCTCCGCGGGGTCAACGAAGTTTTCAGGGGCGAAATCGTCAGTGCTCATAGTCCACCTTCACAGGATGCGAGCCGCCTTCGCAAGCCCCTTCCGGGTGATGGTGCTCAGCCGAGCAGGTCGTCGATCCACTCCACGGCGGCCGCCGCGATGCGGTCGTGTTCCTTCTTCAGGCCGTGATCGCCGTCGACGACGAGCACCTGCCGGTGAGTCGCCTCGGGTGGGAGCCCGAACGGATCCGAGCGGCCCTGGACCACGAGGGTGGGCACGGTGGCGGCCTCAAGGTCCTCGAGCCGCGTCTGCTCCGGCTTGCCGGGCGGGTGCAGCGGGAAAGCGAGGCACAGCACGCCGACGCTGCCGGTCTCCGCGGAGGTGCGGCAGGCGACCCTGCTGCCGAAGGAACGCCCGCCGGTGATCAGCGGTTGGTCCCCGAACTCCTTACGCAACGCGTCGATGACCTCCACCCACGCCTCGTCGGTGGCGGGTCCGCGCGGCGGCACCTTGCGCCCGGCAACGGCGTAGGGAGGGGTGACGATGGCGACGGTGATCCCTGCGGCCTGCGCGGCGGCGGCCACGTCGAACAGGTCGTCGAACGGCTTGCCGCTCGCGCCCGGGCCGAGCACGAGGAGCGCGCGGCTGGGCTCGGCCGTGCGCAGGTCCACGGTCGCCGGCCCGCGGCTGGTCTCGATGGTGACGGTTCGCATGGTCGCCATCATGCCGGGTCGCCCCGCTCAGGAGGCGGGGGCGCCAGCCCAGCTTTTCGCCCACCCGCACCACGGCGGTGTTGCCGGACCAGCCCGACGATCACGTCGGCGCGCGGCTCGATCAGGTCGCGGAAGGAAACCGTGGGCCGAGTCGAACACCCATTCCGGCTCCTCCACGGTTCCGGCGGCGATCCTGCGCATGTCCTCGACGGGGCGCTGCACCCAGCCGGGCACCCAGCCGATCTCCTCATCGACGAGGTGCACCGGCAGGCCGAGCGTCGCCACCAGTTGCTCTGCGGCGGTGGATTTTTCGGAGCCCGTGGTGGATGAGGATGCGGCGGGCACTGCGGAGGTCGTTGACGCTGGCTATAGCCACGTCACTGCGTGATGTGCGTCTGTTGGTAGAGCACCAGCCTGGGGTGCCCGCGCACCAGCCGGTAGGTGCTGGTGTTGATGGCGCGGAAGGTGTCCTCGCCGGGGCGCATCGCGCTGACACGGTACACCAACGCGGCGGTGTCGGTTCCCAGCTCGATCACCTCTGGGTTGCGGATGTCGTAGCGGGCCCACGGCTCTGCCGCAGCCATGGAGATGAGCACCTCGTCCCGCTCGAGCACCATGCCTCCGGCGAGGACCATCACGCAGTCGTCGGCCATGAGGGCATCGTAGAAGTCGCTTCCGGTTCCTTCTGTGAGGGCGTGCCAGCCGCAGTTCTCGATGGCAAGGAGACGATGGAGGTCGAGGCTCGTCATGGGGCAGACGTTACCGGCTGGGGGCTCAGCGTTGCGCGAGGCCCTCGAGGAGGCCGAGCGCCGTCTCCGCCTGGTGGGCGGGCACCAGGAGGTGGTCATGGTGGTAGCCGGCGATCACGTTGCACAAGAGCCCCCGCTCAGCCAGTGCAGTGGAGACGGTTGCAGTCAGCCCCACGGAATCCAGCGCGGAGTGCACCCCCAGAGTGATGCAGGTGAACACCGCCTCGACGGCGAGGCCCAGCTCTTCGGCCTGCGCCACGGGGAGGACAACGGTGAGGCTCTCCTCCTCAGCCACCGTGGCGAGCGGAGTGGCGCCGGACTCGTCTCCTAAGATGGCTGCGTGCTTCCAGAACCCACCCTGCGGCTCCGCTTCCGGGAGATGACCGACGGGGATCTGGACCGGATGGCCGCGCTCCTGGGCGACCCGGAGGTGATGCGCTACTACCCCCGCCCCAAGACGCGCGAGGAGGCGCAACGCTGGATCGACTGGTCGCGTCGCGGCTACGCCGAACACGGGCATGCGCTGTGGATCATCGAGACCCACGACGGCGAATTCGTCGGCGACTGCGGCCTCACCTGGCAGCCCCTCGGCGACGAACAGCGCCTCGAGGTCGGCTACCACGTGTGCCCGGCCCAGCAGCGCCGCGGCTATGCCACCGAGGCGGCGCGGGCCTGCGTCGAGCACGCGTTCGACAAGGTGGGCGCGCACCAAGTCGTGGCCATCATCCACCCCGACAACGCCGCCTCCCGCGGCGTGGCCGAGCGCATCGGCATGAGCCTCGAACGAGCCACCCGCGACAAGTGCGGCCACCCCGTGGTCGTCTACAGCCGAACAGCAGGAGGAGCAGCATGAGACAGACCGGCGCCCTCACAGATAGGCGACATCCAAGGCGACCGGGCGGCCGTCCAACTGGAGGCACCGCTCGTCGAAGGTGACGTCGTACAGCCGCGACCCGTATCCGATGGACCACACCTTGATCCGTGGGGCGGCTGGTCATGCCGGGCCGCACGAACGCTATGCGCATCAGCCCTCCTCATCGCCGGGTTCCCCGGGAGATAGGCAGCCGTCCGGCGCGGGCCGGAGACCCCCGGTGCCAATTGATGCCTGAGCGCCGAGAGAAGCCCGAACTGGCCGGGGCTAGCTGTTACTCTGCGATGAGTCTGGACTGCACGCGGAGCGGGGCCGGGATCACGAGAACGGGGAGAGCGATGACCGAACATCCTGCTGGCTGGTACCCCCAGCCCGACGGAAGCCAGCGCTACTGGGACGGCCGGCAGTGGACCGACCAGATCAGGCAGGGAGGCGGCCAGCCCGGCTCGCAGCGCTCCGCCAACAGCCAGCCTTCGGGGCAGAGCCAGGGACAGCAGGGGTATCCCCACTACCAGGCGCCTGGCCAGCAGGGCCAGGGATACGGGCAGGGCCAGCAGAGTTATGGCCAGCAGGGCTACGGTCAGCAGAGCCAGCAGGGTTACGGCCAGCAGAGTGGCTACGGCTACCAGGGTCAGCAGGGCTACGGCGCAGGCCCCCACGAGAACCCCACCCCCTGGTATGCGAAGAAGGCCGTGTTCATTCCGCTGATCATCGCCCTGGTGGCGCTCATCGGGTTCGGCGTGTGGTGGTTCCTGTTGCGGGATGACAGCGGCCAGGTCGCCGAGCCGCCGGTGTCGCCGTCGCCCAGCATCACCGTCGAATCGACGGAGCCCGCCCCGCCGCCCAGCGAGGACGTCGATCCCCCGGTGACCACCGAACCGGGTGTCGTCCCCACGGAGACTGAGCCCCCCGTCGAGACCACGGAGCCGGTCGCGCAGCCGTCGGAGGAGCCCCCTGCGAGTGAGGCTGCGGGAGGCGTGGCCGAGGCGGTGGAGAAGGCCGAGTCCTACCTGGAGTTCACGTCTTTCTCGAAGTCAGGGCTGATCGACCAACTCGAGTACGATGGCTTCACCACCGAAGAGGCCACCGCCGCGGTGGACAGCATGGATATCGACTGGAACGCGCAGGCCGTCAAGAAGGCCGAGAGCTTCATCGAGATCACGGCCGATTCGAAGTCGGCGCTGGCCCGCCTCCTCGAGAGCACCGGCTTCACGCCGGAGGAGGCCGCCTACGGCGCAGACAACATTGAGGTGGACTGGAGCCAGCAGGCCGCACGCCGGGCGGAGAACTACATGGAGTTCAGGGAGTTTACCCGCGAGGAACTGCTCGGTCAGCTGGAGTACGACGGTTTCACGCCGGAGGAGGCCGAGGCCGGGGTCACCGCCGTCGGGTTGTGAGCCGCGACGGCGCCTGCCGGTCAGGCGCCGAAGCGCCGTGACCAGCGCCGGAGGTGGCACAGTGGGGGCAACACGAAATATGGAGGCGCCATGGCCAGAACCACACCTGCACGCGTGCTGATCGTCACGACGAGCACCCCGTCCTACGAACGGGCCGGCTACCGCACGGGCCTGTGGCTCGGGGAACTCACCCACTTCTGGGACGTGCTGGAGAAGGAGGGCCACCAGCTCACCATCGCCAGCGTCGACGGGGGCCAGGTGCCGCTCGACCCGGAGAGCCTCAGCACCCTGATGCTCGCCATGGGTGGCACGAAGAAGCGCTACGAGGATCCGTCGTTCATGTCGTTCCTCGACGACACGGTGCCGCTCGATGGGATCGCGCCCGACGAGTGGGATGCCGTCTACCTGACCGGCGGCCACGGCACCATGTTCGACTTCCCACACAACCCCGTCCTAGCCGACATCCTCGCCCAGACCTTCGAGGCCGACGGCCTGGTCTCGGCCGTCTGCCACGGCCCGGCGGGCTTCCTGGGCGTGACGCTCTCGGACGGCTCCGCGTTGGTGGAGGGCCGGAAACTCACGGGCTTCTCGTGGCCCGAGGAGAAGCTGGCCGGCCGCGACAAGGCCGTGCCGTTCCGGCTCGACGAGGCGCTGAAGGAGGAGGGCGCGAGGTACACCAAGGCGCTTCGCCCCATGGCGGAGAAGGTGGTGCGCGACGGCAACCTCGTCACAGGCCAGAACCCGATGAGCGCCGAGGGCGTCGGCAAGGCCGTCGCGAAGCTGCTGGGCCGCCGGAAGTGACGTTCGCCATCGATGCGGTCTCCGGCGAGCCGCCGTTCGAACAGCTCCGCAGGCAGGTCGCTGAGCAGATCCGGCAGGGACAGCTGGAGCCAGGCGACAGGCTGCCCACCGTGCGCAAACTGGCCGACGACCTGGGCATCGCACCCAACACCGTCGCCCGCGCCTACCGGGAACTGGAGGCCGAGTGGCTGGTGGTGGGGCGGGGCCGTGCGGGCACCTTCGTCGCCGACGGTGGCGCCGAGCCCGTCACGGCCGAGGCCCTCGAGCATGCCAGGCGGGCGGCCGAAGCCTACGCCCGGACAGTGCGAGCTCTGCGGGTGGAGACGGTCGACGCGATCGAACTCGTCCGCGACGCCCTGCGCGCCTGACCCAGCCGTGGCGGGTGCGAGAACGAGCACCGCGTCACGACGAAGGGCGCAAGCAGCTAGTACAACAACTCGAAGCGCTCCAACACCACCGGCATGTCCGGTGCGAACGGATGGGATCCGTCGTCGACGCGGCGCGCGAACTCCTCGTGGATACGCCGCCATTCGTCGAGGCTGGGCGCCTCGCCCAGGGCGTGCCCGTCGTCGACCTCGTTGAACGGCACGACCCGCACGTCGGTGGTCATGATGAGCGCCCGCGGTTTGTCGCGGCCGTCCAGCACGATGCCGAGATCCCCCTTCTCGGGCAGCGGCGCGCCTTCGGCCTCGTACTGCCACAGGAGGCTGGTGGAGGTCGTCTTGGTGCCGGCGACCACCTCGTCGGCCAGTTGGTCGGCGACCTCAGCGGTGTCGCCGAACGCCCACGCGGGAGGCGGAACGGTGCCGGTGACCCGCGGGCCGATCCACTCCTGGATGGGGTTGAGGCTGGGGCTCTGCCGGGCATGCTCCCAGAACTGGTTGACGTCCATGGGGACAGCCTACGGTGCGGCGGAACAGCGACACGGGTTCCGTTCGCGACGTAGCGTGGGGCCCATGAGCAACCCGATCCGCGTAGAGGCCGTCCTCGGCGACATCACCACCCAGGACGTCGACGCCATCGTCAACGCCGCCAACTCCAGCCTGCTGGGCGGGGGTGGGGTCGACGGCGCCATCCACCGGGCGGCGGGGCCGGGGCTGCTGGCCGAGTGTCGTCGGCTCCGCGAGACCGATCTCCCGGACGGGCTCCCGACGGGCGAGGCCGTCGCGACCGGCGCGCACGACCTGCCCGCCCGCTGGGTGATCCATACCGTCGGCCCCGACCGGCACGCGGGCCAGACGGATCCGGCGTTGCTGGAGGCCTGCTTCCGTAACTCGCTGCTGCTGGCCTCGGAGGTGGGGGCGCGCACCGTCGCCTTCCCGGCCGTGAGCGCCGGCATCTACGGTTGGGATGCCAGTGAGGTAGCGCGGATCGCAGCGGCCACCGTCCGTTCTACCGAGGCCTCCGGCGTGGAAGTGGTGCGGTTCGTCCTCTTCTCCGAGCCTCTCTTGCGGGCCTTCGAGGACGCGTTGGGGGAGTTGGGGGAGGGGTGACTGGTTGAGGAGATCGGCAAGGGCAAGGACGAAGGCCAGACCGCCTGAGATTTGGCGGGAGGAAGCAGCCGCATGCCCTCTGTATAGAGGCTTATGGCAGTTTTCTCCCGCCAAATCTAGGGAAGCGCTGATTATCGGGGTGTGGTCAGCCGCGACGTTCGAACGCCGCTTCGGCGAGGATCGGGTAGAACCCCAGCGCCTCGTTGACCGCCAGCATGTGGCGGTTCTCCTCGGCGTTCCAGGTGATGATGGAGGACGCCGTCGGCACCGCCTCTTTCAGCGCGATGAGGTTGGCGGCCTTGACGGCCATTCCCAGTCGCCTGCCGCGGTGTTCGGGGAGTACGACGGTGTCCCACTGGTCGACGAACGCCTCTGGGTTGGAGCGGTCCAGCATCAGCTCGTTGAGCCCGACCACCGTGCCAGAGGGGATGTGGCGCACGACGGTGCGGAACATCCGGTTGGACAGCAGGCGTTCCTCGTCGGAGGCTCGCATCCTGTCGACGTCCCACTTCGCCTCGGGCACCGTCATGCCGCCCGCAGGGGTGTCGGTGTACATGAGCTCGCGAAGGCGGCAGAGGTCGGCGAGCATCTCGTCGTCTGCGGGGCCCTCCCAGGCGACGATCTCGTAGTCGACGCCGGCGTGACTCATCGCCTCTGCGAGGGCCGCGGCGGGGTCGATCGATGGGGTGGCGAAGTCGTAGCGACTCACCCGCTCGACCTGTTCGAAGGCGAACCCGTAGTCGAGCGCGAGTTTGACCGCCGGATGGTGGGCGGGCGCGGCGCCCGCACCTGTCGGTGGGGTGAGGGCGTCGTCGCCCGGTACTGGAACGGGGCACATGGCCCACGCCTGGTGGACGGCGTAGCCGGAGGCCACCATGCGGAGGTGTTCGGCGAGCGCTCTGCCGATGCCGCGCCCACGGAACTCCCGCATGGTGCAGATGAAGACGTTGATCGTGTCGGGGCTGTCGAGGAGGTTGACGCGGGTGTTGGCGTGGGCGACGGCCACGCCGTCGAGGTGGGCGAGGTAGCGGTGGACCTCGTGCTCGGTGTCGGCGCGGGCGGCGGCCAACGCAGCCTCGAAGGAGACGTCCCACTGGGGGCCGCCGACGAGTTCGTCGTTGTGGTCATGGGTGATGCGCTGGTACTCGCGCCAGGCGTCGTCGACGGTTTCCGGCAGGGTGATTTCAGAGATGGTGAGCATGCTCAGTGCTTTCGGGAGATGTGATCAGGGATGGTTGAAAAGGCCCACCGAGCGGACGCTCGAGGCGGGCGGCGCTGAGCGCGTCATTTCCTGATGGTCATCATGGGCTGAACACTGCCACACATCTACGGCGATAGCAATGGTTGAAGCGGAACAGCTGCCCTCGCCGGCTGAGGCGTCCGCGCCAACGTTCAGCCCTCCGCGCCTGGGGCGTAGGCTGGCGGCATGCTCTACACGATCGGGCACTCCACCCATCCGTTGGAGGAGTTCGTCGGCCTGTTGCAGGAGCACGGCGTCGACCTGCTGCTGGACATCCGCACCGTTCCCAGGTCGCGGACCAATCCGCAGTTCAACCTCGACGCGCTGCCGGCTTCGCTCGAGCAGTACGGCATCGGCCACGAGTACGTGCGCGAGTTGGGCGGGCTCCGGAAGGTCACTGCCGATTCGCCCAACGGCGGCTGGCGGAACAAGTCGTTCCAGGGCTACGCGGACCACATGCTCACCGAGGAGTTCCTGCGAGGCCTCGACCGGCTGATCGACGCCGCGGCCGAGCACACCGTCGCCATCATGTGCGCGGAGGCCGTCTGGTGGCGGTGCCACCGCTCGATGGTCGCCGAGGCGATGCTGGTGCGCGGCTTCGACGTGAGCCACATCATGCCCGACGGCCGGCTGGGCCCCGCGACGCTGCGTGACTTCGCCGCCGTCGACGGCACCACCATCACCTACCCGCCGCAGGTAGGGTCGGCCCCAGCACCACAGACGCAACCGCACAGCCCCGCGCGCACGTGATCAGGGAGGGCGAAGGGCTCGCCGTCGTCGCGATCCACGGCAACGGGGTCGATCACCGCATCCTCAAGGCGGATCGTCCCCGCGTGAGCGGGGAGCACAGTTTCCCAGGGCCAGAACAGGCGCACTGCCGAGGCAGGGCGTATCACCGGCGATACACTGAGGAGATGGGAAGAGTAACGGTGCGAGATCTGCGAAACCGCAGCGCGGATGTTCTGGCGCGGGTGGCGGGCGGCGAGACGCTCACGATCACCAGGGATGGCGAGCCCGTAGCGGAAGTGGTGCCGCTGCCGCGCCGGCGGCTCAACGCCGAAGAGTTGACCGCCCGATGGCGCAATGTTCCGCAGATCGACGCGAACGCCTTGCGTGCTGAGATCGATTCGCTGCTGGATCCGTCCTTATGAGCCGCCCGCAGGAAGGCGTGCTGGATACCTCGGCGGTGATCGCATTGCCCACGCTCAGGCCCGAGAAGCTCCCAGCCGAGCCGGTGATCACCGCCATCACCCTCGCGGAACTGTCCGTGGGCCCGCTCGTTGCTCCAGATGAATCAGTTCGTGCCGCGCGCCAGGTCGTTCTGCAGCAGGCTGAGTCTGATTTCGAGGCGTTGCCGTTCGACTCGGCTGCTGCCCGCGCCTTCGGGCGGGTTTCATCATCCCTGCGAGAGGCGGGCCGCAAACACAAGGCCCGCGCCTACGACGCCTTGATCGCAGCGGTAGCGCTATCTCGAGGCCTGCCTGTTTACACCCTGAACGCCGATGACTTCCGCGGCATCGATGGCCTGGAGGTGCATGAGCTGTAAGGCCATCGATGCCGAGCGGGTACAGGGGCGGCTCGACCGCGCGGTCAGGTGAGCCGGGTGATCCTGAACTGTCGGTAGAACGTGGGGCGGTCGAGGTAGGTGGTGTCGTCGCCGCGGCCCGTCTCGGTCATTCCGATCCGCTGCAGGATCCGCACCGAGGCCGGGTTGGCGTCGGCCGCCTCCGCCCAGATCTCGTTCAGCCCCAGCTCGTCGAATCCGTGGAGCAGCCCCGCGCGGGCCAGTGCTGTCCCGAGGCCCTTGCCCCAGCGCTCCCGGCCGCCAACGACGTAGCCGAGTTCCCGCCGCTCGGGCTCGTCGCCACGGAGGTCGACGAAACCCACCACCTCGCCGTCGCTGACCGCGGTCAGCCGGATGAGGTCCGACGGCAGGTCGGCCACCAGCTCGGCCCACCGTCGGCGCCGCTCCAGGGGATCCAGCTCTCTGGACCAGCCGGCCTCGTCGCAGAAGAGCAGGTCGTCGCCCCAGGCCGCGATCACCTCCGCGTCGGCCGGTTCCATCGGCCGGAGCTGGATGAGTGGCGGCATGATGCAGCCGTCCCGCTTGCAGTTGCGAGGCGTGCTGCGCTCCCACCAGTCACTGTGCACGCCCTGGCTGATGAGGTCTGCCGTCACGGCTCGGGATCCGGTGTTGCAGAACGTCCACAGCTCCTTCGCCGCGAGCGAGTAGTGGAACAGGACGTGGTCCAGCTCCCAGGGGGCCATGTCGCCTGCCCGGTAGGCGTCGAAGTATCGGACGAGGCGCAGAAGGAGGTTCGCCAGTTCCTTCTCGTGGAACGTGCCGATCGTCTTCGTGGGGGAGTTCGCCATGGAGCCCACACTATTCCGCGGCGTAGGGTTGATCATGGTCACCCACTTCTACACCGCCTCCAGCTTGGGCGGCTTCATCGCGACGCCGGAGCACTCGCTCGAGTGGCTCTTCATGCAGGACTTCGACACGGACGGGCCGATGGCCTATCCCGCGTTCATCGAACAGATCGGCGCGCTCGTGATGGGCGGCTCCACCTACGAGTGGCTGCTCGCGCATCAGGAGAATTGGGAGTACGCCCAGCCGACGTTCGTCTTCACCCACCGCGAGCCCCCGGTGCCCGCAGGGGCGGATGGGCGCATCGTCAGCGGTGACGTCGCTGAGGTGTTCAAGGAGGAGGGGCGGCCGCTCCTGCCGCGCAGCCTGCAGTTGGAACTGGTCGACACGGCCCGCAACCGAGACTTCGTCTGCGCCCGCTACCGCATGGCGCGCCGCACGGAGACATGACGCCAAGGCCCCGCCGGGTGGTTAGGCTCAGGTCATGCATCCGCGGATCCTCTCCACCAACGTCGCCGTCGCCCAGCCTGATCCCGGCGGCGCCCAGCGCGTGAGCGGCATCGACAAGCGGCCTCAGCCCTCCATTGACGTGGACATTCCCGGCCCGTCCTACGGTGACGGCTCCGGAGTCGCCGGGGACACCGTCGGTGATTCCGCCCATCACGGCGGTGCGCAGAAGGCCGTTTACGCGTTCGCCCGGGAGGAGCTGGACTTCTGGCAGTGCGAACTGGGGCGCGAGTTGCCGAATGGGAGCTTCGGAGAGAACCTCACCACCGAGGGCCTCGATCTGGCGGGCATCCTCATCAACCAGCGGCTCCACATCGGCTCTGCGGTGCTTGAAGTCTCGGTCGTGCGCCAGCCGTGCCGCACGTTCGCCGGGTGGTTGGGCGAGCGCGGCTGGGTCAAGCGGTTCTCGGAGCGGGGGCACTGCGGCGCCTACCTGCGCGTGATCGAGCCTGGCTGCATCGCTGCCGGCGACGCCGTGGAGCTGGTGGGCCGGCCCGGGCACAGCATCGACATGCTCACCGCCTTCCGCGCTGCTCAGGGCGACAAGGTGGCGGCACGGAGGGTGGTCGACGCGGGGTGCCTGCCGCCGATGTATCACGAACGCCTCGTCCGGCTCATCACCGCTTGATCATGCTTTGACGTCCGTCTAACGTTAGATACATGTCAAAGGATGTTGGCTCGAAGGATATTGACGCGCAGGTCCAGCTGCTGAAGACGATTGCGGACGTGACCCGGCTGCGGATCCTGGGTCTTCTGGCCGAGGCTCCGCGTACGGGGCGCGAGCTGGCCGATGCGCTCGGGCTGAGCGCTGCCACCGTCAGCCACCACATGGGCAAGCTCACCGAGGTGGGCATCGTGTCCGCGCAGGTGGACGGCACCAGGCGGCGGTACTCCCTGGCTCTCGGGCTGCTCGACGATGTGCGCGGCGAGGCGCCCGCCGTCGAACCGGTGGCGGATGAGCAGCACGCGAAGGTGGTGCGCAACTTCTTCGACGGCAGGCGCCTCAAGCAGATCCCCGCCAAGCGTCGTGCGCGGGCGTCGGTGTTGTTGGAGCTGCTGCGGTGGTTCGAGCCCGGTCGCCGATACTCGGAGGCCGAGGTCAACGCAGTGTTGCGTGAGGCCCATGACGATGTGGCCTTCCTGCGCCGGGAGCTTGTTGACTACCGATATCTGGCCCGAGAGGACGGGGTGTACTGGGTCACCGAGCGGGTGCCCCAGCGCAGCGCCAACGAGGCCCAGGAGGTGCCGGCAAGTGAGGCTGCCTGGCTCGCTGCCCTCATCCGCTCAGCGCTTCCTACCAGCGGACCCGGGCCGTTAGCCTGACTGGGCGGGCGTCGGAGACCCCGGGAGGGCTCAGTTGTCGGCGTCCTCGATGGCCTCGCGGATGTCGAACTTCTTCAGGTGCTTCAGCGCCTGACGGACATCGTCGTTGGGCTCACTCTCCTGGCGGGTGAGGTTGGCGAGGTCTGTTTCCAGGAGGGTCATGCCGCTGGTGTCGTTGCCCAGGTGGCCGGGTTCCTTGCCCTCTTCGAACTGGGGAGCGTCGTGTGCGCCTGCCCGCTCAGCGAAGGCGTCGTTTACGGCCCGCTCGTGCTGGCTCTGCTCCTCGTCACGGCGGAGGTTCTCGAAGTGGGTGTTGTCGCTCATGGGGCTTCCCTTCGTTCGCTGGTCCCACGCTAAGTCGTCAAGGGTTCATCTGCAGGGCCGATCGCGGAATTATCGCTACCGGAGAGAGGGTCAGGTGTCGATTATCCACACCTGAGGGCCGAATCGGTAGCGTTATGGTGTCACGGACGTTCCCACGGCTCGATGGGCCCGTCGACAACGTCGAACATCGGGTGGGGGAGCGGGCCGGTGAGCTGCGGCTCCCACTCGGGAGACCGGTTCAGGACCTTCGCCCGGAGATGGGCGAGTTCGAAGCCGAGCTGTCCCGATGTCACGCTGAGGCGAACAGTGGGGTCAGGTTCGCCGTCGAGCCGGGTGAGGTCGAAGCTGTAGCCGCGGTGGCTCGCCTCCTCGTAGAGGCCGGCCAGGTAGGTCACGACGGCGCGAACCGGATCGTCGGTGGCCTTGAAGCGCTCAAGCTGCGGGTGTGAGCGGTAACCGCGGGTTCGCCCGGCCAGCACGGCTTGGGCGAGCAGCCCCTCCCTCCAGCCCGCGACCAGCGCGGCGCGGTCCAGCAGCCGGGGGTGCAGACTCCACAGGCGCATGGTGAACCTACCTAACGCTGAGCATCCAGTTGGACTGAATCACTGGCAAGCTCCTGGTCGACGATGTCGAGTATCAGTGTCTTGTCCACCCGGAAATATTCGTGAATGACGACGTTCCGGAGCCCGGTGATTGACGCCAAGGGGATGTCCAAGAGAGAATCCCGGGTCTCAGTGGAGAGCGCGCGTGCCGCCTCTGAGATGACTGCGAGATTTCGGAGTATGGCGTCGTACGCCATGCCAACGAGAGCATCGTCGTCCCTGAGGTGCTTTGCGTAGGCCCGGCATCGTGCGATGGTGGCCTTGATGTCAGCGAAGCGGTCCTGATCCGAGCGGCTCATAGTTCCACGGACGCCACCTGCGCCACGCGCAACGTCAAAAACTTCGAACACGCTGGTGTTGCTGTGCTGAATCCTTGGAATGTCTGACCCCTTGACTCTCATACCATGTCAGGGGCATGGCCGAAACCACGAACCTCTGCCAGGGTCGACAGTCTGAACGCGCCGAAGGTGCCCATCAGGCGGATGGGCAGGGTCTCTGGCTGAGCTGCGGGCATGGGGCCACGCTACCAAGGCACTGAGGGCTCAGTGCTTGCTATGCAGGATGGTCTCACAGCGGCCACGCGGTTGAGCGTCAGCCGTTCCCGAGGCTCCTCAGCCGGCCGCGGTGGTTGACGAGCGGGTCGTCCTCATCGTTGATCACGAGATGATCCAGCGTGCAGGTGACCAGCAGCTGCCAGCCCAACTCGACGGTGCTCTCCAGAGCTACGCCCGCCCACGCGGGCTGCTCCGCGGGGACCGGTCCCCATTCGGTCTGCTCCCACTCGGCGAGACGGAAGGGTCCGCCCGGTGCGGGGCCGCCGGCGAAGGCATCCGAGAGGGCACGCTGGTCTGGCTGGAGCAGGCTGATCGCCGCGCGGCGTGTGCTCTGAAGGGATGCCGCGAGGTCGGAATCAGGGTTGAGGACCGCGACGACGCGCCACGGGTCGCCCATCGCGACGAGCTGCGAGCTGACGGTCAGCCCCGCGCGGTCGCGTCCTTCGCCCGACGTCCAGAGCGACACCCGCGCGGCCAGTCGTCCCCGGAAGCGACGCTCGGGTTCGCTAAAGGCCTCGGCAAACGGATGTCCGCTGTGGATAGTCATGCCCCAAGGCTAGACGCCCGGCTCACGACCGTGCCGAGACGCCAAGTCGCCGAAGAACTCGCCTGGCCCGCAACCCTTCAGGACGAAGCCCGCAGCCGTTACCACGCGGCCGGATGCGGGATTGTTCACGCGGGCCCGGGCATCGGGCGCTCAGTCCTCGAGCCACCACGGGTCGGCATCGATCAGCCAGTGGTAGCGCAGCGTGAGAGCACGTTCGATGGAGGCCGCCACACCAGCGACGGTCAATGCCGTATTGATCTCGGCAGACAGAGCGATCGGTGAGGTGAACGTACCGAAGCGCTCGGCGATCCAGCCCATCTGGCTGATCTGTTCGATCAACTGCGGTGCCAACAGCGCCAGCGAGGCCAGAAGGGTAGCGACGGCAGTCCACGCGATGACCCGGCTGGCCACAGGATGACGACGGCTGAACCGGGCGCGCATCGCCTCCGCGCTGCGGGGGTCGGGGTGAAGCTGCGACTCGGCCGACCCGTCGTCGGGCACGAAGTGCATCCGTTTCACTCCGAAGGTGGTCAATTCGACGTCGATCGCGCCGCCCGGGACGGGGAACTTCGCCGGCAGCGTGGCGACCGCCGCCTGCTTGCCGTCGACGTAGAGGTGAGCGTCCCAGTCGAAGTAGTCGATGTCGACGGTGTACAGGCGCTCGGCGCTGGTGGCGTCGTCCGCCAGGCGGGTGTGGAACGTTGACCGCCAGAGGGCGTGCCACGGTGTGAAGGGGGCGAGTGCGCTGTCGTCGCCGGCACGGATCTTGCCCCGACCTCGTCGCTTCTCCGGAACGTTCATCGACGTCAGGGTAACAACGCCTTCGGCCAGAGAGTCAGGTGAGGGATGCGCCGGGCATGTTTGAAGCGTAGTTACGCGTCCAGGAGCAGGGCAAGATGCCGACCTGGTCGAACGAGCCCTGCGCACTGCCAAGACCCTGCGCGGTGACGTGCCCGATTCATGTCGTGTTCCACGCCGATCGCGGCACCCAGTACACCTCGTCCCAGCTACATCTGGCCTGCGAGAGCTCAAGATCGATCAGTCGATGGGACAGGTCGGGGTGTGTTTCGACAACGCGATGGCCGAGTCGTTCTTCGCCACCTTGAAGACCGAGTTAGTTCTACCACCGCTCGGCCTGGCCCACCCGGGCCGAAGCGCGTACCGCGGTCGCGCGATGGATCGAGGTCGTCTACAACCGTCGCCGCCGTCACTCGGCACTGGGGTACCTGTCCCCGGTCAACTACGAACACCACCTGGTTGAAACCTCAACCATGGAACAAGCCGCGTAAGCGGGACGTGTCCACAATTTGCGGATAAGCCCAGCGCTACATCCTGGTGCACCTGGTGGAGGAATACGGCCGGCACGCAGGCCACGCGGACCTCTTGGCGCAGGCTATCGACGGGCGCACGGGGGAGTAGCTCAGGCTGCGGCGCGTGGGGCGTACATGATGACAGCGACCCCCACGAGGCAGATGGCGGCGCCAATCACGTCCCACCTGTCTGGGCGGAAGCCGTCGACCACCATGCCCCAGGCGAGAGACCCCGCGACGAATACCCCGCCGTACGCGGCGAGGATGCGGCCGAAGTTGGCGTCAGGCTGGAGAGTCGCGACGAATCCGTAGAGGCCCAGCGCGATCACGCCGGCGCCGATCCACCAGGCGCCCTTGCCCTCGCGCACGCCTTGCCAGACCAGCCACGCCCCGCCGATCTCGGCGAGCGCGGCGAGCACGAACAAGGCGATGGACTTCAGCGGCAGCATTCGCCGAGTCTACGGGCCCGTAGACTCCGGCGCGTGAGTGAACTGACCATCTAACCCGGGCCTGGAGTGCCCGACGGTGTGGTCATCCCCGCGGGCGAGTTGGCGGAGCGCTTCGTCCGAGCCTCTGGGCCGGGAGGTCAGGGCGTCAACACGACGGACAGCCGGGTGCAGTTGTCCTTCGATGTGGCGGCCTCGACGGTGCTCACCGAGGCGCAGCGCCGTCGGGTCTTGCATCGTTTGCGGCACCGGTTGGTGGGCACGGTGCTCACGATTGATGCGGCGGAGAAGCGCTCGCAGTTCCAGAACCGGGCGGCTGCGCGCGGGCGCATGGCGGCTCTGCTGCGCGAGGCGTTGGCCCCACCGCCGCCGAAGCGTCGCGCCACCCGCCCATCACGACCGTGCCGCCGGAGGCTTCCACCTGGGCGAGTGTGTCGTCGATGGAATCCACCTCGACGTAGGAGCGGGGCGGGGTGAACCCCTCCTCGCGTGGGGCTAGGCCGCCGCCGCTGGTCTTGTTCGGGGCCTGCCATATGGGGTAGCCCTCGAAGCCGGGAAGTTCGTTGATCTGCCAGCCGAAGAGGGTTCCGTAGAACTCCTTGGCTGAGTTGAGGTTGCTGACGGGGATGTCGATGTGGGTGATGTCTCCGTGGGCCCTGAGGCCAACGAGTTCGTCTTCGCCCACGACGAGCATTTCAGCGCCTACGAGGCCATGAAGGTGCTCATCCCCGTCGACGGGCCTACCTCTGTTGTTGTCTCGGACCCACCGGATCACGCCCGGCGCCGGAACTTGGTGCGGCTGGGGCTGTACCGTCGGCAGGTGGAGGGCTACATCGCGACGATGGCACGCACGGCTGACGAGGCGCTGGAGGGCATCTCGTTGGGCCAGCCGTTCGATGCCTATGAAACGTTTCGCTCGGCCAGGCCTCATTACCGTGCTGGCCCTCGTGGCCGTGGCCGAGGACGTGCACGCCGAGATGGTGCGGCGCGGCGTGCCCGACGACGTGGCCTGGGCTTCGCTGGCAGATCTCGGCCAGCAGGCCCACATCTTCCGGCAGGTGTTCGGCTGCTTCGGGCTTCTCGCACGGGGGTGGTGCGCCAGCAACTACACCGGCAGGCTCCTCTGGCTGGGGCGGCTGCAGTACACGCTCGAGCGCGACGACGAAGGAACGTTCCTGGGTGTGCACATCCCCGAAAGCGGGCCGCTCACGCCCGAGGCCGTCGACGAGTCGCTCGCCTGGGCCCGCGAACTGGCCCCACGCGTGTTCCCCGAGTACGCCGTCGACCGCTTCATGATCCAATCCTGGCTGCTGGATCCCGGGGTCGCGGGGTTGCTGAACCCTGAGTCGAACTTCGTGCGCTTCGCGGAGCGCTTCGAACTGACGGGAGACAGTGAGGATGGGTGGCGCGACGCGCTGTTCTACGGCTTCCGCCACGAGCCCGCGCTGCAACCCGTCGACCTCAGCGCGCTGCCGGCCGATTCCTCCCTCAGGCGCGCGCTGCTCCAACAGATCGACGGCGCTGGCGTGCGGGTTCTGGGTGGGAGATTGAGGCCTGAATGCGGGGCACACCGCTAGGCTGGCCGAACTGTTCTGCGAGGACGGAGAGACATGACCGACCCAATCCTGCTGAGCGTCGACGACGGCCTCGCGCGCCTGACCCTGAACCGACCCCATCGGCTCAACGCCTTCAACGCTGAACTGGCGCACGCCTGGACTCAGGCCGTGGCGGAGATCGCCACGCGCGACGACATCGGCGCCGTGCTGCTGAGCGGCAATGGCCCGGCGTTTTGCGCCGGCGGCGACGTGGCGGACATGGCCGGCACCATGAGCGGCGGCTCCGAGGTCGCGGATCTGGCGCGCACCATCAATGAGGGGATCCTCGGGCTCACGCGCTCGCGGGTGCCTGTCGTCGCGGCGCTGCACGGCGCCACCGCGGGAGGAGGCCTGGGGATCATGCTGTGCAGCGACTACGCCGTCGCTGGTGAGTCCGCGCGGATCGGCAGCAAGTACGCCAGCATGGGGCTGACCCCGGATCTCTCCGTCACGGCGCACCTGGCCAGGGCTGTGGGGGAGCGCCGCGCGCTGCAGTTGGTGCTGACGGAGCGACTCCTCTCGGCGCAGGAGGCTCTGGACTGGGGCCTCGTGGCAGAGGTTGTCCCCGACGACGGCGTGCTCGCCCGGGCCGAAGAGGTCGCCCGGAGTTGGCTCACCGGCGCGACGCGCGCCTACGGCGTGGCGAAGCAACTCATCCGCTCGTCCGCTGGCCGCTCGTTCGAGGAGCAGGTCGAGGTAGAGGCCCGCACCATCGGAGAGGCCTTCGACACCGACGATGCGCGGGCGCGGATCGCGGCGTTCGTCGAAGCCTCGCGCCGCCGCCAAGCGGAGCGGGGCTGACTCCATGTTGGTGCTCCTGTTCGGTCCTCCCGCGGTGGGGAAGATGACGGTGGGGCGCGCGATGGCGGACGAGGGCCGCTTCCGGCTGTTCCACAACCACATGACCATCGAGCCCCTGCTGGAGACCTTTGGCTACGGCACCCCGCCGTTCAACTCGCTGAACGGCGAGTTCCGCACGCGCGTGCTCGAAGAGGCGGCGCGGCATGGTGTCGACCTCGTGTTCTCGTTGGTCTGGGCCCTGGACTGCGCTGAGGACTCGGAGATCATCGAGCGTTACGTCGAGATCTTCGACGGCGACGTGGCCTTCGTCGAGCTCCGCGCGGGCCTCGACACTCGGCTGGAGCGCAACCGCTCGGAGGAACGGCTGCTTCACAAGCCGTCGAAGCGCGACGTCGATTGGTCAGATGACAACGTGCGGGAGCTTGAAGCCCAGTGGCAGATGACGTCGGAGAACGGCCTGCACTTGGCTGAGAGTCTGCTCACCAGTCACCCGCACCTGGTTCTGGACACCGACGGTGTACCCCCAGCCGAGTCGGCCGCCCGCATCCTGGCCTGGCTCGATTCCGCCTAGCGCGGCTGAATAGCGGTGCGGATCCCCAGGACCACCAGGACCGCTCCGCCGACCGCGTCGATGCGTCGGCGCCAGAGTTGCGGGTCGAAGCGGGCGGAGAGCTGCTTCAAACCCAACGTCCACAGGCCCAGCCAGGCAACCATCACCGCGACATGGATGGCCGCCAACAGCAGCATCGACGCGACCCCCAACGGCGTGAGTGAGGATTCCGGCGGCGGTTCCGACGATGGTGGCCCATGCACCGCGATGGTCGCCCACGAGCCCACGGCTGCTTACCAGCGTGAAGCTCGCGCCCGGCGTGACGGTGATGGGGACGATGGCGATCAGGAACCCCAGGAACGCGGCGGCGGTGATCATGTCGTCTCCTCCCGCGTGATGACGAACTGTCGGTAGAAGCTGGGCTCGCCCAAGTAGGCGACCTCGTCGCCCCGGCCCGTCTCCCGCATCCCCACCTTCTGCAGCACGGCGATGGACGTGGCGTTGGCGTCGGCCCCCTCCGCCCAGATCTCGGTCAGCCCCAACTGCTCGAAGCCGTATGCCAGACCGGCGCGCGCGACGGCGGTGCCCAGACCCTTGCCAAAGTTCGCTGTGGTGCCGATCAGGAAGCCCAGCTCCCGACGGTGCGGCTCGAGGCCGTGGAGATCCGCGAAGCCGATGGGGTCGCCGTCGACCTCTGCGATCAGCCGCAGCAGATCCGGCGGCGGGCTCCTGACGAGCTTGGTCCAGAACTCCAGATTCTCAGTGTGTGGGCCGTGGGTCCAGCCGGCGATCTCGCAGAAATCGGGGTCGCTGTTCCAGGCGGCGAAGACCTCTTCGTCGTCTGGCTGCATGGGTCGCAGCCGGACGGTGGGGCCGTCGAACCCGAAGGAGGTGTCGAGGGTCAGGGTGCCTGTGGCGAGGGCCTCCAGGATCTGCCGCTCGTAATCCGGCATCTTGGGCGGAAGTGCATCGAGCGGCCACCAGCGGGCGTCGACGGCCTTGGCCTCCTCGAGGATCGCGGGCGTGCCCTCCCATTCGGTGGCCGTCCAAAACCAATCGGCGCGTTGCTCACGTGGGTTGTCCGTGCGGTCAGTGCGTTGCATCACGCTGATGAGGGTGAGGTCTTCTGGGCGGATGGTGATGCCAAGCTCTTCCGCGGCCTCGCGGACGGCAGCTTGTCTCGCGGTCTCGCCCGGCTCCACGTGCCCGGCAGCGCCGGCCACCCAGCGGCCGTCCATGTACCCCGTGTTCTGGCGCAGTTGCAGCAGCACCTCGTCGCCCCGGCGCAGGAACACGTAGGACGAGGGGACGACGGCGAAGGTTCGGGCCACGGGGTCACGCTACCTGAGCGTTGGCTTGCCCTCGGCTCACGGTTTCCCCTTCGTCAATCTCGAAAGGGCCCGGTAGATGTCCACTCGACGGGGTGTCCCCCTTCCAAATCGAGGGGGTGGTGCCGTCGAGAGGACATTTCCGGGTTTACGCCGTCAGCAGATTGGGTAGCCCGACAGGGAAGGGCCCGCTTACGCTCGCACCGTGACTCAGCTCTTCAGCTTCCCCAATCCCGTCAACGAAAAGGCCGCCCGTGTGGTGGCCGCCGGCGTGCTCCTGATGGGGCTCACCGTCCTGTTCACCGGCTGGCAGTGGTTGATCCCGGTCATGGCACTGGGCTTCCTGGCCCGGGTGCTGGCCGGCCCGAGGTTCTCGGCGCTGGGGCAGTTGGCCACGAGGGTCATCGCGCCCAGGCTGGGCGATCCCATCCTGGTGCCTGGCCCTCCGAAGCGCTTTGCCCAGGGGATCGGGCTGGCTGTCACCACCGTCGCCTCGGTGCTTGGGTTGGGCTTCGGTCTGACCGGTGCGGCTGCGGTCCTGATCAGCGTGCTGGTCTTGTTCGCTTTCCTCGAGGCTGCTTTCGCCTTCTGCGCCGGGTGCTGGATCTTCGCGCAGATGATGCGGGCGGGCTTCGTCCCCGACGACGTGTGCGTGGCGTGCAACAACATCTGGGCCCGTGAGCGGAGTTGATTGGGCGGCGCATCGTCGAACAGTTTGACCTCGCGCGGTTCCTTCAGGGTGTGAATATCGACAGATAGCGGCATATGGGGGCTATCTGTCGAAATTCACACCCTGAAGGTTTTCCACATCCCTCAACGTGACCAATGCGGGGACGACGTGCTCGGTCAGCATGGGCGACAACGTGGGGTCGGCGTCATAGTCGATCTCGGCCGAGATGGGCAGCCAGCGCAGTTCCTCGATCTCGCCGGAGGCGCGGGGGTCGCCTGGCAGCGGGGCGATGAACACGTCCGAGGAGATGACGAGCCCTGGTTCGTTGGCCGCCCCAGCGGTCCAGTGGCCGAGCAGTTCGACGGCGGCAGGCTCGAGCGTGAGCCCAACCTCCTCCTCGACTTCGCGAAGAATGGCCTGCAGGTGTGTCTCGCCCGGCTCAACCTTGCCGCCGGGCAACATGAATCGGTGGGTGCCTCGCTTGCGCACCATGAGCAGGTCGCCGTCGATGTTGCGGAGGGTTACCGAAACGACGAAGAAATCGGGAGAGCGTGCATCCGGGGCCACGGCTCAATCCAACCACCTCGCCCATACGATGAGCCCATGAAGACCATCGGAGTCCTTGGCGGCATGAGTTGGGAGTCATCGCTCGAGTGGTACCGAATGGCCAGTGCATGGGGTGATCACCGAGGAGGCGGCAGGCGTACCGCGGCAGCCGCCCTTGCAGCCGCGGGGCTGCGCAGCTAGGAAGCTGCCCGTTCCCACGCCGCCACGGGGCCTACCGCCACGTCGAACATCGGATGTGGCTCAGGCGAACCCAACCGTGATTCCCATTCGGGAGCACGCTGCCGCACCTTGGCGCGCAGATGCGCCAACTCGAACTCTAATTGCCCCGAGGCAACTGCCAGCCTCAACTGCCCGTTGGGTTCGCCGTCGAGACGAGTGGGATCGAACCGGTAGCCGCGGCGGGTGGCCTCAGCGTGGAGTTCCCAGAGGTAGGTGACGATGGCTCCGGAGGGATCCTCCGTGGCCTTGAAGCGCTCGAGTTGTGGGTGGGAGCGGTAGCCGCGGGTGCGACCTGCCAGCACCGCTTGGGCCAGCAGCCCCTCCCGCCAGCCGGCAACCAGGGCGGCGCGGTCGAGGAGGCGGGGGTGGAGGCTCCAAAGTCGCATTGGACAAGTGTATGGAGCCCGTTCCGCCCTTCACCTATGTAGGTGCCCCGGCCTTCGGATCTAGCCAAGGCCGGGACACATACATAGCTGGAGGATTCGCTCCGGCGTGGACTGCCCATCCGGGCGTACTCTCGTCGTGTGCCTGATCTGGTTGTCGCCATCATCGCCGTGCTCCTGACCGTCGTCGGGGTCACGGGGATCGTCGTGCCCGTGCTGCCCGGCAGCCTCGCCGTGATCACCGGACTGCTGGTGTGGGCGATCTTCGGTGGCTCCGGTGCCGCCGGCTGGCTGGTGTTCGGCATCGGCACCGCGCTGGTGCTCGTCGGGATGTCGGCGCAGTACCTGATCACCGGGCGCGGCCTGAAGAAGCGCAACATCCCCAGCCGCTCCGTGATCATCGGCCTCATCGCCGGGGTCATCGGCCTGTTCGTCCTGCCGTTCTTCGGCCTGCCCATCGGGTTCGCCGCGAGCCTTCTGCTCTCCGAGTGGTTGCGCGTGCGCGACTGGAAGAAGGCCCTCACCTCCAGCGTCGGAGCGCTCAAGTCCGTGGGTCTGGGCATGCTCGTTGAGCTCGGCTGTGCCCTCGCCGCGGCCACCACCTTGCTCATCGGGGTGCTCGTCCACCTGTTCTGACGGCTGTTCCCCCGCGATCCCGCTTGCGCTTGACGCAACGTCAACCGAAAGAGTGAGGCCATGACCGAATACACCATCGGAGAAGCGGCCCAGATCCTGGGAGTCACCACCCGCACCCTGCGGCACTGGGATCAGATTGGGCTGTTCGAGCCCAGCTTCCGCACCTGGTCTGAGCATCGGATCTACACCGACGATGACCTCGACGCGGCGCTGCGCATCCTCATCTACCGTGAGGCTGGGCTCCCATCGAAGGAGATCCTCAGCCTGATGAAGGAGGGTGGGCCGGCGGAGGAGGTGCTCCGTCGACAGCGTGAAGTTCTGGTGGAACGAATCCGTCAACTGCACGGGATGGTCCGGGCAGTCGACACATTGCTCGAAGGAGGGCACGTCATGACCATGGACGAGAAGGTGAAGATCTTCGGCCAGAACCTGCCGAACTACCAGGCGGAGGCAGAGGCACGCTGGGGGGATACCCCCGAATGGGAACAGGCGCAGGCCGCTCAGGCGTCGATGAGCCTTCAGGATTGGGAGCAGGTCAAGCGTGACCACGACGCGTTCGTGGCCCAACTGACCGAGGCGCGCGAACGTGGTGTCGAACCCGGTTTCCCCGAAGCGACCCCGCTGGTGGAGGCCCACCGTCGTTCCATTGGGTACTTCTACGAGGCGACTTTGGAGAAGCAGGTGCTGCTGGGCCGGCTCTACGCCACGGAGGCGAAATTCGCGGAGATGTACGGCGGTGAAGCCCAGTACCTCCACGCCATCATCGACGGCGAAGCGCTGCGTCAGGGCCTGAATCTCGACGAGGTCGTCGTGCGCCACGAGGCGCTGTTGTATCGGATGGAGGTGGGAGACCTGCATTGGTTGGCCGTCGTAGCGGCCAAGTGAAGCTGACGGCAGCCTGTCCTGGGGGAACGCCTGGGGTGGGTGGGAGCAGCCGTGACAAAGTCAGGACGGTCCAGTACTACCGGATGGGCCGTGTCTGGTGAGCAAGACGGGAAGGTGTACGAGAGGAACCGGTGTCGTAAAGCCTCTTAATCGTCGCCCAGCTCTAACCCGGTGGATCGGGGCTGGTTTGCGGTGCGTAACCGCTTGTCGGGGCCGTCGCTGATGGTCGTGGCGGGGGGGGAACTGTCGGAACGGTGGTATGTGTCGGGTCCGGCAGGTCGTGGTGAAGGTCTACGGCGTAGCCACGACGATGCCGCAGGGGTAAAGCCGGACGCCTCGCCCGTCAACCGAACAACAGTGAACGTGGGAACCATCCGCATTCCGCTCCCCGCTTCTTGGGGATAGGTGCGTTGCCTGCCGAAGGGTGTGGGTGGGGCGGAGCCGCCGTAGTACTCCGAGGCCGGGAAAGCCGGTCACATGGGGAAGGGCGGCAGTGAGAGAAAGCAGAAGAAGGTGAATGTAATGTCCGAAGACGCGCCGGTGAATGTCGGCGCCTCCGGATGGCCCAGCGATGCTCGGGCCTATCTGGGGGTACGGAGGATGCAGACCAAGCTGCATGGTTGGGCGGCCACCGATGGTGGTCGCCGGTTCGATGACCTGTGGAACCTTGTGTGTGATCCGGCGTTCTTGACGATGGCGTGGGAACGCGTCGCCGGGAACAAGGGGTCCAAGACTCCCGGGGTGGACCGTGTCACCGTGGCACGGATCAGTTCCGGGGTCGGGGTGGAGGAGTTCCTGCGAAACATTCGAGCCCAGTTGAGGGCTGGAGAGTTCAGGCCGGTGCCGGTGCGGCAGGTGATGATCCCCAAGGCCAGCGGCAAGCTGCGCAAGTTGGGCATCCCGACCGTGACCGACCGGGTGGTGCAGGCAGCTTTGAAGCTGGTCCTGGAACCCATCTTCGAGGCCGACTTCAAGTCGTGCTCCTATGGGTTCAGACCTAACCGGCGCGCGCAGGACGCGGTCGCCGAGATCCACCACTTCGCGAGCAAATCGTATGAGTGGGTGCTGGAGGCCGACATTGAGGCGTGTTTCGACATGATCGACCACACCGCCTTGATGGACCGGCTCCGGTGCAGGATCGGTGACAAGCGGGTGCTCGCGCTGGTCAAGGCGTTCCTGAAAGCGGGAGTGCTCACCACGGTGGGCACGACCGAGGGGACGATCACCGGCACCCCACAGGGCGGGATCTTGTCCCCGCTGCTGGCCAACATTGCCCTATCAGTCCTCGATGACGAGTTCACTCGCCGCTGGGACCATGAGATGGGCACGGCCGGAAAGCGGGCCTGGCGCCGTGACCACGGCAAAGCGTCCTACCGGCTGATCCGTTACGCCGATGACTTCGTCATCGTGGTGAAGGGTCAGCAGGAACACGCCGAGCAGTTGCGTCACGAGGTGGCAGACGTGCTGGCCCCGATGGGGTTGCGTCTGTCGCCGGAGAAGACCCGCGTGGTCCACATCGACCACGGGTTCGACTTCCTCGGTTTCCACATCCGACGGATGCGGAGACGAGGCAGCAACAAGTGGTACGTCTACACCCTGCCCGCGAAGAAGGCGATCGCCTCGATCAGACAGCGGGTGAAGACCATGACCTACAGGAACACCCTGCACCAGGACCCGGGATACCTCATGGACTATCTCGGGCGGGTGCTGCGGGGATGGGCGAACTACTTCCGGTATGCGGTGGCCAAAGCAACCTTCGCCGCGATCGACTCCTACACGTGGGAGCGGATCACGGCATGGCTACGCAAGAAGCACCGCCGACTCGGATGGCCGGAACTCCGCCGCAGGTACTGCCTGCCCGGAACCTGGCGCCTCGCTCACAACGGGAAGAGGTTCACCGGCGCCGCCAGCGTCCCGGTGACCAGGTACCGCTACCGCGGCTACCACATTCCTACCCCCTGGGACCGGCCAGCTGTCACCACCAGCTGAACCAGCCCTCTCTCATGGAGAGCCGGATGCGGTGAAAGTCGCACGTCCGGTTCGGCGGGCGGCCTGGGGAAACGGACCGGGAGCAATCCCGACACCGCGCCCCAGGCCGACCCAACTGTCGCTGACGGCGCCCACGGTGGCCCCTCCCCAGTGCTCGGGGTAGGGGCCGCTCGGCGCTTCACAGGCAGAGTTCAAGGCGCTAGTTTTGCGACCATGGCGCAGGTCATTGTCACCACATTCCTCTCCCTCGACGGCGTGATGGAGAACCCTCAATGGACGTTCACCGAGGTGGAGTTCGACCCAGCGGCTTACGAGCTCAAGGGTCGTGAGCAGGAGGAAGCCGCGGCGCTGCTCCTAGGCCGCCAGAGCTACACCGAGTTCGCGCCGTGTGGCCCACCATGACGGAGGAATCCGCCCGCTACAACACGCTGCCCAAGTACGTGGTCACCACCACGCTGCAGGACGCCGACCTCAACCCCGAGTGGCGTAGGCCGTGGACTTCTATGAGTCGACCCATGGCCCGCGTCGTGCCGAGGCGCCGCTCGGCCTCGATGGTTTCGGCGAACGCCTGAGCCCCGGCGTCCCCAATGCCCGGTGCGCTGACCGCGCCGATGATGCTGGCCACTCGGTCGAAGACCGTGCGGCACCACGCGGCGTAGCGCTCGATGAACACCGCGGCGCTGGGGGTGTTCAGCATCGCCTGGAATTCGGGGCGCTCGTTCATGGGGACGGGTTCGTCGTCGCCAGCAAGTGTGACGTCGTAGCAGGCCTTGAGCACCTCCGCCTTGCCGCCGATGGAGTTGTACTCGATGGCCACCATCCACATCTACCGCACTGACGGTGACCGTCTTGCCGAGCATTGGGGAGTTCGCGACGAGATGGGTGCGGGCCGACACGAGCGCCAGCGCGATCACGCCCACGCGGGCGAGAACCCGCCGTCGGCCAGAGGTGGCTACATCGGTCATGCACTCCATCTCATCATGCGCGACGAGGGGTAGGTCCCGGGCTGAGGAATCAGCATCGTCCAGCCCAAGCGTCGGAGTTGTCTGTCAGCTTGGCCTGACGGCCGACGACGTGCGGCCGCTGGCAAGGAACGATGCTGCCAAGCCGACGGGAATCATCCACAGCGCGAAGAACCCCACGGCGAACAGCAACGCAACACCCAGGCTGAGCAGCAGCGAACCGGCGAGGTCAGACCACGTCGTGAAGAACATGACCACCATCGCCAACCAGACGGTGACGAATTGGATGACCAGCGACGGCGCCGTCACGGCCGCAGCGCGTAGTAGACGGCCCACACCAAGGCGACCGCGGCGAGGGGCCACACCCCAGGGCTGAAGAGGAGCGCGACGGCGGCGATGATCGCCATCGCGAACATGCCCACCGGGACGCCGTACGTCGTCCCCTCGCGCTGCTTGATCATGCATCGAGCCTATCCCTGCAGACGTCTTCTGGGCGCGTCTCCACCCGAAGGACGAGCCTCGCTGCCCCAAAGTTGATGGCCCGCCCGTTGCGAGGCACCTAGTGTGAAGGATGTCCACGGAAGAGCCTCTCGCCAAACGGCTGGCTTGGGGTTTTCTCGCGTGGGTGACCTTCCTGCCGCGGATCCTCGTCGCCAGCTATGCGGCCATGTGGGCGGGGTCCGGTTCAGGGATGCCGTGAGTCACCCTGAGCAGATTCTCGACGGCATCACCGTCCGTGCCATGTGAACTGGGCTACATGGGGATCGCCGTGGTGGGTCTACTGCTGGTGACCGGGTCCAGCCGTTGGCGGGCGGGGTGGGTCAACCTCGGTCAGTTGGCGGCAGCCGCATGGTTGTTGTTTGTCACTGGGTTCGCCACAGTCCTGAACGTCGCGTTCTCAGAGATGTACATCGATGAACGCCCGTGCGTTCGCCCCAATTGCTGGCCGAACGGGTGGCAGGAAGTGCTGCAGGCAGCGCCGATGCTGCTGGCCCTTCTGACAATGGGGGCCGCCGCCTGCCTGGCTCATCGATTGGGTTGGGTCGCGAGAGCAGCGATCCCAATGGCCGTGTTCCTCATCGCCCGCGTTGTTCAGGTGCTCCTGTGGCGGCCGGTGATCTTCCCGTGGCTGAACGGCTCGTAGGAGTGGCTGGCTTAGCCCATGGCCAGTTGCCTATTCGTCGTACCAGCCGTCGAGTTCGGTTGCGATCCTGACAAGGCGCTCCCGCAGCGCTGTGGTCTCATCGGCGCTGAGGGGCCGAGTGTCGACAATGTGGACGGCCCACTCAATGTCCTCATCATCCTCTGCGGTCTTGGCCGCCTCTCGCACGACGCGGACGCTGTCGAAGCCCTCTTCGCGGAGATCCTCGGCCAGCGCCTCGGCATCGTCGAGTTCGGGGACGATGACCAGATGCTCGCGGACGGTCCCAACAGGGGCCGTGGGGACCCAGTAGCGTCGCTTCCCCTCCACGACGTTCTCCAGGGCCCCGCCCGCAGACTCGATGATCCGGTAGGAGGCGACGTTGTCGTCGTCGCAGGTCACCAGCGCGTTGTCGACGCCGAGCTCAGCCAGCCGATCGAGCCCAGCACGCATGAGCAACCCGCCGATCCCGCGACGGCGCGCGCTGGGCCGAACGGCGTAGCCGATGTGGCCGCCAACTTGACGGAGGAAGTCGTTGAGCTCGTGCCGGACGGAGACTCGGCCAAGCCACTCGCCGTCGGCCACGGCCCAGAGCATGGTCGCCGGGACCCAGCCGTCGTCTGGGTTGATTTCCTGCTGGAGGTCGTGCGCGCACATCGCCGCGAATCCCTCGGGGGAGGAGACCTCCTCCCGCGTGTGGTGGAAGGCGCCCATCCAGTCGCCTGCATCGGGGCCTTCGGCGTCGAACTCGGCCCAGGCTGCGAGGAAGGACTCGTGGTAGGTGGGTGTCGGGCGGGTGATCTCCATGGCGGCAATCTAGCGCCGTGCGCTCAGTGACTGCGCGCAGGTGAAGTCAGGGTGTCGCGGCGAACCTGTCGAGCCATCTCCTCGGCTACCCTGCTAGGCATGTCGATCGATGATGACGACCTCCGCCACCTGACCCGGGCCGTCGAGCTCGCCGAGCGCGCCCTTGAGGCGGGCGACGAGCCCTTCGGCTCCATCTTGGTGTCAGCGGACGGCGAGGTGCTGTTCGAGGATCACAACCATGTGGCATCCGGCGACCGCACGCAACACCCCGAGTTCGCGATCGCGCGCTGGGCAGCGGCCCACCTCGATGCCCACCAGCGTCGAGCGGCGACCGTCTACACCTCGGGCGAGCACTGCCCCATGTGCGCGGCAGCGCACGGCTGGGTCGGCCTTGGCCGCATCGTCTACGCGTCATCGTCGGCCCAGCTCGGTGTTTGGCTGGCCGAGATCGGCTTCGAGCCTGGCCCGGTCGCGCCCCTGCCCATCCAACAGGTGGTCCCGGACGCCGATGTTGAGGGCCCGGTTCCCCACCTGGCCGAGCGGGTGCGCGCGCTGCACGCCCGTCGCGCCCGCGCCTGACCCTCGCGCCCTTCGACATCACCCAACAGGCTGAGCATCGCCGGCCGCTCGTAGTAGGCGTTCAGTGGTCAAGGCCGACGACCTGATGGCCGTCTACGGACTCGAAGGCGCCACCCGCCCTCTAGTCGTGAGTCCCCGCCTGTAACGCGATGTTGCAGTAGAAGTGTTACAGCTGCCCCAGCGACCAAGTAGCTCTCGGATCGGGGTCTGCTGCACGAGTAGGTGACATCTGAGGTGGCTAGCCCGGGAGGGTTAGCCTGGAAGGATGTCATCATGCCCAAGCCGTTTCCCAAGGAGTTCCGCGACGATGTTGTTCGCGTGGCGCTGAGCCGTGATCCGGAGGTCACGTTGGCGCAGATCGCGAAGGACTTCGGCGTGCACGTCGGCACGCTGGATAAGTGGATGCGTCAAGCCAGGATCGATGCCGGTGGACAGACCGGTTCGACCACGACGGAAAGCCGGGAGCTGCGCGAGCTGCGCAAACGCAACAAGCTGCTGGAGCAGGAGAATGAGGTGCTGCGCCGCGCTGCGGCGTACCTGTCGCAGGCGAACCTGCCGGGAAAATGATGTACCCGCTCGTCCGCGAGCTGGCCGCGACCGACGCCCCGCTGCGGGTGCCGGTCGCGGTGACGTGCCGGGTACTGGGACTGGCGTGCCAGCCCTACTATCGGTGGCTGGCGCAGCCGGTCACCGATGCCGAGATCACCGAGGCCTACCGCGCGAATGCGCTGTTCGATGCCCACCGCGACGACCCGGAGTTCGGCTACCGATACTTGCTCGATGCGGCTGCCGACGCCGGTGAAGTGATGGCCGAGCGGACCGCGTGGCGGATCTGCTCGAACATGCGCTGGTGGTCGGCGTTCGGTAAGAAACGCGCCAAGAACGGCAAGAAGCCCGGTCCACCGGTGCACGACGACCTGTGCGCCGTCACCGATGAGCACGG
Source organism: Tessaracoccus massiliensis (assembly GCF_000826065.2). GTDB lineage: Bacteria > Actinomycetota > Actinomycetes > Propionibacteriales > Propionibacteriaceae > Arachnia > Arachnia massiliensis_A. The sequence goes on along the minus strand of NZ_LN623542.1, from coordinate 424,404 downwards.
TGTTACTCGGCACGAGTTCTCCGCTATAGCGGCGAACGAGCTCTGGCTGGCCGATATCACCGAGCACCGCACCGGCGAGGGCAAGCTGTATCTGTGCGCCATCAAGGACGCCTACTCGAATCGGATCGTGGGCTACTCGATCGATTCGCGGATGAAGTCCCGGCTCGCGGTCGCCGCCCTCAACAACGCCGTCGCCAGGCGCGGTGAGGTCGCCGGCTGCGTCCTGCACACTGACCGCGGCAGTCAATTTCGCAGCCGGAAATTCGTGCGGGCCCTGCATCGTCACGACATGGTCGGCTCGATGGGGCGAGTCGGTGCAGCTGGTGACAACGCGGCCATGGAGAGCTTCTTCGCGTTGCTGCAAAACAACGTCCTGGACCGCCGCACGTGGGCCACCCGAGAGGAGCTACGGATCGCGATCGTGACCTGGATCGAGCGGACCTACCACCGACGACGTCGCCAGAGCACGCTCGGCCGCTTGACCCCCATCGATTACGAGACCATCATGAGCAAGCCAGCCGACCAGGCTGCGTAACTAGGAACTGTCACCTATCCGTGCAGCAGTCCCGGTGACGCCGTCCCACTTCTTGCCGGAGGCGGTGAAGAAGGAGTCGATGTCTTCCTTGCGGAGGTAGTGGTTCGGGGCGAAGAACTTGCACTGGATCGCAGACCAGCCGCCCGTCTCCTTGTCTTGGGCAACGAGGTCGATCCCTACGTCCGGGGACTCTCCGCGATGCGCCCAATCCACCCAGCGAGAAACGTTGGTGTAGCGAGAGGAGAGAGTGGGGTCGAGTTGAAAGTAGTCCACCATCAACTCTTCGAACTTGGTGCCACGCTCCGACTGCGAACCCGCTGCATCGAAGGCAGCAATTACCTAATCAACCGTCGCCATCATTGCCTTCCACTTGGAGTTCAACCAGCAGCGTACCGACCATGCTTGTGGCGACAATGGAAGTTCTCGCGTCTTGGCGTGCTCAAAAGAGCGTACCCACTCTTACCCCGAACCACTTGCTAACAGATTCCCAAGCTTGATCCGGTCGCTTTCTGACGTAAGTAGAGCAGCAAAGGCTCGCCAATCAAGGAACCGCCAACTCTGGACCGGCAGGACTGAGGATGCCCTGAGGCGTTCCAGCGAAACGGGCTGTTCGAAGAACATCGATTGCCGGAGGTGGAGCGCCCAAGCCACTTCGGCTTCCTCGAAGTACCTATCGAATTCATCTTCGCTGATTTGAGCTTCGGTCAGGTACCGCAACTTCAGGTCCTGTGGCTCTCCGCTCTCCACGCAGCTGATCGTGCAAGCACCTATGACGGCTTGGACAGGGGTCGACGCGTAGATGACTGTCAACTGATCGCCCTTGATGCTCGGTCGCGTGCGGCGCAGTTCCACGCTCTTGGACCCAGTCAGAATCCCTTTCGCGTACGCTGGCCTGACCGACAGCATCATCACGTCCCTAGTCTTGTGAAGCACTGAGTCCCTCTCGTAAGATCGCTGCGGCCAAGTCGATCGGCCTGCAGCTCCTCGGTGGCCCGCTGGATGCGCTCCAGACGCTCCCGTGCCGCCAGCCCGTAGAACTGCTTCGCGGCGCTGTAGCCGGCCTTGAAGCCGTGCTGGTAGCTGTCCCCGGTCATACCGTGGCCAACAGTTCGAGGGTGGCGGCATTGAGGGTGTTGTACCGGCCCTGCACCATGAACTCAGCGTTGCGGGCGACACGGTCCGCGCCCCAGATGGGTGCCTCATGCTGGGTGTAGGTGTTGACGCTGGAGACAACGCTCCATGCGGGTCGGGAGTTGCGGTTCCCAACGAACACAGTTACAGTTATGACAGGTGTTACAGTTACTACACCAAGGACAGGGAAAGTTGAGAACGGCCATGCCGACCACGCTGCACGCCAATGGAGTCAAGAATTCCGAGCTCGAACTAACCGTCGAGTTTGCCCGCACGCTGCCATCTGGCTCGCCCATCGCGGTCATGCTTCAGTACGTCGTCGAGGCAATGGACCGCGGAAGGGACATCACCTTCCTGGAGCAGGGAAGCGAGCTCAGCCCGGCCGAAGCTGCGGAACTGCTCAAGGTCAGTCGCCCACATCTGCTCAAACTCATGGACCGTGGTCTTCTAGAATTCCGTCGCGTCGGCACACACCGCCGTATCGCTATGGCTGACTTGCTTGACTACATCGACCGCCACGAACGCGCCAACGCCCATGTCCATGAACTCCTTGGAACGCGCGAGCACGGTTTGAAGGCCGTGCAGGATCGTGCCGCCGCGCTAACTGAAACCGATCTTGAGGAACTAGAGGTTCTCAACGGCTAGCGCCTGACGGATCAGATGAACCGTCCGTTCTGCGGCCGGCTCGAGAGCCTCACATTTCGGACAGACAGGCAGCGCGGCATGCTCGTCTCGGGTGGGAACGAACCAGAAGCCGCAGATCCCGCGGGCTGCACGGCCCTCGATCATCAGATCGGCGAGGGTGTACTTGTCCACGTAGTGCAGGTGGGTGTTGGGTGCGCATAGCGCTTCCGCGCCGTTGGGGGCTGCCGCCAGACGGACGGCTGCTATGAACAGCGTTAGTTCCGCTTGGCTTACCGTCACCCAGGTTTCTAGCGTGGAGTCTCGCCCGTAGACGGCATCAATACGGGAAGTGTCAGGCTGGATTGCAGGCAGGACGAACCGTAGGAAATCGTCGGCTTGCTGGCTTCCCACCCGGATCATCACTGTCAGCAGAGACGTATCGTCCTCGGGGTGTCCCCCGGGAAGGTCATGGTCAAGCTCCACATCTACCCTCAGTTCCTCACCATCTGCGCAGGCAAGCTGAACGGTTGAGCGTTGCTCGGCGCTCTCCAGAGCTTCTGCCACAACCTCTACGAACGTCGCCACGGCGGCCACCCTCCATGCTCGGTGGGCTTCGGCGGCGTCATCCCTTAGCCGCAGCTTGTACTCCACCGGCTTGGGAAGCCAGTGCTGCATGGATGCTCTCTTCAACGCGTCAGCAGCATGATCGTTAAACTGGTCATGCCTGTCAGCCCAGATCAGCCAAGGGTCCCCGGCATCATCGAGCACGACCGCCCCCCGCCAACCAGCACCGGTGCGGGATCGCACTTCATAGACGGGACGGTCGGCGAGCGCGGAAGAACTTCGATGCTTCGTCGGGTCGCCCTGGGCGAAACGCAGTGCTGCGTCCTCGATCAATGGGTGTCTGATTCTGCTGATGTCGATGTCCTGCCACCGACCCTGCGCGATGCAGCGTGCTTGATCCGCATCGGGAAACGAATCAAATGGCAGCAACCTCAGAAACCTGATCGTCGGACGTGGTCGCCGACGCCCCCGAAGCCCCCCTGATGTCATAACCCCATCCTGCCATGCGACCTTGATGCCGGGCAGGAACTTCCGGTCGTACCGCTCGTTTGCCACCGTTACTTTTTCACCGTTCTCCTGCGGATTCTCTGCTGCCAAATCAACTGGTGTGGCACAAAGCGACCCACTGCCAACGATCCGATGCGTACGGGGCAAGGCAGCACCGACACCGTTTCGGTTTGGTCTTGCAAGTTCCATTCCGGGCCGATATTGTCCGGGTGGGAGCTCGGCACCGACGCCAGGCACCACAACATCCTGAGGGGGAATCCGAATGTCGAACGATGACGGTGTGTGCGGCAAGTGCGGCGCAAGGAACGGCGCGAACAACAAGAAGTGTGTCGGCTGCGGCGACGCTCGCTGACCTTCCTTCGCTACAGCGGGCCCCGCATCGATGTGAGGTCCCGACTGTCAAATAGTGCGCCTCGGAGCCCGGCTCCAGGGAGGTGCGACCACACTCCAGGGGGGACAGATATGCCAACACGTGCAGATCTCAAGAGGGAAATCAGCGACTACCGCGTCTCCATCAGGGAGGGGGAGTATGCGGCACAGCGGTGCCGGCCCCAAGCGGACCGTGACGTCGTCGACAGCGAACGTCGGATCCCTGGTCTGGAATCCCACACGAGTGGGCAGAGCTGATGAGCGACTCGCGCGCCTACCTCGAGCAGCACTTCGCTACCCTGCAAGGAACCGGACAGGCAATCGAGGCCGGGCACCTCTCGATCATTGAGGGAGGCCCCCGGTTCCGTAACTCGCTCCATCAACTGTCCACGTTCCTGGAACTCACGGACGACTTCTGGATGGAGACCGGCGATTGGGTGTTCACGAACATGTCTGGCGCGCATGGTGCTGAGTTCGAGGCTTGGAGGGAACTAGCCGTGTACATCGTCGATCGGATGCCTGACCATATAAGGAACCAAACCGTCCAGGAGTAACAGTGGACTACGAAGCCGACTTCAAACAGGCCGTCGCCGACACCATCGCCGCGATGCAGCAACGAGGCAAAAGGACCCGTACGTGGACACTCGACGACGGCCGATCCATCACCGGCTGGGAGATCGACTCAGACAACTACAGCAACTCCGTGACACCTTCCGGTGGTAGCACTTTCTGGAAGGAGGCGTGGGGGAACAGCTGGACGATTCTGGCGCCGGATGGGACGTTCTGGTCCCACAGCGTCAGTTACGTCGAGAGCAGCGCCATCTACCCGAACACCGAGAAGACGGAGAGCCTCCAACCAATCTCGATCAACTTCTTCGTCGGGTCCAAGGGGAAACCGTTCGCCAACTGGAAGGCGAACCTCGAGCGGCTCCCATACCAGTGAGCGTATCGGAGCGAGCGCGGGGAGGGGGTGAAGAACATGGGTGACAACCTGTCTGACTGCTGCGGCGCAGCTTTCGAGATGGACAACCACCAACAGAGACGCTGCAGCGAATGCGGCAACAAAGCCTAACCCAATCAACCACCGCGGTGGCCGGGGCCATCACGCAGCCCCGGCCACCATCTGCACCGGCACCGCGACGGGGAGCCCAAACCCGAGGGAGAGATAGATGGCCGCTGACTGGCAGAAGATCCGGCAAGAGTATGACCGGAGCGTCCTCGAGTGGGACCGAATCCAGACCTACGCCCGCAAGGTCGCCGCTGAGAAGCGCCGTGCCGGCTGTCCGAAGGGGACGGACGCGTGGGTGCTGGACACCCGCTACTGGCACCGGGAAAGCCCCAGCCAAAAAGGCAACATCGTCACCGAATCGGAAATCCTGCACACGCTGCTGCTCTACGACGGCTCACTGGTTCAGCAAGTGGTCAAGACGACCGAGACCAGCAAGCCGTTCTGGATCAGCCCAGAGGAAGCGACCAGACACCCCTTCACCGCCCGCGATGCACTCGTGTTCGACTTTGACAACCCGGAACGAGGCCACAGTGGAGTCGTCACCAACCGAGAGCCGGGCCGGAAACTGCTCGTGCACGCCAAAGGTGTCGGCTTGTCAAAACTCCTGAAGCAGTTGCTGCAGAACCCGAGGCCACAGTCCGCGACCCCTCCGAAACCGCCGCGGCGTCCTGGCACGTCACCATGTTGCGGCGCCGACATCGTCCGCAGCTTCTGGGGCAGCAGGCGCTGCAGCGAATGCGGCAAGAAGCTGCCAGCCTGAACCCCAGGTGGCCGGGGCACATCCTGCCTCGCGGGACACCACCTGTGTGGCGCCAGCATCGCAACCAGCCAACGTAGGAGCCAACACCAACGACCAGGAGGATGAATGGCTGACTGGCAGAAGATCCGCGAGGGATACGACCACAGCAGTATCGACTGGCAACGGCTCAACGCGTACGCGAAGAAGGTTGCCGCGGCCCGGGCACGAACCGACCCGGCGCCCTCATGGATAGTGGAAGCCCGGCACTGGTCCCTCGAGGAACGCACGGGAGCCTCGTTCATCACCGAGAGGAAGACGTCTGCGATCACGGTGATCAAAGCGGCTTCGGCGCGTTTGCGGCGCTCCAAGAGCCACTCCGGGAAGTAGGTCCCGGAACGCAGCTTGGGGACGGCGACGTCGACGGCGCCGACGCGGGTGTCCAAGGGTCGGTGTCGGTAGCCGTTGCGCTGAACCAGCCGGCCCGCCGATGCTTGGCCCCAGTCGGCGCCGCAGACCTGGTCGGCATCAGCAGACAGGAGCTGGTTGATCATGTTCTGCAGCAGCTGGCGCATCATGTCCGGCGACGCTTCGGCCAGCAGGTTGCCCAGCACGTGGCCACATCCCGTTGCTGGGGAATCGTGGTCATCATTTCTGCAACGCCTCGCCCAACTCAACGCCGTGAATCTCGACAGGCTGTGCAGCGACATCGGGGTCCCCAACGACGACATCCTCACGCCGGACCAGATGGACAAAGCGGTCAGCCTCACCCGCCTTGGGCCGGGCGATGTCCTCGCCTTGACCCTGAACAGGTGGGCCGGAGGAGCCCTCCCCGGCCATCTGCGACAGACCACGACGGGTCAGGGACGGCCCTGGACCTGGGTGGGGCGGCGTACCCGGTGCTCACAGTGCTCGGTCAACGGTGCGCACCTGCTGATCTGGCGTCTTCCATGGATCACTGCGTGCACCAACCACCGCTGCTACCTAACCGCAGGCGAAGTAGAGCCTCAGCCAGCAGCGCCTGAACACCTACGACGGGACTGCTGCACGGATAGGTGACAGTTCCTAGTTACGCAGCCTGGTCGGCTGGCTTGCTCATGATGGTCTCGTAATCGATGGGGGTCAAGCGGCCGAGCGTGCTCTGGCGACGTCGTCGGTGGTAGGTCCGCTCGATCCAGGTCACGATCGCGATCCGTAGCTCCTCTCGGGTGGCCCACGTGCGGCGGTCCAGGACGTTGTTTTGCAGCAACGCGAAGAAGCTCTCCATGGCCGCGTTGTCACCAGCTGCACCGACTCGCCCCATCGAGCCGACCATGTCGTGACGATGCAGGGCCCGCACGAATTTCCGGCTGCGAAATTGACTGCCGCGGTCAGTGTGCAGGACGCAGCCGGCGACCTCACCGCGCCTGGCGACGGCGTTGTTGAGGGCGGCGACCGCGAGCCGGGACTTCATCCGCGAATCGATCGAGTAGCCCACGATCCGATTCGAGTAGGCGTCCTTGATGGCGCACAGATACAGCTTGCCCTCGCCGGTGCGGTGCTCGGTGATATCGGCCAGCCAGAGCTCGTTCGCCGCTATAGCGGAGAACTCGTGCCGAGTAACACCGTGCTCATCGGTGACGGCGCACAGGTCGTCGTGCACCGGTGGACCGGGCTTCTTGCCGTTCTTGGCGCGTTTCTTACCGAACGCCGACCACCAGCGCATGTTCGAGCAGATCCGCCACGCGGTCCGCTCGGCCATCACTTCACCGGCGTCGGCAGCCGCATCGAGCAAGTATCGGTAGCCGAACTCCGGGTCGTCGCGGTGGGCATCGAACAGCGCATTCGCGCGGTAGGCCTCGGTGATCTCGGCATCGGTGACCGGCTGCGCCAGCCACCGATAGTAGGGCTGGCACGCCAGTCCCAGTACCCGGCACGTCACCGCGACCGGCACCCGCAGCGGGGCGTCGGTCGCGGCCAGCTCGCGGACGAGCGGGTACATCATTTTCCCGGCAGGTTCGCCTGCGACAGGTACGCCGCAGCGTGGCGCAGCACCTCATTCTCCTGCTCCAGCAGCTTGTTGCGTTTGCGCAGCTCGCGCAGCTCCCGGCTTTCCGTCGTGGTCGAACCGGTCTGTCCACCGGCATCGATCCTGGCTTGACGCATCCACTTATCCAGCGTGCCGACGTGCACGCCGAAGTCCTTCGCGATCTGCGCCAACGTGACCTCCGGATCACGGCTCAGCGCCACGCGAACAACATCGTCGCGGAACTCCTTGGGAAACGGCTTGGGCATGATGACATCCTTCCAGGCTAACCCTCCCGGGCTAGCCACCTCAGATGTCACCTACTCGTGCAGCAGACCCGACACCCCGACGGCCCCACTACTTCCTGCGCCAGATCGGCCAAGCAGGTCCGGGGGACTTCGCCATCTGGAGAGACGCCGTCACGCTCACCGTCGGTCTGCGCCGAGTTCGCGCAACCGTCTTGGCCACCGCAGATGCCCGCCAGCGGGCCAGCGTCTTGGAAGCAGCGGTCAAGTCCCTTTGCGTGGTGTTTTCTAGGAGGGCGCTGAACAAAGGCGCGCCTCCCACGGTCGGCGGGTGGGGCTGAAATCCTGTGCGTATGCAGGGTGAGTCTGATCGGCAGCGCGAACTGCTGGACGTGGAATCGGTGGCCGGGCATCTGCTCGAGTCGGGCAGTGTGTTCGCGCTGCTGGCCGAGCATCGGGACCGGCTGTTCCCGAGCACCTTGTTTGCGGACCTGTTTCCCTCTGGCCGTGGGCGGCCCTCGATCCCGGGTGAGGTGATCGCCTCGGTGATCGTGCTGCAGGCGCTGTACGGCCACTCCGACCGCGAAGCGGTCGACGCGTTGACCTTCGATCTGCGATGGAAGGCGGCGTGCGGATACGCGATCGACAAGGCGGGCTTCGATCCCTCGACGTTGACCTACTGGCGGCGTCGGCTTGCGGCCAGCGACCGTCCGCAGCGGATCTTCGAGGTGGTCCGCGACGTGATTGCCGAAACCGGGGCGGTGGCGGGCAGGCAGCGCCGGGCGCTGGATTCGACGATCCTCGATGACGCGGTTGCCCGCCAGGACACCGTTACCCAGTTGATCGCCCAGATCCGCCGAGTCGGTCGCGAGGTGCCCGGCGCCAAGGACCTGATCGCCACCGAGTGCATCCGGCTGGCTGTGCTGACCGGTCAGGACTACAGCTCGGCAGGGAAGCCGCCGATCTTGTGGGACGATCCCGCGGCGCGCGATGAGCTGGTCACCGCGTTGGTCAACGATGCGCTGGCGCTGCTCGCCGCCCTCGACATCGAGACGATCACCAAGAACGGCGGAAAGCCGGCCGAAGCGGTCGCCCTGTTGGCGTTGGTCGCGGGCCAAGACGTCGAGCCGGCCGAGGACTCCGACGGCACCGACGGCCGCTGGCGAATCGCGCGGCGGACCGCGCCGGACCGGGTGATCTCGACCGTCGACCCCGACACCCGGCACGCCCACAAGACCCGCGAACGGCGCCAGGACGGCTACAAGGCCCACGTGGTCGTCGAGCCCGACACAGGGCTGACCACTGCGGTCAAGGCGACCAAGTCCAGCGGCCCTGCGAACTCCGACGCCAACGTGGGCGCGGCCCTGTTCGCCGAGGACACCACGATCGGCGAAGGCCAGCCGGTCGAGGTCCTGGCCGACTCTGCCTACGGCACCGGCGAGATGCTCCACGACCTCGACCAGGCCGGCCACGAACCGATCATCAAGCCCTGGCCGCTGCGGCCGGCGGTGCCCGACGGGTTCACCCTCGACGACTTCGTCCGTGACACCGACGCCGGGACGGTGACCTGCCCGGCCGGCGTCACCCGACCGGTGTCGGCCAAGAACACCGTCACCTTCGAGTCCGCCTGCTCGGGCTGCCCACTGCGACCCCGATGCACCACCGCCAAACGCGGCCGCAAACTGGTGCTCCACGAGCACGACCTGCTTCAACGCGCGCACCGCAAACGCGCTACCGACGAAAGCTTCCAGGCCACCTACCGACAGCACCGTCCGATGGTCGAACGCTCCATCGCCTGGCTTACCCACGGAGCCCGTCGCGTCCCCTACCGCGGCGTGGAGAAGAACAACAACTGGCTCCACCACCGCGTCGCAGCACTCAACCTGCGCCGCCTCCTCACCATGGGCCTGCAGTACCAGAACGGGACCTGGGTCCTGGGCTGACCGGTCGCGGCCGGCCCCCTTGCAGCCGCCCCGACAGCCGCGCGAAATGCCCAAAGGACGGGCGGAAAGACCCCGTTGTCGCACCCAGAGTGCTGACCTGAAATGCCGCTCGACGGCCCATTGGTGGCGTCCGCCCGCCACCCACCTCGAACGCGACGCAGAGATCGCGCCTTGTTCAGCGCCCTCCTAGGCGGTTAGGGGGAGGCGGTCGAGGGGTGTGTCGGTGTGCTCATGGAGAATGTCGATGAGGCGGCGCATGGAGGTTTCGGAGAGGTAGCGGCGTTCGCCGTAGTGCCATTCTTCGTGTTGTTCGAGCAGGATCGCGCCGATGAGGCGGGTCACGGAGCCGCGGTCGGGGAAGATCTGGACGACGTCAGCGCGGCGTTTGATCTCTCGGTTGAGGCGTTCGATGGGGTTGTTCGACCAGATCTTGCGCCAGTGCTCGGTTGGCATTTTCGCGAAGGCTGTCAGGTCGTTTTGTGCTTTGTCGAGCATGCCGGCGATCTCGGTGAACCCGGAGGCCTCGAGGGACGCGGTGACGTGTTTGTAGCAGGCCTCGACGGCCTCAGCGGTGGTTTGGGCGAAGATGGTGCCGATCAGTGCGTTGACGGGCTTGGAGCGGGCCGAGCCGAGCGCGCGGGTCACGTTGCGGGCGAAGTGGACCCGGCAGCGTTGCCAGGCAGCTCCGGGCAGGATCGCCTTGATCGCGTGTTTCAAACCTTCGTGGGCGTCGGAGACGACCACGGCAACCCCGAGTGGATCGGATGGGCTGGCGACTTTGAGTCCGCGGTCTCGCAGAGAGCGCAAGAACTCGGTCCAAAAGTCGGTGGTTTCCGCATCACCGATGGCCATGCCCAGCACTTGGCGGTGTCCGTTGACCGCGCAACCGGTGGCGATCACGACGGCCTGGGACACGACCCGCCCGCCGATACGGACATCGAGGTAGGTGGCATCCAGCCAGAGGTAGGGATACCAGCCTGAGGCTTCGTCAAGACGCCTCGTCAGGAACTCGTCGACGTACTCATCGATCTGGGAGCAGATCCGAGACACCGTGGAGCGTGAGATCCCGGCCTCGGTGCCCAATGCCTTGACCAGCGCGTCGACCCGGCGGGTCGAGACGCCACCGATCCAGGCCTGAGCGATCACTGACCACAACGCCTGATCAACTCGGCGGCGGGGCTCCAGCAACGAGGGGAAGAAGGATCCTTCGCGCAGTTTCGGGATCTGCAGCTCCAACGTGCCAGAAGGGGTGGCCAGCTTCTTCTCCCGGGTGCCGTTGCGGCGGGTGACTCTCTCCGGGTTGCGTTCGTAGCGGCCCGCGCCGATCCGGGCAGTGACTTCGGCCTCGATCAGTTCCTGCATCGCGGCCTCCAGCAGCCGCCGCTGGGCCTCACCGCGTTCCAGGTGCTGATTCCCGTCGAGGAGTTCATTGATCAAGCCCTTTAGGGCAGACTGGTGCTGATGGGTCATCGGTAGTGAGTCCTTTCAGAGTTACTTGGTCGTTTCTCGGATAGAGCATTCCCGATGGCCCATCACTGGGTCTCTCAACCCGCCGATCAAGGCCTCAAGAATGCCACCACGCTAAGGGACTCACCCGAAGCAGCGGCGCCACTGGCGACCGCACCCACGCCCGAGAAGACGATGGATGTCCTGGCGGCGTGGTGCGCGCAACAGAACGTGCCCTACCTCTGGGATGCCCTGCGCAGCAAACTGCACAGCCGGCCGATCATTGACGCAGCCGACGCGTTGGCCGCCCGAGCCTGGTACCGCCGGCACTCCGCCTAGCTGGCCAGCAATGCCCTCGGCCGGGAGTTGTTTCGCGTAGTGCTGGCGTCGTACTCCGTGCCCCGTACCCACGAACTCCCCGCCGCCAACCCGGTATAGCGATCGACAGTTGCCCATTCCCGGCACTCCTCAACAACCGGGCACGCGGCACACAACTGCAGCGCAGGAGCAGCCGCAGTCGCCGCCGCGAGATTACTGGCGGCAGCAGCGTGGCCGATCTCAGCGGCGTCCCATCCCGAACCCGGAAACGCGCAGTTGCCATTGGTCACCAACACCCCCGCCAACTCGGTGGCGCTCCGGAGACGGCGCTCACGGACAGCCTTCTGCGCTCGCCACCGACGCCGGGCCTGCAGTGGACGACGCCGGGGGCTCATCGCCTGACTCTCGACTCACAGATGTCCATGCCAACAGCATCCCTGTAGGCGACGCGATCGCTCGGCGACGCTCTAGTCTGAACGGTATTTTAAATAGACGGCCGTTTGTTCAATCTTGATTGTCACCCGCGAAATCGGCGTCAGGCCGGGCCGGCGACCCACTCGATCTCATTGAACCCTCGCAGGCCACATGTCTCGTTATGAGGCTTGGGTTTGAAGCGCCCTGGGTTTTGTTCCGTGGTTAGACGGTCGCGGGCGCGGTCGTCGTGGTGTGAGTGTAGGACGCTTCGACTTCCGCGGGGGTGCGGTAGCCGAGAGCTTCGTGCAGACGGTCGTTGTTCCACCAGTGGACTCAGCCCATGGTGGCGATCTCGACCGCCTGGGTGGACTCCCAGAACCGCCGGGAGTGGATCAGCTCGGCCTTGAACAGGCCGTTGACCGTTTCGGCCAGCGCGTTATCGTACGAATCGCCGACGGAGCCGACTGAGGCGGTGACCCCGGCGGTGATCAAAGCGTCGGAGTAGGCCAGCGAAACATACTAGGCACCTCGGTCACTGTGATGGATCAGCCCACCCTTGCTGCGGACTGCGCCGCTGGTCAGCAGCGCGTGCTCCAAGGCCAGCAGCGGCAGGCCGTCGGTGTGGAGCGTGGAAGAGACGGCCCAGCCGACGATCTTGCGGGTGCACACGTCAGTGATGAACGCGACGTAGCAGAACCCGGCGAGGATCCGCACGTAGGTCATGTCAGCAACCCACAGGCGATGCGGTCGGTCTGCGATGAGCCGCCGCTCTACGAGGTCCGGGCGGGCATCGGGCTCCTGCGTAGAGCGCGTGGTGACCAGCTTACGGCCACGCCGCACGCCCCGCAGGCCAGCTGCCCGCATGAGGCGGGCGACCTGGTCACGGCCCACGTCCCAGCCCTCCCGGCGCATCGCGTGGTGCATCTTCCGCACCCCGTAGACGCTGTAGTTCTCCGCGTGGATCCGCCGGACCTCGGGCAGGAGAACCTCATCGCGCAGCGCCCTGGCCGAGGCGGGACGTGCCTTGGCGGCCCGGTAGCCGCGAGAGGTGATGAAGCCGGTCTCGGTCTGGCCGAGGACGCGGCAGATCGCTTCGACCCCATAGCGGTCGCGGTGCTCGTCGACGAAACGAATCATCTCGTCGTGGGGCGGTCGAGCTCCGCGGCGAAAAAAGCCGAGGCCGCCTTAAGGATCTCGTTGGCTCGACGAGCCTCCGCCAGTTCGCGGCGCAGGCGCCGGTTCTCCTCCTCAAGCGACTCACCGCTGCCGGTGACTGGTTCGGTGGGGCCGTAGCGATTGCACCAGATCCGCAGGGTCTCCAGGCCGACACCGAGTTGGGGCGCGATGGCACGGATCGACTCCGCGCGCGGGCCTCCCTCACGCGCCTGGCGCTCGTAGACCATCCGGACGGCACGGTCACGTAGCTCGGGACTGAACTTCTTGGGCATACTCCGATTCTCCTTGCTGAGACTCGGAACCAAACCCAGGGCGCTTCAGGTTCGGGCTAGGAGGAGTGGGGCGCGCTTGCCGAAACGCGAGGTCTCCGGGAGGGCATCTCCCCGTGCCCCTTCTCTGGCATATGACGCCCTATACGTCGCGCAATACAGGCAGTGATACAGCGGTTGCGCTCAAGACGAGCCTTGGGCAGCGCAATATGACCCCCTATATGACGCCTCATATAGGGGGTCATATTGCGGCTGCGTATGACAGCAACCACAGCCTCTTGGGGTCGGGTGATCGCTCGGCGACGCTCTACTTTGAACGGTATTTTGAATAGAGGGCCTTTGTTCAATCTTGGCTGCGGCTCGACAACCTCCTGTCGAACCGGCCCTCAGCGCCAGTTGAGTTACACCAGTGTGACTTATGCCCAGTGTGAATAACCCTGTGGACAAGTCCGCCCGTCAGCGGTAGGCGACCTTGGCGGCGTGGACGTCCTCAGTGACCTTCCCGTCCCAGTTCTGTGGCGTCCACGGCTGCGACGGCGCCCACTCGGACTTGCAGGCCTTGCACTCGAAGATGGGCTGGTCCTCGCGGATTTCGTTGGTGGGGTGCCAATCGCAGCGGGACAAGCAGGGGTTCTGGCGGAGTTCCATGGCCCCATCATGCCGTGCCGTCTGCCCAGCAGGGCGGGGGACGCTCAGGCGTAACGCTCAGCGGTGAGCCCGCCGTCGGAGGCGACATGGGTCTCTCGCCCCGGGGCTGTGTCGGTGTTGTGCGCAGATACGGCCAGCCACCCGTCGACGGTGCGCGTGGCCACGAAGCTGATCACACCGCTGCGATCCCCGGCAGGCGACCCATCCGGCTTGATCTGCCCCCGCATGTGCCAGCGGGCATGCACGACGGCGGCGTCATCGCCCAACATCCGCACCTCAGTGCGGCCAAGACGTACCTGCGCCTCGGGAAACATCACCTCGAAGCCCCGCGCGTGGGCGGCGCGGATCCGCTCCCTGTCGTGCCACCACATGCCGGTCACGTTGACGAAGCTGGCGTCCTCCACGAACAGGCCGGCCACGGCATCCGCGTCCTGCCTGCTCCAGGCATCGGCGAAGGCGCGGGCGATGTCAGCGGGCTCTGCGAACATGGGCCCATTGCATCACGAACCTCAGCGCGGCGGGTACAACGCGTAGGTGTCCATCACCCAGCCGTGGACGTCGCGCAGCCGCGCCCGCGTGGAGGCGATCTCCTCGATGACCTCGCCCAGCAACCCGTCGATGATGACCTCCTGCGGCAACCCCAGGAACGCCCCCCAGAGGATGCGGATGTCTGGGTGCTCTTCGGCGAGCTCGGCGACCCTGAGGTACGAATCCAACATCACGACGACGGTTCCCAGTCCCGGGTGCCATTCGTCGACCAACCTCCGGCCGGGCGTGATGTGCACGGAAGATCCGACGGTGTTGAGCCCCGTGCCGCCATGTGCGGCCAGGATCTGGAACGCCGACAGGCCGGCGATCACGCGCACCGTCGCGGGATGCACCTCGGCGACCTCTTGGGCCATGCGGATCGTCGAATCGTAGAAGGCCGGATCCCCCCACGCGAGGAAGCCGACGACGGCGTCCTCCGGCAGCCGCTCCAGCACCTCGACGTTGGCCATCGCCCGCGCCCTGCGCCACTCGGCGACCCCCTTGCGGTAGCGCCCCTCGAGCGGGTCGCCGTCGCTGGGCCGATCCGGGTCTGGCACCCGCACGAACTCGTAACCCTCGACGCCCCGAACCGCTTCCACGAGCGTTTGGCGGGCATCGACCAACTGGTCCGTCGTCTCGCCCTTGTCGGGCACCAGGAAGGCATCGCACGAGCGGATGGCCTCGGCGGCCTCGCCCGTCAGGTGAGCGGGGGACCCCATGCCGATCCCGATGACGATGAGTTCCTTCACGTCACACCGATTCGTTGGTCATCTCGGCCCGCGACGCGATCGCGTTGACCGCCGCGCAGGTCACGGCGCTGCCGCCTCGACGGCCGCGCACCACCAGGTAGTCCAACCCGAAGTCGTTCTCCCGCAGCGCTTCCTTCGACTCCGCGGCCCCCACGAATCCCACCGGAATGCCGATCACGGCGGCGGGGCGGGCGTCGGTCTCGGCCAACACCTCCAGCAGCCGGAACAGGGAGGTTGGCGCGTTGCCAATCGCGACGATGGCTCCGTCCAGTTGATCTCGCCAACGCTCGACGGCGGCCGCGGTCTTCGTGGTGCCCAGCGCCTCCGCCTCCTGGGCCAGGGCCGGATCGCTCAGGTGGCAGACCACCTCGTTGTCGCGGGGGAGGCGGGAGCGGATGATGCCGGTGGCCACCATCGTCGAATCGCACAGGATGGGCGCGCCGGCCAGCAGCGCTGCGCGGGCGCTGGCCGCGACCCCGGGGGTGAAGTCGATGTCATCGGCCAGATCGACGGAGCCGGAGGCGTGGATCATGCGAGCGACAACGGGTTCCACGTCTGCGGGGAAGCGCTCCATGTTGGCTTCACGCCTGATGATTTCGAAGGATTCCCGGTAGATCTGCTGCGGATCACGCTGGTAGCTCATGCCCTGAAGATAGTACGGCGACCCCAACGGCACCCGGCCGGGGCAACTGTGGAAGTATGAGGGCTACCACCCAAAAGGTGGGCAGGAAGCCGGGAAGAGCCGGCACGGTCGCGCCACTGTGAACGTCGAAAGACGGAAGTCAGAAACTGCTCCTTTTGGGCCTCGTACCGGGACGCGTAATCCCGGAGAAAGGAGCGGTATCCATGCATATCGCTGAGGGGTTCCTCCCCGTCACCCACTGCGTCGCCTGGTATTGCGCGGCTGCACCCTTTGTAGTTCACGGCGCCAGAGCCGTCGTGAAGGAAGCAAAGGCCAATCCCGAATCCAAACTGCTGCTGGCCGCCGTGGGTGCATTCACCCTCGTGCTGTCGGCCATCAAGCTGCCGAGCATGACAGGTAGCTCCTCCCACCCCACCGGCACCGGCTTGGGGGCCATCATCTTCAGGCCACCGGTGATGGCGTTCCTGGGCACCCTGGTGCTGCTGTTCCAGGCGCTGCTCCTGGCGCACGGCGGCCTCACCACGCTGGGCGCCAACGCCTTCTCGATGGCCGTGGTCGGCCCATGGACGGCCTACGCCTTCTGGCGCCTCATCAAGGCGGCGAAGGGCCCGGCCTGGCTGGGCGTGTTCTTCGCCATGGCGATGGCAAACCTCGCCACCTACGTCACCACGTCCGTCCAGCTCGCCATCGCCCACCCGGATCCGGTCTCCGGCTTCCTGGGGGCGTTCGTGAAGTTCGCCGGAGTCTTCGCCGTGACGCAGATTCCGCTCGCCATCGCCGAGGGTCTGCTCGGCATCGTCATCTACAACCTCCTGAGCACCCACGCGGCTGACCGCCTGAAGAAGATGGAGCTGGCCCGTGTCTGAGCAGAAGAACACCACATGGATGAACGTCATTGCGGTGGTGCTGATCGCCGTGATCATGGGCGCCGTCTTCATCTGGGGCGGCGGCGGCCAAGGCTCCGAGTTCGCAGGGACCGATGCACTGGTCACCGAGATGCTGGAGGAGGACGGCGTCGAACCTTGGTTCGAGCCCGTCTTCTCGCCAGACAGCGGTGAACTGGAATCCGGTCTCTTCGCCCTGCAGGCAGGGGTGGGTGGCGCGATCTTCGGCTACGCCGTGGGCGCCCTCCGGACCCGTCGCAAGCTGGAGGCCGCGGCAGAACCACAGCCAGCGCCGTGAGCATCACGGCCCTCGACGACGCGGCCTGGGCGAGCCCGTGGCGTGGCCATTCCTGCCTCGCGAAGGTGATCAGCACGGCAGTGCTCACCGTCGCGGCGCTCGCGCTGCCCGCGTGGCCGGGCTCCGTGATCGTCGCGCTGGCGGCGGTGGCCTACATCGTCGGCTGGGCGCGGATTCCAGCGCGCGTTCTGGGGTGGGCGATGCTGATCCCGCTCGTGTCGATAGCCGTGGGCGCGGTGTCGATCATGGTGGTCGTTGGCGACTCGGGCGGAGCACAGTGGGGGCCGTTCAGCGTCACCCGCCACTCCATCCTCCGGGGTCTGGAGGTGTTCGGCCATGCCGTGGCGGGCAGCTTGGCGGTGTTCACGCTGGCGCTGACCACGCCCATGGTGGACATACTGACGCTGCTCCGCCGGGCGCGCATCCCTGGCCCGCTCCTCGATCTCGCCACGCTGATGTACCGCCTGCTCTACGTGGTGGCGGCCTCGGCCCTGGCGCTGAGCTCCGCCTACCAGCGCCGCCACGGCGACGCGCCGGGGCTGGGGTTCCGCCGTCGTTGGCGCAACTGGGGGCAGCTGCTGACCGCCGTTGGTATGCGCACCGCGGTGCGTGCCACCCGGCTGGAGCGTGGCTTGGACCTGCGCGGAGATCTCGACGCCCTCGAAACCCTGCCTCACCCCACCCGCCCCTTCCCGGCGCTGCTCGTCACGACGGCTGCCGTGGTTGGCGTGGGCGGCCTCGCCTCGGTGGTGTTGTGATGCTCGAGCTGGTGGGTGCGACGGTGCGGCGCGGGGATCGCGACGTGTTGCGGCGCGTGAACCTCTGCGTTGGCCCGGCCACGCGGATGGCGCTGGTTGGCCCCAATGGCTCCGGCAAGTCCACGCTGTTCACCACGCTGGCCGGCGCCCTCGAACTCAGGGAGGGTGAGGTTCGCGTCGCGGGCAAGGCACTCGGGCGGGGGCGAGCCGAGCTGCGCGAGCACCGCCGTCGGGTCCAGCTCGTGGTCCAGGACCCGGACGATCAGTTGCTCTCCGCGGATGTCGCGCAGGACGTCTCATTCGGCCCCTACAACCTGGGCCTCCCAGAGGACGAAGTGCGGGGCCGGGTGCAGGACGCCCTCGAACTGTTCGACATCACGCAGCTGGCAGGCCGGGCCACCCATCAACTCTCCTACGGCGAGCGCAAGCGCGTCGTCAGCGCCGGGGCCATCGCGCTGCGCCCGTCTGTACTCCTGCTCGACGAGCCCAGCGCAGGCCTCGACGAGGTGGGCACCGCCGGCCTGCTCACCGCGCTCGCACGGCTCCATGAGCGCGGCACCGCCATCGTGCTGGCCACCCATGACGTCGACCTGGCCTACCAATGGGCCGACGAAGTGGCCGTCCTCGTCGACGGCGAACTCACCCAGACCGACGCAGCCACCGGCTTGGGCGACCCCGAACTCATGCGAGTCGCCCACCTGCGGGTCCCGCACGCGATCACCGTCGGCCGAGCCCTGGGGCTCGACCCCCTTCCGCGCACCGTCGACGCTGCGCTCCGCACCCACAAAGGACAGCCATGATCTCCCCGGTACCAGGGCTCCCCGACGACGTGTTCGAGGACGACGGACTCATCACCAAGCGACACCTGCGCGCCTCCGCACTCGCCCATCTCCGCCCCGCCCCGGGCGAGCTGCTCTGGGACATCGGAATGGGTGCCGGGTCCATCGCCATCGAGTGGGCCCGGGCGGCTGAGGGCTGCCGCGCCATTGGCGTGGAACAGCGGGAGGAGCGGGCCGCTCGGATCCGCCGCAACATCGAGAAGCTGGCGCCGGGCGCCGTCGAGGTGGTGGTGGGCGACGCCCTCCCAACAGTCCTGAGCTGGGAAGAAACTCCAGACGCAATCTTCATCGGCGGCGGGGGAACCGCCGAGGTGATCGACGCGTGCGTCGCCGCGTTGCGGGAGGGCGGCCGGCTCGTGGCGCACGGCGTCACCGCCGAAACCGAGATTCGTCTCCTGGACGCACACAGCAGATACGGCGGCGAGCTCGCGCGGATCGCCGTCGAGCAACTCGAACCGCTCGCCACGTGGCGGGCCTGGAAGCCGCTGCGCACCGTCGTCGCTTGGAGTGTGGTGAAGTGAGCACGAAGGAGCGGCGCAACAGCCCCATGCTGATCGTCCACACGGGCGAGGGCAAGGGGAAGACGACGGCGGCGATGGGCATCGCGCTGCGCGGCTGGGCGCAGAGCTGGAACGTGGGCGTCTACCAGTTCGTGAAATCCGGCAAGTGGCGCACGGGGGAGGAAGCCGCCTTCCGCGCGCTCGACGACGCACACCGCCGCGACGGAGTGGGCGGGCCCGTCACGTGGGAGCACCTTGGGCGTGGTTGGACGTGGTCCCGGCCCCACGCGGACCAGCCGCTCGAGGCGGAGGAATTGGCCCGGATCGGTTGGGAGCACGTGCGCGCCCAGCTGGCCGCGGAGCGCCACGACCTCCTGATCCTGGATGAGTTCACCTACCCCATGGCGCGCGGCTGGGTACAGACCGACGACGTGCTGGCGCACCTGCGCAACCGCCCCGGGTCGCAGCACGTGGTCATCACCGGGCGGGGGGCGCCCGAGAAGTTGGTTGCGGCCGCAGATCTGGTCACGGACATGACCAAGGTGAAGCACCCCTTCGACGGCGGGCAGCGCGGGCAGGCGGGCATCGAATGGTGAACCTGCCACGTCTCCTGATTGCCGCCCCCGCCTCCGGGCACGGCAAGACCACGCTTACCGTCGGGCTCATCGCAGCGCTCGCGCGGCGCATGAAGGTCTCCGCCCACAAGGTGGGCCCCGATTACATCGACCCCGGATACCACGCCCTGGCCAGCGGCCGGGCTGGGCGCAACCTCGACCCGGTGCTGTGCGGTGCGGAGCTGATCGCCCCGCTGCTCCTGCATGGCGCGGCCACGCCGGAGATGGCGGACGTCGCCATCATCGAGGGCGTCATGGGGCTGTTCGACGGCCGGCTCGGCACCGGCGGCGAGGGCTCGTCCGCGCACGTGGCCGCCCTCACGAGGACGCCGGTGATCCTGTGCGTGGACACCTCCCATACGTCGCGCTCCATCGGCGCACTCGTGCACGGCATGGCCACGTGGGATCCAGGGATTCAGGTGGCTGGCGTGGTGCTCAACAAGGTCGCCTCCCCGCGGCATGAGCAGGAGGTGCGGGCCGCCGTCGAGGAGACCCTGCCGGTGCTGGGAGTGCTGCGCCGTGACGCCGACATCGAGGTGCCTTCGAGGCACCTGGGACTCGTGCCGGCTGCGGAGCGGGAGCAGGCCCGCGACGTTGTCCAGGCCTTGGCTGACCGCGTGGAGGCAGGGCTGGACCTTGGTCGCCTGCTCGAGATCGCGCGCGCGGCGCCGGACCTGGACGTGGCGCCGTGGTCGCCGTCGGCTGCGCTCGATCTGGAGGGCGTTGGCGTCGAACCCGCCGCCAACCGGCCGGTGATCGCGGTGGCGGCAGGGCGGGCCTTCACCTTCCGCTACGCCGAGACCACCGAGCTCCTCCAAGCGGCGGGCTGCGACGTCCAGGAGTTCGACCCGCTCATCGCCCCATCCCTCCCCGATGAGACGGCCGGGCTGTACCTCGGCGGCGGCTTCCCCGAGGTGTTCGCGACGGAGCTGGGTGGCAACCGCGCCCTGCTTGACGACATCGCGGCCCAGGTGGCGGCGGGTTTGCCCACGGTCGCCGAGTGCGCCGGCATGCTCTACCTCGGCCGCACGCTGGAGGGCGAAGCGATGGCCGGCGCCATCCCGCTGGACGCAGCCATGCACTCCCGGCTCACGATGGGCTACCGTCGCGCCACTGCTCCTGATTCGCTCCTGACAAGGGACGGCGAACAGGTCTGGGGCCACGAGTTCCACCGCACGCGCGCCACTGTCGGCCCAGCCGTCACCCCGGCCTGGCGGTGGGATGCGACCCACGACGGCGCCGCCACCGCCACGCTCCACGCGTCCTACCTGCACCTCCACTGGGCGGGCGCCCCGCACTTCGCGCGGCGCTTCGCCGCGGCCGCCGCGTCGTACGCCGAACGGCAGACGGCTGACCTCAACCACCACGGCGACGTGGACGCTCGAGCCAGCGGCATCAACGTCGCGGTCAACACCCACCCGGCCGGGCCGCCGCAGTTCCTGCTCGACGCCATCGCGGCCGCAGACATCGGCCAGTACCCGGACGCCACCCCGGCCCGCCAAGCGCTGGCCACGGTCCACGGTCTCGCGCCCGAACTCGTCCTTCCCACCGCCGGCGGGGCCGAGGCCTTCGGCTTGTTGGCCCGAGCCCTCCCCTCCGACGGCGCCCTGATGATCCACCCGCAGTTCACCGAACCGGAGGCTGCACTGCGCGCCGCCGGGGTGAGAGTCGAGCGGATGATCCTGCCACCGCCCTTCACGCTGTCCCCAGATCTCGTGGTGCAGACGGCGAGGTCGCGCGGCTGCGACACCGTCTGGGTGGGCAACCCCACCAACCCCACATCGGTGCTCCACCCGGCCGCAGATCTCCGCCGGATCCGCGACGCCGGGCTGCGCGTCGTCGTCGACGAGGCCTTCTTGGATTCGATCCCCCGGGAGCCCGAATCCCTGTTGGGCGACACCGACGGCATCGTGGTGGTGCGCTCGCTCACCAAGCTGTGGGCGATCCCCGGGGTGCGGCTGGGCTGGATCTCCGCCGACGCCAGCACCATCGCGCGCTGCGCCGAGCAGCAGCCGCCTTGGAGCCTCTCGGCCGCCGCGGTGGCCGCGGCGATCGCGGTGGCAGAGGCTGACGCCACCTCGCGCGCCGAGGCGTGGCAGGAGATGGCACGCGACCTCAGCGCCCGTATCGATGCCCCAATGGCCGCCCCGTTCGCGCTCATCCACACCGGCCATCCCCAAGCGCAGCAGGCCCTGCTCGTCGAGGGATTCGCCGCTCGCCGAGCCGACACCTTCCCTGGCCTCGACGCCACCTGGCTGCGGGTCGCGGCCAAGGACCCCCACACCAACGCGGCACTCGCCGTCGCACTGCAGAACCTCAGGAGAAACCCATGACTGCTCGCCCCACCCCAGGCACCGTCACGCTCGTGGGCGGAGGCCCAGGTGATCCGGATCTGCTGACCGTCGGCGGCCTCCGGGCCCTGGAGGAGGCCGACGTCGTGGTCACCGACCGCCTCGCCCCCCTCGACGCCCTCGCGGCCTGCCGCGCCGACTGCGAGATCATCCACGCCGGAAAGATCCCGCGGGGCGCTTTCACGCCGCAGGAGCAGATCAACGAGTTGCTCGTCACGCACGCGCAGGCCGGCAAGCGCGTGGTGCGCTTCAAGGGCGGCGACAACTTCGTCTTCGGCCGCGGGGGAGAGGAGTGGGAAGCGTGCGCCGCCGCTGGCATCGCCGTCAACGTGATCCCCGGCGTCTCGTCCGCCATCGCGGTCCCCGGCGTCGCGGGCATCCCGGTCACGCACCGCGGGCTGGTTCAGGGCTTCACAGTCGTCTCGGGCCACGTGGCGCCGGACGACGAGCGCAGCACCGTCGCGTGGGAGCAGCTCGGCAGGAGCGGGCTCACCCTCGTCATCCTCATGGGCGTGCACAACCTCGCCGCCATCTCCGCGGCGCTCCTCGCATCGGGACGCCCCGCCGAACAGCCCGCCGCGATCATCGCCAACGGCACCGTCGCGGGGGAGCAGGTCTGGCGCACGACGCTCGGCCAGGTGGCCGCCGTCGCGGAGAGCAACGACGTGCAGCCGCCAGCCATCACCGTCATCGGTGACGTCGCGGGCTTCACGCCGGAGGGATGAACCCGTGATTCTCCAACCATTCGAGAGCCTCGCCGATGGCCGTCACGCTGGGCACCCCCGGCGTGGCTGGGCGTCGGATCACCACGACGGCGCAGCCCAGCTCAGCGGCCACGTCGAGCTTGGCGCTGGTCTCATCCCCGCCGGAATCCTTCGTGACAAGGGTTTGGATGCCGAGTTCCGTGAACGTGGCGCGTTCGCCGTCGATCGTGAACGGGCCGCGCTGGAGCAGCACCTCCGCCAGCCCTTCGAGTGGGTCGGCGGGCAGTTCCGTCATGCGCAGGACGGCGCCGTCGATGTGCGCGTATGCGGCGGCCCCCTGCTTGCCGACCGTGATGAGCGCGGGGGTGCGGGCGACGGCGGCGGCCGCCTCGTCGTGCGTGTCCACCCATGTCCAGCCCTCAGCGTCCGGGCGGTCGGCCCAACTCGCGCGGCTCAGCCGCAGCAGCGGCACACCCGCTTCCTGCGCCACCACGGCGCAGCGCCGGTGCATGGCGGCGGCGAACGGATGAGCCGCGTCGATGAGCGCGACGGCGCCCTCGGCCAGCAGCCAATCGCGCATCTCGGCGGTGCCTCCGAAGCCACCGACGCGCACCTCACCTGCAACCTCGGCAGGGGTGGCCGTGCGGCCGGCGAGAGTGGAGACCACGCGCACTCCTCGCTCATTCAGCTCCGCCGCGAGGCGACGCGCCTGAAGCGTCCCGCCCACAATCACCACCGTCATGCCTACAGTCAACTGCACAGGGGGCGGGCATGACAGCCGGGGTGAGGATCTGGCTCGTGCGGCACGGCGAATCCACCTGGAACCGCGAGCGTCGCCTCCAGGGCCAGACGATGGACGTGCCGCTGACGCCCCTGGGCCGAGCGCAGGCCGTGGAGGCGGCCGCGCAATTGCCGGCGGGCGTGCGCATCATCTCCAGTGACCAGCTTCGCGCCCTCGATACCGCCGAGATCATCGCGGACCACCTGGGCGGGACGGTGGAGGTGGACGCCCGCCTCCGGGAACAGGGTCTGGGGGAACTGGAGGGGAAGCACTACGACGACTTGGCCGCAGAACCCACCCCGCCCGGCCAGCACATCACCGAGGTCCGCTGGGGCGGTGGGGAATCCGTGCAGGACGTCCATGCGCGCGTCACCGCGTTTCTCGCGGATCTCGCCACCGACGCCATCCTCGTCAGCCACGGCGACACCATCCGCATCCTGTGCGCCGCGATCGACGGATTGGGGCACCGCGACGTCGAGTGGGTCGACGTGCCTTCGGCCGCCGTCGTCGGCCCGAAGGAGTTCGCATGATCGGGCCACGCGCACTCGGGCTGCTCCTTGGCGTTGCTGCGGATGCCCTCACCGGCGACCCTCACCGCGGGCACCCCGTCGCGATCTTCGGCCAAGCAGCAGCCAAGGTGGAGGAGCACACCTACGCCGATTCCCGCGCCGCCGGCGTCGGCCACGTGGTGGCGACGGTGGGGCCCGTGGTGGCGCTCGGGGTCGCGGCGGAGCGCCTGACCAGATCCAGTTTCTGGGCTCGGGCTGCAGTCACGGCTTTGGCGACGTGGGCCGTCCTGGGCGCGGCGAGCCTGCGCCGCGAGGCGCACCTCATGGCAAACCATCTCGATGCCGACGATCTGGCCGCCGCCCGGGAGCGCGTCACCCATCTCTGCGGCCGAGACCCGAACGCCCTCGACCCTGCGGAGTTGGCCCGGGCCACCGTCGAATCCGTGGCGGAGAACACGGCCGACGCCGCGGTGGCGTCGCTGTTCTGGGGCGCGATCGCTGGCGTGCCGGGGCTGCTGGCGCACCGCGCCGTCAACACGCTCGACGCGATGGTGGGCAGCCGCAGCCCGCGCTACGAGAACTTCGGGTGGGCCTCGGCGCGGCTCGACGATCTGCTCTGCCTGGCCCCGGCCAGGTTCACCGGCGCGCTCGCCTGCACCGCCGCTCCGCTGGTGGGAGGGGACGCCCGGCGGGCGTGGCGGATCATGCTGCGCGATGCGCGCAACCACCCCAGCCCCAACGGCGGCTGGTGCGAATCTGCGTTCGCCGGCGCGCTCGGCGTGCAGCTGGGCGGCACCAACGTCTACGCCGGGCGGGTGGAGGAGCGGGGCCTGCTGGGTGACGGCCCCCGGCCGGGTGCCGAGCACGCCCGGAAGGCGGGCACCTTGAGCGCGGTTGTCGTCGCCGCAACGGCCGCCCTGGCCGTACTCGTGAGGAGGAAGCGGTGACCGGAATCCTGATTGCCGGAACGTCGTCGGATGCGGGCAAATCCCTCGTGGTGACGGGCCTGTGCCGCGCCGCCCGGCGCCGCGGCATCGACGTGGCGCCCTTCAAGGCCCAGAACATGAGCAACAACTCGATGGTGGTCGAGGGCGGCGAGATTGGCCGGGCCCAGTACCTGCAGGCGCAGGCGGCGCTGGTCACGCCCTCAACCGCCATGAACCCCGTGCTTCTGAAGCCCGGCAGCGAACGCACCAGCCACGTGATCCTGCGCGGCCAGCCTGCTGGCGAGCTCAGGTCTGGGCAGTACACCACGGATCGGGCCCATCTGGCGCAGGCCGCGCACGCGGCCTATCGCGAGTTGGCCGAGACGCACGAGTTGGTGATCTGCGAGGGCGCCGGGTCGCCCGCGGAGATCAACCTGCGTCGGGGCGACTACACGAACATGGGCCTGGCTACGGCATTCGACCTGCCAGTGGTGCTGGTGGGCGACATCGACCGGGGCGGCGTACTCGCCTCCCTCTACGGCACCTGGGCCCTCCTCGATGGCGCGGACCGCGCATTGCTGGCTGGTTACGTCATCAACAAGTTCCGCGGCGACGCCCACATCCTCACTCCCGGCCTCGACGAGATCACCCGCCGCACGGGCATGCCCAGCTTTGGGGTGCTGCCGTGGCTCGACGGCGTCTGGCTCGACGGCGAGGACACCCTCGAGGTGGGCCGCTGGCGCACCCGCGCCGCCGCGCCCGAGGCGTCGCTGAGGGTGGCCGTCATCCGCTTCCCGCGCATCTCGAATGCCACCGACGTGGACGCGCTGGCCTCGGAGCCGGGCGTCGACGTCGTCGTGACCACCAACCCACGGGTGGCGCACGACGCCGACGTGCTCGTGCTGCCCGGATCGCGGGCCACCGTCTCCGATCTCGCCTGGCTGCGCGACCGCGGCCTCGCCGATGTCGTGGCCGAGCGTCACCGCGACGGCCGCACCACCGTCGGTATCTGTGGGGGCTATCAGATGCTCGGCGGCGAGATCGCCGACGGCGTGGAGGGCGAGAGCGCCCGTGGACTTTCAATCCTCGGCCACCGCACCGACTTCCGCGCAGAGAAGACCCTCTCGCGCCCCACCGGGCAGTGGCGCGGGCACCCGGTCACCACCGGCTACGAGATCCACCACGGGGTCGCCTCCGTTGGCAGCACCGACGAGCCGTTCCTCGACGGCACCCGCCGCGGCAACACCTGGGGAACCATGTGGCACGGCGCCTTCGAATCCGATGACTTCCGCCGCGCATGGCTGGCGGAGGCCGCCCGTGCGGCCGGCTCAACGTGGCAGCCCAGGCCGGATGCGCCGGGATTCGCCGACGCCCGCGAGGCCATGATCGACACCCTCGCCGCCGCGATGGAGCAGCACCTCAACCTCGACCAGCTCCTGGCGCTCGCCATGAGCCCCAACCCAAGGAGACCCCAGTGACCGTCAAGAAACGCCTTGTGGGAGTGGGGGTGGGCCCGGGCGACCCCGAGCTCGTCACCCTCCGCGCGGCCCGCATCCTCGCGGAGGCCGACGTGGTGGTGTGCCCCGACGCGAAGCTCGGCCGCGCCGAGACCATCGTGCGGGAGGTGGCCCCGCAGGCCGAGATCCTGCGCATCGAGTTCTCCATGAGCCGGGATCTTGGCGAGCGGGAAAAGAGCCGCCGCGAGGCCGCGGAGGCGGTGGCGCAGCGGTTCGCCAGCGGCGCCCAGCTGATCGCGTTCGCCACCATCGGGGATCCCAACGTGTACTCCACCTTCTCCTACGTCGCCGAGTTCATGCCCGTCGGCGTCGCGTCCGAGACCGTCCCCGGCATCACCGCCATGCAGCTCTTCGCGGCCGAACAGAACCGGCCGCTGGTGTTGGGCGACGAGATCCTCGCTCTGGCGCCCGCCACCGCGGGCGCCGATCGGCTGCGGGAGGCGCGCGAGGCCGCGGACGTCGTCGTGGTCTACAAGGCGGGGCGCCAGGTCCAGATGGTGGCGGAGGTCTTCGCGGGCCATGACCTCGCCGTCGGATCCAACCTCGGCACGGAGGATTCCCGGATCAGCACGGACCCATCCCAGAGCGGGCAGCTCGGCTACTTCTCCACCGTCCTGGCCCGGAGAAAGCCATGAGCGGCCGCTACGTGTTCGTGGGCGCGGGCCCGGGCGCGCCGGATCTGATCACGGTGCGCGGCGCCCGGATCATCGAGCAGGCTGACATCATCATCTGGGCGTCCTCGCTGGTGCATCCGGATCTCATCGCCAACCGACGCGCGGACGCCCTGGTGATCGACTCGGCCTCCGCCTCCCTCGAGGACCTGCAGCCGCATCTGGAGCGCGCCCGGGACGAGGGCCTCCTCGTCGCCCGGATCCACACCGGCGACCCGGCGCTCTACGGCGCGACCGCAGAACAGCGGGACCTGTGCCGCAGGATTGGGCTGCCCTATGAGTCATTGCCTGGCGTCTCCGCGTTCTCGGCCGCTGCCGCGCGCACGGACATGGAGTTGACCCGGCCGGAGGTGGCCCAGTCGCTGGTGATCACGCGCCTCGAGGGCGGCCGCACACCCATGCCCGAGCGGGAGACCGTCCGCGGCTTCGCGCAGCACGGCACCACCATGGCGCTGTACCTCTCCGCCGCCCGCAACAAGGCGCTCCAGGACGAATTGCTCGCGGGCGGATATCCGCCCACCACCCCCTGCATCGTCGGATACCAGGTCACCTGGCCCGACGAGTTGATCCTGCGCTGCGAGCTGCAACACCTCTCCGAGACGATGAAGGAGCACAAGCTCTGGAAGCACACCATCGTCCTGGTGGGGCCGGCGCTCACGGATGAGCCGGTCGAGTACCGCAGCCACCTCTACCACCCCGGCTTCCGCCACGAATACCGAGCGGCAGACCCCGAGGCGCAGGCCGAACTGCGCACGCACGGGGCCGTCGCCACCAGGAAGGACGACGAATGATCACCCTCTTTGGCCTGCTGGGGCTTCCATCCCCAGAGCTGCGGGCCGCAGTGGCCACCGCAGATCTGGTGGTTGCCTCCGCCAGACACCTGGCCGTGCTGGATGCGCCGGAGGAGCGCACGTTCCATCTGCGGGGGGTGAGCGCCGCCGTCGACGCCATCCGCTCGCAGCCGGCGGATGACACCGTGGTGGTCGTCGCCAGCGGGGATCCGCTGTTCTACGGCATCGGCGCGCGGCTGCGCAGGGAGGGCTTCACGTTCACCACCGTGACGGCGCCCTCCTCCGTCGCGGCGGCCTTCGCCGCCGTCAGCCTCCCGTGGGACGACGCGAAGGTGGTCACCGCGCACGGCCGAGACCCGGGGGTCGCCTTGGCCGCCGTCCGTCGTCACCCGAAGGTCGCCGTCCTGACTAGCGGAGCTGCCTCTGCGGCTGACCTGGCGCGCGAGCTTGAGGGCTTGGACCGCTGGGTGGTCATCGCTGAGAAGTTGGGCGAGCCGGAGGAGCGCGTGCGCGTCGTGCCGCTGGCCGAGGCCGCCACGCTCGACGACATCGCCGAGCCCCACGTCGCGATCTTCCTCTCCGCGCACCCCGACGAGGTGGCTCAGGACGGCCCGCCGGCTGAAGCAGGGGAGCCCGTGGTGGGGCAGATCACCAACTCCAAGGCGGCTCGTCGCCATGCCGATGCCATCGACAGGGCGCTGGGCATCAGGTCGCGGCGCTACGACGGGGTCGCCTCCGAGGGCCTGCCGCGCGCGTGGGGCGAATGCGATCTGATCGTCTCCCACCTCGCCACCGGCGCCACCATCCGGCTCATCGCCGGGTTGCTGCAAGACAAGGCGCATGACCCCGGTGTGGTGGTGGTGGACGAGGCGGGCCGGTTCGCGGTGCCCATCGTCGGCGGCCACGCCGGCGGCGCCAACGACCTCGCCCGCCGCATCGGTGACGCATTGGGCGCCACGCCCGTGCTCACCACGGCCACCGACGCCCTGAACCTCCCGGCGCTCGACACGCTGGGCTGGCCCTACCACGGCGACGTGGCCGCGGTGACGCAGGCGATCATCGACGAGGCCCCCGTCGCTCTGATCAAGGAACGCCCCTGGCCGCTGCCGGCGCTGCCTGGCAACGTGACGGCGGAGGCCGAGAATCCGGTGGCCCGCATCGTCGTATCGCAGCGCGCAGCCGAAGCGGTGATCGCGGAATCCTCCGTGCCCACGGTGGTGCTGAACCCGCCCAGCCTCGTGGTGGGGATGGGTTGCAACTCCGGCACCTCCCGGGAGCATCTCGAGGCTCTGCTCCACGAGACGCTCGACGGCGCGGGCCTGGCGCACGACAGCGTGACCGCCGTCGTCACGCACGATGTGAAGGCCGGTGAACTGGGTTTGGTGCAGTTGGTGGCCAAGCTGGGCGTGCCGCTCACGACCTACCCGCCCGAGGAGCTCGCGAGCTTCGAGGTGCCGACGCCGAGCCGCACCGTCGAGAGTCACGTGGGTACGCCCAGTGTGTCGGAGGCGGCGGTCATGGCGAGGGGCGCCCAGTTGATCGTGCCCAAGCAGCGCAGCACTGACGCCACGTGCGCCGTCGGCGAGCTCCCCGCCCGGGGCAAGCTGTCAGTGGTGGGCATCGGGCCCGGGGCCCGCGATCTGCTCACCCCGCGTGCCGTGCGCGCGGTGCGTGAGGCCACCTTCCTGATTGGTTATGGCCCGTACGTCCGCCAGGTGCGCGACCTCGCCCGGCCAGGCTGCGACATCGCCGCCAAGAAGATGGGCACCGAGGAGGCGCGCACCGCCGAGGCGATCGAGCGGGCCCGCGGCGGCGAGAACGTCGTGCTGGTGTGTTCTGGCGACCCGTCGATCTACGCCATGGCCTCGCCTACGCTGGAGCAGGGCACGATGGGCATCGACGTCGAGATGGTGCCCGGCATCACCGCCTCGCTTGCTGCGTCGAGCATCCTGGGAGCGGCGCTGGGTCACGACCATGCGACCATCTCGCTCTCGGATCTTCACACCCAGTGGGAGGCCATCGAGCAGCGCCTGCAGGCCGCCGCGGAGGGTGACTTCGTCGTTGCGCTCTACAACCCGCGCTCCAAGAAGCGCCGCGCCCACCTGCCGCGGGCGCTCGAGATCCTGGGTGCGCATCGCCCGCCGAGCACGCCCGTTGCCGTGGTGCGGCAGGCGGAACGGCCGCAGCAGAAGGCCACCTTGTCGACCTTGGCGGAGTTCTCGCCGGAGATGGTGGACATGAACTCCATCGTCATCGTCGGCTCCAGCCGCAGCAGGTACGTCGCCTCGGGCGGCGGGGAGCTGCGCTTCATCACACCCCGCGACTATGCGTGGCTGGGTGACGGCACGGGCGGCGATGGACGTGGCCCCGAAGGAACCATCACGGAGGAGACCCTATGAACGCCCCATTGATCATCAGCGCCCACGGAACCCGCGACGCGGCCGGGCAGCGGCAGACGCGCGAACTCGTCGAGGTGGTGCGCCAGCGCATCGGCGTAGTGGACGTGCATCTGGGCTTCGTCGAGATCGACGAGCCGAGCATCCCTGATGCGATCCGGCAGGCGCTCGGAGGCGGGGCTGACCGGGCCATCGTCGTGCCGCTCATGATGGGCACGGGCGCGCACGTGCGCGTCGACATCCCCGAGGCCATCGCCGAGGCCGCGGCGGAGTTTCCCGACGCGGAGCTCAGCTACGCCCGCTACCTCGGCGCCGATCCGCGCATGCTCGGCCTCTTGAGTGAGCGCATTGCGCAGGCGGCCGCGGGATGGGATCCGCGGGACGTGTCGGTGGCCTTGCTCGGCCGAGGCGCCGCCGTCGCGGAGGCGAACGCCGATCATGCCCGGCTTGCCCGCTTGATCTACGAGCGCGGCGACGTGGCCCGCGTCTGGCCGGCATGGGCTCAGGTCGCGCGCCCGGGCTTGCCGGAGGTGCTGAACGACCTAGCGGCCGTGGGCGGCGAGAACCCGAAGATCGTGGTGGCGGGCAACCTGCTCTTCGAGGGGAGGCTCTCGACGTGGATGCGCCAACAGGTGGCCGCGTGGCAGGAGCGGCACCCTGAGGTCGAGGTGCGGGTCGCGGACGTGATCGGGCCCGTCGAGAGGTTGGCGGATGTGGTGATCGACAGGTATCGAGAGGCGCTGGGGGAGTCGCCTGCGGCTGAGGGGTCGCCTGCCTACCTGGCTGGCTTGATGCTGCGGAACCGGGACGTGGTGGTCGTGGGAGCGGGGCGGGTCGCGGATCGCCGCGTGCCGAAGCTGCTCGAGGCCGGGGCTCGCGTGCACCTCGTCTCCCCGACGCTCAGCGTGCAGTTGCGCCGTCGTGTGGGCGCTGGAGAGGTGACGTGGAGCGAGGCTCCGTTCACGCCAGAGGTGCTGGACGACGCCTGGTACGTGTTGGCCGCGACGAACGATCCGCAGGTCAACGCGGAGGTCGCGGCCGAATGCGAGCGGCGGAGGATCTTCTGCGTTCGAGCGGATGATGCCCGCGGCGGCACGTCCTGGACGCCCGCGACCGAACGGCTGGCTGGCCTCACCGTCGGCGTGCTGGGGCAGCGCGACCCGCGGTTGTCTGCCCGCGTGCGCGACGCTGTCGTGGCGGAGTTACTGGGCGGCTGACGTGGATTGCCTCGCCGGTCAGAGGCCGACGAGGCGGGCCAGCGCGGCTGCGACGGCGCCGATCACGACCACCGCGAGGTACGGGGCCTTCAGCCGAAGTGCGATGGCGGCCGCCAGCAGCGCGACCACGCGGGCGTCGAGGCGAAGCTCCTGGCCGTCGACGAACGTGGTCACCGCCACGAGGCTGGCCAGGAGGCCGACCGTGACGCCCTGGCTGAGCGGGAGCACCCACTCGTTCTCCAGCCACTTCTCCGGCAGGAGGTAACCCACGAACTTCGTGCCGAACGCGATGGCGCAGGAGATCAGGATCCAGATCCAGAGGGTCATCGGGCCTCCTTGCGGCGCTGGGCGAAGGTGATGAGGACGGAGACGACGGCGGCGAGGATGATCGGGATGCCGGGCGGTACGAAGGGGACGACGAGGACGGTCACCAAGGCTGCGACCACGGCGATCACGATGGGGTCCTTCGCCTTCAACCGCGTCCAAAGCAGGCCGAGGAACGCGGCGACTGCGGCGCCGTCGAGGCCCCAGGCCTTGGGGTCGCCGAGTGCGTTGCCGGCCAGCGCGCCCACCACGGTGAACAGGTTCCAGAGCACGAAGACCGCCAGGCCTGCGGTCCAGAAGCCGCGCTTCTCCTCGGCCGGATCCTCCGAGGCGGAGGCGACGGCGATGGACTCGTCGATCGTGACATGCGCGGCCAGGACCTTGCGCCAGCCGTGGGGCCGGAGCAGGGCGTTGGCCGTGACGCCGTAGATGGCGTTGCGCACGCCCACCAATGAGGCCGCGGCCGCCGCTGCGCCCAATGCTCCACCGCCGCCCACCACGCCGATGAACGCGAACTGCGAGCCGCCGGTGAACATCAACAGGCTGAGTGCCCACGCCTGCCAGACGTTGAGACCCGCAACGACGGCGAGGCCCCGAACGAGATCCCGTACAGCCCGGTGGCCAGGCCAACGGACAGCCCGCGCTTCTGCGCGGGGGTCAGCACACGGGAACGTCCGGCGGACCCTCGGCGTTCGTTGGGCCGCACGTGCACGGGGCGCTTCACTCGTACTGCTCGGCGAGTTCGACGACGGGGAGGCGCATCGTGAAGCGGGCGCCGCCGTCGGGGTCGTTGCTGGCCTTCACGCTACCGCCGTGCGCGTCGACCGTGTGGGCCACGATCGACAGGCCCAGACCCGTGCCGGGGGTGTTGCGTGCCTTGTCAGAGCGGTAGAAGCGGTCGAAGATGTTGGGCAGGTCGTCCTCTTCGATGCCGGGGCCTTGGTCGATGATGGTGAGCGTGCCGTCCATCAGGAACACCCGGATGGTGCCGTTGGACGGGGAGAACTTCACCGCGTTGTCCAGCAGGTTGGTGATGGCGCGCTCGAGCGTGGAGGCGTCCCCCATCACCGGGGTGGACTCCAGGGCGACGTCGAAGTGGATGCCGGGGCCGCGACGGGTCGCGCGTGCCAGCGCCGATTCGGTGACCTCCGCCATGTCGAGCAGTTCGTGCGGGCGCTGCAGGTGGTCGTCTCGGGTGAGAGCGACGAGGTCGCCCACCAGCGCCGAGAACTCTCCCAGTTGGGCTGCGACATCGCCCAGCACCTCGGAGCGCGCACCCTCGGGCAGCATGCCGGACTTGTCATCCGCCAACAGCAACTCGACGTTGGTGCGCATCGAGGTGAGCGGCGTGCGTAGCTCGTGGCCTGCGTCGGCGATGAGCTGGCGCTGCTGCTCCCGCGACTGCTGCAGGGAGCGCAGCATCGTGTTGAACGACTTGGTGAGCTCGCCCAGATCATCGCGGCCGTAGATGCGGATGGGGTTGAGCTGGTCCGTCTGCGTGACGGACTTCACCGCGCGCGAGAGACGGCGCACCGGCGCGAGTACAGTCTGCGCCGCCCACAGGGCCGCGGCCATCGTCGTCACGATGCCGAGCATGCCCGCCACCAGCAGCACGATCCACAGCGACCCCAGGGTGGCAGCCAAGGGATCGAGGGGCCGGGCGTACATCACGGCGTAGTGCTCGTCGTCGACCCGCAGCGGCACAGAGACCAGGCGGTAGGTCATCCCGTCGAACTCCACGCTGCGCGCAGACGAACCGACGCTCAGCCGTGCCACCGCGATCTCCTCGGGACCGGCCGTCAGGGTCTCGCTCTGCCCGGAGACCTGATTGATGGTGCCCCTGGCCGAGACCACGCCCAGCAGCCCGCCGGAGGAACCCAACGCGTCAGGGGAGAGGCCGCCCAGGTTGGCGACGTTCAACGACACCGTGCTCGAAGCATTCTGCGCCACCTGCACCAACTCGCGGTCCATCTGATCCAGCAGCGACCAACGGGTGGTGACGTACGAGGCGGCGCCCACGACGAGAACCGACGCCGCAACGGAGATGCCGGTCAGCAGCGCCAGCCGCCACTGGAGCGACTGACCGCTGACGAGACGCCCGATACCGCGTCGGAGCCGGATCCACCAGCTTCCGATCACGGGGGAGTTTCACGCAGGACGTAGCCGATGCCGCGCACAGTGTGGATGAGGCGGGACCTCCCG
The DNA here is from genome assembly GCF_000826065.2 of Tessaracoccus massiliensis. Lineage (GTDB taxonomy): Bacteria > Actinomycetota > Actinomycetes > Propionibacteriales > Propionibacteriaceae > Arachnia > Arachnia massiliensis_A. The sequence goes on along the minus strand of NZ_LN623542.1, from coordinate 390,263 downwards.
CCCGTCTCCGTCTTGCGGCGGAGGTAACCGATGTAGACCTCGAGCGAGTTCGCCGTCGTGGGGAACTCGAAGCCCCACACCTCGTTGAGCAGCGTGTTGCGCTCCATCACGCGGCGCGGGTTCTCCATGAACACCTGCAGCAGCGCGAACTCGGTGCGCGTCAACGAGATGTGCTGACCGTCGCGGGTGACCTCGCGGTGCTGGGTGTCGAGCGTCACGTCCTGGAACGTCAACACCTTCGATTCGGATTCCGCTGCCGGCTTGGAGCGACGCGTCAACGCGCGCAACCGGGCAAGCAGCTCGTCGAGCGCGAACGGCTTGACCATGTAATCGTCAGCGCCTGCGTCGAGCCCGTCCACGCGGTCTCCGACGGCGTCGCGCGCCGTGAGGATGAGGATGGGGATGTCGTTGCCGCCCTGGCGCAGCATGCGGGTGGTCTCCAGCCCGTCGAGCCGAGGCATCATCACGTCCATGATGATCGCGTCCGGCTGCCAGCTGACCAGCTTGGCGAGCGCCTCCACGCCGTCTGCGGCGGTCTGCACCTCGTCGCCCGAGTACGTCAGCGAACGGGCCAGAGAATCACGAACGGCCTGATCGTCGTCCACCACCAAGATCTGCATAGCCCTACCCTGCCACCTCTCTCCGACAACTCGACATCCTACCTGGGTCTGCGTTCCGCCACGCCGCCTGCCCGGTGACCTAGGCTGAGCCGCATGACCAGGTTGATCTTCGTCTGCTGGGGCAACATCTGCCGCTCACCGATCGCCGAACGCGTCGCCCGCCGCATGGCCGACGAGCGGGGACTGGATCTCGAGATCGAGAGCTTCGGCATCTCCAGCGAGGAGGCGGGCAACGGCATCGACCGTCGCGCCGTCCGCGTCCTGACCGAGGCCGGCTACGACGCCGCCAACCACCGGGCGCGCCGGATCACCGCCGAGGACCTCGACGACGCCCTCGTCGTCGCCGTCGAACCCTTCCATGTCGAACGCCTCGAGAAGCTGCTCCCGACGGCGAACGTGCACCTGCTCAACGACTTCAACCCCGACAAGCCCAAGGGTGAGAGCCTCATCGACCCCTGGTACGGGGACCAGGACGGCTTCTACGACACGCTCGCCGACGTCGAGGCCGCGATGCCGGCCATCCTCGACGCCGCCGTCTCCCCTGGTTGAGCACCCGCCGCTCGTTTATCTCTACCGAATCGGGGGGGCGATGTGGATAATCCACATCGACCCCCCGATTCGTAGAGATGATTGCGGGGGCCCTTCGTCGTGACGCGGTCCTCGCAAGCTCGGACGCGCCACGCTCAGGGGCCGGTACGGCTGGACGCGCCATGCTCAGGGGCCGTTGCTGCGCGTATTCTGAGGGCTTCCCCTTCGCGAAAGGCGACCCCCATGAGCCTGCTCGGCCGCTCCTTCCTCAAGGAACTCGACTTCACGCCCGACGAATGGCAGCACCTGCTGCAGCTCTCCGCGGACCTGAAGGCGGCCCGACGCGAAGGCCGGGAGGAGCAGCTGCTCCGAGGCAAGCAGGTGGCCCTCCTCTTCGAGAAGACCTCCACCCGCACCCGCTGCGCGTTCGAGGTGGCGATGGCGGACCAGGGTGGTACCACCACCTACCTGGATCCCGCCGGGTCGCAGATCGGGCACAAGGAATCCGCCGCCGACACCGCCCGCGTGCTGGGCCGCTGGTACGACGGTATCGAGTACCGCGGCTCCGCCCAGGCCGCCGTCGAAACCCTCGCGGAGCACGCCGGCGTCCCGGTCTACAACGGCCTCACCGACGACTGGCACCCCACCCAGATGCTCGCCGATCAGCTCACCATGCTCGAACACTCCCGCAAACCGCTCCACGAGATCACGTTCGCGTTCCTCGGCGACGCCCGCAACAACGTGGGCAACTCCCTGCTGATCAGCGGCGCGATGATGGGCATGGACGTGCGCATGATCGCACCCGCGCAGCAGCAGAACGCCGACGACGTGGTGACCCAGGCCCGGCGCCTGGCCGAGACCACGGGTGCCCGCGTCACGGTCACCGACGACACCTCCGCCGTCGAGGGCTGCGACTTCCTCTACACCGACGTGTGGGTCTCCCTCGGCGAGCCCAAGGAGGTGTGGGCCGAACGCATCGAACTCCTGCGTGGCTACCAGGTCAACGCCGAGCTCATGGCACAGGCGGGCCCCCAGGCGAAGTTCATGCACTGCCTGCCCGCCTTCCACGACCTCAACACGACGGTGGGGCAGAGCCTGTTCGACCAGTTCGGCCTCGAGGGCGTTGAGGTGACCGACGAGGTCTTCGAGTCGAGCGCCAGCATCGTCTTCGACCAGGCTGAGAACCGGATGCACACCATCAAGGCCGTCCTCGTCGCCACCCTGGCCGCTGGTTGAGCCCGCGAGCGCAGCGAGCGGTGTCGAAACCCCGTGAGATTGGGCACAGGCCGCTGCCAGGCTTGGCGGTTTCGACACTGTCGCGCAGAGCGCGCCAGGCTCAACCAACGAAGGGGCCCCGGAGCGATTGCTCCGGGGCCCCGCCTGTTTCAGGTGATGATCACTTGGTGTAGTCGCCGAACATCACGATGTTGTTGAACACCCACTCGTTGTTCTGCGAGAAGGTGTAGCCGCCCTCGGGCTTGGCGGTGGCCTTGTAGACCGTCACCATCGCGTAGGTGCGGCAGCCGTCGCCACCGGTGCGAGCGGTGTCGCACTCGGTCATCCACTGACGCTTGTCCGTCTCTGCAGTCCACTCGCCGTTGTTGGCCAGCGGGTTGTTGCCCCACTCGGCGCGGGTCATGAACGGCAGGTAGGTCAGGTTGTTGAAGGCCCAACCGGTCTCACGGACGAACTGGCCGTTCTCGATCTTGACCACGGTGGCCCAGATGTCGGTGCGGCAGCGCTCGGTCTGCGAGTAGGCCTCGCAGGCGGTCTTCCACTGGCGACCGTTGAGGGTGTGCTCCCCGGCCAGGGCGTAGGGAGCGGTGCGCTCGAACTTCTTCGGCTCGGGCTCCGGCGCGGGGTCTTCCTTGAGCTCGACGGTCACCGGGACGGTGATCTCGGTGCCCGACTCGAGGACGACGAACTTCAGCGTCTGTGCGCCAGCGGCGGCGGTGGTGCCGTCGGCGAGGGACACCTCGATGCTGCCCGCGCCGTCGGTGACGGTGCCGCGGCCAACCTCGAGGTCGCCCAGGTAGGCGACGATCTCGGAGTTGAACAGCTGCGGGGAGACCTTGGCGCCTTCGGCGTCGAGGAACATGTCCAGCGTCTGCGGTGCGACGCCACCCTCGAGCGGCTGCCCGAAGGTGAAGGTCAGCGACTCGCCACCCTCGGCCAGGACGTTGGCGGCGGGCAGCTTGGCGGAGACGCCGCGCTTCGAGTAGTCAGGGGCCAGGGGGCCGTCCTGCGCCTCGACCCAGGTGACCCAGGCCTCAAGATCGGCGCGGCCGGTGTCGGCGGTGTTGACGCCGTTGGCCAGCTCCCAGAAGTTGTCGCCGCCACCGATCAGGAAGGAACCGGAGCCCAGGGTGTAGAGCTTGTCGCCCTCGATCGGCTCGCCGTTGATGGAGATCGACGTGATGCGCTCGCCCTCGGGCAGCGACTCGTCGTAGGTGTAGCTCACGTTGTCGGACAGGCCGAGCGCCAGGAACGCACGCGAGGGCACCTCGCCGGCGGCGTTGCGCTGCCACTGCTGCTCGAGCACGGTCTTGAACTGGTCACCGGTGATCTGCGTGGTGAACAGCGAGTTGGCGAAGGGCAGCGTGAGGGCGGCCTCGCGGTAGGTGATGTCGCCGGCGTCGAACGAGTCGCGGGTGCCGCCGGGGTTCTGGATGCCGATGAAGTTGTCCGCGTCGGCGTTGCCGAGCACCTCGAAGAACATCTGGGCCACGAGGTTGCTCATGGGCGACTCGTGGTCGCGGGTGCCGGAGCCGCCGTTACCGGGGGTGGAGATGGCGGACTCGGCCTGGCCGATGACCCGTGTGCCCTCTTCATCGGCGTAGGCGTTGGCCGCGGTCACGATGTCAGCCACTTCGGTCAGCGCAGCGCTGGTGCCGGGGGTGGCTTTGCGCTGGTCGTGGATGGTGACGGTGGTGTCACACACGCCGCCGTTGGCGGAGTCGACGGAGAGCTCGAGCTCGGCGAGACGCTCGGAGTACTGGCCGGCCTGGATGACGGGCACGCCACCGGCGGTGGTCCAGTTGTAGACCTGATGGGTGTGGCCGTTGAAGATGGCCGAGACGCGGTCGTCGACATCGTTGTAGATGGCGGCGAAGGCCTCGGAATCCGCGGCGTTCTCGGCTGCGGTCGCGGATCCGCTGGCGGCACCCTCGTGGAAGGAGACCAGGACGACGTCGGCCTCACCGTTGGCGGGGTCGCCGTCCAGCAGTTCGCCGGTGACGCGGTTGACGGCCTCGACGGGGTCGCCGAACTCGATGTCGGTGATCTGCGACGGGTCGACCAGCGACGGGGTGTCTGCGGTGACGGCGCCCACGACGGCGATGGTCACGCCGCCCTTGTCGAAGGTCTCGTAGGACTTCAGCGGGGCGGCGACGGTGGTGGTGCCCGCCTCGTAGACATTGGCACCGAGGTAGGAGAACTCGGAGCCGGCGTCGACGCGGCCGGCGAGATCCGCCCAGCCCTTGTCGAACTCGTGGTTGCCCACGGTGCTGACGTCGAGGCCGATGGCGTTGAGGATGTCGAGGGTGGGCTTGTCGTCGGCCACCATCGACTCGAACAGCGAGGCGCCGATGTTGTCGCCGCTGCTGATCAGCAGGACCTCGTCGTCGGCCGCGCGGGCCTCCTCGACGGGCGTGAACAGCTTGGTGGCGGCGGCGATGCGGCCGTGGAAGTCGTTGAACCCGAACACCTTGACGGTGCCGGTGGGGGCTTCACACGTGCCGACGGCGGCGGAAGCCTGGTTGGTGGTGGCGAACGCGAGGCCGCTCGCAACCAGGGCGGTTGCGGCGAGCGACGCGGTCGCGCGCTTGAAGTTCTTCGTCATGTCTCTCCGATGCAGCTGGGCATTAGAACGAACCACCGTCGTGGTAGTTGTTGCCCACTCTTGGGCCAAACTGGCCGCGGGTCAAGCCGATAACCAGTTGTTAACGTTCACGTCATGACAGAGTTACCGGAAAGTCACCAGATCGGCCCGATTGTGAGGTTCCCACAAGAGTTTCGGGTCAGCTGTGGAGATGCCCTTCGGCCGAGTCACACGCATTCCTGGCTACGCTTGCGTAAGTTACGGTTACGTAGGTCGGCGGAAGGAGGCTGCGTTGCGAGGGCAGAGCCACGACATGGTGCAGCTGCTCACACCGGATGGGCAGCGCGTCGAGAACCCTGATTTCGAGTTCAGCGGCACCGACGAGGACCTCAAGGGGTACCTCCGCGACATGATCCTCGCCCGCCGCTTCGACGCAGAGGCCACCGCCCTGCAACGCCACGGCGAGCTCGGCCTCTGGCCGCCGTCGCTCGGCCAGGAGGCCGCCCAGGTGGGCTCGGCCCACGCGGTGCGCGACGTGGACGTCGTCTTCCCCAGCTACCGCGAGCACGCCGTCGCCCTGGTGATGGGCGTGCCCCTCACGAACTTCCTGGGCCTCTTCCGCGGCACGGACGGCGGCAACTGGGACAACCTGGAGAAGTTCAAGAACTACCAGATCGTCATCGGCTGCCAGGCCCTGCACGCCACCGGCTATGCCATGGGCCTGCAGTTCGACGGCGTGGTGGGCCCCGACGCGGAGGATCCGGCCGCGGTGATCGTCTACCACGGCGACGGCGCCGCCAGCCAGGGCGACGTCAACGAGGCCTACGTCTTCGCCGCCTCCTACAACGCCCCCGTGGTGTTCTTCTGCCAGAACAACCAGTGGGCCATCTCGGAGCCCATCGCGCTGCAGAGCCGGATCCCGCTGTTCGAGCGGGCGAGGGGCTTCGGCTTCCCCGGCGTGCAGGTCGACGGCAACGACGTGCTTGCCGTCAAGACGGTCACCGACTGGGCGATGGACCGCGCCCGGAACGGCGAGGGGCCCACGTTCATCGAGGCCTTCACGTATCGGATGGGCGCCCACACCACCTCCGACGACCCCAGCAAGTACCGCGCCTCAGCCGATGAGGAGGAGTGGCGCGGGCGGGATCCCATCTCGCGCCTGACCACCTACCTGATCAACGAGGGCGCCATCGACGACGACTGGCTCGCCCAGGTTGACGCCGACGCCAAGCAACTCGGCGTCGACTTGCGCGCCTCCATCTCCACCCTGGAATCGGTGACGATGGACCGCCTGTTCGAGACCGTCTACGCGGAGCCCTCCGTCGCGCTCGAATCGCAGCGCCGCGAATACAACGAGTACGCCGCGGCAGGGGAGGACGCATGACCGAAACCCTCACGATGGCCAAGGCCCTCAACCGGGGCCTGCGTCGCGCGCTGCAGGCCGACCCGAAGGTGCTCCTCGCGGGCGAGGACATTGGCAAGCTCGGCGGCGTGTTCCGCATCACCGAGAACCTGCAGGCGGAGTTCGGCGAGAACCGCGTCATCGACTCCCCGCTGGCCGAATCCGGCATCGTCGGCACCGCCGTCGGCCTGTGCATGCGCGGCTACCGCCCCGTCGTCGAGATGCAGTTCGACGGGTTCGTGTTCCCCGCGTTCTCGCAGATCGTCACGCAGGTGGCCAAACTGCACATGCGCACCGGCGGCCAGACGCCCATGCCCATGGTCATCCGTATCCCTTACGGCGGCGGGATCGGCGCCATCGAGCACCACTCCGAATCGCCCGAGGCGTACTTCGCGCACACCCCCGGCCTCAAGGTGGTCACCTGCGCCAACTCCAACGACGCCTACTGGATGATCCAGCAGGCCATCCAGTCCGACGACCCGGTGGTCTTCCTGGAGCCCAAGCGCCGCTACCACACCAAGTCGACGGTGAACTTCTCCGCGCGGCCCGAGCCCATGCACCAGGCGTCGATCACCCGCTACGGAACCGACGCGACCCTGCTCTGCTACGGGCCCATGGTCAAGACCTGCCTCGACGCGGCCGCCGTCGCCGCCGAGGAGGGCATGTCGCTCGAGGTGGTGGACCTGCGCACACTCAGCCCGGTGGACTGGGTGACCGTCATGAGCTCAGTGCGCCGCACGAAGCGCGCCGTCGTGGTGCACGAGGCGCCGCTGTCGTTCGGCCTGGGCGCCGAGATCGCCGCCAGGCTGCACCAGGACCTGTTCTACGTGATGGAATCGCCCGTGCTGCGGGTTGCGGGCTACGACATGCCCTACCCGCCGTCGCGCGTGGAGGAGGAGTACCTCCCGTCCGTGGACCGGGTGCTCGACGCCGTCGACCAGTCGCTGAACTACTAGGAGCCCATGATGAAGCGCCAGTTCCTGCTCCCGGATCCGGGTGAGGGCCTCCTCGAGGCCGAGATCGTCGCCTGGCGGGTGGCCGAGGGCGACGAGATCGAGGTCAACGACATCCTCGTCGAGATCGAGACCGCCAAGTCCATCGTCGAGTTGCCGTCGCCCTACGGGGGAACCGTCACAGGTCTGCTGGTGGCCGAGGGGTCGACGGTGGAGGTGGGCACCCCCATCGTCGAGATCGACGACCCCACGCTGGTTGAGACGCGCTCTGCGACGAAGGAGCCAGCCCGTGTCGAAACCCTCGCAGCCGACGCACCAGCTGAAACCACCACCCCCAACCTCGTCGGTTACGGCGCCTCGGACGCCCCCTCGACGCGACGCCGCCGCCGGCACCAGGCCCCCCGTCGAGAGCCCCACGAGGCCTCCGAGGCGTTGTCGGCCGCCTACGACCAGCACGAGCCCGGCCGCCGCGCCGACGAGGTGCACCCCGCCGAACCGGTGCACGCCCAGGCGACGGGGGACCCGTTGCCGTCGCCCGGCACCGCGCCGTCGGAATCCACCCTCGTGCTGGCCTCTGACCCCGGCGACACCAAGGCGAAGCCGCCCGTGCGCAAGTACGCGAAGGATCTCGGAGTCGACCTGAGCACCGTCGTCGGCACCGGGCCGGACGGCACGGTCACCCGCCGCGACGTCGAGGCCGCCGCCGCGTTCCAGTACCTCGACGAGCAGCCCAGGCAGTGCCGCATCCTCAACGACCAGGCCTCCTTCCAGGGCGCCCCGCGCGACACGCAGAGCCACGCCGGTACGTCGTTCACCGGCTCCTCCTTCGGTGGCGGTTTCGGCCCGACGGAGGGCCTGGGCGGGTTCGACCCGTTCGAGGGCCGCTCGGAACGCCGCGTCCCCATCAAGGGCGTGCGCAAAGTCACTGCTGAGAACATGGTGCGTTCCGTCAGCACCAAGGTGCACGTCACCGAGTGGATCACCATCGATGTGACCGGCACCATGGAGTTCGTCGAGACGTTGAAGGGCCGGCGCGAGTTCACCGGCCTGCGCGTCTCGCCGCTGCTGGTCTACGCCAAGGCCATCTGCCTGGCGCTGATGCGCAACCCGGATCTCAACACCAGTTGGGATGAGGACACCCAGGAGATCGTCTACCACGCCGACGTGAATCTCGGCATCGCCGCGGCCACCCCGCGAGGGCTGATGGTGCCCAACATCAAGGGCGCGCAGCGGCTGAGCCTGCTGCAGCTGTGCCAGGCGGTCAACCAGTTGGTCCAGGTCTCCCGCGAGGGCAAGCTCCAGCCCGGCGACTACGCACACGGCACGTTCACCATCACCAACGTCGGCGTCTTCGGCATCGACGCGGGCACGCCCATCATCAACGGTGACGAGTCGGCGATCTTCTGCATGGGGTCGATCGACCGCCGCCCCTGGGTGGTGGGGGAGGGCCCCGACGAGCGGGTCGAGCCGCGCTGGGTGACCACCCTCGCGATCGCCTTCGACCACCGGATCATCGACGGCGAGCAGGGCTCGCGCTTCCTGCACGACGTCGCCTCGATCCTGGCCGAACCCGCCCTGGCTCTCCTCTACTGACCTGGCCCCGCAGCGCTGGTTGAGCCTGCGAGCGCAGCGAGCAGTGTCGAAACCGCTGCAGCGTGTCTGACACCTGGGCCACAGGTTGGTGCCGCAGTGTCTGCTGGGGCCTTCGCCGCCCATGCCGAAGGCGGTCACGCTGTGCTCGATCTGAGCCAGGGTCGGGGTGACCGTCTTCGGCAACGCCCGACCCACCCTCTCAGGCCCCCATCAGACACTGCTTCAAACACTGAGGTGGTGTGGGGGGTTGTTGCCGAAACCGTTGGCACGGTTGGTGCCGTCGTGTCCGGGGGCGGGGTACTCCGAAGATGGCCGGCGTTGCCGGGCAACAACTACCTGGGTGGGGTCCGGGCTCGGCGCGCGTACTTGCATCCCCCGCCCCCGGCCACTCCTTGACGCTGAGGCTGACTACAGACACGCTGCGGGCGCCCTTCGTCGTCGCCTGGCTCGCATCCTTCGACCAGACGCGCTGCTCGTTCCTCGCAGGCGCCTGGCTCAGGACACGAGCTCGCAGGGCGACGCTCCTGGACCGGGCGCCGGATCAGACGGCGGTGTCCTCCGCCGGCTTGTCGTCGTCCTTGGCGGAGGCCGGGTCCGGCTTGTTCAGCAGGCCGGTCACGGCGACGCCAACCTCGAGGATGGCGCGCAGCAGCATGATGCCGAACACGGCGAGTGCGGCGCCGCCGAGGAGGCGCTCGAGCAGCATCGGGATGGGCACGCCGCCGCTGAGGCCCGCGGTGAACGAGAAGACACCGATGAAGTGGAACAGCCACCACACGGCCAAGCCGATGGTGCCGATCAGGAAGATCGTGCCCGCCGCGCCGGGGAGCGCCTGACGCTTGAAGGAGAAGTCGAACGGGCTGGGCTTCTTCTCAGCCTGCTGGTTCCACTGCTGCGGGGCGCCGGAGTAGCCGCCGGTGGTGTTCGCGTAACCGCCCTGCTGCTGGTTCCACTGCTGGTTCTGATCCCAGGACTGGCCCTGCTGGCCCTGCTGGCCCCACTGCTGCTGGCCCTGCTGACCCTGGTCCCACGACTGGGCCTGCTGCGCCTGGCCCCAATCCTGCGCGCTGGGCTGCGGCTGCGCCTGGTTCCAGTCTGCGGAACCCTGGGACTGGGCGGCCTGCCAGTCCTGCGCACTCTGCTGGGGCTGGGCCTGCTGCCAGTCGCCAGCGCTCGGCTGGGGCTGAGCCTGTGCGCCCTGCCAGTCCTGTGCGCTGGTCTGCGGCTGGGGCTGGCCCCACTCGGTGGCGGAGGTCTGACCCTGCTGGGTCCAGTCCGTCTGCTGGCCCCATTCCTGCTGCTGCTGGCCCTGCTGCTCCGGGGCTGCGCCTTCCGGCTGCTGGGGAGCCCACTCGGGGTTCTGGCCGGTGTTCCACTGGTTGTTAGACATGTAGTGAAGTCTGCCACGCCCGCGGCTCAGACGCGTGGACATCACCACGGGCCGAGCGCGACGTGTCAGCTACGTGCGCAATAGTTGGGCCATGGCCTCTCCCACCACGTTCCGCGTCGACCTCGACGCGATCCACGCAAACCTGGGCACCGCACGCGACCTCGCGGGTGGCCGGGCAGTGCTCGCCGCCGTCAAGGCGAACGCCTACGGGCACGGGCTGGTCACCGTCGCGAAGAGCATCCAGGAGCGCGGCTCGGCAGAGTGGCTGGGGATCGCGCTCACCTCCGAGGCCGAGCAATTGCGGGCCGGCGGCGTGACGCCTAGTACGGTCTCGGGGGCTCGGAAGGTGTGTATAAGAGGCAAGAGGCGGGCAGCCTGCGGCTGGGCGGCATCTTCACGCACCTGCCGGTCAGCGATGTCGCTGACGGCGCCGATTTCACCAGCGCCCAACTGGAGCGCTTCGACGGCGTGGTCGCTGAGATCGAGAACGCCGTCGGCCCGGTGGAGTGGGTGCATGCGGCCAACTCCGGCGCAGTCCTCGGCCACAGCCTCGGGCGCAGCACCATGGTGCGTCCCGGCATCATGATCTACGGCTCCTACCCCGACGCGAAGACCCCGCCGTCACGCCCGCTGCGCGACGTGGGCACGTGGACGTCGCGGGTCAGCTTCGTCAAGCGGGTCGCCGCGGGGGAGACGGTGGGCTACGGCCGCACCTGGACGGCGCCGCGGGACACGTGGGTCGCCACGGTCGCCGTCGGCTACGGAGACGGCTACTCGCGCCTGCTGTCGTCGCGCGGCCGGATGCTGATCGGCGGCCGCTCGTACCCCATCGCCGGGCGGGTCTGCATGGATCAGACCATGCTGGACCTGGGCCCGGACGAGCCGTCTGTGCAGGTGGGCGACGAGGTGGTGCTGATGGGCACCAGCGGGCAGGAACGCATCGGCGTGGAGGAACTGGCAGACCTGATGGGCACCATCACCTACGAGGTGACCTGCCTGATCGCCGCCCGCGTCCCCCGCGTATACGGCCCCTGAGGGGCTACGCCGTCTCGACGACGCCTCGGCCCAGCTTCGGGCGGCGACTCGGTAACTGTTCCAGGGCGTGCATCGCGATGGAGCGGGTGGCCCAGCCGTCCACGGCGGCGCCCACGCCTCCGCCGACGAACGGGATGCGCTTGCCCACCCACACGCCGAGGCGCTTGCCGGTCATGGAGTTCATCGCGCGGTCGAGCAGCGCCTTCGACACCTGGCCGTCGAGCTTCGCGTCGAAGACCGGCGCGGTGGCCACCATGGCGGCCGACGACGGCAGGGCGCCCTTCTCCAACAGCTCGGCGTTGCCGCCGGGGCCCAGCATGATCATGAGGATCGCGGTGCGCACGCGGGGGTCATCGAGTTCGTAGCCGCGCAGGTGCGCGATGCCGGCGACGACGCGGGCCTGCAGGAACGACGCGGCGGCGAGGTTCGCGGGGATGGTCAGCAGCGAGACGAAGAAGCCGCCCCAGTTGGTGGCGAAACCCTGCCCGCCCGCCATGGCGATGTGGCTGTTGACCATGCTGCGGATCGCGGCCTCGGCGTCGTTGTGCCGCAGCAGTAGCTGCTTGGCGGCGTGTTTGGCGCCCGGTAGCTTCCCTTTGCCCTTGATGGCCAGGTCCAGCACCTCGTGGAAGACATCCGCGGTCAGCCCTTCGGCGACTGCGACGGCGTCAGTGGGTTGCGTCATGGCGCCTCCTTACCCCTTCAGCTTGCCACGCCACCCCAGCCAGGTCGAGGGTTCGCCGCCCCAACCAGGGATGAACCGGGGGGCCACCGGAGGATCACCGTCGTCGAAACCGTCGGCGGCACCTGCAAGACTGGAGGCATGCTGGGCATCACGTTCGGCCGGCCGGAAGAGTGGCCGGGCCAGGATCTCATCGGGTGGTCCGATGAGTTCAGCCCTGCCCTCGCGCTGGAGGCCTACCGCTGCGGAGTGTTCCCCATGCCGCTGCAGCAGAGCAGCACCGCGGAGATGGGGTGGTGGTCCCCCATGCGCCGCGGCGTCCTGCCGGTGGAGGGCCTGCACCTCACCCGCTCCCTCCGCAAGAGCGCCAAGCGCTACACCACCACCGTCGATGTGGATCCCGACGGCGTGCTCACCCGCTGCGCGGATCCCACCCGCCCGCACGGCTGGATCGACGAGCGGGTCCTCGAGGCGTACCTCCATCTTCATGAGGCGGGGTGGGTGCACACCGTCGAGGTCTGGGACGACGACGGAGCCCTCGTCGGCGGGCTCTACGGCCTGCACCTGGGCGGGTTGTTCGCTGGCGAGTCGATGTTCCATGACTCCGAGCGGGGCCGGGACGCCTCCAAGGTGGCGCTGATCAGGCTCATCGTGCAGCTACGGCAGGTGGGCGTCGGGCTGCTCGACGTGCAGTGGCTCACCGAGCACCTCGGCTCGCTGGGCGCCTACGAGATCGACCGTGAGGAGTATCTGCGGAAGCTGAGCGTCGCGTTGGCGTACCCGGAGCTGGAGTGGACGAATCTGGGCCCCCTCACGGGGGAGGAACTGATAAAGGCCTACAACGACGGGGCCAGGGCCCCGTTGCGGTTGAGAGGACAACGCCGTGCCTGAACTGCCTGAAGTCGCCGCCGTCGCTGCGGCACTCGACGCGAAGCTCAGCGGCCGCATCATCGCGGAGGGACACCTGGTCAGCTTCGCCGCGCTCAAGACGTTCAAGGTGCCGCTCGACGCGCTGGCCGGGCTGGAGGTCAGCTCAGTGTCGCGGCACGGCAAGTTCGTCGACATCGACGCCCAGGGCGTCCACCTCATCTTCCACCTCGCCCGCGCCGGGTGGGTCACGTGGCACGACGAGGCGCCGCCGGTGCCCGCCCGCCGCGGTAGGTCCGGGCTCGCGCTGCGCGTCGTGCTCGACGACGGCTCGGGCTTCAGCCTCACGGAGGCGGGCACGCAGAAGGGCCTGGCCATCTACGTGGTGGAGGATCCTCGGGAGGTGCCAGGCATCCAGGCGCTCGGCCCGGATCCGCTCGCGGAGGGCTTCACCGTCGCGGATTTCCGCGGCGTGCTGGAGCAGGCGGGGCGGGCGCAGCTGAAGGGGGTGCTGCGGGACCAGAAGATCCTCGCAGGCATCGGCAACGCCTACTCCGACGAGATCCTCCACGCCGCGAAGCTGAGCCCCTTCAAGGCGGCCAACTCCCTGACCCCGGAGGAGGCCGACGCGCTGTTCGAGCAGGTGCGTGCCGTCCTGCAGGGCGCGGTGGACGCCGCCGTCGGCACGCCCATCGGGGAACTCAAGGACGCGAAGCGGGCGGGCATGCGGGTGCACGGCCGCACGGGAGAGGCATGCGAGGTGTGCGGGGCCACCATTGCGGAGGTGTCGTTCGCAGACTCGTCGCTGCAGTATTGCCCGGGGTGCCAGACTGGAGGCAAACCGCTGGCAGACCGGCGGCTGTCCAAACTGCTGAAGTGAGGAACCATGCTCGAACACGCCATCTGGTGGCACGTCTACCCCCTCGGCGCCGCCGGCGCTCCCATCCGCACGGAACACGGTGAGCCGCAGCCCCGGCTGCGCAGGCTCGCCAACTGGCTGGATTACGCCGTCGAATTGGGCTGCAACGGGCTGCTGCTGGGGCCCATTTTCGCCTCCGCCTCCCACGGGTACGACACGCTCGATCACTACCGCATCGACCCGCGCCTGGGCACGGACGAGGATGTCGGCCACCTCATCGAGCAGGCGCACGCCCGGGGGATGCACGTGATCCTCGACGGCGTTTTCAACCACGTCTCCCGCCACCACCCCCTCGTCGCCGAGCGGCCGGAACTGCTGCGCCGCGACGGGGACCAGCCACGCTCCTGGGAGGGCCACGGGGATCTGGTGGAACTCGACCACGACAACCCGGAGGTGCTCAACCTCGTCGTCGATGTGATGCTGCACTGGCTGCGCCGGGGCATCGCCGGCTGGCGGCTCGATGTCGCCTACGCCGTACCCACCTCCTTCTGGCGCGCCGCGGCGGAGCGGGTCCGCGCCGAGTTCCCAGATGCGGTGTTCATCGGCGAGGTGATCCACGGCGACTACCCGCGCTTCATCGAGGAGTCCACGCTCACCACCGTGACGCAGTACGAGCTGTGGAAGGGGATCTGGAGCTCGTTCAAGGACGTCAACGGCTGGGAACTAGCGCACGCCATCGAGCGGCACGCGGAGTTCACGCAGCGCTTCATCCCCAACACCTTCCTCGGCAACCACGACGTGACCCGGTTCGCCACGCAGGTGCCGCAGGCCGTGGCCGTGGCCCCGTACCTGCTGATGACGCTGCCCGGCGCCCCCAGCATCTACTACGGCGACGAGCAGGGCTTCACCGGCACCAAGACCGAGGCCTGGCACGGCGACGACGAGGTGCGTCCACCCCTGCCGGAGACGCCCGCAGAGCTGTCGTCGCTCGGGGCGGACGTGCTGCGGCACTATCAGGCGGCCATCGCGCTGCGCCGCCGCCACCCGTGGCTGGTCCGCGCCGTCGTCGAGGTGCTCGACAAGAGCAATGAGGCCCTCCGCTACCGGGTGCACGACGGTGACCACTGGCTGACCGTCAACCTCAACCTGGCCCGGCCCGCCGTCGACATCTCCGGAGATGGGGAACACCTCAACGCGCCCTGACTACGATGTGGCCAAGGGCGTCCGCAAGACCTTCCTCGAAGACGTCGACGTCTCGGGCCAGGCCCGCCGCATATTCACGGCCTTCGGCATGGCCGGCTACATCGCCAAGGGCATCGCCGTGGGCATCGTGGGCATCCTGTTCGTCGTGGCGGTCATCACCAACGACCCGGAGGAGGCCGGCGGCCTGGACGGCGCCCTCAAGAAGCTGACCGAGCTGCCCTACGGGACCTTTCTGCTCATCATCGTGGGCGCCGGGCTGATCACCTACGGCATCTTCTGCTTCGCCCGCGCCCGCGCGCTGGCACGCAAGCGCGGCCGCTGACCGCCCGTGCGTTTCCTGAGCCGGGCGGCGCTGGCTCAGGAGTCGCGGGAATCAGCACTTCACCCCAGCCAAACAGACACAGAAGAAGGGGCCCGGCGAAAGCCGGGCCCCTTCTCAATGCTTCTGGATCACTGACCCCAGATGCCTGCGTTGCGCTTCTCCGTGGAGTTGTAGCCATCGGCGATGTTGCCGAGGAGGACGGGCATCTGCTGCACGATCTCCTGCTGCTTCTTCGCCGACTGGTCCCACTGACGCTGCACTTCGACGTAGGCGGTGCGGGCGTTGTCTTCCCAGCTGCCGAGGGAGGACGAGAGCTCGCCCTTCAGGTCCTCAAGGAGCTGCGTGAGTTCCTTGTGTGCGGCCGAGAGGTTGGAAATGCCCTCCTGGAGGCCGGAGACAGAGTAGATGGTTGAGTCGCTCATGGAATCTCTCCTGGTCTTTCTTTGATCTCAGCGGCGTCAGCCGATGAGGCCGGCGATCTGGTTGGCGGTGGACTGGTTCTCTTCCTCACGCACGCCGTACTCGCGCAGGGTCTCGACCAGCTGGCCGTGGATGGTGTCGAGGCCGGCCTTGACCTTCTCGAACTCGGTGTCGAACGCGCGGTAGCCGTTCTGGAACGCGTTCGATGCGTTACCGTGCCAGCGGCTGGCGAGGTCGCCCATCTGGCCCTGGAGTCGGGTCTGCAGGCGGTGGATCTGCTGGTGCTTGGTCTCGATCTGCTGCGTTGCCTTCTGCATTGCAGCGCGGTCTACGGACTTGTCGCCCATGATTCATTCCCTTCGACGTTGAGCCACTGTGGCTCTGCTCGAGCCACTTGGATTTCCTCGTGGCTGCTGTGGTGTCATGAGAAACACTATGCGTAAGGGAGGTCACTTCCCACCCCTCCCGGCACAAACGAGTAGGAGTACCTACGCGGACTAGGCGGTCATGGGAGCAGGAACTCACTCCTGGGTGGTGACGTACTCGCGGGAGAGCGCCACTCCGCTGGGCAGGCCGGAGCGCAGCAGGTTCAACAGGCCCCCGGTGACCGGCATGGGGGCGACGTCGCCGTATCCCAGCGCCTGGCGTGCCGCCATGGTGGGGATGGGGTAGCTGCGACCGTTGAGCAGCAGCGTGGCCACCGCCTCTTCCTTGGCGGAATCCGCGTTGCGCAGCAGGGCGCCCTTGAGGGCTGGCAGGTCGATGTGGTCGATGTACTTACCCGTCGGCGGGCCCATCTGACGCTGATCGATCGTGGGGGTTGTCTGCCCCATCGACACAGAAACGCGGTCAGGATCATCGGCGGTGTACGTGGCGCAGACGGAAGCGTTGGTGCCGGTGTCGAAACCGGGCGGGGCAACCGGGGCGTACATGGGGATGCCCGGTGCCGTAATGGATTCGAGCCCGTCGATGAGGTAGCCGGAGAGGTCCTGCTCAGAGATGGAGCCCACCTCCTGGGTGAAGTCGCGTCCCTGCTCGTGGTAGAGCAGCTTGGCCTCGAGGTAGGAGATGGTGGCCATGCCGTTATTGAGCTGGACGTAGTGGCGCACCGGGTCGCTGCCCGTGACCGCCACCACCTCGCCGATGGTCTTGCCCTGGTAGGCCTTCGTGGCGGTGTCTCCGTAGCCGGGGATCTCGGGAGGGTTGATCGGCTGCCCCAGGGGGATGGCGTAGATCCACGAGTTGCCCGGTTCGATGACGGGCACCTCGAAGGACACGGGGCTGGTGCTGCCGCGCGGCGCGTACAGTTCATGGCTGCGGCCCCCGGAGATCAGGTACTGGGTGCCCTCGCTGGCGCGCGCGATGAAGGAGTAGTCCATGCTCGACGGCTCGGTGGCGCCGAACTGGAGCGTCAGGTAGCGACCCCGGCCGGTGGGCTCCGTGGAGCACAGGCGCAGCGGGAACGTCGCCAGGTCCCCAGCCGCGGGAAGCTGCGGCGGGGCTCCCGGGATGCCCTGGCGGGGCTGCATCTCGGCGCCCACGAGCGCCTCCGTCTTCACGTCGATCACCCGCGGCGGGCCCTCCGGCGCGTCGCCCGCGGCCAGGAGCCGGGCGGTGGCCACGTCGGTGACGGGGATGACCTGCTTGTTCGTGTGCGCGAACAGTTGCCCGGACTGGGTGTCGTTGAGGATGACGTTGTCCTGGTCCGTCCACGAATCGTTGCTGACCCCGCCGCGCAGCAGCCCGATGAGCGCAGTGCCGGCCAGCAGGACCACTCCCAACAGGACGGAGACGAAGGTGGCGGTGCCGACGCGGCGCAGTGGCGGCGTCGGGTCCTCGGGGTCACGATCGACGAACGCCGCTAACATGCGGCGCGAGGTGAAGGCGTGCGCCTTCAGGAGGTCCTTGCGAGTCGCCATGGGTGTCCTGCGTCTGTCCGGCTGTGGGTCGAGCGCAACTGTAGCCGTCTCAAGGAGCACAGAGGGCCACAACTGGCCGCGACTGGACCGCTGCACGCCCTAGAGTGGGCCACCGGAGGTGGACAGATGCTGCGAAAGACCGACGGGTTGGCGCTGCAACGCCGCGCGCGTTCGACGCGATACCTGCCGATGGTGGTCGCCTGGCAGATCGTGCTGGTGGCTATCGCGCTGCTGGTGGTGCAGCAGGAGGTGTGGGCCTACGTCGCGGCCGGCGTCGTGCTGCTGGTCGCCATCCTGCTGAGCGTCCCGGTCAACGGCCGGACGATCCCCGCCACGCTCAAGCTCGGCTCCGCGTTCCGCAGGCGCTCCCGGCAGCGCGTCGAGCACCCGGACCACGCGTCGGATCTGGTGCCGCTGGCGCAGTGGCTACCCCACCTCGCGCTCACCCAGATCAAGGACGCCCACGACGGCGACATCGGCGTCACCGCGGACGGCACCTCGTGGTCCGGCATCCTCGAGGTCACCGCGGATCACACGCTCTTCACGGACCGCGGGGCGGAACTCGACCTCAACGCCCTCGGCGCGCTCACCCGGCAGGACGACGTGGTGTTCGCCGGCGTCCAGGTGGTCACGCTCACGGTGCCTGCACCCTCGGGCGGCATGCTGCCGGAAGGCTCGCCCGCCCTGGGCGCCTACCGCGAGATCCTCGGCGAGAACCCCCCGCCGGCGCTGCGCCGCACCTGGGTGGCGCTCCGGCTGGACCCACGCCTCTGCCTCGAAGCGGTGGGCCGACGCGGCGACGGCCAGACCGGCGTGTTCGCCACCCTGCGCTTCGGATTGCACCGCGCGCAGGCGCTGCTGAAGCGCCACGGGATGGTCACGGCCCCGCTGGACCCCCTCGAGATCTCCGACGTGATCGCCCTGGTCACCGGCGCCTCCCCGGACCCGACGGCGCCCCGCACCCGGGAGGAATGGAAGGCGTGGTTCAACGACGGGCTCGTGCACGAGACCCGCGCCGTGCACAGCTTCGGCGCCAGCCCCAGCGCCGCCTACCAGCGGCTGCTCGACGTCGTGTCCAAAGCCCCCGCCATGATGGCCGTGACGTCGTTCACCGTCAGCCCCGGCCGCCCACCGCAGGGCGCCGTGAGGCTGGTGACTCCCAACGTTGAGCAGGCCGTCGCGGCCGACGAGTACGTCGTCTCCGCGCTGAGCGGCGCGGTGAAGCTCGGCCCCCTCGGCGGCACCCAGGTGCCGGGGATGCTCGCCACTGTTCCCCTCGGAAGGCGGATTGACCAGTGACCGAAATCACGTTCCAGGCCCTCGCCCCGGAGAAGGTCACCGAGCAGCAGATCCCCACGATGTCGACGGGGCCCTCCGGCCTGCTACTCGGTGTCGGCCCCGGCGGCCCGGTGACGATGCGGCTGTTCCGCCCGGAGCCCACCCGCCTCTACCTGGCGGTCCCGGAGTACCTCAAGTGGCTCGTGGCGTTCCGGGCCATGTGCCTGGGCGCCCACCTGTCCGTCGTCGCGGAGGACCACCGTCGCTGGCTCGTGCTGGCCGACACGGTCCGCGCCTGCGGCGGCACCATCGACATCCTGAAGACGCCGGAGAACATCCCCGGCCAGGGTCGCGCCTTCCGCCCCAGCCTGATCATCGACGAGGCGGGCGCGGTGGGCACCAACGCCCGCCTGGGCCCGTGGCAGGCCGTGGCGATCGTCGGCGACCCCTCCTCGCCGAAGTCCGTGGGCGACCTCAGAGCCTGCGAGATATCGATGCTCTCCCCGCTCGACGCGAAGTCCGGCGAGAACCTCCGCCGCGCCTACGCGCTGCAGAGCGGCCAGGTCAGGGCCGTCTCGGAGCTCGAGGAGTCTGAGGTCGTGCTGGCCAGTGTCCGCCGCGTCGTCAAGGTCCGGGTCCCACCCTCGCCGACGGAGTACCGCATGCTGTTCCAGAACGGCCGCTGACCGGTGGTTGCGCCAGCAGACAGGCTGCGGGGGCCCTTCGTCGTGCCCGGCTCCTTCGTCGCGGGGCACGCTCAGGGACCACATGGGGTCAGAGGAGCGAGCTGAAGTACGAGTACAGGTTCAACACGCCCAGCAGGGCGGGGATGATGCCGATGATCGCGAGCCACTCGAGGACGTCACCCCAGCGACCCCAGGTGGGGGCGAGGATGCGGTTGTAGAGGGCGGCGGAGTAGTGGGCGAAGATGTAGGTCAGCAGCAGCGCGGCCACGAAGAGGATCACCATGCCTGCGAGCGAGCCCACCTGGCTCGACGCGATGGCCAGGAGGCCGAGCACGACGATGATCGCGCCGCCCAGCATCAGCGCCAGGCGCTGGGTGAAGCCGACGAAGGCGCGGGCCCGCAGCAGGAAGGCGAACCCGATGCACAGCACCAGCATCGTCGACCAGAGCGTGCTCTGGGTGATCACCACGAAGGCGCCCAGCACCGCGACCGCGGACAGCGCCGAGAGCATGGCGCCCAGCAGGCGGTCGGCGAAGAGCGCGCGCTTGACGATATCGGACTGCACCGGGGTCTCGTCGGCCAGGATCCCCTCCGAGGTGGTGGGGAGGTTGGGCAGGGCGATGCCCGCGATGCGGTAGGACAGCGTCGGCAGGTAGGTGGTCAGGAACGAGATGATCGTCAACGCGATGGCGGCGACCTCCACGTCGCTGTCGGGGAACAGCAGCATGAAACTGGACCCGGCCACCACGAGGAGCGCGGCCAGTGCCGTGCTGAACAGGTGCATGGGGTGGACGCGGGCAGCGAGCGCGCAGGCTGCCGCCGTGATCAGGACGAAGCTGGCGGCCATGATGATGCGCACCGGCAGCGGCACCAGATCTGAGATGGGATCGGGCAGGAACCAGCCGGTGATGCCCGCCAACGCGACGCTGCCCCAGGCCAGAGCCGCGGCCGTCTGCTTCTCGCGGGCGGCGCGGGCCAGGGCGATGGAGCCGATGGCGGCGGCGAAGCTGAGGAAGCCGGTGACGCCGACGGCGAGCCCCATCGGGATGCGCAGCGATGGGTCGAAGCGGGCCTTGTTGATGTCGATCGGCGGCTGCCCCAGGATGATCAGCAGCGGCATGCCGATCAGCGCCAGCAGCATCAGGGTGAGGCCCAGGCGCTGCGAGTGCTTCGCCTGCCAGCTGGGGCGGGAGTTGGTGGCGCCGGCCACGGCGTCGACGACATCATCGAACGCTGCGTCGGGGATGGCGTTCTCCCGCTGCCTCAGGTGGAGCGTCTCGCCGTCGCGGATACCGAGCTTGTTGACGGGGGTGTACAGGTCGAACGGGTCTGAGCCGAAGCGTTGCAGCACCCAGGCGTTGACCGCGTCGGTGGGGTTGTTCGCCTCCAGCCCGGAGAAGCGCAGAATGCTGGGCAGCAGCTCGCTGAGCGACACGGATCCGGGCAGCGCGAGATCGACGCGACGGCTGCTCGAAATGACAGTGACGCGCGAGAGATCTTCCTCGGCCTGTGTACTCACGACCGATACCTTAACCGGCGAAGGGCGCAACTGTGTCGCCTGCCCCGGTTGTCGGTTAAGTTAGGCGCTCATGGGCCACATCTTGTTCCACAGGCCGAAGCGGGTCTCGCCTCCGGCGATGCCACGCGGGGACCTGCTGCTCGAATCGCCGCCGGAGATCCCACCCCCGGCGGCGTCCAAACCCTTCGGCAACCTGCTGCGCATGCTGCCGATGGTGGCCGGCGGCCTGGCCATGGGTCTGATGATGATGAACATGGGCGGTGGCGGCGGTGGCCGCGGCGCGTTGGGCGGCGTCATCGGCGGCCTGTACGCCGTGTCCATGATGGGCATGATGCTCTCCCAGGTGGGCCGCCAGAACGACGACCAGTCCGCCCAGCTCGACGCCAACCGTCGCGACTACTTCCGCTACCTGGCCCAGGTGCGCAAGAACTTCGCGAAGACGGCCGACGAGCAGCGCGAATCCGTCGCCTACCGCCACCCCGCCCCCGACACGCTGTGGACGGTCGTGGGCGGCATGCGCATGTGGGAGCGCCGCCCCGATGCTGAGGACTTCGGCTCCGTCCGCGTCTCCGTGGGGCGCCAGCAGTCCGCCAAGCGGATCACGCCGCCGGAGTCCCAGCCGATCGAGGACCTCGAGCCGCTGACCACGGGCGCGCTGCGTCGCTTCATCCGCACGCACCGCGTGATCCAGTCCGTGCCGCTGGCGGTGGACCTGCGGGGTTTCCGCGCCATCCAGTTGGTGGGCGACGAGGAGGCCTGCCGCGCGCTGGCCCGCTCCATGGTGGCGCAGCTCGTGGCCTGGCACGCGCCCACCGACGTGTCGCTGATGGTGGCCGCCACCCAGGCCCAGCAGGCGTCGTGGGAATGGGTCAAGTGGCTGCCGCACCTGCAGCACCCCACCGAGGAGGACGGCGTGGGCCCGGTGCGCATGTTCGCCACCGCAGCCGGGGAGCTGTCCCAGATGGCGACCTCGGCGCAGGGCAGCGACAACCCGCCGTCGCTGGCCGTGATCGTCTCCGACGGCGTCGAGGGCGTCTCGCCGCAGCAGTTCGTCACGCCCAACACCAAGGCCGTGACCATCGAGGTCACCGGCAACAGGGAACTGCCGCGCGCGCTCGAACTGGGCGTGGCGGTGTTCGAGGTGCGTGATGAGACCATCGTGCTGCACCGCCGCACCACCCGCACCCCCCACGCCCAGACCCCGTTCGGCCGTCCGGACGAGGTGCCGGTGGTCTACTGCGAGATGCTGGCGCGCGCGATGTCGCCGTACCGCATGCCCGAACTGGCCGCCGGGGCGGAGGAGGAGGACGGCGGGCCGGCCGAGGTGGTCTTCGAGCCGCCGAAGGACTACCCGGCGATGCTCGGCGTGGGCGACCCTTTGACGCTCGACCCCAGGGTCGCCTGGCGACCCCGCCCGCTGCGGCAGCATCTGCGCATCCCCTTCGGCACCGCCGACGACGGCAGCCCCGTCGAGCTCGACATCAAGGAGTCCGCGCAGGGCGGCATGGGCCCCCACGGCATCTGCATCGGCGCCACCGGTTCCGGTAAGTCCGAGTTCCTGCGCACCCTGGTGCTGGGCCTGGCGATGACGCACTCGACGGAGCAGCTCAACTTCATCCTGGTCGACTTCAAGGGCGGCGCCACGTTCCTCGGCCTGGAGCACCTGCCGCACGTCTCGGCCGTCATCACCAACCTCGAGGGCGAGCTCGGCCTCGTCGACCGCATGCAGGACGCCATCGGCGGCGAGCTAGACCGACGCATGGAGGTGCTGCGCGCCGCGGGCAACTTCAAGAACTGGGAGGACTACGAGACCGCCCGCCAGAACGGCGCCGACATCCCGCCGATGCCCAGCCTGTTCATCGTGGTCGACGAGTTCTCCGAGCTGCTGTCCGCCCGCCCGGAGTTCATCGACCTGTTCGTGCAGATCGGCCGCGTGGGCCGCTCCATCGCCGTGCACCAGTTGCTCGCCTCGCAGCGACTCGAGGAGAACAAGCTGCGCGGCCTGGACACCTTCCTCAGCTACCGCATCGCGCTGCGTACCTTCTCGCCCGCGGAGTCGCGCACCGTGATCGGTGTGCCGGACGCCTACGAACTGCCGACGCCGCCCGGCAACGGCTACCTCAAGTACGACACCACCGGTATGACCCGCTTCAAGGCGGCCTACGTCTCCGGCCCGTGGCACGGCACCTCGGAGCCGGTGGCGCCGCAGCAGCACAGCCCGCTCGACGACCTGGTCATCGAACCCAAGACCTGGACCCCGCCGGTGCTGGAGTTCACCGCCGATTACGTCATGCCCGTCCTGCCGCCCGAGCCGGAACCTGAGCCTGAGCCTGCCGCGGGAGACGAGCCCGTCGTCGAAGAGGCCCCAGAGGTGGAGGACGAGGATCAGGACGAGGACGAGACCCTGCTGACGATCTCCGTGGGCAGGCTGCAGGGCCACGGCTGGCCCGCCCACAAGGTGTGGCTGCCGCCTCTCGACGATCCGCCCACCATGGATCAGCTGCTCGGCGGGCTCGCCGAGACGGAGGGCCGAGGGTTGCAGGCCGCGGACCCGAAGGTGCATTCCACGCTCAAGGCCCCCGTCGGCCTCATCGACAAGCCGCGGCAGCAGCGCCGCGACCCGTGGTGGATCGACTTCGCCGGCTCCGGCGGTAACCTCGGCGTCGCCGGCGGTCCGCAGTCCGGCAAGTCGATGGCGCTGCGCGCCGGCATCGCAGGCCTGGCGCTGACCCACACGCCGCAGGAGGTGGGCTTCTACATCCTCGACTTCGGTGGCGGCGCCCTCACCTCCATGCGCGACCTCGCCCACATCGGCTCGGTCACCGGCCGCCTCGACGTCGACCGGGTGCGGCGCACGGTGGCCGAAGTGATGTCGCTGCGCTCCGCGCGGGAAGTCCAGTTCGCCGAGTTGGGCATCGACTCGATGACCACGTACCGCCAGGGCCGCCGCGACGGCAGCATCCCTGCGGACCGGTTTCCCACCGACGTGTTCCTCATCATCGACGGCTGGGCCACCCTCAAGAGCGAGTTCGAGAACCTCGAACCGCAGATCCAGACCCTCGCCAACGGTGGCCTCGGCTTCGGCATCCACGTGTGGGTCAGCGCCTCGAAGTGGATGGAGATCCGCGCGGCCACGAAGGACGCACTCCAGTCCCGCATCGAGCTGAAGCTCGGTGACGCGTTCGACTCGGAGATCGACCGGAAACTCCAGGGCGCCATCCCCGCGGGCCGCCCCGGCCGCTCCATCACCGCAGGCGGGCTGCACGCCCTCGTCGGCCTGCCCCGCGTCGACGGTGTGGAGAACGCCGACGACGTCTCCGCCGGTCAGAGGAACTTCATCGAGGCGGTCAACCGGGCGTGGAAGGGGCCGCGCGCCGCCGAGGTGCGCATGCTGCCGGAGAGCCTGGACATCACCGAGCTGCCGGCGATCACGCACGACACGCAGGACCGTCGCATCCCGTACGCCATCGACGAGCTCGAGCTGTCGCCGGTGTTCTTCGAGACGATGACCGAGCCGCACTTCGTCGCGTTCGGCGCGCCCGAATCCGGCAAGTCGAACCTACTGCGCCTGATCCTGAAGGGCATCACCACGCGGTTCACGCCGAAGGAAGCCAAGATCATGATCGTCGACTACCGCCGTTCCCTGCTGGGCGAGGTGGAGACCGAACATCTCATCGGCTACTACCCGTCCGCATCTGCCGCAACGCCCATGCTGCAGCAGACGGCGGAGGCCGTGCGGGCCCGCCTCCCAGGCCCGGATGTGACGCAGCAGCAGCTGCGCGACCGCTCCTGGTGGACCGGCTCCGAGGTGTTCATCATCGTCGACGACTACGAGCTGGTGGCCACGCAGTCTGGCAACCCGATGGCCGTGTTCTCGGACCTGATCAACCAGGCCGGCGACATCGGCCTGCACATCATCATGACCCGCGCCTTCGGCGGAGTCAGCCGCGCCGTGTTCGGCGATCCGCTCATCACCAAGATGAAGGACTCGGTCAACCCGGCGCTGGTCATGAGCGGCAACAAGGACGAGGGCAAGCTCTACGGCGACGTCACCGGCACGCCGATGCCTGCCGGCCGCGGCACGCTGATCACCCGCACGTTCAAGGGCCTCATCCAGACCGCCCACCTGCCGAAGACGGAGGAGTGACGGGTCCCTGAGCGTCGCCCGGCGCGACGCTCAGGGACCAGACGCCAGCGACGCTCAGGGACCGGGGCGGCGGGTGGCCGCGGGGATCGCGATAGCCGCGACCAGGCCGATGCCCACCACCAGCACGCTACCGACGGCGACGCCGAGCCCCAGCGCCGGCATGCGGGCGTCGACGGGCTCAGGCTCGGGCGGCGGTGCGGGCGGCGGCGTGAACTCCGCGGCCTCGCTCGCCATGGGCGCCGGGCGGGTGTCCATCAGGGCGCGCATAGGGTTGACGATGCCCCAGCCGAGCTGGGGGTCAGGAGCGGTGGCCGGCGGCGGGTCAGCCGTCGCCTTCAGCCGGGCGATGATCTGCTCGGGGGTGGCGCGCTCGCGGCCCAGCTTCGCGTCGTACTCCAGCATCAGGGCGATCACGCCGCTGACGATGGGCGCGGCGAACGAGGTCCCGGTGTCCTGGTGGAAGGCCTGGTTGGCGGTGGTCGCCTCGCGGTCAGGCATGGAGGGCGCCAACCCGACGACCTGGGCCCCGGGCGCGCCCACGGTGACCGGCGACCAGGCGTAGCTCATGGGATGGGCCGCCTCCGCGTCGGTGCTCATCCCCACGGTGATCACTCCGGGGAACGAGGCGGGGAACAGGGCGCCGATATTGTCCGTGTTGTTGCCCGCGGCGGCGACGATGATGATGCCCCGCTCCTGGGCCCGGTAGACGGCGTTTTCGAAGTCATCGAAATCCGGGGCGTCGCTCTGCACGACCAGCGAGAGGTTGATGATGTCGACCTCCGCCTCGATGGCGGCGTCAATGGAGTGCACCACCGGGATCAGCGATGCCGGCGGCGGAGGCTGCTCGCCCTCCTTCGCCTCGACGGTGGAGTTGGCCAACGCGCGGTAGGCCAGCACCTTGACGCCTGGGGCGATGCCGGCGAAGTTGGTCAGCGAATGCACCGCGCCGCCGTCGTCGCGCCGGCCGGCGGCCAGCAGGGACGTGACGAACGTGCCGTGCATGCAGTCCACCTTCGCCTGCTTGTTGCGCTCATCCTCAGAGATGCCCACGAAATCGTAGGCCTCCACCCGGTTGCCGAAGTAGAGGCTCCCCGCCGTGCTGACGCCCGTGTCGATCACGGCGACGGTGACTCCCTCGCCGGTGGCCAACTGCCACACGTCCTCCATGTGGAGGCGGTCCAGGTGCCACGCATCGAGCATCTGGGCCTGCTGCGTGGCCTGGCGTGCCTCGCAGCGGGTGGCGGCGAACGCCTCGCCGATGCCCACGGGGCCCTCCTCCGCGAACGCGCCCGCCGCGGTGGTGTTCAGCAGCAGGCCCACCGCCAGCATGCCCGCGGTGCTGCGCCAGAGGTTTCGCTTCATGGCCACAGATTAGTCGCGTCCGGGTCCATCGACCGAGTGCCCGCAGAGCGGAGGCCGCCCCAGGTGTCATGATGGATCCGTGCTCGGATACTTCGGTCCCGCGGGGACGTTCACCCATCAGGCGTTGCGCACGATCACCGATGAGGACGCCGTCGCGTTCTCCAGCGTGCGTGAGGCCCTCGAGGCCGTGCGCCGCGGCGAGATCAGCGGCGCCGTCGTCCCCATCGAGAACTCGGTGGAGGGCGGGGTCTCGGCCACGCTCGACGAGCTCATCGCCGGCGAGCCGCTCGCGATCCGCGGCGAGATCGTCGTGGCCGTCGAGTTCGGGCTCTACGTGCGCGAGGGCACGCGGTTGGAGGATGTGCGCGAGGTGCTCACCCACGGGCACGCCGCCGCGCAGTGCCGCTACTGGTTGGCCGAGATGGTGCCCCGGGCCACTGTCACCGAGGCCGGATCGACGGCGGGTGCGGCCGCGGAGGTCGCGCGCCCGGAGTCGCACTACGACGCGGCCGTGTGCGCCCGCGTGGCGGGGGAGACCTACGGCCTGACGGAACTCGCCTACGCCATCGAGGACAATCCCGGTGCGGTGACCCGCTTCGTCGAGGTGGGCAGGGCCGGCGCCGTCCCGGAGCGCACGGGCGCTGACAAGACCACCCTGGTGGCGTACATGCGCGAGGACCACTCGGGTGCGCTGCTGGAGATCCTCGAACAGTTCGCGGTGCGGGGCGTGAACCTCACGCGCATCGAGTCGCGGCCCACGAAGACCACGCTGGGCTCCTACTGCTTCTCCATCGACGTGGAGGGCCACCTGCACGACCGGCGCGTCGCGGAGGCGCTCGCCGGCCTGCACCGCGTCTGCCCGCGGGTCCACTTCCTGGGGTCCTATCCCCGCGCGGATCAGGCCCGCCCGAAGATCGGCGACGGTTTCACCGACGACTCCTACGAGGCCGCGGCCTCCTGGGTCGACGGACTCGGCGTGCCCGACGCCGGCTGAACCACCTGCGCCGCTCCAGAGACCACCTCCAGCCGCAGCGCGCTGACGTCGCCCAGCGCGTCGCCGTCGGCCTGGCACGGCACCGGCCGGGCGCTGTGGATGACGATGTCGCGACCCGTGCGCCGGTCCACCCGCGGCTCGCTGCGGGTGCGCAGCAGCACGCCGGCCACCATGCGCAGCACGTCGCCGGCGTGGCGCGGTGAGGCGACCAGCACGTCCAGCAGGCCGTCGGAGCCCGCGGCGTGGGGGAACAGCGGCACGCCGCGGGTGAGTTCGCCCAGGTTGCCCACTGCCACGAGGGAGGCGTCGCGGGCGAGCGCGTCGCCGTCCACCGCGACCCTGGTGGGTACGGGGCGCGCCCGGAAGTGGCGCAGCCCGGCCAGCACGTAGCCGAGGCGGCCGAAGCACTTGAGCCGCTGCGAGGCGTCCGCGATCACGGCGGCATCGGCGCCGACGCCTGCCATGACCGCCGCGTACCCCTGGGCGTCGGCGTCCAGATCGGTGTAGCGGATGAGGTCGAGCCGCCGGGGCGCGCCGTCGAGCGCGTTCTCGACGGCGGGGCGCAGGCGCAGCGGCAGCCTGAGGTTGCGGGCCAACAGGTTGCCGGTGCCCGCGGGGATCAGGCCGACGGGGACGCCGGTGTCGCGGAGCGCGCCCAGCACCATCCGCACGGTGCCGTCGCCGCCGGCGACCAGGACGCGCTCGGCCCCGCTGTCGAGCGCGGCCTCCGCCTGGCCGGCTCCGGGATCGGTGACGGTGGTGGGCAGGTACCGGGCCGGCGGTAACCCGCGGGCGGTGAGTGCGCCGTCGACCAGGGCGCGGAAGCGTGCTGCGCGGTGCACCCTCGCCGGGTTGACCACTACCGCGGTGCGCATGCTCAGGCCCGCCGGCGTCGCTTGACGAAGAACCACGGCACCATGGCGGCGGCCAGCACGAACGCGGTGGCGGCGAAGGCCCAGCCGAAGCCCAGCGCGTCGGCGATGGCGCCGGCCAGCAGCGTGCCGGCGATGGAGCCCAGGTCCGTGGCCATGGAATAGGTGGACAGCGCCTGGCCGCCGTTGCGGTTGGAGCCGATGAGATCGGCCAACAGCGCCTGCGACGCGGGCGCGATGAACGCAGCGCCCGCGCCGGCCGCGAGGGAGAGCGCGAAGAACCACCAGGGGTTGTCCGCCCACCCGAACGGCAGCGTCACCATCGCGGACAGGCCCAGCCCGGCGACGAGGAACGGGCGCCGGCCCAGCCTGTCGATGAGGCGCCCGGTGGCCTGCTGAGTGACGGCGTTGCCCAGCGCGAACAGCGTCAGAGCGATGCCCGCGGACTGCGCACCGATCGCCGGCACCGACGCCGCCATCAGCGGGAGCAGGGCGATGCGGACGCCGAAGTTGGACCAGCCATGCGCGAAGCCGGTGATCAGCAACGCCCGGTAGTAGGGCATCGCCAGGGCCTCCTGCAGCGTCATCTTGGGCTGGGCCTGGCCGGTGGCGGCGGGCGCGCCGGTGTCGCGGCGCAGGGAGACCATCACCACCAGCACCGAGGCGAACACGGCGGCGGCGTAGATGAAGAACGGGATGCGCAGGCCCAGACCCTGCAGCGCGGAGCCGAGGATGGGGCCGAAGATGTTGCCCAGCAGGAATGCCGAGCCGTACAGCGACGCGGTGCGCCCCCGCTGTGCGGGCGGGGAGAGGCGCACCAGCAGGCCCATGGAGGAGACTGTGAACATGACCGAGCCCATGCCGCCCAGGCCGCGGAACAGCAGGAGCGTCCAGTAATCGGGGGCGAGGCCGCTCAGTGCACTGGACAGGCCGACGATCGCCAGGCCCCACAGGTAGATCCGCCGCTCGCCGAACTTCCCGATGAGCGCGCCGCCGGCCGGCGCGAAGATCAGGCGGACGAAGGCGAACACCGACACGATGGCGGAGGCGGCCATGACGCCCACGTCGAAGGACTGGGCGAACTGGGGCAGGATCGGCGCCACGATGCCGAAGCCCAGGGCGATCAGGAATGCCGCTGCGACGAGCACCCAGATCTCCGCCGGCACCGGCTGCCTGCGCTTGGCTAGTGTCGCCAATGATCCTCCGTCCCGAGCTTGATGTGAGGCAACACTATCCCCGGCCCCTTGATCAGGGGGTGGCGTTGGTCACGGCGATGGAGCCGGGCTCGCCCTTCACATCGGCGCTAGTGACCCTGTCGGCGAACAGGTCGCCGTGCAGTTCCGCATTCGACGGTGGCCTGACCTCGCCGTCGTCGGTGGTCACCTCGATGGTGTCGGGGAGCGCGTCGTCGCACGACGACGCCGTGGTGCGGCGCCTTGGACTTCACCGTGCGCAGACCGTGGAGTTCCTTCGCCAGGAGCGCCTCGCTGGTCAACGAGTGCGCCGTGCCCTCGTCGTCGAAGTAGACGGCCGTGGAGTTGGCCTTCGCGTTGGGCACGACGTGGACGGGCTTGCCGCCCCTGATCCGCGCCACCGCCCGACGCGGCTCAGCGCACGCCGTCTCGCTAGAGTGGGGCGCATGATTGATCCCAAGGTGCTCCGTGCAGATCCTGACCGCGTCCGCCGCTCGCAGGCGCTCCGCGGCGACTCTGTCGAACTCGTCGACGAGCTGCTCGCGGCCGACGAGTTGCGCCGCTCGTCGATCGCCTCCTACGAGCAGCTCCGGGCCGAGCAGAAGTCGATCGGCAAGGACGTTGCGCGGGCAAAGGGCGACGAGAAGGCCGCCCTTCTCAGCCGCACCAAGCAGCTGGCCGCCGATGTGAAGCAGCTCCAGGCGGATGCGGACGCGGCGGGGGAACGCTTCGATGAACTGATGAAGCAGGTGGGCAACCTCGTCCTCGACGGCGTGCCCGAGGGCGGCGAGGACGACGGTGTGGTGCTCGAGACCATCGGCACCCCGCGCGACTTCGCGGCCGAGGGGTTCGAGCCGAAGGACCACCTCGAGCTCGGCGAGCTGCACGGCGCCATCGACATGGAGCGCGGCGCGAAGATCTCCGGTTCCCGCTTCTACGTGCTGACCGGCGTGGGTGCCCAGTTGGAGATTGCACTGCTGAACCTGGCCATGACGAAGGCCGCCGAGTGGGGCTTCACCCCGATGATCCCGCCGGCGCTGGTGCGCCCCGCGGCGATGGAGGGTACCGGCTTCCTCGGCCAGGCCGCGCAGGACGTCTACCACCTGCCGGCAGATGACCTGTACCTCGTGGGCACCTCGGAGGTGGCGCTGGCCGCCTACCACTCCGACGAGATCCTCGATGCGGGCACGCTGCCGCGCCAGTATGTCGCCTACTCCCCGTGTTTCCGACGCGAGGCCGGCTCGCACGGTAAGGACACCCGCGGCATCTTCCGCGTGCACTGGTTCGACAAGGTGGAGATGTTCGTCCACTGCGACCCGGCGGATGCGGAGGACTGGCACCAGAAGCTCCTCGGCTACGAGAAGGACTTCCTGCAGGCGCTCGAGGTGCCGTTCCAGGTGCTCGACGTGGCCTCGGGCGACCTCGGCCTCAGCGCGGCCCGCAAGTTCGACTGCTACGCCTGGCTGCCCACGCAGAACCGCTACCGCGAGGTGACCTCCACGTCGAACTGCACCGAGTTCCAGGCCCGTCGCCTCGGCATCCGCGGGCGGTTCGAGGACGGCGTGCGCCCCGTCGCCACGCTCAACGGCACGCTGTGCGCCATGACCCGCATCATCATCATGCTGCTGGAGAACCACCAGCAGGCCGACGGTTCCATCCATGTGCCGGAGGCGCTGCGCCCGTTCCTCGGCGGCCGCGAGGTCCTCGTTCCCTGAGCCTGTCAATCGCTACTCGACTATCCATGCTCACCCGCTGTTTCGATGCCGTCCACCGTTGGTTCACCCGGCGGTGGCATGCTGGAGTGCGAATTACGTCACGTAACCATGCGTCCCTGAGGGCAGGGAAGAGAGGAAACGCCATGGACTTCACTCCAGAACTCGTTGCGCTCGACATCGACGGCACGCTTGTCGACGCGTTCGGTGTCATGCCGGAGGAGATCCGCGCGGCCGTGAGTCGCGCGGTCGACGCCGGTGCCACCGTCGTGCTGTCGACGGGCCGCTCGTGGCTGGCCACCAAGCCGATCGCCGATCACCTCGGCCTGCCGGAGGGCTGGCACGTCTCCGCCAACGGGGCGATGGTGGTGACCTACCCCGAGTTGGAGATCCGCCACGAGACGCGCTTCGACCCGTCCGACGTGGTGCGGCAGGTCTCCGAGATCGCCCCCAACGCGCGCATCGCTGTGCAGGACGGCCTGCACTGGCGTGTGAACCGCGAGTTCCCGCCGGACGAACTGCTGGGCGAGGTCGCGGTCGTCCCCGTCGAGGACCTGGCTGAGGAGCACGTCTCCCGTGTGATCGTGCGCGACCCGGAGACCACAGAAGAAGCCTTCAGTGAGATGGTCGGCAAGCTGGGCCTGC
Organism: Tessaracoccus massiliensis; assembly: GCF_000826065.2. Lineage (GTDB taxonomy): Bacteria > Actinomycetota > Actinomycetes > Propionibacteriales > Propionibacteriaceae > Arachnia > Arachnia massiliensis_A. Next base: position 358,242 of record NZ_LN623542.1, on the reverse strand, counting down.
AGGAGGTGGCCTACTTCGTGGGCTGGTCGGCGTGGCTCGACATCGCGCCCAAGGGCATCGACAAGGCCTTCGGGCTCGACATGGTCTGCCGCGAGTTGGGCATCGACCGCAAGAACGTGCTGGCGATCGGCGACGGCCGCAACGACATCGAGATGCTCGAATGGGCCGGCCGCGGCGTCGCGATGGGCGACGCACCCGACGAGGTGAAGGCCGCCGCAGACGTGGTCACGGGCAACTTCGCCGATCTCGGCACCGTCGACGAGTTGAACCTCTGGTTCCCCGCGTTGGAGGCCGAAGGCGCCGCCTGAGCTAGGTTCCCTCGACCTCGGCAGTGGGGCTCGATACCGCTGCGAGCACCTCGCTGCACGTCCGCGTGATGGGCATCACCCTGACAGCGATCACACGCAGCGCTGAAGCCGGCCCCCACCCCCAGGCCTCACAATCGCGGAGGGTACGAACCCTGAGTTCAACCTGGGAGGTGGCTACCTCGGCAGGCAGCGTCAACCATGCGTGGACCGGTTCCCGCCAGGTGGTGATGTCCTGCCGGATCAAGGTCCCGTCTCCGATGCCCACTTCCCAGGCGAGCCGCCCTGCCAACTCGGGGCGTTCTGCGTAGCGGTTCTCCAGCCGCAGCTCGATCTTGCGTGCGGTGCCTTCCCATGCGCTGTCAGGAAGGCAGGTGGCGACGACGTCGCCTCGGCGCGGGGCGCTCGCCCTGAAGTTCATCACGAACTCGCCTTCCACCGTGTGATGGGTGTGGACTGCGACTGGCTGAGCGGGATCGACACCGCGACCGTGGGCCTGCAGCACGGACAGGTCCAGCGCTTCGACCTCCCGCCAGCCGGAGCGGGACCACGCGGGCACGGGATCGGTGGGAGGCGCGGTGATCATTGACCCTTCGTCGGGCGGATACGTGCCGAGGTCCCGTATCGCCCGGAGGAGGTCGTCGAGGGAGCCGGGCGCTTCCGCGTGCTGAGAGTGCGACGTGGCCAGCCCGGAGATCAGGCCCATGGCACGCTGGCCTGGTGCTGTGCTCGGCCTGCCCGCGCCGTCTGTGATCAGGTGAAGCGGCACGCCGTGCCCCCTGGCGAGGAGTGAGACCTGCAGCGCGTTGGTCGTCGGCCCTGGTTGCCCGTCCACGGCGTAGGCCAATCCGCTGCCGAGACTTCGCGGGTTCGTGTCAGCCAGGAGCAGGCCGGTGCTCAGGATGACCGCACCCGCACTGGCGACGGCGCGTTCCGTGTCGTAGGGGTCGCCTGCATCAAAGGTGGGACGCCCGAGGGCGAACTGATCCGCGGCCGGCTCAGTGCTCCCTACCCGGACCACGGTGTCGGGCGCAGCCCCCTCAACCTGCTGAGCCAGGGATTCTCGTGCGGACACATCCGCAGTGGCCGGGCCCCATCCGGAGAGCAGAACATGGCGAGGGCGATCATGGACGGCGGATGCGAAGCGGTGGGCATGGGCCAGGGACGGGTCGGACTCGACGCGCTCGCGGGCGTGTTGGAAGAGGGCGAGCATCCTGTGTTCGTAGAGGTGCTCTGAGGCCAGCCTGTGGTAGGCGCGCCGCCTCATCTGCTCAAGGCGGGCCGGATTGGACAGGAGTTCCTCCAGCTGCGTCGCCAGGTGTTCACCGCCCGTGTAGCCGATCACCTCCTCGCCGTAGCGGAAGAGGCTGCCCAGCTCGTCGAACTGCTCGGTGCAGACGATGCCCCCCAGAGCCACGGACTCGAACACCCCGCACTTGACGTTCTGGAACCCTTTGCGGGTGAGGGGGAAGTTGATGTGGAAGGTGCCGCTGGCGGATGCCGTCAGTAGTTCGTCGCCGCCGACGGGGCGTGCCCCGGGTAGTTCCCACCCCTGGCCGTACACGCGCACTTTGAACCGGTCGGCCAGCAGCCCCATGAGTTCATGGCGCTCCGGGCGTGCGGTCGCATGGCCGATGCAGATGGCGTCAGCCAGATACTCAGGGTGGGGTGCCACGCTCCGGGTCGCGAACTGGTGATCCACGCCGAACGGCATGAACGTCGTGTTGGTGATTCCTCTCTCGAAATATCGTTCGAGTGCGAGCGTCGCGTTGGTGGTGTGGATGTCGAACCTGCCGACGTGATCGACGATCGTCGGTTGCGTGTCGGGATCTGACAGCGTCAGCCCCATGGTCAGGATCCCCCGGTCCTTGAGGCGTTCAACATCATCGTCTTCCCACACCAATCCGCCGGCGCAGGTCAGGATGACTTCGGGGCGGAAGACGTCAAGGATCGTGCCCAGCGCGTCGAGATCGGGGTAGATGGGCCCCATTCCGCCGGATACTCCAGTGGGGTTCTTCAGGAACGGCGGATTGCCGACGGTGTCCAAGCGGAAGACTGTGTGGCCCAGGCTCTCCAGCGAGCGGGCCAGGCAACTGACGATTCCGGTGGGCCCTTCAACGAAGTTTCCGAGGAAGAGGATCCGGTTCTTGTGGGGCTCTTCAAACTGCACCTGTCTGAGGAGGGCCCGTTGGGTGTCGAGGTCGGGTATCGCTGGTGTGGGCACAGGCGAACTGTACCGATCCCGGACGTGACAACGGGCCGCTCCGGGGGAAGAGCGGCCCGTTGTGATCAGGAAGATCTGATGTGGCGGGGGATCAGGCGGCGGTCACCCTGCGGGTGCCGCTCTTGACCTCGTTGGCGACCGCCACGATCAGGGCCGGCGAGACGTCCCTCTTGACCTCCGGGCGGCCGATGCCGCCCTCGGCCTCGATGCGGCGCAGGTGGCGCTTCACGGTGGAGACGGAGCAGCCGACCTTTGCGGCGATGACGCTCAGCGGCTGATCCGGGTTGGCTGAACGCATCCGGTGGATCTCGTAGCGGTCGAACTGGCGGCCGGAGTTGACGCCGGCGAAGGTGTCGAAGTCCTCGGGGGCGACGGTGATGCCGAGCCGGGCGCGGATCTCCTGGCGCTGACGCTAGGTGGTGCCCGCCACGAAGCCGGCGACATCGAACTTGGCCACTGCGTCGGTCAGGCACTGGGCCATCAGCGGGCAACCGGCGCACATCTTTTCGGCCTGGGTGCGCAGCATCTGCTGCTCGCGGCGCTCGCCCCGCGAGGCGGGGGTGGTGTCGTCGAGGAGCGGGTGCAGAAACACGTTCGAGTAAGCGACGCAGGCGGTGGTGGTTGCGGTCATTGTCAGCCCTTCCGTAGATCCCCTTGTGGAGTGCTACATCAAGAGTGGCTGAAAGACGTTGTTCGCGGGGGCCGAAATCATGGGGAGAACTACCCGACTTATCTGGGTACACCGCACGGGGCGGCTGAGTACCTGTGCTCAGAATCGCTCCTAGGCAACGGCGGTGAGACCTATCTGACTAGGCAGTTCATCTGCTGTTCAGCAAGCAGTGGTCGAATCTTCACTCATATTCATTCCTAACCTAACTCACGGGAGGTTCAACGACTGGGAGTTGTGCACCCGCCGGAAACCCAACTGCTCGGCTTCAGCCGCTGGCTCAGCTGCCGTCACCGCCCGGAGGATCTCCGTGGTCAGGGAGATTGGCGGGGCCACATGACCCTCGCCCCAGCCATGGGAGCCCAACCACCACGCCCGGTTGGCGGGGTGGAGCCGGTCGAAGAAGGGAACGGCATGCTGGGACACGTGGCGGTCATCGGTCAGGTTCTGGGCGTAGAGGACGGTGGCGTCAACAGGCCGTGAGTACAGGCCGGTCAGGTCGTGCACCACGTCCACGGGCAGTTGCCCGATCGGGTCCCGACCCGTGATGCCGAAGGCCACTTCCGCATACCTCTCCACCGCCGCCGGGAGGTACCGGGCGATGGACGTCTGAGGGTTGAGCGCCACGGCGAAGGAACCCGGGAACTGCGCCGCGAAGTAGAGGCTGGCCAAGCCGCCTCCGCTGGGGCCGAAGAAGACGACGCGCTCCACCTCCGGCCGCAGCGAGAGGATCTTCCTGAGGATGGCGGTGAAGGCGGGCTGGAACCGCTGTGTCATCGAACCGGCGAACCAGCCCAGATTGAGCCTGGGGCTGAGGGCGAGAGTCGGGTCACTGACGTAGATGCGGTTGACCGGGAGATCTCGGGTGACGTCCTGTCCGACCAGGAAGGGGAGTGTGACATCAGGCGGGGCTGCAGCGTGGAAGGTCACCACGGTCGTAGAATGGCCGCGGTCGCTGATCTGCACATCGATGGGGATGCCGCCGTCCTGGATGACGTTGAAGCCGGGTGAGATCTCGTCAAGATCCAAGAAGCGACCCACGCTGGAGTGGTGTGAGATCCTGTGCTTCGACCCGTCGATGTGGCGGGGGCGTGCCAGCACGGGCTTGGCCGGGTTCGGGGGAGCCGCCGCGGCGACGGGTGCCGCTTCAGGCTGGGGCGCGTCCTCGCTCCAGGCGACAGGCCCGGCGGTGGAGGCGAGGGGGTTGGTCGTCGATGACAGGGAGCGGGAGCCGCCCCAGGGGGCGAGGTCCGCCCGGAACACCCTGATCTGCGCGTTGGTGTCCCACCCGAGGTCCTGGGTGTTCCGGAGCGCGCGGACCCGAACCCGCAGGGTCACCAGGCCCGTGGGCGACCAACCGGTCAGCACCACCTCGGTGCGGGGGGACCAACTGGCGATGTCTGAGGAGTAGCGGACGTCCGATCCGACGAGCACCTCAACAGTGAAGTTGCCCTCCAACTCGGGGATCTGAGGGCAGAGCGATTGGAGTTGCACCGTCGCCCTGAATCCGGCGCCTGCGGTCACCGCCAGCTCGAAGACGGCCTCGGCGCTATCGCCGACGCCGTGGGTTCGGGCCGCCGGCCCGAACGTCAAGCGGGTCGGGCTCAGAGTGTGGACGATGGGGACCTCTCCGCCCGGCCGCGAGGTGTTGAAGCCGGTGACCCTTGCAGGGCTCAGCCAGGCAGGCTGGGACTTTTCAGTGGGCTTCTCGTCTCGTCCGGATCGGAAGGTTGACCCAGGCTCCTTGGCTGGCAACGATTCCACGGCCTCCCTGATGCGCGTCAGTTCGGCGGCAGCCAGGCTTCGGCGCTCCTCCACCAAGGCCTGCAGCGCGGCGGGCAGGCCATGATCGACAGCGGACTCGACCCGGGCGGTGAGGGTTTCGGAGGAGACAGTCAGAGGCAGGGAGAACTCGCTTCGCTGCAGGTCTGCGAAGTGGCTGGCCACCTTCGGGTGGTAGGACAGGCCCACCGCAGGCGTGCCCACGCAGTGCGCCAGCAGGTTGGTGTGCAGACGCATCGCGACGACTGCCTCTGCGCCCCTCAGAGTCGAGATGAACTCCGCATGGTCAGCCGTCGTGGGCATCAGGGAGACGGGGTGCCCCTCATCGGCAGCAGACTTCAGCCAGGGTTCCATCAAAGTCTGGTCGACAGGCTGCATAGGGACCGCCACCACGCCCAGGCCGCGCTGAGCAGCGAAGTCGACGGCCGTGTCCCACAGACGGTGTTGCGTGCTGTCGTCCTCCCATGGACGAAGGTTGATGGCGAGGTAGGGGCCATCGGGGACCCAGGGTGGGCGGACGTCGGCGGCCGGCATCGGCGCGGACCATGCAAGGTCCGGGGAGAGCACGAGGCGGTCCGCTGCCTCGGGCAGCAGCGAAGCCAGCAGTTCTCGGGATTCCACGTCGCGCACCCCCACCGAATCTGCCAACTCCAGCGCGAGCCTGACCGCCGCCTGGGAGTCCTGGTCCCGCAGCGGGCCTGCGCCCAAGCCGACGCCGAGGAATCTTCCGCCGTGACCGCGCACCAGGAGCGGTAGCTGTACCAGGTGCGCAGGGGAACGGGGTGCGCCGGAGATGGTGCCGGCGAACCCGCCGACGGTTGCGATGGAGTAGTCGTCCCACAGGCCTCCCGGGCCGAGGAGCACGACAGAGGCGATGGAGGCCCACCTGTTGCACGTCACGGCGTCGAGCCTGTCGATGGCGGGGAGGCCGTAGGCCCGTGTGGCAGCAGCCGCTTCTGGAGTGGCCAGGACGATGCGCGTGTCGTCTGCCCGGGAGAGTTCGGCCAGCAACGCGGTGACGATAACGTCGTCGCCACGGTTGTGGGCGCCGAAGTACCCCGAGACCAGGACCGTGCGCAGGGGCCCGGTGTGCGATCCGGCGGCGAAGGAGTTGAGCGCGTGGGCGATGTCTTCGTCGTCCCCGTCTGGGAGATGCAGGACCGGCACCTGCACGCCGGTGGGCTCGGTGGCCTGACATGCTACGACCGCCTCGGGGCGGAAGACCGCCGGGACAGGGCTCGGCACGTCGTCGTGCAGCAGGTCCTGCTGGCCGTCGCTCAACGTCAGGACGTCGGCCCCACGCGAAACGAGCCACCGTTCGACGGCCGCGGCCCGCTCCGCGTCCTGGGCGGTGCCCCCGATGAGCAGCGCGATCCGGGTGGGGCTAGCTTGAGAAGCCATCTGAGTGCCTTTCGCGAAGGAGTGCAGCTGGATCAGCCGGTGAGGATCCAGGCCCGCGTGCTGGAGGATCGGGCCCCCGCGCCGGGAATGCTTGTGAGGCTGCGGGCTCTACCTGTCAGGACGCCCAGTTCCGAAGCGGGAGAGATGGTGGGTGGTCCCACATACAGCAGATCGGCCATGATCCGGCCGAGATGTTGACCGGCGCCCGCCTGCACCACGACGGTGAGCTCCGGGCGGGCAGGCGCCTCCAGGATGACTTCCGACTCGTGGTAGATCCGCAGCAGGTGATCGCTGTGATCCCCCGAACTGACGCTCACCTGTAGCTCCAGCACACGCAGAATGGTGGTGCCGACGGGCTCATCGGCTTCGACGGGGCGGGTGGCCATTCTGAGGTACGGAAGGCCGGTGGGGTATCGCCCGGGCCGCCCGGTAGGTTGCCTGCGGTGCGTCGCCTGGCTGAGCAGAGCGCGCAGAGTGGGCTCCGCGTGCAGCACGCTCTTGTCGGCTTCCGAGAACTCCGCCAGCGCAGTGGCGGAGGTGCCGAGGCGCCTGAGTTTCACCGCGAGTTCGCCGCGCTCGCGCACCTGGACCGCGATGTCGCCGTACGGTGCGATGAGCTCGCAGGGGGCGATGCGAGGCAGCACAACCACGTCGGCCGCCACCGCAGCGAAGGGCGTGATCTCATCGATGACAGGTGCGGTGCGGTTACCCCGCAGGCCGATGAGGCCCACGTGGGAGCGCAGCGAGTCGGCCAACTCCGGCAGATCGAGCTCTCGTAGGCTCTCGAATGTCTGTCGGCGCATCCCGGGATCGGTGACGTCGGCGGTGAATGCGGGAGCGAACAGCTGGTCGGCGGCGGAACTGGTGTGTGTCTGGACGATCGCGCTGGGGGTGGCGGCCGCGCAGTGCTTCAGGAAGTCTGCATCGACAGCCGGTGGGCAGAAGAGGACGTTTCGGTGGCCCGCCGCACTCAGCTTGGCGGCCAGGGAGGCGTCAGCCACACCGATGGCGTCGAATCTGGTCAGAGGCACGGCGACGTCGCGGGGTTGATGAGCGCTTTCGTGGATCAAGACTGCCCACGGGTTGCCTGGCGCCTCCGGCAGTTTGTCCGCCAGTTGGGTGCCGCAACAGACGATGCCCGCAGTACCGTCGACGGCGCCCCCGTGCTCAGGGTCATAGGGGCGGGCTTGATGGCCGAGGTTGTTCAACGCCCGTAGGGTGACGGCCGCCCTCGAGGTGGGACGGTCGAAGCCGGTGCCCACCACGAGGATCTGTGTCGGCGAGGTTTCCACCGCGACAGACTCCCGCGCCCGGGCGGTTCCGGTGGGGGCACTCCCATCGAACTGGGTGAACCACATGTTGCGCTCATGGGCGTCCAGACTGCGCCACGAATCGTCGGCGAGGAAGGACTCGAAGGCGATGGCGCGGGCTTCTGCGCTGTAATGGCGGCTGAACCGCGTTTCCACCGCCCGGCTGAGAGTGGCGAGGTCTCCCGAAAGCAGCTCTGCGACGGCTGCGTCAGCGGCTGCCAGATCAGGCACGACCAGCATTTCCGGCAGCGAGTCGAACTTCTCGACACCGGGGATGATGCTGATGACGGGCAGGCCCATGGCGATGTACTGGACGACGCGGCTGGGATACTCGAAGAAGCCCAACTCGTCGAGGCCTGGGAACCACGTCGGCAGACCACGGTGATCCTTGAAGAACTGAGGGATGTTCAGCGCAGTCCGTGCGGCAGCGCCGGCGCTGACCACCTCTGCGTCTGAATCGAGATAGCCGCCGGCCAGGCCGAGATAGTCGGCGCCGGTGTTGCCGTGCACCCGCACGTCTGCGGCCATCTGCCCGATCGCGAAGTAGCGACGGCGGCGCACCGCATCGTGCACGTTGCCGAGGAACAACACATCCGATTCGGGTTCCTCCTTGCCCCACACGTAGGGGAACGCCTCATGATCCGTCCAGAAGGGGAAGTTGACCCCGGTGGGACGGCCGAAGAAATCCTCGTAATGCTGCAGCACCCGTTCCGTGCCGCAGTGCAGGACGTAGTCGTACTCCTCGAGCAGGGGAGCATAGGTCAGGTGGAACAGCACCGGATCATCGGAGAGCCACACGGCCAGCGGGACGCCACGCTTCTTGAAGCGGGTGATCAACTGCGGGGGAAGAGACGCGGGGCGCATCACCAGCACCACGTCAGGCTGGAAGGCAAGCACCTGACCGACCGCGGCTTCCAGATGGCTGATGTCTGCTCCGGCCCGGGGGAACTCGAAACCGTGCCCGATCTTGCCGGTGTTGAGCACGGTGTGCCCACGGCGGATCAGGGCCCGTTCGAGGGACGAAGCAACGTGGGTCTCGAGGATGCCGTCGTAGATTGCGATTCTCATCGGTTCATCCCCTCGCGCATGCGTACCCCGATGCCGGACGTCAGGTACAGATCCGGCGCTGTCACCGTGGAGAGGGCACGCTCCAGCGCGGATGGCCGGAGCCTGTGCGTGGCCGCATGACCGTCGCGTGCCAGCCAGGTGGCGTTGGAGGCCTCGTCGGTGAACGTCTCTTCGCGTTGCTTCGCCGTCCCTGCCGGATCCGCCCACGCTGCGCCGTCGCAGTACCGCGATGCGTACAGGGCCAGATCCTGGAGGTAGTGCCCGTCATGGGTCACAGCAGGGTGCCACGCCGCCCACCAGGTGGGTGAGGCGGAGGTGTCGACGGCGATGCTGGCCCGTTGCAGTGCCCTGTGGGTGTCCGGGCTGAGCCTGCCTGCGTCGCTCGGCTCCAGCAGCCATACTGCCCGGAACGTTGGGAGGAACTGCTGGGTGACCAGTTCTGCTGCGAGAGCCTCAAGGGCCTCGCCGGGCAGACCCGGGGGCGTGAGCAGCGCAATGGCCTCCACCCGCTCCTCGGAGGGCAGACCGACGGCCTCTGTGATCTGACGCATCCGGTGTGCGTAAGTGTGGGCGCCGGCGGTGCGCCGCCAGGCACGGTGGGCCATGGCTTCGCGCTCTGTGGGATTGCTCATGAGGTCAAGCAGCACCTGGGAGGCCTCCTCGGTGGTGGTGACCAGCGGTACCTCATCTGCGGGGTAGACGTTGCGGATGGCAGGGGTGAAGGAACTCAACACGATCGTCTTGGCCGAGGTGAGTTCAAAGATCCTGCGGGCGCACATCGATTCTGAACTGGGCACGGAGTTCACGTTGAGGAAGACCTTGTGACGGCGGTACTCCTCCACCATCTCGGCATAGGGCAGCGAGCCGACGATGAACTTCTCGTACTGCTCAGGGAAGGCGTAGTTGGGATCCCCGCCCAGCATGCGGCTGTAGATCGAGAAATCGTGCTCGGCCGCGGCGGCGAACAGGAAGTCCATCTGCTCGCGGCGCTCAGGAAACTTGTGCCGGAAGTACTGCCCCGCGAAGCAGACATCACCGGTCCGGAAGTTGTCAACCCGTGTCGGGCGGTGCAGAGCCGTCGAGGCGGCGAACTGAAGTAGATCCACCTTCGCGTCCGGCGCGAGTTCCCGGTACCGGTCGATCAGTGAGGCTTCCGTCGTGAAGATGACGTCGAACAGCCCCGCGGCGGCCTTGAACTCTTCGAAGTGCGGAGGGTCCTCCTTGTTCCAGAAGACCGTGGGGATGCCACGCGCATTGGCCGATTCGACGAGCTTGCGCAGCCACGGACCCGGTCCCTTGCTGCCGGTGACCTGGTAGCGCCATGCGCCCCTGTTGCCGTTCCATGCGGATTCGACCAGAAGGAAGGCCGGGTTGATGCTCTCGAAATCGACTGGCTCAGGGTTGGGCTGCACAGGCCACAGAGAGAAGCCGACGTCTCGGAAGCACTGTTCAGAAAAGTCGTCGAGCACCGTCATGACGGCCGGCGTGTCGAAGCTGGGCGGGGGCGGTGGAGCCGCCACCCGGATCCCGCGGATGGCTGCAGCCAGTTCGGGGTTGGACACTGGGCTCACTCCTTCGGGCGCAGAACGACGGCTTCGGAGCACAGGGCGCTGGCCTGCACGAGTCCCAGTTGCACCTGGTGCGTTGAGGCGAGCCTCGCGGCGAAGTCTGCGGGATCCGCCGCCACCAGGAGTACGCGACACGAAGGGGGCAGCCACCAGAAGAAACTCTGGTCCAAGGCAGCTTCGTAGGGGCGCTCATCCTGTGGATCCACAAGCAGCACCGTATCGAGATAGGGCGCCGAGCGGCGCGCCTTCTCCATCGTGGTCTCGGTGATGGTCAGCCACTGTGCGTGGTGATGCTCAGCGGCCCATGCCCGGCTAGGCATCAGGTGACTCGACGGTGTTGCCAGGAGCGCGTGCTGCTCCGGCTGGGGCGCTGCAAGCGCCATCGCATCAGCCACACCAGGCGGCAGCCCAGCGGCCAACGCGAAGTCAGCCCGGGTGAGCCCGGCACCACTCGGGTCCGGCGTTGGCGCAGCTGCTGCCGGTGGCGGTTGCTCCGCGGCGACGGAGAGCGGGGCGGCGGACGAAGCTGCGAGCAGTCGCTGATAGCCCGCGGCCGAGGACCTGGTGACCTTGTCGAGGCGACGTTGCAGCACACGGCTGCGGTTCCACACCAGGAGGCTTGAGGCAACCCCAGCGGTGATCATCAAGCCGAGCCCGACGAACTCTGCCCCGGCGATGAGGGCGACCCAGCCAGCCAGGAGCAGCAACCCGGGCAGCAGGAGTTGGACGTAGGGGCGAGGATTGCGCCGTAGCGCGCCCATCCGCCGCCTGAGCCTGCTGCCCCTACCGGGCTTCACCGTCTGGGGGGATGGGCCTGTCAACAGTCTCGTCCTTTGCGTAGATCTGCGTCATAGTACCGCAGGCGCCGCGCGCGCCGGTGGGCCACGTCGTGGAGTTCAGTTCTCGGCAGACGATGAGATCTGCAGCCAGACCGCATCACGAATGGTGTCGCCGCGCAGCAGGGTCCAGGTCTTGGTGAAGTGGGAATCGTCGTAGAACATCAGCAATCCACCGCGGGCTACTGGGCACCACGTCGCGTCGCAGTAGTCGTCGACCGGATCGACGAAGGTGAACCCAGGTATGAACGGCACATCGAGTTGCTCCACGGGCAGGTAGAGGCTGGCCCGCGGGAAGCCGCACGCTGCCACGCCCTTCTGATCGATGCATTCAGGAACCCGATGGGAGACGATGGCGTTGTCGCGCACACCGAGCACCGGCACGCCTGCCTGGGTGAGGCGTTCGATGGCGCTGGTCTTCCAGGCCGGGAACTCCTCCCGGCCCTGGACGTTGCGCGTGGCCATGACGACCAGCAGGTCCGGTTGGAGCTCGATGAGCTTGTCCTGCATGCTCTCCTGCCACTCCACGCAGGAGGGGGTCACATTCAAACCGGCATCGGCGACATCGCCGAAGGGGCAGCCGCTCTTCGTCATGGAGACGAGGCGGAAGCCGCTCTCTTCGCCGAAGCGGGCGAGCGAATCGATCCACTGGGCCTCGTGGGATCCCCCGGCGATCGCCACCGTTGTGCTGGCGCTGAGGTCGCCCCCCTCGCACGCTTTCACCTCCGCGGAGTGCCCGGGGGTGTGGCAACCGTTGTAGTACGCCTCGGCCTTGTCGAGGGCTGCGACAGCGGTGGAGGGAACGAGCCCACCGGAGGGAGCGGTGCCGGTCTCCAAGACGGCCGCGACCGCGGCCAGATCGTCCTGGGTCTGCCACTCGTCGAGCTTCTCCCATGCGGCCAGAGACAGTGCCGGTGGCATCATGAGAGCCACCGAGACGAGGATGGACAGCATCGGGCGCTTTTGCAGGAGCGGCCAGCGCCGCACCGGCTTCTCGACCAGCCAGGTGGTGGCGATGGCGAGGCCCGCCGACACGACGATGATGGCGATGCCGGACAGCGGCCCGACCGTTTCGCGGAACTGCCACTTGTAATACACCAGGACCGGCCAGTGCCAGAGATAGAACGCGAAGGAGGAATCCGCGAACCACACCAGCGGGCGCCAGCGCAGGATGAAGGGGTCAACGCCAGCTTGGGCAGAAACGATGATGGCGGCACCAGCCAGGATCGGCACCAGCGCGAGGAAGCCAGGCAGTTGTGACGAGGGGTCAGCCACGGCGGCGAACAGGAGCATTGCGACGAGCCCCGCCCAGCCCACGGCTGCCATGACAGCCCTGGGGGCGCGCGGGTTGGTGACCACCAGCGCCAGCAGCACCCCCGCCAGGAACTCCCAGAAACGGGTACCCAGATGGAAGTAGGCCACGGGCTGTGCCTCAGCGGTCATGGTGACGGACCACCACAGCGAGGCGCCCAGGATGAGGGCGGAGGCCAGGAAGAGCCCCCTCTGCACAGAACCGCGCAGGAAGCGGGTTGCGGCTGCCGCCAGCAGAGCCACCGCCACGAACAGCACGTAACTCTGCACCTGGATGCCCAGCGCCCAGAACTGCTGGAAGGGGGAGGCGGCCATGCCCTGCTGCAGATAGTCATGACCAGCCTGGATGAGATACCAGTTCTCGACGTACAGGAGGCTGGCCCACCCGTGCGCGAAGGTCGGCTGCCACAGAGACCTCGGCAGGAAGAGGACACCCGCCACGACAGTGCCGACGATGACCACCGCTGCGGAGGGGATGACCCGTCGTGCGGTCCGCAGCAGATACTGGCCGGCGGCGCCGAGCCGGCCCTGCGTCGACGGGCGCGTGGTGATCTTCAGCAGCGAGCCCGCTGCGAAGAATCCCGCCACCACGAAGAACACGTCGACGCCACCCGAGACCCGGTTGAACCAGATGTGATAGACGGCCACCATCAGGGCGGCGACAGTTCTCAGGCCCTGCACCCCGTACAGGTACTGCTTCTTCGGCTCGTCGGCAGCAGCCTGGGCACGTCGTGCCTCAGCAATGACAGACAAAGGGCCCCCCGCTCTCTACGATGTTGCGCTGGGCGCACAGCGGCCGACAGGATAACCGATGCGTGCACAGAGCGGGAAACGCGGGCAGGTGTGGCATCCGTGAGAACGGTGGGCCACTGGCTAGACTGCGCACGAGAAAGCGTGCCGCTCGAAGGCGCGGGAACCAGGAAAGGTGAGTGCGCGTGAAGAAGGTCATGGTCCTCTACGGAACCCGCCCGGAAGCCATCAAGGTGGCCCCTCTCATCAAGGCGCTCGAGGAGTCCGACGCGCTGACTCCCGTCGTCGTGAGCACCGGCCAGCACCGGGAGATGCTCGACCAGGTCAACAAGTGGTTCGTCGTGGAGCCGGATGCGGACCTCGACGTCATGAAGCCGGGGCAGAGCCTCACCGAGTTGTCGGCCCGGATCATGGAGCGCCTCCCACAGGTGCTTGACGAGCACCGGCCGGACGCCGTGGTCGTCCAGGGAGACACCACCACCGTCGCGATGGGTGCCATCACCTGCTTCTACAAGGAGATCCCCGTCGTCCATCTGGAGGCAGGTCTGCGCTCCGGCAACATCTACTCGCCGTTCCCGGAGGAGGCCAACCGCCGCCTCGCCGGCCAGGTGACGGCGCTGCATCTGGCCCCCACGACGATGTCGCGCGACAACCTGCTGGCCGAGGGCATCGACCCCGGCATCGTCGCCGTGGTGGGCAACACCGTCATCGACGCCCTCAACTGGACCGCGGAGAAGCCGGTGGAGTTCAGCGACCAACGGCTGCGTGACGAGGCCGCAGCCGGGCGCGACATGGTGCTCCTCACCACCCACCGTCGGGAGAACTGGGGCGAGCCGATGGCGGACATCGCCGCAGCCGTGGCCGAACTCGCCGCGCGCTACCCGGAGACGCTGTTCGTCTTCCCCGCGCACAAGAACCCCACAGTGCGCGAGGTGATCTTCCCCGCCATCAAGGACTTCCCGAACGTGGTGATCGTCGAGCCTCTTGACTACCCCGAGTTCGTCCATGCCCAGAAGTGGGCCAAGCTCGTGCTGACTGATTCGGGTGGCGTGCAGGAGGAGGCGCCGTCGTTCGGCAAGCCGGTGCTGGTGCTGCGGGAGAACACTGAGCGGCCTGAGGCGGTCACCGCAGGCACCGTCAAGCTGATCGGCACCGCCAGGCAGACCATCGTCGACGAGGCCAGCCGCCTGCTCGACGATGCGGAGGCGTACGCGGCCATGAGTAACGCGGTCAACCCCTACGGCGACGGGCGCGCAGCAGAGCGCAGCGTCGCCGCGATTGCCGAGCTCCTGGGCGTCGGTCAGCGGATCGACGAGTTCGAGGGCTGACGGTCAGGGGCTGAGGCAGCGGCACCTGGGTGGCTCAGCTTCTACGTTGAGGGCCCTTCGGCCAGCCGTGGGGCGGCTGGCTCAGGGACCGATCAGGCGCGGAAGAGGCCGCGCGTGTCGACGAGGGCCTTGCCCTCCAAGAGCTCGGGGTCGAGCTGCTTGAACGCGTCGTGATCAACCAGAACCACCACGATGTCCGCGGTGGCGATGGCGTCCTCCGTCTGGGTGAAGGCCACGTTGCTGCGGCCCGCGAGCGCCTTCGGCAGCTCCTCGATGTGGGGCTCGACAGCCAGGAGCCGGGCCGTGGGCATCTCGTCGGCCAGCTGCGCCGCGATGGACAGCGCCGGCGACTCCCGCAGGTCGTCGATGTTCGGCTTGAACGCCAGGCCCATCAGCGCGACGGCGGGCTGGTCCAGCCCGTAGGCGGCCGCCTTGACCTGGTCGATGACCCACTGGGGCTTAGCGTCGTTGATGGTGCGCGCGCTGCGGATGAGGCGCGCCTCGTCGGGTACGGCGGAAACGATGAACCACGGATCCACCGCGATGCAGTGGCCGCCGACGCCGGGGCCGGGCTGCAGAATGTTGACGCGCGGGTGGTGGTTGGCCAACTCGATGAGCTCCCACACGTTGATGCCCAGCTTGTCGCAGATGATCGACAACTCGTTGGCGAAGGCGATGTTGACATCGCGGAAGCTGTTCTCGACCAGCTTGGCCATCTCAGCGGTCTTCGCATCGGTGAGGAGGATCTCGCCCTTGCAGAACGTGCGGTACAGCTCGGCCGCGGCCTCGGCTGCCTCAGGGGTGAGCCCGCCGACGATCCGGTCGTTCTCCACCAGTTCGGTCATGACGCGGCCGGGGAGCACGCGCTCCGGGCAGTGCGCGAACTTGAGGTCCGCGTCCTTCAGTTCCGGGCGCTCCTGGAAGACCACGTCCGCCATGAACTCCGTGGCCCCGGGCGGGGAGGTGGACTCGAGCACCAGCAGTTCGTTGCCCGTCAGGTGGGGGGCGATCGCGCGGGTGGCGGCCTCGATGTAGGAGAGGTCTGCGGACTTGTCCGCGTGGAACGGGGTGGGAACCGCCACGATGAACGCATCAGCGGGCGCGGGCTCAGTCTGGGCGGTGAGGAGCTCGCGGTTGACGGCGCTCACCACGAAGGCCTCGAGATCCGGCTCCACGAACGGCACGTGGCCCTGGTTGATCTCGGCGACGGATCGTTCGTTGACGTCGACACCTGTGACCCTGATCCCCTGGGCCGCCAGGATCGCTGCGGTGGGCAGTCCGATGTACCCCAACCCCACCACGCATACGTGCGAGAACATGCTCATAGCCTTCCGTAGATCAGCAGAAGTGGACTTTACACCACGGTTTCCGGGCCGCTCAGCCAGCGGCTGAGCAGGAAGTCAGGGGCTAACCGGGCACCCGCTTCCACCTTCACGACGGCTGGGCCCTGCTGTTGGAGGGGCGAGCCAGGCTCCGTCACGACGCACTCGAACAGGGAGCGGTGCAGCGTCTGTCGGGCAAGGTCGTCGAGGGTCATCTGGTGCCCGGCGCGCTCGCCTTCTTCGATGACGACGGTGAGCTGCGGTCGGGGAGCGCTGAAGCCCAGAGCTTCGAGCCGTGGCGGTTCCGCCGGACGGGGCGCGAAGGCCGCGGCCCCGACGGCCAGCGACGCGGCCCTGAGGGCGATGCGGTAGCCCGTCGGGTTGTCGCTGATCGCGGCGAAGCCCCACTGCGGCTGGTGCCCGCTGGTGCGTGCCTCGCGAGGGATGGGGCCGATGGTGGCCACGATGTCGGCGAACGGCCGTTCCGCCGGCTCCGGCAGGCCGATCGCCACGATCGGCAGGTGGGCGGTGCGGGCCTGGATGGCCCGCTCCTTCGCCTCATCCCACAGCCCGGGCGTCCGCGCGTCGATCACCAAGGCGTCGACCTCCTCCGGCACGATCTCGGCGGGGTTCAGCACGACGTCGGAGTGCGGGAACCCGTCGAAGGTACCGAGCACCGCGATGCGGGGCACCGAGGGCACCGATGAGGCGGCGCGCAGCCCGCCGACGTAGTGGCGGCGCGGGGCCGAGGCGAGCTGACCGTCCTGCACGGCGCGCCACGCCGCCCAGACGTTCGGCTGGGTGGGCACGGTGCCGTGCGGACCCGTGCTGATCGCCAGCAGGCGGTCGCGGAGCTCGGGGTGGGACCGCAGGTATGCCACCTGGGTGCCGTCGAGCACCAAGCGGGCGGTGGAGGCGGCGGCGCGGAAGGCGGCGTCGGCCGGCGGGGAGGGGACCGGTGCCGAGTAGGGGCGCCCGTCATGGATCTGGCTCAGCGCGACGGCGTCGCCCCGCAGATCCCACCAGAGCGGCAGACCCAGACGATGGGCCGCGGCCGAGGCGGCGACCGCGAGCCAGGGGCGGCCCTGCACCACGATCAACGGCGCGCCCAGCTGGATCGCCTGCGCAGTGATCGCCTCGATGGCCTGGTCCGCATAGCGGTCGAGCGGCAGGCCGAGGGCATCGCTGAGGTCTGCGCTGGGGTCGGCTTCGCCGTCGAGTTCAGCCCGGAACTGCTCCACCGTCAGGTGGGTGATGCGCGCGGCAGTACCCACCCAGTGCCGCAGCACGTCTGTGCCGGGGTGAGAGACGAGCAGGAGGTCGGGCGTGGGCCTGGTGAGGGCGGCCGGCCCGGACCCGACGATGCGTCCCAGCCGCAGCTGCAGCGTCGCCCAGCCGCGCAGGTACGACGCATGGTCCAGCACCAGACGGGCGCCGTCGGCGGCGGGGTCCTGCTGGGCGGTGAGCAGTTCGTCGGCGGAGGCCTCGAGGAGCGCCTTGGCGGCGACGAGGTCACCGTCGCGGCAGAGGTCGCGCAACTGGGCGCCGAGTTCGCGGCTCATGGGCGCGCCTCCCGCTTCGCGAGCAGTTGCCTGAGGACGATGGCCGCGGCCTCGGGGTCGCCCACGGGGCTCATGGCGGAGGCGGGCTTGGTGCTGAGCATCGAGCCCTCCTCCACCAGCGCCCAGGTGCCGGCCGCGGAGTTGGCGTAGTCGCTCCACTTGGAGGGGAGGTAGGGGTTGCGCTCGTGGTGGCCCGCAGTGAGTGCGTCGCAGACGATGAGATAGTCGAAGCGCTGCGTGAGGTTGAGGAACTCCAGGAACGGGCGCGCCGGGTTGATGAAGACCTGGTCCTCGATGCCGTCGGCCCCCACACCCTGCACCGCCCGGTTGACCAGCTCGTTGTAGGCGGCCTCGGTCATGTGCGCGGGGCGGCGCCCGCCGTGGCCGGCCGGGACGAAGTTGGTGAACACGTGGAGGTGGATCTGGGAGCGCAGTTCGTCCGGAAGCAGCCGGATGGCGGAGGTCACGTCGCCGATGCCGCGGGTGGCGTAGAACTCGCCGAAGTACGCGAGGTTGAGCTTGCTGTCGTCGACCGTGTACTCGGTAGGCACGAGCTCGTAGAACTCCGGCGGGAGCGTGGGGTGGTGGCTCACGTGCGAGCGGCGGCGGACGTCCTCGCGCAACGCGTCGTCGTCGATGACGGCCAACATCAGTTCGCGCTGGTGCTCGTTGGTGAACCAGACCTCGTCGGCCAGCGCGTAGGCCACCCACTCGGCGAACGGGAAGAAGCCCCTGCGACGCTCCGGAACCGGGCCCCACCGTTCCTCGATGGCGCGCCAGACCGGGTCGTACCAGTCCTCGCGTGGCACCTCCGGATCCGGCCGCCAGTTGCCTTCGATGTCGATGGACAGCGGGTCGGAGAACTCGGCGATCCACGGCACCTCGGGGTGACGCAGCTTGCAGAGCGCCCCTGCGAAGTGGGACGGCGGCCACATGGCGCGGGTGTACAGGTGGGTGCGGGAGCCGCCCAGGTCCTCGGCCGCCTTGAGGCCCTCGGCGCAGAAGGCGCGCACCTCCGGCCAGGACGCCCACGCCTGGAGCAGATCGAGGTGGATGAGCTTGCCCACGTACGGTGCGCCCACCAGGGCGATGGTGGGGTCGATGCGGCGACGGTTGGCGCCGCTGCACGAGATGACATCGACGACGTCGCCACGGTCTCGCATCCGCTTCGACGCGACGACTGCACCTGAATCAGCCCACGGCGCGAACTGGTAGAGGAACGCAAGCCCGCGGGCCAGGGGCTGCACCTTCTCCCAGGGGAAGGTGGGGCCCGGGGCGCACATGGTGATCTCGTCGAACACCGCGCGACGCTGCTCGGCGGAGCCGGAGGCCCGGTCGCGCAGCAGCACGGCCACCTCGTCGATCAAGGCCTCGGCCTGCGCCGCCTGCCAACTGGGGGAGGCATCGGCCCAGGCCTGCAGCGCGACCATCCGCCGCACCAGGGCAACGGTGGGTGCGGTGTCGTCGGGGGAGCGCCACCCTCCCGGCGGAAGGCTCAGCTCAGTGGTCATCGGTGCGCTGGGCGTTGACTCGCTGGATCTCGTCGAGCAGGAACATCTCGTTGTTCAGGCTCAGCTTGACGCTCTTGCGGAGTTCCTGGAGCTCGGTGAGGATCGAGTCGTCGACGGCGACCAGCCCGGCCTGCGCCACCACCTGCTGCGCCGGACCGGTGACCTGGGCGCGGCGGGCCGCCTGCAGGATGTGGCCGGTGCGGAAGTGCAGCGCGACGGCGAGGCCTGCGACAGCGGCGGCGCACAGCGCGACGGCCCAGCCGAGGACCTCCGCCTCGTCCTGCACCGCCGCCACCGCACCGAGGACCGCGGCGACCAGGGCAAGGAGCACTGAGGCTGCCAGCACGATCTTGTAGGCGCTCGAACGCAGTTTCTTCATCTCGTCCTCCATCGGTCGATATCGCGGTTCAGGTCCGCGTCGTGCAGGGGTGGGGTGGCGTGCGGCTCCCAGCGGGCACCGGTGCGTTCCGCGTGCAGGGCGCCGGCGATGTGGGCCGCACGCCAGGGACCGAACGTGGCGACGACGTCGAGGTCGCCCATGTCGGCCAGCGAGGCGAGGGCCGCGTCGACGAACTCTCCTGTGGCGTGCTCCGAATCGGCCTCAGGCGGGACCGGGATGCGGTCGTGCCGGGCCACGGACAGGGCGACGGTCCAGGTCAACGCCCAGTCCATGCCCTGCGTGGAGGCGGTGGAGACCACCTGCCATTCTTCCCCTCCGTCGACCATCCATCCGATGACCTCGCGGGAGGCGGCGGTGCCGGCGGGGGAGAAGTCCCCGCACACCAGTACACGGCGGGGTGGGGTGGGACGCAGGTAGTCCCCGCACACCAGTACACGGCGGGGTGGGGTGGGACGCAGGTAGGGCGCCAAGTGGCGGAAGTGGTGCCCTGTCACCTCATCGATCACCTCGGGCTTCTGCTCCGGGTGTTGCCGCAGGTAGCGACGGATGAAGTGGCACTGGCTGGCGATGGAGACGCGGCGCACGCCATCGAGTTCCCCCGCGGCCGCGTCGAGTTGACGGTTGAGCTCGCCGATCACGGCGAGGCGCTGGGTGACCATGAAGTCGAAGCTGCTGTTCTGGCGGCTCACCGAAGACGCGGTGACATGCCGCACGTACTGCGCGCCCGCTTGGGCGGGTGCGGCGGACATCTGGAGCTGCTCGTCGTCGAAGAGGGCGCAGTAGAGCACGATGTCCTCACCGCTGCGGAGCTCCTCATTGAACCGGTGGCGCTGCAGCGCCGCGGTGGGGATGAGCTTGCCAGCGTTCATGGAGAGGTGGGGATAGAACGCCTCCGGGCTCTGCGGGCCCTCCGCGGCGTCGAGGGTGGCGTTGAACCACCAGGGGGTGGTCACCCCGTCGTAGCTCTGGTCGACGACGCCGGCCACCGGCACCACGGACTGGTCCGTGGCGGCGGCCAGCATCAACTCGAGGAACTGCGGGCTGAGCTCATCGTCGGCGTCGAGCAGCGTCGTCCAGGGCGCGTGGGCCGCGGCGATGCCGACGTTGCGGGCGCGGCCGGCGCCGGGGTCGCTGTGCAGGATCTGGTGCGCGATCCCCGAGCTCCGCAGCAACTCGGCGGCCAGCTGCTCGCCGCCGTCATCGGGGCCGTTGAAGATCAGGACGGCCTCGAAGCGGTCCGCGTCGAGGCTCTGGGCCGCGAGGGAGCCGATGCACCGGGGCAGGTAGCCCACCGCCTGATAACAGGGGATGATGACGGACACTTCGGGCGGCACGCAGCCAGCCTAGTGTCTCGTGGCGTCCTGCCCCGGGAGGCGCTCAGTCGGTGCCGGAATCCATCGAGGAACGCTCGACCGCCTCGTCGACCTCCGAGGGGCCAGCCGCACCCAGCTCCGCGATCGCCTCGGCGCCGCCTCGCTCCAGCTGGCCGATCAGATCGGCGTGGCCTGCCAGCAGCGTGCCCTGCTGGGCGTACAGCTCGAGCTTCTCGCGGGAATCGGCGATGTCGAGGTTGCGCATGGTCAGCTGGCCGATGCGGTCCGTGGGGCCGAACGCGGCGTCGGCCACGCGCTCCATGGACAGCTTGTGCGGCTGGTAGCTGAGGTGGGGGCCGCGGGTGTCGAGGATGGTGTAGTCGTCGCCGCGGCGCAGGCGGATGTCCACCTCGCCGGTGACCGCGGAGGCCACCCAGCGCTGGATCGACTCGCGCAGCATCAACGACTGCGGGTCCAGCCAGCGGCCCTCGTACAGCAGGCGGCCGAGCTTGAGGCCCTGCGCCTGGTAGTTCGCGAGGGTGTCCTCGTTGTGGATGGCCGACAGCAGCCGCTCGTAGGCGATCCACAGCAGCGCCATGCCCGGCGCCTCGTAGATGCCGCGGGACTTGGCCTCGATGATGCGGTTCTCGATCTGGTCGCTCATGCCCAGGCCGTGGCGGCCGCCGATGGCGTTGGTCTCCATGACCAGCGCCACCGCGTCGTCGTAGCGGGTGCCGTTGATGGCGACGGGGCGGCCCAGCTCGAAGCGGATGGAGACCTCTTCGGTGTCGATGTCGACTGACGGGTCCCAGTACTTCACACCCATGATGGGCTCCACCGTCTCGAGGGAGACCTTGAGGTCCTCCAGGGTCTTGGCCTCGTGCGTGGCGCCCCAGATGTTGGCGTCGGTGGAGTAGGCCTTCTCCTTGGAGTCGCGGTAGGGGAGGTTGCGTTCGGTGAGCCAGACGCTCATCTCGTCGCGCCCGCCCAGTTCGCGTACGAAGGCCTCGTCGAGCCACGGCTTGTAGATGCGGAGCTGAGGGTTGGCCATCAGGCCGTAGCGGTAGAACCGCTCGATGTCGTTGCCCTTGTAGGTGGAGCCGTCGCCCCAGATGAAGACGTTGTCCTCAACCATGGCGCGCACGAGCAGCGTGCCGGTCACGGCGCGCCCGATGGGGGTGGTGTTGAAGTAGGCCCGGCCGGCGGAGCGGATGTGGAACGCGCCGCAGGCGAGGGCGGAGAGGCCCTCGTCGACGAGCTGCGGCTTGCAGTCGACCATCCGGGACAGCTCCGCGCCGTATTCCAGGGCGCGTCCGGGCACCGATTCGATGTTGGGCTCGTCGTACTGCCCGATGTCTGCGGTATAGGTGCAGGGCACGGCGCCGGCCTCGCGCATCCAGGCGACGGCGACGGAGGTGTCGAGGCCGCCGGAGAACGCGATACCTACGCGCTCGCCGACGGGAAGGGAGGTCAGAACTTTGCTCACGGCGCCACTGTAGCCGCAGGTGAAGACCCGCTCCGTCGGTGTCCGGCGGTAGGATGCTCGACTAGTAACGTCGGCCAGGCTGGAGGACAGGCATGCAGCGACCCCATGCTGTGATCGCGCTACCCAACAACATCGAGATCGACGCGCGAGCCCAACGCAACGCGTTGGCGCTGCTGGCCGCCGGCTACCGCGTCACGATGGTGGGCTTCGGCACCGGCATCCCCAACGAGGGCGTCATCGCCGGCATTCCGTACATCCTGTGCCAGGCCAGGGCCAAGGCAGGCGGACCGGCCCCCGCGACGGGGCCCAAGCCGCCGTCGATCCTCTACCGGATCGTCCGCAAGATCTTCCACCTCACGTTGCGCCGCCGCCCGCCCCAGAAGGTGGCCAAGGCCATCGCCCGCGTGGAGGAGACCGCCGGCGCCGTGGTGAAGCAGACCCGCAAGCGGGTGGTGCGCCCCGCGCAGGAGCTCGTGGCCAAGACCACCGAGAAGGTCAACCCGCCCAAGGACGACCCGAACGCCCCGTTCGACTGGCGCTCCGCCCTCCCGCACGTGCCCGTCATGACGGAGGCGCTGCGCGACGTCATCGCGGATCTCGACCCTGCCCTGATCGTCACAGACGTGCACCTCCTGCCGATGGGTGCCGAGGTCGCGGAGTTGCAGAAGGCCAAGGGCAAGCAGATGGGCCTGCTCTACGACGCCCGCGAGTACGTCTACGGCCTGGCCAGCGACGACCCCAACATCACCGAGGGCTTCCCCGCGCTCGAGACCGAGGCCATGCCCGCCGTCGACGCGACGGTCACCGTGTGCCAGCCCATCGCCGAGTTCCTGCGCGACCAGTACCACCTGCCGGAGGTTCCGCCGCTGGTGCCCAACTCGCCCATCGGGAACCTGCCGGAGACCGGCAAGCCGCTCACCATCCGCGACTTCCTGCACCTCGACGACGACGCCCCGCTGCTCGTCTACGCCGGCGGCCTCAGCTACCACCGCGGCGTGCACGACGCCGTCGTCGCCCTGAAGGACCTGCCCGGGGTGCACCTGGCCATCGGTGCCCGCCGCGAGAGCTCCTACACTGATGAACTTGAGGCCCTCGCCACCACGCACGGCGTGCGCAACCGGGTGCACTTCGTGCCGTTCGCGCCCACGCACGAGGTGGCCGAGTACCTGGCCTCCGGCACCGCGGCGATCATGCCGTTCCTGCCGGTGGGCAACCACAACTGGGCCGCCCCCAACAAGTACTTCGAGGCGGTTCAGGCGCGCCTGCCAATCCTCACCTCCAACATGGACTGGCTCTCCGAGCGCGTCACCACGCTGGGCATCGGCGAGGTGTTCGAACACTCCAACCCGGCTTCGATCGTGCAGGCCGCGAAGAAGCTGCTGGGCAACCTCGAGCAGTACAAGGCCAAGCTGACCGACGAGGTGGTGGCCGAGCACACGTTCGAGCACATCGAGCACGTGATCGTCGACGTGGCGAAATCCATTACGGACCCGAAGCTGCTGGAGGGCCTGCAGCCCACGAAGCTGCACGACAACCTCACCGCCATCCGCAGCGACATGCTGCGCCAGCGCGCCACCCTCGCGGATTCGAAGCTGTTCGAGCCGCGCCCCTGGATCCGCATCGGGTGTGCCAACACCGGTGGTCTTCCCCAGTTGTGGGCCAAGGCGCTCATGCGGGAGTACCCCGAGGCCATCGCCGAATCCGTGTGGCGGCACCGCGAGCAGTCCCTCACGTTCCCCGTCGACGAAACGGTCACCTACGGCCAGTGGGTCTCGCCCGCCTGGCAGAAGCAGCTCATGGCGAAGCTGGAAGACCGCGTCACGCACGTGCTGACCGAATCCGGCCGCTCCGTCATCGGCGCCAAGTTCGGCGCGCACTTCTACGACGAGGTGGGCTGGTTCGCGAAGAAGGGCATCCGCCAGGGCCTCGTGTTCCACGGCTCGGACATCCGCAACCCGCGGCTGCACGCGTCGATGGAGCCGGATTCGCCCTTCCGGGACCCGACGGAGGAGCTCACCGCCGTCCTGCAACGCCAGGTCGAAGACCTCACCCCGCACGTGCTGAGCTTCGACGGCCCCGTGTTCGTCACCACCAACGACCTGCTCGACTACCTGCCGCAGGCCACCTGGCTGCCCGTCGTCGTCGACACCGATGAATGGCGCACCGAGGCCGCCCCCATGGCCCACGACGGGCTGCCCATCGTGTTCCACGTCCCGTCCCGCCGGTCCATGAAGGGCTCCGAGAGCGTCGACGAGGTGTGCCGCCGGCTCGAGGCGGAGGGGAAGATCGTCTACCGCGGCCTGGGCGAGCTCACCCGCGAGGAGATGCGCCGCGAGATGCTCGCCGCAGACATCGTGATCGACCAGATCCGCCTGGGCGACTACGGCATCACCGCCGTCGAGGCCATGTCCGGGGGCCGCGTCGTCGTCGGCCACGTGGCGGACCGCGTGCGGCAGCGGATCGACGGCGACGTGCCGGTGGTCGAAGCCACCTCGGAGACACTGCCCGACGTCCTGCTCGGGCTGATCGCAGACCCCGCCCGCGCCGCCGTCCTGGGCACCGAGGGCCGCGAGTACGCCACGCGCTGGCACGACGGCACCCACAGCGCGCACGTGCTGGCCGAGTTCATGGGACTGGCCGAGCCGGTTCGCTGATGAAGATCCTCATGCTGGTGGCCACCTCCGTGGCCACGGACACCCGGGTGCTGCGCGAGGCACGCACCCTCGTCGACGCCGGGCACAGCGTGCACATCATCGGCCGCTCGGTGCCGGAGGACTTCGAGCCAGGGCCTGGCATCACGGTGAGCTCAGTGGGCACATCGTCGGTGTTCCGCGGCGAGGGCAAGCGGTCGCTGGCGGGTAGGAAGCTCCCGCCGCACCTGCGGTTCGCGCGCTGGGTGCTGCTGCCCGAGCACCGCCGCTCCGCCTTCGGCCGATGGGCGGCCGGCGTGGTCAAGGACGCGCAGACCCGTGACTTCGACGTGGTGCACGCCCACGACTACACCGCCCTGGCGGCCGGGGACCAACTCGCCCGCGAGCGGGACGTGCCGCTGGTCTACGACTCCCACGAACTCTGGACGGGCCTGCCCCGCGAGTTCCGCCCCACCCCCCTCGCCGACGCACGCGAGAAGCGCATCGAGGGGGAGTGCGGCTCGCGCGCCTCGGCCATCATCACGGTGGGCGACGGCGTGGCCGACGCACTCAAGGGCGTGCATGGCTGGAGCGACGTCACGGTCGTGCGCAACACCTTCCCGCTGCGCGGCGACCACCCGCTGGTGCTGGAGCGGCCCACCGGGCTGGTCTACGCCGGCCGCATCGCCGCCTACCGCGAGCTCGAGACCATCGCGGCGGCCAGCCGCCTCGTCGACCTGCCCATCACGATGTGCGGGCCGGCGGACCAGACGTGGTTGACCTCCTTCGATCCCGGCCGCGCCACCGTGCTGGGGGCGTTGCCACTCGACGAGGCCTCGGCGCTGATGTCGGCCGCAGGGCTGGCGCTGGTGACGCACTCGGACAGGTGGACCAACCACCGCCTGGCGCTGCCCAACAAGCTGTTCCACGCAGTCAGCCTCGGGTTGCCGGTGGTGGCCACCGACATCGGCGAGTTGGCCAAGGTGGTCCGCGAGCACGACCTCGGCACCCTCTACGCGCCGGGCGACGCGGAGGACCTTGCGCGCGCCGTCAGCGACGTCGTTGCCGATTTCCCGCGCTACGTGTGTAATGTCGAGACGGCACGCCCCGCCCTGTGTTGGGATGCCGACGCCGCCCGCCTGCGGGCCGTCTACGAGAAGCTGGCAGCCGCGCACGCGGACGGCCGGGGAGAAGGTTAAGTGGCCAAGGACACTGCTGTGAAGCCCACGCGGAGGGTGTACACCCCGCACAAGGCGGGCATCCCCAACCTGCGCGACTACTTCAAGGAGCTGTGGGCACGCCTGGACTTCGCGAAGGAGATGAGCGACACCAACATCCGGGCGGGCAACACCAACACCTTCCTCGGCCAGGCCTGGCTGGTCCTCAACCCGTTGCTGCTCGCGGCGGTCTACTTCCTGCTCGTGATGATCATCGGCGGCGGAAGCCAACTCGACGCCAACGGCGTGCCCCGCGCGGATTTCCCGCAGATCGCGGGTGGTCTGTTCCTGTTCTTCCTCATCTCGGGCATCGTGCAGGCGTGCGCCACCTCGGTGACGAACGCGGGCTCGCTCATCCTGAACATGAGCTTCCCCAAGCAGCTGCTGATCTTCGCCAACACGTATCTGGCGCTGCGGCGTTTCGTGCCGACGATGATCGTCTACGCCGTCATCCACGTGGTGTTCGGCAGACCCATCACCTGGACGCTGCTGTTGATCCCGGTGGTGGTGCTGTTCGCCGCCCTGATCGGCATGGGGCTGGGGTCCATCGTGGCCACCTGGCACGTGTACTTCCGCGACACCGCCAACTTCCTGCCCTACGTCATCCGCATCTGGCTCTACGCCTCCCCGGTGCTGTACACGGGCGAGCAGTTCCTCACCAACTCGATCGGTAAGCGCACCGGCGACTGGATCCTGCTCAACCCCGTCTTCGGGCTCCTCGGGTTCTGGAGCGACATCCTGCACGGTGAGTGGCCGCAGTGGCACTACGTCGCGGTGGCCGCTGCTTGGGCGCTGGTGCTCAGCATCGGCGGCATTCTCTACTTCATCTCGAGGGAGCGTGATTTCGCTGTCCGCCTCTGACGAATCCAAAGACCTGGAGCGCCAACCAGGAGCCCCCGAGCCGGAGGTCCACGCCTCCGTCGCCCCGCCCAGCACCGACGAGGGCGCGGCGATCGTCATCGACGACCTACACATCACGTACAAGGTGTTCATGGAGCGCAAGAACACGCTCAAGAACGCCCTGGTCAAGCGGCTGCGCGGCCAGCAGGTCAACTACCGCGAGGTGCGCGCCATCCGCGGGGTCACCTTCAACGTGCCCAAGGGCCAGTGCACCGGCATCATCGGCGCCAACGGCGCGGGCAAATCCACGCTGATGCGTGCGGTCGCCGGCATCCTCCCGCCGTCGAAGGGCCGCATTGAGATCGACGGTAAGGTCTCCACGCTGCTCGCGCTCGGCGTCGGCTTCAACTCTGCCCTCACGGGCCGCGAGAACGTCGTGCTGGGCGGCCTGGCCGCCGGCCTGACCCGCGCGCAGGTGACCGAACGCTTCGACGAGATCGCCGAGTTCGCCGACCTGGGTGACTTCATCGACATGCCCATGCGCACCTATTCCTCGGGCATGTTCTCCCGCCTCGCGTTCTCGGTGGCGGTGCACATGGACCCGGACATCCTCATCATCGACGAGGCGCTCTCGGCCGGCGATGCCGCGTTCAAGGACCGCGCCAACCAGAAGATGGCCTCGCTCATGGACCAGGCCGGCACGATGCTGCTGGTCTCGCACGCGCTGGGCACCATCCAGGAGCTCTCCGATGAGGTGGTGTGGCTGCACAAGGGTCGCCTCATCCGCCGCGGCGACCCGAAGGAAGTGTGCCAGGCGTACCTGGACTTCCTGAAGGTGGGCGACGACTCCATCATCATGGAGGACTTCTGAGCCGGGTCGCCATCGTCACGACGGGCCACGACGCCGCTGACGCCCGGCTGTACCGCACCGTCGCGGCCCTGCAGCGCGCGGGTTGCGACGTGCACGTCCGCGCGCTGGTTGAGCCCTCGACGTTGGTTGAGCACGCGAGTTCTACGAGCGGTGTCGAAACCGCCAAGCGTGGAGATGGCCTGTTTGGAAACTCGCGGGGTTTCGACACGACCGTGCCCCTCGCAAGCTCGGGGGCGGTCGGCTCAACCAGCGTGAGGTCCGGGAAGATGAGGCGGGGGCTGCGGGCCCTCGTCTGGCCGTGGCAGGCGCGCTGCGACGTGCTCATCACCATCGATCCGGATACCGCGCTGTCAGCCTGGGTCTCGTCGAAGGTGCTGCGCCGCCGCTGGGTGGCCGACGTGCACGAGGACTACCGCGAGCTGCTCCGTGACCGCGCCTGGGTGCCGAAGCCGCTGCTCGCAGTGCTCCGCGGCGCCGTCTCCGTGCTGAACGCGATCATCACCCGAGCCGATCTGGTGCTGGTCGCCGACGAGCACGTGCCGCCGCGCAAGGCCGCCAGCCGCTTCGTGATGCGCAACGTCCCCGACGTGACGCTGCTGCCGCCCATGCCGCCGACGTCGGTTGAGCCCGGGAGCGGAATGCGCGCGGTCTACATCGGCGACAACCGCACCACCCGCGGCCTACGAGACATGATCGAGGCCGTCGCCGCCACCGTCGACGACCCGGCGCCCTGGAGGCTCGACCTCGTCGGCCCCGTCGCCGCCGCTGACCGCGGGTGGTTCGACGAGCGGCTCACCCAGCCCGATGCCCGCAACATCACCTGGTACGACCGCCAGCCGCCTGCCGAGTCGTGGCGGATCGCCGCCGGCGCCGACGTCGGGTTGTGCCTGCTGGCTGACACCCCGGCCTTCCGCGACGCCATGCCGTCGAAGGTCTACGAATACCTCGCCATGGGCATGCCCACCGTCGCCACGCCGCTGCCGCGCGTGCGTGAACTGGTGGAGGGGACCGGGGCGGGCAGCATCGTCGACGGAGTGCCCGCCGTCGTCGGGGCCCTACGTCGCTTCGCCACGGATGCCGAACACCGCGACGCCCTCGTCGCCAACGCCCGCGCCGCGGGTGAGGAACTACGCCAGCGGCCCAGCCCCTACGACGAGGCCGCCCGTCGCATCGCCGCGCTGGCTTAAGTCAAGGGGGGCCGGCTGCGGGGCAGAGGTCAGGGGCCGAGGGTGCGGTGGATGTCGCCGGGGGCGACCCGGTACCAGCCCGTCTGGTCGACCCGGTAGAGCTCGCCGTCGTTGAGGTACCAGTGGACCGAGCGGGTTTCCTCGCCCTCGGCCTGGGTTACGGTCAGCGACGACTCCGGAGCCGACGGCGGCGACAACGCCGGATCCATCGGCTCGGCCGCCGGGCCGTCGGCTGAATCGTTAGCCTCGACGGTGAACTCGGGCACGGGCGGGAGCACGCGCTTGATGTCGGGCCAGCGATCTTCGTGGCACAGCGTCACCTCCACCACGGGCTCCATCGTGGCCAGGTGCGGGCTGCCCCCTCGTACCTCCACCGTGGCGCGGCTGCGCGCGACCACTGTCGAGCCGTCACCCAGATGCACGTTGCTCAGGAACGCGAGGTCGGCGTGCTGCGCCACCAGCACCAGTCCGTCGGTGGCCTCTTCCGCCACGGCCATCGCCTGCGCCCACCGCGGCTGCACGTTGCCGTCGCCGTCGACGATGCCCGCCGCCCGCCACTGCATCACCAGGTCGTCGTCGGTGGAGTAGGCGACCCCGTCGGCGCCGAGGCCGACGGCGGCCTGCCACGCCAGTGTGGGCACCACGCCGATCCACAGCGGCGATCCCGGGAACTGGTCCACGTCACTTCTCCCTGGGCAACTGGTAGTCGTCGGCGAGCTGGTCGAAGCTGCGCTGCTGCCAGTGCCGGTATTTCCGCTCGCCGTCGATGGCGTTGACGGTGATGTAGACCCCGCCTTTGACGGGCATGGTCACGGCGATGGGGGCGACGGCGGCCTCGATGTCCGCCGCGAGCGCCTCGGCCTCGGCTCGCCCGCCGGCCACCTCGGTGGTGATCTCCATGTTGCGGATCTCCGCGAGGGAACCGCGTTCGCCCCAGCGCACGGTGACGGGCTCGGGCGCCACCTCCTGCGCCGCGACCCGCATCTCGCCTTCCCACCTCCCCGGTTCCTCGAGGTTGGCGGAGCAGCCGAACAGGGCGGTGGCGGCCAGCAGGCCCACCCCCAGGGCGATGCGGCTCATGGCATCCTTCCGATGTCGTAGTAGTGGGTGGTCCACTGCGCATCCTCGCCGCCGAAGTAGCCGGCGAGGGTCTCGTTGAGGTGCTGCACGTGCTCGTGGGAGCCCTCGATGTCGTGCACACCCGTGCCGTAGTGCGCCGGTTCGTGGGAGGAGAACGGCGTGTCCCACCGCGGGATGTGCACCTCGGTGACGTTGGGTTGTTCGTGGATGCCGCCGAAATCCACCTTCGGCACCGGGTCGAAGGTGTGGGAGAAGTTGGTGGTGGGCACGTCCTGGCTGATGGGAATGGTGTTGATCGGCGACCCGGCGGTGATGAGCCCGTCCACCTGGTAGCGGGCGGTGAACGCGGGATCCGAGGCGATGTTGGAGGCGATGATGCCGCCCTGCGAATGCCCCGTCAGCAGCACCTGGGGCCGCTCGATGGGGCCGTGCTGGGCCTCGTACTCGCGGATCGCCAGGTCGATCGCCGCCTTGGCCGATTGCGTGGCAGCGGTGTCGCCCGTGCCCACGCCCTTGAGGTTGGCCGTCCAGTCGGTGCCCTCGATGTCGCCGGTCCAGCCCTCGGCGCGGTGCATGCCGGTGGTGCTGCCTGGGATGTTGGCGATGAACTTCGGCGGGTCCCCGGGCACGACGGTCACCAACGCCGACGGGCGGTCGTCGTGGTTGGCCCAGTCGCTGGTCTGGTAGGGCAGCTGCATGTTCTCCACCAGGTCCGCCACGGACCGTGGGGCGGCCATGTCGACGGATTCGCGCAGCGTGGGGACGTAGCCGATTCCGTCGTGGAACAGGTCCGTGCCGGTCAACGCGCCCAGCCCGTGACCCAGCTGGAACAGCCCGCCGCCCAGCAGTTCAGCGGCGTCCGGCAGCCTGCCGGTGTAGAGCATCTCCTGCAGCCAGCGTGGCTGGGTGAGCGCCTCGTCGAGGAACTTCTCGGAGCCGCGCTGCCACGCGCTGAGGGGGCCGACGGCGTCTGGCCAGTGCTGCTCGGCCTTGTCGATGAGCCACTGGTTGCCGTCGCTGACCAGATCCTGCGTGCCGGCGAAGGCGGTGTTGGTCACGTCGATGACGCCCTGGTGCAGACCGTCGGCCAGGTCGTTGAGGACCAGGCGGCCCAGCTGGCTGGCCAGCCCCACGTCGAGCCCCGTGAGCCGGAACGAGATGGCCAGCACGCCGCCGCTGAGCTCGCCGGCCCACCAGATCCGACGCGGGTCCAGGCTGCCCGGCAGCTTCGCGTGCGAGGTCACCCCACCGCTGCCGGTGATCTCGAACTCGCGCCTGGTGGCCTGCTGCTGCAGCGCCGCCATGTCGGCCTTGATGGTGGTGAGCCGGTCCGCAGCCTCGCCGACGTGCTCGGCCTGGCGCTCCAGCAGATCCGCCAACGACTCGAGCCTGGCCAGCATCAGCCGCATGTCCTGCCGGGACCGCTCGGCGGCCGTGCCGAACCAGAGGGGGGTCCGCAACGCCAGGACGCCGCCATGGTCGGCGCGCAGCGTCGCGGCGTTGGCGCGGTTGGTCGTCGATTCGGCCAGCATCGCGTCCGGTGCCCAGCGCAGCCCGTCTCCCCAGCCGGCCATCACAGGCTCCCGAACTGCTCGCGCACGAGCCCCTGGTTGGTGTCCTCGATGCGGCGGTACTCGGCCGCGGCCGTCCGCAGCCCCTCGGGGTGCTCCCGTAGGTGAGTGGTCACGCGCTGCG
Organism: Tessaracoccus massiliensis; assembly: GCF_000826065.2. Taxonomy (GTDB): domain Bacteria; phylum Actinomycetota; class Actinomycetes; order Propionibacteriales; family Propionibacteriaceae; genus Arachnia; species Arachnia massiliensis_A. The sequence goes on along the minus strand of NZ_LN623542.1, from coordinate 326,578 downwards.
CGGCGGCCTCCCAACGGCCCTGCAGCAATCCGGCCGCGCCGGAGGCGAGCCCGCCGGGCATCGCGCTGCACGGGGAATCGACCCTGGTGCTCTCAATCGTGGACGAGGCGTTGCCCGTCGTGGTGGACATCTGCGCGCTGTAGCTTTCCAGAACTCCGTACTCGACGGCGAAGTCGCTGCTCATGGGTCCTCCCTGGCTTTTGCGTCAATCTATCCCGCGAGGGGTTCAGCCTGATGTCACGCGGGGGCGGCCAGCCGGTATGCTCGCTTGCAGCGATACTGAAGGGACCCAGCATGGTTCGCATCCTTGACTCCGCAGACGTCTCCCCTGAGGCGGTGATCGGAGAAGGCTCCTCCGTCTGGCACCTCGCGCAGGTGCGTGAGAAGGCGGTGCTCGGCGTCAACTGCATCGTCGGGCGCGGCGCCTACGTCGGCACCGGCGTGCAGATGGGCGACAACTGCAAGCTCCAGAACTACGCGCTGGTCTACGAGCCGGCCGTGCTGGAGGACGGCGTGTTCGTCGGCCCCGCAGCGGTGTTCACCAACGACTACTACCCGCGCGCGATCGATCCCGAAGGCAAGCTCAAGCGCGGCGACGACTGGGAGCCGGTGGGCGTGACCTGCAGGCAGGGCGCCTCCGTGGGGGCCCGCGCCGTGTGTGTCGCCCCCGTCACGCTGGGCCGCTGGTCCATGGTGGCCGCGGGCGCCGTCGTGGTGAAGGACGTCCCGGATTTCGCCCTCGTGGCAGGCGTCCCGGCCCGTCGCATCCGCTGGGTGGGCCGCGCAGGCGTGCCGCTGGAGCCCGGTGACGCCGAAGGCCTGTGGGTGTGCCCCCAGACCGGCGACAAGTACCAAGAACAAGACGAAAACACTCTCGTGGAGGTTTCTCAGTGAACGACTTCATCCCACCGGCCAAGCCGATCGTCGGCGACGAGGAGCGCGAGGCCGTAGACCGCGTGCTGCGCTCGGGCATGCTCGCCCAGGGCCCTGAGGTCAAGGCCTTCGAGGAGGAATTCTCGGCGCACTTCGGCCTCGGTCGCGCGTGTGTCGCGGTCAACTCCGGCACCTCGGGCCTGCACCTGGGTCTGCTGAGCTCCGGCATCGGCGCGGGCGACGAGGTCATCGTCCCGTCGTTCACCTTCGCCGCGACGGCGAACTCCGTGGCCCTGACCGGCGCCACCCCCGTCTTCGCCGACATCGCGCTCGACGACTTCACGCTGGATCCCGCCTCCGTCGAGGCCTCCATCACGGAGCGCACCAAGGCGATCATGCCGGTGCACCTCTACGGCCATCCCGCCAAGATGGCGGAACTGCAGGCCATCGCCGATAAGCACGGCCTGATGATCTTCGAGGACGCCGCGCAGGCGCACGGCGCGTCGCTGAACGGCACTCCCGTCGGCGCGTTCGGCACGTTCGCGATGTTCTCGCTGTACCCCACCAAGAACATGACCTCCGGCGAGGGCGGCATGGTCTCGGCCGCCAACGAGGAGGTGGAGCGCAACCTGCGCCTCTACCGCAACCAGGGCATGCTGCAGCAGTACCACAACGAGGTCGTCGGCCTGAACAACCGCATGACCGACATCCACGCCGCCATCGGCCGCGTCCAGCTGACCAAGGTCGACGCCTGGACGAAGCAGCGCCAGGACAACGCGGCCTACCTGTCGTCGAACCTCGACGGCGTGGTCGTCCCGCCGGTGCTCGACGGCGCGGTGCACGTCTACCACCAGTACACCGTCCGCGTGGCGGAGGACCGCGACGGCCTGGCCAAGGCCCTCAAGGAGGAGTACAACGTGGGCTCCGGCATGTTCTACCCCGTGCCGAACCACCGCCTCAAGCCCTTCCAGGCTGACGTCGACCTGCCCAACACGGAGCAGGCGGCGCTCGAGTGCCTGTCCCTGCCGGTGCACCCCTCGCTGTCGCAGGAAGACCTTGAGCGCATCGTGACCGCGGTCAACACCCTCGCGAAGGCTGGTGCCTGATGACGTTGCGTGCCGGCCTCATCGGCCTCGGATCCATGGGGCGTCACCACGCCCGCAACCTGCGCGCGATCGACGGTGTTGAGCTCGTCGCCGTCGCTGACCCCGCGGGAGACCCGTTCGACGTGTCGGGCGACCTGGAGGTGCTCAGCGGCATCGAGGCGCTGATCGAGCAGAAGCCCGATTACGTCGTCGTCGCCACGCCCACGCGCTACCACGAGGAGATCGGCCTGGCGCTGGCTGAGGCTGGCATCCACGCGCTGATCGAGAAGCCCCTCGCGGCAGACACCGGCGCGGCCAAGCGGCTCGCCGAGGCGTTCGCGGCCAAGGGCCTCATCGGCGCCACCGGCCACATCGAGCGCTACAACCCTGCTCTGCAGAGCCTGCGCAAGCGGTTGGCCAACGGCGACCTCGGTGACCTGTACCAGATCACCACCCGCCGTCAGGGCCCGTTCCCGGCGCGGATCGCCGACGTCGGTGTCGTGAAGGACCTCGCGTCACACGACATCGACCTCACGGCCTGGGTCACGCAGCGCAAGTTCGAGCTGGTCGCAGCCCGCACCATGAGCAAGGCCGGCCGCGAGTACGAGGACATGGTCTCGGCCACCTGCCAGCTCGAGGGCGGGCTCATGTCGAACCACCTCGTCAACTGGCTGACCCCCACCAAGGAACGCCTCACGATCGTCACCGGCGAGAAGGGCATGTTCGTCGCCGACACCCTGACGGCTGACCTGACGTTCTACGCCAACGGCCAGGTGGCCACCACCTGGGACGACATCGCGCAGTTCCGCGGCGTCACCGAGGGCGACGTCACCCGCTTCGCCATCTCGAAGCCGGAGCCGCTGCGCACCGAGCACGAGAACTTCCGCGACGCCATCCTGGGCAAGGAGGCAGACATCGTGACGATGGAGCAGGGCGCCCGCGTCGTCGAGGTGTGCGAGGCGATGATCGAATCGGCCAAGAGCGGCCAGTTCATCTCCGTCAGCTGATCTCAGATTTCTGAGCAGGTGCGAGTTGTGCAGCAAGTCCGCTGCACAACTCGCACCTGCTTCACGTTTCAAGGCATCTCGGCCTGGTTGCTGGCCGCTGCCTGAGGCGAAGGTTCGGGTGGCGTAGCGGTAGGCTGTGGGCTGTGTCCGGCGAAGGCCGGCAGGGTGAGGAGAGACTCAGGTGAAGATCACCGTCGTAGCACTTGGCAAGATCGGCCTGCCGCTGGCCGTGCAGTTCGCGGACGCCGGCCACGAGGTCATCGGCGCGGACGTGCAGCAGAGCGTCGTCGATCTGGTCAACCAAGCCACCGAGCCGTTCCCGGGCGAAGCCCACCTGCAGGAGAAGCTCTCCGAACTGGTGCCCGCAGGTAAGCTGCGCGCCACCACCGACACCGCGGCCGCCGTCGCCGAGTCCGACGCCGTCGTCGTCGTGGTGCCCCTGTTCGTCAACGCCGAGGGCATCCCGGATTTCGAGTGGATGGACAACGCCACCCGCTCCATCGCCGAGGGCCTGAAGCCCGGCACGCTCGTCAGCTACGAGACGACGCTGCCCGTCGGCACCACCCGCAACCGCTGGAAGCCCATGCTCGAAGAGGGCTCCGGCCTCACGGAGGGCCGGGACTTCCACGTGGTCTTCTCCCCGGAGCGCGTGCTCACCGGCCGTGTGTTCGAGGACCTGCGCAAGTACCCCAAGCTCGTCGGCGCGCTCTCCGAGGAGGGTGCCCGCCGCGCCAAGGAGTTCTACGAGGCCGTCCTCACCTTCGACGAGCGCCCTGACCTCCCGCGCGGCAACGGCGTGTGGGACCTGGGCTCGGCCGAGGCCTCCGAGATGGCGAAGCTGGCCGAGACCACCTACCGCGACGTCAACATCGGCCTGGCCAACGAATTCGCCAAGTTCGCCGGCAAGAGCGGCATCGACGTCTACCAGGTCATCGAGGCCTCCAACTCGCAGCCCTACTCGCACATCCACCGCCCCGGCATCGCCGTGGGTGGCCACTGCATCCCCATCTACCCGCGCCTGTACCTCTGGACGGATCCCGACGCCACCGTCGTGGAGACGGCCCGTGCCGCCAATGCTGCGATGCCGGCCTACGCGGTGCAGATGCTGGCCGACGCGGCAGGCGACCTCACGGGCAAGCGCGTCGCCGTGCTGGGCGCCTCCTACCGCGGCGGGGTGAAGGAGACGGCGTTCTCCGGCGTGTTCCCCGTGGTCGCGGAACTGCGCGAGCGCGGCGCTGACGTCGCGGTGCACGACCCCATGTTCACCGACGAGGAACTCGCCAAGTACGGATTCGCGCCGTACCACCTGGGCGAAGAGGCCGATTACGCCGTCGTGCAGACCGACCACGTGGAATACCGCACGATCGGCAAGGACGACCTGCCGGGAGTCAGCGTGATCGTCGACGGTCGGCGCAGCCTGGACCCGGTCGACTTCCCCGGGGTCGACATCCGGGTCATCGGCCTCGGCTGAGGTCGTCGTCGCTGGTTGAGCCTGCGAGCTCTGCGAGCAGTGTCGAAACCGGGTGACTCCTCAGTCTGGCTGTCGTGAAGCTTGGCGGTTTCGACGCGCCCGCGCTCCTCGTCCCTCGGAGGCGGGCGGCTCAACCAGCGTCAAGAGGCGGTGCCGGTGGGGCGGAAGGCGTAGACGCACGACAGCCGCAGGCTCGCCGCGTCGCGCCAGGCGTGCAGCGCCGGGCCCGGCACGTCCAGGTTGTCGGCGATCTCGCAGATCAGCGCCTCGGCCAACTCCGTCCGCGTCGGGTTGAGCAGCCCCTGCGCCTCGCGGAGCCGCACGTGGGCGAGTAGATTGCCCAGGTCGACGGCGGGGTCGGCCATGGCGAGGGTGTCGGAGTCGATCAGGCCGGCCGCCCTTCGACCTGACGCGGCGCTCGCAAGCTCGCGCGCGCCAGGCTCAGGGAACGAGCTGACGAGGATCTGCTTGTCGTGCAGGTCGCGGTGGCTGAGGTGCCACACATCGCGTTCGAGGCCGTGCAGCGACTCCATCACCGAACCGAACCTCTCCCGCAGCGTGGTCAGCGCCAACCCGCTCGGGCGGGCCAATTCCACCCGCAGCAGCCAGCCGGTGAGCGTCTGCTCCTCATCGTCGACGGTGTAGCGGGGGAGCGCGTCGCCCAGGCCAGGGGTGCGCACCCAGTCCGCCCAACTCTCCGCCCATGCGCGCCAGCCCTCGCGCCAGGTGAACGTGCCGGCGTCGACCCCCAGGTCGTGGAGACTGCGCCCGGGCACGATGCCGACGGTGAGCGCACCGTCGTCGTCGACCCGCAGCACCTCGGGGGTGCGCACGGGGCCGCGCAGGTGGTGGAAGGCGCGGGCGCGGGCCTCGGCGTCCGGCAGCTTGGCCGGACGCAGCGCCTTGGCGAAGCCGTCCGGCGTGCGCACGACGGCGCGGCGGCCGGCGCGGTGCACGAGGAGTTCGCCGTCGGCGAGCAGGCGTTCCAGGGCGGGGAGCTTCTTGTCGCGGCCGTAGCGGGTCAGCTCGACGCGCGCCGGGCGGGCGTCGTCGTCGAACCAGACCAGGCCGGCGCGGAGCCGGCCCTCCTCGTCGCGGCCCTCGAAGCTGAGCCTGCGCAGGCCCTCGTCGATCCGCTCGAACCAGGCTCGCGTCACGGTGGTGGGGCCTTCGGGCGTGTCGAGGTGCGACGGGATGCTCAGCGGCTGCACAGGGTCTCCTCGATGGTGTCGATGCGGGCGGAGATCTTCTCGCGCCAGTCCGAGTTCGCGGCGCGGAACGGCTCCAGCGCCCGGATCGCGTGGGCGTAGGCGGTCCACGCGGCGAGGTCGCCTGCAGTGCTTGACGGCCCTTCGACCAGGCCCTGGGGGGCCTGGCTCAGGGACTGGTAGCCGTCGAGGAGTACGTCTAACAGTTCGGGCGAGGTGGCGGCGAACGAACCCAGATCGAAGGCAGGAGGACCGGCGGTGACGCGGTCGAGGTCGCCGAGGCGCACCCGCGTGCCCTCCAGGAAGAACTGGTCCGCGCTGAGGTCGCCGTGGCAGGTCACGGCAGGGCCTTCGGCGGTGAGTTGGGGGAGGAGTCGCTCGACGGTGGAGCCGAGCCGGGCGCCGAGGTCGCCGTCGAGGGCGGTGAGCAGCTCCACGTTCGCGGCCAGGTTGCCCGCCACGTGGTGGCGGATGTCGTCGCCGGGCGGGGGGACGACCTCGTGCAGTTGCGCGGTGACCCGGCCGGCCTCCCGGACTGCGTCCTCCGAGGGCGAGTGGCTCAGGTCGCCGCCATCGCACCAGGCCCACCACGTGATCCGCGGGGACTCGGGCAGGCCCGTGTCGCGCAACCGGGCGACGGTGGGCACCTGGCGGGCGATCCGCTCAGCGGCCCCGCGGAGGCGGTCCTGCCTGTCGTGCGTCAGCCGCCCCGCGACGGGCGTGCCGTCGGATGCGGTGACCTTCACGACAAGCCGACGCAGCGGGTTGTAGCGCAGGACCTGCCAGCTGTCCGTCGGAGAGTCGTCGATCTCGTCGAGGACCTTGGCCAGGCCGGGGTCGGCGAGGACCGGCCCCCAGAACGCTGTGGTGGTCCCTTCGTCGTGTCGCGCTGCTCGTTCCTCACAGGCGACACGCTCAGGGAGCACGGCGGCTTCGACGGTGAGGGAGCGGCGCTCGGCTCGGCGGCGGGCGTTGTCGAGCTTTTCCGCGCCGTCGGCGAGGATCCGCAGCCAGCCCGTCGGTGCACCGTCCGCGTCCAGCAGCGTGGCGGTGAGGCCGGTGCCCGGCTTGAAGCGCAGGTGCCCGGCGCGCACGGCGCCCGTCAGCGACTCCAGTGCCTCGGGGTTGAACACCAGGTCCAGCGCTGCGCGGTCGACGCTCATCGCGCCACACCCAGCGGGCCGGGCTCACCCAGCGACTGGCGCTGACGCTCCAGCCACCCCGCGAACGGGCTGTCCGGATCCGCCAGCAACTGATCCGGCGCGCCGTCGTGCAGCACGGAGCCGTCCTCCACCCAGAGCACGCGGTCCGCGGCCAGGGCCGACGGGGCGTCGTGCGTGATGCTGATCGTCGTGCGGCCCTCGGTGAGCCGGTTGATCGCGCCGCGCACCTCGGCGGCGTTGGCCGGGTCCAGCCCGGCGAGGGCCTCGTCGAGCACCACGATGGAGGCGTCGCGCAGCAGCGCCCGGGCGATCGCGATGCGTTGCCGCTGGCCACCGCTGATGGTGGAGCCGCGCTCGCCCACGGGGGTGTCGTACCCGTCGGGCAGCGACCGCACCCAGCTGTCGAGCTGCGCGAGCCGGCCGGCCTCCTCCACCTCGTCGTCGGTGGCGCCGAGGCGGCCGTAGCGGATGTTGTCGGCGATCGAGCCGGTGAACAGCACGCTGTCCTGCAGCACCAGCGCCACGTGGCGGCGCAGGTCCGCCACCCGGATCTGCCGCAGGTCCACACCGTCGAGGCTGACGGTGCCGAGGACCGGGTCCATGCTGCGTACCAAAAGGCTGGCGAGCGTCGACTTGCCGCTGCCTGAGGGCCCCACGAGGGCGACCTTCTGGCCGGCCCTGATGTCCAGCGAGAGTCCCCGTAGCGCCGGGTAGCCGTCGTAGGTGGCGGTCACGCGGCTGAGGCTGATGTCGCCGCGCACATGCTCCAGTTCGACGGGGTCCTTCGGGTCTGCGATGTCGATGCGGGTCTCCATCAGATCGGCCACCCGCTCGCCGGAGGCGGTGGCGCGGGCGATGCGGCCGGTGTACTTCGCGAGATCGCGCAGCGGTTTCATGGCGGTCTTGAGGTAGGTGGTGAACAGCACGAGGTCGCCGGGGGTCATGGAGCCTTCGAGCACGCGCCAGCCGCCGAACGCGATGACGGAGGCGGTGGCCAGCCCCACCACGACGTCGGTCTTGCGTTCCAGCGCGGCCGCGAGCCGGCGGGACTTCACGCCCTCCTTCAGCGAGCGGTTGTTGGCGCTGCCGAAGCGTTCGCGCACCACCTGCTCGAGGCCGTAGGCCTGCACCACCTTGATGGCGCCCAGGGTCTCCTGCGCGGTGTTGGCCAGCGCTCCCTCGCCCTTGCGCGTCTTGCGGGCGGCCGAGGTGATGCGCGGCCCGCTGCGCCGCGACTGCAGGAAGAACAACCCGGCGGCGCACACCACGACCAGCGCGAGCAGCGGATCGAGCCAGAACATCACGCCGGTCATCACGGTGAGCGTGGCGATGTTGGCCAGCAGCGGCAGGCCGGCGCTGACGGCGACCTCCTGCAGGCGGCCGACGTCGGCGACGAGCCGCTGCACGGTGTCGCCCGATTGTCGGGTGGAGTGGTAGGCGGCCGAGAGGCGCTGCGTGTGGTCGAAGACGTGCGCGCGCAGCCGCGTCGCGATCCGGGAGCCCGCCAGCGCGAACGCGACGGTGGCGAGGTAGTTCGTCAACGCCCGCAGGCCGACGATCAGCAGGGTCGCCAGCGCGGCGAGCAGGAGCAGCCGCACGGTGGCGACCGGCCCGTCCTGCGCGAGGTCCGCGCCCAGCGAGCGCGACACGGCGTCGATCACGAACTTCAACGGCCACGGCTCCAACACGCGGAAGACCACCTCGGCCAGCAGCGACACCGAGCCGCCGGCCATCAGCAGCTTCTGCCCGCCGAGGTGCGGCCGCACCACGCGCAGCGTGCGCTTCAGGCCGCTTTCGGTGGAGTCACTCATGCGGCATCACCCAGCGACGCCTCGAGCACCTGATCCCAAGTGTGGTTGCGCTCCACCTTCTCCCGCCCGGCGGCGCCGAGGCGGGCGGCCAGATCCGAGTCGCCTGCGAGCAGGTCGATGGCCGAAGCGAGGGCCTCCGGGTCCGACGGCGGCACCAGCAGGCCGGTCTTCCCGCCCTCGACGATGTCGGGCACCTGGCCCACCGCGGAGGCGACCACGGGCAGGCCGACAGCGGCGTATTCGTAGATCTTCAGGGGTGAGAAGTACTGGCCGCTGGGCAGCACCGGGTACGGGGCCACGCCGACGGCGGCGCCGGCCAGCGCGGCGGGCATCTCCTCCGGCGCGACGGCGCCCACGAAGTCGACGGGCACGCCCAGCTCGGCGGCCTGCCTGCGCAGCGCCTCCTCCTGGGGACCGGCGCCGATGATCCGCAGCCGCCACGGGTGGCGCGCCTTGGCGGCGGCCTCGATCAGCACGTCGGTGCCGTGCCAGGGCTTCAACGTGCCCATGAACACGACGACGGGGTGGCCGGGCCCGCGGCCGGTGGGCCGCAGCCGGTCCACGTTGACGCCGTTGGGCGCCACCACCACCTTGCTCTCGTCGCCGCCGCGCCCGAGCACCCAGTCGGCCACGAGCCGCGACACGCAGGTGACGCGGTGGGCCGCGCCCAGCTGGCGGCTGAGGGTGGCCTCGGCGGCCGCCTCGTCGTGCAGCACGCGGTGTTCCTTCTGTTCCTCGATCAGCGGCGCGTTGACCTCGAGGATGCCGGGGATGCCCAGCGCATCGACCACCCGCGACATGGCGTCGGAGAACAGCGCGTAGCGCTCGTAGACCAGGTCGGCGCCGTCGGCGATGATCCGCTCGGCGAGCTCGCCGGCGACCCGTGCGGCCACCTGTTCGCGTTCCTCGGTGCTGTCGGCCTTGATGGGTAGGCGCACCACTCGGACGTCGGCGAGATCGGCCGGGCGGTCGTCGCCGGTGCGCACGCAGTAGATGGTCACGTCGTCGCCGCGCTTGCGGAACGAGCGCACGATCTCCTGCACGTGCACGGACGCGCCCTTGGTGCCGAACACCCCGATGCCGGGGTCTGCGCAGATGTAGGCGATGCGGCTCATGCGATGGCCTCCTTGAGCCTGGCCACCTGGCGCAGGCTGTCGTAATCGGATTCGACGACGGCGCGGGCGTTGCGGGCCAGCGCGGCGCGGTCGAGGGTGGGGCTGGTGGCGGCCTTCAGCGCGTCCACCAGGGTGGGCACGTCGTCGGGCGGGATGAGGAAGCCGGTGCGGGGGCCCTTGTTGCGGACCGCTTCGCCGATGCCGGTGACGTCGCCGGCCACCACGGGCAGGCCCACGGCCATGGCCTCTAGCAGCACGGTGGGCAGTCCGTCGGCGTTGCCGTCGGCACCGATGCGGCAGGGCGCGGCGAACACGTCGGCCCAGCCGAGCAGCTCCACGATCTCCTCCTGGCTGCGGGGCCCCAGCAGCGTCACGGACGATCCCTGAGCCTGCCCCTGCGACGGAGGATCCGGGCAGGTCGAAGGGCCGCCCAACCCCAGCTGGTCGATCTGGGTCTGGAGCTGTTCGGTCAGTTCGCCACCGCCGGCGATGCGCACGTCGACGTCGATGCCCTCGTCCCGGAGGCACGCGGCCGCCTCGACGAGCAGGTCGAAGCCCTTCTTCTCCACGAGCCGGCCGACCGACACGATGCGGATCGGGCTGTGCACGGGCTCCGGATCCGAATAGGGGAAGCGCGTCAGGTCCAGGCCGTTGTTCACCTGGCGCAGCCGGCCCTTGAGGTCCGGGAAGAGTTCGCCGAGGAAGCGGTGGTTGTAGGCGCTGATGGTCACGACGTGGTGGGCGCCCTCGATGATGAAGCGCAGCACCTCATGGTTGACCGATTCGTGGAAGATGTCCTTGGCGTGGGTGGTCACCGAGTACGGGATGCCCGTGAGCCGCCCGGCGATCGCCACGCTCTGGCCCGCGAGCGAGGCGAAGTGCGCGTGCAGGTGCGTGATGCCGCGGCGCGTGGCCCACGTGGCCAGCTCCACGGCCTGCGCCACGTCGGAGGACGGCAGCGTCGTCAGGACCGGCAGCAGCTTCGCGAAGGCATCGGCGAAGCCGGGCACCTCGGCGGTGGCCTCGGCGATGCGCTGCCACCCCTCCTCGAGCTTGCCGGGCTTGCGGCTGTGGGTCACGGGCGCCTGCACGCGGCCGAGCATCGGGTGGAACCGCTCGTCGGTGGTGGGGCGCAGCGCGAAGATCTCCGCCTTCTCGCCCTGGGCCTCGCGTGAGATGAGCTCGGTGACGATGAACGTCTCGGAGAAGCGCGGGTAGACCTTGAGGACGTAGCCGATCTTCTTGCCGGTGGTGGTCTCAGACATGGATGGGCTCCTTCGCCATGGTGGTCACGACGTGGTTGGCGACGTTGGCCAGGCCGTCGAGGTTGATGCTGCGGCGTGCGATCCTCTGGGCGTCGCTGCCCACGCTGCGGGCCAGCCAGCCGCTGAGTGCCTCGGCGGTGAGGTCGCGGGGGTGGAGCACGTCGACGGCGCCCACCTTCTCCAGGCTGCGGGCGCGGATCTCCTGTTCCAGGCGGGGCACCACGCGGGGCACGATCAGGGCGGGGGCGGTGGAGGCCAGCACCTCGCACACCGAGTTGTAGCCGCCCATGGTGATCACGGCGTGCGCGTCGTCCATGAGTTGGGCGACATCCGCCGAGCGCAGCACCTCGGTGCCGGGGCGGGCGGCGCGGACCACCTGATCGTGGCGGGCCTGGGGCAGTTGCGGGCCGGTGACGACGACGTGGCGCATCCCGGCGGGAACCTCGGCGCGGGCGGCCGCCAGGGTGAGCGGCAGGCCGTCGGACCCGGCTCCGGCGGTGGTGAGGATCAGCCGCTCGTCGCTGCGGTGCTCCGGGGCCTGGGCGGAGGTGGGGCGGCCGTTGGCGAGGTAGCCGGTGAAGAAGGCCTTCTGCGCGAGCGGCTGGGGGAGTTCGCCGGTGGCCGCGGCGTTGTGCACGGCGGCGTCGCCGTAGACCCACACCTCGTCGACGATCCGGTCGAGCGACTGGGGATCGACGGCGGCCCATTCCTTGGCGACGACCTCCGGGCTGTCGAGCACCTCGCGCAGCCCCAGCACGACTTTGGTGTGCGGGGAACGCTTGCGGAGCTTTTTCAGGCCCTTCTTGAGTTCGCCGTCGATGCCGAAGACGTGGCGGTCGATGACGAGCAGGTCAGGCGCCTCGGCGGCCCAGAGGCCGTTGAGGAGGGAGCCGCGCATGTCGACCAGGTCATCGAGCGCGAAGCCGGCGTGGCGGGGTGCGTACTGGCGGCCGCGCTTGGTGATGCCGGGGAGGACGAGCACGTCGAAGCCGTTGGGGCGGGGGAAACGGGCGGCCTCCGGCTCGCCGGTGAGCACGAGGCCGACGCCGGGCATCCCGGTGCGCACGGGCAGCTCGCGGGCCAGGGCGTTGGCCAACGCGAGGTTGCGGCGCACGTGACCGAACCCGACGGAATCGTGGGAGTAGAACTGGGCGTGGAACGCCGGCCGCCCGTCGGGTGTGGTGGTCATGTTCTCGTCGTCTCCTCGGTGCCTGTGGTTCGTCTTGGTAAAGACAATGACGTCGTTACATGGCCGCGGAATGAACGCTTTGTTAAAGATCCCTCATGTTGGCCCCTGAGCATCCGCAACCGATCTCAGCAGGCCAGTTGTTTTCCGACGGGTCGACGAGTTGGCGCGCTAGGCGCAAGGCACTAGCCGCTGTCGGCCCAGGCTGGTGAGGCGTGTTGGAGCAGGTCCTTGAGGATGAGTTCTCTGCTCTCGGGTGGGCATGGTGGTGTCCCAGCGGCGGGTTCGAGTTTGATGTGGTGGAGGATGAATCTGGCGTTGTGTCGGGGCCTTCGCCTGGGATCGATGTGTCTGGGTGGGGTGAACCACGGCAGCCCTGTGACCTCGTCGAGGTGGACCTGCCATTGCGATTCTGGCGGTTGGTTCGGGTCTGGTTCCACCATCCTGTGGTGGTGCGGGCACAGCAACACTCCGTTGGAGACGCAGGTGGGGCCCCATGCCCACCAGGGCACGATGTGGTGCGCGTGACACGACGCCGGTGGGACGTGGCAGTTGGGGAAAGCACAGCCCTTGTCCCGTTCAGCAAGGGCCGCGATCATCGCCGGGGTGAACAACCGCTTCTCGCGGCCCACGTCCAGTGGACGTGACGTTCCGTCGAGCACGACGGGGATGATGTTCGCGTTGCAGGCCAGGCGCCGTGCTTCACCGGCGGAGATCCCGTCCACGGAATCATGGCCGAGCAGGTCAATGCTGCCTAGGCCGGAGACGAGGGTGTCGAAGTCCATGGTGATGTGCACCGTGGGGCGGTCCCCGCCGTGGGCGGGCAGGGTGCCGGCGTTCGCCGCAGTTTGGCACAGGAGCACCAGCGCATCGGCACGTCGCACATCCGGCCCCGGGACCTCACCGGTTTCCGTATAGGACGAGATCGACGGCATCAACGCATCCAACTGGGCAGCCAGTTGCGCGGCATCGGCCACGGGTAGTTGTCCGGTGATGCGCATGGAGCCATGAAAGTCAGGGGAGAGGCGCAGGAACCGGCACCGCCGGGCGGAGCGTTCTTCGGCTGCGAGGCGTTTGGCGTCCTCCAGTTCGGCCTGTTCCGGGTCGATGACCTCCAGCAACCGCGACGCCAAGATCCGCAGCTGACTGGGACCGAATGTGTCGGTGTACTCCAGGATCGTCTCCTGACACCGGACCAACTCCGAGCCGGTGAGCCGCGAGGGCAGTTTCCGTAGCCCAGAGACGATCGCCTCGGCCTGCGCCATCGAGATGTTGCCGTCGTTCAACGCGGACCCGATCACCTCGAAGCGTTCCCCGAGCTCGACGGATAGTTTCAACGTGGAGGTGGCCTGCGCTGTGGTGGTGCGCACCGATTCCCGCACCCCGGCCACCACGGCGTCGGCGCCGGAGAGGCGGGCTTCGTGGAGCAGGTGCAGCTTCAACCCGGCCAGTTGAGCCTCGGCTTCGGCCAGATCTTCGACCAGCCCCGCCAACACCTCGTGAGCGGCTTCGTCGGTTCCGAGTGAGCGCGCGGTGTCCCACAGCGCGGCGATGTACCGCTGTGTCAGATCCCGCATCTCGTTCATACAGCCGATATTAAACGGCCACTCTGACAAAACCGGACGGATCCAGAGTTATCCACAGAAGGAGTTTTCGAGAAGCCCGCCTAGCTGCCGGCGGAGGGGAGGAGGTTGGCGGGGTAGCGGGTGCGCGAGCGCAATGGGTACTGCTGGTGCGGAGGGCGGCGACGGGGTCGCGGGTGGCGGCGAAGAGGGCTGGCGCAATGGCGGAGATCGCCGCGGCGAGAACGGCGAGGATGGCAACCTCTGCGGCGAATGTGGTGGGGGGAGTTGCGCCCAGACGGTGGGTGAGCCAGAGCCCCACCCCGATCCCGAGGCCTTCGCCGATGAGGGCGGGGACGACGGTGCGGACGGTGACAATGGCGACGATGGTGCCGCGGGTTGCGCCGAGCGCGCGCCGTCGTCCGAGGTCGGCGCGGCGGACGAGGACATCCGCGAGCACCACGATGGCGATCAGGACGGAGCCGGCGCCGAGCACGCCGAGGAGGAGGGTGCGGCCGAAGCGGGTGAAGTCGCCCAGCACCTGGTGTCGCAGTTCGGACAGCCCGATGGGGGAGGTGACGTTGAGGTCAGCCAGATCCGGGGCCGCGATGAGACCGAGGACTGCCTGTTGGGCGGGGGCAGCGTGGCGAGCGTCGGTGAGGACCACCGAGAGTGTGCCGGCGGGGGCGTCGCCCGCGTGGTAGATCAGCCCGGTGTCGTAGTCGCCGAACGGTTCCCGAGGGATGAAGGAGCCGACGACGGCCAACTCGGCGCCGCCGCTGGTGGCGGCTTCGGTGACCCAACCGAAGGGGCTGGTCATCCCGAGGGTTCCTTGCGCGCTGGCCGAGACCAGGGCTTCGCCGGGCCGGGGCCAGCGCCCGGCGGTCAGGGTGGCCACGGCTGCGAGGTCGCCGGTGATGCCCCACGCCGGCACCCGGTCTGCGCCGGGTCCGACGGGCCCGGACACCACGTCGATGGCGGGCAGCGTGCCCACGGCGCGTTCGCTGAACGACATCGCCGAGGTCTGTTCGATGATCGAAACGCCGAGCAGCGCGTTGCTGCGCACGGTGAGCAGGCGGGATCCGGCTGCGTCCATGCGGGCCTCGAGTTGTTCTTCTGCGGCGGCGGTGCGCCCGACAGTGGCCAATGTGGCGGCCACCATGACGGTGACCAGGAACGTGACCAGCGCGCTGGGGACCTCGTTGGCCCAGGTGGTGGCCAGCGCTTCGCGGAGCAGAGTGAGCAGCCTCATAGGGCGAGCACCTCGTCGGCGTGTTCCAGGACGAACGGATCGTGGGTGGCGATCACCAGGGTGCGTGAGCCGTCGGTGGCGGCTGAGAGGGCGGCCACTCCCATGCGCTCCATCAGTTCCCTGGCCGTGCGTTTGGCTGCGCGCGGGGTGGCGCCGCCGTAGAGCGGGGGCTCGATGACGGAATCCAGCACCTTCCGCGACGGGTCGAGGGCGGCGTCCTGGAAGACGAACCCGATCCGCTCGGCGCGCATCAGGGAGCGATGCCGGTCGCTGCGCCGTGAGACAGGCTGGCCGTCCAGGACCACCTGTCCGCGGGTGGGGGTTAGTTTCTTGAGTGCGCGCGAGGCGGTGACCTTGACCCATCCCTGGGTACGGTCCATCGCCGTGGCGACGTCGGCCACCGGCAGGTGCTCCACGTAGCGGGCCACGATCACAGCCCGCTCGGCGGGTTTCAGCGTGTTGACCGCGCGGGCCAGGTCGATGGGGGCGGCGGGGTCGGCGTCGGGCTGGAGCAGTTCGAACAGCTCATCGGTGGCAGACGCCGTCGGTTTCCGTCGGAGCGAGACGAACTCGTGATACAGGGTGCGCACCGCGTAGCCGTCGACATCGCGGGTGAAATCCAGCGGACTGTCAGCCCTCGAAGTCGAGGAGGGCCCGGATGACGCGCTCCGACGCCTTGCCGTCGCCGTAGGGCTGACCCTGGTCGCCGCTGGGGACCGGGCGCACGATCACGTCGGAGAGCTGCGTGAGCTCCGGGTCGAGGATGTTCCAGCCGTCGTTGAGGGTCTCGGTCCACTCCGTCTCAGTGCGGATGGTGGTGGTGGGGGTGCCCAGGAGGAAGGCCTCCTTCTGCAGGCCACCCGAATCCGTGACCACGCCATCGGCCGCCATCACGGCGCGCACCATCTGCGGGTAGGCGAGGGGTTCGGAGGCGAACAGCGAACCGTTGGACAGCTCAAGCCCGTGCTTCTTTGCCAGCGCGACGAGACGTGGGTGGGCCAGCAGCACGACGGGCACGGGCGCAGCCTTCAGCGCGTCGAGGATGGCGCGGAGGCGCTCCGGGTCGT
Organism: Tessaracoccus massiliensis; assembly: GCF_000826065.2. Taxonomy (GTDB): domain Bacteria; phylum Actinomycetota; class Actinomycetes; order Propionibacteriales; family Propionibacteriaceae; genus Arachnia; species Arachnia massiliensis_A. The sequence goes on along the minus strand of NZ_LN623542.1, from coordinate 310,513 downwards.
CGGTGTTGTCTGCCCGGTGGATGGTGGCCAGAGCGAACGGCTGCTCCGGGTCCACGCCGTCGGGGAGTTGGGGTGCGTCGCCGGCCACGGCGTCTCGGGTGGCCAGGCACACGTCGGTCATCACGTCGCCCACCAGGAGCGCGCGGTCCGCCAGGCCCTCCTTGGCGAGGTTGTCGATGCCCACCTGCGTGGGCACCAGGAGGAGATCCGAGAGGTGATCGGTGATGATGCGGTTGTGCTCCTCCGGCATGCGGCGGTTGAAGGAGCGCAGGCCGGACTCGAGGTGGGCGAGCTTGACGTGCATCTTCACCGCGGCCATCGCGGCGGCGGCGGTGGAGTTCGTGTCGCCATAGGCCAGCACCCAATCCGGCTGGTACTCCTCGAGCACGCCGTCCATCTGCGAGAGCATCGCGCCCGTCTGGCGGCCGTGCGTGCCGGAGCCGACGCCCAGATGTGCGTCTGGGGCGGGGATGCCGAGGTCGCGGAAGAACACGTCGGACAGCAGCGGGTCATAGTGCTGGCCGGTGTGCACGATGATGTGCTCGACGTCGTCATGCTGCTGCGCTGCCCGCACGATGGGGCCGAGCTTGACGAACTGGGGACGGGCTCCGACGACGCTCATGAACTTCACCCGCCCAGTCTGGCACAGGGGCGCACCTGCGCGGGTGTTGCCTGGGCTCACCTTGAGAAAACGGGGCGATCACCCCGAATAACGGTGTCAGTTTTCGATTTCTCAAGGTGAAGTGACGGGCATCTGGCTGAGCGACGACTGTAGAGTTGCCGGTGCTCGAGAGAAAGGCGCACCGTGTCAGATCGCAAGCCCCGCGTTGTCCTGTTCCGCCACGCCCCGGTCGACTTCGATTCACGTGCCAAGCGCATGGCCGGCACGCTGCTGAAGGGCGGCTTCGAGCCCATCATCATCTCCGTGGAACCCGCGGGTGGGAAGTCCGAGGAGTTCCTCCTCGACGGCCAGATCCGCGTCATCCGGGTGCCGCTGGCGTTCCGGCCCAAGGAGTCGCTGCTCAAGCACGTGCCCGCAGATCCCGGCGCGCCCGATCCCGCCGTCGAGAGGGTGCGCGCGCTGCGCCGCCGGCGCGGCGTCTACGCCCAGCGGATCAAGGGCGCCGACAAGTCCTCGGCCAAGGCCGCGGCCCACTACGCGAAGCTCACCGCCCAGATGGCACCGTTCGTCGCCGAGCGGATCGGTCGCAAGGTGGCGCACACGGTGGGTGGCGCCGTCGACACCGTCACCGCGCCGCTGCGGCCCGACGGTAAGCGTCGCGGCCTGTACGACGACCTCGACCTGGGCGCCACGCTGCCCATCGCGGACCACACCGCCTACACGCTCACAGACCTGCTGATCTCGCTGCGGCCGGACATCCTGCACGCCCACCATCCCAACGTGCTGCCCGCCGCCTGGGAGGCGCTCGACGCGCTGCGCTCCGCCGGCCACCCGGTGCGGGTCTCGCTCGACATCCGCGAGAACTTCACCGGCCTGCCGGAGAAGGAGATCGGGGACCCGGTGGCCCACCGCACCCTGCTCGAGGTGCAGCGCCGGTTCATGCCGTTCGCCGATTACGTGACCTCGGTCAACCAGCAGATCGCCGACATCGTCACCGAGCAGTACAACTTGGAACGCCCAGCCCTGGAGTTGCGCAACTACCCGGTGCTGGCCGAGCCGCAGGGCCCCCGCACGGTGCGCGAGGCCGCGGGCCTCAGCGACGACACCCCGCTGATCCTGTACTCCGGCGTGATGAGCCGCGCCCGCGGCATGGACACCCTCATCGAGGCGATGTCCCACGTGCCGGCCGACGCGCACCTGGGCATCGTGACCATGCCGCTGCCGCACCCCATGGAACAGGAACTGATGGAGCAGGCCGAGTCCCTGGGCGTGGCCAGCCGCATCCATTTCCTCCCCGCCGTCGACCAGAGCGAGCTGATCCACTACCTCAGCGGCGCCGACATCGCGGTGCACCCCATGCCCGGCGGCTCGCCCAACCACGACCAGGCCATGCCGAACAAGCTGTTCGAGTACCTCCACGCCGGCCTCACGTTCGTGTGCTCCGACGCGAAACTGCTGGCCCAGTTCGTCACCGACAACGGCATGGGCCGCGTCTTCCGCTCCCACGACGCCGTGGACCTGGGCCGCCAACTCACCGCGGCACTTGCCGAGCCGGTCTCTGCCAAGCACCTCCGCGAGCTCGCCGAGCGCTACTCCTGGCAGCACAACGAGGCCATCATCCTGCGCGAATTCTCGCGCCTGGCCGCCCTGCGCGACGCGGACCCCCGCACCGGGCGGGCCCAGATCGTGCCCGCCGAGAAGCCGTTCCGCGCGCCCGGCTCCGCCGCCGAACCACCGCACGTGGTGCTGTTCCGCCACGCCCCCGTCGACATCGACACCCGCGCCAAGAAGATCGCCCAGACGCTCAGCCGCGGCGGCTACCGCGTCACGATCGTCTCCGTCGAGCAGCCCGGCTCCGCCCCCGGCGAGGCCGTGATGAACGACGTGCGGATCATCCGCGTGCCGCTCAAGAATGCGCCCGCCGCGCCACCCAAGCCGAAGTCGCTGCCCGAGCGGCTCGTCGCGAAGCTGCAGCGCGACGCGCCCGCGCGGATCCGCGCGCTGATGACCCCGCCGTCGCAGCGCCCTGAAGCCATCATCGACGCGCACACCAGCACGCTCGCAGATCTCCTCGTGGAGCTGAAGCCCGATGTGCTGCACGTGCACCACCCCTACGTGTTCGACGCCGCCCGCGTGGCGCTGCGCCGCCTCGGCCCGGACGTGCGGATGGTCTACGACGCGCGCGAGAACTGGGCCGGGCTGCCCGTGGTGGAGCGCGGCACCCGCTCCCGCCACGACACTCTGGTGCACGCGGAGGCCACCGGAATCGTGCATGCCGACGGCGTGCTCACCGTTGCCGAACCCCTCGCCGACGACCTCAAGGCCAGGTTCCACCTGCCCCGCCGCCCCCTGGTGGCGCTGCATTACCCGGTGGAGTATCCCCTCGCCGGCACCCGCACCGTCCGGGAGGCGTTGCACCTGGGCGACGACGTGCAGCTGCTCGTCTACTCCGGCGTACTCAGCCGCGCCCGCAACCTGGACCTGCTGATCAACGGGCTCAAGGAGTTGCCGGAGCACGTGCACCTGGCGTTGGTGGCCGTGCCGTACCCGCACCCACAGGAAGCAGAGCTCCGCAAGGTCGCCGACGCTGCTGGCGTGGCGCAGAGCCGCCTGCACTTCGCCCCTCCGGTGGATCAGCATGAGCTGGCGTACTACCTCAGCGGGGCCGACGTGGCGGTCTCGGCCATTCCGAAGGGCTCGCCCAATCATGACCTGGCGCTGCCGAACAAGCTGTTCGAGTACCTCCACGCCCGGCTGCCGCTGGTGCACGCCGACGCCGCCGCGATGCGCGCGTTCACGCGTCGCGAGGGAACCGGCACCGTGTTCCGCAGCGGCGACGTGAACGACTATCTGCGCGCCGTACGGCAGAACCTGGAAACGCCTGTGCCCGCCGAACTGCTTGCGGACAAAGCTTCGGAGCGCACCTGGCAGCATCTGGAACCGGCGATCCTCGGCCTGTATGACCGGCTCACCGGCTTCGTGCATACCGAGCCGGCGCAGGAGTTTCCGCCCATGACCGTGACGGAGGCCTCGGGCTAGGGGCGCAGTAGCGGTCATCGGGGGTGCACAACCGGCCCCTCAGCTAGGTAACACCGTGTGCCGTTGCTAGGTTGGGATCCAATCGACCACCCGTAGGTCGTCGTCCTGTCGACGGCCGCCTCGGCTTCCGCCGTCGGGCTCGAGCACGGAGACCAGATCACCAACTGAGGCCACAACGAGGGCCCCGTCTGTTCGTCCAGGCCGGCCAGTCCGATGCGGAGGTCTACGACAACACCTTCCTGCTGCCGCCCGAAGTCCATCTCTGCTCGGATGCAACCAGCGGATCGCGACTAGGGTGGACGACATGCGAGCTGTCATCGTTGAGAACCCCGGAGATGTCGACGCCCTCACCATCGGCGAGGCCGAAACCCCCAAGCCAGGCCCCGGTGATGTGCTGGTGCGCACCGTCGCGTCCGGCGTGAACCGTGCCGACGTGCTGCAGCGCCAGGGCCACTACCCACCCCCGCCCGGCGTCACCGACATCATCGGCCTCGAGGCCAGTGGCGTCGTCGAAGAGGTGGGCGAGGGCGTCGAGCGCTGGAAGAAGGGCGACGAGGTGGTCGCCCTGCTGTCAGGCGGCGGCTACGCGGAGTTCTTCGTCGCGCCGGAGGGGCAGCTCATCGCGCCCCCGCCGGGTGTCGACCTGGTCTCCGCCGCGGGCGTGCTGGAGGTGGCGGCGACTGTTCTGTCCAACCTGCGCGTGGGCGCGCTCTCGGAGGGGGAGGTGTTCCTCGCCCACGGCGGGGCGGGCGGCATCGGGTCGTTCGCCACGCAGTACGCCAAGGCGCTGGGCGCCATCGTTGCGGCCACTGCGGGCAGCGAGGAGAAGCTCCAGCACTGCCGCCAGCATGGCGCGGACTTCGCGTTCGACTACCACGGCGACTGGGTCTCGGAACTCAAGGAGGCCACCGGTGGCGCGGACGTGATCCTCGACATCATCGGCGCCAAGTACCTCGAGCCCAACGTCAAGGCACTGAAGAAGCGTGGGCGCATCGTCGTCATCGGGCTCCAGGGCGGCGTCAAGGGCACCCTCAACCTGGGGATGCTGCTCAACAAGCAGGCCACCATCACGGCGACCTCGCTGCGCTTCCGCCCCGCCGAGGAGAAGGCTGAGATCTGCGCCGCGGTGGAGACGGAGGTGTGGCCCATGCTGGCCGACGGCCGCATCAAGCCGTCCCCCGAGACCCGCATCGCGTTCGACGACGTGCGTAAGGCTCACGAGCAACTCACCGGCGGCAGCAACGTGGGCAAGATCGTGCTCGTCCACCCCTGAGGACCACGGATATAGCGGGATTATTATTGCCTAAGGGTCCTATATGGCCCCTTGGGTCAGAATAATCCCGTTATTTCTCAGCGTCCCTCATCTGGCGCCGTCGAGGGCGGTGCCGAGGTCCGCGTCGGACGAATCGACGATCAGCAGGCGCACCGTGCTTCCGCGCACGCCGGCGGCCTCTGTCCACACGGTCTCGAGGTTGCGGCGGCCGAGCCAGGTGTCGCCGGTGGCGGAGATCTTCTGGGTGGCGGTGCCGACGCAGGCCTCCGCCTGGCGCAGCCATTCGGCAAAGTAGGCCTCGGCCTCGGTGGCGTTGGCGAACTCCAGCGCCAACCCGATCCCCGGGCGCCCAGCCTCGTCCGTGAGGCTGCCCTCCAGCGCCGCGGTGGGCTGGGGGTAGGAGCCCACCTCGGCGCACCCCAGCGCGATTGCCGCGTAGGCCGAGTGCTCCGCGGAGGTGGCGTGCACCCACGTGCCGTTGCCCATGAAGCCTTCTTCGGCGCTGCCCTGCTTGGCGGTGGGCTGCCAGTGGTCCGCGCTGGGCACGTCCTGCTCCGTCAACCCGCCCGCCGTGCTGGGGGCCGGGGCGGTGGGTGGTGGAGGCGGCTCCGCTGGCGGCACGGCCCGCCCCGTCGGGGGAGTCGTGGGTGGCTGCGTGGGCGTCACCGTCGCCGGCGCTATCTGCGTGGGCGAGGCCTCGGGGCTGCCTGGCCCGGCCGTCGACGCGTCGACGGTGGGCTCGGCCAGCGTTGAGGCAACAGGAGGCGGCGTGCTCACCGCCGGCCCCGGGGCGGGAGCACACCCGGAGAGCCCCAGCGCCAGTGCGCCAAGGACGAGCGCCCCTCGGTACATCGCGCTCACCGCTTCTCGAAGTGGTGCCAGTCCCAGCCGGAGAACCAGCTCCAGCCGTGGGACTGGAACGCCTTGACCGGGACGCTCGTGGCCGTCAGCATGCCGGGCACCACCGGGGTGCGCTTCACGTGCGCGGTGCTGGGATGCCACTTGCCGTTGGGATCTCGGTACGGGTTCTGCACCGGGTTGACGTCCACGGCGTAGCCGTAGCTGTGCGGCGACATCGCGTACGGGTTGCCCACCACCCTGCGGCAGTTGAACCCCGAGGTGTTGTTGGCGGCCATCATCTTGATGTCGTCGGCGCCGAACTCGTTGGGGTTGGTCATCTGGAAGACGGGGAAATCGCCCTCGAAGGTGCGCTTGAACACGTCGGCGACCTCCGCGGCCCGGTCACGCCGCACGATGATCTCGCCGCGGTAGACCCGCCCGTCCATCGACTGCTGGTTGATGCGGATGGTGCTCAGCGAGCTGGGGCCGACGGGGCAGCCACTGCGGTAGGTGAGCGCCACCTCCGCGGCGGTGGTGTTGGTGATCACCGGGTTCGCGGCGCGGACCCGTTCGATGCTGAGCGACCCGGCACTGGGGATGGTCGCGCCCCACGGGAGGGTGACGCACACGCGCACCTGCTGGGTGCCGAGCGACCCTTGGCCGTAGGCGTAGTCGAGCCTGTAGGTGCCATCGGAGGTGGTGCGGGCCTCGCCGGCCTTGACCCACCCCCCGGAGGTGGAGACCATCGCCTGCACCAGCAGGTTGCCGATCCCCGGGGCCACCTTGCCGGTGACCGACGCGGTGCCGAGGGGGTCGATCTTGCCATCCCCGGTGACGGTGACGCCCGCCTTGCGGAGCGTCACCTGCCGCGCGATCTCAGCGCCGTCGGGGCCGGTGACGGCGATGATCCCCTCGCCCGCGAATCCGCCGGCGACGTACGCGGTGAAGGCGCCCTTGGCCATCTTCGCCGTGCCCGAGGACCTGGCCTTGCCCGTCGCATCGCGCAGCTCCACCTTCACCTGGGTGCCGTCGGGTGCGGACGCGGTGCCCTTGACCTGGATGTCGCCCAGCCTGTCGTACAGTGCGCCGCCGGGGTAGCCCTCGTGTTGCACCGACGTGATCACTGCGGCCTGCGCAGCGGGCACGGCCGCGGGGGTGGCGGCTGCGGGCTCGAGGGTCGCGGGGGATGGGCTCACCGACTGTTCAGGTTCAGGTGATGGCGACTCTTCGGCGGCCCTCTGTTGTTCGCTGGCGCGCACGCTCAGGGGCCGGTCTTCGGGTTCGGGCTCGACGGTGGGTTCCGCCTCCTCGGCGACGCTCAGGGCCTTGGCCGCGTCGGCCGCGTCGGCCGCGGTGCGGGTCGATTCCGCGGGGACGCAGAACTCGGCGGCGGGGCCGCGGTCGGTGAACCGCACGATGTTGTTGAACACCCACTAGTGCTTCGCCACGTAGCCGGGGCCGCTCGGTGCCGTGGTGTAGGTGGTCATCCAGATCGACGAGCGGCAGGCGCCCAGGCCGGTCCACTGGGTGTCGCACTCGGTCTTCCAACGGCGACCGCCGCTGGTGTGTTCGCCGGGCGTGGCCAGCACGTTGCCGGCCCACTGGCTCCGCGCTGAAGGCTTGTAGGTGAGGTTGTTGAACGTCCAGCCGGTGGTCTGCACGTAGCGGCCGTTGATGTAGGCGATCGTGGTGGCCTTGATCTCCGTGCGGCAGCGCTCCACCGTCGAGGAGTACTTCTCGCAGGCCGTCTTCCACTCGCGGCCGTTGAGCCAGTGGGTGCCGGGCGTGGTGTACACATCCAGCGCCTCCGCCGTCGCCGCGGGGGGCACGACGGCGAGGCCCAGCGTCACCAGCAGGCTCAGCAGGGCGACCTTCACGGCCTTGAATCGGTGCGTCATCTGGAACCTCCGCCGTCACGATAACAGCGCCCTCTCGGTGCGGGCCGAACCTCGACCCCCACTCGACCTACGCGGTGGGTTCACCGTCTCGTGACGGCCAGTCGAGGTCCCGCCGCGAGTCGAAGCGGCGCGGGGTCCCGTCGACCGGGTCTGTGAACTCCAGCGACCACGCCAACAGCCGCAGCGGGGTGGAGAAGTCGTCGATCCCGGTGGGCAGTACCTCGGGGTACAGGGGGTCGCCCAGCAGAGGGATGCCCAACTGGTTGAAGTGGGCGCGGATCTGGTGCGTTTTCCCGGTGAGGGGGCGTACCTCGTAGAGGGCATGGCTCCCGCGCACTTCGAGCACGTCGATGTCCGTGAAGGCGTTCGGCTCCCTGTCCAGGGTTTCGGCCTGCATGGTGCCCACGCGCTTGATGAGGTGTGACTCGACGCGCCGCGGGAAGCTCAGCGATGCGTCGAACGGGGCGATGGCGCGGTAGACCTTGCGCGCCGAGCGGTCCACGAACACCGAGTGGTAGGCGGCGCGCCACCGCTGCTCGGTGGTCATGAGGAGGACGCCGGCGGTGCCGCGGTCGAGCCGGTGTGAGGCGGACAACTCCGGCAGCCCCAGCGACTGGCGGGCCTTCACCACGGCGCTCTGCACCACGTGCCTACCGCGCGGGATGGAGGAGAGGAAGTGCGGTTTGTCGAGCACGACGATGCGCTCATCCCGGTGCAGCACCGTCAGCTCGCCGGGCACCTCGGCCTCGTCGCGCAGTTCGCGGTGGAACCAGACGAACGTGTGCGGGCGGTAGACCTCCCCGCCGGTCCAGGGGCGACCCCGGTCGTCGACGAAGGCGCCGCGCGACAGCATCTCGTCGACGTCCTCCGGCGACGGGGCGAGCTTGTGGACGAGCCAGTCGCGCATCGTGGGCCAGGGCAGCGCGTTGGCGGGATCGCGGTCCGGGGTGCGCACCCAGGCGGCCTGCAGCCCGTGGCGGGGCGGAAGTGGGCTCTTGGGTGGCATCTGTCCTCCAGCCCGAGCCGGCGTCGGGCGATCTGGCGGCGAGGGTGGGATTCGAACCCACGGAGCGTTGCCACTCGGCCGCTTTCAAGGCGGCTGCACTAGTCCACTATGCGACCTCGCCAGTGCGCTCCATCGTAGCGGGTTGCGGCCGGTTCCTGAGCCGGCCGCCTCCGAGGATGAGGAGCGCTGCCTGTCGGAGGGACGCAGTACGCTCGGTGGCATGGCAGAGACGACCTACCTCATCCAGGCCCGGCCACCCGTGCGGGCGTTTGCGATCGCCGCTGTGGCCACCCTCCTGGGCGCCGTGGTGCTGGTCGCGGCGTTGAGTTCCGGGTGGCATGTCCTCGTCGCGATCCTCGGCGGCATGGTGATGGCGGCGGGATTCGTGCTGTTCGCCGCCGCGTTCACCACCATGGGCCGCAACGCCGTGCAGGTCACCTTCACGGAGGACGGCTACCGCGTGGAGGGCCGCGAGGTCAACGGCGAGGGCCACTGGGGAGACGTCACCAAGGTCACCCAGACGCAGAGCGGCAACCGCGTGACCATCCAGCACGGCCCGGACAGGGCCACCTACCTGATGTTCCCGGGCAACGACCCGAAGCAGGTCGACGACGTGGTGCTCGACATCCGCGAACGCCTCCGCGTCGTTAAGGGCATCTGATCGCTGATTGAGCCTGCGAGCGCCCCCAGCCGCTGATTGAGCCTGCGAGCGCCCCCAGCCGCTGATTGAGCCTGCGAGCGCCAGCGAGCAGTGTCGAAATCCGGTGAGGTGGCGGGCTTCCTCAGCCCTCCTCTTCGCCCTCCGGGTAGCCGTGCCAGGCGCAGGCGTCGGCGACGGTCTGCGCGCCCTCCTGCAGTTCAGGGGTGGCCGACGGCGACGGTGAGGCCGTCGTCGGGTCCGCCGTGGGCTCCACGGTGGTGGGCGCCGCGGTGGGTTGGACGGGCGAGGGTGCGGCCGTCGTCGGCTCGGGGTCCGGCGGGTTGAGGACGTTCTCGACGGCCTCGCGCATCTCGTCGAAATCCGGGTTCTCGTAGGAGTAGCCGTTCTTGCCGGGCGAGTAGACCAGGCGCTGCACCTTGGCGTCCTTGACCTTGAAGGCCAACTGGACGAAGGCCTTGAGGTCAGGCTGCGGGATGTCGGTGGTGACCATGTGGGAGGCCGCATTGGCGATGCCCTCGTAGCTGGTCAGCATGGTGGCGGGGTTGGCCTGCTTGATCACCGCGTCGATGAGGCAGGACTGGCGCGCCATGCGCGAGTAGTCCGACGTGGTGGCGCGGCTACGGGCGTACCACATGGCCTCGTAGCCGTTGAGGCGCTGATCCGGGCCGGGCTGGAGGCAGCGCTCGGGGTCGCGGCAGTTCTTGGCGGTGCCCATGGGTAGCGGCTCGTTGATGTTGACCTCCACGCCGCCCATCGCCGTGATGAGTCGTTGCAGTCCATCGATGTCGAGCATCATGAAGTAGTCCATGTGGAGACCGGTGATGCCTTCGACACCCAACTTCAGCGCCTCCGCGCCGCGGAAGGTGTTGCCCTCCATGAGGTCGGGGTAGTCGAGTTCCGTCTTGGCCCAGATGGAGTTGATCAGCCAGTCTGCCTCTGGCTCGCCGCGGAAACCGCGGGGGAAGGCCTCTGCCATCTCCGAGCCCTCGGGGAAGGGCGTGTACTGCACGTTGCGGGGGATCTGCACCAGGAGGGTGTCACCCGTGACGGTGTCGATGGAGGCCACCATGATCGTGTCGGTGCGCACGCTGTACTTCTCGACCTCGTCCGCACGGGCCTCGTTGCCGTCGGCGCCAAGCAGCAGCACGTTCACCCGCGGGATGTCCTTCCACGGGTCCTCTGTGGATTCGGTGGCCAGCGTGGGGCGCGTGGTGGACTTCACGCCGTCGCTACCGCCGTCGCCGGGGTTCTCCGGGCCGAAGACGTTCTCGAGCAGCAGGATCTGGTCGCGGGAGTAGCGCGCGCCCAGCGCCGACGGGGCCGCCACGCCGAACGCGAGCGCGGTGACCAGCACCGCACCCAGCACCCGCCGCCCGTGGCCGAGGCCGCCGGGGCGCGTGGCGATGTGGGTAGTGGCGATCAGCGCCACCCAGATCAGGCCCAGCATGATCAGCGACAGTGCGGCACGGCCGAGGAAATCGGGGTCGACGGCGATGGTGGCGAAGCTGGCCGTGTCGTTCAGCGCCCAGTTGGCGAAGTAGCCCACCAGGGCGATGGCGCCGACGGCGGTCACGGCGCCGGTGATCTTCTGCCAGCGTTCCGGCGCGCCCAGTAGGCCGGAGCCGGGCAGGATGGCTGAGGCGACGGTGAGCAGCAGCGAGGTGCGCAGCTTCTTGCGCTTGCCCTCGTCACCGGCGCGGGACGAGCCTGAGCCCGGATCTGTGGGGGCGCCGCCGCCGTCGGTGACGGTGGCGGGGGAGCCGGCGTGCCGGGGCTTGGGTTCCTGCCCGAAGGGCACGTCGGCCCACTCGCTGAGCGCCTCCTTGGCCCTGCTGGGTACCGGCGCAGGGCCCGCCGCGGGGCGGAACCAGTTCTTGTTCTCCAGGAGGGAGCGTCGCAGCACCGAGGTGTCTTCGACGCCGTCCTCACCGCCGTCGAGGTCTCGTGCGGCATCGATGTCAGGCTCGTCTCCGAGGCCGTAGCCCCGGCGCGGCGTCTCGTCGCTCATGCAATCTCCCTGAAATCGTCCTGCGCGCCAGTGTAACCCCGGCCTGTTTGGTGCTCACCATTCCGCTCGGCTAGGCTGGTTCGGCACTGGAGGTGTCGCCTAGTACGGTCTATGGCGCCCGCCTGCTAAGCGGGTTTCGAGCTTCAACTCGATCGCGGGTTCAAATCCCGCCACCTCCGCCAGTGAACCAGAACCCCCCGTCCCGGGGGTTTCTGCGTCTTCTGGGGCACCTCGCCGGCGCGACGCTCCACGCCACTGTGCTCCATGCCCGCGGCCCTAGGCTGAAGCCATGGCTGGTCTGACTGATCTCGGCGCGCTGCTGCGCGACCTCTCTCCCTCCGTGCGCGACGGGCGCTTCGTCTACGTGCTCCGGGCCGACGACACCCTCGACGACTACGACTGGGAGGCGCTCGAGGTGGAGGCCCAGGCCGTGATCGTGGAGGAGGAGGGCCGCACGCTGGTCCTCGAGGAGGAGGTGGCGCTCGACTATGACAAGCAGTTCGTCGGCGTCTTCGGCTGGATCACGCTCGAGGTGCATTCGTCCCTCCAAGCGGTGGGGCTGACCGCCGCCGTGTCCACCGCCCTCGCCGGGGCCGGGATCAGCTGCAACATGCTGGCCGGGCTGCACCACGACCACCTCCTGGTGCCCATCGACAGTGTCTCCAGCGCGCTCGAGATCCTGGAGCGGCTCACCGCGACCCCGTGAATGTCCTCCAGGTGGGGTCACCCTGCCCCATTCGGTGGGGGTGACCCCGTCTGAAGGACAGTTATCGCATCAACCCCCGTTCGTGGGCCAGGAGGTACTCCTTGCGGTCCACGCCCCCGGCGTAGCCGACGAGCTTTCCTGAGCTGCCCACCACCCGGTGGCAGGGCACCACGATGCTGATGGGGTTGCGGCCCACGGCCGTGCCGACAGCACGTGAGGCCGACGGGCGACCCAGTGCCGCGGCGATGTCGCCGTAGGTGAGCGTCTCGCCGTAGGGGATGGCGGCCATCTCCGACCACACCGAGCGCTGGAACTCCGTGCCCACCGGGTTCAGCGGCAGGTCGAAGACGGTGCGCTCACCGTCGAAGTACTCTCGCAGCTGCTGGGTGACCTCGGGGAGGGCGTCGTCCACCCGTTCGCCGAACGTCTCCGGGCCGGGCGCGTGCCGGTGCTCGGTCATGTAGATGGCGGCCAGCCCGCCGTCGCGCTCGACGATCGTGAGGGCGGCGATGGGGCTGTCCATGATGCTGTAGGTGCTCATTGATCCTCCGGGTGGCAGGCCGGACGGCCCGGGATGGTGTTGACGGCGTGGGGTGTGAGGGCCCACAGGTACTGGGCGGCGTAGCTGCGCCAGGGGCGCCAGGAGTCGTGGCCACCGAGGCTGATGCCGCATACCTCGGCGCGGTCGGCCCCGACGCCCAGATCGAGTTCTCTCCCGGCCAGCGCGCGGGCCAGCCGACGCAGCGTCTGGCGGCGCGCGTCCGGGAAGGCCAGCGCCGAGTCGGGAACCTCCGCCACGGCCTCGGTGGTGGGGAACAGGTGCGTGAGTCCCGGGATGGGGGTCTCAACGGCGGCCCCCGCCGCCGCGACCAACCGCGCCCCGTGGGTCTGGGCCGCAGCGGTGGACACCTGCTGCCCGAGGACGATCCGCACGGCCAACTCGTCACCGTCGACGCTGCGAGGGATCCGGCAACCGGGATGCTTCCGCACGAGCGCGCCCAGGTGGGGGTCGCGGCCGAGGTGGCCGGCGACGGCGACGGGGTCGGCGTCGAGGTCGAGCAGGCGCCGCACCCGCGAGATGGCGGTGGGGAGGGTGGGGAGGGTGAGGTCGACGAAGGTCAGGCCCCCGCTCGACGGCGTGGGCCGCCGTCGGGTGCGGGCCAGGGCGACGGGGCCGGCGCCCACCCCGTCGGCGAGGAGCCGCTGCAACTGGCGCGGCGAGTAGCCCAGCGTCGCGGCCAGCCCCGGGACGCCCTCCCGGTCCACCACGCCGTCGTCGATGAGGCGCATGGCCCTGGCGACGGTGTCGCCGCGCACGTCCCATTCCGGCGACCCCGGGGCCGCCCCCGGGAGGCAGCGCTTGCATGCGCGGAACCCGGCGGCCTGCGCGGCCGCGGCGGTGGGGTAGAACCGCACGTTGCCGGCCTGCGGGGTGCGCGCCGGGCAGGAGGGCCGGCAGTAGATGCCGGTGGACGTGACGCCGGTGTAGAACACCCCGTCGAAGCGCGCGTCCTTCGCGCGGATCGCCCTGAGGCAGGCGGCTTCGTCGGTGTGCATGCCTCCAGTGTGGCTGACGACGACTGCCTGAACTAGCAGGAATGCGACACGGCGGTGACGCAGATTTCCGTGGACGAGGCCCCGTTTTGGCGAATCGGCGAAGAACCACGTATAGTTCTTTCTTGCCCAAGCGCTCGTAGCTCAACGGATAGAGCATCTGACTACGGATCAGAAGGTTGGGGGTTCGAATCCCTCCGAGCGCGCTCCTCCAGGCCCCGGTCATCGACCGGGGCCTGACCCGTTTCCAGCCAGGTAATCGGCACGCCCGTCCGCATGGCCCACAAGAGCATCGTCTGCCGTGAGATTCGAACGCGGTCATTCAGCCAGTTCCCCACCGATGTGCGGGCAACGCCCAGGTAGTCGGCCATCTCTTGAACTGACAGGTTGGCGTGTCTCAGAGAAATCCTCATGCGATCACCGGTGGTGACCTCCGGGACAACTCCGACATCAAGTTGCTGCAGCGTCATGCAATAAGTCTTGCACAGCAGCGCTCTTATATCTAGAGATGGCGGCTTTGTCGGTCGACACGCCGGATAGCAGTGTTTGCCGTTAAAGCTAAGGTTGTGCAATGATCAATGCGTGCAAGACATCGTGTTCCTGAGCGTCCCCCAGCTCGCTGCTGAGCTTGGCCTGGACCCGTCAACCGTCTACCGCCGTGTTCAGCGGGAGGATGTGACCTATAAGCCGGATGCCTACAACGGGCGCCAAGCGCTGTTCGCGCCGTCGACCGTGCTGCGGATCAAGGAGTATGAGGCGGGCCGGCTGGCCGGGTCTCCCAGTAGCCCGTCTTCGCCGACGCAGGTGGAGGGCTGATCGTGATGGGTGACCGCCAAAGCGAGCGCAAGAACATTGCTCGGCATGTGAACTGGGCGTTGCGCGCTCCGGTATACGGGATGGAACGCAAGTTCGTCCTCGCCACGATGGCCTACTACGCTGACGATGACGGGGTCACTGCGCCGCCGCTGGCCCGTGTTGCGGAGCTGACGCTCCTTCCGGAAGCTGACAACCCGCAGGCACCTGGGCAGTCTCATCGAGCCAGGGTGGCTGGGGCTTCTGCGACCGGCATCCGGCGGTAGCCCCGCTGTGTATCGACTCAGCGATCCCTTCGAGCAACTCCGTCAGGCGGGCTGAGTCATGTCCGTTCGAGCTTTGAACTGGGCGTTCTCGTCCATCGTCGGGAGCACCACCAACAAGGCGGTCCTCCTCGTGCTGGCCAACTACGCCAACGACGAGGACGAGGCCTGGCCCTACATCGAGACAATTGCCTCGACGGTGGAGTGCGGACGCAGAACTGTCGAGCGGGCCCTGGCGGCACTGGAGGAAGCCGGCTTCATCACGCGACGCCCGGGCTACATGATCGGACACAAGGGTGGCGGGCTACGTCAGACGAACTCGGTGTTCGAGCTCAATATTCCCGGCGCGAAACCAGCCGCCCAAGCCACCGGACGCCCCAATGTCGTGAAAAGTGAAACCCCTAGTGAAGTCCGCTACGTCAAATCTGACGCAGCGGTGGGCGTCCGCTACGACACTGGTGACGCACCGGAAGCCGTCACGGGCGAAACCCCTAGTGAAGTCCGCTACGTCAAATCTGACGCAGCGGTGGGCGTCCGCTACGTCACCGGTGACGCACCGGAAGCCGTCACGGGCGAAACCCCTAGTGAAGTCCACTACGACACCAGTGACGCAGCGGCGCACCGGTGCGACACTGGTGACGCTACCGCTGCGACACTGGTGACGCACCTATATAAGGAAGAACCACCATCTAGAACCACCATCCCTAACCCCCCTACCCCCCAACCTTCCGGAGATCGCCCGGTTCAGGTCAGGGACGGTCAGGGGACGGTTCGAGACGTCGACCGAACCCGACAGCCCCGGGCTGACGTGACCGCCGCCGACACAGCGGATTGGGAGCTGGTCCGCAGCTGCCTGCCGGAGTCGATGCAGGCCCTCGACGGCGGCACTGTCGCTCGGGTCGCGGCGATGCTGCGGGAACGTCTCGACGCGGCGTGGTCGGCTCGCCTGATCCACGACATCCTCGCCGGGAACAGCCTTCCGGGTGAAGTGCGCCGCCTCGGTGGCCTCGTCGTTGCTCGCCTGGACGGCATCCCGGTGGAAGCTGCTCCCAACCCCGCCGTCGCGCCTCCCAAGCCGCGTTCCCTCACCGACGAGGGCCCGGCCTTCCACCCGCTGTGGCAGGTCGAGCGAGCCCGCGCCCGCTTCGCTGGCGACCCGACCGCGAACGAGCCGATCCCGTGGTGGGTGGCCCGCTACCCCGGCGTCTCGAAGATCCCCCACAACGTGAGCATCCAGGACTTCCTGCTGGAAGAACGGCTCCACCCCCACAACCCCGAGGAGGTCGAAGCGTCATGACCACCACCGCCCTCGAGGAGCTCGTGTTCTGCGGCAACCCCACCCTCGATATTCCACGGAATCGCGACTGCCACATCGCTGCACTCCCGGCCGACGCCTGCGCCTCCTGGCGCAGCGTCACCACCGACCCGGCCACCGGCCTGCCCGTCCGGCAGCACTGGCTCTGCCCGACCTGTATCACGGCGTTGAAGGAGACAAACCAGTGATCCAGCAAGTCCACGTCATGCTGTGCGCCAACATCTTCCCCGACGAACAACCCGCCGGTCACGCGACCTACCTGACAGACACCGACGGCACCACGGCCCTGTTCTGGAACGCCGCCGAAGCCGCCGCGGCAGCCACCGATCTCGGATGGACCACCATCGGCGCAGACGACATCGACACTCGCCTGTGGATCTGCCCTGCCTGCGCCGCAGCACGAGCTGGCGCCACAACCGATACGGAGGCCGTGGCATGACCCAGAACCCTCTTCACCTGGCGCCCGCAGCCGTGGCACCGACCACAGCCTCCCAGCTACCAGCCCCCGCCAACAGTCCTGTCGGACCAGTTCGAGACGATGGAAGTCCTTCTTCCTTCTCACCCGAACTAACCGAAAGGAACACAATCATGAAGAAGCTCGTGCTCGCCGTCCTGGCGGGCCTCATCACGACCACCCTCGCGGTGGTTGGACCCCCGGCTGCGCACGCGGACGTGGACATTTACATCACTCCTGGCCAGCACACGGTGGGTGGGCGTCAGTGGCGCACGTCGTGCGAGCCGTATTCGCAGGCGCAGCGGTGCCGTACCGAGATTTGGGCTACCCAGATCGTGAAGTCGGGTGGCCGTTGGGTGCAGACGAACGGGTGGGTGTTCAACAACCTGACCTACACCCCGTCGCCTCGTTCGGTGTGGAGCTCCAACCCGTTGGGGGCGTATGGCCGTGTCGGTGGCACCGTCTCCTGGACGGATGCCTCGGGCAGGGGCTGGCGCACCGAATGCGACAACGCCTCGACGGGCCGTAACGGCTGCCGTACCTACGCGCAGGCCACGGTCGTGTCGGCGGTCGGTGGACGGTACGTCCAGTCGACCCAGTGGGTGTTGAACAACATGGTCCGGTTTGGTCCCGCGGCGGAACCCGTTGAGGTTGCTGCGCCGGCACCGCAGCCCGGTCCGGTCCAGCCGTCTCCCCTTCCGCCACCGGCACCGCAGCCCGGCCCGACCACACCGGTTCCGCAGCCCAAGCCGACGACGCCTCCGCCGTTGCCGCCACCGGCGCTGCCGCAGCTGCCGCGGCTGTGAGCCAACCTGCTGAGCCGGTGTGGGTGCCCACCGAACCTGAGTGCGTCGACTGGTCGGCATCGTCGTCGGCCGGGTGGCAAACCGTGTCCACACCCCGCGAAGACCTAGACCTGTACCCGGCCAGTGTGGACACTGCACCCGAGCCCCCATCGTGGGATGAGGAACCTGTGCAGCGCCCACTGTGGGTCGTCGGCGACGACGACACCCTGGTGGCATCCTCGCCGGACTATTCCACGGAATTGCCGCCGCCCCCGACACCGGCGGGCACTGCCGCAGTGGCGGATGCAGCCACGGACGCGTGCCGGTATGCAGCCACCAAAGGTGTGGTGTCGTCCTCAATGCTGCAACGCGACCTCCACATCGACGCAGACATGGCAGAGAAAGTGCTGGCGGTGCTGGAGTCCCAGAAGATCATCGGGCCAGCCAACGGCCCATTTCCCCGCGCTGTGCTGATCAAACCGGCTCAACTGAATGCCTCGCTCGGCCGAGTGCGGTCAGCGGCCGCACGGACACCACAGGTGGAAGGGATATCGCTATGACCTCCATGGACGACCTGGCACGCCAAGTCACCGACACCCTGATCGCCTTCGACAAGCGGCTAGCCCAGATGGAAACCGGCGCGTCGTCGGCACCCCCGCAGGAAGCCAGCGAGTTGTCGCCGGCGATGTTCGCGTCCATGGAGGAGTGGTTCGAGTGGCTGTTCCTCACCTACCACCTCCAAGACACACTGTTGATCGAACTATCGCGGAACCGGGCCATCCAGCAGGAGTTCGCCGCTCTCCACGCCGCCTACGTCTCGGTGGTGACAGAAGGCAAACCATCGTTCGCGTGGGTCCACTGGCACGACGCGCTGGCCCGCGTCCTGAGCCGCTGCAGCCACCACATCACCGCCAGGAAGAATGTCGAGGCCCAAGAAGAAGCCGAAGGCCAAAGAGAAACGAGAGTCCGCTGATCCAAGTGCGCGGAGCTTCCCCTGCCACCACGCTGACCGTCTTCAGTGCGCCCGGTAGGCTGCTGCGGTGAGAATGCGGGAGATGACATCGGCCGTCCGCGGTGCTTACCTGTCCAACACGGGTCCCGTAGCGTATCTGGACGAGTCCTACAGCGTCGATCCCGCGCACCCGCACAAGTTCTACATCATGAGCGCTGTGGTCGTGGAGCCCGATCAGCGTGACCTCCTGCGCTCAGAGATTGTCGCTGCGGCAGGTTCGAGTTGGTGGCACACCACTGATGCTCTGCGTAGTGAGGACGGCCGGTTACGGACCCATGCCATGCTCACGGCGTTGGCTGATCCGGCGGGGATGGAATGGTGCGTCATCGCGCATCGTCGCGCGATCGAGCCAGGGGACGTCGATGGTGAGGAGGCACGTGCTGCAGCACTGACTGCCCTGCTGGCGCATCTAGCCACAGGCTCATCTCCCGTGGGTGATCCGGTGTCGCTGTTCGTCCTGGAGCGGCGCCGAGAGCGACGCCAAGCCAACCGGGACGCGCGGACGAAAGCCCAAGCTGTCGCAGATGGTGTGATATCTGCGCGCACCAGCCTGCTTCAGGTCACGCCTGCGGAGGAGCAACTGTTGTGGTTGCCTGATGTGGTGTGCAGCGCCTACCGTCAGCAGGTCGTTCGCGGCGACAGCAGCTACTTCTCGCACATCGAAGCGATGACCACCTTGCTGGAAAACTGAAGCAGCCCTTGGCTGCCGTAGCTACACCAAGGGCCAACCCCGCTCACCCTATAAAAGGGGAGCAAGAGGTCTTGCTACTCACTACAGTAGCACGCCCGCCCTGCGGATCTCGCCCGGCAGCCCGTTTCGCCGCTCTCCACACCGCCTACATTTCAGCGGCGACAGAAAGCCAACCATCGTTCACGTGGGTCCTCTGGCGCGATGCGCTGACCGAGTGCTGAGCCGCTGTACCCACCACATCACCACCAGGAAGAACGCTGAGGCCCAAGAAGAAGCCGAGAGCCAACCAGGCTCTAACCCCGCTGCGCTATAGCGTTCCAACAGCGCGTGCATCCCTCGGTTGCGAACGCCCACCAACTGGCGGGTATCCCGCATCAGGATGAGATTCGACGCATCGTCGTTTGACAGAGTATCTCGGGGGGTGCACGATGTGCGCAGTCGCGGGTCTCACCGTTGAGACCTGCCCTTAGATCAAAGGTACTTGTGGTTATGCGGTGGTTGCGTTGTGCGCTGTGGGGCGCGGTTTCGGTTGCGTTGGTGTCGGGTGTGGGGGCGGTAGGCCCGGCGTGGGCCGATCCGGTGGATAGACACGGAGCGCTCATGTCTCGAATGGGCGGAGCGAAATCCGAACGCATGGGCTTACACCGCTGGGGTAGTAAGAAGAACGCTGCTTACCGCCGGACGACCAAGGCGGCGTTGTCGGCCTACAGGGGGGGAGCGAATAGTGCCGTGAGCGGCGGCTCAGACCGCTGGGCTAGCCGCAGCAGGTGGCGATAGTGGCGCCGGAGGTCTGGCTGAGTGAGACGGCCTCTGCCAAGCGGTCGGGGCGTCGCATGGTTCACGGTGTTGGCCAGCCCGGGCTCATGTTCAGCTTTGGATCCGCTCAAGTGATGGGTTGGGGGGCGCTCGGGTGTGCAGCGGTCCTTCTGGGGCTGGAAGGTCTCCAATGGTTTACAGCCGCTCTCGCCTTGCTATTCGTGTGTGGAGCGTGGGTGGGTGGCTGGCCGTTCGCGGTTGTCGTCACTCGGAAGGGGATCCTGACGCGTCGGGGGTTCGTTCGTTTCGACAGGATCGTAGCTGTCGGGTGGGCGTGGTCGGGCGATCCGCTGTTGCCGTTCTGGGAGAGTTGGGTCCCTGTGCTCATAGTGCGGGGGCGTTCTGAGCTCTGCTGGCGGCCACTTCCTGAACTCAGACGTGGCGGTGTTTCTCGGGAACTCAGCCGGGAGAGAGCCCTGCTTCGCCTGACGGGCCCGAACGACGTGTTACGTGTGCCGATGCCGTCAGAGGTGGTGCGGGGGTTGGACTGGCCCTGGTCATGAGTCTGCTGGGAAGTTCCTCTTCTGAGGGCAGTCTGAACCGCCGCCGGGCGTGATCAGTTTGTCGGTAGCCCAGCAGGGCACCAGTCAGAGGCAGTGAACCGCCCCGGGTCTGGTGGAGGGTTTGATTCCACGAAAGGATGATGACCATGCCAGCACCGAGGAAGTATCCGCCAGAGTTGCGGGACCGCTCGATCCGTCTGGTTCGCGAAGCGATGAAGGAGGAGCCTTCGTTGTCGATGAACCAGGCGGTGATCAGGATCGGGCAGCGTGTCGGGGTCAATCCAGACACGCTGCGCGGGTGGACGAAGCAAGCCCGCATCGACGCGGGCGAGGCCTCGGGGACGACCACCAGTGACGCGGCCCGGATCAAGCAGCTTGAGCAGGAAGTGCGTGAGCTCAAGCGCGCCAACGAGATACTGATGGCGGCGTCGAGTTTCATGCGCAGCGGGAGCTCGACCCGCGACTGCCGTGGTAGTCGAGTTCATCGACGACCACAGGGCTCGGTTCGGGGTCGAGCCGATCTGCCGCGTGCTGACCCAGCACGGTTGCAAGATCGCCCCGTCAACCTATTACGCCGCCCGAGCCAGGACGCCGTCGGCGCGGACTGTTTCGGATGCGGTGGTGTGGGAACACATCGAGGCGGTGCAAGCGGATCGGGCGAAGGGCCGAGGCGTGGCCGGATACCGCAAGATGTGGCACCTGCTCAAACGCGACGGCGTCGACGTGGCGCGCTGCACGGTGGCCCGGCTGATGCGCGAACACGGGATGCAAGGCGTTGTCAGAGGCCGGAAGAAGGTCATCACCACCCAGCCGGATGAGACCGCTTCGCGGCCGGCTGACCTGGTGGGACGCAACTTCACCGCTGCGGCTCCGAACCGGTTGTGGATCGTCGATTTCACCTATGTGCCGACGTGGTCGGGGATGGTGTTCACCGCGTTCGTCACCGACGTGTTCTCCCGTCGGATCGTCGGCTGGCGCACCCATCACCGGATGCCGACCGAACTGCCGCTCGACGCCTTGGAGATGGCGCTGTGGGTCCGCGGCCGTGCCGGCCACCACGTCGATGGGCTGATTCATCACTCCGATGCCGGGCGTCAGTACACAGCCATCCGCTACCACCAACGCCTCTGCGAGGCCGGGGCGCTGGCCTCCATCGGCAGCGTCGGAGACAGCTACGACAATGCGATGGCCGAGTCGGTGATCGGGCTCTACAAGACCGAGTGCATCAAGCTCGACGGACCGTTCAAGACCGTCGACGAGGTCGAACTGGCCACGCTGATGTGGGTCGACTGGTACAACACCGGCCGGCTCCACTCAGCCATTGGCTACTGCTGGCGTCGCAGTACCAGAAGCAGCGCCGTGAACTCGCCGCCGACCGTAGAGCCGCGTTCGCAAAGATGCCTGATGGCCCGAACCAGGTGTGGCAACTGGACTTCTCCGAGTTCGAGACCACCACGGGCGGCACGTGGCGGATCGCAGGATGCCGGGACTGGTACTCGAAGTATGAGCATCCCTGGCATGTCTCACCCACCGGGAACAAGCACGACGCGATCGCCGCGGTCGAGCTCGCCTTGGCTGACTACGAGGCCCTGTTCGGTCACCCGTTGGCCGATGCCTGCCCGATCAATGAGATCACTGGTGAGGTGCTGCCCGTGGTCACGATCGTGACCGACAACGGTGGCCCGTTCCGCTCGATCGACTTCGAGTTGTTCATCACCTCGCACCCCGAACTCCAACACGTCCGGACCTGGGTCAAGAGCCCCGGGCAGAACGGCTCACGCGAACGCGGGTTCGGCACGTTGAAGTACGAACGCTTGTTCCTCGACGAGATCCCCGACGCGTTGACCTTGGTCGAACGAGCGGAAGACTACCGCATCGAGTACAACACCGAGCGCCCTCACGAGGCGATCGCCTGGAACCGGCCCCTCGAGGTCCACCTCGGGCGAGCCAGCACGACCGTCCCCACCTTTGAACAAGAAGAAATCCTGCCAACTACTTGACGCGGGACAAATCTGCCGCAGCAGATATCTGGGGTGTTGCCTGGGTTTGTGGGTTGGGTCGATGTGTCGGGGTGGGGTGAAGGTCGGTAGCCCGGTGTCCGGGTCGAGGTGGGCGTGCCATTGGGAGTTGGGGGACCGGGGCCGCGGCGGCCGGCAAGGGTTGGAGCGAGGCTGCGGCCAGCACCCCCGTGATGAGGACGGTCAACAGCTTTCTCATGATTCCTCCCGTGGTTGCCGATGGCGGGGGGAGGGCTGCGCGGCGTGCGCTGGGGCGGGCGTCGATGCTGCTCGGTGCCACCGGTACTGACGATGCTACGCCTGAGTCCGTCGGAAGTGAGGGCCCACGTCACACACCCCTTGGGGTGGGCTCCGGCTTCGGCAAGTACCCCCGGATGGGCCGGGCTGCTGCCTAGACTCGAAAGGCCCGATGCATCCGGATCGAGAGCGGTCCGGGGGCCTGACGAAGGAGAACCGCGCATGGCCACGAAGAAGTCGCCCTTGAAGAAGCCCGCTGCCAAGAAGGTCACCGCTGCCGACGACGCGGCCCTCTCCGCTCCGCCGCCCGGCCCCGGCATCGAGAATCCGCCGGTGGAGGAGCCGACGTCTCCCGTCGCGCCGCCGCCGCCCAAGCCGTCGCAGGGTTCACCCGAGACGGTCACCCCGACCGGGGCTCCCACCGGCGCCTCGCCGGAGTCCAAGGCGCAGCAGGCCGAGTACCTCACCACCGCGCAGGGCGCGCGGCTGCGCAGCACCGACCACGCCCTCAAGGCCGGCCCCCGCGGCCCGGTGCTGCTGCAGGATCACCACCTACGCGAGAAGATCACGCACTTCGACCACGAACGCATCCCCGAGCGCGTCGTGCACGCCCGGGGCACCGGAGCGCACGGCGTGTTTGTCGCGAACGGCCGGGCGGAGAAGATCTGCCGTGCCGCCTTCCTGAAGAAGGGAGTCGAGACCGACGTCTTCGTCCGCTTCTCGACGGTCGCCGGGTTCCGCGGCTCCTCCGACACCGTCCGCGACACCCGCGGGTTCGCGACGAAGTTCTACACCTCCGAGGGCAACTACGACCTCGTCGGCAACAACATCCCCGTCTTCTTCATCCAGGAGGGCATCAAGTTCCCTGACATCGTGCACGCGGTCAAGCCCGAACCCGACCGGGAGATCCCGCAGGCGCAGAGCGCGCACGACACGTTCTGGGACTTCGTCTCCCTCCACACGGAGGCCCAGGCGCACGTGGCCTGGAGCATGTCCGACCGGGCCATCCCCCTGTCGTACCGGATGATGGAGGGCTTCGGCATCCACACCTTCCGGCTCATCAACGAGGCGGGCGAGACCAGCCTGGTGAAGTTCCACTGGAAGCCGAAGCAGGGCATCCACAGCCAGGTCTGGGAAGAGACCCAGATGACGGCGGGCAACGACCCCGACTTCCACCGTCGCGACCTGTACGACGCGATCGACGCCGGCGCCTTCCCGTCCTACGACCTCGGCGTGCAGGTGATGCCGGACAGCGACGACGAAACCTTCGAGGGCATCGACCTGCTCGACCCCACCAAGATCGTCCCCGAGGAGCTCTGCCCAGTCGAGATCATCGGCACGATGACGCTCAACCGCCGCCCCACCAACTTCTTCGCCGAGGTGGAGCAGGTGATGTTCAACCCCGGCAACCTGGTGCCCGGCATCGACATCACGAACGACCCGCTGCTGCAGGTGCGGCTGTTCTCCTACATCGACACCCAGATCACCCGCCTGGGCGGGCCGAACTTCAGCCAGATCCCCATCAACCGCGCCCACTGTCCGGTCAACGACATGTTCCGCGACGGCTTCCACCAGCACGCCGTCCACGGCGGGGTGGCGCCATACCGCCCGAACTCGCTCGACGGCGGCAACCCGGCCGTCGCCGACGACGAGAGCGGCGCGTTCATCGACGTCCCGCAGCGCGTCGAGGGCGCGAAGGTGCGGGAGTTGTCCGAGAGCTTCGACGACCACTTCAGCCAGGCCACGCTGTTCGTCCGCTCGCTGACCGACGTGGAGCGCCAGCATCTGACGAGGGCCTACGTCTTCGAGCTCGGCAAGTGCTACGAGGAATCGATCCGCGTCCGGCAGCTGCAGTGCCTGGCCAACATCGACGCCGACCTCTGCGCCGAGGTCGCCAAGGCACTCGGCCTGCCCGCACCGGAGCCGACGGTGCCGCCGGCCGCAGACGTCGAGCCGAGCCCGGCGCTGTCCCAGATCCGGGGCACGTGGCCGGTAACCGGCCGCAAGATCGCGCTCATCGTCGACGCCGACACCGATCCCGCCGCCATCGCGGCGGCTAAGGATGCCGTCATGGCCGCGGGCATGCTGCCGTTCGTCACCGCGCCCCATGGCGGCAAGCTGGGTGACGTCGTCGTCGATCGCACGTTCCTCACTGCGGCGTCGATCGAGTTTGACGCGGCCCTGGTTGTGGAGGCCCCTGCGCCCGCGCCGGACGCCGAGCCCACGTTCGATGCCAAGGCCGGCCACTCGACGGCGGGGAAGCCCCTCGACCCGCGGGTGGTGAAGATGGTCGGCGAAATGTTCCGCCACTGCAAGGCGATCGCCGTTGCCCCGGGGGCGACCGCGGTGCTGGAGGCCGCCGGTGTCCCGGCGGACGCAATCGGCGTCGTCACGGAAGAGCCGGAGGCCGCCGTTGCCGGGCTGGCAAAGCTGCTCGCCACCCATAGGGTCTGGGAACGGTTCCCCACCGCCAAGCCCACTGCGAAGGAGTAATCATGTCGAACGCCGATCGATTCGCGGACCTGTCCTTCGAGGGGGTTGATCCCAAGTCTGCGGCCCGCGCGGCGCTGGAGGCGGCCGAGCAGCCCCACCAGTGAAACTGATTGCCCGGCTGCGCCGGGTGATGCTGCACGAGCGCGCCCTGCTGGCGCTCAAGTCCGGGCTCGCCGCCGGGCTCGGCTGGGCGGTGGGGGCGCGGTTCCCCGGCGAGATGGCGGAGTACGCCTACTACGCCTCGCTGGGCGGCATCTCGGTCATCTACCCGGCCGTCAGCGACTCGGTCCGCGAGGCGTTCCGAGCCACCGCTGCCATTATTCTGGGCGCGCTGGTCGCCGCCCTGATGCAGGTCATCTCGTGGCCCAACGCGTTGACCGTGGCGCCGGTGGTGGTGATCGGCACCGCCCTGGGGGGTCTGCGCTTCCTGGGGGAGCAGCGGCACTGGGTCGCGACGGCGGCGCTGTTCGTGCTGATCTTCTCCGGCGACCCCCCGCAGGACTACATCCTCATCTACGTGGGGCAGATCCTGACCGGTGCGCTGATCGGGCTGGGCGTCAACGCGGCGCTGCCGAAGATGAACCTCACGTCGCTCAGCGATGCGACTGAGGGGCTGCGGGCGGAGCTTGTGGTGCAGCTGCGCCGGGTCGCGGAGTTGCTGCGCGAGCACGACGAGCCAGAAGCAGAGCAGTTGGAGGCGGTCTTCGACGAGATCGACAATGAGCGCGATCGGCTGCGGCAGGCGCTGGAGAAGGTCAAGCGGTCCACCGAGGGCAACCCCCGGGCGGTCCGCTACGAGGGCGTCCGCCGTTCCCTCCAGGACCGGGCGCGGTCGCTGGCGCACATCGCGTTCATGGTGCAGGACGTCGGCGTCGTCCTCCAGGACGTGCAGCGCGACGACTACCGGGTGCTCAACCACCAGCTGCGCCGGGCCACAGCCACGGCCTTCGCCGGCCTCGCCGATGTGATCGTAACCCCGACCGCGGAGCTGGCGGAGCGGGTCCGTGAGGATGTCACCGCCCTGATGAACCAGGTCCACAACGCGGAGTTCGACGACGTCGAGGGCCGTTATCTGGCGGGGATCATCGCCGCGTCTGCGCAGCTCTCACTCAGCCCGGCGCTCAGCAGTCTGCCGGTCGTCGAGGACTCCTGACTCGCCTGGCGGGTGTGGGGCGAGGAGTACGCTGGTTGGCATGAGCGAGGGCGCTTGCCGACGGATCTCCGTCAAACCAGGGGAGGCCACCTCCCCGAGAATTGAGAGTCACGACGGCGTCTGGCGCGTGCGCTCGACCGAGGCGGTGCGCCAGATCCTGCGACAGCGTGACGCCACCGCGCAGGCGGGCTTCAACTCCGAGTCCATTCCCGGCGGCACGATGGCCGACCAGCCGATCGATGGCGGCGCTGCACCTCCTGCGCGACGGCGCGCTGCGTGCCCGTTACGTGCAGGCCGATGAGGCGGAGCGGTACGCGATCCTCCACGAGACCCTGAGGCTCGAGCCGATCGTCGGGCACCTGTACCGGCGTGCCGAGCGTGAGTTCACGTTCGACGACGCGGGGGTCACGCACACCGTCCGGGCCGGGCAGCTGCTCGACCTGCACATCCGCCAGGCCAACGCCGACCCGGCGACGGTGGGGGAGTTGCTCGCTGGTTCCGGGGTGGCAGTCGACGTACCGGCCGACCTTCCCGCCGAGGCGCCGGACGTCGAGGAGACGCTCGTCTTCTCATCGGTCCCGCCCGGGCGCTCGCCGAGCGCTGACGCCCCCTCCGGGGTAGCCTCGCAGTTGTGAGGATTGCCACCTGGAACGTGAACTCCGCCAAGCAGCGGATGCCCCGGCTGTTGCCGTGGCTTGCGGAACGTCAGCCCGACGTCGTCTGCCTCCAGGAGACCAAGCTCACCGACGCCGGGTTCGCCGATCTCTTCGACGGACCGCTGGCCGAACTCGGGTACGAGGCGGCCCACCACGGGCAGGGCGGGTTCAACGGCGTCGCGCTGCTGTCGCGCGCCGGCCTGGCCGACGTGGAGCGCAACTTCGCCGGGCAGCCCGACTACCGTGGGGCCACCGAGGCTCGGGCGATCAGCGCCACGTGCGGGGGAGTGCGGGTGCACAGCCTCTATGTGCCCAACGGCCGCGAGGTGTCCTCCGACCACTACGACTACAAACTCCACTGGCTGGACGCGCTCGCCGACGCCGTCGCGCAGGGCCCCGCCGACGTCGCTCTCTGCGGGGACATGAACGTCGCCCCCGCCGACGCTGACGTCTTCGACCCTGCCGCCTACATCGGGCACACCCACGTCACCGCGCCGGAGCGGGAGCGGCTCGCCGCCTTCGGGCTGGTCGACGTCGTCCGAACGCGTTGGCCGGAACATGAGCGGTTGTTCTCGTACTGGGACTACCGCGCCGGCATGTTCCACCAGGATCTCGGGATGCGCATCGACCTGGTCCTCGCGTCGCGCCCGGTGGCCGACCGCGTCGCGGCGGCCTGGGTTGACCGCGCCGCCCGCAAGGGGAAGCTGCCCAGCGATCACGCGCCGGTCTTCGTCGACCTCGACCAGGCTCCCGACGGCGACATCGGGCCCGTCGTGCCCCCGCCATCGAACCCCAAGCGGGGAGGTCGGACGCGTCTGCCGCAGTCGCGCGGGTGATCTTCACCGCCCGCAGCCGCGCAATCGGAACGCCAACGGCTGTGGCGGCACGCCACCGGCGTCTGCCACACGCCAACGGGGGATGGGCCGTACGCTTGCCGTCGTGAGCACGACATCATCGCGGCCATCGCCGCCGCTGCCCTAGCCCTGCTTGGCCTGGTGGGGCTCGTCTTACCCTCCGGGCAGCACAGGGTGCGGGTCGACGCTCGCTCGCTTCGGGCGCTCTACTCAGCAGGGCGTCGGTCGGGACTCGCGGTGGCGTCGAGCCCGGTGGCAGTTCCGTCGTCGGGGACGAGACGGAGCTGGGGGGTCGGCCGGGGAACCGCCGTCGTGAGGACCGGCGCGGCCGCCCACGCCGCACTCGCAACAGGCGATCGAGCTTGGCGGCCAGATCCCCGGGAGTGCGGTCGATGCCAGAGTGCAGTCACAGAATGCCGTCTTGGAGCGACGAAGACCGCCTGCGTCCGTGAGCCGACGCCCCGTGCAGCGTGGTTCTCCGCTCAGAGGTCCCATCGAGCGCCCTGCTAGAGGGTTCGCGGGTTGCTCCCCTTGGCCCTCCGGTCCTGCGGATCGGCCGCGCGGGCACGGCGCAAGGTCTAGCGTCGGTACATGACGTGGCGCGAGATGATGCTGGATCAGTTGGAGTTCTTCTGGAACGTGCACCTGTGGGCCCCGGCTCGAGGGAGTGACCGACGACGAGTACTAGTGGGAGCCGGTCCCGGGCTGCTGGTCGCTTCGCCGTGACGACCGGGGCGAGCTGAGGCACGAGATCTTTGCGGTTGACCCTCCCGTACCCCCGGTCACGACGATCGCGTGGCGCATCGTGCACATCGGGCGCGACGTCCTCGGCACCCGGGCAAGAGCGTTCTTCGGCGACCCGTCGCTGCCCGAGGGCGCGCTGCCCACCGAGGACTTCGCCATGTACGACGCACGCTGGTGGCCCGAACCCCTGCCCGCGACGGCCGATGAAGCCCTGGCGTTCCTCGACAAGACCTACACGATGTGGTGCGACGGCATCCGAACACTCGACGACGAAGCGTTGCTCCGCCCGCTCGGCCCGCGGGGCGATCACCATGCTGACCAGTCCTGGGGCGCGTTGGTGCTGCACATCAACCGCGAGGTGATGGCCCACGGCGCGGAGGTGTCGCCGCTCCGCGGCCTGTATCGCGCCCAGCGTGACCAGGAGGATCCGGTGGTTGGAGCCGCGCGCCGTGATGACGCGGCCGAGGTGGCGAGGCTGATGGACGAGGGTGTCGAGGTGCCGCCGTTGCTGCTGGGGAGGAGTCGGGCCGACGCCATTGGGACGTGGTGCGGGCGCTGGTCGAGCACGGCGCCGTCGACGGCGGCAACCCGAGCGCGCTGCACTACGCAGCCGCAGCGGGGGAGCCGTCAATCGTCCGGCTGCTGCTGGACCACGGGGCGGACGGGGAACTGCTAGATGCCAATATCGGCATGCCGCCGTCTGCATGGGCGGAGTACTTTCGGCCACCCCGAGACGGCCCAGTTGTTGCGGGGTGACGGCGAGTAGCCACCGGTACCGCCAACCGCTCAGAGGCCCAAGTAACCCCCAACTGAACTTGGAGGATCATGGCGAACTTCCAAGTTTGGGCTTCTCAAACTTGGATCTGTCGCGCGTCGGTCAGTCCTGACTGCCGTGCCCGAGGCCGAGGAACCGTTCGAGGAAGGCGCCGAGACGGGTGAGGACCCGTTGCTTCTTCTCGCCGTGCCCGCCGGCGGGGGCGAAGCGGGAGACCGGAGGGAGGATCCGTGTCACCGCGGTGCCGGTGGTCTGGAGGGCCACGTCGGTGAAGGCGTTGTAGCAGAGGCGAGCGTGGAGGACCTGGACCCAGGGCTGATAGCGGCCTACCTGGACAGAATCACCCAGCGGAGATCGCCGGCTGGACGGGGCACGTGCTCTCAGGTCGACTGTTTGAACGTACTGCGCCGCGGAAGGTGGACGATTGATCCCCGCCGCTGATGGGAAGTCGGGCTACAGCGCCCAATATGGCTCGACGCATCGTGCGACTAGATCGCATGCGATGTTCTTAGGCTGCAAGCCGACTATCGGTACCAACGAAGCGCTCGTCTGTCCTCGATGCTGCGGGATCCTGCGGATCAACGGGTCGGATAAAGCTTGTTGTGAATCTCGGCGTGGCGTCGGAAGTTGGAGGCCGTGGCTTCGTTGAATGCGGAACACTGACGTCCAGCAAGGACGTCGACTGCTTCAGCCAAGGCGCCAGTTGTCGACCGGCCAGCGACGAGAGTCCCGTCTTCCCGAACGATGAGGTAACCGAGTTCGAAAAGTGCGTCGCAGCCCAGCGCGCAGACGAGCATGGCTGCCGATGCGAAGTTAAGGCGCTCGGCGTCGTTGAGGTGCCGTCTCGGGAATATGTGAGCAGCAACAAGCACCGATGCAGTGAGAACTCTCCCACAGATCGCACATGGCGCTTCGGGCGCTCCGGCCAGGAGGCCCTTGCGGAGGTGTGTTTGCTCTCGACGAGCGCGAACTGTTGCTGTTATGTCGGTGTCGTCGAGGTCGAGCATGAGTGGGGTGGGAACATTGCTCACCCAATGCGTTGCCAGTTGGCGAGGATCGCCGGAACCGAGACGCGGGCCTATCGCGTCGTTGCCCGACCGTTCTGCTCGGGCGACACAGTCCTTGCATGGCCGGAGTTCCTCCATTTGCTCGTCCGTGGCGAGGGAGGGTGGAAGTCCGATCCAGGTGCCGTCGTCGTTCCTCTTGAAGTGGTCGCAGTCAGCGAAGTGGCGCAACGTGATCGCCGAGTCATTCGGCAGGCCGGTGCCCAAGTCGATCGGTGTCTTCACCCACTCGATGGACGGCCATTCCAACTGGACTTCGATTTGCTGGACGCCATCCTTGAACCCCCACAGTGAATGTAGATCGGAGAGGATTGCTTCAACGCCGTCAATCGCCGGGTCTTCGATGTCGCCCCGAGCTCTCCGGAGCTCGAGATGGATAGCCTCCAGGGCCAGGCTCATCGCTTCCGGTAGCGGCAGACCATTGCTGATCCCAAGGAAGTTTGCCCATTCCAGCACTGACACAGCGGTGGACGCATGCCATGAGACCCGTTGGTCGGGTCCTCGGTAGGAGAGGTGGCTGACTACCTGAGCACACCTATACACCGGGTGCGACCGGTGGAAGGCCGTCCGGGCGGCCATCAAGGCTTCCAACTGCGGCATTGCGACATCTCGATAGATAGGCAAGCTGGTCCGTCCTCCCGGGCTACAAGGGTCGGCGAGAGCTGATCTGTTCCCCGCTCGTCGATGAGATGACCCGGAAGTGACATTACCGGACGGGGTCATTGAGGACGCGCGGACCAGGGGCTGGTTGACCTCGGGGCGCTGTGTGCGCAGTTATCCCGGAGCCGATGGCCCACAGTCGCTTTGCGGGAGAGTGATCGGCGCGACTTCACCAGTATGGAAATCACGTCGCACGCTCTGGCGCAGTGCCCAACAGTTGCCGGTAGTGTTCCGGGCAGAGCCCGACAAGGGGCGGTGACAACAGCATCGCAGGGCCGATGAGGAGTGCGGACATGGGCAACGGGGTCGAGCTGATCAGCGACGGTGAGGGTCTGGCGGTGATTGGGAGCGCCGACGACGTCGAGCGCTTCCTCCTCGACCAGGGTCTCAATCCGGCGCAGTCGACTGCGCTCGACGTCCGCCGTCTGGGTCCGATCATCGGGGCAGGAGGCGCGGCGGCCCGGATGGGTTCGGATTTCGCGGCCAACTCCGGCCGCTGGGTGAAGCTCACGGCCGAATCGGCCGAGGCGGTCAAGCACTACGGACTCATGGACACAGACACCCCCGGCGTCAGCCATGCCATGATCGGCAAGCGCGGTGACATCCAGCAATGGCTCCAGATCTCAAAGGCCCCCGGCGCGCTTCTCAGCGGCCCCTTTGCTCTGTCCGCGCTGTCCACGATCATGCAGCAGCAGGCGATGCAGCAGCAAATGGATCGGATCGTCGACTACCTTCAGGAGATCGACGAGAAGGTCGACGATATCCTCCGCGCCCAGAAGGACGCGGTGCTGTCGGGGATGATCGGGGTGGATCTCGTCGTCGAGGAGGCGTTGACAGTCCGCGAGCAGGTGGGGCGGGTGTCGGAGGTGACATGGTCGAAGGTGCAGGCCACATCCATGACGATCGCCCGGACCCAGGGCTACGCCCTCCGCCAGATCGACGCCATCGCCGAGAAGCTCGAGAAGGCCGACGACCTCGGTGACCTCGCCAAACGCACCAGAGAGGCCGAGCCGCGGGTTCGCGAGTGGTTGACGGTGCTGGCGCGGACGTTCCAACTCCTGGATGGAGTGTCGGTGCTGGAGCTGGACCGGGTGCTGGACTCATCGCCGGAGGATCTCGACAGCCATCGGCTGGGTCTGGCCATCGCGAGGCAGAACCGCCGCGACCTCATCGCCCGCAGCACCGCGCGGATCCTTGCCCAGATGAGTACGACCATCGGCAAGGCCAACTCGAAGGTGCTGTTCAACCCCTTCGACTCGCCGGCGGCGGTCCGAGCGAGCCGTGAGGTGGCCAGCGGCGTCGTCACGTTCCGGGACGCGCTCGGCATAGAGTCCGTGCACGACGACGTCGACGCGAAGCCGTGGCGGAGTGCGGCCGGTGAGGTCCTGGAGAGGGTCCGGACGTCGGGTGCCGAGGGAGCCGCGACGGTGAAGCGGCTGGGCGTCGAGGGCATCGACCGCGCCACCGGGATGTTCCGTCCGTTGGACATCGACGGCGACGGCGTTCCCGACCAGCCGCGCGCTGCTGCGGGGATTCAGCGGGCCGGGTCTGCGGTCAAGGGGGCCGCGGGTTCCGCCGGGGGAGCACTGAGCGGATTGTTCAAGCGGAAGGGCTCCGACGCCGTCGATGATTCGGGGGAGGACTCGGACGCAAACGCGTGACCCGAGGTGAACTCTGGTCGGCTTCGCGATCAACCACCGGAGACGACCAGCTGCAACAACCTACTGCAACATCGATGTTGCAGTAATTGTTACAGCTGCCCCAGTACCCAGGTGGCTCGTGGGTCGCGCTTGGAGTTGCCGCGCCAGGTGACGATGCCTTCTTCCTCCAACGCGGCCAGCGCCCGCGTGGCCGTCATGCGGGTGACGCCAGCCAAGTCGGCCAGCTCACCGGTGCCCATAGGGCGTTGGTGGAGGCGGAGCACGGTCAGTATCGCCCTGGCGCTGGACGTAAGGCGGGCGGTGACCTCCGCAGGGAGCGCATCGACGGCGAGCAGGGTGAGCTTCACGGACGAGGACGTCTGCTCGTAGATGGGGTCGGCCAGACCGCGCTTCCGCATCTCGCTGAAGAGGCGTCGGATCCCCTCGCCGAGTTCGCGGGTGATCCCCAGATCGGCGCACACCCTCGCGATCCGAGGATTGCGTGCGTACCGCGTCACCTCAAGGGGGCGTGACGGGTTGGCCAGACCTGGGAAGCGGCCGGGCGAGGTGATCTCGACACGGTTCGGGAAGATCTCGAACCGGATGTGATCACCCATCATGCTGTACGACCTATGTACAACCGCGTTGACCAGCCCCTCTAGCCACGCACCCCGGGGGATGCGGGACGTGGCCTCGAATAGCCCTGCGGGGCTGAGCTGTTCCCACTTGGGCATCAGTGGTTCGATGGTCTGGGCTGCTGCCCTTATCTGATGCGGGATGGACCCTTCGATTCGCCTGTCGCCTCCTGCCTCGAGCGTCATCGCGTCACCGACCCCCCTCGCATCGGCGCCGTACTTGAGCACGCGAACATGCGCGTTGGGGAATTCGCGCTGCGGTCGCTCATCAAAGAGCAACGCCGCCGCCACTGTGACACGCCCCCGTCTGTCGATGAGATCACGGGCCGCTAGCGCGCGCTGGGCGGAGTCCACGCCGGCGAGTGACGCGTAGCCGTCGAGCTGAGCAGGGTCGAGGTCGTCGACGGCCAGAGTGGTTGGTGATGCCTCGTACTGCGCGGACCCCCGGTCGTAGACCAGTTCGCGCTCCTGCGCGCCGGTGAGCTTGCGAGATTCGTCCCCGACGCGGAGGTAACAGTCTCCCTTGTGGGTGTGGTGCACGGTTTCGCCAGGTTCGACGCGGAGCACCATGACTGTGCGAGGGGAATCCCCGTCGACGGTCAGCTCGTCCACGTGCATGCGCACCGGGGGCAGCGTGTAGTCCATCGCCGCTTGCCTGATGGCGTTGCGGCGCTGAGGCGGAACATCTTCGAGGACGCCGTCGTGCATTCCGACGACGATGACACCGCCATCAGCATTTGCCATAGCCACCAAGGGGGCGGCCAGGTCGCGCGGGGCGACTCTGGCGGACTTGCGTTCGAACCACTGGTCCTCTGATACCTGAGCGAGCGCGCGTTCGATCATGTCGGGAGCGAGCGCCAGGGCGGTGTCAACGGCGGCTGAGGTCATGATCTACTGTAACATTTATACAGTACGTTTCAGATCACGAAGCCGTGGCTAAGGGCCAGTCCGCGGAGATCGTTGCGAGCCCTTCGAGGTGGAACTCGTCGTTGTGCTGGTGAATGGCCACGACGGGCAGGGGCGTCGAGAGATGCTCCGGTTCCTGCAGGAGGCACGGGATCGTGTGCCCGTCGGAGGCGCGCAGCAGCACCCGTGACAGCGAGATGCCTTCCCATGGTCCCGTGGCCGAGACCTCGGCATCGACGATGTGAATCCGGGCAGGCTCGATGCCCAGCAGGCGTCTGACACCTGAACGATCCATGACCACTCCTCCTCAGGCCCGTTGGGCGGGTTTCCGATACTCCTCGCGGAACAGGTTGATGAACGTCGTGGGCGCATCCGGTCCGTAACGGCCAATGAGTTCTTCGCTCAGCCCTCCGTATCCCTCGTCGAACAGCGTGGCTCGCGCGTAGTAGTAGCCATGGCGGCTACAGCCGAACATCCACAGGACGGCAGGATCTCGGCCGAATGACTCGAGCAGGGCCCTATCTGAGCGCAGCAATCTCTGCTCGTCGAATCGCGGCTGGCGCCGGTAGCGGTCGCGTTCCTCGAAATAGGAGATGCCCCACGAGTTGCCGCTCGTCCTGTCGCCGCATCTCGCGAGAGCGTCGAAGGTGGCGAGGATCTCCCTTGAGTTGTCGGTGGATTCTTGGGCGGAAGTCGTTACGTCCTCCGCGCGGAGTGCCCCCGCCAGGGCCTGAGTGTCAGCAGCGCCCGGCGGGCCCGCGTAGCCTCGCTGGGTCACCACTACCAACTGTTGATGCCCCGACAACGGAAAGACGCGAGCCTGCCGGCTCGGGGTGACCCAATCGACCGGCAGCAACGTCCCGGCACCCAGGCCAAGTCTCTCCGCCGCTGCGATCCACGGCTTGCCGAAGGCGAACACATGGGGCACGTCCAGCTCGCTGAGCGGGTCGAGGATGAACCGCTGCAACAGGTCGTGGGGTGGCAGCATCGCGGCTGTGACGCGCTTCGAGTGGAACGGGTAGAGCTCGACGAACAGGAGATCCGTCGCCTGGATGCTCGGGTCATCGTGCAGACGTCGGGCGAAGGTGAGGCGGGCGTGCTGGTATCGGTTGCGGCCGTACACCGACTCCCACGCTTCATCCGAGTACGGCCCCGAGGCCGCCCACTCGCCGTAGCTCGTCTCACGGATCCGCCGGGTGTAGACGCCGTCCGGCCCTTGGAAGTGCGGAGCGGGAGCGCCCGGGTTGAGGCCCAGCATGACCAGCGCTGGCGTCGGCCCATCCAGGGACCCGATGTAGGGCTCCGGTATCACCTCGAGATTGACCGCCCCCGCCCCCTTGCCCGAGTAGCCGGCCAACCATCGTTGTAGGTCGGGGTGGAACGCGCGGTCGCCACGAGCCCAGCGTCCGACCTCCTCATCCCAGAAGTCCGTGATGGTGCGCCGACTCGACATGCCCCGATCCTCGCACGGCTTGGACCACGGATCTCCCGCCGCAACCGAATCTCAGCTCCACACCGAGGCAGAAGTTGCTGGGCCACCGCCCGCACCTGAGGCATCCTCGATAGGCTGGACCTCACGATGAGTAGGACTGACACCTTCGCACCCGGCAACGTCGTGGTGCTGCTCGACGAGGACTGGCTGGTGACGTCAGTCGACGAATCCTCCGACGGGCCCGTCCTCAACGCCCAGGGCCTGTCCGATCTGGTCCGCGGCCAGGACGCCGTCTTCTACCCCTCGCTGGACCGGATCAAGCTCAACGATCCCCGCGACACTCAAGTCCGCGCCGACGACTCACCCAAGTACCGCCGCTCCCGCCTCTGGGTGGAGTCCACCCTCCGCAAGACCGCCGTCCCTCTCAGCGACGACTCGCTGACGGTCTCGCCCCGCATGCTCGCCCGCCAGCTCGGCTACCAGCACAAGGCCGTAGCCAAGGCCCTCGACCCCGCGACACTGCGGCCCCGCATTCTCCTCGCCGACGCCGTCGGCCTTGGCAAGACCCTCGAGATCGGCATGATCCTCTCCGAACTCATCCGCCGCGGCCGCGGGGAACGGATCCTGGTGGTCACCCCGCGACACGTGCTGGAGCAGATGCAGCACGAGATGTGGAGCCGCTTCGCCATCCCGTTCGTGCGCCTCGACTCCCAGGGCGTGGCCCGCGTCAAGCAGAAGCTGCCCGCCAACCGCAACCCGTTCTCCTACTTCCGCCGCGTCATCACGAGCCGCCGACGATGCCACGAAGGCGAAGGTCAGGTTCTCCTCAGCCCGGCCTTCCCCGGCGGCATCTGGCTGCCTGCCCGGTTTCGTCGTAGGTGACCAATAGGGTTTCAAATGAGCAAGGGATCAAGGGGACGAGTACGTGGCAACACCAGAGCAGTTCATTGTCGACAACACCGCTGAGGACTGGAAGGCGCTCCAGTACGTCCGCGAGTGGTGCGACATCAGCTCCGCGATCGACATCGCGACGGGCCACTTTGAGATTGGCGCGTTCCTCGCCTTGGACGGCGCGTGGCAGAAGGTTGACAAGATTCGTCTCCTGATCGGTGGCGAAACGAGCCGCACCACGGCCGACGCCAT
This sequence comes from Tessaracoccus massiliensis, assembly GCF_000826065.2. Classification (GTDB taxonomy): domain Bacteria; phylum Actinomycetota; class Actinomycetes; order Propionibacteriales; family Propionibacteriaceae; genus Arachnia; species Arachnia massiliensis_A. Next base: position 273,844 of record NZ_LN623542.1, on the reverse strand, counting down.
CGCCGCCGCCTTGGACACCTCGATCGTCGTTGAACGCCAAACCGGCGACGCGTTCCTGACTGGAGTCGAAGCCGTGGTCGACGGCATCCGCACCAGCAAGATCGAGATCCGCGTCTACAAGCCGAAGAAGTTCCACGCCAAGGCCTACATCACCCACAGCAAGCTGAAGGTCGTCGGTTCAGCTGCCCTGGTCGGCTCGTCGAATTTCACTCGCCCGGGGCTCACGCAGAACGTCGAGCTCAACGTGAAGTTCCAGGGGCCAGAGGTTGCCGACCTCCAGGAGTGGTACGAACAGCATTGGTACGACGCGACGCCGGTCAACCCGGAGTTACTCGCTGTGATGGAGCACAACGTGCGCGAGTTCACGCCGTTCGAGGTTTACGCCAAGGCGCTTCACGCGCTCACGGCCAACGTCGACCCCACCGACAGGTCTTGGGAGGAGTCGGAGTCGGTCATCTACCCGATGCTCGCCCCCTACCAGCAGGAAGCGTTTCACTCGCTCGTCGAGATGTCGCGCCGCTGGGGCGGCGGCTTCTTGACCGACGGCGTGGGTCTCGGCAAGACGTTCGTCGGGCTGATGTTGACCGAGTACTACGCGGTGCGGCACCGCAAGAACGTGCTGATCATGGCGACCAAGACCGGTCAGGACGCGGTGTGGAACCCGGAGATCAAGGAGAAGCTCCCCGAGCTGTACGGAGGGCAGTTCTCCAACGTGATCGTGAAGGCCCACACGGATCTCACCACCAAGGCCGGTGCTGAGGCGATCGAGCACTTCGCCAAGCGGGCCGACGTCGTGATCATCGACGAGGCCCACAACCTCCGGAACCACGGCACTGTGCCGACCGAGGAGAATCCGTGGGGCTCACGATGGTGGCGCATGGAGAAGATCTGTCAGGGCAAGATCGTCTTCAACCTCACCGCAACGCCGATCAACAACTCACTCTTTGATCTTGTCCACCAGACAGAGCTGTTCACCGGAGTCGATGAGGACGACCACTTCGCCAGCATCGGCATCAACAGCCTGCGCAAGTACTTCGTCGCGCTGGAGAAGCCCTTCAAGGCCGCCGTCCCGGATGCCGCGGCGATTGCAGACTTGATGGCCAAAGACAAGCTGTTCCAGTCAATCATTCACCAGAACAGCCGAAAGTATGCCGTCGAAAGCTCGAAGGTGGTGGGCGGCTCAGAGGTTTTATTCCCCGACACCCAGGTCCCGCGCGTCGTCCCATACGAGTTCGGGATGCTCTATTCCCCTCTTTTCACCGAGCTGCAGAACGCGTTCAGCCGCTCCACGCCGCTGTTCGTCCTGCCGATGTACTACCCGTTGGCGTTTTCGACGAAGAAGGACGTCGACACGAAGGCTGAGAACCGCCAGAAGCAGGTCGTCGCCCTGATTCGGACGATCTTCCTCAAGCGGTTCGAGTCGAGCTTGGCCGCCTTCGCGGGCTCCTGTCTCGATCTGTCGGCCAAGGTGCTGCACTGGCTCGACGTGAACACCAAGATTGACCCGGATCAGGAGAGCCGCTTGGCCGATTGGCGCACCGTAAACGAGACGACTCTGGAAGCGATCCACGCTCGTTATCGCGCCACTTTGGAGGAGGTCTGGCACGAAGAAGACCTTACGGAGGAGGCACTTAGCGAGCTGGACTACAACCTCGTGGGCGGCGACTACGAACTCCAAGAGATGATCGACGCCGCGTTTGACGATCTCGATCAGCTCAAGCGCTTCATGGACCTGATCTTGGACGGCGCCGGCGTGGACGACAAGTACCTCCGCCTCCGAGACCTGCTGATCGGACGGCGTAGAACCTCGGCGAATAGGGGCGAGGAGGTGCTCGACCCGCAGATCTTCACTCCGGAGTTCCGCACCCAGCAGGTGATCGTTTTCACTGAGTTCGCCGACACCGCCCGTTACCTCGAAGAGAGGCTCAGAGAGGACGGCCTCACCGATGTCGACCGGATCGACGGCTCACGCACCGCTGGCTCGTCGCGCTACGAGATGATCAAACGGTTCGCCCCCTTCTACAACAAGGTGTCGGCAGCCGATCGCAAGAAGCTCACCCCTTTGCGCGTACTCGTCTCCACCGATGTGCTCAGCGAGGGTGTCAACCTTCAGGACGGCACCCTGTTGGTCAACTACGACCTTCATTGGAACCCCGTGCGTCTGATGCAGCGCATCGGTCGCGTAGACCGACGGATGAATCCGGCCATCGAGAAGGAACTGGTCAATGAGAGGCCCTCGGCGAAGAAGTCACGCGGAAAGATCCAAATCCGCAACTTCCTTCCACCGGCCGAGATCGAGGATCTGATCAAGCTCTACAGCCGCGTCCACGGGAAGACGCTGATGATCTCCAGTACCCTCGGCATCCCTGGCGGCAAACTGATAGACGAATTCGACCTGTACGACGACGTGAAGGTCTTCCAAGCCTTCAAGGACGAGTACAACGGCGACATCGCGCCCATTGAGGAGCTCCGTCTGCAGTGGCTCACCCTGGCCAAGGACAATCCCGGACTTGAAGAGCTGGTCGAGCGGCTCCCCGACGGCATATCTTCTGCCAAGGACGGCAAGCCCGCAGGAGTCTTCGTCTGTCGCCGCATTCCAGTGCTCACCAAGGCTGCCGACGACGCCGAAGTCGAGTGGAGCATCGAGCCGGGCGAAATCCAGTGGTCGCTGCGCACGACCGGGCATGTCGAGCGCAGTCTTCACACGATCGATGGCGCCATCGCCGCCGTGCCGACCACACCTGGCTCTGCTTTCAGCAACCGCCCGAAACTGCACGCTGCGCTGCGCCAGTTTGAGCGCGACGAGACCAAACAGCTCCGCAAGGAGAACCAGATGCCACTCGACGCGCCTTCACCCAAGACGCTGTGCTGGATCGAGGTGCAGTGATGGTCGCCGACGCCAAGCTCCGCGAGCTCATCCGCAATGCCCCAAAGGGCACCTGGGCGCTCATCGACTTCCTCCGCGAAGGCCTCTCCTGGCCGTTGCCTGACGTGACCACTCTTCAGTCCGACGACATCCTCATCGACTGGAAGCCAGAGGAGCTGCACCTCGACCCCGCCAAGGTTGCCAGGCTCATCGACATCAGCCAGCTCCCGCCGCTGACGGCCAAGCAGAACTTCGGCGTGTTCTTCCTGAACTTCGACGGCCGCAACCTGCCGATCACCGCAGTTCGTCGACTCGTCCACCGACTCGTCAGCAACAAGCGCGGGAAGGGTGGCGGCACCCACCCGACGTGGGCACTTGACGACCTGATCTTCTTCTGCGTCGCCAACGGCGACCAGCAGTTCATCCACGTCGTGAACTTCCGTGAGAAGGAGGGCAAGCGGGTCCTGCGGGTGCTGTCGTGGTCGGACAAGCCCACCGAGACGCGTCTCGACCTCCTCATTCGCAAGGCTGTCCCGGAGCTCTCCTGGACCGCCAGCGACGCACCCCAGCTCGTCACGGACCGCGCGGGCAGCCGCGCTCTCGCCAGTTACCGGGAAGGCCTCAGAAGCGCGAAGCAGCTCTCCCGCCGGATGGCAGAGGTGGCCCAGGACGTCCGCGACGAGGTCGCCGATCTGCTCGCGGTCGAGACCAAGACCGGACCGATTCGCGGCCTATATCGCGACGTTCGGGAGCAGCTTCTCGGTGACATCAGCCCGGAGCGCTTCGCTGACGTCTACGCCCAAACGATGGTCTACGGCCTGCTGACGGCACGCATCGCGCACCCGGAGCAGTTCGAGTCCGAGCAGTCGCTCGCGGTGATGAAGTTCGACAACGAGTTCCTTGATGCGATCTACGCCCGGTTCCGCGAGGGATCTGACGGCATCGTCGACGTCGACGAGCTCGGTCTGGCCGACTTGGCCGAGCAACTTGCTAGCACGAACGTCGACGAGCTCCTCGCCGACTTCGGCGCTGACAACCAGCGCGACGACCCGGTCGTCTACTTCTACGAAGAGTTTCTTGCCCAATACGATCCCGAGCAACGCAAAGACCTCGGCGCCTTCTACACGCCCAAGCCGGTCGTGCGCTACATCGTTAAGACCGTCGACGACGCGCTCAAGTCCTTCGGGCTGCCGCTCGGCGTCGCCGACCCGACGACCTGGGGCGAGTACGTCAAGGCCCACCCTGAGATCGCGATCCCCAAGGGCGCGCTGCCCGAGGACTCGGTCGTCTCGATGTTCGACCCCGCCAACGGCACCGGGACCTTCCTCGTCGAGTGGCTCGAACAGGCCAAGAGGAACGCTGGCGAGGTCGGGCTCAAGACCGCACTGAGCCATGCCTCGGCCCTGGAGATCTCACTCGCGTCCTACGCCGTGAGTCACTTGAAGGTCTCGCTCGACCTCCCTGAGGACCTGCGCGAGCAGGAGCGCATCCCCGTCTTCCTCGGCGACACCCTCTCCGAGAAGCGTGTTGCCCGCATCAGCGGCCTCGACGACCCCATCGGTGCCGAAGGAGTCCAGGCAGACCGGGTGAAGTACGACTGGCATCACAACGTGCTGATCGGCAACCCGCCGTATGACCGTGTCGAGAGCCAGGGCACTGGGGGCTTCATCACTGCGGTCACCAAGGGCAACAAGACGATCGGTGAGCGTTCCCTTTTCGACGACATCTTCGACGACGCCAGGAAGCACACGATCTTCAGTCACCACGCCAGTGTCTACAACCTCTACGTCTACTTCTGGCGCTGGGCCATCTGGAAGGTCTTCGAGGAGAACACCGGCCCTGCAGTTGTCTCCATGATCACCGCGTCCTCCTGGCTCGACGGCCCTGGCTTCCTCGGACTGCGCCGCCTTGCCCGCGAAGTAGCCGACGAGATCACCGTCGTCGACCTCCACGGCGACAACAAGGGTGCTCACAAGGACGAGAACGTCTTCGACATCGAATCGCCGGTCGCGATCGTGACACTCGTGCGCCACGGGAACGGCGACCGGAGCACGCCCGCGCCCGTGCGCTACTCCAGCTTCCGGGGCACGCGCACTTACAAGCTCTCTGCACTTAACGATCTGGCCAACGGCAAGGCCACGCTGAGCAGCACGGACGCCAGCTCGGCTTGGCATGCAACCTTTGTCCCCGCCGCCGGCGGCGACGAATGGGCGACGTACCCCGCGACAATCGATCTCCTCCCGTTCCAGATGCCGGGATGCAAGTTCAATCGAACGTGGCCGATCGCGCCAACGGAAGAGTTGCTCAAGCAGCGTTGGGAGCGCTTCATCTCCACCGACGACGTGTCGGACCGCGAGCGCTGCTTCGTCACGGGGTCCGGCCGGAACATCCACACCAAGGTTGCGGGCCTGAAGAAGTTGGCCGACGAGCCCATCCATGCGAAGAGCGCGCCCATTGTCCGGTACGGGTACCGCTCCTTCGACCGCCAGTGGGCGTTCCAGGATCCCCGCCTAGCCGCACTCGAGCGTCCTGCGCTCTGGGCTTCGCTCTCCGGCAAGCAGCTGTTCTTGCTCACGAAGCCGACGTTTCGGCTCGGGCGCGGTCCGGCGGCAGTTGTGTCAGTCGGAGTGCCGGATCTTGATCACTTCCGCGGCTCCTTCGGCGGCAAGGATGTGATCCCGCTGTACCGCGATGCCACAGGGACGCCTAACGCAGACCCGGCGGCACTTGGTGTCCTGAGCGAGAAGCTCGGCATCAAGGTCACCGTCGAGGAGCTCTTCGCCTACATCTTCGGCATGCTCGCTGGCACCGACTACACCGACCGCTTCCACGAAGCCCTGGAGACACCCGGACCGCGGGTTCCTGTCACCTTGGACCCCGGTCTCTTCGTCCGCATGGTTGTCCACGGCGAGAAGCTCATCTGGCTTCAGACCTTCGGTGAGCGCTTCGGCTCGGACAAGCTCCCGACCGCTGGGATCGGGTGGAAGTCCGAGCCCTCTCGCCTCCCCGAGGCGAGGGCGGACATCAAGTACGACCCTGCAACCGAGACCTTGCAGGTGGCCGACGGGGTCCTGACAGGTGTCCCCGCAAACGTCTGGAACTTCGAGGTCAGCGGGATGGACGTCATCCCGAAGTGGCTCGGCTATCGCATGTCCAAGCCCGCGGGGCGAGCCGCGTCCAGCGACTCCCCGCTCGACCACATCCGACCGTCTACCTGGGTCCCGGAGTGGAGCGCCGAGCTCACCGAGATCGTTGCCGCGATCAAGCAGACACTCGCGCTCATTCCCGAAGGCGTCACTTTGCTGGAAGCGATCATCGCCGGCCCCCTCATTGCCGCCGACGACCTTCCGCCCGTCCCCGCTGCGCTCCGCAAGCCGCCGACAGGCAAAGCCGCTGACGGCCAGGACGAGTTCACCTTCGACGACGGCATGCTGCCAGGCACCAACGAAGGTGGACTCTTCTGATGACCTTCAAGCCGAACCTCTCGGTCAAGGAGGGCCTCGACCACCTCGCCAAGCGCCTCGACCCGATCATCGCGGCCAAATTGGCGGACAACTTGGGTGGACACCCGTGGACAGTCGTGCTGGAGATCCTCGACCAGAAGAAGGGCTTCACCAACGGCTATAAGTACTGGACCTACGACCTCCAAGCGCAGCTACGAATGCTCACCGAGAAGCTGGGCGACTTCGGCTACCCCTTCGACGACAAGCAGCGGACCGTCAGCACGCTGGGCAACGAGCTGCGGATCGTGCGCAAGCAGATGGCACACATGCACGAGTTCACTGTCGACGAGGCTTTCCGCGCCAACGACTTCGCTGTGCGGTTGTTGGAGCACTTCGACGACGCCGACGGCTTGGAGGAGGCGAAGCGCATCCGACACGAAGCACTCGCCGCGCTGGCCACACAGGAGGGCGTGACAGAGCAGGTTGCCGCCGAGACCGCCTTGACACTTGCCGTCGAGGAAGCACCGGCAGCGGCCCCCGCGAAGAAACCCGAGTCCGTCACGCCAGACCCCGAAGTGTTCATCCGAGAGCCCAGTGTCATCGGTGACAAGCGCCTTGAGTTCGAGGCGTGGTCCGTCGTACAGGTTGGCGGCGTGGATGTGCTCGACGATCTCCCCAAGAAGGTGGCCAAGGAGAAGCTCCGCGCCGTGGCTGTCGAGATCGCCACTTACGAGGGCCCGATCCACCCTCGGCCGTCTCACCGACAAGACGGCCCAATCGTTCGGACTCAAGCGCGTGCGCTCCAACCGCGAGAAGAAGATCTCGTACCAGATCCAGCAGGCCGGCCTGTTCATCGACGAGGACAAGTTCGTCTGGCCCCGCGAAATCGACCCGGCGACGTGGGCCGAGTTCCGTCCCAACGACAGCGCTGCCGACCGCCCGTTCGTCCATATCAGCCCAATTGAAATCGCCAACGCCGCCCGCTTCATCGTGGCCAAGCACCCCGGCATCGCTGAGGACGACCTCGACGTCGCCATCCTCCAAACCTTCGGCCGCAAGCGACGCACCAAGCAGATCGCAGTCCACCTCTCCAAAGCAAAGGATCTGTTGTGAGCGTTCTCTACCGCGCCACCTGGACCGACGACACGACATCGGGGCAGACCGATGTCATCGACGAGCTGCGCCGTTGCGTCGCCGCCTGGGCCCAGGAGACCTCGGAGCCGTCACCGCTGGTCGAAGGGCAGACCGAGCTGGACGTCTCGCAAGGCCGACACCGTGAGGTCGACTACCGGCCAGTGAGCGCCGATGCGTTCGAGGTCACGGTGAGCGACCAGAAGCCAGGAGACGCAACCGTCTGGACGACCATCATCCGGGTCGTCGCCGACGAGTCTGGAGTTCACACACTCGTTGAGAACCGCATGGAATCCGACGACCTCACCCTCCGAGTGTCAGTCGGCCGCCCGAAGGTCGTTCGCGAGCTGCTGGAGACATCCAACAAACCCACCTTGGGCAGCAGCGCGCTCATCAATGAACCGCAGGCGATCCCAGCAGCGGGAATAGCGATCTTGGCCGAGATCCTCGCGGCCCCCGGGCGGACCCTCCCTGTCATCGTCTGCTCGGAGCCGGGTGGGAACCACGACGGTTCCTGGCTGAGGTGGGCCGACAAAATCGCCACGCGCACCGAAGGCGTCGCTGTCGTAATCACGCTCGACAACGATGCGGTCACGGCGTTCAGGAAGGAGATGGGAGAGCTCGCCGTCTGGGGCGGCGGCATTCGCGTCTACGCCCCCGTGTCCGTCTCACCTGATTCCGACGGATGGCGGCACAGGTATTACCGGCGCACCCGATTGGAGGAAGCCAACCAGTCCACGATCGACCGCATCGTCTACTCCGTCGCGCAACTTTCAACACGCCGACGTATCCCCGACGTCTTTAAGGTCTTCGGCGAGAGCGGCCTACCGGCTGATGCCCTCGATGGGATGATCCCCGCTTCAGACTTGGCGGCAGCCCGCGAGCAGTGGGAATTCGAACGGGACTTCGCACTCGCCGAGCACAGCGAACTAGAGAAGGAACTCGCCAAGGCCACCGGCCATTTGGCGCGCCTCAGGGATGAGCTAATCGCACGCGGCCTGGGCGACATGCTTTGGGGCACCCAGCACGAGGTGGCGGCCTCGATCCCCGATGAGGTCCAAGATGTGTCGGACGCCGTGCTCGCGGCCCAGATATATCTGTCGAAGTGGCTGACTCTGCCCGAGACAGCGCCCCGGGAGCTCGACGATATCGATACGGCGCCGAACGCCTTCGCTTGGGGCAACACGACCTGGCGTGGTCTTCGCGCACTCGCGGCGTACGCGGAAGACTGTGCTAACGGCTGGAACAAGGGGGGCTTCTGGGAGTGGTGCGCCGAGGGACAGCTGCTCGGATGGCCGGCGACCACAAAAAAGCTCTCCATGAGCGAGAGCGAGACCGTGCAGAACAGCGACAAGCTCAGCCGCACCAGGATCTTCAAGGTCGACAGCGATGTTGATCCCTCGGGTGAGATCACGATGCTCGCTCATCTTAAGATCTCTGAGGGCGGTGGCAGCCTCGCCCCACGCGTCTATTTCCACGACGACACCCGGGGCGTCACCGGCAAGGTTCATTTGGGTCTTGTCGGCCCGCACTACCTCGTCCCGAACAAGTCAGCCAATTGAGGGCGCTGGCGGCCGAGGCGCCCAACGACATCTTCATCGCCGAGGACGCCCACCAGCGGATCTACGGGCGGAAGCTGATGCTCTCGGCATACGGGATCCGGACGCAGGGGCGGTCGCGGGGGCTGAAGCTCAACTACCGCACCACGGCGCAGAACCTGGCGTGGGCGGTCGGGGTGTTGACCGGGCAGGAGGTCGTCGATTCCGACGGCGAGGCCGAGACCATGGTCGGCTACCTGTCGGCGCGTACGGGGCCCAAACCGGAGGTGCGGTCGTTCCCAACACTGACGGCGGAGCTGGACTTCGCGGCGGACCTGGTCGGTGCCTGGGTGGGTAGCGGAGACGTGGCGGCTGAGACTGTCGCGGTGCTGGTGCGCGACCGGTGACCCGCGACCGCGTCGTCGCCGGGCTGGGGGAGCGGGGCGTCGAGGTGCGGGCCCTGGAGGCAGGGACGGTGAGGCCGGGCTACCCGGTGGCGCTGACCATGCACCGGGCGAAGGGCACGGAGTTCGCGTGGGTGCTGCTGTTCGGGGCTGAGCGAGGACTCGATGCCGATGGGGTTGAAGGCCTACGACTATGACGACGAGGAGCTCAGCGAGGCGCAGCTGCGGGAACGCTCGCTGCTGTACGTGGCGGCGTCGCGCGCCCGCGACGAGTTGGTCGTGACGTACAGCGGCACACCGTCGTCGCTGCTGCCAAGCTGATCCTGAGCGGATCAGGTGAAGAAGGATTCCGGGCCGCTGACGATACCTGGTCGCCACGGGGTCCACGTCTGAGGATGCGGACCCACTACCAATAGCCACTGCGCAACACGCTCCGCCGCAGTCGATACCTCAGTGGCGAAAAGAGCTGATCTGCCTAGAGTGGCTCGCTTCCATTAAGGCGTGCATGGCGCCATAATGGCTCCATGCCGAATATTCAGATCAAAGACGTGCCGGACCAGACGCATGCTGTGCTGCGCCAGCGGGCTAGCGCGGCGCACCAGTCACTTCAGGAGTACCTGCGCTCGAAGCTGATCGCCGAGGCCGCCCAGCCGACGTTGGACGAGGTGTTGGCCAGGGCCGGCGGGCGCGCCGGTGGATCGCTGCCGCTGGCCGACGCGGTGAGCGCGTTGCGGTCCGACCGTGCTGGTCATTGACGCCAGCGTCCTGGCCGTCGCACTGCTTGACGACGGCCAGGACGGTGACACAGTGCGGGACAGGCTGCGCGGTGAACGACTCGCCGCACCCGCGCTGGTCGACCTCGAAGTGGCCTCGGTGTGGCGCGGCCTGGCCCTCGGCGGCCACCTGGACCCGCGCCGGGTCCGGCTTGCTCTTGACGACCTGCAGGAGCTGCCACTCCAGCGCGTCGAGCACACTTCGCTGCTGGTTCGCTATTGGAAACTGCGGGACAACCTCACTATCTACGACGCCGCGTACGTTGCCCTCGCCGAAGCACTCCAGGCGCCCCTGCTCACCGGTGACAGGCGCCTCGCACGATCCACCGGCCCACGCTGCACCATCGAGGTCGTCAAGGCCCACGGTTGACGTCACGGTTGCCGCAGAGGTCGAGGATCTGCCGCAGCCACTCCCCCGACTTCGCGTCGCTTGCGGGCAATATGTTCGTCACCTCAACCAGTCTGCCCCACAGACTTTCGGTACTCTCACGCGCCGCTGGGGCTTCAGGCGATCTTGCTCGGGTAGCGCTGGCGCGCGACCTCTCCGCTGGGCCGACGCAGGCGGCGGGCTTCGCACGGCCGTTTGCTGCTAGGTGACCGCGACCCCGGATGAGTTCCTCGCCGCCGGCAGCGGAGGCCCGGACCCACGTGATGCTCATCTGGGCCTCCGGCATCCAGGGCAGGATCGGCGCCGGTGCCACCGGGTCGAGCCCGGCGGAGCCCGGTTGGCGGCCGTCCCGCGTCAGCCGCAACCAGGACGCAAGATCCTGGCAGGTGGACCACATGCCGCCGCCCGGCCCCAGACCCCCCAGGACCCACGGCTCTGCGGGTCGCCCGCCAAGCCGGCCCTTGGTCCATCCCTCCGGCAGGTCCGCCACAGTCGCGGGGAGCAGCGTGTCGGTCAGTGCGAACGGCTCCAGAATGCGTTCCGTGAGCAGCTCGCCGTAAGTGGTCGCGGCCTTCGCCGCCAGGAGGTGGGCGAGCAGGGCGATGCCGGCAGTGGAGTAGGAGTAGCTGCCCCGTCCTTCCGTGCCCTGCTGGAGGGTGTCGGCGACGGTCTCGGCCGCGTCCTGCCGCAAGCCGTCTGCGTGGAGCAACCCGAACCACGTGTTCTGGCTCCCGGCCGCTTTCGCCGTGAAGTCCGGGAGGCCCGAGGTGTGGGAGGCGAGCTCCCGCAGCGTGACGTCGGCCACCTCGGATCCGCTTGCGTCGGTGATCTCGTCGACGGTGGTGTCTAGGTGTACTGACCGGGAACGTTGATCAATCGTGAGAACGGCGGTTGGTTCCCACAGGCCGTGTGGGGCCGATGGTGGTTGTAGTAGTGCAGCCAGCCCTCGAGCTCACCGCGCCGCTCAGCCTCGGAGGTGTAGCAGCGAGCGTAGGCCCAGCCATCGGCCAGGGTGCGGTGGAAACGCTCGACCTTCCCGTTGGTCTGCGGCCGATACGGCCTCGTGCGCTTGTGCCGGATGCCCAGCTCGGCGCAGGTGTCTCGCCACAGGTGTGAACGGTAGGCGCCGCCGTTGTCGGACAGGATCCGCTCGACCGTGACACCGCGGGCGTTGAACCACTCGACAGCCCGAACGAGCACGGCGGCGGCGGTGAGGGAGGTCTCGTCGTCGTGGATCTCGGCATAGGCGACGCGGGAGTGGTCGTCGATGACGGTGTGGACGTAGGCCTTGCCCATGAGCGGATCCCGCCACTTGTTGCGGGGCTTGTCGGGTGTGGCGGCTCGGTTGCGGTCGCCTTGTTGTCGGCCGACGTAGCGCCAGCCGCCGCCGTCGGGGATGTTGCCGAGCTTCTTCACGTCGACGTGCAGCATTGCCCCGGGGTGGTCGTGCTCGTAGCGGCGCACTGGCTCCCCGGTGGCGCGATCGACGTGCGACAGCCGGTTCAGGTGCGCGTCGACCAGGATCCGGTGGACCGTGGACGGTGCGATCCCCAGCCGGCAGGCGAGTTGGACTGGGCCTTCGCGCAGTCGGAGGCGGAGCTGGATGCAGCGCTTCGCGGTGGCGTGGTTGGTCTTGTTCGGCGACCGGTGCGGCCGCGAGGTCCGGTCCTGCATGGACTGGCCTGTGCGGTAGCGGTCGGCCCAGCGCTTCACGGTGGGCCAGGAGACCTGAAACCTGGCGGCGACCTCGCTAATCGGCCAGCCTTGGTCGACCACGAGCTGGGCGACGATCAAGCGGTGGCGCGGCGTGAGGGCAGCGTTCGGATGTGACATGAGGACCTTTCGTGCTACGCCGGGCGGCGCGCAGTGGGACCTGGATGAGTGTCAGGTTGGGCTGACGTGGATCCGTAGTGCTTGGGCCGCGAAGTCGGCGGCTTCGGAGCTTCCGAAGGCGGGATGGAAGTCGGGATTGGTGACGTAGAGGTTGGCCATGCCGAGCACCATGGCGGTCGCGTTGGCCGGGTCGTTGGCATGGGTGGGGGTGCCGGGGATCTGGGCGAACCAAGCGACATGCGCAGCTGCATGGGCCTGTGCCTCGGGGCTCGATGGCCCATGGCCGGCGGCGTGCAGCTCGCCCCAGCGGGCAAGTAGCTGCTCGGCATCGGCCTGGAACTGCTGCTGTTGTGCCAACGTCTTGGCGTGCCACCACTGGTTGGAGGCGTCGAAAGCTCCTTGCCCCCAGCGGGAGACCACCTCGGTCTTGTAGCGGTCGTTGAAGCCCTCGAGCATCATGTCCATGCGGGGCAGACGCCCCTGGCGGCGCATGGCGATGGTGTGCTCGACAGAGGCTATGCGCCGGTCCAGAGCTTCACGGTCACGACGGAGTCTGACGAGGTGCTTCTCCAGGGCAGCTACCTCGTCGGCCTGATCGTGTTCGGAGTCGAGGACTGTGGCGATCTCGTCGAGCGACACCCCGGCGTCGCGCAGCAGCAGGATGCGTTGGAGGCGGGCCACGGAGGTTGGGCCGTAGTAGCGATAGCCGTTGGCGCCGATCCGGTCAGGGGTCAGCAGGCCGATCTGGTGGTAGTGCCGCAGGGCTCGGCCACTGATCCCGGCACGTTGCGCCAGTTGCTGGACGGTCCACTCCACCACGACCCACCCTCCTTCACTGTCCAGTCGTTGCCAGACCCAACTGTGGCAGGGCCACGGCCAGGATGTCGGCTGCGGGGACCGTCACGCAGTCGGCTGCACTGCGACCGGTCGCGGACAGGTAGGCGTTGACGATTCGGGCACCCGCTGCATAACCCGCCCCGGTGGGCAGGCCCACCGGGGTCCCGCCGAACAGGCGCGCGCTGGCATCGCCCAGAACCCAGGCACTGAAGTCCCGCATCCCGGTCACCCCCAGCCCCTCGACGACCCGCGCCAGCACCGGGTCACTGGTTCGGGTCTGATCGCTGACGAAGTGGGTGAATCCCCGCGCACCGTAGGTCTCGGCAGCGAACAGGTCCGCCAGGCCCTCAGCCACGACGTGCTCACCGACGGTGACGGTCCTGGGGTCCCACACCACGCCGCCGGGCGAGTAGCGCACGTTGTGGTGGAGCTCATGCAGTGCGATGGCCTCCAAACGGTCCAGTACCTGCGAGGTGGGCCAGACGGTGATTGCGATGAAGCCGCTGATCCCGCCGAAGGCCGACAGTCCACGGATCTCGTCCATGAAGTGCTTGTTGTCGGGGTCGCCCAGGACGAGTAGCACGCGAAGGTCAGGCATGGACATGCTCGGGTTGGCTGCTGCCAACCGCTCCAAGCCGTCCTGCACGGCGCGCTCGACCCGACCCCACGCATCGGCTGCTTCCAAGGCCTCCAGGCCTTCGAGGACCAGGTCGCGTGGGGCTTCAGGTCCGAAACCGAAGTTCTGGGCATGTACCTGGGCCAGGTCCGGGCCACCCGGGATGAAGAAGTACATGCCGGCCATCGGCGCCCACAGGGCACGGGCCGCCTCATCCCACTCGCCCGGCTGTGCCTGAGCCAAGCGCCGCATGCCAGCGAGGCTGTCGATCATCGAGACTGTCATGCCCACGACCGTACACATTGACGTTACGGCAAGGTCAATCTCCCGCTTCGATCAACGTCTCCGGTCAGTACACCTAGGCCCACTTCGGCCTTGGCAACCATGTCCATCAGCACGGCGCCACAGAAGGTCTTCGACACCGAGCCGATCCCGAAGGGGGTGGTCTCGTCGGCGCCGATGCCCGCGAACTGCGTGGCATCCCCGTCGACATAGGCCAGTGCCACGCGATTGAGCCCCCGGAGGTGGGGGTCCACGCGCCGGAGCAGCGCAGGATCACCGGTGCTCCCACGAGGCGTGGTCTAACGAGCGCCAGCAGCGTCATCGCACCGGCGCCGGCGCCGGCGGCCAAGAGACCCCTCCTCGAGACCTTGGAAGTGCGCACCCGTTTCGCCGCCCCGCTCAGGTGAGAGCCGAAGCTCGCGTCAACGTGCTGGTGCGTTGGATTCCGCGGAACAGCATGCCGCGGAAGATCAGTTCCTCAAGGAAACTGACAGCGACCATGACAACGATGATCAGCGCCACCGTGGTGAAGTCGAGGTCGTCCCTGAAACCCTTCGTGAACTGCATCAGCGCGATCAGCAGGAGCGGGATGTATAGCAGCGTCGCGTTGAAATCGCGCCTGCGCAGGGGGCGGACGCCGTAGTACGTCAGCCAACCGTGTTTGCGGAGGCGGACCACGAGCCACACCGCGAGCAGGACCAGCACCGCGCTGGTTCCAGAGTTGGGAACGCCGACAAACGTTGAAAGCCAGTCGCCGATGTTGACCGTAATCACGTAGATCGCTACCCACGCGACCGCGTGCCAAATGGGACGTTTCTCTTGCAGCCTGTTCATGGCAGCCACTTCCTTAGGGGAGGAGACGACCAAGGTGGAATCACCTGCCCTGCCACTGGTACTACGCCGCGTAGGAAAAGGGTGTGGCCTTCAGGGTGGGCGATGTGGGAATGGCTTGTATCGCGTAGCGTTACGCGATACTGTTGTCTTGTGATCGTCAGTTTCAGGCACAAGGGTCTGGAGCGGCTGTATCGGGATGGTTCGAAGAAGGGTGTTCAAGCGGCTCACGTCCCCAAACTGCTGCGCATCTTGTCGCTGCTTGACGTGGCACAGACCCCGGACGACCTCGCGATCCCGTCGTTTCGGACCCACCCCCTCAAAGGGGACCTGGCCGGGCACTGGTCGGTCTGGGTGAACGGCAATTGGCGGATCACGTTCCGCTTCACTGAGAGCGGCGTCGAACTCGTCGACTATCAGGATTACCACTGACCAGGAGGTGGACAACATGGTGATGAAGACTCCGGTACATCCCGGCGAGATCCTGCGTGAAGACGTGCTGGGCAACCTGGGGCTGAGTGTCGGGGAGGCTGCGTCCCGGCTCGGGATCTCCCGGGTGACGTTGAGCCGAGTCCTGCACGGCCATGCCCGGGTGAGCCCCAACCTTGCTGTTCGACTGGAGGGGGCGGGCGTTGGTACCGCCCGTGCTTGGCTGGCACTGCAGTCGGCTCATGACCTCGCGGCGGAGCGTGCCGCCGGGCTGCCCTCCGTCCGCAAGCTCGACCCCGTCGCCTGACAACATCCGGATCTGCCGCACCTGGTGCTTCAGGGGACTGCTTGCGTAGCGCTGGGGCGCGACATCCCCGCTGGGCCGACAAAGGCGCAGAGCTTCGTCTGGCCGTTTCCTGCTAGGTGACCGCGGCCCGGCCACCGCCAACCCAGGGCCTGGGCCGGGGTGGGGGCGGTTCATGAGGCGGTCGGCGAGGCGAGTTCTTGTCGTGCGGGCCTACCAACGTGAAGGTGCGTAGTCCTTCAGGAAGACGCCGAACAGGTCGTCGCCGGCCTGCCCGCGGACGATCGGGTCGTAGACCCGGGCGGCTCCGTCGACCAGATCCAAGGGCGCATGGAACCCCTCTTCGGCGAGCCGAACTTTCGTGGGGTGCGGTCGCTCGTCGGTGATCCAGCCGGTGTCGACGCTGGTCATCAGGATGCCGTCGGACTCGAACATTTCCCGCGCGCTCGTCCGGGTCAGCATGTTGACAGCCGCCTTCGCCATGTTGGTGTGCGGATGGCCGGGACCCTTGTAGCCGCGCCCGAAGACCCCCTCCATCGCTGACACGTTGACCACGTACGCCCGGGCCGGACCCCTCGCCACGCTTCTGGCCGCCTCGGCCAGGCGCGGCCGCAGGCGGCTGTCGAAGTCGCCGTCCTACAGCCCGTCTATCGGGGACCTGGCACCGACACCGACATGACCGAAGTTGTTCTGATGTTCCGCAAGATCGTCTACATCATGGTCTGGGACGGCGACGACTGGCGCGCAGAAGACTGGGGTCCTTCTGACGAAGCGGATTCGTGCATGACCACAGTCAGCAACCAGGGGTACGCCCACCTGGTGACTCTCGCTGGAGAAGGATGGGCGGTTCCCGCTGATGCAACGCAAGACCCGATCCCCGGGGCGGTGCTCACGAAATGAACCGTCGGTGCTCGCTACTCCTCCTGCCTCTCCTAGCCCTTGGAGCGTTCCTCTTCACGGGTGTGGCTGCCTGGAGCGCGATCCTGGCGCATGCCCGACGGCTTCCACCGCTACGAGGAAGAGGTCCTCGGCGAACTGCTCGAGGACCTTGAGCGCGAACCTGACGCCGCCACATGAGCCTCTTGTCGCGGGAAAGCGTTACATGTAACATGGATCCATGAGCGTCAGCGACAGGGTGGGTCAGTACCGCGAGCGAATGCGGGCTCGCGGGTATCGTGCGGTGCAGGTGTGGGTGCCGGACGTGCGGTCGGAGCAATTCGCTCGTGAAGCCCGTCGCCAGGCCGCCCTAGTGGCGGACTCTGACCGCAGATACGACGAGCAGGACTTCATCGAGGCCGTTTCTGTCGACTGGGACGAGGAGTGAAACGCGGCGAACTATGGACGGTGGCGGGCGGTGTCTACGCCTCGAAACCGCGGCCGGCGATCATCGTTCAGGATGATGTCTTCGATCAAACGGACTCGGTGACCGTCGTGCCCCTGACGACGAGGCTCATCGACGCTCCACTGTTGCGATTGCGAATCCCCGCAGGTGGCGCGGGTGGGTTGTCCCAGGTCAGCGACGTGATGGTCGACAGGCTGACAACGGTGAGGCGGAGTAATGTGCAGGTGCGCGTCGGCAGGCTCTCCAGCCAGCAGATGGTCGACTTGGAGCGACTCCTCATGACCTTCCTCGGGATGGCCCGCTGACAGATGGCGTCAGCGGGCTCTCGATCAGGCCGAGCTCCGTCAGGCTCTGGGCCAAGCGCGGCCCCGCCACGGCGATCTCGCCGTCGTGCTCGGCCTTCAACCGGCGCACCGCCTCCGCCAGATCGCCGGTCACCAATGAGGCGTGGGGCCCAACCTCCTTCAGGCTGCGCGAGACGACCCACTTCGGCTGCCGGCGGTGGGCGACGGCGAACTCCCGCTCGGCGTCGTCCCACTCGGCCCGGTCCTCGTCCCAGTAGCGCATCAACTCGTAGACGCGCCGCCCGTAGAGCGAGCCCGTCTGCGTCCGCGCCTACTCGATGAAGCGCCGGAACAGCGTGGGGCCGGGCGCGACCTTGTCGTGATCGACGTACCCATCAAGGCTCTGGTTCATGCTGAAGACGAGCGTGGCCATGGCCACTCCTCTCCCCGGCGCCGGACACCGCTCAACGGTCGGGCGCGATTCAACCGAGACCCTTTCGAGGCTACCCGCCCGAACGCTGAGCCGTTCAGAAGGTGCCCAGCTTGCGAAGAGGTGGAAGGATAGGGGAGTGACTGCAATCTGGGCCCATCGCGGCGCGTCGGCATACGCTCCGGAGAACACGCTGCCTGCGTTCGAGCTCGCCCTCACCATGGGTGCCGACGGCCTGGAACTCGACGTCCAGCGCACCGCAGACGGGCAGCTGGTCGTGATCCACGACGAAACCATCAACCGCACCTCCAACGGCTTCGGCAAGGTGGCTGACCAGACGCTGGAGGAGTTGCGGGGCGCGGACTTCTCACACGGCTTCCCCGGCCGTCGCAACACGAAGATTCCGCTGCTGCGCGATGTGCTCGACTTGGTGAAGGGCACCAACGCCACGGTCAACGTGGAGCTCAAGAACTCCGTCGAGCTGTACCCCGGGATCGAGGACGAAGCGTTGGCGTTGGTCAAGGATGCCGGCGTGCTCGACCAGACGGTCTTCTCCTCCTTCAACCACATCTGCCTGGCGAACCTGCGCGGCAAGGTGGCCCCTGAGCGCATCGCGCTGCTGATCTCCGACGGCATCTATGAGCCGTGGCAGTACGCGCACTGGTTCGGCGCTGGCGCCATCCACCCCCACTACCTGGCGCTGCGGCAGCCGGATTACGTCTGGCTGTGCCACGAGCGTGGCATCAAGGTCAACGCCTGGACGGTCAACGACGATGAGCAGGCGCTCTGGCTCAAAGACATGGGCGTCGACGCGATCATCACGAACTTCCCGGACAGGGTGGGCGAGACCGTCCGCCGCGGCTACCTCTGAGCCTTCCCCGATAGGCTGGGGAGCATGAGCAACCCCTTCCGCCCGGAGCTGTGGACCGCCGTCGAGGGCTTCGAATTCACCGACATCACCTACCACCGCGCCAAGGACGTGCCCGCCGTGCGGATCGCGTTCGACCGGCCGGAGGTGCGCAACGCCTTCCGCCCCCACACCGTCGACGAGCTGTACCAGGCGCTCGAACACGCCCGCACGTCCTCGGACGTGGGCTGCGTCCTGCTGACCGGCAACGGCCCGTCGGAGAAGGACGGAGGTTGGGCGTTCTGCTCCGGCGGTGACCAGCGGATCCGAGGCCGCGCCGGCTACCAGTACGCCGAGGGGGAGACGGCGGAATCCGTCGACGCCGCGAAGCTGGGCCGCCTCCACATCCTCGAATGCCAGCGACTCATCCGTTTCATGCCGAAGGTAGTCA
The DNA here is from genome assembly GCF_000826065.2 of Tessaracoccus massiliensis. Taxonomy (GTDB): domain Bacteria; phylum Actinomycetota; class Actinomycetes; order Propionibacteriales; family Propionibacteriaceae; genus Arachnia; species Arachnia massiliensis_A. Next base: position 254,815 of record NZ_LN623542.1, on the reverse strand, counting down.
TCGCGCTGGTCAACGGCTGGGCCGCCGGCGGCGGGCACTCGCTGCACGTGGTCTCAGACCTCACGCTCGCGTCGCGCGAACATGCCAAGTTCAAGCAGACTGACGCCGACGTCGGCTCGTTCGACGCCGGTTACGGCTCCGCCTACCTCGCCCGCCAGGTGGGGCAGAAGTTCGCCCGCGAGATCTTCTTCCTCGGCGACGTGCACGACGCCGAGGACGCCCACCGCATGGGCATGGTCAACCGCGTGGTCCCGCACGCCGAGCTCGAGGACGTCGGCCTGGAATGGGCCGCGAAGATCTGCGGGAAGTCCCCGACGGCGCAGCGCATGTTGAAGTACGCCTTCAACGCCATCGACGACGGCCTCGTGGGCCAGCAGATCTTCGCGGGCGAGACCACCCGCCTGGCCTACATGACTGACGAAGCCGTCGAGGGCCGAGACTCGTTCCTGGAGAAGCGCAAGCCGGACTGGTCGAAGTTCCCGTACTACTACTGACCTTGTGGAACCGCCTTCGGAGGTCTCCCACCGCCAGTAGAGTGACGCCATACAGGTCAGCCTCCAAGGGAAGGGGCGGCGGTGATGGTCGTCGAAGCCCGGTCAGTCGAGCAACTCAGAGCCGCGGTCGCGGCGGGCCACCGGCCTGATGTCCTGTTCTTCTGGGGCCACCGGCCGGACATGCAGGGGCAGGTGGACCGCTGTTGCCTCAGCGAGAACTACGTCGCTCCCTTCGAGGCCGACGGCGAGCGCTTCCCCACGGTGGAGCACTACATCGCCTGGCGCAAGGCCACCCTCTTCGGCGATGGTCACGCGGCCGAACGGATCCTCCAGGCCGAGGCGCCGAACAAGGCCAAGGCGATCGGCCGCTCCGTCAAGCCCTTCCACGACGACCAGTGGCAGCCCAGGCGCCTCGAGATCGCGGTGGCGGGCAACGTCGCCAAGTTCGCCGCGCACCCCGCCCTGGCCGAGTACCTGCTGCAGACCGGCACCAGGGTGTTGGCCGAGGCATCGCCCATCGACCGGGTCTGGGGCATCGGCCTGGCCGCGGACCACGCGCATGCCAAGGCCCCGGAACGCTGGCCGGGCCTCAACATCATGGGATTCGCGTTGATGGAGGCCCGTGCCCGGTTGGCTAGCTGAGGTGTGAGACCACCTCCCAGGTGGGATCGTTGGCCGCCTCCGCGGGCATCCCCTCGTCTCTGGCCAGATCCAGCAGGCGCTGCGCCGCGTCAGAAGCCGGGTTGACGTAGCAGTACCACGTGCGCACGTCTCCCAGTGTCTCGATGGCGGTGAGCTCCCCGTCGGCTCCGATGGCCGCCTGGATGCGCTCCTCCAGGGCCTCCGCATACGGCGACAGCGACGGGTCCTCCAGGGGCAGTCTGATGGTGACCACCTTCTCCAGCAGCGGCTCCCGCGCGATGCTCACCGGCACCCGGACGCGGGCGTGCACGTCCATGCCGTCGTAGCGGGTGCCCTCCACCGTGGCCCAGGGCGTGACATCCGGCAGTTCGACGAAGCGGGCGCGCACATCGTCGACGTAGCTCTGCAGCCACTCGAGACCGGCGGCCTCCACCGGGGGCTCGTCGATGACCTCCACCTCGCCCACCCAGCACTCGGTGACCTCTTCGCCCAGCGCCGCGTCGAGCATGGCAGCGGCCAGGGAGCGTTGCGCCTCCGTCTCGAAGCCCTCGAACCCCGGATGCCAGAGGCCGACATCCACCTTGCGCGCGAGGTCCCTCAGCCCCACCCGCGCGTCCGCGAGGTTCAGCACCGCGCCGTCGACGTCGAACTGCGCCGCGGCCAGATCCGGCGCGCGGAGCACGAAGTTGGAGTAGTTCCAGTGCTCATCCGGCGGCGGCGCCGCATCGCGGACCCGGCGGGCCAGCGGCATCAGCCACTGCTGCCCGTGCGCGGAGATCGTGAGGGTGCTCCGGCTGCGGCCGTCGGCGCTGTCGATGCGGTACCCGAGGCGCTCGTCGATCTGCTGCACCTGCTCCGCCAGGAGTGGCGCGTAGGCCTGCATGGCCGCCTGGTCCTCGCCGTCGTCGAGCAGTTGCGCCAGCCGCGGGGCGTGCTGCCGCCACCACTGCCAGAACTCCGAGATCCGCTGCGCCTCATCCATGCCCAGACTCTACGTCCAGGCACGGACAGGTGGCGTGGATGCTGACCAGCTCAGCCTGCGTAGCTGTAGATCAGCACCGAGTACGGGGCGATCGTCAGGGTGCCGCTGGCGCCGAAGCCGTCGATGCCCTCGCCGTCGGCGTGGAGATCTGCCGAGGGATGGTCGCCGAAGTCATCGGAGTACAGCGTGGCGTCCGAGTTGAGCTTCAGCTCCCACCGGCCGCCCGACGGCAGGCCGATGCGGTAGTTGTCACGTGCCTGGCCGGAGAAGTTGGCCACCACCACGACGTCGTCGCCCACGCCGTGGTTGTACCAGCGCTGGAAGGCCACCACCTTGGCGTCGTTGTTGCGGTGGAACACGTTGACGCCCTGGCCCTGTAGGCCCTGCGATTCGCCGAACATGTTGCGGCGCAGCGTGATCAGGTCCGCGTAGAGCTGCACGATGCCGTGGTGTTCCTTGTTGAGGCGCCAGTCCAGCGGCACGTCGTCGCGGAACCAGTCGCCCTGCAGGAACTCCTGGCCCTGGAAGAGCATCGGGATGCCGGGGGCGGTCATCACCAGCGCCGCGCCCAGCGTGGAGCGCTTCTGCGCGAACCAGCCCTGCTGGTCGCCCGGCTCCACCTCGGCGACCACGCGGGCCTTGCCATTGGCCACCTCATCGTGCGATTCGGTGTAGACGACGCGGCGGAAGCCATCGCCGTCGTAGTTGTAGGTGATGGCGTCCGCGATGGCGTCGATGTTGCGGTGCGCGTCGTCGTACTCCTGCAGCGCCTTGCGCACGGGGTGGACGAAGTTGGGGTCCCACTGCGAGTGGTAGCCGGCCCCGTTGTCGTCGAAGCCGGTCACCAGCGGGTTGGAGTGCATGTCCTCGGCGATCAGGAGGGCGCCGGGGAACTCCGCGCGGATGTCGCGGTTGATCCAGGACTGCAGCGTCCAGCCGTCGATGATGTCGAAGCCGGTGGCGTCGACCGAACGCATGTAGGGCGTCATGTCGTAGCGCAGGCCGTCTACGCGGAACTCGCGCAGCCACATGAGGGCGTTGTCGTGGATGAAGCGACGCACCTCGCCGCGTCCGTAGTCCGGGCGGGTGTCGCCCCACGGGGTGGAGGAGCGGTGGTCGTTGTAGAAGTAGATGCCACCCTTGCCGTTGTCGGACCAGCCGTCGAACTGCCACAGATCGAGATCCGAGGGCCCGAAGTGGTTGTAGACCACGTCCTGGATGACGCCTAGGCCCATGCGGTGGGCCTGCTTGACGAACTCGCGGTACGCGGTGGGGCCGCCGTAGGCAGATTCGACGGCGAAGATGTGGGCGGGGTTGTAGCCCCAGGACAGGTCGCCGGCGAACTCGGCCACCGGCATGAGCTGGATGACGTTGCAGCCCAGGTCGACGACGTGCTTGAGCCTCTCGGCCATCATGGCGAAGTCGCCCGCGCCGTCCTCGGCGAAGAAGGAGCCGACGTGGGCCTCGTAGATCACGATCTCGTTCTGCGCGGGGAGGTGGAACTCGTCGTCCTCCCAGTCGAACGCCCAGGGGTCGACGATGACGGAGTTGCCGACAGAGTTGGTGACCTCGCGGGCGTAGGGGTCGTTGCGGTCGAGTTCCAGTTCCCCGTTGGTGAGGTGGAACTTGTACTGCTGGCCGGGCTTGGCGCCATCGACGAACCCGTACCAGTAGCCTTCGTCGTTCTCGCGCGTCATGGGGTGGGCCTGCTGGTCCCAGTCGTTGAATTCCCCGTAGACGCTGACCTTGTCGGCGTTGGGCGCCCACACCCGGAAACCGACGCCGCCCTCGGCGACGATCGCGCCCATGCCATCCAGAACCTGTTCGCTCACAATGCCCACCTTTCGCTAGTCAACTGCACCAGAGTAGGGCCCGGACGGGGTATGTGCACATTCAAGTAACCGGCGCTGGCGGCCTCAGAGGAGGACGACCAGCAGCACCCACGTCGACATGACGATCTCGACGATCCCGATCTGCAGGGGTTTGCGACGCTCGCGGGGCAGCCACCACGCGCGCACGACCAACGCCGCGGCCCATACGATCCATCCCCAGGTGAGCCATCCGGCGACGACGGCGGCGATGACCGCGACGGCGAGCGCGGCGTGGTAGATCAGCGACCGTGGCGCCGATCTGGGGTTGTTCCGCTCCCGGATGAGGGCCTTGACGTGGAACACGGTGCCGATGAAGTAGGCGGTGATGGCCACCATGACCGCGGTCTCATTGGCCCGGATGAACCCCGCGCCGGCCGTGCTGCGCAGCACGGGCATCAGCCCGCAGGACGCAAAGATGGTCAGCACGCCGGAGAGCACGGATCTTTCCCGCTTGGTGCCCGCCAGGTAGAGCGCGGTGCCCAGCAGGACGGCGTAGACCGGCGCCCACCAGAGGATCTCCCAGCTGCGGAAAAACAGCGTCGTCAGCCCTGCGACCCCCGCGATGGCGGCGTAGGTGCCGAACGCCGGATAGTAGGCCGGCCGGCGCTTGGGTGGAGATTTGAGGATGAACACCAGCGCGTCGAACGCGAAGTAACCGATGAGCCAGGTCACGCCGAGGGCGAGGTCGCCCCAGTCGAGCGGGCGGTACGGCAGCACGAGGAGCAGCCCCACGAGGAAGGGGACAATGATCATCGCCCAGGCGCCATGCTGATTCGGCAACCAGCCCTTCGTCGCGCCCTTCTTCGCCATGGGCCCAACTTATCCCAAGGCCGTTGGGCTAATTCCGCGGGGTGGCGGCCTACTCGGCGAGGCCGTAGAGGCGGTCACCGGCGTCGCCGAGGCCGGGGACGATGTAGCCGGCGTCGTTGAGCCTCTCGTCGAGCGCGGCGACGACGACGCGGCACGGCACGTGCAGGTCGGCCAGCAGTTCCTGGAGTTTCTTGACGCCCTCGGGGGCGGCGGTGAGGCAGATGGCGTTGATGTCGTCGGCACCGCGGTCCACCAGGTACTGGATGGCGCCGCCGAGCGAGCCGCCGGTGGCGAGCATCGGGTCGAGCACGTAGCACTGGCGGCCGGAGAGATCCTTCGGGAGGCGCTCGGCGTAGGTGGTGGGCTGCAGCGTCTCCTCGTCGCGGATCATGCCCAGGAAGCCGACCTCGGCGGTGGGCACGAGCCGCAGCATGCCGTCGAGCATCCCGAGCCCGGCGCGGATGATCGGCACGACGAGCGGCGCGGGGTTGGCGAGCTTCACCCCTGTCGTCGGGGCGACAGGGGTTTCGATCTCGATGTCACGCACCCGCACGCCACGGGTGGCCTCGTAGGCCAGCAGCGTCATGAGTTCCTCCACCAGCAGGCGGAAGACCGGCTGCGGGGTGTTCTTGTCGCGCAGGACGGTGAGCTTGTGATGGACGAGCGGGTGATCGACGACGTGAAGTTCCACGAGCCAACTTTCCCACATCCGAGCAGCTTCGCGTAGCGGTTGCGCAGGTGCCCCTGTCTGAATGCCTCGAAGCGTGCAAGGATGGATGCGGCACTGGGCTGCGTCGGAGAGGAGTGAGCTGTGGACGTGTTCGATGAGGATGCGGAGCCGTTCGACTTGAAGGACGAGGTCAACGAATCCGACGATGACCTCGACGACTACGACGACGACCTGGAGGACGCTTCGGAGGACGACGTGGACCTGGTGGTCGCGCTGTACCGCGAGGACGGCGTCGCCACTGCGGTGCCCATGGATTTCGACCTCGCCAACGACCTCGATGAGTTGATCCGCCAGTTGAGCCGCCTCCCCGGCGACTCCGGCGCCGACGGCTGGGTCTCCGTGGCCGGCGAGTTCTTCGTGCTGTGCCGCGTGCGCGGCCGCACCGTGGAGGTGCTGCTGTCCGACGCGACCTCCGCCAACGACTGGCCCCTCGCCCGCGACGTGGTGTTCTACCTGGGCGAGGACATCCCTGATGAGGACGAGGACTCGTTCCCCATCGGAGACTTGGAGATGTACGCGGCGATGGGCCTGCACGGCTTCGAGATGGAGGCCATCGCCACTGATTACGACGAGGACTCCGACGTGCTGCTCAGCACCATTGCGAAGAAGCTCAAGGTGGGGCCAGAGTTCGACCGCGCCGCCGAGTCCTTCGACGACTGACCGGGGTGGGCACCCGCTGGCATGAGCCGATGCGCCGCGCGTTGACCGAGGCATCGGCGGCGGAGGCGCACGGTGACGTGCCGATCGGCGCCGTGCTGCTCGGCCCCTCCGGCGAACTCCTCGCCGCGGCGGGCAACGAGCGCGAACTGACCGGTGACCCGACGGCGCACGCCGAGGTGGTCGCGATCCGGCGCGCGGCTGAGGCGCTGGGGGAGTGGCGGCTGAGCGGCTGCACCCTGGTGGTCACCCTTGAACCCTGCACCATGTGCGCCGGCGCCATCGTGGGGGCCCGCATCGATCGCCTGGTGTTCGGAGCGTTCGACGAGAAGGCGGGCGCCGTGGCCTCGCTGTGGGACGTGGTGCGCGACCCCCGGCTCAACCACCGCCCCAGCGTGACCTCCGGTGTGCTCGAGGACGAATGCGGCGCCGTACTGGAGCGGTTCTTCGCCGTCAGGCGCTGACGGCACGCGGCGTGGAGTACATCTCTGCCTCAGCGGGCCGGCGGTGTGGATTATCCACACCGACCCCCTGAATCGGTAGAGATAATGATGCGCCGACGGGTATGCCCCTCAGTCCAGGATCGAGATCCCGCCGCGCAGGTCCGGCTGCGCCTTGCGGAACAACACCGCGACGATGAGCGCGAGCGTCGCAGTGCCCGCGGCGACGTACATGGCCCCCGAGGCGCCCACGGCGTCGATGGCGATGCCGCCCGCCGCCGCGCAGATCGACGTGCCGAGCAGTTGCCCGGTGCCGATCCAGCCGTAGGCCTCGGCCGTGTCCGAGAAGGACACGCTGCCGGCGATCACCGCGGAGACGGCGGCCAGGGCGGGGGCGATGCCGATGCCGGCGATGAACAGCGCAACCGACAGCCCCCAGAAGCCGCTCAGCAGCCCGGCCAGCGTCAGGCCCACCACCATGATGAGGGTGCGGATGGCCAGCGACCAGCGGGAGATGGGACGGTTGCCGGTGGCCAGGCCGCCGATCAGTGAGCCCACCGAGGCGATCCCCAGCACGACGCCGGCCCGGATCGAGCCCTCGTCGAAGGACGCCACCACGCCTGCCTCGACGGCGGCGAAGGCGCCGAGGAACAGCGCCGAGGTGACCATCATCAGGACGACCGACGGGTTCTGCAGCACGCGGCCGAGTTTGCGGGTGGCCGGCGGGATCTTCAGGGACCGGACGGCGGGCGCGAGGATGAACATGAGGCCGCCCAGCACCTGGATGCCGACGACCACCAGCAGCGCCGTCGTGGTGCCGAAGGCCGCCACCAGCATGGTGATGGCCACGGGCCCGATGACCCAGATGATCTCCTGCAGGGCGGCGTCGAAGCTGAACAGCGAGGTCAGCATGTGCTGCGGCGTGATGCGGGGGTAGAGGGTGCGCACGGCGGGGATGACCGGCGGCATCGCCGCCCCGCCCAGCACGCCGAGGACGATCAGCCAGGGCAACGGTAGCGTGGGGAAGACGGCCAGCAGGATGAAGGCCGTCACGGAGATCACGAGGGTGATCGACAGCACCGGCAGGGTGCCGAACCTGCTCAGCAGCCGTGAGATCGGTGGCCCGGCGATGGCCATGCCGGCAGAGAAGGCCGCGAGCACCAGGCCGGCGGCGGTGTAGGTGCCCTGCTGGCGCTCCACGTGCATGAGGATGCCCAGCGTGTACATGCCAGCCGGGAACCGGGCCGCGAGCTGGGCCACCAAGATGAGCGCCAACCCTGGGACACGAAGCAGAGCCGAAATTTCACGCACCGGCACACTCTACGCCTCAGTTCCGGCGCCCCACCAAACCGTCGACGCAGGCAGGGAGCAGGTCAAGCGCCGTTCGCCAATTGGTCATCATCGAGCGAACTGACTAGAATAGTCCGCGGTGATGTGACTGAGTGGCCGAAAGTGCTCGCCTCGAAAGCGAGAGTAGGGAAACCTACCGGGGGTTCAAATCCCTCCATCACCGCCAGAGAACCCCCGGGAAACCGGGGGTTCTTCTCATTGGGGGCTCAGGGCTCAGGGCTCAGGGCTGGGCGTCGGGGTTGGCGACTCGTCGGTGGCCTGCGGCGGGCGGCAGACGCTGCCGCCGGATGCCAATTGCCAGAAGATCTCGCCTTCGGGGGCGTAACCTTGGAATCCGGTGCCGACCAGCACGTCGACGGTGCCGTCAATCCGCTCGTCGTACTCGAACTCCACGCCGATGAAGTGCGAGCCCACCATGCGCATCGACTGGTTCTGGTCACGGTTGCCGCGGACGATGGTGTCCTTGATCTGCTCCTCGGAATCATCCACCCGGGCCACGGCGAAGCCTGCGTCGGTCAGGTAGGTGCCGATCCGGCGGGCCAGGCCCGTGGTGAAGCCGCCGTTGTACACGTTGACCGTGACCAGCGACGGGATGACCACATCGGTCTCCTCGGTCACGCACGGGGTGGGCGGCGTGGTGGGGATGGGGGCGGTCAACTCACGCCAGCCCCACATGAAGCCCCAACCGAGAAAGCCGAGCAGCCCCAGCAGAATCACCGGGGTTGCGATCAGGCGGAAGATACGCACGAGTTTCTAGCTCTTTCGTCGGGGGACCTGAGGGGAGACTACTTCAACTCAAGGACTCGTGCGTGCATTGTCTGCCGCTGTTGCAGCGCCGCGCGCAGGGCGCGGTGCAGGCCGTCCTCGAGGTAGAGCTCGCCGCGGTAGGACACGACGTGGGCGAAAAGGTCACCGTAGAACGTGGAATCCTCTTCGAGCAGGGCCTCCAGATCCAAGGTGCGCTTAGTGGTCACCAGCTCGTCTAGACGCACCTGGTGAGGCGCGATGCCGATCCACTGCTTCTGCGTGAAGCCGTGGTCCGGGTAGGGGCGGGAATCGCCGACTCGCTTGAAGATCACCCACCCAGCCTACCCAACGGCGGCGGTCCCGGGGTCATCGCCCCGCGTCGTGTCGCAGCTCGCTGGGGGAATGGGCCCCTCAACAGCGCGTCTATGGGAAAATGACGCGCGTGAGCAGCCACAGTGAACAGATCAAGGCCGGTTACACCTTCGACGTCCCCGCAGCGACGCTCGGCGTCCTCGTCGACGGCGAACCCAACCCGGAGGTGCCCATCCGCATCCCGTTGTCGATGTTCAACCGGCACGGACTCGTGGCAGGTGCCACCGGCACGGGTAAGACGGTGACGCTGCAGGTGATGGCGGAGGCGTTGAGCTCGGCGGGGGTGCCGGTGTTCGCGGCCGACATCAAGGGCGACCTCAGCGGCATGGCCACCCCCGGCCCCGGCGGGGAGAAGCTGCTCGCCCGCACCGAGCGCCAAGGGCAGCCCTGGGAGGCACGCTCCTACCCGTGCGAGTTCTACGCCCTGGGCGGCGTGGGCGTCGGTATCCCGGTGCGCGCCACCGTGTCGTCGTTCGGCCCCATCCTGCTCAGCAAGGTGCTGGGCCTCAACCAGGTGCAGGAATCCTCGCTCGGCCTGATCTTCCACTACGCCGACACCAAGGGCCTCCTGCTCCTCGACCTGAAGGACCTCACTGAGCTCATCAAGTACCTCATCTCCGACGAGGGCAAGGCCGAACTCAAGGGCATCGGCGGCATCTCGACGGCGACCGCCGGCGTCATCCTCCGCAACCTCGTGACCCTCTCGGGGCAGGGCGCGGACGTGTTCTTCGGCGAGCCGGAGTTCGACCCCGCGGACCTGATGCGCGTCGCGCCCGACGGCCGTGGCGTCGTCTCCCTCCTCGAACTGCCCCAGTTGGCCAACCGCCCTGCGCTCTTCTCCACGTTCCTGATGTGGCTGCTGGCCGATCTGTTCACCGACCTGCCTGAGGTGGGCGACCTCGACAAGCCCAAGCTCGTCTTCTTCTTCGACGAGGCGCACCTGCTGTTCAACGGCGCCTCCAAGGCGTTCCTCGACGCGATCACCCAGACGGTGCGGCTCATCCGCTCGAAGGGCGTGGGCGTGTTCTTCGTCACGCAGACCCCGAAGGACGTGCCCGACGACGTGCTCGCCCAGCTCGGTTCGCGCGTCCAGCACCAGTTGCGGGCGCACACCCCCAACGATGCGAAGGCGCTGAAGGCCACCGTCTCGACCTATCCCACCTCGGAGTACGACCTCGAGGAGGTACTCCAGCAGCTCGCCACCGGGCAGGCCGTGGTCACCGTGATGAGCGACAAGGGCGCGCCCACCCCCGTGGCCTGGACGCAGATCTGGGCCCCCACCTCGACGATGGGGCCCACGCCGGAGGAGCAGCTGAAGGCCACCGTCGCAGCGTCGCCGCTGCAGGCGAAGTACGGCGAGGCGATCGACCGGGAATCGGCCTACGAGTTGCTCGCCAAGCACCTCGAGGAGGGCGCGCGGAAGGCCGAGGAGGAGAGGCTTGAGGCCGAGCGTGCTGAGGAGGCCAAGCGCATCGAGAAGGAACTGGCTCAGCTGGAGAAGGAGCAGGCGAAGGCGGAGCGCGAGCGCCTCGCCGAGATGCGCAGGCTGGAGAAGGAGCGCCGGCTCGCCGAGGCGGAGCGTCGTCGCTACGAGAAGGAGAATCCGACGCTGATCCAGCAGGTGACGAAGTCGAAGGTGTTCAAGGACGTGATGCGCACCGCCAGCCGCGAGATCGTGCGCTCCATCTTCGGCACCGGTCGCCGCAGGTGACCGGACCCTGAGCGTCGCGCCCAGCGCGCTGACGCCGTCAATCCCCGTGGCCAAGCCCGGAGGCACGCGCGAGGCCCCTTCGTCGTCCGCTGGCTCGCAAGCTCGCCGGCGGACGCTCAGGGAGCAGGGGGGCGGACGCTAGCAGCTCAGTCGACCTTGTAGGTGCGCACCGTCGGGTCATCCCTGACCTCGTCGGACAGCGCCTGCAGCTGTTCGGCCAGCGCAGCGGCGCCCAGGTCGCCGCCCAGGAACTGGCCCCACAGCCTGTTGTAGTTGTCGCCGAGCCCGTAGTGCGACACGAAGCGCCAGCTGTACACGTCCTCCCCGGCGTCGGCCAGGAGGCGCGTCTGGGCCGCCAGCGGCGTTGACTGCAGATCCGACGGCGTCGTCGTACGCACCACGGTGGGCATCATGTTGCTCGCCGCGAACTCCTCCGCCACGTCGCGCGACAACATCACCCGCAGCAGTTCCAGGCCACCGGCGGGGTTGGCCGCGTTCTCCGGCACGATGAACTGCTCGATGGGCTGGGCGTGGATGGCGGTCACCGGCAGCGTGGGGGCCGCGGTCAGCGCGGGGACGGGCGAGACCGTCATCTCGAAGCCCTCCGCCGTCCGGGCATCCATCTCCGTGGCGATCCACGAGCCGGACGGGTAGAACAGTGCCTTCTGATCCCGCGACCACTCCGCCTGCGCCTCGAGGTACGGGCCCCCGTAGCGCACGAAACCCTCGTCGACGCAGGTGGCCATCGCGGCCAGCACGCCGGCGACGGCGGGGTGCTGCCAGCCGTCGGGCTCCAGGTTGTCGAGGGCCCGGCGCACATCGTGGCCGCCCTCCTTGATGGCCGACGCGATCGCGAGCTCGGCGTAGTAGCTCGCCGCCTCGTCGCCCCAGACGAACAGGGCCAGTCCCAGGTCCTGCGCCTCCTCGCCCAGCAGGAGGAGCTCGTCCCAGGCCACGGGGATGGCCCAGCCGTTGGCCGCGAAATGGCTGGCCGAATGCCACAGACCGTAGGTGCTCAACGCGTAGTTCAGCGCCACGTGCCGGCCGTTGAACGTGCCCGCCTGCACCACCCCGCCGTAGAGCGTCTCCGCGATGGGGACGCCCTCGAGGTTGGGGGTGGCCATGAGCTCGTCGAGGGTGAGCAGGTCGTCGGTCAGGTCGGCGATGGCGAGTTGGTGGACGCCCGAGTTGTCGATGAGGTCAGGCGGGGTCTCTCCCGGCTCGAAGCGGGGGCCGACATCGGCGGTGATGTTGCTGCTGGGCAGCACCTGGATGCGCAACCCGTCGTGGTTGTTGCGCGCGACCCTGGCGGCCTCCCGCACATAGCCGATGCCGAACGCGCCGTCGAAGACCACAGCCTGCACGCTGCTGGGCACCACGAGCCCCAGCGGATGCGTCGCGGTGGGGGCGGGTGCCGGCGTGGTGGGCGTCGACGTGGGTGTGACGATCCCCGTCGGCGGTGGCGGCGCAGGCTCCGGCTCGGGGGTGCAGGCTGACAACGGCGCGACGGCGGCAGCAGCGAGGAAGTGCCGCCTAGCGATGTTGGTCACGTGGGTACGATCAGCGGCCGGTGCCGGCGTAGACGGTGGCCTCGTCGGTGGCGTCCAGTTCGAAGGCGCTGTGGGCGGCGCGCACGGCGTTGTCCACGTCGTCGGCGCCCACGATCACCGAGATGCGGATCTCCGAGGTGGAGATCATCTGCAGGTTCACACCGGCCTGGGCCAGCGCGTCGAAGAAGGTGGCAGAGACGCCCGGGTGGGAGCGCATGCCCACGCCCACGACGGAGACCTTGCCGATCTGGTCGTCGTAGAGCACCTCCTCGTAGCCCACCTCACCCTTGATGGCTTCGAGGGCGGCGATGGCCTTGGCGCCGTCGCTCATGGGGAGGGTGAACGAGATGTCCGTGGCCGCATCGGACAGGCGTGAGATGTTCTGCACGATCATGTCGATGTTGATCTCGGCCTCGGCGATGGCCTTGAAGATGCGGGCGGCCTCGCCGACGCGGTCTGGCACGTTGACGACAGTGATCTTGGCTTCGGTGCGGTCGTGGGCGACACCGGTGATGATGGCTTCTTCCATGGCTCCGTCTTTCGTGATCTCGTCCTGGCTCTTGACCCAGGTGCCGGGCTTGTCGGTGAACGAGGAACGCACGTGCACCGGCACGCCCTCGCGGCGCGCGTACTCGACGCAGCGCAGGTGGAGGATCTTGGCGCCGCAGGCGGCCATCTCCATCATGTCCTCGTAGCCGATCTGCTCGATGTGCCGCGCGGATTTCACGATCCGCGGATCGGCTGTGTAGACGCCGTCGACGTCGGAGTAGATTTCGCAATAGTCCGCACCCAGTGCGGAGGCCAGCGCGACGGCGGTGGTGTCGGAGGCGCCGCGGCCCAGCGTCGTGACGTCCTTGGTGGTCTGCGCCACGCCCTGGAAGCCCGCGACGATGACCACACTGCCGTCCTCGAGGGACTTGGCGACGCGCCCGGGGGTGATGTCGATGATCCGCGCGTTGCCGTGCGTGGGGGTGGTGAGGATGCCGGCCTGCGAGCCCGTGTAGGAGACCGCCTCGATGCCGAGATCCGACAGGGCCATCGCCAGCAGCGCGGCGGACTGCCGCTCGCCGGTGGTCAGCAGCATGTCGAGCTCACGCGACTTCGGGCTGGGGGAGACCTGCAGCGCGAGGTCCATCAACTCGTCGGTGGTGTCGCCCATGGCGGAGATCACGATGATGACGTCGTGCCCCTCACCGCGGGTGCGTGCGATGCGACGGGCGACCCGCTTGATGGACTCCGCGTCCTGTACCGAGCTACCGCCGAACTTCTGAACGATGCGACCCATGTATGTCTACCTCCTGGGGACCGTCTCACAGGATAGTTCGCCGCGCCCGTTCCCGTGGGACGCGTCCGCGGGCGGCGGGCCGACATCGAACTCCCCATCCGCCCCACATCCAGATCCGGAGGTGCAGACCACTCCGAAGCTGGATTCGAAGCCTCGAGGGGGCGACGCTCAGGGGTCGGGCGGTTGGTAACCTCGAAGGGTGACTGCGCATCTGGTCCTCACCGCCGAAGAACAACGCGTCCTGGGCTGCCTCCTGGAGAAGGAGATCACCGTCCCGGCGAGCTATCCGCTCACGCTCAACGCGCTGCGCACCGCCTGCAACCAGACCAGCAGCCGCGAGCCCGTCGTCGACTACGACGAGCGCCAGGTGCAGGACGCCGTGCGCTCGCTGAAGGACCGGGGCCTGGCGCGCGTCACGTGGATGGACTACGGCAAGCGCACGCTCAAGTACGCGCAGAGCGTGGTGGAGGTGCTGGACCTCGCCGACGACGAGCGCGCCCTGCTCACCGTGCTACTGCTCCGCGGGCCCCAGGCCCCGGGCGAGTTGAAGACCCGCACCGACAGGCTGCACAGGTTCGCCGACCGCGATGCGGTGGAGGCGACACTGCAGCGCATGGCCGAACGCGACGAGCCCCTCGCGCGGCAACTCGCCCGCCGCCCCGGCCAGCAGGACCACCGTTGGCTGCATCTCCTGGGCGACATCCCGGCCGACGCCGGGCCCGAGGCCGCCGCCGACCGCGAGCAGATCCTCGCCGAAGGGGTCGACGCCCGCGACCAGGCGCTCGTGGCCGCCTACGACGCACTCGCCGACCTCGACCCGGAGCCGCGCAGCACCACGCCGTTCGAGGAGTGGTTCATCGCGCACGTGGCCGAGCTCGCCGGCCCGCACCAGACCGCCGACGTGGGCTGCGGCCTCGGCGACACCACTCTGGCCCTGGCCGAAGCGGCCGCGCTGCCGACGGGCTTCGACCTGTCCCCGCGCATGATCGAGCAGGCGAAGGAGCGCAACCGCGACGTCGACTTCCAGGTGGCGGACTTCCGTCGCCTCCTGCGCCCCGCCACCGACGCAGGCTGGGGCGCGATCCTCGCCTGGTTCTCGCTGATCCACCTCGCGCCCAGTGAGCTGCCCACCGTGCTGCGGCACCTGGCGCAGACGCTGCTGCCCGACGGCGTGCTGGCGCTGTCGGTGCACGTCGGCAACGCCGTCGAACCGGTCACGTGGTGGCAGGGTGAGCAGGTGGAGGTGCCGTTGGTGCTGCACGATGCGGCCGACGTCCGGCGGGCGGTCGTCGCGGCCGGCCTGGTACCTGAGAGCTTCCTCGTCAGCGATGACAGCGTTGCAGATCGGCTCTACGTCATCGGGCGCCGGGAACGCTAGGCCAAACCCGCGCCCGGGCTGTTGCGGGGGACTACCCTGAGGGCATGAACACGGTTCGCTGGGGAATTGTCGGCACGGGGGCCATCGCGCACGGGGTGGCGGGGGACTTCCAGTTCGTGCCCGGCGCCGAGTTGGCGGCGGTGGCGTCGCGAACGCACGCCAAGGCGCAGGAGTTCGCCCAGCAGCATGGGGTGGCCAAGGCCTTCGGCTCCTATGCGGAGATGCTCGAGTCCGACGATGTCGACGTGGTCTACATCGCCACCCCGCACCCGCACCACCGCGACGTGGCGCTCAAGGCGATCGAGCACGGCAAGGCCGTGCTGGTGGAGAAGGCGTTCACCGCCACCTTCGCGGGGGCCAAGCAACTCGTCGAGACCGCGCGGGAGAAGAACGTGTTTCTCATGGAGGCCATGTGGACGCGGTTCCTTCCCGTTGTCGCGGCGGCCCGTGAGGTGGTGGCCTGGGGCCGGATCGGCGACGTCGTGGCCGTGCAGGGAGACCTCTACGCGTACCGCGAGTTCCAGCCCGAGCACCGGCTCTTCGCCAAGGAACTGGGCGGCGGCGCAATCCTCGACCTCGGCGTCTACGTCGTCAACTTCGCCCAGGCGTTCCTCGGCAACGTGAAGTCAGCCGATTGCATGACGCGGCTGTACCCTACAGGGGTCGACTGCGCCGCCACCATCAGCCTTGCCCACGCCGCCGGAGGGCTGTCGTCGCTGGCGTGCGGGTTCGACGGGCACGGCCCGGGCCGCATGTCGATCATGGGCACCAAGGGCTGGATCGAGGTGGATCCCCGCTTCCACCACCCGTCGATGATCACCATTCACCGCAACGGGGTGCTGCCGCGCATCATCGAGGCGGCGCCCACCGGACGGGGCTACAGCCACCAGTTCGCCGAGGTGACGCAGCGGGTGCGGGAGGGGCAGACGGAGTCGCCCACCATGCCTTTGGCCGACACCCTCGAGGTGATGCGTGTGCTGGAATCGTGCCTGCTGCAGGCCGGGATCTACCACCAGGAGGCCGAACTCGGCCTCACCTGACGCTGGTTGGTTGAGCCGCGAACGTGTCGAAACCCGGTGAGTTTGCAGGCGGGTTGCCTGTAAACTCACCGGGTTTTGACACGCTGCGCCGCTCGTACCTCGCGGGCAGCGGCTCAACCAGCGTTCCGCGTGAGGCTCAGCCAGCCTTGGGGAGGACGTCGGGGTTGGCGTCGATCCACTCCTGGATCGCCTCGGCCTCCTGGCCCTCCTCATACTTGTTCACGACGGTGTCCTCGAGCGAACCGTACTGCTGGTCGTCGAGCTTGACGTCGGCGATCCACTCGGCGATGTCCGGGTACTCCTCAGCGAAGCCCTTGCGCGCCAGGAAGTGCAGCGACTCCGTCTCGCCCAGGGCACCCTGCGGGTCCTCGAGGTCGCGGACGGGGTACTCGGCGTTGGCCCAGAACGGACGCCACAGCGTGACGACGATCTCCTCCTCGGCGGCGATCTTGGTCTGCAGCTCGGCCAGCATGGCGGCGGTCGAGCTGGTCACCAGCTCGAAGTTCTCCAGGCCGTAGCCGGGGATCACGTCGTCCTGCGACACGCGGGTCAGGCCGGCGCCGGGCTCGATGCCGACGATGCGGTTGCCCAGTTCGTCGGCGTGGTCCTTGATGTCCTCGATCGACTTCATCTTCGAGTACTCGGGCACGGCCCACGTGAGCACCGTGCCGTCGTAGTAGGCGCCCAGCGAATCGATCTGGTCCTCGTACTCGTCCATGTAGGCGGAGTGCGTGACCTCGGGCCATGCGGAGGGGTAGATGTCGACGTCACCCTGTGCCAGCGCGACGTAGAGCGGGCCCGGATCGGAGAGCTCCTCCGTCGAGACGGTGTAGCCCATGTCCTCGAGCTGACCCTTGAGGAGGTTGCCCATGGAGCGGCCGTCGGTCCACGACGGGATGAAGCCGAGGGTGATGTGCTTGTCCTGACCGCTGTCACCGCCGTTACCGTCGGTGCCCTCTCCGGTATCAGCGCCACAGGCGGCCAGTCCCAGGAGGGCGGTGCTGAGCGCAGCGATTCCAAACTTACGGATTGATGACTTCACAGTTTCCTTTCGATGTGGGATCACGCAGCGAGTTCTGCGGATTCCCGTGTCTTGGCCTTCTTCTCGCGAGCGGCCTTCCACTTCGCGAGCAGGGAGGAGGAGAATTTTTCGGGGGTGCCCAGAGCGGCGGTGAGCCGGTCGAGGAAGATCGCGATGAACACCAGCGACAGGCCGGCCTCCGCGCCGCGGGCGATGCTGACGGTACCCAGCGCGGTCACAACCTCCTTGCCGAGGCCGTCGGAGCCCACGATGCCCGCGATGACGGCCATGGACAGCGCCAGCATGATGACCTGGTTGATGCCGGCCATGATCGACGGGATCGCCAGGGGGAGCTGCACCCCGCGCAGTATCTCCCAGTCCGTGGCGCCGAAGGAGTGGGCCGCCTCGACGGTCTCCTTGTCCACGCTACGGATGCCCAGCTCGGTGAGCCGCACCGCGGGCGGCAGCGAGAAGATCACGGTGGAGAACAGGCCCGGCACCACGCCGATGCTGAAGAAGATGATGGCGGGCACCAGGTACACCATCGCGGGCAGCGACTGCATGAGGTCGAGCACCGGCTTGACGATGGCGCTGACCGTGTCGTTGCGGGCGGCCCAGATGCCCAGCGGCACCGCGATGATGATCGCGGTGAGGGTGGCGATCAGCACCAGGGACAGCGTCTGCATGGACTGCGTCCATTGGTTCATGCTCAGGATCAGCAGGAATGCGGCGACCACGCCGATCGCGAGCCGCCACGAGCGCACCAGCCAGGCGAGCACCGCGAAGATGAGGATCATCACCAGCGGAGGCGGGGCCAGCAGCGCGGTGGTGACCACGTCGTTGAGCCAGGTGCCTGCAGCCTTGAAGAAGTCCAGCAGGAAGCGCAGGTTGACGCTGATCCAGTCAACCGCGTCGGAGACCCAGCTGCCTACCGGGATGCGGGGAATCCAGTCGTTCATGCGCGTGCTCCTGCCTGCTGTTCGACGGCCTGCTCTTCGATGGCGACCTGTTCCTCAACTGCGGCCGCTTCCGCGCGGAGTTCCTCGCCGGGGACGAGGTCGTCCCCGGGGACGGGGGTGGCTGCGGCAAGCAGCGTCACGCGCGGCACCACGCCGGCGACGCGCCCGGACTCGTCGACCACCACCAGCGGCGACAGGTGCTGGGCGGACAGTTCGAACAACTCGTTGATGGGGGTGCCAGCCTCCACCACCGGCAGTTCGTGCACCTTGGAGAAGGGGAGCTCGGTGGCGCCGTCGCGCACGGCGGCCGCCACGTCGTCGGCCCACACCATGCCGGCGGGGCGGCGGTCTCGGCCGACGACGAGGAGCCAGTTGGGCTGGTGCTCGCGCAGAATCTTGTGCGCCATGCGGGGGCCCTGATCCGCGCCCAGCACAGCGTATGGCTTCTCCGCGATGTTGCCAGCGGTGAGCACGCGGGTGCGGTCCACGTCGGCCACGAAGCGGGCCACGTAGTTGCTCGCCGGGTCGTTGAGGATCTCCTCAGCGGTGCCGATCTGCTCGATGCGGCCGTCGCGCATCATGGCGATCCGGTCTCCCAGACGCATGGCCTCGTTGAGGTCGTGGGTGATGAAGAGGATGGTCTTGTCGAGTTTCTGCTGCAGCTCGATGAGCTGGTCTTGCATGTCGCGGCGGATCAGCGGGTCGAGCGCGGAGAACGCCTCGTCCATCAGCATGATGTCGGTGCCGGCGGCCAGCGCACGGGCCAGGCCGACGCGCTGCTGCATGCCGCCGGAAAGCTCATCGGGGCGGTAGCCACCCCAGCCGCCGAGGCCCACCATCTCGAGCGCCTCGTTGGCCTTGGCCTCGCGGTCGGTGCGGTTGAGGCCCTTGATCTTGAGGCCGTAGGCGGCGTTCTCGCCGACGGTGCGGTGGGGGAGGAGCGCGAAGTGCTGGAAGACCATGGAGACGTTCTCCCGGCGCACCTGGCGCAGGCCGGCCTTGCCGAGGCCGGACAGGGGCTTGTCGTGGATGTACATCTCACCGTGGGTCAGCGGCAGCAGGCCGTTGACCATGCGGATGAGGGTGGACTTGCCGGAGCCCGAAAGGCCCATCACGACGAAGATCTCGCCCGGCTCCACCTCGAAGCTCGCGTCGATGACGGCGGCGGTGAGACCGCGCTCCTGAAGCTCGGTCCGGTCGGCGCCGTGCTGCAACAGACGGATGCCTGTTTCGGGTCGGCGGCCGAAGATCTTGTAGACACTAGAGGCTCTGATTGCGCTCAAGTCGCTCCTCGGGCAGGGGGTATTTGGGCCCATCTACCGTCTCGGAGTTCGTTGAGCGAGTCAAAGCGCACAGCCTTGCCGACGTAGTTTCTGAGAATCTCTCAGGTGGCTCCCGGCCTAGTCAGCACGATCTGAGGGAGCTGACCTAAGAAAGCCGTAAGAATCTGGTGTTCCCCCCCGGGGCTACGCCTTGCTCAGTGCGATCTTCAGGCCCAGCTCCTCGTCGACATCGGTGGGCTCGACCACCGCGCCATGGGTGAACTCGACGGCGAGGACCTCGCCTGCGATCAGCTCGGCGTGCGCGTCGACGGCGTCGCCGAGCTGGCCATCGGCCTCCACGGTGACCGTGATCCGGTCGGTGATCTCCAGGCTGGCCTTCTTGCGGGCGTCCTGGACGAACCGGATAACCTCGCGGGCCAGGCCGGCGAGCACCAGTTCCGGGGTGAGTTCCAAGTCGAGCGCGACGGTCTCGCCCTGCTCGTTGACCACGGACCAGCCCTCACGCGGGCGCTCGGTGATGATCATGTCGTCGGCGGTCAGCTCCACGTCCTCGCCCTCGAACTCCATCACGGCTCGCCCGGCGTCGCGCAGTCGCCCGGCGAGCCAGGCCGGGTCGAGCTCGGCGATGGCCTTGGCCACCAGCGGTGTGCGCTTAGCGAACCGCTTGCCGAGGCTGCGGAAGTTGCCCTTGGCGGAGAAGTCCACGAGGTCGCCGGCCGAATCGAACGACTCGATGGACTCGACGTTCAGTTCGGCCTTGACCTCATCCTGCAGCTCCGGCGAGAGTTTGGCGAAGATCCGCGACGGCACCAGCATCCGGCCCAGCACCTGGCGTACCTTCATCTTGGACTCGGCACGCGCGGAGCGCCCGAGCTCGACGGTGCGCTGGGCCAGTTGCATCGCCTCGGTCAGCTCTTCGTCGAGTAGGGACTTATCGGCCACCGGCCAGGAGGCGAGGTGCACCGAGCTGGGACCCTCCGGGTTGGCGGCGTAAAACAGGTCCTGCCAGACGCGCTCGGTGACGAACGGCATGATCGGCGCCAGCAGGCGCGTGAGCGTGTCGAGCGTCTCGTGCAGCGTCCACAGCGCGCTGGGGTCGCCGTGCCAGAACCGACGGCGGGAGCGACGCACGTGCCAGTTGGACAACGCGTCGATGAACGCGGCCAGGGCCTGCCCGTAGCGCTGGGTGTCGAAGTTCTCCAGCGCCTCTGTGGTGTCCAGGATCAGCTGCTGCGTGGTGGAGGTGAGCCACCGGTCCAGCACGTGACGCTCCCCGACGGCGGGCGCGTCCCCCGTCGGCGTCCACCCTGCGGCGCGGGCGTAGAGCGTGTGGAAGGCCACGGTGTTCCAGTAGGTGAGCAGCACTTTGCGGACGGTCTCGCCGATGGTGACGTCGCCGACGCGGCGGGCCGACCACGGGGAGCCCGAGCAGGCCATGAACCAGCGCACGGCGTCGGCGCCGTGGCGGTCCATCAGCGGGATGGGTTCGAGCACGTTGCCCAGGTGCTTGCTCATCTTGCGGCCGTCGTCGGCCAGGATGTGGCCCAGGCACACCACGTTCTTGTACGAGGACTCGCCGAACACGAGCGTGCCCACCGCCATCAGCGAGTAGAACCAGCCGCGGGTCTGGTCGATCGCCTCGCAGATGAAGTCCGCCGGGTAGCGCTCCTTGAACACCTCTTCGGAGCCCTCGGCATGCGGGTAGCCCCACTGCGCGAACGGCATGGAGCCGGAGTCGAACCACGCGTCGATCACCTCGGGCACCCGGCGCGACTCCTTGCCGCAGGTGGGGCAGGCGAACGTGATGTCGTCGACGAACGGCCGGTGCGGATCCAGCTCGGACTGGTCCGTGCCGGTCAGCTCAGACAGCTCCGCGCGAGAGCCGACGCATATCTGGTGGTCGTCCTCGCAGCGCCAGATCGGTAGCGGGGTGCCCCAGTAGCGGGTGCGCGACAGCGCCCAGTCGATGTTGTTGTCGAGCCAGTCGCCGAAGCGGCCGTGCTTGATGCTCTCGGGGTACCAGTTGGTGTCCTCGTTCTCCGCGAGCAGCTGGTCCTTGATCTGCGTTGTGCGGATGTACCACGACGGCATCGCGTAGTAGAGCAGCGCGGTGTGGCAGCGCCAGCAGTGGGGGTAGCTGTGCGTGTAGTCCAGCTTGCGGAACATGAGACCGCGCGCGGTGAGGTCGTCGACGATGAACTCGTCGGCGTCCTTGAAGAACTTGCCGCCCACCAGGCTCAGCCCCTCCTCGAAGGTGCCCTCCTTGGTGACGGGGTTGACGAACGGCAGCCCGTAGGCGCGACACACGGCCATGTCGTCCTCGCCGAACGCCGGCGCCTGGTGGACCAGGCCGGAGCCGTCCTCCGTCGTGACGTACTCGGCCAGCACCACGAAGTGCGCCTCGGTGGGGAACTCCACCAGCTCCAGGGGGCGCTGGTAGCTCCACCGCTCCAGCTCGGTGCCCTGGAACGAATCCGTGAGCGTCCAGTCCCCGCCCAACACCTGCTCGGCGAGCGGCTCGGCGATGACGAGCGGGCGCTGGCCCTGCTCCTGCAGTTCTTCCGACGGCACGGCCACCCGGTAGGTCACCTCGGGATGCACGGCCACGGCCGTGTTCGACACGAGCGTCCACGGCGTCGTCGTCCACACCAGCAGATCGACCTCGCCGGCGAGCGGGCCGGAGGTCAGGGGGAAGCGCACGTAGATCGACGGGTCCGTGACCTCCTCGTAGCCCTGCGCGAGCTCGTGGTCGGAGAGCGCCGTGCCGCAGCGAGGGCAGTAGGGGGCCACGCGGTAGTCCTCCTCGAGCAGGCCCTTGGAATGGATCTGCTTGAGCGCCCACCACAGCGACTCGACGTACTCGGGCGTCATCGTCACGTACGCCTCGTCCATGTTGACCCAGTAACCCATGCGCTCGGTCAGCTCGGAGAACGCGTCGACGTGGCGCAGCACGGATTCGCGGCACTTGGCGTTGAACGCCTCCACGCCGTAGGCCTCGATGTCGGCCTTGCCGGAGAAGCCCAACTCCTTCTCGACGGCCAGTTCGACGGGCAGGCCGTGGCAGTCCCAGCCGGCCTTACGCTCCACGTGGAAGCCGCGCATGGTCTTGAAGCGCGGGAACATGTCCTTGAACACGCGGGCCTCGATGTGGTGCGTGCCCGGCATGCCGTTGGCGGTGGGCGGACCCTCGTAGAACGTCCATGGCTCGCCGCCCTCGGACTGCCTCAGGGACTCGTCGAACGTGCCGCGCTCGGCCCAGAGCTTCAGGATGTCGTGCTCGAGCGCAGGGAAGTCGACCTGGGCGGGCACGGAGCGGTAGCCGGGGGTGGTGCTCATCGGTGGTTCCTTCGTCGTCGGTGTCGAAGGGACGAGCCGTAGCCCGCGGTACCACCCTCCTTGGGCGCTGTGCGCCCCGCTTTATTCATGCCGCAGCCGGTTCTACTGAGTGGTCGCCCACCGTTCTTCCGGCAGCTCCGGGGTGATGGCCCCATCTTCGCCGTGCGGTCAGTGCCATTATGCGCCCGCCCCGCCGTCGGACTCAACCCCACCCGCGTCCCGCCCTCACGCCCGTGAGCAATTGGATGGGGTCACGGGCTTCGGAGGGCTTTTTTCCCGGCGTGTCGCGCCGTGACCCCATCCAATTGCTCACGGGCGTGAGGGCGGGACGCGGGTGGGCCCAACCAGTGGCACCATAGGGCGGGTGAGGAGGTGCCGCCGTGGCGAATGCTGAGCACTGGCGCCATTGGGCGACCATGCGTGGCCTGCAGTTCTTCCCCGCCTGGGAGGCGATGAACGGCGCCTTCCGGGGCGGCGGCATGCACCTGGGCGGCCACCGGGCGATCACCCTGGGCTGGTCCGGCTCCTTCTCTGGGCTGCCCTGTTTCGGTTTCCGGGCGACGGCGGGCTCAGACCCGGCCGGGCACCTCCACGTCGTCGGCATCCGGGTGCCCGGCGTGCGGTTCCCGTGGCTCAGCATCGAGGTGGCGGACTTCACCGCCCGCGGCCCCGGGCTGCCCATCGAGGCGGAGTTCGACCTCGCGTGGCGCGTCAGCTCAGCCCACCCCCAGTTCGCCCGCGACGTGCTCACCGAGGCGATGCGTCAGGTGCTGTCCACCGCGTCGGCGGACTTCTCCGAGATCTGGTTCGAGCACGACGCGATCCTGCTCAGTGCCCGCGGCCGCGTCGACCCCGAGCACGTCGACCGCTACCTCGCCCTGCTGCGCGGCATGGTGGATGCCTTCGATTCCCGCGTGCTCGACGCCATCCGCCCCCGCCCGTACCAGCGCGCGCTCCCGTCGTACCCCGCCGCGGCGACGCCCGCGCTGCGCGCCGTCGCCGCCCGCCCCGTGCAACGGCTCGGCACGAGCTGGCAGGAATGGGCCGGCCTGCGCGGCTGGCTGTACTACGCCAACGCCCGCGAGATCGTGGAGCGCTTCAACCAGGGACCGGTGCCCGCGGGCCGCTTCGCGCACGGCTTCGTCGGCCGCTTCGGTGACCTCCCGTGCTTCGGCTGGCAGTGGGTCTCGGGCCCGGACGGCACGAAGGTCCGCCAGGTGATGTGCGTGCGCAGGCCGGGCATGACCATGCACCCCGTGCGGCTGACCGCCGAGAATGAGCTGCTCAGC
The DNA here is from genome assembly GCF_000826065.2 of Tessaracoccus massiliensis. GTDB lineage: Bacteria > Actinomycetota > Actinomycetes > Propionibacteriales > Propionibacteriaceae > Arachnia > Arachnia massiliensis_A. The sequence continues at coordinate 230,868 of NZ_LN623542.1, read as the reverse complement.
GAGTTGATCGGCTCCAATGACATCGAGGTGGGCGACCCCACGTTCGACGCCCGCTGGCGGGTCACATCCTCAGATGCCGAGGCCGCCCGTCGGCTGTTGGGGCCCGCCGTCTGGCGGTTCTTCACCGCCCCCAACACTCTGGAGTTCAGCCAGTTGTGGTTGGAGCGGGAGGTCGCCGCGGTGGTGATCGACGGCCCTGTGCGCCGCGAACACGTTGACGGCTACCTGCGGTTCCTGCACGACATTGTCGGCGCGGTCGCCCACGGCGTCGGCGCCGCCGGCTGAGCAGAAGCCCGCTGGTTGAGCAGAAGCCCCGCTGGTTGAGCCCGCGAGTTCTACGAGCGGTGTCGAAACCCGGTGGGTTGCCAGCCAACAGTGATCACCGCTGTGCTCACCCGCTGACAGCTGGGCCTGTGGGTGCCTGCGCTGGGCGAGGGCAGCTATCCGCGCCAGGTGGGCTAGGGCCGCCGTCGGCTGGCGGGCCGGATGCCGGAGCAAGTGACACTACGGCTGCTGGATCCTCGTAGTGGCAAGTCGAGCGGCGACTACGCCGCACCAAGTGCCACTTCGACCTCCTCAGTTTCGTAGTGGCTCTTCCTGCGGCGAGGCGCCCTGAATCAACCGTCGCCAGGCGGAACTAGACTCGGACAGCATGACGATCTTCAACGTGCCGCTCGACGAACTGCGCCAGCGCGGGACCATCAAGTGGCGGCGTTTTGAGCCCGACGTGCTGCCGATGTTCGTCGCCGAGATGGACGCGCACATCGCCGAGCCCGTCAGGGAGCGGCTCGAGCGGGCCCTCCGCGAGGGCGACACAGGCTACCCCCAACTGCCCAGCTACCAGGAGGCCCTGGCGGACTTCGCGCAGTGGCAGTGGGAGTGGGCGCTGGACCCCGCCGACGCGATGCTCGTGGCCGACGTCGTCACGGGCATGCGCGAGGCAGTCGAGGCGTTCTCCGTGCCCGGCGGCAAGGTGGTTATCAACCCGCCGGTCTACCCGCCGTTCCGCGGCGTCTCGCATGACCGCGAGATCGTCGCCGTGCCCATGACCGACGGCGGGCGACTCGACCTGCCGGCGCTGGAGGCCGCGTTCGCCGAGCACCGCCCCTCGCTGTATCTGCTGTGCTCGCCGCACAACCCCACCGGGGCCGTGCACACCGTCGATGAGCTGCGCGAGGTCGCGCGGCTGGCTGAGGAATACAGCGTGGTGGTGACCTCCAACGAGATCCACGCCCCGCTGGCCGGCGCGAAGCACACCCCCTACCTGAAGGCGACCCCGGAGGCCCGGGCCGTGACGGTCACCTCGGCGTCGAAGTGCTGGAACCTCGCGGCGCTGAAGGCCGCCCTCATCGTCGGCCCCGCGGAGTTGCGGGGCAAGATCAACCCCATGGCGCCGGATTCGGCGTCCTACTTCGGCATCCTCTCCCACTCGACGGCGATGCTGGAGGCGCGGGACTGGCTGCAGCAGGCGTCGGCCGAGGTCGCGGAGAACAAGGTGTTCTTCGCCGGGGAACTCGCACGGCAGCTCCCGCAGCTCAGCTACACCCCGTCCGAGGGCACCTACCTGGCCTGGCTGGACTGCAGCCCCCTCGGGCTGGAGCACCCCGGCAGGCACTTCCACGAGGTGGGGCGCGTCCGGTTCAACTTCGGCGCGGACTTCGCTCCCGAGGCGACGCAGTTCGTGCGGGTCAACCTGGCCTCCTCGCGTGAGATCATCGCGGAGGGCATCAGGCGGATGGCCGCCTCTCTCAACTAGTTTCCGGAACCGGAACAGCATAATCTTCTGCCTGAGCCGAATTGAGGAGTAAGACGATGTCGCAACCCATGGCTGCGTGGCGCGCCACCTACACGCCGGGCCAGTGGCTGGCCCTGGCGGGTCCCAGCACGCTGGTGGTCATGACGCCACCTCCGGCGCGCGCCGCCGCCACGGTCAATGAGTTGTGGTTGAGCGTGGTGCAGGCCGGGTCGCTCGACGCGTTGCTGAAGCTGATCGCAGACGTCGGGCTCGACGCCCTGCCTGATCTCGGCGCGTTCCACTGGGACGACGAGGGGCTGCACGGCATCGCCCGCGGCCGCGTGCGGGTCATCGACACCGACGACGGCAGCGTCGCGCTCGACGGCGAGGGCACCGTCACCTGGCGCGAGGAGGGACTCGGCCGCGAGCGCAACCTCGGCGTCACCCTGGAAGACTTCAACCCCGAGGAGGCCCTGCAGCTTCCTCTGGTGGTGGGCGCGGCGACCGTCTCGGCGGTGTTCCTCACCACTGATCCCGCTGCGCTGGTGCGCTTCCCGGCCGCAGGCGAGGAGGCCCCCGCAGACGAAGAGCCGGCCGCGCCTCAGGACGCGCCGGTGGTGACGCCGCCCCCGGCCGCCACCGATGTGCCCGTGGAGGCGACTTCGGAGGAAGCCCCCCTCGAGGAGGCGGTGCAGGCGGAGGAGGTTGCCCCCGTCGAGGACGTCGCTCCCGTCGAGGACCCCGCCCCCGTGGAGGAGGGACCCGCCGAAGACGAGGCCCCCGCCGAGCAGGAGCCGGCCGGGCAGTCCGAGGCTGCGCGGGCGTTCGACGACGAGCCCATGCAGGAGGCACCTGCCTCTGAGGAGTTCGAGCAGGATCCCGACGCCATGGGGCCCAGCTCCGAGGAACTCGCCGCCGCGCTGTCCGGAGCGCCTGCCGCGCCGCCCGTCGTCCCGCCAGTCCAGGCGGAGGCCCCGGTGCCGCCGGTGACGCAGCCGATGGCCCAGCCCATGTCGATGTCGTCTCCCGGTTCGGACCGCTCGGATCCGGTGGTCGTGCCGCGCGAGTTCGGCGAGGTGGAGGACGACGGTGGCACCATCTTCTCCACCGGCCTGGCAGCCACCCACAAGCCGGCGCCGCCCAGCGAGGAGCGCCCTGACCCTCAGGTGCTCGCGGTGCCCTGTGCCAACAACCACCCGAACGCCCCGGGAAGCCGCACGTGCCGCATCTGCCAGTACCCGGTGGATTCGTCGAACCCGCGGCTCATCCGCCGCCCCACGCTCGCCGGCGTCCACACCAACCGCGGCGACTTCGCCGACGTCGTGGCCGGCGTGATCATCGGCCGCGCGCCCGATGCGTCCAAGGGCCCTTCGGGCAGCCACCTCATGCGGGTGGAGAGCCCCAGCAACGACATCTCCCGCAACCACCTGCTGATCACCACGCAGGACTGGAACGTGCACGTCACGGATCTGCACTCCACCAACGGCACCACGGTGCTGCCCAACGGGGAGCCGCCGTTCACCCTGCGCGACGGCGCGTCGGTGCAGGTGGGGATCGGCACGGTGTTGGACCTCGGTGACGGGGTCTCGCTGAGGATCGAACCGCCTCGCGGCTGAACTGAAGGGGGCTTGGGGATATGACTGACGCGGTACCAGGGGAAGCCAGGCAGGCGTCCCGGCCCCTGCGCATCCTCGCGAGGTTCCTCCGCCGCTCCTGGCAGGCGCTGCTGGTGGTGCTGCTGGCCGTGGTGCTGGGCGTGGCTGCCTATCTCAGCCCGGGGCTCGTGCAGGCGGATGTGCACCTCGACGAGGGCACGGTCTACGTCGGCAAGCGCGACCTCAACCTCATGGGCACGGTCAACGCGCAGATCGACGAGTTGTCCGCCGCCACCACCACCGGCGACTCCCGGTTCCGGATCTTCCAGCACGAGGAGAACGTGCAGGCGTTCCTGCCCCAGTCCTCGAACATCCACCCCTATTCCCCGGGCCGCAACATCCTGGAGCGCGCCACCAAGATGCCGCCCAACGCGGAGGTCCAGCAGGTGGGGGACCACCTGCTGGTCTATGAGCAGGAGAACGGCAGGGCCTGGTTCGGTTCGCTCGAGGACATGCTGCAGATCGACTTCCTCCGCGACAAGCCTGATCTGGAGGTGGGCGAGTACGGCGTGGTGACGCTGACCACCAGCGGCAAGGCCATCGGCCTCAACCCCAACGACGCCACCCTGGTGCGTCTCGAGGGTGAGGCCATCGTCACCACCCCCGTCCCGATCTCTTTCGACGCTGAGGCCCGCAACTTCGAGATCTCCGCCGTCGGTGACAACGCCGTCGTGCTGGACCGCACCAACGCCCAGATCTGGGTTGAGGGCATGCCGAAAGCGTTCACGATCAGCGGTCAGTCCCAGGCGCTGCTCCTCCCGCCCGTGGCCGACGTGCTGGGCGGCGAGGACGGCGCCCGCGCCCTGTTCGCGAACCCGGCCGGTCTGGGCGCGGTCACGCCCGATGGCTTCCGGTCCATGTCCGGCTACATGGACATGACCCCCGTGCGGCCCATCCAGGTGGGTGAGTGCATCTACGGCGCCTTCTACGCGGGGGCCGGCGAGGGCAGCATCGTCAAGCGGTGCGAGGGCGAGGAGCCCGTCATCACCGAACTGGGCGAGAACCTCCGTAGCGACGGCGCGCAGTTGGAGTTCCAGGCCAACCGCACCACTGTCGCCCTCAACGACATGTCCAACGGCACCGTCTGGCTCGTCGACCGGGGCACCGTGATCCTGCCGGAGGACTGGGAGAACGTCCGGCCGCAGGTGGTCGACGAGGAGAGCGACTACACGGAGGGCGACCCCGCCGTCCAGCCTGACCGGACCAAGGACAACCGCGACCCGGTCGCCAAGGACGACCAACTCGGCGCACGAGCCGGCCTCTCCACGATCCTGACCGTGCTCGACAACGACACTGACCCGGACGGCGACGTGCTCACCATCGGCGTGGCCGACGGGATGCAGCTCAACGGCGCCACCGTGCAGCCGGTGCGCGGCGGGGCCGGGCTGCAGATCACCGTCGACTCGGACGCCAGCGGCGTCATCGAGGTGCCCTACACCGTGCACGACGGGCGCGGCGGGGACGACTCGGCCACCGCCTTCGTCACCGTCTACCCGCAGGAGGCCGACGGCGGCAACCAGGCCCCGTATCTGCGCGGCACCCGTTCCATCGACGGGGAATCCGTCCCCGGCCCCCGGCCGCTGGAGGTCACGCTGGGCGACAGCGATGTCGCCTACCGGGCACTCCTCGACTGGCGCGACCCCGAGGGCGACCCCCTCATCCTGGTGGGCGCCACGATGGACGAACAGTTCGACGACATCGTCGACTTCCGCCCTGACGGCGAGATCACCTACACCGACGTCGGCAAGGACCCCGGCCCCAAGGTGATCCACGTCACGGTCGCGGACCGGCACGGCCAGGAGACCACCGGAGAGATGCACGTCAACGTCTCCGAAGAGGTCATCCCGCCCACCACCTTCGGCGACTTCGCCACCACCATGGAGGGCGAACCCGTGATGGTTGAGCCCCTCGCCAACGACATCCGCGCCATCAACCTCACCGAGGTCAACGCGGAGTGCGGCGAGTGCGTGGACGCGTCGCTGGCGGACAACCGCTTCACGTTCACCGCCGAGGAATCGGGCACCTACTACGTGGATTACAGCGTCAACAACGGCGCCACCGGCCTGGTGCGCATCGACGTGCTGCCGCGCCTCACCAACCGCCCACCGGTGGCCGTGGGCGACGAGGCGCACGTGCCCGCCATGGGCTCGGTGACCATCGATCCGCTGCTCAATGACACGGATCCCGACGGCGACGTGCTCGTCATCCAGACGGTCACGGACGTGCCACCCTCCCTCAACGTGACGATGGAGCGCCGCACCCTGCTCAACATCGAGGCCACCACGGAACTCGAGGGCAACGAGAGCTTCCACTACTGGGTCTCCGACGGTGGGGAGGCCGTCCGCGGCACCGTCCAGGTGGTCAGCACCGCGGCCGCCGATCAGATCGGGCCCCGCACGGAGGACGACGTGCTGCGCGTGCGGGCCGGTGCCACCGGCGCAGTCAAGGTGTTGGAGAACGACACCTCACCGGATGGCCGGGACCTCACGATCGCCCCCGAGCTGATGGACAACCCCTTCGGGGAGAACGCCTGGGTGGAGGGCGACGCGGTGCGCATCAGCGTGCCGGCGGGCGCGGCGCCCGGCGTCAGTCAACTGAGCTACCGCGCGATCGACAGCGCCGGCGAAGCCACCGACGGCATCATCAGGGTCACCGTCGTCTCCGAGGAGGCCTCGAACGCGGACCCGCCGCAGCCCCGCCAGGTCATCGACCGCGTGCTGGCAGGCACGACCACCCGCATCCCCATCCCGCTGGACGGGATCGACCCCCAGGGCGATGCCGTGCGGCTCGTCGGCCTGGGCTCCATCCCCAGCCTGGGGCGAGTCCTCAACGTGGGGGAGCGGTACTTCGAGTACGAGGCGTTCCTCACCTCCGCGGGCACGGACACGTTCCAGTACAAGGTGGTCGACAGCCACGGGGTGGAGGCCCTGGGCGAGGTGCGCATCGGCGTGGCGCTGCCCACCAAGATCAACAACAAGCCCATCGCGGTGATGGACGAGGTGCGTACCCGCCCGGGTCGCCAGGTGCAGATCGCGCCGTTGCTCAACGACTACGACCTCGACGGCGATCCCATCATGTTCGCCAGCGAGGAGCCGGCCCGGATGCAGGCGGAGATCCCGGTCACGCTGACCAACGACACCGAACTGGTCATGGTCGCCCCGCAGGAGGCGGGCGACTACGACGGCAGCTACGACATCATCGACGAACGGGGCGAATTCAACACCGGCCAGCTGAGGGTCACCGTCGACGAGGAGGCGCCGCTGCTGGCTCCCATCACGCGCGACGACCTGGTGGACGTGGCGATGCTGGCCGACAAGGAGTTCGTCGAGGTCGACCCCCTGGCCAACGACTACGACCCCGACGGACCCAGCGAGGACCTGAGCGTCGGCATCCCGGGCGAAGACCCGGACGACGAGTTGGCTCCGCGCTTGACCGACGAGGGCAACGTGTCCATCGGGGTGCGCGACGTGATGCAGCAGGTGCGCTACGTCGCGGTCGACGGCGACGGGCTGGAGACCAGCGGCGTGATCACCGTGCCGGGCCGCGGCGACGTCGTGCCGGTACTCAGGGAGCTCAAGGAGCCCATGAAGGTGCGCGCCGGCGAGGAGTTGCGCATCGAGATCAACGAGGTGGTCGACGGCACCCAGGGCCGTGACGTCGAACTCCCCAGTAACGACGAGATCCGCGGCTATCCACGCGGACAGGCCACCGCGGACGGCCCCTCCGTGGTGAAGTTCATGCCCGACCTGGGCTACCACGGGCGCGCCGTCGTCGTGTTCCTCGTGCGCGACGTGGTGCCCGCCTCGGACACGACCACGGCACGCGAGGCCTACATCTCGATCCCCGTCGACGTGTTGAAGGCTGAGACCACCTCCAACTCGACGGATCAGGGCGAGGCCTATCTGCTCAACGCCGCGCCGGAGCTGTTGACCACCAACCCGGTGCTCGAGGTGGGCGCCGCGGAGGAGGAGCAGAGCGTCGACGTGACACGCTTCTTCCGCGACCCGGAGGGCGACAGCGTCAACCTGCTGGAGAAGCCGCGGGTGGTGCGCGGCGAGGCCGGCATCGTGTGGGAGGCGCGCGGCAACCGCATCCACGCCCGCGCCCTCGACAGCGCGCGCAAGGGCGAGTCCATCGTGCTGTCCGGCACGGTGGTGGACGGCTCTGTGGACGCGAACACCGCCCACTTCGAGCTGACGATCATGGTGGTGGCGTCGAAGTTCCAGAAGGTTTCCGCCAAGGACATCGTGGCCGAGATCAACGCCGGCGACACCCTGCCTGTGCCGGTGTTGGGCAGCGTGACGAGCTACCTGCCGCACGACAAGACGGTCTTCCTGGAGGGTGCCAGCGTGATCAGCGGCGGCGGCTCCGCCGTCGCCAACACCGACGACGGCACCGTGACCATCACCCCTGCCCAGGGGTTCCACGGCACGATGATGGTCAGCTACACGGTCAACGACGCGCTCCACGACCCGGATCGTCGCGTCAACGGCCGCATCCAGGTGCGCGTGCGCGACGTGCCCGGCCAGCCCGGCCATCCGTACGACATCACGCCGGGCGACGGCACGGTGACGTTCAAGTACAACTCCACCGGCACCGGCGGCGACGACGCGGCCAACGTCACCGCCACCACGATCGCGGTCAGCAACACCGGAGGGACCGTGCCCGGCACCTGTGGCCGCGGGGTGTGCACCATCAGCGGCCTGAAGAACGGGCATTCCTACACCGCCACCGTGCGGGAGGCGAACTCGGTGGGCGAGTCGCAGGATTCGGCCGCCTCAGCCAGTTTCATCCCCGACGCCCAGCTCCTCCCGCCGGAGGCGGTCAACGCCGCCACCGGCGACCGTGGCCTCACCGTCTCGTGGACGCACAATCGGATCACATCCTCGCCGCACGGTTCCAGCGGCGTGAAGGAGTACCGGATCCGACGCTACGTCGGCGGCGTCGAGCAGCCGGACAGCCCGCAGGTCACCAACGCCACCACGCGCACGCTGTGGTGGGGCAACCTGACCAACGGGCAGGTCTCCCAGTTCACGGTGGAGGCCGTCAGTAACCACGGCGTCGTGGCCAACGCCGCCCACTTCGACTCCCCGCCGTCGGTCTTCTCCAACCCCGAGTACCCCGCCGGCCCGCCGATGGGCAGCATCGGCGTGACCCCCACCGCGATCCGGGACAACGTGGGCGGTGGTTTCCGCGTGACGTTCACCACCTCGGCGGTGGACCCCAACGGTGACCCCATCGCGCAGTACCGCGTGGTGCCCATCACAGGTGGGGCCGAACGCACCGGCCAACAGCAGATCGTGACCCCGGGGGCAGGAGCCACGCACGAGACCACCATCTACGGCATGGGCACCGCGCCCACCACGTTCCGGGTCTACGCCACCAACCGGCACAGCGAGGTGGCCCTGGGCATCTCGGATCCCCCGATCATCGCGTGGGCGCTGCCCAAGCTCACCAAGGTGGAGGCCGTCGCCGGTGACAAGAGCATCACCGTCAGCGCCGAACACAACATGCCGAGCAATTCGCCTGGCCAGGTGCAGTACAGCCTGGGTGGCGGATGGTCGAACCTTCCCGGCAACGGCATGATCACCGGCCTGGTCAACGGGCGGAACTACACGCTCAAGGTGCGCGCCGTGCTGGAGGAGATGGAGTCGCCCCACGAGACGCGCACCGATCTCCGGCCCAAGGGGGCGGCGCCCAACGCACCCGGCAACCCACGCGTCGAGTTCCTGGACCTGGATACTGCACGGGCCACGTTCACCATCGACCCTAACAACTGGGAGGCCACCAACGGCTACGACCCGCAGGGCTACCGTTTCTGTCTCACCAGGACCTCCGGCAGGTGCCGGGGTGAGACCACCAGCGGCGCGGTGGACGTCCCCTACGGCGAGTCCATGATCCGCTGGAGCCACGGCGATCACGGTGGGCTCATTCCCGTGAACCCCACCGCGCCGCGGGAGCCGCGTTTCGACGGCGGGGTCCTCTCGTTCGAGTTCCGGCACCTCACCCGTGGCGGCGAGTGCGTCGTCGTGCCCAACGGCGACGACTCAGCCGCGGAGCGGTACACGGCCGGCGACGACGGGGTGCTCACCCTCAGCAAGCAGATCTATGTCCAGCCGCCCGTGGAGTGGGTGACCCCCGAACCCACGGATCCGGAGGCGCCCGCTCCGAAGCCGGTCCCCTCCACCCCCGCACCAGTACTGGCAGACTTTGTCGACGTCAGATGCACCCTCCAGGGAGTGACCTATTCCTGGAGCAGACTGAGATGACCTGGAACGAAGGAAGAAACCAGCCGTGAATCCCGAACAAGCCCGATGGTTCGGCGAGAACTTCGCCAACATCGTCGCCAACGTTGAGCGCGTCATCATGGGCAAGACGGAGGCGGTGCGCCTCGCGGTCACGTGCATGCTGGCCGAAGGCCACCTCCTCCTCGAGGACTACCCGGGCACCGGCAAGACGACGCTGGCGCGCGCCATCGCCCAGTCCGTGCAGGGCACCAACAGCCGCATCCAGTTCACGCCGGACCTGCTGCCCTCAGACGTGACCGGCGTGACGATCTTCGACCAGAAGGCCGGCGAGTTCGAGTTCCATCAGGGTCCCATCTTCGCGTCGATCGTGTTGGCCGACGAGATCAACCGCGCCTCGCCCAAGACGCAGTCCGCGCTGCTCGAGGTGATGGAGGAGGCCCGCGTCACCGTCGACGGCCAGTCGTACAACGTGGGGCAGCCGTTCATGGTGATCGCCACGCAGAACCCCATCGAGCAGGCCGGCACCTACCGGCTGCCCGAGGCGCAACTCGACCGCTTCCTGATGAAGACCACCCTCGGTTACCCGGATCACGACGCCACGCTGCGGATCCTCGCCACGGGCGGCAGCCGCCCCCGTTCGACGGCGCTGCCGTCGGTGCTGTCCACCTCGCAGGTGGCGGAGATGAGCCAGTTGGCCGCCTCGGTGCACATCGAATCCTCGGTGTTCGATTACATCGCCCGCCTCACGGAGGCCACCCGCCACGTCGACGACGTGCGCCTCGGCGTGTCCATCCGTGGCGCGCTGGCGCTGGTGCGCACCACCCGCGTGTGGGCCGCGTCGCTGGGCCGCCACTTCGTGGTCCCGGATGACGTGAAGATGCTCGCCATCCCGTGCCTGGCGCACCGCCTCATCCTTGACCCGGAGGCCGAGTTCAACGGCGTGCAGGCCGTGGACGTGATGGCCGAAGTGGTGGGCGCGGTGCCGCCGCCGACGGAGCGTCAGCCCGCCTGATGACCGCCACCCCCGCACGGTGGGAGGCCCCAGAGGTTGTCGACCCACCCACATTCGACGTCGCGCGCCGCTTCTTCAGCAAGGTGCGCGACGTCACCGGTCTGCGCACCAGCGGTTGGATCGCGTTGGCCGGTGGGTTGGCGTGCCTGGCGTTGGGCCTGGTGTTCGGGTGGCTCGAGTACACCGTGGTGGGCGTCGCGGCGGTGGTCACAGTGGGTGTGTGCCTGCTGTTCACCATCGGCCGCCCGTCTCTGGAGGTGGGGTTGCAGCTCGCGGGCCGCTCCGTCGTGATGGGGGAGCCCGCCCGCGGCGAGCTTGCCGTGCGCAACACGGCGCAGCGCCGCCACTGGGGCTCCCGGCTCGACCTTCCCGTCGGCCCCGTGTCGACGAGCTTCTCGCTACCCTCGCTCAAGGCGGGGGAGGTCTCCCACAACCAGTTCCGGATCCCGACGGACCGGCGCGGCCTGATCACCGTGGGGCCCGCGCAGACCGTGCAGGGTGACCCGTTCTCGCTGGCCGGCCGCTCCACGTTCTGGACGGAGGAGCTGGAACTCTACGTGCATCCCCGCACCGTGGCGCTGCCCGGCCGGCAGACCGGCTTCGTGCACGATCTCGAGGGGCACGCGTCGACGCACATCACGTCGGCCGACATGAACTTCCACGCGCTGCGCCCCTATGTGGCCGGCGACGACCGGCGCCACGTGCACTGGCGCTCCACCGCCCGCGCCGGGCAGTTGATGGTGCGACAGTTCGAGGAATCGCGGATGTCGAGGGTGCTCGTCGCGCTCGACACGGGTCGCAGCGCCTACCTGGACGAGGACGAGTTCGAGCTGGGCGTCTCATGCGCCGCCTCCGTGGCGCTGCAGACGCTGTACTCCGAGAGCCCGTTGGCGCTGCTGACCCCGCGCGACACTCTCATCACGGTCACCCCCACGCGCACCCTGGATGAGTTGTCGCTGGTGGAGCAGACCACCCGCGGCGGGATCTCGGATCTGGTGCACGGGGCCGTCCGGCGCGAGCCCGGCGCGTCGGTGGCGGTGTGCATCACCGGCTCCACCGCCACGCTGTCGGCTCTGCGTCAGGCGTGTTCGCGCTTTGATGTGGACACCCGCGTGGTGGGGATCCGCGTCGAGGAGGGCGCCGAGTTGCGCGCCCGCTCCGCCGGCAACGTGACGGTGATCCAGGTGGGGGCGCTCGAGGATCTGCCCCGCGCGATGCGGAAGGCGATGCAGTGATGGCCGCGGGCCCCAGGCGTGCAGCCACGCCCAGGCTTGTGACACCGTTCGCGCGGGACCGCCAGCGGTGGCCGTGGATCGCCACGGATGCCGCCGCGATCCTCGGCCTGCTCGCGCTGGTCGCGCTCGGCTTCTTCCCCGTCTACGGCACGTCCTGGCTGTTCGTCACCGTGCTGGGTTTCGGGGCCGTCGGCATCGGGCTGGCGGTGCTGTCCACCCTGCGCCGCTGGTCGTCGGGCACCACTGCCCTGGCGGCCGTGGGCGTCTGGTTCCTGTTCGGCGGCCTCCTGGCGATGCCGTCGTCGACCATCGGATACGTGGTGCCGTCGCTGCGCACCCTCTTCGGCCTGCTCGTGGGGCCGGTGACCGCGTGGCGCGACATGCTGACGCTGGACCCGCCCATCGGCGAGACGTTCAACCTGCTCACGGTGCCGGGCCTGGTGGGTCTGGCCGCCGGGCTGCTCGGCATGCTGATCTCGCTGCGCAGCACGCGGCCGATGATGGCCTGGGTCCCGCCTGGAGTGGCGTACCTGGTGGCCGTCATCGTCGGCTCGCAGGTTGCCTACCGCCCGTTCCTGGTGGGTGCAGCGTTCTTCGTGGCGGTGCTCGTGTGGAGCAGCCACCGGCGCGCCGTCGTGCGCGAACAGTTGGCGGGCACACCCACCCGGATCAAGCCGTTGCGCGCCCTGCTGGGGGCGGGCGTCCTCGCCGTCGCGTTGGCGGCTGCGGTCGCCGTCGTGCCCCTGATCTCGCCGGCGCCGCAACGCGACACGTTGCGCGCGGCCATGGAGCCGCCGATCGATCTGGAGCAGTTCGCCTCCCCATTGCAGGGTTTCCGGGCCAACATCACGCAGCACTGCACCGAGGTGCTCTTCGACGTGTCGGGCGCCCGGCCCGGCGACATCGTGCGGATCGCCACCCTCGACAAGTACGACGGCATCAGCTACCGCGTCTCCACGCTGGACGACGAGGCTGCCGAGGCCACCACGTTCACGAGGGTGGGTCAGTGGATCGCCGACCGGACCCAGGGCGACGACTTCACCGTGCAACTGAACGTGCGCGGCTACGAGGGGGTCTGGACCCCGACGATCGGGCGCAGCACACACGTGCGGTTCTTCGGCGACCGCGCCGTCGAGCTGGGGGAGAACTTCTTCTACAACCGCAGCTCCGGCACCGGCCTCAACGTCGCGGGCCTGCGCGAGGGCGACTCCTACGAGCTCGGCGCCCGCGTCGCCCCCCGGCCGTCGGATGAGCAGATCTCGCAGGCGGCTGCGGGTCGCTACGTGTTGCCTCAGCCGACGGGGGTGCCGGACGAGGTGATCACGACGGCGCGGCTCTGGGCCGGCAACGGCGCCACCGGGGGCCAGATGGCGCTGACGTTGGAGGCCAAGCTGCAGGAGGGCTACTTCAGTCACGGCCAGGCCGATGAGACCGCCTCGCTCTCGGGGCACTCGGAGCGTCGGTTGATGGATCTGCTGGCAGACCCGGCGCTGATGATCGGCGACCATGAGCAGTACGCCGTCGCGATGGCGCTCATGGCCCGCGAACTGGGCCTGCCCGCCCGCGTGATCTACGGATACGAGGTGGGCAGCGGCAACGCCATCTCGGGCGGCCAGGTGGGTGCCTGGACCGAGGTGTACCTCGAGGACCTGGGCTGGGTGGTGTTCGACCCGACGCCGCCGGAGGACCGTAAGCCCCCGGAGGACGAGCAGCGCACCCCGCCGGAGCAGCTGCCCTTCATCGAGAACCCGCCCCCGCCGCCGCAGCGCCCCGAGGTGCCGCCGGAGGACGAGTTGATGTCCATCGCGCCGGGCGAGCGACCCGAGCAGGACAACCAGATCGACTGGGCGCAGATCGGCGCGATCGTGGCGCTGGCGGGCATCCCGCTGCTGACCATCGTGGTGCCGATCGCGCTGATCGTGGGCCTCAAGCTGCGCCGCCGGGCCCGTCGCCGGAACAACCCGGTGATGGCCAACCGGATCGCCGGTGCCTGGTCCGAGCTGGTGGACCGGGCCCGCGACGTGGGCCGTTCGCCCTCGGTGTCGGCCACGCGTTCGGAGCAGGCCGAGACTTTCGTCGAGGACTTCACGAAGCTGGGCGACTCGGCCGATCCGGTCGCGTTGGCGAAGGAGGCCGACTGGCTGGTCTTCGCGCCCGGCGAACCGAGCGAGGCCATCACGAAGGAGTACTGGCGCTCCGCGACGGGCATCAGGAAGGGCATGCGCCGCTCGGTCAACTGGCTGCGCTGGCTGTTCAGCTACCTGTCGACGAAGTCCTTCCGCCGCATCAAGTGAGATGAACTTGGAGATAAAGCCAACACCCTTCAGATCGTGAACAAAGAGAGCGCTCAGGTGACCAACCTCGCGCTCCTGCACTAGTGTCCGCTGCGGAGGAGCAACCACTCAGGAGGGAGCACGAAGCTACCCCTCATCGAGTGAGGTGGTGATCGACTTTCCCAGGGGCACTTTCCGCAGTACACGCGTAGCGCACGGCGTCGAGCTCGACGCGGAGCAATTCGGCCGAGACGACGCCGTACGCTATGCGGGTAGCGGTAGCCAGTCTGGCGAGCTTTCAGGGAATTCTGGACCTAGTGGAATCCTGACCGGCGCGGGTTCGCCTCTTGTGTCCGCTCGGAGCGTCTGGGTGACCATACGTCGGGATTTGTGCTGTTGCCCGTTGATGTTCTGGATTTCCTCGGCGTGATCCGTGTTTCTGGGTGAGGATGGTGGTATGCACCGCAGGTGCGGTGCGTGTCACCGTCATGGAACGGAAGGATTGCACGATGACACGCTGGAAGAACTTGAGACGATTGCTGGCGGCGGGGGCTGCCGCAGCGGTCGCTGTAGCGATGACTACGGTCGGCGCCGATGCTGACGACACATCCGATGCCTCCTCTGGGCCTGTCCTCGAACGCGTGTGGGTCGGCGAACCTTCTGATCGTATGGAGGATGTCGCCTTCGAGTTGGAGCAGCTCGTCGCGGATCATCCCGAGGTGTTCTCGGGGCTCGCGTTCACGGCCGACTTCGGAGCGGTCGAGGTGTACCACGCCGCCAGTGGCGCTAGGACTGCACACGCACTCGTCGATCAGGTGGACGCGACGAGCGACGAGATCGGGGGTGTCAAATGGTCTGTGTAAGAGGTCAAGCCGATCTGAAGGAGATTGACTATGACTATGACCAAGAACAACGACAAGCCGGTTAGCGAGGCCGGGCAGTTGCGCCGTGAGTTGATCGACGACGAACTGCTTGATGCGATGTTGGCCTCGACCAGCGAACGGGGGATCTCGTTGACTGGGGAGGGTGGGTTCCTGCCCGAGTTGATCAAGTCCGTGTTGGAGCGCGGGATGAGCGCGAGCCAGTCGAGTATTCACCTCGGAACGACGCGCTGCGGTTCACGATGGGATCGCAACTCGTCGACAACCTCACCTTTTCTAGTTGTAGCGCCGGGTACCCCATCACGTTGCCCAACGGAACAATCGGTGTCCTCACCGCTGGCCATTGCGGCTACGGAACGTTCTTCAACCATGGAAACCCCACGGAGTACATCATCGGTGCGACGTACACCAACACGTGGGGTGTGTCACAGCAGAACTATGGCGACTGGCAGGTCCTGTCCACCAACGGCACCGTCCACAACCCCCATGGCTGGGAAGTTGTTGGATCCAACCCCGACCGTGTCGAACGGTTCATCTACAACACCAACGATCCGGTTAACGCCCCGGAGACCGCCAGGGTGCTCATCGTCGGAATGAACTACGGCGTCCGCACCGTCGGCACCACCTTATGCATGACCGGCGCCACGACCGGCACCTCATGCCGCTACCGAGTCCACGAAACCAACAAGATGGTCCCCATCGGAACCTCGCCCACCCGCACCGTGGGGCGTTTGACGGTCACCTTCAGCGACCAGAACCTCGACGGGGTTCCGGACTGTGGACGCACCTACTTCGGCGACTCGGGCGGTTCCGTGTGGTAGGCCCGCTGTACGGGGGGCGCGATCGGATACGGCATCGTCACCGCAGGCAGCGCAGAGGCAGACTGCCCTGTCGGCCCTGACGGTCCCCGGTTCGGCAAATGGCAGTATTCAACTCAGATGAGCGGTGTGAAGGCTTTGTACCCCACCGCAGTGATTGGAGGGTTCCTCAATGGAACGAGTTAAGAACAAGATGCTAGCGATCGCGGCCTCCGCCGCGCTCGCTCTATCCCTCGCGTGGGACGGTGGCCCGGCCCACGCGGACGAGCCACAGCTCGAAGCGGCCGTCGTAGCCAAGGACACGGTCGCGCCGTATTCCTACACCTACAGCGGACTCCCGAACGCGACGGTCACCGCCACGGCCCAGAAGCTCGAACAGATCGCCAACGCCAACCCAGACGTGTTCACCGGCCTCGTGTTCGCGGACCGATACACCGGAGTGGAGGTGTACTACGCCAAGGCTCGCGCCGCGGACGCGAAGCGACTCGTCGACGCACTAGCCTTGCCTCCCGTCTCCTACACGATGCACGAGCGCACCTACTCACAGACCGAGTTGCTGGCAATGATGAACGAGGTCGCCACCGCATTGGAGACCTCAGGGCTGCCGTGGAACGGCATCGCACCCAACGCCGTACTTGACGGCATCGTCGTGTCCGTGTCACAGCAACCCGACCAGGCCACCCTCAGCGCCGCAGCCGAGACACTGGCCGAACTCGGAGTCGTCCGATTCGTCCTCGACACCAATAAGATCGACCTCTACGAGCCAGGGATCGGCAACCAGGTCAACGTGTACATCACTCCAGGCGTACACGTCGTCAACGGCCGAATCTGGCGTACGGAATGCGAGCCGTACTCCCAAACCAGCCGTTGCCGCACCGAAATTTCCGCCACCGTCGTCAGCTACGTCGACGGGAAGTTCGTCCGCTCCGACGGATTCGCCTTCAACTCCCTGAGCTACCTACCCGCCAAACGCGCCCTCTGGACCGGTAACCCGCTCGCCACCACCGGCGAATGGACCGCCGCTGACGGCCGCAAGTGGCGCACCGAATGCGACACCCTACGGACCGGCCGCGGAGCCTGCCGCACCTGGGCATGGGCCGACTTCATCAAGACAGTCCAGACCGACACCGGCACCACCTACCAGTGGACTGCTGACTGGGTATTCAATAACCTCGTCTACTTCGACGACTACAACCCGAACCCAACCTGGCCAGCGAACTAGCCCGCGCACCCCACCGTCAACGGGGCTGGACCTCCCCAAGAGGCCCAGCCCCGTTGTTGATCGTCAATCGCGGCAGTGCATGCGAACCCTGGAGTCAACACTTCCTGGCGCAAGCATACCGGTCCGCTCGGTATTCCCGGGAATACCGAGCGGACTCACACCCACTGAGTGCAGAAGTGCCGCGTCGAACTCATCGCGTAGCAGTTGCTCGGCCGACAGGAGGACCTGGTGCGCTTCGCCCTGGAGGAGCCTCATCGCCGTCTGGTGATCAGGCGTGCCGTCAGCCCGTCGCCCGGTCTTGTGGTCTTTAGGGGCGCGGAGCCATGCGATCTCGACGTGTAGCCATGCCCAGCGCACGCTCTCCAATCGGTAGCGCTGCGCTCGCCGCTCTAGGAAGCCTTCGACCCCGCGTTCCCGGGCCGCTCGGTCGAGCACGCTGCGCTCGGCCAGCTCGATACGCGCGTCGCGCGTGGGGGGGGGGAGCGGTTGGATCGTGGTCCAGCTGCGTTCTTGCAGGATCTCCAGCGCGTCACGGCACGCTTGTTCACCGACCCGTGCCCGAAGCGTGCTCACCGTCGGGGTTTCAGGAATCAACCGGTAGACCGCAGCGACGCTGGGCGGGGTCACCGCGTGGGTAAGAGCGTCGTGGCGAACGAGGGCGACCCGTGCGGCCAGGCGGTCGCGCCAGATCAGCCGGAGCGCGGGCCCGAGCAGGCCTGGAAGGGGGGTCCCTGTGGGGAGGCGAACTTGTGTCCGCGCTGGGTCGACGAGGGTTGTTTCGCTGGACGGGGAACCAATGTCCCAGGTGGAGGCGAGCGTGCCGGCGCCGGTGGCCACAGGTGTGATTCAGCCGTCGCGGGCCAGGTGGACCAGGGCTCTGCGGTGATCGGCTTGTGTCTGTTGGTGTGCCGCGGGCCGGTGCGCTGAGTCACCTATGGCTTGTCCGCGGTTGGGTCGATGCCGCTGACCGTGTATGCGCCGCATGTGGTCGTCACCCTGGCGGTGTACGGGAACGCCAATTTCGGTGAATGGACCGGACCCGTCGACGGTGACCTCACGGCTACCTTCATGATCGGCGGGTCCATCGTTGGCTGCACGCTATGGGCGATGTTGGTTGGCCGCGGGCCCCTCGAGTCGCTGGCGCGCTGGGTCGGTCTACGATCTGCCGGTCTCACAGTTCCAGGTGAGTAACCCTCCTCTCCCACCAGGGCCGGGAAACCTGACTGCGAACACTCAGACTCCACTAAGGGATCTCACAGCATCCCTAAATACACTTCGTGAGTGCTGGAGGGACCGCCACCAGCGGTGATCTGAAAGGGAAGCCTTGTCGTTTGCAGGAAGAGCTTTGCGCTACTGCGTGAGAAAGCCAGTCAAAACGTTGATCCTTCTGCTCGTCTTCATCATCATGGCCACTGTGGTGATGGCAGCTAGTGCGGTCACCCACGCAGCCGATCAGGTGTCCGACGACATCGACACCAAGACGGGCCGCGGCTTCGTCTTGGAGAACAATCCTCTGTACAACTTGGGGACCCCGAGAGGCGCCGGAACCGTGAAGGGGGCCGACATCCAGAAGCTCGCTGGCCTGGACGGTGTTGATTCCTACGTCGCGAGGCAGAACGTTACCGCTGATTTGGTCAACGCGAAGGTGCAGAAGGTTGAGCACGATGACTACGACACCCAGCGGGAAGCCCAGTTCGGGAATGCGGTCAACGTGTGGGGTGTCAATCAAAGCGAGATTTCCAACAATTTTCGTAGCGGCGCGCTGCAGCTCGTCGCGGGACGGCATCTGAAGCCGGACGACACCCACAAGGCGCTTATCCACGAAGACCTGGCGAAGGCCAATGATCTCACCGTCGGCAGCAAGCTCACCCTCAAGGGGAACAAGTACGACGCCGACAACCAGAGACAATCCACTGCCGAGGCAACGACCGAGATTGTCGGCCTGTTCTCCGGGAAGAACACTCAGCCGGTAGCTCAACGCAGCGAACTGTTCGCCAACACGCTCTTCACTGATCTCGATTCGACTCGAAAGCTCTACGACGTGACCTCGGAAACAGAGATCTACCAAGATGCGAACTTCTTCGCAGCCAAGGACGCCGACCTTGATCAGATCATGGAGACGGCCGCCGCGCAGGACATCGACTGGCAGAACTACCAGATCTCCCCGGCCACGCAATACTTGTCAGGAATCACAGGAGCAGTGGTCGGCGTCACAAACGTCATGCGGACCACGACGCTGGCCACGACGGTATTCGCGGGTGCAATCGTCATGATCATTTTGTTTCTGTGGCTGAATGAACGCCATAAGGAAACCGGAACCTTGCTGTCGATGGGTGTCACCAAAACCAGCATCGTTGGCCAGTATCTCGCAGAGCTGGCTCTCATCGCAGTGCCAGCATTCGGCATTGCCTATTTGGCAGCAAGTCGCCTGGCCCAATCAATGGGAAGCGCCGCGCTCGGTGCGGTCAACAATTCCGCCAAGCAGGAGATGTCTCAGGCCGGTCAGTTCGGCGCCGACCTGGAGTCCTCGGCGTCCACCCAGACCTTGGACAGCCTTTCTGTGGGGCTCACATCGTCTGCAGCTGTCCAGGCAGTCGGAGTGTGTGCTGTCGTGATCGTGGTGGTGGTTGCCATCACTGCCATTCCCATGCTCCGCAAGCCTCCTCGAGCGATTCTGGTCGATGCGGCATGAGTGACGCATGGTCGAGAGCTTGGCGCTGCGTCCTGCGCAAACCGCGCCGTAGTGTGCTCATGATTCTGCTCATGACGGTGGTTTTCACCGCCGTGGTAGCCCAGTCCGGGGTACGTTCAACGATGCGCGATGTCAAGGACGCCATCGACGCCAACGCCGGCGCAGGCTTCACCGCACGCAGCGTCAGCACGCTGGACGGCACCCAGGCAGAGCGTCTCGCGACCCTACCGCAGATCAGTCGATACAGCTTGGAGGCGGAAACGCTCGCCAAACCCAAGGGCGCCACCCCGGTCATGGGGGCCACCAAGATCCAACTCGACCCGAGGTTTGGTGGTGACGTTGGCGTGACCGGCTCAACTGATTCCGAACTGCATCCGGCCTTCCAGGGCAAGCTCTATCGGATCATCAAAGGTCACCACGTGGGTTCGGGAAAGAACGAGACTTTGATCCACCAGAGGTTCGCCCAGCAGAACGCGCTGGACGTGGGTAGCACTTTGACTCTCACCCAGGGGAAAGCCACGGTCACTGTGACCGTTGTTGGCATCTTCGACGGCAGGACCGAGAACGCCTCGGGTCTTCCCTCCGGTGCGTCTGAGAACCACGTGTTGACGGACTTGGCATCGGCTCAACAGCTGGGCGCACCATTGACCGTTGGTCGTTATATGACCGAGCGTGCGGACCAATTGCCAGCAGCCCTCCAAGCCGCTGAGCAGGCTGCACCGGATCTGGCACTGGAGGACAACTCCGCCCAGTTCGGTCCGGTACTCCAGGCGATTTCTGGGGTCGATCGACTGCTGACGATGCTGCTGGTGGCCCTGTGCGTGGCGGGAGGCTGCGTACTGATCCTGGTCAGTACGTTCTGGATTCGCGGACGTATCCGCGAACTCGGAGTCCTGTTGGCGATCGGGAAGAGTAAAGCGAACATCATGGCCCAGTTCGCCCTCGAATCTGGGATCTTTGCTCTAACAGCGGCCATTATCGCGACGGTGGTGGGGCAGCTCCTCTCGAGCCATTTCGCTCGCATCGTCTTGTCGACGACAGGCGATGAGACAATCGCCGGATTGAACCCGGCGTATGAGGTCTGGAATATCGCCGTTTCATTGGGGCTCGGATTGCTCGTCATCTTCGCCGGAGTTTCGCTGGGGATCACCCCCATCATCCGTCAGCGGCCGCGCCGCATTCTTTCACAGTCTAGTTAGGAACAACCATGAGCATCATGCAGCTTGATAATGTCAGTTACACCTACGACCGCAATGCTCGGAGCGTCCTCAACGGGGTCACTTATGATTTCGACAAGGGGAAGTGCTACGCCATTGTCGGCTCTTCCGGAGCAGGAAAGACGACCATGTTGAACCTGCTTGCCGGTTTGGACGCACCTAGTTCCGGGGTGGTCCGATTCGACGGTAAAGACGTCGCCGCGACGGGGTATTCCATGCACCGCAAGAAACAGGTCTCGCTGGTCTTCCAGAACTACAACCTTATCGATTACCTGACACCGCTGGAGAATCTCCGGTTGGTGAACCGGAAAGCAAGTGTTCAGGACCTGGAACAGTTGGGTATCGATGCTGCGGCTGCACAACGAAGCGTCTTGAAGTTGTCGGGCGGGCAACAGCAGCGAGTTGCGATCGGACGGGCGCTGGTGTCTTCAGCACCGGTCATTCTCGCTGATGAGCCGACCGGTAGCCTCGACGGGGACACCGCTCAAGCTGTGATCGACATCCTCCGGGGAGCAGCCCACGAACACGATAAGTGTGTCATCGTCGTGACTCACTCCAATCAGCTCGCCAAGGCAGCAGATATCACCTTGCGGTTGGAGCGGCGCAAACTCGTGCAGAACTGAACCCACCTTCCGTGCGGTTCATGAGGTAGCCGAGAGTGGAGTGGAGCCGTCGCTGGTTGTACCAGTCGACCCAGCCGGCGGTGGCGAACTCGACATCAGAGCTCGTCTTGTAAGGCCCGTCGTGGAAGACGGTCGTGCGGATGCATTCGCTCTTGTAGAGACCGTTGATGGTCTCCATCAGGGCGTTGTCGTAGGCGCGCGTAGCCGCCGCCAGGCAGGCCTACCCCAACGCTGTGTTCACCCGGGACACCGCGGCGAGGCTGACGTGGTGGCCGGAACTCAACGGACGAACCCTGGGCTGACTGTGCTCGACCTCACTGACATGCGGGGCGGCGGCGCTATTGACGAGGCCCTGCGCCGTGGTGCCGTCACCCTTGCCGACCTGCGTCATGCGCTGGAGCTCGCCAAGGGGAGGCGCGGGAATAGAGCAAGGACTCGGCTCGTAGCGGAGTCGCGTGACGAGCCGTGGTCTGAGCTCGAGCGGGCAGCACACGTGATGCTCAGGAAGGACACATTCCCAGGCTGGGTCGCCAACCACCCCGTGGGAGATCGAGGGAGAACTCTACTTCCTCGACCTGGCCGTGCCCGAGCTGAAATTGGCCGCCGAGATCCAGACAATGGATGACTTGGTCCAACGTGAGGCCGGTGGGCCGAGGCTAGCGGCGGCCGCCGCCACCGCCACCGCGACCACCGCCGCTGCGACCACCGCCGCGGGAGCCACCGCGGAATCCGCCACCGCCGCCGCCCCAGCCACGGCCGCTGCCGCGGGTGGAGGCGCTGGCATCTGCCATGCCGCGGGCCACATCGCCCAAGGTCTCGAACGTGGCCTTGAGGCCGTTGGTGATGGTCCCCTCGCCGAAACTCGCGCGCCGGTTCCACTGGCTGCGGCCGTGACGGTACCGCTGACGGGTGTAGTTGCTTCGCCCGCCGTCGTCCCAGCTGCCCGGGGTGGTCAGGAAACTCCAGGCGGGCATCGCCCGCTCGGCCTTCTGGGGGAAGCGGGAGTACATGTCGCCCAGGAGTTGGCGCCAGGAGTTCTCCGCACCGAAGACGATGGCCCAGGGGAGGAGCTTCTCGTAGAGGTCGACGCGGGACTGCTCGTCGCGCGGGGCCGTGGCGACGCTGTTCATCCAGCGGATGCGTTCGCCCTCAGAGGTGGTCACGAAGCGCTCGAGGCCGGCGAGGTAGCGCTGCATCTCCAGACCCTTCTGGGTCAGCCTGCCGTGCGCCGGCAGCAGGTGGAAGGCCCACAGCAGCAGCATGACGCCGATCACCCCGGCCGCGAGGAAGTACCAACCCAGCCCGTCCAGGCCGATCCAGATCTGCATCAGCCCGAAGAACAGTAGGCTGATGTAGCCGATGGTCAGCATCGTGGTGCCGAACGTGATCTCCTTGCGCAGCCCCATCTCGACCAGCGACTTGTCGCGGAGTTCCTGAGCCTCCGCGAGCGCCTCGTCGTGACGGCCCCGGCTCAGGGGCCTCTCCTTGCCCGGGCTGCCGAACAGGGCCTCCGTGATGTTGCGCATGCGCCAGTCCATCTTCTCGCCCACGCGCCCGGCCGGCTCCTGCCACCGCAGTTGCAACTCGGCCCGCCGTTGCGACCGTTCGCCGGGCGACATGGCCGACGCCGGTGCCGGCGCCTCCGCGTCCTGGCTGCTGGTCAGCTCGGCGAAGCCCTCGCCAGCCAGCCACGCCAGGTGCGCAGCGGCGCCGCGCTCCGGCACGCCGAGGAAATCCGTCGCGAGCACGGGCTCCAGATCCTCAGGCGGGGTGAACTGCGTCACGATGCCGGTCTCGGTGGGCGCCGGTTGACGCACCAGGCGGCGGGTGAGCAGGGCGGCGCCGAGGGCGGCGAGCCCGATGGCGACCAGCCCTGCGACACCCCACCAGCCGAACGAGCGGGCCTTGATGGGGGGTAGCGGATCTGCCACCGTGCCGGGCTGGAAACCGACGGCGATCGTCATGTTCTCGTACGCCCTGATGTTGGCGCGGTGTGCGGTGAACGTACCCTCGCCGTCGTGCTTGATGTCGCAGGTCTGTCCGGAACCGGCGATGCCCCAGTAGCACGCCATGTCACCGGTCAGGTGTCCGACGAGGCTCGGGTCGACGATCAGCTCGGCGCTGACGTCCCTGAAGCCGTTGTCCCACTCGGTGCCGTTGGTGTTGAGGTAGATCTCCTGGATGTCGTCTGCATCAGACATGATGCGTTCGATCTCGTAGGTGATGATGAAGGTGAACGTCTTGGCGCGGTAGTCCCGCTCTTCGTAGGTGTCGTTGCGGTCGATCAGCAGCTCGATGTCGCCGTTGGGTTTCGTGTTCTCTCTGAACGGGTAGGGCCTGCCGTCGGGATCCTCCACCGCGATCCCGCTGATCCCGATGTCCTCACCGTCGGCGACGGGAACCAGGATGCGGGTGATGCCCTTGCGGTAGCGGTCGAGCTGGTCTGTGATCCTCTCGGTGACCTGCAGGCTGACGTTGTCACCCTTGCGTTCGGCCACATAGGTGGCGGTGAACTCGTCCATCGGCGGCGACGCCTTGGACCGGTCCGGCGCTGCGCATGAGGCGACCACACCCAGGACCAGCGCCATGACGAACAGCCAGCCGAGGGGGTACGCGATCCATTTGCGCCACAGACTCCACATGCTCATGATTGTGCCCGACGGCGGGGCCATGCCCGCCGATGTGCGGAGCCGGGATACTGGGTGGATGCCACTCGCCCCGCATGCGAAGACCCGGTTGACCCTTCATCTGGTGCTCGACGACGCGTGCCGGCGGGTGGTTGAGGTGCCGGGCCCCCTCAACCTGGCGGGGCTGCACAGGGTGATCCAGGCGGCGTTTCGTTGGCTCGACCACCAACCTCACCACTTCGCCACGCCCAGCGGCCAGACCTTCGGCCCGGCCTCCGACGGAGCACCTGGCTGGCTGGACGAGGCCGAGGTGCCGGCGTACGCAGTGCTGGGCCTGGAAGGGGCAGCCGTCGCCTACGCCTACGGCCCCTGGGTGCTGACTGTGTACACAGCAGAGGTTGCCCCGGCCGAACAGCCTTTGCGGCCCGCGTTCATCGGTGGCGAGGGGGCGGGGCCATCGGAGGAATCGGCCTGGGACTGGGCAGAGGACATCGATGACTGGGCGGCTGGCGTCGCGCGGACAGCCCAGCGCACCGTCGGCTTCGTGCCGGCCAAATCTGAGCGTCACTTCACGGCGATGTTCGTCCCCGAGATCTTCCCCCGATTGCCCGCCGAGGTGCGGGAGATGATGCAACGCACGCTCGAACCGGTGCGTTTCCACTACGCAGCGGTGGGGATCGACGCCGACGCCGGGTCGCCGTCGGACGAGGACGTCGCAATGATGATCGAGCCGTTCCAGGTGATGCTGCGTGCGATAGGAGAGGGCATCACGCTGACCAGCGCCGGGTACCTTCCGCCCGCGAAGGTGACCGAGATCTACCGGGACCTGGGGTTGGAGGCGCGGCCGCAGTCCACGCCCCGGAAAGAGAACCACACGGGCGACGTGCGCCTCCTGCGGAAGGCGGTGACGGTGCTGGGACTGGCCCGGGTGGTGAAGGGGACGCTGCTGCTGACGAAGACGGGCCGCGCCCTGGCGGACGAACCGCGGCTGCTGTGGGACTACGCGGTGGCCAGGCTGCCGCTGCTGGAGAAGGACCGCACGCGTCGGGAGGCGGCCTGGTTGGCGCTCGTGGCTGCTGCGGGTGATCCCGGCCACGTCCATTGGTCCGGCGAGCAGTTCACCGCGCTGGGTTGGCGGAGCAGGGACGGCGGACTGCCGGATCTCGGGGACATGTACTGGTTGGCGGAGGCCACGTTGGCGGTGTTGGACAGCCTCGCGCCGCACGAGCCAGGGCCCCTCGCCGAGAGGGGCAGGAGCCGGCGCCTGATGGCCACCGCGGTGCTGCTGCGCAACGAGGACGCTGAGGGACGCGCTGGTTTTCGCGGTCCCTGAGCCAGCCTCTCGGCCAGGATCATGCTCAGGACCAATCTCGGGGACCACGTAGGATGCCGGGGTGACTCAGATGACCGCGCCCACCACCCGCTACGGAGTGGTGCAGGCCGCCTACTGGAGCGGCTTCTGCATGGTCATCCTGTTCGCCAGCGCCTACCTGCTCGACGCGGGGCTCAGCAACGCGCAGATCGGCATCGTCATCGCGGTGGGCGGCGCGCTCTCGGCGGTGCTCCAGCCCGTCGTCGCGGGGGCGGCCGACAGGTCGCGGCGAGTGCCGCTGCGCATCTGGGCCGCCGCGCTGTCCGCGCTCCTCCTCATCACGGCCGCCATCCTGCTGCTGCCCGGGCTGCACTGGCTGCTCACGGCCGTGTTCTTCGGGCTGCTCATCCTCACGGTGCAACTGCTGCAACCGCTGGTCAACGCACTGGGCATGGCAGCCATGGCGCGCGGTGTGCCGGTGAACTTCGGCGTCGCGCGTGCCGCGGGCTCCGGTGTGTTCGCGCTCGTGTCGGTGGTGGCGGGGTGGATCGTCGCCAGCGCCGGCGCAGTGACGGTGCCGCTGCTGATCATCGGCTTCCAGGCTGTGTTCCTCGTGGCGACGGTCACGTTCGTCTACCGCGCCGGGGTCGCCGTCGTCGCAGAGGCGGACGTCGAGGAGCCCGACATGGAGGCCCCCGTCGAGCCCATGACACCCGCGCGCTGGCGTCGGTTCTTCGCGCTGCTCGCCGGAGTCACACTGTCCATGGCATCGCACGCCATGATCAACAACTACATGCTGCAGATCATGCGCCACCACGGCGGGGGCGCTGGCGAGATGGGCACCGCCATCATGATCGCCGCGGTGCTTGAACTGCCCGTGATGATGCTGTGGAGCCGGGTGGTGGGGCGTTGGTCGCCCGGGCGGCTGCTGCAGATCGCCGGCGTGTTCTTCGTGGTCAAGACCGGCCTCACGTGGCTCGCGCCCAGCGTGCATGGCATCTACGGCGCCCAGACGCTGCAGATGGTCGCGTTCGCCGTGATGGTGATGGCGTCGGTCTACTACGTCGAGCGGCTGCTGCCCGCCCGCGACCGCATCAAGGGGCAGGCCTACATGACCATGACCTCGACGGTGGGCTCAGTCGTCGGGTCGCTCGCCGGTGGGGTGCTGCTCGATGTGAGCGGGGTGTCGCTGATGCTGCTGGTGGGCACGCTCATCGCCGGCGTGGGGGCGGTGCTGACGTTGGTCGGGGCGGAGTCGCGGCTCTGAGCCCTGAGCGTCGCGCTGCGCGCGTCGTCGAAGGGTGACTGTGGCGTTGATCTGGTGGTTGCGGTGCTGGGTCGGCTGCGGGGGCCCTTCGTCGATCGCTGGCTCCTTCGTCGCTGGCGAACGCTCAGGGACCGGCTCTCCTACGTCGATGGCGAACGCTCAGGAACCGGTGACCTCGGCGGGGGTGGTCTGCAACTCGGCGAGTCGCTCGTTGACCTGGCTGAGCACCTCGGCGGTCTCCGCGTTGAGGGCCTTCATCCCCTTGCGGCGGGCCTTGCCGGTGTTCGCGCTCCACGCCAGCTCGCCGCGCATCCGCAGGGCCTGGGCCTGACGTCGCCAGCCCGAAGGTTCAGTCGCGTACGGGAACGTCTCCTCGACGGCGGTGGCCGCCACGTCGATCGCGTTCAGCTTCGCCTCGAACCTCAGCTTCGGGTTCTCGGAGTTCATCGAACTGCGCAGCTTGCCCACCGCGCCGTCGATGCTCTCGGAGAGCTGCGGATTCTCGCGCAGGGCGTTGAGCAGCGTGGCGGTGGCGGCGATGACGCCGGAGGCGGTCGTGACGATGAGGCGAATCTTGCTCATGGCACCAGTTTACGAGCCTGCACCAGCGCAAGAGCCCAAGCCACCGCTGGAAAGCCGTACGCTGTGCAGATGAACGAGCGCGAGGCTGTGGCGGCGGACGAGATCGGGCGTGATCAGGAGCCCGAGCACAAGCGCTACGACCGCCACTGGAACGAACTGCTGCAGGAGCTGCGCGTCACCCAGGGCGGCGTGCAGATCCTCGCCGGCCTGCTGTTCACGCTGCCGTTCCAGGCCCGTTTCGTGGACATCGGTTACGCGCAGCGGATGCTCTACCTGGCGTCGGTGTCGTCGGCGACGCTCAGCGCCGCGATGCTCGTGGCCCCCGTCGCGTTCCACCGCGCGTTCTTCCGGCGGCGGATGCGCCCAGACCTCATCGACCTGTCCGCCCGTGTCACGAAGATCGGGCTGGGGCTCTTGGCGCTGTCGCTGACGTTGGTGCTGGCGCTGGTGTTCAGCGTGGTCGCCGGGTGGCCGGAGGCCATCGTCGCCGGAGCCATGGCCGCGGTGTTTTTCATCGGCGTCTGGCTCGCCATGCCACTGTGGTGGGCCCGCGGAAACCCGCAGATCAGGGAGTGACGCTCAGGCCCCGACGGTGAAGTCGCCCCACCGCTCGATGGTGAAGCCCTCCGCCGTCGATCCGTTCAGCACGATCCACTGCGTGTTCTTCAGCGGTACGGCGTTCTCGAACCCGATCTCCGGGTCCTGCCAGATCGCCCACACCCGCAGGGCGGCGCCGTGGCTGACCAGCGCGACCCGCTCGTCGCCTGCCTGCTCCATCGCCGCGATGGCGTTGCCGAAACGCGTGATGAACTCGCGCGCCGTCTCCCCGCCCTCAAGCCCGACATCCATGTTCTCCGGATGCCAGGTGTTGAGCATGCCCACGTAGTTCGTCCAGTCGGTGTTCATCTCCTCCACACCGGCGGCGATCTCCTGAATGCCGTCGACGATGATCGGCTCCAACCCGCGGTCCTTCGCCAGCGGCGCGGCGGTCTGCTGCGCGCGCAGGAGCGTGGAGGCGTAGAGCACGTCGATGGGCTCGTCCCTGATCGCCTCGACGAGGGCCTCAGCCTGCGCGAGCCCCGTCTCGTTGAGGGGCGCTCCGGGGCGGGCGGTGTCGAGTTGCTTGTTGACGTTGGAGTCAGTTTCGCCGTGGCGGATCAGGATCAAACGCATGGCTGCGAGTCTAGCTACGTCGGGTCAACTGGGCGGGAGCCGGAGGCCGACGGAGGCGATCAGCGTGTCGTGCTGGCCGCCGCTGTGGGTGATGTTGACGTCGTCGTGGACGGTGACCTGGGTGCGGTGGTTGCGCAGCGCCGCGGCCGCGCGGGCGCGGTAGCGCTCCAGCTCCAACCAGCGGCTGGCGCGGTCCTTGTCGTCGGTGAGCGACGCGTACGGGATGCCCACCTCCTCGGCCGCAGCCCTGGTGAGGTGGTGCAACCGCACGTGATCCGGATGGCCGTAGCCGCCGTCGTCGTCATAACTGATGGCCAGTTCGGCACGGGTGCGGCGCAGGAAGGCTGCGATGTCGGCGACCACCTCGGCCTCGTCCGCGGCGCACAATGAGCGCTCGTCGGAGGTGTCGGCAGGGCCGGCCACGCCGTCGGAGATCCACTGCATCCCCGAATCCAGGTAGCGTCGCGGCTCCTCGCCCACCGCGCGCGCCGGGGGCATGCCGAGGTAGGCGTGGAAGGAGACGCCCAGAACATCGTTGGCCGCGGCGAGCTCAGCCTCCCGGGTGCGCTCGAGCTCCGCCGTGCCGGCCAGGGCGGAGAGCGGGCCGGGGACCACTTCGCCCATCTCCCCACGGGTCGCGGTCAGCAGCGAGACGGTGACCCCCTCGTCGGCCAGGTGGGCGATCAGCGCTCCGGAGGCGAGGGTCTCGTCATCGGGGTGCGCGTGCACGAAGGCGACACGCTGGACGCAGCGATCCGCGAGGACGCGACGGTAGTTGTCGACGGTGTTGTTGGCCGTGTGCGCCCACGTCATGTTCTCCGCGCGCTGCCGGCCGATGCGGCCCAGCTTGGCGCGGAGTTCGGGGTTGCGGAGGAGGGCGAGGAGGTCACCCGCCCAGGCATGCGGGTTGTGCGTGGGCACGAGGAGGCCGGTGTGGGTGTTGCAGATCGCCTCCGTCAGCCCACCCGCGGCCGCGGCGAGGACCGGCACGCCGGAGGCCGACGCCTCGAGCGCCACCAACCCGAACGTCTCCGAATGCGACGGCACCAGGAGCACCGACGCGTGCCGCATGATCTGCGCGAACGACTCGCGGTCCTGGCCGGGGAGGAACGTCACTTTGCCGGTGAGGCCCATGTCGTCGACCAGCTCGTGCAACTCCGTCTCGTACTCAGCGAAGTCCTCAGAAGACTGGCCGACGATCACCAGGCTGGGTCGCTCGGCGGCGGGGAGGAGCGCGAGGGTGCGGATCGCGACGTCAGGCGCCTTGAGGGGCTGGAGTCGCGCGGCGAACAGGAGGTACCCGGGGTCGACGGTGGGGCCCGGCGTCCAGGTGGCGTTGTCGCCGGCGGGGTGGAAGAGGGTGGTGTCGACGCCGGGGCGGACGATCGACACCTTCTCCGGATCCGCCTGGCAGCGGCCGATGACGACCGCGGCCTCGTGGTGGGACACGGCCAGGATGAGATCGGACTCGCGGGCGCAGAGGATCTCGACTCCGGGGGTTCACCGTCGCGCAGCGGGGAGTTCGGGTGGGCCGCGACCGAGTGATAGGTCATGACGTGGGGGATGCCCGCCTCGCGGGCGAGCGGGATCGCCGCCACGCCGGACATCCAGTGGTGGGAATGGATGAGGCTGAAGCGGTTGGGGTTGGGTAGGTGGGGATGCTGCGGGGACCCTTCGTCGCCGCGCGGGGCGCGACGCTCAGGGACCAGGTGGGGGCGGAGGTTGGTGCGGAACTCGTCGATGTGCTGGTCGATCTCGCTCTTGGGCAGAGGGGCCGCCGGGCCCGCGTCGATGTGGTGCAGGACGATGCCGTCGTCGAGCGTGGTGGTCTCCGGCTGCGAGGGGGAGGAGCGGCGCGTGAAGAACTCCACCTCCACCCCTGCCGTCTGCTGCAGTGACGCGGCGAGGGCGCGGATGAGGACGTTCATCCCTCCCGCGTCGGCGGTTCCCGCCCGCTCGGCGGGGGAGGTGTGCAGGGAGATGAACGCGACGCGCATGCGCATCAGCCTACCGAGGCGCCCCGGCAGCGCCGCGGGCGTGGCGTCTTGGGGGTCGCCAGAAAAATGGCAGGAGGATTTGCGCCTATGGCTTCACTATCGAGGGATACGGCTGAATCCTCCCGCCAAATCTCGGTGATGTGCGGGGCCGGGTTGGATGCAGGTGTCTGAGGCTTAACCGGAGTGGGTTGCGGTTGTTGCACACCTGCCCGCCGTCGTAGTGGCAATGCCTGAGGCGTAGTCGCCGCATGGACTGCCACAACGATCCGATTGAAATCGTTGTGGCGATCGTTGCGGCGTCAGGCGGGCAGGCGACCCCGCTGCGACTCCGTGCGGTGCAACAACTCACCCGCGTTGGGGACGACGAGGGTGTCGGGGTCGTTGCGGAAGGTCTCGAGGTCCACGTCGGCCGGGTCGAGGTAGTCCAAGCTGATCGCCTCCACCGTCTCGCGCGGGATGCCCGTCGCCAACGTCACCGTCACGCGGTTGGTCTCCTCGCCGGTCTCTGGGTTGTAGTCGCCCAAGCATGCGCATCATCTCGCTCGCCCCGGAGGCCGCGCAGGTGCGTCGAGTGCGCCAACTCACCCCACGGATGATCCTTGAAGCGCTCCCACTGGCCGACGAAGTACTGCCGGTTGTGGTAGCCGATCTCCTCGATGCCGGGGTGCATCACGGAGACCTCCTTGATGTGGGGCGCGTAGATGATCAGCTCGCCACCATCGGCGACGACGGGCTCCATCTTGTAGAAGCCCTTCGCGCCGGTCCACATGTCCTCGTACATCTCAGGGATGATCGAGACCACCCGGTTGTACGCCTTCGGCACGTACTTCACGTGCACCTGGCTGGACACCTCGGCGCACGCCTCCCACGACGCGCGGGTGTCGCCGAACGCCATGAACTGCAGGTCGTCCGAGCCGGGCTTGACGATCATGCCCAGCAGCAGCTTCGTCGACGGGACGAGCTCCGCGGCCGCGTCGATCATCTGCCGCACGGGTGTGATGCCGACCGAGCCGATCATCTCGTCGCTGGTGATCAGCGCGCCCACCCAGTGGGACATGTCGATCACGTCGTGGCCGGACAGGCCGGGGAAGAAGTACTTGTTGCCGCCGGAGAAGCCCACCACCTCGTGGGGCAGGACGGGGCCGAGCACCAGCGAGATGTCGGTGTCCACCACCATCTTGTTGACCAGCACCGTCATGTCACGGTCGGTCAACCGGCCGTCGGTGAACTCCCCGATGCGAGGCGGGGATGGTCCCCAGGTCGGCGAACGTGTCGTGGTTGCGCCAGTCGTGGTTGAAGATCTCCCACCCGGGGTAGGTCTCCTCGAACCTGCCGGGCTCAGAGCCCATGAGACGGCCGATGGCCTCGTCGCTCATGTAATCGTGGGTTCCCAGCGCGATCACCACCCGCACATCCTTCGGCCGGTCGCCCAGCGCCTCGTGGATGAGCTTGGAGACCTTGTCGACGGGGGCGTGCCGCGTGCCGTCGGGTACGACGAGGGTCACGCGCTTGCCGTCGAAGTCGTAGCCGCGCAACTGCTCCAGCACGAACGCGCGGATCTAGTTGTCGTCGAGGGTCTCTTCCGGCCCGCCGACGCTCGCGGCATCGGGCACGCCTGGGTACAGCTTCGTCATACGTGCAGGCTACCCCGCCGCGCCCCCCGACTCGCTAGATTTCCCTTCGTTGCCAGCACCCCCCCCGGCATTCAGGAGGCGAGGGCACCGCGAGGGTACTTCTACCGACATCTGGGCCGTGAACCCCTCCTCGGCTAACCTGACAAGCCCCGTTTCCGAACGCTGGAGAGACATGCTGCGACGACTCGCCCCTGCCGCCGTGCTGACCATCGCCTTCCTCGCGGGGTGCGCCCCCTCCGACAAACCGCAACAGAGCCCCACCATCCCGGAGACAGTGACGACGCAGACGTCTTCAGTGGACGAGACTGCGGCGCCTGCCGCCGAGACCACTGAACCCATGCCGGAGACCAAGGGACCCTCGCCCTCCGGTGAGGCAACTCGGGAGAGTGCGGACGAGGAGGCCGGCGACGCCAGCCCCGATGTCGTCGACGGCGTCCGCACCAACGACTTCGGTGCCATGCCGAAGGAGATCGATGGCCTCACCCAACGCAGCATCGACACCAACCCGCAGAACCACTTCGCGCAGATGGAGTACTCCTCGCAGGACGAGCAGACGAGGCTGTTTTTCGCCGCCTTCATCCCAGAGTTGCAGGGGGGTCAACGCAAGCCGGTGTCCAGCGCCGAGGACCAGGGCTACACCGAGGCGCTTGAGCTCGGGCGGAAAGCGGTCGAGGAAGTCGGGACGCCGGAGGAGCGGACCCTTGACGCCGGCGGGCTGGCCTGGAACTGCTTCGAGGGGCACGGCAACAACCAGGGCACCGACGCCGTCCTGTGCCTCAGCCACCGGTACGGCAGGGTGCTGGAGATGCAGCGGATCAGCGCGCCCGAGGCTGATATCGATGCTTGGCGCTCCGAGGTCGAGGCCGCGCTCACCGAGATAGCCGAGGCTGTCGATGCCCTCAGCGAGTAGTCGCGATGCACGTGTGCCGTTGGAGGATGACGCCAGCCGACCCACCCCCTGCATTAGCGTGACAAGCCCCGATGTTGACCACAGGAGACCACATGCTTCGACGACTCGCCCCTGCCGCCGTGCTGACCATCGCCCTCCTCGCGGGGTGCGCCCCCGACCCCGAGCCGGTGACGCCCGACGAAAGCGTCACCGTCGCTGAGACCACCGAGTCGGCGCCGGTGGAGGAGACCACCGGGCCAGCCGCCGAGACGACTGAGGCGGCCTCGGAGACAACAGCGCCCGCGGAGGAGGCTTCACCCACCGAAGCCACGGCTGAGCCGACGGAGGAAGTGGCCGACGCCAACCCTGATCTCGTGGACGGCATCCGCACCAACGACTTCGGGCGTATGCCCAAGGACCTCGGCGGCATGCCGCAGCAGCGCGTCGAGACCAACCCGCAGGAGCACACCGCGGTGTTCAACTACGTGCGCGAGGACAACCAGGCCAGCGCACAACTGATGGCCTACCTCCCCATGGTCGACGGCGAACCCGCCCCCGTCTTCGACCGCGGCGCCGAGGGCTACACGACCGCCGTCGAGAGCGCCGTGGTCGCGCTGCGGGAGAACGGCGAGGCCGAGCAGCGCCACGTCGAGGCCGGCGGGTTGGCCTGGGACTGCGTCGAGGCGCCTGCCTCGCAGCAGAACGGCGAGGTGGACCACGCGCTGTGCGTCAGCCACCTCTACGGCCGCGTGCTCGAGGTGCAGACGCTCTCCATGCACGACGGCGACCTTGAGAACTGGCGCACCGCCATCGACAACACGCTGCGCTTCGCGGGCGAGGGCTTCGTCGCCATCAAGGGCTGAGCGTGGCGCGGGAGGGTCGCGACATCATCGAGCCGTTGTCCCTCCCGTGAGCGTCGCCTTGGCTGGTCCCTGACGACGAAGGGCGACGCTCAGGGACCGCTCAACCGGCGTCAGCGTTGGACGCGGGCGTTGCCCTCCCACATCGACCAGACCTGCGACTCATCAGCAGGAGCGCCGTAGTCGTTGACCGACGTCGCGGCCAGCGCGCCCGTCGCCCAACCGAACTGCATGCACTTCGCGGTCGACCAGCCCTGCAGCAGGCCGTAGAGCACACCGCCGACGGAGCCGTCGCCGCCGCCGATCCGGTCGAGCACGTCGATGTCACGCAGCGGCGCGACGTTGAACTCGCCGTCGCCCCACAGGATCATGCCCCAACGGTGCTGGTTGGCGGAGACCACCTCACGCAGCGACGTGCCGATGTAGGACGCCTCCGGGTAGGCCTCGGAGATGCGGCCGATCATCTGCTTGAAGCTCTCGATCTCCTCATCGATGCCCTCGCCGCCGGCCTCCGGGCCCTGGATGCCCAGGCACAGCTGGAAGTCCTCTTCGTTGCCGTAGAGCACGTCGCACAGCCCGGCGATCTCCTTGAACGCGGCGCCCAGCTCGTCCTCGCGGCCCTTCCAGAAGGACTTGCGGTAGTTGAGGTCGAAGCTGATGACGGTGCCGTGCTCCTTGGCCTTGCGGGCCAGCTCCACGCAGAACGTCGAGGTCTTGGGCGACAACGCGGCCACCAGGCCGGACAGGTGCAGGATCTTCACACCCTCCTCGGCGAACAGCTTCTCCAGGTCGAAGTCATCGACGGAGAGGTCGAGGCCCACTTCACCGGCGCGGTCGTTCCACACCCGGGGGGCGCGGCCGCCGAAGCCGGAATCCGCGATGTTGAACTGGTGCCGGTTGCCCCACGCGTCGCCCTGCGGCACGTCCGGGCCCTCGTAGCTCATGCCGCGGGCCCGCAGATCCGCCTTGATGAAGGCGGAGATGGGGGAGTCCTCGACGAAGCGGGTCAGCACCTTCACCGGCAGGCCCAGGTGTGACGGGACCGACGCGACGTTGGTCTCGGCGGATGTGGCCTGCATCAGGTAGCGGCTGGAGGTGTGCACCGGCTGGCGGTTCTCAGGCGTGATGCGCACGCCCATCGAGGTGGGGACGACGAGCGCCCACTGTGCGTCTTCGCGGAGCTTCATCAGCTCACCACCTCCACACGCTCGTCCTCGCCCCACAGCACGTGGAAGCTGCCCTCGGCGTCGATGCGCTTGTAGGTGTGCGCACCGAAGTAGTCGCGCTGGCCCTGGATGAGGGCGGCGGGGAGGCGCTCGCTGCGCACGCCGTCGTAGTAGGACAGCGAGGAGGAGAACACCGGCGCGGGCACACCGTGCAGGGCGGACAGGCTGACGACGCGGCGCCAGGACGGCAGCGCCTCGACCACCTTGTCGTAGAAGTACTTGTCCGCGATCAGCAGCGGCAGATCCGGCGTGGTCAGGTAGGCGCGGGTCACCTCGCCCAGGAAGCGGGCGCGGATGATGCAGCCGGCGCGCCAGATGCGGGCCATGTCGGCCAGCGAGATGTCCCAGCCGTACTCGGTGGCGGCGGCCTGGATCAGGTTGAAGCCCTGGCTGTAGGCCACCAGCTTCGACGCGTACAGCGCCTGGCGGACGTCCTCGATGAACGCGTCGCGGTCTTCGATGTTCCACTCCTCGGCGTGGCCCTCGAACCCGCGGGCGCCGGCGCGCTGGATGGGCGACGACGACAGGCCACGCGCGAAGGTCGCCTCACCGATGCCGGTGACGGGGACGCTGAGATCCAGCGCGGTCTGGGTGGTCCAGGCGCCGGTGCCCTTCTGGCCGGCGGCGTCGACGATCACGTCGACCAGCGGCTTGCCCGTGCGGGCATCCACCTGGCGCAGCACCTCGACGGAGACCTCCATGAGGTAGGAGTCGAGGTCACCCTTGTTCCACTCAGCGAAGATGTCGGCGATCTCCGCGGGGGTGAGGCCGAGCGCGCGGCGGAGCAGGTCGTAGGCCTCGCCGATGACCTGCATGTCGGCGTACTCGATGCCGTTGTGGACCATCTTGACGAAGTGGCCGGCGCCGTCGGCGCCGACGTGGGTGCAGCAGGGTTCGCCGTCGACGTGGGCGGAGATCGACTCCAGCATGGGGCCGAGGCGCTTGTAGGACTCGACGGAGCCGCCGGGCATGATCGAGGGGCCGAGCAGGGCGCCCTCTTCGCCACCGGAGACGCCGCAGCCGACGAAGTGGATGCCGCGGGCGCGGAGATCCGCCTCGCGACGGCGGGTGTCGGTGAACAGCGCGTTGCCGCAGTCGACGATGATGTCGCCCTCGTCCATGCGGGAGGCGAGTTCCCCGATCACGGCGTCCGTGGCGGGGCCTGCCTGCACCATGATGATGGCGACGCGGGGAGAGGAGAGCGAGGCGACGAAGTCGTCCATCGTCTCGCCGGGGACGAACTCACCCTCGGAGCCGTGCTCAGCGATCACGGCCTCCGTCTTGGCGGACGTGCGGTTGTGGATGGCCACCTTGTGGCCGTTGCGGGCGAGGTTGCGGGCCAGGTTCGAGCCCATGACGCCCATGCCGGTGACGCCGAGATCGGCGCTGGCGGGGGTGGGGGTGGCGATAGCCATCGAAGCTCCTTCAAAGCAGTGGGGTGTTGGGTCAAGCATGTCGTGCCAGCCCAGTCTCCCATGACGGATTGCCATGAGTTGTCGCGCTCGTTGCGCGTGGAGGCGCTGCCCCGGTCCCTGAGCGGGATCTACTGCGGCGAGTCCCAGGACGAGCTGGTGGCTGAGTACGAGGCGCTGTAGCCTCTGATCCCGCACTGGGTGATGGTGGACGCTGACTGAGCTCGCGTTGCGGTTTCGACACTGCTCGCTGCGCTCGAGTCTCAATCAGCAGGGGCGACCCCCTGCCCATCTCGTACTGAAGTAGGGGGCAGAACAAGACGATGGCCTGATGTGCGCTGACCCCCGTCGCCAGGATGATGGGGCCATGACGACGACACTCGAGGCCGAGCCTGCCGTGGGGAGCGAACCGATCACCTCCGGCGACGACGGGCCCGCGGCCGCCGAGATCGTCAGCACGCCGTCGGATCCGGTACGGGCGTCGAAGCTCAAGCGACTCTTCCACGCACTGACCCTCCTCGGCCTGGCCGGGGTGGCGACCCTGGTGGTGGTGGGCATCACCAGCGGCGTGCTCACCTCGGTGGCGTCGCTGCGGGAGTTCGTCGACGGGTTCGGCGTGTTCGGCCCCGTCGCGTTCATCATCGCCGGGGCGCTTGAATCCGTGGTGCCCGTCATCCCCGGGTCCGGCGCGATCATCTCCGCGCCGGTGATCTTCGGCTACATCAAGGGCGCGATCTTCGCCTACCTGGCCACCGTCGTGGGCTCCATCCTGGTGTTCGCGATCTCCCGGCACGCCGGCCGCGACCTCGTCGTCGCCCGCTTCTCCGAGCGCACCCTCGAACGCTACGGCAAGTGGCTCGACCACCCGAAGTTCACGCGCTACTTCGCCATCGCCATCGCGATGCCGCTCGCGCCGGATGACGTGCTCTGCTACCTCGCCGGCCTCACCACGATGCGCTGGCGCACCTATCTGCTGATCATCTTCCTGTGCAAGCCCTGGGGAGTGCTCCTCTACACAACTGGCGTGATGGCCATCCTGAAGGCGGTGTTCCCATGGCTGGGACTGTGATGAAGACCATGACGACGGCGGTGCAGCCCTACACGGCGCCGCGGGTGTGCCTGTATTCAGGTGCGGGCAAGTTCATGGAGAAGAGCGGGGTGGGCTCCGCGATGCGGCACCAGGCGGCGATGCTACGCACCCTGGGCTCGCAGATCGTCAAGCTGTGGAAGCGGCCCGACATCGTGCAGCTCAACACGATCTTCCCCGATTCGGTGCTGGTGGGCCTGCTGGCCAAGGCACTGGGCATCCCCGTGGTGGTGTTCGCGCACTCCACGCGGGAAGACTTCGAGCAGTCCTGGGTGGGGGCCGCCACGTTCGCGCCGCTGTTCGAGAAGTGGCTGGGCGTGGTGTACCGACGCGGCGACGTGGTGGTCACCCCCACGCCCTACTCCCGCAGCATCATCGAGCACTACAACATCCAGGCGCCCATCCGGGTGCTGACCAACGGGGTCGACACCCGCTTCTTCTCGGGCGGAGCCGAGGCGCGGGCGCGGTTCCGCACGCGCTACTCCATCCCGGAGGGGCGCAAGGTGGTGCTCAGCGTGGGGCATCTGATGGTGCGCAAGGGCATCGTCGAATACATCGACCTGGCGCGTGCCATGCCGGAGGCAGATTTCTACTGGGCCGGCACCGCGCCCAGCGAGGCCATGATGACGCCTGAGGTGCGCGCCGCGCTCGCTGACCTGCCGGCCAACCTGCACCTGATGGGCCACGTCGCGCCCGACGAGGTGCGCGACGCCTACGCCGGGGCGGACCTGTTCTGCTTCATGTCGCATGAGGAGACGCAGGGCATCGTGGTGCTCGAGGCGCTGTCCAGCGGCGTGCCCGTGCT
Organism: Tessaracoccus massiliensis; assembly: GCF_000826065.2. Taxonomy (GTDB): domain Bacteria; phylum Actinomycetota; class Actinomycetes; order Propionibacteriales; family Propionibacteriaceae; genus Arachnia; species Arachnia massiliensis_A. Next base: position 192,386 of record NZ_LN623542.1, on the reverse strand, counting down.
GGTGCGCGACATCCCCGTCTACGAGGGCTGGCTGCACGAGGCCGCGGTGCACCGGGCGTCGACGACGGTGGAGTTCGAAGTCGCCGCCAGGGCGATCCTGAGCGGCGAGGCCGCGGACCTGACCGAGGCCGGCCGCCGCCTGGCCGCGCAGCACGACCTGCACGTCGTCTCCGGCGACCTCGCCGCCGTCCATCACGAACTCCTCTCCCGCTGAGCGCTGGTTGAGCCACTGGTCCCTGAGCGCGCGGGCGCGACGGTCAGGGACCGGGATAGGGTGAGGCATGAAGACCTTCAACCTCGGACAGACAGAGCTGAGCGTCCCCGCCGTCGTCACCGGAGTCATGCGGATCCAGGACAAGAGCGACGACGAGGTGCGGTCCCTCTACACCGCCTCCCGCGAGGCGGGGATCAACTTCTTCGACCACGCCGACATCTACGGCTCCGCGCCCTACCACGGCTGCGAGCAGCGGTTCGCGGGGGCGCTGCGGCTCAGCGACGCGGAGCGCGGCGAGATCATCCTGCAGAGCAAGTGCGGCATCAACAAGGACGGCCCGTTCTTCGACTTCTCCTACGAGCACATCGTGCGCCAGGTGGAGGGTTCGTTGCGGGCGCTGCAGACCGACTACCTCGACATCCTCCTCCTGCACCGCCCCGACGCCCTCGTCGAGCCGGAAGAGGTGGCCCGCGCGATCGACGAGCTGGTGTCGGCCGGCAAGGTGCGCCATGTGGGCGTCTCGAACCACACGCCGAACCAGATCGAGCTGCTGCGTCGCTACGTGAGTCAGCCTCTCGTCGCGAACCAGCTGCAGCTGTCGATCACGCACGCGCCCATCGTCGCGCAGGGGGTGGCGGCGAACATGGTGGACGTGCCTCAGTCGCCCAGCCTCGATCTCGGCGTCCTCGACTACTGCCGCCTCCACGACATCACCGTCCAGGCGTGGTCGCCGTTCCAGGCGGCGTTCTTCAACGGCGTGTTCCTCGACAACCCTGACTATCCGGAGCTCAACGAGGTGATCGGCCGCTTGGCGGCGAAGTACGACGTGGCCCCGGAGGGGATCGCCGTCGCCTGGATCACGCGGCACCCGGCCAACATCCAGGTGGTGCTGGGCACCACCACCCCGGAGCGCGTCACGAAGGCGGCCGCCGGCGCCGACGTCGAGCTCACCCGTCCCGAGTGGTACGAGTTGTTCCGCGCCGCCGGTTACCTCGTCCCCTGACGTTGGTTGAGCCCGATCCGGCTGCACAACGCCGCACGGATTGCCACTATGCGGAGGCCCCGTCGTAGTGGCCAACCGTCAGGCGTAGTCGCCGTCCGAGTTGCCACTACACCCAGTCTCACCACGTTGTGGCAGTTCGTGCGGCATCGCCCATGGCGAGTTTGAAGGCGACGCCGCCGGAGTGCTAAGGTTTGACGTCGGATCGAGAGATTCGAAATGCGCGTGTGGCGGAATGGCAGACGCGCCGGCTTCAGGTGCCGGTGCCCGCAAGGGCGTGGAGGTTCAACTCCTCTCACGCGCACAACGAGAAGAACCCCTGACGGGGAGACCGGGCAGGGGTTCTTCAGTTTAGGCTCAGGGGGCGGGGACGATGATGTCGCGCACCAGGGCGTCGAGATCAGCGTCTGCTCCGAGGAACTGGCGAAGGGTCTTGCGGGTGGGGCCGAAATCCTCGAACTCCTCCGGCGTCATCCCATTGACGTCGTAGGCGCGGCGGAAATCCTCGATCTTCATCAACTCGTCGAGGTACTCCTGGCGCACCGGCTCGTCCATGCGGGGCACGGCCTGGTAGTCCGAGCCGTTGATGATCTGCTGCCATTTGAACGGCGGCGAAACCACAACGTCGCCGCCCACGAACGCGGCCCAGTGGTACACATTGCGGAACGCCGCGGAGAGCAGGCGGGCGCGGAAGCCGCGCTCCTGGAAGATCCGGTAGGCCTTCTTCATGCACGCGATGCCCGCCCACTCCAGCGCCGACGGGTCGATGAACAGCTTGTCGCGGGCGACGACGTGCTTCATCCAGTCGTCGAGGCGCCCCACCATGATGGTCACCACGGAGCCCATCTCGGAGACGTCGTGGCCCTCGGCCTCGCGGCGTTCCAGGCCGCGCTCGATCGCCTCCGCAGCACGCACGGCCTGCGGTACGCTGAAGGAGACCGTCACGTTGATGCTGACCCCGCGGTAGGTGGCCTCCTCGATGGCCTCGAGGCCCGTCTTGGTGGCGGGGATCTTCACGACGATGTTGTCGGCCAGTTCATGGAACTCGATGGCCTGTGCGACTAGAGCGTCCGCGTCGCGGTGGAGGCGGGGATCCGTCTGCACGGATAGGCGGCCGTTGCGGCCCTTGTACTCCTTGAAGCAGTCCTGCAGGAGCTCGGCGGCCTCCTGAGACATGTCCTTGACGGCCTGCCAGCCGATCTGCGACTCACCCCACGTGGGGTTCGCCTCCGCGATGGCTTCGATGCGCGGCTTCCACACGTCGAGATGGTTCTGGATGGTGGTGTAGGCGATCACAGGGTTGCAGGTGGCGCCCACGCCACCGAACGAGATCGACTGCCTCAGCTCGTCCAGATCCGACGAATCGTTCCAGAGGCAGGTGGGGGTGTTGCGCGCGGCTTCGAGCAGCGGGCCGGGGGTGTAAGAGACATCTGTCATCAGTCAGGCTCCTGAGTGTGCCGGGAAGGCGGCGTCGTCGCCGTTTGTACGGCCAAGGTAGCCCTCTTGTGCGACTCAAGTCAAGTCATTGTTAGAACATAATCGTCAGGAGATGAACAGCGAGAACTGGAAGGAGTAGAGGGTGGGGCGGTAGACGTGGCTGCCGAGTTCGACGGCGCGGCCGTCTTCGGTGTGGCCCACGCGGTGCATCGTCAGCAGGGGCGCTCCCGGGTCCTCGCCGAGCGTCTCGGCCTCCTCAACGGTGGCGCCGCGCGCCCCGATCCGCTGCTTGGCGGAGGTGATCTGCACGCCCCGCTGCGTCAGGCACTGGTACAGGCCGTGCTCGCCCAGTTCCTGCCAACTTGGAGCGATGTCCAGCGGGATCACATTGGTGAGCACGGCGAGCGGGTGGTCGTCGGCGTAGCGCAGCCGGCTGACGCTGAGCACGCCGTCGCCTGCGGCCAGGCCGAGATCCCCGGCCTCCTGGTCCGTGGCCTCGCGGACCTCGTAGGCGAGTACCTTCGTGGAGGGCTGGAAGCCGGCGTCGGCCAGATCGTCATTGAGGGAGGAGAGCTTCATGGGGCGGTGCACGTGGGGCGGGGCGACCCTGGTGCCCACGCCCCGACGACGCGTCAACAGGCCCTTGCCCACGAGTTCCTGCAGCGCGCGGCGGGCGGTGGGGCGCGCCACATCGAGCCGGTGGGCCATGGAGACCTCGTCCTCGATCATCGAACCGGCAGGCAGCTCGCCGGAGAGGATGGCCTTTTCGATGGGTCTGGCGATCTGCTCGTAGAGCGGCATGGGAGAGTCGCGATCGATCTCGATCTGCGGTATGTAGGTCTCGTTCATGCATACTCCTGGACAGGGCCACCTTTGACAGCTGCGCCGGGGTCATGGCCGTGGTTGGTAGGCGATCATACTCCCTCAGGGGCTGCTATATATGTGTGAACAAAGAGTTGACCCGCTCCGGTTCGTGAGGCAGACTGAAGCCACGACGAAGGAGGTCATCGCTGTGGATGACGCGAGCGTTCCCCGCGTGCTGGTGGCGGGCCGGTGCAGTGTCGACGTGTACCCCCAACAGGTGGGCGTCCATTTGGAAGACGTGCAGACCTTCTCCAAGTTCCTGGGCGGCTCGGCCACCAACGTGGCAGTGGCGTGCGCCCGCTACCGCCCCGGCGTCATGTCCCTGACGGGCGTGGGCGACGATCCGTTCGGCCGGTTCGTGGTGCAGGAGTTGGAGCGCTGCGGCGTCGACGCCTCGCACGTGGTGGTCAATCCCGCCTTCAACACCCCGGTCACATTCTGCGAGGTGTTCCCGCCGGACAACTTCCCGCTGTACTTCTACCGGGAGCCCAGCACGCCGGATCTGCAGCTCAGCCCCGACGACCTCCCGGCCGAGCTGGACCGCTTCGACCTGATCTGGCTCACCGCCAGCGGCCTGTCCGTCGAGCCGTCCCGTGAGACCCATCGGCACCTGGCCCGCGCGAAGGGGGAGAGCACCATCGTGTTCGACCTCGATTACCGCGAGCGTTTCTGGGACGACGAGTTGACCGCCTCGGCGCACATCGGGGCCATGCTGGAGCACGCCGACGTCGCCATCGGCAATCTCGAAGAGTGCCGCATCGCGGTGGGGGAGAGCGACCCCGAGCGCGCCGCCGACGCCCTGTTGGACCGCGGTGTGGACATCGCCATCGTGAAGCAGGGGCCCGTCGGCACCCTGGGCAAATCACGCACCGAGCGCACGTTCGTGCCCGCCACCTGCATCGACGTCGTCTGCGGCCTGGGCGCTGGCGACGCCTTCGGCGGGGCAGTGTGTCACGGGCTGCTCAGCGGTTGGGATCTCACGCGGATGATCCAGTTCGCCTCCGCGGCCGGTGCGATCGTCGCATCGAAGCTGGAGACCTCGCTCGCGATGCCCACGCTGGAGCAGGTGGAGGACATGCTGGCTGCCCACCCGGAAGTGGCCGCCGCCACGGAAAGTTCCCGGCGATGAGCCGCCTCGCCGAGCTCTCGGAGATCCGCTTCCGCCATCCCGGCCGCGTGGCGGAGACGATGGCCGCCCGTGCCCCCGGGCACCTGCCGGAAGCGGGCAAGAAACTGCTCATCGTGGCTGCCGACCACCCGGGGCGCGGGGCGCTGAAGGCAGGCACTGACCCGTTCGCCATGGCCTCCAGGGAGGAGCTGCTGGAGCGGTGCGTCGCCGCGCTGGGCCGCCCCGGCGTCGACGGCTTCCTCGGCACGCCGGAAATCGTGGAGGACCTCACGCTCCTCGGCGCGCTCGAGGGCAAACTCGTCCTCGGCTCCATGAACCGCTCCGGGCTGATCGGTGCGTCGTTCGAAGTGGACGACCGCATCACCGCCTGGACCCCCGAAGGCATCGCAGCCGCCAGGCTCGACGGCGGCAAGCTGCTGCTGCGGCTCGACCTGGGTGATCCCGCCACGCCGGCCATGCTCGAGCAGGCCGCGCACGCCGTCGATGCCCTCGCAGCGGCCGGGAAGATCGCGCTGCTGGAGCCCTTCGTGAGCCGCCGCGCCGACGGCCGGCTCGCCAACGACCTCACCCCTGATGCCGTCATCCGCTCCATCGCCGTGGCCTCAGCTCTCGGCAGCACGTCGCGGCACACGTGGCTGAAGCTGCCGTGCGTGCCGGACATGGAACGCGTGATGGCCGCCTCAAGCCTGCCGGTGATGTTGCTCGGCGGGCCGGTGACCCCCAATCTGGACGACAAAGTCCGCTCGTGGTCGGAATCCCTCCGGCTGCCCAATGTGAAGGGTCTCGTCATCGGGCGGGCCCTGCTCTTCCCCCGCGACGGTGATGTCGCCGGCGCGGTGGACCGAATCGTGGAGGTTCTGTGAACGACAACGGCAAGTACGTGATCCCCGCGGGCGAGACGGCCCACGGCAACTACGAGACCGATGTCGACGCCGAGCGGGCGTCGTGGGAATGGTGCTCCATCCGGGTGCTCCGCCTGGACGCGGGCGGTGAGGAGACCGTCGAGACCGGAGGCGAGGAGATCCTGGTGCTGCCGTTGAGCGGCTCCTGCACCGTCGAGGTCGACGGCGAGACCCACACCCTCGAGGGTCGCGAGGAGATCTGGACGGCCATCACGGATTACCTGTACGTGCCGCGCGGCAAGAGCGCCACCATCCGCAGCGAGCGGGGCGGCCGGTTCGCGCTGCCCGGCTCGAAGGCCACCAAGGACCTGCCCGTGGTGTACTGCCCGGCGTCGAAGGTCATCACCACGCTGCGTGGCACCGGCAACTGCTCGCGGCAGGTCAACAACTATGCGCTGGGCAACGAGCTGGAGACCTCCCACCTCCTGGCCTGCGAGGTGCTGACGCCCGGCGGCAACTGGTCCAGCTACCCGCCGCACAAGCACGACGAACACAACGACGTGGAGCGCGTGCTCGAGGAGATCTACTACTACGAGGTGCGCCCCGGCCGCGACGGTTCCCCCGGCATGGCGCTGCAGCGGATCTACCCGTCGCCCGGCAAACCCATCGACGTGTGCACCGAGGTGGGTTCGCGCGACGTGGTGATCATGCCGTTCGGCTACCACGGGCCGTCGGTGGCCGCCCCCGGCTACGACCTCTACTACCTCAACGTCATGGCCGGCCCCGCCGAGGATTCGACGTGGCTCATGACCGATGATCCGCACTACACGTGGATCCGCGAGACCTCCCCATGACCCCCCTTAACACCCAGGAGTGAGCATGAGCACCGTACGCCTCACCGTCGGCCAGGCCGTCATCCGTTTCCTCGTCAACCAGTTCTCCGAGCACGACGGCGAAGAGCGCCGACTCATCGCGGGGGCGTTCGGCATCTTCGGCCACGGCAATGTGGCCGGCATCGGCCAGGCGCTGCTGCAGAACGACCTCGACCCGGAGCCCGACGGCGGGCAGATGCCCTACATCATGCCCCGCAACGAGCAGGGCATGGTCAACGCGGCCGCCGCGTTCGCCAAGCAGAGCAACCGGCTGCAGACGTGGATGTGCACCTCGTCCATCGGTCCGGGCGCGCTGAACATGGTCACCGGCGCCGCCGTCGCCACCACCAACCGCCTGCCGGTGCTGCTGTTCCCCTCGGACCAGTTCGCCACCCGGTCCCCGGATCCGGTGCTGCAGCAGGTGGAGGACCCGGTCTCCCCGCTGACTGCCGCCACGGACGCGTTCCGTCCGGTGTCGCGGTTCTTCGACCGCATCGAGCGGCCCGAGCAGCTCATCCCGTCGCTGATGCAGGCCATGCGCGTGCTGACCGACCCCGCCGACACCGGCGCGGTCACCGTCGCCCTTCCGCAGGACGTGCAGGCCGAGGCCTACGACTTCCCCGAGGAGTTCTTCGCCAAGCGTGTCTGGCGGATCCGCCGGCCCGCGCCCGAGCGGATCGCGATCGAGCGGGCCGCGGAGATGATCCGCGGGGCGAAGTGCCCCCTCATCGTCTCGGGCGGCGGCACCATCTACTCGTTCGCCAGCGAGGAGCTGCGGGCGTTCGCGTCGGCCACCGGCATCCCGGTGTCGGACACGCAGGCCGGCAAGGGCGCGATCAACGCAGACCATGAGTGCGCCGTCGGCGGTGTGGGGTCGACGGGGGCGAAGCCTGCCAACGAGCTGGCCGCCAAGGCTGATCTGGTGATCGGCATCGGCACCCGGTACTCGGATTTCACCACCGCCTCGCACACCGCGTTCCGCAACCCGGACGTGTCGTTCGTCAACATCAACGTGGGCGCGTTCGATGCCGCCAAGCACGCGGCCGAGATGGTGGTTGCCGACGCCCGCGAGGCGCTGATCGCGCTCGGTGCCGAGCTGGAGGGCTACCGGGTGGCGGACACCTACTCCGCTGAGATCGCCGAGCTGCGCGAGGAGTGGGAGCGCACCACCGACGAGTACAACCACATGGACCTGCAGCCCAAGCCCTCGCAGCTGGAGGTCTTCGGCGCCCTCAACGAGATGATGGGCGACGAGGACGTGGTGATCAACGCCGCTGGCTCCATGCCGGGCGACCTGCAGGCGCTGTGGCGGGCGAAGACCCCGCAGCAGTACCACCTGGAGTATGCGTTCAGTTGCATGGGCTACGAGATCCCCGCGGCGATGGGCGTCAAGCTGGCTGCGCCGGACAGCGAAGTGGTGGCCATCGTCGGCGACGGCACCTACCAGATGCTGCCGATGGAGCTGGCCACCATCGTCCAGGAGCGGCTCAAGGTCATCATCGTGCTGCTGCAGAACCACGGCTTCGCGTCGATCGGATCGCTGTCCGAGTCGCACGGCTCGCAGCGGTTCGGCACCCGGTACCGCCAGGGCGACGTGCCGCACAACGCCGACGGCGAGCTGCTCCCCGTCGACATCGCCACCAACGCCGAGAGCTGGGGCCTCACGGTGCTGCGCGTCAGCACCATGGAGGAGTTCCGCGCCGCCTACCGCGAGGCTGAGGCCATGGACCGTGCCGTGATGATCCACATCGAGACCGCCTTGATCGGGCCCAACCCGCCCAGCACCAGCTGGTGGGACGTGCCGGTCTCCGAGGTGTCGCGGATCGCCTCCACCCGCGAGGCCCGCGAATGGTACGTCGGTATGAAGAAGGCCCAACGCCACTATCTGTGACAGCGCTGGTTGAGCCGGTCGCCTGTGAGCCTGCGAGCAGCGCGACCGCGTCGAAACCGCTCGCGGCCTCCGGCACGCTGGGGGGGGGCTCGGAGATTTCGACACTGCTCGCAGAGCTCGCAGGCTCAATCAACGAAGGAGAACGCATGAAGATCGCCGGAGCCCCCATCAGCTGGGGCGTATGTGAAGTCCCCGGATGGGGATACCAGATGAGCCCCGAGCGGGTGCTCACCGAGATGAAGAACATCGGCCTGACCGCCACGGAGTTCGGCCCGCAGGGCTGGCTGCCGATCGACGCGGAGGAGCGCGCCGCCGCGGTGCGCGACTTCGATCTCAAGCCCGTCGGCTCGTTCTTCCTATCCGTGATGCACGACCCGTCGTTCGATCCCATCCCGCAGGTCAACAAGGAACTCGACGCCTTCGAGGCTGCGGGCGGCGAGTTCCTGATCCTCGCCGCTGATTCCGGCCAGGACGGCTACGACAACCGCCCCGTCCTGGATGAGGAGGGATGGCAGACGCTGTTCAGCAACCTGTCGCGGATCACCGAGGTGTGCGCTGAGCGTGGCGTGACCGCCTGTATCCATCCGCACTGGGGCACGATGGTCCAGAGCGTCGACGAGGTGGAGCGGGTGCTGGACAACTCCAGCGTCGGTCTGTGCCTGGACACCGGTCACATCAGCGCCGGCGGTGCGGACGTCGTCGAGCTGGTGCGCACCTACGCGGACCGCGTGGACATCGTGCACGCCAAGGACATCCGCAGGGAGCTCACCGACAAGCTGCTGCCGGGCGAGATCAGCTGGAGCGAAGGCATCAAGGCGGGCATGTTCGTGCCCGTCGGCCAGGGTGACATCGACTTCGCTGCGATCGTCGGCCTCCTGAAAGATGCCGGTTTCGACGGCTACTACGTGCTGGAGCAGGACGTCATGCTCGATGAGGAGCCCCCCGCCGACGGCGGCCCGGTCGCCAATGCGAAGGCCTCGCTCGACGCGCTTTCCGCCTTGTCGTAGGGCTTTAGCAGCTGACAAATGAGCAGGTGGAGGGCTTCCCGGAGGAGGCCCTCCGCCTGTTTCATCACACAAAGGTAACTATTGTATTGACAAGCGTCGTGGCCGTCTCTAGGCTGACGGAATCGGGCCAGGTGTCATAGGCGACAGGCCCACGACCTCGTGGAGGAATCGATGAAGAAGACTCTCCTTGCCGCATTCGTGACCGCATCGCTGGCGCTCTCTGCGTGCAGCATGGGCGCTGCTGAGCCCGGCTCGGGCGGCACTACAGCAGACGGAGACGCGACCGGCGGCGACATCAAGGTCGGCGTCATCCTCAAGACCTTGTCCAGTGAGTACTGGCAGTACGTCGCCTCGGGTGTGAAGGCGGCGGAGAGGGAGCTTGGCGTCACCGTCGCTCTGCAGGGACCCGCCTCCGAAACGGCCTACGATGAGCAAAACAGCATGCTCGAGACCATGCTGGCTGACGGGACCATCCAGGCGATGGTCATCGCACCGCTGCAGCCGGATTCGGTCGTGTCCATGCTGGGGAGCACCGAGAAGCCCATTCTCTTCGTGGATACCGACGCTCCGTACGACGCGAAGGTCAGCTACGTGGGCACCGGCAACGAAGCCGCCGCCAAGACCGGCGGCGAGTACGCGGCCGAAGTTGCAGGCGAAGGTGCGCAGGCAGCCTGGATCGGTGGCGTCCAGGGCAACACCACGTCAGACGACCGGGAAGCCGGCTTCAGGGCCGGGCTCGAAGAGGGCGGCGTCGAAGTCGTCGTCCAGCAGTACGGTGAGGGCCTCGGTGACAAGGCAGCCTCCATCATGGAGAATGTCCTGACGAGCAACCCTGACATCTCGGTGGTCGTGGCGAACAACGACGACATGGCAGCTGGCGCTGCCCGCGCTGCTCAGGCTGCCGGTAAGGAATTGACCATCATCGGCTTCGACGGCATCCAGGCCGGCGTGCAGAATGTCATCGACGGCACGGTCACCGCCACCGTCGCCCAAGACCCGTTCGGCATGGGCTACCAGGCTGTCGAGGCTGCGGTGAAGGCCGTCAAGGGTGAGGACGTCGAGGACTTCATCGACACCGGTTCCACCGTCATTACGAAGGACAACGCGGAGGAGTACCTGGCCAAGCTTGAGGAACAACTGGCCGGCGCCTGAGTAATCCACTGACGACTCCGGGTAGGGCGCTCTACGGGGCGCCCTACCTGAGGGATGACACAAGGACGTGACTACATGAGCGCAGTTGTCGAACTACGCAACGTGACCAAGAGATTCCCCGGTGTGGTTGCACTGAGGGACATGGGACTCCAGATCGAGCCGGGCGAGATCCACGGCCTGATCGGGGAGAACGGTGCCGGAAAGTCCACGCTGATCAAGGTGCTGACGGGGGTTTATGTGCCCGAAGAGGGCCAGATCCTCGTTGAGGGCAAGCAGCATCGCTTCACCATGCCCAAGCAGGCGCAGGACGCAGGCATCGCCTGTGTCTACCAGGAACTCAACATCGTGCCCCAGCTGTCGCTGACCGATAACATCTTCCTGAACCAGTTCCTGAAGAAGGGTGGCGGGCTCCTCGACTACTCAGGCATGCACACCAAGGCCCGGGAGCTGTTGAGCTCGTTGGGTGTCGTCGTGGACGTCGAGAAGCCGGCTGGAATCTACGGCATGGGCGTGCTGCAGATGGTGGAGATTGCCAAGGCACTGTTGACCGGAGCCAAAGTCATCATCATGGATGAACCCACCTCCAGCCTGGGTGAAAGCGAAGTGGAGCAGCTCATCCAGGTTGTGCGTGGGCTCAAGGAGCAGGGCGTGGCGATCCTCTTCGTCTCGCACAAGCTCGAGGAACTGTTCATCCTGTGTGACCGCGTCACGGTCATGCGCGACGGCGAACACATCCTCACCGAGAACATTGGCGATCTGGACAACGACAAGCTCATCCGGGCCATGGTCGGCCGCAGCGTCGATAATCAGTTCCCCAAGTTCGAGACGCAACCCGGCGAGGTGGCGGTGGAGTTCCGCGACGTGACGTCTGTGGGCACCATCAAGAATGTGAGCTTCCAGGCCCGCTACGGCGAAGTTCTCGGCTTCTCAGGGCTGGTCGGTGCCGGACGCACGGAAACTATGAGGGCCATCTTCGGTGACCTTCCGATCGACAAGGGCGAGGTCTACGTCAATGGTGAGAAGGTCACGATCAAGTCGCCGCAGGATGCGGTACGCCGGGGCATCGCCTTCCTGACGGAGGATCGCAAGGGCCAGGGGCTGGTGCTGAATCAGTCCATTGCCACCAACCTGATTCTCTCCTCGCTCGACAAGGTGGAGAAGGGGCCGCTGCTGGATCGTGCGAAGGTCAAAGAGGTGTGCGACGCGTCCATCGCGTCAATGCGCATCAAGACGCCCGACGCGGAGAATCAGGTCTCGAAGCTCAGCGGAGGCAACCAGCAGAAGGTTGTCATCGGTAAGTGGGTCAATTCCGAAGCGGAAATCTACCTCTTCGACGAGCCGACGCGAGGCATCGACGTGGGCGCCAAGGTGGAGGTCTACAACATCATCAACAGGCTTGCCAGCGAAGGCAAGTGCATCATCATGGTCAGCTCCGAACTGCCTGAGGTCCTCGGGATGAGCGACCGGGTCATCGTCATGCGTGACGGTGAGGTGATGGCCGAAGTGCGGCGCGGGGAGCCGGACTTCAATGAGGACGACATTATGAAAGCCGCATGGGGAGAACGGAAACAAGCATGAAGACCACCAACGCACGCATCGCCGGGATTCTGAGGGCACTGGCGCCCTTGCTCGCCCTGGCACTCCTTGTGCTGGTCATGGCGTCGATCAGCCCCGAGTTCCGCACCGTCAACAACGGCATGAACATCCTGCGCCAGACAGCTGTCAACGGGTTCCTCTCCGCAGGCATGCTGGTGGTCTTGATCACCGCCGGCATCGACCTCTCCGTCGGCGCCAACGCCATCCTCAGCGCCTGCATCATGGCCATGCTGATGACGACCTTCGGGATCACGAGCCCCATCGTCCTGCTGGTCGCCGCCCTGATCACCGGCACCCTGGTGGGCATCGCCAACGGGCTGCTGCTGACGAAGCTGAAACTGCCACACCCCTTCGTCTCGACGTTGGGTATGAAGTTCGTCTTAGCGGGTGCCGCGCTCTTCGTCGTCAACACCCGCACCATCTCCGGCTTCCCCGAAACAGTGACGTGGCTGGGCTCAGCGGACTTCCTGCGTGGCGGCGGCTTCAACGGCATCCCCGGATCGTTCATCGCCCTGATCATCACTTTTGTCCTGCTGCACATCCTGCTGACCCGCACGGCGCTGGGCCGCTCGATCTATGCCGTCGGCGGCAACCCGGAGGCCACCCGTCTCTCCGGCATCAACACCGATCGTGTGCTCACGTTCGTCTACGGCCTGTCCGGCTTCGTGTGCGCGCTCGCCGGTATCGTCATCGTCGGACGATCCGGTGTCGCCAACCCCTCGGCCGCGATGAGCGGCAACTACGAAACCGACGCCATCGCAGCCTGCATCATCGGTGGAGCATCCTTCACCGGCGGCAAGGGGACCGTCTGGGGCACCCTGATCGGCTGCCTCATCATCGCCGTCATCCGTAACGGCCTGACCATCATGAATGCGCAGTCTGACGTCCAGTTCATGGTCATCGGCGCTGTCATCATCATCGCGGTGTTCATCGACGTCCGCCGTACCGCATCCGAAGAGAAGCGTCGCCGCCTGGCGACCGTGTGAGAAAGAGCCGAGGAACACAAATGCTTCGAGTAGGAATCATCGGGGCCGGAATCATGGGCCGAGATCATGCCCGGCTGCTGGCCACCCAGGTAGCGGGGGCCAAGGTTGCCGCCATTGCCGACATCAGTGTGGACGGCGCGAGGGCAGTCGCCGATCAGTATGGCGCCGAGGGCGTCTTCTCCACAGGGGAGGAGCTCATCGCATCGGGCCTGGTCGATGCCGTGATCATCGCTTCGCCTGATCCGCTCCACGCCGCCACCACGCTGGCCGCCATCGAGGCTGGCCTCCCCACACTGTGCGAGAAGCCCCTTGCGCCGACGGTGGCGGAAGCCACCCCCGTCGCCGAGGCGCACGCTGCACTGGAGCGGCCGCTGGTGAGCGTCGGTTTCATGCGGCGCTTCGATCCGGGCTACGTTGCCATGCGCCGTCGCCTCGATGAGGGGCGTGACGGCAAACTGCTGATGAGTCACTCGGTTCACCGCAATGTCTCCACTCAGGACGTTGATTCGGCTGTCACCATCACCAATTCCGCCGTCCACGAACTCGACATCGTGGCGTGGCTTACGCGTTCGCCCATCGTCGAGGTGCAGTGGGCAGCAGGCCGCACCACCAGCCTGCTGCAGCAGCGGATCGATCCCCAGTTGATTCTCCTACGCACCGCCGACGAGGTGCTGCACACCGTCTCCCTGCAGATGCAGGCGCAGTACGGCTACGACGTGCGCTGCGAGCTGGTCTGTGAGCGCGCCTCCGTCGAACTGCCGCACCCGCCGTCGCTCAACGACGAAGCCCCGCTGATCGTCAGTGCCGATCTTGGCCGCACCGCCGAATATGCCGCCGACTGGCGCCCCCGCTTTGAGGCGGCCTACCGCCGTGAACTCAAGGCCTGGGTGGAGGCCTCGCTAGCGGGGGAGGTGCCGGCGGAGGCCGCCACTGTCGAGGAGGCCATGCACACCACCCGTGTCTCGGACGCCCTGGTGCGGTCCATGAACGACGGCGGCTGGGTCCCAGTTTCCGAGTGAGAGGTGCCGTGAGCCATGCGCATTGCGCTGCTGACAGACTCCCTGGGTGCGATGCCCTTCGAGGCCATGCTGGACGCGGCCTCGGACATGGGGATCCGAGACCTGGAATTCGCCACCGGAGGCTGGTCGGAAGCGCCGCACCTCGATGTGCGCGCCCTGCTGGGTGACGTCGGGGCACGCGACGCTTTCACAGCGGCCCTCCGAGAGCGCGGCATGCGGGTGGTGGCGCTCAACGCGAACGGCAACCAACTGCATCCCGTGATCGGCCCGAAGGTGGATGCCGTGGTACGCGACACCGTCGAGTTGGCAGCGCTCCTGGAGGTGCCCACGGTAGTGATGATGTCGGGTCTGCCAGCTGGCGCCCCAGGCGACTCGACGCCCAACTGGGTCACCACCTCCTGGCCGCCCGAGACGCAGGTCATCCTGGAGTACCAGTGGAACGAGGTCGCCATCCCGTATTGGCGTGATCTCGCCGCTTTCGGGAAGGAGAGGGGCGTCCGGTTCGCCGTCGAGATGCACGGTAAGCAACTGGTCTACAACGCTGCAACCCTCTTGCGGCTGCGGGATGAGGTGGGTGACACGGTGGGTGCCAACTTCGATCCCTCGCACCCGATGTGGATGGGCGTGGATCCGCGCAGCATGGCTCGGGCACTCGACGGCGCCATCCATCACGTGCACATCAAGGATGTCAGGATCCAGCCCGATGTGGCCACTGTGCACGGGATGCTCGACACCCAGCCGCCCGGGAGAGCACGAGACCGGGCCTGGAACTACGTCACCCTCGGGCTCGGGCACCCGGGCGGCCAACAGTTCTGGGGACAGTTCCTGGCCGATCTGCGCAACGCCGGATACGACGGTGCGCTGAGCATTGAGCATGAGGACGTCACGCAGGACGCGCTGGAGGGTGTGCGCCAGAGCGTGAACCTGCTGCGTTCAGTCCTTCTCGAGGGCCCGCCCAGTTGGAAGCCCGCAGAAATTTAGGTTCCGCGTCACCCGATCTCGGCGACGCGGACCGGGCGATGCTCGTCTCTTGACAGGTTGCAGGCCAGCGCGATCCGGAGTGCCTCGAGAGCGTCTGACGCAGTGCAGGCGCTGGGTAGCCCCTGCATGGGGTTGCGGAGGAAATGGTCCAGTTCCCGCTCGTAGCAGGGCTTGAAGCGCTCGATGAAATCGTGCCAGGGATCTTCCGGTGGGAAGCTGACGCCCTCTTCCACCGAGCGGAGGGGCGCCTTGTTGTCGAGGCCGACGTTGGCTGACCCCGCCGTTCCCATCAGGTCGAGGCGGACCTCGTGCCCCTGCCCGTTGTAGCGCGAGGCGTGGAGGCTGCCGACGGTGCCGTCGTCGAGCGTGAGGATGGTGACGGCATCCGAGAAGTCGTTGTTGTCTGCGAAGGCGGCTGAGCCCCGGGCGGAGCCCGTGGCGTAGACCTCCACGACCTCCCGGCCGGTCAGCCAGCGGAGGATGTCGAAGTCATGCACGTTGCAATCCAGGAAGATGCCGCCGGAGCCGGGGAGGAACTCATCTGCCGGCGGGACGTGGTCGCACGTGAGCGCGTGGAACCGACGCAGCTCGCCCAGCGTCCCGTCGCGGAGCAGCAGCCTGGCCCGGTTGTAGCCATCGTCGAAGCGCCGCTGGAAGCCGATGTGATGGGGGAGCCCTGAAGCCTCCAGCGCCTCAAGGGCCCGGCGGGCCTCCTCCAGGTCCAGTGCCAACGGCTTCTCGCAATAGGTGGGCAGGCCAATCTCTGCGGTCTTGACCAGTAGATCGGCGTGGGTGGAGGTGCCGGTGGCGATCACCAGGCCGTCGAGGCCGAGGGGGTTGGCGGGGTCGAGGGCCCGCTCCACGGGCGCGCTGTCACATCCGAGTTCGGCCGCGACCGATGTCGCGCGGGACTCGGAGACATCTGCCAGCACCAGGCGGGAGACCAACGGGTTCGCAGCGAGGATCCCCGCGTGCATGATGCCGATGCGCCCCACCCCGATGAGGCCGATCGTGTACTGCGCGTCCATATCGCTCTCCTTTGTGCACACAGATTTCTTCGCGGCAGACGGTTGTGGAACGCGCCACCTGATGTTATTGTACAGACAAATAGGCGACGTGGCCACGACTGGAAGGTTGAGTTATGACTGAGACCATCACCCACTGGATCGGGGGGGCGCCGTACGAAGGCTCGCCCCTGGAGCGGATCCCCGTCGAGAACCCCGCCAGCGGCAAGGTGGCCGGCGAAGTGCTCGCCGCCAGCCGCGAGGATGTCGACCACGCCGTCGAGGTTGCCCGTGCGGCGCAGCGCGAGTGGTCGCAGCAGTCGCTGGCCAAGCGCACCGCCATCATGTTCAAGATGCGCGAACTCGTGCTGGCCAACCAGGACGAGCTGGCCAAGGCCATCGTCAACGAGCACGGCAAGGACTACAACGACGCGATCGGTGAGATCCAGCGCGGCCGTGAGACTCTCGACTTTGCCTGCGGCATCAACGCGGCTGTGAAGGGTCAGTTCTCCTACGACATCTCCTCCGGCGTTGACATCCACTCCATCCGCCAGCCCGTCGGTGTCGTCGCCGGCGTGTGCCCCTTCAACTTCCCGGTGATGGTGCCCATGTGGATGCACCCCATTGCCATCGCCACCGGCAATGCCTTCATCCTCAAGCCCGCGACGCCGACGCCCACCGCGTCGTTGCTGATCGCGAAGCTGTACAAGGAGGCAGGCCTGCCTGACGGTGTGTTCAACGTTGTGGCCGGCGACGTCGAGACCGTCACGGCGCTGCTGGAGCACCCCGGCATCGACGCCATCTCCTTCGTCGGGTCCACCCCCGTCGCCCGCATCATCCAGCAGAAGGCCACCGAGGCCGGCAAGCGCGTCCAGGCCCTCGGCGGTGCCAACAACCACGCCATCTGCATGCCGGATGCTGATCTCGAGTTCGCAGCCCAGCACATCGCGGCGGCAGCCTTCGGCGCCGCCGGTGAGCGCTGCATGGCGCTGCCCGTCGTCGTCGCCGTGGGCGGTGTCGGCGACAAGCTGGCCGAACTGGTCAAGGCAAACGGAGCCAAGATCAAGGTGGGCTACGGCCTCGACGACGGCGTCCAGATGGGTCCCGTCATCACCCGCAAGGCGCAGGAACGTATCAAGGGCCTCATCACCGACGCCGAGGAGCGTGGCGCAGATGTGGTGCTCGACGGCCGCGACCTGACCGTCGATGGCTACGAGGATGGCTTCTGGGTTGGCCCCACGGTGCTGAAGAACGTGCCCCTCGACGCGCCGGCCTACCGAGAGGAGATCTTCGGCCCGGTGCTGACCATCGTCAACGCCGAGACATACGCGGAGGCGATCGAGATCGTCAACAACTCCCCGTTCGGCAACGGCGCGGCCATCTTCACCAACGACGGCGGCGTCGCCCGCCGCTTCCAGTTGGACGTGCAGGCCGGCATGGTGGGCATCAACGTACCCATCCCCACGCCTGTGGCCTACTACTCGTTCGGTGGGTGGAAGGACTCCCTGCTGGGTGATCACCACATCCACGGCCCCGAGGGCGTGTCGTTCTACACGCGCCTCAAGGCCATCACCAGCCGCTGGCCGTCCGAGTGGACGTACGAGGCGAACCTGTCCTTCAAGCGCGAAGAGTGAGTTCGCAAAAATAGCGATGCAGATTCGGGGGTCAGGTGTGGAGCGTCCACATCTGACCCCCGTTTATGCATCAATATTCTTCGGTCTTGGGCGTCAGGGGTGATTCAGCGCAGCAGGTACAACGACGAGATCACCGTCAGCACGATCACCACGCGGGTGAACGTGCGCTGATCGAAGCGCCTGACCCACCGTCGGCCTGCGAACGCGCCGATGAGCACCACGGGGGTCAGGATCGCCAACGCGGGCAGCACCTCGGGCTTCAGCAGCCCCAGCCCGATGGAGAACGGCACCTTCACCACGTTGATCACGAAGAAGAACCACGCCTGCGTGGCGATGAAGCGCATCATGTCGAAGCGGGCGGCCACGAAGTAGAGGGTCATCACCGGGCCGCCCGCGTTGGCCGCCATGCTCGTGAAGCCGCCCAGCACGCCGTAGCCGCCGCGGATCCTGGGATTGGCCAGGGCGTTGTCACTGCTCAGTGTGCCCTTCTTCATGAGGTAGAGCGTCAGGGCGGTAAGCGTCAGCAGGATGACGCCAATGGAGCGGCGCATCACCACATCGTCGCTGTAGGCCAGGAAGAGTGCGCCCAGGATGAGGCCCACCACAACGCTGGGAATGAGCCTCAGCAGGGCAGGGACGTCCACCTGGCGCCGGTAGATCCAGACGGCCACCAGGTCTCCGACGATCAGCAGGATCAGCAACGCAGCCGTTGATTCGCGCGCCGGCAGAACCGCGGCGAAGACCGCCACCGAAATGGTGGCCGCGCCAGGCAGGGCCGTCTTCGCCACCCCGATCAGCAGGGCGGCGGCGGTGAGGGCGGCCCATCCCAGCGCGGTCAGTTCGATCATGCTGCGAACCCTAGAGGACGCGGCTGGGAGACCTGAACTTTGGCCACGCTGGGAGATGACTTGGAAAAAGTTTGTTTGCACATGGCGACACGGTGTTTCACGGCCTGACTACGCTAAACACCTGCCCAATGAGGTGTTAGCGCTAGCAGAATGATCACGTTTTCCGGACAAATGTCTTGACGAAGGATTTTTCGACGCGTGCATTGTGTGTTCAGAGGCACAGGGGTCGCCGCCGATTCCTGACCCGGGTCTCTGCCAACGCATTCACAGGAGAAGGGCGTACCACCATGAACATTCGTCGAGCCACCGCCATCGCGGCCAGCGCAACGCTGGCCCTGGGTCTCGCCGCCTGCGGCGGAGACTCCGGCAACGGAGGGGACGCGGGAGACCGCCCCAACCAGATGTACACCTGGGTGTCGAACCAGTCTGACCGTGAGCAGTGGGAGACGTTCATCGCCGGTGTGCAGGAGACCGAGCCCGAGTTCAACCTCACCCTGGACGGCCCCTCGTTCCAGGAGTACTGGACTCTGGTCAAGACCCGCATGTCCGCCTCGGACGCCCCCTGCATCATCACGACGCAGGCCGCGCGCGCCCAGGAACTCGGCAGCCTGCTGGCTCCGCTCGACGAGTTGGCGGCTGACGCCGGCCTCGATCTCGGCCAGTACAACGAGGCCATGATGCAGGGCCTCACCGTCGACGGCAGCGTCCGCGCCATCCCCTACGACGCGGAGCCCATGCTCCTGTTCTTCAACAAGGCCATGTTCGAAGAGGGCGGCCTCACGCCGCCCGGCGCCGGCTACTCCCGCGAGCAGTTCCTCTCCGACGCCAAGGCGCTGACCAAGGACGGGAAGATGGGCTTCGGCATCTCGGCCGACATCAGCTACCCGTTCCTGCCGCTCAGCTTCGCCAACGGCATCACCCCCAGCCAGGACGGCGAGCTCACGCTCACCGATCCGGCGCTCGTCGAGGACTTCCAGTGGACGATGGACCTGGTGGCCAAGGAGCAGGTGGCCACGGCCCCGAACCCGGGCGACACCGATGAGGTCGGTCGCCAGGGCTTCATGGCCGGCAACATCGCGATGCACATCGACGGCCCCTGGTTCTACTCCACCTACCAGGAGGGCTCTGATTCCGAGGTGGGCATCGCCTCGCCGCCCTCCGACGACGGCTCGCCCAACGGCATGATCCAAGGCTCGGGCTTCGGCGTTGCCGATTCCCGGACAAGGCCGCCGCCTTCGAGAACATCATGAAGATGACCACGCCTGAGGTGGTGGCCTACGTCGGCCAGCACCGCGGCACCGTGCCGTCGATCGCCTCCGCGCTCGAGGGCTGGTCCGAGGGCAAGCCCGCAGCAGATGTCGAGGTTGTCGAGGCACTCCTCGAATCCGGCCAGGCGCTGGTCACCACGCCCCAGTGGAACCAGGTTGTCACCCAGTTCTCGCAGTACTCCTCGGACGGCTTCCGCGGCAGCAAGACCGCTGAAGAGATCATGTCCCAGATCGAGCAGAGCGTCGGCTGATCATGTCCACCACGGCCTCCAGGCTTGAGGCCCGCCCGAAGGTGAAGGTGCAGAGGACCGGCAAGCCTGGCTACAACCAGCGCCTGTTGGCCCTGCTCCACCTCACCCCCGGGATGGCGGGCTTCTTCATCTTCATCGTCGTGCCGCTGATCGCCTCGCTGGTGATCAGCCTCTACAACTGGCCTCTGTACGGCGAGCGCGAGTTCGTCGGCGTCCAGAACTATGTCCAGTTGCTTTCAGGCGCGGATCCCGTGTTCTTCACGGTGCTGCGCAACACGGCGATCTTCGCGATCGGCTACACCGTCGCGAACCTGATCATCTGCACCGCCATCGCGGTGTGGTTGCACTCGCTGCCAGAGTGGGGCGGCTTCTTCCGCATCCTGTTCTTCATCCCCGTCGTGACCCCGATGGTGGCCAACGCCCTCATCTGGCGGCTCATGCTGCAGGACAACGGCCTGGTCAACACCCTGCTCGCAGGCGTCGGCATCCAGGGCCCGTCCTGGCTGGGCGACGGCAGCTGGGCGCTCATCTCGCTGATCATGATGTCGCTGTGGCAGGGCATCGGCTACAACATCGTCGTGCTCGCCGCCGGCCTCAACAACATCAACCCGTCGGTGATGGAGGCCGCCAAGATCGAAGGCACCACCGCGTGGAGCCGCTTCTGGCGGGTCACGGTCCCCATGCTGTCGCCGTCGCTGTTCTTTGCGTCTATCATGACGGTCATCGGCGGCTTCAAGGTGTTCACGCAGCCGTACATGCTGACCAGGGGAGGTCCGGGCGACTCTACCAACACCATCGTGCTGTACCTCTACCGGGCCGGTTTCTCCTATGACCGGCTGGGGTTCGCGTCGTCGATGGCGTGGGTCCTGTTCGTGATCATCATGATCTTCACCGCCCTGCAATTCATCGGCCAGAAGAAGTGGGTGAGCTACGATGCCTGACACCGCAACCACACTGGATTCCAACTATGTGGATCCCCAGGCCAAGGCCAGCGCCAAGCGCGTGCGGCCCGGTAAGATCATCAGCAAGATCCTGCTCGCCCTGTTCGGGTTCGTGTTCTTCATCCCGTTCCTGTGGATGTTCATCAACTCGCTCAAGCCCAGCCAGGAAGTGCTGCTGGGCGGCGCGGATCTGGTGGGCTCCGAGGTGCGCTGGAGCAACTACGCCGACGTCTTCACCGCCATCCCGTTCGCCCGGATCCTGCTCAACACGTTCTTCATCGCCGGCATGGGTGCACTCATCGCGGTGACGGTCTCGGTGCTCAGCGCCTACGCCTTCGCCCGCCTCGAGTTCCCCGGCCGTCAGAAGCTGCGATCGAGCTGGCCGATCAGATCCTCGACGCCGTCATCAAGACCGGCGCCACCGATGTGGCCGCGGCCAACGCCGCTGAGCTGTCCTCGGGGTGCGGCCAGAACGTCACCACGATGAGGGGGTGGTCGACGTCGCGCGTCGCCTCCGCCAGCACACGTTGGTGGCCGGTGTGCGCCGTGTTCATCGCCACGCTGATGCTGCCCATCGAGGTGCTGGTCATCCCGCTGTTCATCGGCGCCAACGAGCTGAACGCGGTCAACACGTACTCGATGGTGATCCTGCCCTTCGCGTTCGGCGCGTTCGGCACGTTCCTGCTGCGCCAGTTCCTGCTGTAGCTGCCGCCGGATTACGAAGAGGCCGCCCGCATCGACGGCGCCAACCAGTTCAAGCTGCTGGTGCACGTGATCGTGCCGCTCCTACGTGGCCCCATCGCCATCGTGGCAGCGTTCGCGTTCATCGACTACTGGAACGCGTTCCTGTGGCCGCTGATCATCATCACCGACCCGGCGAAGGCGCCGCTGCAGCTGGGTCTGTCCATGTTCTCAGGCGAGCGCGGCACGGATTGGGGCCCGCTGATGGCGGCCTGTTCCGTGGCCGTGGCGTTCAGCCTGATCATCGTCATCCTGATGCAGCGCCAGCTGTCTCGGGGCATGAATATCGGAGGTTTCGGTGGCCGTTGACCAACAGCGCTGGGAGGCGCTCAATGCACGTGAGGTGCCGGAGTGGTTCCGGCAGGCGAAGCTCGGCTTCTTCATCCTCTGGGGGCCGTACTCGGTACCTGCCTGGGCCGAGCCGACGGCGGAGCTCGGCACCGTCGAATCCGCTACCGAGTGGTACACCCACAACCCCTACTCGGAGTGGTACTACAACACCATCCGGCTGGAGGGGAGCCAGGCGTGGCAGCACCAGCAGGATGTCTATGGCGGCCGGCCCTATGACGACTTCATCGACGAGTGGAAGGCCGAGAAGTTCGACGCCTCCGCCCTCGTCGGCGAACTCGCCGCAGCCGGTGCGGACTACCCGGTGCTCACCACCAAGCACCACGACGGCGTCTGCCTCTGGGATGCGCCCGGTACCGAGCGCAACACGGTGGCGCGCGGCCCGAAGCAGGATCTCGTCGGCGCCTACGCCGATGCCTGCCCGCGAGCACGGCGTCAAGTTCGGCACCTACTATTCCGGCGGCCTGGACTGGCACGAGCGGCCGTTCCCGCCCATCGGTGAGGCCGACACCTGGTCCTGGGACGGGCTGCGGCCCCTCGACGCGGAGTACGCCGAGTACGCCGCCGAGCACGTGCGTGACCTGGTGCGCCGCTACCAGCCGGACGTGCTGTGGAACGACATCGAATGGCCCGACGCCGGCAAGAACTTCAAGGACTACGGCATCGGCACCGTCTTCGAGGAGTTCTACGAGGCCAACCCCGACGGCGTCGTCAACGACCGCTGGCAGGTGCCGCACGCCGATTACGTGACCAGCGAATACCAGCACATGCTGGACAACGAGGACGCCACCATGTGGGAGAACTGCCGCGGCGTCGGCCTCTCCTTCGCCTACAACCGGGAGGAGGACCTCTCGCACGCGCTGGCCGGGCCGGAAGCGATCCGCCACCTGGTCGACGTCGTCACGCGGGGTGGCCGCCTCCTGTTCGGTGTGGGCCCCATGGCCGACGGCCGGCTGCCCGAGTGGCAGTCTGAGATCGTCGCGTCGCTGGGGAAGTGGATGGGGCCGGCAGGTCAGTACCTGCAGGTGGCGCCGTCGGCCCGCACGCTGGATCTCGGCGACGACGTCTGGGTGCGGCTCGGTACCGCCGAGGATGGCTCGACACTGGCGTTCATCGACGCTGACGTCCCCGTCGAGATCGACGGCGAACTGCTCACCCCAGACTGGGGTGCTCTCACTGACGGCACGCTGACCCTCGCGCCTGAACGCCCTGGCGCGGCGGTGGTGCGCCTCGGCTAACAGCCCTGGAAGGCGTCGAAGAGGGTCACCCGACGGGTTGGGCGGCCCTCTTCGACGAATCCAGCACGCGCAGCAACGGCGCGTAATGCTGGTCCACGGCCTTGCGGTAGCCCTCCAGATCCCCGGCTACAGCCGCGTCGAGCATCGCGCGGTGAGCCTGGACCGTCTCGGCCATGTCGCGCGGCGTGGGGATGCCCAGACGGGGCGCGATCAGCGTGTGCGCGTCCCAGAATGCAGCCACCAGTTGGGCGTACAACTCGTTGCTCAGCAGCTCGGCCAGGTTCAGGTGGAACAGCCGGTCCTCCGCTCCAAACGACTCCCCGGCGTCATTCTTCTGCGTCATCTCGTCACACAGCGCACCCAACTCGGGGGAGCCCTGGTCCTTCATCCGCTCGACGATGCCCGGCGCCAGCGAGTGATCCAGGCCCATCCGTACCTCAACGATCTGGCGTAGCGTCTCGAAATCCTCGCCCGGAAGCACCACACCCTTGAACGCCAGCCCTTCGACGAGCGGGCGCAGTGACATCTGGCCCACGAACATGCCGGTGCCGTGCCGCACCTCCACGATGTCAAGGGTGACGAGCGTGCGGATCGCCTCGCGCAAATTGGAGCGCGATACGCCCAGCGCCTCGATCAGTTGCACCTCGGTGGGCATCGGGTCGCCTGGCTTGAGCTTCTCGCGCAGGATGTGTTCCTTCACCGCCTCGATCGTCTGGCGGAGGCGCTGGGGTTCGTGGCTGTTGATCGCCATCTACCTTTCCTAACGGTTTGGACACAGATGTTGAGCGTCGACGAGTCTATCTGGGAGTATCGTGCAATACTGTTTCACGTCAGACATCGGATGTCCGATAACTAGGAGAGTTTTCATGACGAACCCCATGGGCGCACCCACCACGCGCCGTAACCTGTTCAAGCTCGCAGGCTCCTTCGGTGCGGCTGCCGCGCTCGCGGGCTCCATGGCTGCCTGCAGCCCGGCCGAGACACAGCCGGATCCGGCCATTGGCGCCACCACGCCCTCCGGCACGGGGACCACTGCGGACGCGACCACCCCCGCCGCCGGCGGCGAGGCCTCCGACGGCAAGATCACCGCCGCCATCTCGTACGAGCTGGGCACCAACGGCTATGACCCCATGACCACCACCGCCGCCCTCACCCTGGCTGCGAACTGGCACACCATGGAGGGCCTCACCGAGCTGCACCCCGCCACCCGCGAGATCTTCCCCGCACTGGGCGCCGAGATGCCCACGCAGGTTGACGACACCACGTGGGAGGTCGCCCTGCGCGAAGGCGCCGTGTTCCACGACGGCACCCCGGTGACGCCCGAGGACGTCGTGTTCTCCTTCGAGCGCGTGCTCGACGAGGCCAACGCCTCCCTTTACGCCGCGTTCATCCCGTTCATCGACTCGGTCGTCGCCAAGGACGACACGACGGTGACCATCAACACCAAGTACCCCTTCTCGCTGGTGCCCGAGCGCCTCGCCGTCGTCAAGATCGTCCCCAAGGCCCTGGTTGAGGCTGACGCCTCCGCCTACGATCTGAACCCCGTCGGCACCGGCCCCTACAAGCTCACCGACAACGGTGCCAGCTCGCAGGTGGTCATGTTCGAGCGCTTCGACGACTACACCGGCCAGTACCCGGCCCGCGCCGCCGAGATGGAATGGCAGATCATCCCCGATGACTCCACCCGCACCAACGCGCTGAGCTCGGATTCCGTCCAGGCCATCGACTCCGTGCCCGCGGCCAACCTGGCGCAGCTGGCCGAGACCAAGTCGGTCGCCGCCCAGCAGGGCTTCGGTCTGCTGTTCATGATGTTCAACTGCGGCTCCGCCCCGATGGATGATGTGCGCAACCGCCAGGCCGTCCTGTACGCCCTGGACTACGACCAGATCTGCAAGGTCGGCATGTCGGATCTCGCCGCCCCGGCCAAGGCCTTCGTGCACGAGGACCACGCCGCGTTCAAGGAGGCCTCCGTCCAGTACGCCGGCAACATGGACAAGGCTAAGGAACTCCTCGCCGAGACCGGCCTCACCAGCGTCCGCCTGCTGTCCTCGGACCACGGCTGGTTCTCTGCGGTGCGCCCGATCGTCAAGGAGTCGCTGGAGGCCGCGGGCCTGACCGTGGCCTACGAAGAGAAGCAGTCTTCGGACGTCTACGGCACCATCGACGGCGACCCGAACTCGTTCGACATCGTCATGACCCCGGGTGACCCGTCGGTCTTCGGTGACGACGCCGACCTCCTGCTGCGTTGGTGGTTCGCCGGTGACGTGTGGACCGATTCGCGCATGCATTGGAAGGGCACGGACGCCTACAACCGCGTCCAGGAGCTCCTCGACACCGCGAGCCGTGCCACCGGTGACGACCAGATGGGCGCCTGGCACGAGATCTTCGACATCATCTCCGAAGACGCGCCGCTCTACCCGCTGTTCCACCGCAAGACCCCGACCGGGTGGGATCCCGAGACGCTGCAGGACTTCCAGCCCATCGCGGTGACCGGCTTGTCGTTCGTGGGCGTCGGCAGCACCAAGTAACACCTGTTCCAAGCGCCGGGCCCTCCAGGGGCCCGGCTACAGACCGCACACCTCGCGGTCCCCTTGGTTCTGCCGGGGCCCCGAACGCTCGGGGCCCCGGGCGGAGCCATCTTTTTCACCGCAACCCTATGGGCGCTTGACCCGCCCGCAAGGAGCGACGACACGTGTCGAATCTGATCCGGCTGCTGGGTCGGCGCATCATCGCGCTGCCGATCATGGTGCTGGGCGTCACGCTGCTGGTCTTCATCGTGATGTCTCTCTCCGCCGCAGACCCCGCCCGTCTGGCGCTGGGCGAGAGCGCCACTCCGCAGGCGCTGAACAACTACCGCGAGGCTCAAGGGCTCAACGACCCCACGTATGTGCGGTTCTTCCGCTACATCAGTGGTCTCGTCCAGGGCGACCTCGGTAGCTCCTTCACCGGCGTGCCCATCTCGCAGATGGTGGCGCAGAACTTCCCCAAGACCCTCCAGCTGACCTTCATCGGCCTCGCCGTCGGCGTCACGTTGGCGGTCATTATGGGCGTGCTGGCCGCACTGTTCCGCGAGCGCTGGCCCGACCAGGTCATCCGCCTGATCTCGATCGCCGCTCTCGCGACGCCGTCGTTCTGGCTGGCGCTGCTGATGATCCAGGCGTTCAGCAACATCTCCGGAGGCCTCGGCTGGTTCCCGGCGGTGGTCAACTGGATCCCGTTCACTCAGGATCCAGCCGGCTACGTCAACATGATCTTCATGCCCGCGATCGCGATCGCCGTACCCACCATGGGGTCGCTGACCCGCGTCGTGCGTACCTCGATGGTTGAGGAACTCGACCGCGACTATGTGCGCACCGCAATCGGTGCGGGCGTCCCGAAGAGCGTCGTCATCAGCCGCAACGTGTTGCGTAACGCGCTCATCACTCCACTGACCGTGCTCGGTCTCCGCGTCGGCTACGCCATGGGTGGCGCCGTCGTCATCGAGATGATCTTCAACATCCAGGGCATGGGGCAGCTCATCTTCCAGGGCATCACCCGCAACGACATCAACATCGTGCAGGGCGTGACGATCACCGTCGCGATCGCCTTCATCGTCATCAACGTAATCGTGGACGTGCTCTACGTCATCGTCAACCCGCGGATCAGGAGCATCTGATGCTGACGCTGTCTGCCGAATCGAAAAAGAAGCTCGCCCAGCCGGGGCTGCGGTTCCAGAGGCTGCGCGCACTGCCCATCGGCTCCAAGATCTCACTGATCGTGCTGGCGCTCATGGCGCTGATGGCGATCTTCGCTCCTCTGGTGGCGCCGTATTCGCCCAACGCGTCGGGCCTGGTTCCCCAGGACATGATCGTCATGAAGGAACTGACCATCGAAGGCGTGGGCACCCAACTCATCCCCGACAGCTCCGTTCCCCCGAACTCGATGTTCTGGTTCGGCACCGACGACGCCGGCCGCGACATCCTCTCACGCGTCATCCACGGCACCCGCGTCTCCCTGTTGGTGGGCCTCGCCGCCACGGGCCTGGCCCTCGCGGTGGCCGCGGTCCTCGGCTCCATCGCAGCGACGGCCAGCAAGACCGTCTCCGAGCTCCTGATGCGCGTCCTCGACGTCATCATGAGCTTCCCCGGCATCGCCCTGGCCGCCGTGCTGGTCGTTGCTTTGTCGTCGCGGGCGCCGATCATGCCCGTGGTGATCGTGTCGATCTCGCTGATCTACGTTCCCCAGCTCACCCGAGTGGTGCGCGCCAACGTCCTCTCGCAGTTCGGTGAGGACTATGTGGCGGCAACGAAGGTTGCCGGTGCGCGCACCTGGTGGATCCTCATCAAGCACGTCGCCCGCAACTGCCTGGCACCGATCATGGTCTTCGCGACGGTGCTCGTGGCCGACGCGATCGTCTTCGAGGCGTCGCTGTCCTTCATCGGCACCGGTATCACGTCGGTCAACGCCGCCACCTGGGGCAACATCCTCTCCGAAGGCAAGGCGCTGCTGCTGTCGGGCCACTGGTGGGTGACGTTCTTCCCCGGCGTGTTCATCCTGATCACCACGCTGAGCCTCAACATCCTCTCCGAGGGCCTCACCGACGCTCTGGCGTCGCCGAAGATCAAGACCCGCGTCAACGTGCAGGCCGAAGAGGACGCCATGGCCGGCGCCTCCGTCGCCGACGGCATCGCACACGCCAACCTCACGCAGCGCGAGTCGCTGGAGGGTCGCCTGGAGGCACTGATGGCTGCCGAGTTGGCCCGCACCGACCGGCTGGTGCTCGACAACCCCGACGTGGAGCCGCTGCTGGTGGTCGAGAACCTGTCGATCTCCTTCCCCAGCGCCCACGGCGAGGTCAAGATCGTCGACGGCGTCTCGTTCACCGTCCGCCCGGGGGAGACCATGGGCCTGGTGGGCGAATCCGGTTGTGGCAAGTCGATCACCTCGATGGCGATCATGGGCCTGCTCCCCGAGACCGCGAGGATCGAGGGCTCCGTGAAGTTCGCGGGCCAGGAGCTGCTCACCATGTCGCCCAAGGAGCGCAACGCGTTGCGCGGCCACGAGATGAGCATGGTCTACCAGGATGCGCTCAGCTCGCTGAACCCGTCGATGCTGATCCGCTCGCAGATGGCGCAGCTCACCAAGCGCGGCGGCCAGCGCACCGCCGAGGAACTCCTCGAGCTGGTGGGCCTGGACCCGGACCGCACGTTGAAGTCCTACCCGCACGAACTCTCAGGCGGCCAGCGCCAGCGCGTGCTGATCGCCATGGCCTTGACCCGCAACCCGCGCCTCGTGATCGCCGACGAGCCCACCACCGCCCTCGACGTGACCGTCCAGGCCCAGGTGGTGGACCTCCTCAACGAGCTGCGCGAGAAGCTGGGCTTCGCCATGGTCTTCGTCTCGCACGACCTAGCCCTCGTGGCACAGGTGGCCCACCGGATCACGGTGATGAACGCCGGCCAGGTGGTGGAGCAGGCCGACACCCGCGAGCTGCTCAGCAACCCCATCCACGAGTACACCCGTGGCCTGCTGGGCGCCGTGCTCTCGATCGAACAGGGCGGCGGCCGCCTGCACCAGGTGCCCGGCGTCGTGCCGTCGCCGCGCGAGTTCGTCGACGGCGACCGCTTCGCCCCGCGCTCGTCGTACCCGACGGTGGGGCTGGACCAGAAACCCACGCTCAGGCCGGTGCCCGGCAAGGACCACCTGTACGCCCGCACCGATGAGCTCGAGGAGCTGTTGAAGGAGGGATCCCGATGAGCACCACCCCGGTTGTCGAACTCGAGGATGTCCACGTCATCCACAAGGCCCGCACGGGCAAGCTGTTCCGCCCGGACAGGGTGCATGCCGTCAACGGAGTGGACCTGCAGGTCAGCAAGGGTGAGACGCTCGGCCTGGTGGGAGAATCCGGCTGCGGTAAGTCCACGCTCGCCCGGGTGATGGTGGGCCTCCAGCCCGTCACCAGCGGCACCGTGCGGTACTTCGGCGACGAGATGAAGCTCAACGCCGACGGCCGCAAGAAGCTGGGCCGCGCCGTCTCCGTGGTCTTCCAGGACCCGGCCACGGCGCTCAACCCCCGCATGCAGGTGCGCGACGCGCTGCTCGACCCGTTCAAGGTGCACAACGTGGGCACCCCCGGCGAGCGCGAGAAGCGCGTCAAGGATCTCCTCGACGTGGTGGGCCTGCCGCAGTCCGCGCTGGATGTGCTGCCCCGGCAGATCTCCGGCGGCCAGCGCCAGCGCGTAGCCATCGCCCGCGCCCTCGCCCTGGAGCCGGACGTGATCATCGCGGACGAGCCGACGTCGGCTCTCGACGTCTCCGTGCGCGCCCAGGTGCTCAACCTGCTCACGGACCTGAAGGAACAGCTGGGCCTCGGCCTGGTGTTCATCAGCCACGACATCAACACCGTGCGCTTCATCTCGGACCGCATGGCGGTGATGCTGGCCGGCCAGATCGTCGAGACCGGCCCCGCCGATGCGCTGTTCGCCAACCCCCGGCACGAGTACACCCGCACGCTACTGAGCGCCGTCCCCTCCCTCCTCTAAACCCCTCCGTTTCGAAAGAAGTTCAAACATGCAGAAGCTGCTTGGCATCGTCCCTCCCGTCGTCACCCCCATGCACGACGACGGCTCCGTCGACTATGAGAGCCTCGACAAGGTGGTGGACCACCTCATCGACGGCGGTATGACCGGCCTGTTCGTGTTGGGCTCCAGCGGCCAGGTGGCCTACCTGACCGACTCCGAGCGCGACGAGGTGGTCCGCCGCACCGTCGAGCGCACCGCCGGGCGGGTCCCCGTCCTGGTCGGCACCCCGGATCTGACGGCCCGACGCATGGTGGAGGCGGCCAAGCGCGCCGTCGAACTCGGCGCCGACGCCGTCGTGGTCACCTCCCCGCTCTACGCCCTCAACGACATGGCTGAGATCGAGGAACACTTCCGCATGGTGGCCGCAGGTGTGGACGTGCCCGTCTACGCCTACAACGTCCCCGTGCGCGTACACAACTACCTCGCCGTCGACATGCTGGTGCGCCTCGGCCAGGAGGGCGTTATCGCCGGTGTGAAGGATTCCTCCGGCGACGACGTGGGCTTCCGCCGTCTGGTGGCCGCCAACGAGGCCGCCGGCTCGCCGCTGGAGCTGCTGACCGGCCACGAGATCTTGGTCGACGGCATGCTGCTGCTCGGCGCCGATGGCGCCGTGCCCGGCCTGGCCAACGTCGACCCCGCCGGCTACGCCCGCCTGTGGGAGGCCGCGGCCTCCGGCGACTGGGCCGCCGCGCGTGACGAGCAGGCACGCATCGCCAAGCTGTTCGAGATCGCCTTCGTGCCCAAGGGCAGGTCCGGCGATGCGGGCGGTATCGGTGCCTTCAAGCAGGCCATGGCCAGCCTGGGGATCATCGCCTCGGCCGCCATGCCCGCCCCGCTGCGCGCCCTCGACGAGTCCTGCAAGGCCGGCATCGACGAGATCCTGCGAGAGGTCGGCCTGCTGTCATGACCTACGCGGTGGGTGTGGACCTCGGTGGTACGAAGACAGCCGTCGCGCTGGTGGCGTCCGACGGCGCCCTCGGCGAGGTCGTGACCGCACCCACCCCGGCCGCTGAGGGCGGCGACGCCGTCCTCGACGTGGTGGCTGACCTGGTGCGCCGGGTCATGCCTGACGACGTGCTGGGGGTGGGCGTCGGCACCGCCGGAGTCGTCGACTCACGCGCCGGCTGCATCATCTCGTCGACCGACACGTTCCGCTGCTGGGTGGGCACAGATGTCGCGTCAGGGCTACGAAGTCGCCTGTCATGGGGCGATGACCGCCGTGTCTGCGTGCTCAACGACGTGGACGCCCACGCCATGGGCGAGTTCCGCTTCGGAGCGGCCCAGGGGCTGGAGTCGCTGTTCATGGTGGCCGTGGGAACCGGTGTGGGCGGCGCGCTCGTCCTCGGTGGGAAGTTGCGCACCGGCGCCCACCACGTGGCTGGTGAGATGGGCCACATGCCCGTCCCCGGGGCCAAGAAGCTGCGCTGCCCCTGCGGCCGGCCGGGACACCTCGAGGCCATCGCCGCAGGGCCAGCCATCGAGCGGCGCTACGCGTCGCTGGGGGGCGACCGGGCGTCGGGTCGCGACATCATGGAGCGCGCCGACGCCGGCTATGACGACGATGCGCGCACCGTCGTGCGGGACGCCGCCGTCGCGCTGGGTAAGGCCATCGCCGGGGTGGTGACGGTGGTGGACCCGGCCGCCGTGGTCATTGGCGGAGGAGTCGCCGATGCGGGCCCCGTCTGGTGGCAGCCGCTGCGCGACACCATCCGCAGCGAGGTGGTGCCGGTGCTGGCCGAACTGCCCGTGCTCAAAGCACAGTTGGGCTCGTCCGCCGCCCTCGTCGGAGCCGCCGCCCAGGTCTTCGCCAACGAGGAGAGATCATGAACACCACCGTTGACGCCATCAAAGGCAGGCTCGTCGTCTCCTGCCAGGCATATCCCGGGGAACCGATGCTCGACCCGAACACCATGGCGCAGGTGGCCGAATCCGCCGTCCGCGGTGGGGCCGCCGCCATCCGCGCCAAGGGACTCGACGACCTGCGCGCCATCCGCCAGCGCGTCGACGTGCCCATCATCGGCCTGGTGAAGGTGGGCGACACCGGCGTCTACATCACGCCCACGCTGCAGGACTGTCTCGACGTGGCGCGCACGGGCTGCGAGATCGTCGCCCTCGACGGCACCCGCCGCGAACGCCCCGACGAGCGCACCCTGGCTGAGACCATCGCGGACTTCAAGGCCGAGTTCCCCGAGGTGCTGATCATGGCCGATTGCGGGTCCGAGGCCGACGCCGTGGCCGCGCAGGGGGCCGGCGCCGATCTCATCGGCACCACCCTGGTGGGCTACAGCGGCGAGCGTCCCAAGACCCCCGGCGTCGACTGGGAGGCCGTGGATCAGATCCTCGCCGCCGTCGACAAGCCGGTGATCGTCGAGGGCCGCGTGCACACGCCCGAGGTCGCCGCCGAGGCGATGAAGCGTGGTGCGTGGAGCGTCGTCGTCGGCACCGCCATCACGCATCCCGCGACGATCACCGGCTGGTTCTCCGACGCCGTCGCCAACGCCTGACCTGTCTCTGAAGTCGCCCCGCTCCCTGAGCGTCGCCCCGCGAGCTTGCGAGCCAGGCGACGACGAAGGGGCCCCGCAGCGTATCGGCTACTTGAACTCAGACCAGGAGGCATCATGACGACTCTCGCACGGACGGGGGAGCCGCTCGACGGGGCGGCGTTCGACGCCCCCTGCTACCGCATCCCGGCCCTCGCGGTGACGCCGGCGGGGCGGGTCATCGCGGCATGGGACGTGCGGGCCGACTGGCGCGACCTCCCGGGCCCCTTCGACATCGTCTACCGCATCTCCGACGACAACGGCGGGACCTGGTCCGACGTGCGGGTGCTGCGCCGCCGCACGGATGCGGGCGGTTTCGGCGACGCGAGCTTCGTCGTGCGCGCCGACGGCACCCTGTTCTGTTGGTACGTCGGCTCAACGGGCCGCTCGTTCTTCACCGCGGACGCCGGCCCCGAAGGGGAGGGGCTGACGCTCTGGCGCGCCACGTCGATCGACGACGGCGACACCTGGACCCATCGCGACCTCACCGCGGACCTGAAGCCGGCCGACGTCACAGGCATGTTCGCCTCCTCGGGCCACGGCGCCACGCTTAGCTCCGGACGGCTCCTTCAGCCGATGGTGCTGCGCACGGAGGCCGGGGAGCACTACGCGGCCACCGCCTACTCGGACGACTCCGGCGCCACCTGGCAGCTTGGCGAGCGGGTGGGCCCGGACTGCGACGAGAACAAGGTGCTGGGCCTCGCAGACGGCCGCGTGTTACTGCACGCCCGCGCCAGACCCCGGCGTCGCTGGGCGCTCTCGGACGACGGCGGTGTCAGCTTCTCCGAGCCGGTGCCGCACGGCGACCTCGTGGACCCGGCCTGCAACGGCGGCCTGGCCCGCTGGGGCAGCGACGTGGTCTGCACCCTGCTCGACGACCCGCGGGAACGACGCCGGCTCGCGCTACGCGTCAGCTCCGACGACGGCGCCACCTGGGGCCACCCCATACTGCTGGACGACGGCGCGGCTGCCTATTCCGTGGCGGGAGAGCTGCCTGATGGCAGGCTCGGCGTGATCTGGGAGGCGGGCGACTACACCTCCATCGAGTTCCTGAGCCTCAGCCGCGCGGAGCTGGGGCTCGAGGGGGGAGAGGCCACGTTCGAGCCCCGCCAGAGCGCGGGTGGCAGCGCCGCCCCGCCGGAGACCGGGGCCTGAGGAGGCCATACCGGCGGGTGGGAAATTATCGCTTCATATAAGGGGGGCAGGTGTGGAATCTCCACACCTGCCCCCCCGAAAATGAAGCAATAAAAATCAGCGCACGGAGATGTGCACGTGGTCGTAGTGGTTGGCGGATGTCGAACCGCGGTTCGCCATCCCGCGCCAGCCGTCACCGGCGCGCTGCGAGGTCCAGATCTTCTGCTCGTAGATCACCTCGACGATGCCCAGGGAGCTCGCGTTGTTGCGTGCCCACTTGGCGATCTGCCAGCCATATTCGCCGCTGACCATCACGTCGATGGCGCGGCCGCTGCCGTGGTAGCTGTCGCTGTCCGGCCGGTAGCCGCCGTAGGAGCTGGCCTTCGGGAACTCTGCGCACACGGCGCGCAGGACCGTGGCGGTGCGGTCCGTGAGGTTGCGCTCCAGGCCGCCGGCCTTCTCGCATGCGGCGCCGGAGAATCCGGAGCTGCTGCTTGCACCGGCGGCGCTGCTGGCCTGCTTGCCGGCTTCCTGCGGGGCTGCCTTCGGTGCAGGCTTGGGCTCGGGCTTCGTCTCGGTCAGGAAGGTGCCCTTGATCCAGCCGGCCTTGTCCTTGAGTGAGACCTGGTGCCAGCCGTCGACAGCCCAGGACGTGATGGTGACCTCGCCGCCCTCAGCCAGTGCGGTGCGCACGTCGAACCCGGTGCCCGGGCCGGTGCGCACGTTCACCGGGGCGCTGGCGTACCGGGTGCCGGCGGCCTCGGCGAGCTTGCCGTAATCGACGGCGGGTTCCGGCGCCGGGGTGGGCTCCGGCGTCTCGACGGCGGGTGCGGCAGGCGCAGCGGTCTCAGGGGCCGACAGCGTGGGGCGCACCTGGCTCCTGCTCACCGCGAGGGGGGAGGCGTGCACGGGGGAGGCCTGGCCGCCCTCTGTGGTGCCCGGATCCGTGGGCGGGAGGAGCAACAGGCCAGCTGCCAGACCGGTCACGGACAGCGCCGCCAGGGGCGCGAGCGCCATGCGGGTCAGCCGGCCGCGGGCCGCAGCACCGCCAGCCGCGCGACGCGCAGGTGTGACGGTTCCGAGGTCCTCAAGAGTCGCGTCGTCGGATGCCGCCGCGCGCCGTGGTGCTGCCATGTGGCCGCCCCTTTCCTGAGAGAACTTAAGGTTTTCTCAGAGTAAGCGATGGCAGTGGCTAATCCAAAGCGAGAGGGCGCGACTCGCCGATGAATCTGAAAAGTTTCTGAGAGGTCCTCCTGCTCAGTCGGCCGGCTGCTCCTCCGCGCTGGTCACGTAGCGTCGCTCGAGCGAGATGAAGGAGTGGCAGCGGTCGCGCAGCTGGCCCAGCGGGCCGCCGTCGAACGCGTCACCCAGCAGCGTGTGATCCACGCCGACGGCGGGGGAGCCGGCCTTCAACCACTCGCCGGCAGCGTACGCGCCGACGCCGCCCAGCGGGATGACCTGCCCGACGAGATCCAGTTCGGCCAGGCGCGCCGCCATGGCGTGGCCCACCACGTCGGCCGGGTACAGGAGGGCGCCGCCGGTGAGCTGCACGGCCCCGCGCACCTCGCGGGGCGTCATGGCCGAGCCCCAGCAGGGGAGGCCGCGCTCGTCGGAGGCGTCGGCCACGTCGCTGCCCGCCACGTCGGAGAACAGGAACCTCGCCCCGGCGTCTGCGGCCCGGTGGACGTGCTGGCTGGACCACACGCGCAGCGCCCCGAACGTGGCGCGCGCCCCGAAGATGGCGATCACATCGGCCAACGCCTCAGCGTTGGCCGGCAGCGCGAAGTGGGAGAATCCCTCCTGGATGAGCACCTCGATGACGCCGATGTAGTCGTCCATCGGCGCGTCCGGCAGGCACACCACAATTCCACGCACAGTCATGCCCCCATCTTGCCCGTCGCCCCCGCCCCGCGCGACCCGGCCCGAATCTGGGGTGCTGGTCGGGCTGCGGCGGCCCTTCGTCGTCGCTGGCTCGTTCCTCGCTGGCGACGCTCAGGGACCGATGATGGCGTGGCGGCCTAGATCCGGGGCCCGGGCCACGCCACATCCAGATCCGGGGTGCTCACCTCGACGGCGGACCTACCGCCGGGCGGCAGCTTGGGCATAGTCTTCCGCGCATGAGCCTGAACCTCACGCGTGCGCAGCGACTCGACGAGCTGCCGTACACCCGCAAGCACAACAAGCTCCTCTTCGGCTCCGGCATCGGCTGGGCCCTCGACGCGATGGACATCGGGCTCATCTCCTTCATCATGGCCGCGCTCGCCGCGGAATGGGGCCTGGGCTCCGGTGAGCTGTCGCTGCTGGGCTCCATCGGCTTCGTCGGCATGGCCATCGGCGCCTCGCTGGGCGGGCTGCTGGCGGACCGGATCGGTCGACGCCAGGTGTTCGCCCTCACGCTGCTGATCTACGGCATCGCGACGGGCATCTCGGCCCTGTCGACGGGTCTGGTGATGCTCATCGTGCTGCGCTTCATCGTGGGCATGGGTCTGGGCGCCGAGCTGCCCGTCGCGTCCACGCTCGTCAGCGAGTACGCCCCGCGCAAGATCCGCGGCCGCGTCGTGGTGGCGCTCGAATCGTTCTGGGCCGTCGGCTGGCTGGCCGCGGCCACCATCGGCTACTTCGTGGTGCCCCACGAGAACGGCTGGCGCTGGGCGCTCGCGCTGGGTGCCATCCCCGCCGTGTGGGCGCTGGTGGTGCGCTTCGGCCTGCCGGAATCCGTGCGCTTCCTGGAATCCAAGGGTCGCCACGCCGACGCGGAGGCCGCGGTCGCCGAGTTCGAAGAGGCCGCCGGCGTCGCCGTCGACGACAACGACAAGGCGCCCGACGGCGAACTCGCCGGCGCCACCAAGGTCACCAAGCGCGAACTCTTCGGGAACCGGTTCCGAACCCGCACCATCGCGCTGTGGCTGGTGTGGTTCGGCATCAACTTCTCCTACTACGGCGCGTTCATCTGGCTGCCCACCCTCCTCTACGACGGCGGCATGACGCTGGTGAAATCCTTCGAGTTCACGCTCTTCATGACGCTCGCGCAACTGCCCGGCTACCTCCTCGCCGCCATCCTCATCGAGGTGTGGGGCCGCCGCCCCACGCTGGTGACGTTCCTGGGTGGCTCCGTCGTCGGCGCCCTCGCGTTCGGCATGGCGCCTGCCCTCTCCGAGGCACTCGCTCCCGGCAACGAATCTGCCGCCTACGGCATCACGTTGGCGGCCGGCTGCATGCTGAGCTTCTTCAACCTGGGCGCCTGGGGTGCGCTGTACGCCATCACGCCGGAGGTCTACCCGACGTCGGTGCGGGCCTCCGGGGCGGGCGCGGCCACGGCGTTCGGCAGGGTCGCCGCGATGGCCGCGCCGCTGCTGGTGCCGGTCATCGTCGCCGCCGCAGGCCGCCCCACGCTGTTCGTGGTGCTCGGTGCGATGTTCGCCCTGGCCAT
The DNA here is from genome assembly GCF_000826065.2 of Tessaracoccus massiliensis. Lineage (GTDB taxonomy): Bacteria > Actinomycetota > Actinomycetes > Propionibacteriales > Propionibacteriaceae > Arachnia > Arachnia massiliensis_A. The sequence continues at coordinate 155,459 of NZ_LN623542.1, read as the reverse complement.
GGTGGCCGCCTGGTTCCTGCCCGAGTACACGGACAAGGCCCTCGAAGAGGCCTGAACCCGGCCTGCCATGATGGAGGCATGAGCAGCCAACGTCGCGCCCACAAGGCCGGGGAGTCCCCGGAGCCCAGGATCGATCGGACGGGCGACGTCTGGCGCATCAGATCCCTCGAGGCCGCCCGGCAGGTGCTGCGCGCCCGGCACGCCACCACCCAGGCCGGCTTCACCGCCGAGTACGTCCCCCAGGGCGTGCTCAAGCACCACCCCATCCTGATGTCGGACGGCCCGCTGCACGACGAGCAACGCGCGAAGGTGGGCCGCTTCTTCGCCCCGAAGGTGGTCCACGAGCGCCACGGCGACACCATCGCGCAGAGCGCCGCCCGCTGTGTCGACGCCCTCACCGGCGAGGTGGCCCTCGACGAGGTGGCGCTCCACTACAGCGTGGAGGTCACCTCCAGGATCGTCGGCCTGACGGCGGCGCCGCCGGAGAAGATGGCTCCGCGGCTGGTCTCCTTCTTCCGCCAGCCGCCGCTGGACATCACGCTCCCGGATCTGGGCCGTACCCGCAAGCAGTGGATGCAGGCCGCCTGGCGCGGAATCGTGCCCATCGTCGGGTTCTACCTCAAGGACGTCCGCCCGGCCATCCGCCGCCGTCGGAGACAGCGCGAAGGAGACGTGATCAGCCATCTCATCGACGAGGGCTACACGAACGCGGACATCCTGGTGGAATCGGTCACCTACGGCACCGCCGGCATGGTCACCACCCGCGAGTTCATCACCATGGCCGCCTGGCACCTGCTCGGCAACCCCACGCTCCGCGACCGGTACCTGGTGGCGGAGCGCGAGGAGCGGCACGCGATCCTCAACGAGATCATCCGCCTCGAGCCCGTCGTCGGCCATCTCTACCGCCGCGCGCAGGAGGACATCGAGATCACCGACGGCGACGAGACAGCCACCATCGAGGCAGGCGACATCGTCGACGTGTGCGTGCGCCAGGTCAACGCGGATCCCGAGGCCGTGGGGGAGGAGCCCCTCGGCCTGTGCCCCGGGCGGAGCCTGCCGCGCGGGGTGGACGGCTCCGTGCTGACGTTCGGCGACGGCGCCCACAAGTGCCCGGGCCAGCCGCTGGCGATCTTCGAGACCGACGAACTGCTCACCCGCCTGCTCGCCCGCCGGCCGGAGGTGCTGCAGGAGCCGAGCATCAGCTGGGACGACCTCATCGAGGGCTACATCCTGCGCGGGCTCATCCTGCGTGTCTAGGCTTTGTGTAGTGTTGCGGACATCATGGACGACAGCTACCAGTACCTGATCCTGATGGCCGCGTGCATCGCGATCACCCTCCCCCTCGAATTCGTGCTGCGCGCCCGCGTCTACCGCCGCCCCGTGCGGCTGCTGCTGGCGATGCTGCCCATGCTCATCATCTTCGTCGCCTGGGACATCCTGGGCATCGTGCGCGAGCACTGGACCTACAACCCGCAGTTCATCACGGGGATCAACCTGGGGGTCATGCCGCTGGAGGAGCTGGTGTTCTTCCTCGTCATCCCCCTGTGCGGGTTGCTGACCTACGAGGGTGTGGGCTACGTGCTGGGCCGCCTGCGCAAGGGAGGCGACGATGCCTGAGTACACCGTCCTGACCGTCATCGGCATCCTCGCCGTGATCGCCGTCGAGATCTTCTGGCTGCGCACCGGCCTGTTCCGCAGCCTCCAGTACTGGCTCTCGATGGCCATCATCGGTTTCTTCCAGATCCTGGTGGACGGCTGGCTCACCAAGCTGTCCAACCCCATCGTGCTCTACAACCCGGAGCACCACTCCGGCATCCGCTTCCCCTGGGACATCCCCATCGAGGATTTCGGCTTCGGCTGGGCCATGATCACGCTCACCATGATGACCTGGGTGGTCCTGGGCCGCCGCAACCGCAACCGCCGCACGGAGGGGGCCCGATGAAGAATGTGCCCGGACGCGACAAGCGAGCCGTCAAGCACCCCGGCGCGCCCGGCCTGCGCAGCGTCGACCGCGAGCGCCACGTGCTCGTCATCGGCGGCGGCATCGCGGGCCTCGCCTCGGCCGCTGCCCTGGCCGAACGTGGCGTGCGCGTGACGCTCTTCGAGGCCGACGACAGGCTGGGCGGGCGCGTCGCCGCCTGGCCCCTGGACGACGGCCGCACCATGAGCCGCGGCTTCCACGCCTTCTTCCGCCAGTACTACAACCTGCGCCGCCTGCTGCAACGCATCGACGTGGACCTCTCATTCCTCACCCCGCTGGAGGACTACCCGCTGCAGCGCCCCGACGGCCTGCGCGACTCGTTCACGGGGCTGGCCAAGACCCCGCCGTTCTCCGTCATGCAGTTCGTGTTGCGCAGCCCCGCGTTCACGCCCCGCACCCTCGCCAAGGTCAACGTCCCCGCAGCGATGGAACTGCTGCGGGTGAAGTTCCCCGAGACCTACTCGCAGTACGACGGCGAATCCGCCGCCCAGTTCCTCGACCGGCTGCGCTTCCCCGCGGATGCCCGCGACCTGGCCCTCGAAGTGTTCGCCCGCTCCTTCTTCGCGGACCCGAGCAAGTTCGGCGCCGGGGAACTCGTGGCGATGTTCCACACCTACTTCCTGGGCTCCGCCGAGGGCCTGATCTTCGACGTGCCCACCGACGACTACGACACCGTCCTCTGGGATCCCCTCGGCCGGCGCCTGCGCGGCCTGGGCGTGGACATCCGCACTGGGGTCGCCGTCGAGCACCTCCACCTCGATGGCAAGGTGCTGGCCGTCACCTCAGACGGGGAGCGCTGTGAGGCCGACGCCGCGGTGCTAGCCACCGATCCCCGCGCCGCCCGTGCCCTCGCCGCAGGGATGGAGGACGGCCACATGGACGCCTGGCGCGACTCAGTGGCCCGCACGTACAACGCGCCCCCGTTCACCGTCGTGCGGCTGTGGTTGGACAAGCCCGTCAACCAGTGGCGCCCGGCCTTCCTGGGCACCTCCGGCTACGGCCCGCTCGACAACGTCTCCGTGCTCGAACGCTTCGAGGACGGCGCGGCCGAGTGGGCGTGGAAGCACGGCGGCTCCGTCGTCGAACTGCACGCCTACGCCTGCGACCCGGCCGTCATGACCGACGAGGCCGCGGCCGGTCACGTGGTGCAGGAGTTGGAGGCGGAGATGCACCGCGTCTTCCCAGAGACCGCCAGCGCCGGCGTGCTGCACCGCGAGGTGCTCATCGAGGACGACTGCACGCTCATCGGGCCGGACCGGTGGGGCGAGCGCCCCGGGGTCGCCACGGCTGACCCGCGTCTGGTGCTCGCAGGGGACTGGGTGCGGTGCGACTACCCGGTCGCCCTGATGGAGCGCGCCGCGACGACGGGCTTCCTCGCCGCCAACCGCCTGCTCGAGCAGTGGGGCGCCGCCGGCCACGACGTCTGGACCGTCCCCATGAAGGGCCTCGCCGCCCGCTGACCTGCTGCCTGGGCGTCGCCGACTGGTCCCTGAGCGTGCCCCGCGACGAAGGAGCCGGGCACGACGAAGCGCCCGCTGCGTGTCTGACACCTCAGCCACAGGTTGGTGCCGCAGTCTCTGATGGGGGCGCTCAGGGACCGGGTCAGGTGTTGGGGAGGCCGACGGTGAGGGTGCGCGCGACCACGGCGACCTTCTCCCGCGCCGGGACCCGCACGCGACCCGAGAACACGTCGTAGTCCCGCGCCTCGATCCTGTCCAGGATGCGGCTGTAGAGCACCAGCGCGGTGCCGACGCAGCGGCGCGAGGCGGGTGGCAGCATCGGCAACCCGCGGCGACCCTCGTCGTACAGGGCACGGTTGCGCGCGAACTGCTCGGCCATCATGGCGCGCCACTGCGGGGTCACCCGGCGCAGCGACGGGTCGGCGCCGTGGCGCCGGAGATCCTCCTGCGGTAGATAGACGCGGCCCCTGTCCAGGTCCTCGCCCACGTCGCGCAGGAAGTTCGTCAGCTGGAACGCGTGCCCCAACGCGCGGGCGGGGCCCATCGCCTCAGGGGTGTAGGGCTCGAGGACGGGCAGCATCATCTCGCCGATCACGGCGGCCGAGCCCTCCATGTAGCGGTCACGCAGTTCCTCCCACGTGGCCCACGTCGACTGGTGGAGATCTAACGCCATCGCGTCGAAGAACCGCTCGAAGCACTCAGGATCCGTTCCGCGACGGCGGATGCTGTCCACGATCGCCGTCATCACGGGTTCCTCTGAGCGGCCGGTGGCCAGAGCGTCGAAGAACGTGGCACGGAACGCGTTCAGGCGCTCCTCGGGAGTGCCGTCCTGCGGGACTGCCCGGTCCACCCGTTCGGGCTCGTCGACGATGTCGTCGGCTAGCCGGCACAGCGCGTAGACGGAGTAGACGTCGCGGCGCTGGTGCCGGGGCAGCAGGCGCGCGCCCCAGTAGTACGTGGTGCCGTACTGACGGGTGAGCTCGGCGCAGCGCGCGTAGCCGGCCTCCAGGGTGCTCACAGCTCCTCCACACGCTGGGCGGCGAGCTTGCCGGAGATCAGCACCATCGGGATCCCGACGCCGGGGGTGGTGCCGGAGCCTGCGAAGACCAGGCCGGGTGCCCGTCGGTCCACGTTGCGCGGCCGGAACGGCCCGGTCTGCGGGAAGGTGTGGGCCAGCGCGAACGGGGTGCCGGCGGCCATGCCCTGCGCGGCCCAGTCGGCGGGGGTGACGAGTTCCTCGGTGACGATCTCTGTTGGATAGCCGGCCTCCTGCAGGAAGGCGAGCATCCGTCCGCGCATCTTCGGGCCCTCCACGGCCCAGTCGATCCGCCCCACCTGCAGGTTCGGCACCGGCTCCAGCACGTAGAGGGTGTGGTGGCCGGGCGGCGCCGCATCGGGCGCGGTCACCGTCGGGACGGCCACGAAACGCGACGGGTCCGCCATGGGGACGCCCCGCTTGAGGAGATCGTTGAAAGCCTCGTCCCAGGCGCGGCCGAAGTGGATGTTGTGATGCCCCAGGTGGGGCGGCAGCTCGCCGCGCACGCCCAGGTGCCAGACCACGGCCGACGGCGAGTAGCGTCCCTTCCTCGCCACGCGCGGCGCCCGGAGATCCGGCAGCAGACGCTCGTAGGCGACGGGGAGATCGGCCGTGACGACGACTGCGTCGGCGGGCACCACCTCGCCGTCGGTCAGCCGCACGCCGGTGACCGCGCCGTCGGCACCGCGCAGCACGCGCTCGACGGTGGCCCCGTAGCGCACCTCGGCCCCCGCATCGGTGGCCGCCCGGGCCATCGCGCGCGGCACGGCGTGCATGCCGTCCTCGGGGAACCAGACGCCCTTGACCGAATCCATGTAGGTGATCACCGCGTACAGCGCCAGCGCCTGGGCGGGGGCGAGGCCGGCGTACATGGCCTGGAAGCTGAAGACGCGGTGGAGCCGCTCGTCGTCGAACCGGCGCTCCACCGCAGCGCCGAGCCGTCCGAACGCGCCCAGCCGGACCAGCTCCAGCGCGGCGCGCGGGGAGCGCAGCAGGCTGAGCGGGGAGCTGAAGTTGGCGTCGATGAAGTGGGGGAGCTCCACGTCGTTGAGTCGCTTGAGCCAGGCGACGAACCGGTCGAACGCCTCGGCGTCCTCCGGCCCGCACTGGGCGGCGATCTCCTCGCGCATCAGCTCGTGGCCGGGCCGCACCAGCAGGCTCGAGCCATCGGCGAAGAACGTGTGGTAGGCCGGGTCCAGGAGCTTCATCGTGACGTAGTCGCTGGTGGTGCGGCCGACGGCGGCGAAGGCCTCCTCCAGGAGGTCCAGCATCGTGAACACGACGGGTCCGGTGTCGAAGCGGAACCCCTCGCGCTCCAGGACGCCGGAGCGCCCGCCGGGCACGGAGTCGCGTTCCAGGACGGCGACGCGGTGCCCCGCGCCGGTCAGGTGCAGCGCCGCGGAGAGGCCGGAGAGGCCGGCCCCCACCACCGCGACGCGCTTCACGACTGCCTCCACGCGACGGCGCGGGCGGCGCTACTGAGACCCTCGACGCCCTCAGCGGTGAAGTCTGCGTCCGCCAGGCTGGCGAGTGCTTCGGCCACGTTGTCGGCGATGAGGCGCTCGAGTTCCTGGTCGACCCCTGCCTCGCGGAGCTGGGCGGCGAGGGCAGGGGCGTCGTCGCGGCCGAAGTGCCCGGTGCCGAGCGCGTCGAGGGTCTCGCCGTCGAGGCGCTCGCGGGCGATCGACAGCAGCACCGTGGCCTTGGCCTCCACCAGGTCGTCTCCGGTGGGCTTGCCGGTGACGGCTGGATCGCCCCAGACGCCCAGGAAGTCGTCGCGCAGGGCGAAAGCGTGGCCCAGCCGCTCGCCGCACTCCAGCAGTGCGCGCTCCTGCTCCGGTGAGGCCCCGGCGGCGATGGCGCCGAACTGCAGCGGCCGCAGCACCGTGTAGCGGCCGGACTTCAGCCGCGCGACACCCTCCGCGTGAGGCCGGTCCCAACGGCCCGCCTCGGCGCCCGTGAGATCGGCGCGCTGCCCGGCGATGAGCTCCACCGAGAGCTTGTACCAGGTCTCACGCAGCCGGGCGGGCAGGCCGTCGACGAGGCGGTCGGCGACGGTGTGGGCGAGGTCGCCCAGCAGGATGGCGATGTTCTCCCCGAAGCGGCGGGATGCGCCGCCGACGGTGGGGGCGTCGTCGTGCCAGGCGGCGGCCTCCACGTGGGCCGACGGGTGGCCGCGGCGGGAATCCGATTCGTCCATCACGTCGTCGTGGATGAGGGTGAACAGGTGCAGGATCTCCAGCGCCGCGGCCGCACGCAGCAGGTGGTGGTAGGCAGCGCTGCCGTGCTCGCCGCCCGCGGCGATGAAGCCCCAGTAGGCCATGCGGACGCGCAGCCGCTTGCCTCCGGAGCTGAGCCGGGCCAGCCAGTGGGGGAGGTCGTCGGGGAGGATGTCGACGCCGAGGTCGCCGATCAGCTCGTCCCATTCCGCTGCCAACGTGTTGAGTTCGTCGGCGATGAGGCGGTCCACCGCCTCGACGGCGCCCACCTCGCCGGTTTTCGACACGGCCGTGCTCCTCGCAAGCTCGGAGGCGGTCGGCTCAAGCAGTGCGTCGATCGCCGGCACCTGGAGTACGGCCCAGGGGCTGTAGACGGCGGGGGTAGCGTCGATGGCGCGGTGCAGATCAGCCCACTCCACCCAGGCCCACTCGGCGACCTCGTCAGGGTTGGGCACCGGATCCTGATCGCCGACGCCGGCGGCGTAAACCGGGCAGATCTCGTTCTCGACGATGCCGGAGGCGTCGACGGCGCGGTACCGGAAATCCGGCAGCAGCGGGGTGAGCGGGCCGATGGTGAGGCCGAGCTCCTCGCGCGCGCGGCGGGCGGCCGCGTCGTCGAAGCTCTCGCCGGGCTTCGGGTGGCCGCAGCAGGAGTTGGTCCACACGCCGGCCCACGTCTTCTTCGACAGCGCACGGCGGGTGATCAGCACCTGGCCCGCGTCGTTGAACAGGTAGGTGGAGAAGGCCAGGTGCAGCGGGGTGTCGTGCGTGTGCACCTCCGTCCTGTCAGCGCGCCCGACGGGCTGCCCGGATTCGTCGAGCAGCACCACGTCGTCTGGGGTCACATGGGTGACGGTGTCACTGGAGGCCTGGTGCATCGTGTCCTTGTCCAATGTTTGTCGAGGGTTGCGCCCCACTCTAGCCGCTGCCTGAACCCGCGTTGCGGAATCGGGGCGAGCTCCCCGTCGGCCCCCGGGACGGCCGGTTCACCCAGCGCCGGTTGATCAACTCCCCGCCGAAGGCGCCCAGGAAGGCGCCCAGCGTGTTGAACAGCAGGTCGTAGCCGCTCGCGTCGCGGGGGAGGAACAGCAACTGCAGCGCCTCGATGGCCAGCGAGCCGAGCATCCCCAGCACGCCCCAGAGCCACCAGCGGACCTGAGGCATCCACAGCGCCGCCAACAGGGCGATCGGCAGCAGCATCAGCGTGTTCAGGAGGGCGTCCATGTCGTCGGGGGTCATGGGGATCCCCAGGCGCATCGGCCACGTCCAGATCCACACCACGAGCCGGTTGACCGTCCAGCCGTCGGCGATGAACACCAGCCAGACCACCGGCAGGCACAGCACCCCGATGGCGCCCAGCGCCCACCAGCGGAACCTCGGGCGGTCAGAGCGCTTCGCGGGACCGGTCACTCGTCCGGGTCCACCTGCGGCAGCTTGGCGTAGGAATCGTTGCCGTAGCTGGTGAAGTACTGCTCCATCGTGTCGGTGGCCAGGGCCTGCCCGAGCATTTCGAGGCGGCCGTGGTCCACCACGTCGACCGACTGCCCCGCGATGGTGCCGAACCCACGGATGGGGGCCTGCAGCATGCGCACACCGTCGCCGCTGAACACGCGCATCTGCGTGCCCAGCTCGGTGATGTAGCTGTTGGTCATCTGGTCGTCGACGGTGAGGGTGTCGGCCACCTGGCCCACTACGTCGCTGAACCGCGACGGGTTGGTCAGCGTCTCCGGCGTGGCCAGCTTGCCGATGATCGCCTTGACGACGGTGCGCTGCCGGTAGGCGCGGTCGAGGTCGCCATTGGGCAGCGGGTAGCGCTCACGGACGTAGACCAGCGCGCGTTCGCCCTGCAGCGTGATCTCGCCCTTCTCGAAGCGGGTGCCCGGGTTCTGCTCGGTGGCCCACGGGTTGTAGACGGTCACGCCGCCGACGGCGTTGGTGAGGTTGATGAAGCCCTCGAAGTCGATCGCGACGGTGTGGTCCATCCGCACGTCGAGCAGGTTCTCCAAGGTGCGGACGGTCAGCGGGACGCCGCCCCACGAGTAGGCCGCGTTGATTTTGGCCTTGCCGCGGCCCGGGATCTCCACCCACATGTCGCGCGGGAAGGAGATGAGGTAGACGTGCTCGCGGTCGCCGGTGACGTGGGCCACCATCAGCGAGTCCGAGCGGCCGCGCTCGTCGCCGCGGGTGTCCGAACCCATCAGCACGAAGTTGATGGGCGCCTTCGCGTCGGGCTCGTCCGGGTTGGCGACGGCAGGTGCGGGACGGCCCTGGTAATCGGTGGGCGTCAGCGACGAGTCGCGCTCGATGCTGTCGAGCGCCAGGTAGCCGCGCCCCAGGTAGAAGCCCACGACGAGGATGGGGATCAGCAGCACCAGCACGCACAACATGAACAGGACGAACAGCGGCCCGCGGCGCTTCTTCTTGCGCGGGGCGTCGTCGTCCCCGTCCCCGAGGAGGTCGTCGTGATCCTCGACGTGGTCATCGTCGTAGGCGTCGTCGAGGAGGGCTCGCTTCATGGCCTCATTGTCCCCCAGGGGCGCCGGGACGCCAACTGGCGGTCAGGAGACAGCGCGGGTGATGTCGCGGGCTACCGCGCAGATCTGCAGCGGCTCGCTGGTGTGCAGCTCGGTGGTGGGGTCGTGGATCGCGCAGATGTAGCCTGAGCGCGGCGTCAAGGGGGGCAACACTGGTGCTCCCTCGGTGGACGTCGGGCGAGCCTCTAGGCTGGGGGCATGAACACTCCGGTTGATGCCACTGCCACCGAAGCCTGGGCGGATCTTCGCACGCTGAAGGATGCGCTCGTCCCTGATCTGCGCGGCTGGTTCGCCGCAGATCCCCACCGTGCCGAGGAATTCACCTTCGACCTGGCGGATCTGCGGGTCGACCTCTCCAAGAACCTCATCACCGACGACGTGCTCGCCGCGCTGGTGCGCCTGGCTGAGCAGGTCAACCTGCCCGAACGCCGCGAGGCGATGTTCAACGGTGAGCGGATCAACGTCACCGAGGACCGCTCCGTGCTGCACACGGCGCTGCGCCTGCCCCGAGACGCTGAGCTCGTCGTCGACGGCCAGGACGTGGTCGCTGACGTGCACGAGGTACTCGACCGGATGTACGCCTTCGCAGACAAGGTCCGCTCCGGCGAGTGGAAGGGCGTCACGGGCAAGCAGATCGAGACGGTGGTCAACATCGGCATCGGCGGCTCGGATCTGGGCCCCGTGATGGTCTACGAGGCGCTGCTGCCCTACAAGCAGGACGGCCTGGATTGCCGCTTCATCTCCAACATCGACCCCAACGACTGCTACGAGAAGGTCAAGGATCTCGACCCCGCGACGACGCTGTTCATCGTCGCCTCGAAGACCTTCACCACGCTGGAGACCCTCACCAACGCCCGCATGGCGCGCGGCTGGCTGCTCAAGGCGCTGGTCGCCGGCGGCGCCATCGACGACACGGATGAGGCGAAGAAGGGCGCCATCGCCAAGCACTTCGTCGCGGTCTCCACCGCACTCGACAAGGTGGCGGATTTCGGCATCGACCCCGAAAACGCCTTCGGCTTCTGGGACTGGGTGGGCGGTCGCTACTCGGTGGATTCCGCCGTCGGCCTGCCCGTGGCCATCGCCATCGGCCCGGACGGCTTCCGTGACTTCCTCGCCGGCTTCCACGCCGTCGACACCCACTTCCGCACCGAGGCGCCAGAGCGCAACGTGCCGCTGCTGATGGGCCTGCTCAACGTCTGGTACGTCAACTTTTTCGACGCGCACAGCCACGCCGTGCTGCCCTACGCGCAGTACCTGCACCGCTTCGCCGCCTACCTGCAGCAGCTCACCATGGAATCCAACGGCAAATCCGTGCGCTGGGACGGCAGCCCCGTCACCACGGACACCGGCGAGATCTTCTGGGGCGAGCCCGGCACCAACGGCCAGCACGCGTTCTACCAGCTCATTCACCAGGGCACCCGCCTCATCCCGGCTGATTTCATCGCAGTGGCCAACCCCGCCAACGCGATCAAGGACGGCGAGACGGACGTCCACGGCCTGTTCCTGGCCAACTTCTTCGCCCAGACCGCCGCTCTCGCGTTCGGCAAGACGGCCGAGGAGGTCCGCGCGGAGGGCACGGCCGAGGAGATCGTGCCGGCCCGGGTGTTCGAGGGCAACAGGCCCACCACGTCGATCATGGCGCCGGCGCTCACCCCGTCGGTCGTCGGCCAGCTCATCGCACTGTACGAGCACATCACCTTCGTGCAGGGCATCGTCTGGGGCATCGATTCCTTCGACCAGTGGGGCGTCGAGCTGGGCAAGAAGCTCGCCCTCGAGATCGCCCCGGCCGTGTTCGGCGACGCCGAGGCGCTCGCCAAGCAGGACCCGTCCACGCAGTCGCTGGTGAGCTGGTACCTCGAGAACCGTGACTGAGCCGACGGCGGTGCGGGGCGGAGGGGGAGGCCCGTCATCCCGCGCGCCGAGGCCCCTGTGGCGCAGATTGCTGCGCTGGGCCGGGGTGCTGGTGCTGGTCTTCGCGGTCGTGCCCATGCTGGGCGCCGCGGTGCACGCCCTGGTGGCCTCGTGGGGACGCAGCCACAGCGTCGCCGACGTGCCGGAGCGCGCCGTAGGCATGGTGCTGGGTGCCAAGGCGGATCCGGGTCGCCCGTCGGCGTTCCTCGCCGCCCGGCTCGACGTCGCCGCCGAACTGTTCGAGGCCGGGCGCATCCGCGCGATCCTTGTCAGCGGAGACGGGCTCGCCCGCTCCAACCATGAGACCCGCGTCATGCGCAACTACCTGGTCCAGCGCGGCATCCCCGCCGAGAAGGTGGTGGAGGACCCGGCCGGGTTCGACACCTACGATTCGTGCGTCCGCGCCCGCGACGTGTTCGGCGTCACCGACGTGACGTTGGTCACGCAGGATTACCACGTGAACCGGGCCCTCACCATCTGCCGGGCTGCAGGCGTCGACGCCGTGGGCGTGGGGGACACCACCATGCTGGGTCGCTTCCCCTACAACTGGAGCAAGGGGTGGGTCCGCGAGTGGCCCGCGCGGGTCAAGATGGAGTGGGACCTGATCACCGCCCGCCCGCCGCAGCAGGACCCGCCAGACCCGTCGCTCCTCGAGGCCGCCGGCTCCTGAGCGCTGGTTGAGCCCGCGAGCTCTACGAGCGGTGTCGAAACCTCTACGCGTGTCCGTCACCTGAACCACCGCGCCACGGCTTCCACGCGATCTCTGTGGGCAGGGGAAACTTGTGCAGCGGAGTCGGTGCACAACTTGCCCTTGCCTGGTCGGCGGGAAGCGCGTGCCGTTGCCCAACGGTTGGCGTGCCCGGTGTTACCGTCGGAGCGCTAGACACCCTGCTTCCCCGGAAGGTGCCGTCGTGAAAAGACTGTTCGCCCTATTGTTCGCTGCCGTTTTCGCATTGGCGGGGGTGATGGCACAGCCGGCTGAGGCGAGCGAGGCGTCGCAGAAGTCGAACGCAACCACCATTGCGCAACTGGTGGAGGCCCACAACGCGATCCGCACCGCACGCGACCTCAAGCCCCTCAAGTTCGTGCCCAAGGTCTCCGCCGAGATCGCGCAGGACTGGGCCATCTCCATGAAGCGGGCCGGCAAGATCTCCCACAACGACGACTTCCGTTGGCCGGGGGCCCTATCCTGGGGCGAGAATGTCGGCTGGAACGTCGGCTTCGAGGACCCGGTCAAGACGATCATGGACGATTGGATGGCCTCCAGCAGCCACCGCGCCAACATCCTCGAGCCCAGCTACACCCACATCGCGGTGGGCGCGGTGCGCGAAGGCTCAGAGATCTACGCAACGGTGAACTTCTACCGCGGGCCGCTCACCGACGCCGGCACGGCCTACGACTCCGGCTCCCAGTGGCTGACCGCGGTCAACGCGAACATCGCTCCCACCAACCCGGCCGCCGCGGATCACGTCTACTCCAAGACCGGCACCTACGCGTACAACAACCGCCTGTGGCGCGTCGAGTGCGAGCCCTACTCCCGCACCCAGCGCTGCCGCACCGAGATCTGGGCGACGGTGATCTCCCACAACCGCGGGCAGTACGTGCGCAGCAGCGGCTGGGCGTTCAACAACCTCACCTACCAGCCGTCGGCGCGCAGCCTGTGGGTGGGCAACCCGCTGGCCACGAAGGGCGACCACGTGATCAACGGCCGCAACTGGCGCACCGAGTGCGACACCGCCGCCACGGGGCGCAACGGCTGCCGCTCCTACATCCAGACCCCGGTCATCACCGCCACGCCGCGCGCGGGCGGCGGTTACACCTTCACCGCCAAGACGGACTACGTGTTCAACAACATCGTGCGCTTCGGCTGAGGCGCGTGACCTGAGTTAGCTGTGCACCGGGGAGGAGTAGTCTTACCCGGTGCTCACTGCTCTACGGAGGTTGAGCCCGGTTCGGGTGATCCTCGTGGCGTTCACCTCGGCCGCCTGGGTCGGGGTGCTCCTCCTGATGCTCCCGGTCTCGCGGCAGGGCCCCGGTGGGGCCTCCTTCATGGAGGCGTTCTTCACTGCCACCTCGGCGATCTGCGTCACCGGCCTGACCATCGTCGACAACGAGCACTACTGGACCCCCTTCGGGCAGGCCGTCCTCATGGTGCTGATGCAGATCGGCGGCTTCGGGGTGATGACCCTGGCCACGTTCGTCGGCTACGCAGTGCTGGGCAAGCTCTCGCTCCGCTCCAGACTGACCGCAGTCGCCGAGACCCATGCGGCGGGGCCCGGCGACCTCACCGACGTGCTGGGCGGCATCGTCAAGGTCACCCTCGTCGTCGAGGCTGCGGTGGCGCTGAGCCTGACGTTGCGTTTCTGGCTGGCTTACGACCACAGCGTCGGCCGGGCGATCTGGCACGGCATGTTCCACGCCGTGTCCAGCTTCAACAACGCCGGCTTCGCACTCTTCAGCGACAACCTGACGGGGTTCGTCGACGACCCGTGGATCTGCCTGCCCATCGCAGCCGCCACCATCCTCGGTGGTCTCGGCTTCCCCGTACTGCTGCAGTTGAGGCGCTTCGGTTTCGACCTCATGCGATGGTCGATGAACACCCGCCTGGTGGTTGTCCTCACCCCGGTGCTGCTCATCACGGGCTGGCTGTTCATTGCGGTGCTGGAGTGGCGCAACGCGGGAACTCTCGGCCCCCTCGCCTGGGACGACAAGCTGTTGGCCAGCTTCTTCCACTCCGTCCAGACCCGCACATCCGGGTTCAACAGCCTCGACGTGGGAGCCATGCGGCCGGCCACCTGGCTGGGCATGGACGTGCTGATGTTCATCGGAGGCGGCCCGGCCGGCACCGCTGGCGGGATCAAGGTCAGCACCTTCGCAGTGCTGTTTTTCATCATCTGGACGGAGGTGCGCGGTGACACCGCGGTCCACGTGTTCGGCAAACGGCTCTCCCGCGCGGTACACCGCCAGGCCATCTCCGTGGTGCTGCTGGCGCTCGCCCTCGTGGTGCTGGCGACGATGAGCCTGCTCCTCCTGTCGCCCTTCTCCCTCGATTCTGTCCTGTTCGAGACGATCTCTGCCTTCGCAACGGTCGGCCTGTCCACCGGCATCACCGCAGACCTCGGCACCGCCTCACAGCTCATCCTGTGCTTCCTGATGTACCTCGGGCGGCTGGGCCCCATCACCTTCGCCTCCGCGCTGGCGCTTCGATCCCGGAAGCGTCTCTACGAACTGCCCAAGGAAAGGCCGATCATTGGTTAATCTGCGCTCCCTCCGCAAGCCCGACGGCCGGGCCCTGGCCGACCACGTCGTCGTCATCGGGCTGGGCCGCTTCGGGCAGTCCGTGGCGCTGGAACTCATGGCCAGTGGGGCCGACGTGCTCGGCGTCGACGTCGCGGAGGAATCAGTCCAACTGCTCAACGGCCAGCTCACCCACGTGGTGAAGGCCGACGCCACCCGCGAGGAGGTGCTGCGGCAACTCGGCATCCACGAGGCCGAGCACGTTGTCGTGGCCATCGGCGACTCGATCGAGGCCAGCCTGCTGACCGCATCCCTGGTGCTCGGGTTCGGGGTGCCTCAGGTGTGGGCCAAGGCGGTCTCGGATGCCCACGGACGGATCCTCGAGCAGATCGGGGTCCATCACGTCGTGCACCCGGAACGCGAGAGCGGCAAGCGGGTGGCGCACCAGCTACACGCCCGCCTGCAGGACTACATCGAGCTGGGCGGCGGGTATGCCCTGGTACGCAGCACACCTCCCGAGGCGGTGGTGGGCAGGCCCATCCGTGAACTCCACGTGCGGCGGACCTACGGCGTGACGATCATCGCCGCCAAGGAGAGCGGTGGTAACTGGAAGGACGTCACCGGGGACACCGTGCTGGCGGCAGCCGACGAGATCCTGGTGACCGGCCCCATCGCCAAGGCGGAACGTTTCCACCTTACGAGGTGAGGGCGCCGCGGCGCCTCAAGGGCGCTGGCGACGTCGGTCTGAGAGAAGTCGTTGCCCTTGAACTCGCCCTCAGATAGAGCTCGGCATCGGGCTCCGCGAGTCCACCGGGTCACCAGGTGGGGACGCCTCGGCCCATGCCGTAGTAGTTCCAGCCGGCGTCGGCCCAGTCCTTGGGGTTGAGGACGTTGCGCCCGTCGATGATGTTGGGGGTGGCGACGAGGGGCAGGATTGTGGTGGGGTCGAGTTGGGTGTATTCCTTCCAGGGGGTGAGGATCATCACGACGTCGGCGTCCTGGAGTGCCTCCTCGACGGTGTCGGGGACGGTGAGGTCGGGGCGGCGTTCGCGTAGTGTTTCGGCGGCTGCGGGGTCGACGATGGCCAGTTCGGCGCCGCGGGCCCACAGGCGGCTGGCGATGTCGAGGGCGGGGGAGTCGCGCAGGTCGTCGGTGTCGGGTTTGAAGGTGATGCCGAGGACGGCGACCTTCTTCCCGACGAGGCGCCCGCCGGCGGCTTCTTCGGCGAGGTTGACGGCGTGGTCGCGGCGTCGCAGGTTGATGGTGTCGACTTCGCGGAGGAAGGTCAGGGCCTGGTCGACGCCGAGTTCGCCGGCGCGGGCCATGAAGGCGCGGATGTCCTTGGGGAGGCAGCCGCCGCCGAAGCCGATGCCGGCTTGGAGGAATTTGTTGCCGATGCGCTCATCGTGGCCGATGGCTTCGGCCAGGCGGGTGACGTCGCCGCCGGTGGCGTCGCACAGTTCGGCCATGGCGTTGATGAAGGAGATCTTGGTGGCGAGGAAGCTGTTGGCGGCGACCTTGACCAGTTCGGCAGTGGGGTAGTTGGCAACGACCAGGGGGGTGTCGGCGGCCAGTTGGGTGGCGTAGCACTCGTCGAGGAGGGCTTTGGCCTGGGCGCCGATCTCCTGGTTGTCTGGGAGGCCGTAGACGATGCGGTCGGGGGTGAGGGTGTCTTTGACGGCGTAGCCCTCGCGGAGGAATTCGGGGTTCCAGGCCAGGATGATGTTCCTGCCCGAGGTGGTGAGGCGCTCGGCGATGGCCTGGGCGGTGCCCACGGGCACCGTCGATTTCCCGGCGATCAGGACGGGTTTGCCTTCCTGGGGTGGGTTGGCGTGTTCCAGGATGGTGTCGACGGCCTGGTTGACGTAGCTCATGTCGGCGCCGAGGCGGCCTTGGAGCTGGGGGGTGCCCACGCCGATGAAGTGGATCTGCGCCTCGGCGATCTGGGAGGCGTCGGTGGTGAACCGCAGCCTGCCTTCGCGCACGTTCTTCTCCAAGAGTTCCGGGAGCCCGGCCTCGATGAAGGTGGGCAGGCCTTGGGAGAGCTTGGCGATCTTCTTCTCGTCGACGTCGAGGCCTACCACGTCGTGGCCCAACTCCGCCATGCACGCCGCGTGCACCGCGCCGAGGTATCCGCAACCAATTACTGAAATCCGCATGGCACACACATTAGCCACGCGACAAGCTGAGCCCTCACTTCAGAAGCCCGAGATGGGGCATTATGAAAGAAGCCTCAACCCCAGGTCATTTAGGAGGGCTCAACGTGGATCCCAACGCGGCATTCTGCAACGTCATCAACAACGGACAGGCGCATCTCGGCATCGAGTTCGGCTCAACCCGTATCAAGGCGGTGCTGATCGACCCTACGCACCAACCCATCGCCACCGGCGGGCACGAGTGGCGCGCCACCCTCGACGACGGGATCTGGACCTACAGCCTCGACGACGTGTGGGCCGGCGTGCAGGACGCCTACGCGGACCTCGTGGCCGCCGTCCGCGACCAACTCAACTGTGAGCTGCGCAGCGTGCGCGCCATCGGCATCTCGGCGATGATGCACGGCTACCTCCCCTTCGACGCCAGCGGCGAGCAGCTCGTCGGCTTCCGCACCTGGCAGAACACCATGACGCCGGAGGCGGCCGCCGAGCTGACGCAGCTGTTCCAGCAGAACATCCCGCAACGCTGGAGCGTGGCGCACCTGTACCAGGCCATCCTCCGCGGCGAGGACCACGTGGGGCAGATCGACTACCTCACCACGCTGTCCGGCTATGTGCACTGGAAGCTGACGGGGGAGCGCACCCTCGGCGTCGGCGATGCCAGCGGCATGTTCCCCATCGATCAGTCCACCGGCACCTTCGACGAGAAGATGCTGAGGGCGTTCGACAACCTGGTAGCCGAGCGCTCGCTGGGGTGGCGCCTGGCGGACATCCTGCCCACGGTGCTGCGGGCGGGCGAGCCCGCCGGGCAACTGACCGACGACGGCGCGCGCCTGCTCGACCCCTCCGGCCAGCTCCAGGCGGGCATCCCCATGGCCCCGCCCGAAGGCGACGCCGGCACGGGCATGGTGGCCACCAACGCCGTCGCGCCCCGCACCGCCAACGTGTCGGCGGGCACGTCCATCTTCGCGATGGTCGTGCTTGAAGGCGGGCTGAAGGAACTGCACGAGGAGATCGACCTCGTGACCACCCCCGCAGGCGACCTCGTCGCCATGGCCCACTGCAACAACGGCGCCCTCGATCTCGCAGCCTGGGTGCACCTGTTCGGCGAGGTGGCCGAGGCGTTCGGCGCGCAGTTCGATGAGAAGACCCTGTTCGAGACCCTCTACCGCGCAGCGCTCGACGGCACCCCTGATGGTGGCGGCATGCTGGCCTACAACTTCGTAGCCGGCGAGCACGTCGTCGATCTGGAGGAGGGACGCCCGCTGTTCGTGCGGCACCCGTCGAGCACATTCACGCTGGCGAACTTCATGCGCACCCACCTGTTCTCCACGTTCGGTGCGCTGCGCGTCGGCATGGACGTGCTGAAGGAGGAGGGCGTGCAGATCGACTCGATGTTCGCCCACGGCGGCCTGTTCAAGACCGAGGGCGTGGCGCAGAACTTCCTGGCTGCGGCGATGGACACGCAGGTCTCCGTCGGTGAGGTCGCGGGCGAGGGTGGGGCGTGGGGCATGGCGCTGCTGGCGGCCTTCCTCGACGCCGACGAGACCTCGCTCGCGGACTGGTTGGCCGATGAGGTCTTCGTGGGCGGACACATCTCGACGGTGTCGCCTGATCCGCGCGACGTGGCCGGTTTCAACACCTTCATGGAGCGCTTCCGTCGGGGCCTGCCCATCGAGCGTGCCGCCATCGACGCTGGTTGAGCCGGTCGCACACCGCGCTGGTTGAGCCCGCGAGTTCTACGAGCGGTGTCGAAACCGCTGCAGCCTTCTGGCTCCTGTGCCACTGCGGGTGGGCTCCGTCGAGGCTGGGGGAAGAAGGACGCGAGTGTTGCCCTCAAGCGTGGACGGCGACTTTGCGCTGCCGCGTCCCGGCGTGGCCTCAAAGGGACCTGGGTTCGGGTTGGTGCCTGAGAAGCACTTGCGTCCCCCCGACCTGGGCCACTCCTTCACGCTTGGGAGGGGCGGGTTTCCTGGACGAACCCGTGTGTTGGGCGACTCTGACCGTAAGTGGAACAATGGCCCCATGCAGTCACTTCCCGCGCTCCTCGATGCCAGGCTCCGTGAGGTCACCGGCGTCGACCCCGAGATGCGTCCCGCCACCAAGCCCCAGTTCGGCCACTTCCAGTCAAACGTCGCGTTGCGGCTGGCGAAGGAGCAGGGCCGCCCGCCGCGCGAGGTGGCGGCCGACATCGTGGCCAAGCTCGACGTCGAGGATCTCTGCGAGCCGCTCGAGATCGCCGGCCCCGGCTTCATCAACTTCCGGATGCGTTCAGACGTGCTGGCCGGCGCCGTGTCGTCGCTCCTGGAGGACCCGCACGGCGGCCTCAACCCGGTCAACCACCCGCAGCGCGTGGTGATCGACTATTCCGCGCCCAACGTCGCCAAAACCATGCACGTGGGGCACCTGCGCACCACCATCATCGGTGACTGTTTCAACCGCGTCCTCACCGCGGTTGGCCACACGGTCATCCCGCAGAACCACATCGGCGACTGGGGCACCCAGTTCGGCATGCTCATCGAGCAGGTGCTCGACGAGGGCCTCGACGTCACCGCGCTCAGCCTCGACGAGGCCGATGCCCTGTACAAGCGCGCCGCGGCCCGCTTCAAGACCGACGAGGAGTTCGCCACGCGGGCCCGCGCCCGCGTCGCGGTGTTCCAGGGCGGCGACGAGGAGTCGCTGCGGATCTGGCAGCAGCTCGTCGATATCTCCAAGCCCGCCTTCAACGAGGCCTACCGTCGCCTGGGCGTCAAGCTCACCGACGACGACCTGGCCGGCGAGTCCACTTACAACGCGGATCTCCCCGTCCTGGTCAAGGAATTGGAGGAGAGCGGAGTCGCGGTCATGGACGACGGCGCGCTGTGCGTGTTCGTCGAGGGCTTCGACGCCCCGCTGATCGTGCGCAAGTCCGACGGCGGCTACGGCTACGCCACCACGGATCTGGCCGCCATCCGTCGCCGGGTCAACGAGCTGCACGCGGACCGGATCATCTACGTGACCGATCTTCGCCAGGCCGGCCACTTCAAGCAGGTCTTCGCCGCCGCCCGCAAGGCGGGCTTCCTGCCCGGCGACGTCACCGCGCAGCACGTGGGCTACGGCATGGTGCTGGGCACCGACGGTCGCCCATTCAAGACCCGCGACGGCTCCGCCGCCACGCTGGGCTCGCTGCTGGATGCCGCGGAGGAGGTGGCCGCGCCCAACATCGCGCTGGCCGCCATCAAGTACGCCGATCTCTCCAACGGTCTGCAGAAGGACTACACCTTCGACGCCGAGCGCATGGTGCAGACCACCGGCGACACCGGCCCCTACCTGCAGTACGCCCACGCGCGCGCCAACCAGATCCTGCGCAAGGCCGAGGCCGAGGGCATCCACTGGGGCTCGGTCACCGTGCTCGACGAGCCTGCCGAGCAGCAGCTTGCGCTCCTGCTGAGCCGCTTCGGCGAGGTGGTCGACGACGTGGCGCAGAACCTGCAGCCCCACAAGCTGTGCGCCTACCTGTACGACCTGGCCGGCGCGCTCGCCTCGTTCTACGAGGCCTGCCCGGTGCTGAAGTCCGAGGGCGATGTGCGCGCGTCGCGCCTCGCGTTGTGCGCCGCCACGAAGCAGGTGCTCGCGAAGGGCCTCGACCTCCTCGGGATCGACGCCCCTGATCGCATGTGAGCGAAAAATTTGGAGGGAGGATTCGGCGATAAGCCCGCCATATGGCGGCTTAGGTCTGAATCCTCCCTTCACATCTGAGTGCTGTCCCCCTGGACCACGCCCGAAGGCGCGCTGAGCCGCCCGGCCCCTATCCTGGCTGGATGATGAGGCTCTGGATTCTCCCGCTCGTGCTGATGCTGACTGCGTGCGATGCCCTGCGCGGGCCGCAGGAGCCGCTCGTCGATCAGCTTCGCGCCATCGAGGGCGTGGTGAGCGTGGCGGAGGGCGACCCCATCGTCGTCGAGGTCGACACCACCGTGGAGCCAGCGCAGCTGACGGAGCTCGGGCGGGAGATCTTCGACGTCACCAACGACGCGGGGCCGCGCGAGGGCAAGCCGGAGGTGCAGATCGTGGCCGGCAACGCGGTGAGCGACCTGGAGTACTTCCATGGCGCCGGCGGGCCGGAGCCGGGGCCGCCGAACCTGGCCTGGGTGCGGTATCTCGAGGGCGAGCCGGTGGTGGAGAGCGCCATCATCCACAACGGAGCAGGCGTGCAGCTCGAGGACGGCACCGATCCCTACGCTTGGGCCCTGTCCTACGCAGAGCAGGATCTCGACTGGCCGGAGCACGGCTCCCTCAGCGCCGGTTCGGAGGGGGACGGCGCGCAACTGACCTTCACACCCGGTAGCTCGCAGGACGTGGAGTTGCTGCGCGTTGCGGTGGACGCGGCGGCGAGCGCCGATGCCCATCTGACGCAGTTCCGCTACGGAAAGCTGAACTACGACGTGCCGGACGTGGAGCACGCCCGAGAGTTGATCACCGCCCTCGACGCGCACACCGATGCAGACCCTGATGTCAGCATGTCCTCACCCCGGGAATCGTGGTACGGAAAGCTCTCCGCTCTGGTTGACCAGCTTTCAGGCGACCTCGGCGCGATCGGCGACCTCGTCGCCGGGACCGGGGCCACACTGGTCAGCATTGCCGCTGACAGGGGCACCTACACGGTTCGGGTTCCGGGCCTCGAGGAGTTGGGGGAGTTCATCGAACTCGTGGGCTCAACCCAGTGGACGCCCGGCCCCGATTCCATGGTGAGCGTCGAGGTGGAGGGCTCCGAGGCCCCGCACCCGTCGCGCCTCCGAGCCGCCAACTGGCCGCTGTACGGCCCTATCCTCGTCGACGCACACCGCGCCGGGCTCGTGCGGACCTCGATCAGGGAACCCGGCGGCGGGCGCCGCGAGCGGACCTTCGACATCTACTTCCACAACTCGCCAGGCGTGGATCTCACCACCGCCGACGGCTACGGGCGCGCCGTCGAGGTGCTGCGCGCCCACTCCTGGGAGGGCGACGCTCAGATCTCGATCAGCGAGGCACCGTCGCCCGTGTTCTGGTCCAGCGACACGGGCCGAGCCGACGGCGCCTACCAGTCGCGCTCCGACGCGGACCGTGAATTGTCGGGTTGGACCGCCGACTGGGTTGCCGCCTGGGACGCGACGGCGGACTGATCCAGCCGACGCTGGCGCCTCGGGTGAAGGTTGGCGCGAGCCGGGCGCGACCTCAGTGGGGCTGGGCCAGCAGGTCCGGGTTCTCGGCGGCGTCCTGCGCGGCGATCGCGGCGCCGATGATGCCGGCGCGGTTGCGCAGCTTGGCCGGGATGATCTCGGTGTTGAGGTCGAGCAGCGGGCCGAAATCGTCCCAGTCGCTGCTGACGCCGCCGCCGACGACGAACAGATCAGGCGACAGCAGCATCTCGAGCCGCGAGTAGTACGGCTGCAGGCGCTCGGTGGCCCACTTCTTGTGGGACAGGCCCTCTTTGTCCTTGACCGACGACGCTGCCTGCTTCTCCGCGTCCTTGCCGAACATCTCGATGTGGCCCAGTTCGGCGTTGGGGATCAGCACGCCGCGGTAGATGATGGCGGTGCCGATGCCGGTGCCCAGCGTCGTCATGATCACCAGGCCGGGGTGGCCCTTGGCGGCGCCGAAGTGCACCTCGGCCAGGCCCGCGCCGTCGGCGTCGTTGACCAGCGTGATGGGGCGGCCCAGCTTGTCCTCGAGGTACTTGTCCGCTTCGAGGCCCGCCCACTTCTGATCCAGGTTCGCGATGAACGGGATGCGGCCGTGCACCACGGGGGCGGGGATGGTGATGCCGACGGGGTTGTCGCCGATCTTGTCCTTGAACTCCTCGATGATCTCCGCGATCACGGCGGCGACGTTCTTCGGTGTCGACTTCTGCGGCGTGGGGATGCGCACGCGGCTCTGGGCGAAGTCGCCGGCCGACAGGTCCACCGGGGCGCCCTTGATGCCGGAGCCGCCAACGTCGATGCCAAGGATGATGCTCATGCGGGCAATCGTAGCGGAGCGACGGCGGGCGGCAGCCAGGAGTGCTCCCTTCCCGGGTTGCCCTCGGCCCAACCGAAGGAGCACCATGCTGACAACCACCATCGATCCCGGCGCGGGAATCGCCAGACCGCAGGCAGGACCTCGCAGTGATGGCGGTGTTCGAGGCGGCCTTCGAGCTCCTCCGCGACATCGAGGTGCCCCGCGTCACCATGCCCCGTCTGCGTTGAGGCTCAGCCCGCCTCGCGGGCGGCGCGGGCGCGTGAGACCTGCTCCTCGAACACCTGCCGCGCCACGCGCTCGTCCAGGTGGTACAGCCGCTGCGTGACCGGGCCGTCGGTGGTGTGCACCTCGATGGTGGCCAGCTTCAGCATCTTCTGCAGCGGGCCCTGGTGCACGCTGGCCGACTGCATCCGCCGGTGCGGCACGATCGTGCGGGTCTGCTCCAGCAACCCGTGCTGCGTGACGACGACGTGCTCACCGATGCCCCACGTGTGGGAGGTGAAACTCACCGGCGTCAGCCAGCGCGCGCGGTCCGGCTGCCCGTGCGGCTGCACCTGCGTCAGGTCCACCTCGGGCCAGATCGCGCGCAGCACGGTGAGCACCTCGTCCCAGGTGCCGTAGGGCAGGACGACGGCGTTGGTGCGCTTCTCATCGCCCGTGGGGTCGCCGTAGCCCAGCACGGTCACGCTCATCTGGTACAGCCCGGTGAGGCGCTGGAGGATGTCCTGTTTGATGGCGATGCCCTGGATGCGGCTGGGTCGCAGCCCCTGCGCCGTGGTGCTGAGTGCGCCGCGGGTCAGGCGCAGGGCGCCCTCGCGGCGGGTCATACGGAAGTTCCAGTTGCGGCCGGTCTGGTTCCAGACCCAACCGCCGATGCCGATGGCCGCGGCCAGCATGGTCACCGGCGTCTGGGCGAGGACCGCCACGAGCAGAAGCAGCCCACCGCCGATCAGCGCGCCGACAGAGCCGAGCGAGATGAACGTGCCGAGCAGCAGGTTGCCGGCGGGCACCGTCACGATCTCCTCCTCCAGCGCGTGCGGGGGAGGGCCACCGGGCAGGGGGCCGACAGGGTGGTCGCCCGGCGCGGGCACGCCGTCGGAGGCTTGAGGCGGGGGGAAAGCCAGCGGAGCCTGGGCCCGCTGCATGCGGGCGACGAGATGGTCGCGCAGCGATTCCGCGCGGGCGCGGGACAGGAAGGCGATGTCGAGGCCGCCGGCGCCGCCCACGTCGATGTGCACCTTGGCCAACCCCATGAGGCGGGCGATCAGCGGCTGGGCCACGTCGACCGACTGCACCTTGGTGTAATCCACCTTGGAGGAGGACTGGGAGACGAAGTTGCGCTCGATGCGGAACTCCTCGTCGTCGGCGACGAACGTGGTGGTGCGCCAGGTGAGGATGCCGGAGATCCCCGCGATGAGGGCCACGGCCAGCAGGCCCAGGCCGATGAAAAGGAATCCGTCGCCGAAGCCGGGGCCGCCTTCGAGGAGTTCCCGGATGACGAAGTAGCCGCCCGCCACCAGCGCGATGCCCGAGCGCGCCAGGCCGGTGAGGGGATGGGGGCGCTCGATCACCTTCTGCGGGGGAGTCGCGACGTGGGGAGGTGGCCAACTGTGGCTGCAGGAGTGGGCTGAGGGGTCGCCGGGGGAGAGGGCACGTGCGGCGGCGACCAGTTGCGCGACTCCTGCGGGGTCGGCCAGGCACGAGGCTGCGGGGTTCCAGGCGGCGGGGGTTCAGGAGCCGAAGGGGGCAGGAAATCTGGGCCCTGGCTCATCAGATGCCGGCCTGCTGCTGCTCTCCGCGGGCGATCAGCCGGTCGCGCAGCGCGGCGGCGTCCGCGGCGGGGAGGCCGGGGATCGCGACGGTGCCGCTGGTCGACGACGTGATCATCTGCACCGTGGCCAGTCCGAACATGCGGTCCAGCGGGCCGCTGCTGACCTGCACCAGTTGCATGCGGCCATAGGGCACGCACTGGAGGTTGCGGCGCCAGAGGCCGTAGGTGAGGTAGACGTCCTCGTCGCGCTCGGCGTAACCCCACCGTCGGTACACGCGCGGTGCGCGGATCATGCGCCACGCGATGGTCACCACCGCCAGCGCCACGATGGCCCACTTCATCCAGTCGGCGCCCCAGATGAACAGCGGCACGCCGGGGAAGGCGAAGAAGAACAGCCACCCCAGCGGGATGGTGATCATCTTCTGCGTGAGGTACTTCGGCGAGAGCCGCTGCCAGGGCGTGCCGGGCGGGTCGAACAGGGCGTCCATCAACGGTTGAACCTCTGGTATTTGCGGCGGCGGGTGGTATCGGGGCCGAGGATGGTGACCTCGCCCATGATGAAGGTGCCTACCAGCCGCAAGCCTACGCCGTCGGGATGGCGGACGGTGCCGTCCACCTTGGCTTCGCCCATGATCATGTTCAGCTTGGTGACGTCCGCCTCGACGCCCTCCGGCACGCGGATGGCCACCTCGCCCATCAACCCGCCGATGTTGATCACCGTCTCGCGGCTCTCGAACGCGGCGCCCACCAGGTCGATCTTCACCTCGCCGAGCCACGCGTTGATGGTGACGTTGGAGGCGACGGTGTGCAGCTGCCCCGGCTTGAACGTCGAGAGCACCGCGTTGCCGCCGGTGAACGCCTCGATGCCCGCCACCGTCGACGACGACGCGAACCGGGTGGGAACCTGATCCGGATCGGCCCCTACCGCGGAGGGCGACGGTGCGGAGTAGGCCTGCACGACGGGCTGCGGCTGCGGGGCCACCAGATCCGTGGTGAGCGGGGTGAGGTCGCCGAACGTCTTGGCGTCGTAGGCCTTGGCGATGCGGTCTGCGTGCTCGTCGAACGTCAGGCGGCCGTCGGCGTAGGCGTTGTTCAGCAGTTGCGCCACCAGCTCGCGGTCCTGGTCCGCGCAGCGCAGCTCGCTCAGACGGTTCTGTTCGCTCGACATGGGGTCAACTGTAGGCGCACCACCCGCCGGGGCGGCGCCACGCCCCGCGCGTCCGGGGTCCACTCAGGGACATCACCGACCTCGGTGGTTGAGGTGTCGGACGGGCTGCGGGGCTGGTCCCTGAGCGAGCGGTCACACGGAGGGGTGTGTCACTGCGAATCCCGCCATAGTGTCGGTGTGGGGTTCTAGGGTGGGGGGCATGGCTAAGCGCATCGGAATTCTGACGGCAGGCGGAGACTCACCTGGGCTGAACGCGGCGATCCGCGGTTTCGGCAAGGCCGCGATCGGACAGCACGGCATGGAGCTCCTCGGGTTCCGCTCCGGGCTCAAGGGCCTCGTCGAGAACAACTTCCAGGTGCTGGATTCGGATGCGCTCTCCGGCATCCTCACCATCGGCGGCACCATCTTGGGCACGTCGCGGGACAAGCCGCACAAGATGGTGGTCGACGGCGAGGTGCGCGACATGATCCCCACCATCGTCAAGAACTACGAGAAGAACGAACTTGAGGCGCTGGTGTGCATCGGCGGCGGGGGCACGGCGAAGAACGCCAAACGGCTCGCCGACGCGGGCCTCAACGTGATCCACCTGCCCAAGACCATCGACAACGACATCGCCCACACCGACACCAGTTTCGGCTTTTCGACGGCGTTGGGCATCGCGACGGAGGCCGTGGACCGGCTCCACTCCACGGCGCACTCCCACCACCGCGTGATCGTGGTCGAGATCATGGGCCACAAGGCCGGCTGGCTCGCCCTGGGCGCCGGCATCGCAGGCGGCGCGGACGTGGTGCTGATCCCGGAGATCCCCTACTCGATCGAATCGGTGGCGGAATCGGTGAACAAGCGAGCCCGCTCGGGCCGCAACTTCTCCGTCATCGCCCTGGCCGAAGGTGCCCGCGACGAGCAGGGCTCGGCGGATCTGGCCGCGGCGGAGGCGCTGCGCAAGCACGCGTCGTCCCCGGAGGCGAAGGCTGCGGCAGACCGGCATCGCGACGCCATCGAGGCCGAGCACCGCGACAACGCCTTCAAGGTGGCCGAGCAGTTGGAGGAGGCCACCGGGCTGGAGTCACGCGTGACCATCCTCGGCTACGTGCAGCGCGGCGGCACCCCGGATGCGAACGACCGCCTGCTGGGCACCCTCCTCGGCTCCGCCGGCGCGGATTTCGTGGCCAAGGGGAAGTTCGGCATCACCGTCGCGTCGCAGGCGGGCGCCGCTGTGGCGGTGCCGCTCAAGGATGTGGCCGGCAACCTCAAGACCGTGCCGGTGGATCACGAGTGGGTGCGTGCTGCTCGCGGCGTCGGCACCGGCCTGGGAGACTGAGTGTCGACGCAGGTTGAGGCTCCGCGCAGGCCGCGCTGGGTCATCGTCCTGTGCCTGATCCTGGCGGTGGTGTTCGTGGCCGCGCTTTCGGTGTACCTCTACGTGCGGCCCATCCTGCGCACCGGCACCGGGTACGCGGCGCACAACCTGTGCGCGCTCACCGAGATCGCCGACAGGGGCAACGCCGAGACGGATCTGCCGCCCAACCCGCTGGTGCCGTACCTGTCGCAGTACAACAACCGCAACGGCTACACCTACGTCTCGGTGCTGGGCCTGCTCGCCGGCCAGACGGCCTATTACACCCAGGGCTACGGCTGCACCATCGCCGCGCGGCCGCCGGCGTTCGAGCCGCCCGAGCCGGTGCCGCCCACCATGCTGCTGACTGAAGACCCCCGCCTCGACCCGTCGCTCGACGAGGCCATCGGGCGGGCGTTCGGTGACCACCTGCCCGACGGTGAGGTCGCCGCGTTGGGCACCCGCGCCGTCGTGGTGGTCAAGGACGGTGAGATCGTCGGCGAACGCTACGCGGACGGGTTCACCTCGAATACCGCCCAACTGGGCTGGTCCATGACCAAGTCGGTGACCAACCTGTTGGTCGGGCGGGCTGTGATGCAGGGCGCGCTCACGCCGGAAGACTCCAACCTGCGCCCGGAGTGGACGGATCAGCGCGCGGAGATCACCGTCGATGACCTGATGCGCATGACCAGCGGCCTCGAATGGGACGAGACCTACGAGCTGGGCTCGCCCATCACGAAGATGCTGTTCGACACCGACGACATGGCCGGGTACGTCGCCGGCCTCCCCGCGGCCCACGAGCCGGGCACGTTCGAGCAGTACTCCACCGGCAGTTCCGTGCTGGCGTGTGCCGTGCTCAACGACCGGCTAGGCGGCGGCCCCACCATGCCCCGCGAGCAGCTGTTCGCTCCGCTGGGCCTGGCCTCGGCGGTGCTGGAGCCGGATGCCAGCGGCACGCCCGTGTGCGGCTCGTACCTGTGGGCCACCCCGCGCGACTGGGCCCGGATCGGCCAGTTCGTCCTGGACGACGGCGTGGTCGACGGGCAGCGGCTGCTACCGGAGGGCTGGATCGAGGAGTCGACGACGGTGACGCCCGTCGACTCGACGGACCCGTCGTCGGCGAACTACGGGGCCAGTTGGTGGGTCAACCACCGCGCCGATGGTTCGCTGGTCCACCCGGAACTGCCGGCGGACACGTTCTGGGCGGATGGGCACGACGGCCAGCGGATGTTCATCGTCCCCAGCGAGCGTCTGGTGGTGCTGCGGATGGGCTTCACCCCGGTCGCCCGGGACCTTGACCTCATCCAGCTCGTCAACACTGCCATCGGCTGAGCTGGTCGCTGAGCGTTGCGCCCGCGCGGCGACGAAGGGCCGCCGCAGCGCTTCATTGGCCTTGGCCCCGCTGGTTGGGGTGTTGGTCAGGCTGCGGACGCTCAGGGAACGGTTACCTCGTGGCCTGGGCCAGCAGCTCGATGATGTGCACGTACGTCTCGCCCGTCGCGCGGCTCATGCCCAGCTCGCAGGTACGGTTCAGCGACGCGTAGGCGGCGAACTTCCGCTGCGACAGCTCCTCGGCCATCTCCGCCGTCGCCGACGCGGTCAGCTCCGGGTGCAGCAGACCCCGGTCGCCCGCCCAGCCGCAGCAGGCCCAGGAATCCGGCACCACCACGTCGTCGCTGATGGTCTTCGCGATGGCCAGCAGGTGGTCATTGATGCCCAGCCTGGTGGAGGCGCACGTCGGGTGCAGTGCGATCGACCCGATGGGGTGCGTGACCTCCAGATCGTTGAGGAGATGCTCGGCGGCGAACTGCACCAGGTCGATGATCTCCAGGTTGCGGCCCTCCGCCATGTCGCGGAGCCCCTGCGTGCAACTGGAGGCGTCGACGACGATGGGGACCTGCCCGTCGGCGGTGCGTGCAGTGATGCCGGCCAGGGTCTTGGCCTTCATGATCTCGTAGCCGTCGGTGAGACCCTTGGCCTTCCACGGCGAGCCGCAGCACAGGTCCCCGGCGTCTATCAGCGACACCTGCACACCCGCCCGGTTCGCGACCTCGCGGAAAGCCTGGAACGTGCCCTGCCCCGCGGGGGCGAAGACGGTCTGCAGGCAGCTGGGGAAGTAGGCCGCCACCCCGTACAGCCGGCCCCTGTCCCGACGGCGGGGGCGGCGTTTCAGGCCCGCGCCGCGCGGCAGGCGCTCGTCGTAGCCGGGCACGGCTTCCTCGCCCAGCGTGCGGCGGCCGAAGGTGGTTACCGCGTTGGCCAGCGGCGCCGTCGTCTTGGCCATGGTCAGTGCGGCCGATCCCATCCTGGTGGCGAGGCCCCAGTTGCGGGCGGCCTGCGTCCACGCCTTCTTCTCGATGCCCTGGGCGAGGTCCTCGCGTTGGCGGCGCACCAGGTCTCCCACGTTGATGCCCAGTGGGCAGGCCACCGCGCACATGCCGCCCACGGCGCAGGTCTCGATGGCGGAGTAGAGGTACTCGTCGCTGATGGCCTCCAGCAGCTTGTGGTCTGGCTGGCGGGCGGCCAACTCGCGGCGAAGCACGATGCGCTGCCGCGGCGTGAGGGTGAGGTCGCGGGAGGGGCAGCCTGCCTCGCAGTAGCCGCATTCGATGCAGGAGTCCACCTCCGGCTCGATGGTGGGCATGAGTTTGAGGTTGCGCAGGTGCTGGTCCGGGTCGTCGGAGATGATGACGCCGGGGTTGAGGATGTTGGCCGGGTCGAACAGGTGCTTGATCTCGCGCATCACCTCGTACAGTTCGTCGCCGTACTGGGCGCGGACGAACGGGGCCATGGCGCGCCCGGTGCCGTGCTCGGCCTTGAGGATGCCGCCGCGACGCAGCACCTGCCGCACCAGGTCACGGGTGAACTTGCGGTAGCGCAGCAGGCCCGCCGGCTCGTCGAAGCGTTCGCTGAGCAGGAAGTGGATGTTGCCGTCGCGGGCGTGGGCGAACAGCGGCACGTTGTCGATGCCGTAGCCGTGCTTGTCGAACAGCGCGTCGAGCGCCTTGCACATCTCCGCGAACCGGTCGAGGGGGAGGCTGAGGTCCTCCAGCAGGGTGGTGGTGCCGGAGGTGCGTGCGCCGGCGACCAGCGCGTAGAGACCGCGGCGCAGTTCGACCAGCGCGTTCTTCTCGGCGGGGTCCGTGGTGAGTTCCACCACGTGGTCCACGTCGAGGCCGCGCAGCGCAGCCCGCGCCGCCACCAGGCGTTCGGCCAGCGAGTCCGCGTCGGTGTCGTGCAGTTCGATCAGCAGCACTGACTGGGTGGTGAGCTCCATATCGCGCAGGATCCGGGGCGCCGTGGGTTGGTCCCGCACCACCCGCAGCGCGGCCACGTCCATCAGTTCAATGGACCCGAACCCGTGCCCGACCAGCCCGGGCACGGCCTCTGCCGCCGCGTCGAGATCCGGGAACACCGCCAGTGCCGCCGCCGAGTGGCTGAACCGGGGCACGGTGCGGAACGTCGCCTCGGCGACGAAGCCCAGCGTGCCCTCGGAGCCGATGAGGAGGTGGGGGATGATGTCGACCGGGCGGTGGAACTCCAGGAGGGCGTTGATGCCGTAGCCCATGGTGTTCTTGATGCTGAACAGGCGGTTGATGTCGGCGATCGACTCCGGGTTGGTGCGCAGGCGCTGCCGCAGCATGTGGAGCCCGCCCACCAGCCTGGTCTCCTCGACGCGCAGCGTGATATCGGCCGTCGGGTCCGCGGTGTCGACGATGCGGCCGCTGGGCAGTACGAACACCATGGATTCGACGGTGTGGTAGGCCGTGTGCTGCGCGCCGGCCAGCATGCCGCTGGAGTTGTTGGCGATGATACCGCCGATGGTGCAGGCCACCTCGCTGGTGGGATCCGGCCCCAGCCTACGGCCGTAGGGCGCGAGCCGGGCGTTGACCGCGCCCAGCGTGGCGCCGACACCTGCGCGCACGCGTTCGCCGTCGTCGAGCACTTCGATGTCGCGAAAGTGCTTGCGGGTGTCGACGAGCACGCCGTCGGTGACGGCCTGGCCGCAGAGGCTGGTGCCGCCGGAGCGGAACCCGATGGGCTGGTGCAGTTCGCTGGCCGCGACCAGGAGATCTGCCACCTCCTGCGTGCTGGTGGGGGTGACGACGGCGCTGGGCGTCAGGAGGAAATGTGAGGCGTCGTGGGCCATCGCCAGCCGCGTGATCGCACGCTCGTCCCGCTTGAGCGGGGGCTGCGTCTGCGTCACGCCACCAGCCTACTGATGAGCGGCGGGCCGGGGTAGGTGGGGCCGCGTCGCGATGCCTGCTAATCTGTTCTCCACGCGGGCGTAGCTCAATGGTAGAGCGTCAGCTTCCCAAGCTGAACACGCGGGTTCGATTCCCGTCGCCCGCTCTTTTGCTGACTAGGGCCGGAACGCCAAAGCGTTTGTGTGCAGGGACCGCCTCGGGGTCACGTTTGCGGCCTCGGCCATGCGGCGGCAGTTCAGGCCACGCTTCGGGGTGGAGTGCGGCATGCAGCACGGTCACCGCGTCGGCCAGCGGCAGCGCTTCGCGGTCGGAGACGCCAGCGGCGCCCATACGTGCGGCGAGCCCGGCGGGCGATACGTGGTGGCCCAGCGCTTGACGGTGGTGCGGGGGTCGGGGAGGGGGAGTGAGGCGCTGCCTGCATGGAGTTCGCGCAGCATGTCGCGCACGGCGATACGGGCCTCGGCCAGTTCGTCCGTACGGACGGTTGGGCGTTCAACAACCTCACCTACCTGCCGTTGATGACGCGTGAGGCCTGGGGTGCCAATCCCTTGGCGAATGACGGTGAGTGGACTGCGTCGACCAACGGCCGCAAGTGGATGACCGAGTGTGACACTGCCCGTACTGGTCGTGATGGCTACCGCTCGTATGCGTTCGTGACGGTGTACGAGGCCACGGCGACGGCGCCTTCGTCGTGTCGCGGTCCTCGTTCCTCGGGCCGCCATGCTCAGAGCCAGGGCCGCAGTCCATTCCCAACCCCAGTGGCTCGGGGGTCGGCGACGCTCGCAGCGTGAGTGAGCGTTTCGGCTGGTTGCAGATGGTTTGAACGAGCTAATCGCTACCCCTCGCGGACATTGTCAGGGGCGATCGCTAGAGTCGAACCCACGTGAAGTAAGTGCCGGTGCACTGTGGCTGTGCCCCGGCGAAATCGACCCGAAGGGACGTAGATGTCCAGAGTGAAGTTGCGCAGCGCGGTTGCTGTATCCGCCGCCGTTGCCTTGGCCGTGGGAGGGATGGTCTTTCCACAGACCACAGCCCACGCGGCCTACGAGTACACACCCATTCCACAATCAGACATGTCGGTCACCGCGAGTTCCGTGGAAGCCACAGGCGAGGGGACCAACGGCGCCGCCGCGCTGACGCTCGACGGTGACGCGAACACCTACTGGCACAGCAAGTGGCAGGGCGGTTTCGACGCGTTCCCGCACATGCTCACCTACAAGCTCGGCGCCGCCGCAGTAGACCTGGGCCGCGTGCACCTGAGTCCGCGCCTGTCGTCCAACGGCTCCGGGCGCATCAACGAGTACGTGCTGGAGACGGCTGTCGGCGCAGATTGCGCTGCCGCCTCCTACACCGAGGTCGCCACCGGCTCCTTCCCTGGTGACCTGGCCAGCCGCGAAGAGGTGCGCACCATCACGCTCGACACGCCCGTGTCGGCCAACTGCGTCCGGGTGACCTACGAATCGGCGTGGGGCGGCTCTGCGGGTACCAACCCCATCTCGCCTGAGGGCTCGGCGTCGTCTCTTGCGGAGTTCAACGCGGACATCGCCACCGAGACCACCGTCGACCCGACGGATCCGCCTGTTGATCCCGAACCGGGCGACATCCCCATCCCTGAGGGCGCCGTCGAGATCGCCAGCGATCAGCTGCGCGTGCGCCTCCACCCCGATTTCCCGCAGGTGGTCGACTACCGCCTCGGTGGGGACCAGCTGGCCGGCCGTCTCGGCGCCCCGCTCACCTCGATCCTCATCAACGAGGCCGAGCAGCCCGTCACTGTCGCGGATCCGGTGGTCGCCGGCAACACCGCCACGTATGCGCTGACCTTCCCCAACCTGGCAGGTGTGTCCTTCGACGCGGTGTTCAGCGTGGAGGCAGACGCCCTCACGATGACGCTGACCAACATCGTGGACCCGGACAACGCGGTCAACCGCGTCCGCATCCCGGGCCACAACCTCGTCACCGTCACCGGCAACGACGCGCAGCTCACCGCCGGCCTCATCGGCGTCAACCGCCAGACCAGCGGTGACCGCTTCGAGCCCCTGGCCACCACGGCCGCCGGCGGCATCAACGGCTCCTGGCTGCTGATGGCCAACGACGACACGCTGGCCGCCACGCTCGAGTCGAACGCCACGGAAGACAACCGCGGCCCGCAGACCACCTCCGGCCGCGTCGCCACCGGTAACAACCGCCTGCAGCGCCAGATCACCGAGGTGGACGGCGTCAAGCACGGCGCCGCCTACTCCGGCACCTGGGTGTGGCTGGCCGAGTCCGTCGAGGAGCACGCTGACGCCGAGGGCAACATCGGCCGCGAGAACGATCCCCAGGTCACCGTGAAACTCACGCGTGACCGCAACGATGACGCCGTCGTCGACTGGCAGGACGCCGCTCTCGCGCACCGCGAGATCATGCCCACCGCCATCGGCTCGGAGAACGTCAAGAACCAGGTCGTCTCCCGCATCCCGTTCAACATCGTGTCCCAGGCGACGCACCCGTTCCTGCGCACGCTGGACGACACCAAGCGCATCTCGCTGGCCACCGACAACCTGGGTCAGCGCGTGCTGCTCAAGGGCTACCAGTCTGAAGGCCACGACGCCGCGCACCCGGATTACGCCGGGCACTACAACGAGCGCGCCGGCGGCTTCGAAGATCTGAAGACCCTCACTGAGGTTGGCGGCGACAAGTACAACTCCAGCTTCGGCGTGCACGTCAACGCCACCGAGTCCTACTCCGAGGCGAAGAGCTTCTCCGAGGATCTCCTCTACATGCCGCCGCGCAAGGCGTGGGGCTGGATGAACCAGTCCTACTACATCGACGGCCCGAAGGATCTGGCCACCGGTGAGGTGCTGAAGCGTTTCCAGGACTTCTACGACGAGAAGCCGCGCAACCTCGACTGGCTCTATGTGGACGTCTACTACCCGTACGGCTGGGAGATGGAGCGCTTCGCCGGCGAACTGGCTGAGCAGGGTTGGGAACTGTCGTCCGAATGGTCCGATCGCTTCCCGAACCAGCTCACCTGGTCGCACTGGTCGCAGGACGAGCCCTACGGTGGTGCCACCAACAAGGGCCTCAACTCCAACGTCATGCGGTTCATCTACAACGACCTGAAGGACGCCTGGAACCCCCACCCCGTGCTGGGCAACACCAACGTCCAGGACTTCGAGGGTTGGGCCGGCAAGGTGGACTACAACAAGTTCATCGCCAACATCTGGCAGCGCAACCTGCCCACCACGTTCCTGCAACAGTCGAACATCGTGAAGTGGGAGACCGGCAAGATCACCTTCGCCAACGGCACGGTGGCCACCTCCCCGCTCGAGTCGATCGCAGGCACCACGGTGCCCACCAACCGCACCATCGAGTTCGACGGCGCCACGGTGTACGATCAGGGTAAGTACCTCCTTCCCTGGACCGACGGCGGCGAGGATCGCCTCTACCACTACAACGGCGCCGGTGGCACCTCCGTCTGGGAGCTCGGCGATGCCTGGAAGCAGCAGGCCTCCCTCACCCTCTTCGAGCTGACCGACACCGGTCGCGTCGAGGTGGGCGAGATCGCCGTCACCGACGGCTCGGTCACCATCGATGCCCAGAAGAACACCGCCTACGTCCTCTACCCCACCTCCGCGGTTCCGGAACCGGTCAGCCCCCAGTGGGGCGAGGGCTCCGGCATCAACGATCCGGGCTTCTTCTCCGGTACCACAGCCGATTACGACGTGCAGGGCGACGTGACGGTCGAGTACAACGAACGCCGCAACTACGAGGCCAACTTCGGCCCCGGCGAGTCCAGCATCTCGCAGCGCCTGACGCTGCCCGCTGGCACGTACTCCGCCTGGGCGTGGGTTGAGATCGAACCGGGCAAGACGCGTCCGGTCACCGTCGAGGCCACCGGTAGCGGCATCACCGCTGCCGGCTACACCGAGGCGGTCGACGGCGGGGTGGCCAACACCATCCAGGCCTCCACGGTCATGAACGCCACGGCGTCGGACCAGAAGCTGCGCTTCAACCACCAGCGTGTGCGTGTCACCTTCACCACCGACGGCTCGGCGTTCGACTTCACCGTCAAGGCTCCCGCTGGTGATGCACTGGTGCGTGTCGATGACCTGCGCGTCGTCGAGTTCACGCCTTCGGTGGATCCGGCGGCCACGGAGGAGACCATCTTCTTCGAGGATTACGAGAACACCGACACGGGCTACTTCCCGTTCGTCACCGGCCGCACCAACGCCGGCGGCGATGCCCGCACCCAGCTGGCACGTCTCCACGCTCCGTACTCCCAGAAGGGCTGGTGGGGCGTCGATGAGACCAACACCGTCTCCGAGGGCGCGAAGTACAACGACAACGTGCTGCACGGTAACTGGTCGTTGATGCTGAACAACGAGAACACCGGTGAGGTTCTCAAGACCTCGCCTGGTGCCATCCCATTCAAGGCCGGCCAGCGTTACCGCGTCTCGTTCGACTACCAGACCACGTATGCGGACCAGTACCGCATCCGCCTGGGTAGCGACGTCGTGACCGACGACGGTGTGCGCACCGTCAACGCCGTCTCGGACGTGCTGGGCCAGCAGCGGGAGACCGCCACCTGGAGCCAGGAGTTCGACGCGTCCTGTGGCGCGAACGCGTTCATCGCCGTCGACAAGCTGGCTGGGGCCAACACCCAGCACAACATGACGATCGACGACATCCGCGTCGAGCACCTCGGTGCTGCGGAGACGAACGCCTGCCTCGAGGGCACCATGAGTGTTTCGGGCACGCCTCAGGCGGGTCGCGAGATGACCGTCACCACGACGATCACCTCGCTCAGCGACGAGGCCACCGACGTGACGCACAAGCTGGACCTGCCTGAGGGCTGGACCGCTACGGTCGCCACCGCTGGTCCCACCGAGCTCGCCTTCGGCGAGACCTCGACGCAGGTCTGGACCGTCACGGTGCCTGAGGGCGCTCAGGACAGCGTCTTCACGTTCACCGGCACGGTGACCGTCGACGGCGCGGAATCCTCCATCACGCGGACGCACAACGTCATCGTCGTGGAGCCGCTGCCTGAGGGCGAGATCTACCTCTCCGATATGCGCGACCGTGTCGTCGGCCAGCCGAGCAACGGTTGGGGCCCCATCGAATGGGATCTCGGCAATGGCGAGCAGGGTGCCGGCGACGGACCCCCGCTGAAGATCGATGGCGAGACCTACCTCAAGGGCATCGGCATGCACGCTCCGGCGAACGTGACCTTCGGCCTTGAGGGCGAGTGCCAGCAGTTCAAGGCGACCGTGGGCATCAATGACATCCAGACCGGCCGCGGCTCTGTGATCTTCATCGTCCAAGGTGACGGCGAGGAGCTGTACCGCACGCCGATCCTGCGTCACAACAGCGAGGCCTACGAGATCGACATCGACATCACCGGTGTCAACCAGTTGAGGCTCATCGCCAACGATGCTGGCGACGGCAACGGCAACGACCACGCCGACTGGGCCCTGGCCCGCGTCGTGTGCTCCTCTGATGAAGTGCCGGGCGACACCGTCGATCCGGAAATCACCGCGATCGGCGCCCAGACGGGCACCGTGGGTGAGGAGTTCTCGCTGCAGGTTGAGGCCACCGACGACGTGTCGGAGGCTCTGACCTACTCGGCGACCGGCCTGCCTGCCGGTCTGTCGATCGACGAGAACACCGGCCTGATCTCGGGTACGCCCACGGCGGCCGGCACGTCCAACGTGACGGTGACCGTGACCGACGAGGCCGGCAACGCTGCGACGGCGACCTTCGCCCTCACCGTGTCGCCGGCGCCGACGGTTGATCCCACGGAGGAGCCCACCGAGGAGCCGACGCAGGAGCCCACCGAGGAGCCGACGCAGGAGCCCACCGAGGAGCCTACTGAGGAGCCGACCCAGGAGCCCACGGATGACCCGACGGATGATCCCACCGACACGCCGACGGACAAGCCGACCGAGCCGAAGAAGTTCGAGCGCACCGCGCCGTACACCAAGCCCGGTCTCCACAAGGATCTCAACGGCCGTGACTGGAACACGGTGTGCGAGCCCTACTCGCAGACCGAGCGTTGTCGCACGGACATCTGGGCCACTGTGGTGCTGCTGACCGATGAAGGTTTCCAGGTCAAGCAGGGTTGGGCGTTCAACAACCTGACGTACCTGCCGTTCATGACCAAGGCCGCGTGGGGCGACAACCCCCTCGCGAACACTGGTGAATGGACTGCGGATACCGATTCTCGTCAGTGGCGCACCGTCTGTGGCACGGCTGAGACCGGCCGCGACGGCTGCCGCTCCTACGCCTACGTCACCGTGTACAAGGCCGTTCCGCGGCCGGCTGGAGGCTACGAGTTCAGCCAGTACAACGAGTGGGTGTTCAACAACATCGTGATGTTCGGCGACCCGAGCTGGCGATGATCCCCCAGGCGCCTAGCGTCTGACAAGAAGACGGCCCCGGAGCTTCCGCTCCGGGGCCGTCTCTCTGCCCAGTCCTACTCCGCCGCGTCGGTCAACGCCTCGCGCTCGTCCGAGACGCGGTCCTCAACCTTGCTGAACAGGTAGGACGCGATGATCCCCACCACGAGCAACACAGCCGCAAACGCTACGGCTGCAGGCAGGCTCAGCCCGGCGTCGGCCAGGCCTTGGGGAGTGAAGGCAGGCAAGACCACCGTGGGGAAGATCGCCACGGAGGAGCCGATCACCATGCCGAGGATGAAGTGGTACATGCCGGCGTAGTGACGGTCGAACGCCCAGGCGGCGGCCTTGGCGAACAGCAGGACGCACAGGATCAGGCCCACTGCGAGAGGGATGATGGTGCCCGGGTCGAGGGCCTTGATGCCGCTGGCCATCTTGTCGTAGAGACCGAAGTAGATCAGGAAGTTCGAGGGGCTCATGCCGGGCACGATGACGCCCAGGCCGATGAGCGCGCCGGAGCCCATCCATGCGGGGATGCTGGGCTCGACCTGCAGCAGTTCACCGGAGCGCCCGCCGATCAACATGAGCGCGAAGATCGCCGCGGCAGAGACGGCCATGATGGCCAGGTGTTGAGGGCTGCGGCCCCGTCTGCCCGCCTGATGGTAGATCGAGGGGAAGGTGCCGATGACGAAGCCGATGAACAGGCAGACGAACTGGGCGGCATACGTGCCGAACGCCGCCTCGACGATGACGGCGAAGCCGAGAATGCCGAGCCCCACGCCGATGCCGATGGGGATGAAGAACAGCACGTTGCGCAGGAAGTTGCGGCGGGGGTTGGCGAGGAAGCGGATCAACGGGTCGTACAGCTTGAAGATCACGGCGAGTACGCCGCCGGAGAGGCCGGGGAGGATCGCTCCGATGCCCACGGCGATGCCTTTGAGCAGACGGGAGACCCAGCGGCCGGGGGTGTCGGGCTGCAGGACGGGCGAGTCGTCGGCGCCGGGGTGGGGCGGTGATGGGTTCTGGGGAAGCGCTGAGTTCTCAGGGTCGCCGTCGTGGTGGGTGTGAGCCATACTGTCCGCTTTCTCTGAGGGCGGCTCAACTGTAAACCACGGGCCTGGTCCCTGAGCCTGGATCCACCGTTGGTGGTCTTGGAGGCTGGTTGTGGCCAGGGGTGGGTGGTGGTGGGTGTTCGTGTGGGGTCAGGGCGTGGGGTATCTGCCGGTCTGCCCGGCTTTTCTACTGGGTTCCTTTGGTTGGGCCCTGCGGGGGCTGGGTGGTCAGAGAGTGCCGCGTAGTGGTGGGCTGGTGGCTGTCCAGAGTTGGTCGAGGGCGGTTTTCCAGGCCCATCGGGGCGGTAAATGGAGCCGCAGGCGTCTGGCGGATCGGGTGACCCGGGCGGGGATGGTGATCAGGTGTCGGGTCAGGCTGGGCCATCGGGTGGTGGGACGCTGGGCTGCGTGGGCTGCGGCGCGGGAGATGTTGAACGCGATGACTGCGTAGCCGACCCATGCGGTGTTAGCGAAGTACTTCCCGGAGGGAAGATGCTTCAGTGCCATGGTTTTCACCTCGGCGATGACTTGCTCCACGATCGCGTGGTCACGGTGACGTTGGTCGGCCTCGATCATGGGTAGGTCACTGTTGGTGATGAACCCGTGGTAGCGCCAGTGAATCGCCCCAGGATCGGTGGAGACTCGGTTAGTTGGTTTAGGCCTGGGTGAAGACCTTGTCCTCAAGGTAGTGGGTGGTGGGGTGTTGGTTCCAGTAATTGGTTTCGAGCTCGACGGGCGGGACGTGGCCGAGTTCGCCGTGGAGGCGGCGATGGTTGTACCAGTCGATGTACTCGGCCACGGCGATCTCGACGTCGCCGACGTGCTTCCAGCCGCCTGTGGGTCGCATCGCGGGGTTGCGGATGCACTCGGCCTTGAACAGCGAGTTCAGTGCCTCGGCCATCGCATTATCGTAGGAGTCGCCCTTGCTGCCGACGGACGCGACGGCGTCGGCGTCGGCGAGTGGTTGGGTGTAGCGGATGGCTCGGTACTGGACCCTGCGGTCGCTGTGGTGGACCAAACCGGTCAGATCGGCGCCGCTGCGTCGGCGTGCCCACAGCGCCATGTCGAGGGCGTCGAGGGCCACATCGGTGCGCAGTGAGGTGGAGACCTGCCAGCCCAGCACGAGCCGGGAGAACACGTCCAAGACGAACGCGACGTAGACCCAGCCGGCATGCGTGCGCACGTAGGTCAGGTCCGCCACCCAGAGCTGGTTCGGTGCATCGGCGACGAACTGTCGATCGACTAGGTCCTCAGGTCGGGGTGTTTCCGCGCCGTCGGAGCCGGTGGTGAACGTGCTCTTGGCCTGTGGGATGCCGCGTAGTCCTTCGGCCCGCATCAGCCGCTCCATCGTGCAGCGGGCCACTTGATGGCCGGTGCGGGCGAGCTCTGCGTGGACCTTCCGTGCGCCGTAGACGCCCAGATTCTTGGTGTGCACGGTGCGGATCTCCTTCGTCAGTTCGTGGTCGCGGAGCGCGCGGGTGGAAGGGGTGTGCTGTTTGGCTGCGTAGTAGGTGCTCGGAGCGATCTGCACGCCAGCGTCGCGCAGGACGCGGCAGATCGGCTCGACTCCGAGTGCACGGTCC
Source organism: Tessaracoccus massiliensis (assembly GCF_000826065.2). Lineage (GTDB taxonomy): Bacteria > Actinomycetota > Actinomycetes > Propionibacteriales > Propionibacteriaceae > Arachnia > Arachnia massiliensis_A. Next base: position 115,457 of record NZ_LN623542.1, on the reverse strand, counting down.
TCGACGATCCGATCGCGGTGGGTGTCGATGTAGTCCACGACCACCGCGACCGGCACCTCCCGAGTGGCTACCTGATCTTGCGGTCGAGCTCCGCGGCCGCGAAAAAAGCCGCGCTCGTTTTCAGGATCTCGTTCGCGCGTCGCAGCTCGCGGACCTCGCGTTCCAGTTCGGTGATCCGGGCCTGGTCATCCGTGCTCAACCCGGGACGGGTCCCGCCGTCGACCTCGGCCTGCCGGACCCAGTTCCGCAACGCTTCGGGATGGACCCCCAACTGGTCGGCGACCCGTTTGATCTCGCCACGACTCGTCTCGGGATCCTTCCTCGCATCCAACGCCATCCGCGTCGCTCGCTGCTGGAGCTCGACGCTGTACTTCCTCGGTGCTGACATGACTCTCATCCTTCACTGGTTTGTGAGCCTCCACCAGACCCGGGGCGATTCACTTCGGCGCCAGCGACCAAACAACGGACGCTCAAGTTTTTCGACCGAGGGACGAATCAGGCTCGGAGACGAAGGTGCGGCTCTGGCTGCAGCAACACAGGTTCCCAGTGCAGTCCCAAGTGACCATCCCTGGCGTGGGCCGGGTCGATCACCTCGTAGGCAGATCGCTGATCACGGAGTGCGACAGCGCGGAGTTCCACCCCTACCGTGAAGACGACTACGCCCGTTTCTCGAATGCGCGGGGCCTCGGTTACACGCCCGTGGGGCTCGGCTTTGGCCAGATCCACTACACTTGGGAGGACACGACAGAGGTTATGCTCCGCATCCTCCGCACCGGCAGACACCTGCTGCCACCAGCGCCTCTGTGAGATTTGCGGGGAGAATATCGAGGCGTGCCCGGATATGGGAGTGATGAGACAAAATCCTCCCGCTAATTCTCGGGCTGCTCCTGTTCAAGCAGGAACTCTGCGGCCTCCGCGGCAGAATCCACGACCACCTCGGCGCCGGCTTCGAGCAGCGCCTCGCGGGTGGCGGCGCCGGTGGTGATCCCCATGGGGCGCATGCCCGCGGCGATCGCCATCTCGATGTCGCTGGTGGCGTCGCCGACGTACCAGGCGCCCTCGGCCGCGACGCCGAGTCGCTCCAACCCCAGCAGAGCCGCGTCGGGAAACGGCTTGCCGCGCTCCACGTCGCTGTTGGTGACCAGCGCCTCCACGAAGGGATTGAGCCCGGTGACCGACATCAGTTGCACGGCGGACTCGGCGCCCTTCGCGGTGACCACGCCCACCCGGAATCCTTCGGCGCGCAGCCGCTCCAACATGTCGTGGACGCCCGGCAGCAGCAGCGTGTCACCGGCCTCGTCCACGGCGCGGAGGAGGTTCTCGAGGTACTCGTCGACGACCCGCGCCAAGGTGTCGTGGTCGTCGCCGAACTGGTGCAGCTCGCCCATCGCGACGTCGAGCGGACGCCCGATCAGTGGGTAGACAGCCTGTGGGGTGCAGTCGATGCCGTTGCTCACCAAGGCGCCGGAGAGGTGTTCGGCGATGAGCGGGACGGTATCGGTGAGGGTGCCGTCGAGGTCGAAGAGAACCGTGCGGGTCATGGCCTCCACCATATCCGCCCGCCCGTGAGCAATTGGATGGGGTCATCACCGCGAAACGGTGTTACGTCGGCGTGTCGCGCCCGTGACCCTATCCAATTGCTCACGGCATCAGCAGTTGAGGGCGGCGGGCCTGGCGGCGACTGGGCCGCGGTTGACGCACATCCCGATCCCCTTGGCCTTGAGCCCGTCGCGCATCGCCCTGATGGTGGCGCCGTTGAAGCCGTGCCACTGCATGTGCATCAGCACGCTGTCGCCCGCGCCGGCGTTCTTCACCACGTGGGAGACCAGCTCGCTGCTGGACTTGCCGCGGTAGTCGAACGTGTCGAGATTCCACGTCCACACCTTCATCCCGACGGCGGCGTAGGCCTTCTTCACGCTCGCGTTGTATGCGCCGTACGGCGGGCGACCGTACGTGGTCACCACCCCGGGGGCGCCCAGCTCGCGGACGGCCTTCTCGTAGGAGACCTTCGTCAGGTCCGGGTGAGTGATCGAGTGGTTGAACACGTAGTGCCCGTGCGCCCGGGCGTAATCGGCGTCGAAGCGGCCGGACTTCAGGCAGTTGCCCGTGGGGAACATCGCGATCGAGACGCCCAGCTTCTCGGCGGCGCGCACCGTCTCCTTGAACGCACTCAGCGACTTCGGGCAGTCGTCGTAGGTCAGGATCACCCGGTTGCTCGAGTTGGGGCCGCGGGAGATGCTGTACTTCCCCGACGGCGGCGCCGGCGGCGCGGGCGGTTTCGGCGCCGGCGGGCGGTACGTGTACAGCGAGCCCAGATCGGAACGCAGCGCCCCGAACTGCACCAGGTTGTTGAACACGAACGTGTGCCCGTCCCACAGGTAGGAGCGGCAGCCGTTGCGGCCGGTGCGGGCGGTGTTGCACTCGGTGCGCCAGGTGCGGCCCTTCACGCTGTGGTCGCCAGGCGTGGCCAGGGGGTTCTTGCCCCACAGCGACCTCGGTGACGGCAGGTAGGTGAGGTTGTTGAACGTCCAGACGCCGGCCACCTTCAGTTGCGTGGTGCAGCGGGCGGTCTGCGAGTACGGCTCGCACCAGGTGCGCCACTCGCGGCCGCCGCTGACGTGCTCGCCGGGGGTGGTGTAGACGTCGACCTGGGCGGTGGCCGGTGGCGCCAGGACCGCGCCGGTGGCGGCCAGTAGCGCGGTCAGGATGATGGTGATAAAGCGGGTGAGGTGCCGCATGTCAGTTCCCTACGTGTGCGCGGCTCGGGCCCAGCGCCCGGGTCGATTGCGAACTTACACCTCAGCCGGGCGACGCCGTAGGGGACCCAGGTCTCACCTTGTGGGGTAGAGGTACGACGACGGGGCCACGCGGTCGTGCACCGCGTGGCTTGTCAGCCGGGGATCACGTCTCCGGAGGGCCATTCCTGCTTGATGAACTCGGCCACCTCGTCTGAGTGCAGGAGCTCGTCGAGCTTCTCGACACCAGGGTTGGTGTTGTCCTTCCGCCAGGCCACGATGTTGGCGTAGGGGTTGCCCTCCACGGCCTCGATGGCTATGGCGTCGTCGGCCTTGAGACCGGCGTTGAGGATGAAGTTGCCGTTGATCAGCGCGGCGTCCGCCTTCGGGTCGTCCAGCTGTTGCACGACGATCTCCGGCTGCGACTCCTCGAACTTCAGCCCCTTGGGGTTCTGCTCATCGGTGATGGTCAGCGCGAGGGTGTCCTCGGTGATGTCCTGCAGCAGGCCCGCCTCCTCAAGCAGCTTCAGCCCGCGGTACTGGTTGGACGGATCGTTGGTGATGACGATCAGCCCGCCATCGGGAACCTGCTCGGGGGAGGTGTGCTTGTTCGAGAACAGCGCGAAGGGCTCGATGTGCACGCCCTCGCCGTGTTCGAACTCGAAGCCCTTCTCCTCCACCTGGTTGTCGAAATAGGGCACGTGCTGGAAGAAGTTCGCGTCAAGTTCACCGGAGGACAGCGCTTCGTTGGGCAGCACGTAATCCTCGAAGATGCGGATCTCCAGGTCGATGCCGGCGTCTGCGGCCAGATTCGCCTGGACGAACTCGAGGATCTTGCCGTGGGGGACGGCGCTGGCGCCGACGGTGACCTTGGTGGGGTTGGCGGGGTCGAGGGTGGTGGCGGTGCCGGGCTCGGTGGCATCGGAACCGCAGGCCGTCAGGGCCATGGCGGCTGCCAACGAGGCAGCGACGGTGGTGAGAATCTTTCGCATAGGGTTTCTCCTTTGCTCTGGGCCGACAACAAGTCGGCCATCTTCTGGGTGTGGCCCACGGGCCGCCCGCCCGACGGCGGGAGTTCTGGGGGAGGTCAGCGGTGGTCGACCTTCTTGGTGAGGTAGTCGCCCAGCATCTGGATCAGTTGGACGAGCACAACCAGGATGACGACGGTGATGATCATCACATCGACCTGGTAGTGGTTGTAGCCGTAGTTGTACGCGAGCCGGCCCAAGCCGCCGCCTCCGATGAGACCAGCCATGGCGGAGTAGCCGATGATGGTGACCACCGTCGTGGTCAACGACGCCACCAGAGCGGGCATCGCCTCGGGGAGCAGCACCTTCGTGACCGACTGCATCTTGGTGGAGCCCATGGCGTGGGCGGCATCGAGCTTGCCCGGGTGAACGTCGCGCAGCGCCGTCTCCACGAGGCGGGCGAAGAAGGGGATCGCGGCGATCGACAGGGAGACCGAGGCGGCGATGGGGCCGATGGCGGTGCCCACGATCCAGCGGGTGAAAGGGATCAGCAGCACCATCAGGATCGCGTAGGGGATGGATCGGGTGATGTTGACCACCACGGCCGACAGCGCGAGATTGACCGGCCGGTTCTCGCTGAGGCCGCCGGGTTGCGTGACGTAGAGGATCACGCCCAGTGGCAACCCGATCAGCACCGTGGCGATACTCGCGATGCCCACCATCTGGAGGGTCTCCACGAAGGCGGGCCACAGGGCGACCTTCAACGCGGGATTGTTGAACCAGGTATCGAGGAGGATCATGCCACCGCCTCCCCGGGGGTGATGTCGGCGGTGACCCGGGCGTCAGCCCCGAGAGCCGTGAGTTCGGCGACGACGCGACGGGGGTCCGTTCCGTGCGGCACCGCCAGGCGCAGGTGGGAGAAGGTGGTACCGGCCAGCTGCTCGACAGAGCCGGCGAGGATGGCCAACTCGGCTCCGACGGCGTTGGAGGCGTGCGCGATCATCGGCATGGCCGCGCGTTCCCCGCTGGCCAACACGTCGACCAGCGTGGCGTCGGCGGCGTCGACGTGGGCATGTTCCGGGATGCCGAGGAGGGCCTGGCTGAGGCGGCCGTCGAGCCGTTTGACGACGTCTGTCAGTGGCCCGGATTCGACGATGCGGCCCGCCTCGAGGAGGGAGACGGAGTCGCAGATCTTCTTCACGACGTGCATCTCGTGGGTGATGACCAGGACGGCGAGCTCCGCTGGGGCGCGGTCGCGCAGCGACACGATGAGGTCGAGGATCTCGTCGGTGGTGCGGGGGTCGAGCGCCGAGGTGGGCTCGTCGAAGAGGAGGACGTCCGGGTCCGTCGCGAGGGCGCGCGCGATGCCCACGCGCTGCCGCATGCCGCCGGAGAGCTGGGCGGGATAGGCCTTGCCGGAATCGCGCAGCCCGACGAAGCCGAGCAGTTCCTGCGCCTTCGCGCGGCGCTGATTGCGGCCCATGCCTGTGAGCTCGAGGGGGTAGGCGACGTTGTCCTCGATGGTGCGCGAGTCGAACAGGTTGGCCTGCTGGAAGACGAGCCCGATCCGACGGCGGGCAGTGCGCAGCGCGTCGGCGCGGGCGGCGGTGAGGTCGACGCCGTTGATCTCGACCGTGCCGGACGATGGGCGGTCCAGCATGGTGAGGCAGCGCACGAGGGTGGACTTGCCGGCGCCGGAGTGCCCGATGACGCCGTGGATTGACCCGGCGGGCACGGTGAGGGAGACGCCGTCGAGGGCCCGCACCTCGCGTGTCCCCTGGTGGTAGACCTTCCGCAGGTCTGTGACGGTGATCATGGCAATGTGTCTCCTGTTTCCGCTGTCATTCAACCACTGGGGTGGTGGGCTGATCGAATCCGCCCGCCCGGTGTTCACCGTCGGCGCAAAACGCTGGTTGAGTCGCGCTCTGCGACGAGGGAGCCAGCGCGTGTCGAAACCCGGTGAGCTTCCCATCAACCTTGACTGCAAACTCACCGGGTTTCGACACCGCTCGTGAAACTCGCGGGCTCAGCCAGCGTCGCGGGCTCAACCAGATTCGCGGGCTCAACCAGCGTCGGGTGGGTGAGGCTGCTCGCCGAGAACTCGGCCAGCGGGGCGCTCCTAGACTGGGCCTATGAGTGGGACGGTGGTGTTGGTACACGGGCTGCGCACATCGTCGAGCATGTGGGACCCGCAGGTTGAGCGGCTCAGCGCCCGCGGGTGGACGTGCATCGCGCCGGATCTCCCCGGCCACGGCTCACGTCGCGACGAGGCGTTCACGGGCGAGGCGGCCGTCGAGAGCATCCGGGCCGCGTTGGAGGAGGGGGCGACGGCGGGGCCGGCGCACCTGGTGGGCTGCTCGCTGGGTGGAATGCTGGCGATCCACGCCGCGTCGCTGTATCCGGAGATAGTGCGCTCCCTGGTGGCCGCGGCATGCTCGACGCAGCCCGGGCGGCGCAGCGCGCGGCTCTACGGGCGCGCCGTGAGCCTGGTGGACCGGGCCGGTGAGGCGCCGCTGTACCGCGTGCTCGGCCGTGCCGGGGCAGATGCGTATCTGCGGAAGGGCCGGGCGAGCCTGGAGGCGGTCGCGGCGGGGGTCCGCGCCGTCGCCGAGTTCGACCTACTGGCAGACCTCCGCCGCATCCCGGTACCCGTGACCATCCTCAACGGGCATCTTGACCAGTTCCGCGGGCAGGAGCGTCGCTTCACGGCCGCCGCCCAGCGTGGGCGGCTCGTTGTGTTGGGCTACGGCACGCACATGGTGAGCCTCACCCACCCCGACCCGTACACCGAGACGTTGGAGAGACTGCTGATCGAGGCAGACACCGCTGGTTGAGCCTGCGAGCGCAGCGAGCAGTGTCGAAACCCGGTGAGCTTCACAGCAGGCTGCTTGCAAACTCACCGGGTTTCGACACCGCTCGTGAGACTCGCGGGCTCAACCTGCGTCGGGGGTTTCGACACCGCTCGTGAGACTCGCGGGCTCAACCTGCGTCGGGGGTTTCGACACCGCTCGTAGAACTCGCGGGCTCAACCAACGTCGCGGGCTCAAGCAACGACTCAGTAGTGCTTGGCGACCTCACGGGCGACCCGGGTGAAGACCTGGTCGCTCAGGATCGCGCCGACGCGGCGCACGGCGTCGGGGTCGATACGGATGATGCGGTTGACGCGCACCTCGCTGGGGCGACGCTGGGCGTCCCACTCACCGGCGCCGATGTCCATCCAGTAGCGGCCGGCGTGGGCCTCGTGGGCGTCTCGGTCGTTGTCCTGGCTGGTGACCTGCAGGCCCAGCAGCCTGTCGCCGTCGCGCCCGATCAGCAGCACGGGCCGGTCCTTGCCCTGCGAGTAGTCCTCCTCGTAGGGCACCCACGTCCACACGATCTCGCCGGGGTCCGGCCGGCCGTCGGGGTGGGGGTCGTAGATGATCTCCGGCATGCGCGTGTAGTCGCCGGGGTACCCCGACGTCGGTTGGGGCGTGTGGCGACGCTGCTTCTGCCGCGGCCCCTTCCGGTTCGACGACGGCTTCGGCTTGGCGCTCGGCTTGAACCGGGCGCGGGTCCGGGGGGCCCGTGGCTCCTCCAGGTCGCGATCGTTCCGGGTGGGCACGGGGGACCGGTGTAGAGCGCGTGAGGCGGTGTCGCGCAGCACGCGGAAGAGACCGTCGAGCAGGGGATTGGCCATGCCTGGAGTCTAACGTCAGCGGAAGCGGGGCAGGCGGCCGTAGAAGATCCGCTCAGGGCGCCGGTACGGGGTGGGCCGCTCGCTGCGGGCCTTCTCCCACTCGCGGAAGTAGCGGGTCACGGGCGGCAGGAACAGCAGCGCCGCGCCCACGACGGTGAGCGCCAGCGGAAACGCGCCCCACCAATGGGTGATCGCCAGGTAGCCGCCCATCAGCGCGGCGGCGACGAGGCCCGCCCAACGCGCCCAGCGCCAACCGTTCCACGCCTGGAAACCGGCGACGCCTGCGGCGCCGACGGCCAGTGCCACCGCCGCGGCGAGCCCGCCCTCGATCAGCAGCGACTGCCACGTGCCCGGCTTGGGCGCCAGCCATTCGACGAGGTGCGCGGAGGAGGCGTAGCGATCCATGTCTGCCGCGAGCCACCAGTGCAGCCCGTAGACCACGCCGGCGCCGATCACCGCCAGGTACATCAGAGTCGACGCGACGCCCAGCACGACGGGGCGGCGCGGCTCGCCGGTGCGCGGGCTGCGCGGCACGTCGTCGCGCAGTTCCTCGATGGGAGGGAGGGTCGCGATCTGCTTGGGTTCAGACATCGGGCCCAAGCCTACCTCCGCCGCCCGTGCACGAGACGGTCCGGCGAACCACCTCGCCCGCCACCAGGTGCGGCCACCCGGTCGGGAAGTACTCGAGGAAGGCTTCCCCCCGCTCAGGTGAGCATGTCGGGCGTGGAGAGGTTGAGGCGCTCTGCAGAGAGTCGCGCGGCGCAGGGCCATGCCGCGCCGAAGAAGAAGATCCACCGGTGACCGAACTGCACGCGACGATCCACGCCACTGTTTCCCTGGCCGACACGGGATCGTCAAGCTGTTGACCCCGGGAGGCCTGGGCGTCTGGTACCTGGTCGACCTGCTGCTCCTGCTCACCGTCGGCGGGAAGGAGAGCGAGCAGCGGACCGCTGGAAACCTACGACAAGCACAAGGTCCTGACCTGGATCATCACCGGCGTCGACGTGGTTGCCAGCCTTGTCTCCACCTCGATCAGCCAGCAGTGGTGGAGCTGACCCGGTCAGCCCCCTGGTTCAGCCCGTCAGCGCGGGCCGTCAGATCAGTCCGGCACGGTGGCGCAGTCCACCCGTCGCCCGGCTTCTTCGAGGATGTTCGAGGCCATGGACGGGAACACCACGGCGTGGAAGGGGAGGATCGTCGTCCAGTACGCGCGGCCCAGGATGCCCGAGGGCATGAATACCGCCCGCTGCCGGTAGACGCATCCCTCAGGGGTGCCCTCCACCTTCAACTGCAACCAGGCCCGTCCGCCGGCCCGCATCTCGGCACGAAGGGTGAGGCTGCGCCCCCGCTCCATTGACTCCACGCGCCACCAGTCCACCGGATCACCCACACGCAGGGTGCGCGGATCGCGGCGACCGCGGGTCAGGCCCGGCCCGCCCAAGAGCTTGTCAACCCAGCCGCGGACCCTCCACAGGCCTGGAGTGGAGTACCAGCCGTTCTGCCCGCCGATCGATTCGATCACGGACCACACCGCGGCGGGGGGCAGCGTCGAGTTCTTCTCCCGCGTGTCCGTGTAGACCGTCTGTCCCGCCCAGTCCGGGTCCGCAGGAATCGGGTCGGCGGGTTCGGCCGAGGCCGTCAGGTCCGCGTCCCACGTCACCTCCAGTGGCCCTTCGGCCTGTCGGGCGAGGGCCTGCCGGACGGCCGCCCGGTAAGAGGTGAGGCCGCCGGGCGGGTCCGGGATCAGCCGCGCCACCTCATGGTCGTCGGTGACCGCGTCCTCCGCGAGCGAGGCGGCCAACTGGACGGCGATACCCATCGGGATCGGCGTGACCAGCCCGATCCACATCCCGGACAGCCTCTGGGCAGGCAGGGGCAGGGGCAGCACCCAGCGCCTAGCCAGCCCGGCCTCCGCGGCGAAGTCGGTGAGCATGGAGGCGAAGGTCTGGGCACTACCGCAGCCGATCTGGGCACGTGCCTGCACCGGCTCCTCCAGCGCGCACGCGTGCAAGAGGTAGTACAGGACGTCGCGGATCGCGATGGGCTCCACCCGGTTGGCCAGCCACTTCGGGCCAGGCATCACGGGGAGCCGCTCGGCCAGGTGCCTGATCATCTCGAAGGAGATCGACCCGGTACCGATCACCACGCCTGCCTCGAAGGTGAGGGTGGGCACCGAGCAGGCGTCCAGACGGCGTGCGACCAGTTCACGTGATCGCATGTGGTCCGACAGTTCGTTGACGGGCCGATCAGGGTGAAGCCCGGAGAGGTACACCAGCTGTTGCACGCCTTCCTGCTCCGCAGCCACGGCGACGACGTCGGCGATGCCCTGCTCGCGCTCCACGAAGTCTCCACCGCTGCCCATGGAGTGCACCAGGTACAGCACCGTGTGGACCCCGTCCATTGCAGCACGCACCTCGTCTGGTTCACTGAGGTCGCAGCGCACCAGGTCCACCTGATCAGCCCACGGTCGGTCACAAAGGACCTCAGGCTTACGGGCACCTGCCCGGACCTCGAAGCCGGCGGCCAACAGTTCTGGTATCAGCCTTCCACCCACATAACCGGTGGCCCCGGTGACCAGGACGGACCGGCCTGCGCCGGCGGGCGCGGAGAGGCCGAGCAGGGGCGAGGGCGCGTTCATGGGCCCACTGTAGAGCATGCGGGCTGGATCTAGGCGCGGCACGTCACGCCGACCTTCTCGGCGCTCGCCGGGTGACGATCGAGGGCGAGGACAGGAAGCGCTCACGCGTCAATGTCATCCACGATATCGGGACTGGTGCACGGTTGGGTGACAGCTGGGGTTAGCCGCCCAGCATCAGCAGGTTGGGTCAGGCGGGGTCGCGCGCGAGGTCGAGGAGTGAGTGGAGATCGGGCACGTCGTCGAGTCTAGGAGGCGTCGCCGGGCCCGACGGTGGGGGCATCCGCCGGCGCGACGTCCGGCCTCAGCCGCAGCATCACCGGCTGGCGGAGCACGCCGTCGGGCGTCACGTTGAGGTAGCGCACCTGCACGCACAGCATGGGCTCCACCCAGTGCGTCCTGCGCACGGCCGGGTCCTTGGGCGGTGGCCTGAACGGGGTGGTGGGACGTTGCGTGGTGCGCAGCACCTCCAGGAGCATGTCCTTCTCCGCGTGGCTGAGGCCGGAGCCGACGCGGCCCAGCGGGTAGAGCACGGGGCCGGTGTCGAACGTCGCCTCGTCGGCGGGGTGGCCGATCCACACGGCGCCCAGTCGCTTGTCATTGCCGGTTTCGGGGATCCATCCGCCGATCACCGCGACCAGTTCGGTGCGGTGCGGCGTCTTCACCCAGTCGGTGCTCCGCGCGCCCGGCACGTACGGCGACTCCGTCCGCTTGCTGATCACACCCTCCAGCCCCGTGTCGCGGGTGAACTGGGCGAGGGCCTCGCCGTCGTCGTGCTGCTCGGAGAGTTGCCAGTGCGGACGGCCCAGGCTGAGTCGCTCCAACCTGGCCCGGCGCTCGGTGAGGGGCAGCCGCGTGAGGTCCTCGCCGCCTGCTCGGAGGAGATCGAAGGCCATGAACGTCACCGGACGGTCCTTCGCCCAGCGGGCGGCGCGCGCCGGGTTGCGTACGTGCATGCGGGGGGCGATGGCGTGGAACGACGGCACCCCGGCGCTGCTCATGGCGATGAGTTCGCCGTCGAGCAGGAGCCCGTCGGGGAGGCCGCGCGCACCTTCGGCGACCTCCGGGTATGCCACCGTGATCTCCCCCTCGGTGCGGTTGTAGAGGATCAGCCGCCCGGCGCGCGTCTCCGCGAGTGCGCGCACGCCGTCCCACTTGACCTCATGCAGCCAGCCCGGCCCCAGCGGCGGGACGCCGGGCGTGGCGGTGGGGGTGGCGAGCATGGGACGCATCAGCCGGTGGCACCCCAGTCCACTCGATCCTCGCTGAGCACGGCGCGGTCCTCGTCGGACGGGGGCTGGACCAGCAGCCGGGGCGGGAAGGTGCCCTCGTGCAGCGAGAACAGGTGCGGGCAGCGCACCAGCGCGTTGTTGAGGTGCACGCCCAGCGGCTCGTCGTCCTCCTCGCGGAAGAAGACCACCAGATCCGTGCGGGGGATGCTGGTCACGTCGTCGGAGGTCACGGCGAGGGTCTCCCACCGGCCAAGGCGCTCGATCTGCAGCATCGACGACGGGAACGGCCCGCTGACGGCCTGCAGGTGTTCGCGCTGGTGGCCGTGCTGGGCGGCGTGGATATCGGCGCGGAGCTTGGTGAGTCGCTTCTCGGCGGGGTGACCGGCCGGCGGTACCCATTCGAGCCAGGCGTTGTCGGACTGCACGTGGGGCAGCGGGCAGACCTCTTTGTGTGAGTCGCGGATGGATTCGAGCACGTCGAGGAAGTCGTCCCAGTGGGGCGTGGCGGTGTCGAGGATGAACAGGTCCTCGCGCGTTGCGGGCACCACCGCCCACTCGGTGTCCGTGACGACCTGCATCTGGGCGAGGGCCGCCTCCATTGTCTGCAGGTCCGCGAACCAGGCGCAGTCGTTGCCCTCCGTGGCGTGCACCACGAGGATCGAGTTGTCCTCGACGATGGGCGCCAGGCCGAACTGCTCGGTCATGTCGCGCAGGTTCAGCACCGCGCGGGCGGCGCGTTCGATGAGCTGCTCGGGGGTGTCGTCGGCCAGCTTGTCGTGGGTCACGGGCATGACGGCGGTGGGCAGGTCGACGGCCAGGCCCACGCCGATGTAATCGGTCAGCGGGAACGTGAGGGCAGGGCCTTCGTCGGTGGCGTTGCGGAAGTAATCGGCGCTGCGCACCAGGGGGATGGTCTCGTCGAGGTTGACCTCGGAGTCGAGATGGGTCTGGACGGTGACCAGCAGCTTGTCGAGTGAGGAATGGAAGCGCAGGAGCGCGTCCTCATCGGACTCGCCCGGTTCCGGCTGCGCCAGTTGCGGATTGCAGGTGATGTCCTCGCCGGTGAGGAGGGTGAGGGTGAGCATGCCAGGATGCTCGGTGCTGGGCTCGGCCCCCACCACCAGCGGGTGGGCGAGGGCGGCGGCCGCGGCGTCGTCGAGGTTCATGCCCCTGACGATACCGCCGTGCACCTGCCGGTCGTCGTGCCCACGGCGACAGGCAAAAATTTCGCGGGAGGATTTTGACCTGAGCCGCTATATCCGCGGCTTGAGCTGAAATCCTCCCGCCAAATCCCGGGCTAACCGATCTTGCGGAGGGTGAGCTCCGTGAACAGGCGGGCGCCGTCGGCGAGCACGCCGTCGTCGAACTGCGCGTAGGCCGAGTGGTTGAAGGGTGCGGTGGCCGGGTCGAGATCCGGCAGGCAGGCGGACAGCCCGATGAAGCAGCCGGGGGCCTCCTGCAGCAGCCGCGAGAAATCCTCCGCGCCCGCGAGGGGCTTGTCCCACCTCGCGTGCCGGTCTGCCCCGAAGAGATCGGTGACCACCTCAGCGACGACGTCTGCCTCGGCGTCGTCGTTGACCGTGACGGGGTACTGCTCGACCAGCTCGAACTCGCCCTTGACGCCGTGTGCCGAGGCGATGCCCTCGACCACCTGGGGGATGGCCTCGATGAGTTGGGCGCGCACGTCGGTGTCGAAGGTGCGCAGGGTGGCCTCGAGCCGGCCGTCCTCCGGGATGACGTTGGCGATCGTGCCAGCCTGCAGCAGCCCGACGGTGACGACGACGGGGTTCTGCACATCGAAGCGCCGGGTGACCATGGTGTTGAGGGCGGTGGTGATCTCGGCGAGCGCGGGCACCGGGTCTGCCGCGCGCTGCGGCGTGGACCCGTGGCCGCCGCGGCCGACCACCCGCACCTTGGCGATGTCGGAGCTGGCCATCACGGTGCCAGGCTTGGTGCTGAACGTGCCGTGGGGATCGAGCGCGGACCACACGTGGATGGCGTAGACCCAATCGGGCCGGGAGCCGGCCACGTCGAGCAACCCCTCGTCGAGCATGTACTTCGCGCCGTCCACGCCCTCCTCGCCGGGCTGGAACATGAAGATCACGTCGCCGGCGAGCTCAGCCTGCCGGGCGCACAGTTCGTGGGCGGCGCCCACGAGCATGGACATGTGGAGGTCGTGGCCGCAGGCGTGCATGTTGCCGTTGGCGGAGGCGTAGTCGAGGCCGGTCAGTTCCTCCACGGGGAGGGCGTCCATGTCGCCGCGCAGCAGCACGACGGGGCGCTTACCCTCCGTCGGCTTCCCACCGCGGAGCACGCCCACGACGCTGGTGGTGGTCTCGCCGAGGGCGATCTCCAGCGGCAGCCCCTCGAGGGCTTCGAGGACGCGGGCCTGCGTCTGCGGGAGATGGAGCCCCACCTCTGGAATCTGATGGAGTTCGCGGCGAAGGGCAACCAGGTCGATCATGGCTCCATTCTTACCAGCCGCGTGGGTCTGCCGCCCCGAGCCCGGGACAGTGCCCACATCGAGCTGCGGTGCCGTCTGTGACCTCACATCTAGATGTGGGCGGATAGCGCGGGCCGGGCTGAGTGCCCCGAATCCAGATGTGGCGTGGTCAAGGACACCAAATCTAGATGTGAGGCGGGGAGGTGGGGGGCTCAGCCCTGGAAGAACTCCCTGGTGCCCTCGAACATCATCTGGATGGCCAGGATCACCAGGAGCATGCCCATGAGGCGTTCCATGGCGATCAGCGTCTTGTCGCCGACGACGCGGCGCAGGAAGCCGGACAGGTACAGGATCACGGCGGTCACCGCCCACGCCAGGGCGATGGCGCCCAGGTAGGTCAGCCACTTGTCGGGGTTCTGCGAGATGAGCACCACCTCGATGGCCAGCAGCGACGGCCCAGCCACGTACGGCACGGCAAGCGGGACGATGAACGGCTCGTCGTCGGTGTGCGGCTCACGCAGGTTCTTCTCCGGGGTGGGGAACACCATGCGGATGGCGATCAGCATCAGAATGACGCCGCCGGCCGCCTCGAGCGCGGCGTTGTCGATCGACAGGATCTGCATCAACCCCTGCCCGGCGAACAGGAACGCCACCATGAGCGCCAGTGCGATGAGCAGCTCGCGCAGGATCACCCACTGCCGCCGCTCTTCCTGGGTGTTGCGCAGGGCCGTCAGGAACAGCGGGACGTTGCCCAGAGGGTCCATGACGAGGAAGAACATCAACGCGGCTGACAGCACGGGCCGGGCGCTCCTTTTCTGACGACGGTGAGCCCATCGTCGCGTACCGGCCGCCGGTTGTCGATCCGACCGGCGACGGGACGCCGCCCGAATCTGGATCTGAGGTCACGGGCCACCCCGAATCTAGATGTCGGGCACTCGCCGGGCCCAAGCCAGCCGGAAGCATATCGAAAGTCATTGTGCATATCGAAAGTCGATGTTATCGTGTCTCGATATGGAGAAGGAGGCTGACATGACTGCCAAGGACCCCCTGAAGTTCGACGACACGGACTTCACACTCACCAAACTCATTGCCGCCGGCGTGACCGGTCTCACCGCCGTGATCTCCATCGTCAATCCGGTCATCGCCTGGGTGAGCGGCGACCCGTTCGTCACGCAACTCGACGGCGTGGACGAGGCCCCGTCCAGCGGCGGCAAGCCGGGCGTGACCCTGACCCACAGCCCGGAGCTCACCGCCGAGATCACCGACGCCGGGCCCGGCCTGTGGCTGGCCTCGCTCGCGCCGTCGGTGCTCTTCGTGGCGTTGCTGGGCCTGGTGGTGTGGCTGCTCTGGCAGTTGCTCGACGACGTGCAGGCCGGCCGCCCGTTCGCTGCGATCAACGTGAAACGGATGCGGGGGATCGCCATGGTGATCATCGTGGGCGCGGCGCTGATGTTCGTGGTGCAGGGGATCGTCAGCGGCGTGATGTCGCAGGCCGCGCTGGAAGGGTCGACGATGCTCTTCAGCTACGACACCAGCCTCTCGGATCTGCTGCTGCCGGGCGTCGGCTTTCTGCTCGCGGCGCTGGCGGAGGCGTTCCGACGGGGCATCGAGCTGGAATCTGAAGTGGAAGGGCTGGTCTGACATGGGCGAGCAGGAGCACCGGGTGGTGTGTCACCTGGATGATCTGCTGGAGGCCCGCGGGCTGACTCTCGTCGCGCTGGCGGAGGTGGTGGGGGTGACGCCGGTCAACCTGTCGGTGCTGAAGAACAACCGCGCCAAGGCGATCCGTTACGCCACGCTCACCGCGCTGTGCGACGCGCTCGACTGCCAGCCCGGCGACCTCTTCACCGTGAGTGGCCCCTGAGCGTCGCCCTGCGAGCTGGCGAACGCTCAGGGGTTTCGACACGGTCGCGCTGCTCCTTCGTCGCAGGCGACCGGCTCAACCAGCGGCTACTGGGCCATGGTGCCCGTCTCGAGGAAGCGGACGTGCCAGCCCAGGGCCGTGGCCAGGTCGTGCGGCGTGTGCATGCCGTTGGCCTTCTTCTCCGCCAGCTTCACGTACTCGCGCAGCGGCTCCTTGAAATCAGGGTGCGCACAGTTCTCGATGATCTTCTGCGCGCGCTGACGCGGGGCCAGGCCGCGCAGGTCGGCGAGGCCCTGTTCGGTGATGATGACCTGGACGTCGTGCTCGGTGTGGTCCACGTGGTTGACCATCGGGACGATGCAGGAGATGGCCCCGCCCTTCGCCGTCGACGGCGAGACGAACGAGGAGATCCAGCCGTTGCGGGTGAAGTCGCCCGAGCCGCCGATGCCGTTCTGCATCCGCGAGCCCATCACGTGGGTGGAGTTCACGTTGCCGTAGATGTCCGCCTCGATCATGCCGTTGCACGCGATGACGCCCATGCGGCGGATCGCCTCCGGGTGGTTCGACACGTCCTGGGGACGCAGCACGATCTTCTTGGCGTAGTGGGCCGCGTTGTCGTTCATCTTCTCGGCGTATTCAGGCGACAGCGAGAACGCCGTGGCCGACGCGACGGTGAGCTTGCCCGAATCGATCAGGTCGATCATGCCGTCCTGGATCACCTCGGTGTAGGACGTGAGGTTCTCGAAGGGCCCCTCGAGGAGGCCCTGGAGCACTGCGTTGGCGATGTTGCCCACGCCGGACTGCAGCGGGAGCAGGTTCTCCGGCAGGCGACCCGCCTTGACCTCGGCGCCGAGGAAATCCAGCAGGTTGCCGGCGATGGCGCGCGAGTCGTCGTCGAGCGGCTTGAACGGCGAGTTGCGGTCGGGCGAGTTGGTCTCGATGACGGCGATGACCTTGTCAGCGTCGATCTTGAGGACCTTGTCGCCGATCCGGTCACCCGCGTTCTGGATGGGCAGTGGGATGCGGTTGGGCGGCAGGGCGCCGATGGGGTAGTAGATGTCGTGCATGCCGAAGAGCCCCTCGGACTGCCACGCGTTGACCTCGAGGATGATCTTGTCTGCATGCTCGAGGTAGGTGCGGTTCATGCCGACCGACGACGACGGGATGATGTCGCCGTCCTCCGTGATGGCGGTGGCCTCGACGACGGCGAGGTTCAGGTGGCCGAGGAAGCCCTGCGAGACCTGGTTGCCCATGTGGGACAGGTGGATGTCCTGGTAGTACGAGATGCCCTTGTTGATGGCGGCGCGCATGTCGGGATCCGACTGGTACGGTGCGCGGTAGCTGACGCCGCCCGTGCGGGCGAGGGCCCCGTCGAGTTCGGGAGCCGTGGACGCGCCCGTCCATACGCCGACCCGCATCTCCTGGCCGTTGTTGTGCGCGGCGTCGATGATGGCGGCCAAGGCCTCGGGGAACGCCTTCGGGTAGCCGGAACCGGTGAACCCGGAGAAGCCGATATTCCATCCGTTCTGGACGAGGGCGGCGGCATCGTGGGCCGACATCACCTTGTTCTTGAATGCCTCGCTGCGGATGCGACCTGACATCTGTCCTCCTTGAAGAATTGGTGCGGCCTCAACCCTACCGGCCCGCCGGCGGGCCGAATCGGGGGGCCCTTCTCAAGGGGAACCTGCAATAAGGTGTCGCCCATGAGACGTTCAGCAGCAGTGTTCCTCATGGTCCTTGCCGTGCTCTCCTCGATCCTCACCGGCCCGCCCGCCCAAGCCGACGACAAGCCCCTCGACGTGTACTCGACCCCCGGCATCCACGTCAGCGGCGGCCGCCACTGGAAGACCACCTGCGAGGCCTATTCGACGACGGTGGAGCGCTGCCGCACGCAGCTCTGGGGCCCGCGGGTGGTCAAGGTCAACGGCGCACACCGCGTCGAGGAAGGCTGGGTGTTCAACAACCTCGCCTATCTCCCCAGCCAGCGCGAGACCTGGCAGGGCAACCCCCTTGCCACTCCCGGCGAGCACACTGTCGACGGCCGCCGTTGGAAGACCGAATGCGACACCGCCTGGACGGGCCAGGGCGGCTGCCGCTCCATGCTCTGGGCCGCGACGGAGGCCGTCCGCGATGGCAAAGTGATCCAGGCCACGGGCTGGGTGTTCAACAACATCGTGATGTTCTCCAGCCGCGCGGTGGAGGCCGTCGAGCCGTCTGACCGCAAGCCCGAAGGGCTCATCCTGGATTACGAGATCATCGGTGAGTCACGAGAGGGCCGCCCCATCGAGGCCTGGCTGATCGGCGACCCCGAGGCCACCACCACCTCCATGATCATCGGGCAGATGCACGGTGAGGAGCGCCACGTGAACCGCACCGCGTGGGAGATCCTCAAGAACCAGCGGCCCATCAAGGGCGTACAGAGCTGGGTGATCCCCACGATGAATCCCGACGGCGAGGCCGTGGGTCGCAGGCAGAACGCCGCAGGCGTCGACCTCAACGGCAACTTCGGCATCAACTGGACCCGCAAGACCGGCCACTACGGTTCGGGCACCGCGCCGTTCTCGGAGCCGGAGTCGCGCGCGATCCGCGATTTCGTGGCGAAGATCGAGCCGCACGAGCTGGTGTCGCTGCACCAACCGCTGTTCGCCGTCGACTCCTACGAGCTGAAGTCGCAGAGTCTGCACGACCGGCTGGTCACGCACCTGCAACTGCCATCGAAGCGGTTGTCGTGCCGCGACGGCGTGTGCCGCGGCACCATGACCCAGTGGATCAACGCCCACCACCCGACGGCGGCGATCACGATCGAGTACGGGCTGACGCCCGCGCCGGAGTACTACCTGGTCACCGCCCGCGACGGACTCGTCCGCGTCCTCGGCGGCACCTACTGACCGCTCCCTGAGCGTGGCTCGTTCCTCGCGGGCATGCTCAGGGGCCGGCTCAACCGGCGTTGAAGGCGAACGCGGCGACGGCGTCGAGCCGCGGGAACGGGATCGACACGTCGGCGGCGGCCGCGGTGACCGGCTTGGCGCAGTAGGCAACCGAGAGCCCGGCGGCGTCGAACATGCCCAGGTCGTTGGCGCCATCGCCGACGGCGACAGTCAGCCCGGCGTCGACCTTGTGCTCATGCGCGAACCGCAGCAGATCACGGGCCTTCTGGTCGCGGTCCACGACGGTGCCGGTGACGCGACCGGTGAGCCGCTCGACCCCGCCGTCGGTAACCGTTTCCAACTGGTTGGCGTTGTAGAAATCCAGCCCCAGACGCTCGGCGAGCGGGCCCACGAGCTGGGAGAAGCCGCCGGAGGTGACGCCCACCTTGGCGCCGGCGGCGCGGGCGGCGCGGATGAGTTCCTCGCCGCCGGGGGAGAGCGTCATGCGGGCGCCCACGTCCTCGAAGATCGACACCGGCAGCCCGGCGAGGGTGGCGACGCGTTCGGTGAGGGAGGGACCGAAGTCGAGCTCGCCGCGCATGGCGCGTTCCGTGATCTCGGCGACCTTCTCGCCCACCCCGGCGTGCTCGGCCAGCAGGTCGATGGCCTCGGTGGTGGTCAGCGTGGAGTCCACGTCCATCAGCAGCAGCCGGGCGGGTTGCGCGGCCAGCGGGCGGGTGAGGACGCCCACCGCCACGTCCCCGGCCACCGCCCGCAGCGCCTGGCGCAGCGCGTCGGGTTCATCGTGCCGGGCGTAGACGTTGATCCGCTGCCCGTAGACCGTCTCGTCGACCGTCGTCGAGATCGCGTCCGGGATGCACGCCAGGAGCGACGCGGGGATGGGGCCCGTGGCCGCCAGTGTCACGCGGATGTCCATGGGGACACCCTAACGCTCAGTTCTGGGCGGCGATCGGGATGACCGGGACCGTGAGCTCCTCGCCGCGGCGCAGCAGGGTGACGTTCATCTCCTCGCCGACGCGCCCGGCGCGCACCAGCGCCACCAGCGACTCCGACGACGTCACTGCGGCACCGTCGACGGCGGTGATGTGGTCGCCCACCTGCAGGCCGGCGGCCTCGGCGGGGGAGCCGGGCACCACCTGGACAACCTCGGCGCCCATCGGCCCGTACGTCTGCACGTTGCTGGCGCTGACCCCCAGCTGCGGGTGCTCCGCCTTACCGGTGCTGATCAACTGCTGGGCCACGTACTCCACCTGGTCTGAACCGATGGCGAATCCGATGCCGATGTTGCCCGCCTGGCCCTCGCCCGCCGTCGGGAGGGAGGCGATGGAGGAGGTGATGCCCACCAGTTCGCCGGCGGCGTTGACCAGCGCACCGCCCGAGTTGCCGGGGTTGATGGCGGCGTTGGTCTGGATGGCGGCGGTGACCACGCGGGAGTCGCTGGTGGTGCTGATGTTCTCGTTGGTGACCGCCCGGGTGGTGACCGGCCGGTTGAGGGCGGAGACGATGCCGGTGGTCACGGTGTCGGCCAGGCCCAGCGGGTTGCCGATGGCCATGACGGGGTCGCCCACCTTGAGCTTCTTGGCGTCGCCATAGCCCATCACCTGAAGATCCGACGGTGGGTTGACCAGCTTGATCACCGCGAGGTCCGTCGCGGGATCGTAGCCGACCGGCTCGGCCTGGTAGGCGGTGGCGCCGAGGAAGACGGTGAGCTGGGCCCCGGAGCCCGCGGCGGCGACCACGTGGTTGTTGGTCACGATGTGCCCCTGGCCGTCGATGACGACGCCGGAGCCCTGCCCGCCGGTGCCGTTGCCGGCCACCTGGATGGCCACCACGGCCTGCGACGCCACCTCGGCCACGGCTGTCCAGTTCGGGTTGGTGGGATCCGCCTGCACGACGGTGGTCTGCTGCCCCCCGGCCGTCTCCGTGGTTTCGGTGCCGGCTGTGGGGGAGACCGATTCGCCCGCGGTGGCCGCGGTCTGCGTCGGCTGGAAGTAGTCAGTGGCGAGGTAGCCTGCGCCGCCGCCGATGCCGGCGGAGAACATCGCGATGGCGAGGATGCCCGCGGCTCGCGCGCCACCCCTGCGCTTGGGCTTCGGTGTGGCGTCGGTGGCACCGCCCTGCGGGCGCGGGGGCTGCGGGGGTGGGTACGAGAAGGGCTGGAAGGCCGGGCGCTGCTGCTGCCCGAAGGGCGCTCGCTGGGCGGAGGGCTGGAGTGACGGGCCGGACTGCTGGAACGACGGCCGGGTCGGGGGCGGCTGGTGCGCGGAGGTGGGCGGGGTCGCCTGTGGCGTGGGTTCAGGGTNCCCGCGGCTCGCGCGCCACCCCTGCGCTTGGGCTTCGGTGTGGCGTCGGTGGCACCGCCCTGCGGGCGCGGGGGCTGCGGGGGTGGGTACGAGAAGGGCTGGAAGGCCGGGCGCTGCTGCTGCCCGAAGGGCGCTCGCTGGGCGGAGGGCTGGAGTGACGGGCCGGACTGCTGGAACGACGGCCGGGTCGGGGGCGGCTGGTGCGCGGAGGTGGGCGGGGTCGCCTGTGGCGTGGGTTCAGGGTCGCGCGGCGTGCCTTCGGTCTGCCAGGCCTCGAGGCTCCAGGGCTTCGGCTCGTTCGTGTTGCTCATGGGGGTCTCCTTGCGTGCACCACCAGGTAACTCTCGAAGTCTATGTGGTTCCTGTGAGCCGCCTGATCGGTCCCTGAGCGTCGCGTCCGAGGAACGAGGACGGCGACACGACGACGAAGGACCCCCGCAGCTTCCCCTGCTACCTGTCCCCGCAGCTAGCCCGTCCCTATCCCCGCGCCGTCGACACCACGACGGTGTAGGCCCGGTCCTGTGCGACCACCCGCGTCGGGCCCAGCGACTCATTGAGCGCCCTCCGGTACGGCAGGTGCGAGTTGTAGACGCACCACAGCTGCCCGCCGGGGCGCAGCACGCGGGCGGCGTCGGCGAACATCGTCATGGTGTCGGTGGAGTCCTTCGCGACGCCCTGGTGGAACGGCGGGTTGGTCACGATGGCGTCCAGGGAGTCGTCCTCGTAGCCGGCCAGGCCCTCGCCCCAGGTGGGGTCCACGTCGGCCCCGTTGACCTCCGCTGCGACGGCGGTGGCGGCGACGGCGGACCAACTCACGTCGCGCGCCAGCACGTTGTCGAATCCCTCCTTCGCCAGCCACATGGCCACAGTGCCGTTGCCGCAGCCCCAGTCGAGCACGTCGACGGCCTCGAGGGGGCCGAGGTCGCCGCCCCCTGCCAGGGTGGCGAGCAGCAGGCGGGTTCCGGGGTCGATCTTCGTGCCGCCGAACGTCGCCCCGTAGGCGGCCACGGCGAAGCCGAGGTCTTCGTGTTCGCGTACCTTCGGCCAGTCGGAATCGAGCCCCTGCGGGCCCCAGGCGCGCAGCACACGCGACTTCGAGCGCCCCAGCGACGCCGCCACGGCCGCGAAGTGCTTGGCCAGCACCTCGTTCATGGAGCGGTTCATGTGCCTGATGCGGGCCCCGCCCAGGTAGGTGACATCCTGCGCGCCCTGCACGACGGCGGCGTGCTGATCCAGCGCGGCGAGGCTCTTCGGGAGGCGGGCGAGGGCCAGATCGACGCCGGCCATGTCGTCGGGGCTCTCCACCAGGAGTTCCGGCGTCACCTGCATGGCGTCGCGCCAGTCGTCGCAGAACACGCGCACGTCACCGGTGATGCTGAGGGCGTCGTCGACCAGCGCTGGGGCGTCGAGGATGGCGATGGCCGCGGCCTCCTTGGGGGCCTCGTCCCAGATCAGGTCGTCTACCGCGTCTCTCATGGCCCCCACCCTAGAGACTCAGGCGGCGATGATGTCAGTCTGGGTGAAGTCGCTGCCGACGAACAGGAGCGGCACGCCCCGCACCGCTGCCAGGGCGTAGGAATAGCAGTCTCCCAGGTTCAACTGCGCCGGGTGGTTGCCTTTCCCGAACCGGCGCCACGCCTCCATGGCTGTCATGGATTGCGCCTGGTCGAGCGGCTCGATACTCAGTTCGAAGCGCTGCAGGACTCTCTCCACCGGTGTGCGGCCGCCGGTGCGGGATTCCACCACGATGCCCAATTCCACCACGGAGGCGGCGCTGATCATTCGGGTGTGCGCAGCCTCGAGCGCAGCCTTGACACGTGGGGCCTCCGGTTCGCCCATCAGCACCGCGACGATGGCGGACGGGTCGACGACGATCATCGGGGCAGGCCCGCGGCGTCGTAGCCGATGATCTCATCGTCGCTGGGGCCCGAGGTGGCGTGCCGTCGGAAGTCTTCAGCCAGGTTGTCGATCCCGTCGAGATAGCGCCGGGGGTTTTGTGCGGAGACCCTGTTGAGTCGCTCCCGCAGCGCGTTGGTCACGGCTGCGGTGAGCGTCTCGCCGGTGCGTTCAGACAGCGCACGGGCCAGCGCGTCCGCCTCGTCGGTCTTGATGGAGAGAGCCATGACTCAATTCTAGACACTCTCCCATCTTTCTAGAAGGGGTGCGTCTGGTTGGATGGACGCGTGGAAGGAGATGAGCATGCAGTTCAGCGGCGAGGGCACGGCGCTGGTGGTGGGCGGCGCGCGTTCGGGGAAATCGACGTGGGCCGAGGCGCAGTTCGGCGGGGTCGCCGAGGTGGAGTACGTGGCCACCTCCGTCGTCGACGGCGACTCCGAGTGGGCTGCGCGCGTGGCGCTGCACCGTGAGCGGCGCCCGGGGACGTGGCGCACCACCGAGACGCTCGACCTGGCTGCCGTGCTCAACAATGACGACGACGCGCCCGTGCTGATCGACTGCCTGGCCGTCTGGTTCGACCGTGTACTCGACGCCGCAGGCGCCTGGGACGACACGGCCGGCTGGCGCGATGAGGTCGCCGCCAGGGTGGCCGAACTGGAGCAGGCGGTGCGGGGCACGACGCGCACCGTGATCCTCGTGACCAACGAGGTGGGCCTCGGCGTGGTGCCCGCCACCGCCTCGGGCCGGCTGTACCGCGACGAGTTGGGGCGCCTCAACGCCCGCATCGCCGCGGCGGTGGATGAGGTGTGGTTCTGCGTGGCCGGGATCGCGAGGCGGTGGGCATGAACCCGCTCGGCGCGGCGACGGGGCTGTTCACCGTCATCCCCGTGCGGCCGTTCGACGTGGACCGCGGCACCGCTCGCCGCGCCATGGCCGGGTTCCCGTGGCTGGGGCTGCTGATCGGCGCCGCGGCCGGGGGAGTGCTGTGGGGCGCGTGGCACCTCGCGGGCCCGCTGTTGGGCGCCATGCTGGGTCTCGCCGTCGTCGCCGCCGTCACCGGGGCCCTGCACCTCGACGGCGTGGCCGACACCGCGGACGGCCTCGGCTCCCGCCGCCCGCCGGAGGAGGCGCTGCGGATCATGCGCAAGTCCGACGTGGGGCCGATGGGGGTCGCCGTGCTGGTGCTGGTGCTGCTGGTCGACGCAGCCGCGCTCGCCTCGATGCCCGACGCGTTGCTGGGCGCCGTCGCCCTGGCCGGGGCCGCGGCGACCGGGAGGTTGGCGGTGACGTTGGCCACGACGTCGCATCGTTCGGCGCGCGCGGAGGGCTTCGGCGCGCTGTTCGTCGGCGTGACCCGGCCGGTGACGGCTGCGCTCACCGCCGCCGCAGTGGGGGTCGTGATCCTCGGCGCCGCGTGGTGGGTCGGCGGCCTCGGGGCCGCGTTGGCCGCTGGGATCGGGTTGGCGGCAGCGTCGCTCGTGGGTGCGCTGTGGGCCTGGCACCTGCTGCGGCGGCTCGGCGGTTGGACGGGCGACACGTTCGGGTCGCTGATCGAGGTCACCCAGTTGGTGTTCCTCGTCGCCTTCGCCCTAGCCACGTAGCTCCACCGCCGCGACCTCCTCCAAAGGACCCGCGACATCAGCCGCCTCGTACCGCAGCAAGCTCACCCGCGACACCGGCACCGTCACCGCAGGCGATACCCATCCCTCGGCGCGGGCGGCAACCTCCGCCAGGGGAACGGAGATTGAGTACAGCCCGATGGTCACATGCGGCACGTACGGCCGACGCCGGCCCTCGCCCAGCGCCCCGGCCAGCATCTCAAGCTCCGGTGCCTCCGCCCGCAGGTACGGCGACATCTGGAAGCTCCCCCAACCGCCGACCCTCACCTCGAACGGCGCCAACGCCAAGCGCTCCAATGCAGCCCGGTCCGACTCCGCCCGCTCCTGGGTGTAGACCGGATCCGCAGGCGCCGCGCCCACCGCGGGAAGCGGGCCCCCGTAGCCGACGGTCACGTGCGGCTGGCGGTCATACCTGGGCAGCAGCACATCGGCCCAGCGCGCCCGGGCCTGTTCGACGGCGGCGCGCACGCCGTCGACATCCACCAGCACCGCCCAGATCAGCACATGTTCGGCAGCGCCGCGCCACTGGGTGAAGTCCCGGTCCTCGCACGCGATGGTGCGCTCGGTCACGGTGTGTCGTCGCCGCTGGCGGGCCAGGTGGGCTCGGTGAGCACCTCGGCGTCGCGGAGGAGGTCCTCCATCCCGCGGGCCAACTCCGAGGCGGGGGCGCCGCGCTGCGCGCTGTCGATGTCGCGCGACAGGTCGCTGGTGGCGCGGTTGATCAGGGAGATGGACTGGCGGATGCGGGAGAAGAGGTGGTTCGCGTCGCCTTCCACCAGCGCGTCGATCGTCCGGGCGGCCTGGTTCAGCGTCTCGGCGCACACGTAGAACGCGGCGCGGTGCAGGGTGGCGGCCTCGTCGAGGTAGTGAGCCGAGCGGCGGGTGATGTCCGCGTACTCAGCCAGGGCGTTCATCTGCACCTCGGTGGTGTCGCGGTAGCCCTGCGCGGCCTCGCCCAGCCAGGTGCCGGTGTCCTTGAACGCCTCGGCCTGGGGGACCACGTCGTCGAGCTTCTGCGCCTGGACGAGCACCTCGTCGCGCTGCTCCTCGAGGCGTTGCGGCACGTAGGAGTGCTTGCTGAGCCGCTCGTCGGCGACCTTGCGGAGCTCGCCCATCGCCTCCTCCAGGTCTGTGCGGGCGTTGCGTTCGCCGTCGGCCACGAGGTAGCCGATGAACGTCTGCATCACGGGGTACTCGCGGGCGATCTCCTGCGCGGCCCGCTGGCTCTGCTTAAGGTCCGCCTGCAGCACCTGCTGCGCGGCGCGTTGGAGGGTGTCGAGGGCGTCGCGGACCGTTTCATACTCCGCCTGCTTGGCCACCAGCCGCTTGGGGTGGAATCTGCGCAACTCCTCCACGTTGGCGGTGACGATCTCCATGATCATGGCCTGAGTCACTGGGTCACGCTCCCTGCCCCTGCGCGGCGGATCTCCGCCACGCCTTCGTCGTCGACTGTCTCGTACCCGGCGGCCGTCTCATGCAGCCGTTTGGCCATCGCCTCAAACTCGCCGACGGCGCCCTTGCGCCACTCGTTGAGCTGTTGGCCGAGCGCCTGTTGCGGTCGCTGCGCGTTCTCGAAGAGGCCCATGTCCGCCTCCGGGTGGTTGGTGAGGTCGCCCATGAACTCGGCCAGGGCCGTCCAGCGGTCCCCGATCATGCGCACCTCGGCCGGGTTGGCCTCGAATCCGTTGATCTCCCTGGCCGCCGGCTGCGCCTCCACTTTGCCCGTGACGATCGCTTCGGAGGCCACCATGGACACGCCGCCCACTTCGCTGTCCTGTTCGACGGGGGGCTCACCCCCGCCGGCGTCTGTGAGGCTGCCGGGGATTCTGGATGGGTGTGGCGTCGCCGGGGACACCCGCTGCCGCGGGCTGGGGTGCGGGGGCGGACATGGGGCCCTGCGCGGCCTCTGCGGCGCGTGCGCCACCGAGGCCGCCGCCTCCGCCTCCGCCACCGGCTCCGCCGGCGCCTGCGCCGCCGCCCATGCCGCCCATCATCATCGGCGGCATCATGCCCGGCATGCCCGCGCCGCCCATGCCGCCCTGGGCCCCGCGGTGCGGGTTGATGGCGGCCTCGACGATTTCAGCGGCGGCGAGGACGTCGTCGTCATCTGCGCGGACGCCGCCCACCTGGGATTTGGTGACGCGCTGGGCAACCTGGTCCCACAGTTCTTCGTTGCTGCTCATTGCGGTGCCTTTCCGGTCAGCATGCGGCGCAGGCCGGCCATCAGGATCTCGTGTTCGCGGGCGATGTTGGCGAGCTCGTCGGCGGGGCCCTCCGCCGGCTCGTACTGCGCATAGGCGCGCTTGGCGAGCATCAGCACGGCGTCGTTGATCTCGCGCACGTCCGCCTCATCCAGCCAGTCCTCGTCGAACTCGACGGCGGTGAGGTGCCCGTGCTCGTCCAGTTCGACGGCGAGCGCCTCCTCCTCCGCCACGCGCACCCGTTGCGCGGTGGGGCGGGGCTGCTCCAGTTGGCGCTGGGCGGCCTCCTGCCAGCGGCGGTTCACGTTGTCGATGGCGAGTTGGAAGGTGGTGAAGGGGTCGCGGCCGAAGCGGGCCAGGCCGGAGAAGTCAACGCCGTTGAGATCCGGCTCAGCGGGCTCCGGTGCTTCCTCTGCGATGCGGATCTTCGCCGCGGCCAGCACTGCGGCGAAGGTGCCGTCCAGGCTGCGGTGCTCGCCCAGCTTGCGGTGCCAGATGGGGGAGACGTGCACGCGGGTGAGCTGCCCATCCTCGAACCAGAGCCGCACGATCCGCTGGGGATCCGCAATGGAGTTGGCGGCCTCGTCGTCGCCGAGTTCGTCGTCGGCGTCGTCGACGTAGACCGGCGCGAGCGGGTCGTAGTCGTCATCCATGAGGCCATCCATGGCCCTAGCTTGCCAAACCCCGAGGTCACCCGCTGCGTTGGTTGAGCCCGCGAGTCTCACGAGCGGTGTCGAAACCAATTACTGGAACCAACACCCCACCACCCACTACCGTGAGACAGGGTCCTCACCGAGGCCTAAACCAACTAACCGAGTCTCCACCGATCCCGGGGCGATTCAGTGAGGTAGCCGTCGCCCCGCTTGGCCCAATCCGGGGTGGTCTCCAGCGACCACTGGTACACCACAGCGCCGACGGCATCGGCATAGATGTCGACGAACCCCCAGTCCTGCCCCGCCTCCTGCGCGATGGACTGGCCACACTCGGCCACCTTGCCGAACTCCACCTCGCCGACGGGGAACGCTCGGCTCAGCGGCGTGCCCCTTGAGACCGAGACCGGTACCCGGCCGTCGCCGATGTCGACGGTGGTCGACCGGCCGTCGTCGTCGGCGTAGGTCACGCTGATCTTGTCGCCCACCTGCGAGTTCGAGGAGGCGGGCGCACGCGAACAGCACGTCGGCGCCCAGGCTGGCGGCAGGGACGGAGGTGGAGCGGTTGATTCCACTGCTGAGCGTCAGCCCCCGACCCTCGCGCAGCGTGACCGTCAGTGGCTCGCCGTCCCCCGGGAAGGTGACCGCCGCAGACCCGTCGACGGTGCCGAACAGTTCCAGCCCGAGGATCTCCTCTCGCGCCCCCGCCAGGACCGTGTCGAGAGCGGTGCGGAGACCGTCGGCGGTGGACAGGTCCACGGTGATGGGCTCCCCGCGGGTGGTCAGGGCCGTGGTGAACTCCTGATCGCATAACGTCTCGACGGTGCCCTGGTACTGCGCGGATCTGATGGTCGTGGCGCACTCGTAGAAGCGGGAGTGATCCTCCTCGAGGGCGTCGAGGATGCCGGCGACATCCACGTCGCTCCAGGCGATGGGTCGGGTGGCATCGGGCTCACGACAGCAGCAACGCCAGAGCCAGCGGGGCGAGGCGTTGCAGGAGCAGCCAGCACATTACGGCAGACGGGGTTCATCCTCCTGAAACGGGTCGATCCCCGCCGTGGGGCGGGGATCGAGGTGGCGGAGGATACGAGATTCGAACTCGTGAGGGCGTGAACCCAACCCGCTTTCCAAGCGAGCGCCATAGGCCTCTAGGCGAATCCTCCGTGGAGCACCTTACCGGAGGTGCGCCAGCCGTCCCAAATCGCCGGGAAAAGCCTCGACGGCGTGCCCGGGGTGGGCACGCCGTCGAGGCTGGTGTGGGGTGGGGATCAGTTGTAGACGATCACCTTGTCGCCCACCTTGGCGGTGTTGAAGAAGCGCTCCATCTGCTTGTAGTCGCGCACGTTGACGCAGCCACCGGAGCCACCGGAGTAGCCGCGGCGGGCAAAGTCGGCGGAGTAGTGGATGGCGATGCCGCCGTCGAAGAACATGGCGAACGGCATGGCCACCTTGTAGATGCTGGAGAAGTGGTTGCGCGACTTCCAACCGATCCGGAAGGCGCCGTTACGGGTGGGGGTGGAGGTCTTGCCGAAGCGCACGTCGACGATGGTCTGCACCTTGCCGTCGACAACCCAGGCCATCTTGTTCTGCGACTTTGAAACGCAGAACGCGCGCCCCGTCATGCAGCGGCGGTCAAGGCGCATGCCGGACTGCTGCGTGGGGGCCGTGATGATGGGCTGCGGGGTGCTGGGCTGCGGCACGCCGGCCGGCTGCGGGGCGGCGGCGGGGATGGTCTTGACCCACGGCGTGAGCGGGGTGTCGAACTTCACGATGCCGTTGAACACCCAATCGGTCTTCTGCGTCACCTTGCCGGTGGCGACCGACGCGGTGGTGGCCACGGCGTAGGAGCGGCAGGCGCCGCGGCCGGTGGCGGCGGTGTCGCATTCGCTGCGCCACTTGCGGCCGTCCGTGGCCGTCCACTCACCGGTGGCGGCCAGCGGGTTGCCCGCCCACACGGAACGCGGGGAGGGGAGGTAGGTGAGGTTGTTGAACGCCCACGCGTTCTGTGTGTACCACTGACCGGCCTTCTGGAAGACAGTGGAGGCGTAGATGCTGGACTTGCAGCGCACCGTCGTCGACGAGTACATCTCGCACTCGGTGAACCAGTAGCGGCCGTTGACCAGGTGGTAGCCGGGCGTCACGTAGATGGCCTGCTCGGGGGTGAGCTTGGCCGGCTGGACGGTGGGCTCGGCCTCGGTGGGCGTGGCCGTGGGCGCCGGGGTGGGCGTGGCCGTCACCAGCGGGGGCAGATCACCGGGAGGTGCAGGATTGAACTCCTGCGCGGTGGCGAACGGGGCCACCAGGGACATGGCCAGAGCCGCCACGGCGACCCCCAAAAGGTTTTTGCGCATATTCAGCTTCCTCACGGCATACACAGTCGGTGCCATCGTAAACGTCGCATCGGTCATTTCCTAACTGCGCGTCGTCAGGCCTTTCATCGTTCAATACGCCGTGACAGTACAAAAGGTTGCATGCTGCGGCCACGGGTTTCGGTCATCGACACCACGCGCTTCGGCCTGGAACGGGTGGTGGCGATGATCGTGCAGGCCACTCGCGCCCGCGCGTCGTCCTGATTAGGAGCCGAGCGGGGCGAGCAACTGCTCCGACGCGGTCACCCGGCCCACCTTCTCGCCGTGACCCAGGATGGGCTCGGGATCGAGTTCAGCCAGGGTCGTCGTCGAGTGGCCGAGATGCCTGAGGATGGCCACGGCGACGGGAACGGTGCCGCGGTGGTGCCCGTCTGAGATCTTGACCGCGACCCCGGTGCCGTCGGGCAGGCCCAGCGCCAGCGTGCCCTCCGCGCCCGCCTTGCAGATCAGGCCGGGCACCTCGCGGTGGTAGTCGACCTCGTCGCGCGCGGTGCCCGACGCGTACTCGGGGTGGGCGCGGAACGCGTCGGCGAGCTTCTTCTCCGGCCCGTCCGTGGCGCCGGCGAGGCGGCCGAACGCGCGGGCGAGGCCCACGAGCGACGTGGGGAAGGCGGGGGCGCCGCAGCCGTCGACGACGGGCTCGCCCACCGGCTCCTCGGTCTGGGTCGCGAGCTCCTGGCGGATGGCCAGTTGCAGCGGGTGCCCGGGGCTGCGGTAGGTGGCGGTGGGCCAGCCGGCGCGCACGCAGGTGCGCAGCATCGCTGAGTGCTTGCCGGAGCAGTTGTGCGCGATGGCCTCCTTGCCCCGGTCCTGCTCAAACCATGCTTCGAGCTGTCCCTTGGAAGGGAGGTCGGGGGTGGTCTGCAGATCGGCGGGGGAGAGGCCGGCGCCTGCCAGGATGCTGAGGGCACCGTTGACGTGGATGGGCTCGCCGTCGTGGGAGGCCCCGGCCAGTGCGAGCTCGTGCCCCTCGAGGTCGAGGCCGTGGCGCAGCATCGCGACCGCCTGGATGGGCTTGACCGCGGAGCGCGACAGGAAGGGGGTGGTGGCGTCGCCCAGCGCGAGGCGCACGCCGTCGGGCCCGACGATGGCGACCGAGCCGTGGTGGACCGCTTCGAGGTAGGGGCCGCGCCACACTTCGGCGAGGACGGGATCCAGATTGCTGACCATGCCCGACACCCTGCCACCCCCCTCGTCGGGCGCTCAAATCCAGTTCTGGTGTGCCGCTGTCGCCCCACATCTAGATTCAGTGTCACGGACGGCATCAGATCTGGATTTAGGGCCCCGTCGGCACCATGGGGTAGAGTGGTCCAAGGTTCCTCGCGCGGCGGTATCTCGCCCAACTCCCCCAGGGTCGGAAGGCAGCAAGGGTAAGTGAGCTCTTCCGGGTGCGCGAGGGGCCCTTTTCTTTGCCCGGCGTTTTGTCCGGAGCCTGCAATAAGGTGGGGGACGTGGACGAGGATGAGTACACCCAGGATGAGTACGCCCTGATCGACGAGGGGTTCGGCTCCGCTGATCAGCCTGGCTTCGAACCCATGGACGGGCCCGGCCTGTTCGACGAACCGCTGGAGGACGTTCCCCAGCAGACGGGGCCCAGCCTGTTCGCAGATGCCGAACCCGACGACGAGCCGGACGCCGCGCAGCGCATGCCTGAGTCCAAGGTGGACAACACCCCTCGCATCGAGGCGCCCGCCGCGCCGCTGGCGCTGTACCGCCGTTACCGCCCTGATTCGTTCGCAGACGTCATCGGCCAGGAGCACGTGACCGTCCCGCTGCAGCGCGCGCTGGAGAACAACCGCGTCAACCACGCCTACCTCTTCTCCGGGCCCCGCGGCTGCGGCAAGACCACCTCCGCCCGCATCCTGGCCCGCTGCCTCAACTGCGTGGAGGGGCCCACCGCCAGGCCGTGCGGGGTGTGCCGCTCGTGCGTGGATCTGGCGCGCGGCGGCCCCGGCTCCATCGACGTGATCGAGATCGACGCGGCCTCGCACGGCGGCGTGGACGACGCGCGTGACCTGCGCGAGCGCGCCTACTTCGCGCCGGTGGCCAGCCGCTACAAGATCTACATCGTCGACGAGGCCCACATGGTCACGACGGCGGGCTTCAACGCGCTGCTGAAACTCGTCGAGGAGCCGCCCCCGCACGCCAAGTTCATCTTCGCCACCACGGAGCCGGAGAAGGTCATCGGCACCATCCGCTCCCGCACCCACCATTACCCGTTCCGGCTGGTTCCCCCGAAGGTGCTCAGCGACTATCTCGCCAGCATCTGCGACGCGGAGGGCGTGGCGGTTGACCGCAGCGCGCTCCCGCTGGTGGTGCGCGCGGGCGCCGGCTCGGTACGTGACTCGCTGTCCGTCCTTGACCAGTTGCTGGGCGGCGCCGCAGAGGAGGGCGTCAGCTACGAGCAGGCCGCCGCGCTGCTGGGCTACACGCCGGACACGTTGCTCGACGAGATCATGGATGCCTTCGCCGCCGGAGATTCGGCCGGCGTGTTCCGCTCGGTGGACAAGGTCATCGAGGTGGGTCAGGATCCCCGCCGCTTCGCGGAGGATCTGCTGCGCCGCCTGCGTGACCTGGTGATTCTGGCCGCCGTCCCGGAGGCCGCCACCAACGGGCTGCTCGAGGTTTCCGCGGATCAGGCGCAGCGCCTGGCCACCCAGGTGGCTGGCATGGGTTCGGGCGAGCTCACCCGGGCCGCGGAGGTCATCGCCACCGGCCTCACGGAGATGCGCGGCACGACGGCGCCCCGGCTCCACCTGGAATTGATGTGCGCGCGCGTGCTGCTCCCGGGGGCGGACGCGGACGAACGGGGGCTGCACGCCCGGATGGACCGCCTGGAGCGGCGCGTCGGCATGATGGGCGGCGGGGAGGCCCCCGTCGAAGACTGGCAGGACACTGGGGCGGCGCGGCCGCGCAAGCCTGAGGCCCCCGTCGCCGAAGAACATGTGCGGCGCCCCGCCGCGGCATCGGAGCAGCCGGCCCAACCCCCGGCGGCTGAGCCGAACGCGCCCGCCGCTGCGTCCGCGGCTCCAGCGCAACGCCCGGCCACGCCTGCTGAGCCGGCCCCGGCGGCACCCACCCAGCGGCGCCCAGCGGGCGAGCCGCCGCGCAAGCCGGGCGAGGCCGCGCCTGCCGCGCCGCCTGCCGCCACGCAGCGGCCCGCTCCGGCTGCTGAGCCGACGCCCCAGCCGGCTGCCCCGCAGCCTCAGAGCCAGGCTCCTCAGCAGGGTGGCCCTGCCCAACTCACCGCAGCAGAGCTGCGTCGCGTCTGGCCCAACGTCCTCGACGAGGTCAAGCGCCGCCGTCGCTTCACCTACATGCTGCTCAGCACCCACGCGCAGGTGGTGGACGTGAAGGACGGCGCGCTGGTGCTCGGCTTCGACACGCAGGGCCCGCGGGAGAACTTCGGCTCCGGCGGCAGCGCGGATGTGCTGGCAGATGCCCTGATTGAGGTGATCGGGGTGGAACTGCGCATCCAATCGGTGCTCAGCAGCGGAGAGCAGGATGCCCGCCCGGCCCAGCGCCCGCAGGGTGCGCCCATCGCGGCGGCCGAACCGGAGCCCAGCCCCGAGCCGCAGCAGCCCCGGCAGCCTGAGCCCCCGCCGCCGTCGGAGCAGGTCTCCCGGGACGACGCGGTGCTCGACGCGGGCCACAACGCGGAGGAGCTGCTCAGCTCCACGTTCGGCGCCGAGGTGATCTCGGTGCGGGATGCGGACGAATAGACTGGTGACGCGGCCTTCGTGCCCGGCCCGTTCCTCGCGGGGCATGCTCAGGGGCCAGCCTCAACTCGACAGCACTACCCAGGAGTGAGACATGTTTGGTGATTTCGATATCAACGCGCTGATGCAGCAGGCGCAGAAGCTGCAGGCAGATCTGTCTGCAGCGCAGGAGGAGTTGGGCAACCAGTCCTTCACCGGCACCGCCGGCGGCGGCCTGGTCAGCGTGACGATGAGTGGCAAGGGCGAGATGCAGGAGGTCGAGATCAAGCCCGAGGCGGTTGACCCGGAAGACATCGAGACGCTGCAGGCCCTCATCGTCGCGGCGTTCCGTTCCGCGAAGTCCGAGGTGGACGCAGCCACGGCCGCGACGCTGCCTGATCTCCCGTCGATGCCGGGGATGCCCGGCGGGATGCCCGGCATGCCCGGGCTGGGTGGCTGAGTGTACGAAGGTGCCATCCAGGAGCTGATCGACGCGCTGAGCCGGCTGCCTGGAGTGGGGCCCCGCAGCGCGCAGCGCATCGCGTTCCATCTCCTCGACGCCCCGGAAGAGGACGTCTTCGCCCTGGCGGACACGCTGCGCAAGGTCAAGGAGCAGGCGCGGTTCTGCGAGGTGTGCTTCAACGTCTCGCAGGAGGAGCGCTGCCGGATCTGCCGCGACCCGCGGCGGGATCGCGCCCAGTTGTGCGTGGTGGAGGAATCCAAGGACGTGGTGGCCATCGAGCGCACCAACGAGTTCCGGGGGCTCTACCACGTGCTTGGCGGCTCGATTTCGCCCATCGAGGGCCGCGGCCCCGGTGACCTGCACACCCGCGAACTGTTCCAGCGCCTCGCCGACGGCGAGGTGCAGGAGGTCATCCTCGCCACGGATCCCGATACCCAGGGCGAGGCCACCGCGTCGTACCTGAGCCGGATGCTGGCTGACTTCGGCGTTCGCGTGACCCGCCCCGCCTCCGGCCTGCCCGTCGGCGGAGACCTCGAGTACGCGGATCAGGCCACGCTGGGGCGGGCGTTCGAGGGTCGCCGGGTACTCGTCGAGAGGGTCACTCCCACGCTTTCCACTTGAAAGTTGAAAGATCCCAGGCGTACCGTGGGATGAATGATGTACCGACAACGAATCGCCATCAGCACGCTCGCTATCGCTGCTCTCGGCCTCGCGGCCTGCGGTGGCGACACCACCCCTGAGCCCGGAGACCCGGTCCAGGTCACGCCCACCGTCCAGGAGACGGTTGAGGCCACGCAGGATGACGCAGCCACGACGGACGACACCGCCGGCACCAACGACGCCACCACGCCCGCTGAGGCAACCGACGTGCCGAAGGATCCGGCGCTCAGCACGGAAACCCCCACCGACGATGTCGCCGCACCCTCCGGGGACCACATGGAGCAGGTGGGCTCCGCACTTCAGGCCATCCAGTTCGCGGAGGCGGAGACCGGCGGCGTCGCCTACAAGATCGACGACGAAGACTCCGACCGGGCCTGGGAAGTCACCCTCCTGCGCCCCGAGGGCAACGCCATCGAGGTCAAGGTGAACCGCGAGGGCACCGAGGTGCTGTCCACTGAGGACGAGGACACGGATCTCAGCGCCCCGCCGGCCACCACCATCCAGGACGCCATCGGCGCCGCAGTCGCCCACACCCCCGGCCTGCTCGATGACGCCGAGCTCGACGAGGACGACGGCCAGCTGTACTGGGAGGTCAGCATCGAGCAGGACGGCAACGACGTCGACGTGTACCTCGACGCCGCCAACCTGCAGGTCATCCAGCGCTGACTTTCTGCACCCGGATCCCCGGCGCGCCCATGGCGTGCCGGGGATTGTGCTGTCCGCTGAAGGCGAGCTTCCCCGCGGTGGGGGTTGCGCTGTCCTCCGTGAGCAATTGGATAGGGTCGCGGGCCGGCTCGGCCGTTTTCTCGGCGTGTCGCGGCCGTGACCCCATCCAATTGCTCACGGGCGTTGCCGCGACGCGGCGGTTCCCGAGGAGGTCGTGCGTCAGGATCTGCCTCGTAGGCTGGGGAGATGCGCATCCCAGACACGTTCCGCTCGCACGTCGCAGGCCGCGACGCCGACGACCTCAGCGCGCGCGCCGTCGACGGCGACTCCTGGCTCGCCGCGCTCCCGAAGCTGCTCGACGAGCACTTGGCGCGATGGGACCTCACCCTCGACGGCGACGCCCGGCACGGCGAGAACGCGCTGGTGCTCCCCGTCCTGCACGAGGGGGCCCCGGCCGCACTGAAGCTCGGCTGGCCGCATGCGGAGGCGGACCTGGAGCATCTGGCGCTGCGTCTCTGGAGCGGGGGTGGCGCCGTCCGCCTCATCGCGGCCAACCCCGCGGCCGATGCGCTGCTGCTCGAACGGCTCGATGCGGAGCGGCCACTGACGTCGGTATCCGTCCTGGAATCCTGCGAGGCCATCGGCGAGTTGTTCCGCCACCTGGACCGGGAGGGCTCGCCGCAGTTCCAGACCGTTGACGACAAGGATCGACGGTGGCGCGCCCAACTGGCCGACCCCGGGCGAGGCGTCCCGCCGCGGCTGGCCGAGCAGGCGCTCAGCGCGCTCGACGACCTGCTCGTGAGCGCCCCACCGGGGAGGCTCGTGCACGAGGATCTGCACGACGCCAACGTGCTCGCCCCGCTCGATCCCGCACGCGGCCCGTGGCTCGCCATCGACCCCAAGCCCGTCGTCGGGGAATGGGAATATGCGGTGGCGCCAGTGGTGTGGAACCGCGCCGAGGTCGCGGCCCGGGCCCACAGCCTGCGCTCGCACGTGCGGCTGCGGGCCGACGTCGTCGCCGACGCGGCGGGCCTCGACCTCGACCGCACCTACGCCTGGACCTTCGTCCGGCTCGTCCTCAATGCCGTGTGGGCGGCCGGGTGCGCGCCCGCGTCGGACGAGTTCCGCGGCCGAATGATCGCGCTGGCCAAGGCCTTCGCGGACCCGCCTGAGTGGTGAGCTCTGCGGCCACTAACGGCGCAGGGGCCGGCGTAGATCACCAGCGGGCGGGGTAGATGGTGAGCGTCTCGATGCTGGCATCCGGAGTTGAGGTCAGCGCGAAGACCACTGCGCGAGCCACGGATTCCACGGTGAGTACCTTCTCCGGGTCGTAGCCGTCGCGGCCCTCGGCGGCCTGCTGCTCGCGCTGCATGTCGGTATCCGTGCGCCCCGGATGGATCGAGGTGACGCGGACGCGTCCCCGCTCCTCCTGCCGCAGCACGTCGGCCCAGGCACGCAGCGCATGCTTCGACGCGGCGTACATGCCGCCGCCCGGCCCGGCGGTGAAGCCGCCCTTCGAGTTGAGCACGACGACGTGGCCCGCGGCGTCGCGCAGGTGGGGCAGCAGCAGCGCGGTGAGGTGTGACACGGCGATGACGTTGATCTCGAACATCCGGCGCCACTGCTCCCTGGTGTGGGTCTCCGAGGTGCCGTGGCCGACGATGCCGGCGCAGTGCACGACGGCGTCGAGCCGCTCGATCCCCGCGGCGGCCCGGGCGGTGGAGCCCTCGTCAGTCAGGTCCGCGACGAAGCCCGAGGCGTGGGGCAGTTCGGCGACTACGCCGTCGACCCCCTCCTGTGTGGTGCCGCCGACGATGACGCGCCAGTCGTCGGCGAGTTGCCGGGCGACCTCGCGCCCGATGCCGCGGGTGGCTCCGGTGATCAGGACAGTGCGCATACCGCCAGGATAGGAGGAGTTCCGTGAGCAATTGGATGGGGTCGTCGCCCCGGAAGGGCGTTTTTCCCGGCGTGTCGCGCCGCGACCCCATCCAATTGCTCACGGTGGGGGCGGCCGGGGGGTTTTTATGGTCGCCGGTGGGCTCTAGGCTGCACACGTGCCTACTCCTGTGATCTCCGCCCGCGGGCTGGTGAAGCGCTACGGCAGCTTCACCGCCGTCGATGGCATCGACTTCGACATCGCGCCCGGCGAGTCCTTCGGCTTCCTCGGCCCTAACGGCGCGGGCAAGTCCACCACCATGCGGATGATCGCGGCCACGTCCACCCGCACCAGCGGCAGCCTCTCCGTGCTCGGCCTCGACGCCAACGAGCACGGGCCCGAGATCCGCTCCAAGCTGGGGATCGTGCCGCAGGGTGATCTGCTCGACGAGGAGCTCAGGGTCATCGACAACCTCGTCGTCTACGGCCGCTACTTCGGCCTGCCCCGCTCCTACGTCAAGTCCCGCGCGGAGGAACTCCTCGACTTCGCGCAGCTGCGCGACAAGCGCACGGCCCGCGTCAGCGACCTCTCCGGCGGCATGAAGCGCCGCCTCACCATCGCGCGGGGGCTGGTCAACAACCCCCAGGTGATGCTGCTCGACGAACCCACCACCGGCCTGGATCCCCAGGCCCGCCACGTGCTGTGGGACCGCCTGTTCCGGCTGAAGGAGGAGGGCGTCACCCTGGTGGTGACCACCCACTTCATGGACGAGGCCGAGCAACTCTGCGACCGGCTCGTGGTCATCGACAAGGGAAGGATCGTCGCCGAAGGCTCCCCACAGGGGCTGATCCGCGACTACTCCACGCGCGAGGTGCTCGAGGTGCGCTTCGGCTCAGCCCGCAACGAGGCCGCCGCCGGAAAGCTCGACGGCGTGGGGGAGCGCCAGGAACTCCTGCCGGACCGGGTGCTGATCTACGCCGACAACGGCGAACATGCGCTGCAGCAGGTCACCGAGCGCGGGCTGGAGCCGCTCACGTCGCTGGTGCGGCGCTCGTCGCTGGAGGACGTCTTCCTCCGCCTGACGGGTAGGAGCCTCATCGAATGAGCAGCGGTGTCATCGACAGGACGCTGAGTGCGGACCACCGCGTCAGCAGCAGATGGGGTTGGTTGTCTCTCGTCGAGCATCGAGCCATGCTGCTGCGCTACTACTATCCGACGCTGCTGATCACCGGCATCGGATCCCCGTTCCTCTACCTGCTCGGGCTCGGCTTCGGGCTGGGCGTGCTGGTGGATCAGGGCGAGGGCATCGAAGGGGTGCCGTACCTCACCTTCGTGGCACCCGCGCTGGTGATGGCCACGGTCATGCAGGTGGCCGCCCAGGAGAACACCTTCGGCGTGTTCGGCGGCTTCAAGTGGTCCAACACCTTCACCGCCATGCGCCTCACCCCGGTCACCCCAGGGCAGATGGCCGTCGGCTACCAGGCCTCGGTGCTCGTGCGCGTGATGCTGATGCTGGGCTTCTACCTCATCGCGCTGCTGATCTTCGGCATCGGGCGCCCACTGGGCGTGCTGCTCATGATCCCCATCGGGGTGCTGCTGTCGGTGGCGGTCGGCTTCGCCGTGATGAGCTGGGTGGCGAGGCAGAAGGACGACCGCGGGCAGTTGAGCTTCGTGGAGCGGTTCGTCATCGTGCCGCTCACTCTCTTCTCCGGCACCTACTTCCCGCTGGAGACGCTGCCCATCTACCTTCAGCCGATCGGGTGGATCTCCCCGCTGTGGCACGCCGCCGAACTCGGCCGCGCCGCCCTCTACGGGGCGCCGATGAGCCTTGGCATGGCCGCGGTGCACGTCGGTTTCCTCCTGCTGGTGGCCGTCGTGGGCGCCGCGCTGTCGATCCGCACGTTCCGCCGGAGGCTGGACTCATGACCGCCCCCATCCAGGCCCCCGCCCCGCGCGTGCCCCGCTTCCTGCGGGGGCTCTACGCCGGCAACGTCCGCTCGGTCGTGGCCCGCGGGCTGCGCGTCATCGCCCGCAACAACTGGGTCATCGTGCTCACCGGCTTCTTCGAACCGGTCTTCTACCTGCTCTCCATGGGCCTCGGGCTCGGTGCGCTCATCGGCACCGTCGAGTTCTACGGCCATGACGTGCCCTATGCCGCCTACATCGCCCCAGCCCTGATGGCCGTATCGGCCATGAACGGCGCGATGTACGACACCACCTACAACGTGTTCTTCAAGATGAAGCACGCCAAGCTCTACGACCAGATGCTCTCCACGTCGCTCGGCCCCATGGACGTGGCGCTGGGCGAGATCCTGCTGGCGCTGTTCCGCGGCCTGCTCTACGCGTCGGGCTTCCTCGTGGTGACCAGTTTGTTGGGGCTCAACCTCTCCTGGACTGCCATCCTCGCGATCCCCGCCGCGCTGATCGTGGCCTTCGGGTTCGCGTCCATCGGGCTGGCCGCCACCAGTTTCATGAAGGTGTGGCAGCACGCGGACATGGTCTACTTCGTGATGCTGCCCATGTTCCTGCTCTCGGCCACGTTCTTCCCCATCGAGGTGTACCCGCAGTGGGTGCAGTGGATCGTGATGGCGATGCCGCTGTGGCACGCCGTCGACATGATCCGGCAGCTCACCACCGGCCTGATCCAGCCGACGATCTGGGTGCACCTGGCCTACTTCGCGGGCATGATCCTGATCGGCGTCACGCTGGCCACCAGGCGGCTGAAGGCCCTCTTCCTCCGCTGAGCTGAGCCCTCACTCCACCAGCGCGTTGACCGCGGCGCCCTGCTCCCTGACCGGCCCCGCAGCACGTTCGTCGAACTCGCCGGCGAAGCAGCACGACAACGCCGTCGAGGCGTCGAGGACGGCCCGCGACGTACTTCATCGACTTCTGGGAGGCTGAGCCAGATTCCTCAGGTGGGCAGGAGTTGGTCGATGCGCTCGACGATGTAGGTGGGGCGGTTGTCCTCCGGCTGGGCGAGCACGTCCTCGACGGTGGACTCGCCCGTCAGTACGAGCGCTGAGGCCATGCCCGTGTCGATGGCCATCTGGATGTCGGTCATCAGCCGGTCGCCCACCATCAGCGCCCGGCTCGGATCCACCCCTGTGGCACCCAGCGCCGCCTCCAGCATCAGTGCCGACGGCTTGCCCAGCGACACCTGACACTTCGCGCCGGTGCAGGCCTCGATGGCGGCGGTGATCGCCGCGCAATCCGGCTCGCCTCTGCCTCCGGGGAACGGGCAGAACCGATCCGGATTGGTCTGGATCAGGAAGGCCCGCTTGTGGAACCAGATCGCGTCGAAGGCGATCTGCAGCTTGCGGTAATCGAAGGTGCGGTCGTAGGAGGCCACCACGATGTCCACCTGCGCCGGATCGTCCGTGAGCCGGAAGCCCGCCTCGCGCAGCGCCCGCTGCAGCGGCTCCTCACCGATCACGAAGAGCGCCGCATCGGGGTGGTGGTCCAGCAGCCAACGGGTGGTGGTCACCACGGTGTTGGCGATGTCCTCGATGGGTGTGGGCAGGCCGAGGCGCTCCAGCTTCTCCTGGTACTGCCGCGGGTCCTTCGTGGGGTTGTTCGACAGGAACTTCACCGTGCGGTCGTTGGCGCGCAGCCCCTCGATGAGGCGAGCGGCGCCGGGCAGCAGGTCGTCGCCCAGGTAGATGGTGCCGTCGAGGTCGAAGACGTAGGCGTCGTACCACTGGGAGGGGGAGTCGAGCATCATTGCGGCCTTCCGGAAACAGGTGAACCCCACCATGCCAGCAGCCGGGGTGTCAGCGGGCCGGATTAGGCCGGAGCTTTGCACGGCGCTCGCAGAAGCCCGCATCAATGGGGCTCGATTTGCGGCCCATTTAGTCGTAGCGTCGCACTATCGACATTCCGCGCACAGCAGCGCGACACGCAAAGGAGCACTTCATGGCGACGATCGCAGTTCTCGGGGCCGGCATCATGGCCAGCGCGCTGGCCACCCCGCTGGCCGACAACGGGCACGCGATGCGACTGGTGGGCACCCACCTGGACCGCGACATCATCGACTCCATCAAGGCCACCGGCATCCACCCCAACCTCGGCCTGAAGCTGCCGGAGGGCACCACCGCCTACCAGCTCGAGGAGGCTGCCGACGCGTTCGACGGCGTGGACCTCGTGATGAGCGGCGTCAACTCGTTCGGTGTGCAGTGGGCAGGCCAGCAGCTGGCCGAGTTGCTCCGCCCCGGGATGCACGTCATCGCGCTGGCCAAGGGCATGCAGGCCGATGAGGAGGGCAACCTCACCATCCTTCCGCGCGTGCTGGCCAACGAGATCCCCGAGGATCTCCGCAACCAGCTCACCTTCTCCGCCATCGCCGGCCCGTCGATAGCCGGCGAGGTGGCAGTGCGCCGCCACACCTCCGTCGTGTTCACCGGCGACAACGCCGAGGTGCTCGAGATGTGGCGCGAACTTTTCGCCACCGAGCACTACCACGTGTGGACCAACACCGATTTCGTGGGCGTCGAGGTGTGCGCCGCCACCAAGAACTGCTACGCCTTCGGCGCCGGTTTCATGAGCGGCATCCTCGACGCCATGGGCGAGGCCGCCGGCGACCGCTACGTCAACTTCAACTACGGCGCCGCCCTCTTCGGCCAGGCCTCCATCGAGATGATCCAGTTCATGGACCTGCTCGGCGGCAAGCCCACCACCCCGCTGGGCCTCCCCGGCATTGGCGACTGCTTCGTCACCTCCATGGGCGGCCGCAACGTCAAGTGCGGACGCCTCGTGGGCAGCGGCATGACCTTCAGCGAGGCCCGCGGCCAGATGCCCGGCGTCACCCTCGAAGGCGCGGCCGCCATCAAGGTGATCGGCGAAGCCATGGTCAAGCTCACCGACCGCGGCGTCGTCGCGCCCGAGAAGTTCCCACTGCTGCGCCACCTCTACGAGGTGGTCGGCCTCGACCAGCAGGTCAACGTCCCTTGGGACACCTTCTTCGGCGCCGACGGCTCCGGCAGCTGACACCCACCACCCACCGATACCGACAAAGGAGTCAGGTCATGAACAGGCAGGCACGCATCCTGGCGCTGTTGGAGGCAGCGCGCCATGTGCCTGCCGACGACCTCGCCGCCGAGCTGGACATCAGCCGACGCACCGTCGCCAGCGAGGTCGCCGCACTCCAGGACCTTCTCGGCACCTCCGCGTCGATCTCCCTGGCCGACGGCCGCTACCGCCTGATGATCGCCGATCCGCACCGTTACCGCGCCGTGCGCACCTCCGTCGACGACGACATCTCGTTCAACAACCCTGATGTCCGGGCGTCCTACATCGTGGCCAGACTCTTCCGTGCCCTCACCTCCGTTCGCACGGAAGAGCTGGCCGCGGCCATGGCGGTGGGCCGCACCACCGTGGTGACCGACCTCGCACGGGTCCGGGAACTCCTCGCTGACGACGACCTCGCCGTCGCGGGCCGGCCCAACGTGGGCCTCGCCATAGAGGGCCCTGAGTTGCAGCAACGCCTGCACGTGCTGCGCCGTCACTTCCCTCTGGCCTACCCGGCCGACGAGGTGCAGCAGCGCGTCGAACAGATCGTGCGGCAGCGGGGCGAGGAGGTGGGCCTGGGGAAGGTCTACGCCCTGGAG
This sequence comes from Tessaracoccus massiliensis, assembly GCF_000826065.2. GTDB lineage: Bacteria > Actinomycetota > Actinomycetes > Propionibacteriales > Propionibacteriaceae > Arachnia > Arachnia massiliensis_A. The sequence continues at coordinate 73,012 of NZ_LN623542.1, read as the reverse complement.
CTGGCCCGATGGGCGACGGTGAGTGTGGACCGCACGCGCCAGGCCCGGTCCATCGAGTACCTCCCCGCCCGTTACTCCGGGCTCACCTCGGCGCCGGCGCACGAGTTGGCCACCGATGTCGCCAACCGGCTGGCCGCGGCCTTCAACCTCGAACTGGACGAGGCCGAGCGCATCTTCCTCACCCTCCCCATCGCGGGGATGCGGGCCCCAGGAGACGCCGAGGTCGCCGCCCGGCTCAGCGGCGCGGCCGCGGCCGATGCCCAGGAGTTGGTCAACGACGTGCTCACCACGGTGCGCGCCGAGATGGACATCAACCTCACTGGCACCGCCTTCCTCGCCGAGTTCTCGCGCCACCTGGCCTACATGCTCAACCGGATGCGCTACCGGATCTGGGTGGACGACACCGACGTGGCCGACGTGCGCGCCGAGTTCCCCGTCGCCTACCGGATGGCCACCGTCGCCTCCCGCGTGATCGAGCAGCGCATGGGCCTGCCCGTCGAGGATGCGGAGTTGGGTTTCCTCGCCACCTACTTCCAGGTGTTCCTCGAAGCCCGCGAGCGCACCGCCGCATATCTGCGGGTGGTGATCATCGGCGCCATGGGCCGCACCAGCGCGGAACTCGTCCGTCTCCAACTCGCCAAGGTGCTGCCGAACTCCACGCAGTTCGAGCTCCTGGCTCTGGCCGACGCCACCCCCGAGGCGCTCCGCGGCGCCGATCTCGTGGTGGTCGCCGGCGACGCCGACCTCGAGACCACCGCCCCCGTCCTGCACGTCACCCGCGTGCTGGACCGCAAGGCGCTGGCCCGCCAACTGGAACGGTTGAAGCTGCGCATCCCCATGAACGTCGACGCCGATGGCGGCTCCGTGCTCGCAGGCGCCCTGGACGAGCAGCACTTCTTCGCCCTTCCCGCCGGCACCGGGTACGAGGAGGCCGTCGAGTTCATGGCCGGCCACCTCGAGGCCCGCGGCCTGGTGGAGAAGGGTTTCGGAGATCGGATCCGCGAGCGTGAGGCGCGCGCCCAGACGCAGCTCGACCCCTGGGTGGGCTTCCCCCACGCCACCCTCGAGGGGCAGGAGCACATCATGCTCGCCGTCGGCGTCATCCCCCGCGAGGCGGACGACGACGGGGTGCGGCTGATCGTCCTGCTCGGCGTGCCCGCCGATTCCAGCCACAGCGAGGACGTGCTCGTCCAGGTCTACGACGAGGTGCTCAGGCTGGGCGCCCGCCGCGACCTCATCAGCCAGCTGTGTCAGCTGACCACGTTCGAAGGCTTCTACTACTTCCTCGAGAAGAACCCCACCACAGAGAGGTGACCGGGACATGTTCTGGATCTTCATCATCGCGATCGGCTTCGCCTGGGTCGCCCAGTCGTTCCTGTCGTTCAAACAGACCAAGGCCTTCACTGAGCTGTTCGTCAACCTGCGTAAGAAGGGCAGGGTCGCGATGGGCAAGTTCAGCGGCGGCATCGCTGCCGGCTCGATCGTGATGTTCGTCCTCGACGACGACGACCGCGTCGTCGAGGGGCACCGCCTCAACGGGATCACGGTGCTGGCCACGTTCAAGGAGTTCAGCCTCTACAACGGCCGGTTCATGTCGATGGTGGAGCCCAGCGAGGCCGCCCGCCATGGCAGGTCCGTGGTCAGGGCTGTGGCCAACGCCCGCGACAACTACCGCGTGGTCGCCGAGGGCGGGGTCCCCGCAGAGCCGCCGTCCGCCGTCGGACGCGCGCTCGACAAGCTTCCCGGCATCAAGCCGAAGAAGAAGGTGCTGCCCGGTCTGGCTGCACCTGTGGAAAAGATCGTCGTCACCCGACGGGCGAAGCAGCCCGTCTGACGCTGGTTGAGCCTGCGAGCTCTGCGAGCAGTGTCGAGCCCTGGTGAGCGTACAAGCATCCTGCTTGTCCGCTCGGCGGTTGCGACGCGGTCTCAGGGGCGACCGGCTCAACCAACGTCGACCAACTGGGGCACAAGCCCCACCATCACCCACCCTAGAAAGGAGCTGAAGTGGATTACCTCGTACGAGCCGCGGAGTGGTTCGTCGGACTCTTCAGCACAGGCGCAGAAGTGTTTCTGTCCTGGATGTCCGGCATCGTCCCGCTGGTGCTCATGTTGCTTGTTGCGATGAACGCAATGATCGCCCTCATCGGTGAGGAGCGCATCGACAGGTTCGCGCAGAAGGCCGGCAAGAACGTCATCAGCCGCTACCTGCTGCTGCCGTTCATCGGCGCGTTCTTCCTGACGAACCCCGCGTGTTTCACGCTGGGCCGGTTCCTCCCCGAGCGGTACAAGCCGGGCTACTACGCCTCGGTGGCACAGATGGTGCACACCAACAACGGCCTGTTCCCCCACAACAACCCCGGCGAGCTGTTCGTCTGGATGGGCATCGCCCAGGGCATCATCGCCCTCGGCCTGCCCACCGGTGACCTCGCGATCCGTTACCTCCTGCTCGGCGCCGTGCTCAACTTCGTGGGCGGCTGGGTGACCGACATCACCACGAATTTCGTCTCGAAGCAGCAGGGCGTCGTCCTGGCCAAGGAGGTCCACTCCAATGTCTGAGTACCGCTCCATCACCATCACCCGCGGGCCCAGCGGCTACGGCGGCCCGCTGACCCTCACGCCTGACGCGAAGCGCAACAAGATCGTCTACATCATCGGCGGCGGTCAGCGCCCCGAGGTGGTCGACAGGATCGCCGAGCTCACGGGTGCCGAACCGGTCAACGGCTTCAACACCTCGGTGCCGGACGACGAGCACTTCGTCGCCGTCATCGACTGTGGCGGCTCGCTGCGCTGCGGCCTCTACCCGAAGAAGAACATCCCCACCGTCAACGTGGTGCCCACCGGCAAGTCCGGCCCGCTGGCGCAGTTCATCCACGAGGGCATCTACGTCTCGGCCGTGGGTCCCGCCCAGGTGCAGCCGGCCGACGACGCCGCGCTCGCCGCCGTCGCCGCCACAGAAGCGGAGGCCACCACGGGCGTGGGCGACACCGAAGCCGCCGCCTCCGGCGCGACCATCCCCACCCGCGAGGATGGCCGACCCATGAAGCTCACCGAGCAGATGGCGCAGAAGCGTAAGAAGAACCTGCTCGAGACCATCGGTCTCGGCGCCGGCCGGGTCATCTCGGTGTTCTACCAGGCCGGCCGCAACGCCGTGCAGATGATGATCAACACGATCCTGCCGTTCATGGCGTTCGTCGCGATGCTCATCGGCATCATCCAGGCCTCCGGCCTGGGCGAGTGGTTCTCCAACCTGCTCACCCCGCTCGCGGGCACCGGCTGGGGCCTGATGATCCTGGGCTTCATCTGCTCGCTGCCGTTCCTGTCCCCGCTGCTCGGCCCCGGCGCCGTCATCGCACAGATCATCGGCACGCTCATCGGCGTGGAGATCGGCAAGGGCAACATCCCGCCGCACCTGGCGCTGCCCGCGCTGTTCGCCATCAACACGCAGAACGCGTGTGACTTCATCCCGGTGGGCATGGGCCTCGGCGAGGCCAAGCCGGAGACCATCCAGGTGGGCGTGCCCGCAGTGCTGTACTCACGGTTCCTCAACGGCGTGCCGCGCGTTGCCATAGCGTGGTTGGCGAGCATCGGCCTGTACTCCACCACCTCGTAGTCCTGAAAGGAATCTGAATCATGGGATACACCACCACCGTCATCGAGGTCGGCCCGGACGCGCCCGCCTTCCTCGAGGAGAAGATGGCCATCACCTTCTCTGGTGAGGCCCCGGAGGCGCTGCGTTCGTACTGCTTCCTGATCGACGACGCCGAGCTCACCGGCAGCCTCACCGTCGGGATGCCCGTGCGGATCGGGAACCAGCGCTGGACGCTCACCGCGCTGGGCGAGGTTGCGGAGAAGAACCTGCGCGACCTCGGCCACGTGACCCTCGTCTTCGACGGCGAGGCCGAGCCGCGGATGCCGGGGGCCATCCACCTGGGTGGTCTCGACGAGACCCCGGCCCTGACGCTCGGCGCCGAGGTGGTGTTCGGCAGTGACCAGTGAGACTCTGCGTGAGGCCCTGGGCCGCGCCACCGACACGGTGGCCGCGGCGGTGGGGCGCGGAGTCCTCGCCGAGAGTGGGCGGCTGATCGCCGCCCACCTCGGCACCGGCCCGCACCTCGTCGTCGCCGACGAGAACACGTGGGCCGTGGCGGGGGAGGCGCTGACGGTGTCGCTGCGCGAGGCCGGCTGCGAAGTGGCCGAGCCGCTGATCTTCCCCGGCCGGCCCGCCCTCTACGCCTCCTACGACAACTGCCTCGAGATCCAGCGGGTGATGTCGGACACCAGCACCCCCATCGCGCTCGGCTCCGGCACGATCAACGACCTGGTCAAGCTCGCCGCCTTCGAGCAGGGCCGCGACTACGCCGTCGTCGGCACCGCCGCCTCCATGGACGGCTACACAGGCGCCGGCGCACCCATGACGGAGAACGGGGTGAAGGTCACCAAGAACTGCAAGGCCCCCGTCGTCGTGATCATGGACCTCGACGTGGTGGCCGCCGCGCCGTCCATCATGACGGCCTCCGGTTACGGCGACCTCGTGGCCAAGATCCCCGGCGGAGCCGATTGGATCCTGGCTGATTACACCGGCATCGAGCCCATCGACCCGGAGGTGTGGGCCATGGTCCAGTCCGGCGTCGGCACCGCGCTGTCGCGGCCAGACGACCTGGCCGCCGGCAACGCCGACGCCTTCGACGGCCTCGTCGAGGGGCTGTGCCTCTCCGGCCTGGCGATGCAGGCCTACGGCGGCACCCGGCCTGCGTCGGGCGCCGAGCACTACTTCAGCCACCTGTGGGAGATCGCCCAGTTGGGCGCCGACCGCAACCCGCCGCTGTCGCACGGGTTCAAGGTGGCCATCGGGTCGCTGGCCATGTGCGCCTTCTACGAGGCGCTCCTGGCACGCGACCTCGCAGACCTCGACCTCCCAGCCATCGCGGCGGCCCGCGCCCCGTGGGACGAGATCGAGGCCGACATCCGCAGCCGGTTCGACGGCGCGCTCGCCGATCACGCCGTCCGTGAGACCCGCGAAAAGTACGCCGCCGGCGACGACCTGGTCGCCCGCCTGCAGCCGCTAATCGACCAGTGGCCCGCCGCCGTCGACAGGCTGCGCACCCAACTGGTCACCACCGCCGAGCTCAGCGACATGTTGCGCCGCGCCGGTGCCCCCTCCCGGCCCGAGGACATCGGGATCACCCGCGACGACGTGCGGGCGATGTTCCCCAAGGCCATGTACTACCGCTCCCGCTACACCGCCCTCGACGTGGCGTGGGAGCTCGGCATCTTCGACGAACTGGTCGCGGATGTCTTCGACACGATCTGGAAGTGAGTGAACACAATGCCCAGCCGCGAAGTTGCCATCGGATCCTCCGTGGGCCTGCACGCCCGCCCCGCCAACCTGTTCGTGCAGGAGGTGAACAAGCTCGGCGTGCCCGTGACGCTCCAGAAGGAGGGTCGCCCGCCGGTTGACGCCCGCAGCCTGCTCGGCATCATGACGCTCGGGGTCAAGCACGGCGAGGTCGTCACCCTCGCCGCCGAGGGCGACGGAGCCGACGAGGCCCTCGACGCGCTCGTCGAGTTCCTCAAGATCGACCACGACGCCACCGACGCATGAGCATCCAGGGCATCGGGGTGAGCCCCGGGGCCGCGGTGGGGCCCGCCGTCGTCGTCTCGACGGTGAAGATCAGCCCGCCGGGCGAACGGGTCGACGACCCGGCGCTGGCCGAGGCCTCCGTCTCGAAGGCCCTCGAGGCGGTGGCGCAGGACATGGACGCCCGCGTCGCCACCGCGCCCGAGGCCGCCAGGCCCGTGCTGGAGGCCACCGCCACCATGGCCCGCGACCCCGGCCTCCTCTCCGCCGCGTCCATGCAGATCGCGGAGGGCCACGGCCCGGTCGACGCGCTGTACCACGCCGTCGAGCAGTACTGCGAGATGCTCGCCGGCCTCGGCGGGTACATGGCCGAGCGGCAGGACGACCTGCGCGACGTGTTCCAGCGCGCAGGCGCCCGCCTCATGGGCCTACCACCATGGCCCGCGACCCCGGCCTCCTCTCCGCCGCGTCCATGCAGATCGCGGAGGGCCACGGCCCGGTCGACGCGCTGTACCACGCCGTCGAGCAGTACTGCGAGATGCTCGCCGGCCTCGGCGGGTACATGGCCGAGCGGCAGGACGACCTGCGCGACGTGTTCCAGCGCGCAGGCGCCCGCCTCATGGGCCTACCCGCGCCCGGTGTGCCGGCGCTGACCACGCCGTCGGTGCTGGTCGCCTTCGACCTGGCTCCGGCGGACACCGCCACGCTCGACCCGGAGAAGGTGCTCGGCATCGTCACCGAGGGCGGGGGAGTGACGTCGCACACCGCCATCCTCGCCGCGCAACTCGGCATCCCCGCGGTGGTGCAGGCGCCGGGCGTGATGGTGGCCCAGGCCGCCACCGTCGGGCTCGACGGCGCCACGGGCGAGGTCGTGCTCGATCCGGCCGACGACGTGGCCGCCGCACTGTTGGAGCGCAACGAGCGCAGGCTCGCCCTGCAGGCCATGGCGCAGGGCCCAGGCTCGACCCGCGACGGGCACGCGGTGCAGATCCTGGCCAACATCGGCACCGTCGACGACGCACTGCGCGCCGCGCTGGCCGACGTGGAGGGCTCAGGCCTGTTCCGCTCTGAGTTCCTGTTCCTGGACCGCGCCGAGGCGCCGTCGGTGGAGGAGCAGACCGCCACCTACACGCGCGTGTTCGAGGCGTTCGGCCGGCGCAAGGTGGTGGTGCGCACACTCGACGCGGGCGCCGATAAGCCGCTCGCCTTCGCCGACCTGGGTGAGGAGGAGAACCCCGCCCTCGGCGTGCGCGGCCTGCGGTTGCAGCGCGCCCGGGAGGATCTGCTCGACGACCAGCTCACCGCACTGGCCCGCGCCCGCGAGGCGACCGGGGCGGACGTGTGGGTGATGGCGCCCATGGTGGCGACGGCGGAGGAGGCCGCGTGGTTCACCGCCCGCTGCCGCGAGGTGGGGCTGCCCAAGGCCGGCACGATGGTGGAGGTGCCCGCCGCCGCGGTGCGCTCGGCCGACGTGCTGGCGGCGTGCGACTTCGCCTCCATCGGCACCAACGACCTGTCGCAGTACCTGTTCGCCGCCGACCGGATGGATGGCCGCCTCGCCGGCCTGCTCAACGGATGGCAGCCGGCGCTGTGGGAGCTGATCGTGATGACGGTGCGCGGCGCGGGCGACAAGCCCGTCGGCATCTGCGGCGAGGTGGGCGGCGACCCGCTGCTCGCCCTGATCGCCGCCGGGGCCGGGATCTCGTCGCTGTCGATGGCCGTGGGCCGCGTGGGTGCGGTCAAGACGTCGCTGGCCCGCCACGACCTGGCGCAGTGCAGGGCGATGCTCGACGAGGTGCTGGCGTCGTCGTCGCCCGCAGAGGCCCGGCAGGCGGTGCTCGCCCTGGCGGACGAGGAGATCCGCAGCCTCGTCGGCTGAGACGCTCCCTGAGCGTCGGGACTTGCCCGATGGGCGTAGCGTGGATGGCACAACATCATCCGTGGAGGCGAGAGCATGTCGGCACCGGCGTACACCAGAGCTGCGCAGGACGTGGCCACTGACCAGTCAGTCGACCCCAAACAGGGGCTGAGCGCCGGTGAGGCCAGGCAACGGCTGGAGAAATACGGCCCCAACGAACTTCGCGGGGCAGCCAGGGAGCCGGCCTGGAAGCGGTTCCTCAGGCAGTTCACCGACCCGCTGGTCTATCTCCTCCTCGCGGCGATCGCCATCTCGATCGTCGCGTGGTTCGCCGAAGGCGCCACCGGCCTGCCCATCGACGCGATCGTCATCGCCCTGATCGTCGTGGCCAACGCCGTGCTCGGCTTCGTGCAGGAGAACAAGGCCGAGGACGCCGTCGCGGCCCTGTCGGACATGACGGCCACCCATTCGACGGTGCTGCGCGACGGCAAGCTCACCGATGTCGCCTCCACCGACATCGTGCCCGGCGACATCCTCGTGCTCTCCGAGGGCGACGCGGTGGGTGCAGACGCCCGGCTGTTCACCTCGTCGTCGCTGCGCGTGCAGGAGGCGTCACTCACAGGCGAATCCGAGGCCGTCGAGAAGAACGCCGAGACCCTCGACGGGGAGGCGCCGCTCGGCGACCGCCTCAACATGGTCTACAAGGGCACCGCCGTGGCCCGCGGAGTCGGCCGCGCCGTCGTGACCGGCACCGGCATGGAGACCGAGATGGGCCGCATCGCCACGCTGCTCGACGAGACCGAGGACGAGCCGTCGCCCCTGCAGCAGGAGATCACCGGCATCTCCAAGATGCTGGGCCTGCTGGTGATCATCATCGCGGTGGTGGTGATGGCCGCGGTCGCGCTGGTCAACGGCGTCTCCAACCTCAGCGAAGCCGTCGAGATCCTGTTGATGGGCGTCTCGCTCGCCGTGGCTGCCGTCCCCGAGGGCCTGCCGGCCATCCTGTCGCTCGTGCTCGCCATCGGCGTCCAGGTGCTGGCCCGCCGCAACGCGGTGATGAAGGACCTCCACTCCGTCGAGACCCTCGGCTCGGTCTCCGTGATCTGCTCGGACAAGACCGGCACCCTCACCCGGAACGAGATGACGCTGCGCGAGGTGGTCACCGCCTCCGGTCGAGTGAAGCTGGGCGGCACCGGCTACGCGCCCGAGGGCGACGTGGAGATCGACGGCGGGGACGAGGCCGCCGCCGAGGCCCGCCGGCTGCTCGCCTCGGGCGTGCTGGCCAACAACGCGCAACTGGATCAGGGCGAGGACGGCACCTGGAGCATCCAGGGCGACCCCACCGAGGCCGCCTTCCTGGTGGCCCAGCACAAGCTCGACGGCGTGGCCGAGCGCGTCGGCTGGTTCGAGCGCGACGCGGAGGTACCCTTCGATTCCGAGCGCAAGATGATGTCAGTGCTCGGTCACCGTGAAGACCAGAAGCGCGTCTTCTCCAAGGGCGCGCCCGACGTCCTGATGGAGCGCTGCGTCGAGGAACAGGTGGGCCGAAGCCAGCGCCCGCTGACCGACGAACGACGCGAGGAACTCTCCCGCATCGTGGTGGAGCTCAGCGAGCAGGGCTACCGCACGCTCGGCGTCGCCTGGCGCCCCGCCGACGACGAAGACCCCGACGACTTCGACGAGAGCGCCGAACGCGACCTCGTGTGGGTGGGCGCGGTGGGCATCATCGACCCGCCCCGCGAGGAGGCCGCCGAGGCCATCTCCCAGGCCCACGGGGCGGGCATCAAGACCGTCATGATCACCGGCGACCACCCCGTCACCGCCGCCCGCATCGCCCAGGATCTCGGCATCACCGACGGCTCAGCTTCCGCAGAAGCCGTCACCGGGCGGGAGTTGGAAGGGCTGTCCGACGACGAGCTCACCGAGGTGGTCCGCCGCACCAACGTCTACGCCCGGGTCTCGCCCGAGCACAAGCTACGCATCGTTGACGCCCTGCAGGCGGACAGGCAGATCGTCTCGATGACCGGCGACGGCGTCAACGACGCCCCGGCCCTGAAGTCGGCGGACATCGGCATCGCGATGGGCATCACCGGCACTGAGGTGACCAAGGAGGCCGGGGAGATGATCCTCGGCGACGACAACTACTCCACCATCGTGGCCGCGGTGCGCCAGGGCCGGGTGATCTTCGACAACATCAAGAAGTTCATCCGCTACCTGCTCAGCTCCAACATGGGCGAGGTCGCCACGGTGTTCCTCGGCGTGGTGCTGGGCTCGGTCATCGGCCTGGCGGATCCCGGCAACCCAGGCGCCACAGTCGTCCCGCTGCTGGCCACGCAGATCCTCTGGATCAACCTGGTCACCGATTCCGGGCCGGCGCTCGCGATGGGCGTCGACCCCGAGATCGACAACGTGATGGACCGCAAGCCGCGCGCCTACGACGACAAGATCATCGACCGGCACATGTGGACCCGCATCATCGGTATCGGCCTGGTGATGGGCGTGATCAGCTTGCTGATCTACGACCTGACGCTCCCGGGCGGCCTGGTCGGCGGGCTCGAGCACCTGGCGGGGGCCGACGAGCAGCTCGCCGTGGCCCGGACCACGGTGTTCACCTCGCTGGTGATGATGCAGCTGTTCAACGCACTGAACTCCCGCTCGGATCTGGCCAGCGCGTTCAGCCACCTGTTCACCAACAAGTGGTTGTGGATTTCACTGGCCGGCGCCACGCTCGCCCAAGTCGCCGTCGTGGAGGTGCCGTTCCTGCAGGCCGCGTTCGGCACCACGTCGCTGGACTGGATCCACTGGGCTGTCGCTGTGGGCGCCGGTGTCGCCATCCTGGTCTACGAGGAGATCGTCAAGGCCGTCCGTCGCGCCGCCGCTGGTTGAGCCTGCGAGCGCAGCGAGCAGTGTCGAAACCGTTGAAGCTTGTCTGTCACCTGTGCCACAGGTGGTTGCCGCTGTCTCTGATGGGGGCCTTCGCCGCCCATGCAGAAGGCGGTCACTCTGTGGTGTTGCTGGCTGGTGGTGTGGGTGACCGTCTTCTGCAACGCCCGACCCACCTACTCAGGCCCCCATCAGAGACTGCGTCGGACTCTCAGCTGGTACTGGCTGATGGCCGCAGCTGTGGTTGGCGCGGCTGCCTGAGTGCCCGGTGTCGGGGCTGGCTGGTCCCTGAGCGTCGCGCCTCGCGCGGCGACGAAGGGCGCCCGCAGCCGATCCGACACCTCAACCCACTGTGTCAAAGTCATAGTCACGTTGCGGGCGCCCTTCGTCGTCCGCTGGCTCGCAAGCTCGCGGGCAGACGCTCAGGGACCAGGCTGCTCAGCTCTCCAGGTTGGCGAGCAGCGAGGTCATCGTCTCCATCACGGCCATGGTCTCGGACCAGGGCATGAGCTCAGACTCGAGGCGCCCTTCGGCGACCATTGTGGCGAAGTGTGCCGCCTCAAAGCTGAGGCCCTCGTGCTCGACGACGGTGGGCTCCTCACTGCGGGTCACCTCGCCGTCGACCGTGCGCAGCGTCAACTGCTGCGGGCCGTAGAAGAACGTGGGGATCTCGACGGTGGCCTCGGTGCCGGCGATGTAGGCGCGGGTGGGCGTCTTCGCCTTGCACGTCGTGGTGATCAGCGCGGTGGCGCAGGGGTGGGCGTCGAAGCCGTCGAACACCGCGGAGACCTGCCGGTCGACCCCGGTGAACGCCCGCGTGCCCATGGACAGCGAGCGCCCCGGCGCGCCCAGCGCGAAGTGCATGAACGAGACCGGGTAGACGCCCAGGTCGAGCATCGCCCCACCCGCGAGGGCGGGGTCGAACAGGCGCGAGGCCGGGTCGTCGGCGAACCACTGCCCGTGATCCGCAGAGACGGTCTCGAGTTCGCCGAGCGCGCCGTCGGCCAGCAGTTGCCGGATGACGTCCATCTGCGGCAGGAAGCGGGTCCACATCGCCTCCATCACGGGCAGCCCCGCGGCCTCGGCGGCGCCGATCAGCTCGCGGGCCTCGGCGGCGGTCTGCGTGAACGCCTTCTCCACCAGCACCGGCTTGCCGGCCTCGAGCGCCAGCTTCGCGTTGGCGAGGTGTTCGCTGTGCGGGGTGGCGACGTAGACCGCGTCGATCTCCGGATCCGAGACCAACTGCTCGTAGCTGCCGTAGGCGCGGGGCGCCTCGAACCGGTGGGCGAACTCGTCGGCGCGCCCCTGGGTGCGCGACCCCACGGCGGCCAGCCGCTGCGACGTGAGGCGGTGCGCCGCGTCGAAGAACCGCTCGGCGATCCACCCCGTGCCCAGCACGCCCCACCGAAGCGGGGGAGCAGTCATGGGGTCAGGGACGCGGGAGTTCGGCAAGGTGAGCATCCCCCCATTATCGCCCTGTGGCAGGCTCAATGTGGGACGCATCGACGCCGCAGCAGCCGAGCGTGCCCGCAGCGGCCGCGACGAGGCACGGGCCGCCCCGAACTCCAACGGGTTCAACTCCGGCGTCCACTGGTGCGCCAGGAACACCCGTCAAAGCCCCGGCGTGCTGATCCTCCTGGCGGCGCAGGCCGTCCAGCGCGGGGCAGGTGAGCTGTTCAACCCGTGGTCGATGTACGCCGTCAGTCACTGGGCCGGGGAATTGCGCCGCCTCGCGCAGGCCTACGTGCCGTCCCCGCAGCGCGATGCCGAACTGGCGGCGCTACGGCTCAGCCGGTGAGCTCTCCGGCGCAGATCGTGGCCGCCACCCGCATCCCGCGCAGCGCGGCTGCAGTCTCGGCCGGCGACCCGTGATCCGCCAGGGGGTCTGAGCCCAGCAGCACCACGTCGCCCGGCGCACCGGGGCGCAGCCGCTGCCCGTCGACCGAACACGCTAGCGCCTCCCTCGGGCTCAGCGACTCCTCGGGCTGCAGCGCCGGCCGGTCGTCGCCGCTGCGGTGCACGGCCGAGGCGATCGCCAGCCACGGATCCGGCGGCGACACCGGCGCGTCGGAGCCGAGCGCGACGGTGGCCCCGGCGTCGATCAGCGACTTGGCCAGGAACGTGCGATCCGCCCGGTCCGCCCACCAGCGGGTGGTGATCTCGCGGTCGTCGATGAGGTGGTGGGGCTGCATGCTGGCGGTCAGGCCCAGTTGCGCGAAGCGGGGCACGTCCTCGCGGCGCAACAGTTGTGCGTGCTCGATGGAGCCGTGCGCCCCCGTGGTGGCGAAGGCGTCGAGCACGGCCTGGTTCGCGCGGTCCCCGATGGCGTGCACGGCGATCTCCAGCCCTGCGGTGAGGGCCTTCCCCAGCAGGTGTTCGAGTTCCTCGCGGTCGACGTTGACCACGCCCCACGGGTTGGGGTCGTTGTCGGGCAGCCCCAGATACGGGTCGCAGCACCAGGCGGTGCGCGTGCCCAGCGACCCGTCGCTGATGATCTTCAGCGGCCCCATCGTCATGAGGCCCTCGCCGCCGGGGAGGGCGTCGTGGGTGTGCCAGCCGGCGGCGAACACCTCGTCGAGTTGGGGCGCGTAGACGGCGGTGCGCACCCGTAGCCCGCGGATGCCTTCCGCGAGGCGGCGGGGCCAGTCACGGAACGTGTTCTCGAACTCCATGTCCACGATGCCGGTGAAGCCCAGCGAGTTGAGGTGGGCGACGGCGGCGCGCTGCTCGTCGGCGGTGGGGGCCTGCTCCGGCATGGCGGAGAGGCGGGCGAAGGTATCGAACCACTCGTTCTCGGTCATGGGTTCCTGCCGGGCGGGCACGCCGAGACGGGCGAGCGCGGCAGAGTTGAGCCAGCCGTTGTGGGCGTCGCCGGAGATCAACACCACGGGCTGCGATCCGGTGACTGCGTCCAGTTCCGCCACCGTGCCGATCCGGTCCCAGCCCGCCGAGCGGTAGCCGAAACCCACCGCGATCCGGCCGTCCTCCCGGCGCAGCTCCAGCGCCTGGCAGACCCGCGCGCAGGCGTCCTCCGGGCTGGTGGTGCCGGTGAGGTCGATCCAGGTGGTGGAGCGGGACCACTGCCCGAAGTGCACGTGCTTGTCCCACAGCCCTGGGATCAGCCAGTGCCCGCTGGCATCGACGACGCGCTCGCCGTGTGCAGCCAACCCCGGACCCACCTCGGTGACCACGCCGTCGTGGATCCGCACATCGGCAGCCCGCTCGGCCTCGCCGTCGAGCCCGACGATCCGCCCACCACGCACCAGGAGAGAAGCACTCATGAACGCACCGTCTCACCGGCCGTGGAAGGTGTCAAGAAAGGGCGTCGAGCACCAGTTGCGGAGCCGGATTGGTGTGCGGCTGGCCATCGATCACGACGGTGGGCACCACCTCGTTGCCGTCGTTGACGGAGCGAACGAAGGCGGCGGCGTCCTCGTCATGCCAGATGTTGATCCACGTGGCCTTGCCTCCGTCAGAGCCGAGGCCACCCTTGAGTCTCTGGCAGAAGATGCAGCCGGGGCGCCAGTAGATCACCACGCGGCGCTGACCCTCGGGCAGAGACATGACCTCGGTGTGCTTCATCGTGCGGCCTCCAGAAAACGGACTCATCCACCAGGACAGTAGCACCACGCTGACCCCGAGCAGGATGCTCGGCAGGGTGGGTTGCCAGCCGCCCAACGACCCGGCGGCGAGCAGGCCGAATACCAGCACGACGACCCACACCCAACGCTGCATGGCCTCAGGCTAGTGCACCGAAAACGCAGATCGCCGGCACCGCCACGGGGCGATGCCGGCGCTCTTGGCTGTCAGCCGATCACCACATGGAGCTGGGGGCCCGCCCCACGGCGACCTCGAGGGTGCGCAGTTCGTCGACCAGTTCGCGCGGCAGGCGCCAACCGAAAGTGTCGAACCAGCGGCCGATGCGCGGCACCTCGTCGTGCCATTCCTCAGCGCTGTAGCTGACCACGGCTTCGAGATCATCATCGGTGATGTCGAGGCCGTCGACGTCCAGCGAGCCCTTGGCCGGGAGTAGGCCGGTGGGCGTCTCCACGGCCTCCACCTTGCCGTCGACGCGGTCGGCGATCCACTTCAGCACGCGGGAGTTCTCCCCGAAGCCCGGCCACATGAACCGGCCGTCGGCGTCGCGACGGAACCAGTTGACGTAGAAGATCTTCGGCAGCTTGTCCGCGTCCGCCTTCTTACCCACGTCCATCCAGTGCTGCACGTAATCGGCCACGTGGTAGCCGATGAACGGGAGCATGGCCATGGGGTCGCGGCGCAGCACGCCCACGGCGCCGCTCGCGGCAGCGGTGGTCTCCGACGAGCAGGTGGCACCCATGAAGACGCCGTGCTTCCAGTTGCGGGCCTGCGTGACCAGCGGGATGGTGTTCTCCCGGCGGCCGCCGAACACGATGGCGTCGAGGGGCACGCCCTCCGGATTGTGGTAGTCGTCAGCCAGGATGGGGCACTGCTCGATGGGGGTGCAGAAGCGGCTGTTGGGGTGCGCGGCCTTCTCGTCCTTGCGGCCGCCCCGCGGGCCGGTCGAGCCGCTCCAGGGGCGACCCTTCCAGTCGGTGATGTTCTCGGGCTTGTCCTTGGTCATGCCCTCCCACCAGATGTCGCCGTCAGCGGTCAGACCCACGTTGGTGAAGATGGAGTTGCCGCCTTCGATGGTGCGCATGGCGTTGGGGTTGGTGTCCATGCTGGTGCCAGGGGCCACGCCGAAAAAGCCGGTCTCCGGGTTGGTGGCCCATAGGCGGCCGTCGTCGCCGAAGCGCAGCCAGGCGATGTCGTCGCCCAGGGTCTCCACCGTCCATCCCGGGATGGTGGGCTCGAGCATGGCCAGGTTCGTCTTGCCGCAGGCAGACGGGAACGCGGCCGCGATGTGGTACTTGCGGCCCTCCGGGTTGGTGAGGCGCAGGATCAACATGTGCTCGGCGAGCCAGCCCTCGTCGCGTGCCATCACCGAGGCGATGCGCAGCGCGTAGCACTTCTTACCCAGCAGCGAGTTGCCGCCGTACCCGGAGCCGTAGGACCAGATCATCCGCTCGTCGGGGAAGTGCACGATGTACTTGGTCTCGGAGCACGGCCACGGCACGTCCTCCTCGCCCGGCTCGAGCGGCATACCCACCGAGTGGAGGCAGGGCACGAAATCCGCGTCCTTCTCCGTCATCGCCTTGAGGGGGTCGGCGCCCATGCGGGTCATGATGCGCATCGACGCCGCAACGTAGGCCGAATCCGAGACCTCGACGCCGAACTTCGGGTCCGCCGCGTCGATGTGCCCCATGCAGAACGGGATCACGTACATCGTGCGGCCGCGCATGCAGCCGTCGTAGAGCCCCTTCATGACGCGCTTCATCTCCGCCGGGGCCATCCAGTTGTTGGTGGGGCCGGCGTTGCGCTCATCCTCCGAGCAGATGAACGTCTGGTCCTCGACGCGGGCCACATCGTCGGGGTCCGTTCGGGCGTAGATGGAGTTGGGCTGCAACTCGTCGTTGAGCCGCACCACCGTGCCCGCCTCCTCCAGGATGCGGACCAGATCGGCGTACTCCTCGTCGGAGCCGTTGCAGTAGTAGAGGGCATCGGGTTGGCACAGTTCGACGACTTCGTCGAGCCACGCCGCCAGCTTCGGGTGGGTGGGCGCCTCGCCTGTGGCGGGGAGATCGGCTCGGCTCTTCCGGTTAACTTCCGTGGCGGTTGACATGGGTCCCCTTCGTTGCGGCTGGAATCACGCATCTCCATTGAGCGTTTCCAGTTCAACCATAGCCACGCAGGGCATCCGTTGCTACTTCGGGACACTTTGTCTCACACTGGTACAGTGCTGGGGTGCGAACGGCTGTATTACTGACGGGCGCACTCGCCTGTGCGGCCGCATTGAGTGGGTGTTCCCCCGAGTCCACGGCGCCGTCCCCGACGACGCCCGCGGTGGAGATGACCACGCCCGGAGCCACCGAGGCGCCGCCTCCTGCGGAGATCGACCAGCTCACGTCCGAGCCCGCAGCGCCCGCCTCTGAGCCTGCTGATCCCGCTACGACGGCCCCTGAATCTGTCGCGGCGCCCACCGCGGAATCGACGACGACGCTGGCCCCGGTGGAGCGGCCCGAGCCCCAGGGTGGCCCCTGGACGTCCCTGGATCTCACGCTGCGCTCCGGGTCAGATGTGATCCGCGAAACCGACCTTCCCCAGTCGCTGCGCGACTTCCTCGTCACCCGCATCGGCGTCGAGGACGAGACCGGCTGCCTCACCGAGGAGATCGCCCTCCACGGAATCCACCAGGACGGCTACGTGTACGGCACTGAGGAGTCCACCTGCGGTGGCGGTCAGGCTGTGTGGGGGATCGCCGACAACCAGTGGAACTACATCGTCCAG
This sequence comes from Tessaracoccus massiliensis, assembly GCF_000826065.2. Classification (GTDB taxonomy): domain Bacteria; phylum Actinomycetota; class Actinomycetes; order Propionibacteriales; family Propionibacteriaceae; genus Arachnia; species Arachnia massiliensis_A. Next base: position 56,324 of record NZ_LN623542.1, on the reverse strand, counting down.
TTCGGCGACGCCATGCCCTGCGACGATCTTGCGCACAACGACATCCCGACCGGCGCCCCCGGCCTCCGCTGCACTGATGCCGACGGCGCAGCCAGGGACTACTGATGCGGGTGCTCCTGCTCGCGGCCCCCGTCGCCGCCCTCCTGCTGGCCGCCGGGTGTGCCCCGGAGCCGTTCGTCACCGCCCTGCCGGCGGCGCACACCGCACAGTCGATCGCGCCGACGCAGGCCACCCCCAGCACTGAGCCGAGCGTCGCGATGGGCTCGACGGTGGAGTTCTCGAGTTCCAACGCCGAGGTGGCCGCGCAGCGCGCCGCCTACGAGCCCACCAACGGTTGGGTGGAGACGCCCATCGAGGACATCGCCTTCTCCGAGGCCCACCGCCTGGACGCGGTCTCGCCGTCGTTCCGCAGTTTCGTCGAAGAGTCGATGAGCTCGACGGACACCGACGGCTGCACAGTGCTGGGCATCAGCGTGATGAGTACGCACCCTGACGGCTTCGTCCTGGGCAGCGTCAGCACCGATTGCGGGGGAGGCCAGGCGATCTGGTCTGAGCACCTGACGGATCCGCACAAGGGCTGGTCACTCGAGATGATGCTCCAGTCGGCTCACGCGTGCGCGGACTTGAAGGCGATCGGCCTGCCCGCCGGTGTCGGCCTCGTCTGCTCCGAGGCCGCCGGTCACTACTCAGAGTTCTGACGCCCCCTGAGCGTCGCGCCCCCGCGTGACGTCGGGGTCATCGGACTTCGTCCTCAACCCCTTCCCTGCCCTCGGAAATGGACAAGCTCCTAGCTAATGAAAAGACTAAAGCCCGAGAGTAAGGAGCTTGTCCATTTCTCTCGGGCTTCGTCGGGGTGATCGGACTTCGTCCTCAACCCCTTCCTTGCCCTCGGAAGTGAGAAAGCGCCTGAAGGTCTTAGAAATGACTTCAGGCCGAGGAAGTGCGCTTTCTCACTTCTCTCGGCCTGCGTCGGGGTGATCGGACTTCGTCCTCAACCCCTTCCTTGGCCTCGGAAGTGAGAAAGCGCCTGAAGGTCTTAGAAATGACTTCAGGCCGAGGAAGTGCGCTTTCTCACTTCTCTCGGCCTGCGTCGGGGTGACAGGATTTGAACCTGCGGCCTCGTCGTCCCGAACGACGCGCGCTACCAAGCTGCGCCACACCCCGATGGCATTTGAGCCAAGGGTTAGATTAGCGCACCCCGGCCTCAGGTGCGAAACCGGCCGGCCGCAGCGTCAGCAGCGTGACCTCCGGGCGACACGCGAAGCGGTACGGCGCATACGGCGACGTGCCCAAGCCTGCGGAGATGTGCAACTGCGCGGTGTGGCCCCCGGCGATGTGCGTCGACGGGCCCTTGACGCGGTCGGTGTCCAGGTCGCAGTTGGTGATCAACGCGCCGAAGCCGGGCACGCAGACCTGCCCGCCGTGGGTGTGGCCGGCGAAGATGAGTTCCAGGCCGTCGGCGGTCATCGCATCCAGCACACCCAGGTAGGGGGCGTGCGTCACGCCCACGTTGAGCACCGCGTCGGGATCAACCGGCCCGGCGACGGCGTCGTAGTCGTCGCGACCCAGGTGCGCGTCATCGGTGCCCCGGAACGCGATGCGCTGGCCCGCGACCTCCAGCGTGGCCGACGCCTGCGTCAGGTTCACCCAGCCGAGGTCCTCCAGCCCGGCCGCCACGGCGTCGGTGGGTAGTTCCTCGGGCGGCTCATCCTCGCCCTTCGAGGAGCCCTTCACCACGTACTTGAGCGGGTTACGGAACTCCGGAGCGTAGTAGTCGTTGGAGCCGAACACGAACACGCCGGGCACCCCGCGGAGGCTCTCCAAGGCAGCCATCAGCGGCTCGACGGCGGCAGCCTGGGCGATGTTGTCGCCGGTGTTGACCACCAGATCCGGCTCGAGAGCAGTCAGCGAGGCGATGAACTCCTGCTTGCGGCGCTGCCTCGTCGTCAGATGGAAATCCGAGACGTGCAGCACACGTAGTTCAGGGCAGCCGGGCGGCAGCACGTCGAGCGTGACGCGCCGCACCGTGTACATGCCGCGCTCCAGGAGACCCCAGCCGAAACATGCTCCACCGGCTGCCGCGAGGGCCGCGGCAGCCTTCGTCCAACCGTTCATCAGCCCTCTTCGCCGCCAGCCGGCGGGGCGGCGGGCGGAGCAGCGGGAGGAGCAGCTGGGGGTGCAGCGGGCGGCTGCGCCGGAGGCTGAGCCGGGGGTGCTGGCCGCGGAGCAGCGGGCTTGGGTTTCGGCTTGGGGCCGTTGGAGACGCGCAACGTGATGGTGGAGAACTTCACAGCCTCGTCCGACGGCGAGATACCCAGGTAGGAGCCCTTGCGGCGGTTGGAGTCCACGCGCACGGTGCGGGTGTTGAAACCAGCAGCCTCGAGGGTCTCCTTCGCCTCGTTGTAACCCATGCCCTTCACATCGGGCACCGGCACCTTCACACCCTCGAGGATGTCCTTTGCCGGGTCCGTGAACGCGGTCTTCGGCTTGTCAGCCAGCGCGGCCTTCATCGCGGCGTTCCAGATCTTGCCGGCATCGCCACCACCGGTGCCCTGCAGACGGTTGCCGCTGACGGGCAGCGTCATGCGCACGGAGCGGGGGTGGGACTGGAAGTAGGGGTTGGGCTTGTCCACGGCGATCAGTGCCACGCCCGCCATCTCGGGGGTGTAGCCGGCGTACCAGACCGCCTCGTTGCCGTTGGTGGTACCGGTCTTACCGGCCTCGGGGCGCCCGTCGCCGATGGCGGCGGGGCGGCCGGTGCCGCGGGTGGCCACGCCGTTGAGGAGGTAGTTGACGCCGTCGGCCACCTCGGGGCGGATGACCTGCTCACAGTTGGCCGAGGGGACGTCGAGCTGCGTGCCGTCCTTGGTGGTGACGGAGCGCAGGATGATCGGGGTGCAGTGGATGCCGCGGTTGGCGAAGGTGGCGTAGCCCTCAGCCATGGACAGCGGGGTCACGTCGGCGGTGCCGAGCGTGAAGGACGGGTAGTAGGACTGCGACGACATGGGGTCGCCGTTGGCCAGCTTGACGCCCACCTTCTCCGCCATGGTGGTCGTGTTGCAGATGCCCGCGTCCTGGATGAGCTGCATGAAGTAGGTGTTGACCGACTGCTCGGTCGCCTTCCGCATGTCGATGTTGCCGTAGCTACGCATGTTCAGGTTGCCGACGGGCTTGTCAGCGCGCACCGGGAACGGGCCCTCGCAGCTGGTGTAGGTCTCCCCATCGATCTCCAGGCGGTCGGGGGAGTTGTAGGACTGATCCGGGGTCATGCCCACGTCGAGCGCGGCAGCGATCGTGAAGGCCTTGAACGTGGAGCCCGCCTGGAAGCCCTCGATGCCACCCATCGACTCCTCCACGTTGATGTTGTAGAACGTCTGGCCGGCGGCGGCGTCGGGGCCCATGTCGGGCCGCGACTGCGCCATCGCGACGATCAGGCCCGTGCTCGGCTGCAGCAGCACGGCAGCACCCCACACCGGGTCCTGCGGCGCGATCTGCGCGGCGACGGCGGCTTCTGCGGAATCCTGGGCCGTGGGGTCGATCAGGGTGTGGATGGTCAGACCGCCACGGTTGAGCCGGTTGCGGCGCTCTTCGACGGTCTCGCCCATGCTGGGCAGAGTCATCAGGGTGCGCTGCACGTAATCACAGAGGAAGGGGTACTTCGAGGCCACGCAGCCGTTGGGGGTGCGGCGCACCTGCGCCGGGTCGAAGGTGACCTCCTTGGCGGCCGCGGCCTCCGCCTTCGTCACGATGTTGAGCTCAGCCATGCGGTTGAGCACGGTGTCGCGGCGGTTGAGTGCGCGCTGGGTGTACTTCGTCGGGTTGGTCTGCACCGGGTTCTGCACCAGGCCAGCCAGCATCGCAGATTGCGCTAGGTCCAGGTCCTTCGCGGACACGCCGAAGTAGTGCTGCGCGGCGGCCTCCACGCCATAGGCGCCGTCGCCGTAGTAGGCGATGTTGAGATAGCGCTCGAGGATCTCGTCCTTGCTGAGCTTCTCCTCCACGGCCATGGCGTAGCGCATCTCGATGATCTTGCGCTCGATCGAGACCTCGGTTGCCTTGCGGACACCCTCGGCGTCATTGTTCATGGACGCGGTTTCGACGCGCACCAGCTTCACGTACTGCTGCGTCAGCGTCGAGGCACCCTGCGTGTCGCCCATGAGCGTCTTGAGGGCGGCTCGGCCGAAGCCCTGGAAGTCGATGGCGCCGTGGTCGTAGAACCGGTGGTCCTCGATGGCGATCTGCGCCTCCTGCATGTGCAGCGAGATGTCCTCCAGCGGCACATAGACGCGGTTCTCGTCGAAGAACGTGGCCAGCACCTGGCCGTCGCCCATCAGCACGCGGGAACGCTCGGACTGAGGGGGCGTTTCGAACTCGGCGGGCAGCTGTTCGAACGACTCGGCAGCCATCTTGACGCTGCTGTTGGCGAGAGCGGTCATCGGCACGGCGAGCCCTGCGAGGAGGAGGCCGGAAAGGACGCTCACCGCCAGGAACATCAAGAGGGCATAGCCCTTCTGTCCAAGGGAGGCTGACTTCATGCGGCCATTCTACGTGACGCGCCGGAAATCCCCTTGTCGAGCCGACGATGGGCCGCTGACCAGCGTCTCAGCAAAGACCCCCCTGTTGCAAAGGCCCGATCATGCGCTACGGTCAATGCACCAGACAAACTGCGCAAGGGAGGGCAGCTGATGTCGCTTGCTGAGGTGAGTGAGTGGACGCTTCAGGCCAAGTGCCGGGACATGGCGGACGCTCTGTTTCCAGAGGGTAAGGACCAGAAACGGGCTCGTTCTGTGTGCGTGGGATGCCCAGTGCGTTCAGAATGCCTCGCGGAGGCCCTCGACAACCGGATCGAGTGGGGCGTCTGGGGCGGCATGACCGAACGGGAACGGCGCGCGCTGCTGCGCCAGCGCCCGGATATCGACTCCTGGTACGACGTGTTGGTCAACTACAACGCGGAGTCCAACCTCACCGTCGTCCCGGTGGATCGCCGCTGACAGCCAGTTGTGCGCGGCGCGTGGAGAAATCCACGCGCCGTTTCTCTTTTCCGGCCGCGTTGAGCTCTCAGTCGCGCAGGAAGCGCTCGGGGACGGCTGCCACCCGGTCGCGTTCCCATGGACGCGACCAGCCCGCCAGGTCCAGCACCCAGTCCACCAAGTGCCCCGTGAGGCCCCAGATGAACTGCTCGCCCAGCACGAATGACGGGCCGAGGAAGCCGCTGGGGTGGCGGCCCATCAGGCGGGCCTCCGGGGCGGTCAACTCGGAGATCCGGTACTGGTGCACCGCGTCCACCTCGCGCGGATCCATGACGCCGAGTTCTGCGTCTCCGGGCCAGGTGCCCACGACGGTGGTCACGTCGTAGCGCGACGCCGGCACCCACAACGCGGGCAGCTGCCCCAGCACCGTCACCGATTCAGGCCGTAGCCCGATCTCCTCATTGGCCTCCCGCAGGGCGGTGTGTGCCCGGTCCCGGTCCGTGTCATCGACGCCACCGCCGGGCAACGCGATCTGTCCGGCATGCCGGCGCATCGTCGCCGAACGGGTGATGAACGTCAGCAGGGGATCCGCCTCGTCGGTGAACAACGCAAGGACAGCGGCGGAGCGCTCACCCCGCGGAGTGCGGTCGATGCCGATCTGACGCGCAGTCTGCGGCTCCCGGAGCGCGTCGCGCAATGGGCCGAAGACGCTCACGAGACCCCCAGGTACTCGGCGGCCAGCTCTGTGAGTTGCTCGGTGGATTCGATGGGTCCGGCGTGGACGCCGGCGATCCTGCCCTCGGCATCCACGAAGTAGGTCGACGGGATGCCGGGCACCTTGAGCGGCACCTGCAGGGTCTTGTCCTGGTCGACGACGTGGGGGTAGATCCAGCCGACGCGGCCGGCGAACTCGATGGCCCAGTCCGGAAGAGGGTCGTTGTAGTCGATACCCAGGAACGAGACGCCGTCGAGCTCCGCCAACCCCTCACGGAGGAACGGGGCCTCCTCGCGGCACGGCCCGCACCACTGGGCCCAGACGTTGATGATGGTGGGGGTGCGCTCCAGCCCGGCGAGGTTGACCCGCTTGTCGCTGCCCAGGCAGGCCAGATCGGTCCGCGGCAGCCCGCCGTCGATCTGCTGTGCAGCCGGGTCCGTGTCCGGGCAGTCAGGTAGCCCGTACTCGACCCGCAGCGCCGCCAGATCCGGCGGGGTGCTGGCGGGCTCCGTGGGGGTGGGTTGTTCCGACGGCGTGCACGCCGCCAACAGAGCCGCCGCGCCCAGCGCGGCGATCATAGGCCGAATCCTCATGGTGCCCCGAGGCTACCCGACGCGCTCAGGCGCGGGGTTTGCGCAGGAGCTTGGCCGCCTTGGCCGGGTCCTGCTCACCGATGTCGCGGCTGGGGCACAGTTCGGCGACCGGACAGGCGCCGCAGGCCGGGCGACGGGCGTGGCAACACCGTCGGCCGTGCCAGATCACACGGTGGCACAGCATCACCCATTCGTCTGGCGGGAACAGTGCACCTACGGATTCCTCCACCACATCAGGCTTGGTGCTGTCCACCCAGCCGAAGCGGTTCGCGAGGCGGATGAGGTGGGTGTCAGGCGTGATCCCCGGCACCCCGAACGCGTTGCCGAGCACCACGTTGGCGGTCTTGCGGCCCACGCCCGGCAGCGACACCAGATCCTCGAGCGAGCCCGGCACCTCGCCGTCGAACTCGTCGACGATGCGCTGGCTCAGCCCGATGATCGCGGTGGTCTTGTTCCGGTAGAACCCCACCGGCCCGATGATCGTCTCCACCTCTTCCCGCTCCGCCTCCGCGAGCGCAGGCGGGGTGGGGAAGCGGCGGAACAACTCGACGGTCACCGCGTTGACGCGACGGTCGGTGGACTGTGCGGACAGCACAGTGGCCACCAGCAACTCGAACGGGTCACGGAAATCCAGCTCGCAGTGCGCGTCCGGGTAGGTCTCCGCGAGCCTCTCGTTGATGGCGGCCGGCTGGTCCACGTCAGGCCTCGACGATGAGTTCGACCTCCACGGCCGCATCCAGCGGGAGCGCCGCGACGCCCACGGCGCTGCGCACGTGCTGGCCGGCGTCGCCGAAGACGTCGCCCAGCAGCGTGGAGGCCCCGTTCGCGACGGCTGGCTGACCGGTGAAGTCCGGGGCGCTGGCCACGAACACGACCACCTTGAGGATGCGGCGGATCTCATCGATCCCGCCCGCGACGTCGGCAGCCGCGGCGATCGCGTTGAGCGCTGCGGTGCGGGCGGCGGCTGCCGCATCCTCGGGGGACACTGAGCCGCCCACCTTGCCGGTGGCGGTGAGTTCACCGTCGACGAAGGGCAGCTGGCCGGAGGTCCAGACCTGGTTGCCCACCCGGGTGGCGGGCACGTAGGCGGCGACGGGGGCTGCCACTGGCGGGAGCTCGATGCCGAGCTCGGCCAGGCGTGCGGAGGCGCTCATCAGTCCTGCGCGGGGCGCTTGAAGTAGCCCACCAGGGTGTCCGGGTTGGGGCCGGGGGCGAGCTGGACCAGCTCCCACCCCTCGGAGCCGAAGTTGTTGAGGATCTGCTGCGCGACGTGTGAGAGGATGGGCGCGACGAAGTATTCCCACTTGTTCATGGGGATCAACGTACTACGGACGGCCGAAGGTGTTCTCGAGGTCTGCGTCGCGGAACCGGGGGAGGTCCTCGGGGCGGATCACCACGTCGGCGTCCTTCTTGCGGGACGCGACGGCGTCCACCACGGCGTCGAGGGTGAGCTTGGCCTCCGTGAGGGTGGCCTCAGGCTTCTTGACCGCCTTGAACTTGCCGCGGCCCAACGTGAACAGGATGCCCGCCACGAGCAGGGAGAACAGCACGCTGACGAGGAAGCCGAGCGTGATGGACGGGAAGGCCCCCAGCGGCGTGAGGGCGTGGAGGAGCAGTCCCACAGCCAGCGCGATGAGGATGACCAGCATCCAGAGGGCGTGCAGCGCGAAGATCACGGCCCCCGCGAAGAAGCCGGATCCGATGCCGGCTGCCTTGGCAGAGGGTTTGATCTCGGCCGAGGCCAGTTCGGAAGTCTTGGACACGAACTCAGACAGCGAGTCCTTGATGTCGACGAGCGGGTGGCTGGGCTTTACGGGCTCAACGGGCATGTGGATGCTCCTTTCGCAGCAACAGCCTAGGGCATGTCACCCAAGCAGGGGATCAGAGGGGGATGGCCAAGCCGCTGTCCGGCAGGTGCACCGGGCCGGTGAGCTCCTCGTGGCTGACCCACGCGCGCCAGCAGAGGAGTTGATACGGCAGGCGGAGGTTCTCGCCGGGGCGCACCGCGCCGTCGAAGAGGTCTGTGACCTGATTGATGAGGCCGTCGAGTTGGGACTGGTCGAGGTTGGAGGCCAGGGGCTGGTTGCGGACCATCGCCACTAGGTTGTCGCGGCTGATGGGCTGCCAGATGCGAAACGCCCGGCGCTCCACCTCGGGGAAGTACTTGGAGCCGCCCAGCACGTCGAGGCTCTGGTGGCCGTAGTCGCCCTTCATTGCCATGGGGTCGTAGCGGCGCAGCAGCGCGGCGAGGCGGCGCACCCACGGCACCGAGTCGTCGCGCACGAGGTAGGACGCGCTGACGCAGCCTCCTGGGCGGAGCACGCGGGCCAGTTGGGGGAGGGCCTCGGCCAGGTCGTAGCGGTGCAGGCTCTGGTGCGCGAAGACCACCTCGAACTGCAGCGGGTCCGTGGGGATCGCCTCCGGCCGGGCCAGGAGCGCGGTGACGCGCTCGAGCGACGACAGCCGGGTGTACAGCTTCGGGTTGTCCGTCAGCGCGAAGATCGTGTTGCCTGCAGCCGACAGCCGACGCGTGAGGTGCGCGTCCTCGGCCAAGGCGAGCGCGCGCACGTCCTGCCACACGGAAAGCCAGGTGAGGGCCTCGTCGGGCAGGGTGATGCTCATGCCGTCCTTCCATGTCGGGGTAGGGCCAGCCTAGCTGGCCGCGGGGCGGGGCGGCTGGCGTGCGACACGCCGTGTCGGGGGTTATCCACAGCGAGCGAAGGTCATCGAATATCCGGTGACCGGCTGGCCAGAGTGGTGGGCATGGAACCACATGTTCTGCTCTGCGCCCGAGACCCCGCCGTCATCGAGGCGGTGGAGGTCTCCGCCGCGGCGCTCGAGGTGCCGCTGCGGGTGGCGCACCATCCAGACGAGGTGCGGGTCGCCTGGTCTGAGGCCGCGTTGCGCCTGGTCTCGACGGAGGTGGCTGCGCGCTGGTCGGGGGTCGCGCCCGGCCGCGCCTACCTGGTGGGGCCGTCGGCCTCTGAATTGGCCCGCTGCTCTGCGGGACTCGGCCTGCCGGTGCTCCCGTTGCCGGATGAGGCCGGTCACCTGGCGGAGGCGATGTCGGCGTCTGTACGCAAGGATGCGGCTCGCGGCTCGGTGGTGGGGGTGGTGGGGGCCTCCGGCGGGCTGGGCGCCAGCACGTTGGCGGTGTCGTTGGCGCTGCTGGCAGCGGCCGGCGGTGAGTGGGGTCCTCCGGCGGGTTCGGCGCCAGCACGTTGGCGGTGTCGTTGGCGCTGCTGGCAGCGGCCGGCGGTGAGTGGGCCGCGGTCGTCGAGCTTGCGCCTGCAGGTGGAGGGCTGGATCTGCTGGTGGGGGCCGAGACCTCGGCCGGTGTGCGGTGGCCGGATCTCGGGCATGCGCGCGGCGAACTGGGAGACCTCCTCGGCAGCCTGCCCGCGGTCGAGGGCCTGGCGGTGCTCGCGCAGGGGCGGGAATCCGCGGCCGCACCGCCGTCGGCGGCGGTCACGGCGGCCGTCGGGTCGCTGGCCCGCACGGCCGGGCTCGTGGTGCTCGACGTGGGGCGCGAGCCGCCTCCGGTGGAGTGCGATCACGTGGTGTTGATGGTGGGTGCAGACGTGCGCTCGGTGGCCTCGGCGCGGATGCTGGCCGAGACCCGGGCTGTGGTGCCCACAGCGGTGGTGGTGCGGCAGGGGATGGGGCGCGCCATCCCGGTGGAGGTGGTCTCCCGCTCGCTCGGGGTGCCATGTGTGGGGGCGGTGGGCCAACACAAGGCTGTGCCCCGGTTGGCGGAATTGGGCATGGTGCCGGTGGCGGGGCCCGCGCGTCGGTACCGGAGACAGGTGGCGCAGGTTCTGAAGGAGGTGCGTGGTGGCTGAGTTCGAACTCGACACGTTGCAGACCAGGCTGGCGGCACTGGGCCGCGCCTACACCCCGTTGGACGTTGCCGGGGCGCTGCGTGGCATGGGGGTGATCGTCACGGATGCGGTGGTCCATGACGTGCTGGGGCAGTTGCGCCGCAACAGCCTGGGTGCGGGCCCGCTCGACGACCTGCTCGCCGAGCCGGGCGTCTCAGATGTGGTGGTCAACGGGCCGCACGAAGTGTTCGTGGACAGGGGTGCCGGGCTGGAGCGCGCGGATGTGCGTTTCGTGGACGACGAGCAGGTACGACGGTTGGCGATCCGGCTGGCCGCGGCCTGCGGCAGGAGACTCGACGACGCCTCGCCCTTCGTCGACGGCCGCCTGCCCGGAGGGGTGCGGCTGCACGCGGTGCTGGCGCCGGTCGCGGCCCCCGGCACGTGCCTGTCGCTACGGGTGCCCGCGCGCCGCAGTTTCTCGCTGGATGATCTGGTAGCGGCCGGTTCCTTGTCGGACAAGGGTGCGTGCCTGCTGAGGGCGGTGATCGCGCAGCGGGTGCCGTTCCTGATTTCGGGCGGGACCGGAACGGGCAAGACCACCCTGCTCTCCGCTCTCCTGGCGCTGGTGCCGGCGCACGAGCGGATGGTGATCGTGGAAGACGCGCGGGAGTTGATACCGGATCACCCGCACACCGTGCGGCTTGAGTCGAGGCCCGCCAACGCCGAGGGTGCTGGGGCCATCACGCTGACCACCCTGGTGCGGCAGGCGCTGCGCATGCGGCCGGATCGCGTGGTGCTGGGCGAGGTGCGCGGGGCGGAACTGACGGATCTGCTGACTGCTCTCAATACCGGCCACGAGGGAGGCTGCGGCACCGTCCACGCCAACTCGGTGCGCGACATCCCCGCGCGGCTGGAGGCGTTGGCGGCCCTGGGTGGGTTGAGCCGCGACGCGTGCCACGCGCAGGTGGCGGCCGCGCTGCGGCTCGTCATCCACGTCAGGCGCGAGCCTTCAGGGGCCAGACGGGTGGAGCAGGTGGGGCTCTTCCGGCGCGGGGCTGACGGGACGGTCGAGATAGCGTCGGCCGCCACGTTCACGGCTGACGGCATCCGGTTCGACGGTGAGGCCGGCGCCGAACTCTCGCGGTTGGTGACGCTATGACTGGCGCGGCGCTCCTCGCGGCCCTGGCTGCGGCACTGCTGCTTGGCCCCGCGCCGGGGCTGGGACGGCTCGACCCGCCCCGCCGCCGTCGGCAATGGAAGGTCTCGCCCTGGTCGGTGCTGGCGGGGGTGGGCTTGGCCCCGCGCCGGGGCTGGGACGGCTCGACCCGCCCCGCCGCCGTCGGCAATGGAAGGTCTCGCCCTGGTCGGTGCTGGCGGGGTTGGCCTCGCTCGGCGTGGCGGGAACTCTGGGGCCGCGCGTGGTGGGCTGGCTTGCGGTGGCGGGCATCGTCGTGGGCACCGTGGGGTGGCTGGTGGTGAGCGCCCGGCGTCGCAAGCTCGCGGCGAAGCGGGCTGCGGAGTGCGCGGTGGCCGCCAGGGTGCTCAGCTCATTGCTGAAGTCGGGCCAGATCCCCAGCGTTGCGCTCGCAGAGGCCGCGGAGGACTCCCCGGTGCTCAGGCCCGCCGCCACAGCGTCGAAGTTGGGCGCGGATGTGGCGCCTGAGCTGGAGCGCGCCGCCTCCATTCCCGGCCAGGGCGGACTTCACGCTGTGGCCTCAGCGTGGACGGTCAGTGAGCGGAGTGGAGCGCCCGTCGCGGAGGTGCTCGCGCAGGTGGCGGAGACCCTGAGGCGTCAACGGCAGCTGCAGTCCGTCGTCGACGCGGAGCTCGCCGCTGCGCGCACGAGCGGGCACATCATGGCCGCGCTGCCGTTCCTCGCCGTCGGGTTGGGGTTCATGGCGGGTGCAGATCCGGTGAGCTTCCTGCTGGGGGAGGGGCTGGGCCAGGTGCTGGTGCTGGCCGCGGTGACCCTGACGGCGGCGGGCGTGCTGTGGATTGACAAGCTCGCGCAGGGGAAGTCGTCGCGATGACCGAGCTGATGTTGGCCGCGGTGCTGGGGGCATTGGCCGTGGCGGTCTGGCTGCGCACTCCGGCAACGGCGTTGAGCCGGCTGCAGCCCCGGGCACGACGCACGTTGCCGGGTTGGCTGACGGCAGAACTCGGGCCCAGGAAGGTGTCCCGCGAGGAGAAGGAGCTGATCGCTGAACTGCCTGAAGCGTTGGAGTTCTTGGCGGTGAGCCTGGAGGCGGGCCAACCGATGTCCGCCGCGGTGGAGACCGTGGCGCGGGTTTCCCCTCCGGCTACCGGGCGCCTCCTGAAGGAGGTCGCCGCCCAGTTGGCGTTGGGCCGCGCAGGCCCGGACGCCTGGCAGCACCTGAAGGAGCATGCGGTGTGGGGGAGGATCGCCGCCGACATGGCCAGATCCGAGCGCTCCGGCACCTCTCTGACAGGCGTGCTGAAGGTCCACGCAGAGGACGCCCGTCAGGACTCCCGGGATCAGGCGCTCAAGGCCGCCCGGACCGTGGGCGTGCGCTCGGTGATCCCGTTGATGGCGTGCTTCCTGCCGGCATTCATCCTCATCGGCGTGGTCCCCATCGTCGCGGGCCTCATCAAGGGCTTCTTCGCTGGTTGAGCCGTCACCCCGCAACTGGTCCCTGAGCGTTCGCCTGCGAGCTCGTGTCCTGAGCCAGGCGCCTGCGAGGAACGAGCAGCGCGTCTGGTCGAAGGACGCGAGCCCGCGGACGACGCTTGTGCTGAGCCTGTCCCAGCGCGAAGCGCCGGACAGGTCGAAGTAAAGGGCCCCCGCAGTCGATCCAGCACCTGATCCACCGCGGGTGTGCTCCGCCGAGGATGGGGGACGAAGGGCCCAACGCTGGTTGAGCCGGTTGCGTCCGAGCTTGCGAGGACCGCGACCGTGTCGAAACCGCTGCAGCGTCACCATCACCTTGGCCACGGCGGTTGTGCTCCGCCGAGGCTGGGGGACGAAGGACGCGAGTGTTACCCGTACGCGTGGACGGCGACCTAGGGCTGCTACGTCCAGGCGTGGCCTCGAAACTCGCGTCCTTCATCCCCCATCCACGGCTTCAACGCTTTTGCTTGTCGGGGCACAGCACCGACACCGCTGTCGGCGTGGTTGCCGGAGCGTCCGGTGTCGGGGTGCGTGCATCGAGCACACATTCCAAACCTGTGGATAACTGGAGGGCGCAGGGCTACGGGCGCGTGACTCCTCCCGCGACGGGAGATTGTCGGAGCCGCCTGGCACAGTTGGCCTGTGACGTTTTCCTGGGTGCTCAACCGCGACGAGGTGGCCGCTGTCTCGCAGCGCGACGCCTCGCCCGGCATGCCCGCGTCCTGGCCGGAGTGGCTCCCGGAGCAGGCCGCTGCACGGATTGAAGAAGCCGGCATCGCAGCCCCATGGCGCCATCAAGTGGCGTTCGCTGACGCACTGTTCCGCGGCGAGCATGCCATCGTGTGCACGCCCACCGGCTCGGGTAAGTCGCTCGGCTACCTCATGCCCATCATCGCGGCGGGCGCCCACGGAAAGCTGGGCGTCAAGGTGGAGGCCCTGCGTGCTCAACTCACCACGCCGCGGCACACCGCCCTGTACATCTCTCCCACCAAGGCTCTCGCGCACGATCAGGCCCGGGCCGCGGCCACGCTGGGGCCGAAGGGATGGCGGGTCAGCACCCTCGACGGCGACTCGGACGAGGCGGAGCGGCGCTTCGCGCGCGACCACGCGAGCTTCATCCTCACCAACCCGGACATGCTGCACTTCGCTGTCCTGCCCAACCACCAGCGATGGACGAGGTTCCTGAGTTCGCTGCGCTACATCGTCGTCGACGAGGCGCACCGCTACCAGGGCATCTTCGGCGCGCACGTGGCACAGGTCATCCGCAGGTTGCGGCGGGTGGCGGCGCAGTACGGCGCTGAGCCCACCGTCGCCCTGTCCTCCGCGACGGCGCCCAACGCCGCGGAATTCGCCGAGACGCTCATCGGGACGGGCCCGGTGCGGGTGATCGAGGAGGACACGTCGCCGTCGGGTAGGCGGACGGTGGCGCTGTGGCGGCCGGAACAGTCGCTGCGCGACGATACCGCGAGGCTGCTGGCCGGCCTTACGGACGAGGGGCGGCAGGTGATCGCCTTCGTCGCCTCCAGGCAGGGGGCTGAGCTCATCTCCATGGCGGCGCAGGAGATGGCGCGCGAGCCCACCCGGGTCGCCTCTTACCGAGGGGGCTACCTCGCCTACGACAGGCGTGAGCTGGAGGCCGCCCTCCATTCCGGCGAGTTGCGGGGTCTCGCCAGCACCAATGCCCTCGAGTTGGGTGTGGACGTGGCAGGCATGGACGCGGTGCTCATCTCCGGCTACCCGGGCAAGCTCGCCTCGTTCTGGCAGCAGGCCGGCCGCGCTGGGCGCAGGGGGCAGGATGCCCTCGTCGTCATGCTCGCGCGCGAGAACCCGCTCGACGCCTACCTCCTCGAGCATCCCGAGCTGATCTTCGACGCGCCGGTCGAGCGCGCCGTGCTGCACCCGGACAATCCCCGCGTGCTCGGCCCCCATCTCGCCGCCGCGGCCCAGGAGCTTCCACTCTCCGCGGAGGACGAGCGCTGGTTCGGGCCCACCACCCGTACCCTCGCCGACGCGCTGGCGCAGCAGGGCGTCCTGCGCAACAGAGCCGGCCGGTACTTCTGGACCCGCCCGGATCGCGCCGTCGACTTCATCGACCTGAGGGCCATCGGGGAGCGGCCCATCGACATCATCGAACGCGACACCGGCCGGGTTGTGGGGGAGGTCGACATGGCCGCCGCAGACCGCACCGTCCATCCCGGCGCCGTCTACCTGCACCAGGGTGAGACGTTCCTCGTCGAGGACCTCGATCGCGAGGAACACCAGGCGTTCGTCACCGCTGGGCGGACGCAGTACTACACGCAGCCGCAATCGGCCTTCGACATCGAGATCCTGCGTGAGGACCACTGCAAACCGTTGGGGGTGATGCAGGTGTGTCGGGGCGACGTGCGGCTCGACTCGCAGGTGACCGCCTATCTGCGCAGAGACGAGGTGACCCACGAGGTCTGGGACACCACGCCGCTCGACATGCCGCAACACCGCATGACCACACAGGCCGTGTGGTGGACGGTGCCCGCACACCTGGCCAGGCGCCTCGGCTGGCAGGAGCTTCAGATGGGTGCGGCGGCCCACGCCATGGAGCACACCGCGATCGGCCTCCTGCCCGCTTTCGCGCCCTGCGACAGGTGGGACATCGGCGGCGTCAGCACAGCACTGCACCCGGATACGGGGCTGTGCACCGTCTTCGTGCACGACGGCATGGCGGGCGGGTCAGGCTTCGCCTACCGGGGCTTCGAAGTGATCGACGAGTGGCTCGCCGCCACCTACGAACGACTCACCCGCTGCGCCTGCGCAGAGGGGTGCCCGGCCTGCGTCGTCTCTCCCAAATGCGGCAACGCCAACCAGGTGCTCAACAAGACAGACGCTGCAGAACTGCTCGGCCTGCTGTTGGGGTGAGCTGTGGATTGGATCGCTGGGTGGCGCGGTTCTGGGAAGGCTGAGTGTCGTCAGTCGCGCATGGTCAGTTGTGGGTCTGTTGGGGACGTAGGCGGGTGAGCGCGAGGAGGGAGGCTAGGACTGTGGCTGTGACGGTTCCGGCTGTAACTGGTGCTAGGTAGTTCCAGGGAATCTCTAGGGTCAATGCCCCTTCTGCGGCGAAGTGGGAGAACAGCGCGATGGCTGTGATTCCCGCGAGCAGTCCGCCTATGAGCCCGGTGGCTACGACCAGGAGGGCCTGGAGGGTGAGGACACTGAGGGACCACCGGGGGTCTGCTGAAGGTTTGGTTGACTCCAAGACCGCATGACTTCTGGGAGGAGGTTGTGCTGAAAGGATGGCAACCATGCCGAAGATCACTTACTCCGACGAGTTCAAGCGCGACGCGGTCGCGTTGGTCGCCTCAGGCATCCCGCAGAAGCAGGTCGTCAAGGACCTGGGTGTCGCGAAGACCACGCTGCAGGCGTGGGTCCGTGACGCGAGGTTCCAGTCCCACGGAATGACACCCACAACGGACCCCGAGGCACGCAAGGACCAGTTGTGGCTCACCGACATCACCGAGCACCGTACCCGCGAGGGAAAGGTGTATCTGTGTGCGATCAAGGATGTGAACTCCCAACCGGATCGTGGGCTACTCGATCGACTCGCGGATGAAGGCCCGGATCGCGGTCAACGCTCTTGAGATGGCCGTGGCTCACCGAGGCCGGCCCACCGGAGTGATCGTGCACTCGGACCGAGGCTCTCAATTCCGCTCCAGACGCTTCCTGAAAGCCCTGAAACGTCACGGGCTACGCGGCTCAATGGGCCGCGTCGGGGCCTGTGGTGACAACGCTGCGATGGAGTCGTTCTTCGCCCTGCTGCAGAAGAACGTCCTCGACCGCCAACCCTGGACTACCCGCCACGAACTCCGCCTCGAGATCGTCTCGTGGATCGAGGGCAAGTACCACCGGAAACGTCGTCAACGACGCCTCGGGAAACTCACCCCCATCGAGTACGAACTCATCTACAACCCCGCCGCTACACTGGCGGCATAACCCCGGAGGTCAACCAAACCTTCAGCAGACCCGAATGCATCCGCACGACCGTCTTCCACGACGGGCCTTACAAGACGATCTCTGATGTCGAGTTCGCCACCGCCGGCTGGGTCGACTGGTACAACCAGCGACGGCTCCACTCCACCCTCGGCTACCTCACCCCAGCAGAGTACGAGGACACCCACTACGCTGCTCTCAACCCAGAGTTGCAACCCACATGAGAGCGGCACGAAACCTCAGGCGGTTCTAACTACTCCGAGACCTCCACGACCGCGAGCACATCGCGATCATCCTGATCGGCATGCCCGGCATCGACCAGCGCTTCCGACACTACCCCCAGCTCTACAGCCGACTCGGCTTCGCACACCGCTACCGAGCCCTCGGACGCGAAGAACTCCTGTTCCTCCTCACCCGCCACTGGAAACGACTCGGCCACGATCTCGACCCCGAAGACTTCACCGACGCCCAAGCCATCGCCGCGATCGAACGCATCACACGCGGCAACTTCCGCCTCCTCGAACGACTCTTCCCCCAAATCAACCGCGTGCTCAAGATTGTCGCGCGTCAGACTATGTGGCAGGGCTGTGCTGGCCGGCGAGATGTCCATCGCCGAAGCGGCACGCAAGGAGAAAGTTAGTGAGCAGTCGATCGGACGGTGGAAGGCCGAGTTCCTGGAAGCCGGCAAGACCGCCCTGGTGGCCGGCAGGTCCGGACCATCTTCCCGGGAGGAGCAGCTGGAGGCCGAGGTCGCCGAGCTGACTCAGGCCCTGGGCGAGGCGCATCTGGAGGCCCGGGTGTGGAAGAAGTCGGCGGAGGGCCGGCTGGGCCCTTCGAGGACCTCGAGGTGATCCGCGTGGAGGCGGGCATGTCGACCGCGAGGTTCTGCCAGCTCTTCGACATGCCCGAGCGGACCTGGCGCCGCTGGCAGGCCAGGGCCCGCACCGGGACACAGACCAAGGGGCCCTGGCCGCAGCCGGCGCGGCAGGCCGCCCGGGATCTGGTCCGCGAGCACGCGCTGGCCCACCCGGCGTGGGGTCACCGGAAGATCTGGGCGATGGTCCGCCACGACGGGCACGTGCTCTCCGAGGCGACCGTGCTGCGCATCCTGGGCGAGGAGGGGCTGATCCTGCCGGCGGAGTACCAGGGGGAGCGGCGGAACCTGGCCGAGCGGCGCAAGGCCGCGTTCGCCACCGAGCCCTCGGGCCCGAACCAGGTCTGGCAGCTGGACTTCTCCGAGTTCGAGACCACCACCGGCGGGACCTGGCGGCTGGCCGGATGTCGGGACTACTGGTCCAAGTACGAGCACCCCTTCCACGTCTCGCCGACCGGGAACCAGCACGACGCAATCGACGCGATCGAGCTGGCGCTGGCCGACTACCAGGAGATGTTCGGCCACCCGCTGATCGAGGCCTGCCCCGTCGATCCCGAGACTGGTGAGCTGGGCCCGGTGGTGACCATCGTGACGGACAACGGCGGACCGTTTAGGTCCTTCCGCTTCGAGTCCTTTATCGCCGCCCACCCTGAGCTGGCCCACGTGCGGACCCGGGTGAAGACGCCCGGTCAGAACGGCTCTCGTGAGCGCGGCTTCGGCACGCTGAAGTACGAGCGGCTCTACCTGGATGAGATCGACGACGCGCTCGTGCTCGCCGAGCGTGCCGAGGACTACCGGATCGAGTACAACGAGCTGAGGCCTCACGAGGCCATCGCATGGAACCGGCCCAAGGAGGTGCACCTAGGACTGGCCGATCCAACCATCCCGACATTTCAAGCCAAGGAAATCCTGCCAACTACTTGACGCGGGACAAGATCAACCAACTCGAAACCATCACCGACGACGTCATCGAAGCAGCCGCCAGCATCCTCGTCATCGGCAACTAACGCCACCCAAACATCACATAACCCAGCCAAAGAACGATCAAATTCACAGGGTGAGCGTCACCATGCGTCGGTGGCCATGCTCGGCACGTTGGGCCACTGACCCTGAGCTCTGAACCTCGCGTTCTCATCACGCAGCCTGTGCACGATCTCGGTGCGGGCAGTGTTGCCCTTCTCGCGGGTGGGTCCGATCTGCCCCCAGAGGTCGCCGGCGGCCTCGATCAGACGCCCCAGGTCATAGAGCAGCAGGGAGATGGTCCAAAGGGTCAGCTTGAGCGGCAAAGAAGCGAGGATGCCCAGAACGTCGAAGATGATCGACCCAAGGGAGTTCAACTCACCCCAGATGTCATCCAGGTAGTCCTCGTAGTCATTCGCGAAGTCTTCCATCAACCGGCAGGCCTCCTTGCTGGTCTCCACCAGGCGGGCCAGCTGCATGGGTGCTCGAGCGGCCAACTCTTGATACCTGTCAGAGTTTGCCGAGGACCAGTCCCCGCCCTGCCCCAGCCGTGCGACGGCCACTTCTTGGGCAGTCAGGTCGATCTGGCACAGTTCCTCGTTCAGTTTCCAGACGGCATCGAGGTCGATGGTGCCGTCGACCGCCTCCTCCGAGTGCAGGTACCAGGGTTCGTGCACGCTGCCCCAATCGTTGGGCAGATCTTCCGCGAGCCTCCTCGCCGGCTCGAAGGCGGGATTTGGGGGAAGCAGGTCGATGACCCGCTTCGCTCCACTGAGCACCGGTTCGATCTTTTCGTTGATCTCGTCCAGAGCATCCTTGATGTCTTCTGCGAACTCTCTGAGCTCTCTGGTGAATCCCATGGTCAGCCTTCTGCTTCATTCGGTCGCATCAAGGCGGCGATCTGTTCGTTGTCCGCCTCCACGAGCTCATAGTTCTTACCGGTGGCGGCTATCGCTCCGGACAGGTCGCGAAGACGCTCCGAACCCGCGGCGAAGGAGATGTCAGGCGCATCGGCCAGGGCAGATTTCAGCTCGTCGAAGGCATCTTTGATGGGCTGGATCTCCGTATCGGAATGCAGCTCGAGGCGTGCCGCCTGCAGCTGGAGGCTGGCCTCCTCCAATGAGGTGGAGGCTTGCGCCAGCAGGTCACTTTCTCGACGGAACCAGCCGATCTTGAATCGAATGTGGTCCTGGCTCATGCTGTTTCGCTTGCTCCTTCCAGGGCCTGCAACGTCTCGACGAGGCTGTGTTCCACATCGGAGAGGTCAGCGGTGCGCAGCCACGCCTCGTTGACGGTGATGCTGTCCGGTTGACCGTGGCGCGTCGTGATGGTGAACCGGGTGCGACGATCCGTCACCTCGGCCATCGTGCCGGTGTCCTGGAGGTACGGCTCGTCTTGGGCATCAGGCACGGTGCGCAGCTTCTCCCTCGCCTCACGCAGCCTGGCCCGAAGGACGCGGCTCCGTTCCTGATTGCTGAGTTCCTCTTCCGGAGGGATGGGGGAGACCCGATGCGCGCTCCTAGCGCGCAGGTACGAGAGGAAGGCGGCGTCAGCGAACTGGTCGGGCGTCAGTTCGCGAGACCACCCGTCGTTGATCCGCGCGGCGCTGACCGTGCCGCCAGCGTCGAACTCGAAGTGGAATATCTCGGTCACTGGACCCAAGCTAGCTGAGAGTGGGTGCACTCCAAGGAGCCCGGACGCGGCTGTTTGCTGAGGTCTGGGGCCGAGTCGTCGCTGTCCACAGGTGCTGGTGTTGTCCGTTCGATCCATCCACAAACCGGCTCCTCAGTGGGGATTCGGGGGGCGTTTTTCCGATTAATGGTGGCGAGACCGGCCGAGAGGCGGCCGCTCAACCGAAAGGAACCCGCCATGCACAACACCATCGTCCGCTCGGAGCGCCGCACCGAGATCCGGCGCCTCGCCGAGCGCGGCCTCACCACCGTCGAGTACGCCATCGGCCTGCTCGCCGCCGCCACCATCGCCATCCTGCTCGTCAGGGTCTTCTCCGATAATGCGTTCTTCCAGGTCCTCTTCGACTGGGTCACCGGAGTGTTCGGCAAGGTCCTCACCGGTGACTTCAACATTTCTGATCTCCTGAAGGTCGGGAGGTGACCAGTAGGCCCCGACGGGGGCAGCGGGGCATGGTGACGGTGGAGCTGTGTGTCGGGCTGCTCTTGGCCATCGTGCTGACCGCTGCCCTCGTCGGGGCCTCCCTCCTCGGCGTCGCCCAGGCCACGGCTGCCGAGGCCAGCGCCCAGCTGGCCCGGCAGGCCGCCCGGGGTGACGAGGCCGCACTGCAGGACGCCAGGGAACGGGTGCCCGACGGTGCTCGCATCGACATCGACAGGCAGCCCTCAGGGGTGGCAGCGGAGGTCACCATGGCCGTGCCGGTGCTGTTCCTGGGGCCGGTCGAACTGTCCGCCAAGGCGTGGGCGGCTTACGAGCCGGGGGAGGGACCGTGAACCGCCGCGACGAACGGGGCGCCGTGGGGGTGCTCGTCACCACCGGCATGAGCCTGGCCCTACTGGTCGTCTTCAGCGTGGCCGGGGTGTTCATCGCCTGGTTCTCGGCCGCCCGCCATGCCGAGCAGGCGGCGGAACTGGCCGCCCTCGCTGCAGCGTCTGCCTCCGCGCAGGATGCAGATCCCTGCGCCGCCGCGAGCGATACGGCTCGCCGCAACGGCGTGGCAGTGGCAGCCTGCGACGTGCGAGGCGCCGGCCGTCACGTGGTCGTCGAGGTCACCGTGGAAGCGCCCTTGGAGCCGAACCTGCCAGGCGCGCCGGCCACCTTCCAACGGATGGCGACGGCGGGTACAGGAGCGCAATAGGCTTGACCCATGACTTATGTTGCATCGGAAGACCGTTATGAGTCCATGCCCTATCGGCGGCTCGGCACCTCGGGCCTGAAGCTCCCCGCGATCTCGCTGGGCCTGTGGCACAACTTCGGTGACGACAAGCCCCTCCAGACGCAGCGCGACATCCTGCGGCGGGCCTTCGACCGGGGGGTGACGCACTTCGACCTGGCCAACAACTACGGCCCGCCCTACGGCTCCGCCGAGACCAACTTCGGGCGGATCTTCGCGGAGGACTTCAAGCCCTACCGCGGTGAGTTGATCATCTCCTCGAAGGCGGGCTGGGACATGTGGCCCGGTCCCTACGGCTTCGGCGGCTCGCGCAAGTACCTCGTCGCCTCGTGCGACGACTCGCTGAAAAGGATGGGTCTCGACTACGTCGACATCTTCTACCACCACCGCCCGGATCCGGACACGCCCGTCGAGGAGACGATGCAGGCCCTCGACTTCATCGTGCGCTCGGGGCGCGCGCTGTACGCCGGCATTTCGTCCTACTCCGCCCAGTTGACGGCGAAGGCGCAGGAGATCGCCCGCAGCCTCAGAACCCCGCTGGTCATCCACCAGCCGTCGTACTCCATCCTCAACCGCTGGGTGGAGGATGGCAGCCCCAGCCTGTTGCAGGCCACGGCAGACCACGGCATGGGCGTCATCGCGTTCTCGCCGCTGGCCCAGGGGATGCTCACCGACCGTTACCTCGACGGCATCCCTGAAGACTCGCGTGCCGCCGCGGGCAAGTCACTGGACGCAGATCTCCTGAGCGACGAGAACGTCAACCACCTGCGCGCACTCAACGACATCGCAGGCAAGCGTGGGCAGTCGTTGGCACAGATGGCGATCGCCTGGGTGTTGCGCGACCAGGGGGAGGCGTCGGTCACCTCCGCGCTGCTCGGCGCATCGTCGGTGCGCCAACTCGACGACAACCTCGACGCTTTGGGAAACCTCGAATTCACCGCGGAGGAACTGGCCGCCATCGACGAGCACGGCGGCGTCGACGGTGTGAACCTCTGGCAGGGAGCCACCGACTCCGTACAGTGACATGTGCAAGACCCCGCCCACCGGCAACCGGTGGGCGGGGTCTTGCGCTGTGTTCGGGGCTGTGGTCAGGAAACGTCCGGGATGTCGACCGGCTGGTCGAAATCCGAGTACTCCGTGGTGGTGACGATCTCGCCCACGGCGACCTCCTGCTTGATCACCCGGAACTGGTCGTCCACCCACATGGTGGTGGGCATCCCCTCGTTGCCGGATTCGCCACCCAGCGCCGCGATGATCACGTGCTTACGCATCTTCATTCACCCATGGTCTCAGGTTCCAAGGTCAATAGGATGGCCAGCATGCCTCTCGATGCAGCAGCGCTCCGCGAGCGCCTTGTCGCGGCCGATTACACCTCCGATGGCGTGGTGGAGCGCATCGGCGACGACGGTCAAGCCGGCCTTGGGCGCAACTGCACCGTGCCGGCAGACGTTGCCCTCGGCGATGCGACAGATCCACAGGCCGCGCTCATCAGACTTTTCATCCTGCAGCAACAGGTGCCCCGCGAGGTCGTGGCCAACGCGCTGGACCTGGAGCAGTTGGTACGCGCCGGCTTCGTCGCCGTCGGAGGCGACGCAGTGCGGGCCGTCGTCGACGTCCGGCCCTACGGATCGCCGGATGACGGCGCCTCAGGCTGGGTGGTGGCTGATCCCACGCCGGGGCTCGACCACCAGATGCAGCCCATCCGGCCCGATTACGTGTTGGGCGTGTCCCCGGCGTCGACGACGCTGGCGCAGCTCACCATGCGGGAGCCGGTGGGTTCCGCGCTGGATCTGGGCACCGGCTGCGGCGTGCAGTCGCTGCACCTGTCGCGGCACGCCGAGCGCGTCGTCGCCACCGACGTCAACGAACGCGCCCTGGAGCTGGCACGCGTCACCGCAGCCCTGGGTGGGGTGGACGTCGACTACCGCAAGGGTTCCCTGTACGAGCCCGTGGCGGGGGAGCGCTTGGACCTCATCGTGTCGAACCCTCCCTTCGTGATGAGCCCGCCCAGCGACGAAGCCGCGACCCTCACCTACCGCGAGGCGAACTTCGAGGGCGACTCCCTCGTCGAGGCGCTCGTGCGAGGCGCGGCAGACCACCTCAACCCCGGCGGGTCGCTGCAGTTGTTGACCAACTGGGCTGTGACGGACCAGCCGTGGGAGGAGCGACTGGCCGAATGGGTGCCGGAGGGCTGCGACGCCTGGGTCATCGAGCGCGAACGCCTCGACGTGTTCAGCTACATCGAGATGTGGCTCACCGATGCGGGGCTCGCCGGCACGGACGGCTGGCGCGCCGCCTACGACGAGTGGCTGGCCTACTTCGATTCCCTGGGCATCCGCAGCATCGGCATGGGCTGGGTGCTGATCACCCGCGCTGAGCGCGCAGAACGCCACCTCCGGTTCGAGAGCTGGCCGCACGCCGTGGCGCAGCCCGTGGGTGACGTGTTCGCCCGGCACCGCGCCGCCGTCGACGCCTTCCAGCTGCCCACCGGTGAGCTGCTGGCCAGCCGCCCGCGACTCGTGGACGTGGAGCAGGAAACCATCGGTCGTCCCGGAGCCGAGGACCCGGAGCACGTCGTGTTCCGTCAGCGCGTCGGTCTCCTGCGCGCCATCAAGGCCGACACCGCCCTCGCGGCAACGCTCGGGGCCCTCGACGGCGACCTCACCGTCGGGCAGGTGATCGCCGCCGTCGGCCAGGTGCTGGACCTCGACGTCACCGAGCTCGCCGGCGCGCTCCTCCCCGAGATCCGCCAGGCCCTCCTCGACCAGATGCTCGTCCTCCAGGGAAGCGCTCGCTAGATTGGCTTGCTGAATAGATTGCATTGCTGACTAGATAGGTTTACGATCTAGTCATGACGACAGATGCCTGGCCGACCTCTTGGCTCAAGGGATTCCTCGAGCTCGCGGTGTTCGCGATCATCGCCGAGGGCGAGACCTACGGCTACGAGATCACCAGCCGGCTCGAGGCCCACGGATTCGGGGCCGTCAAAGGCGGCACGCTCTATCCCATCCTCGGCCGCCTCGAAGAGGCCGGTCTTGTGGAGGCCCAGTGGCGGGCCGGCGACTCCGGCCCCGGCCGCAAGTACTACCGCCTCACCGCCGACGGCGAAGCCGAGCTCAGCGGTCGCGTGGCCACCTGGCGCGCCTTCTCCCACAACCTCACCACCCTCCTCAAGGAGCGCTCATGACCAGCACCAGCTACACAGATGACCTGGCCCTCGAACTGCGGCTGCTGGATGTGCCCGGCACGCGGATCGGGGAGATCCTCGCCGAGGTGGAGGCCCACGTCGCGGAGACGGGGGAGGACCCCGTGGTCGCGTTCGGCCCGGTCAAGGACTACGCCCGTGAACGCGCCGGCCTCGCCGACGTGGACCAGAGCCGCAACCTATTGGTCCGCCTGTTCCGCGGCAAGCTGCTGCTGGCGGTGGGCGGCTTCTTCTACACGCTCATCGCCACCTGGTTCCTGATCAGCGGCATCCTTGCGCTCGCCGGGCGAGGAGGGGCGGCATTCGGTCTTCCGCCCTGGGCGGCCATCGCGCTGGGCGTGGTGCTGCTCGCCGCCTGGTGGGCCTGGTTCACGCGCCTGTCAGAGGCTGATCGCATCGTCGATCCCCGCACCGGCCGCGAGGTTGAATGGGACCTCCGTGGCAGGCGCAAGGATGCCTAGAAGCCTGACATCTTGACAGCGCAAGCTATTGTTCGTCACGAGTTTCCCCCAACAACCAAGGACAGATCTGCATGACCAAGCGTCTCGTGATTGTCGAGTCGCCGACCAAGGCGACCAAGATCGCCGGCTACCTCGGCCGCGACTACATCGTGGAATCGAGCCGCGGGCACGTGCGCGATCTTCCCACCAAGGCCTCTGAGGTCCCCGCCAAGTACAAGGGGCAGCCGTGGGCACGCACCGGCGTCAACGTCGACGACGACTTCAGCGCCATCTACGTCGTCTCGCCGGACAAGAAGGCCACCATCCGTGACCTCAAGGCCAAGCTGAAGGACGTCGACGAACTCCTCCTCGCAACGGATGGTGATCGCGAGGGCGAGGCCATCGCGTGGCACCTCATGGAGGAGCTCAAGCCGAAGGTCCCGGTCAAGCGGATGGTCTTCCACGAGATCACCCAGGCCGCCATCCAGGACGCCGTGGACAACCCCCGCGACCTCGACGTCGCGCTCGTCGATGCGCAGGAGACCCGCCGCATCCTCGACCGCCTCTACGGCTACGAGGTCTCCCCGGTGTTGTGGAAGAAGGTCATGCCGAGGCTCTCGGCCGGCCGCGTGCAGTCCGTCGCGACCCGCCTCGTGGTGGACCGCGAACGCGAACGCATCGCCTTCACCCCCGCCGCGTACTGGGACCTCGACATCACCCTCGACGGCGGCGCAGACGTCGATCCCCGCGACTTCCCGGCGCGCCTCACCGAGGTGGGCGACGCGAAGGTCGCTCAGGGCCGCGACTTCAACGCCGACGGTGAA
The DNA here is from genome assembly GCF_000826065.2 of Tessaracoccus massiliensis. Lineage (GTDB taxonomy): Bacteria > Actinomycetota > Actinomycetes > Propionibacteriales > Propionibacteriaceae > Arachnia > Arachnia massiliensis_A. Next base: position 30,470 of record NZ_LN623542.1, on the reverse strand, counting down.
CTCACCGCCGGCAACGCCGTCGTCCTTGATGAAGCCTCCGCCAAGGCCCTCGCCGAGGCGCTCAAGGCCGGCAGCCTCGCCGTCGCCTCCGTCGACTCCAAGCCGTACACGCGCCGCCCGTACGAGCCGTTCCGCACCACCACGCTGCAACAGGAGGCCGGCCGCAAGCTGGGCTTCTCCTCGCAGCGGGCGATGTCGGTGGCTCAGGAACTCTACGAGAAGGGCTTCATCACCTACATGCGAACCGATTCGGTCTCGCTGTCGGGCGAGGCGATCAACGCGGCCCGCAAGGCTGTGCGCGTGCTGTTCGGCGAGCGGTTCCTGCCGGACAAGCCCCGCGTCTACGCCTCCAAGGTCAAGAACGCGCAGGAGGCACACGAGGCCATCCGCCCCGCAGGCGACTCCTTCCGCCACCCGGATGACACCGGCCTCGTCGGCGACCCCTACCGCCTGTACCAGCTCATCTGGCGACGCACCCTGGCCTCGCAGATGGCCGATGCCCGCGGAGAATCGGTCTCCATCAAGATCGACGCGCGCCTGAGCGCGACCGCCATCGGCGACGCCGAGGTCAGCACGGCCGGCCTGGTCGCCTCCGGGCGCACCATCACGTTCCCCGGCTTCCTGAAGGCCTACGTGCAGGGCACCGACGACGAGTCGGCCTCCGACGACGCGCAGTCGCGGCTGCCCGTGCTCACAGAGGGGCAGGAGTTGTCCGTGGCGAAGGCGGAGCCCGCCGGCCACGAGACCCGCCCGCCGGCGCGCTACACCGAGCCGTCCCTGGTGGCGAAGCTGGAGGAGCTCGAGATCGGCCGCCCGTCCACCTACGCCTCCATCATCCGCACCATCACCGCCCGCGACTACGTGTTCAAGAAGGGCTCAGCCCTGGTGCCCACCTGGCTCGCGTTCGCCGTGACGCGTCTGCTCGAGGAGCACTTCACCGAGTTGGTGGACTACGCGTTCACCGCGGAGCTGGAGGATCAGCTCGACGAGATTGCCGCAGGCAAGGCCAAGCGGCTCAAGGTGCTCACCGATTTCTACCGCGGTCCCGAGGGCGACACCCACCACGGGCTCGAGACCCTCGTCACAGAGCTGGGCGACATCGACGCCCGAGCGCTGTCCACCTTCCCGTTGAAGGATTCCGGCATCGACGTGCGCGTCGGTCGCTACGGCACTTACGTGGAGGCCGCCGATGGGCGCCGCGCCAACGTGCCGGAGGAGCTCGCGCCCGACGAGCTGACCGTCGCCGTCGCCGAGGAGCTGCTCAGCAAGCCCCTCGATGAGGAGCACGAGCTGGGCGTCGACGCGGAGACCGGTCGCATGATCGTCGCGAAGAACGGACGCTACGGCCCGTATGTCACCGAGGTGCTTCCCGAGGATGCCCCGAAGTCCGCCAAGCCGCGCACCGGCTCGCTGTTCACGTCGATGTCGCTGGATTCGGTGGATCTGCCCACCGCGTTGAAGCTGCTCAGCCTGCCCCGCGTCGTCGGGAAGGACGATGAGGGCAACGAGATCACCGCGCAGAACGGCCGCTACGGACCGTACCTCAAGCGCGGCACGGATTCGCGGTCGCTGACCTCCGAGGATCAGATCTTCGACATCACGCTCGACGAGGCCTTGGCGATCTACGCGCAGCCGAAGACCCGCGGCCGCGCCGCCGCCGCACCGCCGCTCAAGGAGCTCGGCGCGGATCCCAACACGGGCAAGCCCGTCGTCGTCAAGACCGGCCGCTTCGGCCCCTATGTCACCGACGGCGAGACCAACCGGACGATCCCGTCCGGAGAGACGCCCGAATCGATGACCCCGGAGCGGGCGTTCGAGCTGCTGGCCGAGAAGCGTGCCAAGGGGCCGGCCAAGAAGCCGGCCCGCAAGACCACGACCCGGAAGACAGCGGCCCGCAAGAAATGACGCTGGTTGAGCCGTCCTCCGCCCCAGCAGCGAGGGTGCGCGGTCGCGTCGAAATCTCCAAGGGTTCGGGGTGTCGAAGGGCGTTAGGCTGCTGGCATGGCTAAGAAGGGCAAGCCCACGGGTGCGCTGAGGTTCGAGGTGCCCTACACCTCGGAGCAGCCGAAGCTCACCTCGGCGGCGGTGGGGCTGCCGCGCCTCCTCCATCGCCCCGGGGCCAGCTACGAGATGGCGGTCAGCATCCTCGACGCCCCCGACGGCAGGCTGCTGCGCGCCGGGGTGGTCGTCGCCCACCGTGTCATCCGGGGTGGGGGAGAGTGGTACCTGTCGGCGCCGGGGTGGGAACCGCACCTCCCCGCAGAGCGGGTGGAGCAGATGGCCGGCAACGGGGACCTTCCCCGGGATTTCGCCCGCCTCCTGGGCCCGTTCGTCCGCGGCGCGGCGCTCAGCCCCATCGCCATCCTCACCTCGACGCGCGACGAGTGGGCGCTGCGCACCGACGGGGGCGAGACCGCCGCGATCGTCCGCGACGAGAAGGTGGAGGTGCACCGCGACCGTGCTGTCGTCAGCCGGCACCGCGAGGTCACGGTGGAACCCACAGATCACCTCACCGGCCAGCAGCGCGAGTTCCTGCTCAGCGCCGCGCAGGCGGTGCAGGCGACGGTGGTGGAGCGCTTCCCCACCATCCAGCAGCGGATCGGGTCCCCCGCCACCGGGCTGACGAGCTTCCCCGTTGCGCGGCCGCTGCGCCGCGACGCGACGCTGGAGGAGTTTGTCGCCACGCTGTTCGCCCGGCACCTCGGCGACATCGTGCGCGCCGATCTCGACCGCCGCACCGGAGACACCGAGGACGTAGGCCTCCTCAACGACCGGCTGTGGGCCTTCGGCCGCGACCTGCGCGGGCTGGCCCCGGTGCTGGAACCGGGATGGCGCAGCAGCGTCGAGCACCTGCTCAGGGGGCTGCCGTTCGAAACCTCCCACGACATCGAACAGCCCACCATGGACGTCATCGACGCCCTCATCGTCGGCGCCCGGGCCCCGCGCCTGGGCGACCTGTCTCAGTGGCCGGCGGCGCAGGTGCTGTTCGAGCGGGCCGAGCAGGGCACCGTCATCCTGGCCGACCGCTGCCGCAGCCTCAGCGTCACCGGGGCGGACGAGGCGTGGCAGGCCGCGCTGATGGCCGCCCAGCAACTCGAGGTGGCGGCCTCCGTGCTGGCGCCCCTCATGCCGAAGGTGATGGGCAAGTTGCTGCGCAAGCTCGACGACGTGCTCGACGAGCTACGGCACGCTTCGCACGGCACTCATCCGGGCGCACCCGATCTGGACGGGCTCTCTCCCACGCAGGCGTACCAGTTGGGCCTCGACTACGAGCGCGCCAGGAGCGAGACGGTCTTCCGCCGCCACAGCTTCGTCCATCAGTGGCCCGGCCGCGCCGCCGAGGCACGCAAGCTGATCGCCAAGGCGAAGAAGAAGCAGGACAAGTACGCGCGGAAGCAGAGGGCATGAGCGGGCTGTTCATCGTGTTCGAGGGCGGCGACCGCACCGGCAAGTCGACACAGGTGAAGCGGCTGCAGAGGTGGCTCGCGGAAAAGGGGCGGGCGCACCTGGTCACGCGCCAACCCGGGGGTACCTCGTTGGGTGCCACGCTGCGGCACCTGGTGCTGGACCCTGCCTCAGGGGACGTCGATCACCGCGCTGAGGCGCTCATGTATGCCGCTGACAAGGCGCAACACGTCTACGAGGTGATCCGTCCGGCGCTCGAGCGGGGCGAGGTGGTGGTCTGTGACCGTTATGTCGATTCGATGATCGCCTACCAGGGTGCGGGCCGTAACCTGGCGCTCGCCGAGGTGGGCGACATCGCCTGGTGGGCCGTCGGCGGGCTCCGGCCCGATCTGACCATCCTGCTTGACGCCGACCCCGATGAGGCGGTCTCCGTCAAGCAGAACAAGGACAGGCTGGAGAGCGCCGGGCTGGGCTTCCATCGACGCGTGCGCCAGCACTTCCTCGACCTGGCCGCGCAGCGCCCCGAGGAGTACTTCGTGATGAAGGCGTTCTCCGGCCGCGACGGGATGGCCGCCCAGATCGCGGCCCGTGTCGCACCCCTTCTCTAGGATGACCGCATGGGTGATGTGTTCTCGGAATTGATCGGTCAGGAGCGGGCGGTGGGCACGCTGCGCCGGGCCGTCGAGGGGCGCAGCCACGCCATGACGCACGCCTGGTTGTTCGTCGGCCCGCCCGGCTCCGGCAGGTCGAACGCCGCCAAGGCCTTCGCCGCCGCGCTGCAGTGCCCGCGCGGGGGCTGCGGTGAATGCGAGGAGTGCCGCACCACCCTCTCCGGCGCCCACCCAGATGTCACCCTGCTGCGCACCGAGCAGCTGTCCATCGGGGTCGACGAGGTGCGCGCCCTCGTGGGTCGCGCCAACATGGCGCCGGTCAAGCAGCGCCACCAGATCGTCGTGGTCGAAGACGCGGACCGGGTCACGGAGCGCGGTGCAGATGCCCTCCTCAAGGGCCTCGAGGAGCCGGCCCCGCGCACCGTGTGGCTGCTGTGCGCGCCCAATGCTGATGACGTGATCGTCACCATCCGCTCACGGTGCCGCGTCATCAAGCTGGCCACCCCGTCGGACGAGGCGGTCACCCAGTTGCTCATCGAACGCGACGGCGTCTCCCCGGCCCTGGCGGCCCATTCGGCCCGCGCGGCGCAGGGCCACGTCGGCCGCGCCCGCATGCTCGCCCGCTCAGAGGACGCCCGCATCAGGCGCCACGAGATCCTCACCCTGCCCGCCAAGCTCACCTCAGTGAGCGCGTGCCTCACCGCGGCGGAGAACCTCGTGGCGGCGGCGAAGGAGGAAACGGAGCAAACCACCACGGCGCTCGACGCCAAGGAGTTGGCGGCGCTGCAGGAGGCCTTGGGGATCGGCGGACGCGGCACGGCCAAGCCGCGCAACGCCCAGGCCGCGATCCGGGATCTGGAAGACCAGCAGAAGATGCGCGCCAAGCGCATGCAGCGCGATTCGCTCGACAGGGTCCTCACGGAACTGACCGGCTACTACCGTGACGTGCTCGCCGTGCAGACCGCACCCGAGGTGCCGCTGGTCAACGCGGATCTGGCAGACGAGATCGAACCGGTCGCCAAGCGGTCGACACCGGAGCAGACGGTGCGCGCGCTCGACGCCATCCTGGAGGCCCGCACGGCGCTCGAAGGCAACGTCGCCCCGCTGTTGGCGCTGGAGTCGATGCTCATCAGCCTGTCTCTGGCTCCACGTACCTAGCAACGGCGTGTCCCCCCTCATCACAGTGGGTCTCGGTGCGAAGATTGCCTGGAAGACTGCCCAGGGATAGGAACCAGCCGATGTCCAACAATGAGTGGGTCCAGGAAGGCACCCCGCGCGACGATGCGGAGTGGACGGAAGAGACCGATGACTACGGCGTACCCGTTGAGCCCGCAGAATGGGACGACTACTCGGCGGAGCAGGCTGTGCCCGTGCCGGCACCCCCGGCCCCGGCCGAGCCCCGCGACGAGCCGGTGCTCCCAGCTGAAGAGCAGGTCACGGATCATGCCAACCTGACCACCGCGCCCGAGCCGCGCGACGTGGCGGGGGAGGACGAGCCCGCCCCCACCGTCGAGCTGGGGGAGACCCCGGAAGAGGTCGCGGCCGACGATGGCGTCACCGAGGTGCGGGAGGGCCGGGCCGAAGAAACCGTGTTCGCCGACGATCGCCCGGTGGATGCCGCGGACGACGACGTCGCCCGCGAGGTCTCCGAAGGAATCGAGGCTGAGCGCACCGAGCAGCACCACGCCGATGAGCCGGTGATCGACGACACGCCCCGTGACGAGGATCTGGGCGCGGATCTCCGCGACGACGAGCCTGTGGTCGATGAGGCTCCCCGCGATGAGCCCCTCGTCGGGGACCGTCGAGATGAAGAACTCGTCGACGAGGACCCCGTCGTCGTGCCGGTGGCTGACCCCGTAGGTGAGGCGCGCAGCGATGAGGTCATCGAAGGAGACCCGGCCGCCGATGAGCCGGTGGTGGCCCCGGTTGATGATGAGGCAGTGCTGGACGAGGGCGGCGCAACCCAGGTCGACCCTGATGCGCTCGAGGAGACCCGCGTGACCGACGCCACGGCGGAGCGCGACCCGGAGGAGGTCGTCATCGGGCGATCGCCCTCCACTGATCCCGAAGCCACGGCAGTGGCCGCGGCGCCACTGGCCGCTGCCGGCGGCGCAGGCTCCGCCGGGCTTGCCGCACCTGTCGGCATGGCCGGGCTGTACCGCACCGATGGCGACGAGACGCAGGTGCTCGACACCCGCCGAACCGTTGAGGACGAAGCCGCTGAGGAGGAGGCCCGTGCCGCCGCCCTGCGCGCTGAGAAGGAGGAGCGCGACCGTCGCCTCGGCCGGGTCCAGACCTCGGACGCCAACGCGGAGCGCGAACTGCGCCCCCGCGCCAAGGGCGTCGGCCGGTTCGGGAGCTTCGGGCTGTTCGTGCTGCGCCTGATCACCGCGGCGATCCTCGGTATCCTGGCCTACCAGGTGCTCTACAGCATCGACGCGACCGCTGAATTCCTGACGCGCCAGCCGCTGATCCCCGAGCCCCGCCTGGTGGCGTGGATCCTCGGGTTCACGCTGGCCGCGATGGCGGTGATGCTCGTCATCGGGCTCGGCGTGCGCATCGTCGGCCTGGTGCTGGCCGCCCTCGGGATCGCGGCGCTCGCCCTGATCCGTTGGGGCAGCTTCAGCCCGTTCGTCGACGGTATGGAGGGCTTCCTCGGCGATAAGGACCTCCTGATGACCGGCATCGGCATCCTGTTCCTGTCGCTCGGCGGCGGCCGCTTCGGTATCGACGGCGCGATCTACCGCAGCCGCGAAGAGGCCCGCGAGGCGAAGCGCAACTGACGCCACCCTGTTGAGAAGAATCCCCGCGAGGCCGAGCCCCGCGGGGATTCTCATTCCCTGAGCGCCGCCCGTCGCTGCTTGAGCCCGCGAGTTCCACGAGCGGTGTCGAAGCCCTGAAGCGTGTCTGTCACCTGATGTACAGGTGGTTTCCGCTGTCACTGATGGGGGCCTTCGCCGCCCATGCAGAAGGCGGTCACTCTGTGGTGCTGCTCGGTGCCTGGTTGGGATGACCGTCTTCTGCAACGCCCGATCCACATCAGCTGTGCTCGGCCGTGCTGAATCCGGCTGCGTTGAGCGACTGGTTAGGCTGGGCGCATGACACGGGTGATGGCGGTGGCCTTCGAGCGCCACGGCCAGCTGCACTACCTCGACTCAGGAGGCCGCGACTACAAGGTCGGCGACTGGGTCCTCTACCCGACGGCTGACGGCGCCGAGGTGGCCCAGTGCGTGTGGGCGCCGGAGGAGGCCGAACTGGCGGACGGCGACCTGCCCGTATGTCTGGGGCCAGCGTCTGCTGCAGACCTCGCCCGCGACGAGGCCAACCGGCAGGTGCGTGCGGATGCCACCGTCGCGGCGAAGGAGATCATCGCCAGGCGCGGGCTGCCCATGAAGGTGGTGGCCGTCGACTACCTCGACCGGTCGGCCGACTACGACCGGCTGATCGCCATCTACTACACCGCGCCTCACCGCGTGGACTTCCGGCAGCTACTGGGAGACCTCGCCCGCGCCCTGGGCGCGCGCATCGACCTGCGGCAGGTGGGGGCCCGCGACGCGGCCCGGCTGCAGGGCGGCATCGGCCACTGTGGCCGCGAGTTGTGTTGCTCCACTTTCCTCAAGGACTTCGAGCCGGTCTCCATGCGCCTCGCGCGCGTGCAGGGCCTGCCGCCCAACCCCCTGCAGATTTCGGGTGCCTGCGGGCGGTTGATGTGCTGCCTCAAGTACGAGCACCCGCTGTATGTCGACTTCGTGCAGAGGGCCCCGTCGATCGGCGACAGGGTGGAGATCGACGACGGCGAGGGCGTCGTCGTCGGCCACAACGTGCCGTCCGACTCGGTCACCGTGCGTCAGGCGGGCGGAGAGATCGTGCGCTGCCCGCTCGAATCGGTATGTTCGACATCGCGCGCACGCAAGGCCCGTGTGGCAGGAAAGGCAGTTGATGAGTAGGTCGGTCAAGGTCACCCAGATGATCCTGGCGATGATTGCGCTGGCCCTCATCGGCTCGCTGTTCATCGGGGGCATGGTGGGCGGGCGCAACCGTGACCAGCCTGCCTCTCCCACGCGCACGGGCACGGAGACGCCTTCACCGGTGCCCAGCGGGGAGCGCATGCCGGGCGTGCCGTCGACCCCGGTGGCAGAGCACCCGACGATGGCGCCGGTCAGCAACGCCAACGCGGACCGGCAGCTCTCCTACGAGCCGCAGGGCGAACCGAGCGTCGAGTTCGAAGAAAGCCTGGGGAGCTACGAGAAGTACGCCACGCAGAGCGTGGAATGGTCCGAATGCACCGAGGGCGGCCGTCCGCAGTGCGCCACCGTGCTGGTGCCGCTCGACTGGGACAACCCCGAGGGCGAGGCCATCGAGATCGCCATCAACCGGGTTCCGGGCGGCGATTCGTCGCGTGGCGCGCTGTTCGTCAACCCCGGAGGCCCCGGGTTCGGTGGCCAGAGCATGGCCGTGAGCCTGGCGGGCCGCTGGCAGAACTACGACACCTACGGCTTCGACCCGCGAGGCACCGGCCAGTCCACCCATGTGGTGTGCGGCACGTTCGAGGAGAGCGAGGAGATGCTCGCACTCGACGGCAGCCCGGACGACGCCGCCGAGGAACAGGCGCTGATGGAGGGCTCCAAGCGGTTCGCGCAACAGTGCCGCGACGGCTCCGGCAAGCTCCTGGATCACCTCACCACCATCGACGTGGTGCGCGACCTCGACCTCATCCGGCACCTCGTCGGCGCAGACAAGCTCAACTACGTGGGCGTGTCCTACGGCACCTACCTGGGCGTGATGTACGCCCAGCTGTTCCCGGACACCACTGGGCGGCTGGTGCTCGACGCCGCCGTCGAGATCACCGACCGCGAGCCCACCCCGCAGGTGGCGGGCTTCGAGTTGGCGCTGAACAACTTCATTGACTGGTGCGCCGGCTCCGATCTGTGCGACCTCGGCGATGACGCCGACGAGATCCGCTCGGACATCGACGGCATGCTCACCCGCCTCGACGAGCAGCCCCTCCAGGTGGGGGACCGGGAACTGACCCAGTCGCTGGCCGCGCTCGGCATCGCCGTTCTGCTGTACGAGGACGACCAGGCCTACCGCACGCTGGCCCAGTACCTGGGCGAGGCGATCGCGGGGGACGGACAGGCCCTGCTGATGCTGGCCGACCTGTACAACGGCCGCACCCCCAACAGTTACGACACACCCCTCTATGCGTTCCCCGCGATGGGCTGCGTCGACGGCGTGGACCAGGGCGCCGACGCGGTGCTGCCCGCCTGGCGCGAGACCTTCCCCAAGGCCCCCGTCATGGCGCCCAACATGGGCACCTCCTTCACCTGCGAGTTCTGGACGGCAGACTCGGCGCCCCAGTTGGAGATCACCGCGCCTGATGCCCCGCCCATCCTGGTGGTCGGCACGACGGGGGATTCGGCCACGCCGTACGAGCAGGCAGTCTCCATGGCGGAGCAGCTCGAATCCGGCACGCTGCTCACCCTCGAGGGCGCCGGCCACGGCGCCGTCACCGGTGACAACTCCTGCATCGCCGAGGCCGTCGACAAGTTCCTCTACGACGGCGAGGTCCCCGATGAGGGCACCCGCTGCACGTAGGGACCGGCCAGTTGGCGAAACCCGCCGTCGGTTCTGTATAGTTCCGTCTGCTGCCGCCCTAGCTCAGTCGGTAGAGCGACGCTCTCGTAAAGCGTAGGTCACGGGTTCGATTCCCGTGGGCGGCTCCACTTCAGGCCCCCGGTCATGGACCGGGGGCCTGCTTGTTGCCTACCCGCCCTCAGCCTCGGCCGGGCGCCTTGTAGTCTTGGCATTGCGTTCAGGGAGCAGACTCTGGACGTCCGGTAGAGGAGGAAACTCGTGTTCGACTGCGCCATCATCGGTGCCGGCCTGGCTGGGCTGGTGGCCGCACAGCATCTTGTTGACCGAGGGTTGAGCGTCACCGTGCTCGAGGCCAGGGACCGCGTCGGCGGCCGGGTTGAGAATAAGACCCTCAACGACGGAAGCTACGTCGAGCTCGGCGGCCAGTGGATCGGCCCCGGCTTCGATTCCCTCCTCGAAATCATCGACGACCTGGGCCTCGAGACCATCGGCCTGCCCGCCGAGGGCAACCTCATCGTCCGCCTCCGCGGCCAGGCTCTCTCCGTGCCGTCGTCCGAGGACGAGCCGGCGCTCACACCGTTCGAGGTCTCAGATCTGGGCCAGGGGCTGCTGCGCCTGCGCCGGCTCGCCGAGCGCTTCCGCACGGACACGGCCTGGCGCAAGGCCAACGACGCGTGGCTGAACCAGGATCTGCGCCGCTGGATCACCACCAACCTCCGCACGCAGGGCGCGCAGCGCCGTTTCTCGGAGGTGTACAGCGCCGCGTTCGGCCCCATGCCGAAGGACTGCACCCTCCTGGAGGGCCTGCACCAGGTCAACTCCGGCCCGGATCTGGAGACCATGCTCGCCAGCAACGGCGGCCTGCACCAGAAGCGCGTCGACGGCGGCATGGCCGCGGTCACCGACGCCCTCGCCGCGAAGCTGGGAGACGCGGTGCGCCTTGGCGCCGAGGTGGTCAAGGTGGAGCACACCGATACCTCCGCTCGGCTGACCCTCGCCGACGGTGAGGTCATCGAGGCCAAGCAGGTCATCTCCACGCTCCCGCCCCGCCTCGCGATGTCGCTGGAGCACGAGCCGGCGTTGCCCGAGTGGCGCGCCGAGGCTGCAGACAAGGTGGCTCCCGGCAACGTCATCAAGGCCTTCCTCATCTACGATGCGCCCTTCTGGCGCGAACTGGGCCTCAGCGGTCAGTCGTCGGCAGATGAAGGCGCCGTGCGGGTGACCTTCGACGCCACCGCTCAGGGCGCGGCGAAGGGCCACCTGATGGGCTTCTTCGAGGGCGCGGACGCGGATTCGCTGTCGCGTCGCTCCGTGACGCTGCGCGAGCGCGCCTTCGTCGATTCCGTGGTGCGCAGCTTCGGGCAGGCCGGTTCCAAGCCCGCTGCCTACATCGAGCGCGACTGGGCCGCGGAGAAGTTCACCGGAGGCTGCCACGGCGCGCACTTCGCACCGGGTGTGTGGACCACCAACGGCCCCGTCCTCGCCGAACCCGATGGCGTCCTGCACTGGGCCGGCTCCGAGTACGCCACCCGTTTCAACGGCTACATGGAGGGCGCAGTGCGCAGCGGCCGCGAGGTCGCTGCCGTGGTGGCGCGCAACCTGGCCTGACCGCGGCCATACTGGGGTGCATGGCACCCACGCTCGGCAGAACCCGGCTCGTCGCCCAGGGGCTCATCACCCGCCCCTACCCGACGCCCACGGACGCGATCACCGCGTTCGCCGCGATGCAGGGCCAGGACCTGCCGGGCGTGCTGGCATCAGTGGCGCTGCGTACGCCGTCGAACTGCGTCGACGACGTGCTCGCCGCCCTGGACAACGGCACCGTCGTGCGCGGCTACCCCATGCGGGGCACCGTGTTCCTCATGCCTGCCGCTGATGCGCTGTGGATCACGCAACTGTGCGCCAAGCCCACGATCCGTGCCGCGATGTCGCGGCGTCGCGAACTGCACGAGGGGATCCTCGACCGGGCGCGCGATCTCACGCTCGCCCTCCTCGACGGCGCGCCTCGGCCCCGCTCGGAACTGTTCGGAGGATGGGAGGCGGGCGGCATCAGTACGGCTGAGGGCCGGGGCTACCACCTGCTGTTCAACCTCATCGCGGAGGGCACCGTGTGTTACGGCCCGTGGAACGGGACGGACCAGGACGTGGCGCTGGCCGCGCAGTGGCTGCCTGCCGACTCGGGCCTCGAGGCCCGCTTCAACGGAGACCTCGACGCTGCCACCGCGGAGCTGATGCGCCGCTACTTCACCACCCACGGGCCGGCGACAGTGCGGGACTTCGCCTGGTGGACCAAGCTCACCCTGGCTCAAATCCGCAGGGGGCTGACGCTGGTCGAGGGTGAGTTCGAGACCGACGACGCGGATGAAGCCAGCTACTGGCGCACCGGCCTGCTGGATGAAGTGAGGGCCCTGCGCCGGGCGACGGCGGCGCCGCTGCTGCTACCCGGCTTCGACGAGTTCATCCTGGGCTACCGGGACCGGCTGTTCGCCATGAGCGCGGAGGACCACCAGCGACTGGTGCCGGGCAACAACGGGGTGTTCAAGCGATCGGCTGTGCTCGGCGGAAAGGTGGTGGGGACGTGGTCGCGGGCCGGTCGCCCGGGGAAACGCGCGTTCCAGTTCGAACCGTTCGTGGAACTCACCGACGCCGCAGCGCGACGCTTCGCGAGGCTGTTTGAGCAGTTCCCCTTTCACGCTGGCTGAACGCCCAGTGCCTCAGGAGATGAACCAGGGAAGCAGCAGCATCACGAACAGGCCGACGACGGCGAACTCCAACTGGTGCTTGCCGAGCTGCGTGTCACCTCCACGGATGCTCAGCCATCCTGCCACGACGAACCCCACCGTGGCGATCGCCACGAGCCCGATCGCCAGCACCGCGAGGGTCAGCCGGGAGAGCCACAGCAGCGGTGTGGTCCACAGCACCGCTGCGATCACCGCCGCGACCAGAGCGACAACCACGCCCACGACGATGCCGATGAGCAGGCCGGGACGCTGGTACCAGCCCAGCACGTGACGCACTGGAATGAACACGGAGCCGAGAAGCACCACCGCTGCCGCGCCGATCAACAGCAGGACCCCGGCAGTCAGGTGACTGCCGGGGGTCCCGTCGGAGTAGTGGGTGACGGCGAGGACTGTGGTCATCAGCGCCAGCAATTGGACGCAGATCAGCGCGACCGTCACCCGGCTGGGCTTCATCGACATGGATGGGCGGTCGCCCCGGTGCTGCTGGCTCATGCCCCCAGGGTAGGGGAACCCCTGGTCAGACGGCCGCCGAGCCCTTCTCGCCCGTGCGGATGCGGACCACCTCGTCGACCGGGGTGGACCATACCTTCCCGTCCCCTACGGAGCCGGTGCGCGCCGACGTCGTGATCACGCCCAGCACGCCGTCGACCTCCGCGTCCTCCACGAGGACCTCGATCTTGACCTTGGTGATGAAGTCGATGGTGTACTCCGCGCCCCGGTAGACCTCCTTGTGTCCCTTCTGGCGGGCGTAGCCGGAGCATTCGGTGACGGTCATGCCGGCGATGCCGTGGTGCGCGAGCGCGATCTGGACGGCGGTGAGCATGGTGGGCTGGACGATGGCGGTGACGAGCCTCATGAGTGGGCTTCCTCTCGGGCGGGGACGATCAGGGTCTGGCGGACGCCGTAGGTGGAGTAGCCCACGTGGCTGAGGTCGTAGCCGGTCTCCGCGTGCACGGCGGTGTCGATCCCGTGGGTCTCGGAGGACTCCGGGACGCGCAGCCCCATCACCTTGTCGAGCACCTTGGCGATCACGAACGTCACCACGAACGAGTAGACGAGCACCACGGCGGCGCCGAGGAACTGGCGCCACAACTGGTCGACGCCACCGCCGTAGAACAGGCCGGCGGTCTCGGCGGGCGAGGCCGGATCGGCCAACAGCCCGATCAGCAGGGTGCCGACGAGGCCGCCGACGAGGTGGACGCCCACCACGTCGAGGGAGTCGTCGTAACCCAGCTTCGTCTTGAGCCCGATGGCCCAGGCGCAGGCAGCGCCGGCGAGGGCCCCGATGATCAGCGCGCCCAGCGGGCTGACCGAGTCCGCAGCCGGCGTGATGCCCACCAGACCGGCGACGATGCCCGAGGCGGCGCCCAGGGACGTGGCGTGGCCGTCACGGATGCGTTCGACGAGCAGCCACGCGAGCATCGCGGCCGCCGTCGCGCCCAGCGTGTTGACCCAGGCGACGCCCGCGAGGGTGCCGGCGCCCAGCGCGGAGCCGGCGTTGAAGCCGAACCAGCCGAACCACAGGAGGCCGGCGCCCAGCATCACCAGGGTGAGGTTGTGGGGGCGCATGGGTACCGTGCCGAAGCCCAGCCGGGGCCCGAGGACCAGGGCCAGCGCGAGGGCGGCCGCGCCGGCGTTGATGTGGATGGCGGTGCCTCCGGCGAAGTCCATGGCCTGGATGGAGTTGGCGATGAAGCCGCCGTTGGCGCTGACGCTGTCGTCGAAGCTGAACACCCAGTGCGCCGCCGGGAAGTACACCACCAGCGCCCACACAGCCGCGAAGACCGCCCAGGCGGAGAACTTCATGCGGTCGGCCACGGCGCCGGAGATGAGGGCCACGGCGATGATCGCGAACGCGGCCTGGAAGCCCGCGAACACCGCCGTCGGGATGGTGCCGACGACGGCGTCGGCGGACATGAGCCCGTTGAGGAACATGTACTCAAACGGGTTGCCGAGGATGCCGCCGCCGATGTCCTCACCGAAGGCCATCGAGAAGCCGACGGCGATCCACAGGACCCCGACGATCCCCATCGTGGTGATCGACATCATGAGCATGTTGAGGACGGACTTGGCGCGAACCATGCCGCCGTAGAAGAAAGCGAGGGCGGGCGTCATGAGGAGCACGAGGGCCGCGCTGATGAGCACCCAGGCGGTGTCGCCGGTGTCAATTTCCAGAAGTTCCATGGACAGGAATCCTGTCGGCGCCACATTTCGGCGGATCTGCCCGCCACGTAACAGCCTGGTTAGCGTATGGGGGCGTTCGTGTCAGCGGGGCGTCGCGGTTGTTGCGGCGGCGTTAAGGACGCGCGATGCTGTCGAGTCGCACCTGGCTGAAGTCGCCGTCGGCCAGATCCGCCCAGCCGCCGGGCACGGTGAAGGCGGAATAGGTGGCGGTGGGGAAGTGGCACTGCGCCTCGTCTGCCGCCGAGCTGTTGCTGGCGTAAGCAAGTTGGGCCACGAGGCTGGGGATCGTGGGCGCGTGCCCGATCACGAGCAGGGCCTCCACGTCGTCGGTCATCTCCGAGATGCGCTGGATCATGGTGTCGGTGCCGTCGTAGTACAACGCATCCTGGAACTCGGCCGGCACGTCGAGGCCCAGCGCCGCGAACGTCTGACGGGTGCGCTGCGCCGTCGAGACCAGCGCGTGGTCGATGCCCAACTCCCGCAGCTCGACGCCCGCCTCCTGCGCGTCCTGGACGCCGCGCGGCGTCAGTTCGCGGGCCTTGTCACCGCCCGCGTTGTTCGATTCGGTCTTGGCGTGGCGCATCAGCACGAGTCGTCGCATGCTCCGAGACTAGCCTCAGCTCGCCGTCGTCGCGCCACATCTGGATTCAGTGTGGTGGACGGCCCCAAACCCAGATGTGAGCGCGGGTGGCAGGGCGGGGCGGAGGAGCGGTCAGGGTTTGACGGCGACGATGAGGTCGCGCTTGATGGAGGAGTCGACGCGGTGCGCGAACCGCTCCCAGGCGCCGCCCTGCTGCACGACGAGCCCGGCCTTGTCCAGGCGCCCGGCCAGGTCCTCGCGGGACAGGCCGAACGTGTTCCACGACAGGCCCAGCGCGCCGCCGTGCATCAACTGGCCCGCCCACACCGGGATGGCCTCCTTCAGCAGGCCGGCGGGGGAGCGGTCGCGTTTCCCGGAGACGCCGCGCACATCCGTGGTGGAGCCGTGGGCCACGCCGTAGGGGGCGTCCGCGACGACGGCGTCGAAGCGCTTCTTTCCAAACAGTGCGGCGGAGTCGCGGGTGTCGCCGGTGAACGCGCTGACCGTGCGCCTGCCCTCGTCGGTGGTGATCTCCGCATCGAAACGCCTGCCCACGGACTTGCCGTCGCGGCGCACGGGCCGCACGTCGGCGGCGTGCTTGATCCGCTTGCGCCGCAGATACGTCTTGTAGAACGACGCCATCTGCTCGAATGCCTTCGCGTCGCCCTCCACGCCGAATGCGTCGTGCCCGAGCAGCAGTGCTGTCGAGAGGGTGGTGCCGCGTCCGGCGAGCGGGTCGAGGATCTGCCGTGGCCCGGTGGGTTCGCGGGTGATGGCCGCCAGCGTGACACCGACGAGGAGTTGGGTGAACTGTTCGTTGGTCTTGCCCGGGTACTTCGGGATGGAGACCAGGTCGTCGTCCAACGTGAACGGGCGTGGGAGGGCGACGGGGCGCAGCAGGTGGTCTGCACGCTTGCGCGAACCTTCGTCGGAGTTGGGTCGTTCCTCGCCGGTGCCGCTCGGGGACCGGTCCTCGAACAGGGCGAAGGCGGCCGACTGGCGCGCCACGGTGGCAAGCTGCGCGTCGTTCAGCTCGGGGGCCTCGAACGACAGGTAGCCGACCCCGGCCAGTTCCTCCTCCGCGATGCCTGTGGCGAAGGGTGCGGTGATCTCCAACTCGGCGGCGGTCAGCGGGCCGGACTCCCCGGCATAGACGCGGTTGGCCGACGGGGTGCGCAGCATCAGGTATCGAGGCATAGCGCCAAGTTTCCCACACCGCGGCAGGCGGGTAGCTTAGGCCGCGATGAGCGAGAAGTGGTGGGTGAAGGCAGGCGTGATCTTCGTCGGCGGGGCTCTGGGCACGGCGCTGCGCGTCGCGCTGCTCAGCCTCACCGGCCACGAGGTGATCGTGCTGGCGGCGATCAACCTGGTGGGCTGCCTCCTACTGGGCCTGATCTCCGGGATCTACGGCCCCCGCATCACGCTCGCGCGGCTGTTCCTCGCCGTCGGAGGCGTTGCGGCGTTCACCAGTTGGTCCACGCTGGCGCTCCAGTCACTGTCCCTCGCGGGGGTGCTGGTGGCCATCATGGAGACCTTCTTCGGCGTGATCATCGCAGGGTTGGGTCACCTTGCGGGCTGGAAGATCATGGGCGGCGACACGCGATGATCTGGTTGATCTGCCTGGCTGGCGGCCTCGGCGCCGTCGCGCGGGCAGGGGTGGATGCGTATGTCGCGCGCCGCTGGGAGCCCTGGAAGGCCACGCTCGCCGTCAACTGGGCCGGCTCGTTCATCCTGGGGCTGACCTCCGCCACTTTGGAGGGAAGAGGGCTGGCCGTGGTGGGCGCAGGCTTCTGCGGCGCGTTCACCACGTTCTCCTCGGCATGCTGGCAGGCCGCCCGCGAACTGGGCCGCGGGCGTGTCTGGTTCGCCATCTGCTACTCGGCCATCACCGTGGCCGGCTGCCTTGCGGCAGCCTGGCTCGGTGTGTCAGTGGGGTGAGCTACGCCAGGTTGACGTGGTGGTGCTCGTAGGGCGTGCCCTTGGCGCGCTCGAAGGAGGCCTGCACCTCGTCCTCGGCCTCACCGCGTCCGGTCCAGGTGGCGCCCTCGACGGACTTGCCGGGTTCCAGGTCCTTGTACACGGAGAAGAAGTGCTCGATCTCCAGCAGCATGTGTTCCGGGACCGATTCCAAGTCCGTGATGTGGGCGCGGCGTGTGTCAGCCGTGGCCACGCACAGCACCTTGTCGTCGCCGCCCATCTCGTCGGTCATCCGGAACATGGCCACGGCGTAGCACTCGATGAGGCAGCCGGGGAAGGTGGGATCAGCGCCGATCACCATGGCGTCCAGCGGGTCACCGTCGAGGCCGAGGGTGCCCTCCACGAAGCCGTAGTCGTAGGGGTACTGCGTCGAGGTGAACAGCACGCGGTCCAGCCGTAGCCGGCCGGTGTTGTGGTCCATCTCGTACTTGTTCTTGGTGCCCTTAGGGATCTCCACCGTGACGTCAAAAAGGATTCGGCGGCCAGGGTCGATCGGCCTCAGACCAGCAGGCGCTTCTTCGCTCACTTGGGCACTCCTATAGTTGGTGTCTAAGCCCCGCGCATCGTTGCGGGTCCCCTGCAGGATACCCCTATGGAGGTTGGTGTGCGGAGCCGTGGACGCGTCGCGGAGTGGGTGATCACCTGGCTTTTCGTCGGCGTGCTCCTGGCGAGCGGTTTTCTGATCGCGGTTTTCCACCGTGAAGCGCTGGCCGCAGCGGGCCTGACACGCGACGGTGCGCCGTCGACGGTGGCGCCCACCCTGTTCGCGCCGTCGCCCACTCCGACGGCCCCTGAACCCACCGAGAAGGCTCAGGCGCCCGCGGGCACCGGCCTGGTGGGCCCGGCGGAGCTCCCGAGCGCAGGCCCCCTGCCGGACAGGGCGGCGCTGGAGGCCCGCCTCTCAGCTCTCGACACCTCCAAACTCGTCCCTGCTGACGACGGCCCGCCCGTGACGATCGCCTACGAGGTCATCGACGTGGCCTCCGGTGAGGTGGTCGCGGCCGCCAACGAGAAGAACCCGCTGATCCCGGCGTCGAACACCAAGACCCTCACCGCGCTCGCCGTGATGAGCGCCTTCGACGGCACGGAACGATTCGCCACCCGCGTGGTGCAGCCCGCCCCGGGTCAACTGGTCCTGGTGGGCGGCGGAGACCCCATGCTCCGCAGCATCCCGTCGGTCTCCGACACCTACCCCGTGCCGGCCACGACGGAGGAGTTGGCCAAGCGCACCGTCGAGGCGCTGCGCGCGGCGGGCGTCACCTCCGTGACGCTCGGCTACGACGAGTCCCACTTCACCGGCCCCGGCTGGAATGAGAACTGGCCGCCCAACTACCGCGACCAGGTCACCACCATCTCCGCGCTCTGGATCGACGAGGGCCGCGGCCCCACTGGCGGGCCCAGGAGCGAGACGCCCGCCCTGGCTGCCGCCACCACGTTCGCGGCGCAGCTCACGGCGCTGGGCATCGAGGTTACCGGGCCCCCGGTCGCCGCCCCCGGCTCGGGCGAAGCTGAGGAGGTGACGCGCGTCGAGTCGCTGCCGTTGCACGTGCTCGTCGAGCAGTTCATGCAGCGCTCCAACAACTCGTTCACCGAGGTGATGGGCTTCCAGCTCGCCGCCAAGACGGGGCACCCCACCACGTTCGCCGGCTCCGTGGCGGCCATCCAGGAGCAGCTGACGGCCCTGAAGATCTGGGACGAGGGCACCGTGCTGCACGACGCCTCCGGCCTGGCGCGCTCCAACCTGTTCACGCCGAACATGCTGGCCAGGGCCAACGCCACGCTCGCCGCAGATGAGCGGCTGTCGGTCATCCTCGACGGCCTGCCCATCGCCGGCGTCACCGGCACTCTCGCCGAGCGCTTCGGAGACGCCGTCTCCGCCCCGGCACGGGGCGTCGCGCGCGCCAAGACCGGCTCGCTGTCCCTCGTCGCCACGCTCGGCGGCACCACCCTCACCGCAGACGGCCGGCAGCTCGCCTACGCGTTCATGATCAACGGCGCGCCCGACGGCTGGGCCGCCCGCGTGTGGCTGGACCAGGCCACCGGCACCGTCACCTCGTGCGGCTGCTGATGGAACGCGCTCCCAGCATCGACTGGCGCCTTGCCCACCGGGTCGCGGCGCTGCGCCCCGACGACCTGCCGGATCTCACGGCCCACGAACTCACCCGCCTCGTGGCGGATCTGCGCGTCACCGCCCGCCGGGCCGGCGAGATCGCGGCCAGGCACCTCGGCATGAAGGCGGTGGGCGCCACGAGCATCCGCGTGGTCGATTGGGACGGCTGGGCCCGGGGGGTCCGGGAGATGGCCGACGGCGCCGTCGCCGAACTCAGCCTCACCCCGCCCCGCGCAGGCCTGGGCGCCGCCCTGACCGCGAAGCGCAACGGGGCACTCGTCGGTGCCGGCGTGAGGACGGTGAGCCGGAGGCTGCTGGGGCAGTACGACGCCTTCACCGGCTCGGACGCCCTCTATCTGGTGGCCCCCTCGATCGTCGCCTACGAGCGGCTCCACGGCTTCAAACCGGCAGATTTCCGGATGTGGGTGGCGCTGCATGAGCAGACCCATGCCCTGCAGTTCCGGCTCGCCCCGTGGCTGCGCGACCACCTCGCCGCACGCCTACGGATCATCCTGGGCGACGACGTCTCGCTCGCCGACGGGCTGCTCGGCTGGGCCCGCACCCGTGACGTCGGGGCGTTGTTCACCTCGCCGAGGGCAGACGAGGCGCTGCGCGAACTCAGCGCCGCCATGACGTTCCTCGAAGGCCACGCGGACTACACCTCCGACTACGCCGGCCGCCGTCATGCCCCCACCATCCCGAGCATGAGGCGGGCGTTCGCGCGCCCGAAGAGCCAGGGACTGCTGGCGAGGCTGTCGACGTCGTTCGACAAGAACGCCCAGTACCGCGACGGGCTGGAGTTCTGCATGCGCATCCAGCGGATCAAGTACCGCAACTTCCTCAAGCGCGCCTTCGAGGAGCCCGCCAACCTGCCGACACCCGAAGAGATCGCGGACCCGGCGCTGTGGGTGGCACGCCTTGGCTAGGCGCGAGTTGGGCGCGGCAGCGCTCCGCGTGGCGCAGGCCGTGGCAGCCGTGCTGCCGGAACGCTGCGTGGTGGGCTGTTCGGGAGGTGCGGATTCGCTGGCTCTGGCGCTCGGGGCGCACTGGGCGGGCGGCAAGCGGGGGAGTGAGATGCGCGTCGTCGTCGTGGACCACGGTTTGCAGCCCGGTTCCGACGAGGTCGCCGCTCGCGTCGTCGACACGCTCACCGAACGGGGCTTGACGGCTGAGACGGTCCGCGTCGCCGTCGAGCCGTCCGACGGCGGGCTGGAGGCAGCCGCCCGCGATGCCAGGCTCGCCGCGCTCACGTCCTACGAGGTTCCGGTGCTGCTGGGCCACACCCTCGACGACCAGGCCGAGACCGTCCTGCTGGGGATGCTGCGGGGCTCGGGCACCCGCTCGCTCGCTGGGATGCGGCCTGTGACGTCCCTCGATACACCTCGCGAGGTCAGCGCCGCTGGGATTGGGCCCGGCTGCTCGCGAGGCACTCGGGACCCGGAACCTTCCGCTCCTGAGAGTGCGAGCCTGGGGGAGTGGCCGCCGGGTCCTGAGTGCGCTCGTGAGGAACGAACGAGCGTGTATCGAAGGACGCTCCTCCGCCCGCTGCTCGGGCTGCGGCGCACCGATACGGAGGCCGCCTGCCGCGACTGGGGCGTCATCCCCTGGCAGGACCCCATGAACGAGGACCCACGCTTCGCGCGGGTCGCCATCCGCCAGCAGTTGGCCTCCCTCACCTCCACCCTGGGCCGCGACCTCGCCCCGGCGCTGGCCCGCACCGCGCAGCTCGCCCGGGCCGATGCAGATCTGCTGGACCGCCTGGCCACCGAGGCCCTCCCCGCCGACGGCGACCTCCCCGTCGAAGATCTCGCTGCGCTGCCCGACGCGCTGCGCTGGCGGGTGCTGCACCGCTGGCTGGGCGGGGCCGCGCCGGAGGTGGAGTACCGGCACGTCCTGGCGGTCGACACACTGCTGACCGCCTGGCGGGGCCAGGGCCCCATCGCGGTGCCGGGGGCCCGCGTGCTGCGCGAGGCAGGAACGCTGCGGCTCCTGCGCTAGGCTCGGCTCCGTGGATGCTGCAGACGTTTCCGGTGACCTCGAGAAGGTCCTCTACACCAACGACGAGATCCAGGCCCGCGTGGCCGAGATCGCCCACCAGATCGACGAAGACTACGCGGGGCGCGACGTCCTCATGGTGGGTGTCCTCAACGGCGCCGTCATGGTGATGAGCGACCTGCAGCGCGCCATGCGCAGCCACGTGGAGATGGATTGGATGGCGGTGTCCAGCTACGGCGCCGGCACGCAGTCCTCCGGCGTCGTGCGGATCCTGAAGGACCTCAACGTGGACCTCGAGGGTCGCGACGTCATCGTCGTCGAGGACATCATCGACACGGGCCTGACGCTGAGCTACCTCATGAGCAACCTGGCCTCCCGCAAGCCCGTGAGCCTCGAGATCATGACGATGTTCCGTAAGCCCGACGCGGCCCAGATGGAGGTGCCGGTGAAGTACGTGGGCTTCGAGATCCCCAATGAGTTCGTGGTGGGTTACGGCCTCGACTACGCCGGGAGGTACCGCAACCTCCGCGACGTCGGCACCCTCGCCCCGCACGTCTACTCCTGACAGCCCTCGCCCGGTGCCCGCTGGGCAAGCTGACGCTCGACGGGGGCGAGTCTTGCGCTCGCTGGTAATGTGTCGGTGCGTTGCCGTGTGCGCGTCCGAAGTCGTCGCCAGAGAGCTGAAGTTAAGTTGCAGAGATTCTTCAAGAGTCCGTTCGCCTGGATTCTGATCAGCATCGTGTTCCTCATGCTCGGCATGCAGCTGATCAGTTCCGTGACCGGCTACGAGACGGTGCCCACCTCGGAGTCGATGAAGCTCCTGGCCAGCGACACGAAGCTGCAGGAAGTCATCCTCGTCGACGGCGAACAGCAGATCCAGATCACGGATCACACGGGTAAGAAGACCCAGTCGCAGTGGGTGGCCAACCAGGTCGACGCGGTCACGCCGCTGCTGGAACAGCGCCAGCAGGACGGCACCCTCGACAACTGGACCAGCCGGAACCCAACGCCCGGGTTCCTGCAGATGTTCCTCTACACGGGCCTGCCTTTCCTGATCATCATCCTGATCTTCTTCTGGCTGATGCGCTCCATGTCCGGCGGCGGTGCCGGCGGCCCGCTGTCCTTCGGCAAGTCCAAGGCCAAGCTGGTGTCCAAGGACACCCCCAAGACCACGTTCGGAGACGTCGCCGGCGCGGATGAGGCCGTCGAGGAACTTGAAGAGATCAAGGAATTCCTCGCAGAGCCCGCCAAGTTCCAGAAGCTGGGCGCCAAGATCCCCAAGGGCGTGCTGCTCTATGGGCCGCCCGGCACCGGTAAGACGCTGCTGGCCCGCGCCGTCGCGGGCGAGGCGAACGTGCCGTTCTTCTCCATCTCCGGCTCGGATTTCGTGGAGATGTTCGTCGGCGTGGGTGCCTCCCGCGTGCGTGACCTGTTCACGCAGGCCAAGGAGAACGCGCCAGCCATCATCTTCATCGACGAGATCGACGCTGTCGGCCGCCATCGTGGTGCCGGCATGGGCGGCGGGCACGACGAGCGCGAACAGACCCTCAACCAGTTGCTGGTCGAGATGGACGGCTTCGACGTGCGCGGCGGCGTGATCCTCATCGCCGCCACCAACCGCCCGGATGTGCTGGACCCGGCGCTGCTGCGCCCGGGTCGCTTCGACCGCCAGATCGGCGTCGACGCGCCGGATGCGGACGGTCGCGCCAAGATCCTGCAGGTGCACGCCAACGGCAAGCCGCTGGCCAGCGACGTCGACCTGGTGGCCATCGCCCGCCGCACCCCGGGCTTCTCCGGCGCGGATCTGGCCAACGTCCTCAACGAGGCCGCGCTGCTCGCCGCCCGCATGAACCAGGACATGATCCGCCAGCCCATGCTGGACGAGGCCATCGACCGCGTCATCGCCGGCCCGCAGAAGCGCACCCGCCTCATGGATGACAGGGAGCGGCTCATCACCGCCTACCACGAGGGCGGGCACGCACTCGTCGCGGCCGCCATGCCCGGCAACGACCCGGTGCAGAAGGTCACCATCCTTCCGCGTGGCCGGGCCCTGGGCTACACCATGGTGATGCCGGACGAGGACAAGTACTCCCGCACCCGCGGCGAACTGCTCGACCAGATGGCCTACATGATGGGTGGCCGCGCGGCTGAGGAGCTCGTGTTCCACGACCCCACCACGGGCGCCGCCAACGACATCGAGAAGGCCACCAAGGTGGCCCGCGCCATGGTCATGCAGTACGGCATGAGTGAGCGCGTCGGCTCCGTCAAGCTCGGCGGCGGAGATTCCGAACCCTTCATGGGCATGCGGGGCACGGATTCCTCCACGGAGTTCTCGCAGAGCATGGCCGCCATCGTCGACGAGGAAGTGGCCAAGCTCATCCACACCGCGCACCAGGAGGCCTTCGACGTCCTCGTGGAGAACCGCGACGTGCTCGACGAGCTGGTGCGCCAACTCTTCGCGAAGGAGACGCTCAACCGCCACGAGGTCGACGAGGTGTTCAAGCCCCTGCGCCGCCGTGGGAAGCGCCCCGCCTGGACCGGTTCGGATCTGCGCATCCCGTCCGACGAGCCGCCAGTGGAGGTGCCCCCCGCGCCGGAGCCGCTGCCGGAGCAGCCCACCACCAAGGCCCTCCCCGAGACCGGGCCCTCCCCGTGGGGCCCGCCGACGGCCCCGCCGAGCCACTGACATGGCCATCGACCAGCCGCGCGTTGCGGCCGCCGTCCGGGAACTGCTGGCCGCCGTCGGCGAAGACCCCGACCGCGACGGGTTGAAGGACACCCCGGAGCGGGTGGCCCGCTCCTACACGGAGTTGCTCGCCGGGTACTGCGCAGATGTGCACGACGTGCTGGGCACCACCTTCGATATCTCGCACGACGAGATGGTGCTGGTCAAGGACATCGAGCTGGTCAGCATGTGCGAGCACCACCTGCTGCCGTTCACCGGGGTTGCGCACGTCGGCTACATCCCCTCCGGCGACGGCAGGGTGACGGGGCTGTCGAAGATCGCCCGCCTCGTGGAGATGTACGGGCGCCGCCTGCAGGTGCAGGAGCGGCTCACCACCCAGATCGCCGAGGCTCTCGTGGAGCACCTCGACGCCCGCGGCGTCATCGTCGTGATCGAGGCCGAGCACCAGTGCATGACCATGCGCGGTGTCCGGAAGCCTGGTTCGCGCACCGTGACCTCCGCCGTCCGGGGATTGCTGCGCGACCCCGCCACCCGCGCGGAGGCGATGAGCCTGATCCTCGGAAGGTGAGCTGATGACGCTGGTGATGGGCATCCTCAACGTGACGCCTGATTCCTTCTCCGACGGCGGGGCCTACCTGGACACGGAGGCGGCGATCGGCCACGCCCGCGGGATGCTCGCGGCCGGCGCCTCCATCATCGACGTCGGTGGCGAATCCACCAGGCCGGGCTCAGCCCGCGTCGGCGTGGCGGAGGAACTGGAGCGTGTGATCCCCATCGTGCATGCGTTGGCGGGAGACGGCATCGCGGTGTCGGTCGACACCATGCGCGCCGAGGTCGCCTCGGCTGCCCTCGACGCGGGGGCGCGCATCATCAACGACGTCTCCGGCGGCCAGGCGGATCCCGACATGTTGGGCGTGGTTGCCCGGTCCGGCGCGGATTTCGTGCTGATGCACTGGCGCGACCACTCCGAGCGCTTCCAGGACACCGCCAGCTACGACGACGTGGTGTTCGACGTGAGCCACGAACTCATCGCCCAGCGCGACAAGGCCATCGACGCGGGCATCGCCCGTGAGCGCATCATCCTCGACCCGGGCCTCGGCTTCTCCAAGACGTGGGACCACAACTGGACGCTGCTGCGGCACCTCGCGCAGTTCCAGAAGCTGGGGCACCGCGTCCTCGTCGGCGCCTCCCGCAAGGCGTTCCTGGGCGAGTTGTTGGGCGGTCGCGAACCGCTGGGGCGCGACGGCGCCACGGCCGCGGTCTCGTTCTGGGCGGCTCAGGTGGGTGTGTGGGCGGTGCGCACCCACGACGTGGCCGGACAGTCCGACGCTATCGCCGTGGCCCGCCGGCTCGCGCTGGAAAGCCCCTTCTGATCCGAAGACTCCCCGGACAGTGGCCCAATGGCGAGGTTCGCTAGAGTGCTGCCTGAGGCAAAGGAGCTCACCATCGACCGCATCACGCTGACGGGCCTGACGGCCACGGGCTATCACGGCGTCTTCCCCGAGGAACGCCGCGAGGGGCAGCCGTTCGTCGTGGACGTGGTGCTGGAACTCGACCTCGACACCGAGTCCGATGATCTGTCGAACACCGTGAGCTACGCGGAGATCGCCGGTGAGGTTGAGGCCGTGATCACGGGGGAACCGCGCAATTTGATCGAGACGGTTGCCGGTGAGGTTGCGAACAGGTGCCTCGCTCATGGCAAAGTGGGGCGCGTCACGGTCACGGTGCACAAGCCCCGTGCGCCCCTCAGCCAGACCTTTGCGGATGTATCCGTCACGATCAGCAGGAGTAGACATGTCTAACGGGCCCTTCGATATCGACGTCGACACACTGGGCAATCTGCGCCCCATCGCCAAGGTGGTCCTCAGCCTGGGTTCGAACGTCGGGGACTCGGCCGCCATCCTCCAAGAAGCGGTCGACCTGCTCGCTGAGACCCCGGATCTCATCCTGGTCGACGTGTCGCCGGTGTACCAGAGCGCCCTGGTGGGGGAGGGCCCGGATCAGGGCGACTTCCTCAACATGGTGGTGGTCGCCGAGTCCACGCTCGAGCCGCTGACCATCCTGGACCGCTGCCTCGCCATTGAGGAGAACTTCGGACGCACCCGCGAGGTCCGCAACGGCCCGCGCACGCTGGACATCGACATCATCATGGTGGGCAAGCGCATCTCCGAGGACGACATCGAACTGCCGCACCCCCGTGCCCATGAGCGCGCGTTCGTGCTGGTGCCGTGGCACGACATCGACCCGAATGCCGAGATCGCCGGCCACGGCCCGGTGGCCGAACTGCTCGACGATGTCGACGAGAGCGTGCTGACGCGCCGCGACGACATCACCATCCAGGCCAACACTGGCTTTTGAGCACCCATGAGCCCAGGCCCAAACTGGGCCTGACCACGCCGCGGCAGGCCGTCGTCTCCGTCCTGTCGGGTGCCATCGTGGCCGGGCTGCTGATCCTCAGCTTCGAGGCGGCCGGCTCCTTCCCGCCGGTCGTGCCATGGTCCGTGCCCATCCTGCTGGTCATCCTCGCCATCGCTGTGGCCCTCTACAGCCGGGCGCTGCCCAAGCGGGTCGAGGAGAAGCGGGTCGACGCGCAGGAGGCGGTCGCAGCCCTGGCCGTGGGCAAGTCGATGATCATGACCGGCGCGCTGTTCGCGGGCGGCCACATCGTCTACGTGATGCGCTACATTTCGCAGTTCGACGCGCCGCTGCCGTCGGCGCGCGTGATCCAGGGCGGCGCCACCGTCGTCGCAGCCCTGCTGCTGGCCGGAGCAGGCGCGTTGCTGGAGCGGGCGTGCATGGTGCGCAGCGACGACGAGGACGACGAACCGCCCAACGGGGCGAAGCCCACCCCCGCCTGATCAGGGGTCGAGGAGCGGAAAAAACGTCGCAACATGCCCGTTTCAATACGCGGGTCCTCGCCGAGGTGAACCTACAATGGCGCCATGGCTGGTCGTCGCGCTGCTCACAAGTCCTCCGAACGCACTATCGCGCTCACTATTCTCGCCGTCGGCACCGTCGTGTCGCTGGCATCCCTCGCCGGCAACATCTGGCTGGTCCGCGCCGGCGTCGTCGTGGCAATCCTCATGGCCTTCGCCGCCTTCTACGTGGTGGTCCGCCAGCTGCGCGCCGAACGCGTGGCGCACGCCGAGGAACTCCACCACGAGGTTGAGCTCCGCTCGGTGCAGGCCGAACGTCACCACGAGGAATCCGTCGCGATGATCGAGCGCTACAACGCCCGCGCGGAGAACCTCAAGGCCGTCATCGCCAAGCTGCGCAGCCAGCTGGGTGCCGCCAAGTCCGAGCTCAGCTCCATGCGCGGCAACAGCGCGTGGCTGCGTGCGGAGGTCGCTGAGCGGCAGGCCCGCATCGACGCCCTCGAGAAGCGCATCGCCGAGCTTGAGGCCGGCCGCGCCGAGGACACCGCCAACATCGTCGACCTGCCCGAGCGCGCGCTGCGCCCCAGCATCGACGAGATCTGGGCCGAGGACGAGCACCCCACAATGGTGGACCTCGCCAAGCTCAACCTCGACATCCTCCCGGATCTCCGCCAGCGCGCCTGACCGGGTGGGGCGTGCCCCGTTACTTGTCCAGATCCCCGATCGTGTAGCCCAACGAGGCCACCACATCGGGGATCTGTTGCGTTGAGACGCCCTCCAGGGCCTTCCCCAGGGCGGAGACGTTGGCGAACGACGGCGTGCGCAGCGCCACGCGCCACGGGGTGGGATTGCCGCGGGACGTCATCAGGCACGACGCGATGCCCCATGGGGCCTCGACATCCGTGCTGTGCTCACCCTCTGGCACCCGCAACCGACGCGAGAGCTTGATATTGACCTCACCCGTCGTCTGCGCCGCCAGGGAGACGGTCACCCGGATCATGTCGACGGAGGTGCCCACCTCGTCGATCAGCACGCCCAGGCGGGCCTCGGCGTCTCCCGAGGTACGCACGTGGACCGGCCTGAACAGCTCCCCGTAGGCCAGGTAGCCATCAGCGCGTCGGTCAGGATCGAAGCCTGCGGCCCGGGCCACCGGCCCCGTCAAGCCGTAGCCCAGGCAGGCCTCCTCGTCCAGCACCGCGAGGCCGGAGAAGCGGTCGGTCCGGTCGAGAACCGCCCGCAGGTCCGCGGAGAGCCGGGCGATGTCGTCGAGCAGATCATCGAGAGTATCGAGCCAGCCCTCGGGTGCGTCAGTGGCGAGCCCGCCCACCCGGTTGAGCATGGGATGGACGCGGTTGCCGGTCCAGGCCAGGAATCGCCCACGGATCGCCTCGACGCCGCTCCACAAGCGGGCATGGAGTTCGCCCTCAGGGGCCAGATAGCTGAGGAAGGATAGATGCGAGTGAATACGGGCCATTTCGGCCAACAACGTGCGCAGAATGGCCGCGCGAGGGGGAGTGGCCAACCGCATGGAATTCTCGAGCGTGAGCGTCAGGGACAATTCCCCACCGAAGGCCGAGAGCCAATCGTGTCGGTCGCCCAGCATGATCATGGAGCGGTAGTCGCGGACCTCGAACAGCTTCTCTGCCCCCCGGTGGCCGTAACCGCTAGTCACCTCGGCGCGCACGACACTGCCCGCGTCGGAATCCAGTGCCAGCGAGATCAGCCCGGCGCTGGTGGGGTGACGGGGGCCGAGGCTCATGGCGTCGTGGCCCGGGAACGTCAATCCGCCAATGGCGATTCGCATGGAATCCACAATGAGTTCCTCTGTCAATTGATCCGTGGTGGCGCTACTGTTCTTAGCGATCCTAGCTTTTATAGCGCGCATCAATTGAGGAGATTTTTCATGGCCCGAATTGTCCAGGTGGTCCACACCGACGATCTCGACGGCACGGAGGGGGCAAAGCCGGTGGAGTTCTCAATAGGAGGGGACGCCTACACCATCGATCTGAGCCCGGAGAACGAGGCGAAGTTCCGCGCCCTCCTGGAGCCCTACATCGCCAAGGCTGAGCGCGTGGGTCGCCGCCGCAGCAGCACCAGCCGCAGCACCGCCGGACGTGGCGCCGCCAAGCGCACCAACAACACCGAGATCCGCACGTGGGCGCGGGCCAACGGCTACAAGGTCTCAGACCGTGGCCGCATCGCCGCAGACATCGTCGCTGCCTACGAGGCGGCCAACTGAGCCTGCTCGCCCGGCGGTGTTCGCCGCGGGAGAAGTGCTGAGACCTTTGTTCCTCCCCAACCGTTAGTAAGCTTGGGGAATCAGTCCCCTGTGCTCGTCGCGGGGCGACGGGAAGGGAAGAAGTTACATGTTCGAACGGTTCACAGACCGAGCCCGCCGCGTGATCGTGCTGGCGCAGGATGAGGCGAAACTGCTCAACCACAACTTCATCGGCACGGAGCACATCCTGCTTGGCCTCATTCATGAGGGCGAGGGCGTTGCCGCGAAGGCGCTCGAGTCGCTGGGTATCGCATTGGAGGCGGTGCGCGAACAGGTCGAGGAGATCATCGGCCAGGGGCAGCAGGTGCCCACCGGGCACATCCCCTTCACGCCGCGCGCGAAGAAGGTGCTCGAGCTCTCGCTGCGCGAGGCGCTGCAGATGAACCACAACTACATCGGCACCGAGCACATCCTGCTGGGCCTCATCCGCGAGGGCGAGGGCGTGGCGGCGCAGGTGCTGATCAAGCTCGGCGCTGATCTCAGCCGCGTGCGCAACACGGTGCTGCAGCTCATCACGGGCTACCAGGGCCGCGAGGCCTCCATGTCCGGCGCGCCCGAGGGCGGCCCGGAGAAGTCCAGTTCCCAGGTGCTCGACCAGTTCGGCCGCAACCTCACACAGGCCGCTCGCGAGAACCAGCTGGATCCGGTGATCGGCCGGGTCCACGAGATCGAGCGCGTGATGACGGTGCTCAGCCGCCGCACCAAGAACAACCCGGTGCTGATCGGTGAGCCCGGCGTCGGCAAGACCGCCGTCGTCGAGGGCCTGGCGCAGGCCATCGTCCGCGGCGACGTGCCGGAGACGCTGCGCGACAAGCAGATCTACACGCTGGATCTCGGTGCGCTCGTGGCCGGCTCGCGGTACCGCGGTGATTTCGAGGAGCGCCTGAAGAAGGTGCTCAAGGAGATCAAGACCCGCGGCGACATCATGCTGTTCATCGACGAGATCCACACGCTCGTGGGTGCCGGTGCGGCCGAGGGCGCGATCGACGCGGCGTCGATCCTCAAGCCCATGCTGGCCCGCGGTGAGCTGCAGACGATCGGCGCCACCACGCTGGACGAGTACCGCAAGCACATCGAGAAGGACGCCGCGTTGGAGCGTCGCTTCCAGCCCATCCAGGTGGCTGAGCCCAGCGTCGCGATGACCATCGACATCCTCAAGGGTCTGCGGGACCGTTACGAGGCGCACCACCGCATCACCATCACCGACGAGGCGCTCGCTGCCGCCGCCACGATGGCTGACCGCTACATCCAGGACCGGTTCCTGCCGGACAAGGCCATCGACCTGATCGACGAGGCGGGCGCCCGCCTGCGCATCCAGCGCATGACGGCCCCGCCGGATCTGCGGGAGTTCGACGAGAAGATCGCGGCGAACAAGATGGAGAAGGACGCCGCCATCGACGCGCAGGACTTCGAGAAGGCGGGCAGCCTCCGC
>NZ_LN623541.1:338504-582483 GCF_000826065.2 Tessaracoccus massiliensis | reverse complement strand
GCGATGGTATGTCGACCTCGGGGTTATGCTGACCGACGTCCTGGGAGCGCTGTCCTTGTGGGAGTCGGCGCCTGAGCCGGTCAACATAACCGTGCGGGGTTCAGCGGTTCTTGAGGAACGCGATGAGAGCGTCGGAGGCTTGGTAGCGAGCTGGTGGCCGCTCATCGACGGCGGGAACGCGTTCCAGGGTTCGGCGTTTGAGTTCGAGGTCGGCGTGGAGGTAGATCTGCGTGGTCTGGATGTTCGAGTGCCCGAGCCAGAGCGCGATGCTCGCGGTGTCGATCCCGGCATGCAGCAGGCTCATTGCGCAGGTGTGCCGCAGCGTGTGCGGGGTGACGTTCTTCCCGGCCAGCGAAGAACACCGGCCGGCCGCGGCAGCGGTATGACGGGCGATGAGCTTGCCGACCGCAGCCCTGGTCAGCGGCGTCCCGGCGTGCGTCGGGAACAGTGGCCCGTCCGGTGTGGACGGAAGCTCGCTGAGCCAGGCGGTGAGGAGTTGGACGGTGTTCTTCTGGAGCGGGATCACGCGTTGCTTGCGGCCCTTGCCGATGCATTCGAGCTGGCTGTGCGGGCCGATCTGGATGCTGTCGATGTGCAGGCTGGTCAGCTCGCTGACGCGCAACCCGGTTTGGATGCCCAGGTGCAGCAGGAGCCGGTCTCGGCGCCCGAGCCAGGTCCGGGTGTCCGGGGCTGCGATGAGGGCTTCGGCCTCGGCAGCGGTCAGGAACGACACGAGGGTGGTCTTCGTGCGTTTCGCGGGGATCGCGAGGACTTGGCTGATCGTTGCGATCGCGTCGGGTGCCCGGTAGCTGGCGTAGCTGAAGAACGACCGCAGTGCGGCCCGGCGGGCGTTGCGGGTCGCGGCGGAGTTGCCGCGCTCGGTTTCCAGATGCTGGAGGAATCCGCCGATCAGGTCCGCGTCCAGATCGGCCAGGGTCAACGCTGATGGGGCGATCCCGGTGGCCTGCTGGGCGTAGGTCAGCAGGAGCCGGAACGTGTCGGCGTAGGCGGCTTTCGTGTGCGGGCTGGCGTTCAGGTGCCGGTCGAGCTTGTCGGTGAAGAACCGTTGCAGCAGCGGCGCGAGGTCACTCATCGCCGGCCCCGTTCGCTTGGATGCGTTCGGCGAGGGCCGCTGCCAGTTCCGGGGTGTTCGACAGATACCAGTAGGTCGCTTCCGGGCCGACGTGTCCGAGGAACGCCGACAGGACCGGCATCATCTGATCGACATCACCACCAACACGGATGTGCTCGATCAGGGTGGTCGTGGCGAACGTGTGCCGGAAGTCGTGCAACCTCGCCGCCGGTCCGGTCGGACCACCGGCCAGCCCGGCTGCCTCGCGGATCTCGCGGAACGTGTTTCCCGCGGTCGAGCGGGCGATCCGGGTGCCGCGCCTGGCGACGAACACCGCTGTCGTGGCCGGGGTAGGGAACGTCCGATCCCGGAGCCGCTGGTATCGGCGGATCGCGTCCATCGTGGACTTGTGCAGCGGGACGAGCCTGGACTTGCCGAACTTCGTGTCGGTCACCTTGGCCCAGCCGCTGCCATCACTGGCGTCCTCGTCGGTGGTGATGTCGTCGTCGTTGAGGTTGCGGGCCTCGCTGATCCGCATCCCGGTCACCGTCAGCAGCCCGAGCAGTGTTTGCCAGGACGCGGCCCGGACCTGCGGGGTCAGCCTCCCCGCCGCGGCGAGCAGCGTGTCGATCTGGTCGCTGGTGAAGATCAGCGGGCGAGGGCGATGAGCGCCGTAGGGGCGCCCGTCGAGGATCGGGACCTCGGTCGCGGGGTCGAACCAGGCGACGTGCTCGGCGAACTGGCGGACGTAGTTCAACCGCTCCAGCACCGTGCCGCGAGAGAACTGCGCCGCCCACGCGGTCGCCAGGTCGCGACGGATCGTGGGCTCGCCGGCCTCTTCCATCCAGCCCACGAACCCGTCCAGCGCCTTGCCCGGCGCGGTCAGCTTGAACCCGAGTGCCCGCCGGGTCGCCAGGTAGTCGTCCAGGAGGTCGCGTAGGCCGTTCATCGTGACCACCTGCCCGATGCCGCTGCCGGCCACTCGGTGGCCAGTGCGCTCAGCCGGTTCTTGTCGACCTTGGTGTAGTTCGCGGTCGTGCGCAGGTGGGCGTGGCGTAGCAGCCCTTGAACCTCTTGCAGCGTCGCCCCGGAGGCGAGCATCCCGGTCGCGAACGTGTGCCGCAGCCGGTGCGGGCCGAACTTCTCCACCCCAGCCTTGACGCAGATCTGCCGGATCGTCCCGCAGACACCGTTCGCGGTCAGCGGCTGGACCGGGTCGATCACGGTCCAGAACACTTCCTCGCCAGCAGTCCGGCCGCCGCGGCCGTGGAGCACGTAGTCCTCCAACGCCTGCCCCACATCCTCGGACAGCGGCAACTCGTCAACCCTGTCGCCCTTCCCACAGACGCGCAGGGTTCCGGTGCGCCAGCCGATGTCGTCCAACCGCAGGCCGGCGATCTCGCAGGCCCGCAGGCCCAGACCGGACAACAGCAGCAGGATCGCCCGGTCGCGCATCCCCTTCGCCGACCGCAGATCGAGAGTGCCGAACAACGCCTCGATCGTCCCGGCCGGGACCGGGTCAGGGATCGACGAGAGCCGCCATGCCGCCGCGTGAGGCACGACCCCGGAGAAGTCCTGCCCGGTCCGCCCTGACCGGTGGCAGAACTGCAGGAACGAGCGCAGCATCACCAGCTGCTTGCTCAGGGTCGATGCCTTCAGCCCGCGTGCCGCTTCCAGGTTCACCCACTGCGTCAGCATCGCCGCGGTCAGCGTCTTCAGCGACTGATCGACCGGCGCGGGAAGCCACTCCACGAACCCCGCGACGCGGGCGGTGTAGGCAGCAGCGGTGCCCTCTTGCGTGGACCGCTCCCGCAGCAGCCACGCTTCGAACTCATCCAGCACGTCCCGCGTGTCGGCGCGGCGCTGATCACGATGAATCACCATCTTGGTCCTCCTGACCCGAAGCCAGGCGATCCCAGCGATCGCCTGGTCAGATCAAGCGAACCCCGACTCGGACGCTCATCGTTATGTTGACCGGATCAGGGCCCAACCCGCGCTGGAGCACGCTCCCCAGGACGCCGGTCAACATAACCCCGAGGTCGACATACCATCGCCCGCAGCCTCCTCGAGGCCGGCGGATTCAAACCCCGACTACACCCTCGATTGTGAAGAGCCGGTTTGCTGCTGTTCCTCGGTGAACGTGATGGTGGGCGTTTCTTCGATCTGGCTCGATGTGTCGGGCTGCGCGTCGTCCTCATCGTTGTTCTGGTTGGCGAGCACGAGCCACATGATGAGGCCTGCGAGAATCGCGGCTGCTGCGATGCAGCCGATGATGATGAGCGTGAGTCGCTTGCGGTCAATCATGGTGTGGTGCTCCTTAGAACGTAAAGCCAGCGGCGGTGAGGATGGGGAGGGGATCAACGGCGGTGCCATTTAAGTGCACCTCGAAGTGCAGGTGACAACCGGTGCTGTAGCCCGAGCTGCCAGTGAGCGCGATTTGGTCTCCGGCTTTGACCTTCTGCCCTGCAGAAACCATGATTTCGTTTGTGTAGCTGTGGACGTACCAAGTCACGAGGCCTTCGCCGTGGTCAATCTCGATAATCATTCCTCCGCCGCCGCCGTCGAATACGCGGCTTACTTCGCCGTCTCGGGCTGCCCAGATGGGGCCGCCGCATCCTCCGGCTTCAAGGTCAATGCCGTAGTGGAATGGCTGTGTCGGCCCGGCCGGGGTCTGGATGACTTCGCGAGGCCCAAAGCCTCCGTTGAGGGGGCCGTTACCGGGTCGCGCCCATCCGTCGAGACCGATTTCGCCGGGAATGCCTGGGATCGTTTCGCAGCTCCCGCTGCCGCTAAGCAGGCTCGAATCGAGGCCTGACAGTGCAGCGACCACGGCGGTTGCGGGCACCCAGTAAATCTCGTAGTGGAACGGGTCTTGGTTGACCTGCACCTTGTGAGCTACGAGCGTCGGGGCGAGGCTCTGACGCTCGGCCTCGGGCACCTTCTGAATCATGGCGTCGAAGAACTTGCCCGCTGAAATGTAGGGGTCGAGCCGGTCTTCGAGTGTGCCCCAGTTGTCGCGCTGTTGGAACAGGCCTCGGCTATCCGGGCCTGCGGCGTCACCGTGCTCGAGTACCTGCAAGCTCGACTCACCCATAGCGGTCATGACGCCGATGGTCTGATCGCGCACGCTCAGGCCGCGATCTTGGGCGGCCTGGATGATGTGTGCGGCGTTCACCAGTTGCTCATGGCCGTATCCCGAAATGCTGATGGCGGGCACCTTGCTGGGGTCGATACGGCCGCCTGTGTTGAAGCTGCACGCGGCGGCGCTGGCGGGTGCGAAGAATGCCAGTAGGGCAATGATGAGCAGCACCACGGCGAGCACTGCTGACACAATCGTGATGATCGGTGTCGAAGTGGCGACGGCCGCAACGGCCGCGACGATGGTACGCAGCGCGTTCGCTGCGGCGGCGGCCGCGCGGGCCTGAGCTGCGGCAAACCGGGTGATCGACGTGCCTGTGCTCGCGGTGGTCTTGGCGGCCTTCGCTGCGGCGGCGCGCTTCTGCGACGCCACGATGCCGCCCTTGACGGCCTTCCCTGTGAGCTGGCCGCCCGAACGCACGCCTCGGCCCGCGGTCTTGGCTGTGGCGGCGGTGCCTCGCTTCGCGCCTGCGAGAGCGACATTCTCGCCCTCGCGGGTAGCGAGGTCTACCGCGTCCTCGTCGCCGTCAGCCGTCTTGGCGGTGGTGGCCGCAAGCGCGGTGCCCTTCACAACACTGTCGCCCGCGCCCTTCGCAGCTCCCGCGCCTGCTTTGCCTGCGGCCTTCGCAGTGCCGCGCATTCCGCGGCCGAGCGCTCCGCCGCTCGTGCCGGTGGGCGCGTCCGTGGGATCATCGCCACCGATGATCTGCACCGAGCGCTTATTGAGCGAGAGCCGCGCGAGGTTGTCGGATGCTTCACCCTGCGGGTTGGAGCTGCGAAGGCCTTTCATTGGGGGTTACCTCTCTCCGAATGACGTTGAGAACAGCTTGTACAGTGCTGAATCGGTCGGGATGCGACCGTCCATCGGGATCACCGCATTACCTGAGCGCATGAGGCCGTGGCCTGGTTGTACATTCGTGAAGAATCGGCGCTGCTCTTCGGAGAAGTGCAGCAGCTCGCACAAACTGTCGGCGTCAGTTGCGTTCTGGCCCAGCAGCAGCAGGAAGTCACAGTTAGCGAGCATCAGGCGTGCGTCCTGGTTTGCCAGCAGCTCTTCGATGTTCTGCGTGATGCCGGTGGGGATCAGCCCCCACTTGCGCGCACGCTTGTACAGGCCGCGGAAGTAATCCGCGCTGTACTTGTTCGAGAACAGCAGGTGGAACTCATCAATGTAGAGCCAGGTGCGGCGGCCCTCGGCACGGTTGCGAGCTACGCGGTTCCAAATCTGATCGAGAATGACCATCATGCCGAACGTGCGCAGCTCGTTACCGAGCTTGGAAATATCCCACGACACAAGCCGGTTTGCCGGGTTGACGTTCGTGCGGTTCGAGAATCCGCCGAGCGAGCCAATCGTGTAGATTTCGAGCATTCGCGCCAGCTCGCGGCCTGCGTCTTCGCCGCTCTGTGCGAGTGCTTCGCGCAGCTCCACCAGGGTAGGCATTGGCCCGCCTTCGGCGGCGTACTTCCTGTAGAGCGTGAGGGTGCTGCGGTCTGCGACTGAACGCTGCTCGGGCGTCAGTCCAGCCTTGCCGCCCACGAGCGCTTCGAGCATGGTCAGCACGAACTCGCACTTGGCGTTGATCGGGTCGTCTTCGCCGGTCGTGAAGTTGAGCTCAATATCCATCGGGTTCACGCGCTGCTCACTGCCCGCGTGAATACGGATGACTTCGCCGCCGAATGCCTCGATGAGCGGTTCGTACTCGTGCTCGGGGTCGATCACGATTACGTCATCGTCTGGGCGGCTCAGGAGCACGTTCGTAATCTCCATCTTGCCGCTCTGCGACTTACCCGAGCCACTAGTGCCGAGAATAAAGCCGTTGCCGTTAGTGGTACGGGTACGGTCAGCCACGAGCGCGTTGCTGCTCTGTGCGTTCACGCCGTACCAGTTGCCACCGGGAACGAACAGCTCTTGCGTGGTGAAGGGCACGATGATTGCGGCTCCGGCTGTGGTCAGCGTGCGTCGCATGGGGATACGGCGGCGGCCGATAGGCAGCTCGGTCGTCAGGCCGTCGAGCTGCATGTAGGTTGCGACCTCGGCGGTGCAGCTCTGCTTGCGAATCACGGTCATCACGCGCTTCACGTTCTGTTCCAGCTTCTCGCGTGACGTGGCGCTCACTCCCATAACCATGACCGTTGAGAACAGTTTTTGGTTCGAGCTGCGCAGCTCATCGCGGAGGCCTTGGGCCTCTTCGAGATTGTCCTTGACGGCGCGCGGGATCATTTCTTTATCGATGCCCTGCTTCGTCGCGCGCTTCTGCTCGGTGATCTTCTGCATTTCAAGCTCTGCGATCTGCCGCTGCACAAGACTCATGCCCTCGACCTGTTCGAGGGGTTCAAGGTGCAGCGAGATAGTCAGGTCGCACTTGATTTCGGTCAGCTCTGAGATGAGCCGATCAGACAGCCACACGGGGTAATCGCGCATCCAAAGCACGGTGTGGTAAGTGTCTCCCGAGCCGTTGCGGAGGATGAGCGGGCCGTTCTTGTCCTTGGCGTCAATCTCCCAGGGCGCGACGAAATCGGCGGTCGCAAGCTTGCGGTTCGGCTCGAACTCGTCTTCGTTGAATGTGAACAGTTCGTGTGGTCGCAGAATGTGGCTGAACACTTCGAGGCGCTCGGCTCGGTTGAGCCGGTGCACCTGGCACCCGTCCATGCCTTGCAGCGCTGCCTCGGCCTCGTGGAAGATGCGTGTGAGGGTCGTTTCAGCCTTTTCGAGGTCGCTTTCTTGCACGGTGACGGTCAGGTACTTCTCCGTGACCGTGTTACCGCTGGCGGCCGCGAGCTTGTCGCGCACGATTCGGTTGAAGTCGGTGCGGAAGAAATCGAACTCGTCGCCTCGCAGCGGCTTTTGCACAAGCTGGCTCACGTCGGCGTCATCGAGCACGCGGTTCACGATGGTTTCCTGTACGCGGGTGCCTGCACCGTAGCTGTTCAGGAATCGTGCCCAGCGGTCAACGATGCTCGTCTGCTGGTCTTCGGCGGCTGCGACATAGTTGATGTCGCTAATGCCCAGTGTCATCGACCATTCATCTTCACCGAGCCAGGCGACGCCGCTGGGCATGATCGCTTCGTAGCCCAGTATGTCGCGGGTGCGCTTCGGCGCGGCCTTGTAGCCGGTGGGGCCAGCGTTATCGCTGCCAGACTTCCGGGCCTTGCGGTTGCGGCGCTCTCCGGGCTTTGCCAGGGCGGCGGCGCGCTGCTTCCGCTTGCGGGTGTTCCGTGATCGTTTTGCGGAGCTTCCGTGCTGCGGCTCGGCGCTGCTTGGCGCTTCGGTTTCGGCTGGTCGGCTCGGCAGGTTCGCCGGGCGCGACAGGTACGGGTTCTCCTGCGGAGTCGTTACCGGGCTGGGGTTCGAAGGTGTCTGCATAGCTAATCGTCTTTCTCATCAGGTGGTGGCGGAGGAAGAATCCGAGGTACTGCTCGGGTTTGAGGCCCATAGGTCTCCACCAGCCCCATATGGCTGCTGGGATGAGCAACGGGAACATGACGTACATGCCGACCGTCGTTGCTTGTTCCATCGTCTGACCGATGCCCATGAGTCCTATGGTGACTCCGGCGAACGCGCCGCCGCCGATGCCAACCATGAACGCGAGTGCGGCGATCTGTCGCCAGGTGCGCCCAAACATCGGTTTGGGTTCGTAGGCGGCGATCTCCTTGTAGACCTTCATTTCAAGTGCCATGACTTAGCCCTCTCCGATGACCTTCTTGGCGAGGCCATTTGCACCGAACAGTAGGAAGATGAGCACGATGGGCGCGACGAAGAATTGGCCGAAGTTGCCAAAGATGAAGCCGACCATATCGCCGTCGTAGGTGCCGATATTGCCGAGCCAGCCCCCGAGTAGGGCTTGATACATCTTCACGGCGACAACGATGATGACGCCCGTGAACGCGACGCTCGCGAAGCCTTTGAGATAGCCAATGCCGATGCTCTTGGTGTCGTCATGCCCGAGGAACGCGAGCGGCAGGCTCGCGAACGCGGTGAGCAGGTACATCTGCAAGAACCGGATGAACACAAGCACAATGGCGATCACCGCGGCGATCTTCTGCACCACCCACGGCAAGAAAAGAATGACGATCATGCCGAACTTCTCCATGCTGCCGAGGTCATCGAGGTCGTCGCGCATCGCATCGCCCATCAGGGCGGCGTCTCCGCCGCCTGTGCCCACGTCCACCGAGTTCGCGGTGTTCGTGATCGAGGTAGCGATAGATGCGATTGCTTCGAGCAGCAGCACTGCGTTCTGTGCGACCACAAACACCAGAGCGATCTTGAACATGGTGGCGGCAATGATCCGCACGCCCAGCTCACGGTCGCCCTCAGCCCTCGTGCTCGTGGTCGCGAGCATCAGAACGAACATGATGCTGAGCACGATGGATGTGATGGGCTTCACCGCTGTGCTGTGGATCGTGAGCGCCGCCGAATAGAGGTCTGCGTTATAGACCTCCGGCGACAGCAACAAGTCATTGGTAGCCATCCCAGCGCCCTCGCTGAGGTGGTTGAGCATGGCTACCAGCCAGTCAGTGATATCCATTGCGGTGCCTTACTAGGTGTGATGTCCAGGGACGTTGTTCTGGCCCCCGCCCGTAATGACACCGTGCCGATTCAAGAAGTATTTGTCCAGACCGCTTGCCATTGAAGGCATGTTAGAGTTTGGGGCATGTCGAGTCCCGAATCAGACAGGTCAGGGGTTGTCGGTCACACCGCCAGCCCCTTGAACCACTAGTTACGACGCCCACGATCTGTGTGGGCGTATGTCTGGCGTACCCGGGGCGCTGGCCGTGGTGACAAGAAGAACCATTTCTTGATCTCACACCTCGGAGTACTCGATGCCTTTTGCCCTTTACATGCTTGCCCTGGCGGTCTTCGTCATGGGCACTTCAGAATTCATGCTCGCGGGATTGCTCCCCGCGATCGCGACCGAACTTGACGTCTCGGTCGGCACTGCGGGCCTGCTGACCTCCGCATTCGCAGTCGGTATGGTCGTCGGCGCGCCAGTGATGGCGGCATTCGCTCGCCGTTGGCCACCGCGGCTCACATTGATCGTTTGCCTTCTCGTGTTCGCGGGAAGCCACGTCATCGGAGCGATGACACCAGTGTTCTCTCTCCTGCTCATCACCCGGGTGCTCAGCGCTCTCGCAAACGCAGGATTCCTCGCCGTAGCACTGAGCACGGCCACTACCCTCGTGCCAGCGAACCAGAAGGGGCGTGCACTGTCGATCCTGCTCTCCGGCACGACGATCGCAACCGTCGTGGGCGTCCCCGCCGGGGCACTGCTCGGCACAGCGCTGGGCTGGCGAACGACGTTCTGGGCGATCGCCATCCTCTGTATTCCCGCGGCCGTTGGAGTCATTCGTGGCGTCACGAACAATGTTGGTCGGAGCGAGACTAGCGCGACCTCACCAAGGCTCCGTGTCGAGCTCAGCCAGTTGGCGACGCCGCGGCTCATCCTGGCCATGGCACTCGGAGCGCTGATCAACGGAGGGACCTTTGCGGCATTCACCTTCCTGGCACCCATCGTGACCGAGACCGCGGGCTTGGCCGAAGCGTGGGTGTCCGTCGCGCTGGTGATGTTCGGCATCGGATCGTTCCTTGGCGTCACGATCGCAGGACGACTATCAGATCAACGACCTGGCCTCGTGCTCGCAGTCGGCGGACCGCTATTGCTGACAGGCTGGATCGTGTTGGCAGTGGTCGCATCTCATCCCGTTGCGCTTATCGTCCTCGTCCTCGTTCAGGGATTCCTGTCGTTCGGCGTCGGCAGTACTCTGATCACGCGTGTGCTGTATGCAGCATCGGGTGCGCCAACGATGGGCGGTTCGTACGCAACCGCAGCATTGAATATCGGAGCTGCAGCGGGGCCCGTGCTTGGTGCGCTCGGGCTCGCGACCGGGCTGGGGCTGCTCGCGCCGGTTTGGGTCGCTTCGGTGCTGACAGCGATCGCTCTCGTCATCATGCTTCTCACCAGACGCGCGCTTACGAAGACCGCGGCGGAGGCCAATTGATGACCCATCCGAACGCTCTTCTCACTCCTCGTGCCCGTCTCCGGTTAGCTCGGCTGATTGTCGAAGACGGCTATCCGGCCACGATCGCCGCAAAGATGTTCATGGTCTCCCCGATCACTGCCCGGAAATGGGCAGGCCGCTACCGGGAAGAGGGTGAGTTTGGGATGCAGGATCGCTCCAGCAAGCCGCACCGGATCCCAGGCAGGACGCCCGAGCATGTCAAGAAGAAGATCATCAACCTGCGCTGGCGGCTTCGACTGGGGCCAGCCCAGATCGCTGCGCGACTTGGTCTCTCGACGTCGACTGTTCACGCGGTCCT
Organism: Tessaracoccus massiliensis; assembly: GCF_000826065.2. Lineage (GTDB taxonomy): Bacteria > Actinomycetota > Actinomycetes > Propionibacteriales > Propionibacteriaceae > Arachnia > Arachnia massiliensis_A. The sequence goes on along the minus strand of NZ_LN623541.1, from coordinate 571,957 downwards.
CGTCCGTTGCCGCGTGAACCGCCTCTCGCATATCGATCGTGTCACTGGCGAGCCATTGCGGCGATATGAGCATCCTCATCCGGGATCGTTGATTCATGTCGATGTCACGAAGTTCGGCAACATCCCCGACGGCGGTGGACATCGTTACGTAGGTCGGCAGCAAGGCGCACGGAACAAGCTCGCGACTCCGGGATTACCACGAGGAAAAGATCACAAGCCGCGCACCGGGACGGCGTTCGTTCACACAGTCATCGATGACCACTCCCGCGTCGCATACGCAGAAATCTGGTCGGATGAGCAGGCGAGCACAGCGGTGGGAGTTCTCGAACGCGCCGTGGCCTGGTTCGCCGAACGAGGCGTGACCGTCGAGCGAGTCCTATCCGACAACGGGTCGGCATACAGATCCCACGCATGGAGGGACTTCTGCGCTCGGCTCGGCATCCGACACAAGCGGACACGCCCCTACCGGCCGCAGACGAACGGGAAGATCGAGCGATTCCACCGCACGCTCGGGGACGGCTGGGCCTATGCCAGGTTTTACGGTTCAGAGGCCGAACGACGCCTGGCGCTGCCCGGCTGGCTCCACTTCTACAACCACCACCGACACCACTCTGCGATTGGCGGCGTACCCTTCGACCGACTCAACAACGTCCCTGGACATCACATCTAGGAACCTAACCTACGGTCGCGTAGGGTTGGGCTATGACCGCATCGGGCCTTGTGGCCCAGCCAACGGCTAACACACCCTCGGTGGTGAAGCGAGCGCTCATCGGATTCGGGAAGGGCGCCCGCAAGGTGGCAGAAGCCCTTGCCACACCGCTTGTTCCTGAAGACTTTCTCGATCTCCTCGACCCTCTCCGCTCCGGCGCGGATCTGCGCGGCCGCGTCGTCGACGTGAGCCGCGAGACTGAGGGCGCCACCACCGTCACCATCCGCCCCGGCCGCGGTTGGAGGACCCACCGCCCCGGCCAGTACACGCGCATCGGCATCGACGTCGACGGTGTGCGGCTTTGGCGCGCCTACTCCATCACGAGCCCCGTGGGCGGCGACACCTTCACCATCACGGTGCGCGCCATCCCCGGTGGCCTGGTCAGCGGGCACATCCTGCGGCACCTCCGCCCGGGCACGGTCATCCACCTCGACCAGGCCGTCGGCGACTTCATCCTCCCGCACGCCCCACCCCCGGCCGCACTGTTCCTCACCGCAGGTTCCGGCCTCACCCCGGTGATGGGCATGCTCCGCAACAGGCCGCTCCCGGCCGACATCGTCGTCGTCCATTCGGCCCCCACCGAGGCCGACGCCCTCTTCCTCCGCGAACTCCGTGCCCTGCACCGGGCCGGCACCATCCGCCTCGTCACCAGATTCACCACCACTGAGGGCATCCTCACCCCCGATCAGCTCGACGACGTCGTGCCAGATTGGCGCGACCGCCACACCTGGGCCTGCGGCCCCACCGCCCTCCTCGACGACGCCGAGGCCCACTGGGCTGAGCACGGGCTCGCCGAGCGGTTGCACACCGAGCGGTTCCGCGCCGTCGTGCACGCCGTCGGCGACGGCGGCACGGTGCAGTTCGAGACCTCCGGCGTGACCACCGAGGCCGACGCGGCCACAACCCTCCTCGACGCAGGGGAGGACGCCGGGGTGCTGATGCCGTCGGGCTGCCGCATGGGCATCTGCTTCAACTGTGTGCTGCCGCTCACCGACGGCAGCGTCCGCGACCTCCGCACCGGCGAGGTCACCACCGCCAACGACCACGACCCCGTCTCCATCCAAACCTGTGTGTCGGCTGCTGCCGGCGCGTGCCGTCTCTCCATCTGAGGTTCCACCATGACCGCAACCGCCATTCGTTCCAACCGCATCACCACCAGCACGCCGCAGGCCCGCGCCGAGACGTCGGCCACCGGCAAAGCCAACCCCATCGCGCACCTGACCCCGGAGCAGATCGAGGCCATCGGCCGCGAGCTCGATGAGCTGCGCGACGAGATCCTGGGCAGTCGCGGCGCGGCCGACGCCGCCTACATCCGCAAGGTGATCCGCACTCAGCGGATCCTCGAAGCCGGCAGCCGCATCGTGCTGCTGTTCTCCAAGTTCCCGCCCGCGTTCATCGCCGGCACCACCGGGCTCACGGTGGCCAAGATCATCGAGAACACAGAGATCGGCCACAACATCCTGCACGGCCAGTGGGACTGGATGCGCGACAAGAAGATCCATTCCAGCACCTGGGAGTGGGATTTCGCCTCCCCTGCGGAGCAGTGGAAGCGCAGCCACAACGTGGAGCACCACACCTACACCAACGTGGTGGGCATGGACAACGACCTGGGCTACAACATCATGCGCGTCGACCCGGATCAGGAGTGGGAGTTCAAGCACCTGCTCCAGCCCGTCACCAACTTCTTCACCATGCTGTTCTTCGAGTACGGCATCGCCGCCTACGACATGCAGATCAAGGAGTGGAAGGAAGGCAAGCGCCCCCACGACGAGTTCCTGGCTGACCTGAAGAACATGCTCACCAAGCTCAGCAAGCAGGTGACCAAGGACTACGTGGTGCACCCACTGCTCTCCGGCCGCTCTGCGTTGACGACGCTGGCCGCCAACGCCATCGCCAACACGCTGCGCAACGTGTGGACACACTCGGTGATCCTGTGCGGGCACCTGCCGGAGGGCGTGGAGACGTTCGAGACAGAATCCATCGAGGGGGAGACCCGCGGCGAGTGGTACCTGCGCCAGATGCTGGGCTCTGCCAACATCACCGGCTCGAAGCTGATGCACCTCATGAGCGGCAACCTGAGCCACCAGGTCGAACACCACCTGTTCCCGGACATGCCCAGCAACCGGTACGCCGAGATCGCCCCCCGCATCCGGGAGATCATGGAACGCCACGGGCTGAAGTACGTCTCCGGCCCGCTGCACCAGCAGGTGGCCTCCGCGTGGAAGAAGGTGTTCCGCTACTCGCTGCCCAACAAGCGCACCGGGTCGAGCCGCCTGCGTGAGGTAGCCACCGCTGCCCGCGAGGCCGTGGGCGACGTGGTGCGCAACACCCGCGGCCTGTGGCGCCCGCGCCCGGCGGCTGTTGCTTCCTAGTTTCCGGCGCGGCTCCCGCCAATTCTGGCCCAACCCGCCCTCTCCGGCGGTGGGGCCTGGCTCCCGAACAACCCGCTGATGAAGCGCGACGGCGCCGGCGACTCCCCCGAGGAGGCCCTTGAATACCTGGAGTTGTGCATCGGCGACGTCGGCCCGGCGTCGAGCATCGAGCGGCGCGAGGCGTTCGTCGACAACGTGGGCGGGTTCGTCGAGCTCGCCGAGCGGCTGGGCATGCAGTTCATCCGCGCCGCGGACTATCCCGATTACTACCCGGAGCTGCCGGGCGGGAAGATCGGCCGGGCCATCGAGTCCAACCGGTCGACGTCAAGCAGATCGACCCCTGGTGGGACAGCTCCCGCGGGCAGGACGGCGTCCCGGCGCCGGTGCTGACCGACGACTTCTGGTTGCTGTCGCGGGCCTGGTCCACCGTCGGCGGCATGGTGCGTGGCGCCAAGTTCGCCGGCCGCGTGGCCGCCATGCTGGTCAAGAGGGAGAAGCAGGTGGCCTCCGGTGGCTTCGACCGCAACGCCCGGATGCGTGAGGAGTTCCAGGGCGTCGACGGCACGTGGACCTCCGGCGCCGACGGTAACCTGGGCGGGCCGATCGAGGCTGCGGAGCGGATCGGCGCGGCCGTCGACCTGATGGATGACGCCTGGTGGGGTGGCTCCATCCCGCCGGTGGGGGAGAGCGGCGCTGCGTTCCTGGTGAGCGAGCGGGCGATGCCGTTCTCGATCATCGTCGACGGCGACGGCAACAGGTTCGCCAACGAGGCGGAGAGCTACGTCGATCTCGGGCACCACATGATCGAGCATCCCTCCGGCGCGCACGGACAGTACTGGATGATCTGTGACGCGCGGCACGGTCGGCGGTACCTGCGCTCGTACGCGCTGGATCCGAAGGTCAACAAGGCGCGCACCGAGGACAAGGCGTCGGTCAAGGCGAGGACGCTCGATGAGTTGGCCGACAAGATCGGCGTGGACAGGGCCAACCTCAAGCTCACGGTGGAGAGGTTCAACGGGTTCGCCCGCACCGGCATCGACCACGACTTCGGCCGCGGCAACTCCGCCTACGACCGCTACTACAGCGATCCCCGCGTGCGCCCCAACCCCAACCTGGGGCCCATCGAGAAGGGCCCGTTCGAGGCCGTCCGTCTCGTACCGGGCGACCTGGGCACCAAGGGCGGCGTGATGACGGACGCCAGCGCCCGCGTGCTGCGCGGCGACGGCTCGGTGATCGTGGGCCTGTACGCCTCGGGCAACTGTTCGGCCTCCGTGATGGGTCGCACGTACCCGGGCCCCGGCTCGACGCTCGGCCCCGCCGTCGTCTTCGGCTACATCGCGGCCAAACACATCGCAGGCGCTGGTTGAGTTGGGCGCAGCGACGGAGTCGCCGGCCCGTGTTGGAGGAGCACGGCCTCCGTGATGTGCGCATATTCGGGTCCATTGCACGAGGCTCCGCATCTCACGACTCGGACGTAGACCTTCTGGTCATGCCTGAACGCTCGACGGGGCTATTGCAGCAGGCGGCAGTCCAAGTGGAGGTTTCGGATCTCCTGGGACTGCCCGTGGACCTAGTTTCTGACGACGCGATTCGGCCCGATCTCCGCGATGTCATCCTGCGCGAGGCAGTCTCGTTGGCGGAGGTGTCTCAAGGACGCTGGCCGACCTAGGCCCGTTGCTCGTCTGCGGAAGCTTCCGGACGGGGTGCAGGCTGCAGATTCGACAACCACTCGTACGAGTCCTGAATGTGTTGGATCATCAGCGCCCGGGCGAGCATCGGTTCCCGGCGATACATCGCGTCGGCGATCCTTGCATGAGCGGCGTCGCTCGTCCGCTTGAGATCCCCGTGTGCCAGGACGTGGTAGTCGGCACCACGGTGATGGATCGTCTCAAGTAGAGCCTGGATCATCGGGTCGTCTGCAGCGCGAATGATGCGTAGATGGAACTCCTGGTCGAGTTCCTCGAAGCGGGGATCCTCTGCCGTCAACTCCGCGACCTGCGCAGCCAGCGCCACCAGTCCTTCAAGCTCCGCATCCGTCATGCGGGAGGTGGCCTGGGCAGTGGCATGACCCTCGAGGATCTGCCGGAGAGGGAACATCTCCAACAGCCGTTCCAGTGGCAGTAACGGGACCACCATGGCCAGACCCGTCATGAGCTTTGCTGCGGACATGTCTGAGACAGTGAGGCGTCCCCCTGCCTGGGAATCGAGGACGCCGACGGCGACCAGCATCTTCTGTGCCTCCCTCAGGGAGCTGCGGGACAAACCGAAACGATTGCACAGTTCGATCTCGCCAGGGAGTCGTTGCCCGGGGGACAGCTCCCCGGTGGCGAGCATCCTGCAGAGCGCCTCTCTGGCCACGTCGACCGCGCTCCCACGCGACGTACCGACATTTTTGTCAGACAAATCGACCCCTGTTCTCAAAAACCTAGCTCGAAAGTGTATTCTTTGTCAGACAATCACGGTTGATTGATAATCACAGGCTAGCCGTACAACGAGGACCGCAGCATGAACGACCCCCTTCCCTGGACGCAGCTCGACGCCCGGCCCATCCCGGCCTGGTACCCGCAGGCCAAGTTCGGGATCTTCATCCACTGGGGGCTGTTCTCCGTCCCCGCCTGGCGTACAGTGTCCGACGAATTGTTCGGCGGCTACGCCGAGTGGTACTACGCATCGGTCTACGGGAACTACCGCAATGCTGATCAGGGGTACCACGAAGCGACATGGGGACAGGACTTCGCCTACCGCGATTTCGCGCCACTCTTCACTGCGGAGCACTTCGATCCGGCCGATTGGGCCGACCTGTTCCGGCGGGCCGGGGCCCGCTACGTCGTCCTCACCTCTAAGCACCACGACGGCTACTGCCTGTGGCCGACCGGCAATCCGCACAAGGCAGGCTGGAACTCAGGCGACGTGGGGCCCAAGCGTGATCTGCTCGGCGACCTGGCTGCCGCAGTTCGCGCTGAAGGCATGAGGATGGGTCTCTATTACTCCATGCCCGAGTGGGAGACCCACCCCAGTCACCGGTGCAACGGCGGGTACTTCATTCCCGAGCGTGACGTGGAGCGATTCGGGATGAATCCCGCGGACTACCCAGAGGAGATCCTCCACGCGCAGTGGAGGGAACTCAACGAGAAGTACCAGCCTTCGGTGATCTACACAGACGGCGGGGAATGGGATCTCGATGAGGACTACACCCGCTCCCGTGAGCTGCTGTCCTGGCTCTACCGGGAGGCGCCCAACCGTGACGAGGTCGTCGTCAATGACCGGATGCACGTCGGCATGCCCGGCCAGCACGGCGACTACTTCTCCACGGAGTACTCCGACATTGAGGGGTACGGCGCTCGCCATCCATGGGAGGAGAGCCGAGGCATCGGACAGTCCTACGGCTACAACCGGGCAGAGACGCTCGATGACTACTCAGATGCAGCCGAACTGCTGGATCTCCTCGTGAGCACCGTCGGTAGAGGCGGGAACCTTCTGCTCAATGTCGGACCGAAGTCGGACGGCACAATCCCGGCCATTCAACGTCAGCGCCTCGAGAAAATCGGGGCCTGGTTGGACGCGAACGGCGAAGCGATCTTTGACACTGAACCTCTCTATCTAGCGCTTGCTGAGGGCGCCTACGCCGTTGAACGCGACGGTGTGGTGTACCTGCTGGCTACCTCCGACGCCCCAGAAGTGGTCGAACTGCCCTGGGCAGTCACCCGCGCTGTCGACGTGGCCACGGGCACACCTTTGGCCACCGAAGGTGCCCGAATCGCTCTTCCCACCCCACGGTCGTTCCCGTGCGCAACGGCGTGCACGGTTGAAGGAAGGAACCTGCCATGAGTGAACAACTCGCTGACCGGTCGTTGCTCGACACCGAGCCCATCCCCGCACCCAGCAAACCCATCCGCTTCTGGCATGCCCTGGTGCCTGTCGCGGTGCTGGTTGTCCTCATCGTCTGGGGCATGATCATCGGCCCGCTGGTGTTCGAGCTGCCCTCCTGGCCGCTCGAGTTCACCTTCTTGTTAGCAGCCGTGGCGACATGGCTGCTCATGTTCGGCCTCGGCTTCAACTTCGAGGCGATTAGCACAGCCATGGCCAGGCGTACCCGCACGGCTCTCCCCGCCATCTGGATGCTGATGGCCATCGGAGTGCTCATCGGCTCCTGGACGGCGGCAGGGACCATCCCGATGCTGGTCCACTACGGCATGCTGATCATCGATCCCAGTTGGATCTATCTCATCGCGTTGTTGCTCACGTCGGTGTTCTCCCTGCTGACGGGAACGTCGTGGGGCTCGGCGGGCACCATCGGTGTGGTGCTGATCAACATCGGCATGGCCACCGATGCGAACCTGGGCCTCCTCGCCGCGGCGATCATCTGTGGCGCATACTTCGGTGACAAGATGTCGCCCCTGTCGGACACGACGAACATGGCCGCTATGGGTGCGGGCGTGCCGCTGTACTCGCACGTGCGGTCCATGGTCAACACGACCGGGCCGTCTTATGTCGTGGCGGTGGTGCTGACGATCGTGTTCGGGATGATGCAGCCGGCGCGGGAAGGCGTGGATGTCAGCACCTTCACGCGCCCCGTGGCCGACGACTTGGCGCGCGCCTTTGATTTCAACATCCTTGTATGGGTGCCGCTGCTGGTGATGCTGGCCGGCGCGTTCCTCCGCAAGGCGCCACTCCCGACGCTGCTCTATTCCGCGGCCTCTGGCGCGATCGTCGCTTTGCTGATCCAAGGCTTCAGTTTCGACAACGTGATCCAGTCCCTGATCAACGGCGTGACCATCGACATGACCGGCGCCGAGATCGGGGAGCAGGCGGTGGCCATCATCGAACGCGGAGGCTTGTATTCCATGGCCAGCGCGGTGCTGATCACCCTGTGTGTCTTCATGTACATCGGCTCCCTCGATCTCATCAATGCGATGGGCCGAGTGGTGGATAGGGCGTTTGGCAAGATCAAGTCGCGCCCAGGCATCATCATTTCGTCGCTGATCAGTTCCGCTTTCGTCAACGGATTCTCGTCCAACCAGTACGCCACAAGCTTCATCATCGGTACAGCTTTCGGGCCGAAGTACGACGAGGCGGGGATTCCGCGCAAGGTGCTCTCCCGTTCCATCGAGGACTACGGCACGTTCATCGAACCGATGCTGCCGTGGACCACCACCGGCGTGTACATGGTGGCCACGCTCGGTGTGGCATACGGTGACTATCTGCCGTACATGTTCCTGCAGTGGGCGAACTTCATCGTTGCTCCGCTGCTCGCCATCACGGGCATCGGCTGCTTCTACGGCGAGGCCAAGCGCCGTCGAGCCAAGCGTGCGGAGAAGGAGGCTGCTGCCAGCCACGAGTAGGGGAGTTCGCCCAATGCCAGCCCCCTTAACGGGGGCCGGCAGTGGGTGCTGATTAGGTACATGGCACATTTGTAGCCAGTTACTACGAAAGGCTCAGATGAACCGCTCTCGCCTCGCCGCTGTGGCCCTCGCCGCCCTCCTGCCCCTCGGTGCGTTCACCGCCTGCTCCGCGGAGACCGCCCCCAGCCCCGCGACCTCCATCCCCCCCCCTTAACGGGGGCCGGCAGTGGGTGCTGATTAGGTACATGGCACATTTGTAGCCAGTTACTACGAAAGGCTCAGATGAACCGCTCTCGCCTCGCCGCTGTGGCCCTCGCCGCCCACGGGCTCGAGGGCAAGAGCGGCCGTGAGATCGTCGAGGCCCTCGACCAAACCGAGACCGCGCGCCCGCTGCCGTTGATGGGGTCGGTGCGCTACGACGAGGTACTCCTCTCAGACGGCACCGTCGAGGAGGCCGTGCCCATCGAGGGCGACGAGTTCTACCTCTCGCTGGCGCCGTACGAGACGTTCACGCACGACTGCTTCTTCCACAACGTGGGCACCTGCCAGGGCGAGCTCGTGGGCGAGGACGTGCACGTGACGATCACCACCGACGACGGCGAGGTGCTCGTCGACGAGGATGCCACCACGTATGCCAACGGCTTCGTCGGCTTCTGGGTGCCGAAGGACGTCAAGGGCACCATCACGGTGGAGAAGGACGGCAAGGTGGCGGAAAGCCCGTTCTCCTCCGACGCCGAGGGTGCCACCTGCGTGACCACCCTCCCCCTCGTTGGTTGAGCCTGCGGGCGCAGCGAGCAGCGCCGAAACCGCGGAACTTTCGTTAGACCCGTCCCTGAGCTGAGCGTCGCCGGCCCCCGCAGCTGACCTGTGACCTGAGCCAGCCGCCGATCCGTTCCCTGAGCCAGCCGCTCGCGGCTGGTCGAAGGGCGCTCAAACCTCCGTGGATGCTGACGATCGGTTCTGCAGATAGTCGCGAGGGGTGAGGCTGTCCCCATCCGCGACCATCGTCTCCGCCCCCGGCACGCGATCCGTGTTCTGGGCGCTCACGGCGAGCCACCCGTCGTCGCCCTGACGCTGGACAACGAAGGTGAAGATCCCCTCCCTGCCGCCAGCGGAGCGTCCGTCGGGAGTGGTCTGCCCGCTCATCTCCCACTGCGCGTGCACGACGGCGACCTCGCCCAGATCGCGAACCCGCGTCTCCACCAACCGCATCGTCGACTCGGCGAACATCACCCGGAATCCGCGGGCGTGGGCGCGGCGGATGGCGGCCTGATCGTGCCACCACAGCCCCGTGACGTTGACGAAATCAGCGTCCGCGACGAACAGGGCGGCGATAGCGTCCGGGTCGCGATCCTCCCACGCTTCGACGAAGGCCCGGGCGACCTGTTCCGGTTGATGCAGCGTCATCCGCGTCAGTATCCGTGCCTGTTGTTCCAATCCCAGATGTACCAGGCGTAGATGATGTTGCCGATGCCCGCGGTGAAGAAGAACAGCAACACGTGCGCCCAGAACGAGTTGTACTTGCGGTAGCCCATCACCATGGGGCCGCCCTGGTTGATGACCACCTGTTGCACCGGTTGTGGCGCGTAACCGTAGGGCGGTGGCGGTGGCGGTGGTGCACCATAGGGCGACGGCGGAGCGTAGGGCGACGGTGGGGCGTACGGCGCGCCTCCGTATGCCGGGGCGGGGGCCGGGGCCGGTGAAGCCATCGGTGCGGGCAGCGCGGCGTCTCGGGGCTTCGGCGCCGGGAGGTCGCGGAACACTGCGAGCAGATCCCCGTGGGTGCGGGCTGCGTTGACCGCCCCCACGCGCTCACCGAACTCGTCGGTGGTCAGGCGACCGTGTTCGGCGTGGGTCTGCAGGAACGAGACTGCTTCGTTGCGCTCAAGGTCTCCGATGCGGAGAAGCTCGTTGGTCATGGCGGCAGCCTAGCTGGGCGCTCTGACAGGATCTCGCGCGGCCCTTGGGGGTCGGACTGGAGTTTTCCTTGCAGTCACAGATGTCGTCTGTAACCTTAGACTGTTAAAGTTACAGAAGTCGTGGTTGTGTGTATGGAAAAGTCGTAGGTGAAGGGGCAGAAGTATGGCGGCCTGGGAGAGTCAGTTCTGGGAATCGTCGCTCGGGTCGGGGCTGTCGAAGCGGGACCGGCGCTCGGGCGGCTATGTCAGCTATGTGCCGGACCGGCTTGTCGGGGCTCCCTTGCGGTTGCCGCCCTACCTAGATTCTCTCGCAGGGGAAGCGGAGCGCGCTGTACAGCGCCTGTCCCGCGACGCCTCGCATGATCTGGCTGGGATCTCTCGGTTTCTTCTCCGCTCCGAAGCGATCGCCTCGTCGCAGATTGAGGGCATCGCTCCGTCGGCGGGGCAGGTCGCGTTAGCTGAACTGAGTGACCATGAAGCTGTCGCCGATGTTTCGGTGCAGGCCCGTCTCGTAGCCAACAACATGGCGGTGGTGCGCGAGGCTCGAGCGCGCCTCGCCGAGGCAAGCGCCGTGACCGTGGAGCATGTCGTGGACCTGCGCCGCTCTCTGCTGCCAGAAGACACGAACCAACATGGGTTGAGAACGGTGCAGAACTGGATTGGGGGATCTCAGTACCACCCCATTGATGCTGACTTCGTGCCGCCGACGGCTGAACTGGCTCCAGGGTTGGTGGCTGATCTTGTCGGGTACATGAACGGAGCCGCGCATTCTCCGATCGTGCAGGCAGCCCTGGTTCATGCTCAGTTCGAAACGATTCATCCCTTTACCGACGGTAATGGAAGAGTGGGGCGCGCGCTCATTCACACCGTGTTGACCAGGCGTGGCCTCACGGAGCATTCGGTGCTTCCCGTCAGCCTCGTCTTCGCCACTCTCCGTGAGAAGTATGTCGACGGCCTCACCGCCTATCGGCATGCTGGGGCCGCCGGATCCGAGGAGTTCCATGCGGCGCGTGCACAGTGGATCGAGGTGTTCACTGACACGGTGCTCACGGCGACGAACCAGGCTGCCCAGCTTGCGACGGATCTGGCCTCTCTGCGTGAGGAATGGGAGCAGCAACTCAAGGACGCGCGTGACCGGAAAGGGCGGACCCGGGCGGTGAGAAGCGACTCGGCCACAGCCCTGATTCTGCGTGATCTCCCCAGTACTCCCGTGCTGACCAGTGCGACGGTCCAGCGTATCCACGGCGTCTCCCACGTGGCAGCCGGGAGAGCGCTGGAGGAACTCACCGACGCCGGCGTCCTCAGCGTGGCACAGAGGGCGGGCCGCCCGTTCTATCGCGCCCAGGAGCTGTTGGATCTCGTCACCTCTACGGAGCGGCGTTTGGCGAGCACCCGCTTTGACACGCGCGTGAGTCCGCCGATCCGACCCGTCCCGGCGGCGCCGCGGTAAGCCGCCTCCATGAGGCGGCCGCTACCCTGGCACGCATGACCACTCCCGAACTGCTGCGGCCCGTCGACCCTGAGGCGCCGCTGCTCGTCGTCGCCACCCGCCAGGAGGCCGAGCACCTGAGCGCCGACCTGCCGATCCTGCTCACAGGGATCGGCCGCATCAACACCGTCGCTGCCCTCACCGAGGTCCTCGTCGGCGGCGTGAAACCCACCTCGATGATCAGCATCGGCACCGCCGGCTCGCTGGGCAGCGCCAGCGGCGTGCACCGCGTCGGCTCCGTGCTGCTGCACGACTTCTCCCACTCCGCGGTGGCCGATCTCACCGGGGGAGTGGCCTACCCACCCATCACGTTGGCCGACGACGGGCCGGTGCTCGCCACCGGCGACCTGTTCGTCGAGGACTCCGCCACCCGCGCCCGGCTCGCGGAAATGGCAGACCTGGTGGATATGGAGGGCTACGCCGTCGCCTGGGTGGCCCGTCGCCACGGCGTGCCGGTGGAGCTGATCAAGCTGGTCTCCGATCCCGCCGACGAGGACGCCGGGCAGCTATGGGTCGACGGCGTGGCCGAGTGCTCCCGCATCCTCGACGCCCACATGTCCGAGCGGTTCTCCGCGGGTGGAGCGCGGTAGGGGATGCCAGAGCGCTCGCACCACGTGAGGGCTAGAAGCGAGGGACCTCGGGGCCGGGGATGTAGGCAACGGAACCGCAATCGAGGCAGTGTTCGGCCGTGCTGTTGAGGAGCACAGCCACGCCGAGGAGCTTCTTCGAATCCAGGTAGTGCTGCCGGTCGATGTGGACGGTCTGGGCGGGATCGACCAGCTCGACTTTGGAACTGCCGCATTGACTGCATTCGAGTGCGGAATCCATCCACTGCACTTCGAAATCTTCACCGATGAGGCTGAAGTTCTCGCATGAGTCGCACGCCCAGGCCATGATGACGTGATCGGGTTCGATGAGATCACGGGTGACGAGCTCGTCGAAGGGCTCCGGGTTGCGTTTCCGTAGCTCAGCGGGATCCAGCCACGAGATGCCGCTCTCGCAGTAGTCGCACACTCGCGACGCCATTGCCTGCAGGATCTCCTGCATGACCTCGTCCTCCTCGACGGCGAGCGTGAACTCCTCGTCGGACGGCGGCAGCTGAGCGTTGGGTTGGGAATTCTTCGCCACGGTGATCTCCTCTGTGTCTCCGAAGAGGATAAGGGGGTTTCTGCGCACAAATGGGCAGGTCGTCGACGACGGCTGGGCAGAGGCTGGGGTGTCAATCCTCCGGTGTCAGCTCAGGTGGTGGCCCTGCTGAATCCCGTGGCACCAACGTGGTGGCGAGGGTGTAGTCCCCGGAACTTCTCCCGTCCATGACATCAAACAGCAGGTTCACGGCGACTCGGCCGACATCCTCAAAGGGCTGACGAACCGAACTCAGCGGTACAGCGAAATGCGGAGCCAAGTCGATGTCATCGAAGCCGATGATCGCCACATCCTCGGGGATGCGCAAACCCTTCTCCCACAGCCGGTGGATGGCGCCAGCCGCAACGTGGTCGTTGGCGGCGAAGATGCCATCGATGCGATGGTCCATTTCAAAGAGTTTGTCCACAGCGTGATACCCGCCGTCAGCGTGCCAGCCGGACTCAACCCAGGCTCCCTCCCCGCCTGCGGCGAGCCACCCGGCACGGCGTGCGTCGGCCTCCAGCCAATCGCTGGGGCCCGCCAGATGCGCCACATGTTGGCGCCCAGCAGCGCGCAGATACTCAACGGCCGTGCGGGCTCCCCCGTGATTGTCACTGCGAACTCTGGACAGACCGCCCGGCACCTCGCCCTCCGCAACCAGGCATGTGGGGATGCGGGAGGAGAAACGAGAGGCAAGCTCCAACGATCGCTCTGACCAAGCGCTGATGATGACCCCGTCCACACCCAGAGCCAGAAGATGCTCGTGAGCTGCACTCAGCGCTTTTCGGTCGTCGCTCTCGGGAGTGATGCCTACAGTCCAGTACCCCCTTCTGCGGCTCTCTTCTGTGATCGCCAAACTCGTCTGTGTCGGCCCGAAGAGACCGTTCCTGGAGGTCACAACCCCGATCACCATGGATGCTTTCGTGGCAAGGGATCGCGCCGCCATGTTCCGTCGGAAGCCCAGGGCTTCAATCGACTCCTGCACACGCGCACGCGTGGGCTCCCTCACAGTGGAAGGGTCGTTCAGGACACGCGAGACGGTCTGGTGTGAGACGCCTGCGTGGGCTGCCACGTCTCGAATGGAAGGGGCTCGCCTACTCGGTGGCATGCGGGCCAGCCTACTCAACGTCTGACCGATGGCGCGCCGACTGTTCCACCACCAGAGCCTCGCGGTACCGGGACATGAAGGTGTTGAACCCCGCGACATCATCCGTCGATGGTGTGAGGGTTGTCCGTTCCTGGCCGTCGAACACCTCGCGGTCGAGCCAGGAAGCCAGATCCGCGGCGCCACTGAGCCCGAAGGCGGCAAGTAGCGCCATCCCCCATGCGCCGCCTTCCCCTGCCGTGTCGGAGACGGTGACCGGTACCTCCAGAGCCGCCGATAGATAGCGTTGGCCGACGCCGGGCGTCCGGAACAGTCCGCCGTGCGCGAACATCTCGGTGACAGTCACATGCTCCCGCCTCAAGACATCGAAGCCCATGCGGAGCGCTGCGAAGGCGCCGTAGAGGTGAGCTCGCATGAAGTCTGCCAGGCGTAGGCGGGCGTCCGGAACCCTCGTGAACAAGGGCCGGCCCACGTCGACACCTGCTATCGGTTCCCCCACCTTGAAGTTGAGGGCCACTAGCCCGCCGGCGTCCACCGCACCTTCGAGGGACTCCTCGTACATGGTTCTGAATAGCGCGTCCGTGTCGAACTCGGCGCCGAGTGCCCTGCCCACTTCGCCGAACATCATGACCCAGTCCTGGAGGTCGGCGGCTCCATTGTTGCAATGGACCATCACGACCGGTCGTCCAGCTGGCGTGGTGACGAGATCAAGCTCGTCGTAGCTGCCGGCCAAGGCGTCATCAAGCACCACCATTGCAAAGATGCTGGTGCCGGCCGAGACGTTGGCGGTTCCCGGGCGCACAGTATTGGTTGCAACCATGCCCGTGCCGGCATCGCCCTCGGGAGGGACCATCAACGAGCCTGCTCTGAAGTCCCCCTGTGGGGCCAGGAGGAGCGCTCCCTCCGCGGTCAGCCGCCCCGCGCTCTGGCCCGCGAGGCGGGCTTCTGGCAACAATTGATCCAGTCGCCAGTGGACTGAATGCTCCGAGAGCATCGCGTCGACCTTGGTGAGCATGGAGGCGTCGTAGCCCCCGGTCTCCACGTCGATCGGGAATACCCCGCTTGCGTCCCCGATCCCCAGTACGCGCTCTCCGCTGAGGCGCCAGTGTACATAGCCAGCCAGAGTTGTGAGAGTCCGCACCTGAGGTACATGGGTCTCCTTGTCGAGGACCGCCTGGTAGAGATGCGCAACCGACCACCTGAGCGGGATGTTGACCCCCAGTTGGCGGCTGAGAAGCTTCGCCGCCTCGCCGGTGGTGGTGTCCTGCCATGTGCGGAACGGTGTCAGCAGTTGACCGTCCGCATCGAGGGCGAGGTAGCCATGCATCATGGCGGAAACCCCTAGTGCTCCAACCTCCACGAGCTCCGATCCGGACCTTCGGGCGAAGTCCTCCCGCATGCTGGAGAAAGCACCCTGCACCGCTGCCCATACGTCGTCCATGCTGTAGGTCCAATGGCCTTGGTGGAACTGAGAGCGCCACTCATAGCTTCCCGAAGCTGCGATGTTTGACTCGCCGTCGACGAGTATCGCCTTGACGCGCGTGGATCCCAGCTCGATACCCAACGCCATCTTTTCTTGTCGGCCGTTCATGTTCGACACTCCTTGCTCTCTCGCGCAACTGGGAGGATGTACCCCCCTCAGTCACCATAAAGTGACCGGTCACTTCCATGTGGATGTTCTCTGGATGCTCGCTAAACACTGGCCATCCCGGATGTTGGCCTGTTTGCAGGGCCCCCTTGTCTCAGCTTCGAGACGTGAGCTATGCTATCAGAAAGTGACCGGTCACATTCTCAATCGACTCGATGTGGAGGAGAGAAAGATGCTGGAACTGAGTGGATTCCCCTCGGAAGTGCGGGACGAGGTGGCTCGTGTCCGAGATGAGGTGGCTGAGCTGCACGGTGAGCTTCTGCGCTGGGAACTCGTCGTCTGGACAGCGGGTAACGTCTCGCAGCGCATCCGATGCGCGGACGTCATCGGCCAGGACCTGTTCGTGATCAAGCCTTCAGGCGTCTCGTACGCGGAACTCTCGCCGGACAAGATGGTCGTCTGCACCTTGGACGGAGCCAAGATCGTTTATGGCACGGGTGCAGAGCTCAAGCCCTCCAGCGACACCGCGGCGCACGCGTATGTGTATGAGCACATGGACGACGTTGGCGGCGTTGTTCACACGCACTCCACCTACGCCACAGCCTGGGCGGCACGAGGCGAAGCCATCCCCTGCGTTCTGACGATGATGGGTGACGAGTTCGGGGGTGACATTCCTGTGGGTCCCTTCGCCCTCATCGGGGATGACTCGATCGGCCGAGGCATCGTTGAGACGCTCAAGGGTTCCCGTAGCCCGGCGGTCCTCATGCAGAACCATGGGCCTTTCACCATCGGTACTGATGCCCGGAGCGCGGTGAAGGCCGCAGCTATGTGCGAAGAGGTTGCCCGCACCGTCCACATCGCCCGTCAACTGGGTGACCCCCTTCCCATTCCCCAGAGGCAGATCGACTCACTGTTCGACCGCTACCAGAACGTCTATGGCCAGAAGCAGAAAGAAGGGCAGCGATGATGCGCTCACCATTTGAAGGAAAACAGATTTTGTTCTTCACGGGCTCTCAGGACCTTTATGGCCCCGAAGTGCTCAGCCAGGTGGAGACCCAGTCCCGTGAGGTTGCCCGGCACCTTGAGGACTCGGATGCGGTGCCGCTGGAGATCGTGTGGAAGCCCATCCTCAAAGAGCGGGACTCCATCCGTGCGTCGATGCTCGAGGCGAATGCTGACCCTGCCGTCGCAGGTGTCATCGTCTGGATGCACACTTTCAGCCCGGCGAAGATGTGGATCGGGGGGCTCACCGCACTCACAAAGCCGATGCTGCACCTGCACACCCAGGCTAATGAGGCCCTCCCCTGGGATACCATCGACATGGACTTCATGAACCTGAACCAAGCCGCCCATGGCGACCGGGAGTTTGGGTACATCACCAGCCGGCTCGGGAAGAAGCGGCAGGTTGTCGTGGGGCATGCGAGTCATCCGTCGGTCCAGCACAAGATCGGTGTGTGGAGCCGCGCTGCTGCAGCACATCTGGAACTGCAATCGATGCGGCTGGTGCGTTTCGGTGACAACATGCGCAACGTCGCTGTCACCGAGGGGGACAAGACCGAAGCCGAACACAAGCTCGGCGTGTCCGTCAATACCTGGGGTGTCAACGAACTCGTTGCTGCCGTAGAGCAGGTGAGTGACGAATCGGTTGATGATCTCGTAACCCTTTACGAGGATCGCTACGATGTCGCCCCGGAGTTGCGCCGCGGCGGTGATCGTCATGAGTCTCTCCGATACGGGGCCAAGCAGGAACTGGCCATCCGGTCGTTCCTTGAGGGTGTCGGCGCGACTGCATTCACCACGACGTTCGAGGACCTCGGGGGGCTGCGGCAACTGCCGGGGCTCGCCGTCCAGAGACTGATGGCAGACGGCTACGGTTTCGGGGCTGAGGGTGACTGGAAGACGGCCATTCTCGTCCGGTTGGCGAAGATCATGGGGTACGGACTGCAGGGGGGAGCCTCCCTGATGGAGGATTACACCTACGAACTCACCCCTGGCAAGGAAAAGATCCTGGGCGCTCACATGCTTGAGGTCTGTCCATCGCTGACCACCGGCAGGCCGTCGCTGGAGATTCATCCCTTGGGGATCGGGGACCGCGAGGATCCAGTGCGCCTGGTGTTCGATACCGACCCGGGTTCCGGAGTGGTGGTTGCGCTTTCTGACCTCCGGGATCGCTTCAGGCTGACTGCCAATCAGGTGCGCATCGTTGCTCCTGACGCACCGTTGCCCAACCTGCCGGTCGCTCGCGCGGTGTGGGAACCGCAACCCGATTTCCACACCTCAGCTGAATGTTGGATCACTGCTGGCGCAGCACATCACACGGTCATGTCGACAGCCGCCTCGCTGGAGCATTTCGAGTGCTTCGCGGACATGGTGGATATCGAGTTGGCCGTCATTGATGACTCGACCACCACGCGCGGCTTCCGTCAGGAACTTCTCCTGAACGCGGTGGTTCATAAGTTCACAGACGGTCTTCGCTGAGCAGCAAGTGCAACAACCCGCCAACTCGTGGTGATGAGGTTCGACGACGACGTCGAATCGACGAAGGAGGAACTCTGTTCGGATTACGCCCTTCCCCTATCTGAAGCGAACACATATCCATCTGGCTGGATTCGAATCGGCCTAGCCAGTCACTCAATGAGGAGAAGAAAATGACAAGAAAGAACTCATCCATGGCCAGGGCACTGCTGGCCTTCGCAGCCGCAGGTTCATTGGCTTTCGCTGGATGTGCCGGCGGAGGGGCCGGTAGCGGTAATGGCGACACCGCGGACGGCGGTTCGACCGACGGGATGCGCATCGGCGTTTCAATGCCGACGCAGGTCTCCGAGCGCTGGATCGCAGATGGCAACTTCGTGAAGGAGCAACTCGAGGCCGAGGGTTTCGAGGTGGATCTGCAGTACGCCAATGACGACATCCCCATCCAGACCCAGCAGATCGATCAGATGCTGACCAACGGGGCCGAGGTGCTTGTGATCGCTTCGATTGACGGCACTGCACTGTCAAGCCAGTTGGATGCTGCTGCGGCAGCAGACGTGCCGGTCATCGCCTACGATCGCCTCATCCGAGACCACGACAACGTTGATTTCTACGTCTCGTTTGACAACTACCAGGTCGGAGTCCTCCAGGGCAACGCGATGCTCTACGGACTGGGCCTCACAGATCAGGAAGGTGCGGAGGCGGCCGACAGGCCCACCGGACCGATCAACATCGAACTCTTCGCCGGGTCCCCGGATGACAACAACGCCACGCACTTCTTCAACGGTGCGATGTCTGTGATTCAGCCCTTCATTGATGACGGAACCCTCGTCGTCAAGTCCGGGCAGACGGATTTTGGTCAGGTGTCCATCCTGCGCTGGTCGCAGGAGACTGCGCAGCGACGCATGGAGGACCTGCTCACCTCCACATACTCCGGCGGGGATCAGATCTCCGCAACCGTTGGCGGCCATGACCCCGTTGCGCGTGGCATCATCACGGCTCTCACCGGAGGTGGCTACGGGCCGACCATTGCCGACGGACTGCCCATCGTCGGAGGGATGGACGCCGACATCGCGTCCGTGAAGCTGATCAACGATGGCGTTCAGCACTCCACGATCTTCAAGGACACGCGTCTGCTGGCCAAAAAGCTGTGGTGGCGGTCCGTGCCTTCGCTGAGGGAGAAGAGCCCGAGGCCAACGACACCGAGACGTATGACAACGGAGTCAAGGTGGTTCCGTCGTACCTGCTCGAAGCCAAGACGATCTATCAGGACAACATTCAGAGCGAGCTGATCGACTCTGGCTACTTCACCCAGGAACAGGTTGAAAAGGGCGTCCTCTGACGCGCTCCGGGGCGGGCGGACACCGTCCGTCCGCCCCGATTTCATAGAAAGGGCGGGAACGCCATGTCTGAGTACCTGTTGTCCATGGAGGACATCAACAAGGATTTCTCAGGAGTCAAAGTTCTCAAGCACGTCAACCTCGACGTCAAACAAGGTGAAGTGCACGCTATCTGCGGCGAGAATGGCGCAGGCAAATCGACACTCATGAAGGTGCTGTCCGGGGTGTACCCACACGGTGACTACACCGGCAGGATCATTCTGGATGGTAAAGAGGTGCGCTTTCGTTCCATCGGAGAGTCTGAAGCGGCGGGTATCGCGATCATTCACCAGGAACTGGCGCTCATTCCGGAACTGTCAATTGCGGAGAACGTTTTCCTCGGCCAACCGAAACCCTCGCGATTGGGCGTCATCGACTGGGACAAGGTTCATCAAGGGGCAGAGAAGGCCATCCAGGCGGTGGGCCTGCATGAGAAGGTTACCGAGCGGGTCAGGAGCCTGGGCGTAGGCAAGCAGCAGCTCGTGGAGATCGCCAAAGCGCTGTTGAAGGATGCGCGGCTGCTGATCCTCGATGAGCCCACCGCTGCGCTCAACGACGAAGAGTCAGCGCATCTCCTGGACCTGGTTCGCGGTCTGCGTGATCGGGGCGTCGCCGTCGTGATCATCTCCCACAAGCTGGGTGAGATTCAGGCCATCGCGGACCGTACGACCGTGATCCGTGACGGGGAAACCATTGAGACGCTCGACATGCACGAGCCGGAATCGACAACGGACAAGATCATCTCGCTCATGGTGGGGCGATCGCTGTCCAACAAGTACCCGACTCGGGAGTCAAACATCGGGGAGCAGGCGCTGGCCATCCAGGGATGGACGGTCGAACACCCGACACAAGAGGGCCGGCTGGTCCTCAATGACGTCAGCATCGACGTGCGGCACGGCGAGGTTGTCGGCATCGCTGGTCTGATGGGTGCGGGACGAACTGAGCTGGCCATGAGCGTCTTCGGTAAGGCATACGGGCGCTTCAAGTCGGGCAAGATGCTCATCGACGGGAAAGAGGTCAATCTCTCATCCCCGCAGGAAGCCATTGCTGCAGGGCTGGCCTACGCGTCGGAGGACCGTAAGGGAAATGGCCTCAACCTCATCGACTCGGTCAAGCACAACATTTCGCTGGCATCGTTGGGCAAGCTCACCCAGCGGGGCCTCATCCACGGTGACCGTGAGGCGCACGTCGCCGAGCAGTATCGCCAGAGCATGCGCATTCGAACCTCTTCGATCGAGGCCCCGATCACCTCACTATCGGGTGGCAACCAACAGAAGGTGGTTCTGTCCAAGTGGCTCTACTCGGATCCGACTGTGCTGATCCTGGACGAGCCCACCCGGGGTATCGACGTCGGCGCGAAGTACGAGATCTACACGCTTATCAACGACATGGTCGCGCAGGGCAAAGCGGTGATCGTCATCTCATCCGAGTTGGAGGAAGTGCTGGGAGTCGCCGACCGCATCTTCGTCCTGGCCTACGGCAACATGACGGGGCAGTTGTCCCGTTCTGAAGCAAACCAAGAGTCCTTGATGGAACTCATGACACGTGAACCAGCATTGGAGTCCAGCAAATGACAACGCAGACCAGCAGCACGGCTGCCCCGTCCTCCGGCGGGCCGAGTGTGTTCGCCAAATTGAAGGGAAGTATGGGGCAGAGCGGCATCTTCGCGGCGCTGCTCTTGATCATCGCGTTCTTCGCCATCATCAACCCGAACTTCCTCAGCCCGGGCAACATCACCAACATCATCCTGCAGTACTCCTACATCCTTGTGCTGGCCATCGGCATGTTGATGGTCATCGTGCTGGCTCAGATCGACCTGTCGGTGGGTTCGATCGTGGCACTGGCAGGCGCAGTGGCAGGTGTGCTCCTGATCCAGACCGGGCTACCTTGGTGGCTCGGCGTTCTTGCGGCCATCCTCGTCGGGGTTTTGGCGGGTGCGTGGAACGGGTTCTGGGTCGCCTATATCGGCATCCCGGGCTTCATCGTGACCCTGGGCGGCATGATGGTGTTTCGAGGGCTGACCTATCAGGTTCTGGACAATGTCTCGCTGTCGCCCTTCCCGTCCGAGTACTACACCATCGCCAACGGGTTCCTGAACGGACTGCTCGGGGGGCGCGGGTTTGATGTCCTGACCCTGGTGATCTTCGGGCTCGGTGTTGTTGCCTTTGCCTTCAGTGAGCTCCGCACGCGGAAGAGCCGGATTGAGTATGGCCAACCGGTAGCCTCCATGGGCGTCAGCATCGCCAAGATCGTGATCGTGGCCGCCGTCGTGATGTGGTTCGGGTATCAGCTTTCGGTGGCTCGAGGCCTCCCGATCATCCTGATCATCCTGGCCGCGCTGATCCTCATCTACACGGTCGTCACGCAGAAGACAGCGTTCGGCCGCAGCATCTACTCCATCGGCGGAAACAAGGAAGCTGCGCGCCTGTCGGGCATCAACGTGAAGAGGGTCACCTTCTGGACCTACGTGCATCTCGGCTTCCTCTGTGGCGTGGCCGGAGTTGCCTTCTCAGCCCGCATGAATGGTGCTCAGCCCGCTGCCGGTAGCGGGTTTGAGCTTGAAGCTATCGCCGCTTGCTTCATCGGAGGTGCGTCCACCACGGGCGGCACTGGCCGCGTTGTCGGGGCGATCATCGGCGGCCTGATCATGGCGGTTCTGTCCAACGGCATGCAGCTCATGGGAGCAGACACCTCGACCCAGCAGATTGTCAAGGGCCTGGTGCTCCTGGCGGCTGTTGCCCTGGATGTGTTCAACCGCCGTAAGGCTGGTCTCCAGTGAGGTAGCTCGGATAACCGAACTCGTCGCCTATGCACCTGTACATGGGGGCGAGTGGGTGCCAGCCGTCGTGGCCCTGTGGATTCGAAAGGTTCCACAGGGCCACGTTGTCGTCTAGGGCACGGCGTGGAGCGTGCCTGGGGCGACCGCATCGAGTTCGTGACCTTCACCGGTGGTGGGTTCGACGACAAGGCGCGGGATCTGGAGATCTTTCTCGACGTGCTGAGCGCGGTGTGCACCCCGACCGGTGGGCACCTCATGGACCCGCGCTACGACTCTCAACTGGATGACGCCGAGCGTCGAGCCCGCGACGCCTTCCAGCGTTTTATCGTTAGCGAGTGGGATGTCATCGCTGACACGAGCATTGGGCGAGACGTCGCCGCTCTTGTCACGCGTAGAGGGAACCGGCGGCCGAGTGAGCGTTGAGGCCCGGGGCAATGGCTGAAGAACACGGCGGCAGACCTTTCGACGGGGTGGAGGATAAACTACCCTGGGATCTATTGCGATTATTTCGTTAATGGACAGGAGGTGTGCAGTGCCGGCAGCAGCGAAGCTGACTGACTTAGCCACTTACGTACCCACGCCTGAAGAGCAAGGGCGTCTCATCAGTTTTGTGGAAGCGATGCGGGAGCGTGGTCAGGATGTGCAGCCGCAGCCGGTGGTTGTCACGGCGGCGGGGGAGAGATACGAACTCACCACCGGTATGGTCGACATGCTGGTCAACCTCTTGAGGATGCTAGCCAACGGCCAGGCAGTGACCATTGTTCCCAGGCATCGTCTACTGACAACTCAAGAGGCGGCTGACTTGCTCAACATCTCCAGACCGACGCTGATCAAGATCTTGGAGCGTGGCGATGTGCCCTATGAGATGCGTGGCCGTCATCGACGCATTCGCCTCGACGATCTCCTCGCTTACCAGGTGAAGCTGCATGAGCAGCGGGCTGAGGCTCTCGACGAGATGACGAGGTCGGCTCAGGAGGAAGGCCTGTACGACATTCTCGACGTTCCGCCGGCCAGCCAAGGGTGAGCGGTGTTCTCTAACAGCTAACAGGAAGCCCGTGATTTGAGGTTCCGCCTAGCGAGGGCCGTGGCATCGATCAAGGCCGTAATGTTGCGCTCCTTCTTGGCGAGTCTGCCCGCGAATGTGCGTGGGTCTTTCCCCCGCTGCAGGTCGCGGCTGGGGTGCATGACGTCATTGCGGAAATCTGCCAGGCCGCGGCTGGCAGCGGCCCAACTGAAGGGACTTGGTCCTGTGAGCTCATGAAGAGCCCGATCACGGCCGGCGATCGTCAACAGGTCGTTGAGACTGACTGCAGACAGCTCATCGACGAATGTGTCAGTTCTGCGGAGCTTGGTGACCAGGTGGGCGTGTTCCTCACGCCGATTGTCGCTAAGCAGCGCGATGGCGTCGGTCTGCTGCGGGAATCGCTCGCGGAGGTACTTGTAGAGTGAAATTTCAAGGTCAGCCAGCAACATGTAGTAGTGGGTCCGCCCAGCATGACTCCCCAAATCCGTCGGGGTGATGAATCCCGAGATAGCCGACCCTTCGATGACGAAGAGGAATAGACACTCGGCCAGACTGTGAACGACATTCGTGAGCGGAGTGCTAGCCGCAACGATCATTGAAACCTGCAACTCATCCATGCACTTTCCCACCGTGCCGGCCCTGGCCGTGGCAGTCCGGAATAGTCCCACGGGAGCCCCGCGTTCGATGACGGGGGCCAGGTCGAAGCTCAGCTCGTTCAGCTTCTGGGCTGCCTCGAGAGCGTCGTCAGCCCGTTGGAATGAGATGGCGGCGCTGATCGGTGTGGCGATGTGGTGGGCACGGATGATCTCGTTGAATAGCGTTCGCGCAGCCATGTCTGCATCATGGCAGCAGTTTCATGACGGCGCTCGGTCTAGCGCCAGGCACCACCAGCTTTGACGGCTCATCACATTTGAGGGTGTAGAGGCGGGGTGATCACGGCGGCGCGTCGGTCCGCGGATGAGGGTCGAGGCCTCCCGAAGATGGAAGTTCTCACACTCACCATCCGGAAGACCTCGACGTGCCTCACGCTACCTTCACGCGCCCCAACCTGACCACGTTCACCCGCCTCGACGAGCTCGGCCTGGAGGTCGTCGGCCAACAGATCGAGCCGAAGCGGGCCGTGTTGGCCTGCCGGGTCGTTGAGCCGGACCAGTGGTGCCGGCGGTGCGGCTGCGAGGGAACGCCACGTGGCACCGTGGTGCGTCGTCTGGCGCACGAGCCGTTCGGCTGGCGACCCACCATCTTGCTCGTCACCGTGCGTCGCTACCGCTGCGGCGAGTGCGGGCATGTGTGGCGTCAGGACATGAGCAGAGCCGCCGAGCCGCGGGCGAAGTTGTCCCGACGGGCGTTGCGGTGGGCGTTGGAAGGACTCGTGGTCGCGCATCTGACCGTAGCCCGGATCGCCGAAGGGCTGGCAGTGTCGTGGAACACCGCCAACGACGCCGTCCTGGCCGAGGGCAAGCGGGTCCTGATCAACGATCCGCGGCGTTTCGACGGCGTCCATGTGCTCGGCGTCGACGAGCACGTGGTGCGCCACGAGGCGCTGTTGTATCGGATGGAGGTGGGAGACCTGCATTGGTTGGCCGTCGTAGCGGCCAAGTGAAGCTGACGGCAGCCTGTCCTGGGGGAACGCCTGGGGTGGGTGGGAGCAGCCGTGACAAAGTCAGGACGGTCCAGTACTACCGGATGGGCCGTGTCTGGTGAGCAAGACGGGAAGGTGTACGAGAGGAACCGGTGTCGTAAAGCCTCTTAATCGTCGCCCAGCTCTAACCCGGTGGATCGGGGCTGGTTTGCGGTGCGTAACCGCTTGTCGGGGCCGTCGCTGATGGTCGTGGCGGGGGGGGGACTGTCGGAACGGTGGTATGTGTCGGGTCCGGCAGGTCGTGGTGAAGGTCTACGGCGTAGCCACGACGATGCCGCAGGGGTAAAGCCGGACGCCTCGCCCGTCAACCGAACAACAGTGAACGTGGGAACCATCCGCATTCCGCTCCCCGCTTCTTGGGGATAGGTGCGTTGCCTGCCGAAGGGTGTGGGTGGGGCGGAGCCGCCGTAGTACTCCGAGGCCGGGAAAGCCGGTCACATGGGGAAGGGCGGCAGTGAGAGAAAGCAGAAGAAGGTGAATGTAATGTCCGAAGACGCGCCGGTGAATGTCGGCGCCTCCGGATGGCCCAGCGATGCTCGGGCCTATCTGGGGGTACGGAGGATGCAGACCAAGCTGCATGGTTGGGCGGCCACCGATGGTGGTCGCCGGTTCGATGACCTGTGGAACCTTGTGTGTGATCCGGCGTTCTTGACGATGGCGTGGGAACGCGTCGCCGGGAACAAGGGGTCCAAGACTCCCGGGGTGGACCGTGTCACCGTGGCACGGATCAGTTCCGGGGTCGGGGTGGAGGAGTTCCTGCGAAACATTCGAGCCCAGTTGAGGGCTGGAGAGTTCAGGCCGGTGCCGGTGCGGCAGGTGATGATCCCCAAGGCCAGCGGCAAGCTGCGCAAGTTGGGCATCCCGACCGTGACCGACCGGGTGGTGCAGGCAGCTTTGAAGCTGGTCCTGGAACCCATCTTCGAGGCCGACTTCAAGTCGTGCTCCTATGGGTTCAGACCTAACCGGCGCGCGCAGGACGCGGTCGCCGAGATCCACCACTTCGCGAGCAAATCGTATGAGTGGGTGCTGGAGGCCGACATTGAGGCGTGTTTCGACATGATCGACCACACCGCCTTGATGGACCGGCTCCGGTGCAGGATCGGTGACAAGCGGGTGCTCGCGCTGGTCAAGGCGTTCCTGAAAGCGGGAGTGCTCACCACGGTGGGCACGACCGAGGGGACGATCACCGGCACCCCACAGGGCGGGATCTTGTCCCCGCTGCTGGCCAACATTGCCCTATCAGTCCTCGATGACGAGTTCACTCGCCGCTGGGACCATGAGATGGGCACGGCCGGAAAGCGGGCCTGGCGCCGTGACCACGGCAAAGCGTCCTACCGGCTGATCCGTTACGCCGATGACTTCGTCATCGTGGTGAAGGGTCAGCAGGAACACGCCGAGCAGTTGCGTCACGAGGTGGCAGACGTGCTGGCCCCGATGGGGTTGCGTCTGTCGCCGGAGAAGACCCGCGTGGTCCACATCGACCACGGGTTCGACTTCCTCGGTTTCCACATCCGACGGATGCGGAGACGAGGCAGCAACAAGTGGTACGTCTACACCCTGCCCGCGAAGAAGGCGATCGCCTCGATCAGACAGCGGGTGAAGACCATGACCTACAGGAACACCCTGCACCAGGACCCGGGATACCTCATGGACTATCTCGGGCGGGTGCTGCGGGGATGGGCGAACTACTTCCGGTATGCGGTGGCCAAAGCAACCTTCGCCGCGATCGACTCCTACACGTGGGAGCGGATCACGGCATGGCTACGCAAGAAGCACCGCCGACTCGGATGGCCGGAACTCCGCCGCAGGTACTGCCTGCCCGGAACCTGGCGCCTCGCTCACAACGGGAAGAGGTTCACCGGCGCCGCCAGCGTCCCGGTGACCAGGTACCGCTACCGCGGCTACCACATTCCTACCCCCTGGGACCGGCCAGCTGTCACCACCAGCTGAACCAGCCCTCTCTCATGGAGAGCCGGATGCGGTGAAAGTCGCACGTCCGGTTCGGCGGGCGGCCTGGGGAAACGGACCGGGAGCAATCCCGACACCGCGCCCCAGGCCGACCCAACTGGCGGCACACCCGTCACGGCGACAAGTACGTCACCGTGATCATCGACCTCACCCCGATCAGGGATGACACCGGCCCAGCCCGCCTGCTGGACATGGTCGAGGGCCGCTCCAAGCAGGCGTTCAAGACGTGGCTAGCTGCCCGACCCGAGGCATGGCGGGCTGGCGTAGAGGTCGTGGCCATGGATGGGTTCACCGGCTTCAAGACCGCCACCACCGAAGAGTTGCCCGACGCCACCACCGTCATGGATCCGTTCCATGTGGTGAGGCTCGCCGGTGACGCCCTCGACCAGTGCCGGCGCCGGATCCAGCAAGAACTCCACGGCCACCGCGGCCGCGCTCAGGACCCCCTGTACCGGGCACGGCGCACCCTCCACACCGGAGCCGACCTCCTCACCCCCCGACAACAAGCCCGCCTCGACGCCTTGTTCACCGGCGACGACCACGTGCAACTGGAGGCCACCTACGGCGTCTACCAGCAGCTGGTCGCCGCCTACCGCGACCCCGACCGAGCCAACGGCCGCGCCCGCATGGAGGCACTCATCGCCAGCATCAGCAGCGGGGTCCCCGGCGCCCTACGTGAGGTCATCACCCTCGGACGCACCCTGAAGAAACGCGCCACCGACGTGCTGGCCTACTTCGACCGACCCGGCACGTCGAACGGCCCTACCGAAGCCCTGAACGGCCGCCTCGAACACCTCCGCGGTTCCGCCCTAGGGTTCAGGAACCTCACCCACTACATCGCTTATGCGGAATTCCGCATAAGCGATGGTATGTCGACCTCGGGGTTATGTTGACCGGCGTCCTGGGGAGCGTGCTCCAGCGCGGGTTGGGCCCTGATCCGGTCAACATAACGATGAGCGTCCGAGTCGGGGTTCGCTTGATCTGACCAGGCGATCGCTGGGATCGCCTGGCTTCGGGTCAGGAGGACCAAGATGGTGATTCATCGTGATCAGCGCCGCGCCGACACGCGGGACGTGCTGGATGAGTTCGAAGCGTGGCTGCTGCGGGAGCGGTCCACGCAAGAGGGCACCGCTGCTGCCTACACCGCCCGCGTCGCGGGGTTCGTGGAGTGGCTTCCCGCGCCGGTCGATCAGTCGCTGAAGACGCTGACCGCGGCGATGCTGACGCAGTGGGTGAACCTGGAAGCGGCACGCGGGCTGAAGGCATCGACCCTGAGCAAGCAGCTGGTGATGCTGCGCTCGTTCCTGCAGTTCTGCCACCGGTCAGGGCGGACCGGGCAGGACTTCTCCGGGGTCGTGCCTCACGCGGCGGCATGGCGGCTCTCGTCGATCCCTGACCCGGTCCCGGCCGGGACGATCGAGGCGTTGTTCGGCACTCTCGATCTGCGGTCGGCGAAGGGGATGCGCGACCGGGCGATCCTGCTGCTGTTGTCCGGTCTGGGCCTGCGGGCCTGCGAGATCGCCGGCCTGCGGTTGGACGACATCGGCTGGCGCACCGGAACCCTGCGCGTCTGTGGGAAGGGCGACAGGGTTGACGAGTTGCCGCTGTCCGAGGATGTGGGGCAGGCGTTGGAGGACTACGTGCTCCACGGCCGCGGCGGCCGGACTGCTGGCGAGGAAGTGTTCTGGACCGTGATCGACCCGGTCCAGCCGCTGACCGCGAACGGTGTCTGCGGGACGATCCGGCAGATCTGCGTCAAGGCTGGGGTGGAGAAGTTCGGCCCGCACCGGCTGCGGCACACGTTCGCGACCGGGATGCTCGCCTCCGGGGCGACGCTGCAAGAGGTTCAAGGGCTGCTACGCCACGCCCACCTGCGCACGACCGCGAACTACACCAAGGTCGACAAGAACCGGCTGAGCGCACTGGCCACCGAGTGGCCGGCAGCGGCATCGGGCAGGTGGTCACGATGAACGGCCTACGCGACCTCCTGGACGACTACCTGGCGACCCGGCGGGCACTCGGGTTCAAGCTGACCGCGCCGGGCAAGGCGCTGGACGGGTTCGTGGGCTGGATGGAAGAGGCCGGCGAGCCCACGATCCGTCGCGACCTGGCGACCGCGTGGGCGGCGCAGTTCTCTCGCGGCACGGTGCTGGAGCGGTTGAACTACGTCCGCCAGTTCGCCGAGCACGTCGCCTGGTTCGACCCCGCGACCGAGGTCCCGATCCTCGACGGGCGCCCCTACGGCGCTCATCGCCCTCGCCCGCTGATCTTCACCAGCGACCAGATCGACACGCTGCTCGCCGCGGCGGGGAGGCTGACCCCGCAGGTCCGGGCCGCGTCCTGGCAAACACTGCTCGGGCTGCTGACGGTGACCGGGATGCGGATCAGCGAGGCCCGCAACCTCAACGACGACGACATCACCACCGACGAGGACGCCAGTGATGGCAGCGGCTGGGCCAAGGTGACCGACACGAAGTTCGGCAAGTCCAGGCTCGTCCCGCTGCACAAGTCCACGATGGACGCGATCCGCCGATACCAGCGGCTCCGGGATCGGACGTTCCCTACCCCGGCCACGACAGCGGTGTTCGTCGCCAGGCGCGGCACCCGGATCGCCCGCTCGACCGCGGGAAACACGTTCCGCGAGATCCGCGAGGCAGCCGGGCTGGCCGGTGGTCCGACCGGACCGGCGGCGAGGTTGCACGACTTCCGGCACACGTTCGCCACGACCACCCTGATCGAGCACATCCGTGTTGGTGGTGATGTCGATCAGATGATGCCGGTCCTGTCGGCGTTCCTCGGACACGTCGGCCCGGAAGCGACCTACTGGTATCTGTCGAACACCCCGGAACTGGCAGCGGCCCTCGCCGAACGCATCCAAGCGAACGGGGCCGGCGATGAGTGACCTCGCGCCGCTGCTGCAACGGTTCTTCACCGACAAGCTCGACCGGCACCTGAACGCCAGCCCGCACACGAAAGCCGCCTACGCCGACACGTTCCGGCTCCTGCTGACCTACGCCCAGCAGGCCACCGGGATCGCCCCATCAGCGTTGACCCTGGCCGATCTGGACGCGGACCTGATCGGCGGATTCCTCCAGCATCTGGAAACCGAGCGCGGCAACTCCGCCGCGACCCGCAACGCCCGCCGGGCCGCACTGCGGTCGTTCTTCAGCTACGCCAGCTACCGGGCACCCGACGCGATCGCAACGATCAGCCAAGTCCTCGCGATCCCCGCGAAACGCACGAAGACCACCCTCGTGTCGTTCCTGACCGCTGCCGAGGCCGAAGCCCTCATCGCAGCCCCGGACACCCGGACCTGGCTCGGGCGCCGAGACCGGCTCCTGCTGCACCTGGGCATCCAAACCGGGTTGCGCGTCAGCGAGCTGACCAGCCTGCACATCGACAGCATCCAGATCGGCCCGCACAGCCAGCTCGAATGCATCGGCAAGGGCCGCAAGCAACGCGTGATCCCGCTCCAGAAGAACACCGTCCAACTCCTCACCGCCTGGCTCAGCGAGCTTCCGTCCACACCGGACGGGCCACTGTTCCCGACGCACGCCGGGACGCCGCTGACCAGGGCTGCGGTCGGCAAGCTCATCGCCCGTCATACCGCTGCCGCGGCCGGCCGGTGTTCTTCGCTGGCCGGGAAGAACGTCACCCCGCACACGCTGCGGCACACCTGCGCAATGAGCCTGCTGCATGCCGGGATCGACACCGCGAGCATCGCGCTCTGGCTCGGGCACTCGAACATCCAGACCACGCAGATCTACCTCCACGCCGACCTCGAACTCAAACGCCGAACCCTGGAACGCGTTCCCGCCGTCGATGAGCGGCCACCAGCTCGCTACCAAGCCTCCGACGCTCTCATCGCGTTCCTCAAGAACCGCTGAACCCCGCACGGTTATGTTGACCGGCTCAGGCGCCGACTCCCACAAGGACAGCGCTCCCAGGACGTCGGTCAGCATAACCCCGAGGTCGACATACCATCGCCAGATCACTGCTCGAGACCGGCGGATTCAGACCCCAACTACACCCTGCATTGTGATGAGCCGCTTTGACGGTCAGACGACATCGTGTTGGCAATGTGTCCCGCCTGTTGGGTTAGCTAGGCTGCATCGCCCAGAGCGACCGCTGCGAGAGTCGCGAGGAAGTCGACGACCTTGTCCTTGAGGTCAGGGTTCGTCATCACAGCCTCGGTCATTGCCGAAGAGTCAGTGGCCACGGAGACCAGCGCCTGGACGACCTTGTCGTGGAACTTGGGTGACGCCTTCAACTGTTCGTCAGTGTTCTCCTTGGACATGGCCTGAACCTCGTCGTCATCGGCGAGCACGCCCCAAGCCGCCTGGGTCCAGGCAGCGCCCGACCCGTCACCGAGGTCAAGACCGCTCGCTGCGAACATCTCGTTGACCTTGTCGATGGCCTCAGCCAGGGCGATCTGCTCGCGTGTCTGCCCGCCGAGAGATCGGTCGCCGTCGTAGGAGGGCGCGGTCAGGTCCGTCGACTCTGAGGCTGTGATCGAGTGGTCCTGCTCTGTCTTGTCGTCAGCTGCGATCGCCAAGCCGACCAGTTCGACAGTGTCGATCTCGATCTTGTCGAACACAAAGTCGACATGGAGGTTGCGTTCCAACAGTCCGGCCAAGATGGCCCGGCGGTGCAGAGACGGATTGCCGTAGTCGATGATTTGGCTCAAGAAGTCCCACGCACTTCGGTAGGCACGCGCGTTCCGGCGGAAGGCGAGTACCTCGTCACGCTCAGGGGTGTCAGGTTCGGTGCTGGCGAAGCTCTTCTTCCACGAATGGATCACCGGGGCAAGCAGGTGTGCCAGTTGCTCCCCGCTGGTGTTCGCCAGGTAGGCATCGGAGATTCCGTACAACTGGTCGTCGTCGTAGTAGCCGGCCAGGTCCAACTTGTCGGCCAGGTTGAACAGCGCGTTGGGATCAGTCTCCTGGGAGATGTAGGCGTCCGAGTAGTAGGTGGCGAAGGAGTCCTGGATGGTCTGCGCGTCATTGCGGAAGTCGAGGACGATGGGCAGAGGCTTACCTGGCGCCGTTCGGTTCAGGCGGGACAGCGTCTGCACGGCAGCGATGCCCGACAATTGCTTGTCGACGTACATGGCGCACAGCAACGGCTCGTCGTAGCCGGTCTGGTACTTGTCGGCGACGATGAGGACACGAGCCTCATCCGACTCCCGGAAGTGCTGCGGTAGTGCCTTCTCCGATATCCCGGTCATGCCCGGCTCGGTGTACTCCTCCCCGTCGACGATGATCTTCCCCGAGAACGCGACCAGGGCGGTCATGTCGTGGTAGCCCTTGTCCGCCAGGTACTTGTTCATCGCCAGGGACCAGCGCACCGCCTCCTCGCGAGAACTCGTGACCACCATGGCCTTGGCCCGCCCCTCGAGGGAGCCCGCGACGTTGGCGCGGAAGTGCTCGACGACGATTTGCACCTTCTGCGCGATGGCCGTCGAATGGAGGCGGATGAACCTGACGATCGAGCTGACTGCTTGTGACTGGTCAACCTTGTAGTCGACCTGATGCTCAGACTCCTCCCCGCTGAGGCTGTCGCGGATCCTGGCGAACATGGAGTACGTCGAGTAGCGCTTCAACACATCGAGGATGAAGCCTTCCTCGATGGCCTGGGCCATGGTGTAGGTGTCGAAGGCCCGCCAGTTGCCTTCGGAGTCTTGCGTGCCGAATAGCCGCAGCGTGCGGTGCTTCGGTGTAGCAGTGAGCGCGATGAAGGTCATGTTGGCAGCCGTGGCGACGGCGGAGCCTTGCGCCAGCAGGAAGTCGTCGCTGGTGAATCCCTGCGCCTGGTCGTCAGGGTCTGGGTCTGCCTCTGGGTGGGCTGCCAAGAGCTTGCGAAGGTCAGAGGCTGCGTCGCCGGTCTGGGAGGAGTGTGCCTCGTCGGCGATGACGCACCACCTGCGCTGCTTGAGCTCGGCAGAGTCGTTGATGATCTTCAGGGCTTCTGGGAAGGACTGCAACGTGACCGTGATGATGTGGTCACCCTCGGTCAGTGCGTCGCGCAATTGCTTGGATTTCGCGCCGGACTTCTCGTCGATGCCCACGACGTAGCCCTTCGAGGCGCCCAGCATGTTGACCGCTCGACGAAGTTGGTCATCGAGCACGCGGCGATCGGAGATGACGATGACCGAGTCGAACACCTTGTCGCCGCCGTGGCCATGCAGCCGGCCGAGGCGGTGGGCGAGCCAGGCGATGGTCTTGGTCTTACCCGAGCCGGCCGAATGCCAGATCAGGTAACGCCCGCCGGCCCCGCGGGAGGCGACGTCGCCGGTGACCTTCTCGACGGCGCGTAGCTGGTGATAGCGGGGAAAGACCAGAGTGCCGTCGTCGCGCATCGCGAAGTTGTTGAGGATCCGCACCAGCGTGGCGGGGGTGAGCACCTCGCGCCACAGGTAGTCGGTGGGTGAACCGGTCTCGGACGGGGCGTTGCCGGCGTGACCGTTGTTGCCCTTGTCGAAGGGGATGAACCGGGTCTCAGCCCCCTTGAGGGCGGTGGTCATCATCACCCGCGTGTTGGACACCACGAAATGCACCAGGCAATGGCCGGGCTGCAGCAGCGGGGTCTTCTTGGTGGGGTTGCGGTCCTTGCGGTACTGCTCGACGGCGTCGTCGGCCTTCTGCGTGTGGTCGGTCTTGAGCTCCAACGTTGCCACCGGCAAACCGTTGACGGTCAGCACCAGATCGATCGTCGAGTTCTTGCTGGGGTCGAAGCGCACCTGCCGCAGCACCCGCAGCAGGTTCTTCTCGTACCACTCCTGCGATGAGGTGAGCAGCGGGTTCTCCGGTGGGAACTCGCACAGCGCGCCGAACTTCCCCGACAGCGCGCCGGTAACCTTCGGCATGTAGTCGAACCCAGACCGCAGCAGGCCGAGCAGCCCGTTGCGTTCCTTGCCAGTGGTCGCGTCGATCAGCGGCTTGGCGGCCAGCACCTCGCAGACCCGCTTCACCAGTTGATGTTCGGCTTGCTGGCGGGCCACACCGGTCAGCGACGGCGGAACGACCCGCTCGTACTCCTTGGGGTAGCGGTTCGCCAGCCACCACAGCAGGTCGCCGACGTGTACGCCCAGTTCCGGCTTCCAGTCCGGGTCTGGTGCGGTGCCGCCGGAGTAGATCCAGCCGGATGCCGCTAGGGAGTCGCAGATGTTCGACTCGAACTCGGATTCGAGAATCTTCGCGTTGCTCATGCAGGCACTTCCTTCCGGCCGGTGACAACCTCGGTGATGAGGGTGGAGCGCCGCTCCACCAACAACTCCTTCAGCCGTTGGGCATCGGCGATCATGTCGTCGATGCGGGCTGTTTGCGCATCCAGTTCAGCGGCAATGTGTCGTTGTTTGTCGAGTGGTGGGACTGGGATCCCCAGTGGCGCCATGTCTTCCCAGTACAGCCGCCATTGAGAAGGCCGAATGCCCTTGGATCGAACACGGTACTGAGGAATCATCCGTGGTGACCGAAGAACAAGATGCAGGTAGCTCGGATCAACGTGGGGGCCAGCCGGCCGACAAACCTGATAGTCCGGGCTGACAATTCCCCTGTGAGCTGACACACCGAGCGAGCCTTGCCATGCCTTCATCTTGTTGATCACCACATCCCCTGGGCGAACCAGTTGGTAAGACGACAAGTTCTCCGGTGTCCTGTTGTGATTGTCATCTATACGAGACGACTTTGGAATAACCCCGTACTCCCGGAAGACCGACAAGACTTCTTCATCCGGATGGCCTTGATCCTTCACCGGCCTCAAGACACTCCACATCGGTTGAAGTGAACCGTCCACGGAAAACGCAGCTTCGAGCGCCGCTTCGTGGGCAGACATCCGTCGCTCCCGCAGCGTCTCCATGAGCCAGTCCAACTCGGCGTCCATCGCGTCGATCTCTGCAGTCTCCCGGTCGAGGTAGTCGGCGATGCGGCGTTGGGTTTCGATGTTAGGGGCTGGGATGCGAAAGCGGCTCACCTTCTCGGTGGTGAAATGCGCCATCGAAACCGTCGAGCACTCAACATCAATAGCGCCGGCTGCAAGCGCTGAGCGCAGAGCGTAGTCCAGGAATCGCCCGTCGCTCGCGTGTGTTGGGCGAAGCCGAATCAGCGAGTTTTGAAACCCCAGGCAAGGAAGATCGTCGCCTAAGCAGGTGCTTCGGCCGACAGCCCCACCTTCGACGACCAGTACGTCGCCCTTGCGCAGATCTAATGCTCCAGCCTCTGCGGGAGAAAACCACATCTCCTTGGCCTCAACCTCAAGCGCGAGCTGGCCATGTGGTTGAACATGCGCTGCTCTCAGGTAGGGACGCCGAACGTCCTCTGCGCTCTTCGCCGCCGGTTGTAGCATCTTGCCCAGTGTGACTTCGGCCAATGCCGCAATGGGTGCCATTTTCACTCTGCATGCACCGCCTTGAACTTCTCCGACAGCGACGCCATGACCTCGAACACGTCGGCGTCGATCTCGTCCAGTGAGCGCATCGGCGTCGGCTTGTAGAACAGGCGGGTGAACGGGATTTCGTAGCCGATCTTGGCGGCCTTCTCGTCCCACGTCGCGTCCGGCGCGAACGGCAACACGTCGCGCTCCATGTGTTCGGTGACGTCCTCGGACAGTGGGATGCGTTCGGTGAGCTTGGAGCCGTCGACCAGCACCGGTTTGCCTTGCCGGTTGACCGCTGGCGGGGCGTCGGGGTCGTCGGACGCCACGGCGTTCATGATCGCGTCGATCAGCCCCAGCGAGACGCGCAGCCCGCGGGTTTTGGCGGCGGCTTTGATGGTGGTCGGCAGGTCGTTCCACGCACCGCTCAGGCCGCGGATGAGGGCTTCGTGCTCCGGCGTGGCGTCCTTGTGGGCCAGGGCCTTCTCAACAGCCTCGTCGGTCACCTCGATGGTGAGGTGGCGGATGCGGTGGACCGGCACGTCGCGGAAGCCCAGGTCATCGGCGGTGACGATCTTGGAGATGTCAGACTCCTCGAAAGCTTCGTAGGCGGACAGAATCTGAGCGCGATCCGCGTCGGTCATCTCGCGGCGCTTGTCGCCCATGCCCTTGGCCATCGGGTGCCAGGCACCGGTGCCGTCGAGCAGTTGGATGCGGCCCTTGCGGTGGGGTTCCTTGTTGGTGTCGAGGATCCACACGTAGGTGGCAATCCCGGTGCCGTAGAACATGTTGGTGGGCAGCGCGATGATGGCGTCGACCAGGTCGGAGGTCAGCAGCCAGGCACGGATGTTGTCCGGCCCCGACCCCGGGCCGCCGGTGAACAACGGGGACCCGTTGGAGACCACGGCGGCACGGCCACCTGCGCCGCCGTCGCCGCGAGGCCTCAGCTTGGAGGCGCAGTGGGCCAGGAACAGCATCTGCCCATCGGAGACCGGCGGCAGGCCGTGGCTGAACCGGGTGCCGGGCATCTTGGCCTGCTCCTCGACGGCCTTGCGGTCGGCTGACCAGTCGGTGCCGAACGGCGGGTTGGAGAGGATGTAGTCGAACGTCTGTTCCTGGTAGAGGTCCTGCAGGAGGGTGTTGCCGCGGCGGATCGCATCGGGGCGGCCGCCTTGGATGAGGAGGTCAGCCTTGCCGATGGCGTAAGCCGTCTCCATCAACTCCTGGCCGTAGAGGCCGACGTCGATGTTGGGGTTGAGCTCGGTCAGCGCACGGGAGGCAACCAGGAGCATGCCGCCGGTGCCCGCCGTCGGGTCATAGACCGAGCGGGTCGGGTGCGAGCCGGCGAGCCCGACGTCGTCGGAGGCGAATAACACATCGACCATCAGGCGGATCGCGTCACGCGGCGTGTAGAACGCACCGGCACCCTTGCCCTTGGTGTTGAACGCCCGGTACATCACGTCTTCGAAAATGTCGCCCATCGCGGTGTCGGTGAGCCTGCCCGGCGACATGTCGAGCGTGGAGAAGTGTTTCACCACACCCCACAGCCGGCCGGAGTTCGCCAGCGTGCGGGCGCGGTCCATGAACTTGAAGTGGGTCCAGATGTCGCGGATCGAATCGGAGAAGCCGGCCAGATAGTGTTCCAGCGACTCGAGGACCTTGTCGTCGGTGGAGGCGATCCTGGTCAGATCCAGCTTCGACGAATTGTAGAAGTGCAGCCCGAACTTCACCTGGATGGTCATGTCCAGCATCTGGCCTGACAGGTTGGTGCCCTCGATGAACTCGAGCACCTGCGGCTTCGACTCGGCCAGGAGACATTCCAGGCGGCGGAGCACGGTGAAGGGGATGATGTAGTCGCCGTAGTCCTCCGGCTCGACCACGCTGCGCAGATAACGGTCGGCTGTCTGCCAGATCGCCTGCTGCATGATGCGGGTGGTCTGTACTTCGGTGGGACCCACGGTGTTCCTTTTCTCGGGTTCCATGCCCGTCTCTGTGCTGACACGGTGGCAGCCTCCCGCAAGGGTTGCCGCGCTGCATGACTTGCTGTGATCGTAGTAGACCCGCACTGTGTGGGTACTGGCCATCTCCGCCTTTGCTCTGGACTACGGTGGTTCCACACAGCGCCCAATGGAAGAGTCATGCAGGTTTCCACCATCCTCGATCAGATCGACAACGGCGACATCGCCCTCCCCGAGTTCCAGCGAGGGTATGTCTGGAACCGGGAGCAAGTCAGAGGGTTGTTCACTTCCCTCTACCGGGGCTACCCCGTTGGGGGGTTCATGACGTGGACGACGCCGGCGGGCTCGGCATCCAGCCGAGCTGATTCCGCACGTTCCGACGGCAACGTCCGGCTCCTCCTCGACGGGCAGCAGCGTGCTACGTCGCTCTACGGTGTTATTCGTGGCCACAAACCTCCCTTCTTCGAGGGCAGGGGCGATGCATTCTCCGGTCTGCACTTCAACGTTGAGGATGAACTGTTCGAGTTCTACGCGCCCGTCAAGATGGGTGACAATCCGCTATGGGTCGACGTCACCGCAGTGATGCAGGACCTCGGGCCCTTCATCGCGAAAATGCACGTCGTGGCGCCCGAGAAGCTGACCACCTATCTTGAGCGGCTCCAGCGGGTCAACAACATCCGCAATCGCGAGGTTCACATCGATGAGGTCACGGGAGCGGACAAGACCATCGACGTCGTCGTCGACATCTTCAACCGGGTCAACTCAGGAGGTACCAAGCTTTCCAAAGGTGACCTCGCCTTGGCGAAGGTGTGTGCGGTATGGCCGGAGGCGCGCTCTCGGATGAACGAGATGAGGGACCGCTGGGCCCAGAACGGCTTTCACTTCAGCCTCGACTGGGTACTCAGGAACGTCAACGCCATCGTCACCGGCGAAGCTCGCTTCATTGCGCTTGCGGAGGTGCCCATCGAGCGCTTCCAAGAAGGTCTCGTTGAGGCCGAGAACCACATCAACCATCTACTCGACATGGTCGGCAGCTACCTCGGGATCGACCATGACCGAGTACTGATGGGCCGCTACGCCTTCCCCATCATGTGCCGCTATCTGCACAACGTGAACAAGCGAAACCTCTCCCCAGCCGAACGTGGGCGGCTACTACGTTGGTACATCCACGCCGGGATGTGGGGACGCTTCGCCGGCTCCACCGAGACTGTCCTCAACCAGGATCTGAGCGCCGTCGACGAAGCGGGATTGGACGGTCTTGAGGCGAACCTCACCCGCTGGCGCGGAGATCTCCGAGTCCGCCCATCGGACTTCGAGGGATACAGCGTGGGCGCCCGCTTCTACCCCGTGCTGTATCTGATGACCCGGACGCAGAATGCGCGAGACTTCGGCGATGGCATCGTGCTTTCCAAAGGCCTTCTGGGGAGAAACTCCGCGCTCGAAGTGCATCACATCTTCCCGAGAGCCCTTCTCTACCGGCATGGCTACGACCGAGCCGAGGTCAACGCTGTGGCCAACTTCTGCTTCCTCACCAAGGGCACCAACATTTCGATTAGTGACCGTGACCCGGCCGAGTACTTCGATGCCGTCGAGGCAACGGCCCCCGGCGCGCTGCAGAGCCAGTGGATTCCCCTTGAGCCCGAACTCCGGTTGGTGGAGAACTACCGCGGCTTCCTCGCACGCCGTCGCGAGCTGCTGGCGGCGAGCATCAACGCCTTCCTCGATGAACTCTCGCACGAGGTGCCCGAGGAACTCACTCCGGCCGGTGCCGCGCACTTTGAATCTGAGGCGGACCCGCGCTCGGCGGAACTTGCGCAGCTGTTCGACGATCTTGAGAACGAAGGGTTCGCGCCGCCCGAGACTGACGTCGAGGTGACCCATCCCGAAACCGGTGAACTCCTCGCAGTGGCGGAGGCCTTTTGGCCGCGAGGGTTGCAGGAAGGGCTGGGAGACCCGGTGGTGCTGGAGCTGGACCCCGAAGCAGCGGAGTTGGAGAGCTTGTCGGTCTTGGGTTACAAAGTGTTCACGACGATCGGGAGCCTGCGGGAATACGTTGAGCGTATGGAACTCCCTGAGGAGAATGCCGAAAGGGACTGAGCAACATTGTCCGTCTTCTTGAGGACGAAGGCCTGGAGCGCAGATTGTCGGAGCTTCCCGATAGGGTCCACTGCATCCAACCAGTAGCCAGATCCTCGAGAAGGGTGCAGGCAATGAAGTCTGTGGAGGAAGCGCCGACGCGCCACGGCCGGATGCCGTCGCTAGAGGCCATCGATGCTGAGATCGCGCTTGCGAAAGCACATCTCCAGCAACTGATGGCGGAGAAGAGCCGCGCCGGTGCCGCAGCCCTTCCGAGTGCGGCTGGGCTCTCCGTCGCGCTCTACACCTGGCAGCAGCAGGCCCTCGAAAACTGGAAGGCCGCGGGCTGCCGCGGAGTGGTCCAAGCGGTCACTGGTGCAGGCAAGACCAGGGTGGGCATCGCTGCCATTGCAGAGGCGCTCAACGCTGGCCGTCGGGCTGTGGTCATCGTCCCCACTCTGGTGCTCGTCAAACAGTGGGTCGCCACGCTGCAGGAGTTGTTGCCTGAAGTCCAAGTGAGCGAACGGATCGGTGACGCGCGGCCATGGCGCGTGCTGGTCACCACCATCCAATCGGCGATGAATCGGCCCGCTGTCCCCTTCGGTGAGCAGGCTCTGCTCGTCGTTGACGAGGCTCATCGTTCGGGCGCAGAAGGATTCTCGATGGCGCTGCGGGCCGGCTTCGACTGGCGACTGGGGTTGACGGCAACCCTCGAGCGTGGCGATGACGGCGACGAGATCCTCAGCGAGTACTTCGGTGGTGTCGTCCACGATCTTGGCTATGAACAAGCTCTGGCTGATGAGCTCATTGCTCCGTTCCGCTTCGCGCAGGTCAGCGTCCCTCTCCTGCCCGCAGAACAGGCCAGGTATCTCCAGCTCACCGAGAACCTCCGCGGCGCTCGTGACGGATTGATACAGCACGGCGTCCACAGCGAAACGATCTCCGGTTTCCTCAAGGCCGTCAGTGATCTGGCCAACGAGCGTTCCGGATCGAAGGCCAGCGGGCTTGCGCGCTACTACATGAAGCTCTTCTCGGAGCGGAGGCGGCTCCTGGCCGAGACCCCGGTCAAAATGGTGGTCCTCGAAGCGTTGAGCGAAGCCATCCGCCGGGCGCACGGCAGCATCGTCTTCACGCAGACGAAGGAAGCGAGCCTCGAAGCTGCGAGGGTGCTTGGGAGTGCGGGCTGCTCGTCGGCCGCCGTTCATGGCGAACTCGACAAGGATTCCCGCGAAGAGCGCATCGATCTCTTCCGCACAGGTGCCGTCACCGCGTTGACCGCGCCGCGCGTGTTGGACGAGGGCGTCGACCTGCCAGATGCGGATCTCGGGATCGTGACTGCTGCCAACCGGAGCCGGCGGCAGATGATCCAGCGGCTTGGGCGTGTGCTGCGTCGGCGGGCAGACAAGCTGGCACGATTCGTCGTTCTGTATGCCGCGGGAACGGTAGAGGACCCTACCGCTGCGGGTCACATCCCGGACTTCTACGACGAGTGCCTGCCGTTTGCTGAGGCGTCCCAGGTCTTTGACCTCAGCGAGGATGGGCAGCTGGGGAGCCTGCTGAGCTTCTTGGGTGTCGACGGCGTGGGCGACGCGCAGTTGCCGCGACGCGACGGCGCGGCGGAGGATCCGCCGCCCCCGCCTGCCGGTCAGCAGCCCGAAAGGCCCAGCCCCGCGTCGGGCCGCCTACTGGCTGACCACCGTCCGGCCAAGCAACCGGATCTGGCGACGGAGGAAGATCCGGAGCCAGCCGCCCAGTTGGGGGAGACGCTCTGGACGGATGACCTCGTCAAGTTCTATCTGACAAAGATCGGCCAGTATCCGTTGCTGAGTGCTGAGCAAGAGGTTGACCTGTCTCGAAGCGTTGAGGCAGGGCTTTATGCCCGGCACCTGATGGACTCTGGGGATTCCCGCCATGACAGGGCTGACCTTGAGGTTCTGGAACGCAAAGGCCAGGAAGCCCGGGAGCAGACGATCTGCTCCAACCTCCGGCTGGTGGTGTCGCTCGCCAAGCGCTACACGGGCAGAGGCCTTGAGTTTCTGGATCTCATCCAGGAGGGCAATATCGGCCTGATGCACGCCGTCGAGATGTTCGACTACAGGCGGGGCAACAAGTTCTCGACCTACGCCACCTGGTGGATCAAGCAGGCCGTAACCAGGGGATTGGCTGATCGAGGCTCGACGATCCGTATCCCCGTGCACATGTATGAGAAGAAGGTGCGCATCGAGCGTTTCAGGCGCGAACGAGGCCTCTCGTGGACCGCGCTCTGCGCAGAGCTTCCAGACGGTATCGCCGAACTGGACGTCACCGGCGATGAGGTGGCAAGACTTGCCCGCCTCTCTCGCCCGATCATCAGCACCGAGTGGCTGTCGGAGGAAGTGGAAGACTCCGTCATCTTCGAACCCCTCGACGGCCATGCTCATGATGCGGCAACGGAGCTTGTCGAACGACGGGCGCTGAAGCAGCAGTTCGAGACGCTCTTCAGCCCGCTGGCCCACGAGGATCCGCGCACCGCGTTCGTCCTGAAAGCTCGATATGGCCTCCTGACCGGTGAGCCCGAAACGCTGGAGGTTATCGGCCAACGTCTTAGGGTGACCCGCGAGCGCATCCGCCAGATCGAGAAGATGGGGATGACCCGTCTCCGAGAGATTGCTGAAGAGCAGGAGGCGAAGTCGCGTCTGCTCAGCGAAGGTGGTGGCGCGCCCAGCGGAGAGCGCGTCGTGACGCCCCGCCTGCAGGAGTTGCTGAAGCGTGCAGCGCAGACGAGACAGCTACGCCGCAAGCAGATCCTGTCCGCA
This sequence comes from Tessaracoccus massiliensis, assembly GCF_000826065.2. GTDB lineage: Bacteria > Actinomycetota > Actinomycetes > Propionibacteriales > Propionibacteriaceae > Arachnia > Arachnia massiliensis_A. The sequence continues at coordinate 529,845 of NZ_LN623541.1, read as the reverse complement.
GCCAGACAAGCAGGGCCTGCTCCGCGTCGGGCTGCCCCGGGTGAGGCTGGGGCAGTTGAACCAGCCGTGCCGCGGCGCGCGATGGTGTGACTTGAAGCCGAGCCAGCCCCTGGCGGGGGCTGGCTCGGCGCGAGTGCCGACGTCGCTCGTCGGGGTCAGAATGGGCCATGCACTCCACCTGGTTCGACCCCAGTCCTGAGTGTTCGACCTCCGGTGTACCCCCTCGACGGATTGAGACCCGCGGCGGTTCAGAAACGAAGTCAACCCTTCGTTGAGCTAGTTCTGTCAGAGTCCGGCGATATCGTCCCTACATGAGGCAGAAGACATCTCTGTGCAGTCTCGATGTGCATGTGGACTTCTACATGCGTGGCTGCTCGGATGGCCGACATATTGACGCGGCAGTGGGGGTACTCATGCAGGTGCTGCGCGATACCGGGCTGTCCTACAGTCTCTACGCCGAGATTGATGCCGAGGAGCAGTTTCGTGACCGGCTGGAACTGGCCGAGGCTGGGGGACTGAAACCAAGCGACCACGTGAAGAGCATCGAGGGTCAGCCGACGATCGATATGTTCGAGATCCGCTGGGAAGTTTCCGGGGGAGTGGAGCAACTCGGTGGAGGAGGGCAACGGGGAGTTGCGGTGCATGTTCGCCTTCTCTACATCGAACCGGACTTTCGTAGTTGTGCCGTGGGGCTCCATGTGTTCGAAAAGTGGGTCGGTGGGTCACCGCGTCAAGTCCGTCGGGCCCAAGATGAGGAGATTGACTTCGCAGTACGCCTCTACGCAGAGGAGTACGGGGCACGCTGGGGCATTCCGGAACTTCAGGAACGAATCCGCTGATTTGACACGGGTGATAAGTTATAGCTTATGTCGGAGTCGAGGGAGATCATTCGTTCCCGGGCACGTTCGCTCGCTTTGGCCCAGCGGGGGCTCTTGTCGGAACTCGTTGCGCTGCGCCAGCAGCACCAACTCACGCAGGCGATGGTTGCTGAGCGGATGGGAGTGTCTCAGGCCGCGGTGTCTCAGTTTGAGCGCTATGACGCCAACCCAACGTTGAGCACGATCCGCCGTTATGCCCTGGCCGTGGGCGCCCGCCTTGAGCACCGCGTCATCGACGACCAGGACGGCTATGTCGAGTCACGGGTAGGAAATGTCATCCCGTTCCCGGCCCCCCGGGTTAGACGCCTAGCGGGAGTGGACTGGGCCGGGGTGAGGGCACAGGTGGCCCAGCATGGTTAACGACGCGCTGCAGGAGCTTGTCAAGGCCGCGAACCTCGAAACGATTGACTTTCAGGAGCTCGCTGCGCGGAAACGCGATGTGGTGCGGCAGGAGGGAGACGTTCTCGGACCGTCTTACTACCTGCGACTTGAGCGGGCACGCGCCGAGGATGGAAGGGTTCTGTTCCGCATCTATCTCCGCATGGAGCTGGAGCTGCCGGATGCTGAGTTCGTTGTGGAGCCCGCAGCGATCTACTCCGTGGAGGGCGAGGGTGAGCGGCTAATGGACAAAGCGACCATGAACGCGTTCGCTAACGAGGTTGGCATCATGGTCCTGCTTCCTTATATGCGCCAAGCTCTGGCTGACGTGTCCGCAAGGGTGCTGGGAGAGCCTCTGCTCATGCCCATCCTGCAGCGCGGTCAGCTTGTTTTCGACGAGGCGGACCTGGCCGAGGACAGCTAGTGGTCGTCAGTCGGCGTCCCTCTTTGCTTGACGCTCGCCTTGTGGGGAATCGCGCTTTACTCCGCCGGAACGGACCCTGTGGGCGATGATGAGTCATGGACTCCATCTGGTTCGACCTTCATCCGGAACTGACTGACACAGACCACATCGACTTGGGCGGGTTGCCGCCCGAGACGGTCATCGTCGGGGCTGGACTCACCGGGCTCGCCGTCGGCGTGCTGCTGGCCCGGTCCGGGCAGGACGTCGTCATCCTCGAGGATCAACGTGTGGGTGCCGTCACGACGGGGCACACCACAGCGAAGCTGTCGCTGTTGCAGGGCAGCCAGTTCTCGACGATCCTGGACCGGCACTCGCCGGAGATGCTCGCCGCCTACCTGGAGGCCAACCGCGAGGGGCAGGCCTGGCTGCGTCGTTTCATGGACGAGAAGGGCGTTGAGTATCAGGTTCGCGACGCGTGGACCTATGCCACGACGGAGAAGGGCCTCAAGGAGTTGGGGGCGGAGCATGAGGCGTGCCGGCAGGTGGGGCTCGCCGTCGAGATGGCGGAGCCCACCGAGCTGCCGTTTGAAGTGGCCGGTGCGCTGCGCCTGCCCGATCAGCTGCAGATCGACCCACTCCTCGTGCTCGACGCCCTGCGCGCCCAGTTCGTGGAACACGGCGGGGTGCTCGTCGAGGGAGTGCGGGTCACCGACGCCACGTCGAGCCAGCCGGTGGAGATCACCACCAGCCGCGGGAAGCTCACGGCCCGCCAGGTGATCCTCGCCACCGGGGCTCCGTTCCTGGACAGGGGAGGGCACTTCGCCAAGCTGGTGCCGCAGCGCTCCTACGTCACGATGCACAAACCCGCCGGGTCCATCCCGCAGGGGATGTACCTGAGCATCGATGCGCCGACGAGGTCGCTGCGCACCGTCGAGACGTCCCAGGGGCAGCTGCTCATGGTGGGTGGGAGTGGTCACGTGACGGGGAGGACCGATCGGGAGTCGGAGGCTGTTGACAGTCTCGAGGCCTGGACGAAGGAACACTTCCCTGGAGCGGAGATGACGCATGCATGGTCGGCGCAGGATTACGAGCCGCACGACACGTTGCCTTTCGCCGGCCCGCTGCCCAGGGCCGGCGGGTCCATCTACGCCGCCACGGGCTATAACAAGTGGGGAATGACCAACGCGGTGGCGGCAGCGCTTAACCTCAGCCAGCAGATCCTGGGCGGGCACATGGCGTGGGCTGATGTGCTCAACAGTCCTTCGCTGAAGCTGGGCACCGTGGCCGACGTGGCCAAGAATTCGGTGGCGGTGGCGGGGGAGATGACGAAGGACTGGGTTGCTGCGGAGCTGAAGTCGCTGCCGGATGAGGCGCCTGCGGAGGGTGAGGGCATCGTCGGACGGGTGGATGGAAAGCCCGTGGGGATGTCCACCGTGAACGGGGTCACCTGCAAGGTCTCGGGCGTCTGCACGCACCTGGGCGGGGTGCTGAAGTGGAACGACGAGGCCTCGTCGTGGGACTGCCCGCTGCACGGGTCGCGGTTCGCTGCGGATGGGAAGCGGTTGGAAGGTCCGGCAGCCGAGGACCTGAACCAGTTGAGCTAGGAGCCCAGGGTTCAGGCGTCCTCGTGCGGGAAGAACTCGACCGTTTCGCACTGCTGACAGTAGGTCGCCCCGCCATTGAGAAGGGCGTCCGCGCCGTACTCCTTCTTCAAGGCCAGATAGGTGGACCGGTCCTTGAGGGCACCCTGGGCCGGGTCGATGGTGTGCAACGTGACGGCAGAGCAGGCCTCGCACTGCATCGGGTCGTCGGCGCTGTCGAGCCACTGCTCCTCGAAGTCGGTGCCCACGATGCTGAAGTTGTCGCACTCGGTGCAGTACCAGGCGAAGACGATGTCGTCGTACTTCTTCCCGGCCCTGTTGAGCATGAAGGCGATCTCATCCGTGCTCTCAGCCCAGGCGTCGTTGGGGCGCGTCACTTCGATGGGGGAGAGGCAGTAGTCACACCGGGAACTGCGGAGGGTGGCGACGATCTCGTCCAGGCTGGTCCCCGTGCCTGCCGCAGCATCCGACGGGGCTGCGCCGCCGTCGGGATGCTTCTTCACTCGCTTGACCATCAGAGCTCCTTCCTTCCGGCGAAGTCTAGGCGAGACAAGGCAGACTGGAACCCACGACGTCCTGCACAGCCAGGGCAGGAAGGAACCCCATGATCGATCTTCCTCCCATCACCTGGCAAGCGGTGCTCACCGGCCTCGCCGTCGTCGCCGGCGGAATCATCGTCGGCAACCTCGTGCGGATCCTGCTGGCGAAGTTCTTGGCCTTCCGCCAACGCAGCGCCAGCTCCACCCGCGTCTTCTCCCAGCTCACACAGGGCGTCATCATCGTGCTGACCACCGCGGCCGCGCTCACCGTCGTGTTCCCCAGCGTCAAACCCGTCGACGTCTTGGGCGGCATCACCATCATCTCCCTGGCCGCAGGCATCGCCTTCCAGACCGTGCTGGGCAATATGTTCGCCGGCATCGTCATCCTCGCGCGCGATCGGTTCCGGGTCGGCGACCAGATCCAGGTCATGGGCCACTCCGGCACCGTCAGCGAAATGGGCCTCTCCCACGCCGCAATGCGCACCTTCGACGGGCGGCTGGTGCTCATTCCCAACTCCGCCATCCACTCCGAGATAGTTACCGTGCAGACAGGCTACGAACGCGTGCGCTCCGCTGTGATGGTGGACCTCGACGACGCCGTCAACCTCACCAAGGCCCGTGAGGTCGCCCTCAAAGCGATGCGCGACATCCCCGCAGTGCTCGACCAGCCTGAACCCGAAGCCCTGCTACGCGAAATCGGCACCGCCACAGTCCGGATGGAGCTGCGATTCTGGTCAGGCGCCCGGCAACTCGAAACTCGCCACGCCCAGGATGCAGTCATCCAAAGCGTGCTGGAAGCCTTCCGCGAGGAGAAGGTCAAGAGCGGCGACGAGGTGGTCACCGTGCGGCTCGTCGACGCGGGGGTTGCGCAAAGCTAACGGCCGCCCGACTAGGCCGGGCCGGCGGTCAGTACTCCTCCCATATCTCGTTCTCCCAGCGGAGCTTGCCCGAATCGAGGCGGTCGGCGATCTCCTGCAGGTACTCCACCGTGGAGCCGAACTGGGGGCCGGTGGGGCCCACCTCGTGATCCATGAACAGCACCTGGCCCAGCGAGCCGTTCTCGCCCGGGGCGGTGTCGACGACATGCCCGTTGCCGCCGCCGTCGGCGTCGAGCGGCACCCATCCGTGGTGCCACCAGCCCGTCTGCGTCATGCCGGGGCGGATGGAGGCGTCGTGGTCGGCACGGTCGCCGAACGTGCCGTCGTCGAGGAGGCCGCGCCAGATGTCGGTCTCACTCTTGATGCCCTTGACGTCGAGTAGGCCGCCATAGGGCCATGCGCCTTCGTCGGATCCGTTGTGCCTGAGGAGGGAGTCGCGGAGGTCAGTGGGGAGGGTGAGGTTGAGGTCACGCTCAAGTTGGGCGATGTCGTCGGGTGAGGCGCCGTCGTGGAGGGTGTCGGTCAGACCGGCCTTCTCGAAGTGGGCCTCGATGCGGTACCACTGCGTGCTGATATCCGTCATGGGAAGAGCTTGGCATGCAGTGGGGTCAGTGGCGGGGGTTGGGGTGTTGGGAACGCTGCGGGGTCCTTCGTCGGCGCTGGCTCGTTCCTCGCCGGCGACGCTCAGGGGCCAGCGGGGGTTTCGACACGCCCGCGCTCCTCGTTCCTCGGAGGCTGGCGGCTCAACCAGCGACGGGGCTCAACCGGCGGTCAAGGAGCGGACGACGTCGGGGCCGGCCTGGGCGATCGCGTCGAGGCTGCCCACCACGATCAGGCGGTCAGTGGCGCGGGACAGGCCCACGTACATGCGCTCCTTGAACCGCTCGTGCGTGCCGTCCTCGTTGACGCACAGCACCACCGCGCGGCGCTCCAAGCCCTTGAAGCCCAGGACGTGGCCGTAGAAGTTCACCTCCTCGTCCCAGAACGTCTGCCAATAGCCCGCCTGGCCCAGTTCCTCCTGCAGTGCCTTCTGCTCCGGATGCCGGCGGCCCGTCGTCAGGAGGGCGATATGGCCCGGGTGCCAGCCCTCGTCGAACAGGGTCTCCACCATGTCGTCGGCCACATCCAGCGCGTCCTCGGGGGAGGCCTCAACGTGCAGCACCTCGGGGCCGTCGCCGCCCTGGAGCCTCATCCGCGGCGCGAGCGGCTTGAACACCTCGGCGATCTGCCGGGTGTTGCGCAGGTTGTGATCCAGCACCAGGGGAACCAGCGGCACCGGCGGGCGGCCGTAGCGTTCGAACAGACGCTGCCCCTCGTCGGAGTAGAGGAACAGGCCGCCGTTCTCCTCGTCCTTCAGCGCCGCGAGCAGGGGGCGCCACCAGGATTCGGCGAAATCCTGCGCCTCATCCACCACGAAGGAGTCGAACCGCTTGCCCGGCGGCAACTCCTGGGCCTTCTCCGCCATGAGGACGGGGAGCTCGGTCTCCCAGAACGCGTGGTCGTCGCGCGTGCCGGATTCGATGCCCCACAGGTTGGCGAGATCCTCAAACGTGCCGACGAACGCCGGGCGCTCCTTGTAGCGCCACGTCTCCGTCTCCCGCCGGAAGTAGCTCGCCAGCCCGATGGAGTAACACAGCAGCGCCACCCGCTGCTTCTGGCGGCCGCCGCGCCCGGCCGTCAACTGCCGCGCCTGCGTCAACGCCAGGACGGTCTTGCCGCTGCCGGCGCCTCCGCGGATCTCGATGCGGTTGAGCAGCCGGGTCACCTTGAGGATGAGATCCTGTTCCTGCGTGAGCCTGTCCGCGCGGGCCTCACGCTCATCCGCCGCATCCACCACGCTGGGCGCCGCGTCGGTGCCGCGGGCGGTGAGGATCTCTACCATCACGTCGCAGTCCTCCACAGACGGGGCGCGGCGGTGCGTCTCGAATCCGGTGGGAAAATCACGTAGCCGCTCGGCGAGGTGGGGGAGATCCTCGCGGTCGTGCAGCATCCACCGCGGGGCGTCCGGGAGGGTCACGTCCCCCAGCGACGTGAACGGGGTGACCACGGCATGCGCGAACCGCACATCTGCCCGCGACGAGTGCGCCCACCGCCGATCCGTCTCGACGAAGTGGCGCAGCGCGTACTTGGTGTCGCGGGCCTGGGCGACGGGGTCCATCTCCTCGCGGGTGCCGTCACGCAGCATGCTCCACTGGCCGTCGGACAGCGCGGTGCCCGCGCCCTTGACCTCGACCACCACGACGGCGACCTCCGGCATCACGACAACCAGGTCGGCCTCGTGGTCCCTGTCCGTGGTGGTGAGGCGGTAGTTGGCGATGAGGGTGTCGTCGGGCCCAAGCGTGTCGCGCAACTGCTCCCAGACGGCGCGCTCGGATTCGGTGGTGAAGCGCGGGTCCTCAGGGATCAAGTGCGGCACGGTTCGCCCCTACTTACCCTGGCGGAGGCGGGCCTCTTCCTTCAGCACCTTCTGGTGGGTCTCGCGCTCGCGCTCGAGCCACGCCGGCGGGTTCGCGAGGAGTTCGCCGATCTGATCGTGCGTGAGGGCCTCGGTGAGGCCGCCACGGGCGAGACCCGACTTGGAGACGCCCAACTTCTGCGCCACCACATCGCGGGGGAACGGACCGTTGCGCCGAAGGTCGACGAGCCAGGCCGGCGGGTTGTCGCGGAGATCGTCCAGCTCGTCGCGGGTGATGGGGCTGTTCTGGAACTCCTCCGGCGCGGCGGGCAGGTAGATGCCCAGCTTCGCGGCCGCGGTGGCGGGTTTCATCGTTTGGCTCATGCGAGCAGCCTAGCCGTCGCGTGGGGTGCTCGTCGGGCGTTGAACGGCGAGGGGTGAACCCGTCGCGACTCATACTGAGTCATGGAACAAACCAGCCAGTATCAGCAGCTCGTCGACGCCGCAGACGCACAGCAGTTGGGCCCAGTCGTCTCCGCCCACGAGGGGCAGTCCGCGCGCCAACAGACGACGCGACTGATCATTGTCGGCATCACCGCCCTCGTCGTTGTGGGCCTCGCGATCTTCGGCCTGCAGGCCCCGGTCCAGGCGCCCAACGCCATCGCGCTGATCGTCGGTGGAATCCTCACCCTGGTGGCCGGGTACACACTCATCAAGGCCCTGGTGCGGATGGCGCAGGGCAGCAAGCAGGTGGCGGTGTTCGAACGTGGCCTCGTCGAGGGCCGTGGCGGCAAGCCGGTGCTCGTCGCGCCGTTCACAGGCTCCTCCCTCCGCGACGAGCGGATCACCTGGTACAAGGGGTCGATGCCCGCACCCACCGAGGTGCAGCAGGAGCTCCGCCTCGCCGACGGGCAGCGCTGGAAGCTCAGCGGGCCCACGCCGTTCCGCCTCGCGGTGGGCCCCGCGGTCGCCCAGCAGCAGGCACAGGTACGCCTCCCCGAACTGGCGGAGGAGCTGAGGAACGGCGGGCAGGTCGACTTCGGCCCGCTGGTACTCACCCCCACCGGGGTCCTGACCCGCTCCGGGGCCGAGGTCCCGTACCAGTCGCTGACGAGTTGGGTCATAGAGGCCGGTGGATGGGAGCTCGCCTGGGGTGACGGCCTCAAGGACAGGGTGGCCGGCGCCGTGCGCGACACCGAGAACTTCGCCTCCCTCGCGGCCCTCATCGCGCTGCAGGCACCGCAGCTCGGAAAGGTCTGATGACCAACAACCCGCTGGCCAATTCAAGCCGCCCGGCCGCCCTCGAACGGTTCCGCACGGGCGGCTACTCTGGCCCGCTCGTCGCGCCCGTGATCGCGTACATCGCCTGGCGCTACTACGCTCCCCACCTCGCCGCCACCTACCAACCCGCGGCCACCTGCGGGGGGCGCCCCATGAGCCCCGGCGACCTGTGCCGCCAACGGCCCGGCGGCACCTTCGGATACGAAAGAGCCCTCGAACTTGCCCACGACGCCCATCAAGCCTCCCTGATCGCCGCCCCCGTCTACCTCGCCGCCATCGGCGTCTGGTTCATCGCCAGCCTGCTGACCGTGCCGCGGGTGCGAGACGTGCCGGACACCCCGAACTCCACCTGGCACGCGTCGCCCGCCTCGACTTCGCTGTTCGCCTTCATCCCGTGGGGGATCGGCGCGATCGTGCTGTTCGTCTCCTTCCGCGACGGCGGCTGGAGCAAGATCTTCCTCATTCTGCTGTGGATTCCGGTGGTGGTGGGGCTCTACGTCTTCTTCCCGCGACCCGCACGGTTGGTGCGCGTGGACGACGACGGCGTGCTCGCCGTCCGTGGGCTGCGCCGCACCTGGATCCCCTGGGGAGAAGTGCACGACATCGAGGTGCGCGAGGGGCGTAAGACCACCTGGCGGATCCGGCACAGCCGGGGCACCACCTCGCTGAACTCCGAGCTCAGCTCCGCGCCCCTGCTGGGGCAGCGGCTCCGAAACAGGTGAAGTGTCGCCCGGGCTGCTGGGGCCTTCGATCTGTCCGCTCGCCCCTTCGCGGCCTGCCCTGGTCACGTCGGAGGGCTCGCGGGCTCAACCCATGGTGCAGTAGCGTCAAGGGGTGACATCTTCCGCGGGCCTGCGCATCGGCTTCGTCCCCGGAGTGACGCTCACCAAGTGGCGGCGCATCTGGGGCGAACGATTCCACGAGCCGCTCGACGTCGTTGAGGTGACGGAGGAGGCCCAGCGCAGGGCGGTCGTCGACGGCGAGGTGGACATGTGCTTCGCCCGGCTACCCATCGACAAGGACGGGCTCCACGTCATCCCCCTCTACGACGAGCAGCCGGTGCTGTGGCTCTCGAAGGACCACATCCTCGCCGCGCTCGACGAGATCACGGCCGAAGACCTGGCCGACGACGGCACCCGTGTCATCTACGACGCTTCGCTCGAGAGCATCGACCTGGCCACCTACTCCGCCGCGGTGCTGCGCGTGCCCATGTCCATCGCGCGCTCCGGGAGCCGCAAGGACATGATCTACCTACCGTTGGTGGACGCCGAACCCACGACGGTGGGGCTGGCGTGGCGGGTAGACAACGAGCATCCGCTCATCGAGGAGTTCATCGGCGTGGTGCGCGGACGCACCGTCAACAGCACGCGCACCGCGCAGGCCAAGGGCGACGAGCCCGCTGCCAAGAAGGGGCGGCAGGCCAAGGCAGGGTCGAAGCCCGCCGCGAGGCGAGGTGGGCGCGCGAAGGCGAGCACCAAGGGACCCCGCAGGAGGTAGCCGTGGCGAGCAACGACGGGAACAGCTGGGGGTGGTCGCTGGCCGGGGTCGCCGTCGCGCTGGGTGCCCTCGGCATCGACGCGTGGGCGCTGATCGGGGCTACCTCCGGCATGGCCGTGTGGCCGTGGGGCGCGGTGCTGATGTGCCTGCTGACGGTGCCCGCGCTGATCGTGTTCGGCCGCCGCGACCTCTGGGCCAAGACACTCATCGCCCGCGTGCGCCTGGGCGCCATGTGGACGTTCCTCGTGGCCGCCCCGCTGCTGCTGGGTATCGGCAGCATGGCCGTGGGCGCCGGGCACGGTCGTCGATTCCACGGCGGCATGGAGGTGGGTTCCTCGGCGTTCATCGGCGCCTACCTCGCCGTCGGGTTCATCACTCTGGTGGTCCCGGTGGCGGCGATGATGCTGCGCAAGCGCCTCGACAAGTGGCGCGGCCACGACGTGCCGGATCAGAGCGAGCCGTACCTGACCTCCTAGCAACGTGTGGGGCCCTTCACTTCGACCAGCCGCTCGTTCCTCGCGAACTGGCTCAGCACAAGCGACAGGCCGCGGGCGGCTGGCTCAAGGGGCGGGACGCCTCTGGGACGCTCACGTGCGACACAATGGGGGGCGTGACTGGAACCACTGACCGCGCCGCCCTCATCGAACATGTCAAGAACCTCGCCGTCGTGCACGGCAAGGTGACGCTCGCCTCCGGCAAGGAGGCCGATTACTACGTCGACATGCGCCGCGTCACGCTCGACGGCGCGGCCTCGCCCTTCGTCGGCCGCGTGATGAACGAGCTTGTCGCAGACCTCGAATTCGACGCCGTGGGCGGGCTGACGCTGGGTGCCGACCCCGTCGCCACCGCCATGCTCCACGCCCGCGCCGCCGCCGGCGGGCGACTCGACGCGTTCGTGGTGCGCAAGGAATCCAAGGCCCACGGGCTGCAGCGCCGCATCGAGGGCACGGAGGTCGCCGGCCGCAAGGTGCTCGTCGTGGAGGACACCTCGACGACGGGCGGATCGGCCCTGACCGCCGTCGACGCCGTGCGTGCGGCCGGCGCGGAGGTGGTGGCCGTCGCGGTGATCGTCGACCGCAGCACCGGCGCCGCCGAGAAGGTGGCCGAGGCCGGCCTCGACTACCGTTACGCGCTGGGCCTGGCCGACCTGGGGTTGTGATGGGTGACCTCCACAGGGTCGCCTTCGGGGTGCTGGTGCGCGACGGTCGCGCGCTGCTGTGCCACCGCCACCCGGAGCGTCGGGTCTATCCGGACGTGTGGGACCTGCCCGGGGGGCACATCGAGGACGGCGAGTCGCCGGAGGAGACGGTGCGCCGCGAACTGCTCGAGGAACTGGGCGTGCGGGTCACGGCGATGACCCGGCTGGAGACCGCGGTGGATGTGCCGAACGCGGAGACCCACGCCTTCGTCGTGACCGACTGGGAGGGCGAGGTGTCCAACCTCGCGCCCGACGAGCACGACGAACTGCGGTGGGTGAGCCCGCCGTCGCTGGGGGAGATGACCCTGGCAGTCCCCGAGATCGAGGCCCTGGTCGCCGAGGCCTTGGCCGCCCGCCCGTGAGCAATTGGATAGGGTCACGGCGCGACACGCCGGGAAAAACGCCCTCCAAGGCCCATGACCCCATCCAATTGCTCACGGTATGAACCCGCTGCGCCCCTGCGCCTGCGGTACCGTGAATCCCGACGATAGGAGAACTTCGTGGATACGTTGCTAATCATTCTCGCCGTGCTGGCGGTCATCGCCCTCGGCGTGGTGCTGTGGGGAGTCGGGGCCTACAACGGCTTCGTCAAGAGCCGCAACCTGATTCAGGAATCGTGGCGTCAGATCGACGTCGAACTCAACCGCCGCTACGAGCTCATCCCCAACCTGGTGGAGACCGTCCGCGGGTTCGCCGCGCATGAGCGCAACACGCTCGAGCAGATCACCGCACTGCGCAACCAGGCCCGCTCCCTGGCCGGCGACTCCGGCGGGCAGCCCACCGAGGCCCGCGCCGCCGTCGAGTCTGAGCTGACCCAGGCCGTGCACAACCTGCTCGTCTCCGTGGAGGCGTACCCGGATCTGAAGTCCAACCAGAACTTCATGCAGCTGCAGCAGGAACTCACTGATACCGAGGACCGCATCGCCGCCGCACGTCGCTTCTACAACGCCAATGTGCGCGACTACAACACGCGCATCGAGTCGGTGCCCAGCAACATCATTGCTGGCTTCGCGAAGTTCGAGAAGGCCACCTACTTCGAGGTCAACGACCCGATGGTGCGCCAGGCCCCCGATGTGAACTTCGGCGAGATCTCCCAGCGTCCGGCCGCCGCGCCCGAAGCGACGAAGCAGCTTCCGTCGCAGCAGCAGGGTGGCTACCAGCAGCCCGTGCAGCCCCCTCAGCAGCAGGTGGAGGGCCAGCAGCAGCCCGCGGATCGCCCGCCGTTCCAGAACTGACCGCTGGGTTTCGTAAGCTCAACCCACGAATTGCGCCCCTTCGTCGTCTCGACGGAGGGGCGCCGTCGTTCGCGCTCCTTCACCGCGCTGGGGCCCCAAATCTAGATTTGAGCACTAGACGGCTTGCGCGACATGCCGGAGTGACTAGGGCAAACGCCTGATTTCCGCAGAAGTGGTTGAACTTTGAACCAGAGGCTGTTAAAGTTTCAACTACCAACACGGAAACAACCACTGAAGGAACTTCGCATGAACCTCAACGAGCTCAACGGCACCTACGTCCTCGATCCCACCCACACCACCCTCTCCTTCGTGACCCGCCACGCGATGGTCACCAAGGTGCGCGGCTCCTTCGAGGAGTTCGAGGGCCAGGCCGTCGTCGACGGCGCCAACCCCGGCAACACCACGCTCGAGGTCAAGATCAACCCCGCGTCGGTCAACACCCGCAACGCCGACCGCGACAACCACGTGCGCTCCGCCGACTTCTTCGACGTGGAGAACTACCCCGTCTGGACCTTCAAGGGCACCGATTTCGCTATCAACGGCGACGTCGTCGAGGTGACCGGCGACCTCACCATCAAGGACACCACCAAGTCCATCACCATCCCGCTCGAGTACCAGGGCGCCGCCAAGGATCCCTTCGGCAACATGCGCGTCGGCTTCGAAGGCTCGACGCAGGTCAGCCGCGCCGACTTCGGCCTGACCTGGAACGCCGCCCTCGAGACCGGTGGCTTCCTCGTCTCCGACAAGATCACCCTCGAGTGCGAGATCTCCGCCATCCAGCACGCCTGATCTCCCGCGGGTTCACCGCACCGCACACACGCCCCCGGCCCATGCCGGGGGCGTTTGCGTAACCTGTCATACTATTTCGCATGCCATGCACCGACACATCGGAGGGGTCCCAACGTTTGCCTCTGAGAGGTAAACCCCGATGACCCCAGTTGTCTCCCTGCTCGTAGGCGTCGTGGTCGTGTTCCTGATCACGGTCGCCACCGGATACTTCGTCGCCCAGGAGTTCGCGTACGTCGCCGTCGACCGCTCCAAACTGGGCTCCCGTGCCAGCTCCGGCGATGAGCGTGCCGCGAAAACTCTTGAGATCACCCGCCGCACCTCCTTCATGCTCTCCGGCGCCCAGTTGGGCATCACCGTCACGGGCCTGTTGGTGGGTTACGTGGCCGAACCGCTGATCGGCCAGGCCATCGGCACCATGCTCGACGGCGGGGCGCTCACCGCAGTGAGTGTGGCGATCGGCGGCATCGTCGCCATCGCCTTCTCCACCTTCGTCCAGATGCTGTTCGGCGAACTGTTCCCCAAGAACTACGCCATCGCCCGCTCCGGCCCGGTTGCCGACGCGCTCGCGCCGTCGACCCGCATCTACCTGCTGATTTTCGGCCCCATCATCTGGGTCTTCGACAAGGCGGCCGAACTGCTGCTGCGTGCGTTGAAGATCGAGCCGGTCCACGACGTCGAATCAGCCGCCTCCGCCACGGATCTTGAGCGTGTGGTGGCCGCGTCGCGCGAATCCGGCACGTTGTCGCCGGAGATGGCCAACGTCATCGACCGCATCATCGACTTCCCCCGCCGCGACCTCGAACACGCCATGGTGCCCCGCGTCCGCGTCGACGCCGTGCGCGACGACGCCACCATCGGCGACGTCCGCGCCCTTATGGCCACGGGCCACACCCGCTACCCGATCGTCGACGAGGAGGACTACGTCGTCGGCGTGGTGCAGCTGGCAGATCTGCTGCGCAGCGACCGCGGCCTCGACGAGCCGGTGCTCAAGATCGCCCGCGAGCCGCTGCGGCTGCCGGACATCACCAAGCTGCCCGACGCCGAGAACCAGCTTCGCTCGTCCAATGAGCAGATGGCCTGCGTCATCGACGAGTTCGGCTCGTTCGTGGGCGTGGTCACGCTCGAGGATCTCGCGGAGGAAGTCATCGGCGAACTGACCGACGAGCACGACCCTGATGATCTCGATTACCTGCCCCAGGCAGACGACGGCGTGTGGGTCATGCCGGGCGACGTCCACGTCGACGAGGTGGAGCGGGCCATCGGCCTCAAGCTCCCCGTCGGCGACTACGAGACCATCTCCGGCCTCATCATCCAGGCGCACGGCGACCTGCCGGAGGAGGGCGCGGTCGTCGACCTCGTCCTCGAGCCGACGGCGGCGCAGCGCGCCATCGACGCCCACACCCCGTCGCGGCTCGTCCGCATCGAGGTGCTCGCCGTCGAACGTCATGTTCCCGCACGCGTGCGCATCACGCTGCCCGAGGTTGTGGAGGAGCAGGCATGATCCTCCTCGAATCAGGGATGGGCGGCTGGGCCGTCACCATCTGGACGATCGTCATCATCGCGCTCAGTGCGTTCTTCGTGGCCGTCGAGTTCGCGCTCATGGCCGCCAAACCCCACCGGCTCGAGGAGCGCGCCGGCACCCTGGCCGGCCGCGCCGCCATCAAGAGCTCGCACGAGCTGACCCTCGTGCTGGCCGGCTCCCAGCTGGGCATCACCGTGTGCACCCTGGCGCTCGGTGCGCTCACCAAGCCCGCCGTCCACCACGCGCTCACCCCGCTGCTGCAGGTCACGGGGCTGCCCACCGCGGTGGCGGATGTGGTCGCGTTCATCCTGGCGCTGATCATCGTGACCTTCCTCCACCTGGTGGTGGGGGAGATGGCGCCGAAGAGCTGGGCCATCGCGCACCCGGAGCAGTCCTCCGTACTGCTGGCCGTGCCCATGCGGATGTTCATGTTCCTCGCCCGCCCCATCCTCAAAGCCATGAACTCCATGGCCAACTGGCTCGTGCGCAAGGCCGGCGCCACCCCCGTCGATGGGCTCACCGCGACGCAGGACGTCGCCGGGCTGCGGCACCTCGTCGAACACTCCGCCGAAGTGGGCACCCTCGAAGCCAACTACGGGCAGTCGCTGACCTCCGTGCTGACCCTGCGCGAGCGCCAGGTGCGGGAACTGCTTCCCGAGGAGCAGGACCTCGCGGCCGTGCCGGCTGACGGCACGCTCGCCGACGTCCAGGCCGTCACCCGCGACCACGGGCACATGCGTGTGCTCGTCCGCGACGGCGGCACCACCGTCGGCATCGTGCACGTGCGCGACACCCTGGACGAGACGGACCTGAGCCGCCCGGCGATGGATCTGGCCCGCCCGCCGGTCATCCTCCCCGCCGACACAGGGCTGGCCACCGCGCTGAACCAGCTGCGGCAGGCCCGCACCCAGATCGCGGTGGTGGCCGAGGGGGGTCGCGAGCTGGGCATCGTGACGCTGAGCGACGTGCTGCCCGGGCTGATGCCCACGGCGATCGTCGATACGGTCGCCGACGCCGGATGAGCGAGCCACACGACCCCACCGCCCCGACGGTGGGGGTGGGGCCGCACCCGGAGCCGTGGCCGGATGACGAGCGCCTCGACCCAGAGTTGCTGCGCGACGGCGACCGCCGCAACGTCGTCGACAAGTACCGCTACTGGCGGCTCGACGCGATCGTCGCCGACCTCGACCGCACCCGCGTCGGGCTGCACGTGGCCATCCAGAACTGGGAGCACGATTTCAACATCGGCTCCATCGTGCGCACCGCCAACGCGTTCAACGTCGCGGCGGTGCACATCGTCGGAAAGCGACGGTGGAACCGGCGCGGCGCGATGGTCACGGACCGCTACCTGCACGTCCACCACCACGAGGATGAGGAGTCGCTGTTCGCGTGGCTGGGGGAGCGGGGCGTGACTCCTGTGGGCGTCGACAACCTGCCGGGCTCGGTGCCGCTGGAGACCGCCGTCCTGCCCGCCAGTTGCTGCCTGATCTTCGGCTCCGAGGGGCCGGGGTTGACCGACGCGATGGTCGCCGGGTGCGAGCGCCTCGTCGCGATCACGCAGGAGGGCTCCACCCGCTCGATGAACGCCGGCGCCGCGGCCGCCATCGCGATGTACCACTGGCGGCTGCACCACGACGCCGGTTGATCCCGCGAGTCTCACGAGCGTCGGGGTTTCGACACTGCTCGCTGCGCTCGCAGGCTCAACCAGCGTTAGCGCTAGCATGACCCGCATGGAGCAGCAGGCACAACGATTCGCGGCCGGGTTGACGCCCCTGCCCACCGCGGCGCGCGTCACCAGGGCCCGCGGGGCGTTGCGGTGGCGGGTCATCTCCACGGTGATCTCCTTTGCCATCCTCGCCGTGCTGTGGTGGTTCTTCGGCCGCGACTGGTCCCTGGGCTGGACCATCGGCATCGCCGTGTTCTGGGTGCTTTCCTCGACGTTGTGGCTGGTGCTCTCCGCCGTCGCTCTTGACCGCGCGAAGAAGGACCTTGCGGCGATCTCCGACGGCGTCGCGTTCTACCTCGACCCCGCGGGCGTCGAGTTCGTCCACCCGACGACGGCCCGCGTCGCGTGGCCGGACGTGTCTGCGCTGAAGCTCGCCGGCCGCAACTTCGGCGCCGGGCCCAGCGTCGTCGTCGAATCCAACGGGCAGCAGGTGGCGAAGGTGCCCGCCAGCTTCCTCGACGCCACCCCGGCGATGATCGATTCCGCCGCGCAGGCTTACTCCCTGGGTCGCGTCCGCCTCGACACCAGCGCGCTCGACAACCTCCTCTGACCCACGGTGAATTGCCCCCACCGTTCACACGATTCCGTGGGCGCGATAGGCTGGAAGGCGAACCGACTTTCATCGAGAAAAAAGGGGCAAACATGCCAGTTGCAACTCCTGATGTCTACGCGGAGATGCTCGATCGGGCCAAGGCGGGCAGCTTTGCCTACCCGGCCATCAACGTCTCCTCGTCGCAGACCCTCCACGCCGCCCTCCAGGGCTTCGCCGAGGCCGGCTCGGACGGCATCGTGCAGGTCTCCACCGGTGGTTCCGAGTACTTCTCCGGCCACACCATCAAGGACAAGGTTGCGGGCGCCACCGCGTTCGCCGTGTTCGCGCAGGAAGTGGCGAAGAACTACCCCATCAACGTGGCGCTGCACACGGACCACTGCCCCAAGGACAAGCTGGACAGCTTCGTGCGTCCTTTGCTGGCCATCTCGGAGGAGCGCGTCGCCCGCGGCGAGCTGCCCCTGTTCCAGTCCCACATGTGGGACGGCTCGGCCGTTCCCATGGAGGAGAACCTGCAGATCGCTGACGAGCTGCTCGAGCGTTGCGCCAAGGCCAACATCATCCTCGAGATCGAGGTCGGCGTCGTCGGCGGCGAAGAGGACGGCGTGGAAGCCGCCATCAACGAGAAGCTCTACACCACCGTCGAAGACGGCATCCGCACCATCGAGGTCCTCGGCCTCGGCGAGAAGGGCCGCTACCTGACGGCCCTCACCTTCGGCAACGTGCACGGCGTGTACAAGCCGGGTGCCGTGAAGCTGCGCCCCGAGCTCCTCAAGGAGATCCAGGACGCCGTCGGCCAGAAGTACGGCAAGGACAAGCCGTTCGACCTCGTCTTCCACGGCGGCTCCGGCTCCACCGCCCAGGAGATCTCCGACGCGGTTGACCACGGCGTCGTGAAGATGAACATCGACACCGACACCCAGTACGCCTTCACCCGCCCCGTCGCTGAGCACATGCTGCGCAACTTCGACGGCGTGCTGAAGATCGACGGCGAGGTTGGCAACAAGAAGCAGTACGACCCCCGTGCGTGGGGCAAGGCTGCCGAGGCCGGCATGGCCCGCCGCGTGGTCGAGGCCTGCGAGCAGCTCCGCTCCGCCGGCCAGGCCGCCAAGTGACCTGCCGCTAGTCGCCTAGACACGCAGAAGGCTCCGGGGATCTCCCCGGAGCCTTCTGCGTTCCCGCTGATGTACAACTCACTCGCCCTTCGACCAGACGCGCTCCTCGTTCCTCGCAGGCGTCTGGCTCAGGGAACGTCAGTGCTGCTTGAACCGCACGATGTTGTTGAGGATCTCCTTCGTCGCCCAGGCGTAGCCGCCGTCGGTGGCCTCGATCACGCTGGCGGTGATGTAGGAGCGACACCCACCGCGACCCGTGGCAGCGGTGTCGCACTCGGTGCGCCACTTCCGCCCGTCAGCCGCGGTCCACGAGCCGCTGTTGGCCAGCGGATTCCTGCCCCACTCCGCGCGCGTCATCCGGGGCAGGTACGTCAGGTTGTTGAACACCCAGCCGGTGCGCTGCGTGAACACGCCGTCGGTCTGGGTCACCTGCGTGGCCATGATCATCGTGCGGCAGCGCACCGTCTGCGAGTACGGCTCGCACGCGGTGAACCACTGGCGCCCGTTGACGTTGTGCAGGCCAGGCGTGTTGTACACATCCTGCGGCTCGGTGGGCGTCGGCTTCGCGGTGGGCTTCGCCGTCGGCTTGACCGTGGGCTCAGGCTCCGGCTCCGGTTCAGGCTCGTCCTCCTCCAGCCACAGGAAGGCGGGCGACGTCCAGGTCTCCACCTTCGCCGGCGAATCGAAGTTCATCACCTCGATGCGCAGCGCATAGGAGCCCCTGGGCGCGGTCACGAGCTCGCCGTCGTCGTCGTAGCGCAGGCCGTCCCACGGGGCCGCCTGCAGCTCCGGCGCCTGCCACGGATCCAGCTCCGTGGAGACCTCCTGGATGCTGGCCTCGATGGGGTTGCCCTCCTCATCGGCCTCCAACACCCAGATCCGCAGCTTCGACGCGGGCGTGCCCAGCACGAACCCGATCCCGGGCAGGGCCCCCTCGTGGAACGGCACCGACAGATCGGCCATGGGCTCGAACAGCGGCTCCTCACAGATGCGGTCCACCCACTGCGTGCACTCCCACAGCGTGCCCAGCGCGGGCGGGAACGTGCTCTCGATGTCCAGCAGGAGCGGCGCGGCGCTGTAGTCGCCCTTCATGCCCGCGAACGGCACCATGATCACCTGATTCTCAGCCGCGAAGCGGAGGTAGCCGCTGTAGACGGCGGTCTCCGGTGCGGTCTCGGGGGCATCGATGGTGACGTCGACGGTGGCGGTGCCGCCGGCCGGAACGGTCACGCTCTCCGCGGAGAAGGTGACCTTCGCCGCCTCCTGCGTGAAGTCCGGCTGCGTGTGCACCCGGCCCTCGTCCCACGCCACAGAGGTGGTGACCGCGTCGTCGTGCGACAACGCCCAGGTGACGGGGGCCTCGCCGCCGTTTTTGAGCGTCATGGTCTGGCGCAACGGGCCGTCGGCAGACTGCCCGGCCGACAGCTTCGACGGCGACACCGTGGCGCGTTGCTCGGCCGCCTTGTCCACGTGGATGAGGCCCGCGCCCTGCCGGTGCGCGCCGTCGAGCACGCCCGCGTCGGGCATGAACGAGTACGCGGCGGGGGTGGCGCTGTTCTGCAGCCTCGTGCGGATCTCGTCGGCTGTGTAGGTGGGGTTGCTCTGCAGCAGCAGCGCCACGGCGCCCGCCACGTGCGGTGAGGCCATGGACGTGCCCGAGTTCAGGCCGTAGCCGCCCATCCCCACGGGGAGGGTGGAGTAGATGTTGCCGCCAGGTGCGCCGAGGTCGGGCTTGAGCCCGAGCGTGGAATCAAGGCCCCAGGACGAGAAGAACGAGATCAGCCCGGGAGTGTACGCGTTCGGATCCTCGATGAACGTGCCGGGCACGGTGACGGTGACCGGTCCTTCCTTCAGCGCCTCCAGTACGCGGTTGCCCTCGTCGGTGAGGATGCCGATGGCGGGGGCCTCCATGCTGTCGACCCAGTCGATGAAGTAGAAGTCCTTGTAGACGATGATCCCGATGGCACCGGATTCGAGGGCCAGCGTCGTGCGGCGGTTGAGGTCGCAGCCGCCGTTGCCGGAGAAGATGGCCACCTTGCCACGCAGCGTGGGGTCCGGCTTGCACTGGAGCGGGTCGCTGAACGTAGCCACCTCGCCGGTGAAGCCGTTGGGCACTGGGGCGGAACTGATGGAGAGGTAGCCGGAGCTGATGGGGCTGCCCTCGGCCGGGGCGAACACGACCTCGGGCGTCGAGACGCCGGTCGCGTCGAACGAGGCCACGGTGATGGCCTTGGCCGAGGTGCCGGGCGAGCGCAGCGACTGCACGCCGTACTCGCCCTCGTTGCCGGCGGCCACCACCAGCACGGTGCCGGCGTCGACCATCCGGTCTCCCGCCTTGGACAACGGGTGGTTGGGGGAGCCCTGGAACGGCCAGCCGAGGCTCATGTTGACCACGTCCATGCCGTCGACGGTGGCCTGCTCCATCGCCTCGAGGATCACCGCCATGGTGGTGGCGCCCTCACAGGTCAGCGCCTTGTAGGCGCCGAGCGTCGCCTCGGGTGCCACGCCCAGCACGTCGCCCGCGCCAGCGACGGTGCCGGCCACGTGGGTGCCGTGCCCCGCGCAGTCCATGGGATCGGCGTCCGGGGTGACCTCCGTCACCCTGCCGTCCTCCAGGATCAGGCCGTAATCGTCCCCAATGAAGTCCCGGCCGTACGGGATGCGCTCAGTGGGGAAGACGGCGGACTCGTCGCCGGTGCCGCCGAGATCCGGGTGCGTGTAGTCGATGCCCGAATCGATGATGCCCACCTTGATGCCCTCGCCGGTGAGGCCCAGTTCGCTCTGGGCCCGGTCGGCACCGATCATCGCCAGCGACGGCTTGGTGGCGGCGCCCTCCGCCGAAGGCGGGGCGGCGGGGACCCGCATCCCCAGCACCGGGTGGACGGACTTGACCGAGCGCAGGCCGGCGAGCCGCTGGGCCTGCGCGCCGGAGGCGGTCACGGTGACGCCGTTGAAGAGGCGGGTGTAGACGTGGTTGACGTCGGCCGGCAGCTTGGCAGCCCTGGCCTCCGTGGTGAAATCCGCTTGGTCGCGCTGGATCTGCGCCTTCTTCCCGCCGGAGGCGATGGGCTCGGCGCGGAACTCGACGAACCACTCGCCGGTGGCCCACGTCTCACCCCTGTCGACGGTGGGGGTGGGGATGAAATCGGTGAGGTTGCCGAGGTCGACGGGGGCCGCGGGGCCGTCGTCGGCCTGGGCCGCGAAGGGGGTCAGGGTCAGGGCCGCGATCAGCACCGTTGCTGCTGCAGTGCGCCACCCACCAGGCTGGGACATGAGTCCTCCTAAACGTTGAGGTGGCGACAATGTAACGGCGTTGCGGGCTCTTCGGCGTCAGACCCCGGTCGTATCTTTTCTGCGCGCAGACGCGAAGAAACCCGGTGGGTTCTCTGTTGCTAGAGAACCCACCGGGTTTCGACACTGCTCGCTGCGCTCGCAGGCTCAACCAGCGGTGCTGGCTGCGCTCGCAGGCTCAACCAGCGGTGCTGGCTGCGCTCGCAGGCTCAACCAGCGGGGTGGCTAGTTCTGCTTGAACCGCACGATGTTGTTCAGCAGTTCCTTGGTCTCCCACTGGTAGGTGTAACCGCCGTCGGCCTTCGGCGAGGCGGCGATCACGCTGGCGGTGATGAAGGAGCGGCAGCCGCCGCGGCCGGTGGCGGCGGTGTCGCACTCGGTGCGCCACTTACGGCCGTCGGCTGCGGTCCACGAGCCGTTGTTGGCCAGCGGGTTGCTGCCCCAGGCCTCGCGGGTCATGTGCGGCAGGTAGGTGAGGTTGTTGAACACCCAGCCGTTGCGCTGCTGGAACGCACCGTTGTCGGCCTGGGTCACCGTGGTGGCCCAGATCATCGTGGTGCAGCGCACGGTCTGCGAGTAGGGCTCACACGCGGTGAACCACTTGCGGCCGTTGACCTCGTGCATGCCCGGCGTGTTGTACACGTCGGCCGGGAGCTCCGGCGGAGGCGTGGTGGTCACGGTGACCGTCGGGGTCGCCGTCGGCACCGCGGTGGGCTCCTCGGTGGGAGCGTTCTTCCAACCGAACGCCTGGGTCGTGAAGCTCTGCGTGCCGCCGTCGCCGTCGGCCTCAACCGCGGTGACCTGGATCACGTAGTTGCCGGGAGCGGCCTCGACGAGGAGACCCTGCTCGTTGGGGAGCATGCCGTTCCACGTGTACAGCGACTCGTAGCCGGAGCGGCCCAGGTGGTCGTAGGTCAGCGCCGTCGTGCGGGTGTCCTCGATCGGGTTGCCGTCCGCGTCGACCTCGAGCACGTCGATGGTGAGCTTCAGGACGGGGACCGCCTGGTGGAAGCCCACCGTCGGCAGGTCGGTGCCGCCGTTGAAGATGCGATCGGCGTCGACGAAGCTGTACTCGGCCTCGGGGTCGTAGCACTGGTTCTCGTGCCAGGTGGCGCACTTGGTGATCTCCACCAGTGCAGGCAGGTCCCAGATCTCTGGGAAGATCTCGAGGTTGCCGTAGTCGCCGGCCAGGCCGCCGAACGGCACGTGGGCGGTGGTGCCCTCACCCGCGGTCAGCGAGATGTACCCGGAGTACTGGGTGCCTTCGGGGGCATCAGCGGCGGCGTTGATGGTCACGTCGACGGTGGCGGAGCCGCCGGCCGGGACGGTGACGGTGGGCGCCGAGAAGGTGACGGCCGACTCGAAGACGTTGTAGCCGGCGGTGTTCTGGGTGCCGTCACCGTACTCGGGGTCGAACTCGAGGTAGGTGCTCAGCGCATCGACGTAGTCCAGCGTCCAGGTGACGTCGGCATTCGAGGAGTTGCTGATGGTCAGCGTCTCGGTGTGTGCACCGTCGGCCGATTCGCCCGTGGAGATCTTGCCGGGGGAGACGACGAAGTCGTCCTGGATGGCCTTGTCCACCTGGATGAGGCCGGCGCCCTGACGGTGCGCGGCGTCGAAGAAGCCGGCGTCGGGCAGCTCGCGGATGGCCGCGGGCTCGGCGCTGTTCTGCAGTCGGTCACGGATCTCAGCGGGGGTCAGGTTGGGGTTGGCCTCCAGCATCAGCGCGACGGCGCCCGCGACATGTGGGGCGGCCATCGAGGTGCCGGACAGGGTGGCGTAGCCGTCGGCCTTCTCCAGCGGGTAGGTGGAGCGGATGGAGCCGCCCGGCGCGCCCAGATCAGGCTGCAGGGTCAGGTCCGCCGCCAGGCCCCAGGACGAGAAGTCCGAGACCAGACCGCCGGTGGGGTTGGGCTGCGAACTCAGCTCGCCGGTGAACTCGAGGGTGGCGGGCTGTCCGGCCACCACGGCCTCGCCGACCTCCTGGGAGACGGTGATCACGGGAATGGTGATCTCGGTCTCGCCCTCAACGGTGGCGTTGATGAAGCCCGCGGTGTTGTTGTAGATGATGAAGGCTTCGGCGCCGGCGTTCTGCGCGGTGACGGCCTTCTCGTGGAAGGTGCACGTGCCGCGGGAGGCGATGGCGACGGAACCGCTCAGGTCGGCGGTCTCCGCCTCGCAACCCAGCGGGCCGGTCAGCGGGACGACGTTGGTGCCGTTGAGTGCATCGGTGGGCTCAGGGGAGCCGGTGGAGGCCAGGAAGCCCGCCGAGACGGCGCCGTTGGCGGTGTTGAACACCACCTCGTCCATGCGGACGTGGCTGTTGTCGAAGGACGCCACGTTGATGGCCAGATCGGCCACGCCCGGGGCGCCGATGGTCTGGGTGAACATGTCACCGGCGTTGCCGGCGGCGTTGACCACGACGATGCCGTTGCGGACCAGGCGGTCCGAGGCGCGCGAGGTGGGGGCGTCGGGCCATGCGTCGTAGTCGGAGCCGAGGCTCATGTTGACCACGTCCATGCCGTCGGCCTCGGCGCGCTCCAGCGCGTCGAGGATGACCTGGTCGTCGGTGGAGCCGTCGCAGCCGAAGACGCGGTAGGCGCCGAGCGTGACGTTCGGGGCGACACCGGTGATCTCGCCGGAGGCGCCGACGATGCCGGCGACGTGCGAGCCGTGGCCCTGGCAGTCGTCCGGGTTGCCGTCGGGCTTCGGGATGGGCTGGTAGTTCTCCGACGTCGGGTCCGCGTTGTAGTCATCGCCCACGAAGTCGTAGCCGTAGGCCACCTTCGCCGTCGGGAACGTGGTGGAGCCGTTGGTGCCGTTGCCGCCGAAATCCGGGTGGTCGATGTCGATGCCGGTGTCGATGATGCCCACCTTGATGCCCTCGCCGCTGAGGCCGAGCTCGGACTGGGCGATGTCTGCACCGGTCTGCGCGATGGCGGTCAGCATCCGCGGCGTGACCTCCTGCGGAGCGGGCACCGAGACGGGGCGCACCGGGTGGATGGCCTTGACGGAGGGCAGATCGGCGTACTGCTCAGCGGTGTTGGCGTCGGCGGTGACGGCCACGCCGTTGAACAGACGCTCGTAGCTCTTGATGACCTGCGCGGGGCGGCCGGCGTTGCGGGCCTCGTTGGCGAATGCGCGGTGCTGCTGCAGGATGTTGGCGCGGTTGCCGCCGCTGGCAGTGGGCTCGCTCTCGAACTCGACGAACCACTTGGTGGTGTTGAGCCAACGCGCCGTGCGCTGCTCCTGGCTGGGGGTGGTGTCCCGGGGGACGCGCAGATCCGGATCAGGATCTGCCGCGGCGGTGAGAGGCGCGAGCCCGACGATTGCGGCGATGGCAACCGTGGCTCCGCGCTTCCAGAAGGAAGCAGAGGGCATGAGTTCTCCTCGTGTGGTGGATACGTACCGCTGGCAACCTAGTACGGAAACAGGGTCACCCATCAGCTTTCTCCCAAGTTGAGACCAGCCTTAACCTCACCGAAACACTCGGCTAAGCCCCCGTCGGTCTCGAACTGGGCAGGTGCAAGTTGTGCAGCGGAGTTGGTGCACAACTCTCCCTTGCTTCCGGAAGAGGCGCGACGGTGGGTTGGGCAGGTGCAAGTTGTGCAGCGGAGTTGGTGCACAACTTGTACCTGCCTGCCCGAGGGGTGCGCGCCGGGCGGGATAGGCCAGCTGCGTGGCGAGAGCGGAGAGGTTGTTGTCGTTGAACACCGTGCCCGCCTTAGCGGCGTAGAGGCCCCACTCCTTACAGGTGGAGCCGGACTGCTCGACGCACCGACGTGTGGCCTCAGCGTACGGCAGATGACGGCCACCGCCCGCCCGGCTCTCGGCGCCCCGGACCAGCGCGCGGTGGAGGGGTTTCGCTCACTCCCGCTGAGCGTCTCGGGGTCGGGGATATGCTTGTTCACACGGTGAACCCATCACGGTTTGGTAACAGACCCTTGCGGAAAATACCCTGGGTGCTAGCGTTAACATAGTTGTTCGACCCGCAGCACAGCCGCTCGGTTCAGACAAGAAGGTACGAAGGAGTACGTGTGACAAAACTTCTAGAGCTGAAGAACGTCAGTAAGACGTTCCCAGGTGTGAAGGCGTTGCAGAACGTCCACCTGGATCTCAACGCGGGCGAGGTTCTCGGCCTGTGCGGTGAGAACGGCGCCGGCAAGTCCACGCTGATGAAGATCCTCACCGGCATCTACACGCCTGATCCGGGCGCGGAGATGTGGCTGCAGGGCCAGCAGGTGCAGGTGCGCGACGTCAACCACGCACGTGACCTCGGCCTGAGCATCATCCACCAGGAACTCAACATGGTGCCTGACCTCACCGTCGCGCAGAACCTGTACCTCGGGCGTCCCGGCAGCAGCAAGGGTGGCTTCGTCAACGACAAGCAGCTCAACAAGCAGGCCGCAGAGCTGTTCGACCGCCTCGGCATGAACGTGGATCCCACCGCGCGCATCGGTGACCTCTCCGTCGCCCGCCAGCAGATGGTGGAGATCGCCCGCGCGCTGTCCTTCGATTCCAAGATCCTCGTCATGGACGAGCCCACCGCCGCGCTGACGGTCTCTGAGACCGACGCGCTGATGGACATGATCCGTGACTTCATCACCCCGGAGACCGGCCTGATCTACATCTCGCACCGCATGCCGGAGATCGAGGAGATCACAGATCGCGTCTCCGTGCTGCGTGACGGCGAGTACGTCGGCACCGTCACCACCGACGAGGTGGAGATGCGCGAGATCATCTCGATGATGGTGGGCCGCGAGGTCTCCGGCGATGCCCGCCCCCGCACCACCGTCGACACCGACGAGGTCGTGTTCAAGGTGGAGGGCCTCAACACCAAGAAGCTGCTGCGCGACGTCTCCTTCGAGGTGCGCGCAGGCGAGGTGCTCGGTTTCGCGGGCCTCGTCGGCGCCGGCCGCACCGAGGTCGCCCGCGCCGTGTTCGGGGCGGACCCGCGCGAGACCGGCGACATCTATCTGCACGGCAAGAAGCGCGCCATCCGCTCCGCAGCCGACGGTGTACGCGCCGGCATCGGCTACCTCTCGGAGGATCGCAAGACCTTCGGCCTCCTCCTCGAACAGGACGTCAAGTACAACGCGGTGCTCGCCGCGATGAACGACTTCAGCATCGGCGGCTTCGTGCTCGACGGCAAGATCAAGACCGTCGGCCAGGAGTTCTCGGACAAGCTGCGCGTCAAGACCCCGTCGGTCAACCAGCTTCTCGGCAAGCTTTCGGGCGGCAACCAGCAGAAGGTGGTCATCGCCAAGTGGCTGGTGCGCAACTCCGACGTGCTGATCTTCGACGAGCCCACCCGCGGCATCGACGTGGGCGCCAAGGAGGAGATCTACGAACTCATCGAAGAGCTCTGCCACCAGGGCAAGGCCATCATCGTCATCTCGTCCGAGCTGCCTGAGGTGCTGCGCGTCTCGCACCGCATCGCCGTCATGGCCCACGGACACATCACCGGCATCCTCGACAACGAGGAAGCCACTCAGGAAAACATCATGGAGCTCGCCACTCTCGGCAAGGCCCAACTGGAAGGAACCGCAGCGTGAGCACTGAAGCCACCACCACCAAAGCCGAGCCGAGCAAGATGCAGGGCTACCTGAAGTCCTCGCTCCAGCAGATCTTCGTCTTCCTGGCGCTGGTCCTGATCTACATCATGTTCATGGTCGTGGCGCCCAACTTCGCCACCCTTGGCGTGGCCATGGACATCATCCAGCAGTCCGCCTACGTGGGCGTGATGGCGCTGGGTGCCACCTTCATCATCGCCACCGGCGGCATCGACCTCTCCGTCGGCACCGGTATGAGCTTCGTGGCCGTCATGGCCGGTGTGTTCCTCGCCGGTGACTGGTGGAACCTCCCGCTGGGCGCCGGCCTGGGGCTCACCCTGCTGGTGGGTGCCCTGGTGGGTCTGGTCAACGGCTTCAACATCTCCATCCTCGGCCTGCCACCGTTCATCGCCACGTTGGCCATGATGATGGCGGCCCGCGGCCTGGCCCTGGTGGTCTCGGACAAGCAGACCATCTCCATCAAGAACCCCCAGTACTCCTGGATCTTCAACGGCGAGATCATCCCGGGCGTCAAGAACGCCATCGTCTGGTTCATCCTGCTGGCCATCATCGCCAGCGTCATGCTGAACAAGACGCTGCTGGGCCGCTACGCCATCGCCATGGGCTCCAACGAGGAGGCCACCCGCCTCTCCGGCGTCAACGTGAAGCTGTGGAAGACCCTGGTCTACGTGACCGCCGGCGTGTTCATGGCGATGGGCGCCATCCTCTACTCGGCGCGCTTCGGCTTCGTGCAACCCGCGGAAGGTGTGGGCTTCGAGCTCAACGTCATCGCCGCCGTCGTCATCGGTGGCACCTCGCTGGCAGGTGGCCGGGCCAACATCGTCGGCACCGTCGTGGGTGCGCTCATCATGGAGACCCTGCGTAAGGGCCTGCAGATGATGGGCATCGCCCAGGAGTGGCAGCTGGTCGCCACCGGAGTGGTCGTCCTGCTGGCCGTGTTCATCGATAACGTCCGCCGCGCCAGAGCCGCAGCGGTCTGACCCCACCCCAACGAAAACACAACACAACACCCCAATACCGGGAGGGCGGTCCTCCCGTTACCGAAAGGAAACCGCTATGCGCATGCTGCGCTCCACGCTGGCTCTCGGAGCCGTGCTTGCACTGGGCCTCACCGCCTGCGGCACGTCCACCGACGCCGAAACCCCCGCCCCCGCCGACGACCCCACGACGGCTGCGGCTCCCGCTGAGGAGACCACTCCCGCCGAGGGTGGCGAGACCACTCCCGCCGAAGGTGGCGAAGAAGCCCCCGACGGCGACATCCCGCAGGGTGACGGCTCGCAGACCATCTACCTGGTCTCCAAGGGCTTCCAGCACCGCTTCTGGCAGGCTGTGAAGCAGGGCGCTGAAGAGGCCGGCGCCGAGTACAACTACAAGATCGAGTTCGTCGGCCCCCAGGACGAGACCCAGGTCACCGAGCAGCTCAACCAGCTGAAGACGGCTCTGGACTCCAAGCCCGCCGCGATCGGCCTGGCTGCTCTCGACTCGGGCGCCGCTTCGGACCTCCTCAACGAGATCCAGGCCGCGAACATCCCGCTGATCGCGTTCGACTCCGGCGTCGACTCCGACATCCCGCTGACCACCGTCTCGACCGACAACACTGCCGCAGCCGAGGCTGCCGCGGAAAAGATGCTCGAGCTCATCGGTGGCTCCGGCCAGGTTGGCTTGGTCTGCCACGACCAGACCTCCACCACCGGCAAGCAGCGCTGCGACGGCTTCAAGAACTGGATGGAGGCCAACGCTCCTGACGTCACGCTCCTCGAGCCTCAGGTTGCCGGCGCCGTCGACCTGGCTGCCAACACGGCCAAGTCCATGATCCAGGCGAACCCGGATCTCGTGGGCATCTATGGCACCAACGAGGCCGCCGCCACCGGTGTCGTCCAGGGCGCCAAGGAATCCGGCGCTGACCTCACCGTCGTCGGCTTCGATTCCGGCAAGACCCAGCTCGAGGCCATCCGCTCCGGAGAGCAGGCCGGCGCTGTGACCCAGGCCCCGCTCAAGATGGGCTACGAGACCGTCGTCGCCGCCATCAAGGCCATCAACGGCCAGGAGCTGCCCGAGGCCATCGACTCCGGCTTCGAGTGGTACGACGCCTCCAACATGGATGAGCCGAACATCGCGGGCAACCTCTACGAGTGATGTGACGGTGGGCAGCCAGCTGCCCGCCCCACCCACTGAAACACCAGGGGCGCCTGCTCGCCACTTTGCCGCGTGGCGAGGTGGCGGGCAGGTGCCCTGTGTTTCATCCGATTCCACACGACGCAGCCCCGCCGGCCGCCTGCGCCACACACACCGTGCCGGACCCCACACAGACCCTCCCCAAGTTTCAAACGATCAGAGATCAGAAGAAGGTGTGATTCGTGACCAACTACCCGAAGATCGGTATCCGTCCCATCATTGACGGCCGCCGGCGTGGCGTTCGAGAGTCGCTCGAAGACCAGACGATGGGCATGGCGCTGCGCGTCAAGGAGCTCTACGAGTCTGAGCTGCGCTACCCCGACGGGTCCCCGGTGCAGGTTGTCATCGCTGACTCGACCATCGGCCGTGTGCCTGAGGCCCAGGCCGCCGCACGGAAGTTCAAGGACGAGAACGTCGGCCTGACCCTGTCGGTCACCCCCTGCTGGTGCTACGGCTCCGAGACCATCGACATGGACCGCACGATGCCGCACGCGATCTGGGGCTTCAACGGCTCCGAGCGCCCCGGCGCCGTCTACCTGGCCGCCGCACTGGCCGGCCACGCTCAGCTGGGCATCCCCGCCTTCGGCATCTACGGCGAAGAGGTCCAGGACGCCGACGACGAGTCCATCCCCGACGCCGTGCGTCAGCGCCTGCTCGACTACGCGCAGGCCGGCCTCGCCGTCGCCATCATGAAGGGCCAGTCCTTCCTCTCGATCGGTGGCGTGTCCATGGGCATCGCCGGCTGCGTCGTCAAGGAGGAGTTCTGGAACTACTACCTGGGTATGCGCAACGAGTACATCGACATGGTCGAGATCGAGCGCCGCATCGAACTGGGCATCTACGACAAGGACGAGTACGAGGTGGCCTACAAGTGGGTTCGTGAGAACCTCAAGCAGGGCGAGGACTTCAACCCCGAAGAGTGGCAGCGCTCCGCCGAAGACCACGAGAAGTGGTGGGAGTGGAGCACCAAGATGGTGCTCATCGGCCGCGACCTCATGCACGGCAACCCCAAGCTCGCCGAGATGGGCTTCGAGGAGGAGGCCGCCGGCCACGGCGCCCTCGTCTCCGGCTTCCAGGGTCAGCGCCAATGGACGGACTTCCTGCCCAACGGCGACCTCATGGAGACCCTGCTCAACACCAGCTTCGACTGGAACGGCAAGCGTCAGCCCAGCATCCAGGCCACCGAGAACGACAACCTCAACGGCGCATCGATGCTGTTCAACTACCTGCTGACCAACAAGGCGCAGATCTTCTCCGACGTGCGCACCTACTGGAGCGCCGACGCCATCGAGCGCGTCACCGGGCACCGCCCCGAGGGCCGCGCGGCCGCCGGCCTCATCGACCTGCGCAACTCCGGCGCCACCACCCTCGACGGCACCTTCGCCGCCAAGGACGAGGACGGCAACCACTGCATCAAGCCGTGGTGGGACGTCACCGATGAGGACATCAAGGCCATGACGGAGGAGACCACCTTCCACCCGGCCAACACCGGCTACTTCCGTGGCGGCGGCATGTCCACGCACTTCCGCTCGAAGGGCGAGGTGCCGGTCACGATGACCCGCATCAACTGGGTCGACGGGCTGGGCCCGGTCATCCAGATCGCTGAGGGCTACACCGTCGAACTGCCCGACGAGGTGGCCAAGACCATCGAGCTGCGCACGGATCCGGGCTGGCCGA
This sequence comes from Tessaracoccus massiliensis, assembly GCF_000826065.2. Taxonomy (GTDB): domain Bacteria; phylum Actinomycetota; class Actinomycetes; order Propionibacteriales; family Propionibacteriaceae; genus Arachnia; species Arachnia massiliensis_A. The sequence goes on along the minus strand of NZ_LN623541.1, from coordinate 499,144 downwards.
CGACCTGGTTCGTCCCCAACCTGACCGGCGAGGGTGCGTTCAAGAGCGTCTACGACGTGATGAACGCCTGGGGCTCGAACCACGGTGCGATCAGCCACGGCCACATCGGCCACCAGCTGATCACGCTGGCCTCGATGCTGCGCATCCCGGTCAACATGCACAACGTGGAGCGCGAGCGGATCTTCCGCCCGAAGAACTGGCTCGGGTTCGGCACCGCCGATCTCGAGGGTGCGGACTACCGCGCCTGCGCCCAGTTTGGCCCGCTCTACAACTGACACTGGGGCTCCGCCCCAGACCCCGAGCTGCTCGCGCGATCCGATGCTCCGAGGAGCCAGGCTCCAACGCCCGCGGTTCCTCGGGCTCGCTCTGCGAGCAGTGTCGAAACCCGTCACGTTGGTTGAGCCTGCGAGCTCTGCGAGCAGTGTCGAAACCCGGTGCGCTTCACAGCAACCTGAATCTCAGGTCACCGGGTTTCGACACGGCCGCGCCGCTCGCAAGCTCGCGGGCGGCCGGCTCAACCAGCGGGCGGCCGGCTCAACCAGCGGGCAGTCGGCTCAACCAGCGGGCAGTCGGCTCAACCAGTTAACAACCCCAGGAGAGAAACAGTGTCCACCGTCACCGCCCTCGCGGTTGATCTCGGGTCGTCGTCCGGCCGTGTCATCGCCGGCACCTACCGTGACGGCCGCATCGAGGAAGTCGAAGTCCGCCGGTTCCCGCATGAGGCGCGCATGGTGGATGGCTACCTGTCCTGGGACCTTGAGTTCATCTGGGGCGAGGTGGTCGCGGGGCTCCGCGACGCCGTCGCCCGGTTCCCCGACGCGGTGAGCGTCTCCGTCGACACCTGGGGAGTCGACTACGTGCCCCTCGGCGAGGACGGCGCGGCGCTGACGCCGGGCCGCGCCTACCGGGACGAGCGCACGATCCGCACCCATGATGCGTTCCGCGAGCGACTCTCCGACGAGGCGCTGTGGGCCGCCACCGGCATCGCGCCGGCCACGATCAACACCGCGAACCAGCTGTTCGCCTACCTGCAGGAGGAGCCGGCGCTCGCGGAGCGCACCGCGCAGATCCTGCTGCTGCCCGATTACTTCACCTACCTGCTCTCCGGCGAGCGCGGCTGGTCCCGCTCGCATGCGTCGTCGTCGGCGCTGCTCACCCCCGGCGCGCACTCGTTCTCCGACGAGGTCTTCGGCGCACTGGGCATCCCGCGCTCCTGGGTGGGCGACATCACCGAGGAGCTCACCGTCGCCGGCCCGTGCGTCGTGGAGGGGCTCGAACAGCTCACCGTGGTGCGCGCCGGCGCCCACGACACCGCCTGCGCCGTGCACGCGCTGCAGCGTGACGTGAGTCAGGATTCGTACTTCCTGAGCTGCGGCTCCTGGTCCGTGCTGGGCGTGCTGCGCGACGAGCCGCTGCTCTCCGACGACGCCCGCGCGCTGGGCCTGACCAACGAGGCCCGCGCGGATCACGGCCTGCGCCCCCTGTTCAACATCACCGGCTTGTGGATCCTGCAGGAACTTCAGCGCGACTGGCAGTCCCAAGGCCGCATCCACGACATCGTCGAACTCATCCGCATGGCGGAGGCCTCACCGTCGACGGGGGCCGTCATCAACCCGGACGAGCCGCAGTTCGCGCTCCCGGGGCAGATGGAGCAGCGGGTGCTGGAAGCGCTGGCGGCGCAGGGCATCGAGACGAATGGTCTCGACGAGGGGGCCATCACCCGCGTGGTGCTGGAGTCCTTCGCCGCCAGGTATGCACGGGGGATCGCCGACCTGTCAGCGCTGACCGGCGTGTCGGCGCCGCAGCTCAACCTGGTGGGCGGCGGGTCGCGCAACAAGCTGCTGTGCCAGCTCACCGCGGACGCGCTGGGCGTGCCGGTCGTGGCCGGCCCCGTCGAGGCGTCGGTGCTGGGCTCGCTGCTCGCGCAATTGGAGATCATGGGCCACCTGGATCCTGCCGACCGCAACGCGGTGATCTCCGCCACCTCCCACACCGAGATCTTCGAGCCCCGCCCATGAGGGCCGTGAAGCAGCGCGCCAACCTCCGCGACATCGCCGAGGCCTCCGGCGTCTCCATCCAGACCGCGTCGCGGGTGGTGCGGGGCGTCGACGTGGTGGCCGAAGCCACCCGCCTGCGCGTGCTCGAGGCCATCGAGCGCCTCAACTACCAACCCAACCTGGCGGCGCGGTCGTTGTCGGCGGCCCGCACCGGATCGGTCCACATCGTCGACGCGGTGCCGCTGTTCCACGGCCACGCGTTCACGTTCGTCGCCATCACGCAGGCTCTCTCCACGCTGGAGCTGCACGCCTCCACCTCCGTGTTGGGCGCTCTGGATGACAAGCCCGAACTGCAGCGCCTCGTGCCGGTCAGCGCCGACGGCGTGATCGTGCTGGGCGGCCGCGCCGAGTCCGGCCAATGGATCGACGTGATCGCCTCCAGCCTGCCGACGGTGTGCGTGGGCGAGGCGAGCAATCTGCCCGGCAATGCCGTCGGTGTCTCGGTGGATCACCGGGCTGGCGCCGTCGCCGCGGTGGAACACCTCATCGAGCGCGGGGCGCGGAAGATCGTGCACATCGCCGGCCCGCAGGACTGGACGGATGCCCAGGAACGACTGGAGGGCTACGAACGCGCCATGGCCGACGCCGGGCTGGAGCCCGTCTCCCTGGTGGCGGGATCGTGGGACGCGGCCGCGGCCGCCGCCCTGGTGCCCACCCTGGGCGCCGACGTGGACGCGGTGTTCGCGGCCAACGACCAGCTCGCACTGGGCTGCATGACCGCTCTCCAGTTGGCCGGGCGGAGCGTGCCGGGCGACGTCCGCGTCGTCGGCTACGACGATGTGCCCGGCTCCGAGTGGTTCCTCCCCGGCCTCACGACGGTGCGCCAGGACTTCCGCGCGATGGGGGAGTACGCCGTCAAGGCGTTGAACCTGCTGCTGAACGGGCAGCCCGCCGAATCGATGCTGATCACCCCCACGCTGCTCGTCCGCGACAGCACCTGACCGGTCCCTGAGCCTGCCCCCGCGACGAAGGAGCCGGGCAGGTCGAAGGCCGCGAAACCCGAAAGGAAACACCATGCTCAATGGCCCCATGATCCACCCGGAGTTGCTCAACGCGCTCGGCCGCGCCGGCCACGGCAGCAAGATCCTCATCACCGACGGCAACTACCCCCACCAGACGGGGGCCCCGGCCAACGCGGCAAGGATCTATCTCAACCTCGCGCCCGGGCTGCTGACGGTCACGCAGATCCTCGAGGTGCTCAAGCAGGCCGTCCCGATCGAGCAGGCCGGCATCATGACCCCCGCCCCCGACGCCCCGCCGGAGCTGCGCCCCGACAAGATCGACGCGCACGACGACTACAAGGCGGCGCTGCCCGGCGTCGAGTTCGTCGAGATCAGCCGCTGGGACTTCTACGACGAGGCGAAGAAGGACGACGTCGGCATCCTCATCGCCTCGGGTGAGCAGCGTATCTACGCCAACCTGCTGCTGACCATCGGCGTGCGCCAGTAGTCGCTCCTCGAGCGTCGCCCGGCGAGTTCGTGTCCTGAGCCCAGGGACCAGGCGTTGGTTGAGCCGACCGCGCCCGAGCTTGCGAGGGCCGCGGTCGTGTCGAAACCGCCAAGCGTTCAAGCGGCCTGTTCGCAAGGCCCCGGGTTTCGACACGGCTGCGCTGCTCAAGCTCGCAGGCAACCGGCTCAACCAACGTCGCTGCAGTGAGATGCTGGGCCTACAGCGTTAGTAGGGCATGGAGGCCGTGATGCAGGGTGAGCCCGTCGTCGACCGTGCCGCTCAGTTCGACCAGTTCGTCGACGAGCGGGGCGGCGCGCTCTGGCGCGCAGCGTGGCTGCTGACCGGCGACACCCACCACGCCGAGGACCTCGTCCAGACCGCGCTGACCAAGACCTACCCGAAGTTCGGCGGGTTCAGCGACTCAGGGAAGTTCGAGGCTTACGTCCGCACCACCATCTACCGCACGTTCGTCTCGTGGTGGCGCAAACGCTCGTGGCGCTCGGAGATCCCCGCGGAGATCCGGCCCGACGCGGTGCACCAAGCCGACGGCGACCCCGCGCTGCGCACCGATCTGGTGCGGGCGCTGGCGAACCTTCCCCGCAAACAGCGGGCCTGCCTCGTGCTGCGGTACTTCGAGGACCGCTCCACGCGCGAGGTGGCCGACCTGCTGGGGATGGCCGAGGGCACGGTGACCAGCCACGTCAGCCGCGGGTTGGCCGCGTTGCGGGCCTCCAGTTTCCTGTCCGACGAGGAGGACGCGCGATGAACGATCAGCTTTCCGAGGCCTTTGACAAGGCCATTCCCGACCAGCCCCCGACCACCGGCTGGGGTGCCGCTGCGCGCCGAAGGGTGGCTCGCCGTCGGGCTGCCGTTGCCGGAGTTGCGGGGGTCGCCGCGGTGGCGATCGCCGTCCCCCTGGCGATGAATCCCGGCGGAGGCCAGACCCTGGTTGCGGAGCCGCCGCCGCAGGAGGCGACCGAGCCTCCGGACGCGAACTACCCGGTGGAGAGCTACGAGGTATCGGAGTGCCGCGAGGAGGGTGGCACGCGGGTGGAGGTCACGGACCTGCCCGACGGGAAGCTGCCCGAGGGTGCTGAACGGATCTGGCTCTGCGGTGGCGGCGAAGAAGGCTGGGTGGTCAACGACACCGAACTGGTGGGGGCCCGCGACCCGCTCACCCTCGGCGTGGACCGCGCCGTCGAGGCGTTCAACGCGTTGACTTTCGTGCCCGGTGCCGCCATCGACTGCTTGGGCGACGGGGCGACGTACCACGTGGTGGTCGAGTACCCGGACGGCGAGAGCCATGTGGTGCGCGGCTACAACACCCCTGATGGCTGCGACCACTTCCAACTGGCCGATGGCATCGTCGACGGCGGGGGCTCGGACTACCTCGCGGTGCTGCAGGAGTTGTGGGCCGAGCAGCGACAGGGTCGCCCGGTGCCCGACGGCAGGGTGCATCTGTGCCCGGCTGCCACCTCGGTGTGGGGGATCGACCCCGCCACCGCGACGAGGGCCGTGGCCTGTGTGCCAGCCGAGGCCGGCGAGCCGCCGCGGATGCAGGACGCGGTGCCCGACGCCCTGTTGCAGCGCATCCTCGCGGGGGTCGTTGCCGTCGACGAGGCGGAGGATCCCGTGGCCGACGAGGGCGCTCCCCGTCTGATCCTGAGCAACGAGGCAGGCGACCCGGTGACGCTGCGCTGGCAGGACGTCGACGGGGCACGTTCGCTGGTGTGGGGGTGGGGACAGAAGCAGTACGTGTCGCGCCCCGAGGCCTCCATCGCCGGCGAGTTGGATGCGTTGTTCGAGCCGGCTGAGGCACCGGCGACGCCCGGCACCGAGCCGCCCGTGAACCCCGCTCCGGTCTGGGAGGGCGAGCTACCTGAATGCACCGGATGGGTTTCAGGAGAAGACGGGGATCTCGACGCTCTGATCCCTGCGGGACGGGGCTGCTTGGTGAACGACCACGGCACGCTGGCCGTCGGGGACAGCCTGGGGCCGGAGTTGGCGCAGGAGATCATCGACGCGGTGCGCGCCGAACAGGTCGATCTCGGCTTCCAGCCAGGGCTGTCCGGGGGACCGGTGATCATGCTCGCTACCAGCGAGGGCCCCCCGCTGAGGCTGGCGCTGCAGCCCGATGGGCGCGTCGTCTTCTATCACGCTGACGCCGGCGGGACCGCGGCGTGGGTGCCGAACCGTGACCTGCTGGAGAGAATGTGGGCCGTCACCTACGGGTCGTGCCGGGACCTCCCGCCGTCGGCCACGCCCTCAGAACTAATCGGCCTCCCGCCCGCTCACGGCGTGCAGTGTGAGCGCGACCCGGCGAAGGGCACCGTCGTGGAACTCCAGCCCTCGAATCCGCCTGGCGCCACGCCCGGCCCCCCTCGGGGCCCGGACAGGCCGATCCCCGTCCCGACAGTGGAGCCGAAGGAGAGTTGACGATCAGGGGATGCGCTTGGTCCACTCCTCGGAGCTGAACTTCGTCTCGACGAGCTCCTTCGCCCGCGCCAGTTCCTCGTCGGAGTACCCGCGGCGCTTCGTCTCATACAGCGACTCGAAGTGCGCCAGGAACGACGACAGGATCTGGTCTCGGGGGAGCTGGGTCTGGGACCGGAGCGGGTCCACGCGCTTGTTGGCCGACCTGGTGCCCTTGTCGGACATCTTCTCGCGCCCGATGCGCAGTACCTCGAGCATCTTGTCCGCGTCGATGTCGTAGGCCATCGTCACGTGGTGCACGACGACGCCGCCGGTCACGCGACGCTGGGCGGCGCCCGCGATCTTGCCCTTGTCCGAGGCGATGTCGTTGAGCGGGATGTAGCGCGCGTTGACGCCCAGCTCCTTCAGCGCCCCCATCACCCACTGGTCGAGGAACTCGTAGGAGCGCTCGAAGCTCAGCCCCTCCACGAGCGAGACGGGCGCGATCAGCGAGTAGGTCACGCAGTTGCCGGGCTCCATGAACATCGCTCCGCCCCCGGTGATGCGTCGCACCACGTTGATGCCGTGGCGCTCGCGTCCCTCGTCGTCGATCTCGTTCTTGTAGCTCTGGAACGAGCCGATCACCACGAGCGGCTGGTCCCAGTCCCAGATCCGCAGGCTGGGGTTGATCTCGCCGCGGGCCAGTTCGGCCGCCATCACCTCGTCGAGCGCGACGTGCATGCGCGGGTCCATCGTGACCGGGCCGATGACGTCGAACGTGTGATCAGACCAGTCCGTGGCGTGGCCCAGCGAGCGGCGCACCGCGATACCCACGGCCTCCGGGTTGAAACCGATCATCTGGGTCTCGGGGGAGAGCCGCTGCTCGATGGCCTGCGCGAGCTCAGCCACCGACGACGTGGTGGGCATACCGAGCAGCGCGCCGTTGATGTCCTCGAGGGCTTCGTCGGGCTCGAGGAAGAAGTCGCCGGAGACGAACGCCTGCGTCAGCCGACCGTCCTCCGCCTCCACGTCGACCGCCACGAGCTTGCCGCCAGGAACCTTGTATTCGCCACGCATGCTCTCGAGCTTACCCAGTGTCAACCGGGCACCCCCCTCACCGCGTGGTAGGGGTGAGTATCAGGAGGAATCACCACGGGAACCGTCAGCCAGCCGCAGAGCGCCTGGCTGACGATGCCCGGCTGCGCAGGGAGGAGAGGGGCCTACGAGATCGTTAGGCTGAACGATGTGAGCGAAGACGTCAGCGAGGCCACGCTCGGCTTCGAGGGGTTCGTTGCCCAGAAGGGCAAGCGGCTCTGGCGCGCCGCGTGGCTGCTGACCGGTGACTCGCAGCACGCGGAAGACCTCGTCCAGACCGCGCTGTCCAAGACGTACACGCGCTACGGCGACATCGGTAACGACGCCCAGTTCGAGGCTTACGTCCGCACCACCATCTACCGCACGTTCGTCTCCTGGTGGCGCAAAATGAGTTGGCGCAACGAGAAGGCCGCCGAGTTCGTCGACGACGCGCCCGCCCCGGAAGCCCCCCATGGCGTCAACCTGGACCTGGCGCGGGCCCTGGACGAGTTGCCCCGCATGCAGCGCGCCGTCCTGGTCCTGCAGTACTTCGAGGACCTCACCACTGAACAGATCGCCGAACGGCTGGGAGTGTCCAGCGGCGCGGTGAAGACCCACGCGAGCCGGGGCCGTGCGGCCCTGCGCTCCTCCAAGCATCCCGGGAGGGGTGAATGAGATGAATGACAACTTCCACGACCTGTTCAAGGCATCGGTGCCCGAGGCGCCGTCGACGCGGGGCTGGGTTGAAGGAGCACGCCGCAAGCGCCGGGGCCGGCAACTGGTCACCAGCGGGACCGCCGCGCTCGCCGTCGTGGCCTTGGCCGTGCCCGCCGCGCTGAACTTGTCCGGCGGTGCCGAGCCCATCGTCGCGTCGCCCGAACCGACGGCGAGTGCCCCGGCCCCCACCCCGGATCCCACTGCGAGTGGGGCCACCGGCGTCGACGTGTCGCTGTCGCCGAACGCGGAGGGCAAACCCGGCGCCGCCGCCTGTTACGGCGAGGACGGTGAACCTGCCGGGGAGCGGAGCCATGCGGGCACCATCCGCACGGGCGCGGCGCGCGCATGGCTGTGCACCAATCCGGACAACTTCGGCACCGGCGGACCGCTCGAGCCGCTGGTGGTGGACGTCGACGGGCTCGTCGAGGCCCTCTACGCGCAGCCCACCCTGACCGATGACAGCGCCCAGGCAGTCGCGGAGCACTACACCGTGGTCTTCGAGTTCGATGACGGCCGCAGGATGTCCTTCTCCGGCGACACCCGGGACTCCACAGCACTGACCGATGGCGTCAACAGCCTGCAGGGCAGCGCGGCGTTCTATCGAGACGAGGTGGAGGCCGGCTGGCTGGCCCAGCGCGCCCGGGCCGGGGCCCCCGCCACCGGGTATGAGTCGCCTCAGGAATGCCCGGTGCTCTCCTGCCAGCAGTCGTTGCTGCCTGTGTCGCTCGATCGGATCACCGGTGGGTACGCCTGCACCACCGACGCCGACACCAGCAGGGCTGTCGAGTTGAGGCAGTCGCTAGCCGAGGATATCGGCTGGGCGGCGCTGGCCAACGCCTGGGGTGCCCAGATCCTGCTGCGCAAGGCAGGCGAGCGCTACGAGTTCAGGGGTGAGGACAGCCTGATGGGCTGGACACCTGCTCCCGGGTTGGCCACTGAACTGGACGCCCTTCCCGCAGGCTGATCGGGCTACGGCCCGCCGCAGACTCTGTCGGTGATGAGATAGAACTCTTCGGCCATGCTGTGGACCGAGATCGCAGCCACTGCACCGTCGAGCACCTCGAACACCAGGGCGTGCGTGACGTCCTCGAGCAGGTAGACCTCGGCACTGAACCCATCCGCGCCGCTCGAGGCCGGAATACGCGTCCAGGACTTGGGCCAAGTGAGCCGCTACGCCGATGCCTGAGCGGGTGGTCGGCCCGGGTTCCTCGAGCACGATGCCGTCCACGTGGCCGACATCACCGAGCCAGATCTCGATCTGGGCGTAGTGCGGGATGGTCAACATTCCGCCGTAACACTCCCGGGTCGCTGACCTCGTACCCGGCGGGTGGTGGTTGCGCTCTCTCCGCCGCAGGCAGCGGTGAGGGCCAGAACGAGTGCAACCGCGCCCCAACGAAGGCGCCGTAACGGTGTCATGAGCGGAGCTTACTGAAATTCGCCTTGGGATTTCGCGGTGATGTCGTCATATATGGACGATCGCACCGAAATCCCAAGGTGAATTTCAGAGAGGCCGGGGGTGTTTCAGGTGGGCCTTCGTGCGGAGAATCCGCGACAGATGTGCCAAGGTCTCATCCCACTCCAGGAAGATCTGCCGGTAGCTGAGCCGAAGGATCTCGAAGCCCAACGCCTTGGCCGCCAAGTCGCGGGCGTAGTCCTCCTCCGTGTACTTATGGTGGAGTTCGCTGTCACATTCGATGATGAGGCTATTGCCTACCACGAGGTCCACCCGCCCTACTCCGGGGATCTGCACCTGGGGTCTCACCTTCACGCGAGCTTGTTGCAGCCACATCCGCACCCTTGTCTCCGAGCCGGATTCGGCACGGGGGTCGAAGAACCGCAGAGCGTGCTGCTTGGTCGGGGAGGAATCAGCGATCAGCACTTCGGCCTCCATCCGGGAGACAAGGCCTTTCTGCACCGCAGACTCCAGCACCATCAGTGCCTCCTCGGGTGAGTGGTGCCGAATCACCTGCGCGATGCACTCAGTGACGGGAAACACGGCCTCGCCAGGGAGGGCGGAAGTGTGTCTGTGCCAGGCGCTGCGGCGGCGCTTCTCGCCCCGTCCGATGATGATGTGCGGTTCTGAGTGGTCCGGCGTCCACAGTCCGTGGACCCGGCAGCCGGACAGACAACCTAGCCTGCCGCCCTTCTTGACCGACTCGATGATCCAGTACTCTGCCGTGGGGTAGGCGACCCAACCACGGACGACTTTGACGAGGGTGCCAGCGTTGATGGCCGCGCACACTTGGGCCCTGTCCCAGCCGAGGGCCAAGAGCGAGTCGACAGTGACCACCTGCCCCGTGGTCACTTTCTTCCACCTTGGGATTTCGCGGTGATGTCGCCATATATGGACGATCGGGGTGATTTTCGAAGGTCAACTTTGCTGTAGTGCTTCACACCTTTGCACTATGGCCGGGTGTAGCCCTTGTTCACCGATATCCACAGGCTTGCATCGGGTGACAACCTCCCGGGAGGCCCATCGCGTCGTTAGGGTGAGGAGGTGGCCATGCAGGGGATAGAGACGTTTATCGCCCAACGCGGTGGCGACCTTCTTCGCGCCGCGTGGGCACTCACGGGCGACTCGCACCACGCGGAGGACCTCCTCCAAACCGCGTTGGCGAAATCCCTGGGCGCCTACGACAAACTCGCCAACGACCACAAGTTCGAGGCCTACCTCCGTACCACCATGTACCGCACGTACATCTCCTGGTGGCGACGGCTGAGCTGGAGATCTGAACTCCCCAGCGACACGGTCGACGACGACACGCCCACCCCCGACGGCACGGCCGAGCTTCGCCTCGACGTGCTGCGGGCGCTGGCCACCCTGCCCCGCATGCAGCGGGCCGTGGTGACGATGCGCTACGTCGAGGACCGGCCGATCGCGGAGGTGGCCGAGGCGTTGGGTGTCAGCGAGGGCGCGGTGAAGAAGTACGCCCACCGAGGGTGCGCGGCTCTGCGGGAGTCGGCGCACCTCATCACTCAGGAGGCCTGAGATGAGCGACCACGATGACATCAGAGACGCGCTGCGCCGCGTCACCCCCGAACTGTCCGTGCCCGACGGCTTGCTCGCTGGAGCGCGGGAGCGCAGGCGCCGTACGCGCTCAATGGTGACCGGCGGCGCGGTGGCCGCCGTCGCCCTGATGGTCGTGCCGTTCGCGCTCAACCTGGGCGGGAACTCCGCCCTGGATGCGGTGCCCGCCTCGGCGCCTGATTCAGACATGGCAGCGGCACACGAAGAGGCTGCCAAGCCCCCGCCTGCTGCCCGCGCTACGGAGCCCGGAGCAGTCCCAGGTGATGGTTCGTCCGACCAGCCGGCAGGTGAAGGAGCGCTCCCGGCCAGCGATCTGGCTGCTCGGGCGTCGCAGTCCCTCGGCTGGGAGGTCATCCAGGCCGGGGATGGCCTGAACCGGGTGGTGTCGCCCTCCTCGCTGTCCATGTCGCTCGCGCAGGCAGCCGAGGGTGCCGAGGGTGCTTCACTGGACAGCATCGACGCCGCGCTCGGCCTCACCGGCGACGCTCGCTCAGAGGCGTTCGCCGAGCTGCGCGAGTCGCTGCTCAAGTACGACTCCTTGCCGGCGAGCGTCGACGCCGACGACCCGCCCGAGACCCCTGTCGTGCATCAGGCCAGCCGCATCCTGGCCATCGATGCGGAGATCAAGCAGCCGTACCTCGACAGGATCTCCCGGTTCTACGACGCCACCGCAGAATCCGCCACACTGCCCGATGCCAAGGCGAACCTGGACGCCTGGGTCGAGGAGCACACTGCGGGTCTCATCGAAGAATCGGCCATCGAGCCCAGCCCCGACACGGTGGCCGTCCTGCAGGATGCGCTCCTGTTCGCCGCCTCATGGGAGACCCCGTTCGAGCGGGACATCACCGTCCCCTTCCGAACCGCCTCCGGGACGAAGGGCGTGCCGGCGGTGAGCCAGACGCTCAACGTTTCCTACGCGGAGGGCGACCGGTGGACCGCCGTTCGGCTCCCGTACGACGACCAACTCGCCGCAGAGGTGATCCTGCCGCGCGAAGGGATTTCGCCCACCGACCTCACGACCGAGGAGCTTGAGGAGGCGGAGCAAGCCCTGGCGGCCGCGGTTCCTGAACCGGTGGAGGTCGCAATGCCCACCTTCGATCTCGCCGTGACCTCCAACCTCCGGGAGGCTCTGCCGCAGATAGACCTGTCCAACCTGAACGGCATCTACTCCGGTGCGAGCGCTGGGGACTGGATGCAGCAGGCGAAGCTCATCGTCTCGGCACGCGGCACGGTCGGGGCCGCGGTCACCGAGATGGAGGTCTCCTACAGCGGCAGGGTGGAACCGTCGCGAACGTTCCACGTCGACCGCCCCTATGTGTTCCGCGTTCTCGACACCGACACCAGTTGGCCGCTGTTCCTTGCCGCCATCTCAGACCCGAGCGAGGCACCATGACCACGTTGTCTGAGCCCGGCTCTGCGACGAAGGAGCCAGCCGGGTCGAAGGGCGCCAAGCATGCGTTCCGGCCTCTTGCGGCTCTGCTGATCCCCGCCCTCGCGCTGGCCGGCTGCGCAGCGCCGCAACAGGCAGCACAAGAGATCAGCGCTCCGCCCGCCACCTCCACCCCGCCGTCGGTGCCAGCGCCGCAGGTGTCGTACGACCCCGCCGGAAGCGACCTCGTCCCTCCGCTTTGCACCGAGCTGCGTTCAGCGGTGGGCTACGAGGTGCCCACCCAGAACATCCCCGACGACGGGCTGCCGCTCGGCGCCTCTGCCGTCTGGCTGTGCGGGGAGGCGGGCCCGCCCTACGACGGCCGGCTGGGCGCCCGCGAGCCCCTCACCACCGACGTGGACGGTTTCGTGCAGAAGCTCAATGAGCTCCCAGCGCTGCCTGAGGAGATCGCGTGCACCGCTGAGTACTCGCTGACGTACATCTTCGTCGTCGACTACCCGGATGGCACCGCCGTGCCGCTGCAGGGCGAGTTGCACGGGTGCCGCACCGTCGCCGGCCGTGCGGGAGGTGGGGAGATCTGGGACGAGATCACCACCCGCTGGGCGGCGCAGCGTGACGCCCACGGCATCGCCTACACCGGCACGCCGGACCTCTGCGTGAACTCCTACCGCCAACGCGAGGGGATCCAGAACGGTGTGGACAGCGTCTGGAGCACGGGCGGCACCGACGCCGTGCGCGGCGTGATCTGCGGCCTCCCGGCTGATGCCACCTCCTACGAGGCCGAGGTCCTGCAGCGCGACCTGCCGGACGACCTCGTCGCGGACCTGGCAGCCGCCCTCGCCGGTGAACCCGTCCAGGGCCCGGGCTGGGGCGACGCGCTGCTCCCGTACCTGGTGCTGCTGAACCCTCACGGCGACCCCACCACCGTCTACCTCCAGCCCGACGGCCAGGCGGTGGCCGCCCGCAGCGAGCAGTTCCCCCTGACCGAGGACCTGCGCGCCCGGGTGCTCGCCGAGACCGAGGGGCTGCGCAGGGAGCGCTTCGCCGTCATCCCGGAGACGTGCCGGACGTCCCACGAGGATCCGCGCGCCGAGTTCGCCGACGTCGTCAGCGGTGTGGTGTGCATCTCGGAGTACGGCGTGCCGGAGCTCGGGCCGGAGTTGCCGCCCGAGGTCGCCGTCGACATCGCTCGGCGTTTCGACGCCGAGGCCGTGCCGGACACCGGCGGGTTCTGCGGCTCCATGGTGGTGCTGAGTGACGGACGAGGCGGCAGCATCCGTCTGGAGGTGGGCAGCGACGCTCCGGCGCTCGTGGACGCCGATTCCAACCGCAGGTGGCCCATCCCCGACGACATCCTCGCCGAGCTGGCCCCCCGCGGCTTCAACCCCAGCTGCGAATAGGAGACTCATCATGCGCGCATCCGTCACGTTGGCACTCGCCCTGTCCCTGGCCCTCACCGCCTGCGGACAACCCGCCACGCCGGACTCAGAAGGTGACGTCAAGGGTGCTGTCGCCGTCCTGGATCTGCCCCACGATGCCACGCCGCACGTCGACGAGGCCGCCCGGGTCTCGCAGGAGATCGCGTGGCGCATCATTCAGAACTCCACGCAGCCCAACCGACTGACCTCGCCGAGCTCGCTCAGCATGTCGCTGGCGCAGGCTGCTGAAGGTGCCCGGACGGTTACGCTCGACAGTATCGACGGCGTGCTCGGTCTCACCGGCGACGACCGGGCCCGCGCCTTCGGGGCGCTCCGGCAGTCGCTGCTGGAGTACGACTCGCTGCCCGACGGCGTGGATGTCGACGAACCGCCCGAGGCCCCCGTCGTGCACCAGGCCAGCCGCGCCATGGCCATCGAACGGGAGATCCAGCAGCCGTTCCTGGACCGGCTCTCGGAGTTCTACGACGTGGTGGCCACCGAGTCGCCCCGGGATGAGGCGAAGGCGGATCTCGACGCTTGGGCCAAGAAGCACACCGCCGGGCTCATCGAGGAATCCGGCATCGTGATCGAGCCCGACACCGTGGCGGTGCTGCAGGACGCGGTGCTGTTCGCCGCCGCCTGGCGCACGTCGTTCACCGAGGAGCGGCCCGTGCCGTTCGACGGGGGCGAGGTCGACGGCGTCAGCGGCATCGTGACCGCCCGCTACGCCGAGGGGGAGGGCTGGGCCGCCGTGCGCCTGCCCTACGACGACATCCTGGCCGCCGACGTCGTGATCCCCGGGCCGGGAGCCGACGAAGGGCCGGCCGCAGCCCTCACGCATGAGGATCTGGAGGCCGTCACGGCTGCCCTGGATGCGGCGCCCAACTCGCAGGTGTCGGTGACCATGCCGTCGTTCAACCTGAAGTCCAAGACCGACCTCATGGCAGCGCTCCCCGAGATCGACTGGGGCGACCTGGGCGGGATCGTCCCGGGTGCCTTCGGTGACTAATGGGTCCAGGAGGTGGTGTTGCAGGTCAGCGCCCAGGGCACCGTGGGGGCGGCGCTGACTGAGCCGGCGGCGGCGGGGAGTGCGCCGGTGCGCGCCCACGAGTTCACCGTCGACCGCCCGTATGTGTTCCGGGTCGTCGATACCCGCACCGGTTGGCCGCTGCTGCTCGCCACGGTCTCCGACCCGGGCCAGGAATCCTGATCCCGTATGCAGTGTGCATGTCATGCACAGGGGATGAATGAGCGTGTTGATCCAGATCCGAGACGTTGATGAAGACGTACGCTGACGGTTGCTCGGTGGTGGCGGACCTGGCGAGCGCTGCTGGGGCACTGATTGATGTGTTGGAGATCTGAACAGCGCCCCTAAGCTGGGCAGCATGAGTCACCCCCACACCCGACGCGACGATCTTGTTGACACCCTCCATGGTGTCGAGGTACCGGATCCCTACCGCTGGCTCGAGGACGCCGACAGCGCGGAGGTGCAGGAGTGGGTCGCGGCGCAGGCCCGCTTCACCGAGGAGCGTCTTGCCGAGCTGCCCGCCCGCGAGTGGTTCACCGAGCTCATGGGCCGCATCGTCGCCCGGCCCCGCGTCGGGGTGCCGCGCAAGCGGGGCGGCCGCTGGTTCGTCAGCCGCAACGACGGCACCACGCCGCAGGATCTCTGGTACACCGCGCCCACCGTCGAGGAACTGGCCCGCGGGGGCGAGGCCATCCTGGACCCGAACACGTGGAGCGACGACGGCACGAGCTCGCTGTCCACCTTCACCGTCGCCCGCGACGGCTCACTCATGGCCTACGCCCGCAGCGACGGTGGCTCGGACTGGCAGCGCATCCGCCTGCTCGACCTGGCCACGGGGGAGGAGCTCGACGACGAAGTGGTCGCCAAGTTCTCCACCCCCAACTGGCTGCCGGACCACCGCTCGTTCCTCTACACCACGTTCGACGAGGCCGAGGATGCCCGCGGCACCGCCACCGCAGGCCTGGGCGTCGGCCGCCTGATGATCCACCGGCTCGACGGCGAGGACGAGTTGCTGCTCACCTTCCCGGACGAGCCCAACACCATGGCGTTCGGTCAGGTGAGCCACGACGACGCCTGGCTCATCGTCACCATCGTGCGCGGCACGGAGCACGTCAACCGCCTGTGGGCCTACCCGATCACCACCTCTGAGGGTCGTTCCGTGTTCGGCGAGCCGGTCAAGGTGGTCGACGACGCGGATGCCGAGTACGGGTTCGTCCGGGTCGACGGCACGCAACTGTACCTCCACACGGACCTCGACGCCCCGCTCGGGAGGCTCGTACGGATCGACCTCGCGGCCCCAGGCCGGGGCTTCGATGAGGTGGTCGCCGAGTCCGGCGACACCCTCGCCGCCGTCGAAGCCGCTGGCCGGGGCATGCTGCTGGCGTATCTCAGGGACGCCCAGGCCGCCGTCGAGTGGCGCGAGCTGGACGGCTCGGGTGCCGTGGAGATCGACCTGCCGGCCGGCGCGCTGGTGGGGATGGATTCTTCACCGCTGCGCGACGAGGCCTTCGTGGGGTTGAGCACCATCGACACCCCGGTGGTCGCCTTCCAGATCCCGGTCCCTGAGCGCGAGCGCCAGCGAGCGACGAAGGGCCCCCGCAGGCTATTCAGCGCCTCAACCCCAGTGGCTGCGGTGTCAGACACGCTGCGGGGGCCCTTTACTTCGACCTGTCCGGCGCTTCGCGCTGGGACAGGCTCAGCACAAGCGTCGTTCGCTGGCGCTCACGCTCAGGCGCCGAAGTTCACCACGCAGCGGCTTCGCGCGACCTCTGCCGACGGCACCGAGGTGCCCTACTTCCTCATCACCCCCGACGACGGGAACACCGGCCCCCGCCCCACGCTGCTGTACGGCTACGGCGGCTTCAAGATCCCCGTCCTGGCCGACTACCGCCCCGGTTGGTCCGCCTGGCTCGCGGCCGGGGGAGCGTTGGCGATCGCCAATCTCCGCGGCGGTGGCGAGTTCGGCACCCAGTGGTACGACGCGGGCCGCCTCGCGAACAAGCAGAACGTGTTCGACGACTTCATCGGGGTGGCAGAGCACCTCATCGCCAGTGGCGCCACGACGTCGGCGCAGCTTGCGATCCATGGCCGCTCCAACGGCGGGCTGCTCGTCGGCGCCGCCCTCACGCAGCGGCCGGACCTGTTCGCCGCGGCCCTCCCCGGCGTCGGTGTGCTGGACCTGCTGCGGTTTCACAAGTTCACCATCGGCGCGGCGTGGATGAGCGACTACGGCGATCCCGGCACCCCCGAGGGCTTCGCCGCCGCCCACGCGTACTCGCCGCTGCACAACATCAGGGAGGGCGTCGGGTACCCGCCCACCCTGGTGCTCACCGCTGACCATGATGACCGCGTGGTGCCGTTGCACAGCTTCAAGTTCGCCGCCGCCCTCCAGCATGCGTCGTCGATTGAGCCATCGAATGTCCTGCTGCGGGTCGAGACGTCGGCAGGGCACGGCGCGGGCAAGTCGTTGCAGATGATCGCCAGCGAATGGGCCGATCTGCTCGCCTTCGCGGCGCACCACACGGGGCTGCGCGTCGGCAGGTAGCGCGGCAGATTCCTGCTCCGCTGCGTACGGGCTTGACCGACGCGGCGGTCGCCCGCGAGTTGGGGATCAGCATTCATCATCGAAAGGAATGTGATGATCGATACTCCTCCCATTCGCGGCTCTTCACAAACCAGGGTGTAGGTAGCGCTGTTCGGGTTTGCGGCGTGGCGGCTGGCTGAAGGGGTCGAGGCCCTCCGAAGATGAAGGTTCCTACACGCCTCATCTGGAAGACCTCGACGTGCCTGACGCTACCTTCAGCTGCCCTGATCTGACTAGTTTCTGCCTGCTCGACGGGCTCGGGTTGGAGGTGACCGGGCAGTGCGTCGAGTCTGAGCGTGCTGTGTTGGCCTGCCGGGTGATCGACGCCGATGACTGGTGCCACGACTGTGGAGGCCAGGGCAGAGCTCGAGGCACTGTGGTGCGGTGGCTGTCGCATGTTCCGCTGGGGTGGCGCCCCACGATCTTGCAGGTGAGGGTCCGGCGGTACAGGTGCGTCGAGTGCGGTCGGGTGTGGCGACAAGACCTGAGCAAGGCGGCCGAGCCCCGTTCGAAATTGTCTAGGGCGGCGTTGCGGTGGGCGTTGGAAGGGCTGGTGATCCAGCACTTGAGCATGGTCCGGATCGCGGAAGGTCTGGACGTGGCCTGGAACACCGCCAACGACGCGGTGCTGGCCGAGGGCCAGCGGATGCTGATCAACAACCCTGCCCGGTTCGACGGGGTCGAGGTGATCGGCGTCGATGAGCATTGCTGGCGACACACCCGACGCGGTGACAAGTACGTCACCGTGGTCATCGACTTGACCCCGACCAGGGACGGTACCGGCCCGGCACGACTGTTAGACATGATCGAGGGCCGCTCCAAGCAGGTGTTCAAGACCTGGCTCGCTGAGCGCCCCCGAGCCTGGCGTGACCAGATCGAAGTCGTAGCCATGGATGGGTTCACCGGCTACAAGACGGCTGCCGCGGAGGAACTGGCCCATGCCACCGCGGTGATGGACCCCTTCCACGTAGTCCGCCTGGCAGGGGAGGCCCTGACCCGGTGCCGGCAACGGGTTCAGCAAACCACCCGCGGACATCGAGGCCGTGCTGGAGATCCGCTCTACCGGGCCAGGCGCACCTTGCTGACCGGTGTTGATCTGCTCACCGACAAGCAGGTCGCCCGCCTGGAAGCGCTGTTCGCTGACAACCAGCATGGCGAGGTCGAGGCCACCTGGGGCATTTACCAACGTCTGGTGGTGGCCTACCGGCAACCTGACAAGAAGTTCGGCCGCTACCTGCTCAACAAGGTCATCGATGACATCAGCACAGGCGTTCCCACAGCACTAGTGGAGTTACGCAGCCTGGGTCGGACCCTGAACCGGCGCGCCGCTGACGTGCTCGCGTTCTTCGACCGGCCAGGCACCTCCAACGGCCCCACCGAGGCCATCAACGGCCGACTCGAGCACCTCCGCGGTATCGCCCTGGGCTTCCGGAACCTGACCCACTACATCGCCCGCAGCCTCCTCGAGGCCGGCGGATTCAAACCCCGACTACACCCTCGATTGTGAAGAGCCCCATTCGCAGGCGCACCGTTGCGCAAGGCCTAGCCTGGGCGACCCCCGCGGTGGTCGCGTCCGTCCATGCGCCGGCCTTCGCGTCGTCGACGGCGACGCACTGCTCCTACGAGGTGGACTTCAGCGCCAATCGCGGTTCCGAGGCGCCCGTGCGGCAGCTCGTCTGCCAGGCGCCCAATGGCGACGAGGTGCTCATCGGTGTCACCAACAGCCTGTCCGCCTGCACGGAGCCCACGTCGGCGAACCTGTGGAGCAGATCGGAGTGGCGTTGGCGGGAATCCGCTTCACCGTTCCCTGTTGAGTGATTCCCTAATTCTCCGGGAGCGTGGCGGTGCCGTGGATGTCCGTCCAGTCTTCGACGAACTTGTCGACGGCCATCAGGATGTCCGGCGCTGAGAGTGCCTGCTGCAACAGCTTGGGGGAGAGCGTCACCGCGTCCGCGCCAGCCTCAAGGGCATGGGAGACCTGCGCGATGTTCTTGAAGCTCGCCGCCATGATCTTGCTCGGGGCGTCGAACCGCTTGATGAAGCCCGCCAGTGCCTCGATGGTCTCGCGGGTGTTGATGTCGATCGACTGCATCCGGTTGTAGTACGGCGCCAGGTAGTCGACGCCGGAGGCGATCGCCAGGAAGCCTTGCGTCTTGGAGTAGATCGCTGTCGCGGTCACCTTGACGCCTTCCTCCTTGAGGATGCGCATGGCATGCAGACCAGATTCGGTCAGCGGGATTTTGGGGTAGACGTTGGCGTCGATCTTGTCGAGCAACCGGTGCGCCTCGTCGACCATCCCCTGCGTGTCCTTGGCGAGCACCTGGACGTGAAGCGTGCGGTTCGGCCCGATGATCGAGCGGATCTGGCGGAAGTGTGAGTAGAAGTCGATCTTGCCTTGCGCCTTGAGGATCGACGGGTTCGTGGTCACACCGGTGACGGGATAGATGGGGGTGAGCCGTTCGATGTCGTCGAGGTTGGCCGTGTCGAACAGGATGTCCATGGCGGTGCCCTTTCCTTGCCTGGTTGCTATCCAACCACGTCGGCCACGTCCGGTCCCTGAGCGTTGCGCCTCGCGCGGCGACGAAGGACCGCCGCAGCGTGGCAGGCGCCTGGATCACAGGGGTGCTCCGCCGAGGCTGGGGGTAGAAGGAGTTACACGTCACCCTGCCAACGTCTCCAGCAGACGAAACGTCCCCAGCACCTTATCCAGGTGCTGGGGACGCTTCAGGGGTTTCACTTCGTCACGCGCTGGCGACTGCGTCGCAGACCGCGGCTCAGTACAAGCGACACGCTACGCGGCTCGTTCCTCGCCGACGAGGCTCAACCAGCGACTACCTCTTCTCGGGGCCTCCGAACATCACGATGTTGTTGAACACCCACTGGTTGCGCTGCGAGAAGGTGTAGCCACCCTCCGCCTTCGGCGTCGCAGCGTAGACGGTGGTCATCGTGTACGAACGGCACGCATCCCCACCAGTGGCAGCGGTCTTGCACTCCGTGCGCCACTGGCGGCCGGCCGAGGTGAACACACCCGTCGAGACGTCGTCGGTAGTGGCCAGGTCACCCAGGGGGTTGCCCTTCCACGCAGCCTCGCTCATGTACGGCAGGTAGGTGAGGTTGTTGAACGCCCAACCCTGCTTTACCTCGAACTTACCGTTCTCGATCACCACCACGGTGGCCCAGATGTCGGTGCGGCACCGCTCCGTCTGCGAATACGGCTCGCACACCGTGTTCCAATCGCGACCATTCAGATGCCGGTGCAGACCCGCCAGCGTGTACGGCGCCTCCCGCACGAACTTGTCCACCGCCGGGGTGGTCGGCTCGTCCGTCGGATCCACGGTGGGATCGGTCGTCGGTACCACGGTGGGATCGTCCGTGGGCTCAACCGTTGGTTCCTCGGTGGGCTCGGGTTCGGTGGTCGACTCGGGGGCCACGGTCAGCGCGAACGTGATCTCGGACGAGTTGCCCACAGCGTCTGTCACCGTCACCACCACGTTGTAGCCGCCCTCGGGGAGGGTGCCGGTGATGAGGCCGCCTGCGTCGATCGTGAGACCATCGGCCCCGGAGATCGAGTAGGTCAACGGCAGGGAGTCGTCCGTCGCGGCCACCTGGATGCTGATCTCGTCGCCCACGGTGAGCGTCAGCGGCGGGATCTCGTTGATCCCGGGGCCCTCGGTGTCGGCCGGCGCCTCGTCATCGGGGACGGCCACCTTGACGGCGAGCTCCGCGATCGAGACGAAGTTCAACTTCTGGTTGGTCACCGCATCGATCACGCGCAGGCGCACGTACTGAGCCGTCACGTCGAGCGGGAGCCGCTGCACATCGGTCGAGTCCGGAAGGGTGCCTTCACCGATCAGCGTGAGGTCATCCAGCGAGTTGCCGGCGTACAGCTCGTACTGCGTGATGCGGCCGTTGCTGCCACCTGTCTGGCGAGGCGTCACCTCGAGGTAGGCGAGGTCCAGCGGCTTGTCACCGACGCTGAGGTCGATGTCGAGCGGGAGGTCGACGGTCTCGTACCAGGGCGTGTGCCACATGGTCTCTAGATCGCCATCGAACATCATCTCCGCGCCTTCGCCAGCCTGAGCGGGCAGCTCGTTGACGAGCGTGACATCCACAGCTTGGGCGGGGTTCTGGCCCTCGAGCAGTTCGACGGTGAGACGAGCGGCGCCGTTGCTCTGGCCGTCGGCGTTGCCGACGGTCACCGGGAGGGTGGTGGACCCGGCGTCAGCCCAGTCCGGCACGGTGACGTCCACCGAGACGGTGGTGGAGGCGCCGGCGGCCAGGGTGAACTCGGCAGACGGGGCGACCGTCCACCCCGCCGCGGCGGTGGGGGTGAGGACCAGGCCGGTGAGGTCTGCGGTGCCCACGTTGGTCACCTCGAACTCGACGGTGTTGGCGCCACGGTTGACCGTCTGCGCGGCCGCGGTGACGGACACGGGCAGGCCGCCCAGCCAGTCGAGCGACACCTGCATGTAGCGGATGGTGGAGCTGGTGCCCTCGAACAGCAGGCCGTAGGTGCCGGGCTGCGGCGTGGGGCCGTACGCCAGCGGGGTCAGGGTCGAGTACGACATGGCGCCGGGCTCGAAGACCTTGGACGTGGACCAGGTCTGGCCGTCGTCGTAGCTGAGCTTGATGGTGCCGTTGGAGCGCGAGGTGGCTGCGGCGTTGGAGAACAGCAGCATCTTCGCCTGGGCGGAGCCCTCCGGCGCGTTGGGGTAGGCGCGGGTGATCGACGCGTTGTTGGTGGGGTCGATCAGGGCGCGGTCGATGTAAACCTCGCCGTAGGTCTCGCCGCCGTCTTCTGAGATGGCGATCTTACGCGCGCCGGTGCCGGGAGCGCGGGAGTTCAGCATGACGCGGCCGTCGGAGAGTTCCACGGTCTTGTTCTCGTCCATGACGGTGCCGACGGGGGTGCCCGCCTGCCAGGTGGCGCCGTGGTCGTCGGAGTAGACGCTTACGGCCTGCGCCACACCACCGTTGTAGACGCTGTACTGCTGGATCAGGCGACCCGCATACTCGCCGTAGCGTAGCTGGATGCCTTCACCGGAGGTGGCGAAGCGGCTGGTCCAATCCGGCTCGTTGGTGATGTCTGCCGTGATGTGGACCGGATCGCCCCAGGTTTCGCCGTGATCATCAGACTTGATGTACACGGCGTGCAGGACGTTGCGGTCATCGGGATTGGTGCCCGCCTGCGAACCCCACCAGCCCTGGTCGTAGGACTTCAGGAAGAATGCGAACACCGTGCCGGTCTCGCGGTCGACGATGTAGGAGGGATCGGAGTAGCCGTACTTCGGTGCAGCGGTCTGGCCCTGGGCGATGACCTCGATCGGCTCCCAGGTCTGGCCGCCGTCCTTCGAGATGCGCTGCACGATGGAGTTGGCCTGCGGCGCGTCGCCACAGCCACCCGGGCGGCCGTCCCACGCGGCGAGGATCCAACCGTTGTTGGCCTGCGTCAGCGCCGGGATGCGATGGCAGGTGAAGCCGGCGGCGTTGGCGGAGGCGAGCGTGATGTATTCACCCTCCTCGCGCGGGGCTGCCGGGGTGTCGGTGACCGGCACGGCGGGGGCGGTGACGGTGGCGGTGTCGACGACGGTGCCGTTGTAGCCGCCGGTCAGGGCCTGCACGGTGACGGAGGGCTGGAAGGAGCCCGCCGCGAGGTCTGACTCGGTGATCGTGTGGGAGCCGAAGGTGCAGTCGAAGTCGGCGCCGGCCGCGAGGTTGCGCCACTGGCAGCCGCCGGTCGCGCCCTCGGCGACGATGCCGGACAGGTTCGACTCGGTGGGCTTGATCGCCACGCCCTGGTCGCCGACGTTGCTGACGTTCATGGTGTACGTGACGGTGTCGCCCACGCGGACCTCGTCGCCGAGGTTGTCGGTGCGGGTGAGCGTCAACGCGAGGTAATCGGTGGGCTCAGCGGGCGCCTGGGTGACCGGGAGCGAGCCGTAGAGGGTGGTGACGACAGGAGCGATCGACGTGTCCGTCGGCGTCTCTGTCCACGTGAGGTCGTAGACGGCCCGGCCGGCGCCGGCATCGGCCTCGGTGACCGTGTAGGTCACGGCAGCGGTCCCGTTGCGCGCGCAGTTGTACTTCGCGGCTGTGCCGGTGAGGGCCGTCGGGAAGCTGCAGCTGTCGGCGTTGGCCAGCGTGTCCGAGGTGGCGACGATCATGCGCTCGGGTGAGCTGCTGTCGGTCGCCTCTGTGCGGAAGGTGATGGTGACCACGTCACCGACCTCATAGGCATCCTTGACGGGCGAGACTGAGTTGATCTTCACCCAGCCCCAGGTCTTGTCGACCTGCTGGCCGACGGGGGTGATGGTCTGCGCGCTCGCCTGCGGCGACGCGACGAGGCCCGACAGGGCCAGGCAGAGGGCGAGGGCGGCGGTGAGCCAGAGCCTCGCGGTGCGCGTTATGTGCATGGTTTCTCCTCTTTGAGTGGGTCCCAGCATTTTATGTTGAGACGTCGGACGTCTGACCCACCCCTGGGGAGGTGAGCAGGCGCAATGAGCGAAAAGGCGTTCTGAAGCATCGGTGACCCCCCGGTCCGAAGGCTCCAAAGGAAGCGTATAGTGGCGGTATCGAAAGCGATTCGTAACCCCAACGAAAGCGAAGTGATCGACAGTGACCGTCGAACGCGCAGGCCGCGAGAGTGAGATCATGTCGCGCCTCAGCGATGACGGCGCCCTCACGGTGTCTTCCCTCGCGGCGGATCTGGGGGTGTCAGAGGTCACCATCCGAGGCGACCTCCGGGCGCTGGAGCAGCAGGGCATGCTCGTGCGCACCCGCGGCGGGGCCAGGCCCACCACGCTCAAATCGATCCTCCAGCGCGAACAACTGAACGTCGAGGTCAAGACCCGAATCGCCGCCGCCGCGGCCGCCAAGGTGCGCGACGAGGCTGCCGTCATGCTCGAGGCGGGCACCACCTGCGCGATGGTCGCCAGGGCGCTCACCGCGCGTCGGGGCATCCAGCTCGTCACCAACTCGGCCCTCGCGTTCAACAACGCCCGCATCAACCCCAACCTGAGCGTCATCCTCACCGGCGGAGTGTTCCGCCGGGAGTCCGAGTCGTTCGTCGGCCCGCTCGCTGAGCGCGCGATCGGCGACTTCAACGCCCGCGTCGCGTTCCTCGGCACGGATGGCTTCTCGCCCGAACGCGGGCTCACCACCCGCTTCGTCGAAGGGGCCCAGGTGGCCTCCACCATGCGCAACCGCGCAGAAGAAACCTGGCTCGTCGCGGACTCCTCGAAGTTCGGGCAGGCCGGGTTCGTCAGTTTTCTGCCCCTCGATCAGATCACCGGGATCATCACGGATTCCGGCCTGCCCGCAGGTGCAGCAGAAGCATTGCAAGAGCACACACAGTTGTGCGTCGTCTAAGTAGGTAAGGAAAACAGCAATGGCAACCGTTGTAGTCATGCCCCAGTTGGGTAACAGCGTCGAGTCGTGCTTGATCATTTCCTGGCAGGTCAAGGTCGGCGACGAAGTCGCTGTCGACGGCGTGCTGTGTGAGGTCGAGACCGACAAGGCCTCCATGGAGGTCCCCTCCACCGCCGCGGGCACCGTGCTCGCCATCCTCTGGGAGGAGGGCGACGACGTTCCGGTCAAGGATCCCATCGTGGTGGTCGGCGACGCCGGTGAAGACCCGCAGCCCGCCCTCGACGCCGCCGGCTGGAAGGGCAAGGACGCTGAGGAGGAGGACGTCCCCACCTCCGATGAGGGGCCTCACGCCCAGCAGGAGCGCGAGGCCGCGCCCGAATCTGAGTCCCCCGACATGACCGGCGACGCGTCGCAGCCCTCGCAGGGCGCTGCCGAGGCGGCGTCGGGGCAGGCCTCCAACGGCGCCTCGAGCCCGCGGGCCCGCAACCTGGCCCAGTCCAAGAACATCGACATCGACGCCGTGCAGCAGGGCTCCGGCCCCGGCGGCCGCGTCATCGAGCGCGACGTGCAGGCCGTCCTCGACGGCGGCGGCGCCACCCTGGCGGCCGCGCGCGCCGGCGCCCAGCCCGGTGAGGGCACCGGCCTCGGCGGCCGCGTCTCCACCGCGGACCTCGGCAAGGACGCAGCGGCCGAGGCCCCGAAGCAGGCCACGTTCGTCACCTCCGGCAACCGCGAGTACCCCGGCCCCACCGCGGCCACCCCGCTCAAGGGCATCCGCAAGGTGATCTCCGAGCGCATGATGCACTCCCTCGCCAGCTCCGCCCAGCTCACCTACACGTCGACGGCGAAGGCCGCAGGCCTGCTGGCGATGCGCAAGAAGCTGAAGAACTCGCCCGAGGAGCTGGGCCTCAACAAGGTCACCATCGGCGACCTGGTGGGTTTCGCCGCCGTCAAGGCGGCCGCCAAGCACACCAACCACAACGGCCACCTCGAGGACGGCACGTTCACCACGTTCGAGAACGTGCACCTCGGCATGGCCGTCGACACCCCGCGCGGCCTCCTCGTGCCGACGGTGCGTAACGCGTCGCAGATGAGCCTGCGCGAGTTCTCCGCCACCAGCAAGGACCTGGCGTACCAGGCCATCGACGGCAAGATCAACCCCGATCTCCTGGCCGGTGCCACGTTCACCGTGTCCAACCTGGGCGGCTTCGGCATCGAGTCCTTCACGCCGCTGCTGAACGTCCCGCAGGTGGCCATCCTCGGCGTCGACGCGATCTTCCCGCGCGCCACCATCGACGAGGACGGCAACGTCGGCGTCGAGCAACGCATCGGCTTCTCGCTGACCGCCGATCACCGCGTGATCGACGGCGCCGACGCGGCCCGCTTCCTGCAGGACCTCGTCAAATACATCGAGAACATCGACATCACGGCACTGGGCTGAGAGGACTCCGCATGAGTGAGACGAATTACGACGCCATCGTGCTGGGTGGCGGCCCCGGCGGCTACATCGCCGCCGAGCGCCTCGGCCACGCCAAGAAGAAGGTCCTCCTGATCGAGGCGGAGGCCCTGGGCGGCACCTGCCTCAACGTGGGGTGCATCCCCACCAAGGCGCTGCTGAACGCGGCCAAGACCTACTCCCACGCCAAGAACGGCGCCCACCTGGGCGTCAACACCGGCGACATCACCGTCGACTGGTCCGCCATGCAGGCCTGGAAGAAGAAGACGGTCGACACCCTCGTCGGCGGAGTGGGGCAGGCCGAGAAGAAGGCCGGCGTCACCGTCATCAACGGCTACGGCACGTTCGACGGGCCAGGCAAGGTCACCGTCGACGGCACGCAGTACACCGCCGAGCACGTGATCCTGGCCACCGGCTCCGTGCCGGTCATGCCACCCATCCCGGGCGCGCAGGACAACCCCAAGGTCATCGATTCGACGGGCATGCTCGCCGTCGAGGAGATCCCGCAGCGCCTGGCCGTCATCGGCGGCGGCGTCATCGGCCTGGAGTTCGCCAGCCTGTTCGCCATGCTCGGCTCCGAGGTCACCGTCATCGAGATGCTGCCGGAGATCGTGCCGTTCATGGACGACGAACTGGCCGCGCAGTTGCGCAAGGGCCTGCACGGCGTTGACGTGAAGCTGGAGTGCAAGGTCACGGCCATCGACGGCAGCACCGTCAAGTATGAGGCCAAGGACGGCGCGCAGGAGTCCCTCGAGGCCGACGTCGTGCTGATGGCCGTCGGCCGGCGCCCCGCCGTCCAGGGCTGGGGCGCGGAGAACACCGGGCTGGAGTTCTCCGGCAAGGGTGTCGTGGTCGATGACCGGATGCGCACCAACCTGCCCAACGTCTGGGCCGTCGGCGACGTCACCGGCCGCTCCCTGCTGGCCCACGCGGCCTACCGCATGGGCGAGATCGCCGTCGCCAACATCCTCGATCCCGAGGCGCACCGCAAGGGCGAGATCATGCGCTGGCACACCATCCCGTGGGCCGTGTACTCGTCCCCGGAGGCCGCCGGCATCGGGCTCACCGAGAAGCAGGCGGCGGCCGCGGGCCACAATGTGGCCAAGGTGGTCGTCCCCGCCTACATGTCGGGTCGTTTCATCGCGGAGGAGGGCGTCAAGGCCCCCGGCGCGTGCAAGCTCGTCTACGACGCCGACACCACTCAGGTGCTCGGCATCCACGTCCTGGGCGTGTACGCCTCCGAGATGATCTGGGGCGCCTCCGTCGTGCTCGAGACCGAACTCAACATCACCGACCTGCGCCAGGTCGTCTTCCCCCACCCCACCGTCAGCGAACTGATCCGAGAAGCGGCCTGGGCCGCGAAGATCTGACCTACCAGGAGACACAGAAGCAATGACCAAGTCACTCATCGTCGACCCGGGCAACGTCCGCAAGTCGTCCTACATCGAATCGCCGAAGGTACCGGTCAACCAGTACAAGCCGGATTTCGACGCCGAGCTGGAGAAGTACGGCAAGGAAGGTCTCATCGACATCCTGCACGACATGATCGCCGTGCGGCAGTTCGAGACCATGCTGGACTCCATCAAGAAGACCGGCTCCTGGAACGGTGTCGAGTACAACCACCGCGGCCCCGCGCACCTGTCCATCGGCCAGGAGTCGGCCGTCGTCGGCCAGGCCTCGCAGCTGAACCCCGACGACTATGTCTTCGGCTCGCACCGCAGCCACGGTGAGATCCTCGCCAAGTGCTACTCGGCCTCGCGCAAGCTGCCCGAGGACCAGCTCGAGAACATCATGAAGACGTTCCTCGACGGCGAGACACTGGGTTTCGCGGAGAAGGTCGGCTACGACAACATCACCGAACTGGCCGAGAACTTCATCCTCTACGGCACCGTCGCTGAGACCTTCGCCCGCTCCGCCGGCTTCAACCGCGGCCTGGGCGGCTCCATGCACGCCTTCTTCTCGCCGTTCGGCTCCATGCCGAACAACGCCATCGTGGGCGGCTCGGCAGACATCGCCACCGGCTCGGCGCTGTTCAAGCGCATCAACAAGCAGGACGGCATCGTGATCGCCAACATCGGCGACGCGTCGATGGGCTGTGGCCCGGTCTGGGAGGCCATGATGATGGCCGCCATGGACCAGTACCGCACCCTGTGGAAGGACGGCGTGGAGGGCAACCCGCCGATCTGGTTCAACTTCTTCAACAACTTCTACGGCATGGGCGGCCAGACCTCCGGCGAGACCATGGGCTACGACATCCTCGCCCGCGTGGGCATGGGCGTTAACCCTGAGGCCATGCACGCCGAGCGCGTCGACGGCCTCAACCCCCTCGCCGTCGCCGACGCTGTCGCCCGCAAGCGCGAGATCCTCGAATCCGGCAAGGGCCCGGTGCTCACCGACACCATCACCTACCGTTTCTCCGGACACTCGCCGTCGGACGCCTCGTCCTACCGCACCCCCGAAGAGGTCGAGCTGTGGCAGGCCCACGACGGCCTGGCCAACTACTCCAAGTACCTCGTCGACAACAACGTCCTCACGCAGGACGACGTGGAGGCCATCGCCGCGACGTTCGACGAGCGCCTGACCAAGATCATCGCGATCGCCACGAAGGATGACGGCTCCAGCCCGCGCGTGGACACCTCGTTCATCGAGTCGGTCATGTACTCCAACGGCAACGAGCCCTCGCTCGACACCGAGCGTGAGCCCGAGCTCACCCAGCCGCTCGAGGAGAACGCCCGCGCCAAGTCCCTGCTGGCCAAGGCCCGCTACTACAAGGACGACAAGGGCAAGGTGGTCTCCAAGGCCAAGGCCTACAACTACCGCGACGCCCTGTTCGAGGCCGTCGCGCACGGCTTCGCGACCGACCCGACGCTGGCCGCCTGGGGCGAGGAGAACCGCGACTGGGGTGGCGCCTTCGCCGTCTACCGTGGCCTCACCGAGCTGCTGCCGTACCACCGCCTGTTCAACTCGCCCATCTCCGAGGCCGCCATCATCGGCTCCGGCGTCGGCTACGCCCTCTCGGGCGGCCGCGCCATCGTCGAACTGATGTACTGCGACTTCCTCGGCCGCGCAGGCGACGAGATCTTCAACCAGGCGCCGAAGTGGCAGTCGATGTCCGGCGGCCTGCTGAAGATGCCGCTGGTGATGCGCGTGTCCGTGGGCTCCAAGTACGGCGCCCAGCACTCGCAGGACTGGTCCGCGCTCGTGGCGCACATGCCCGGCCTGAAGGTCTACTACCCGGCCACCCCGTACGACGCCAAGGGCATGATGAACCTGGCGCTGCGCGGCACGGATCCGGTGGTGTTCTTCGAGTCCCAGCTGCTCTACGACGTGGCTGAGCAGTTCGAGACCGACGGCGTGCCCACCGAGTACTACGAGGTGGAGGAGGGCCAGCCGGTCATCCGCCGCGAGGGCTCCGACGTCACGATCGCCACCTACGGCCCCACGCTGTACCGCGCGATCGAGGCGGCCGAGATCCTGGAGGAGAAGTACGGCGTCTCCGCCGAGGTCATCGACCTGCGCTTCATCGCCCCGCTGGATCTGGAACTGGTCATCGAGTCGGTCAAGAAGACCGGCCGCCTGCTGCTCACCTCGGACGCGGTGGACCGCGGCAACTTCCTCCACGACATCGCCTCCCGCGTGCAGACGCTGGCCTTCGACCACCTCGACGCCCCCGTCACCGTGGTCGGTTCGCGCAACATCATCACCCCCGCGGCGGAGCTCGAGAAGCTGTTCTTCCCGCAGCCCGAGTGGATGATCGACGCGATCCACGAGCGGATGCTGCCGCTCACGGACCACAAGCCCGAGTCGAACCAGACCGACGGCGAACTCGCGCGTCGCAACAAGCTCGGCCTCTGATCGTTGGTTGAGCCGGCTGCGCCCGAGCTTGCGAGGGCCGCAGCCGCGTCGAAACCTCTAGGCAGCCCCACTCGGCTGAGTGGGAGCGTCTGGAGGTTTCGACACTGCTCGCTGCGCTCGCAGGCTCAACCAGCGTGATGACACTGCTCGCTGCGCTCGCAGGCTCAACCAGCGTGATGACACTGCTCGCTACGCACGCAGGCTCAACCAGCGTGAGCTGAATGGAGATTCAGATGGATACCCGTAACCAGATCAACGACCCGTCCGTCGCTCCGGCTGATCGCGTGGCTGCCCTGCAGGAGTACCTGCAGGGCTCGCCCGAGTTCCCGGAGTTCGTGACCGAATCCAACAACCACGTCCACACCATCTACAGCTTCAGCCCGTACACCCCGTCGATGGCGGCGTTGCGGGCCCGTGAGGCCGGGCTGACCGTCGTCGGCTCGGTGGATCACGATTCGGCCGCCGGCGCGGAAGAGATGGCGGCGGCCGCGGCCGCCGTCGGGCTCGGCTCCGTGACCGGGTTCGAGTGCCGCGTCTACGTGCACTCGGCCGACGAGGTCGCCGAGGGCCGAGCGCCGTTCCACAGCCGGAAGCTCAACAACCCCGACACCGCCGGGATCGCCTACATGACGGTGCAGGGCATCCCCGCCTCTGCGCGGGACGAGGTGGCCGAGTACCTGAAGCCCATCCGCGAGGCGCGGCTCAAGCGCACCGCGAAGATGGTGGACAACGCCAACGAGATCCTG
The DNA here is from genome assembly GCF_000826065.2 of Tessaracoccus massiliensis. GTDB lineage: Bacteria > Actinomycetota > Actinomycetes > Propionibacteriales > Propionibacteriaceae > Arachnia > Arachnia massiliensis_A. The sequence continues at coordinate 468,563 of NZ_LN623541.1, read as the reverse complement.
GCGCGCCTCGGCGCCCCGCTGATCGACGTCGAAGCCGACATCGTGGGCCGCTCGCAGTTCCTGCACGGCGGCACCGTGACGGAGCGTCACCTGCTGGCCGCGATGGCCGACAAGCTGATCGAGCACTTCGGCAGGGGTGAGTCCCTCGTCGAGGGGCTGGGGGAGCTGGGCCTGAACCTGTCCAGCAAGGTCAAGGCGCAGCTGGGCGACACCGACAACCCGCACCTGACGTTCGACCTGCTGGGCGTGATGAAGGCCGAGTTTCTCGACCAGATCTACGTGGTGCCGGAGCGCACCCAGGACGGGGGAGAGTGCCCCACGATGACGGAGGTGATCGGCTTCGCGACGTCGATCGGCGCCATCCCGTGCTACGCATACCTGGGCGACGTGACCGCGTCGCCGACGGGAGACAAGAAGGCGGAGAAGTTCGAGGACGACTTCATCGACGACCTCGTGGCTTACCTCGGCGAGATTGGCATGCCGGCCATCACCTACATGCCGCCCCGCAACACCGCCGAGCAGATGGCCCGCATCGCGGAACTGGCCGATGCCAACGGCCTCCTGGAGGTCAGCGGGGTCGACATCAACACGCCGCGTCAGGTGTTCAACTGCCCCGAGCTGCAGCGCCCGGAGCTGGATCACCTCAACGACGCGACGTGGGCGATGGTCGCCCACGAGCAGCTCGCCGAACACGACCGCGCGCTCGGTCTGTTCGCTGAGGCCTCGCCGCTGGCGGGGCTGCCGCTGAAGGAGCGCGTCCAGCGATACTCCGCCGTCGGCCGCGCCCTCGTCCAGGACGGCCTGCCCGTCGCCGATGCCGCCGCGCAACTCAACGCTGGTTGAGCCGAACACGTCCGAGCTTGCGAGGACCGTGGTCGTGTCGAAACCCATGAAGCGAGATCACCTGGCTGATCGTGCGCCTTTGGGGGTTTCGACACTGCTCGCTGGCGCTCGCAGGCTCAACCAACGAGCAAGGAGAAACACATGAACCTCATCGACATCGCGCCCACACTGCGGGGCGCCTACCTCAACCAGCACGGCGTGCCGGTCATCGTGACGGCCGTCGACGCCGCGGACGACGCCGTCGCTTTGACGGATCTCGCCTCGGCCGACCTCCCGCTGCCCGGCAAGGTCACCTTCGAGGGCCGGGCCTTCACCGTCGAGACCCTCGGCGACGTGGAGGTCCTGCCCGACGCCCGCTCCGCAGAGGCGCGCTCCGCCGCGTCGCGTGCCGACGTGGTGGCGGGCAAGGTCGCCGTCGTGACCGGCGGCGCGCAGGGCTTCGGTGCGGAGATCGTGCGCGGGCTCGTCGAGTCCGGCGCGTTCGTCTACATCGCTGACCTCAACATCGACGGCGCCACGGCGCTGTCGGAGGAGTTGGGCACGGATCGCACCGCGGCCATCGAGGTCAACGTCGGCGACGAGGCCTCCGTCGCGGCGATGGCCGAGGAGATCGCACGGCGCACCGGAGGCCTCGACCTCGTGGTCTCCAACGCAGGCGTCGTGCGCTCGGGCTCGGTCCTGGAGCAGGAGCTCAAGGACTTCGCGTTCACCACGGATATCAACTACACGGCGTTCTTCCTGGTCACCAAGCACCTGGGCGGGCTCCTCGCCGCCCAGCACAAGGCCGCCCCTGGCTGGATGACCGACATCATCCAGATCAACTCGAAGTCCGGCATGGTCGGCTCGAACAAGAACGGCGCCTACGCCGGCTCGAAGTTCGGCGGCATCGGCCTGGTGCAGTCCTTCGCGTTGGAGATGGTGGACCACGGCGTGAAGGTCAACGCGATCTGCCCGGGCAACTTCTACGACGGCCCGCTGTGGTCCGACCCTGACCGGGGGCTGTTCGTGCAGTACCTCCGCTCCGGCAAGGTGCCCGGCGCCACCACCATCGACCAGGTCCGCGAGTTCTACGAGGCCAAGGTGCCGCTGCGTCGTGGCACCTACGGCGCCGACGTGATGCGCGCGGTCTACTACATCGTCGAGCAGGACTACGAGACCGGCCAGGCCATCCCCGTCACCGGCGGTCAGGTCATGCTCAGCAGCTGACACCGGCAGGCTGACGCGCAGGGGCCGGATCTGGCCCCTGCGCGCCTGGTCCCTGAGCGTCGCCCTGCGAGCTTGCGAGCCAGGCGACGACGAAGGGCCCCCGCAGCGTTCCGCTGGGCCGGGTTACGGGGCCCAGTGCGGGTCACGGCCGATGAGGGCGACCATGCGCTCCTCGTCGGAGTGCGACTCGTCGAGCACGACGGGGGTGCCGAACTCGCCGGATTCCTTCAGCGTCTCCGCCATCGGTGTCATGTCGGTGACGGTGCCGCGCACCATCTCAGGCTCCAGGTCCGGGTCCTGTCCCGAGGCCTTCGCCAGGTCCCAGCGGTGCATGAAGAGATCGGGCAGGTAGTACTGCTCCAGCACCGCCCCGAGTGTCTGCTCGCCCGAGCCGACGTCGATGGTGCGCTCGAGCTGCTCATCGTCGTCGACGAGGGCCTGCACGTTGGCGGTGTGCTCGCGCCACGCGGCGAGCACGTCGTCGCCCACCTCCACGGTGGGAAGGGCGACTCCGGCGGCGCCCAGCATGCCGGGCAACCAGGTGATGAGGTGCTCCAGGATGTCGCGGGCGCGCCATTCCTTGACGGGAGTGGGGGCGTCCCAATCGGTGACGTTGGTGGCGATGCCGTCCAGCTTGCTGGCGAGAGCGGAGTGCTGCTCTGCGATCTTGTTCGTCATGGCCTGAGTTTAGGTGGCTGCCAGCTCGGCCACAAGACCTCCGACGGCGAACTCGGCTGGCAGATCCATCGGCGTCTATAGCGACAGATCTGCCAGCCGAGTTCCACGGTGTTGCCCGGAGGGCTAAAGGTGTTGTCCGGATCCCCAGTGGTGTTGTCCGTCGGTCAGGAATGCTGGTGAAGTAGTCCGCTCGCCGGGGAGGCTGGCTGGATGAAGCCCCGGCAGCACCTCCCCGACTCACTGGTCAAGCGCGCTGAGAGCCAGTATGGTGTGCTGAGCACCGCCCAACTCCTCGACGGTGGGCTCAGCCGTGACGTGATTTCCCGCATGGCGCGTGACTGGATGCCGATCGCGCCTGGGCTTCACCTCCTGGGCCAGCCGTCGTTCCACGCGGCGGCTTGGGCGGGGCTTCTGCGTGGCGGCGACCCCGCCGTCGTCGGTGGAAGGGCAGCCGGATATCTGCACGACGCTGTGCGCGATGCCCCGTCTCACATCACCATCTGGGCCCCGGGCCGCAGGACCGGTTTCACGCTGGCGGAGTGGGAGGTGCGGTACCGGCGGGCGACACGCAACGGGATGTACAGCCTGCCGAGAACTGGGTTGGAGGCAACCCTCCTGGACATCTCCGACGAGTCAGCGGAGGACGAGGCGGTCTCCGCTGTCGCTCGCGCGCTGGCCAAGAGCAAGACGACGGCGGAGCGCATTCTCGGGGAGCTTGAAGGGCGTCGGGGCGTGCGCCACAGCCAGGTGATCCGGCAGCTCTGCAGCGAGGCATGTCGTGGGATCGAGAGTGCGTTGGAGTGGCGGTTCCACACGGCTGTGCTGCTGCCGCACGGCCTGCCCATCCCGGAACGACAGGTGCGGCGAGAAGCTGGCCGAGCCGATGGGCAGTACGGCGAGTACGGCCTGATCGTCGAGCTCGACGGCTTGCGTGACCACACGCAGGCCTCGAGGGACTGGCTCCGCGACAATGCCAACGCGGTGGAGGACGACAGCCGGACTCTCAGGTACGGCTGGGACAGCACGCTGTTCGAACCCTGCCTCGCGGCGGGCCAGGTTGCCGCCCTGCTCACAAGGGGAGGCTGGACGGGGCGGCGTCAGCTCTGCCCGATGTGCTTGGGAATCCGAGTGGAGGATCTATCGGCATAGTTGCCGACAGATCTGCCAGTCCACACGAGCGATGAACTCGGATGGCAGATCCATCGGCGTCTATAGCGACAGATCTGCCACCCGAGACCGACGGTGGGCTCAGCCGGCCGATCGCGAGCCGGGCCAGCGGGCTGCGGGCCCGCTCCAGCTCGCGCAGGGGATCCGCGGCGGTGAGCTGCTCTCCCGTCGACTCGCGGGGGACTGGGCGGCCCAGCAGCGTGGCGAACTCGGTGTCGTCGGCCCCGCGCAGCAACGCCGCGCGCATCGTCGCCACGTCGTAGGGCGACTCCATCCGCTCACCGTCCACCACCATCTCGCCCGTGAGGCGGATGTCCGCGGAACTGGCGCCGATGCGCACCTCCCACGTGCCGCCCTCCGTGCGCCACGCGCCGGCGTCGACGTCGTAGTGCCGCCAGGTGTACCGGTCGAAGGGGATGGTCACCTGGCGCGATTCGCCCGGCTCGAGGACCACCTTCGCGAAGCCCTTGAGCTCCTGCTCAGGACGCAGCACCGCGCTGCCAGGCAGCGACACGTACAGCTGCGCGACCTCCGCGCCCGCCACCGGGCCCGTGTTGGTCAGGGTGAAGCGGGCGCCGTCGGCGTCCAGCTCCAGACCCGAGTAGCCGAACGTCGTGTAGCTCAGCCCGAAGCCGAAGGGGTGCTTGACGGGACGGCCGGCCGCCTCGTAGAAGCGGTAGCCGACGAAGGGCCCCTCCCGGTACATGGCGTGGCGGGTGTCGGCGGGGAAGCGATCGTGCGTGGGGGTGTCGCCCAGCGCGTGGGGGGAGGTCTCGGCGAGCTTGCCGGACGGGTTCGCGGCACCGGTGAGTACGTCGACGACGCCCTCCGCGCCCGCCTGACCGGACAGGTAGCTGTGCAGGATGCCCGGCGCCAGGTGGCTCCAGGAGAGGTCCACCACGCTGCCTGCGCTGAGCACCACCACCACACGCGGGTTCGCCGCGGCCACAGCGTGCAGCAGCGAGACCTGGGCCGCGGGCAGGTTGAGGTGCTGGCGGTCCATCCCCTCGGATTCGCTGGCCGTGGGTCGCTCCGGTGATCCAGGTCGCAGAGTCGGCCCCCGGCGGCGGATACCGCGTGGTGACCAAGAAACTGTTGAACAACGTCGTGTTGTTCAACAGTTGAGTTGCTGCCTGGAAGGGGCCTCAGGTGGCCCCTTCCGGGGGCACAATGAACCCAGACCCGCAGGAAAGGACATTCAATGTTGAAGAAGGTCATGGGGGCCGCCGCAGCCGCGGCCCTGGCGCTGACCGGCGCAGTTGTCACCTCGCCGCTGGCGCACGCCGACGGCACCACACTCCAGCCCGTCGGCCAGGCGTCGCAGGCTCAGGCCGGGGCCCAGTCCGTGCGCATGGACACCAAGGACCTCAGCCCCATGTCCAAGATCCTGTGTTCCAACACGCGCGACTGTGGCGTCGGCACCCCCATCCGGCTGGGCACGGATCCCGAGAGCTCGTGGCAGGAGGGCAAGCCGATGTCCATCAACGTCCTCGGCCAGAAGGACAGGCAGGTCCAGGTGCGGGCCTTCGCCATCCGATGGGTCAGTGAGACCGAGTACACCGCGGTCCCCATCTCCAACGCCGTCGCGGCCACGCCCACCGGATCGTCGGCAGCCAGCTATGGCCAGACGCGCGTCGAGGTCACCATCGGAAAGATCCCGGCGCCCTACGACGGCAGCCTCGTCGTGGTGCAGACGGCGGACTGGACCCCCCGGTACGGGGCGCTGTCCTCGAGCAGGGCCGCCACCAAGATCGACGAGGTCCAGGTGCGTTCGGCACGTGGCCGGGACACGGGCTTCGCGGAGCAGAACTTCACCGACTACTTCCACCGCAAGGTCGACACCGCCATCACCGGCGACAAGTACTCCGTGCAGCTCCTGCGCGGCGGCAAGTGGGTCACGATCGACACGAAGGGCCCCGGCACCGTCGGCAGGATGGGCACCGCCGTCGTCCAGGCTGCGCCCCCGAAGGATCTGCCCACCGGCAAGTACCGTACCCGCCTGGTCAACGTGACGAGGAACGTCACCGACATCAGCCCCGATGAGCCGTTCACGTACTTCACGTGGACCTACAACGCCACCCCGCCCAAGCCCGGCGACAAGGACTTCAACGTCTACACCACCCCGGGTGTGTGGGATTACAACGGCCGCAAGTGGAAGACCAACTGCGAGCCGTACTCGGCCACCGAGCGGTGCCGCACGGAGATCTGGGCCACCCAGATCCTGTACTCCGGCGGGAAGTTCAGCCGCGTCGACGGCTGGGCGTTCAACAACCTGACCTACAAGGCCTCCGCGCGTTCGCTCTGGAAGGGCAACCCCATCGGCGGCAACGGCACCGTCGGATACAAGGGCAGCTGGACCGCGGCTGACGGTCGCAAGTGGCGCGTCGAGTGCGACTCGGCCGCCACCGGCGGGGGCGGTTGCCGCTCCTACGCCGTGGCTTCCGTCGCTGAGGCGGCTCCCGGTGGCGGCTACCGCGTGGTGAGCAAGGAGCTGTTCAACAACATCGTGCTGTTCAGCTGAACCACCACGAAGCCTGATCAGATCCAGGCTTAGGATGATGGGGCCCGCCAGTGTCGGCGGGCCCCATCACCATGTCGGGAGGCATCCATGAACAAGACACGACGCTGGTTGGGCGCTCTGATGGCCGCCGCGCTCGCGACGGCGGGGCTGACGCTGGCGCCCCAGGGCGCGCAGGCCAACAGGATGAGCCCGGAGACCTCCAAGCTGTGCGCCGGCAGCGTGCACAACTGCCGCATCATCCTCGATCAGGCATCCGTTGAGCCGGATCCGGAGGAGGGCAACGCAGTGAGCGCCACCATCATGGGCACGCCCGGGGTGACGGTGTCTGTCAGCGCCTTCCTCCTGCAGCACGAATGGGACCGCAAGGTGCACTTCCGCACCATCTCGGAGCCGGTCCTGGTCACCCCGAAGAAGGTCAAAGCCTCCGACAAGCTCGGCACCGCCCGGGTGACGCTCAAGGCGCCCGCGCTGCCCAGCCCCTACACGTCCTCGTCGTGGATCCTGGTGCAACCCACCGATTGGCGCCCTGGCCTGGAATCGGTTTCGGAGATCGGCGGTTGGCAGCTGAGCTCCCAAACGCATCAGGTTTCCAAGCGACCCGCAGATCAGGGCTTCGTGGCCGCCCCCACCAAGGACGGCGTCTTCAAGCGCAAGCTGTTCAACGCGTCGAAGAGCGCCAGGTATAGCGTGCAGATCAAGCGCGGGAAGCAGTGGGTCGCCGTCGATGCCAAGGGGCCCGTCCAGGGCGCCGGCGCGGGAATCACGGAACTGCCCGGGCAGCTGCCCGCGGGGTTGACCACCGGCAAGTACGAGATGCGCGTGGTCAACGTGACCCACGGCCACACGGATCTCACCAGCACCGATCCGAAGATGGACCTCGACTGGAAGCTCTCCACAGACAGCAAGCTCTTCAACGTCTACACCATCCCCGGCGAGTGGAACTACAACGGGCGCAAGTGGAAGACCAGCTGTGAGCCGTATTCGGCCACGGAGCGGTGCCGCACGGAGATCTGGGCCACCCAGATCCAGTACTCGGCAGGCACCTTCACCCAGAAGGACGGCTGGGCCTTCAACAACCTCACCTACAAGCCGTCGCCTCGTTCGCTGTGGAAGGGCAACCCGTTGGGCGGCAACGGGCAGGTCGGCTACAAGGGCAGTTGGACGGCCAAGGATGGCCGCAAGTGGCGCGTCGAATGCGACACCGCAGCCTCCGGCCGGGGCGGCTGCCGCTCCTACGCCGTGGCCACCGTCGCCGAGGTCGCTCCTGGCGGCGGCTACCGCGTGGTGAACAAGGAACTGTTCAACAACATCGTCCAGTTCGGCTGATCCGGTGACCATCCGACGGCGGGGCATCCTCGCGCTGGGGGCCCTCGCGGTCGCCGGGTGTGCGCCCGGCACCGAACCGCCGCCGACGGTTCCGCCGTCGGCCGGTCCGCCCCGCGCGTCGGTGCCGCCGGCGCCCACACCGGCGGTGTCGCAGACGCCCACGCCTGACCCGACGCCGAAGCCGTCGCCGCTGGTGCCCGGCCGCGAGGAGATCGCCGCCCGCTTCGAAGGGGAAACCCCCACGCAGTGGGGCCTCGAGGTCGAGGGCGTGGTTCTGCGCCACGAACAGGCTCCAGTGGTGCTGACCTTCGACGCGTGCGGTGGGCCCAACGGCTCCGGGGTCGACGAGGATCTCCTGTCGATGCTGACCGCAACGGGCACCCCCGCAACCCTGTTCATCAATGCCCGCTGGGCCGGCGCCAATCCCGGCACGCTGCAGTCACTCATCGCCGACCCGCTGTTTGAGATCGCCAACCACGGCACCCGCCATCTGCCGCTGTCCGTGACGGGGGAGGAGGCCTACGGGATCGCCGGTACCGCGTCGGTGGCGGAGGTCTACGACGAGGTGGCCGGCGCGCAGGAACTGCTCACCGGCCTGCTGGGGGAGCCCCCGCGGTTCTTCCGCTCCGGCACCGCGCACTACGACGACGTGGCAGTCAGGGTGGCCGAGGCACTCGGGATGCAGGTGGTCAACTTCGACATCAACGCGGATGCCGGCGCCACGTTCAACGCCGCCCAGGTGCACGAATCCACCCGGCAGGCCATGGCGGGCTCCATCTGCCTGGGCCACTTCAACCGTCCCGGCTCCGGGACCGCGGAGGGGATCAGGCGCGCCATCGCCAGCCTGACCGATGAGGGCCACACGTTTGCGACGCTCGGCCAGGTGCTTCCGGCCCGATGAATGTTGCGGGGTTTCGACACGCGCTGGCTCCTTCGTCGCAGAGCGCGGCTCAACCAGCGCGTCCAGCACTACCCGAAGGGGTGGGATGGGGCTCGGGCTCTTCCCGTGTTTGGCGGTGCCGGGTAGATTGGTGATTCCTATCCCCGATCTGTAGGAGGCAACATATGGGACTCGGTGACAAGATCAAGGAAACCGTCGGTAAGGCCAAGGAAGGCATCGGCGACGCAGCCGACAACGAGTCGCTCCGCCGCGACGGCCAGAAGGACCGCATCGAAGCCAACGTTTCAGAGCTTGGCGATCGCGTCAACGAAAAGGTTGGCGATGCGTCCGGAAGCTTCGCAGACAAGGTCGAGGACTTCAAGGATGACGTCACGAAGGATCGTCGCTGACGATCCACTGCCTTACCAGGCCCTGAACCACACGGGACCGCCCAATTGGGCGGTCCCGTGTGCTGTGTCCCAAAAGAACACGAATCGCAGACAAGTCTACTTGTGGGCGCGGGAGCACTTTCATCGGGGGTGGCCTTTAGAAGGCCCCCGGCCCGTGGTTGGATAGATCCCATGACTGCGCGAAAGATCGGCGTGACGGAGCTTGCTCTCCGTGACGCACATCAGAGTTTGATGGCGACCCGTATGGCCATGGAAGACATGGTCGATGCGTGCGAGGACATCGACCAGGCCGGTTACTGGTCGGTCGAATGCTGGGGCGGTGCCACGTTCGACGCGTGCATCCGCTTCCTGAACGAGGACCCGTGGAAGCGGCTGCGGACGTTCCGTGAGCTGATGCCCAACTCGAAGCTGCAGATGCTGCTCCGGGGCCAGAACCTCCTGGGATACCGCCACTACGAAGACATGGTCGTCGAGAAGTTCGTGGAGAAGTCCGCCGAGAACGGCATGGACGTCTTCCGCGTGTTCGACGCCCTCAACGACCCCCGGAACATGGCAAAGGCCATGCAGGCCGTCAAGGATGTGGGCAAGCACGCTCAGGGCACCATCTGCTACACGGTTTCGCCCGTCCACACCGTCGAGGGCTACATCAAGCTGGCCGGCCAGCTGCTCGACATGGGCGCCGAGTCCATCGCACTGAAGGACATGGCGGCCCTGCTGCAGCCGCAGCCCGCCTACGACATCGTCAAGGGCATCAAGGACACCTACGGCGACATCCAGATCAACGTCCACTGCCACTCCACCACGGGCGTGACGCTCGTGTCGCTGATGAAGGCCATCGAGGCCGGCGCCGACGTCGTGGACACCGCCATCTCGTCGATGTCGCTCGGCCCGGGTCACAACCCCACCGAGTCGCTCGTCGCGATGCTCGAGGGCACCGGGTACACCACCGGCCTCGACATGGACCGTCTGCTGAAGATCCGCGACCACTTCGCCGCGGTGCGCCCCAAGTACAAGGAGTTCGAGTCGGCCACCCTCGTCGACACCGACATCTTCTCCTCCCAGATCCCCGGCGGCATGCTCTCCAACATGGAGTCGCAGCTCAAGGCCCAGGGCGCGGGCGACCGCATCCGTGAGGTCATGGAGGAGGTCCCCAGGGTCAAGGCCGACGCAGGCCACCCGCCGCTGGTGACCCCGTCGTCGCAGATCGTCGGCACGCAGGCCGTGTTCAACGTGCTGATGGGCCGCTACAAGGTCCTCACCGGCGAATTCGCAGACCTGATGCTCGGCTACTACGGCGAGTGCCTCGGCGAGCGTAACCCCGAGGTCATTGAGCTGGCCAAGGCCCAGGCGAAGAAGGAAGCCATCACGGACCGTCCCGCGGACCACCTCAAGCCCGAATGGGACGAACTGGTGGAGGCCGCCTCCAACCTCGACGGCTACGACGGCTCCGAGGAGGACGTGCTGACCAACGCCATGTTCCCCGGCGTCGCGCCGAAGTTCCTCAAGTCCCGCGACGAGGGCCCCAAGTCCGTCGCCAAGACCCAGGCCCAGATGAAGGCCGAGGCAGATTCCGCCGCCAAGGGTGGCGCCGCTCCCGGCATCACCGGTCCCGTCAAGTACAACGTCACGATTGCCGGCCGCTCGCACAGCGTTGCCGTCGAGCCGGTCTAAGGAGAATCTTTCATGGCAAAGCAGTACACGATGGCAGAGCGCCTCGAGCAGCTCGCCGAGCGTCGCGCCCACGTTGAGGCAGGCGGTGGCGAGGACAAGCTCGCCAAGCAGCGCGACAAGGGCAAGATGACCGCCCGCGAGCGCATCTCCGCCATGCTCGACGACGGCACGTTCCAGGAGAACGGCGCGTTCCGCACGAACCGCACCACCACCTTCGGGATGGACAAGGCGGACATGCCCGCCGACGGCGTGGTCACCGGCTCCGGCTACGTGCTGGGCCGCCCCGTCCATATCGCCTCCCAGGACTTCACCGTCATGGGCGGCTCCGCAGGTGAGGCCCACTCCATCAAGGTCACCGAGGCGCTCAACGCCTCGCTGCAGACCGGCACCCCGTTCGTGTTCATCAACGATTCCGGTGGCGCCCGCGTCCAGGAGGGCATCGATTCGCTGTCCGGCTACGGCAAGGTCTTCTACGCCAACGTGCTCCTCTCGGGCGCGGTGCCGCAGATCTCGATCATCGCCGGCCCCTGCGCCGGCGGCGCGGCCTATTCGCCGGCCCTGACGGACTTCATCATCCAGACCCGCAAGGCCCACATGTTCATCACGGGCCCCGGCGTGATCAAGCAGGTCACCGGCGAAGAGGTGACGCAGGACGACCTGGGCGGCGCGGATGCGCACATGGGTCGCTCCGGCGTGGTGCACTTCGTGGCGGATGACGACGAGCAGGCCATCCTGATCGCCAAGAAGCTGCTGAGCTTCCTGCCGCAGAACAACACCGAGGACGCCCCCATCGTCGATCCCGACGACGTGGTGGAGCCCAACGAGAAGCTGCGCGACATCATCCCCGTGGAGTCCAACAAGGGCTACGACATCCGCGACGTGATCGCCGAGATCGTCGACCACGCGGACTTCCTCGAGGTGCAGGCCGGCTGGGCCCGCAACATTGTGATCGGCTTCGGCCGCATCGTGGGCCGCACCATCGGCATCATCGCCAACCAGCCCAGCGTCATGTCCGGCGTGCTCGACATCGACTCCTCGGACAAGGCGTCGAAGTTCATCCGCTTCTGCAACGCGTTCAACATCCCCGTGGTCAACCTCGTCGACGTGCCCGGCTTCCTGCCCGGCGTCGCCCAGGAGCACGGCGGCATCATCCGCCACGGCGCGAAGATGCTCTACGCCTACTCCGCGGCCACCGTCCCGAAGATCACCGTGGTGCTCCGCAAGGCCTACGGCGGCGCCTACCTGGCGATGTGCTCGAAGGACCTGGGTGCAGACAAGGTGTTCGCCTGGCCCACGGCTGAGATCGCCGTGATGGGTGCGGAGGGCGCGGCCAACGTCGTGTTCCGCCGCGAGATCGCCGCAGCGGAAGACCAGGACGCACGCCGCGCTGAACTGGTGGAGGAGTACCGCGAGACGTTCTCGACGCCGTACATGGCCGCCAGCCGCGGCCTGGTCGACGACATCATCGACCCGGCGGACACCCGCGCTGAGATCGCCATGGCCCTCGAACTGCTCGTGGGTAAGCGTGAGATCCGCCCGGCCAAGAAGCACGGCCTCGGCCCGGCCTGATCGGAATCATCATGGAAGACACTCAGCTACAGGAGTTGCAGAGCCTCATCTCGCAGCTCACCGAGAGGATCCAGGACTTGGAGGCGCAGGTCGCAGACCTGCAGGCCGCCAAGGAGATCCCCGAGGCGGACCTCATCGCCATCGGCGCTGCGGTGGCGGCGTACTTCGGCCACAAGGCCAAGGTGCGCGCCATCCGCTACGGCTCCCAGACCCGTTGGGCCGCGGCCTCCCGTCAGCGCGTCCATGACCGCTCCGTCCCTCACGTCCGCTAAGGAGACAAACCCCTATGAAGCTCAAGGTGACCGTCAACCAGACGGAGTATGAAATCGATGTCGAGGTTGAGGAGGAGGAGCGTCAAGGACTTGGCCCGATCGTGATCGGCGTCAACGGAGGCTCCAACCCCATCCCGACGAAGGCCTCGGTCAGCGCTGTCAGCTCGAACGCCGTCGTGGCCCCGCTCGCGGGTTCCGTGGCGCGCATCCTCGTGGCCGAAGGCGACGAGATCGAGTCCGGCCAGGTGCTGCTGGTCCTCGAGGCCATGAAGATGGAGACCGAGATCACGGCCCCCGCAGCCGGCAAGGTCGCCACCATCCTCGTCGCCCCCGGCGACGCGGTGCAGGGCGGCCAGGCTCTCATCGAACTCTGAATCCGCACACAGCAGTTGGGCGTCCCACCAGTGGTGGGGCGCCCAACTGTCGTCACTGGCACTCGGTGTAGGTCTCGGCGTGGTCGATGGTGCTGCAGTCCCATTCCGGGATCTCGAAACTGGTCAGGGGTTCGTAGGTTTCGAGTCGATGGTGCTGCAGTCCCATTCCGGGATCTCGAAACTGGTCAGGGGTTCGTAGGTTTCGAGATCGATCGAGGTGACGTGTTCTCTGTCGGTGGCGTACGCCCGCCCACCCGGCCCCGCCACGAGGTTGCCCACTGCGTGGTCGAGCACCAACTCCCGTGGATCTCTCTCCAGGTCCCACACCTCGACGGCCCCGTTGCCGCCGCTCGTCAGCAGGAGCATCGCATCGGGCGCGAAGTCCAGCGTTGAGGAGGAACTGCTGCTCTCGTGGATCTTCTTCCACTGTGCGGTGTCATAGGCGGCGGTGTGCCACGTCGCATCCGTGTTCCACGCCGTCGCGGTGATGGCCAGGCGTGAGCCGTCATGGCTCCATGCCAGTTGTTCGGAGCCGTGCTGATCGCCGCCGAGGGTGGCTACCAACTTCTGGGTGGTGGTGTCCCAGATCTGGGCAGGCTGATCGAAGGAGCCCACCGCGATCAACCGGTCCCGTCGTCCGAACCGCACCGTCGTCGCAGATGTGGTGCATGCCGGCAGCACAACGCTGGTGCTGCCGTCACTGACTGTCTTCAACTCCACGTTGCCGGTGGCCGACAGCAACGCCACGCTCCCGCCGTCATGGGAGAAGCGGGTATCCACCAGCGTGTGGTCCCCCAGATCCAGTTGGGTCTCGAGTGCCTTGAAGGTGCCGGTGGCGGCGTCGACGAGCCCGGGGCCGCCCTTGTTGAGCACGAACTGCGAGAAATCGGCATTGGCGGCGAGGTACGGGCCGTTGGGTCCGCCGGGCTTTCCGATGCGCTCGACGATCCGGCCATCGGAAGTGTCCCAGACGATCACCTGGTGCCCGTGGAGGGCGGCCAGCCTGGAGCCGTCGGCGGAGACGCACAGGGTGTCGCGACCAATGGGCTCGTTCAGTGCGGGCTGGGGCACGTCGTAGACGACATCGTCCGGGGGAGGCGGCGGTGGGGCGCAGAGCTTGGCACCGAACCCGGGCAGTGGTTGGACCCCCGGCGTGCAGGCACTGGCGGCCAGTGCGGCGCCGATCCCCGCCATGAGAGTGCGACGTCTGATTGCCATGCGGTAAGAATAGGCCCTTCGGGTGCCCTGACCGCTTCCCAACGGGCGGTAGTCTGGACCGGAATCGATGAGGAGGCCGCGTGAGCGACGACACCCCCACCGGGTACGACGAGATCAAGCCGGTAGAGAATCTGCCGTTCAACGAGGACACCCTCGTCGCCCTTCCCTCCCCGGACCCGACAGATCCGGTGGACCGGGCAGATGTGATCGGTGCCGGCGGCCGCTGGGTGGCGGCATGGGCCGGGCGCTTCATCCTGATGGCGGTGGCCTTCCTGGTCCTCGGCTGGGTGGCCACGAAGTTCTGGACCGGGATCCTTCCGGTGCTCCTCGCGCTGCTGTTCGCCTCGGTCCTGTGGCCGGTGACCAACGCGTTGAAGAAGATCGGTGTGCCGTACGTGCTCGGCGCCGCGGTCTCGCTGCTGGCCGGCTTCGGTGTGCTTGCAGGGCTGATCTGGCTGATCGCGCCGAGCATCCGCGATCAGTGGACCACGCTCTCCAACCAGGCGATCCAAGGCCTGGAGAAGCTGCAGGAGTGGGTGGCCGGGCCACCGCTGAACATCCGCGACGAGCAACTCAACACCTGGGTGGACCAGGGTCTCGCCTGGCTGCAGGACCGCAGCGGCGAACTCGCGTCCCAGGCGCTCAGCGTGGGCGGCTCCATCGGCAGCGGCTTCGTCACGCTCCTGCTGACGCTCGTGCTGACGTTCTTCTTCCTGAAGGACGGGCACAACTTCCTCCCCTTCACTCGCCGCCTGGTGGGGCGCAAGGCGGGCTTCCACGCCACGGAACTGCTCACCCGCCTGTGGAACACCATCTCCGGCTACATCCGCACCCAGGCCATCGTCAGCCTGGTGGACGCGGTGTTCATCGGCCTGGGCCTGGTGCTGCTGGGTGTGCCGCTGGCCTTCCCGCTGGCCGTGATCACGTTCATCGCCGGCTTCATCCCCATGGTGGGTGCGTTCACCGCCGGCGCCCTCGCTGTGCTCGTGGCGCTGGTCTCCAACGGCCCCTACACCGCCCTGTTCACGCTGCTGCTGATCCTCGCGGTGCAGCAGCTGGAGGGCAACATCCTCCAGCCGCTGTTGCAGTCCCGCGTCATGCAGCTGCACCCCGTCGTCGTCCTGCTGGCCGTGCTGCTCGGCGGCGTGTGGGGCAACATCGTGGGCGCGTTCCTGGCCGTGCCGATCGCCGCCTCGATCGCGGTGGTGCTGCGCTACCTGGGCGACCTCATAGACCTGCGGACGGGGGACAGGCGGGCCGAAGACATCAACTGGGCCACGGACGACGGCCACAGCATCGCCTACGAGGGCGAAAAGCACGCGGCCTTCTTCCGCGCCCTGGTCAGCCGCCGCACCGCACGGCGCGAGGAGGAGGAGGGCACAGACCGTGCCTCCGTCGAACTGCCCCAGGGCAGGGAACTGCGCGTGGAGGGCACGGGCTGGCTCGGCAGGCTGATGCGCCGTCGCCCCCTCGCCAAGCGGGGCGGCGCCGTCAAGCACACCGGCCTGGACAAGCAGGACGGCCCGCTCGGTAACGGCGACGACGAGTGATCACTCGGGGCCTACAGCGTAATGTTCGGAGGCTTCGAGAAGCGGTAGCTGGTCCCTGAGCGCCGCGCGGGGCGCGGCGCTCAGGGGCCGGGGCGGTGTACCTTGTGCTGCGCGGCCTGGGCGCGCGGGCGGATTGTCACGCGGTCGATGTTGACGTGCGGCGGGCGGGTGGCCATGTAGACGATCGTGTCGGCCACGTCGTCGGCGGTCAACGGGCCTGGGACGCCGTCGTAGACCTTGTCCGCCTTCGCCTGGTCCCCGCCGAAGCGGGTCAGGGAGAACTCCTCGGTGTGCACCATGCCGGGGGCGATCTCGGTGACGCGGACGGGCTGGTCGAACAGCTCAAGGCGCAGCGACTGGACGATCGAGCGCTCGCCGGCCTTCGCGGCGCAGTAGCCGGCGCCGCCCTCGTAGCCACCGTCGGCGGCGGTGGAGGTGACGGCCACGATGATGCCCTCGGCGGCGACCAACGCGGGCAACAGCGCCTTCGTGACGCGGGCGGTGCCGATGGTGTTGGTGGCGATCATCCGGCCCCAGGCCTCGAAATCCGCCTCGGCGACAGGCTCCAGGCCCAGCGCGCCGCCGGCGTTGTTGATCAGGACGTCCAGCCGCCCGCCCACGGACTCGGCGAGGCGGGCCACATCGTCGGCGGAGGTGATGTCGCAGGCGACGGCGACGCCGCCGATCTCCCCGGCCAACGCCTCGATGCGGTCCGCCCGGCGGGCGGCGCAGATCACGCGGAAACCGCGGTCCGCCAACAGCCGCGCGGTCGCGGCCCCGATTCCGGAACTGGCACCAGTGACAACAGCAGTCTTCATGCGTTCAGCTTATCCACGGCGGACGTGCCCCGAACGGCATACGGGTCAGCGCTTGGCTGGGCGCCAGCCCGCTGCTTCGGCCTCCTCAGGCGAGCAGAACCAGCGCTCGCCCTCGAACGTGTCGATGACGGTGTCGTCGTAGTGCTGCTGATGCGGCTTGTGGTAGATCCGCTCGCCCCTGCGGTTGATGTTGCCCTTGATGACGCACTCCTCGCCGGCCTCAGCAGTGGTGGCGGGCGCGTCGCCCACGACGGCGAGGGGAGTGGCACAGAGCGGGCCCCAGATGCCCAGCCCGGCCTCCTGCGCCCGGGCCTGGGCCGCCAGGAAGTCCTCGACGTGGGCGTAGGGCTTGTCGTAGGTGTACTCGACGGCGAAGCCCTGCTCGATGATCTGTTCGGCGACGTTGAGCCCCTCGAGCGTGAACACGTGGCGCAGCATTCTGCCGTAGACGTCGACGTCGAGCTGCGTCGGGTCCGCTTCCAGCCGCACCTCGCGGGACTGGACCAGGGACTGCATGGCGCTGGCTGCCTCCTGGTAGCCGCACTCATCTCGTTCAGGGGCGTCCAGCCCGATGACGCGCACACGCGTGCGCTCGCCGTCGAGGTCCACGTCGATGGTGTCGCCGTCGATGATGCCCAGCACCTGCACGATGCCCTCGGCCGCGACTTCAGGTGTGGTTTCCGCTGGGGGAGCCGCGGTGGTGGGCGTGGGCGACGGCTCAGGCGGGGATGTGGGGGCGGGCGTGGGGGTCGCGGTGACCGTGGCGACGGCGGGCTGCGTCGTGGGCGGCACCGCCTCGGCGCCGGCTTCTGCCCCGTCGCAGCCAGCGGTTGACAGCAGCGCGACACACAGCAGGGCAGGCGCCGCGATGCGGAACCTGCCCCTGCTGCGTGTCATGTGTACTACTTCTTCTTGCCCTGGTTCTTCACTGCCTCGATGGATGCCTTGGCGGCCTCCGGGTCGAGGTAGCGGCCACCGGGGGTGACCGGCTTGAAGTCCTCGTCCAGTTCGTAGAACAGCGGGATGCCGGTGGGGATGTTCAGGCCGGCGATGTCCTCGTCCGAGATGCCGTCGAGGTGCTTGACCAACGCGCGCAGCGAGTTGCCGTGCGCGGTGATCAGGACGGTCCTGCCCTCGGCGAGATCCGGCACGACGTGGGCCTCCCAGTAGGGGAGCATGCGGGCCACGACGTCCTTGAGGCATTCGGCGCGGGGACGCTCGGCCTCCGGGATGTCCGCGTAGCGCGGGTCGTTGTGCTGGCTGAACTCGTCGTCGATGTCGATCGGCGGGGGAGGGGTGTCGTAGCTGCGGCGCCAGAGCATGAACTGCTCCTCGCCGTACTGCTCGAGGGTCTGCGCCTTGTCCTTGCCCTGGAGCGCGCCGTAGTGGCGCTCGTTGAGGCGCCAGTGGCGCTTCACCGGGATCCAGTGGCGGTCGCAGCCGTCCAGCGCCAGGTAGGCGGTGTGGATGGCGCGGCGCAGCAGTGAGGTGTGCAGGATGTCAGGAAGGAGGCCTTCCTGCTTGAGCAGTTCGGCGGCCTTCTTGCCCTCCGCGACGCCCTTCTCGTTGATGTCGACGTCCACCCAGCCGGTGAACAGGTTCTTGGCGTTCCATTCGCTCTCGCCGTGACGGAGCAGGATCAGCTTCGCAGTCATGGACCCAACCCTACCGGCGTGCCGAACCGTGCGGGCAGTCGCCTAGCCGATCACGTTGAACTCGTAGCCCGCGGAGCGGTAGGCGGCCACCACCGCGGGCAGCGTCGCGAGCGTCAGGGCCTTGTCCGGCGCATCGTGCGCCAGGAGGACGACGGCGTGGCAGCCCTCGCGGATCGGGCGGGTGGCCATCTCCACCATCGCCGCGGCCGTGGCGGGGCGACGCTCCTTCGGTTCCGCGTCTCCCGTGAGCGCGTTCCAGTCGATCCAGTGCGCTCCGCGGGAGGCGAGCGCCTCGTCTGCCGCCGTCAGATCCTTCCATGACATGTGCCCACCGGGGTAGCGCCACGGGGCGGGGGTGAAGTCTGCGCCCAGCACGCGGCGCACTGCCGCGAGCGACGTGTCGAACTCATCCAGGATGGCGTCCTTGTCGCCTCTGCGCTGTGGGTAGAGGCGACGGTAGTTGTGGCTGTAGCTGTGCAGCCCGACGGCGTGTCCCTCCGCGACCTCGCGCTTGAGGACGTCGGGTGCAGCCTCCACCTCCTTACCCAGCACGAAGAACGTGGCCGGGGCCTCGACCTCCTTCAGCACGTCCAGGATCTTCGGCGTCATGGCGTGGTTGGGGCCGTCATCGAAGGTGAGGAACACGTGCTTGGATTCAGGCGGGGACGTCAACCACTTCTGCACGGTCGCCGCCGGGACCGCCGACGTCGTCGCGGCCCTGTTGTGGTTGGTGCCGGGTGCCAGCGTGGTGGGCTCAGGTGCGGGCGGCGTCGTCGTCCCGGAGGTCGCCCGAGGCGCCGGCGTGGGGGAGGTTGTGTCCGGTGCCGGAACCGTCGCAGGGCCCGGCGCGCATGCAGACAGGAGGGCGAGGCACAGGGAGATCCGGACGACGACTCGGAACATGGCAACCTTTCTAGGTTCGGCTGCCATCGACGTTAGGCCGGATCCGTCCGCCCGCCATCAGACGTGGGGCCTCGAGAAGGTACACCGTGGTCGTGTTATGAAACGCGCCGGCCGCGGCCCAGGTAGGACCGCGGCCGGCGCGTCCGGGGCTGTGGGTCAGGCGTTGGGCCAGTCCTCGCCCTCGGGCACCTCGCCGGTGATGATGTAGATCACGCGGCGGCCGACGGCGACGGCGTGGTCTGCGAAGCGCTCGAAGTAGCGGCCGAGCAGCGCCACGTCGACGGCGCCCTCGATGGAGATCTCGGCGCCCTCACGGAAGATCTCGGTGAAGTGCTCGCGGCGCAGGTCGTCCATCTTCGCATCGATCGCGGCGAGGGTCTTGGCGCCCTTCGCGTCGCGCTCCGCGAGCGACAGGCGGGCCACGTCGATGACCTCTTCGGCGATGCGGGCCATCTCCCGGAAGTTCTCCTCGAACTGCGGCGGGAGCGCATGCGCGGGGTAGCGCAGGCGGGCGACCTTGGCGATGTGCGCGGCGAGGTCACCCATGCGTGCCAGTTCAAACACCACGCGGATGGCCGAGACGATGGTGCGCAACTCGCCTGCCACCGGGGCCTGGAGCGCCAGCAGGCTGAGGCACTGGTACTCCAGTTCCTCGTGCATGTGGTCCAGCTGGGCATCGTTGGTGATGACGGCCTCCGCGCGGCCGAGATCCGCGGTCAGCAGAGATTCGGAGCTCTCGCGGATGGCCACTTCGACGAGATCGGCCATGTGGACGAGGCGGTCAAGGACCGAGTTGAGTTCCTCGTGGTAGCTGGTGCGCATGTACGGGCTCCTTCATCAGGGTATGACGAGTCTAGCTGGGCCGAGACTCCTGCATGAGGCTATGAGGCCCACCTACAGGGGCGTGTCTCCTCTCTGAACGCCAGGTGAACTCCCGGTGAAGGGTTGGTGCCCGACATGAACGAGGCTGAACCTGAGGGTTAGCGCAACGTGTCGGGGCCCATATGATGAAGGCATGCATCCAGCGGTCGCGGGCCTCATTGGGGCCGCACTGGCCCTCGTCGTGGTGCTTTTCATCCACCTCGTGCGCAAGGGCCTGGCCCATCGGCGCCTCCTGGCTGCACAGGGCAGGGCGGAGATCAGCGACGAACTGCGCAGCGCCCTGGACCTGCTGCACTCCGGGGCCCTGCTCGTGGGCCCCCACGATGAGATCCTGCACGTCAACGAGCCCGGCGTGGTCCTCAACCTGGCCCGCGGTAGCCGCGTGGGCTTCGCGACGCTGCTCGACAAGATCCGCGAAGTGCGCGTGGCAGGAGAGGTCTATCGCGGCCCCCTCCGCAGGGAGATGCACCCGGGCGCGGAGCCCCTCGAACTGAGCGTCGGGATCGGCCCCCTCCACGACGACTGGGTGCTCGTGGTGGCGGAGGACGAATCCCGGCAGCGCCGCGTCGATGCGGTACGTCGTGACTTCGTGGCCAACATCTCGCACGAGCTCAAGACCCCCATCGGTGCGTTGAGCGTGCTGGCAGAGGCCGTCGAGGCCGCCAGCGACGACCCGGAGGCGGTGCAGCGCTTCGCGGGCCGCCTGCAGCACGAGAGCTCCCGCCTGGCGGAGCTGGTCAACCAGATCATCGACCTGTCCCGTCTCCAGTCCGAGGACCCGATGCTCAGCAGCGAGGTCATCGACGTGCACGAGGTGGTCACCGAAGCCGTTGGCCGCTCGCAGGAGCTCGCCAAGAAGCGCCAGGTCAGCCTCATCGTCGCCCGCACCAGCAGCGCCTACATCGTGGGGGACCGCTGGCAGTTGGCCGATGCGATCAGCAACCTGGTGCAGAACGCCATCAACTACTCCGACGAGCGGGCCCGCGTGACGCTCAGCATCCTGCAGGTCACCGACGACGGGGACCGGTTCGTCGAGATCAAGGTCTCCGACAACGGCATTGGCATCAAACCGGAGGAGCAGGAGCGCATCTTCGAACGCTTCTACCGGGTGGACTACGGCCGCTCCAGGGACGCCGGCGGCACCGGCCTGGGCCTGAGCATCGTGCGCCACATCGCCATGGCGCACGGCGGCTCGATCCGGGTGTGGTCCCGCCCCGGCCAGGGCTCCACCTTCACCCTCAGAATTCCGGCCTATCTCGGGCCAGACCCGCAAGATCCGCTTGAGGAGGACTCATGACCCGCATCCTGATCATCGAGGACGAGGATTCGTACCGCGATGCCACCAGCTTCATGCTCCGTAAGGAGGGTTTCGACGTGGTGACCGCCGCGGACGGCGCGGAGGGTCTGGCCGAGTTCGACAAGAACGGCGCCGATCTGGTTCTGCTGGACCTCATGATGCCCGGCATCCCCGGCGTTGAGGTCTGCCGGCAGCTGCGCGCCCGCGGCAACGTGGCGATCGTCATGGTCACCGCCCGCGACTCCGAGGTGGACAAGGTGGTGGGTCTTGAACTCGGCGCCGACGACTACGTCACCAAACCATTCAGCCACCGCGAGCTCGTGGCCCGGATCCGTGCCGTGCTGCGCCGCGGGCAGGACCAGGTGCTGCTACCCGAGGTGGTGGAGGTCGACGGCGTGCGCATCGACGTTGAGCGCCACCAGGTCACCGTCGACGGGCAGGACGTGCCGTTCGCGCTGCGCGAGTTCGAGCTCCTCGAGTTGCTGCTGCGCAACGCGGGGCGCGTGATGACCCGCGGCCAGCTGATCGACCGGATCTGGGGCAGCGACTACGTGGGCGACACCAAGACCCTGGACGTGCACATCAAGCGGCTGCGTTCCAAGATCGAGAAGGATCCGTCCCAGCCGCAGCGGCTGATCACGGTGCGGGGGTTGGGCTACAAGTACGAAGGGTGAGCGGCCAGCAGGTCAGCCTGCGTTGCTGTAGGCCTCGGCGAAGTCCTCGTGCTCCGAGCTCATCACCGGGGTGTGGACCGACATGGAGGTGCCGTCGCCGAACGTCACGTTGACCTCGGCGAGGCGCCCGAGCTGCAGTTCGGGGTTGGAGAACGCGGTCTCCGAGCCGTCGAGGTAGATGGTGGCGCCGCGGCTGATCGACTCGCTGTAGCCCAGGTCGACGGGCTGGCCGTAGTTCTCGAAGCCCGCCTCGGCGGCCACAGTGATGCCGGTGACCTCGGCCGCGTCGTCGCGGGAGTGGATGCCGCCCAGCAGCACCGCCTCCCCGGAATCATCGGAGACCACCACGATGTTGCGCAGCTTGAGCCCGCCGTCGTCGGCCTGGACGCCGGCCGCGGGAGGTGAATCCGGAAGCCAGCCGGCGCGCGTGCAGGCGCTCATGGACAGGGCGAGGGCTGCTGCGGCAATGATGGCCGCGGTGCGGCGCACGGGGTTGCTCATGGATCCTCCGGTCAGGGGCATGGGTGAGCACATAGTAACCAGTTCGCGGGCCCCTGTGCGAAGTTCCGGCGTGTTAGCTGGACCCCCGTGGCGATGGGCACCTGTCCGAGGTGTATAAGGCCCTGCTAGAATTGGGTTCGGAAGGTGGTCTTCAAGATATGACTTTTTCGATCGGTGAGACGGTTGTCTACCCAAACCATGGTACGGCCGTCATCGAGGACATTGAGAACCGGACGATCAAGGGTGAGGACAAGCTGTTCCTCGTCCTGCGCGTCCTCGGTCAAAATGATCTGGTGATCCGCGTCCCGTCTGACAACCTGGACCTCGTCGGCGTGCGCGACGTGGTGGACCAGGAAGGCCTGGAGAAGGTGTTCGACGTGCTCCGCGCCGAACAGTGCGAGGAGCCGGCCAACTGGTCCCGGCGCTTCAAGGCCAACATGGAGAAGCTGCACTCCGGCAACGTGATCAAGGTCTCCGAGGTGGTGCGTGACCTCTGGCGCCGTGACCGCGACAAGGGCCTCTCCGCCGGTGAGAAGCGCATGCTGGCCAAGGCCCGCTCGATCCTCGTGGCTGAGCTGGCGCTGGCCGAAGATGTCGATGAGGAGAAGGCTGAGTCCCTGCTGGACGAAGTGCTCGCCTCCTGACCAACGTGTCCCCATACACTGAAATACCGGTCGTCGCCGTCGTGGTGGCGGCCGGTACTGGTTCCCGGCTGGGTGCGCCCGTGCCGAAGGCCCTCGTCGACCTCGAGGGCGTCCCCCTGGCCCGGCGCGCCGTCGACGCGCTCATCGACGGCGGGGTCAGCGCCCTCGTCGTGACCATCCCCGCCGGCTTCGAGGCAGAGTTCGATGCGGCGCTCGAGGGAGTCGCCGCCCCCGTGCGGTGCGTCCCGGGCGGAGCTACGCGGCAGGATTCCGTGGCCCTCGGGTTGGCTGCCCTGCAGTCACCGCCGGACTCGGTCGTCCTGGTGCACGACGCGGCCAGGGCGCTCGTCCCGCCCGCAGTGGTGCGCGCGGTCGCAGACGCCGTGGCCGGCGGAGCCGAGGCCGCCATTCCAGTGGTGCCCGTCGTCGACTCCATCCGCAGGGTGGATGACGACACCTCCGTCGTGGTCAACAGGGCCCGCCTGCGCGCGGTGCAGACCCCGCAGGGCGCCAGGCTGCAAGCGCTGCGTGACGCTCACACCGCCGTCGCGCAGCAGGGCGTCGAGGTGACAGATGACGCCACCGTCTGCGAGTTCGCGGGGATGGCCGTCACCCTCGTCGCCGGCCACCGCGACGCGCTCAAGATCACGGAACCGACGGATCTCATCCTCGCGGGGGCCATCCTGCAGCACCGGAAGGAGAGCTGATGCGAGTCGGCCTCGGCACAGACGTCCACCGCCTGGAGGAGGGCGTGCCCATGTGGGTGGCAGGCCTCCATTTCCCCGATGAGCCTGCGGGGCTGGCCGGGCACTCCGACGGCGATGTGGCCGCCCACGCGGCCTGCGACGCGCTGTTCGGGGCGGCCGGGCTGGGGGACATGGGATCCAACTTCGGCACCTCCGAGCCGGAGTGGGCCGGGGCCAGCGGGGTCGCCTTCCTCGCCGAGACCGCCCGCCGGGTCCGTGCGGCAGGGCTCGAGATCGGCAACGTCTCCGTCCAGATCGTCGGCAACCGGCCGCGGTTCGCAGCCCGCCGCGAGGAGGCGCAGGACGTCATGTCTGAGGCGCTGGGCGCCAGCGTCACCGTCTCGGCCACCACGACGGACGGGCTGGGGCTCACCGGACGGGGCGAAGGCGTGGCCGCCGTCGCGGTCGCCCTCCTGCACTGATCCGGCCGGCGACTACGCTGGGGGTGCATCGCCCACGTCAGGCAGGAGTTGGTCCATGTTTTCGCTGAAGGTACGTTCAGTCGTCGGTGCCGTTGCGCTGCTCGCCGTCACCGCGGGGTGCACCGACAACCAGGTGCAGACATCTCCTTCGCCGGCTAAGACCACCGTCGCGGATCCGGCCCAGACCACGCCGGTGGAGACCGTGCCCGTGGAGACCATCCCCGTCGCTGACCCGGATCCCGTGGGGTCCGCTCCCGCAGAGGGAGGCGGAGTGGCGGCGGTGATCGCGCCCGGCGTTCTGCCGGAGAAGGTGCTCGATTTTGACCTGAAGCAGGTGGGGCCGACGTGGTCCTACTCGCGCGGTACCCTGAGCACGCTCGAGACCGTCGGCGTCATCACAATGCCCCCGGGGAGCTCGGCCGACCTGCTGTTGCCCTCTCTCGAGGATCAGTCCCCGGTCATGGACGGCCGTGGTACGTGCGGCAACTGGAGCGGTGCCATCCCCACGTGCCTGTTCGACAGCGAGAACCACGGCGGGGTCATGGTGCAGGGCCAGGACGTCGCGTTGGAAGAGGTCCAGGCGGTGGCCGAGGCCATCATCCCCGTCCTCTGAGCCGCGTACGCAGATGGCCGCGCATCCGCCAGGGTGCGCGGCCATCTGCGTAGAGGAGGACTGATCAGATTTCGAGGCCCGGGTAGAGCGGGTGCGTGTTCAGCAGCCGCTCGGCCTCCGCGAGGGAGTTGCTGCGGGCCTCGTCGGTGAGCTCGTACTTCGCCTTCGAGGGCTCGCCCTTGCTGGTGGTGGTGGGTTTGGTGGCCTTCAGGACCCCGGTGATCATCTCGGCGACGGCGTCCATATCCGAGGTCGTGAACCCGCGCGACGTCAGCGCCGGGGTACCCAGGCGCACGCCTGAGGTGTACCAGGCTCCGTTGGGATCGTTGGGCACTGAGTTGCGGTTGGTCACGATGCCGGCATCCAGGAGAGCGGACTCGCCCTGTCGGCCGGTGAGGCCGAAGCTGGTCGTGTCGAGCAGCACGATGTGGTTGTCGGTGCCGTCGGTGACCAGCTTGGCGCCGCGGCTCATCAGGCCCTCCGCCAGCGCCTTGGCATTGTCGGCCACAGCCTGCGCGTAGGAGCGGAACTCTGCGGTGCGGGCTTCGGCCAACGCGACGGCCTTGGCGGCCATCACATGGGAGAGGGGACCGCCCAGGACCAGCGGGCAGCCACGGTCGATCGACGGGGCGTACTCCGCCGTCGACAGCACCATGCCGCCGCGGGGGCCGCGCAGCGACTTGTGGGTGGTGGTGGTGACCACATCGGCGTAGGGGACCGGGTCCTCCTCGCCGGTGAACACCTTGCCGGCCACCAGGCCAGCGAAGTGGGCCATGTCGACCATCAGCACGGCGCCCACCTCGTCCGCGATGTCGCGCATCTTGGCGAAGTTGATGCGGCGCGGGTAGGCGGAGTAGCCCGCCACGAGCACGAGGGGCTTGAACTCCTTGGCCTGCGCGCGCAGGGCCTCGTAGTCGAGCAGCTGCGTCTCGGGATCCGTGCCGTAGGCGCGTTGGTGGAACATCTTGCCGGAGACGTTGGGGCGGAAGCCGTGCGTGAGGTGGCCGCCCGCGTCGAGCGACATGCCCAGCAGGCGCTGGTCGCCGAACCTGCGGCGCAGCGTCTCCCAATCCTCCTCGCTGAGCTCCGCCACGCCCTTGGCCCCGAACTCCGCCAAGGCGGGGGACTCGATCTTGTGGGCCAGGATGGACCAGTAGGCGGTGAGGTTGGCGTCGATGCCGGAGTGTGGTTGCACGTAGGCGTACTCCGCGCCGAACAGCTCCCGGGCGTGCTCGGCGGCGACGGATTCGACGGTGTCGACATTCTGGCAGCCGGCGTAGAAGCGGTGGCCGACGGTGCCCTCGGCGTATTTGTCGCTCAGCCAGGTGCCCATGGTGGCCAACACCGGCAGGCTGGCGTAGTTCTCGGACGCGATGAGCTTCAGCGACGCGCGCTGATCGGTGAGCTCCTGGCGCGTCGCCTGTGCGATGCGGGGCTCCACCTCCTCGATCATGCCCAGCAGGGTCCGGTAGGCCGATGAGATCGACTCGAGATCGCTCACAGTTCTCCTCGTTTCAGGGGTGTGGGCCCTACTCTAGACCGCAGCGCGGTGAACGGCTCATCGGTTAGCCTTCCCCCTGTGAACATGGACAGACGCTCTGCTCTCGCGCTCCTGGCGACGCTGGGCCTGACCGGCTGTTCGTTCGAGCCGGTGACCTGGGTGACCGCCATGCCTGAGCCAGAAACCACCGCAGATCCCGCCGTCGAGCTCCGCGACGACTTCTTCATCCAGACCAGCGACGCGGGCGTCAAGTCCATCGACGAGGGCGCCACCCTCGGCCTGAGGGTCTCGACGCCCTACTTCGACGGGCGGATCGAACAGCTGTTCCTCGGCGAGGAGGTGGGCGCGGCCACCGCCGTCCAGGTGCGCCGCCGCACCCCGCTGCGGGCGCCGGAGGGGCACCAGATCCTGGCCTTCACCCTGGCCGCGGGCCGCCCCTCGTTCCAGGCGGATCCCGATACCCAGTTGGTGCATTCGCTGCGGGTAGGGGAGTCGCTCCTCGAGCTGGGCCCACCGTTCGGCCGGCACACCGTCAGCCAGGAGGGGGAGTACGACATCGACTGGACCCTCGTCATGCTGTGCGTCCCCACGGGGCAGTCGGTGCGCTACGAGGTGACGGACCAGGACAGGACCGTGGCGGTGGACCTCATCGGGAAGGCACCCGTCGACGACGAGGCGTGGGCTGCCACGCAGGGTTTCCGGGAGCGGCACCAGATCTCGATCGGGCCCGAGCGGGCCATCTTCTCGCGTGGGGTCGTGAGCCAGCCAGATCCGGCCCTGGAGATCGAGGCGGAGGCGACGCAGCTCACCGTGCCGATGGCGCCCAACCCGGTGGGCAGCATCCTGGCGCCCTGGCTGCCCGGCCTGGGATGGGCCGAGACGGGCGCGCAATGGCTGCGGCTACGGTTCACGTTCGACCCGAGTTTCGCCGACACGAAGTTCCACTACGACCTCGACGTGGCACAGAGCTTCACCTTCGAGGACGGGAAGGGCACGCGCTACCCGGCCTCCGATCCGGAGCGGTTGACGGTGGAGGACGTCGACCTGCTGCAGCAACGCCTCGACGTGACCTTCGCCGTCGGTGGCCCCGAGGCCGGCGCCATGCGGTTCCAGCCCGTGGGCAACCTCCAGGCGCTCTACACCGGCGGAACGGCGGTGCCTGCCGTGTTGACCGATCAGGCCCCGCCGCTCGAGTTCGCGGTGCAGTTCACTGCGCAGGAGACGTGAGCGCGGCGCGCTGCTGCGAAACCTCGTAGAGGGCCACGGACGCCGCCACGGACGCGTTGAGCGACTCCACGTCGCTGGCGATCGGGATCGAGACCAACTGGTCGCAGTGCTCCCGCACCAGCCGGGCCAGGCCCTCATCCTCGGAACCCACCACGATCACCAGCGGGCCGTCCAGGCCGGCGGCGCCGGAGACCGGCACGTCGCCCTCCCCGGCCAGGCCGATGATGGTGAAGCCCGCCTTGGTGGCCTGCTCCAGCGTGCGGTTCAGGTTGGTGGCCATCGCGATGGGCAGCCGGGCGGCGGCGCCCGCCGACGTCTTCCACGCCGCGGCGGTCATCGAGGCCGAGCGGCGCGAGGGGATGACCACGCCGGTGGCGCCGAACGCGGCGGCCGAGCGGACGATCGCGCCCAGGTTGCGTGGATCGGTGATCCCATCGAGGGCGACGATGATGCCGTCGGTGTCGAAGGCGTCGGCAATGAGGTCCTGCGGGTCCGCGTACTCGTAGGCGGGCAGTTGCAGGGCCACGCTCTGGTGCACGAGCCCACCAGTGACCCGGTCGAGTTCGGCGCGGGTGACCTGCAGCATCGGCAGCCCGCGGTCTGCGGCGAACTTCAGAATATCGCGCAGCCTGTCGTCGCGCTCGGCGCCTTCGGCCACGTAGGCCTGCTTGACGGGCATGCCGGCCAGGAGCGCCTCGTAGACGGGGTTGCGGCCCACCACCCAGTCGGCGCCGGCCGGCTTCTGGCGGGGCTTCTTCTGCTGCGGACGACGTTGCGCGGCCTGCTTGGCCTTGTACGCCTTGTGGTATGTGCGATCCTCGGCCTTGGGGGTGGGTCCGCGTCCCTCGAGGGAACGCCGGATGCGGCCGCCGGAGCCGGCGGCCTTGTTCTTGCCCTTGCGGGTCGCGCCGCGGCGCGAGGAGTTTCCTGGCATGTCGTGTGTCCTTAGTTATGGTGCCTGGGAGTGCCCAAATCTGGATTTGAGCCGGTTCAGCTGAGGCTCCACTTGGGGCCCGCCGGGGTGTCGATGATGGTGAGGCCTGCGTCGGCGAGGGTGTCGCGGATGCTGTCCGCCGTGGCCCAGTCCTTGTTGGCACGGGCCTGCGCCCGCTGCTCGAGGAGCGCGGCGACCAGGCCGTCAACGACGGGGGTGAGGTCGTCGTCGGCCTGCTGCCCGGCCCACTCGGGCGCATCGGGGTGGATGCCGAAGACGTTGAGCATCGAGTCGACGACGGAGGCGTAGGCGAGCACCTTCTCCCGGTCGCCGTCGGCGATGGCCTGGTTGCCCACGCGGATGGCGTCGAAGAGGGCGGCGGTCGCGGCGGGGGTGCCGAGGTCGTCGTTCATGGCGGTGTCGAACGCCTCGTACTGGGACACCTGTAGCGGGGCGTTGGCGAACCGTCCGGCGTCGACGAAGGGCCTGGCGCGCTCGATGAAGGAGTCGATGCGCGCGATGGCCTTCTCCGCCTCGGCGAGTGAGCCGCGGGTGCCGTCGTCGGCGGGGGAGAACTCGATGGTGGAGCGGTAGTGCGGCGCGAGGAGGAAGAAGCGCACGGCGCGCGGGTTGTAGGTCTTGGTGACCTCGGAGACCTGCGCGGTGTTGCCGAGCGACTTGCTCATCTTCTCGCCGGCCATCGTCACCCAGGCGTTGTGCAGCCAGTAGCGCGCGAACCCGTGGCCGGCGGCGGCGGACTGGGCCAGCTCGTTCTCGTGGTGCGGGAAGCGCAGGTCGATGCCGCCGCCGTGGATGTCGAACGTGCTGCCCAGGTATTTGCCGGCCATGGCCGAGCACTCGATGTGCCAGCCGGGCCGCCCCCGTCCCCACGGCGACGGCCAGCTCGCCGTGGCAGGCTCGTCGGCCTTGTGGCCCTTCCAGAGGGCGAAATCCCGAGGGTCGCGCTTGCCGCGCGGATCCGCGTCGGTGGCGGCCTCCATCTCGTCGACCTTCTGGCCCGACAGCTCGCCGTAGCGGGGCCAGCTCGTGACGTCGAAGTACACGTCGCCCGAACCGTCCTCGGCGGGGTAGGCGTGACCCTTGTCGATCAGTTCGGCGATGAGTTCCAGCATCTCCGGGATGTGTCCGGTGGCGCGGGGCTCGTAGGTGGGGGGCTTGCAGCCGAGGGAGGCGTAGGCCTCGTGGAGTTCGCGCTCGAAGTGGTAGGCGTGGGCCCACCACTCCACGCCCTCCTCGGCGGATTTGGTGAGGATCTTGTCGTCGATGTCCGTGACGTTGGCCACCACGGTGACGTCGTAGCCCTGGTGCTCCAACCAGCGGCGCAGGACGTCGAAGACGACCTCCTTGCGGATGTGGCCCAGGTGCGGCGACGCCTGCACGGTGAGGCCGCAGTGGTAGATGGAGACCTTGCCGTCGACGAGGGGCACGAACTCGCGCACGGTCCGTGAGGCGGTGTCATACAGCTTGAGGGTCACAACAGGGCAGTTTACTTGACTTCGGCCCGGAGCACGCGGGCGACGCCAGCGGCCAGCGGCAGCAGCACCCAGATCGACGCGGCTGCCAGGAGGTAGCCCCAGTGGGCGCTGGTGGCGGCGCCGTCGAGGATGGGGATGAGGGCCTGGTCCAGGTCCAGGTCCAGCCAGTGCTTGCGCTCAGCCAGCGCGGGGACGAAGCTGACGGCGTTGCTCCGGGGGTTGGGGTTGGTGGCGATGAGCAATTGGATGGGGTCACGGGCTTCGGACGGCGTTTTTCCCGGCGTGTCGCGCCGTGACCCCATCCAATTGCTCACGGATGTCAGGCGGTGAGGGAGAAGAAGGCCTCTTCGAGCGTCCTTCATCCCCCGGCCACACCTTGACGCCTGCCTCCGCATCCGACAGCGACGGGGCTCGCATCGCGGGTACGGTTGAGACGTGAGTATTGATGTATCGATCTGGTCCGACATCGCCTGCCCCTGGTGCTACATCGGCAAGCGGCGCTTCGAGAAGGCCCTCGAGGACTTCCCCCAGCGCGACCAGGTCAAGGTCACCTGGCGGTCCTACCAGCTTGAC
Source organism: Tessaracoccus massiliensis (assembly GCF_000826065.2). Classification (GTDB taxonomy): domain Bacteria; phylum Actinomycetota; class Actinomycetes; order Propionibacteriales; family Propionibacteriaceae; genus Arachnia; species Arachnia massiliensis_A. The sequence goes on along the minus strand of NZ_LN623541.1, from coordinate 437,992 downwards.
CCCACGCTCCCGCAGCACGACGGCCGCTCCGAGGTGGACTACCTCGTCGAGGCCAAGGGCATGCCGCGTGAGCAGGTGGCCCAGATGCTGGAGCACGTCAAGGCCCAGGCGGCGGGGGAGGACCTCACCTACGACTTCGATGCCCTCGTCGTGGCCAACTCCCGTAGGGCACACCGCGTGCTGCAGGCCGCCAAGGTCGCCGACGCCGCGGATGGTGGCAGCCGCACCGACACGCTCAAGGACGCCCTGCTGGCCGCACACTTCGAGGCCGGCGAGGACATCGGCGACGTTGAGGTGCTGACCCGCCTGGCCGCGGAGGCCGGGCTCGACCAGTCCGAGGCCCGCGAGGCTGTCGACTCCGAGGAACTCGACCGCGCCATCGACGCCGACGTCGCCCTCGGCCGCCAGATCGGCGTGCAGGGCGTGCCGTTCTTCGTCTTCGAGAACAAGTACGGCGTCTCCGGCGCGCAGCCGCCCGAGGTGTTCGCCCAGGTGCTGCAGACCGTCGCCTCGGAGCAGACTCCGGGCCTCATCACGGTCGACGGCGGGGCCGGCGACGCCTGCGGCCCCGACGTCTGCTGACCCCCATCATGGGCAACGCCGAGGAGCGCCAACGCCAACTCTGGGACAGGATGGCCGCGCGCTACGACCAGATGATTGCCCCCATGGAGAAACGGTTCCTGGCTGCGAGCCGCCGGTGGATCGGCGAGCGCGCCGTCGGGGAGGTGCTCGAGGTAGCCGTCGGCACCGGCCTCAACCTGCCGCACTACACCCGGGATGTGCGGCTGACCGGGCTGGACCTCAGCGTCCCGATGCTCGACGAGGCACGCCGCAGAGCGGAGCAGGCCGGCCGCTCAGCTACATGGGTGGAAGGTGACGCCGGGGACCTGCCGTTCGGGGACGACACCTTCGACTCTGTCGTGTCGACCTTCGCTCTGTGCGGTGTCCGCGACGTCGAGAGGGTGCTGGCCGAGATCATCCGCGTGGTGCGCCCCAACGGACGGATCCTCCTGGCCGACCATGTGGTGTCGACCAACCCCTTCATCCACGGGCTGCAGTTCGTGGCCGAGGCCGTGACCAGCCGCACGAGCGGCGAGCACTGGACCCGCCGTCCGTTGCCGAAGCTGGAGCGCATGGGCGTCCAGATCGTCGATTCCGGGAGGCGACACCTCGGTGTCATCGAGCATCTGTATGCCCGCAAACGCTAGCCGACAGCGCTACTGGTTCTTCTTGGCGGCCTTCGCGCGCAGCGCGTTGATGTCGAAGCCCATCGGCACCTCGAGATCAGGATCGTTGGCGCCGTCCTCCCACGGGTCGTACGGCTTCTCCTCGTTCTCGTCGACGTAGCCCTGCGACGGGTCGTACTTGTTGGCCAACTCGCCGTTGATGGCTTGGATGTTGCCCAACTGCTCGTCGGGCAGCGTGGTGAGGATCTCGTGGATGTAGCCGGCCGCGGCGTCCTCCGTGGGCACCTCGCGGTTCTCCCGTTGCGACTGGTACCAGCGGTAGTCCAGCACCTCGTGGAAGAACTGGGCGGCGTCGCGCTTGCTGCGCAGATCCGCCGGGATGCGGTTGACGGCGGGCTCGAAAACCTCGACGAGCCACTTGTGCGCCGCCACCGATTCCGGCATGTGGGGCGCCCATTTGGCGCGAAACGTGTCCATGTCGTTGAGCAGCCGGCGGGCCTGATGCTCCTCGGCGTCGAGCCCGGTGAGGCGCATGAGCCGACGCGTGTGGTGACCGGCCTCCACCACCTTCGGCTGCATGCGGATGGTGCTGCCGTCCGGCGAGGCGTCCACGTCGATCTCAGCCACGTCGAAGCCCAACGCGTTGAGCCTCCGCACCCGCCCCTCGAGCCGGTACATCTCAGACTCGTCGAACTCCTCGACGCCGGTCAGTTCCGCCCACAGCTGGTGGTAGCGGTCCTCGATGGTGTTGACCAGCCACTCCGGATCCAGCGACGGGTCCAGGATGCCGCCCGCCTCCAGATCGAGGAACTCACCGAACAGGTTGGTGCGCGCGATCTGCAGATCGTGGGCGCGCTGCCCATCCGTCAGGCTGTCGTGGATTTCGCCGGTCTCGGCGTCGACGAGGTAGGCCGCGAACTCGCCGGCGTCGCGGCGGAACAGGATGTTCGACAGCGACACGTCGCCCCAGTAGAAACCTGTGAGGTGCAGGCGGGCGAACAGCACCACCATGGCATCGAGCAGCCGGTTGACCGTCTCGTGCTTGACGCCGTGGTAGAACAGCGCGCGGTACGGCAGCGAGAACGGTAGATGCCTCGTGAGGAGGATGGGGTCGAGGTGTTCGCCGTTGGCATCCGTGCGGCCCAGCACCACACCCACCGGTTCGACGGAGGGCACACCCAGCCGCTTGAGCTCAGTCAGCAGGCGGTACTCCTGCACCGCCACCTCTTCGAGGATCTCCTTGGCCGCGAAAATCTCCTCACCCACCTGCAGGAACCGCACCACGTGCCGCGAAATACCGCGGGGCAGCGCGACGAGGTGCTGCGTGGGCCAGTCGGCCAGCGGCACCTGCCAGGGCAGCCGAAGCAGATCGGCGTCAGGCTTGGCAGCGAGGAATCTGGGCACGCCCCCCAGCCTACCGCCCGATGCTGGTTGAGGGACCTGGGTGGGGTTCGGCGCCGGAGAAGCACTTGCGTACGCGCGACCCCGGCCACTCCTTCACGCTTGGGTAACGCCGAGGGCGTGCCCAGAGTTGAGGACCAGGAGGAGGGCAGCGGCGTAGGCGTTCTCTGCGTCCTCGTCGCGGTGGACGGTGCCGTCATCGAGTTCCACGACGACCTCGCGGCCCTCGCACGTCAGCGACACGAAGCGATCCCCGAGCGCCGCCCGCAGTTGGCCCTCGTCCGGCAACCACACCGTCGCCTCCTGCGTGACGGAATCCAGCGCCCACTCGGTGGTGCCGTTGAACGCGAAGATCGTGCCGCTCTCCAACTGGCGGGCCTCGATGACCATGTCCGCCAGGTAGAACACGTCGTCGATCATCTCGGTGCGGGTGACGACGAACCTGTCTCCGGGCCGGGGGCTCCACTCCAGGCCGGCGTCGCGGAGGGCCAGGGCGAGCGTGAGGCTGATCACGAGGCCCGCTCCAGCGCCCGGGAGGTCACCGCGACCAGGTCGTCGCGGCCCTCGATGCCGACGCTCAGCCGCAACAGCCCATCGGAGATGCCCGCGGTGGCGCGGGCCTCCTCCGTCATGCCGGCATGCGTCATGGACGCCGGGTGGCACACCAGGGATTCCACCCCGCCCAGCGACTCCGCGAGGTGGAAGATCTCCAACCCGTCGAGGAAGCGCTCCGCCGCGGCGCGGCCACCGGCTAGATCGATGCTCAACAACGACCCGAAGCCGCTCTGCTGGCGGGCGGCCAACTCGTGGCCGGGGTGCGACGCCAGACCGGGCCAGTACAGCGTGCCGACGGCCGGGTGGTCCTGCAGCACCGATACGAGCGCGGCCGTGTTCTCAGCGTGCACACGCAGGCGGGCGTCCAGAGTGCGGAGGCCGCGCAGGGTAAGGAACGCGTCGAACGGGCTGCCGGTCAGGCCCAGCGCGTTGGCCCAGAGCCGCAGCTTCTCGTGGTGCTCCTGGGTGCGGGCGACCACCGCGCCGCCCACCACGTCGGAATGGCCGTTGACGAACTTGGTGGTGGAGTGCAGCACCAGATCCGCGCCGTGCTCGAGCGGGCGCTGCAACAGGGGCGACAGGAACGTGTTGTCCACCACGAGCAGCGCGCCGGCAGCATGGGCGGCCTCCGCCGTCTTCCTGATGTCGGTGATGCGCAACAGCGGATTCGACGGCGTCTCGGCCCACACCACCGCCGGCCCACGCCCGAGTGCCTCGGTGAGCGCGGCGTCGTCGTTGAAGTCCACGAAATCCACCGCGAAGCGACCCTGCTCCGCCAGGAAGGTGAACAGCCGCCAGGTGCCGCCGTAGGCATCGTGCTGCGCGACGACGCGGCCCCCGGCCGGCACGAACGCCTCCGCAACCAGGGTGATCCCGGCCAACCCCGTGGCCACCGCCGTCGCCCCGGCACCGCCCTCGAGGGTGGCCAGCGCCTCGCCCAGCAGGTCACGGGTGGGGTTGCCGGAGCGGGAGTAGTCGTACTCGCGGGCCTGGCCGACGCCCTCGAACGTGTAGTTCGACGACAGGTACAGCGGCGGCACCACCGCCCCATAGGTGGGGTCTGCGGCCAGGCCGGTGCGTACCGCGTCGGTCCAGGGGGAGAAGTCAGTCATGGGCACATCCTTTACTCGCAGGCGCCCTCCAACATAGTGCGGCCCGGATGTGCCGGGCGGCGCTGCCCACAGGCGTTCGCTGCTGGGGGAGCAGAAACGACGGAGGGGCCCCGGCGAACCGGGACCCCTCCGAAACGACTGTCAGGCGATCAGGAGATGCGCTCTTCGGTCTGGTTGCTGAACACGTGGACGTGATCCGGATCCGTGGTCAGGCGGACAACCTGGCCCTTCTCCGGAGCGGTGCGGGCGCCGACACGGGCGACGAACTGCTGGGCGCCGACGATCTCATCGTCCGGCAGGCCAGCGAGCGTGCCGTACAGGTAGGAGTCAGCGCCGAGCTCTTCGACCACGGCGATGTCGAGACCGATGCCGGTCTCGCCGACGCGGAAGGCCTCGGGGCGGATGCCGACGGTGAGGGTCTCTTCGCCCTCAGCGCGGGCGAGCACCTCACGGGGAACCGGGACGACGTGGTCGCCCACCTGGACGCCGTTCTCGACGCGCTTGCCGGAGAACAGGTTCATGGCGGGGGAGCCGATGAAGCCGGCGACGAACAGGTTGTTCGGCGTGTCGTACAGGGCCAGCGGGGAATCGACCTGCTGCAGGATGCCGTCCTTCATGACAGCAACGCGGTCACCCATCGTCATGGCCTCGACCTGGTCGTGCGTGACGTAGACGGTGGTGACGCCGAGACGCTGCTGCAGAGCGGCGATCTGCGTGCGGGTCTGGACGCGGAGCTTGGCGTCGAGGTTCGACAGCGGCTCATCCATGAGGAACACCTGCGGGTTACGCACGATAGCGCGGCCCATGGCGACGCGCTGACGCTGACCACCGGAGAGAGCCTTCGGCTTGCGGGCCAGGAAGTCCTCGAGGCCCAGCAGGTGGGCGGCTTCCTTGACGCGCTTCTGGCGCTCTTCCTTGGGGACGTTCTGCATCTTCAGAGCGAAGCCCATGTTGTCCGCCACGGTCATGTGGGGGTACAGGGCGTAGTTCTGGAAGACCATGGCGATGTCCCGGTCCTTCGGGGGGAGGTCCGTCACGTCGCGGTCGCCGATGTAGATGGCGCCGGAGTTGACCTCTTCGAGGCCAGCGAGCATACGCAGGGAGGTCGACTTGCCACACCCCGAGGGGCCGACGAGGACCATGAATTCGCCGTCCTCGATTTCGAGGTTCAGCTTGTTGACGGCTGCGCGATCTGAGCCGGGGTAAACACGGGAAGCATCCCGGTAGCTAACGGTGGCCATGCCACTTGTCCTTTCCACGGGCAGGTACGTGCCCGACGATCCGTTGTGGATTGGAACCCTATGAAATTAGGTTTTCCTACGAGGTGACTTTACACCTCTCAGCTTCCACGTCCACTCCGGGGTTCAATCAATGGTCGAGACAGGGGTGAGGTCCTTGTGACGTAGCATTCACCCGTGACCGACGAGCCAAGGCCCTCCCTGGAGCCCACAGACCCCGCTGTACCTGACGCCGATGCCGAGGGCGCCGAGGCCGGGGACCAGCCCGAGGAACAGTGGTGGGAATCCGAGGGCATGCCCTGGAAGAAGGAACCCGGCAAGGCTGATTACTGGTGCCTGGCATGGTTCGGTTTCATCGGGATCTTCTCTCTGGTGCTGATTCCCATGCGCGCCTGGGCACTCGGCGCCGGCGCGGATGCGATTGCGGTCCTGGCCATGGCCACGGGCGGTCGCACCGCGGTCGCCTCCAGCGGCGCGTTCGCCTCACAGGGTCTGTTGTCGTACTGGCCCGTGGTGCTGGTCGTCGCCTCCCTCCTCAGCCTCAAGTTCGACTGGGTCTACTGGTGGGCCGGCAAGCTCTGGGGTCGCGGCATGATCGAGCTGTGGGCCGGCCAGTCGAAGCGGGCGGCCAGGAACTACGCCCGCGCCGAGCGCTGGGCGGAGAAGTTGGGGCCCCTGGGCTTCCTGGTGGCCTATGTGCCCATCCCGCTGCCGCTGATGCAGGTGGTCTTCGTCATCTCGGGCGCCACCAACATGAGCATCAAGCGCTTCCTGATCTACGACTACATCGCCTCGACGCTGTGGCTGGTGTTGTACTTCTGGCTGGGCTGGCGCTTCGGTGAGCCCATCGTCGGGGTGCTGGAGGCCTACGCGCGCATCGCGATGTGGGTGGCGTTGGGGCTGATCGTGTTCATCTTCGTCTCCACCTACCTGGCGCAGCGGAAGAAGGCGAAGGAAGCAGCCGAGGCCTGAGCCGCGCTGGTTGAGCCCGCGAGTTCTACGAGCGGTGTCGAAACCGCCAGGCGTGTCCAGTGCCTGATCCACTGCGGGGATGTTCCGCCGAGGCTGGGGGGAAGAAGGACGCGAGTGTTGCCCGTGCGCATGGCTCGCGACGTTCGGCTGCCACGTCCCGGCGTGGCCTCGAAACTCGCGCCCTTCATCCCCCACCCTCGGCTTGAGCGCTTCTGCTTGCGGGGCTCGGTGTAGAAACCGTTGTCGGCGTGGTTTCCGGAGCGTCCGGTGTCGGGGTGCGTGTTGGGTGGTCGTCGCAGTCGGGCAACAGGTGCCTGGGTGAGGGTCGGTGCCGGAGAAGCACTTGCGTACCCCCGACCCCGGCCGCTCCTTGTGGCTTGTGGCTCAGGAGGCTTTGCCGAGGATGGCGACCATGAAGTTGGAGTCCTCGGTGAACGGGCGCAGGTCCCAGGTCGAGAGTGGCACCTGCAGCTCGAGGCCGGCCTCGGCGCAGTCGGTGAGGAAGTCGCGGAAGTCGTAACCGCGGCCGGCGCCGAAGCCGATGATGGCCCGCCCGTCGTCGGCCAGGTGGGTGGCGAAGCGACGCAGCACGTCGACCCGCGTCGACGGCGCCAGGAAACCCACCACGTTGCCGGCGGCGACGATCACGTCGAAGTTGGCCTCGATGCCCTGCGCGGGCAGATCCATCTCAGCGAGGTCGCCGGTCACCCAGGTGGGGCCGGGCCAGTCCTCCCCGGCGGCGGCGATCAGGCCGGGGTCCACGTCGATCCCGACGACGGTGTGGCCCAACGCGTGCAGCCTGCCACCCACGCGGCCCGGGCCGCAGCCCGCGTCGAGGATGCGGGCGTTGCGCCCCACCATGGCGTCGACGGTGCGGACTTCGCCGGCCAGGTCATGGCCCTGCGCCTCCATCGTCTTGAAGCGCTGGATGTAGCGGCGCGTGTGGTCCGGGTCTGCCGCGATCATCTGCGTCCACTTGCTGGCTTCAGGCATGGGTCTCTCTCTGCTGGGAAGGTTCGGCGGGCCCTTCGACCAGCCGCGGTGCTCGCGAGTTCGCACGCGGCTGGCTCGGGGAGCGTGAGAGCCTCCTGTGGGAGTCGAACCCACGACCCTCCGCTTACAAGGCGGATGCTCTGGCCGCTGAGCTAAGGAGGCGTGGCGCCCATTGTGCCAACAGTGGGCCCGGAATGGGAAAATCAGGCGCCGGAGGCGGCGACGAACAGCTGCCCCTCGCCCCTCACGTTGACGTGCTCGTCCGCCTCGATGAAGGCGGAATCGCCCGACGCGAGCCTCAACTCGCCCTGGTCCCCGGTCAGGACGAACTCGCCCTGCGTGGCCACCGCGATGCGGCCGCAATCCGTGCGGGGCACCGGCAGGTGGGTGTCGTCCACGGGGGCGACCAGCCACAGCTCGAACTCGGGGAAAGCGGTGGGGTAGACGTAGACGCCGTCGGATCCCTCGGCCAGCAGCACCCGCGGAGTGAGCGGGTCGAAGCGGACCACCTGCAGCAGGCCGTCCACGTCGATGTGCTTCTGCGTGAGTCCGCCGCGCATCACGTTGTCCGAGTTGGCCATGATCTCCACGCCGACGCCGCGCAGGTAGGCGTGCATGACGCCAGCCTCCAGCATGACGGCCTCCCCGGGCTGCAGCTTGAAGCGGTTCATCAGCAGGGCGGCGAGGATGCCGGGGTCGCCGGGGAAGTGTTCGTCGAGTTCGACGGCGGTCCGGGCGAACGTGCCCAGCTCACCCGGTGCCTCGAGCAGGTTCACCGCGGCGGCGAGCACCACGTCGACCAGATGGCGCCGCTCGTCGAGCGACAGCACGTCGAGGAACACCTCCTGCAACGCAGGGGCTGCGCTGCGGTCGCGCAGTGGGCCGATCACCGAGGCCAGTTCGTCGGCGACGCCGAGGGCCTCGAACAGCCCCGCGGTCTCCAGCGGATCGCGGAAGCCGAGCAGGCCCTCGAACGGGGTGATCGCCACGATCGCCTCGGGCTTGGGCCAGTCGTCCTTGAAGGATCGGGTGGGATCCGACGGCGGCAGGCCCAGCAGGGACTCGCGGGCATAGCCCACCTCGGCCTGCTCCCGCGACGGGTGGGCCTGCAGGCTCAGCGGGCTGGAGGCGGCGAGGATCTTCAACAGGTAGGGGAGGCGGTCGCCGAACGCGGAGCGCGTCGCGTCGCCCACGACGTGCGGCTGCTCCTGCACATAGGTGGACAGCGCGCGGCCGTCGTCGAGGAAGGCCTGCCCGCCGGGGTGCGTGCCCAGCCAGTACTCGGCCCAGGGCCTGCCGTCGGGCTCGCGGCGCAGGATCGCCGGAATCGCGGTGCGGCTGCCCCACGCGAAGTGCTGGACGTGGCCGTGCAGTCGGCGCATGAGCGATCGGTTCCTCGGGTCGGTGGTGTTTCTTAAGCATCGCAGACTCTACCCCTGCACGGGAATCCGTTGCACCCCCGTGAATGACACGGATGTCGTTAGCGTCTAAACTGGCGGCATGTCTGAAGCCCTTCACGTACAGGCGCCGGTCGAACTGACCGAGCGGGAAGCCGCCATCCTCGATTTCGAGGACAGCTGGTTCACCGCGGCCGTGCCGAAGGAGCAGGCCATCATGGAGCACTTCTCGCTCAGCTCGGTGCGTTACTACCAGCAGCTCAACGCGCTGATCGACACGCAGGCCGCGCTCGAGTACCGCCCGCTGCTGGTCAAGCGCCTGCGCCGGATGCGCAGCCAGCGCCACGCTGCGCGCTCCGCGCGCCGCCTGCACGCCTGATCGTTGAACGTTCCCTGAGCCAGTCGCTCCGCGACTGGTCGAAGGGCGCTCAAGCGTCAAAGCGGGTTTAGGTCATCGCTTCAGAAGGGCCTTGATCCCCTCTCGCACCGGCCTCTTCCCGCCCGGGCGGTAGCCGCCCTCCATCAGACCCGCCTGCACTTCGAAGTGGTTGGCCGTCGCCCTGTCGCCCGAACGCAGCATCGACCATGCGGCAGCCAGCCCGTATAACGGCAGGAAGGGCAGGCCCAGGCAGTAGGCGTACTGCCAGGCGTGTTCCTCCTCGTGCGTCATCAGGTCAGGCACCCGCTTCTCGACCTCCTCGACGGTTCGACCGGGGATGAGCACCACGTCGCCCACCGTCATGGCGCTCGCGTTGATCAACGGCAGCGACACGTTCTCGAAGGCGACGAGGTGGCCGACGCGGCGGGGCTGCCCGCGGCCGGCGATCCCCAAGGCCAGGCCAAGGGGAGTGGAGAGGTTCACCGCGTTGGCGACGTTGCGGAGGGTGCGGGCCTTGTCCATGGTGAAATCTTTGCACTCGTTTGGGGAGAGTGCTAATAATGGGGTTAGCACTCTCAAGGTTTGAGTGCTACCGAATTGCAGGTGAGGCCATACCGGCCGTCCGTCGCGGGCACTGGCGATTCACACTGAGACATTTGAACACACACCGGGGCTAGCCGCCCCTTCGACGGGAGGACTCCCGAAACACCATGGCAAAGCTGATTGAATTCAATGAGGACGCGCGTCGCGGCCTGGAGCGTGGCATGAACACGCTGGCCGACGCGGTCAAGGTCACGCTGGGCCCCAAGGGCCGCAACGTCGTCCTGGAGAAGAAGTGGGGCGCCCCCACGATCACCAACGATGGGGTGTCCATCGCGAAGGAGATCGAGCTGGAGGATCCCTACGAGCGCATCGGCGCTGAGCTCGTCAAGGAGGTCGCCAAGAAGACCGACGACGTGGCCGGCGACGGCACCACCACCGCCACCGTGCTGGCCCAGGCGATGGTCCGTGAGGGCCTGCGCAACGTGTCGGCCGGCGCGAACCCCGTTGGTCTGAAGAAGGGCATCGAGACCGCCGTCGCGGCGATCGTCGAGAAGCTCAGCGAGATGGCCATCGACGTCGAGACCAAGGAGCAGATCGCCGCCACCGCGTCGATCTCCGCCGCTGACCCCACCGTCGGCGAGATCATCGCCGAGGCGATGGACAAGGTCGGTAAGGAAGGCGTCATCACCGTCGAGGAGTCGAACACCTTCGGCCTCGAGCTCGAGATGACCGAGGGCATGCGCTTCGACAAGGGCTACATCTCGCCCTACTTCGTCACCGACGCCGAGCGCATGGAAGCCACGCTCGACGACCCGTACATCCTGATCGCCAACTCGAAGATCTCCTCCCTGAAGGACCTCCTTCCGGTGCTGGAGAAGGTCATGCAGTCCGGCAAGCCGCTGCTGATCATCGCCGAGGACGTTGAGGGTGAGGCCCTCGCCGGCCTGATCGTCAACAAGATCCGCGGCACCTTCAAGTCGATCGCCGTCAAGGCCCCCGGCTTCGGCGACCGCCGCAAGGCCATGCTGACCGACATCGCCATCCTCACCGGCGGCCAGGTCATCTCCGAAGAGGTCGGCCTCTCGCTCGACACCGTCTCGCTCGACCTGCTCGGCCAGGCCCGCTCCGTGCTGGTCACCAAGGACGAGTGCACCATCATCGAGGGCGCAGGGGACTCGGAGCAGATCGAGGGTCGCGTGACCCAGATCCGCCGCGAGATCGAGAACTCGGATTCCGAGTACGACCGCGAGAAGCTGCAGGAGCGCCTCGCCAAGCTGGCCGGCGGCGTCGCCGTCATCAAGGTCGGCGCGGCCACCGAGGTGGAGCTCAAGGAGCGCAAGCACCGCATCGAGGACGCCGTCCGCAACGCGAAGGCCGCCGTCGAGGAGGGCATCGTGCCCGGCGGTGGCGTCGCGCTGCTGCAGGCCTCGAAGCAGGCCTCCGTCGAGGGTCTCGTCGGCGACGAGGCGGTTGGCGCGCAGATCGTGTTCACCGCTGCCTCGGCCCCGCTGAAGCAGATCGCGCTCAACGCCGGCCTCGAGGGCGGCGTCGTGGCGGAGAAGGTGGGCTCGCTCCCCGCGGGTGAAGGCCTCAACGCCGCCACCGGCAACTACGAGAACATGGTGGAGGCCGGCATCCTGGATCCGGCCAAGGTCACCCGCTCGGCGCTGCAGAACGCCGCGTCGATCGCCGCACTGTTCCTCACCACTGAGGCAGTCATCGCGGACAAGCCGGAGAAGGCCCCCGCGGGCGCTCCCGGCATGGACGAGATGGGCGGCATGGGCGGCTTCTGATCCCGCTGGTTGAGCCGGCCGCCTCCGACGAAGGAGGAGCGCGGACGCGTCGAAACCGTTGAAGGATTCTCAACGCCTGAATAGAGAAGGGCGGTCCCGCAAGGGGCCGCCCTTCGTCGTGCCGCCACTGTTTCCCGCTATGGCGAGCCACCGTTTGCAAGCGGAAGCCGCCACCGTTTTAAGTCTACAACTGCCACCGTTTTCAAACGTACCGTAGCATTCGGAGTATGGACACACTGTTGGACCGCCATCTGGTCGAGGAGGTGGCTGGGCTTCTCACTCACTTCCCGGCGGTCGAATTGGGCGGTGCCAGGCAGGTGGGCAAGTCCACTCTCATCAGGTTGCTGGGGCGCCTCGTCCCCAAGCCCGTCTCGGTGTTCACCTTGGACGATCCGGAGGTCCGGGGTCTGGCGGAGCACGATCCTCGCGGTTTCCTCGGCCAACGGCCGGGAGACCTCCTGGCGATCGACGAGTTCCAGAGGGTTCCGGCGCTGACGCTGGCCCTCAAGGCCGCAATCGACGCCGACCGCTCGCCCTCGCGTTTCCTCATCACGGGAAGTGCCAACATCATGGCCACCCAACAATCGGCCGACAGCCTCGCGGGCCGGGTGGTCGGCACCCAGCTCTTCGGCTTCAGCCAAGGGGAGCTGCTCGGGAGGCGCGACGACTTCGTTGCAGGCCTCCTCGACGGCGGGCGATTGGAGCGCTTCACTTCCTCCCTCGGCCGGAGCGACTACGTGGACCTCATCTCGCGGGGTTCGATGCCCGAGGCAGTGTCGCTGCCGTTTCGGCACCGCATCACGTGGCTCTCGTCCTACCTCGAGCGCCTACTGAGCCGTGACATCCTCGACCTGACACGCTTGTCCGATCCGTTGCGGTTGCGCTCACTGTTGGCCGCACTGGCCGCCACGCAGGGGAGCGAGACCGTCGTCTCGAGGGTGGGAAGTGCCATCAACCTCAATGCCACGACGACCAGCAACTACCTGGACCTGCTCAGGGCCCTGTTCCTCATCGAACGGGTACCTCCGTGGACGCCCAACCTCCTGAAACGCGAAGTGGGCCGCAGCAAGTACCTCGTCACCGACAGTGCTCTCGCCCTCATGCTCGCCCGTACGTCTCCGGCGAACCTGCTCGACATGACGACGGGCTCAGCGCTTGGAGGGTTCCTTGAGGGATTCGTCGCCGCGGAGCTCCTCAGGCAACGAGGATGGGCCAGCGTGCGGTTCGATCTGGCACACTACCGATCCCCTGATGGGCGGGAGATCGACGTGATCCTTGAGTTGGACGATGGCCGTGTCGTCGCGATCGAAGTGAAGGCTGCGCAGTCGGTGTCGCGTCACGACTACCGGCACCTGGCGTGGTTGAGGGAGAAGCTCGGGGACCAATTGGTAGCAGGGGTCGTCCTGACGATGGACACGCTGGGGCGACGGCTGCAGGACAATCTCTACGCTTTGCCGGTGAGTGCGTTGTGGATGCTGTGAGGTAGGGGCGATTACGCTGGGCGCCGAACGGAGGTGTCATGGTGAGTGCGGTGGGCGGCGGCGCCGTCGCGAGGCGCGCGATCGAGTCCGCTGGCCTCCGGCTGCTACGGGCAGACCTGATGCCCGTGCTCGTGGCCGTCCTCGGCACCCGTTTCGAGGAGCGTCGCACCATCCCGTACGCCGAGTTCGTGCTGATGGTGGCCGACGACCTCGACGAGTTGCGCGGAACAGGGATCAACGCACCCCGTACGGCGCAGGAGTACATCGCTGATTGGGTGCGCGACGGCTACCTGGTCCGGCGTCCCACAGCGGCTCGCGAGGAGACCGTGGAACTGTCTCGCTCCGCGGCAGACGCGGTGCGCTTCGTTCTCGGCATCGAACAGCCCCAATCGACGGTGACGTCCTCGCGGTTGAGCAACGTCGCCGGGCTCCTCGGCGATCTGGCCCGCGACTCCGATCCCAACCCCGAGCGGCACCTCGAACTGCTCCGGGCCCAACGCGCCGAGCTTGACGAACAGATCCGCCGCGCCGAGGCGGGACAGTACGAGCCGATGTCCGATGCTGCCGCACGTGAACGCCTGCTCGAGATCCTGCGGCTGGCCAGCGAGGTGCCGGGCGACTTCGCCCAGGTTGCAGACGACCTCGAGGCCCTCAACCGCGAACTCCGCGAGCAGATCGTCAGCCACGACGGCGCCCGCTCGGGCGTACTCGGCCAGATCTTCGACGGCGTGGACGTGATCGAGAACTCGGAGGCGGGCCGCACGTTCGGTGCCTTCCACGAACTGCTACTCGACCCCGTCCTGGCGGATCGCTTCAACACCGCGGTCGACGCGGTGCTGGAGCGGGGCTTCACCACCGAGCTGCCGGCCACCGATGCGGTGTTTCTGCGCCAGTTCCTCATCGTGCTGCAGCGCGAGAGCGCGCAGGTGCGCCAGCGGCTCACGGATTTCTCGCGCAGCCTCCGCCGGTTCGTCGAGACTCAGGAGTACCGCGAGCACAAACGCCTGGCCGAGGCCCTGAGCCGCGCGGACCAGGCCGCGTTGGCGGCGCTGCGGAAGGCGCATCCCACCGCGGAAATCGGCCGCGACCTGGACCTCACCTCCATCCAGATCTCCTCCATCGGCGCATGGCGGCTGCACAACCCCGCGGAGATGCGCCCGGAATCGGACGTCACCGAGCACCTCACCGGGGAGCTGGACCTCGCCGTCCTGCGGGAGCTGGTCCGCCTGACTGAGATCGACTTCGCGGAGCTGCAGACCAACGTAGCCGAGACGGTGGCGGAGCAGCCGGGCGCCACCGTCGGCGACGTGCTGGGCCGGTTCCCCGCTACGCAGGGCCTGGCCTCGGTGGTCGGGCTCCTCCTGTTGGCCACCCGACACGGGGTGCCGGCCAGCGGACAGGAGGTGTGGCACTGGACCTCCGCCACCGGAGCGGACAGGTCTGTCAGTGCTCCGCGCTATGTTTTCCTCACCGTTCCCGCCGAGTGGAGTGCCCATGTCGTTGCAGCCCGCGCCTAGGAGGGCCGATGAGGTCGACGAGTTCGACGACGACCTCACAGAGCCCGTCACGGACACCGGTGAGCTGGATCCGGGAACCAGGCGGGTCCTGCTCCGGCTGCTGCGCGGGCCCTACCTCCGCGCCGAGGAACACTCCAACCTCTGGCACGCGCTGGTGCGCAACGAGCCGCTGGTGCGCTCCCGGCTCGCGGATCTCTACCTCGAACTCGTGGTGGACCTCGACGCCGGCGTGGCCTTCGTGCGCAACCTCGACGTGGAGGATGCGCCCAAGGTGGTGCGCGCCCACCCGCTGACGGTGCTCGACACCGTGCTCGTGCTGTTCCTGCGCCGCACGCTGCTGGCGGGGCAGGGGCAGGCCACCCGAACATTCGTGGGCCGCGATGACATTGAGGACCAGTTGCGCGGCTTCCAATCCCTGGACACCACCAATCGCAAGGGCTTCGACGACCGGATCACCGCGTCGATCAACAAGATGAAAGCCAACTCCGTGTTGCTCAACGTCACAGGCAGCGACGACCGTTGGGAGATCTCGCCCGTGCTGGCCCTTGTCTTCGGGGCCGACGAGGTGGCCGCCGTCACCGCAGACCTCGAGCGGCTGGCGGCCCCATGACGCAACACAGGCTGAGCCGGGTGCAGGTGGTCAACTGGGGCACCTTCGACGGCGCGTGGAGCTTCACGGTGCCGTGGAAGGGCCTCCTCATGACCGGCCCCTCGGGAGCCGGCAAATCGTCCCTGCTCGACGCGATGGCGGCCATCCTGGTGCGCCCCGCGAAGCTGCGGTTCAACGCGGCTGCCCAGGGCACGGACACGGGGGACCGGGACCGCAGCACCCTCACCTACGTGCGGGGAGCCCACAAGCGCGAGACCGACGAGGCGACGGGGGAGGTGGGCACCGCCTACCTGCGCCGCGGCGCCACGTGGAGCGGGATCGCGCTGACCTACATCGACGAGCGCGGCAGCGAGGCCACGTTGCTGCGCCTCTTCCACATCCGTTCCGGCTCGACGGATGCGGCAGACCTGAAGTCGATGTACGTCTTCGCGCCGGAACCGGTCGACGTCATGGCCCTCAAGCCGTACGTCGAGACGGGTATGGAGAACCGCCGTGTCAAGGCGGCATTCCCCGCCTGGGACGTCTACAGCTCGGACGCCTACACCGGTTTCGCCGCGCGCTTCCGGCGGCACCTCGGCATGGGCAGCGAGCAGGCGCAGGTGTTGCTGCACAAGACGCAATCGGCCAAGAACCTCACCAACCTCGACACGCTGTTTCGCGAGTTCATGCTGGACCCGCCGGAGACGTTCCGGTTGGCCGACGAGACGGTCGAGCAGTTCGGCGAGCTCAGCCAGGCGCACGCCACGGTGGTGGATGCCCGCCGCCAGGTGGAGGCGCTCACCCCGTTGCGGGCACACGCCAGCAGGCTGGGCGAGTTGGGCCAGGACCGGGACCGGCTGGAGTTGGAAGAGCGCCATCTCGACACCTGGCTTCTCGACCGGCAACTCGCGGCCGCCCGCGCGGAAACGGAGGGGCTGCGCCCCATCGTCGAGCGGTTGGCGGACGAGCGGCGCACGGCGGAGCAGGGCGTGGCGGCTGCCGAGGCCCGCCGCCAGCAGGCGCAGCGCGCGGTTGACGGCTCGGGCGGGGCACAGCTGGCCACCCTGGAACAGATGCGAGACATGCTGCACCGCGACCGGGCGGAGCACGACGCAGGCGTCGCGCGGCTCCGTGGCGCGGCTGAGCACCTGGGTGTGGAATTCCCCGCGGAGCAGGCCGCCGTGGCGGGATTCCTGGCCGCGCTGAGAGGGTTGGCGATGGAAGATCATGAGGCCCGGGAGCGCAACGCCGCGGCCCGCTACGAGGCGATGGCGGACAATGCCCGCAGCCGGGATCAGGCCGCCAACTTGGAGCGCGACCTGCAGGCGCTGCGGCACCACCGCTCCAACCTGGACGCCAAACTTCTGACGGTGCGAGGCCGGTTGGCCGAGCAGCTGGGAATTGCCCCGGAACGCCTGCCGTTCGTCGGTGAACTCGTGCAGGTACGGCCGGAGCACTCGGAGTGGACCGGGGCCATCGAGCGGGTGCTCGGCTCTTTCGCGCGCACGCTCGTCGTCCCTGAACGGCACTACCGGGCGGCCGCCGAGTTCATCGACGAGGACTTCCTCGGCACGCGGCTGGTCTATGAGCGCGTGGCCAAGGTGGCAGACGACAGCGCGCTGCCGGAGCAGGGCGATTCGCTGCTGGCCAAGCTCGAGTTGGCCGACGGCCCGCATCGGGGTTGGCTCATCGACAGGCTCACCGCCCGCTTCGACTACGCCTGCGTCGCCTCCACCGAGGGCTTCGCGCAGCACGGCAAGGCCGTGACCCGGCGCGGCCAGGTCAAGCATTCGGCCGCGCTGCACGAGAAGGACGACAGGCGCCGGGTGGATGACCGCTCGCGGTGGGTGCTCGGCTTCACCACGGAGGCCAAGGAGGCGGAACTCCAGCTGCGCCTCGACGGCGTGGCCGCCCAACGAGACAGGCATGAGCAGCTGCTGCGCACTCTGGACGCCGAGCAGGAACGCCTCGTCGCCCGAGGGCGCGCCGCCGAGCAGTTCGAGGGCTTCGCCTGGTCCACGGTGGACCCGCAGCCGCTCCTGGCCCAGCTCGCGGATGTCGAGCGCCAACTCGACGAGCTGCGCAGCGAACACCACGACCTGCGGCGCCTCGAGGCCGAACTCGAGGAGGCCAAGCGTGCCGCGACGGGGGCCGTTGGCAGGCGCGACGACCTCGCCGTCGAACACGGCAAGGCCGCGGACCGGCTGCTGGGGCACGAGGAGCAGGTCGCGCGCCTGACGGCCGCTATCGAGGCCTCGACGCCGGTGCCCGGCGACGCCGCAGATGCGCTCGCCGCCCGCATCCAAGGCATGGACGTGCCGGAGCACCGTCTCGAGGTGCACCTGAAGGAACTGTTCCGGAAGCGGTCCGACGAGATCATGGCGCAGACCAACCGGGCCGTGCACGCGGCGGTGCGCACCATGGCGGCCTATCGCCGCGACTGGCCCGGCCCGTCGGCGGATTGGGGCGACAGCATCGACTACCTGGCCGAGTTCCTCGCTCGGCTCGACTCCCTCGAATCAGATGGGTTGCCGGCGTTCGAGGAGCGGTTCTTCACGCTCCTGCAGAACCAGGCCCGCAACAACATCAGCCAGCTGCACATGCAGATCCGTGGTGCGTACCGGGAGATCCGTAGCCGGGTGGACGAGGTCAACAAGTCCCTGCTGATGACGGAGTTCGCGCCCGACGAGTACCTGCAGATCGAGGTCACGAACCGCTCGCTGCCCGACGTGACAGCCTTCCTGGCCACGCTCAACGACATCACCTCCGGCTCGGTGACGGACGCCGTGTCCATGGCCAACGCGGCGGAGCGGGCCGCCGCGGAGGTGCGTTTCAGGCAGATGCAGGCGCTCCTCGCGCGGCTCAGCTCCGATGACCCGGCGGACAAGACGTGGCGGCAGCGGTGCCTGGACACGCGCCAGCACGTCGCGTTCCGCGCCAAGGTGCAGGACCCCGACGGCGTGCAGGTGGACGTCTTCACCGGCTCCGGCGGGCGTTCCGGTGGAGAGCGGCAGAAGCTCGTGACGTTCTGCCTGGCCGCCGCCCTGCGCTTCCAGCTGGCCCCACCCGGCGAGCTGCGGCCCACCTACGCGCTGGTGGTCATCGACGAGGCCTTCGACAAGGCGGACCACACGTTCACGCAGGCGGGCTTGGAGGTGTTCCGCACCTTCGGGTTCCAGCTGCTCCTGGCCACGCCCATGAAGATGCTGCAGACCATCGAAGACCATGTGGGCGGCGTCGTGATGGTCGCGAACCAACCGGGGCGTGGCTCGACGCTGCAGGAGTTGCCGTTCGACACGAGCCGGCCCACCATCGACGAGGGGCCGGAGGCGGAGCAGGGGGTGCTGCTGTGAGGACGGTGGCGGACCTCCGCGCCTGGGCCGCCCGGCAGTGGGCCCGAAACTGGCGGGAGTGGGTGGCCATGCCGGAGTCGACCGGGCCGCCCTCCTGGCCGCTTCACCCGCCCACGCAACGAGAGCTCGCCGCGGACCCGGATGCGGTGGCGTTGGCGGTCGGGCAGTGGCGCCAGTTGGAGGGAGAGGACGGCGTCACCCTCGAATGGGTGGAGCGGACGCTGCCGTCGTTCGGGAGGCAACGCCTCCCCAGCCGTGCGCACCTCAGCGGCCCCGCCGTCGCGCGGCTCCTGGGGGAATCCGAGGCATGGGAGCGGGCGACGGCGGCGCTGGCACACCTGCGCCACGCGTGGCCGGTGCTGGAGCAGCACCCGGCGGCGACGCGGGCGGTGAAGGCGCTGGCCACTCTGCCGGAGGAGGATCTGGTGCGGCTCATGGCCGTGCTGGGATGGTTGGAGGCGAACCCGGAGACGGTCCGATGGGAGCGGGAACTGCCGGTGCCCGGCGTCGACACCAAGTGGGTCGAGCGGCACCGCACCCTGGTAGGGGAGTTGGCCCACGCCATCACCGGGAGCTTGCCTGGGCTCCGCCGGATCGGGGCGCGCTTCACCGTGCACCTGCCGCCGGAGGCCGACGGCGTGCGGCAGTTCTCCGTCGACCTGGAGGGGTTGCGTGGGCTTGGCCTCCGGCCGCAGCGGGTGCTCATCGTCGAGAACGTGGTCTCGTTGCTGTCGTTGCCCGATCTGTCGGGAACCGTGGCCATCCACGGTATGGGCTTCGCCGCCCCCACCCTGGCGAGGGTGGCGTGGGTGGCCGCGGCGGAGCAGCTGTACTGGGGAGACCTGGACACCTACGGGTTCCAGATCCTCGGCCGCCTTCGAGCCGCGCTCCCGGATGTCCGCTCAGTCCTGATGGACGTGGCGACGTTGACCGCGTATCGCGGTCTCGCCGTGACCGAGCCCGTGCCGTTCCGCGGAGCGATCGGATACCTGACCGCTGAGGAACACCGCGCCTTGGCGATGCTGCGCACCGGGGACCTGCGATTGGAGCAGGAGCGGCTGCCGGCCGACGCCATCCGCCAAGCCCTCATGTCCGTCTAGGGACCCTGGCCCGGTCCGGCCGCTGGGTCGGAGGAATGTCCGTACGGGGGTTGAGCTTCGGCCCGGCGCATGAGAAGATATGAGCCTTGAACGTTAAAATCGTCATGACGAAGGAGTCACCTTGATGTCGCGTTTACGCTCCCGATTGTTCTCGGGCATCGCCATCACAGCGTTGCTGGCCACCTCAGGAGTGGTCACAGCGATCTCACCCCCAGCGCCGGCCGCCGCCGCAACCGAGTCCGTCACCCTGGTGGGTGACTTCCAGACCGAACTCGGTTGCACGGAGGACTGGCAGGCCACATGCAACGCCACGGCGCTCACCGATGCCGACGGCGACGGTGTGTGGACCGGAGAGTTCACCGTCCCGGCAGGCAGCTACGAGTTCAAGGTCGCGATCAACGGCACCTGGGACGAGTCCTACGGCATGGGCGACGGCAACTACCCGCTGAGCCTCGCCGCAGACGCCACGCTGGAGTTCGCCTTCGACGACCGCACCAACAAGGTCTCCCTCGACGTTGCGGGCCTGCCTGGCGGGTACGCGGAGGCCGACGACGCGCTCGTGCGCGCCCCGTTCCGCGACCCGGGCTCGGGTAACACCTTCTACTTCGTGATGACGGACCGGTTCGACAACGGCGACCCCACCAACGACGCCTGCATCGCCACCGGCCACGTCGGCGCCGACGGCGTGCTCCCCGTCGACTGCACCGGCACCGACCGCCTCGTCACCGGCTTCGACGCGACAGACAAGGGCTTCTTCAACGGCGGCGACGTGCAGGGCCTGCGCGACCGGCTCGACTACATCGACGGGCTCGGCGCCACCGCCATCTGGCTCACGCCGTCGTTCGTGAACCGTCCCGTGCAGGGCACCGGCGCGGACGCGTCGGCCGGCTACCACGGCTACTGGATCACGGACTTCACCCAGATCGACCCGCACTTAGGAACCAACGCCGAGCTGAAGGCGTTCATCGCCGAGGCGCACGCCAAGGGCATCAAGGTCTACTTCGACATCATCGCCAACCACACCGCCGACGTGATCCACTACGCCGGCCTCGAGGGCACCAACCCGCCCTACGTCTCCAAGGCGGCCAGCCCGTACAAGGACGTCGACGGCAACGAGTTCGACCCGTCCGACTACGCCGACGGCGCCCAGGCGATGCCGCTGATGCACCCGGACACGCGCTCCTTCCCGTACGACCCGGAGATCCCGGCGGGCATGGAAGAGGCCAAGTTCCCGTTGTGGCTCAACGACCCGACGCTCTACCACAACCGCGGCTTCGACCCGTCGTGGCCGCAGGGCGAACCGGCCGTCTACATGGATTTCGGCGACCTCGACGACCTGATGACCGAGAACCAGAAAGTCGTCGACGGCATGACGGAGATCTACAAGGCCTGGGCTGATTTCGGCATCGACGGCTTCCGCATCGACACCGTCAAGCACGTCGACTTCGTGTTTTGGCAGGAGTTCACCGAGGCTGTCTCGAACCACGCCGACGACGAGTTCTTCATGTTCGGCGAGGTCTACGACGCAGATGCGCGCCTCCTGTCGCCTTATGTCCGCGACACCGACATGAACTCGGTGCTCGACTTCGCCTACCAGTCCTCCGCGGAGAACTTTGCCAAGGGCTTCACCACCCGCGGCCTGTCCGGGCTGTTCGCCGCCGACGATTTCTACACCACCGCCGATTCCTCGGCCGCTTCGCTGCCCACCTTCCTCGGCAACCACGACATGGGCCGCATCGGCTTCCGCCTCAGCGGGGCGGACAACACGCTGCAGCGCAGCGAGCTCGCCCACGAGCTGATGTTCCTCACCCGCGGCCAGCCAGTGGTCTACTACGGCGACGAGCAGGGCTTCGTCGGCGACGGCGACGACAAGGACGCCCGCGAGAACATGTTCGTCTCGCAGGTGCCCAGCTACCTCGACAACGTTCAGATCGACGGCACCCCCTACGGCGCCGGCCCGCACTTCGACACCGCCTACCCGCTCTACCAGCACATCTCCGCGCTGGCGGAGCTGCGGCACAGCACGCCCGCCCTCGAATCCGGCGCGCAGATCGAGCTCCACTCTGAGGCCGGGGCTGGCGTCTACGCCTTCTCCCGCGTCGACCGCACCGAGAAGATCGAGCACCTCGTCGCCCTGAACAACACCACCACCGCGCAGGAGGTGTCGCTGACCACGCTCACCGACGACGCCAGCTACGCCCCGCTCTACGGCGCCACCGAGGCCGTCTCCTCGGGGAGCGACGGCGGGCTCACCCTGACCGTCCCGGCCCTCAGCGCCGTCGTGTACAAGGCCGACGGCACGGTCACCGATGCCGGCGACGCCCAGGCGATCACGGTGACGTCCGCGGCCCCGGTCAACGGACTGACCCCGATCACCGCAGACGTCGCAGACGGCCGCTGGGCGGAGACCTCGTTCGCGTACCGCCCCGTCGGTAGCAGCAGCTACACGGCTCTCGGCACCGCCGAGACCGATCAGCCCCGCGTCTTCGCCGATTTCGGCGACCTCGCCGCGGGCACCCTCGTCGAGGTCCGTGCGGTCAGCACCGACGCCGACGGCTCCAAGGTCGCGCACTCCGCCACCGTCGTCGTGGGCACCGACCTCGGCGCCGCCGCTCCGGAGGCGGGCGAGATCGACTGGTCCACCGCCGTCACCGTCCCCGGCAGCCACAACGCGGCCATGGGCTGCGCCGGTGACTGGGACCCCGGTTGCGAGGAGGCCCTCCTCACGCTCGACGAGACCAGTGGCCTGTACACCGGCACCTTCTCCCTGCCCGCGGGCAGCTACGAGTACAAGGTGGCCATCGGCGGCAACTGGGACGTCAACTACGGCGTGGGCAGCGTGCCCAACGGCGACAACGCCGCCTACACGCTGGACGAGGCCACGGACGTCACCTTCTTCTACAACCCGGTGACGCACCTGTTCTTCAACACCGCGCAGAGCCCCATCGTCACGCTCCCCGGCAGCCACCAGGCCGCCGTCGGATGCTCCGGCGACTGGCAGCCCGAGTGCCTGGCCACCCTGATGTTCCCCAACGGTGACGGCACCTACACGTGGTCCACCACCTCGCTGCCTGCCGGCAGCTATGAGGTCAAGGTAGCCCACGGCATGTCCTGGGATGAGAACTACGGCGCGGGTGGCGCGCCCGGTGGTGGCAACTACACCTTCACCACCGCCGCCCAGACGCAGGTGGTCTTCACCTACGACATCGACACCCACCTCCTCGAGATCACCGTCGAGGATCCGCCGCTGGCCGGTACCGGTTCGCTGCTGGGCCACTGGATCGACGCGGAGACCATCGCCTGGCCCACTGATCTGGCACCCGGCGACCGCAGCGCCCGCACCTGGGAGCTGTGGACCGATCCCGACGGCGGCCTCGCCCTCGTCGACGGTGTGGTCACCTCCGACGGCGCCGTCAAGGTCGGCGACCTCACCCTCGATGCCGACGGCCTGACCGCAGACCAGTTGGAGAACCGGGGTCATCTCAGTGGCTTCCTCGCGCTGAAGCTCGACGCCGACCGCGCCGCCGTCGAGGCGGCCCTCACGGGCGACCTCGCCGTCGTGCAGCGCAACGCCGATGGCCTGGCTGAGGTGTTCACCGGCCTGCAGGTCCCGGGCGTGCTCGACGACCTGTGCGCCGATGCCGCACGTGCCGTCGATCTGGGCGTGACCTTCACCGGTGACACGCCGTCGCTGACCCTCTGGGCGCCCACCGCCAAGAACGTCACCCTGCTGCTGCACGGCGACGCCACTGGCGCGGGCGAGCCCACGCGAGTCGCCATGACGCGCGACGACAGCGGCCTGTGGAGCGTCGACGGCGAGGCCAGCTGGAAGAACCGGGCGTACCGGTTCGACGTGGAGGTGTTCGTCCCGTCCCTCGATGAGGTCACCCACAACGTGGTGACCGACCCGTACTCGGTGGGCCTGACGCGCAACTCCACCCACTCCGTGCTGGTGGATCTCGACGACCCCGCGTGGGCGCCCGAGATCTGGACGGCCAACGAGGCGCCGGTCATCGAGCAGTTCGCTGACCGCACCATCTACGAGCTCCATATCCGTGACTTCTCCGTGTCTGACGAGACCGTCCCGGAGGAGCTGCGCGGCACCTACGAGGCGTTCGCCCTCGAAGGCACCGACGGCGTGGAGGCGCTGACCGAACTGGCAGATGCCGGCATGAACACCGTGCACCTGCTGCCCAGCTTCGACATCGCCACCATCGAGGAGGACCGCTCCGAGCAGGTCCACCCGGTCATCCCCGACGCGGGCCCGGCCTCCGAGGAGCAGCAGGCGGCCGTGACCGCAGTGGCTGACCAGGACGCCTTCAACTGGGGCTACGACCCGTACCACTACTCCACGCCCGAGGGCTCCTACGCCTCGGACGAGAACCAGGAGGGCGGCAAGCGCACCTCTGCGTTCCGCGAGATGGTGGGCGGCCTGCACGGCATGGGCCTGCAGGTGGTGCTGGACAAGGTCTACAACCACACCGCCCAGTCCGGGCAGGCGGAGAAGTCCGTGCTCGACAAGGTTGTGCCGGGCTACTACCACCGCCTCAGCCTCACGGGCACCGTGGAGACGTCCACCTGCTGTGAGAACGTCGCGACCGAACACGAGATGGCTGAGCAGCTCATGGTGGATTCTGTGGTCACCTGGGCCCGCGACTACCACGTCGACGGTTTCCGCTTCGACCTCATGGGCCACCACTCCCGCGCCAACATGGAGGCTGTGCGCGCCGCGCTCGACGAGCTGACGCTCGAGGCCGACGGCGTGGACGGTGCGAACATGTACCTCTACGGCGAGGGTTGGAACTTTGGTGAGGTGGCGGACAACGCCCGCTTCCACCAGGCGACGCAGGGTCAGTTGGGCGGCACCGGCATTGGCGCGTTCAACGACCGGCTCCGCGACGCCGTCCATGGTGGCGGTCCGTTCGACTCGAACAAGTCCGAGATGCAGGGCTTCGGCACCGGTCTCTACACCGATCCCAACGGGGTGACCACGCGTTCTGCCGATGAGCAGCTGCGTGACCTGCGCCACCGTCAGGACCTGGTGCGCATCGGCATGGCCGGCAACCTGGCTGAGTACTCGTTCGAGACCTCGGCGGGCACCGTCCAGAAGGGCAGCGAGCTCGATTACAACGGGGCCCGAGCCGGCTACGCCACCGAGCCCCACGAATCGGTCAACTACGTCGACGCGCACGACAACGAGACACTGTTCGACCTGGGCATGTGGAAGCTGCCGTCGGATTCGACGATGGACACCCGCGTGCGGATGAACACCGTGTCGTTGGCCACCGTCGCGCTGGGGCAGGCGCCGTCGTTCTGGCACGCAGGCACCGACCTGCTGCGCTCGAAGTCGATGGACCGCGACTCCTACAACAGCGGTGACCACTTCAACACGCTCGACTGGTCCATGCAGACCAACAACTTCGGCGTGGGTCTCCCGCCCGCGGAGAAGAACTCGGAGCAGTGGGACGCGATGCGCCAGTACCTGGAGAACCCGGCCAACACGCCGACCCCCCAGGACATCGCCACCTCGCGTGCCCGTGCCCTCGAGCTGCTCGAGCTGCGTTCCACCTACCCGCTGCTGACGCTGGGTTCAGCCGATGCGATCACGGAGAAGGTCACCTTCCCCAACGCGGGTGCAGACCAGACGGCCGGCCTCATCCTGATGCACATCGACGACACCGTCGGCGCGGATGTCGACCCCGAGGTTGACAGCCTGCTGGTGGCGATCAATGCCTCGCCTGAGGCGATCGTCGAGGAGGTCGACGGACTGGCCGGGGCTGAGCTGGAACTCTCGCCCATCCTGACCGAGGGCGACGACGCCGACCCGGTGCTGGCCACCACCGCCTGGGATGCCGCTAGCGGCACCCTCACGGTGCCGGCCCGCTCCGCCGTCGTGCTCGTGCAGCCGCAGGAGGAGGTGGTGGATCCGACGCCGGAGCCCACGGTCGAGCCGACCGTTGATCCGACGGTCGATCCCACGGAGGACCCGACGACGCCGCCGGTGAAGAAGTACGTGCGTACCGCGCCGTACACGATGCCTGGTCTGCATCGGAACCTCAATGGCCGGGATTGGCACACTGAGTGTGAGCCGTATTCGCAGACCGAGAGGTGTCGCACAGACATCTGGGCGACGATCGTGGTGATCGAGGATGGTCAGTTCGTCCGTAAGGATGGCTGGGCGTTCAACAACCTCACCTACCTGCCGTTCATGACGCGTGAGGCCTGGGGTGCCAATCCCTTGGCGAATGACGGTGAGTGGACTGCGTCGACCGATGCCCGCAAGTGGATGACCGAGTGTGACACTGCTCGCACTGGTCGTGACGGCTGCCGCTCCTACGCGTTCGTGACGGTCTACAAGGCCACCGCGAAGCCTGAGGGTGGGTACGCGTTCTCGCAGAGCAACCAGTGGGTGTTCAACAACATCGTGATGTTCGGAGGCCCCGAACTGCGATAGCGGTTGGTTGAGCCGGTCGCGTCCGAGCTTGCGAGGACCGCGACCGTGTCGAAACTCCTGAGGCGTCCCCAGCACCTGAATGAAGGTGCTGGGGACGTTCCTTGTGATGGAGGTGACAGATCAGCTGCGGGGGCCCTTCGTCGTGTCGCGGTCCTCGTTCCTCGGACGCGCCACGCTCAGGGACCGAATCTCCCGGCGAAAGGCGAAGGAGCGGCCGGGGTCGGGGTACGCACGTGTTTCTCCGGCACCGAGTTCCACCCAGGTATCTGTCGCCCAGCAACGGTCACCATCCAGCACGCACCCCCGGCGCCGGACTCTCCGGCAACAACACTCGCGTCCTTCTTCCCCCAGCCCCGGCAGAGCACACCCGTGGTGTATCAGGTGACAGACCAGCTTCGGGGTCTTCGCGCGGGGCACGCTCAGGGACCAACTACCTCGCCATGGAGCGGAGCATGCGATGCATCCCCACGTGGCCCCAGCTCTCGCTGGCCGAGTGCTGTTCGTCCAGGTCCGTGAAGCCCCGGCGTCTGTAGAACCGCCGGGCCCTCTCATTGGCGTCGATCAGCCACAGGTACATCGGGCGGCCGTCGTCGACGTTGGCGAACAGCGCGTCAGCCAGCCCGGTGCCCTGGTACTCCTTGGCGACGTACAGCCTGTCCAACTGGCGTGCCGCAGGGGAGGGGACGAACCCGTAGTGCTCCTCCCAGTTCGCCGGGGCGTCGGTGATCGACGCGATGCCCACGATCTGCTGCTTCACCTTGGCGATCAGCGCCCGCGAGGTGCCGAGCTCGGCGAAACGCTCCGCGAGCGCCGGCACCCAGTCGTCGCGGTAGGCGCGCTGGCGCTCCGCGAAATCTGCCGGGACGATGCCGGCATAGGTGGACGCCTGTTGAGCTACGAGGAAATCGAACCAGCCTTCGGCGTCTTCGGGCTTGGGCGTGGTCAACACGGGTACGGGCACAAGGCTATGTTACCGCTAACACAGCGCAGGATCTGGCAAGCTGGGTGCATGTTCCTGTTAGAGGTCATCGCACTGCACGCCGCAGACGCCGAGCGCGCGGAGGCCGGGGGTGCAGACCGCATCGAACTGGTGGGCACGATGGACGACGACGGGCTCTCCCCGGAGCCTCTCCTCGTGGAGAAGGTGCGGCGCGCCACCACCATCGAGATCCGCCCCATGGTGCGGCTGCGCGCCGGGTTCGGCACCGACGGGGGAGAGGTCGCCCGGCTGAAGGGGTTGATCGCCGCCTACCTGGACGCCGGGGCCGACGGCGTGGTGCTCGGCTACCTCAACGGCCTCAACCGGGTCGACCTGGAGGTGATGGGCGAACTGGTGGGCGACGGCTCGTTCCCGTGGACGTTCCACCGCGCCATCGACCACTGCCTCGACACCGATCTGGCGTGGCGGGAGGTGCGTACGCTCCCGGGGCTCACCAACGTGCTGACGGCGGGCTCGGTGCGCGGCGTGGAGCGGGGCCTCGACGACCTGATCCGCCGCGCGAAGGCCGACGACGGGGTGGCCGCTTTGATCATGGCCGGCGGCGGCCTGCAGGCCGAGCACGTGCCGTGGTTGACGCGCGCCGGGGTGCGTGCCTTCCACATCGGTTCGCCCGCCCGCCCGGGCGGCTCCTGGAAGGCGTACATCGACTCTGAGCTGGTGGCCAGTTGGCGCGACCTCATCGACACCGAGGCCGCGCATGTCCGCCACGCCCACTGACCGCCGCATCAAGCGGCGCCGCGGGGCCCGCGTCATCGTCCTGACCCCGACGCGGCACGTCCTCCTCCAGGGCGACACCGACCCGGGCCTTCCCGGTTCCCGCTTCTGGCAGACCCCCGGTGGCGGCATCGATGAGGGGGAGACGCCGCGGGAGGCCGCGGCCCGCGAGCTGTACGAGGAGACCGGGCTCGCCGTCGACCCTGCGGAGCTGGGTGAGCCCGTGGCCACCCGCACCGTGACGCACGGCTACTCGGACCGGGTGCTGATCCAGCACGAGACGTTCTTCCGGCTGGTCACGGACCGGTTCGAGCCGGTGGCTGCCGGCCTCAGCGAGGCGGAGTCGCGGCGGAGGCTGGAGACCCGGTGGCTCCCGCTCGACGACCTGCCGCCCGATGTCTGGCCGGCCGAGCTGGCGCTGTTGGCCGCCCACGACGGCGACCCGCTCGACCTGGGTGACGTCGAGGAATCAACCGTTCGCTTCAACCGCTAGCTTCTCCGGCGGCGCGGTCTTCACCGGTCGTCGAACGCGCCGGTGTCCTGCGGCGCACTGTCGCCGCCCACGGGCCGATCCGGCGATGTCAGGTGCTGCGGGAGGCGGAGATCATGAAGGCGATCGCACAGCCCAGCGCCGTCATGGTCCAGACGAACGAGAACGGCGCGTACTGCCAACGCTCGAGCAGGAGTTGCAGCAGCAGGCCCGCTCCGCCGACGCTGAGGGCTACCCAGCCCACCGTCTTTGCCAGCCGTTTGGTGGCCAGGCCCAGCGCGCCGGAAGCCACCAGCATGAACGGAGCCGTGCCGGTGATGAGGAATCCAACGAAACACAGCGCCCCCGCCACGCGGGCGATGCCACGCTGGGCGTCCGTGGCCGGGGGCTTCGGCCGGGGTGCGAGCCCACGCGACGGGTATCCCGGGAGAACCGGGGCTCCCTGCGGTGGGGGAAGAGGTGGGAGGGGAGCGAATCCCGAGGGGTGCGTCATGGGGCCCGGCGTCCCCGGCTGGTAGGGGGCGCCGGCCGGAAGCGGGTCCGCAACCGGGGTCGCGAACCCGTCGGGCCGCTCCACGGGCGCGTAGGCCGCGCCGTCCTTCCAAGTCGCCATGCCCCCATCGTAATCGGCTGTGGGAGCCACCGCGTGCACCGCCAAGTGAGGGGCGTGTGCGCACGTTTGCTGTTCACTTCACCGGAAAAGTGAACAGAATGTGCGCGAATGACGCTCGCTCACATATGGTCTTGGTCTAAGCAGCGCCGCCCCTTGACGGCTAGATCAGTGAGGTTCTGGGAGCATGGAAGTCATCATCGTCGACAACGCCGAGCAGGTCGGCCGCATCGCGGCGGACAAGGTCATCGAGAACCTCGACGGCCTGGTCACCCCCGTCCTCGGCCTGGCCACCGGCAGCTCGCCGCTCTCCCTGTACGCAGAGCTCGCGCGCCGCTCCAAGGAGGGGCTGTTCGACTTCTCCCACGCCCTGGGCTTCGCGCTCGACGAGTACGTCGGCATCGATCCCGAGCACCCAGAGAGCTACCGCAACGTCATCCACCGCACCGTCGTTGAGCCCCTCGGCATGGATCCCAACCGCGTGCGCGTGCCCAACGGCTTCGCCGATGACCTGCAGGCCGCCGCTGACGAGTACGACGAGGCCATCGAGGCCGCCGGCGGCGTCGACGTGCAGATTCTGGGTATCGGCTCCAACGGCCACATCGGCTTCAACGAGCCCTTCTCCTCCTTCTCCTCGCGCACCCGCGTCGAGATCCTCACCGCGCAGACCCGCGAGGACAACGCCCGCTTCTTCAACTCGCTCGACGAGGTGCCCACCCACTGCATGACGCAGGGCCTCGGCACCATCATGGATTCGCGCGTGGCGGTCATGGTCGTCACGGGCGAGCACAAGGCTGACGCCGTCGCCGCCATGGTGGAGGGCCCGGTCTCGCAGGTGATGCCCGCCTCGATCCTGCAGTTCCACCCCAACTGCATCGTGATCGTCGACGACGCCGCCGCCTCGAAACTGAAGTACGCCGATCAGTTCCGCGCCGAGTACGAACTGAAGCAGCAGCTCGAAGCCAAGGCCTGAGCGCCCTCCGCGTCGTCCGCTTGGGCACTCTCAGGCCCGAGCGGATAGACTGGGCCGTCACTGGGAATTTCGAGTAAGCGAGGGTGACGTGCCAACCGGTAAAGTGCGATTCTTCGACGCCGAGAAGGGCTTTGGGTTCATCACCAAAGACGGCGGTGGCGATGTCTACGTGCGCTCCAACGCGCTCCCCAACGGTGTGACTTCCCTGAAGTCCGGCCAGCGGGTCGAGTTCGGCGTCTTCGAGGGGCGCAAGGGCGAGCAGGCCCTGAGCCTCCACGTGTTGGAGACCCCGCCGTCGCTGTCCAAGGCCCAGCGCAAGAACCCCGAACAACTGGCGATCATCGTCGAGGATCTGATCAAGATGCTCGACGGAATCGGCAACGATTACCGCCACAGGCGCCACCCCGACGGCAGGCAGGCCTCCAAGGTCGCCGCGCTGCTGCGACGTGTCGCTGACGAACTGGAGCTGTAAATGGCAAAGCCCCCCAAGCTGGACGCCGTCGTGGCGGAAGCCGTCGACCTCGCCCGCGAGGCCGCGACCGAGCAGGGCGGTGAAGATTCCGTCGGTGAACATCTGGGCGTGGTCGCCGAGGAGGGCGAGCGCATCGCCACCCACCTCTTCGAGAGCCGCCTGCCCGGCTACCCGGACTGGCGATGGGCAGTGACCCTGGTGCGCGCCTCGCGTGCCCGGGTCGCCACCGTCAACGAGGTGGTCCTGCTGCCGCAGCCCGACGCGCTGCTCGCCCCCGCCTGGGTGCCGTGGGAGGAGCGCATCGGCGCCGGCGACATCGCCCCGGGCATGCTCATGGCCACGCCAGACAACGACCCGCGGCTCGAACCGGGCTTCGCTGCCACGGACCTGCCCGCCGACGCGGATTCGGCTGACTGGGTGCAGTTGCGCACCACGGTGGCCGAGTTGGGCCTGGGCCGCCAGCGGGTGCTGAGCCGCGAGGGTCGCGACGAGGCCGTCCAGCGCTGGCAGCGCGGCGAGCCCGGCCCCAACAACGAGATGTCCCGTGAGGCGCCCGCCAACTGCGGCACCTGCGGCTACTTCGTCCCGCTCCGCGGGTCACTGGGGGTGCTGTTCGGCGCCTGCACGAACGAGTACTCGCCGTCCGACGGCCGGGTGGTGCACCTCGACCACGGCTGTGGAGGCCACTCGGATGTCGTCGCCGAGGAACGGGCCAAGGAACTGCCCGCTCCCGCGTTCGACACGATCAGCGTCGACGAGAACCTCTTCGACTGACCCATCCGGCCCTTGAGCGCGGCCTGTCCTGAGCGTCGCGCCCCGCGCGGCGACGCTCAAGGCTCCGGGTAACAATCAGGTTGCAAACCGCCGAACTCCTGCGCGTAGCCCCATCATTGGCTACTTTGACGTATGGCCGAATCTGGGACTGAGGCAGCGACGACGGTGCTGGGCGCCCCGCTCGTGGTGCTCAAGGACGTCAACAAACACTTCGGAGACCTCCACGTCCTGCGCGACATCAACCTCACCGTCCACGAGGGTGAGGTGGTGGTCGTGATCGGGCCGTCAGGGTCAGGCAAGTCCACCCTGTGCCGCACCATCAACAGACTGGAGACCTTCGAATCCGGCTCCATCACCATCGGAGGTGTCGAACAACCCAAGGAAGGCAGAGCGCTCGCGCAACTCCGCGCCGACGTCGGCATGGTGTTCCAGAGCTTCAACCTGTTCCACCACAAGACCATCCTCGACAACGTCACCATGGGCCCCATCAAGGTGCGCAAGGTGAAACCCGGGGCCGCCAAGAAGCAGGCCCTGGACCTCCTCGAACGCGTCGGCGTGCAGGAGCAGGCCCACAAGTACCCCGCTCAGCTGTCCGGCGGGCAGCAGCAGCGCGTCGCGATCGCCAGATCCCTGGCGATGCAGCCCAGCGTGATGCTCTTCGATGAGCCCACCTCGGCGCTGGACCCCGAGATGATCAACGAAGTGCTCGACGTCATGGTCCAGCTCGCACGATCCGGCATGACGATGATCGTGGTCACACACGAGATGGGATTTGCCCGCAAGGCCGCGGACCGCGTCGTGTTCATGTCCGATGGCGCCATCGTCGAGGACAACACGCCGGACGAGTTCTTCACCAACCCCCAGTCTAACCGGGCCAAGGACTTCCTGGGCAAGATCCTCACCAACTGATCACCACCACCCCCACGACAGACCAGAGAACACAGGAGAACAGCATCATGAACACCACATTGCTTCGACTCACCGCGGTTGCTGCGGCGGCAGCGCTCACCCTGACCGCCTGCGGAGGCGACGGAACCGACGGCGGGGACGGTGGAAACGGCGACACCATCCGCATTGGCACCAAGTACGACCAGCCGGGCCTCGGGCTGGACGAAGGCGGCACCATGTCCGGCTTCGACGTGGACGTGGCCAAGGCCGTCGCCGAGAAGCTGGGCTACACGGAAGACCAGATCGAGTGGAGCGAATCGCCCACCCCTCAGCGCGAATCCATGCTGGAGACCGGCCAGGTGGACATGATCTTCGCCACCTACTCCATCACCGACACGCGCAAGGAGAAGGTGCAGTTCGCCGGGCCCTATCTCGTGGCCGGCCAGGACCTCCTCGTCAAAGCCGATGACGATTCCATCACCGGCCCGCAGGATCTCGAGGGCAAGCTGCTCTGCTCGGTCTCCGGCTCCACGCCCGCCGAGCGGGTTGCGGAGGAGTACCCGGGCGTCCAGCTCCAGGAGTACGACACCTACTCGCTGTGCGTCGAGGCCCTCGCGGGTGGGCGCGTGGACGCGTTGACCACGGATGACACCATCCTCGCCGGCTATGCGGCCCAGGAGCAGTGGGCCGGCCAGTTCAAGGTGGTGGGCGCCCCATTCAGCGAGGAACTCTACGGCGTGGGCATCCCGAAGGACTCGGACATGTGCGAGGAGGTCAACGAGGCCCTCACCGAGCTGTACGAAGAGGGCACCATGGACGAGATCATCGAGAAGAACTTCGGGCCCGCCGGCTACACCCCGGCCCCCGGCAGCAACCCTCCCACCCCGGGCGGACACTGCGCCTGATCCGTCTGACGCACAGCTGACGGGAAGCCGCCGAGGCACGAGGAGACCCCTTGCTCGAACTGATCGACAGATTCGATTTCTTCGCCGCCGTATGGATGACGGTGAAGCTCACAGCGTGGGCTGCGCTGGGGTCCCTCGTGCTCGGCACCTTCGTCGCGGTGCTGCGGCTGTCACCCGTGCGGGTGCTGCAGTGGGCTGGCTCGACCTATGTGACGGTCTTCCGCAACACCCCGTTGACCGTGATCGTGGTGGCCGCGAACCTGGTGGTCTGGAACCAACTGGGGCTGGAGGTGGCCGCCCGCACCGGCACCTACCTGGACGACACCAACTTCCGGCTGGCGATCCTCGCGCTGGTGGCCTACCACGCGGCCTTCGTCTGTGAGGCGATCCGCAGCGGCGTCAACACCATCCCCGTAGGGCAGGCGGAGGCGGCCCGCTCCATCGGATTGACCTTCGGGCAGAACCTACGCCACATCATCCTGCCGCAGGCCTTCCGCGGCGCCATCACCCCGCTGGGCAACGTGCTGATCGCGCTGACGAAGAACACCACCGTCGTGACGGCGATCGGGGTGGCGCAGGTCTCACACGCCATGCGCCGCATGATCGAGTTCCGCTCCGACGTGCTGTTCACCGTCTTCGGCCTGGTGGCGCTCACCTTCATCGTGCTCACGCTGCCCATGGGGATGCTCACCGGCTGGCTGTCTCAGCGGTTGGCGGTGAAGCGATGAGCGCACAGGCGATCCTCTTCGACGCGCCGGGCCCCCGCACCCGTCACCGCCACCTCCTCTACTCCGTACTGGGTGCCCTGTTCGTGTTCGGTGTGGCCGCCGTCGTGCTGTGGATCCTGTGGGACAAGGGCCAGATCACTCCTGACAAGTGGGCGCCCGTCCTCACCCCTGCGGCCTGGGCGCAGTACTTCATCCCCGGCATCCGGGCCACGCTCACCGCGGCGCTGGTGGCGATCGTCGCCTCCTTCGTACTGGGCCTGCTGCTGGCGATGGGGCGCATGTCGGATCTCCGCATCCTGCGCATCCTCTGCGCAGTGGTCGTCGAGTTCTTCCGCGCCGTGCCGGTGCTGATCATGATGCTTTTCGTGTTCTTCCTCCTCACCTACACGCTGCGGTTGCGCGGCGGCACGGCGCCCTTCATCGGCGTGGTGGTGGGGCTGATCTGCTACAACGGCGCCGTGATCGCCGAGGTCATCCGCAACGGGGTCGCCTCGCTACCGGCCGGGCAGCGCGAGGCCGGGCTCTCCATCGGGCTCAACTCGAGCCAGGTGCGCAGGATGATCCTGGTGCCCCAGGCCCTCACCGCGATGATGCCGACGCTGGTCAGCCAGGTGGTGGTCATCCTCAAGGACACCGCGCTGGGCTACATCATCCTCTACCCGGAGTTGCTCAACTCCGTGCGTCAGATGGGCAGCCGCTTCGGCAACATGACGGTGGCCTTCATCGCCGGCGCGGTGGCGTTCATCGTGATCAACTGGTTCATCACGAAGTTCGCCGAATGGCTGGAGCGGAGGCTGCAACGCAGGGGACTGGCCCCCAGTCGGGCCGCCAAGGCCCCGCCGGTGGGCGCCACCGTCGATTGATTCGTGAGGCTACTGATCAGGCGGGGCAGCTGGCGCGCACCACGAAGTTGATCGGGTCTGAACCGTCCACCTCGGGGTCCATCAGGTCGAAGTAGGGGCCGGTGCCGGCCACGGTGAACCACTCGCCGTCCCACGTGATGGTGGCGCTGCCCAGTTCCCGGGTGGTGTCCATGTCAACCAGCTTGCCGTCGTCGAAGACGACGCTGGCGCTGACCACCGTCTGCTTGTCGGCGGTGGTGGTGACGGCGACCTTGGCGCCGCCCTCGTTGCTGCCGCTCATCGACCAGTTCTCGTTGACATCCGTGCAGCCCACCTTCGTGATGGCCTCCTCGGTGTCTCCCAGGCGCACGGCGGCGCCGCCCTCCGGCGCCTGCGTCGTGATCTCGGTGGGGACGGGTTCGCCCGCCGGAACGTTGGAGTTTGCCTCGCCGGTGCCCTGACCGACGGGCTCAGGGGCGCCGCCTTCGGCACCGGTGCAGCCGGCAAGCAGCATCACCAATGCGGCGGGGCCTGCGAGGAGGGAAGCCTTCACACGGTTCATGGAACACCCTTTCTGAACTTGGGCCAGCTTATGCCAGAGCCCCAAGGTGCCCAACACCGCGCCCGGGGTTGCGCAATGCCGTCGCTCACAACAGGCGCGTTCCGTACCTGGGCCATAGGATCAACATCCGTGGTTACGAACTCCCCCAAGGCAGCCAAGCTGCATCCCGAGACCCCGCGCGGCACCGCGTCCGGCCTCGACCGCTTCTTCGAGATCACCCAGCGCCGCTCGACCGTCGGTCGGGAAATCCGCGGTGGCCTCGTCACGTTCTTCGCGATGGCCTACATCATCGCCCTGAACCCCATCATCATCGGTACCGCTGCGGACAAGAACGGCAACCTGATCTCCGGCGCGCCGAAGTTCACCGACGCCGCCGCCGGCGTCATCGATGAACTCGCCGTCGGCGCCTCCATCGGCATGGTCGCCGCGGCCACGGCGCTGGTGGCCGGCGTGCTGACCCTCCTCATGGGCCTGATCGGCCGGTTCCCCATGGGCATCGCCGCGGGCCTGGGCCTCAACGCGCTGGTGGCCTACGTGCTCGCCCCGCAGATGACCTGGCCGCAGGCCATGGGCCTGGTGGTCTGGGAAGGCATCCTGATCTTCATCCTGGTGCTCACCGGGTTCCGCACCGCCGTGTTCAAGGCCATCCCCAAGACGCTGCGCACCGCCATCTCCGTGGGCATCGGCCTGTTCATCGCGTTCGTCGGCCTCGTCAACGCGGGCGTCGTGCGCCCCGGCGGCGGCACCCCCGTCGAGCTCGGTGTGGGCGGCACGCTGCAGGGCTGGCCCATCGGCGTGTTCTTCTTCGGTCTGCTGCTGCTGATCGGCCTGTACGTGCTGAAGGTCAAGGGCGCCATGCTCATCTCGATCGTCGCGGCCACCGTCGTCGCGATCATCATCGAGGCCGTCAGCAACCTCGGCGCTCAGGCCCCCGACGGCTCGAATCCCTACGGCTGGTCCCTCAACGTGCCGGCGCTGCAGAACTTCACACTGCCGGATCTCGGCCTCATCGGCCGCGTCGACATGGTGGGCGCGTTCTTCCCCGACGGCCAGTTCTCCGTGACCAACTTCGTGGCCCTGCTCGTGCTGGTGTTCTCGCTGCTGCTGGCCGATTTCTTCGACACCATGGGCACCGTCGTGGCCGTCGGCTCCGAGGGCGACCTGCTCGACAAGGCCGGCATGCCGCCCCGCACCACCGAGATCCTGCTGGTCGACTCCCTCGGCGCCGTCGCAGGCGGCCTGGGCTCGGTCTCGTCGAACACCTGCTACGTCGAGTCCACGGCGGGCGTCGGCGAGGGGGCCCGCACCGGCCTCGCGTCGGTGGTCACCGGCCTGGCGTTCATCGCGGCGATCTTCCTGTCCCCGCTGATCAACATGGTGCCGTCCGAGGCGGCCGCCCCGGTGCTGGTGTTCGTCGGCTTCCTGATGATCTCGCAGGTCGTCGACGTCGACTGGACCAAGCCGGAGGTGGGCATCCCCGCGTTCCTGACGATCATCCTGATGCCGTTCGCCTACTCCATCACGGTGGGCATCGGCGCCGGCATGATCGCCCACGTCTTCATCCGTGTCATCAAGGGTGAAGGGAAGAAGGTGCACCCGTTGATGTACGTGGTGGCTGCACTGTTCGTCATCTACTTCGTGCAGGGCGCGCTGGTCGGCTTCCTCGCCAACTGACACTCGTCCACGACGGGCCGGGCGGAACTTCCGCCCGGCCCGTTGCCGTCTCGCTGGGCTCGGGCAATGGCAGAGGGATTCAGCAGGGCCAGCACCGGGATCGACGGGCTGGACCGCATCGTCGACCATCTGCGGCTGGGCGACAACGTGTCTGGCAGGTGGATTCGCTCGACGACTCTCACCCTCCCAGACGTCGTCGCCACCGCGTCGCGGGAGATTGGCACCGGCTTCATCGGCGGCAAGTCCGTGGGCATGCTGGTGGCGCGCGCCATCCTCGCCGGCGACCCCGGCAACCGCTTCGCGCCCAGGATCGAGGCCCACGACTCGTTCTTCCTCGGCTCCGACCTGTTCTACAGCTACGTGGTGGCCAACGGCTGGTGGCGGCTGTGGATGGAACAAAAGACCCCAGAGGGATACTTCGAAGCCGGTGCCCGGCTGCACGACAAGCTGGCCTCCGGCAGGTTCCCGCCGTCGGTGCGCGAGAAGTTCATGCGGATGCTCGGGCACTCCGGGCAGTCGCCCATCATCGTGCGCTCCTCGTCGCTGCTGGAGGACAACTTCGGCAACGCGTTCGCCGGGAAGTACGACTCCATCTTCTGCGCCGGGCAGGGCACACCGGAGGACCGCTACCAGCGCTTCGAGGAGGCCGTGCGCGCCGTCTACGCCAGCGCGATGAGCCAGGAGGCCCGGGCCTACCGCCGCGACCGGGGCCTGTCCCACCTCGACGAGCAGATGGCGGTGCTGGTGCAGCGCGTCTCCGGCGACCATCACGGGGACCTGTTCTTCCCGCACGCCGGCGGCGTGGGTAACTCGTCGAACCTGTACGTGTGGGAGAGCGGCATCGACATGGATGCCGGGATGCTCCGGGTCGTGTTCGGCCTCGGCACCCGCGCCGTCGACCGCACGCACGAGGATTACGCCAGGATCGTCACGCTCGACCAGCCCACCCGCCGGCCCGCTGTGGAGGACGGCAAGGAGCGGCGGTACTCGCAGCACTTCGTCTACGTGTTGTCGCTGACCGACAACGACCTGGTCACGGTGCCGCGGGGCGATCTCATCAGTGGGGAGCGCGGCGACCCCGGGGGCGACATCAGTGCGGACTGGAAGCTGTTCCTCTCCCGCGACGAGGGCGCGCTGCGTCGGCTGAGGGAACTCGGCCGCTCGACGACGCGGCCGCAGGTGATCTGCGACCTGCAGGGTCTCCTCAAGACCACCGATTTCGGTGAACTGATGCGCGACGCGCTGGCCCGGCTCAGCGCCGCCTACGACTATCCGGTCGACATCGAGTTCACCGTCAACATCCGCCCGGACGGCGACTACCGGTTCAACCTGGTGCAGTGCCGCCCGCTGCAGACCCGCGGCCTCGGCAAGGCCGTGCGCATGCCGGAGGTGACCGACGACGGCTGCCTGTTCCACACCGTCGGCAACTTCATGGGTGGCAACGTGCGGCTGCCGATCGGGGCGGTGGTCTACGTGCGGCCCAAACGCTACCTGGGGCTCGGGCACCAGGACCGCTACGCCGTCGCACGGCTGGTGGGGGAGGCCACCCGCGCACTCAAGGGCACCGGCACCCTGGCCATCGGCCCAGGGCGCTGGGGCACCACCACGCCGGCGCTGGGCGTGCCGGTGTCGTTCTCGGAGATCGCGGCGGCGGATGCGCTGATCGAGTTCACCTATCCCGACGGCGACTTCCGCCCGGATCTGAGCTACGGTTCCCATTTCTTCCAGGACATCGTGGAGGGGGAGACGTTCTACGCCGCCATCTTCGGCGACCGCCAGGGCGTGGTGTTCAGCCACGAGTGGCTCACCGATCAACCCAACCGGATCCTCGACCTGGTGCCCGGCGCGCAGCAGTCCATCGCCGATGTGGTGCACGTGGTGCTCCCCGCCGATCTGGTGATCTACTCCGACATCCAGACCCAGCGGGTGATCTGCCGGTAGCTCCCCGGGGCTGGAAGGCATTTCTACGGTGGGTGGGTAACCGTTAGGCTGGCGCCCATGTTCCAGAAGGTATTGGTCGCCAATCGCGGCGAGATCGCAGTGCGCGCATTCCGCGCCGCCTACGAGCTCGGTTACAAGACGGTCGCTGTGTTCCCCTACGAGGACCGCAACGCCGATCATCGCGTCAAGGCGCACGAGTCGTACCTCATCGGCGAGGAGGGCCACCCCATCCGGGCGTACCTCAGCATCGAGGAGATCATCCGCGCGGCGAAGGAGTCCGGCGCGGACGCTATCTACCCGGGCTACGGCTTCATGTCCGAGAAGCCCGAGTTCGCCAAGGCCTGCGAGGACAACGGCATCAGCTTCATCGGCCCCTCGTCCGACGTGCTGGCGATGGCCGGCAACAAGGTGCGCGCCATCGAGGCCGCCCGCAACGCCGGCGTGCCGGTGCTCAACTCCTGCCCGCCGTCGACCGACATCGACGCCCTGCACAAGGCGGCCGAGGAGATCGGCTTCCCCGTCTTCGTCAAGGCGGTCGCCGGCGGCGGCGGCCGCGGCATGCGCCGCGTCGACGACCCGGCCAGGATCCGCGACGAGCTGGGCTCCGCCATGCGAGAGGCGGAGGCCGCCTTCGGTGACCCCACCGTCTACATCGAGCAGGCCGTCGCCGCGCCCCGCCACATCGAGGTGCAGATCCTGGCCGACGGCGAGGGCAACATCGTCCACCTCTTCGAGCGCGACTGCTCCATCCAGCGCCGCCACCAGAAGGTGGTCGAGATCGCGCCCGCGCCGCACATCTCCGACGAGCTTCGTCAGGCGTTGTGCGACGACGCGGTGAAGTTCGCCAGGTCGATCAACTACTTCTGCGCAGGCACCGTCGAGTTCCTCGTCGAGACCGAAGGCCCCCGCGCCGGCGAGCACGTGTTCATCGAGATGAACCCCCGCATCCAGGTGGAGCACACCGTCACCGAGGAGATTACCGATGTCGACCTGGTGCAGGCGCAGATGCGCATCGCCAACGGCGAGACGCTGGAGCAGATCGGCATCCGCCAGGACGAGCTGGAGATCCGCGGCGCCGCGCTGCAGTGCCGGATCACCACCGAGGACCCGCTCAACTCGTTCCGGCCGGACACCGGCGTGATCACCGCCTACCGCTCGGCCTCGGGTGCAGGCATCCGCCTCGACGGCGGCACCACCGGCACCGGCGTGGAGATCAGCCCCCACTTCGATTCCCTCCTGGTCAAGCTCACCGCCCGCGGCCGCGACCTGGCCATGGCCATCGCCCGTGCCCAGCGAGCGCTGGCCGAGTTCCGCGTCCGCGGCGTGGCCACCAACATCCCGTTCCTGCGGGCGGTGCTGGAAGACGCCGACTTCCTGGCCGGGGCCGTGACCACCAACTTCATCGACGAGCGGCCCTACCTGCTCAACGCCCGCACCCCGGCGGACCGCGCCACCAAG
The DNA here is from genome assembly GCF_000826065.2 of Tessaracoccus massiliensis. Lineage (GTDB taxonomy): Bacteria > Actinomycetota > Actinomycetes > Propionibacteriales > Propionibacteriaceae > Arachnia > Arachnia massiliensis_A. The sequence goes on along the minus strand of NZ_LN623541.1, from coordinate 397,897 downwards.
CTGCTGCGCCACGTCGCCGAGGTCACCGTCAACAAGCCGCACGGCGACGCGCCCACCACACTGGACCCGGCACACAAGCTGCCCGAGGTGGACCTGCACGAGCCCTGCCCCGACGGCTCCCGCCAACGACTGCTCGAGTTGGGCCCCGAGGGTTTCGCCAAGGAACTGCGCGACGCGGTGCCGGTGCGGGTCACCGACACCACCTACCGCGACGCGCACCAGTCGCTGCTGGCCACCCGCGTGCGCACCAAGGACCTCCTGGCGATCGCGCCCACGCAGGCGCGCCTGCTGCCGCAGATGTTCTCCGTCGAGTGCTGGGGCGGCGCCACCTACGACGTGGCGCTGCGGTTCCTCGGCGAAGATCCCTGGGAGCGTCTCGCCACGCTGCGCGAGGCCATGCCCAACCAGAACCTGCAGATGCTGCTGCGCGGCCGCAACACCGTCGGTTACACCCCGTACCCCACGGAGGTGACCGAGGCGTTCGTCGCCGAGGCCGCCGCCACCGGCATCGACATCTTCCGCATCTTCGACGCCCTCAACGACGTCGAGCAGATGCGCCCGGCCATCGACGCGGTGCGCACCATCAGTTCCGTGGCGGAGGTGGCGCTGTGCTACACCTCGAACCTCCTCGACCCGGGCGAGAAGATCTACACGCTCGACTACTACCTCCGCCTCGCGGAGAAGATCGTCGACGCGGGCGCGCACATCCTGGCCATCAAGGACATGGCCGGTCTGCTGCGCCCGGAGGCGGCCCGTCGCCTGGTCACCGCGCTGCGTGAGCGTTTCGACCAGCCGGTGCACCTCCACACGCACGACACCACCGGCGGCCAGCTCGCCACCCTGATGGCCGCCATCGACGCCGGCGTCGACGCCGTCGACGTGGCCAACTCCGCGCTCAGCTCCACGACGTCGCAGCCGCCCATGTCGGCGCTGCTGATGGCCCTCGACCAGACCGAGCGCCAGACAGAGCTCGACCCGCAGGCCGTGCTCGACCTCGAGCCCTACTGGGAGGCCGTGCGCAACCTCTACGCCCCGTTCGAGTCCGGGCTGCCGGCACCGACGGGCCGCGTCTACTCGCACGAGATCCCCGGCGGGCAGCTGTCGAACCTGCGGCAGCAGGCCATCGCGCTGGGCCTCGGCGAGAAGTTCGAGCAGATCGAGGACACGTACGAGGCCGCCGACAAGATCCTCGGCCGGCCCACCAAGGTCACCCCGTCGTCGAAGGTGGTGGGCGACCTCGCCCTGCACCTGGTCGCCGTCGGTGCAGACCCCGCCGAGTTCGAGGCGGACCCGCAGAAGTTCGACATCCCGGACTCGGTGATCGGCTTCCTGGGCGGCGAGCTCGGTGAGCCCGCCGGCGGCTGGCCGGAGCCGTTCCGCTCCAAGGCGCTGGGCGGACGCAAGTCGCCCGTGCGGATCACGGAGGTCTCCGACGAGGACCTTGCGCTGCTGGAGAACGAGGGGCGAGAGCGTCAGGAGACCCTCAACCGCCTGCTGTTCCCCGGCCCCACCAAGGACTTCCTGCAGGCCCGCGAGGACTTCGGCGACATCTCCGTCCTGCCCACGCTGCCGTACCTCTACGGCATGGAGCGCGGCAACGAGTACGCCATCACGCTGGAGAAGGGCGTGACCCTGCTCGTCGGCCTCGAGGCGATCACGGACGCGGACAAGCGCGGCAAGCGCACCGTCATGACGCTGCTCAACGGCCAGATCCGCCCCGTACGGGTGCGGGACCTGTCGATCAAGTCAGAGGTCGCGGCGGCAAAGAAGGCGGATCCGGGCAACAAGGGCCACGTCGCCGCGCCGTTCAGCGGCGTGGTGACGCCGTCGGTCTCTGAGGGCGACACCGTCGAGGCCGGAGACCAGGTGGCCACGATCGAGGCGATGAAGATGGAGGCCTCCATCAACGCACCTGTCTCCGGCACCGTCAAGCGCGTCGTCCTACCTGGCCCGACGCAGCTCGAAGGCGGGGATCTCGTCCTCATCCTCGAGTAGTCGCTGGTTGAGCCGATCGCTCCTCGCTGGTTGAGCCTGCGAGCGCAGCAAGCAGTGTCGAAACCTTTGAAGCGTGTCTGACACTTGTGCCACAGGTGGTTGTCGCTGTCTCCGATGGGGGCCTGGAGCCGCCCATGCAGAAGACGGTTATCCTTGCGTCAGTCGCCGACCACGGCGACGTCGAGGCCGTCCCCAGCCGCGACGGCCTCAAGTACCTCGACGATGGGCTCGAGCCAGCCGTGCGACTCGGGCTGGCACTCCGGGTTCGCCAAGACCCGCCGGTACTCGCCGAGGGCCTCGAGGGCGTGGATCCGCTTGGCGTAGCCCACCACCTGGCCGGGCAGCGGGCGAAGAGGGGAACCCAACTGCCGGTCGGCCAGGGAGCGAAGCGAGTAGTCGCTGTTGAGGCCGCACTTGGCCAGGTCCCACTCAATGCGGTCGAACGCCTCGGCATCCCAGGCGATGCTGCGGTGCGCGGCGGACAGCTCCTCCATCCAGGCGTGCAGGATCCGCCACCCCTGGGTGGTGCGGTCCGGGCCGATGTAGGCGCCGGTGAGCAGGGCGTCGACATCGGTGCGCAGCGGCCTCGACGGGTCAACCTCTGTGGCTGGATCACGGCGCATCAGGGGACCGAACCAGCTGCGTCGGGGCGGCTTGGGCTCGGCGAAGCGTTCGGCCGCAACGGCACGCAGGCGCTCGGCGAGAGGCTCAGGCGCCCGGAAGATGTCGCGCACGTCATCGATGGAGATGGCGTAGACAACGAGCCGCTGCATGGATCCACGGTAGCCTGCGCGTAATATCGACGCAGTGAATCCGAAAAGTCGTCGCCTGATCGTCACGGGGGTCCTGCTGGCCCTCGTGCTGCTGGCCGTCGCCAGCGCCATCTGGGGCGGTCAACCGTGACGCTGCGCAACGCCCTATGCTGGGGTTCCTCATGAAGCTCCTCTCCCGAAGCGCCGCTACTGCGCTGGCTGGCGGCCTGGCCCTCGCCACGGCCGTGCTTCCCGCGTTGGCCGAGGAGATCCCCGTCCCCGAGACGGCCACGCCCGCCGTCGGGATGGCCTTCGATCCCGGCAACGAGGAACTCTGGCTCGCAGGGCCGGCAGCGGACGACGGCCAGTTCGTCAACGCGGACGGCTCCAAGGAAGTCACCCTCGGGGCCGACATGGTCTCGGTGCAGGCGCTGGCCTGGTACGGAGGCCGCCTCTGGGTGGGCGACATCGGCGACACCCCCGCCCAGCGTGAATTCATCGTCGTCTACCGGCTCGGCTCAACGGAGGGCGAGCGCAGCACCTACCACGCCTACGACTTCCAGTACGAGGACGGCCCGCACGACGCCAAGGCCATGCTCATCTCGGGCCGCGGCAACATCTACATCGTCACGGCGGACGAGAACCCCGGCGTCTACCGCGTCAGGGGCGAAGCCACCCGCGACCGGATGAACACCCTCGTGCGGGTCTACGACGCCCCGGCCGGCGTCACCGACGGGGTGTTCCTCAGCGACGGCTCCACCATGGCGCTGCGCACCGCCACCGGCATCGAGTACATCGACGCGCTGGCCTGGGAGCCTCTGGTCACCGACACCCTCGTCGGCGCCCCGGAAGGGGAATCCCTCGCGCTCGGGGCGGATGATCAGTTGTTCGTCGGCGGCAACACAGCAGTCCGCACGGCGAAGGTACCCGGCGCCGACGTGACCACCACCGTCGCTCCCGAGGCGGTGGCCACGCCCACGCCGACGCCCACCGAACCGACGGTGACGCCCACCGAGACGGCCGAGGCCAGGCCCGCCGAGGAGCAGGGCCCCGCCCGCGCCGGAACCATCACGGCCCTCGTCCTGGCGGGCGCGGTGGCCGTGGCCGCGGGGGTCGTCACCTACCTCTGGCGCACCTGAACCTCAGAGCCGCTCGATCACGTAATCGAGGCACTGCGTCAGCGCCTCCACGTCCTCCGGATCGACGGAGGCGTAGCACCCCACCCGCAACTGGTTGCGGTTCAGCGCGCGGTACGGGTCGACGTCGACGATCCCGTTGCGGCGCAGCGTCGCGATGAGCTGCTTGGCATCGACGCTGTCGTCGAGGTCGATGGTGGCCACCACCGGGGAGCGGTGCGCAGGATCCGGCACGAAGGGCGACGCGAAGCTGCGGTTCTCCGCCCAGTCGTACAGCGTCTGCGTGGAACGACGGCAACGCGCGGCCACCTCGTCCATCCCGCCGAGTTCCAGCATCCAGCCCAGCTGATCCTCCAGCAGGATGAGGGTGGCCAGCCCGGGCGTGTTGAGCGTCTGGTTCTTGCGGGAGTTGGCCACCGCCACGCTGAAGTCGAGGATCTCCGGGAGGTAGCGGCCCTGCGCCTTGATCCGCTCGGCCCGCTCGATGGCGGCCGGCGAGGCGAACGCCAGCCACAGCCCGCCGTCGGAGGAGAAGTTCTTCTGGGGGGCGAAGTAGTACACGTCCGTCTCGGCGATGTCGGCGTCGATGCCACCGGCGGCCGAGGTGGCGTCGATCAGCACCAGCGATCCGTCGCCGCCGCGCCGCTCGACGGGGGCCGTCGCCCCGGTGGAGGTCTCGTTCTGCGCCCAGGCGTGCACGTCGGCATCCGCGCAGTGTGGCAGTGCGATCCCGCCGGCCTCCGCCTCGAACAGCATCGGGTCAGCCAGGTGCGGTGCGCGGGCTGCGGCGCGGGAGAACTTGCGGGAGAACTCGCCGAACACGCCGTGTGCGGAGCGCTGCTCGATCAGTGAGAACACCGCCATGTCCCAGAACAGGGAGGCGCCGCCGTTGCCCAGCACCACCTCGTACCCGTCCGGGATGCGGTACAGCTCGGCCAGCGACCGCTGCACCGTGGCCACCAGATCACGTACCGGGGCCTGCCGGTGGGAGGTGCCCATCAGGTCTGAGCGCATCGCGAGGTAGTCGAGCGCCTCCGGGCGCACCTTCGCCGGGCCGGAACCGAACCGGCCGTCGCCGGGGAGCATGTCGTCAGGGATCCTCACCATGGGGGCCATCTTCTCACTTCAGCCACGCTGCGCGTTTGGGGGTTCACCGTCGAGCCCCGGGCGAGGTGGTGATTGGATGGGGGCATGCAGATCAAGGTTGCCCACGCAGTTACTCCCAACGGCGTCATCGACGACGCCGTGGTCACCGTCGACGGTGACCGCATCGTCTCCATCGAGCCCGGCGGCGGGGGAGAGGGCACGCTGTGGGCGGTGCCCGGGTTCGTCGACACGCACTGCCACGGCGCGGTGGGCGTCGCGTTCGGCAACCCGGACCGTGAGGCCAACATCAAGGCCATCAACTACCACCGCACGCAGGGCACCACCACGATCATCGCCTCGACGGTGACCGAGCCCATCGAGAAGCTCGAGGAGCAGGAGGCGGTGCTGCGCGGCCTGTACGAGGACGGCGAGATCGCCGGCATCCACCTCGAGGGCCCGTTCCTGGCGGAGGAGAAGAAGGGCGCCCACGACCCGTCGCTGCTCTGCGACCCTGAGCCCGAGTTCGTCGAGCGACTCATCGAGGCTGGCGGCCCCGCGTTGAAGATGATCACCATGGCGGTGGAGCGTGCCCACTCCGAGGAGGCCACGCGCCGCTTCGTCGAGGCGGGCGTGCACGTCGCCTTCGGCCACTCCAACGCCGACGATGTGGTCACCGCGCAGTCCATCGGGTGGGGCGCCGACATCGCCACCCACCTGTTCTCCGCCATGCGCTCCATCCACCACCGCGAGCCCGGCCCCGTGCCCGTGCTCCTGTCCGACGAGCGCGTGATGGTGGAACTGATCTGCGACGGCATCCACCACGCCCCGGTGATCGCGGCCATGTCGATCGACGCAGCCGGGCCGGGGCGCGTCGCGCTGGTGACCGACGCGATGAGTGCCACCGGCATCGGCGACGGCGAGTACCTCCTGGGTGAACTCAAGGTGGAGGTCAAGGACGGCACCGCCCGCCTCGTCACCACCGACGGCAGCCAGGGCGCCATCGCCGGCTCCACCCTCACCATGGCCCGCGCCTTCGAGTTCGTCGTCCAGGAGGTGGGCGTCTCCATCCCCGACGCCGCCCTGATGTCGGCCACCACGCCGGCGAAGTGGCACGGTATCCCCGACGTCGGCGAACTCGCGCCCGGCAAGTTCGCCGACGTCTGCCTGGTCGACGACGCCGGCGTGCTTCACGGCGTCCTGCGCCGCGGCGAGTGGGTCGTCGCCCCCTGAGACTGGTTCGCTGCAGGGTCGCGACGTTCGCGGGCCACCGACCCAGCGTGCGGGATAGGATGAGCCGCGAAGGAGGTGGCCGCATTGAGCGACCTGATCGACACCACGGAGATGTATCTCCGCACGGTCTACGAACTCCTCGAAGAGGGCGTCCAACCGCTTCGGGCCCGGATCGCCGAGCGCCTGCACCAGTCCGGCCCCACGGTGTCGCAGACGGTGGCGCGGATGGAACGCGACGGGCTGCTCGTCGTTGAGGAGGACCGCACGATCAAGCTCACCCGCACCGGGGCCAAGCTGGCCCGTGAGGTGATGCGCAAGCACCGGCTCGCCGAGTGCCTGCTCACTGAGGTGATCGGCCTGGAGTGGGAGAAGGTGCACGACGAGGCCTGCCGCTGGGAGCACGTCATTTCCCTCGATGTGGAGAAGCGCCTCGTGGAGATCCTCGATTCGCCCACCCGCTCGCCCTACGGCAACCCCATCCCCGGGTTGCGCGAGTTGGGCGTCGACATCGACCACACCCCCTTCCGCGACGGCGCGGATCCGCTCACCGATCTGGTCTCGGAGGAACCCCGGCGGTTCTGCCTGCAGCGGATGAGCGAGAATCTCCAGGCCGATGCCGAGATGATCGGCGAACTGGCGCTGGCCGGCTTCGATGTCGCCACGTCGTTCGAGGCCGTCCGCATCGGAGGCGTGGTGCGCATCACGTTGGGCGACCGCGTCGTCGATGTGCCCCCTGCCGCCGCCGAACTGATCTTTGTGAGCCCTGATGAGTGACGTCGACGGCGTGCTGAAGTGGTTCGGGGGCCGCCAGCCCGGCGCCATGGAGAAGGTGCTCTCCCGCGCTTATGGCGGAGACCGCACCCCGTACGAATGGTTGGCCAGGGCTGTGTCCGCCTCTGCCGCGACGGTGCTCGACCTCGCGTGTGGCGCCGGTGCCATGGTGGAGCGGCTGCAGAAGCCCGGGCGCCTCGTCGTCGGCCTCGACCGCTCCGAGGCAGAGCTACGCGAGGGCCAGCGACGCGGCCGTGAGCCGTTCGTGCAGGGCCACGCATCGTATCTGCCGTTCGCCGACGGCAGTTTCGACGCGGTGGTGACCTCGCTGGGTATCTCTGTGGTCGCTGACCGCCCGCGCTTCCTCGCCGAGGCCGCACGCGTGTTGCGCCCCGGGGGCGTGTTCGCTGCGCTCACGCCGTCGCTGCGGCCGGCCAACATCGAGGACCTGAGGATCGTCAGCCGGCTCGGTGGTCACCTGCGCACGTCGCCGCACCTTCCGGGCGTGACCGAGTTCAAGGCCAAGCGCGCGCTCGGCGAGGTGGGCCTCACCCTGGCCGAGGACAAGCGGGCCAAGTACTACTACGAGCTGGCTGACGAGAAGGACGCCGAGGACTTCCTCGCCGGCCTGCGCGCCCCCGTCGACGCGGCACGCACCGCCGCCACGCTCGACTTCCTGGCCCAACGCCTGCAGATGGGCCCGGTGAAGCTGCCGCTGCCGATGCGTCGGATCATCGCCATCAAATAGACCCCGCTGGTGGCCCCGGGCCGCGGAAGCGTGGGCCGTCGCGGCGCAAGCCGGGGTAGGGTCGGAAGTGACAGGCGGAATAACCCGTAGGTACAACGCGTTTACCGTGAGACAACACGAGAAAGGGGTCTCCCATGGCGACCACCGACCTGACCGCTGAGAACTTCGAGAGCACCGTCAAGGACAACGAGATCGTCCTGGTGGATTTCTGGGCCGATTGGTGCGGCCCGTGCAAGCGCTTCGCGCCCATCTACGACGAGGCCTCCGGCCGGTACGACGATGTGGTGTTCGCGAAGGTCGACACCGAGGACGCCCGAGATCTCTCCGCGGCCCTCGAGATCCAGTCCATCCCCACCATCATGGGCTTCAAGTCCGGCCAGCTCGTCTTCCGCCAGGCCGGCATGTTGAGCGGCAAGCAGCTCGACTCGGTCATCGAGCAGATCCGCGACCTCGATATCGAGGCTGCGCTGGCTGAGCAGCAGAAGTAGCCACTGACGCGACGGGCCCCGGGGAGATCCCCGGGGCCCGTTCGCGTGCTGCGTCGGCCGTCGGAGTTGTCCACGAACTGCGAGCCCGCTCCCACGATGAGCAATTGGATGGGGTCACGGCCGCAGGACCTGTGTTTTACGGCGTGTCGCGACCGTGACCCCATCCAATTGCTCACGGTGGTTGCCAGGCTCGGCGTTTTTGCGGCTCACGGTGGTTGCCAGGCTCGGCGTTTTTGCGACACCCCCTCCCCGCAGGTGATACCCCCCACCCCCTACTATGGCGAGTAGTTACGGAAAGGGACGATGATGACCTCCGAGCGCAGGGATATGACGGTCCAACCGGATCTGAGTGCGAGCCAGGGGCGTGTGGCGCCGGTGCGCTCTCGTCGCCCCATCTATCTCGACATGTTGCCGCCCTGCAACGCCGGTTGCCCGGCGGGGGAGAACATCCAGGAGTGGTTGCGGCTCATCAAGGCAGGGCAGGCCGAGGCCGCCTGGCGGCAGTTGGTTGCCGACAACCCGTTCCCCGCCGTCCACGGCCGCGTCTGCTACCACCCGTGCGAGACGGCCTGTAACCGCAAGGACCTCGACGCGGCGGTGAGCATCCACTCCGTCGAGCGCTACCTCGGTGACCTCGCCATCGACAACGGCTGGCAGTTCCCCAAGCCGCGGCGTCGCTCCGGCCGCCGAGTGCTGGTGGTGGGTGCGGGCCCCTCCGGGCTCTCGGCCGCCTACCACCTGGCCAGGCTCGGGCACGAGGTGGAGATCTTCGATGCGGGCGACCTGCCCGGTGGCATGATGCGCTACGGCATCCCCGAGTACCGGCTCCCGCGCGACGTCCTCGACGCCGAGATCGACCGTCTCCGCGAGCTGGGTGTCGCGTTCCGGCAGAACAGCCCGATCAAGGACCTCCTGGCCACGCAGGCCGAGGGTCGCTTCGACGCGGTGTTCGTCGCCGTCGGCGCTCACATCTCCAAGCGGGTCGACATCCCCTCGAACGACGCCTCCCGCGTGGTCGACGCCGTCAGCTTCCTGCGCGACGTCGCCTCGGGCGAGCGCCCCGTCATCGGCCGCCGCGTGGCGGTCTACGGCGGCGGCAACACCGCCATGGACGCCGCCCGCGTCGCCCGCCGCCTGGGCGCGGAGGAGTCCGTGGTCGTCTACCGCCGCGCGCAGGAGCACATGCCCGCGCACGCCGAGGAACTCGAGGGCGCCCAGACCGAGGGAGTGAAGATGAACTGGCTGCGCACCATCAAGGAGATGCACGACGAGGACCTCACCGTCGAGATCATGGAGATCGACGAGGACGGCAAGGCGCGCGGCACCGGCAGGTTCGAGAAGCTCGCCGCAGACACGGTCATCCTGGCCCTCGGCCAGCGTGCTGACACCGAGTTCCTGCGCGCCATCCCCGGCATGAGTTTCCACGACGACGTGGTCGACGTCGACCCCCACTCCCTCATGACGGCGGTGCCGGGCATCTTCGCCGGCGGCGACGCCGTGCCGTCGGACCGCACCGTCACCATCGGCACCGGTCACGGCAAGAAGGCCGCCCGCCGCATCGACGCCTACCTCAACAACGAGGAATGGGTCCCGCCGCTGAAGCACCCCGTCGTCACCATCGACCAGATGAACCTCTGGTACTTCGGCGACCACGGCCGGCGTCAGCACGAGGAGGCCGAGGTCGAGCAGCGGATGGAGGGCTTCGGCGAGATCGTCTCCGGCCTCACGGACGAGGAAGCCAACTTCGAGGCGCAACGCTGCCTCAGTTGCGGCAACTGCTTCGAGTGCGACGGCTGCTTCGGCGCCTGCCCCGAAGATGCCGTGATCAAGCTGGGCAAGGGTAACCGCTACCGGTTCGACTACGAGTTATGTACGGGCTGCGCCACCTGTTACGAGCAATGCCCGGTGCACGCCATCGAGATGATCCCCGAGGGAGGAGCCCGATGAGCGACAACGGGACCCAGGCCATCATTGATGGCAACGAGGCGGCGGCGGACGTCGCCTACCGCGTCAGCGAGCTGTGCTCGATCTATCCCATCACCCCCAGCTCCACCATGGCCGAACTGGCCGACGAGTGGATGGCGCAGGAGCGGCCCAACATCTACGGGATCGTGCCCACCGTCATTGAGATGCAGTCCGAGGGCGGTGCCGCCGGCGCCATGCACGGCGCCCTCCAGGGAGGTGCGCTGTCGACGACCTTCACCGCCTCGCAGGGTCTCCTGCTGATGATCCCCAACATGTTCCGCATCGCGGGCGAGCTCACCTCCACGGTGTTCCACGTCGCCGCACGCTCCCTGGCCACGCAGGGCCTGTCCATCTTCGGCGACCACCAGGACGTCATGGCCGTGCGGCAGACGGGCGTGTGCCTGCTGAGCTCCGCGTCGGTGCAGGAGGCTCACGACATGGCCGCCATCGCGCACCAGGCCACGCTGCGCACGCGCCTGCCGTTCGTGCACTTCTTCGACGGCTTCCGCACCTCGCACGAGCTCAATACCATGACGCGGATCACCGACGACCAGCTGCGCGCCTACATCCCCCGCGATCTGGTGCTGGAGCACCGCGGCCGCGCACTCAGCCCCGCCAACCCGTTCATCCGCGGCACGGCGCAGAACCCGGACACCTACTTCCAGTCCCGCGAGACCTCCAACCCGTTCTACAACTGGGTGCCCAGCGTCCTGGAGGACGCCATGCGGCAGTTCGAGGAGCTCACCGGCCGCAGCTACGGGCTGGTGGACTACCACGGCGCCGAGGATGCCGAGCGCGTCGTGATCATCATGGGCTCCGGCATCGAGGCGGTCACGCCCGTGGTCGACGCCCTCAACGCCGACGGCGGGCGCGTCGGCGTGATCCAGATCCGGCTCTACCGCCCGTTCCCGACGGAGGCGCTGCTCGCGGCGCTGCCCGCGAGCGTGCAACGCATCGCCGTGTTGGACCGCACGAAGGAGCCCGGCGCCTCCGGCGAGCCGATGTTCCTCGACGTCAGCTCCGTGCTGGCCGAGGCCGTCGCCGACGGCCGCCGGGAGAAGCTGCCGTTGATGATCGGCGGGCGCTACGGCCTGTCATCGAAGGAGTTCACGCCGGCGATGGTCAAGGCCATCTTCGACGAGTTGGGCGCCGAGCGGCCGCGGCCGCGGTTCACCGTCGGCATCAAGGACGACGTGACGCACCTGTCACTCGACTACGACGCGGCCATCGACTTCGAGGACCCGGAGACGCTGCGCGCCGTGTTCTACGGCCTCGGCTCCGACGGCACCGTGGGCGCCAACAAGAACACCATCAAGATCCTGGGCTCGTCGGGAGACCTGTTCGCGCAGGGCTACTTCGTCTACGACTCCAAGAAGTCCGGCTCGCGCACCGTCTCCCACCTGCGCTTCGGCCCCAACCCCATCAAGGCGCCCTACCTGGTCAACCAGGCCGGGTTCATCGGCTGCCACCACTGGTCGATCCTGGAGCGCGTCGACGTGCTCGAGTTCGCCCGCCCCGGCTCCACGCTGCTGCTGAACTCGCCCTACGGCCGTGACGAGACGTGGCACCACCTGCCCAAGCCCATGCAGGCCAAGATCATCGAACTGGGCATCAACGTCTACGCGATCGACGCCAACAAGGTGGCCCGCGCCGCCGGTCTCGGCAGCCGCACCAACACCATCCTGCAGACCTGCTTCTTCGCGATCTCCGGGGTGCTCGACCGCGAGACGGCCATCGGCAGGATCAAGGACGCGATCTCGAAGACCTACGCCCGCAAGTCGGCCGAGGTGGTGCGCAAGAACCACCTCGCCGTCGACTCCGCGCTGGCGGATCTGTACCAGCTGGAGATTCCCGCGGACGCCAGCTCCGAGCGTGGCTTCATCCCGCCGGTGCCCGACGGCGCCCCGAAGTTCGTCCGCACCGTCACCGCCACGATGCTGGAGGGCAAGGGCGACGATCTGCCGGTCTCGGCGCTGCCCATCGACGGCACCTACCCGTCGGGCACCACCAAGTTCGAGAAGCGCAACATCTCCGAGATCGTGGCCGAATGGGACGAGGAGGCCTGCATCCAGTGCGGCAACTGCGCGTTCGTGTGCCCGCACGCGGTGCTGCGCGCCAAGTCGTACCCCACCACCGAGTTGGAAGGCGCGCCCGACGGCTTCCTCAGCGCCCCGCTGAACGCCGCCGGCCTGCCGTCGACCAGCTACACGCTGCAGGTCTACGTGGAGGACTGCACCGGCTGTGGGCTGTGCGTGGAGGCGTGCCCGGTCAAACCCATCGGGCAGCCATCGCGCCGCGCGGTCAACCTGGTGCCCAAGCTGGAGCGGGAGAAGGACATCGAGGCGGTGGACTTCTTCGAGAAGATCCCCGTCAACGAGCGCGCCAACGTCGACTTCGGCACCGTGCGCGGCACCCAGTTCCTGGAGCCGTTGTTCGAATTCTCCGGCGCCTGTGCCGGCTGCGGCGAGACGCCGTACCTGAAGCTGCTGAGCCAGCTGTTCGGTGACCGCGCCACCATCGCCAACGCGACGGGGTGCTCGTCCATCTATGGAGGCAACCTGCCCACCACGCCGTGGGCGAAGAACGCCGACGGCCGCGGCCCGGCCTGGTCCAACTCGCTGTTCGAGGACAACGCCGAGTTCGGCCTGGGCATCCGCCTGGCCGCGGACCTGCACGAGCAGTTGGCCCGCCGTCGGCTCGTGGAACTGCGCGACCAGATCGGCGACGACGAGCTCGTCGACAAGATCCTCCATGCCCCACAGCGGCAGGGCTCCGAGATGGCCGAGCAGATGGAGCGGGTCAAGGCGCTGCAACCGCTCATCGCCGGGCTGGAGGGCACCGCGGCGGAGGATCTCCGCTCGGTGGCCGACCACCTGGTGCGGCGCTCCGTGTGGATCGTGGGCGGCGACGGCTGGGCCTACGACATCGGCTCCGGCGGGCTCGACCATGTGCTCGCCAGCGGGCGCAACGTCAACATCCTGGTGCTCGACACCGAGGTGTACTCCAACACCGGCGGGCAGGCGTCGAAGTCGACGCCGTTGGGCGCGGTGGCGAAGTTCGCCTCCGGCGGCAAGCTGACCAACAAGAAGGACCTGGCGCTGCAGGCCACGGCCTACGGATCGGTGTACGTGGCGCGGGTGGCGATGGGCGCGGACCCCCAGCAGACGCTCAAGGCGTTCCGCGAGGCGGAGGCCTACGACGGGCCCAGCCTGATCATCGCCTACAGCCACTGCATCGCCCAGGGCTTCGACATGCGCAAGGGCCTCGACCAGCAGTACAAGGCCGTCAACTCCGGCCACTGGCCGCTGATGCGCTACAACCCCGTCATCCGCGACGCGGGCGGCAACCCGTTCCTGCTCGACTCCCCGCGGCCCCGCGTCACGCTGGCGGAATACCAGGGCTCGGAGCTGCGCTACCGCGTGCTGCGTGCCGCGGATCCCGAGGAGGCCGACCGGCTGCTGTCCCTGGCGCAGGCACAGGTGGACCGCCGCTGGGGCGAGTACGAGGAGCTCGCCGCCCGCCGCGCGGATGACTTCGCCGAAGACCCCAGGAGGGACTCATGACCGACCTGACCACCACCTACCTGGGTCTGGCGCTGCGCAACCCCGTCGTCGCCTCGGCCGGGCCGCTGTCGCAGACGGTCGACGGGATCCGGGAGTTGGCCGACGGCGGCGTGGGTGCCGTGGTCATGTACTCGCTGTTCGAGGAGCAGATCCGCCGCGAGGCAGAGGCCGACGCCGTGATGGAGGAGATGTACGAGGATTCCTATGCGGAGGCCCTGAGCTACTTCCCGACGGTGGCGACCGAACGCAAGGACGCCAGCCACGCCTACCTCAAGCTGGTGGAGGAAGGCGCCAAAGCCATCGACGTGCCGCTCATCGCCTCCCTCAACGGCGCCTCCATGGGCGGCTGGACGCAGAAGGCGCGGCAACTGGCCGACGCCGGCGCCGCCGGCATCGAGCTCAACATCTACTTCGTGCCCGGCGACATCACCATGCCGGGTGCGGCGGTGGAGGAGCGGCACCTCGAGATCGTGGCGGGCGTCAAGTCCGCCGTCGACATCCCGGTGGCGGTGAAGCTGAGCCCGTTCTTCTCATCGGTGGGCAACATGGCGCAGCGCCTCGACGACGCGGGCGCCGACGGCCTGGTGCTGTTCAACCGCTTCCTGCAGCCCGACATCGACGTCGACCGGGTCACCGTTGAATCCGGGGTGTCGCTGAGCACGCCGAACGAGGCGCGGCTGCCGCGCACCTGGATCGCCGTGCTGCAGGACAGGATCCGGGGGTCGCTGGCCGCGACCACCGGGGTCGACACCGCCGAGGATGTGGTCAAGTACATCTTGGCGGGGGCCGATGTGGTGATGACCACGTCGTCGCTGATCCGCCACGGCGCCGCTCACGCCCAGACCCTCGTCGACGGGCTGGCCGCGTGGCTGCAGGCGCGTGAGCTGACTCTGGAGAAGGCCCGCGGCCTGCTCGCTGTGCCCGCCGACGCACCTGCGGATGCCTACGAGCGCGCCGGTTACGTCTCCGCCCTGGAGAAGGCGAAGAGCACCTACGGCTCGCTGCGCTAGAACTTGAAGGGGATGGGGATCCCGCCGCAGCAGCAGATGCCCTGCGCGGCCTGCGGGCCGGAGCGCAGCGCCGAGGCGGCGCGCCCGCACGCGACGAACTGACGCAGAGTGGGCAGGAGGGCGCCGAGCACGCCTCGTTCAGCGACCAGCGTACGGATGATCGCCGAGCAGGAGCGGGCACCGTCGGCCGCCAGGTAGGCGCACGTGAATCCCTTTCGCGGGGAGAGGTGGCGCTGGTACGCGCCGATGGCGGCGTCCACCGCGCGACGCGGTGTCTGGGTGAGCCAAGGCATCGTGATCATCCGGTCACTGTAGCCCTGGCCAGGCCCTTTGACTACGCCCTTGGCGGTGTCACCTGGTGCGCGTGGGTGCCGCCATGCGCTCGGGTGCGCATCCCGGCTATCCTGATCTGGTTGGCCCCGTAGCTCAGGGGATAGAGCACCGCTCTCCTAAAGCGGGTGTCGTTGGTTCGAATCCAACCGGGGTCGCCATCTGGTCCCTGAGCGTCGCGCCCGCGCGACGACGAAGGGCGCCCGCAGCACACACTCCCCGCGCAACCGGAGGATGAGCCGACCCCGATAATTAATACAAACTAATCGGAGTAAGATCGCTGGCATGATGGAACTCAACCTCACGCCCACTGCAACCTCGTGCGGCTGCGGCGGCCACGACGACGCCCTGCCGGAACTCGACGCCCGCGTGATCCCGCACGCCATCCGGCACGCCGCGATCCACGGCGTCGTCGACTCGCTGCAACACGGCTCCGCCTTCGTGCTCGTCGCCCCGCACAACCCGCTCCCGCTACTGCAGCAGATCTCGGACCGCCACGGCGACGACATCCGGGTCAGCTACGTGCAGGAGGGCCCGGAGGCCTGGAAGCTCAAGCTCGCGCGCGCCTGATGTGCAGCTACTGCGGGTGTGACTCCATCACCGTCATCGGGCGGTTCATGGAAGAGCACGTAGAGATCATCAACGCCTCGGGCGAGTTGCGGCGCGCCGTCGAATCCGACGGCGAGGTCGCCGCTGCGGCAGAGCGGTTGGGCTCGCTGCTGCACCCGCACACCGCCACGGAGGAGGCGGGGCTCTTCAGCGTGATGAAGGGCCTCGACGAGTACCACGACCACATTGAGACCCTCTGCGGTGAGCACCGCACCCTCGACGACCTGCTCGACGCCATCGCCGCCGGGAACCACTCCCTGATGGACGAGTTCGACGTCGCTCTGCGCGAGCACATCCACAAGGAGGACAACGGGCTCTTCCCAGCCGCGGCCCTCGGCCTGGACGGGGACCACTGGACCCGGATCGACGACCTGACCCATGAGCATGACCATGCCGCCGGCAACGCCCATCACCACTGATTCGCAGGTGCGCTCGTGAGGGGGCGTCGCTCGCTGCGCGACTTCACCACCCTGATCTGGCTGGTCGCAGCCGCCGTCGTCGCCGTCATCCACCGTTGGGTGCCGGAGGCCACCTGGCTGATGGTCCACCTCATCGCGTTGGGCGCCATCACGCACTCGGTGATGGTGTGGAGCGCCCACTTCACGGCCGCGCTCCTCAAGACCCGGCCCGACGACAGCGCGCGAAAGGTCGCTGACGTGCGGCTCGGCGTGCTGGGCATCGGCGCGCTGCTGGTGTTCATCGGCGTGCCGACGGCGACGTGGTGGCTGGTGCTCATCGGCGCCCTTGCCGTCTCCGCGGCGGTGCTCTGGCACGCGCTCACCCTGGCTCGGGACCTGCGCGGCGCGCTGCCCGGCCGTTTCCGGGTCTCGATCCGCTACTACATCTCCGCCGCGTTGCTCGTACCCATGGGGGCGGGCCTGGCCTGGGGGCTGGGGGACCGGTGGCACGCCAACCTGCTGGTGGCCCACACCATGACGATGATCCTCGGCTGGGTGGGGCTCACCGTGGTGGGCACCCTGGTCACGTTCTGGCCGACGGTGCTGCGCACCCGCATGGATGACCGTGCTGAGAAGTTAGCCAGGCAGGCGCTGCCGATCTTGCTGGGCGGGCTCGCGGTGATCCTCGGCTCCTCCCTGGCCGGGTGGCGGCCGCTCGCCGCCGTCGGCATCGCGGTCTACGCCGTCGGCCTCATCTGGTTCGGCCGCTGCCTCATCGCGCCCACCCGCAAGCGCCCGCCGCGGGAGTTCGCCTCGGCTTCCATACTGGCCGGCTGCGCTTGGGCCTGTGTCGCGCTCATCGCCACCGCGGTGCACGTGTGGCGGACCGACGACCTCGGCCTGGCCACGAACTACACCCTGCTCGCCGGGATCTGGGTGGTGGGCTTCCTGCTACAGATCGTCACCGGGGCGCTGAGCTACCTGCTGCCGTCAGTGTTGGGTGGCGGGCCCCGCGTGGTGCGCGCCGGCGCCGCGCACTTCGACAGGTGGGCGGCCCTGCGGCTCGCCGTGATCAACGGCGGCCTGGCGCTGTTCCTGTTGCCGCTGCCCGGATGGGCCAAGGTCACCGTCTCGACGATGGTGATGGCGGCGCTCGTGCTGTTCATCCCGCTGATGCTCGCCGGCATCAAGGCCTCCGTGCGCGAGAAGCGCGCGGCGATGAGGGGCGAAGAACCTGTCCTGCCGGCCGAACGTCGCAACGCGCTGACGGGCGCCGGGTTCGCGGCGGGCGTCGCCGCGCTCGCCGTCGCGGTCTCGGTTGGCTTGGGGATCGACCCGGGAGCGGCTGGCCTGGCCCAGCCCCGGGCCGAGGCGCCGGCGGTGGCGGCCACCGGCCGGACGGTGCGCGTCGAGGTGGCCGCACGCGGGATGCAGTTCGAGCCCAGCTCCATCGAGGTGGACCCCGGCGACCGGGTCATCATCACACTCACCAACCACGACGTCACCAATGTGCACGACCTGATGATCGGCCCGGTGCGCACTCCGCGCCTCGCAGCTGGGGAGAGCGCGGAGCTGGATCTCGGCGTCGTCGGGCAGAGCGTCGAGGGTTGGTGCACCGTGGTGGGGCACCGCCAGATGGGCATGACCTTCGACGTGGTCGTCGGCGACGTTGCCCCCGCGTCCGCTATCGCCACGGAGGGGCCGGGCGGCCATGCCGGGCACGGGCCCGCCGTCGGGGATCCGGAGGCGGAGCTTGGCCATGTCGTCGACCCGGTGGCGCCGCGGCTCAGCGACGCGACGGTGCACCGCCACGAGTTCCGCGTCACGGAGGAACCCCTCGAGGTGGCGCCGGGGCTGTGGCAGCGGCGTTGGACGTTCAACGGCCAGAGCGTGGGGCCGACGCTGCGCGGCAAGGCGGGCGACGTCTTCGAGATCACGCTGGTCAACGACGGCACCATGGGCCACTCCATCGACTTCCACGCCGGGGACGTCGCGCCCGATGAGCCGATGCGCACCATCGCGCCCGGCGAGTCCCTCGTGTACCGCTTCACCGCCAACCGCGCCGGGGTGTGGCTGTACCACTGCTCGACGGCGCCGATGAGCGCCCACATCGCCGCCGGCATGCACGGCGCGGTGATCATCGAGCCCGAGGAGGGGCTGCCGGAGGTGGACCGTGAGTACGTCGTCGTCCAGTCCGAGGTGTTCACCGACGACGCGGCCAGTGCTGAGGACGCGACGGACATCGACCCCGCCAGGGTCGCCGACGAGCGGCCCGACCGGGTGGTGTTCAACGGCATCGCCAACCAGTACGACCAGCAGCCGTTCGAGGCGAAGGTGGGGGAGAAGGTGCGGTTCTTCGTGGTGGACGCCGGGCCCAACCGGGCCTCGGCTTTCCACGTCGTGGGTGGCCAGTTCGACACCGTCTACCGCGAGGGCGGCTACCAGTTACTCGACGGCGTCGACGCGTTCGGCAACGCGGGCGGGGGGGCGCAGGCGCTGGCGCTGCAGCCCGCCGAGGGCGGGTTCGTGGACCTCACGTTCACGCAGGCCGGCCACTACCCGGTGGTGAGCCACATCATGGTCGATGCCGAGCGTGGCGCGCACGGCATCGTCAAGGTGACCGGACCCTGATCTGCCGGGGTACAGATGGCTGACCGGCTGCGGGCCACGCTCGGGGACAGTCAGGCCGCGTTGCTGAACTCGCCCAACTCGGAGATCTCGGTGAGTTCGCCGTCGAGCGAATCCCCGGCGACGGCGGGGACGCCGCCGAGGTCCACCAGGAAGCCGCCGGGGAACTCCTCGGCCAAGAGGTCGGCGAGGCGCTGGGCGGTGCGGGAACGGGCGTCGAGTTCAGTGTCGGCGGGCAGCGGCTCGAGCGCGTCGACGTCGCCGAGCAGGGCGCTGAGGTGGTCGTCGAGGATGGGGTGGTCGCCCGCTGTGGCATGGTCGCCAAAGACGTTGAGTTGGGCGCGCACCACCTCGACGGCGGGCAGCAGGGTCTCAGGGTTGGACGTCAGCACGGTGGCGCGGGTGCCCAGAGCGGGGAAGGTGGCTTCGTAGGGGAGGAGCGTCATGATTGCGGGTCCGTTCTCTTCGTTGATGTCCTCCAGATAACCGGCACATCCTGTGCACATGCTGTGACTCCTCTGGGGGCTGAATATGAGCCTGTTCCCTCGGGCGGTTAGGATCGTCCTCGTTACCTAGGAAGGGATTCGTCGTGTCCGAAGCAGGCCTGCAAGCAGCCCGCCAGAAGATGATTGACGCCGGTGTCGCCACCCCGGCCATCGAAGTGTTCACCCGCTTCTACCAGCTCCTCGAGTCCGGTGAGACGGGCGTCATCCGTGAAGACACCATCGAGCCGCTGCTCGACCCGCCGATGCTCACCGACGTGGACATCACCGACGCGCAGGCGCGCGACGCCATCGGCAAGACCGTCATCATCAAGCTCAACGGCGGCCTCGGCACGTCGATGGGCCTCGACAAGGCCAAGACGCTGCTGCCCGTGCGCGACGGCCAGAACTTCCTCGACCTCATCGTCAAGCAGGTGCTGGCCGCCCGCGAGCGCTACGACGCCCGCCTGCCGCTGCTGCTGATGAACTCGTTCCGCACGGAGGACGACACCCTCGCGCACCTGGCCCGCTACCCCGAGCTCGCCGTCGATGACCTGCCGCTGAGCTTCATGCAGAACCAGGAGCCCAAGCTCCGCGCCGACGACCTCACCCCGGTGGAGTGGCCGCAGGACCCGACGCTTGAGTGGTGCCCGCCCGGCCACGGCGACCTGTACCCGGCGCTCGAGGGCTCTGGCGTGCTCGACGAGCTGCTCGAGGCCGGTTTCCGCTACGCGTGCGTCTCCAACGGCGACAACCTGGGTGCCGCGCCCAACGCCACGATCGCGGGCTGGTTCGCGCAGTCCGGCGCGCCCTACGCGGCCGAGCTGTGCCGCCGCACCATCAACGACAAGAAGGGCGGCCACCTCGCGGTCCGCAAGGCCGACGGCCAGCTCATCCTCCGCGACACCGCGCAGACCGCGCCGGAGGAGATGGACTACTTCACCGACGAGCACCGCCACCCCTTCTTCCACACCAACAACCTGTGGTTCGACCTCCAGGTACTCAAGGACACCCTCGTGGAGCGCAACTCCGTGCTGGGGCTGCCCCTCATCCGCAACGAGAAGACCGTCGACCCCACGGATTCGTCGTCGACGCCCGTCATCCAGGTGGAATCCGCCATGGGCGCGGCCATCGAGGTGTTCGAGGGCGCCACCGCCATCTGCGTGGGCCGCGACCGCTTCCTGCCGGTCAAGACCACCAACGAACTGCTGCTGCTGCGCTCGGACGTCTACAGCCTCACCGACGAGGGCAAGCTCATCGCCTGCACCGACACCTCGCCGGAGATCAGCCTGGATTCGCGTTACTACAAGACGGTGCAGAAGTTCACCGAGCGCATCCCCTCGGCCCCGTCGCTGCGGAAGGCGACGTCGTTCCGGGTGGAGGGCGACTACGTCTTCGGCCGCGGCGTCGTCGTCAAGGGCGACGTCACCCTGCCGGATGAGGGTGAGGCCCAGATCATCGAGGATGGCGCCAAGCTTGACGGCTGATCCGCTGGCCGCGGCTCTCGCCCTCGCCCTGACGGGGGAGGATCTCGCCGTCGGCCCGGTGGAGAGGCTGGCCGACGACCTTGCCGCGCTGGGTTACCCGGCCGATCGCCTCGTGGAGTTGCGCCATGAGGCTCAGCGGGCTGAGCGTCCGTGGCCGTTCCCGGTTCCGCTCGAGGTGCGCCGTGCGGTGGGTTTCGCCCGCTTTGATGCGGCCTTGGCCCGGGCCCGGGAGTCTCTGGGCCTCACCGGGCTGGTCCGCTCGCTGCCGGTCGAGCGGCCGCTGAACCGGGACGAGCAGCGGCTCGTCGCCGACCGCCCGCCGCACTGGTGAATGCGAAACGGGGCGCCTCCCGAAGGAGGCGCCCCGTTTGCGGGTCGACCGAAGGTCAGAGGGTGGTGGTGCCGCGTGCCTTGAGGACGTCGCGGATCTCGCCGAGGAGTTCCTCGGTCTTGGTGATCTCGGGGGTCTCTTCGCCCGCCTTGGAGAAGCGCTCCTTGGCCTTGGTGTAAGGGAGGATGACGCCGAAGTAGACGACGGTGGAGATGATCAGGAACGCGATCAGCGCGGTCAGGAAGGAGCCGACGGAGACGCCGGCCGGCTTCCAGGAGGAGAAGTCAGGGGTGCCGCCGAGCTTGCCCAGCAGATCCATGAACATGGCGGTGAACGTCTCAACGACGGTGGCGAATGCAGCGCCGACGACGAACGCAACGGCAAGCTCGATGAGGTTGCCGCGCATCAGGAATTCTTTGAAGCCCTTCATAGCTCTTCAAACTTTCTGTGTTCCGCACCCTCGTGCGGGAAGTTCTTATGGCCGTGCTGCGGTGGCAGCAAGGCGCGGTCGGTGCGACCGGTAGAAACTATAACTTTCAAATACCTCGCTGCCAAAACGTCCACAGTAGTCCCTTGTCACAAGCCCCCCAGTACCACCCGGATTCCGCCGTCCTGACCGAGCGTGGCGACCATCGGTGCGTCGGAGGCGGGCACGTCCACGAGGATCAACGAGCCTGGCTGCGTACTGGGCATGGACAAGGGCGAGGACCCGCCGGCCGGGGTGGACAGCACACCCACTCTCGCGTCCGACGTGAGGACGGTGGCGTCCTCAAAACCGGTGGCGATCAGCGTGATCCGGTCCCCAGGGTGGAGCAGGGCGCGCAGCCCTTCGTCGCGAAGCGCGATGGGTACCAGAGCGCGGCCCGGCTCGGTGCTGCGGCTGGTGGCGAGCAGCGCAGGTTGGAGGATGCTGCCCTCACCCAGCGCCACGGCGGTGCTGCGGCCCACCAGATCGGTGGTCTCGGTGGGGGCGCCGTCGGGGACTGCTTCTGGTGGGAACTCAGCGACGAGCAGGTCAGCCGCGGTGAGGGTGTGGCCGGCGGGCAGGGCCGCGGCAACCGTGACGGCAGGCACGGTGGGGCCTTCGGGCGCTGCCAGCGCATTGCCCAGCATCAGGATGGAGACGGCCGCAAGTGCGGCGCCCACCAGCCGCCGGTGCCACGAGACCCAATTGACGGTGGCGTTGAGGAGACGCTTCATGCCCACCACTCTGGCCGGTGGGCACCCCGATCCCCCGTTATCCACAGAAACCGGTGGTGAGGATCAGACGGACTTGGCCTCGGACTTCGCTGCCGGCTTCGATTCGGTCTTGGCGGCCGGCTTCGATTCGGTCTTGGCGGGCTCGGCCTTCTTCTCCTTCGCCGCGGGCTTCGAGGAGGTGCGGCTGTCGGTCTTGTAGAAGCCGGAGCCCTTGAACACGACGCCGACCGCGCTGTAGACCTTGCGCAGCTTGCCCTCGCATTCGGGGCAGACGGTGAGCGGGGCGTCGGTGAACTTCTGGACGACCTCGAGGTCTGTGCCGCATTCGGTGCAGCGGTACTGGTAGGTGGGCATTGACTTCCTCCGGGGAGATGACCGCCGCAATGATAGTTCAGCCGTCAACAATGCGCCCAACCGCGCTCAGTGGCGTAGCCGTGCACCGCGACATCATGGGGGAGGGTGGGGACGGTGTCGAACACCTCCGCCTCGCGGGCAAGCCCGATCAGCAAAGCGTCGGCGCGGCGGTGGAGGAGCGCCCTGTCGTACCAGCCGCCGCCGGTGCCCAGCCTCGTGCCGTCGCGCCCGACGGCGCGGCAGGGCAGCAGGATCACGTCTGCCTCGGCGAGGGCCTCGGCGCCGAGTCCCGGGCCCGCCGGGTGGGGGATGCCTGCCCAGCCGGGGACCAGGGCGTCCCACCCCGGGAACTGCGCCCAGTCCGGCTCGCGGCGGAGTTTCGGCACCAGCACCTGCCAGCCAGCCTCCAGCAGGCCGTCGATGATGGCCCGGGTGCCGGGCTCGCCCGGAAGTGAGACGTAGACGGCTGCGGTGCCCGCCCTTCGGTCCGAGAGCGCGGCGAGAACGTGGCGGGTGCGGTGCTGGTCCTCGCGCTCCCACGCCTGTGTTGAGGTGCGGCGTCGCGCAGCGGAGATGGCCTCGCGCAGCGCGCCTTTGCGGGGGTCGGCAACCATTGGCATATCGTAAGGGGCATGGCCTGGTTTGGACGTAAATCGCAGGAGCCCGTCGTCGAAGAGATCCCCGAGAAGCCCCGCCTCCCTGAGCCACCGGCGCTGAGCGCATCGGGAATGCGCAGCGTCGTGGACCACACCGATTACCTCTTGAGCCTGGTGAAGCCGCTGGAGCCGTTCGGTACCTCGCTGCTCGAGGCGTGGGACCAGGTGATGTGCGAGGACATCGATTCGTCCATCAACGTGCCGCCCAACTCCACCGCGAAGGTCGCCGGATATGCCGTGCGAGCGGCGGACCTGATGGACGATGAGGGTCACCTGGCCGAGCCGTTGCAGATCGTGGAGGCCGACGTCGAGCGGCTGCCGGAGGCAGGGGCTGTCGTGGTGGCGGCCGGCGACGTGCTGCCGCGCGGGGCCAATGCGGTGCTGCCGTCGACCTTCGCCACCCTTGAGGACAACCACGCCCGGCTGATCGAGAAGGTCGCCGAGGGGGAGTACGTGCGCGCCGCCGGCGAGCACCTCAGCGTCGGCACGCGGTTGCTCAGCGAGGGCGACGTGCTGGACGACCGTGCCATCGGCCTGCTGGCCGGGGCCGGTATCGACAAGGTTCTGGTGCGGCCCCGCCCCCGCGTCGTGATCATCAGCTCCGGGGACCACCTGGTGGATCCGGGAGATGAGGTGCAGCACGGCGACTCCACGGACGCGAACTCCTACATGATCGCCGCCGCCGCGCGAGCCGCAGGGGCCACGGTCTTTCGCGTCGCGGTGCACTCCAATGACCCCGAAGCCATCCGCACCGCCATCACGGACCAGTTGATCCGCGCAGATCTCGTCATCTCGACGACGGGTGGGCGCCGCGAGGACTACGAGGCCGTCGCGGGAGTCATGGAGGAACTGGGGCTGGTGGATTCGGTGGACGTGGCGATGTCGCCGGGCCGCACCCAGACCTTCGGCCTGATCGGCGAGGACGACGAGCGCGTGCCCATGCTGATGCTGCCGGGCAACCCGGTGAGCGCCTATGTGTCGTTCCACGCCTTCGCCCGCCCGCTGATCCGCCGCCTGATGGGCATGCGGACCGACCACCGTGTTGTGCGGGCCATCACCGGCACCATGTTGCGCTCCATGAAGGGCACCATGCACCTGCTGCGCGGCCACGTGAGGCTCGAGGGGAGCATCCGCCACGTCGAGCAGGTCTCGCTGCCGCACGCGTTGGGTGAACTGTCCCGATCGAATGCGCTGATCGTCCTGGACGAGTCCGTGGAGTCGGTCAAGGGCGGTCAGGCCGTGAAGGTCTGGCTGTTCGACGACGAAGACTGAGAATTCCTCAACCCACTCTGGCGACGCGCGCCGCAGCGGCAGGCAAATTACACCGATGTTGTTAACGTATGGGCATGCTCGCCGGGATCATCATCGCTGTTGTCGTCTGTGCCGGCCTTGCGTTCGCACTTCCCTGGGTGACGGCGCAGCGGCCCGCCGATGTCGAGCTCGAAAGCGACCCCACTGAGCGGTTCGCCGATTCCATGCGGATCATCCGCCGCGACGTCGAGGATTTCGTTGAAGACGAAGACCTGGCGTCGGTCTCCACCCCGCTGACCCGCCGGGCGGAGCTCAATGAGCTGCGGCTGATCGCCCGCCAGGCGGCCCGTCTTCGGCTCACGGTGGTGTTGGTCCTCCTGGGTGCCCTGGTCGTGCTGACGGTGCTCGGCGTTCTGAGCGTCGTGCCCTGGTGGAGCCTGGCGATCCCCGGTGGGCTCCTCGTCGCGTTCCTGTGTGTGGCCCGCCTCACCGTCGTGGGTATGCACCGCAATCTCGACCGTCGCGCCGAGGCGGTCCGCGCCGGGTTCGACGAGGATGAGGACACCGGCGTCATCGAACTGCCCGAGGCGGAGCAGGCCGAGAACACCGAGATCTCCATCGAACTGACGATGCCCACGACGATGGGCGCGCTGTGGGACCCCATCCCGGTGACCCCCGCCACCTACGTCTCGCAGCCGCTGCTGCCGCGCACCGTCCGCACGATCGATCTCTCTGCCCCGGTGACGCCCACGTCGCCGCTGGTGCCCACTGCGGACAACCCGGCAGATCCCGTTGAAGAGGGCGAGGTGACGATCACCGGCTCCGACGGCGGCAACGTCACCGAGATGCGCCCCCGCGCAGTCGGCGAGTAGCCCTTCACCTGACTGCTCGGCCCCTGATGCCGGAGCCACCTGTTCAGTTCAGCACCGAGTGGGTCCCTCGCCAACGCAGGTTTCTCCGTGCCTGAGTTGCTGCTCGGCGCCGACGACACATCACAGGCGCCGAGAAATAGCGGCGGCGCGGAAGAATCTTGGTTGGCGGGGAGGAGTCTGTGTTGGCGCGAAGCGTTGAGCGTTGGCGCCGTGTCATCTGTGTCATCTGGAGGCGGAGCGCTCCGCCTCTGTTTCCGGATGTCTCGATGGTTTGCCCCTCATCTTCACCGGCCTGCGGCTAAGCGCACCCGCAGTGGATGAGGTGCTGGATCGGCTGCGGGGGGCCCTTTACTTCGACCTGTCCGGCCCGCTTCGCGCTGGGACAGGCTCAGCACAAGCGTCGTTCGCTGGCTCGCAAGCTCGCTGGCGAACTCAGGGACCGGAGCCGGTCCCTGAGCGTCGCGCCCCGCGCGGCGACGAAGGGCGGCCGCAGCGTGTCCATGACCCTGACCACAGGCTCGACCAGCCAGACTCCAAGGAGTGGCCGGGGGCGGGGGGATGCAAGTGCTTCTCCGGCACCGGACCCCACTCAGGTCCCTAGTTGCCCGACAACGCCGTGGGAAAGCAACGCACCCCGACACCGGACACTCCGGCAACCACGACGACAACGGTGTCGGCAGTAAGCCCCGGCAGCAGAAACGTTGAAGCCGAGGGTGGGGGAAGAAGGACGCGAGTTTCGAGGCCACGCCGAGAAGCGACAACCGAACGCCGTCGCCCACGCGCACGGGCAACACTCGCGTCCTTCTTCCCCCAGCCTCGGCGGCGCACACCCGCAGTGGATCAGGTGCTGGATCGGCTGCGGGGGTTTCGACACCGCTCGTAGAACCCGCGGGCTCAACCAGCGCGGGACGCAGCCGGCTCAATAAGCGCGGCACGCTCAGCACAAGCGTCGTGCCCGGCTCGTTCTTCGTGGGTCCACTGGGGCCCG
Organism: Tessaracoccus massiliensis; assembly: GCF_000826065.2. Lineage (GTDB taxonomy): Bacteria > Actinomycetota > Actinomycetes > Propionibacteriales > Propionibacteriaceae > Arachnia > Arachnia massiliensis_A. Next base: position 371,567 of record NZ_LN623541.1, on the reverse strand, counting down.
GCCTCGATAGGCGCTCTCGCTGGGGCCAACTTGGAGCGGTTCTCCCAGCGGTGCTAAAGTTATCGATGCTCTGGGGCTATGGCGCAGTTGGTAGCGCGTCTCGTTCGCAATGAGAAGGCCGGGGGTTCGAATCCCCCTAGCTCCACGTAAGATGAGAAAATCGAAACTTGCCCCGCCTGATGGCGGGGCAGTTTTGTTTCTGCGGTGACGTGGGCCGGGGCATCGATGCTGGTGTGGGCGAGGACGCTGGCTGTGGTCTGCTCGGGAGTGTAGGTGGCGTTCTCTTCGTCGTCGATGGTGATGCGGGTGAACAGGGCGCGGTTGAGGATCCGTCGTTCGGCTGGTTCGCACTTGTTGTAGAGGTCGTTGAGGTCGACCAGGAGTTCAGTGAGCTGGTCCAAGCCTGTTCGGGCCTCGGCGTAGGCGTCGGTGAGGTTGTCGAGCCGTGTGGTGATCTGGTCGAGGTTGGCGCGGATGCGGTCTTGGAGTCAACCAAACCTTCGGCAGTCCCGAAGACGGACAACAAGGAACCCCTACAGTGACCGCCAGGAACCCAACGAACCCGACGTGTCATACCCGGCCTAGCAGGTGCACTGGGATCAGGCCATGCATTGCTTCCGAAGATGAGCAGAACCATCACAAGGACGCGGTGTTTGGAATCATCAACACGGCGGCGATCTCGCGCTGCTGATACCCACCGGCTAGTGTTCGCGAGAGATCGCCTGATCGATTGCGGTGCGCCGATACTTGGACGGGCTCATCCCGACGATGGCGGTGAACTGCCGTGCGGCATGCCCACGGCTGCGCCACCCGACTTTTGTCATGGCGACGCCGATTGGAAGATCAGTCTCGACCAGAAGCTCAGCCAGCCGATGGGCCCGAATATGAGCCAGGTACCGCATGGGTGGCATCCCGAATCGTTGTGTGAACGCTCTGCCCTGCTGTGACACCGAGAGGTGAACCAGCGTGGCAAGGTCACCGAGCCGCCAGTCCCGCTCGGGTGCTTCGGCCAGAAGTCGTGCCGCCCGCTCGGTGGCCGTCTCGGCGCGGCGTCGCTTCGCTGTGCGGGTGGTCTCGACCTCGTGGAGGTAGGCCTCCCGCGCGGTGATGCTCATCGACGGCGCCTCCTCGACTTCAGCTGCCGCGTCCGCGTACGGTGTGAAGGCGGCGAAGAACCGGTGGTCTTGAACAAGTCCACCCATGCCTCGACGGGCATGTCCTTTGGCAGTCCGGCACCGTTCACGCCGTGGCGTGTCAGCCACGCCTGTGCCGCATCGGGTGAGCCGAGGCAGGTGGTGCGTACGAGGATGTGAGCGAGCCCACGGCCGGGGCCGGTGTAGACGCGGTGGACCAGGGCGTGGAACTGGCGTCGCTGTGCCGGGGGCAGCAGCGGGCGTTCGCGACGGTGGATCGTGAGGATTCCGCCGTCGACTCCTGGACGGGGGGTGAACGCGCGAGCGGGGACACGACTGTGCAGCGTGAACTCGAACCAAGGCGCCCATTGCGCCGTCATCATCGTGGCACCACCAACGCCCGCTCTGCGCCGGGCAACCTCCCATTGCAAGAGCACAATGGCATCGGTCCAGGCAGGTGCGTGCAGGATGCGTCGCAACATCGCCGTGGTCTGGTGAAACGGCAGGTTGCCGACGAGCACATGCGCCGACGGTGGGAGCTGGTAGGTCAGGAAATCGTCGGCGATGACCTCCACATGTGACGGGAGTCGTTGGGCCAAGCGCAAGGCGAGCCGGGTGTCGATTTCGACGGCTGTCACTGGCCGCCCGAGCTGGGCCAGCGGCGAGGTGAGTACTCCGTCACCGGGGCCGATCTCGATGATCGGGCCCTCGGTATCTGCCACGAGCCGTGTCATCGTGGCGATGGTGGATGGGTCAGTCAGGAAGTTTTGGCCGTGCTCATGACGGCCACCTCGATAGGTAGGCACTCGTTGCTCCGTGGTTGTTGCGGAGCCGGGCACGCTGAAAGAGCCGCCCGGCCGTGGTCACCGGAGGCGGGAGCAACAACCTGTGGAGGGTGCTCGCCGCCGTTAACGGCTGCGCAGACGCAGCGAAGCAGTGCCGTACAACATGTCACCGAGTGTAGGCGATCCCGTCGCCATTCAGCGACTTAAGACTCCTCCCAAGCGCCAAAGACGCGGTGATTCGTATCAATGTAGACCAGAACGAATTCCGAGCGAATCCACACCCGCAGAGCCCCGCCATCATTGAGATTCACTCCGTGAGAGATCTCGACCGAGTCGCCACGCCTCTTGCAGATCGAGGTTGGGAGGCTGCCAGCTCACCCGTGTGACGACCAGGTGGGGTTGACTCGGGGTGGCGATGCTGACTCTGTTGACGTGCTACTGCGCCGACGCGGGCACCTTGCGTCTCGACTTGGTGGACTGTGATTGTCATCCTGTTTCGGGCAGCGTCAACCGCTGGCCTTTCCATCGTTTGCGCAGCCACCGGTCGTGTGATGCAACGACGACAGTGCCAGGGTATTGGGCGAGTGCGTATTCGAGCGCGGTGACGAGGCTGAGCGAAAAGTGGTTGGTCGGCTCATCCAGCAGCAGGATCTCTGGGGGGTCAGCCAGGAGTACCGCGAGGGCAAGGCGACGCTGTTGGCCGACGCTGAGTTCCTGCACGCATCGATTGTGGTCTCGACCAGCAACCAGTCCGAAGGTCCCCAGCGGCACTCGTGCCGCACGCTCCACGCCGACCAGATCCGTGTAGGCGTCGAGTGCGGTGCGAGCCGTACCGCGATCGTAGGGGTCAGGTAGGGCGGTCTCTTGCGCAAGCAGCCCTACGCGGTCGACCGGTGCGCGAGTGACCTGCCCGCTGCTGGGTTCCAGCGTGCCGGCGAGCAGGCCGAGCAAGGTCGATTTGCCCGACCCGTTCGGGCCGGTCATGAGCCACTTCTCGCCTCGGCTGATGCTGAGCGACGTGGCCGGGAGCCGATTTTTCAGCGTTACGTTGACGGTGGTGAGCACGGGTTCAAGCGCGCCGATGGCACGCGGGGCGCCAGCAACGGTGAGCCCTTGGAATTCGAGTTCCCGTGGCGGCTTCCGGATCTGGCGGTCTTCAAGGTCCGTCAGGCGTGCGCGAGCGTCGTTGACGCGGCGAGATACGACCTGCTCGTTGCGGTCAGCGTAAAACTTCTGTGCCATGCGTACCTCGGTACGCGGGCGCCAATCCGAGTGCCCCACCGTCTGCTGATCCTTCACCGCTTTACGAAGCCGGGAAAGCTCGGCCTGTTCATCGCGATACTGCCGTTCCCACCTCTGCCGTGCTTCAGCTCGTGCGGTCAGGTAGTCGCTGTAGCTGCCTGTGAAACGGGTGAGGCCGATCCCGGTTCCCGTGCCGTCGTGAACCAGCGGCCCCGCGACCGCGTGCGGGAGTGGCGAAGGGTCGAGATCGAGCAGCGACGTGACCGTCTCATCGAGAAAGGCCCGATCGTGACTGGCAATCAGCAGCGGACCCCGCCACGCCGTGAGCACGCTGACGAGATAGGCGGTCGCGGCATCATCGAGGTGATTCGTCGGCTCATCCAGCAGCAGCACATCCGGTGCACTTAGCAGCAGCCACGCTAGGGCGAGCCGAGCTCGCTGCCCTCCGGAGAGCGCTCCTACAAGCCGGCGGCGGTCGATGTCCCCGATCCCGAGACCGGCCAACATGCCGGAAATCCTCGCGTCGATCTCCCACGCTCCAAGGCGCTCGGCCGTCTCCAGGGCACGTGCGTAGCCGTCGGCCGTGACAGGATCGTCGGGGCGGTCTGCAAGGGCGACGCCGAGCCTGCTGACCTCTTCGGCGGCACGACGAGACGGCGCGACCGCGGTCTCGATAGCATTATCGATGGTCTCGGTAGCAGAGAACGGGTGCTCCTGATGTAGCAGCCCGAACACCGGCGCATCGGCATCGGGCGCATTCACGGTGACCGTTCCCGATGCCGGCTCCAAGACTCCGGCGATCGCCTTCAGCAACGTCGACTTACCCGACCCGTTTTCCCCGATGAGTCCTCCTCGGGCCCCGGCAGGCACGACGAACGACACATCTGTGAGGACCCGCCGATCAGGATAGGAGAATGAGAGACCCTCCACCCGTAGATGCGAGCCCGCGGCAGTGAACGACGATGAAGCAAGTACATGAGGCATGAGCAAGATCCCGAAGACGTGACGAAACCTGCCGGGCAGACGGCCTCGGACGCAGGTCAGGGAAACGCTCAAATGGTCACGGACCCAGTCTACCGAGTCTTGTCATCGGATCAACCAAGCGGGATGCCGATTGGGTACGGAGCACTCGACGCCTACTCCGGTGCCCGGCGGTTCAAAAGGCCGCTGGTCTGGCTCATCTGCTGAGTATGACGGTGTCGATGCGTGGTTGTGACAGTTTGGTTCGGCCCCGTTGTGACGGCCTGATCTGGCCCCGCGTGCGACTTGCCGGGGTGTTGACGGTCTGAACTGGCCCCACCCCTTCACGCTGGTCCCCATCACTGGGAACCAGTCGCGAGGGCAAGGGAGCCAAGATGGGGTCACGAGTGCAGCTGTACGCCGACATCCGCCACGACGCGCGAGTCGATGGCCTGTCCATCCGCGAGCTCGCCCGCAAACACGGAGTCCACCGCCGCACCGTCCGCCAGGCACTCGCCGCTGCCGAACCCCCACCCCGCAAGAAGCCGGTCCGCACGGCACCGCGCCTGGACCCGTACAAGCCGGCCATCGACGAGATGCTCACCTATGACCTGGCCGCGCCGCGCAAGCAGCGTCATACCGCGACCAGGATCCTGGCCCGGCTACGCGACGAGCACGGCGCCACGGACCTGTCGTACTCGACGGTGCGGGACTACGTGGGGGTCCGGCGCGCGCAGATCGATCTGGAGGCCGGGCGTCGGGTGGAGGCGATGGTGCCGCAGGACCACGCCCCCGGCGCGGAGGCCGAGGTCGACTTCGGCGAGGTCTACGTCATCCTCGACGGCGTCAAGAGCAAGTGCCACATGTTCGTCTACCGCCTGTCCCACTCGGGCAAGGCCATCCACCGCGTCTACCCGACGGGCGGGCAGGAAGCCTTCCTCGAGGGACACATCGAGGCCTTCCACGCCCTGGGCGGGATCCCGACCCGCCACATCCGCTACGACAACCTCACCTCCGCCGTGGTGCAGGTCATCCACGGCGGTGACCGGCTCCGCGAGGAGAACGAACGCTGGGTGCTGTTCCGCTCCCACTACGGCTTCGACGCGTTCTACTGTCAGCCGGGCATCGACGGCGCCCACGAAAAAGGTGGCGTCGAGGGCGAGGTCGGCTGGTTCCGCCGCAACCACCTCACCCCCATGCCCGAGGTCGCCAGCCTGGACGAACTCAATGACAAGATCCGCGCCTGGGAACACGATGACAACACCCGCCGCATCACCTGCCATGCGAACACGATCGGGCAGGACTACCACGCCGAACTCGACCACCTGGCGCCATTGCCGGCCGACGACTTCGACCCCGGCTTGATCCTCCACCCCCGGGTCGATCGCTCCGCCCTGATCACCGTCCGCATGGTCAAGTACTCCGTCCCCGCGCACCTGATCGGGCAACGCGTCCGCGTGCCCCTGCGGGCCTCGTGCGTGGTCGTGTTCGAGGGCCGCACCGTCGTCGCCACCCACCCCCGCCTCGGCACCCGTGGCGTGACCCGGGTCGAGCTGGACCACTACCTCGAAGTGCTGCGGCACAAGCCCGGCGCGTTCCCCGGCTCCACCGCCCTCGCGCAGGCTCGCGCCGCCGGGGCATTCACCGCAGCCCACGACGCGTTCTGGGCCGCCGCCCGCAGGACCAGCGGCGACGTAGCCGGCACCCAAGCGTTGATCGACGTGCTCCTGCTCCACCGATCCCTCCCGGTCGATGCCGTGATCGCCGGCATCACCTCAGCCCTGTCGGTCGGCGCCATCAGCCCCGACGTCGTCGCCGTCGAAGCCCGCCGCCACGCCACCGGCCACACACCCGCCCCAGCCCCCCCTGCCCACTGTCACCGCCTACGACGAACTCCTGCGTCGTCGCCAACCCGACCCCGCCCCGGCCTCCGCCGAGGTCCACCACATCCAGACAGGAACCCCATGACCACCAGCACCTGCAACCGCCAGGGCGGTCTTCGCCGCCGTCACAGCCTCACCGAACAAGCCGCCCAAGCCGCGATCGACCAGGCCTGCCGGCTCCGGCTGCCCACGATCCGCGCCGTGATCGATGACGCCGTCGCGGCCGCCACGAAGGAACAACTCACCTATCAAGGCTTCCTCGCCGAACTCCTGCTCGCCGAGGTCGACGACCGCGACCGGCGCTCCACCCTGCGCCGCATCAAGAGCGCCGGCTTCCCCCGCGAGAAATGGCTCGCCGACTTCGACTTCACCGCAAACCCCAACATCAACGCCGCCACCATCAACGAGCTCGCCACCGGCGACTGGATCCGCCGCGGCGACCCCCTGTGCCTGATCGGGGACTCCGGCACCGGCAAATCCCACCTGCTCATCGCGCTCGGCACCGCCGCCGCCGAACAGGGCTACCGCGTCCGCTACACCCTCGCCACCCGGCTCGTGAACGAACTCGTCGAAGCCGCCGACGAGAAACAACTCACCAAGACCATCAACCGCTACGGACGCGTCGACCTCCTCGTTATTGACGAGCTCGGCTACATGGAACTCGACCGGCGAGGCGCCGAACTGCTGTTCCAAGTCCTCACCGAACGCGAAGAGAAGAACGCCATCGCGATCGCGTCCAACCAGTCCTTCTCCGCCTAAACCGACACCTTCACCGACCCTCGCCTGTGCGCAGCGATCGTCGACCGCCTCACCTACAACGCCACCATCATCGAAACCGGCACCAACTCCTACCGCCTCGCCCACACCCGAGCCCGCCACCAGACCCCCTCCACAGGCGCGTGACATTCCTAAACTGCCGATGACGGTTCGTTGGTGCGAGTCCCGCCACAGCGCTCCTGCGTAGGCTCGGCACATGTCGATGCGCCTCACACAGCTGGTTCTCGAATGTGACGACCCCCAGCGGCTGGCTGCCTTCTGGCAACAGGTGCTGGATCTGGGACCGGCCACGGGTGACCCCGACTGGCTGACACTGCAGTGGGAGCCGGTCGGACGCTTCTCGTTCCACCGGGTCGAGGGCTATCAGGCCCCCACTTGGCCTGGAGATGTCGGGGCCCAGCAGGCGCACTTTGATCTGCTCGTTGACGATCTCGAACAGGCGGCGAGAACCGTCTTGGAGGCAGGCGGCACCCCGCTGACTGATGTCCTGGACCCGGGCCCCAAGGGCTGGCGCATCTACGCCGATCCGGCTGGTCACCCCTTCTGCCTCGTCACTGTTCCCGAGTAGCCAGCACAGCCCGCCTCGCGACGGTCGCCCCCTTCTTGCCGCTGTCGGAGCTAGCGTCCGACCATGCCGCAGGTCGTTGGGCCCCGCCGCCGCCCTCGCGCTCAGTAGATTGGCGACATGACCGACGCAGCGTTCGATGAACTCGGCCGGCCAGAGCCGCCCGCCCACGACACAGAGGAACGAACCCTGCTGGGATTCCTCGACTTCCTACGCGCCACGATCGGCTGGAAGACCGCAGGGCTGAACACGGCCCAACTCGAGGCTAAGCCGCTGAGTTCGACGATGACGCTGGGCGGCATGCTCAAGCATCTGGCCTACGTCGAGGATTTCTGGTTCGGCCGAGTCCTGTCGGGCCGCGATCCGCACAAGGCCTGGGCCACCGTTGATTGGCGCGCAAACCCCAACTTCGACTGGGAATCCGCTGCCGGGCACAGCCCTGACGAACTCCACGCCCTGTGGAGCGCCGCCGTGGACAGGTCACGACATCTGTGGCGCACCCAAGCAACCCAACCCGGCTTCACCCTCGAGATTGATTACGGTCTGCCAAACGGCGAGCGGGTCTCAGCCCGCTGGGTGCTCACCCACATGATCGAGGAGTACGCCCGTCACTGCGGACACGCCGATCTCCTACGCGAGGCCCTCGACGGCGCCACCGGCGAGTGACTCCTGGCAAAAGCGCACATCTGCCGCTGTCGGAGCTAGCGTCCGACCATGCCGCACCTTGCTCTTCATGCCGGACGGCGGATGGTGGGGCGTGTGCCGGGATAGCTGCCCCACCGACGCTGTCCCCTGCCCGGTCAGCACGTCCAACAGTTTCCGACGGCTCGGGTGAGACAAGGCGCGAATCGCGTCGGCCAGAGCCTCACCTGTGGGCGGCCAGGAGGCAGGCGGGGTCACGTCATCGAAGCGCTCGGATGCAGGTCGTCTCGGCATGCACCCATCCTTGAGACCCCGTCCGTCCCATACAACGGTTCTTGTATGACTCCCCTTAAGCACGGGCCAACATCCGACTTCGCCGCGACCGGCAAAGTGCGTGACAGGGCTGATCTGCCGATGAGCGGACGTTGCTCCTGCGTCTGACGGCAGGTGCGACGAGGGTCACCGAACGGGCCGTGCCCCCTGGATCTGGCGACTGCGCCAGCGACTCTGCTTGTTCCGATTCCCGCAGATCTCCATCGAGCACCACTGCCCCGTCCTGGAGCGAGAGTGGTCGTAGAACGCCCACTGGCAGGCGTCGTCCAGACATGCCTTCATCCGCGACCACGAGCCATCCCTCAGCGACTGGTCGACGGCCTGGATGAGAGCGGTCACGACATGACGGGCCCCGTCCCCGGTCGGCTGGAGCGCGAGACCCCCTGACGTAAAGGCGGGCACGGCGCTGCTCCAGGCAAGCGCAGCGTTCAAGGCTTCCAGCGTGGGTGTCGGCATCGGGGCACGATCATGGTTCGCCAAGAATCCAGCTCTGAGTCCCTCACGCAGCTCACGCATGAGTGCCCGCGACTCAGCTGAGCTCCCGGCTGGGACCTTCTGCTCGTGGCACCACGCGTCCCACTGGCTCGGATCGAGCAGTGAGTCTGTTCCCTTCTCCAGGTCCCGCGTATTCACGAACCTGCGCACCAGCTCGAGAGAACCAGGCGCGAAGGGGTCGGAAGACGTGGCCATACGGCATGGTAACCCTCATCGCACAGTTGGGGGTTGCCTAGCCCCATTGCGGGAGATAACCTCCATCACCATGACGACAGTTAGTGCCTGGCGTAGTCGCGACTTCCGACGCATCTGGGGTGCCACGACGAGCTCCGCGTTGGGCAACGAGGTGGGAGAGCTGGCCCTGCCCGTCTTGGCACTCGTCTGGCTGGGTGCGTCGGCCGAGGAGCTGTCGATGGTGCGAGCAGCCACGTTCTTGCCCTACCTGCTGCTGACCCTGTGGCTCGGTGTGGTCGTCGACCGCTACCGCCGCCGGGCCTTGCTCATCACCGCCGAGACGGTGAGTGCCTGCACGCTCTTGACGATCGGGGGGCTCGCCCTGCTCGGCACACTGACGATCCCCGTCCTGGTCGTCGCGGCCGCGCTGCTGGGTTCGATGGCCGTCCTCCACATGCTGGCGGACTTCTCGTTCGTCCCCCTTGTCGTCTCCCGCGAGCAGCTCGCCGACGCGAACGCGCGCATCACCGCCACGCAGTCAGCCATCGGCATCGGAGGGTCGGGCGTCGGTGGCGCACTGGTGCAGTGGTTGTCCGCGCCGATCGCCATCGGGCTTAACGGCGTCGGGCGGCTCGCGGCCGTGGTGCTTCTGTACCGGGTCCGCACGCAAGAGCCGGTTCCGGAACCTTCAGGCGCCTCGGCCCTCGCCCAAGCCTGGGAGGGACTCGTCACCCTGGGGCACCATCGCGTCGTGCGGGCCCTGGCTGCGGAGGCCACGGCGTGGAACCTCGGGAACGAGGTCTTCATGCTGGCCATGACCGTCGCGGTGGTGCAGGAGCGCTCGGACGGGCCCCTCATGCTGGGTGTGATCTTCATGGCTGGAGGCGTGGGTGCGTTCCTGGGGGCCAGCCTGAGCGCCCGGCTGACATCCGCGTTCGGCTACGGACGATCGTTGATCACCGCCATGGCGCTGGGAAACACCGCGCCGCTGCTCGGTGTGCTCCTGGCGTCGGACACCTCGACGCGCTCACTGGTGCTCCTGGGTGTCGCCTTCGTGGCCTCGGGCGTGGGCATCGGTGTCGCGAACTCGCAAGCCGTCACGGTTCGTCAGCTCTGCGTCGCGGAGCACCTGCGCGGCCGGGTCAACGCCGCCTACCGGATGCTGTCCTGGGGTGCTCTAGCCCTCGGTGCACTCCTGGCGGGGTGGCTGGTGACGGCTTGGGCGTGGTGGCCGGCGGCGATCGCAGGCACGACGTTGATGGCCGTCTCCACACTTCCGGTCGCGGTCTCCCCTGTCCGACGTATGCAGGGACTCACCGACCATCCGTCAACTCCTTAGGACTGGGGCTCTACGGCTGCACCCCCAGGGGGACATACTGACGGCACGGCCACCGCGGTGACCCTGCGCCCGATGAGCGAAGACGAGTACACGACGTGGCGGGCGGTGTGCGTGGCCGCCTACGCGCGCGACACCGTCAAGACGTTGCGCATCACAGCCGTCGTGGCCACCGAGCGAGCGGCAGCGCAGATCGAACAGATGATTCCCGATGGGCGAGGGACCGCGGACAACTACGCGCGGGCGATGTTCAGCAGCATGAACTCTGGCGCCGGATTCGTCCTTGATCTGCGCCAGGCATCCGGCAGATCGAGCGGGTCGAGGCAGGCATCGATGTCGTCTATCGATGTCCCCACCCTGGTTCTCGCCTCACGCCATGACGGCGTAGTGGCGTTTGCCCACGCGGAGAATGCCGCAGCCGTCATCCCCGGCGCCAGACTCGTCGACACTGAGGCCGCCAGCCACCTGTTCTGGCTCGGCCCCACACACGATGCCGTACGCCGCGAGATCGACCGGTTCCTTTCTGCTGCTGCCCTCGGTTGACGACTTCCCCCACGTGCACGATGCAGGCCGGCGCGTGGAGGTCCTCCGGCAACGGCTACCACCAGTGAGCGTCGTCAGAGTTTCTTGATCGGTCGTCGGAGGCCGAGCGCCGCCTCGCGTAGGGCCCAACACGTCCTGACTTGCCGCTGGTGGTGTGTCGTGTTGGTCGTGTGTGCTTGCTGCGCACTCAGCGACTGGCTCGTGCCTCTTCGTCCTTGCTGGCGCTGCGGCCGGCGTGATCAACGTGCAGCTGCACGGCTGTAGCGCGATCATCGGGTATGCCTGCGCCGAGGCGGGGGCCATGGGCATACATCTCGATGCTGTGGCCATCCACTGTCCAAGAGGCGCGGAACCCTGTCGCAGGACCGTTTGACTTTCCGATGTCGTCCGGGGAGCCTGGGATCCCGGAGAGCAACTTCTGGAGCTGTGTCGCCGCCGGGGCCACGACGGTGTCCCATGGCTCACCCGACCAGATGAACCAGTGCAACCCCACGAACTCGCCGTTGTGGAAGTGCCATCCTCCTCGAGGGTTGCCCCAGTTGCTCGGCCCCTGCGAATTGACGTAGTCCTCGTCGGTTGCTGTCTCGGTGATGTCCAGTCCGTGCTGGGTGAACCATGCGCTGCGTTCGGTCTCAGTGGTCGGCCACGGGCCGGAGATCAGCTGTTGGACGAGGTCGGCGACGTCGGAAGGGGCGGGCGTGATGGCGGGTTCTGGGCTCATGGTGTCGACGCTACGGGTGTGCGTGGCGCCGCCGCATCAGGGCAGACCCGGACTCGCGCCCCAAAGCACCCTGATGCCGCTGTCGGAGCTGGCGTCCGGTCATGCCGCTGGGGGCGGAACTCGTCAGGCGCCGCGCAGCACCGTGTCAAGGTCGCTGGTGATCTGGGTGACGGGGTCTCGGCCGGGCGGGAAGGGCGGGTATCTGCGCAGGACAGCGCGCAGCGCGGGGGTGGCCCTACTGACAGCATTATCGAGAAGGTCTTGCGCGGCAGCTTCACCCCGTGCGGCTTGCACCGCCAAGGCGGCGTGTGCGGTGCTCCGCAGGAGGTGCCCGACCTGGTCTGCCTTGGCGAAGGGGTGCAGGTAGGCGGACCCTGCCGCGTCCCCGGCAGCGGCCGCGGCATGTCTTGCGACGTCGTCGGTCGCCTCGCGTGCGGCTCGATGGGCGTCGAGCGCGGTCGTGCGCTGCAGTTTCGAGCGTCGCTGTCCTGCGGCGAACCAGCGTGCCGCCTCCAGCGCAGCCTGGATTCGAGGGTCGACTTTGGCGCCGAGCAGGCCCGTTACCTGTTCGGCGGGGGCCAGGGCGAAGCGAGTGACCTCTCGGAGCTCGTCCATGCTTAGGTCGAAGTAGAGGTCGGGATCAACGGCCATGGTCCCAGTCTCCAGCAGTCCGGACACGTCCGCTCGTGCCGCATGGCTGCCCGCGGTCAGGTTCTTGCGGTGACGGGGGGTCACTCCTCTGGGCGGGGGCTCATTCGCACCTGCTCGAAGCCCGCCGCAAGGATGTCGAGACCACGTTCGAATGCGCGATCCGTGTCGAAACCATCCACGGGGGTCGCGGTCTGGGCCTGCGCGAGATCGGTCAGGGCGAACCCGCGCGCATAGCTGGTGCCGGCCAGGTAGATGTCCATGGCGTCACCGCGGCTGAATCCCGCGGCCGCCAGGGTGTCGATGATCCGATGCAGGGCGGTCTGGTTCTCATCGAGCACCAGGGCCCGCCCCGCCTGGGCCATGAACACTGCCGGGTGCTCCACGATCAAGCGTCGATAGGCCCGCGCGAACTGGCACACCACTTCCTGCCATGAGGTCTCGGACGGCGCCACGGCTGACTGCATCCCGGCCACCAGGAGGGCAGCCATGCCATCGAGCACGTCCTGCTTGTTCTTGACGTGCCGATACAGGGACATTGCCTCGACGCCCAGCACCTCACCCAGGCGACGCATCGTCACCGCGGCCAAGCCTTCGCTGTCCGCAAGAACGATCCCCGCCTCCAGAATCTCGTGGCGCGTCAAGGGCGCTCGCCGCTGATTCTTCACCCCATCCTCCAAGCTTTCAGCTCTACCAATAGCTGTGCTTACATTGTAAGCATGACTCACGACACGAACGCCGACTCGCCAGCTGCCCACCCTCGATCCCGACGGTTTGTCCTCGCGGCCGTCGCAGGAGGTATCCATACGGGGATCACCCTCTACTGGGCCATCGGGGGCCGTGCCCTGCTGTGGACCATGGGAGACGCCTTCATCGTCAAGTTCGCCTCGGTCATGTGGATCCTGTACCCGCTGGCCGCAGTGAAGGCCGTGGGCGCATTCGGGCCGCTGTGGCTCCAGTCCCGCCAGTGGCAACCCTCCAGGTCACTAGCCCGGCTCGTCTACTGGTGCGCTTCGGGGGTGCTGCTCGTCTGGGGTGGGCTGAACACGGTCGTCAGCAATTTGGTGCTGTTCGGGATCGTCCGCCCGTCTGCGGGCTATGACCGTCCCGTGATGATTGGGCACGCTTGGATCTGGGATCCGCTCTTCGTTGTGTGGGGGCTCGGGCTGCTGCTAGGCCTGACGCGCACACGCACGGCGTCCAATCGGCAAGCCAACATCCTTGCACCACTCATCTGAACGCACTCAACTGCCGCGTACGGTGGTGCCCATGCCCGAGTTCGCGGAGTTCACTGACGACAGCGGAGACCTCGATCCGCTGCCCGTGCTGGTCAGCGCCTTGGCCAACGAGGACGTCCGCGCATGCGCGACATTGGCGGCAGCCCGCGAGGATGAGCCAATGGATCGCTGGATCGGTGCCTTCCAACGAGCGCTCGAGGATGATCGCCAGCTCGTCCTTGTGGCTCGTTCTGGCTCGGACCTCGTGGGCTATGGGAAGGCGAGTTGGCTGCAGCTGCCAGCCGACTGCAATGCCCCCTCGGGCTGGTACCTCACCGGTGTTGTGGTGGACCCAGCCGTACGTCGTCGAGGCGTGGGACGGCTGCTGACTCGCGCTCGACTCATCGAGCTACGAAGGCGAGGCGTTCGACAGGTCTGGTACTTCGCCAACGCCCTCAACCAAGCCTCCCTGGCGCTCCACGCACACCTTGGCTTTGGCGAAATCACCCGCGACTTCGCAATTCCGGGCGTCACCTTCTCGGGCGGGCAAGGTGTGCTGGCCTGCTGGGACGCCGCTTCCAATTGAACGCGCACTTCTGCCGCGAACGACCTCAGACGCGCGCAGGCCGCACCATGCGCTCCTCAAGGACCCCTCGGTGTCCCTCGAACGCTTGGCGAATCGCGCCGTCCTTACGGAAACCCTGCTTGGTGTAGAAGCGGATGGCCCGCTCGTTGTTCGCGAGGACCCATAGGCTGCAGGCCGCTTGTTGAGCAGCAGCCATCAGCAGTTGTTGAGCGGCTCCACTGCCTTTCTCCGACTCGAGCAGGTAGATCATCGTAAGCTCGACAGGGGTTGGCGCGTCGACATCGCGGGATGGCCGAACATGGGCAATGCCTGTGATTGAGCCGTCACGGACGACCACCCAGTAGGTGAGTCCCCGGTCCATAGCGGCCCGCCAGGAGCTGACCGCGTGAGCCAGGAAGTCGTCGGACGTTCGAGCGGCAGTGACGTCGTCGGGCACCACCCCGGAATAGGACTCAGACCAAGCCTGGGCCCACATGCGTGCGGCGGCACCCAACTCGTCCTGCCGGACTTCACGGATCTCCATCACTTCACCAGTCTCGCCGACGGCTGCAAGGGAATCCACGGTGGGCTGTTCCAGTTCGATCGTCACCGCCCAGTGAACCTCGAAGAACCATGGCTATGCACCTCAATTCACCTCCAGAGGACACCCTCGCCTGCCGCTGACTCACGCAAGGTCGGTCCAATTCTAGCCGTCATCCCGGGGCCCGATTGAGTTGACATAGCCACCTGCTCTTGGGGGTAGTGGCCGGTTCGACCCTGGCACCGCCCATAGTGGTGCCATGGAGACACCGGAGAACATGCAGGGAATCGAGCGAGCCATCGCATTGCTGGATCGAGCCTCGCGTCTGGAACTGGGTGGGGCTGACCCGTTGAGTGGAACTGACACCGGCTTCACGCTGGGTGCAGTCTTCATCGCGGCCGCCGCGTGCGCGGATGGGTCACCCGTCGGCTTGGCCCGGGGTGATGAGGAGCTGGAGACTGCGGCCGCCTGTGTTCACAAGGCCCGCGAGGCGCTGGTGGGGTGGGAGCCCGAGAATCTTCCCGCTGCGGCCGAGTTCGTGTCCAGTCTGGTCGACCTGGACGAGTTGCTTCAGGCGGAAGCGGCGTGAGTTGGCTGCATCGCGAGGCCATGCATCGTCGCCTCAGCGGGGTTCCGCTGGGGATCGCGGAGTGGGCCTCGGTGGTCCTGACTGCCCATCGCGCTCTGTCTGCGGCCAATCGTGAACCTGACCCCGGTGTGAGGGCTGCGGCGGGCCTCGCGCGCCTTCACTATCAGTCTGGCGGCTGGTGGAACGACACGAAGCTTGTGGCGTCCGCACGGTCCGTTGGTGACTCCTCGCGCGAGGATCTGCGCAGCGCATTCCAGCTCTTGACTCGGGATGCTGCCGTGTCGGCAACGAATGAGGACCAGGCAACGCTGCTGCGGGCGCTCGATCACCGGCTCATGGGTTCTCGGGTGAAGGGCGTCGATGAGTGGGGCGATGCCTTGGCTGCCGTCGCACCTGCGGCAGTCCATGTGGCCGCTGCGACGGCTATTGCCCACCAGCAGCACCGATTCCTGCGGCGTGCTGAACAGCTTCTCGATGCGGTGGACATCTCCCCTGATTCCGCGGTGCACCCTGAACGGCTTCGTCTGCTCACGCGGACCGCTGTTTCTCGGTGGCAGGAGTTGGTGCGAGGCTTGCCAACTCTTTCGGGCCCCCAGGCGGCTCTACCTCCCAACGTCCAGACCACGCTGGCCAGCGGTGCGAGGGCCGCGACCGCGAGCATTCGTTCGGCTCCGGGCTCGTCTCCTGCTGAGCAACTGGGGCTGCTGGCTGCCCGCACCGGCACCCGCCGACGCGGCACTTGCGAGCCTCTAACAAACCCGGGGCGATTCATCTACCGCCTCGCCCACACCCGCGCCCGCCACCACACCCCCACCACAGGCGCGTGACATTGATCATCTGCCGATGAGCGGGCGACGGCACCATCATCCCGAACTCCCCTTGGAACGACAGCGGACGTCCTCCGGCAGGCATCGGTTAGGTGTTAACTGGGGAAGGCGCTGCGGACGTGCGACTCGTCGTGCCGCGGAAGATGCGCTCATGCACTGTGCCCTAAAGCACCTTGCTATGCCCATACTCGTTGAGCAGTACGGTCGGATTCGCCTGAATGTGCTCAGGGTAGATGGAACCTTCCCAGAAAATCATAGTCCCCGATTGCTGATCCAGACCGTACACCGGACGTAGAGCCGACAGCGAGGACACGCCACTGCTGCAGCGCGCTGAGAGCCATGTCAGAAACTGCACAAGTGGGTAGCCGCCCAATTCTTTTCCCGGCGCGTGCTCCAAGAAAGCAGTCATAGGAAGATGCTTATAGGTTCCATCGGGTTGGAGTTTGGGGGTAAGTGCGGAGAAGCTCGTGCTCCAGAATCCTCGGTCGGCGATTAGGAGAGCGTCCAACTCTTCGCTCGGATGTCCGACAGCGTACCCGTCGACGCTATGAACAAGATCATCATAGAGGGTTCTGAAGTCGCCTCTGGGATCTTGGGATGAAGGCATCAACCCCGTCGATTGGCTCAGGAGGCCAAAGGGAACTGGCCCGGTCATTACCTCGGGCCAAGCGCTGCCGAACGTTCCCGCAACCGAGTTGATCATCCGCTTCTGTTCAAGAGCGTCCAGGATGTCCTTCTTCCTCAGCGTCAACTTGCACGAGAAAGCCGCTAAGACGCCGCTTACCAGGACCGTCGGTTGGTCGGTCAGCGCACTTGGGTAGTCGGGCCTTAGGATCACCAAGTCAATCTCGTTCGTCTCACCGCTCGGCCCGACAATGTACTTGCGCGTCACGATCTGGCCCAGCGGGAGCCACTTGCTTATGAGATTGACCCATGCCGCCTCGCCCTCATGGCCGGCACGTTGACTGTCTTTGTTTCGCGCGTGCTTTCGTGCAGCCTCATAATCGTCCTTGATTTCACGCGCGGCCGCGTCGATCAGAGCAATGAACTTGTCTGCACTCATAGTCAGCAATATGCCATACCCGCCCGCCGGCAACTCGCATGACGAGAACGGCGCTATGTCCGCTGGAGACGCTCGGTCATGCCGCAGTGGTCAAGCTCGTGGGCATCGAGTCAGGTTGGATCATGGTTAAACTAGCGGTGCGCGAATAGGAAGCCCTTGCGTGCAGCCGGAGGCTCCGAGGCCGGATGATCGCGGTCAACGCTCAGCGGGGCGGGCAGTCAACCAAGCCACGTTGTCGTCGGCCGCGAAGAACGTCTGCTGGACTGCCGTGTCCCAGGGCAGCTCGATGGAGGAGAGCAGCTCCTTCATGCGGAACACCCGCAGGCCGTCGATTTGTGGGAAGTCGCGATCCAGTGTCACCAGCCAGTCGCATCGGTTGAGTACGGCGGTAGCCAAATGCGTCGCGTCAGGAAGCTTCATCCCGTGCGTGCCTCGGTAGTCGGTTGCCTTGCGTGCGACCGGCACCGTTACGTCCAGCAGCAGCACGTCGCGCGATTCCAGCTTCGCGCGGATGGCGGCCAGCTTGGCGTCCTGGAGCTCTCGCTCGCGTTGCGAGACGGCGTTCGACTTCTTGTACACCTCGGCCAGCACGATGACCGACGCGACCAGCTCGGCTTCCCCGCGGTCGATCATATCGAGCAGACCGGTGATGCGCCCGGCCGCCGGCTCGCCGTTGATCCAGGCGAGGAGGGCGCTGGAGTCCATCAGGACACGCTTGACATCAGTCTTGGCCATGGATGGCCTCCAGGTAGTCCGCGACCGTCATGCCCTCGGTGATCTCGGGCATGTAGCCCCGCAGCTCGCGCCACGTCAGCGTGGGCTCCTCGACGACGCGGACCTCATCGGCGGTGATGTAGTAGGTCTGGCCGTCTTCGTTCTGTCGGAGCGTCCCTTCGACCTCGACGAACTCCAGCAGGCCGTCGCGCATCTTCTGGGCTAGCTGGGTCGGGAACCCGACGTGTACGACCTTGCCGCCGCCCTGGGGTTTGATGGAGGCTCGGTTGCCGCGGGTGACGTTGACGCCGGTCATCTGGCCGCGCACAGAGCCGTAGAACTCGCGCACCCACGGGGAGATCTCGTCAAGCCCGTTACGCAGCCGCCGGTCGAGCCAGACCACGTTGCTGGCCGCTTCGACCTTGGAGCGGTCGCCGGCCCTTCTGACCATGTCCTTGGCGTGCGCGACGGCGTTCGGGGTCCAATCGGCCGGCATCCCGTTGCCGTCCCGGATTCGGGCCAGCCCGGTGACCGCCGCGCGGGCCGCGTCGATGCCCTCGGTGCGGTGCTCGCCCTCAGCAGCTAGAGCGGAGACCGCGGAGCCGAGCTTCAGTTCTGCGACCTTCCACTGGACATCGGCGGTGTCGGACAGATCGTCCAGCAGTTCCAGCAGGTGCACCCCGGCCGCGAAGAAGCGTGCCGCGTCGGCAGACTGACCGTCGTCGACAGTGAGCACGATATCGGCGTCCACGCTGAGCTCCTTTCTACATGACCCATCCTCCCATTGCGGTCCGACAGCGCGCGAGGTCTCCGAGCGATCAGGCCTCGTTTGGCTCCCGAAGAGTTATTAGGGGCGACAGTAAAGTGGCCGTTCCGGAGGCGTCCCTGTTACGGCGGTGACCTGTCACCCGCTTGAGCATGCAGAGCCTGGCTGCGAACATCCGCTATTGCCGCGTGCCGTGACACTGATCCGCCCGACCATGGAGGACGATCGTCGGCGGCCCGCTGCCCAGGCGACGCGGCACCTGGACCTGTAATGGCGGGCACAAGGAAGGGGGTCTCGCACCGTCCAGAGGGATGGTGCGAGACCCCGCAAGCTGCCGACCGGGCTACAGAGACCGTTCGGGTGGACCAGCTGCCGGCCCCATGTGTTGCGTGAACTCGGCTGACAGCCCCGGACGATGGGTGGCGCGGTCGGTGATGAGTTCTTCGACGTCGGCAGCGCAGGTGACCAAGCGTGCGTTGCCGGTATGGAGCAGCTCGTGCGGACCATGACTGGTGGCGCTGGTGACGGGCCCCGGCACTGCACCAACCTGGCGACCGAGCTGATGAGCTTCGGCCGCCACGCGCAGTGCCCCCGACCGTGCGCCCGCTTCCACGACCACCGTCGCCGCTGACATGGCCCCCAACAGTCCGGAGCGGGCCAAAAACCGATGCCGCGTCGGCACCGCCCCGGGAGGAAGCTCGCTGACCAGCGCACCCACATCACCCACCCGGTCCAGCAAGTCACGGTTCCCGCTCGGGTGAGGGCGGTCCACGCCACCTGCGAGCACGGCGATCGTGTCCCCACCGGCCGCCAACACCGCGCGGTGCGCGGCAGCCTCGACACCATAGGCGCCACCAGCGACCAGCACGCGCTCCCTGTTCGCGAGGGCGGCAGCCAGCTCGCCCGCGACATGCTCCCCATACGCGGAGGCCGCCCGAGACCCCGTGACCGTCACCGAGGCCTGCATTGGCCGCGCCAAGAACGACGTCGCCCCGCGCACGAACAGAACATACGGGGCACGCTCACCCAGATCGTCCAGCGCCCGAGGCCAGTGCACATCCCCCGGAATCAGCGTGGCGATCCCGCTCTCCTCAACCACGCGCAGCCGCTGGTCCAGCCCATCCAGCCTGCCCAGTGACGTGAGACGGTCACGCCACACCCGACCATCAACACGGCCCAAACCCGGCACGGTCGTGTCGGTGTCGAGCAGCCCGAGCGTCTCAACGGCACCCACGCGACGCAGCAGCCCTCCCGTGACGGGATCATCCGGCTCCGCCAACAGCGACAGCACCACCCGGGCACGACGTTCATCAACACCAAGACCAGCAACACCGGACATGACGGCTCCTCCTCGAACAGACTCCGCCGAGCAGGTGCGCCAACACAGCCCGCGAGCCTCGCCCGGCCGTCAGGCCGTGGGTGGCGGCGAACAGGTCAGCACGCGCCGGTTGTGACGCTCAGCAGTGCGGGCTCGTACCAACAGCACCACGCTCACCGGGCCCATGACCAGGAACTTGAACGCGTTCCAGATGCACAACAGCACCAGCAGGTGGAACCACCCGGGCGCACCGCGGCCGATGAGAATCGTCAGGATGTTCGCGACCGCGAGATACGGGATGGCCAGCAACATCGCCGGCACGCCCCACTTCAGCCCCCGCCGCGTGCGGAGCCTGTCCAAGACGATGTTGGTCGGCATGTAGCGGTGCAGGAAGTCCCGCGTGTGGATGCTGGCGATCCAGATCAGGCGAAATATGAGCACAGTCCTCTCCTCGTCACCGGCGACAAGGAAACAAGAGGACCACTCCAGCCGAAGCCATCAGGTCATCCACCGCATCCAACGGTGGGTTCACGCAGGTAGAGGCCGCCTACGATTTAGCTTACCCGACCATGTGAAGGACTCGCTGCTTCTAGTTGCTCAGCGCCCGACGCTTGCTCGTGAAGCAGCGCAGTCACCGTTTGCACCCTGCGTCTTACGTCAATGAACTCGGCGTTGGACGGTTTCCGCGTACAACCGCGATGACAGCGCTGGTTGTGATGTGATGCGAAGCGTCACGACGGTGGCTGACCCATACGGACTCGGCGACGTGCGGTGTGCCCGCCGTGTGATCAGTGAGGTCGAGGACGAGCAATTGTGCGAACGGCTGATTCGTTGACTGGTACTCCATGGCCTGAGCAAGGTAGGCGGACTCAATGCTCTTCTTGCTGCAGTCGGATAGTTCGCGTTTTACCTCAGTAACGTATCGCTGGGCTCCATCGAAGTTGACGATCACGTCGGCACGGCCATGCGCAATGTTTGAGTGCTCAAGGCCCACACGGCCTGCCAGCTCCGTAGCGCTGAGATACTCAGCGAAGTGCTGTTGGAGTGATGATTCCAGGGGTGCTGGGTGGTTCGCGTCGATCGGCATGGTGTATTTCTGCCTTACGTCTCCAACGTGAACCATAAAACGCAGTGTATTAAGTAGGAGTAATGAGAAGTTTGACTTGACTGTTCCGACGAACGCGGGGTTGTCCGAGAGGTCGGCCATCAGAGATGCAGTTAGGCTCGCAATCAACTCGTTAGCAGGTCGGTCGCCTGCGAAAGTCCCAACGAACGTCTGCCGGGCGGACTCTTCGAGTGCGGCCCGCTTCTTGTCATCTAGGTCACTGATTAGAGCAGAGGCTGGCCCAAGTAGGGCGTGGAGGTAGGGTTCGCGGAGGGAATCCTCCTGGGGGTCATCGTTGGGCTCACGCAGAGTTGATCGAGCCCGATGGACAAGGCCCGCGAGCTCGTAGATCTCGTTGGACAACAAGGGGGTATCGCGCGCCTGATCCGCGTCCACGGCCCGTTGCAGTTGGTGCGCCATCGCATGGCGCCTTGCCAGTTCGTTGACGATCCTAGGCTGGATGAGAGTGTTGACCGTGCGTAGGCCGCTGAAGCGCCGGTCCGTCTCGTAAACCTTGGTGATCGCTTCGGCGGCGGCCCAAGTGTCTAGGAAAGCGTCTTCCGATATGTGTTCCGAGGCATACTCAAGGTGCCATGCTAGTGACGTCCAGGCCAGTTCAGCTTCATGCCCGGCTAAGACTCTGTTTCGAAGGTGCATGCCGTGGAGCTGGAGCGTGCGATAGTTCGCCGTCTCTCGCGCAGAGTGAGCAGCGGCTCGAAGTCGCTGCTCGTCGTGATCGTGGAACGCCAGGACCGCTTGACATGCCGATGCGAACGCTTGCGCGTCGCTTCTGTCTTCGCTCACGGACGCTAAGGAGAGGAACCGCTCTTGCGCGTTGCGGATGTAGCTGAGCAGTTCTGTCTGGTCCTGTTGCTGGAGCCCGTGACGAAGCACTTGGAGCGCGCGCTCATAGGCCGCATCCTCCGAACCGCGAGCCGCAAGTCTGTCAAGAGTGGCTGCGAACCTTCGTTGGTCGGCTTCCCCTGTCCATAAGTCCACGGCAACGCCGACTGTTCGGGCAAGCGGGTCGTCGAACTCGTGTGGGAGAGGGTCGACAGGTTGAGTGAGAACTTCCAGTAGTCGATAGGGCGGATGGTCTATTGTCGCGACAATATCCAGCGCAATACTAAGTCGAAGTCCCGCGATCAATGGAGACGCTGATATGCAGTCAGAGGTCGGCAGTAGGACGTCGTGCAGGGTGGGGCCGACAATATCAATGATGTCGTGAGTCAGCAGGGAATCGACGGCCTCTCGCAGCGCTAGATAGCTCCGCTGTGCAGCAAGTCCAACTGTGAACCTATGAAGCGCGTCCCTCCATAATCCTGTCTCTTCAATCGAGTTGAGTCGATGTGCCAATAGACCGGCAATAAGCGGTGCATGCGGGCCAGCGGCAAGTGTTGTCGCCTCGTTCGCGATCTCCTCAAGGGAGACTGTAGACAGCACACTCGAAGCGTCAACTGATGCTGACGCTTTGCATATCCGATCTGCAATGGACATGACGGTTCCGATCTTGCGGAGAAGTAGTTGGCTAGAAGATCGAAGATTTGCCCTGATCAGGCTTGATAGTCGCTGCAACTCCTGGTACCTGAGACGTGAGTGACTGGTCAGCGGTGGTGACGAAAACCTGAAGTTCGGGCTCCTCTGCAGCAGCGGCAACTAGACCCTCTAGGAGAATTCGGGCATGGTCATCTTGGACTTCTTCGGCTTTCAAGCTGTCGAGCAGGAGCAAACCTGGATGGCCGGCGATTCCACGTTCCTGGGCGAGGCGAAGTAATGAGATGAGGAGTGCATACCGCAGTCGCAACCGCTCACCTGGGCTCTGGGAGGAAAAGCTGGACGTGGCACCTCCACCTTTCGTGACGTCCATAGTGCCATTCGCTTTGATCCGTACATTTTCGAGTTCGCCCATTCCGAAGGTCACTGCAAAGTTGCAGGTCTTGGTGCTGAGGTCTTCATACAGCTCCGTGCTGAATTTCTGAATGTCCGATCGCAAAATCTTATCGGCCGCGGCGAGAACAATCTGGGCGACAGGCGTAGCAACAGCATCTGGTTGTAACTGTCTAAGCGTCATCACGACAGCCTGAGCAGCAGCAAGTTCATGCTCTGCTTCCAGTCGTGCCGCGGAGTGACTGGCAGCCTCAACATTTCCGATTCGCTTGTCCAGCCGCTCCAGTTCGGCGCTCGCTTCAGTGAGTCGTGTCTGGGCTGCAGCTTTGGCCGCGGCGAGCGATGACTCTGCGGCCCGTGTCGCGGAAAGGGCTTCGACAGCTTGCAGCTCGCGTTCCGCGTAGCTGTCATCTTCGCAGGTAAGCGCAGCGTCACAGACAGCGCACTGGTGGTGCTCCTGCTCACGCTTTCTGTGCTCACTGGAAATTGGTCCTTCGCATCGTGGGCAGTGCTTGGGGTCGAGGCCTTGGAAGAGGGCGCTGGCGGCGGCAGACTCCCGTATTCTGTTAAGGCTCTTTTCGTCTTCTATGCGTGCTTGGTGTGCTTCGCTATAGGCAGACGCGGCGGTCTCGGCCATGTGGCGCGCATCTGCGACTCGTTCCGCTGCGGCAGAGGCAAGGCTGATTAGGTCCTGCAAGCTCTCAGTTGGCGCTTGTGCCTGCAATTGGGCTATCCGATCCTCGGCCTTGGTTAGGCGCTCCTGCGCAGCCGCCAATTCGTGGACGAATGAGGCGTTTACTTGCTCCCGGCGCCGCTGCTCTGTTTTGTACTCGCTATCGAGCCGCTTGGCTAATGCAGAGACCCGCATGGCGCGTGTCGCGTCAGGCATGTCCAGAAAGACTTGCATTAGCCTGACTGGAAGGTAATCACTTGCGGTGCTACCCAAAAGCACTTTGTCAGCTGCAGCCGGGGGGTAGATTGCTCCGTAGTAAGCAGGCCAGCCATGCGACTTGATGGTTCCTGTCTCATCGTCGGCTCTCGGCTTGTTGAACACATGGATGGTGTCAAGGCCCAGTTGGGTCATCATGAATGTTCCGATGGTTTCAGCCCACTCGTCGTCGCTCTCGGCGCGCGCGATCTCGGTAACATCGGACGCGACGAAATCGTCGCTGAGCTGGAGTTGGTCTTTCGGGCCGGTGAGAATCTTCGCTTCTGTGATGTGTGAATTGTTGAACCGCAGGCGAAGGCCGACTGGTTGGCCGTTGAGGTGCATATCTACGGAAACGGCTGTGAGCCAAGAAAGAACGTCCGACTGTAGGTCGCGTGGTATTCCGCGGATCGCTAGGGTGAGTATTTCAAGGATCGTCGTTTTTCCCCGCAGGTTTCCGGCAGAGATCACGGTAACCCCGAATGGAAAGACGAAGGTGCGATCAAACTCGCCCGGTTCGATGTCTCCAGTTTTTGTTCCGCGCAGGCGGAGTCGAGTTACCGTCAGACTGCGATGCTGGCGGTTGGGGCTAGCCAAGGTCAAGCCGTAGTCGCTTAGCGTTTGAAGGACGGCGTCTTCGCTGCATTCTGCGCCGGTTGCGATGCGTTGGACCAGATCCGTAGTCGCTGTCATCTTGATTCATCCCGTCCCTGTGCGTCAAGCAAGCGCTGTAGTCGTGTGCGTGTGCGATCAGCGATTCCAGCGATAAGCGTCCCAACCTCCGCGCCTGCATACTCGGGCTGGAGGTATTGGATGTCACGCAAAGCACTCCCTCTTCGGCCGCCTGCCAAGTCCGCGACCAGTTTGGATCGGTCGACGTAGTACTTGAGTTCTGGCACAGAACTCACGATCGTGGCAGCCGCTTCGCGGCCGGCTCTGGTGAGGTAGTAGTTGTGCTGGGCAGTATGGCCGGGGACCCCTTGGCGGCGGCGGACTATGAGGCCTGGCGTTCTAAGGACAGAGAGGGCCTCGTCTAGCGGTTCGTAGGCGCCAAACAGATGACGGAGCATCTGGTAGGAACGAACTTCGGGCTCGTCGCTTTCGAGGATTTGGCGTGCAAGTTCGAGATCCTCTTCATTGCCTTCGGTTTCGAATCTTGAGAGGAGTTCGCCGGCAAGGTAGTCGGGATTCCGCAGCCAGAAATCTAACTTCTGGAGGAGCACTTGTGAGCGCAGAACGGCAACGGATTCGGCGGGAGCATCAGGCGGGCGGGGGCTGGGAAGTGGCTCCGCTGCAGCAGTGATGAGAAGGAGCAGGCGGACGGCGTCTTGGAATACGCTGGTCGTGTGTCCTTCGGCCACATTGGCGAACTCCATCATGGGGTTAGAGTACCGGCTCAAGCCTCCCTGACCTGGGCGGCGCGCGACCCAGGACAGGAACCTTCGGCATGAGCGGAGTGCGTAGGCTTGGCCGCTCTGCTTCGCCTTGAAGAGGCCCGGGGCCCCACGGCCAACCTGTCGGGACCGGGACTACTGTCCGGTGCGCGCATCATCTAGTCTCCGTGGCGACGGCTCCTCACGTATCCCGCATGACCACGCCGACGCCCAGTAGGTGCTTGCAGACTGTTGCCGCCGTATACCCGAACCTGTCACCCACTCGCTCAGTGAACTCCCTTGCTCATACATGGCCTGCATCAGCCGAGTCTCGCTGCTCGACGGGGAGTGGTTGCGGAGAATGACACCGCGTTCTCGCAGGAGGCGAGAGAGCCGCTCGTGTCCAAGGCCAACCTGGCGGGCCACGGCTTTCAGGGACCCTCCGGCGGCGTAGGCGGTTTCCGCTCGCTGGAGGAGGTCTTCGGATGCTTGCGGCGCCTGCTGCGGGTGGTGCCTCCGGAGGTGTGTCCTGTGCCGTCGAGCGCGGATCGACTGATGTACTCGCACCATCTGGATCGCCGGCGGGGCAAGCTTCGACAAGCCTCCCGCTAGGTCCACCAGAGGAATCGGCGTCTGACACGGTCAGGCGCCGATTGTCGTTTCGCTTCTGCCGTCGTCGGCGACCAGTTCGACGGCGGTGGTGGCGCCGTTGTTGAAGTTCTCACCCAGCCGGCTGCTCAAGACTGGTCCGCGGACAGGGCGGCGCAGCACGCCGCCGCGATCTGCAACAGCTCCCGGGGGAGTACACGCCGTCGGTTTCCGAGCCGCCGACGCGCACCTCGGCGCCCCTCTCGTTGCGGGCGACGTAGACCGCGGGCTCGACGCGGGCCGCGCACAGCTTGTGACGACGGGCTTCGGTGGTGCTGGCTGCCACGCCACCGAGACCAGGGCGTGGCTCGTCAGCCCGCGTCGGGCCGGACATCCTTGAAGAGCCGGAGGTGGTAGCCGAGACTGGCGTCGCCGGCGGTCTCGGCGTCGGCGACGGTGGCCAACACGACGGTGTGGTCGCCGCCGGGGATGAGTTGCAACTCCTCGCACCTGAGCCACGAGACCGCACCGTCGATGCGGGGCAGCCCGTGATCCTCGCGCCAGGCAAGGCCGTAGAAGCGGTCCGCGAGATCGCGGCGGGCGAACCTCATCGCCACCTCGGACTGGTCGCCCGCCAGCACGTTGACGCCCACCCTGCCGGCCTCGCGGATGCGCTCGATCATGCCGCCGCGGTTGTCCAGGGCGAAGAACACCATGGGCGGATCCACGGACAGCGACGCGAACGCAGAGACGGTGGTGCCCGCGGGCGTGTCGTCGACCGTGGTCGTGATGACGGTCACGGGCGAGGGCACGCGGGCCATCGCCTCCCGGAAGATCACCTCGAGTTCGTTCACCTGCCCCACCGTAGCCCGTGGAGCAGCCTCAGCGCTCGAGGTCCTCCTCGTCGACGTGGTGCATGCCGTCGACGTCGTAGAGCAACGTGGCGCCGTCGGCCTCCTCGCGCATCTGGCGCGGCGCGATGGCGCGGGCCAGGTGGTACACGGCGATCGTGACGATGGTGCCCAGGGCGATGCCGCCCAGTTCGAAGTCGCCCAGCGGGACCTTCACGTCACCGATGCCGATGATGATGCCGGCCGCGGCTGGGATGAGGTTGAGCGGGTTGCCGAAATCGACGTTGTTCTCTTTCCAGATCTTCGCGCCGAGCAGGCCGATCATGCCGTAGAGCACCACCGTGATGCCGCCCAGCACCGCCGACGGGGTGGCGGAGATGACGGCGCCGAACTTGGGGGAGAAGCCGAACAGGATGGCCACGATGGCGGCGACGACGTAGGCCGCCGTCGAGTACACGCGGGAGGCGGCCATGACGCCGATGTTCTCCGCATACGTCGTGGTGGGGCCGGCGCCCACCGTGGTGGCGATCATCGAGCCCACGCCGTCAGCGGCGATGGCGCGGCCCATGATGGGATCGAGATCCTCCTTGGTCATCTCCGCGACGGCCTTGACGTGGCCGGTGTTCTCCGCGATCAGCGCGATCACCACGGGCATGGCGATGATGATGGCGCCCAGCGAGAACTGGGGCAGGTGGAAGCCCACGACGTTGGTGGCAGTGGCGCCGAACTCCCACGTCGCAAGGTCGGTGACCGGCGGGAAACCGAGCCAATCGGCTGCGGCAACGCTGGACCAGTCGACGCGGGGCGCGGGCCCGTCGGCGGTCTGCAGCGGGCCGAGCGTCATGTCCGCCACCCAGCTGAGGATGTAGCCGAGCACCAGCGACAGGAAGATCGCGATGCGGCCCCAGAAGCCGCGCAGGCCGATGGACAGGCCCACCACGATCAGCATCACCACGAAGGCCAACCACGGGTCGACCGGCCAGTAGACGCTGGCCACGACGGGCGCGAGATTGAAGCCGATCAGCATCACGACGGCGCCGGTGACCACCGGCGGCAGCGCCCGGTGGATCACCCGCGCGCCGGCGAAGTGGATGATGAGGCCGGCGATGAACAGCAGGAGGCCGACGACGAACAGTGCGCCGGTCAGCGTCGCAGGGTTGCCGCCCGCGGCGTAGATGGCGGTGGCCACGCCCACGAACGAAGCCGAGGAGCCCAGGTAGCTGGGTACGCGGTGCTTGACGACGAACAGGAACAGCAGCGTCGCGACGCCGGACATCATCACCGCGAGTTGTGGGTTGAGGCCCATCAGCAGCGGGAACACGAACGTGGCGCCGAACATCGCCACGACGTGCTGGGCGCCCAGCCCGATGGTGCGCCCCCAGCCGAGACGTTCCGTGGGCTTGACCACTCCGTCGGGTAGGAGGACTCCGTTGTTATGCAGCTTCCACATGGGGCGCATCCTTTCGTCTGCGTGATGCTACTGCCGATGGGGTGGGCAACGGCACCACTCGCTCACGGAGAGTGCATGTGCCCAGCGCGCACACGACCGCCCGCAGGCAGATGCCTGCGGGCGGCCATGCCAGAGGGACGGGTTACCGCCGGAAGCGGACCAGGTTGTTGAACAACCAGGCATCCTCCAGGTAGTACGACCATGCACCGTCGGCAGCCTGGCGTGAATGGACCACATTCTTCACGAAGATGTAGGACCGGCACGCGCCTGTGCCAGTGGCCGCGGTGTGACACTCGGTGCGCCACTGACGGTCACCCGAGGTGAAAGCGCCGTCGTTGGCCAGCGGATTGGCGCCCCACTCATCCTCCGTCATGAACGGCAGGTAGGTCAGGTTGTTGAAGTGCCATCCGGTGGTGGCGACGAAGCGGCCGTCCTTGTATTCAACGACCGTGGCCCAGATGTCGGTGCGGCAGCGGAACGTCTGCGAGTAGGGCTCGCAGGCCGTGTACCACCGTCGGTCGCTGATGTTGTGGAAGCCAGGCACCTCGTAAGGTGCCTGGAGTGTCATCCCCGGCGGTGGGGTCGGGCGTGGCCCCACCGTGACCGTGAACTGGGTGCGGTGCACAGTGCCATCGATGGTCGTGGCGACGGTGACCGTCTGCCGCCCCAACACGTTGGGGTTGTAGCCGGTCACGGTCAGTTCGTCGTGGGGGACCACCGCAGTGGTTCCGTCGGAGTAGGTGACCGTGACCACCATGCCTGTCAGGTCCAGTGGATCCCCGGCGGTGTAGGCCGCGATGCTGGGCGGTGACGTGACGGCGATGCCCACGGCGGTGGCGTCCGCTGCCCACCGCAGCCCGAACCCGTAGCCATAGGCGTTGCCCGCGGCGTCGACGTAAGGCTCGGTGTCCTGCCCAACATCCTCCATTTGGGCTTCGACGGCGTCCATGTCGCGCGGGAACGCGATCGGCAGTCGGCCCTGAGGGTTGTGCTGGCCGAGGATCACGTCGAACAGTGCCTCGTCAGACACAGAGAACCCGACGACGATGCCGTCAGCCTGCTCCTCGAACTCGGCGGGCACGACCGGGTTGACGGCCTTGATGGCCACCATGACCGGCACGTCGCGACCCAGTTCATCGAGCTTGGTCACCGCGTCCAGGAGCGAGTCGAGGTCCTGTTCGTTGGCGATGTAGGAGGTCTCCCCGAAGTAGGACCGGTTCTGCCGGCTGCCGTCGGGAAGGATGTCACCCGCGATGGAGACCCTGCGGACGTTGGGCCCATCTGCAGTGTAGGGGCGGTACTGCAGAGACAGCGGGTAGAAGGTGCCATCGCCCCTGAGTCCTGCCCCGGAGAAGTTCGTGCCGTTCATGGGGCTGCGCAGGCCGGCCACTACGATGTCGACGTCGGAGAGGTCCGGTTGCTGCAGGTCCACCGGGTTGCCGGCATCGTCTTTGATGACCGTGTCGGTGACCACCCGGCCGAAGTACTGCTCAGCCGTGGCGATGTCCATCGTGGGTCCCGTCGTCGGGGGAGGCGTGTCGCCGAAGAGACCCGGGAAGCCGTGTGCGATGGAGGCCGGGATGTAGGCGGTCTTGTCGCTCCAGTAGGAGGCATCTGTCTCCTTGATGACGCCGTCGTTCTTCAGCATCACCACGGAATCCAGCTGAGCCTGGTACCCGGCGGCCACCTTGTCTGCGCTCGCCACCGTGGAGCGGGACTCCACCAGGTCGAGGTAGGGATGGTCGTACAGACCGGGGGCGAAGAACATCCGCAGGATGCGTTCACCGGACTGGCGGAAGCGGGTCTCCGCATCGATGTCCTGCAGCCCCGCCTCATAGTCGGCCTGCCACAGATCGTAGGCCGCGAGGACCGGGGCCTTGTTGTTGTTGCCGCCGAACATGTCGAGGCCGGCTGCGATGATGCGGTAATGGCGCTCCTCCGTGCTCACGCCTTCCATGCCGTGCGCCATGCGGGAGGTGACGCCCCAGTCTGTGCAGATCACGCCGTCGTAGCCGTGCTCGACGCGGACCACGTCGATGAGGTCCTTGTTGTAGGCGGCGCCGACGCGCTGGCCGAACATGGGTTCGCCGTCGGCGTCGATGGAGATGGAGTACTTCGACATCATCGACATCGAATCGATCCCCGCGACGAACGGGGCGAGGTGGCCCTCGAAGTTGTCGCCGGGGAAGACGTTGTACTTGCCTGCGTTGGTGTGGGATTCGCGTCCGCCCTCACCGGCACCGTCGCCCGGGACGTGTTTGATCATGGTGTTGATGGAGTCGCGGCCCCAGCCGGCCGCCTCGCCCGCAGCGTTGAACGAGTTCTGAGACCCGTGGACATAGGCTGCAGCGGCCGCAGAGGCCTGGTCGGTGTTCTCGCCGAACGTGCCGTCGACGCGGAGCCAGCGCGGTTCGGTGGCTGTATCGATCTGCGGGCCGAGCGCAGTGGTGATGCCCAGTGCGCGGTACTCCTCGGAGGAGATCCGGGCGAAGTCGTGGATGACATCGGTGTCGAAGATGGCTGCCAGGCCCAGATGCGACGGCCAGCGCGAGATGGGGCCCGCGGAGTCGTACTGCGCCACCCCCGCCGTCGAGCGTGGGTCAGAGGAGAAGTTCACCGGGATGTACGGCTTGTCCTCCGTGACCAGGCCTTCGACGAAGGCCTGCATCTCGTTGGACCACATGACGTTGGCGGCCACATGGTTGGGCCCGGCGTTCAGCACGTTTCGCAGATCGTTGTTCTGGAGGTAGTTGCGCTGGGCGTCGGTGAGCACACCATCAGGGTTGCGCTCATGGGACGAGAAGAGCATCAGGCCGGCGATCTGGTCGATGGTCACCTCTTGGGCCAGCGCTTCGGCGCGGGTGTTGTAACCCAGGCGCCAGTCCTCCCAGACGTCGAGTCTGCCGTTGCTGTTCGAGTCCTTGAAGGCCAAGGTGTTTCCATCGTCCACCTCCTCGATGATGCCGACGCCGCTGGCGGCCGCGTAGCTGATGGTCGCACCCCCACCCGGGTTCTCCACGACGACGAAGTTCGTCCGGCCGTCGGTCACATGGGTGGTGGTGTAGGTGTCTGCCGCGTGGGCAGGGAGCGAGAGTGACGAAGCCAGGA
The DNA here is from genome assembly GCF_000826065.2 of Tessaracoccus massiliensis. Lineage (GTDB taxonomy): Bacteria > Actinomycetota > Actinomycetes > Propionibacteriales > Propionibacteriaceae > Arachnia > Arachnia massiliensis_A. The sequence continues at coordinate 340,440 of NZ_LN623541.1, read as the reverse complement.
GTGCCAGTGCAGCCACTGGCGCTCCCATCCTCGTCGATGTTGGCCGTGACATAGTGGGTCTACCCCTTCCGCTCATCGCCGGCTTCGTTGCACGGACGATTGATCCGCGAGCGACCTCCGCTGGTCGCCCACGATGGGGAACACACCGGCCTCGACAGCCATGCCGTGAGAGTGCGGGCCGGCTGGGCGCGGGGAAGATGGTCGACGAGCCCCTATAGTCTCGAGACGCTACCTTATTGATCGCCTTGTGGGAGCGATTCCGCCCGAATAGGCGCCTCGGGTTTAGGTGGGGTGCCGCCCCGGCGGCGTCACGGGCAGTTAGTGTGGGGCCATGGCGCATGACGTGGTGGTCCTGGGTGCGACGGTGGCTGGCCTCACCGTCGCCCGGCTGCTCGCGTCCGAGGGCTACGGCGTCGTCGTCCTCGACCCCAACGACGAGGGTGTCAGCGCCGCCATCGGGCACGGCGTCGCAGCCACCGGCCATGCCTCGACAGTGGCGAACATCGCGCACGCCTACGGACTGGGCGCGGCGCGGGAGCATACCCGCCGCAACATCGCAGGCCTCCAACAGATCAGCAGCGTCTTGCCCGCCGCCCGGCGGATGCGGATGCGGGACCAGTCGCTGCCCGGAGGCGACGAGGCCGAGACCCTCAAGCTGGCAGAGATGTACCGCGAAGAGGGCGGCGATGCCGACGTGCTGGTGGCCCCGGATTCCATCAGTCTGATGAGCGAGGTGCTCGTCGTGGATCCCTTCGAGTACGCGGTCGCGCTGCGTGCCGCAGCCGTGAAGGCGGGAGCCAACGTCGTCCACGGCGTGACAGTGACACACCTGACCAGGCGTGACGGGGCCACCCGCATCTACTTCCGCAACAACATGGCGTGGGTCCGCGACGTCGGGCACGTCAGCGGCATGGCAGTGATCGACACGCTGGGCGTCAGCCCGTGGGGCAAGGTCGCCCGGATCGGGGAGGCCGAGTGGGTGCCGGTGCTGCGGTGTCGGCCCGCGGGTGCGCTCACCGAGGTCGCCCTGCACGCCAGGCCTGATGTGTGGATGGTGCGGCCCGTCGGCGACGAGGCGCTGCTACTCGGCCACAAGACAGGCCCCGACGGCATGGCGCAGGCGGCGGAAGCCCTTGAGGCCTGGGCGGTCGAGCATCTGGGCGCCACCGACGGCGAGCACAGCCGCCTGGCCATCGACCCCAGCGACCACGGTCGCCCTGTGGTGGGGGCCTCCGCCATCCCCGGCGGCTTCTACGCCCGCGGCAACGGCCGCGGTGAGCTGATGAACGGCACCGCCAGCGGCCACTACCTGGCCCGCCTCCTGGCCGGGCATGCGCCGTCGGGCAACGCGTTGCCGCCCATCCGCAAGCTGCGGGCATACGGGTCGCGGCTGCTGCGCAGCCTCTGACGCCGGGCCTAGCCTTCAGGACCAGAGAATCATCGAGGAGCCCCGCCGTCGATCTGACACTTGGCGAACATCGGCTGAGTTCCGCCGGGATCGGGGAAAGAAGGGCGCTCGCCCAGTGGTTCGCCTCGTAGGCGACGTCACCGTCGCAGTCGATCCGGTCCCTGAGCGTTCGCCAGCGAGCTTGCGAGCCAGCGAACGACGAAGGGCCCCCGCAGCCGATCTCACACTTCAACCAAGGGGGTTCAGGTGCAGATCACGCTGCGGGGGGCCCTTCGTCGCCGCGCGGGGCGCGATGCTCAGGGACCAGCGACTAACGCTTTTCGGGGCCTCCGAACATCACGATGTTGTTGAACACCCACTGGTTGCGCTGCGAGAAGGTGTAGCCACCCTCCGCCTTCGGCGTCGCAGCGTAGACGGTGGTCATCGTGTACGAACGGCACGCATCCCCACCAGTGGCAGCGGTCTTGCACTCGGTGCGCCACTGGCGGCCGGCCGAGGTGAACACACCCGTCGAGACGTCGTCGGTAG
>NZ_LN623541.1:76925-338397 GCF_000826065.2 Tessaracoccus massiliensis | reverse complement strand
CCATTCAGATGCCGGTGCAGCCCCGCCAGCGTGTACGGCGCCTCCCGCACGAACTTCTTCGGCTTGCTGGCCGGGGGAGTGGTGGGAGGAGTCGTCGGAGGCGTCGTCGGGTCGTCCGTCGGGGGCTGCGTGGTGGGCGGGGTGGACGCCGCAGCCACGGTCAACGTGAAGGTCTCCTGCGTCAGGTTGCCCGCAGCGTCGACGACGTTGACGGTCACGGTGAACTCGCCCGCACCCGTGGGGGTGCCGGTGATGGCGCCCGTGGCGGCGTCGATCTTCATCCACGTGGGGGCGTTGACCAACGAGTAGCGCAGCGGCTCGGACTCGTCGGTGGCAGCCACCTGGAGGCTGAACGGCTCGCCGACGGTGGTGCTCTGGGCGCCGATGGGCGTGATTGCCGGCCCGTCGCTGTCCGCGGCCTCCGTGATGGTGACGGTGGTCACCGCGGCAGCGTTGTTCTCAGCCACGGCCAGCACCTCAGCTTCGCCGAGAGCAGCATCCGCCGCCACCTCGAGAGTGGCGGTGAAGTTGCCTTCAGCATCAGCGGTGGCGGTGACCGAGGCATCGCCAAGGGTGATGGTCACCGTCTCGTTAGCGCCCCAGCCGGAGCCGGTGAGGGTCAGCTCCCCGCCGGCCGCAACAGTGGCCGGGTCTGCGGTCAGCGCCGCGTTGGGCAGCGGATCCGGAGCCGCCGCGTCAACGCCGCGGACGCCGAGCTCGCCGGCCTGTGCCCAAGCCTGGCCGGCAGCCGCGGGGCTGGTGGCGATGAGCTTGATGTAGCGGGCCGTCACCGGCTCGTCGAAGGTCACAACCTTCGGCTCGGTGTTCTTCTCGAACGTGCCGTTGGCCACCGTGGTGTAGGTGGCGTCTGCGGGTTCCGCGTACTGGGCCTGACGCAGCTGGGCAGCGGTGGGCGCGACCCACGTGCCGCCAGTGGCGACCTGGATCTCGTAGTCACCGATCTGGCCGTTGCAGACTGCGGGATCGTTCGACGAGCCACAGTCAGCCTTCGGCCGCGGCGTGTAGACGAAGGACTGGAACTCGGTGTCCTCACCCAGATCCAGCACGATGTAGTGCGGGTAGGTGGGGTTGGCGCCGCTCCACTGGGTGTGCCAGAACGTCGACGGGTTGCCGTCGATAGCGGCGGTGACGAAGCCGTTGGGGGCAGTTTCGCCGGTGATCTCGGCGCTGTTCCAGGCCGCCACGGTGGCGACAGGGATGGCGGCCGGATCGATCAGCTGGATGCCGACGGTGGCCGTGACCTCAGTCTCGGGAGCCACCAGGCTGACCCGCAGCGTGCCCTGGTCGCCCTCGTTGGGCGCGCGGACAGTGAACGACGCGGTGCCGTCACCCTCGGCGGCCACCTGGCGGACGGGGGAAACCTGCCAACCTTCGGGGGCGTCGACGAGGATCTGAGCGCCGGCGGGGGCGCCGGTGTACCCAACGGTGACGGTGCCGTCGGTGGAGTACTCGAGCGATGCCGGAGCAGCGGTCACGGACAGCTTGGTGTCGCCGGTGATCGTGTAGGAGCCATCAGCAGCGGCGTCGAACTCGACGATGCCGTCAGCGCGGGTCGAGGCGACCAGGGTGCCAGCGGCATCACGGACGGTGACAGGAGCCGTTGCCAGCGCGGTCTTGACCTGCACCGGGCCGGCGTTGCCGGTGGCGATGCGGATTTCTTCCGCTGCACCGGCGCTCCAGGTGGCACCCACGGTGACATCGTTCCAGGCCTTGATGCCGTCGAACGAGCCGTCAGCCCAGGCAGCCGGGATGGCGGGAAGCACGCTGATCAGGCCGGGATCGTTGGCCACGAGCATCTCGTTGATGCCGGAGGTGGCGCCGAAGTTGCCGTCGATCTGGAAGGGCGGGTGCGCATCCCAGAGGTTGGGGTAGGTGGAGTTGGAGATGATGTTGCGCACCATCTGGTGGGCGCGATCACCGTCGAACAGCTTGGCCCAGAAGTTGATCTTCCAAGCCATCGACCAGCCGGTACCGCCGTAGCCGCGGTGTTCCAGCGATTTGCGGGCGGCCTCAGCCAGATCCGGGGTGGTGTTGACGGAGATGTTTCGGCCCGGCCACAGCGCGTACAGGTGCGAGACGTGGCGGTGGCCGATCTCGCCGAGGTCATCGGAGTTCTTCCACTCGCGGAGCATCCCGGTGTTCGGGGAGATCTCCAGGCCGTCGTAGGTGTCGGCCAGCGTGGCCTTGATCTCTGCCACCTCGGAGTCGAGACCGAGGATCTCGGCCGCCTCGATGGTGGATTGGAACAGCTCGGTGGCGATCTGCTGGGTCATGGCCGCGCCGGCGGTGAAGTCGCCGTGCTCGGGGGAGTAGGACGGGTTGGCGACCAGGCTGCCGTCGCGGGGATCCTCAACGAGGTACTGCGTCCAGAAGTTCGAGGTCTTCTTCAGCATGGGGTAGGCCTCGTCGCGGAGGAAGTCTTCGTCTCCGGTGTAGAGGTACTTCCACCAGAAGGCCTGCGCCAGCCAGGCGTTGGCATCCGGGAACCAGAAGGCGGTGGCCCAGTCGAACACGCCGGTGAAGCCCCACGGGGTGGTCTCGTTCATGACCATCCAGGTGTCGTCGTAGCCGAAGATGTTCTTCGCCGAGGTCTCGCCTGCGCCCACCAGCGAGGTGATGTAGTCGAGGTAGGCGTCGTAGGTCTCAGGCATGTTGCCGGAGAGAGCCGGCCAGTAGTTCATCTGGACGTTGATGTTGGTGTGGTAGTCAGCGGACCACGGCGGATTGTTGCGTTCGTTCCACACGCCCTGCAGGTTGGCTGCGCCGAGCACGCGGTCACGCGACGACGAGATCAGCAGGTAGCGGCCGTACTGGTAGTACATGGTCTCCAGCGTGCGGTCCTGGTCTGACGTGCCGCGGTAGGCGGAGCGCGCCTGGTTCGTCGGCACGGTGAGGGCCGCGCCGTTGAGGTCGAGCTTCACGCGGTCATAGATGGCCTTGTAATCAGCCTGGTGGGCGGTGACCACACCGTCCCAGCCCTTGTCCTGGGCTCCGTCGACACGCGCGGTGACGCCTGCGGCGACCTGCTCGGCGGTCTGCCCGTTGCGGTAGGACTTGGTGATGTCGGGGTCGTACTCCGGGCCGTAATCGGTGGCTGCGGCCCACACGATGGTGGCCGAATCCGCGCCGGCCACGGTGATCGAGGCGCCGGAAGCCGACGTCGTGCCGCCCTCGGTGGCCACATCAGCCTGCGCGTTGTACTTCAGGCCGTTGTTACCCGAGACGCCGCTCAGCGTGATGCGGGAGCCCTCTGCGGTGACGGTGCCGGTGGCGAGCGCCTCACGGGTGGGGCCGTGCTGGCGATCTGCGTTGAGGCCCTGAAGCTTGCGGTCGTACGTCGTGGTGAAGTTGACCTTGCCCGGCTGATCGGCCGAGATCTTCATCATGATGACGTTGTCGGGGTACGACGCGATGTACTCGCGGGTGAAGGTGGTCTCGCCCACCTTGAAGCTGACCTTGGCGATCGAGTTGTCGATGTCGAGGCTGCGCTCGTACTCGGTGGCCGTGCCCTCGCCGTTGTTGAAGGCGAACTGGAGCTTGCCGAACGACTGGTATTCGCCGTAGCCGAGCTTGGGCTGGCCCAGCAGGCGAGCGACCTCGCCGGAGCCCATCTTGCCGTTGGAGTTGATGGTCTCGCGCACCTGCTCCAGGTTGGCGCGGCGCTGCTCAATCTGGTCCTCCGGATAGTTGCCGTACCGGTAGCCGGGCACGCCGGGGCCGCCGGTCCAGAGCGTCTTCTCGTTGAGGAAGACCTCATCGTTGGCGATCTGGCCGAAGATCGATGCGCCGAGCGCGCCGTTACCGATGGGGAGGGATTCCTCCTGCCACCGGTTGAGAGGGGCCGGGGCCTCGTACCGCAGGACGAGCGGGTCCTGTTGGGTAGTGGCCGGGGCCGCGGACGCTGTCTGAGACAGCATGGGCGTTACAGCAGTGGTTGCGACTAAAGCCGCCGACAGCGCTGCAACGATAGCTTGTGAAAAGCGGGACATCGTTGACCAACCTGTGTCGAAGGGGACAGTACGGCCACATTCTTGCCTGCCCCTCCGACAAACGGAACCCTGGGGGTCAAAGTGAGCAACCGCGGTGAGGCCTTGTCGTCGGCCGGCCGGCGTCAGACCCAGGCGTTACCCAGCCACATCCGTGCCCACCAACCGTCGCGGCTGATCAGCTCCGCCGTCAGGATGGGGTAGATGTAGGCGAAGTTCAGGATCACGATCACCACGATCAACCCGGAGATCAGCGCCCTCAGCCGCCGTCGGGGATGATCCTCCGGCCCCAGGATCTTGCCGATCACCATGGCCAGCGCGATGGAGCTGAACGGGATCATCATGATCGCATAGAAGAAGAAGATGGGCCGCTCCGCGTACTGGAACCACGGCAGCCAAGCTCCGCACAGCGCCAACACCGGCACCGAGAAGCGCCAGTCGCGTTTGAAGACCCAGAAGTAGAGCGCGGCCACCAGCGCGATCGCCGCGGCCCACCACAGGAACGGGGTGCCCATGCCGGAGATGATCCGCATACACGTCGAGCCCACCGCCTCGCAGCCCTGGTCTCCGGGCTGGATGTTGTTCTCAGCCTCGATGCCGATGGGCCGCAACATGAGGATCCAGCTGGCCGGATGCGACTCGTACGGGTGGGTCGTCTCCGTCATCATGCGTTCACTGGTGTGGAAGTCGTAGGCCTGCTTGTGGTACCACATCAACGACCCCAGCGGCTTGCCGAAGAACCGCACCAACACGTGATCCGGGTTGTTGAGGCCCCAGTCGCGGCTGTATCCGCCCTGCGTCGCGAGCCAGTTCCACCAGGTGGCCACATAGACGGGCACGGCCACGACGACGAGCTGCACGAAGGCGGCGGGCGCGTCGATCAGGATCGAGAACCACTTCCTACTGCCGGCGCCTGCGAGTTGGCGGGCGCCCAGATCCCAGGCGACCGCGACGATGCCGAAGACCGCCAGAAGATAGATGGAATTCCACTTCACCGCGCAGGACAGGCCGAACAGGATGCCGGAGAGAAGGCGCCACGGCCTGAACAGCATCAAAGGGCCGAACCGTCCGCCGAGGTCGTCGAGGTTGTTTCTGCGCAGGTGGTCCGCCAACCGGTGGCGGAACCAGTCCCTGTCGGCCACCAGCGCTGAGATCGCCGCCACCGCCAGCGTGGCTTGGAAGATGTCGAGCAGAGCGATGCGGCTCATCACGAACGCGAGGCCGTCGAACGTGAGCAGGAGGCCGGCGATGGCGCCGATCAGCGTCGAGCGCGACAGTCGCCGGGCCAGACGGATGGTGAAGAACACCAGCAGCGCACCGAAGACCAGCGCCGCGAAACGCCAACCGAACGGGTTCATGCCGAACATGGCCTCGCCCGCGCCGATGAGGAGCTTGCCCAGGGGCGGGTGCACGACGAACGAGCCGGTCTCCTCCATGCCGCTGAGATCGCCCTGGATGATCTGGTCGTTGATGTCCTTGGCCCAGTTGCGTTCATAGCCGGACTGGAGGATGGCCCAGGCGTCCTTGGCGTAGTAGGTCTCGTCGAAGAGCACCTTGTTGGGATGCCCGAGGTTGTAGAACCGCAGGCCGAAGGCCATCAGCGTGATGCCTATCGTCACGACCCACCCGACCATCCGGTCGCGGAGTCGGCCATCGTCGAGCGCGTCCAAGGTCCTTTGCACACAGGCATCATAGGCTCTACCCATGCATGAACTGAGCGATGGAGTGCTGATATTGTCAGCCACACCGATCGGTTCGTCGGAGGACGCCAGCCAGAAGCTGCGCGACGCACTGACTTCGGCGGATCTGATCGCAGCTGAGGACACCCGTCGTTTCCTCACCTTGACCAGGCGGCTGGGCATCGCGCCGCGGGCCAAGGTGGTCAGCTATTTCGAGGGCAACGAGGCCACCCGCACGCGGGAACTGGTCGAGGCCGTGGCGGCCGGGCAGCGGGTGGTGCTGGTCACCGATGCCGGGATGCCGTCGGTCAGCGACCCCGGCTACCGAGTGGTCACCGCCTGCATCGACGAGGGGCTGCGCGTCACCGCAGTCCCCGGCCCTTCCGCGGTGCTCACCGCCCTGGCCGTCTCCGGGCTGCCCGTGGACCGCTTCTGCTTCGAGGGCTTCCTGCCCCGCAAGGCGGGCGAGCGGCGCCGCAGGCTCGCGAAGCTGGCTGCTGAGGAGCGCACCATGGTCTTCTTCGAGGCGCCGCACCGCCTGGATGATTTCCTGTCCGACGCCGCCGCCGAGCTCGGCGCCGGACGGCCCGCAGCGGTGTGTCGCGAGCTGACCAAGCCTTACGAGGAGGTCATCCGCGGGCCGCTGTCGGACCTGGCGACGTGGGCGGCTGGGGAGGTGCGCGGCGAGGTCACCGTCGTCATCGCCGGCGCCGAACAGCAGGAGACCTCGGCCGACGACGCGCTCGCGCTGGTTCGGCAGGCCATGGCCGGTGGTGCGAAACTGTCGGCGGCGGTGGCCGAGGTGGCGAAGGTCACCGGCACCAACCGTAAAGAGCTGTATGCGGCCGCGTTGGCAGACAAGGAGAAGTGATGAACGTCATCGAGGAACTGGGCCTGCCCCCGCTGCCGGAGCCGTTGCCGCGCCCGGTGATCGACAACCACACCCACCTCAGCTCGACGGCGGAGTATTCGGGCCTGCAGGTCGCCGACAACGTGCGCCTCGCAGCGGAGGTGGGCGTGACACGCATCATCGAGGTGGGCTGCGACATCCCCAGCGCCCACCACGCCGTCGACCTGGTGGCGCGGGATCCGCAGATCAGGGCCGCGGTCGCGCTCCACCCCAACGACGCGGCGCGCACCTTCCTGCAGCAGGGTGAGGAGCAGTTGGAGGCGGATCTCGCTCTCATGGCGGAGTTGGTGGCCTACCCGGGGGTCGTCGCGGTGGGGGAGACCGGCCTCGACTACTACCGCACCCGCGAGGACGAGGGCCGTCGCATCCAGGAGGTGTCGTTCCGCCGCCACGTCGGCTGGGCGAAGAGCCACGGCAAGACATTGATGATCCATGACCGGGACGCGCACGACGACATCCTGCGCGTCCTCGACGATGAGGGCGTGCCTGAGCGCGTCGTGATGCACTGCTTCTCCGGCGACGCCGACTTCGCCACGCGCTGCCTCGAGCGCGGCGCCTGGCTCTCCTTCCCCGGGGTGGTCACGTTCGGTTCGGCAGAGCCGTTGCGGGAGGCCGCCCTGGCCACTCCGCTCGACCGGATCCTGGTGGAGACGGATGCGCCGTACCTCACGCCCAAGCCGCAGCGGGGCAAGGCGAACGCGCCCTACCTGCTGCCCCACACCGTGCGCTTCCTGGCAGATCTGCTCGGGGCGGATCTCGCCGAGTTCTGCGACCAGGTGACCGCCAATACCTTCGCGGCCTACGGGGAGCGGTGGGGAGATGCCTGAGCTGGGCCTGCTCGACCCGTCGTCAGTGCGGAAGATCGCCGTGGAGCTCGACCTGCGCCCCACCAAGCAGCGCGGCCAGAACTTCGTCATCGACCCCAACACCGTGCGGCGCATCGTCGACCTGGCGCAGGTCACTGCCGAGGACGTGGTGCTGGAGATCGGCCCCGGGCTCGGGTCGCTGACGCTGGGGTTGCTGGAGCGCGGCGCCACCGTCGTCGCGGTGGAGATCGAGGAGCGGCTCGCACGGCGGCTCCCGCAGACGGTGCGGGAACGGATGGGCGACGACGTGGCCGCGCGGCTGCACGTCGTCGAGGCCGACGCCCTGCAGGTGGAGCAGTTGCCGTTGGCGCCCACCGCGCTGGTGGCGAACCTGCCGTACAACGTCTCCGTGCCGGTGCTGCTGCGCATGTTCGAACTGTTCCCCGACTGGACACGGGGGCTGGTGATGGTGCAGTTGGAGGTGGCGGACCGGCTCGTCGCACCGCCGGGCTCGAAGATCTACGGGGTGCCCAGCGCCAAGGCCGCCTGGTACGCCGAGACCTCGCGGGTCGGCACCGTGCCGCCCAAGGTGTTCTGGCCCGTGCCCAACGTGGATTCGGGGCTCGTGCGCATCACCCGGCAGCCCCCGCCGGAGACGTCCGCCACGCGCGCCGAGGTCTTCGAGGTGATCGACGCGGCCTTCGCGCAACGGCGCAAGATGCTGCGGGCCGCGCTGTCCGGCAGGGCGGGCTCGTCGGCTGCCGCATCGGCGGCGATCGAGGCCGCAGGGTTCGATCCGCAGTTGCGCGGAGAAATGCTTGACGTCAAGGCATTTGCCCGCATCGCTGAGGAACTTCTGCGGTAGGTTCTTGGGCGTGAACAACTCGGTGCGCGTGCGCGTGCCCGCCAAGGTGAACCTCGCCCTGCGCGTCGGTCAGACCGACGCCCAGGGCTTTCATGAGTTGGGCACCGTGTTCCAGGCGGTGTCGCTGGGCGACGAGATCCTTGCTGAGGATGCGGGGCCGGGTGACTTCAAGCTCGCCTTCCACGGCGAGGGCGCCGCGTTCCTCCCCGTCGACGACACGAACCTCGCGATGCGTGCCGCCAAGCTGCTGGCGCAGCATGTCGGCCGTACGGATGTGGGGGTGCATCTCACCGTCCGCAAGCGGATCCCGGTGGCCGGCGGGATGGCCGGAGGATCGGCCGACGCCGCCGCGGTGCTGGTTGCCTGCTCGGCGCTGTGGGGCCTCGGCCTCAGCCGCGAGGAGCTGCACACTTTGGGTGCGCAGCTGGGCTCCGACGTGCCGTTCATGCTGATGGGCGGCACCGCGATCGGCACCGGGCGCGGGGTGGATCTCGCACCCCTGATGACATCGGGCACCTACCACTGGACCTTCGCGCTCTCGCACAGCGGGCTGTCCACCCCCGCGGTGTTCCGGGAGTTCGACAAGATGAGCCAACCCGACGACACCGAGATCCCTCATGCGCTGATCGAGGCGCTGCGAGCTGGTGACGCTCCAGCGCTCGGGGCCGCGCTCTGTAACGACCTGGAGGCCCCGGCCATCGCGCTGCAACCCACGCTGGCACACACCCTGCGCCTCGGATTGGAGGCTGGGGCGTTGGGCGCAGTCGTCAGCGGCTCCGGGCCCACCTGCGCATTTCTGGCTGGATCCGAGGCGCACAGCCATGAGTTGGCGGAGTCGCTGGCCGTGTTCAGCGGGGTCCGGGCGGTGCGGCGGGCCTACGGCCCCGTCGCCGGAGCGCAGGTGATGTCATGACTGACGAGGTGGACCAGGTCGTTGAGGCCTGGGCGCGGGAGCGTAGTGATCTGGCGCTCGACGCCATGCACGTGTGGTCCAGGATCAGCCGGCTCTCCGGCATCCTCGACGGGCACCGCAAGCGGGCCTTCAGCGAGCATGGCATCGAGGGCTGGGAGTTCGACGTGCTGGCGGCCCTGCGCCGCGCCGGCGAACCCTATCGGCTCTCGCCTGGGCAGTTGCTCCGCGAAACCCACGTGACCTCCGGCACCATGACCAACCGCGTCGACCGTCTGGTGAAGCGGGGCGCGGTTACGCGAGACCCAGATCCGTCGGACGGTCGTGGCGTGCTCGTGGCCCTGACCGACGAGGGACTGACGCTGGTCGACGCGGCGCTGGCGTCACTGCTCCGGGTGGAGGACGAACTGCTCGAGGGCTGGTCAGAGGAGGACCGGGACCAGTTCGCCGGGTACCTCCGCCGGCTCCTGCTGGGTTCGGCGTAGTTACTTCTGTGGCCCGGTGCTCCGCTCGTCGCGGCGCTGCGTGACGAGCCGCGGCTCGGTCTGGAGGTTGGCCATCCCGTTCCATGCCAGGTTGATGAGGTGGCGGGCCACCACCTCGCGGGACGGTTCTCTGCTGTCCAGCCACTGCTGCCCGGTCTGCGCCACCAGCCCGACTAGGGCCTGCGCGTAGAGCCCTGCGAATTGCGGATCGTGGCCGGTGCGGGCGAACTCGGCGGCCAGGATGTCTTCCACCTCCACCGCGATGTCGCTGAGGATGGAGGCGAACGACCCGCTGGGCTGCCCCGCAGTGGGCACCGACGATGGGTCGCGCGACAGGATGCGGAATCCGTCGGGGCGCTCCTCGATGTACTCGAGCAGTGCCATGGCGCCGCGCTCTAGGAGCTCGCGGGAGCGAGCGTTGGGCGTGGTCAGGGCGCTGCGGATCGCGTTGTGGAGGGTCTGGGTCTCGCGGTCGACGACGACGGCGTAGGCGCCCTCCTTACCTCCGAAGTGCTCGTAGACCACCGGCTTGGACACTCCTGCGCGGGCGGCGATCTCCTCGACGGAGGTGCCCTCGAAACCCCGCTCCGCGAACAGTTCGCGGGAGATCTCCAGCAGTTGTTCGCGTCGCTGTGCCGCGGTCATCCGGGTCCGCGAGCGGCGGGCTCGGTTCTGCGCGGCGGGTGTGGTCATGGGCCCCAGTCTGCCATCACCGGTCCTTGAGCGTCGCGCCCCGGACGGCGACGAAGGGCTCCCGTAGCCTGTCGCGCACGTCTCTCAGAAGCACCATGGCTCAGCTCCGAGCCAACCAGCACCCCTTGATGTGGTCGTCGACATAGCCGGTGGCCTGCATGAGGGCGTACATCGTGGTGGGCCCGACGACCGGAACCCCCGCTTGTTCATCTCCTTGCTCAGCGCTTGGGATTCCGCGGTGCTGCCGGGCACGTCGAACGCGGTCAGCGGCGCCTGCCCGCGGGGCTCTGGCGTGTGGGCGGTGATCAGATCGGCCAGCCGTTCACCAGCCTCATGCATGGCGAGCAGGGCCCGGGCGTTGCCGATGGTGGCCACGATCTTCATCCGGTTGCGGATGATCTCCGGGTTGGCCATGAGGTCGTCGATGTCGTCCTCGTCGTACTCCGCCACGACGGCGGGCTCGAACCCGGCGAATGCCTCGCGGAAGGCCTCCCGCTTGCGCAGGACGGTCAGCCAGCTGAGGCCGGCCTGGAACCCTTCGAGGCAGACGCGTTCGAGGAGTTCGCGCTCGTCGTCGGAAGTCTTGAGGGGGCGGCCCCACTCCTCGTCGTGGTAGGCCTGATACAGCGGGTCGTTGGCGCCGAAGCAGCGCACCTTGTCCATCTGGTTCTCCTTCGCTGGTGGAACTAGTCTCCCCTCCACTATGGGCAAATGACGACCCGATTCCCCACGCGCTGGCCGGTCTGTGGATAACCCACAAGGTGCTTGGTAGACTCTGTGGAGCCTCAGACGAGGCTGATCCCCGGTTGGTCTTTCGGTAGGGCCCGCCTGACTTTGAATCAGGATTAGCGAAGCAGGTTCGACTCCTGCCCGGGGAGCGCAGACGCTTGGCTTACAGGCCATGATGGTGTCATGGCGACCATCAAGATCAACGCAATCACCGTCCCTGCCGACAGCGGCGGCGAGCTGGCCAAGCGCTTCGCGGCGCGCGCGGGCGCCGTCGACGGGCAGGACGGATTCGAAGGCTTCGAACTGCTCAAGCCCACCGATGACCGCAACATCTGGCTCGTGGTCACCCGCTGGCGAGACGACGCGGCCTACCAGGCATGGGTGAACTCCCGCGACTTCAAGGCCGCCCACGGCAAGGGCGACGTCCAGCAGGGCGAGGGGCACCGTCGGCCGGTGGGTACGAGCGCCGAGGTGTGGAGCTACGAGGTCGTCGATCTCGGCTGAGGCTGAGGGCGGTGGGCTAATGTTCGTGCATGCGTGAGCGCAACGACATCAAGAGCTGGCTGACCGATATGGACGGCGTGCTCGTCCACGAGAACGTCGCCCTTCCCGGCGCCCCGGAACTGATCGAGCAGTGGAAGAGCGACGGAACCGAGTTCCTCGTGCTCACCAACAACTCGATCTTCACCCCGCGGGACCTGGCCGCACGCCTGCGCGCCTCCGGCCTCGACGTGCCCGAAGAGCGGATCTGGACGTCCGCGCTGGCGACGGCGGAGTTCGTCGCCCAGCAGAAGCCCGGCGGCTCGGCCTACGTGATCGGCGAAGCAGGCATCATCACCGCGCTCCATGAAAAGGGCTTCATCATGACGGACCGGGACCCGGACTTCGTCGTGGTGGGTGAGACCCGCACCTATTCCTTCGAGCAGGTGACCACCGCCATCCGGCTGATCGCGGCGGGAGCCCGCTTCGTCGCGACCAACCCCGACGCGACAGGGCCCAGCGCCGACGGCATCATCCCCGCCACCGGCGCCATCGCTGCCCTGATGACCAAGGCCACCGGGCTCGAGCCCTACGTCGTGGGCAAGCCCAATCCGATGATGTTCCGCTCCGCATTGAACAAGATCGGCGCCCACTCCGAGGAGACCGGGATGATCGGCGACCGCATGGACACCGACATCATCGCCGGCATGGAGGCGGGGCTCCACACAGTGCTGGTGCTCACCGGGATCGCCACACGCGAGAACATCAGCGTGTTCCCGTTCCGCCCCGTGGAGGTCCTCGACGGCGTGCACGAGCTCGTTCGCGGCTACGGCGCGTAGTACCGCCCACTGGGGCTCAGGGTTTGTGTAACTTCTGCGCAGTCCGAGTGAGTGAATGGCTTCATCAGACGTAGCTGAATCCTGTTATCGCTAGGTTCAGGTGAACAACGTGTGAGTGCCGAAGCGTTCTCACAGCGGCAGACGCAGTGGTCTGCCGCTCGAAATTCGACACACAGGAGACTTCAGTGACCCACCCATCCAGAGCCTCACGGCGCGGATTCCTGGCAGGGGGCGTCGGAGCCAGCGTGCTCGCAGCCACCGGCGCCGGAGGGTTCGCACAGGCGGACCTGAGAAACCAGGACAGCAAGATCAGCAACACCGGGGGCGGGCCCCGCCCGGCCGGACGCACCTCCATGGTGGGCGTGCCGTTCAACCGGTACGACACCGTCCGGGTCGGCGTCGTCGGCCTCGGCAACCGCGGCCACAGCATGACGCCTGGCTGGGTGTCCGTGCCCGGCGCGCAGGTGGTCGCCGTATGCGACATCCGCGAGGAACGCGCCCGGCGCACCGCTGACAGCGTGGCGGCAGCCACCGGTACCAGACCCGAGACGTACGGGGGCTCGGCGGATTCCTACAAGTCGATGTACGCCGACATGGACCTCGACCTGGTGTTCATCGCCTCACCGTGGGAGTTCCACTACGAACAGGGCCGCGACGCTCTGCTGGCCGGGGCCCACGTCATGGTGGAACTACCGATAGCGATGGAACTCGACGAGCTGTGGAGCCTCGTCGACACCTCCGAGGAGACCCGCAGGCATCTGATGCTGGCCGAGAACTGCTGCTACGGCCGCAACGAACTCGCGATGCTGAAGATGGCCCACGAGGGCGTCTTCGGGGACGTGCACAACGGACACGGCGGCTACCTGCACGATCTCCGCGACCTCCTGTTCGCCGACGGCTACTACACCGACGACTGGCGCCGCCTCTGGCACACGCGGAGCACGTCCAGCTTCTACCCGATGCACGGGTTGGCCCCCATCGCGGCGGCCATGGACATCAACCGCGGCGACGTGTTTACCAAACTCTCCGCGACCGCAACGCCGGCCAAGGGCCTCGCCGATTACCGGGAGCGTCACGTGCCACGCAGCCACCGCTCCTGGAACGAGACCTACATCAACGGCGATCTGATCACCTGCATGATGACCACAGACAAGGGCCGCATCGTGCGCGCCGAGCACGACGTGTCCACCCCCAGGCCCTACAGCCGGATCAACAGCCTGGCGGGCAGCCGGGGCATCTTCGAGGACTACGTCGGCGGATCCACCGGAGCGCGGGTCTACATGGAGCCCGATCACACGGACCACGCCTGGCGCGACTTCAGCGGCTTCCGCCCCCAGTACGATCACTGGCTGTGGACCGACGTCGGCGGCCAGGGCGGACATGGCGGCATGGACGGCCTCATGCAGTGGCGCACCATCCAGTTGATGCGTACCGGCGGTCTGCCGGACATCGACGTCTACGATTCGGCGGCCTGGTGCTCACCGGTGCCGTTGAGTGCAGCGTCGCTCGCGCTCGGCGGTCAGCCGGTCGACGTGCCCGATTTCACCCGCGGCGAGTGGAAGCGGCCCCGTATGGGCCTCGACTCCCGACCCAGCACGATGCCGGAGGTCTGACCAATGACAACCACCATCAGTACCACGAGTAGGACGAAGCGCGGCATCGCGCTGCTCACCGCAACCCTGCTGACCATCTTCGGCGTCTTCATGGTCAGCACCTCGCTGGCCAGCGGCGAGGACCGCGCGGTGACCGTCTCCATCGCCCCGGTGGACCTCGACGGCCCTGCCGTCTCCGATATCGACATCACCATCGCCAACATCAGCGACGCAGCGGTCAGCGACATCACCGTCGAGGTCAGCGGCCCCATCAACTGGACGCTCTACCCCGAGACCCACACGCTCGACGGGGAACTCGCCGCCGGCGGGTCGACCATGGTGACGTCGGAAATCTTCGTTCCCACCAACCCGACGACCCCCACCACGCGCACCTTCAAGGCGACCGTCAGCTACGTCACCGAGGCCGGTGTCCGCGAGGTCGCCACGGGAACGCGCATCCAGCAGAACCAGGACGTGACGCCGCAGACGCTGGCTGAGTCCCGCAGCATCGTCGCCACCACCACCGTCGACACCGTCGCCCACGGCAACTACGACGGTGAGGGCAACTCGTTCTCGCGGGAGCGGCTCGAGGAACTCGGCGTGACGCCGGGAGCCACCCTCGAGTTTGAGGGCGCCACCTTCACCTGGCCGGACGTGGAAGCCGGCCAGCCTGACGCCGTCGCCAGCCGCGGCCAGCTCATCGCTCTGGAGGGCAGCGGTGCACAGCTCGCGGTGCTCGGCAGCGGCCTGGGCCGCGCCGGAGCTTCCGGCGAGTTCGTCATCAACTACACCGACGGCACCACCTCCACCGGCACCATCGGATTCGGCAACTGGTTCTCCGCCACGCCCTCGTTCGACGAGAAAGTCGCCTACGCCACGGACGGCCGCAACACCCCCTCCGGGTATGCCAATGCCGACATCAAGTACGGCATCTACGTGGCCACGATCGACCTTGACCCGGCCAAGACCGTGGAGTCTGTACTCCTGCCGCAGTCTGCAAGCATGAGGATCTTCGACATGACCATCGCCGACGCAGCCGTGGAACCGACGCCTGATCCGACAGAGACGCCCGATCCCACGGAGACGCCTGATCCGACTGTCACCCCGGACCCGACGGAGACGCCGGACCCGACTGTCACTCCGGACCCGACGGAGACGCCAGACCCGACTCAGGATCCCGATCCCACCGATTCGCCCGATCCGACGGACAAGCCGGACCCGACGCAGAAGCCGGACCCGACCGAGAAGCCCACGGCGACGAAGAGCCCCCGCCCGGAATTCCAGCGGACGGCTCCTTACACGTTGGCCGGAACCCACGACCTCAACGCCCGCCAGTGGGTCACCACCTGTGAGAAGTACTCGCAGACCGAGCGCTGCCGCACGGAGATCTGGGCCACCGTCGTGCTCCTGGAGAACGGACAGTTCACCGTGAAGCAGGGGTGGGCCTTCAACAACCTCACCTACCTGCCCTTCATGGAGCGTGACGAGTGGAAGGGCAACCCGCTCGGCGAGACCGGAGCCTGGACCGCGGCGGGCGGCCGGCAGTGGCGCACGGAGTGCGATACCGCAGCCACGGGTCGCAACGGCTGCCGCAGCTACACCATGACGACGGTGTACTCCGCCACGCCCGCAACCGGGGGCGGCTACGAGTTCAGCCAGAAGAACGAGTGGGTCTTCAACAACATTGTGATGTTCAAGGCCTGACCCCCCACTCTCGGAAGGCCCCGCGGCGCCCAGCGCCGCGGGGCCTTCCGCGTGCCTCCCACCCCTGCCGCCTCTTAAGTGAGGGGTTCGGAACCGACTTCGGTATCAAAGCCTTCAGCTAAGGGCTCGGAGCTGCCCGGTCGCTCAGATCTTCACGTTGGCCAACAGCCGCGGGTCCAGCTCCGTGCCGGAACGCACCACGGTCAGCGAGCCGTCGGTCTCCAGGATGAGCAGTTGCACCTGGTCGAGGTGCGTGACGCCGGACTGGCGCAGCTTAGCCCAGACGAGCCGCTCATCGACGTGGTAGCGGCGCAGTTCACGCTCGACGAAGTGCCCGTCGCGGTACAGCATCACCGCGCGCCGGTGGCCGATCAGCCCGGCGCGGCGGCCGGAGCCGAAGAAGGCCTCGAGGCACAGCAACGTCGCGAGGCACAGGAGCCCTGCCAGCAGGGTGACGTTGGGGCCCAGCATCGACCGCCCCACGATCGCGCCCAGCACGAGCACGACGGCCAGCCCGGTGCCGGAGCGGTTGGCGAACAGCCTCTGCCCCCACAGCCTCAGCACCGTGGTGAAGGTCAGATAGAGCACGCAGGAGGCGATGACCACCGCCGTCGCCTGCGCCCGGGTGATCCCGATCTCATGCCACAGCTCTTCCCCGAATCCCATGGACCCATCGTCGCACGCGTCGCACCTCTGATCTGACGAAGATCACCGGCGATAAGCATGTGCGAGTTGTGCAGCGGAGTTGATGCACAACTTGCACCTGCCTGCCATGGGAAGGTCGGCAGTGCCGGGGATTGTTCAGGCCCTGGCCGTCTCGCGGGCGGCGTCGAGGGCCTTCGACTGCTGCAGCGTCGAGACCGCGTAGCCCATCAACCCGACGGCGATGATCAACTCGAGGTACTCCTTGCGGGCCCAGGAACGCAGCCCCTCCACCGACGCGTAGTTATAGGTGGTGAAGTAGTAGACCATCACGCCCACCAGCACCAGGAACGCGCCGTAGACCATGAACTTGGGGAAGTGGCCCGCATCCAAGCTGCCGACGGCGAGCCTGAACAGGATGAAGGCCGTCACCAGAGCGGCGATGCCCGCGGTGGGGTCCTTCGTCACGCTGGTGCCGACGTAGCCCACCATCACCGAGGACGGCAGCAGCAGCCACTGCGCGGGCAGCAGCGTGGCCAACTCCTCCTGCTTCAGCTTCGCGAGGAACGCGATGAGCGGCTTCTGGAAGTAGGGGAGCAGGATCAGCGCGATGAAGCCGCCGAAGTAGAAGATCTTCTCCGAGACGCCTGTGTTGAAGTTGTGGAGATTGATCTCGTTCTGGATGTTGCGCTCGATGAAATAGTCGGTGGTCTCGAAGCCCAGGATGCGCTGCATCCAGGAGATCTCCTCCATGCCGATGACGAACAGCACCACTGCGAAGAGGCCCGAGACCACGGCCACCAACACCCTCCTGCGCCGCAACTGCCCCACCATCACCGCCACGAAGGCGGCCGCCCCGACGAACAGGGCGGCTGCGGACAGGGTTTCGACGAACCCGTCCTCGTTCGACATCGCATCAAAGAGCATGGGTCTCCTGCTCAGGAGGAACAGCGTGACCACGCCCACCCCGAAGCAGCATGCTGTGACGAACGCCTTGAAGTTGCGGTAATGATCCGTCGATGGAACACGAGCACGTAGGCCAGCGCGGCGAGCAGGACGGGGTACAGGACGGAGCCGGTGATGCCCACGGGGATCGTCGTGCGGTCGGCAACCCAGAAGTAAGCTCCCATGACCACGAGGCCGAGAAAGGCCACGGAGATCCACACGGCCGGGTGCTTCAACGCGCCGACAAGGGTGGATGTGGTGGGCTTCATCCCGCGAACTTTACCTGTGTGCGCAGTGAACGCGTCTTCGGCCCGGATTCCGGCACCGCCCAACTTCAACGGCGACGATGGCTCGGGCCTCGGCGCCGCGCATCAGACGGGCTGGGCGGCGATGGTGGTGGACCTGATCTGCGGGGAGAGCGGCGCCGACCCAGCGGAGGGCGACACGACGAGCTGAGGCCCGTCACCAACTGCCGGCGCTGGTGCCGCCGCCTCCGCCGCCACCCGACGACGAGCTGGAGAAGCCCGACGACCCGCCCGAGCCGCCGCTCGCCGACGCCGGCGTGCTCAGCGCCGCCAGTTCAGTCGAGAAACCTGACAGGGTGCCGGGCAGGGTGGCCGCCGAGGCGGGCCCGAGGAGGAACGAGGTGTCCATCGCGATCCTGCCCTGGGACGCCAGCTCGCCACAGACTCTCGTCCACCGGTCCGTGAGGCCGTACAGCACCGCCCACGGTAGGTAGCGACGGAAGATGTCGTGCTCCGCCTCGAAGTTGAGCTGGTGGGCCTCCGCGGTGGCGAGGTACTGCTCGAAGCCCTCCACCTGGTCGAGCAGCGCGCTGCCACGCGCCGTCAACGGCTGGTTCGGCAGCATGGGGACCACGACGAGGCCGCCCAGCCCCGCGAAGCCCAGCCCACCCACCGTCCAGAGGCTGGCGCCCTGGAAGTACTGGTAGGCGGCCACCGCCAACACGGCCAGGCACAGCAGAAGAAGACCCGCCGTCAGCGCCGTGAATCCCTTGCGGTGCAACGTGCCGGACCGGCGCGCGAAGAGCTCGCTCTGCGTCTGCACGATCAGCCGCAACTGCTCGGCCTCCGGAGCGGTGAGCGGGCGGGGCTCCCTGGGCGCCGCGCCCACCAGCTGCGCCTCGAACCCGGCCAGGCCGGTCACGGGGCCCACCTGCTGCACCGTGAGAGGCGAGGACCCGACGCGCAGCGCGCCCCGCGCAGCGAGGTCGACCAGCGTGGCTGCCAGGTGCGCGGGGTGGTAGGCGCGACCGCGCAGCGCTCCGGCCCCGAACAGCTCCACGTCGGGAGGCTCGAAGCGTACCGGCGGCTTGGGGAGCCGCCCCCGCGTCGTCGCACTGCCGATGGCCCCGGGAGGAGCATCCGTGTAGCGCTCGTCCCGGGGGCGCAGAGCCAACCCGATCGCCGCGATGAGGGCGGGGATGCCGAGCGCGATCCCGATGGCGCCCAGCGGCCCCCACCCGCTGCCCCGGGCCGAACTCCCGCGGCCGGTCTCCCGGCGGGGTTCGAGGACGGGCTCGGCGCCGGCCACCGAGCCGGCCGGCAGCGCGGCCACCACCGAGACGACGCCGCCCACCGCCGAGGCGGAGTACTGCGCCTCACCGCCCGCGGTGGTGGCCGAGCACGTGCTGGAGCCCATCAGGCAGCGGGCCTCGGTGACCCCCTCGGGCGCGGTCACTGTGGCCGTGAAGCGCTGGATGGGCGGGTAATCGTAGCTGGTCACGTCCCAGTAGAACTCGGGCCGCCCGTCGAAGGTGCGCAGGGCGCCGCGCAGCGTGTACTCGATGACGTAGGTGGCGTCCTGGGTGTCCAACGTGGTGTCAGGATCCCCGATCCGCAACATGACGTCCTCGTTGGAACCACTGCCCCGGGTGGTCTGCTCGACGTCGACCGGGGCGCCCGACGGGCTGCTCACGCGGATGTCGTCGATCTCGTAGACCACGTCCTGCGACGGGCCCGCGTCCCACGGCTCGCGGGTGGCGATGCCGAAGGTGATGCCGCGCTGCCCAACGTCGGCGAAGCGCCACTGCAGCTCGTAGCGCACGTCGACGCTGCCGTCGGCCTGGATGGCGAACGTGACGTCGAGATGCCTGACCGAATCCTCATCCGCCCGGGCCGGAGCTGCCGCCGCGAAGAGCAACAGCAGGCTGATGAGGACTGCGGCTGCCACAGTGCGGGGTAGGCCTGTCATGGTGCCATCGTAGGGCGAGGTGCGTTCAGGCTCACCAACTGCTGGCGCTGGTGCCGCCGCCACCGCCGCCACCCGAGGACGAGCTGGAGAAGCCCGACGACCCGCCCGATCCGCCGCTGCTCGACGACGATGACGATGACGGCGGGGAGGCGGCTCGGGAGACCTCCGAGGAGAACGTCGACAGGCCGCTGGACAGGTCGCCCAGCGACATGGAGCCCACCAGGAACGAGGTGTCCAAGTCGACCTTCCCCTGGGCAGCCAACTCCCCGCAGACCTCGGTCCACCGGTCAGTGAGGTCGAACAGCACCGCCCACGGCAGGTAGCGGCGGAAGATGTCGCGGTCCGCCTCGAAGTTGAGCTGGTTCGCCTCGGCGGTCGCCAGGTACTGCTCGAAGCCCTCGATCTGGTCCACGAGTGCCGTTGCATCTGCCGTGCGGGCCCGTCGGGGGAACGCGAACAACCCGAAGAAGGCGCCCGCGAACCCACCCACGATCGAGCCGAAGAACAGCGGGAAGTGGAATGGTCCCAGCGCGTCCTCCAGCGCGGTGCCGCCGGCGAAGAACACCACCCACGGGAGCACGACGAGCGCGGCCAGGCCCCACAACTGGGTTGTGCGGCTCTGCCGGGGGAGGAACCACTTCTCGTCCTCCTGGATCAGGTTCGCCCGCTTCTGCAGCGCGCTGCGCATGCGCCGGGCGCTGGAGACGGGCAATTCGATGTCGCGCTTGGTGGCGGAGCGGCGCACCTCCGCCTCGTAGGGGTGTACTGACACCGAGCTGGAGGTGTGCAGCACCTTCAGCGGGTCGGTGCCCAGCTTCACCGCGCCCTGCACCGCAAGGTGCACCAGCGTCGCGGCCAGGTGGCTGTCGCGATAGCCACCGTGCCGCAGGGCGCCCGCCTCGAGCGGCAGCAGGTCCGGGGGAGTGAAGCTCACCGGTGGCTTGTCGGCGCGGCGGTTCGTGCGGATCGCGGTGGGTGACCCCACCAGCCCGGGCGCCACATCTCCGTAGCGCTGGTCGCGTCGGCGGCCCGTGCGGGCCACGCCGATGCCGGCGGCCGCCAGCCCGGCGGCGGTGGCGACGCCGCCGGCGATCCCCCACCGGCCGAGGGCCTTCTGGCGGCCGTCGAGGCTGGCCACCAGCGTCTCGCCCGCTCCGGGAAGGGCAGAGGCCGGGAAGGTGATGTCGGTGACCGTGCCGTCACCGTCGAGGTCCTTGAGCGACTCACCGGCGACCGTGATCGTCTGGTCGTCCACCAGGTGGGGACCGAACTCGCAGGTGTCGCGGTAGCGGTTGAGTTGCGAGCCCAGGCAGCCGACGGCGGTGGGCTTCGTGGGGAGGTGGATCCGCAGCATGGGGTCCGCCACCGTGTGCAGCGGCGGCGGCGCCGGCTGGACGCGCAGCCTGGCCACGCCGTCGTCGACCACGGCGGCACCCTCCAACCGGTAGGTCACGGTGAACGTCCGCTCGAAGGAGTCCGTGGCGGGGGCGTCGAAGGTGAACCGCCGCACCTGGAAGCTCTCGTCCTCGGGGTGTGGTGCGCTCATGGAATGGGGCAGGCGGTTGCCCTCTTCGTCGCGCACCTCCACGTCGCGGAACTCGTAGGCCTGGTCCCGGTCCTCGCTCCACGGCACGCGGCTGGTGGCCGTGAAATGCAGGTACACGGAGTCCTCGTCCGCGGGCACCTCGTAGCTCAACTTCTGCGCCACCTCGGCCGAACCGTCGGCCGCCACGGTGATGTCGCTGCTGTAGCCGGTCAGTTCGGGTGCTGACAGCCTCCGCCGTTCCAGCGCTGGCTCCGCGTTCGCAACGGAGCCGGCGGGGAACCCGGCCACCACCGTCAGCACCCCGCCCACGCGGGTTGCGGAGTAGGCGGCCTCGCCGCCGTCGACCGATGACGTGCACTCGCCCTGCCCCACCAGGCAGCGCGCCCGGTCGATGCCGTCCGGGGCGGTCACGCGCGCGGTGAACCGCTCGATCGGCGGGTAGTCGGGGCTGGTCACGTCCCAGTAGAACTCCGGTCCCTCGTCGAAGGTGCGCAGAGCGCCGCCCAGGGTGTATTCGATGACGTAGGTGGCGTCCTGCGTGTCGAGGGTCACATCCGGGTCTCCGATGCGCAGGTTGACCGAGCCGGTCGACGATGACCCCTCCTCCGTGGCGGTGAACTGCGCGGGCGCTCCGGAGGGGCTGCTCACCTTGATGTCGTCGACGGTGTAGACGACGTCCTGCGACGGGTCCGGTTCCCACGGCTCACGGGTGGCGATGCCGAAGTTGATACCTCGCTGGCCCTTCTCCGCGAAGTGCCAGTCCAGCTCGTAGCGCACGTCGACGGTGCCGTCGGCCTGGATGGCGAACGTGACGTCGAGGTGTCTGATCGACTCCTCATCGGCCCGGGCCGGGGCAGCCGAGCCGAGCAGAATGAGCAGGCTGACAAGGACGGCTGCTGCCAGGGATCCGGGGGCGCGACGCATCCGCCCATCGTAGGGCGAAACGCGGCTTCGGCGGTCAGCGGCGGATCGGCCCCGCTGCCGCCGTGGGTGCTGGTAGTTTCGTGTCTGTGAGCCCACCCCGGCGTCGTCGAAGGGAAGATCTCGTGTCCGACACTGACAATGATCTCGCGCAGGTCGCGGCGGTGGTCGTCCTCGCCGCAGGCGGCGGGACGCGCATGAAGTCCAAGACCTCCAAGCTGCTCCACGAGGTGGCGGGCAAGCCCATGCTCAGCTACGCCGTCTCCGCGGCCGCGGCTCTCGATCCGGAACGCCTCGTCGTGGTGGTCGGGCACCAGCGCGAGCAGGTCGTCGCGCACCTCGAGCGCCTCTCGGAGCAGGTCACCACCGCAGTCCAGGACGAGCAGTTGGGCACCGGCCACGCCGTCGCCTGCGCGCTGGAGGAGTTGGCGGATCTCGAAGGCGACGTGGTGGTCACCTACGCCGACGTGCCCATGCTCGCCGGCGACACGCTGCGGCAACTGGTCGCCGTGCACCGGGGCCGCCACAACTGCGTCACGGTCATGACCTCCCGCGTCGCGGATCCCACGGGATACGGCCGTATCCTCCGCGAGAAGGATGCGGTCACCGGCATCGTCGAAGACCGGGACGCCACCGACGAGCAGCGCCAGATCGACGAGATCAACTCCGGCATCTACGTCTTCGACGCCGGCACCCTCCGCGAGGGCCTGGCCACGCTGACCACCGACAACGACCAGGGCGAGATGTACCTCACCGACGTGGTCAGGTTCTGCCACGAGCGCTCGCAGCGCGTGGGCGCCCACCTCGTTGACGACGTGTGGCAGACCGAGGGCGTCAATGACCGCATCCAGCTGGCCCGCGTCAACCAGGAGATGCAGCGCCGCATCCGCGACTCGTGGATGATCAAGGGCGTCACCATGATCGATCCCGGCTCCACGTTCATCGACGTCGACGTGGATCTGGCCCCCGACGTGCTGCTCCACCCCGGCGTCATCCTCCAGGGCGCCACCACCATCGGCGAGGGTGCCGTGATCGGCCCCAGCACCACCCTGATGGACGTGGAGGTGGGCCCCGGCGCAGAGGTGGTGCGCACCCATGGCTCGTTCGCGGTCATCGGCGAGGGTGCCGTCGTCGGCCCCTTCGCGTACCTGCGGCCCGGCACCATCCTCGGACGCGACGGGAAGATCGGCAGTTTCGTGGAGACGAAGAACGCCCAGATCGGCGCCGACACCAAGGTGCCGCACCTGTCCTACGTGGGCGACGCGATCGTCGACGAGGGCGCCAACATCGGCGCCGGCACGATCTTCGCCAACTACGACGGCGTGCACAAGTCCAAGACCCACGTCGGCAAGGCAGCCTTCGTCGGTTCCAACTCCGTTCTGGTGGCGCCGGTTGACATCGGCGCTGGCGCACTCGTCGCCGCTGGGTCTACGATCACGGACGATGTGCCTGCGGGCGCGTTGGGCGTGGCCCGGGGGAGGCAGCGCAACGTGGAGGGCTGGATGGCCCGTGGCCGTCCGGATTCCAAGCAGGCCGCTGCAGCGGCCGAAAGCGACGGCACCGTCCACCCGGCAGTGATCGAGTCCCGAGAGAAGAAGGCCTGAGCCGCATGTCCCAACAGATCGCCAACAACAACAAGCACCTGATGCTTTTCAGCGGGCGCGCCTATCCGGAGCTCGCGCAGGAGGTGGCGAGCCTGATGGATGTGCCGCTGGTGCCCACCCGTGCGCTGACCTACGCCAACTCCGAGATCTACGTGCGATTCGAGGAGTCCGTGCGTGGCTGCGACGCCTTCGTCATCCAGTCCCACACCGCCCCGGTCAACGAGTGGATCATGGAGCAGCTGATCATGGTCGACGCGCTCAAGCGCGCCTCCGCCAAGCGGATCACCGTCGTGGCGCCCTTCTACCCCTACGCGCGCCAGGACAAGAAGCACCTCGGCCGCGAACCCATCTCCGCCCGCCTCGTGGCGGACCTGTACAAGGCCGCCGGTGCCGATCGGATCATGTCGGTCGACCTGCACGCCGCGCAGATCCAGGGCTTCTTCGACGGCCCGGTGGACCACCTGTGGGGCCTGCCGGTGCTCAGCGAGTACGTCAAGGAGAAGTACGACCCCTCCGAGATGACGATCGTCTCGCCCGATGCCGGCCGCGTGCGGCTGGCGGACCTCTGGACTGATTACCTCGGCTGCCCGCTGGCCATCATCCACAAACGCCGCGACCCCAACACCGCCAACCAGATAGAGGTGCACGAGGTGGTCGGCGAAGTGGAGGGCAAAACCTGCCTACTGATCGACGACATGATCGACACCGCCGGCACCATCGCCCAGGCGGCGCACGCCCTGCGTGAGCGCGGCGCGAAGCGGGTCATCGCGGCGGCCACGCATGCGGTCTTCTCCGGCCCTGCCGCGCAGCGCCTCAACGCCTCCGGCATGGATGAGATCATCGTGACGAACACGCTGCCCATCCGCACGCCGGAGCCGGTGCAGAACCTCACGGTGCTGTCCATCGCCCCGCTGATCGCCAAGGCCATCGACGCCGTCTTCCTCGACGGGTCGGTCACCTCGCTGTTCGGCGGCCAGGCCTGATCCTCGCCTGAATTCAGGGGTCAGACCGTGGGCGTCCTCTCCCGTGGCCTGAGCGCCGCCAACGCGACGGCGAGCCGCTCCGCGTGTGTGCCGCGCGGCCCGGCCATCGAGCCGCCGAGCGGGGCGACGCCGGCCTCGCGCGGGGGTGGTGCGCTGTAGCGCACCTGGGTGCCCTGCGTCGCGTCACCGTCGAGCAGTATGCGCTCGGTGATGCTGGCGAGGTTGTGGAACCGGTGGCGGGTCTCAGCGGCGTGCTCGCAGTGGTCGACGGCGATGTGTAGCGTCGAGTGCTCAGCCAGCTCCACCAGCCACGCGAGGGGAACGTCCTTCAAGCAGCGGTCGAGCACGATGGCGCCGTCAAGCGGCGACTCTTGGCAGCTGAGGGTCACGTCGCACAGGCCTGCGGTGGCGAGCCACTGCAGGACGGCTGCGTGGTGTACGTCTGACATCCGAAACTCCTTGCCTATGGCCACGAACCATAGCGGGCATTCCGGGAAACGGTTGTCGAAGCGCACCAGGTTGCTGATAACGCTCAATGCACGTCGTCGGTTGTTAACGGTAGCAGTTGTGAAACTTTCTAACGTGGATCATCAGGTGTCCTTCCACGTCTTCGCCAACCCGGTCAGGGCCTTGGCTGAATCGGCCCCGTTGGCGCACTTTCCCGCGGCCAGCCCGGCGACGAAGGCCGTCACAGGTGCCATCGGCCGCGCCAGGTCGTAGGCGACGGCGGACGCCAGGTCGAGTAACTCGTCGATGGGGATGTCCTCGACGTTGACGCCTACCTCAGCGGCGGCGTCGGTCAGCCAGCGGAGCCACAGTTCGCGATCATCGGTGGGTCGTGCCATGTGAGCCTCCCTAGATTCCGATGCGGACCATGCTGGCATAGAACAGCATGCGGCCGATGACCTCACCGGTCAGGACCAGGAAGAATGAGATGAGGGCGATCCTGGGCAGCAGCCTGCGGCCCGCGGCGCCACCGGAGAGGCGGAACAGGAGGTAGCCGAGCAGCGCCACGCAGAGGAAGACGAGGATGGCCTGGGCCAGGGACCAGCCGCCGTACTGCTCGCTCAGGATCCGGATGGATTCCTGAACGGCCGGCTCGGGGTGGCGGGCCAGGTAGCTGGTGTAGAAGGGCAGGCCGATGGCCTTGATGCCCATCAGGACCAGGGAGCCCAACGCGATGCCGCGCACCGAGTTGGTCAGCAGCGGCATGGCGTCATGGTCATGCTCCCCCTTGCGGGCGCGGTAGAAGGCGGCGACCACCAGGGCTGCTCCGACGGCCAGGCCACCCAGGAGGAACGCCGTGGTGAAGAAGCGCACCGCGGTGTACGGGGCGGACCAGGCTGGCACCGTCCGAAGCGAGTACACCTGCGAGATGGCGTAGACGAGGAACAGGCCGGGGAAGGCCATCCCCAGGAGGATCTCCCGGCTCAGCCAACTCTCCTGCCAGTGCAGGATGGCGTTGGGGGCGCGCAGGGGAGAGCCGAGGTGCAACGTCGACGCGGCGAGCCCGAGGACGAGCAGGGGACCGATGGCGTACAGCGCCGGGCGGGTGACCTTCCCCATGGTGGCGGGAGGCAGCCGGCTGCCGAGCAACTGGATGATGCCCAGAGTGACGAAGGATCCCACGGACATCTGCGCGCAGATCGTGAAGATCACCAGGGGCAGTTCATGCAACATCTCAGACCACCTTCGTCATGGATTCGATACGGCCCGTGCCCTGCCCGGAGGTCTGGGCGTCCGGGTGGGGTGTGATCACCAGGTTGGGCTGCGTGATGCGGGGATCGGGCAGCGGCTCGATACCGGCCTCGGCGCCGTACCGGGCACGCAGATCCTCGATCTCGCCGAAGTCCAGCGCGCGCGACGGGCATGAAGCCACGCAGGCGGGCTTCTCGCCGACGGCCAGGCGGTCGCGGCAGAGGTCGCACTTCGTCATCACGCCCGTGTCGGGGTTGAACTGCGGCGCGGTGTAGGGGCCGTCGATCGCCGCCTCGCGGGTGAAGCCGCTCGAGGCGCTGCAGGTGGCGCTGGCCACCGCCCGCACCTCCGGCACGGAGTCCATCTTCGCCTCCTACCCGGTGGATTTCACGGTCTCCTTTCACGAGCAGGGGGTGCACGCAGATCTGGTGGAGCGGCTGGAGGCGATCGACAGCGTCGACGACGTACGACCCACCACCGAGGGTGACGCGCCGGCGCTGGAGATCACGCTGGAGGATCGCGGGGATGTCACGAGCATCGACCAGGTGGTGCAGGTCCTGGAGTCGGTGCCCACGGCGGATTTCAGTGCATCAGACGCGGGCGCCATCCTGGTGCTCAACCAGGTGCTCGACGTGATGCTCATAGTGCTCACCGGGCGGCTGGGTGTGGCGGTGGTCATCGCCCTGGTGGGCGTGAGTAACACGCTGGGCCTGTCGGTGATCGAGCGGCAACGCGAGTCCGCCCTGCTCCGGGCGCTCGGTATGCCGCGCTCGGGGCTGCGGTGGATGCTGCTGATCGAGGCGATCGCGCTGGTGGTCGTCGGGGTGGCGGCCGGCATGTTCTTCGGCTGGCTCGGGGTGTCGTCGGCGCTGTTGATGATGCCGGGGGAGAACATGCAGCTGCACTTCTCCATCGACGTGCTCTACACCGCAGGCCTGATCGGGGTGTGTCTGGTGGCCGCGGTGCTGGCGTCGCTGCTGCCCGGCCTGTCGGCGGCCAGCGCCCCGCCGACGGAGGCGCTGGCCGCCGAATGAGTGCTACCCGGCCGCGACTTTCTTGCGGTAGGCCTCGGCCTCCCAGGTCTCGATGAAACGGCGCTCGCGCTCGTCGAGGGCTCGGACGCGGCCGAGGACGTTGGCGGCCTGACCCACGGTGAGGGCGTCAACGTAGACCTCGAGCGCGGTGGTCGCCTGTTTCTGATCCGCGCCGACGGCCACGACGCCGATGCCGGGGACTACCGCGATGATCGGGTCGCTGCCTCGGCGCTCTCGGTGGGCCTCAACGGCCTCCGCCACATCGGCACCCTCGGGAACCACAGCGGGGAAGGAGCCCGCATAGACGATTTGGTCAGGGATGAGTGGGCCGTCTACGAGGAAGCGCGCACCGGCCTCCGTTGCAGGGAACTCGGTGGCGACCACGCTATCGTCATAGGCGGCGTGCTTGGCTCCCACAGCCTCGCGGAATGCCTCGGCGAACGCGGGGAGACCACCCTGTGCCACGTCTACCGCCCTCCGGATGGTACGCATCACACGGTAGCTGTCCACTCGGATTTGGGCTGGATCATCGCCGGAGACGATCAAGCCGTGGTTCATCAGGAAGGTGATCTTCGGGGGCCGGGTTGCCGGTGCGCTCGGTGTAGGCGCTGCGGCAGGCGGCGATCTCCCTGGCCAGCGGCAGGCCCGGGTCCACGTAGGGCACCCACAGCACGTCGTCGCCGAAGAGTTCCTCGGTCAGTGCCACCCCGTCGGCGTTGCAGGTCACGGCGTTGATCAGCAGGGGGTGGGTGTGCAGGACGTAGGTGTCGTCGATGAGGGCGTGGAACAGGATCTCGACGGACGGTCGGCGGGGGCCATCGTCGCGTCTGGCCTGCCTAGCGAGGAAGTTGACCGGGTCGCCGTGGCTGGGATCCGGATCGGGGGCGTCGAGGGCGTCCTTGAGGACCTGGACGTCGAGCGGCACCAGGTCCTCGGCGGACAGGGTGGCCATCGACACGCCGCTGGGCTTGATCCACAGCACGCCGTCCGCCTTGGCCGACGAGTTGCCGCCGCCGGCGCGCGTGAACGCGGGGTCGGCGCCGAACTCGTTGGAGAGGGCCACGATCTCGCGCAGTTGTTCCTCGGGCCGGTGGAGGGTGGGGGAGTAGGAGGTCAGGTCGGTGGACTGCATCACGATCCTTCGGAGGTCTGCCAGCGAGCCGTGGACGAGGCCGACGGCGCGGGCCTGGATGAGGGAGTTGCCGATGGCGGTGGCCTCGACGGGGCCGGCGGTGACGGGCAGGCCGGTGCGATCGGCCGCCAGTTGGCTGAGCAGCGCGTTGGCGGAGCCACCGCCCACGATCACGATCCGACGGGGGGGCGCGGCCAGTCAGCTGGGCGAGCTCGGCGATGGTGTCGCGGTAGCCGATGGCCAGCGATTCCAGCACGGAGCGGGTGAAGAACACGGGGTCGTCGAGCCGCTCGTCGCCGCCCACGAGCGCCTTGACCCGGGCCGGCATGTCCGTGGGTGGCGTCGAAGGTGGGGGCGTCCCGGACGTCCTTCGCGGCTTGCGCCAACTCCGGGGCGGAGTGGTGCTTGCCCTCGGCCTCCCACGTGCGGATGGCCTCGGAGAGGATCCAGAGCCCCATG
Source organism: Tessaracoccus massiliensis (assembly GCF_000826065.2). Classification (GTDB taxonomy): domain Bacteria; phylum Actinomycetota; class Actinomycetes; order Propionibacteriales; family Propionibacteriaceae; genus Arachnia; species Arachnia massiliensis_A. The sequence goes on along the minus strand of NZ_LN623541.1, from coordinate 309,520 downwards.
ATGTTCTTGAGGTAGCGCACCGTCGCGTCGACGCCGCCCTCGTTGGTCACGTTCAGGCGGCGCGACTCGTCGCTGAGCACGGGCTCGGGCAGCTCCATGCCCACCAGGTAGGTGTCGGCAAACTTGGTGTAGCTGGACCCAGCCCACCGCTCGGAACCTAGCGTAGGCTGCGTTCAAAGGACGGAATCGCCCGATGGCCTGCATTGTGATCGCCCCTGTCACGTTCAATCTCGCAGAGACGACGCGCGGCATCGTGGTGGCGCGGGCCCTGGGCGCGGATCACCGCATCGTCTTCCTGGCCTACGAACCTGAGTATGTCCACCTCATCCACGAGGCCGGTTTCGAGGTGCGGCAGCTGGCTCCGGTGATGTCGCCCAAGGAGCGCGCTCAGGCACTGGCCCTGGATCAGGGGCGCGGGTTCCGCCATCCGTTCACCAGGGATTTCGTCCGTCGGCGGGTCGCGGCGGAGCGGCAGCTCATCCGCGACGTGAAGGCCGATGCGGTGGTCCACTTCACCAACGTGAAATCGCTCATCTCCGCTCGGGCGGAAGGAGTGCCGATCGTCTACCCGGTGCCGTTCGCGCTGACCCGCCCCCACGTCGAACAGGTGAAGAGGCTCGGACTCATCCGCGGAAAGTCTCCGGTGGCCAGGGCTGCGGACCGCGTCGCATCGGGAATCCTCAGGCTCATCTATGCGCGTCTCTCACTGGCGCCCCGGGCCTTCAGCACGGTGGCTCGCGAGAACGGCGTGGAGCCCATCAGGACCATGGCCGATCTGTTCGCGGCGGACTGGAACCTGCTGACCGTCCTGCCGGAGGAACTCGACGGGATCTCGCTGCCGGAGAACTACCGGCGGGCGGGGCCCATCTTCGCCAAGCTCGACGGTGAGGTCCCCGCCGTCGTACGGCAGTTGGCCGCCGCGCCTGAGCCGCTGATCTATCTCGCCCTGGGGTCTTCCGGCAACAGGAGCCTCGCCCTTGCGGCAGCTCAGGCCCTCGGCGACATGGATGTCAATGTGGTGGCGCCGCTCAGGCACTTCATGCGCCCCGACGACGAGGTGCCGCCCAACGTGCATCTGGTGGATCTGATCCCTGCTCACCTGATCGGCGACATGGTCGACGCGGCAGTCCTGCACGGCGGGCAGGGCACGGTCCAGACCGCCTGTGCCACCGGCGTGCCGTTCGTCGGGATCGGCTTGCAACCCGAACAGGTGTGGAACGTGGACGTCTGCGCACGGCGGGCAACGCCGTCGCACTGTCACGGCGCGACGTGGGTGGGGCGCGGTTCAGCCGGGCGGTCGAGCAGGTGCTCCACGACCCGTCCGTCCGGGCAGCCGCGGCTCAGGCTGCGAAAGATGCGCAGGGTGAGGACGGGGCGGCTGCTGTCGCCAGGTTCGTCATCGAAGAACTCCCAGGCTTGCAGAGGCCGCCGGGTTTCACCTCTCCGCGGGACTGAGGTAAGCTTGCCAAGCTGCCTGGCGAGGGACCCCCAGCGGTCCGTGATCGACGAGCTACGCTTCTCGCTCGGCGCCTGCATGCGCACAACGTTTGAAGAGCTTGAGGAGATTTCACATGGCTGCTGACGCACAACTGTCCGCCCAGACCCGCACCGAGTTCGGCAAGGGCGCTTCGCGTCGCCTCCGCCGCGACGGTGCCACCCCCGCCGTCCTGTACGGCCACGGCGCCGAGCCCGTGCACCTCGCGCTGCCCGCGCAGGAGACCTTCCTCGCGCTGCGCACCACCAACGCGCTCCTGGAGATCAACGTGGAGGGCGAGAAGAAGCCGGTCCTGGCCCTGGTGAAGCAGGTTCAGCGGAACCCCATCCGCCCCGTCATCGAGCACGTCGACCTCCTCCTCGTCCGCGAGGGCGAGAAGGTCCAGGTCGAGGTCTCGCTGGTCGTCGTGGGCGAGGCCGAGCGCGGCTCGCTGCTCAACCAGGACCTCCAGACCCTCACCGTCATGGCCCCCGCCACCGACATCCCCACCGAGTTCGAGGTCTCCGTCGAGGGCCTGGAGATCGGTGCGCAGGTGCTCGTCTCCGACGTCAAGCTCCCCGAGGGCGTCGAGTCGATGGTCGAGCCCGAGACCCTCATCGTCTCCATCAACGCCCCGATCGTTGAAGAGGAGACCGACGAGGCCGCCGAGGGTGAAGAGGGCGCCGAGGGCGAAGGCTCCTCCGACGCCGAGGGCGACGACTCCGAAGAGTGACCAACTCTACCTACCTCGTGGTCGGGCTCGGGAATCCGGGCCCGGCCTACGAGGTCACCCGGCACAACGTCGGGTTCTGGGCCGTGGCGGATCTTGCAGACCGCCACGGTTCCTCCTTTTCCTTGAACTCACGCCAGAAGGCGGAGGTCGCCACGGTGACCCTGCCCGGGCCGGAGCCCGTGAAGCTGGTGCTGGCCAGGCCCACCACGTTCATGAACCTCTCAGGGGTCGCGGTCAAAGCCATCGCGTCGTTCCACAAGATCGAGCCGGACCACGTCATCGCGATCCACGACGAACTCGACCTCGAGCCCACGCGCCTGCGCGTCAAGCTGGGCGGGGGAGACAACGGGCACAACGGCCTCAAATCGATGCGTCAGCACCTCGGCACGGGAGACTTCTACCGCGTGCGGGTCGGCATCGGTCGCCCGCCGGGCCGCCAGGCGGCCGCGGATTACGTGCTGGCCAAGATGCGGCCCAAGGATTTCGACCTCATGCTCGTCGACGCGGCGGTGGCCGCCGACGCCGTCGAGTCACTGGTGCGCGAGGGCCTCGTCGCCACCCAGAACATGTTCAACTCCTGACCCCCTCGCCGCCCACCCTCCGTGAGCAATTGGATAGGGTCACGGTCCGCTGAGGGCGTTTTTCCCGGCGTGTCGCGCCGTGACCCTATCCAATTGCTCACGGAGGGGCGGCCGGAAGCGTGGCAGGATTGAGCGCGTGAAGTATCCAGGCCTCCTGCGGGCTCTCGAAGCATCCGAGGGGCTCCAGTACACACTCGCCGACGCGCGCCGCCCCGGCGTGACCACCCTAGACGTCACCACCGTCGGCTCGTTCTTCCCGCTGCTGACCGCGCTGATCGCGGAGGAGGGCGGCCGCACCGTCCTGCTCGTGACCTCCACCTACCGCGAGGCCGAGCAACTCACCAGCGAGATCGGCGGGTTGCTGGGCGACGACGCCGTGGCCTACTACCCGGCCTGGGAGACCCTGCCCCACGAGCGGCTCTCGCCCCGCGCCGACACCGTCGGACGCCGGCTCTCGGTGCTGCGCCGCCTCGCGGGCAACTCCGAGCGGCCGGTGCCCAGCGTGGTCGTCGCGCCAGTGCGATCCATCCTCCAGCCGCAGGTCAAGGGCCTGGCCGACATGGTGCCCGTGCGCATCTCGGTGGGGGAGACCTACGAACTGGGCACCCTGCTGCAGGACCTCTCGGATGCGGCCTACAACCGTGTCGACATGGTGGAGCGACGCGGCGAGTTCGCTGTGCGCGGCGGCATCGTCGACGTGTTCCCCCCCACCGCGGAGCTACCGGTGCGCATCGACTTTTTCGGCGACGAGGTCGACGAGATCCGCTACTTCACCGTCGGGGACCAGCGCTCCACCGGCGACACGGCGGAATCCATCGTCGCGCCGCCCTGCCGTGAACTGCTCCTGACCCCGATGGTGCGCAACCGTGCCAAGAAGCTCGCCGCGGCGCACCCCGAGCTGGCAGACATGCTCACCCGTGTGGGCGAAGGCCAGGCCGTCGAGGGTATGGAGGCGCTCATCCCCGTGCTGGTCGACGGCATCGAGCTGCTCGTCGACGTGTTGCCCAGGGGATCACTCATCCTGGCCGCCTCACCCGAGCTGATCCGAACCCGCGCCGCCGAGCTCGTGGCCACCAGCCAGGAGTTCCTCGAGGCCTCCTGGGCCGCCGCCGCAGGCGGAGGCAGCTCGCCCATCGACCTGGGGGCCTCCGCCTACTGGGCGCTGGGCGACGTGCGCCAGCACGCGCTGGAGATCGGGCACCGCTGGTGGTCGCTGTCCCCGTTCATGGCCGCGCCCGAGGACGTGGCGGACGAAGGCCCGGCCATCCCGGAGGCCGACGCCGTGCACTCCCGTTCGCTCGACGTGAGCGCCAGCGAGACGTTCCGCGGCGACACCGACGCCGCCGTCGTGCACATCCGGCAACGCCTGGCCGACGGCTGGCGCGTGGTGCTCACCGTGGAGGGTCAGGGCCTGGCCAACCGCATGGTGGAGCTGCTGGGCGAGGCAGGGATCGACGCCGTGCTCGACGACCTCGCCGCGCCACCCGAGCCGGGCAGGGTCGCCGTCGTGCTGTCCACGCTGCGGCACGGTTGGCGCGCCGAGGGCCCCAAGCTGGAGGTCATCACCGCCGGCGAACTCACCGGCCAGGTGGAGTTGGACCGCTCCGAGCGAAAGCTGCCCCGCCGCCGCAAGGCCACCATCCAGCCGCTCGAACTCAAGGCTGGGGACCCCGTCGTGCACGAGCAGCACGGCGTGGGCAGATTCGTGGAACTGCTGCAGCGCACCGTGCAGGGCAACACCCGCGACTACCTGGTCATCGAGTACGCGCCCAGCAAGCGCGGCCACCCCGGAGACCGGCTGTTCGTGCCGATGGACCAGCTCGACCAGCTCAGCCGCTACGTCGGCGCGGAGTCTCCCACCCTGGACAAGATGGGCGGCGCGGACTGGACCAAACGCAAGTCCAAGGCCCGCAAGGCGGTGCGCGAGATCTCCAACGAGCTCATCAAGCTCTACGCCGCCCGCCAGGCCACCAAGGGGCACGCCTTCGGCCCCGACACCGTGTGGCAGCGGGAGTTGGAGGACGCCTTCAGCTACGTCGAGACCAACGATCAGCTCTCCGCCATCACCGAGGTCAAGCAGGACATGGAGCAGGTGGTGCCCATGGACCGCCTGATCTGCGGGGACGTGGGCTTCGGCAAGACCGAGATCGCGGTGCGCGCCGCGTTCAAGGCGGTGCAGGACGGCAAGCAGGTGGCGGTGCTCGTGCCCACCACCCTGTTGGTCACGCAGCACTACCAGACGTTCGCGTCGCGGTTCGCCGGGTTCCCCGTGCAGCTGGCGCAGCTGTCGCGCTTCCAGACCGACGCCGAGGCGAAGAAGATCGTCGACGGGCTGGCCACCGGCCGCATCGACGTGGTCATCGGCACCCACCGCCTCCTCAGCAAGGAGATCCAGTTCAAGGACCTCGGCCTCGTCGTCATCGACGAGGAGCAGCGCTTCGGCGTCGAGCACAAGGAGCGGCTCAAGGCCATGCGGGTCAACGTCGACGTCCTGTCGATGTCGGCCACGCCCATTCCGCGCACGCTCGAAACCGCCATCACCGGCATCCGCGAGATGAGCGTCATCGCCACCCCGCCGGAGGAGCGCCACCCCGTGCTCACCTTCGCCGGCCCCTACGACGACGGGCAGGTCAAGGCCGCCATCCGCCGCGAACTGGCCCGAGAGGGGCAGGCATTCTTCGTGCACAACCGCGTGGGCACCATCGAGAAGACCGCCGCGCACCTGCGCGAACTGGTCCCCGAGGCGCGCATCGTCACCGCCCACGGACAGATGGGGGAGAAGCGGCTCGAGCAGGTGATGCAGGACTTCTGGGAGCGGCGGGCAGACGTGCTGGTGTGCACCACCATCGTCGAATCCGGCCTCAACATCCAGAGCGCCAACACGCTGATCATCGACAGCGCGGACAAGATGGGCCTCTCGCAGCTCCACCAGTTGCGAGGCCGCGTCGGCCGCTCGCGCGAGCGCGGCTACGCCTACTTCCTGTACCCCGCGGACAAGACGCTCACCGAGGCGTCGCACGAGCGCCTCGCCACCATGGCGGCCAACACGGACCTGGGCTCGGGCATGGCCATCGCCATGCGCGACCTGGAGCTCCGCGGCGCCGGCAACCTCCTGGGCGAGGACCAGTCCGGCCACATCGAGGGCGTCGGCTTCGACATGTACCTGCGGATGGTCGGCGAGGCCGTGGCCAACTGGCGCGGTGAGGATACCGAGCCCGAGCCCACCATGCGGGTGGAGATCCCCGTCGACGCGCACCTGCCGGACGACTACATCACCTCCGAGCGGCTGCGGCTGGAGATGTACAAGCAGATCGCCGAGATCCGCACGGAGGCCGACATCGACGGCGTGCGCGCCGAACTCCTCGACCGCTACGGCGAGCTGCCGCCCCCCGTCGAGCAGTTGCTGGGCGTGGCCGCATTGCGGAATCTGGCCCGCGAGCACGGCATCCAGGAGATCGTGCCGCAGGGCAAGGTGGTGCGCTTCTCGCCGCTGGTGCTGCCGGATTCGAAGCAGTTGCGCCTCAACAGGCTCTACCCCGGCTCGGTCATCAAGTCAGCCAACGACCAGGTGCTGATCCCCAAGCCGGCCACGGACGACTATCTCACCTGGACCACCACGCTGCTCACCCAGCTGTTCGCCTGACAGAGGGCGCCGGATCCTGCTGCGGTAGGCTGGCCCCGGTGCCCGCGCACCCCCAGTTCGAGAGGACCCAGATGAAGCTCACGCGTCTCGTATCCGCAGCAGCCGCCGTCGTGCTGCTGGCAGGCTGCAGCCCCACTCCCGGCACCGCGCTGGTGGTGGACGGCACCCGCTACTCCGAGAACCAGATCACGCAGATCAGCGAGGCCTGCGCGGAGGCGATGAACATCTCGGCGGAGCAGATGAACCGCCGCGGCATCGTTGGCACGCTGCTGCTGGGTGGCCTGTTCGACAGCTTCGGGGCAGACATCACCGACGACCAGCTCCAGGAGCTCGGCGCCCAGCAGGGGCCCGAGTCTGAGCAGCTCTTCACGGTGGACGAGTGCCGGCCGCTGGCGCTCGCCGACGTCAAGGTGAAGATGCTCGGCCAGCTCGACCAGCAGTTCCTGTTCGACGGCGCCAACGGCCTCGACGTGCAGCTCAACCCCCGCTACGGGAAGTGGGAGCCCACCTCGCCGGAGTTGATCGACATGTCCGGCTCGCTGTCCGAGCCGGTAGCCGTCGAGCAGTGACCTCTGAGCTGGAGCGCCTGCGCCAGGTGATGGCGGAGCTGCGGGTCAAGTGCCCGTGGGACGCCGAGCAGACCCACCGCTCGTTGCTGAACCACCTCATCGAGGAGGCCTGCGAGGTGGTCGACGCCGTCGAGGCAGGCTCGGACACCGAGCTGGTCGAGGAGCTCGGCGACGTGTTGCTGCAGGTCTACTTCCACGCCAGGATCGCCGAGGACGAGGGCCGCTTCACGCTCGACGACGTGGCCCGCGGCATCTCCGACAAGCTGATCCGCCGCCATCCCCACGTGTTCCGGGATGAGGACATCCCCCAGGACATGTGGGAGAACTGGGAGAAGCGCAAGGCGGCGGAGAAGGGGCGTAAATCCGCCCTCGACGGCATCGCCGAATCCCTGTCGGTCATCGGCCGGGCCCACAAGGTCGTTTCGCGGACCCGCTCGCACGGGGTCGCCGTCGACCTGCCCTCCGAACCCATCGACGAGGCCACCGTCGGCCGCGAGATCATCGCTCTCGTGTCCCGCGCGCAGGCCAACGGCATCGACGCGGACGCCGCCGCCAGGCAGGCCCTCCGCAACTTGGAGACACAGATCCGGGCAACCGAACCGTCGGTTGACTGAAACCCACTCAAACCTGCTGCACCCGGCGCGGGAACCCGCGCCTGTAACAGCTAGGCTGGGGCACGAGAGACCACTCTTTGAAAGGGACCATTACATGGCATCCATCGAATTCATCCAGGCTCGCGAGATCCTCGACTCCCGCGGCAACCCCACCATCGAGGTTGAGGTCGAGCTGGAGTCCGGCGCTCAGGGCCGCGCCGCCGTCCCGTCGGGTGCCTCCACGGGCGCCTTCGAGGCCGTTGAGCTTCGCGACGGCGACAAGGGCCGCTTCGGCGGCAAGGGCGTCCTCACCGCGGTGAAGAACGTCACCGAGGTCATCGGCGAGGAGATCCTGGGCCTCGACGCCTCGGAGCAGCGCATCCTCGACCAGGCGATGCTCGAGCTCGACGGCACCGACAACAAGGCCAAGCTGGGCGCCAACGCCATCCTCGGCGTCTCCCTGGCCGTGGCGCACGCCGCCGCTGAAGAGGCCGGCCTGCCGCTGTACAAGTACGTCGGTGGCCCCAACGCCCACATCCTGCCCGTACCCATGATGAACATCCTCAACGGTGGCTCGCACGCTGACTCCAACGTTGACATCCAGGAGTTCATGATCGCCCCCATCGGCGCCGAGTCCTTCGCCGAGGCACTCGAGATGGGTGCCGCGGTCTACCACGCGCTCAAGTCCGTCCTCAAGGACCGCGGCCTCAACACCGGCCTGGGCGACGAGGGTGGCTTCGCGCCCAACCTCGAGTCCAACCGCGCCGCACTCGACCTGATCCTCGAGGCCATCAAGAAGGCCGGCTTCGAGCCCGGTGCCGACATCGCGCTGGCCCTCGACGTGGCCGCCTCCGAGTTCTTCGAGGACGGCTCCTACCTGTTCGAGGGTGAGAAGAAGACCGCCGAGCAGATGGTGGACTACTACGCTGAACTCGTCGACGCCTACCCGATGGTCTCCATCGAGGACCCGCTGAACGAAGAGGACTGGGACGGCTGGAAGACCATGACCGACCGCCTCGGCGATAAGGTCCAGCTCGTCGGCGACGACCTGTTCGTCACCAACGTCACCCGCCTGCAGCGCGGCATCGACACCGACACCGCCAACGCGCTGCTGGTGAAGGTCAACCAGATCGGTTCGCTGTCTGAGACCATCGACGCCGTGGACCTGGCCCACCGCAACGGCTTCCGCACCATGATGTCGCACCGTTCCGGTGAGACCGAGGACACCACGATCGCCGATCTCGCTGTGGCCCTGGGCTGCGGCCAGATCAAGTCGGGTGCCCCCGCCCGGACCGACCGCGTGGCCAAGTACAACCAGCTGCTGCGCATCGAGGAGGATCTCGACGAGGCGGCGGTCTACGCCGGTCGCTCGGCCTTCCCGCGCTTCCAGGCCTGACCGGTCTCTGAGCCAGCCCGTCGAGCTTGCGAGCCAGGCTGGTCGAAGGGGCCAATGGATTCTCAGGGCCTTGACCTTCACGGGTCAAGGCCCTGAGTGCGTTTCCTGATCCTTCGTTGCCGCGCGGGGCGCGATGCTCAGGGGCCGGAACCGCGTGGCGGAATCCGGGCATCTTGGCGGGATGGGGCACACTGGTCAGGTGGCGCAGACCCCTCGATCCAGGCAGGCCAATCCGGGCCCCGGCCGCGGTACCCCGCGGTCCCGTACCAGCGCGCGCCCAGGGGAGCGCAGCCGCAAGCCGCACGTCGAACCGCTGCCGGAACAGGACGTCCCCAAAGCGATGAGCCGGAAGCCGGAGCCGCAGCCGCGGGCCAACCGCGCGATGACCGCCACCTGGCGGCTCACCGTGTTCCTCGTGGTCATCGCGGGCATCTGCCTGGTGCTGGCCACCTCGCTGCGCGTGTACTTCGCGCAGGCGCAGGAGATCGCGGCTGTGCGCAGCGAGATCGCCGCTGAGCGCGAGCGGATCGCCGACATGGAGGATCAACTCGAGCGCTGGCAGGACCCGGAGTATGTGCGCTCCATCGCCCGCGTGAGGCTGGGCTGGGTCATGCCCGGGGAGGTCGGCTACCGCGTGATCGATGCCGACGGTAACCCCCTCGAAGGCGCCACCATGGAGGATCCGGAGCCGGAGATGAAGGGGGAGTGGTACGAGAAGATGTGGACCTCTGTGCGGCTCGCTGATTCCCCCGTCGAGGATGAGGAGCAGGGGTGAGCGAACCCACCGCAGAAGACCTGGCCGCCGTCGAGCTGCAACTCGGCCGGCAGCCCCGTGGCGTCGTCGAGGTGGCGTGGCGCTGCCCCTGCGGGAAGCCCGGCGTGGTCAAGACCGAACCGCGGCTGCCGAACGGCACCCCGTTCCCCACCACCTACTACCTGACCTGCCCGCGCGCCACGTCCGCAACCTCCACCCTGGAGGCTTCGGGCCTGATGGCGGAGATGAGCGAACGGCTGAAGACCGACGACGAACTCGCCGCCGCCTACCAGCGCGCCCACGAGTCCTACCTCGCAGACCGCGAGGCGCTGGGCCACGTGGAGGAGATCGACGGGATCACCGCCGGCGGCATGCCCACCCGCGTCAAGTGCCTGCACGTGCTCGTCGGCCATTCCCTGGCGAAGGGACCCGGCGTCAACCCGTTGGGCGATGAGGCCGTCGAGAAGCTCGGCGAGTTCTGGTCCACCCCATGCCTGGAGGACGAATGACCACCGTCGCCGCCGTTGACTGCGGCACCAACTCCATCCGCCTGCTCGTCGTGCGTCGCGAGGCCGACGGGGCACTCACGGAGCTCGCCCGCGAGACGCGCCTGGCCAGGTTGGGGCAGGGCGTCGACGCCACCGGCGAGTTCCATCCGGACGCCTTGGAGCGCGCCAACCGGATCTTTGAGGAGTACGCGGCCATCATCGCCTCCCACGGCGCTGACCGGCAGCGGTTCGTCGCCACCTCCGCCGCGCGCGATGTCAGCAACCGGGCGGTGTTCGAGGCCAACGTGCGCGAACGGATGGGCATCGAGGTCGACGTCATCCCCGGCGCCGAGGAGGCCTATCTCTCCACCCTCGGCGTGCTCAGCGGCGTGGACGCCCCCACCCCCTGCCTGGTCTTCGACATCGGCGGCGGCTCCACCGAGCTGATCGTCGTCGGCGAGGGTGCGGAGATTGTGTCGGCTATCAGCCTGGACATCGGCGCGGTGCGGATGAACGAGCGCTTCCTGCCGGGAGACCCGCCGGCGGACCATGAGGTCGCCGCCGCCAGGGCCTACATCGGCGAACAGTTGGACGGCGCCGGCGTCGACTTCGCGACGCTCGCCAGCGCCGTGGGCGTCGCCGGCACGGTGACCAGCTTCGCCGCGGCAGAGTTGGGGCTGCAGACCTACGTGCGCCAGGCGGTGCACGAGACCACCCTCACCAGGGAGGACATCACCCGCCACCTCACCCGGTGGCTGACGCAGCCCGCCTTCGTCACGGCGGAGGAGCCGTGCATGCACCCGCTGCGCGCCGCGGTGATCGGGGCGGGCGGGCTCATCCTCGACGAGATCTCGCTGCGCGTGCCCGACGGCACCGTGGTGGTCAGCGAGACCGACATCCTCGACGGCATCGCACTCGGCCTGCTGGAGCGCTGATGCTGCCCACCCTCCCCATCATCCAAGGGCCCATGGCCGGTGTGCAGGGGAGCGTACTGGCCCTGGCCGTGGGGCGCACAGGGGCGCTCGGGTCGCTGCCCGCCGCGATGCTGAGCGACGACAAGCTCGCCGCGGAGATCGCCCTCCTCGCGGCGGCGGACGTGCCCTACAACGTGAACTTCTTCGCCCACCGTCCGCCGGCGCCGGACGCCGCCCGCGAGGACGCCTGGGTAGCCGCTCTGGCGCCCTACCGCGCCGAATACGGCGTGGCGGAGACCCTCGGCGGCGCGCCGCGCCGACCCTTCGACACCCAGATCTGCGACGTCATCGAGCCCTTCGCCCCGCCCACGGTGAGCTTCCACTTCGGCCTGCCCGAGGAGGGGCTGCTCCGCCGGGTCAAGGCCTGGGGCGCGGTGGTCATGAGCACCGCCACCACCGTCGATGAGGCGAAATGGCTGGCGGAACACGGTGCAGATGCAGTGGTTGCGCAGGGCTGGGAGGCTGGCGGCCATCGCGGCCACTTCCTGTCGCCCGACCTCTCGCTGCACCTTCCCACGTTGGACCTGGTGCGGGCCATCCGTTCGGCCGTCGACGTGCCTGTGGTCGCGGCCGGCGGCATCGTCACCGCCGCGGATCTTCGTGCCGCCCTCGACGCCGGGGCCCGCTCGGTGCAGGTGGGCACGGCCTTCCTGCTGGCCGACGAGGCCCTCACCTCGCCGCTGCACCGCGCCGCGCTGCGACAACCGCACGAGACGGTGGTGACCACCGCGCTGACGGGTCGGCCCGCCCGCGGGATCCCCAACCGCCTCATCCTCGACCTCGGCGAGTTCCCGGAGGCCGTGCCGGAGTTCCCGCTGGCGGCAGGCCCGCTCGCCCCGCTGCGCGCCGCGGCGGAGGCGGTGGGCCGCACAGACTTCACCCCGCTCTGGTGCGGCACCAACAGCCACGCGCTGATGGCTGCGCCGGCGGCAGACATTGTGGCCGCACTCGCTCCCTGAGCGTGCCCGGCTCCTTCGTCGCGGGGCACGCTCAGGGAGCGGTCACTCCGCGCTGGGAGTGGCGTCTTGCAGCGGAGCGTCCTTCTTGCCCGCCATCCGGTCGAGGACCTGGGTGAGGTCGTAGCCGGTGGCGTCCTTGACCATCTGCATGGTCTGCATCATGTTGTTGGTCACCGTCTTGGGGAGCGCGGAGGCGCCCTCGGACGACACGATGGTCAGGTTGTCGATGTTGCCCATCGGAGCTGCCACCTTCTCGGCCATGTCCGGCAGGATCTCGATGAGCATCTGCAGGACGGCGGCCTCGTTGTAGTGTGCGAACGCCTCGGCTCGCTTGTCCATCGCCTCAGCCTCGGCCTGGCCCACGGCCAGCACCGCGGCGGCCTTGGCCTCACCCTCGGCCCGGACGGCGTCGGCCTCGGCGATACGGCGGGCCTTCTCAGCCTCACCGCGCTTGGCGCCCTCGATGGCCTCCGCCTCCGCGAGCGCGGCACGGCGGGACTGCTCACCGACACCGGTGAGGCGGTCACGCTCGGCCTGCGCCTCGGCATCGGCGATCGAGGCGGCCTTGCGGGCCTCGGCGTCGAAGATTGCGGCGTTGCGCTTGGCCTCTGCCTCGGTCTCGACGCGGTACCGCTCGGCGTCCGCCGGGCGGCGCACCTCGGTGTCGAGCTGGCGTTCCTTCAGCGCTGCCTGCGCGACGGCGACCTTCTCCTGCTCCTGCAGGATCACCTGGTCGCGGTCGGCCTGGGCCAGCGGGCCCGAGGCGGCCGCGGTGGCGCGGGCGGCGTCGGTCTCGGACTGGATCTCGGCCTGCTTCAGCACCAGCGCCCGCTGCGAGATGGCGATCTCCTGCTCGGCGGCGATCTGCGCCTGTTCGGCCTCGCGGCGCGCCTCGGCCTCGGCGACGGCGGCCAGGCGTCCCAGTTTGGCCGACTCGGGGCGACCGAGGTCGGACAGGTACGTGCCGTCGTCGGTGATGTCCTGGATCTGGAAGGTGTCGAGCACCAGGCCCTGGCCGGTGAGTGAGGATTCGGACTCGTCGGTGACCCGCTGTGCGAACGCGGCGCGGTCACGGATGATCTGCTCCACGGTCAGCGAGCCGACGATGGCGCGCAGCGAGCCGGCGAGAGTCTCCTGAGTGAAGGTCTCGATCTCGTCCTGCTGGGAGAGGAACCGCTGGGCGGCGGCCCGGATGGAATCCTCGTTGCCGCCCACCTTGACGATGGCCACGCCGTCGACGTTGAGCTTGATGCCCTGACCGGAGACGGCGTTGCGGATGGTGACCATGATGCGGCGCGACGACAGGTCGAGCACGTGCAGCTTCTGGATGAACGGGATGACGAACACGCCGCCGCCCATGACGACCTTCTGGCCGCTGAGATCAGTGGAGACGAGGCCGGTTTCGGGGTTGCGGACCTCCTTGCCCTTGCGGCCGGTGATGATGAACGCCTCGTTCGGCTTGGCCACCTTGTAGCGGCTGGCGATGAGGAGCCCGATCAACACCAGCAGGGCGATGAGGCCCAGGATGGCGATGACGACTGGACTTGGCATGGGCGCCTTTCGGTTGGTGTGCTGGAGGGGAACTAGGGGGTGAGTTCGTCGGGGGCAGCGGTGGGCATGACCTCGACGGCGGTGGGGGACAGGATGGCTGAGACCCACACCTCGTCGCCGTAGGCGACGGGAAGTTCAGACTTGGCGGAGATCTTGCGCACGTGGCCGCCCACGCTGATGCTGATCTCGCCGTAGCCGCCCTCGGGGATGGCGGTGATGACGCGGGCGGGGTGGCCGATCATCGAATCCGAGCGGAAGCTGGCGGCGCTCTCACCGCTCTTCAACGCGCGGGTGAGGCGCAGCGCTCCCCACGCGGCGAGGGCACCGACGACCAGGCCGATGATGACGGCGATGATCGTGTTGTCGAACGCTGCCAGGCCCAGCGCGCCGCCGAAGCCGAACGCGCCGACGAAGGCGGAGATGGAGGAGACGGAGAACAGGTCGCCGCCGAGGGTGTTGAGGTCGAACAGCCCGTCGACAAGATCCCCCAGCAGCAGCGACACGAGAACCAATGCGATGCCCACGCCTCCGATGATCAGAAACGTGGTCAAGATGGCCCCCTTCTCCAGTGGTCCAGTCAAGTTTACCGGGGGTAGTGGTCCACCGCCGTCAGACTGCGGTCCCACTAGACTCAGGCGCAGGCCCTCGTAGCCCAACTGGCAGAGGCAGGCGGCTTAAACCCGCCCGAGTACGGGTTCGAATCCCGTCGGGGGCACCCATGCCATCGAAAGGAATCCATCCATGACCCTCGACGCCACGATCGACGCGATCGCCATCATCTCAGGTGAGGCACTGGACGCCGCGGAGGAACGCCAGAACAGCCTCACGAAGCCGCCCGGCTCGCTGGGCCAGCTCGAGGTGGTGGGCAACAAGCTGTGCGCCATCGCCGGCACGTGCCCCCCGCCGGTGCCGGCCAAGCCCCTGATCGGGTTGTTCGCCGGGGACCACGGCGTCTGGGCGCAGGGAGTCAGCCCGTGGCCGCAGGAGGTCACGGTGCAGATGGCGCTCAACATCGCCTCGGGTGGCGCCGCCATCAGCGTGCTGGGCCGCCAGCTGGGGGCGCAGGTGTGGGTGACCAACGTCGGCATCGCGAGCGACGTGCCGGAGCACCCCGGCATCCGCCAGAAGCTGGTGCGCCGCGGCACGCGCGACTTCTCGGTGGAGCCAGCCATGACGCGCGAGGAGGCGGTGGCCGCGCTCGAGGTGGGCATTGCGACCGCCAATGAGGCCGTCGACGGCGGAGCCGACTGCCTGCTGACCGGCGAGATGGGCATCGGCAACACCACCCCGGCCTCGGCGCTGATCGCCGTGCTCACGGGCGCCTCCATCGACGCCGTCACCGGCCGCGGCGCAGGAGCGGACGACGCGATGCTGGCCCACAAGGTGGCCGTCATCGAGCAGGCCATCGCCCTGCACGGCGTGGACCGCAGCGATCCGCTCGGCCTGCTCGCCGCCGTCGGCGGACTGGAGCACGCCGCTCTGGCGGGCTTCATCCTGGGCGGCGCCGCACGTGGGGTGCCCGTGATCGTCGACGGCGTGATCGCCGCGTCGGCCGCACTCGTCGCCGTGGCCCTCGCCCCGAACGCCGCCGGCTACCTCATCTCCGGCCACGCCGGCATGGAGCCCGGCATCACCGAGGCCGTCTCCGCGCTGGGGCTGCGCCCCCTGCTCGACCTGGATCTCCGGCTCGGCGAGGGTAGCGGCGCCGCGATGGCGCTGCCCATCGTCCAGGCCGGCGCTCGGGTGTTGGGGGAGATGGCCACGTTCGACGACGCCGGAGTTGCCCGCGGTTGATCGGCCCCTGAGCGTCGCGCCCCGCCGCTGGTTGAGCCCGCGAGTTCTACGAGCGGTGTCGAAACCCTTGAAGAGTGTCCGTCACCTGTGCCACAGCTGGTTTCCGCTGTCTCTGATGGGGGCCTTCGCCGACCATGCAGAAGGCGGTCACTCTGTGGTGCTGCTCGGTGCTGGTGGGGGTGACCGTCTTCTGCAACGCCCGACCCACCTGCTCAGGCCCCCATCAGAGACTGCTTGATTGCTGGGCGTCAGTGCAGGGTTGCCCCGGCCACTCCTTGAACTTTCGCTGGTCCCTGAGCTCGGGCCCGAGGCTCAGAGCTCCGGGCTGTCAGGGTCGAGGTCCCGCGGCTCCAGGTCGTCGGCCAGCAGCGTGACGACCTCGCCGTACTTCGGCGCCACGGCGACCCAGCCCAGCTCGTCGGAGATCCGATCCGCGAAGAGCTCGGCGACGGCGGGCTCGCCGTGGGTGACGAACACCTCCTCCGGTTCCTTGTCGAGGGCCTTGAGCCAGTCCATCAGATCCGAGGCGTCGCCGTGCACGGAGAACTCGCGGTCGCGGACGATCTCGGCGCGCACCTTCACGTACCGGCCGTTGATCTTGACCTGGCGGGCGCCGTCCTCCAGGGCGCGGCCGCGGGTGCCCTCGGCCTGGTAGCCGGTCAGCACGACGGCGTTGTTCGGGTCCGGCAGGAGCCGCTGCAGGTGGTAGAGCACCCGGCCACCCTCGGCCATGCCGGAGCTGGAGATGATGATCATCGAATCGGTGCGCTTGTTGAGCGCCTTCGAGTCCCTGGAACTGCGGGCCGCGGTGAGATCCAGATCAGTGAAGTCCGCCACCGAGATGCCGTCGCGGAGCTCGCCCAGCGACTCGTCGACGTAGACCTCCATCGCCCGCAGCGACATCGGTCCGTCCACCACCACGGGCACCTCGGGGATGCAGCCCTCGCGCCGCATCTGCACCAGCGCGTGCAACACGGTCTCGGTGCGGTCGATCGCGAACGCCGGCACCACCACGGAGCCGCCGCGCTCGACGGTGCGGCGGATCACGTCGGCGAAGTCCTCGTGCGGGACCTCCGGCTCGGGGTGTTCGCGGTCACCGTAGGTTGATTCGATCAGCACGATGTCTGCGCCCGGGGGAGTGTCGCGGCTCTTCAGGATGGGGTGGTCGTGGCGGCCCAGGTCTCCGGAGAACAACACCGAGCGGCTACCGAACTCCACGTGGATCGAGGCGGAGCCCAGGATGTGCGCCGAGCGGGTCCAGCGCGCCCAGATGCCGTCGATGTCGATGTTGGTGTCCCACTCGACGGCGCGGAACAGCGGGAGCGTGGCCTCCACGTCCTCCATGGTGTAGATCGCCTCGGGGTTCTCATGCTTCGAGAAACCGCCGCGCACCGCGTCGCCCACGGACTGTTCCTGCAGCTTGCCGGAGTCGCGCAGCACGATCTCGGCCAGCCGGATGCTGGCCTCGGTGGCCCAGATGGGGCCGCGGAAGCCGTGTTTGACCAGCGCGGGGAGGTAGGCCACGTGATCGGTGTGCGCGTGGGTGAGCAGCACGTCGGAGATCGATGCCGGGTCCACGGGGAACTCGTCGCGGTTCTTCAACCGCCACTGCTTCTCGCCCTGGAACATGCCGGCGTCGACGAGGACGCGCCGGTCGTCGAGGGTCAGGAGGTACTTCGAGCCGGTCACGGTGCCAGCCGCGCCGAGGAACGTCAGGGTCGCCTTCTGGGGAGTGCTCATCACCCGATGGTGGCACGGGGCGGGGCCGCTCGGCGGCACTTCTGCGGACTCGGGGGCGCCAGCAGCGGGCCCGGGCCCCTGGACTCGCGGCGAGACACAGGGGATTGACAGATCCGTCACGTACCATGGAGCGCGACGATCCCTCAGGGGACCTACGAACCAGAAAGAGCAACGATATGGCTAACCCGATCATCGGCCGGCCCGACGCCTTCACCAAGAACGCCCCGCAGCAGCGCGGCTACACGGGCTACGGAGGACCGGAAGGCTACGCGCCGCCCCAGTACAACCAGCAGCAGTTCGGCCAGCAGCGCCAGGAACCCTACGCCCCGCCGCAGCACGACGCCCCGCAGGCCGGCGGCGTCATGACCCTCGACGACGTGCTCGCCAAGACCGCGATCACGCTCGGCGTGGTGGCGGTCACCGCGATCGCCGTGTTCCTGGGCTTCTGGAACGGCATCATCCCTACCACCCTGCTGACCCCCGCGGTCATCGTCTCTGCGCTGGTCGGCTTCGTGACCGTCCTGTTCGTCGCCGGCCGCCGCAAGCTGCCCGTCGGTGGCGTGCTGTTCTACGCCGCCATCGAAGGCATCTTCGTAGGTGCATTCTCCACGCTGTTCGAGGCCATGTTCCCCGGCATCGTGACCGCGGCCGTCATGGCCACCTTCGTCACCGCCGGTGTCACCCTCGCGGCGTACAAGTTCTTCAACATCCGCGTGACGCCCAAGTTCCGCAAAATGGTGTTCATCGGCACGGCCGCCATGGCCGGCGTGCTGCTGGTCAACTTCGTGCTGGCTCTCATGGGTGTGGCTACGCCCATCCGCGAAGTCGGCTCGGGCGCGGGTTGGATCTCCATCGGCATCTCGATCCTCGCCGTCATCCTCGCTGTGCTCAACCTCGTCACGGATTTCGATTCCGTCGAGCGCGGCATCGCCGCCAAGGCCCCGGCTCAGGAGTCGTGGCGCGCGGCCCTCGGTATCACCGTCACCATGGTGTGGCTGTACATCGAGATCCTGCGCATCCTGAGCTACTTCAGGGACTGACCCATCGACAGCTTGCGGGCGTACTGACTCAGCAACGTCCGCGAGCTGTTGGTCCAATGCAGAGACCGCCACGAGCGGGTAGGCACCCAGCCGGCCTCCATCGTCGAACCACCAACATCGTGGACGACAGGGTCGCTGGGTGCTTTGCATGTCGCCCCGTAGACCACGCGCAGCGCGTGGAAATCCTCCAGCCGCCCGGACATGGAGCGGCCCACCCAATGCTCCGATTCGAGGCTGAGCACCCGGTCGATGACGACCTCCTGCCCCGTCTCCTCGTACACCTCCCGCAACACCGCATCCGACGGTGACTCGACCTCGTGGACACCGCCACCCGGGAGCGACCAGGTGCCCGGCGCAGGGGTCGCCGTCGAGTTGACGGTGCCGAGGATGCCGCGATCGGAGACCACGAGGGCGTAGGCGCCGATGCGCTGGTATCTGGCGGGGGTCTCCGACGGCGAATTGACGTAGACCGTGTGCCGCTCCGGTGGACGATGGTCCGCCTCGTGCACCTCGCGTACCAGCCACGTGAACACGATCTCACCGTCGATCATGGCCGCAGCGAGCGGGCGGAGCGGCACAAAACCGTGGTCGAACATCGTCACCCGCGGGTGCTCACCGTGGCCCACCTGGAAACTCGCGACAGGCGCCCGCAGGGGACTGGTGACACCGACGACGCGCATTGCGCCAGTGTAGTCGGGGCCCTTTCAGCTCCCGAGGGCTCAGGGGCGCGCGGTGGCGTTTCGGCGGCAGAACGCCCCCGGCGCTTGTCACGGCTGCCCCGCCTACGCTGAAATGGGGATATTGTTTTCGCTGACTAGGACCCCGGGCCGTCCGGGGCGCAGCCGATGGAGGGTTCCATGGAATTTCGCGGTGGTTCAGATATCAGCGGTTCCCGCGTACGCCGCCGCGGTGGTGGAGGCGGTATGGGCGGCGGTCGCCGCGGTGGCCCCATCGCCGTCGGCGGCGGCATCGGCGGTCTGATCCTCGTCGTGCTGATGATGATCTTCGGCGGCGGCAGCCTGGGCGACCTGTTCGGCGCGCCGCAGACGCAGCCCGAGCAGCAGCAGCCCCGGGGCGATCAGAACACGCAGTGCCGTACCGCCGCGGACATCGAGGAGAACCGCGACTGCCGCTGGGACGCCTACGACGTGGCGCTGGAACGGTACTGGTCCTCCGCATTCACCGAGGGCTTCCAGCCCATCTCCGCACTGAACCTCTACTCCGGCCAGATCCAGACCGCCTGCGGCACCGGCCAGTCCGAGATGGGGCCGTTCTACTGCCCGGGTGACCAGGGCATCTACATCGACGACGCCTTCATGGGCAAGCTCCTCGAGCAGTTGGGCACCACCCGCAGCGACGCCGCAGAGCTCTACATCACCGGCCACGAGTACGGCCACCACATCTCGTACCTCACCGGCGACATGCAGAAGGCCCGCTCCGGTGGCAACGACACCGGCCCCCGGTCCGGCGCCGTCCGCCTCGAACTGCAGGCCGACTGCTACGCCGGCGTGTTCTTCAAGAACACCACCGAAGACCCCGAGTCGCCCATCGAGAAGGTCACGCAGGACGATCTCAACCGCATCGTCGACGCCGCCCGCGCCGTCGGTGACGACCACATCCAGCAGCAGCAGGGGGGCCGCGTGGTGCCCGAGAGCTGGACGCACGGCTCGTCGAAGATGAGGCAGTACTGGGTGGCGAAGGGATTCCAGAGCGGCGACCCGAACGCCTGCGACACCTTCAACACCGACGACCTCGGCGAGTAATATCCCGCTCCCTGAGCGTGCCCTTCGTCGTCCGCTGGCTCGCAAGCTCGCGAGCGGACGCTCAGGAACCGGCCTCAGCCAGCGTTGACCAGGGCCGTCATGTCGCGACCCTCGAGGTCGGCGAAGTGCACCTCACCCTCGCAGTCGACCCGGACGACGGCGGCGCTGCGCCGCGTCGAACGGTCGATGCGCACGTCGCACGGCACCGCCGGGTCCGGCTGGAAGCGGGCGATCACCATGGCCAGCGTTGCCGGCTGGATCGCCCGCGGGTCGAACGTCTCGACGGCGGGGGTCTCGCTGCGTCGGGTCTCGAAGACGGGCAGCCCGCCCATGCGGTTGCGGCTGACGAGTACGCCGGGCTCGTCGTCGGGGAGTTCCGCCCAGTAGCCCTGGGTCGCGTTGAAGCCCACGGCGAAGGCCTCGGTGTCGTCGCCGATCACCTCGGCCAGGCCGTCGGCCAGGTCCGCGACCCCGGTGTAGCCCAACTCGGCGACCGCGGTGCCGTCAGGCCGGAAGAAGACCGTCGTCGACTCCGGCCTGGACGTGACCGTCATCAGCACCTGTCTCTCACGGTAGTCGACGATCTGCAGCACCAGTTGCCCGCGCACGCCGCGGAGGTCCGCGATGTCGAACATGCGGGTGGTCGAGGCCAGCGGGAAGTCCGACGGGTCGAACGTGGCCTGATCCAGGTACTGGATGTCTGAATCGACCCTGGCGATCTCATCCCCGCTCCACCGGTAGCTCAGCACGCCCCTGTCCGGCAGCAGGGCGGTCAGGGTGGCCTGGTCGACGGTGACGTCGACCTTGAGGACGGGCAGCCCGCCGGCGACCCGATGCAGTTCCTCGACGACGGCCTCGGCGGAGTCGATCAGTTGACCCGGGATGGGGAAGGCCAACGGCAGTTGGTCGTCGGGGATGGGGCTTGCACCGGGCGAGGCCTCCCAAGTGGTCGGCGACCCGCTGACGCCAGCCGGAGGTGGCACCGGGTCCGGGGCGCCGGGGGACAGGGGTGTACAGCCCGAGAGGACGACGGCAGCCAAGGCGGCGGCCACGGTCGTCTTCTTCTTCACCCGGACAGTGTAGGCGCGCAGGGTGCGCTACTCCTCCTCGGCGACCCCGGCGCGGTCGACGAAGTACGAGTCGTCCATCGCCGGATCCGGCGCGATCGGGATGTACTGGCGGCGCACCCGCGCCTCGCCCCACTCGCGTGACTCGACCACGTCGCGCGCCTCGTTGACGGCGTCGCACTGGTCCTGGTTGAGGTAGAACTCGATCTTCTCGACGGCGCGGTCGGCCCGTGTGAACGCCTCCGGATCCTCCCCCTCGGCGGAGGCGGCGACCAGGCGGTCGACGGCGCGCTGCACCGTCGCGCGGCGCACGCGCCGCTTGGATTTGGGCAGCAGATCGATGCGGCCGTCCTCGGAGACGATGATCACCATCGCGCCCTTGCCTGCGCCGGCGAGGTAGCGGATGGCGGAGCCGAAGCGGGCGCCGCGGGCAGGGTCCCCGGTGCCGGTGGCCAGCCCGTCGAGGATGACGCCGACGGCGTGGCACCGGCCGTCGGGGGAGACCAACACCGCGCCGTCGATGCTGGTGGCGGCCTCCAGCGCACGATCCGACAGGCGGGTGGGGGTGATGGCGTAGCCCTGGGGAGGAGGCGCGCCGCCTCCTCGATGCTGGTGGCGGCCTCCAGCGCACGATCCGACAGGCGGGTGGGGGTGATGGCGTAGCCCTGGGGGAGGAGGCGCGCCGCCTCCTCGCCTGCCTCGGGGTGCACCACCAGCATGGTGCCGTGCGCCTGCTGCGAGCAGGCCACCGCCACGCGCCACAGGATGCGGGCGTTGCGGGCCGAGACGTTGGGGAAGACGCGCTCGACGGTGACGGAGAACTCGTCCTCGTCGAGGAGGTCGCGCGGCATGGCGGGGATGCCGTTGTCCACGCGGAGGAACGGATCCTCGTTGTCCCACAACTCCCACGAGCCGTCCCCGGAGATGCGCACCTCATAGGTGTGCTCGCGGGCTTCCGCGTCGACGGTGCCCAGGCCGTAGACCTCGCGGCCGTCGCACAGCAGGTGGAGGCCCGGCCCGGAGAGTTCGAGGATCTTGCGCAGCCCGCGGGTGCGGCCGATGGGCACTGGATGCTCGAGCGTGATGATGCGGGTGGCGCTCTCGTCGTCCGCGGGCACGAGGGCCAGCGTGCCCTTGCCGGCGCGCCCCTCGTAGCGGGTGGCGGCGACGGCGTCGAACGCCTGCATCGCCCCGAACGCGTAGTCCTGACCGGTGCGGGCAACGACGGCGGAGACGAACGAATCGGCGGCGGCGCGCAGCACGTTCTCGGTGTCTGCGCGCACGATGCTGCCGGGCACCTGACGGTCCAGTTCGCGGGAGGCCACGTCGAGGACGGTGGTGACCACGGCCTCCTGGAAGGAGCGGGCGGTGAGGAATGCGTCCTCGGCGTCATCGGGAAGTTGCGGCAGTTCTTGCCAGGGATCTGCCTGGAGTGCCAGGACGGGGAACGCGATGTGGTCCCCGATGCGCACGCCGAGGCCCACGAAGTGGATCCGTCCCGAGGCGCGGGCTGCGGCGTCGAGCTTGTCGGCCACTGCCCGACGGCGGGTGCGGGCCTCCAAAGCGGCGAGGTGCGCGTCGCTGTCCTCGTCGAAGCCGTTGTCGCGCACCAGCTTGTTGAAGCGGCGGGTGGCCAGCGTGCTGGCCTGCTTGAGGACTGCCCTGTCGAAGTGGCCGCGCTGGGGCTCGACGAGGACGTCGCCGTCGGATTCCACGGGCAGCGCGACGACGAAGGCGCGAGGGTCCAGGTCGACGCCGGCGGCGTCGAGCACATCGTCGGCGACCTGCTCGAGAGATCGACGGAAACGCGCTTGTCCGTCCCACAATTGCCAACCCACGGGGGCATCATGCCACGGGTGGGGATCGGCGCGCCTGCTGGCTCCCAGGTCGAGCAGCGGGTGTGCGTAGATCAGCGGATCAGGCATCGCTCCAGTCTTGCAGACGAAGTGTCCGTGGCCGCGCCGTCGCCATCGGGGAGCGTCTGGAAGTCCTCAAGGACTACCCCACGCCACCCAACTGCACCTCGCCGTACGCCCCCACCTGGATCGGGGAGATGGTCCGCCGCAAGGGGGAGTAGCTCAGGCGCCGGGCTCGGTGATGTCGGCGACGGTGGCGCCGAGGTGGGCCAGCAGCGCGTCGCCATCGAGGGTCGCGGCCACGCCGTGCTCGCCCGCGCCGATCGAGACGGTGCGGCCCCGGATGAGCTCATCCGCCACCACGGGCAGCGGTTGTTTCGTGCCGAACGGGGTGATGGTGCCGCGCTCGAAGCCGGTGACCTCGAAGGCCGCCCGGGCATCTGGCATGGAGAGCCGTGAGACGCCCAGCAGTTTCCGCAGCTTGGGCCAGGAGATGGTGCGGTCCCCGGGCACCAGGGCGAGGAGATGGTCGTTCTCGGCGCGGCGCACCACCATGGTCTTGATCAGGTCGCGGTGCTCGACGCCGCGCGCCTCGGCGGCTTCGGCGAGG
This sequence comes from Tessaracoccus massiliensis, assembly GCF_000826065.2. Classification (GTDB taxonomy): domain Bacteria; phylum Actinomycetota; class Actinomycetes; order Propionibacteriales; family Propionibacteriaceae; genus Arachnia; species Arachnia massiliensis_A. The sequence continues at coordinate 285,935 of NZ_LN623541.1, read as the reverse complement.
GAGCGGACCCGGCCGTGCCGGGTGACGGTGTGTTCGAGGCCGGAGGCCGTGAGCGCTTCGAGGGCAGGGTTCGTCACCGCTTCAGCGTAGCCGGGCCCCGTCGCCGGATCAGCAGCATCGAACATTGGCGAGGAGGGGAGAGCCGCATCAGCTGTGAGCGTTGGCGGGTGCAGCGTATGTTGGTGGGGCCATCTTGACGAAGGAGCCGCCCCGCCCATGGATAACCAGCCGGCGACCACCAGCCATGGACAACTCGGCCGCACGTTCATCACCCAGCAACGCGTCATCAGCTCGCTGGCGTTCGTGTTGCCCGTCGTTCTCGTCGGGTGGAGCCTGCTCAGCGGCCAGGGCATCCGCGGCAGCATCTCGGAGTACTACTACACCCCGGTGCGCGACGTCTTCGTCGGGACGCTCTGCGCGCTGGCGCTGTTCATGTGGTCCTACCGCGGCTATCACCCGTACAACCCGGAACTCCGCGCGGACCGGGTGGTGGCCAAGGTCGCCTCGGTGTCGGCAGCGCTGGTGGCGATCGCTCCTCTGCGGCCGCGCGGGACGGATCAGTGCTCGCTGCTCCAGTGCGTGCTCGGCCCGTACCCCACCGAATGGATCCACCACGCCGCGGCCGTCGTCTTCATGTTGTCGCTGGCCACGTTCTGCCTGGTCCTGTTCCCCATGACGGGCATCCCCGGGGACGGGATGGGGCGCAGGCTGGTGATCTACGGCATCTGCGGCACCACCATCGTCGTGGCGGTCCTGCTCATGGTGCTGTGGACGTTCCTGCCGGTGGACATCTACTTCATGCTCGGGCACTACAAGCCCATCATGATCCTGGAGACCATGGCGCTGTTCGCCTTCAGCATCGCCTGGCTGCTGCGCAGCCGCGCCGTCGAACACGCGGCGTTGGCAAGCTATGGCCCGCCCGCAGAGCCTCGTCGCGCGAGCGGTTCAGCACTTCCTGCTGGGCGACCGTGATGTTGTCGAGCACCTTCATGTGGGGGAACAGGTTGAACTGCTGGAACACCATGTCCACCCGCGAGCGGATCCGGTTGAGGTGCGCCTGGTCATAGCTCAGTTCGTCGCCGGCGACGGTGATAGTGCCGCTGGTGATCTGCTCGAGGCCGTTGACGCAGCGCAGCAGCGTGGACTTGCCCGCGCCGGACGGGCCGACGAGCACGACCACTTCGCTCTTGCTGACGTCGAGGTCGATGTCCTCGAAGACGAGGATCTCGCCGAACTTCTTGGTGACCTTGCGCATCTCGACGACGTTGGCGTCGTGATCTGAGGCGTCGAAAAAGTCCTGTTCAAGCTGGGTCTCGCTCAGGCGTGGGCTCCCTTCTTATCGGGGTTCATCGTGCGTTCGAGCAGCGTGACCAAACCGGTGAGCACGAGCACGATGATCAGGTAGGAGACCGACACCGTCAGGTAGGCGTTGAGCGGCGAATACTCGGCTGCGGCCATGTTCTGCGCGGTGCGCAACAGTTCGCCCATGCCGATGAAGGCCACCAGTGACGAATCCTTCACCGCGAAAACGGCCGGTACTCCCCGCTCATGGCCACCACCAGTTGGCCTTCGTTGATGAGGCCGGGTTGATCTCCTGATCCTGGTCACCGCTCGCACTGCATGCGGTGAGCAGCAGGCTGTTAAGGGCGAGGAAGATCACGGACGTGACGGTTCGCGTCCGTGTGCAATACGTTTGTCTCTTTTGCCCCGCTGCAATACAATCGCCAGGCTGATCGCCGACCACCGGGCCGCGGACCACCCGCCCCGATGCGCCACGACGGCCACCTCCACGCACTGACGCCGGACCCTACCCAACGGGTCGGGATCGACGGTGCGCGCTGACCCCTCCCGGACCGCGTCCGGACCGCCCACTTCTCGGAAGAGACCCTGCATGGCCAAGAACCTCACCGTCGGATCGCCGCTCAAGCTGATTGTCGTCTTCACGCTGCCACTGCTCATCGGCAACCTGTTCCAGCAGGCTTATGCCGTGACCGACGCGATCGTCGTGGGCCGCATGCTCGGCGTCGATGCGCTCGCCGCCGTCGGGGCCTCCGGCAGCCTGCAGTTCCTGCTGTTCGGCTTCGCGATGGGCTGTTCCACCGGCCTGGCCATCCCCGTGTCACGCGCGTTCGGCGCCGGGGACCTGCCGGCCATGCGACGTGCGGTGGCCACCGGCGCCGTCATCAGCGCGCTGGTCGCCCTCGGCATCACGGTCATCGGCACCCTGGGGGCGACGACGCTGCTGGGCTGGCTGGGGACGCCGGCCGAGCTGATGGGGCAGTCAGCCACCTTCCTCGGTGTGCTGTTCAGCGGCGCGCTGGCAACCGTCGCGTTCAACTACCTCAGTTCGGTGATCCGGGCGCTGGGCGACAGCCGCACCCCACTGCTGTTCCTGATCCTGGCGTGCGTGCTCAACGTTGTACTCGTAATCACTTTCATCGGCGGCCTCGGCATGGGCGTGGGCGGCGCAGCCCTGGCGACGGTGCTCTCGCAATTGGTCTCGGTGCTGCTGTGCCTGGCGCTCATCTGGCGGCGGATGCCGGATCTGCACCTCAGCCGTGCCGACTGGCGGATCCGGCTCAGCGGTGCCCGTGAATCCTCGAAGCTAGGCCTCACCCTGGGCTTCCAGATGTCGATCATCGCCCTGGGCGCTGCGCTGCTGCAGTTCGGTATCAACTCCCTGGGCACGGATGCGGTGGCAGCCTTCACGGCCGCGATGCGCGTCGATCAGGTGGCTGTGATCCCGCTGGCCACCGTCGGCGTGGCGATGACCACCTACATTGCGCAGAACGCGGGGGCCAGGGAATGGGCCCGCATCCGCACAGGGGTGCGCCGGGCCGCGATGCTGACCGTCGGCATGTCACTGGCGCTGGGGCTGCTGATCGTCGCGTTCGGCACCGAACTCGTGCGCGCGTTCGTCGGCTCCGGCCAGGAACACGTGGTGGCGATGGCGCACCAGTACCTGCTGATCAATGGCGGGCTGTACGCCGTGCTGTCCATCCTGTTCCTGGTGCGCAGCACCATCCAGGGCCTGGGCTCCACGCTCGCGCCGACGATGGCGGGCGTGCTGGAACTGGTCGTGCGCGGCATCATCGGGCTGTTCGTCATCCAGCACGTGGGCTTCATCGGAGTCATCCTGGCCGCACCGGCCGCCTGGGTGGCTGCGCTGATCCCGCTGCTGATCGCGTGGCGCTTCCACCACCGTCGCCTCGTGGCCTCCGAGGCGGCTGACGCCGCAGCGGTCGCGGAGCTCGCCCACCCGGGGGAGGGGCGCCTTCAGCCCTGCGCCGCCTGAGTCAGTTCCTTGGCGAACCAGCTGGTCGCGTTCGGGTTGTCGTTGAAGGGCTCGACGGCGACGTAGCCCTCAGCCTGGTACAGGCGGTTGGCCGAGGCAAGGTCTGCGTTGGTGTCGAGCACCATCCGGGTCGCGCCCATGGAAGCTGCGTGGCTCTCCAGCTCCCGGAGCAGGGCGCGACCAATCCCCTGACCGCGGCCGGCGGGTGCCACATAGAGGTGCTTGACCTCCATGCCCTGACCCTCGACGGGGCGGATCCCGCCGACGCCGAGAGCCACCCCGTCGTCGCCTTCGGCCACCAGCAGCACGCCGCGGCTGAAATCAGCGGGCTTGGGCTGGTAGGACGTGTTGGGGTCACCCCACTGGGCGATGCGCTCGGCGAAGTAGGCGTTGAGCAGTTCGGCGGCTGCGGGGTCGGCTGCGGTGGTGACGCGGAAGAGAGGCATGGCACCGAGCGTAGTGGCCGCACGGAGCACGGGATGCGGGTTAACGCATCGGTGCCTAGCCGCTGTCGGCCCAGGCTGGTGAGGCGTGTTGGAGCAGGTCCTTGAGGATGAGCTCTCTGCTCTCGGGTGGGCATGGTGGTGCCCCAGCGGCGGGTTCGAGTTTGATGTGGTGGAGGATGAATCTGGCGTTCTGCCGGGGCCTTCGCCTGGGATCGATGTGTCTGGGTGGGGTGAACCACGGCAACCCGGTGACCTCGTCGAGGTGGACCTGCCATTGCGATTCTGGCGGTTGGTTCGGGTCTGGTTCGACCAGCCTGTGGTGGTGGGGACACAACAACACCCCGTTCGAGACGCAAGTGGGGCCCCATGCCCACCAGGGCACGATGTGGTGCGCGTGACACGACGCCGGTGGGACGTGGCAGTTGGGGAAAGCACAGCCCTTGTCCCGTTCAGCCAGCGCGGCGATCATCGCCGGGGTGAACAACCGCTTCTCGCGGCCCACGTCCAGCGGACGTGACGTTCCGTCGAGCACGACGGGGATGATGTTCGCGTTACAGGCCAGGCGCCGTGCTTCACCGGCGGAGATCCCGTCCACGGAATCATGGCCGAGCAGGTCAATGCTGCCCAGCCCGGAGACGAGCGTGTCGAAGTCCATCGTGATATGCACCGTGGGACGGTCCCCACCATGGGCCGGCAACTCACCGGCGTTAGCCACTGCCTGACACAACAACACCAGCGCATCAGCACGCCGCACATCCGGCCCCGGGACCTCACCGGTCTCTGCATAGGACGAGATCGACGGCATCAACGCATCCAACTGGGCAGACAGCTGCGCGGCATCAGCCACAGGCAGTTGTCCGGTGATGCGCATGGAGCCATGAAAGTCAGGGGAGAGGTGCAGGAACCGGCCCCGCCGCGCCGCGCGTTCCTCGGTTGCGAGGCGCTTTGATTCCTCCATCTCGGCCTGCTCCGGGTCGATGATCTCCAGCAACCGCGACGCAAGGATGCGCAGTTCACTGGGGCCGAAGGTGTCGGTGTACTCCAGGATCGTTTCCTGACACCGGACCAACTCTGAGCCGGTGAGCCGGGAGGGGAGTTTCCGTAGCCCGGCGATGATCGCCTCGGCCTGCGCCAGTGAGATGGTGCCGTCGTTCAACGCGGACCCGATCACCTCGAACCGTTCCCCGAGTTCGACGGATAGTTTCAACGTGGAGGTGGCCTGCGCTGTGGTGGTGCGCACCGATTCCCGCACCCCGGCCACCACGGCGTCGGCGCCAGAGAGGCGGGCTGCGTGGAGCAGGTGCAGCTTCAGCCCGGCCAGTTGAGCCTCAGCTTCGGCCAGCGAATCGACCAGCCCGGCCAGGGCCTGGTGAGCGGTTTCGTCGGTTCCCAGTGAGCGCGCGGTGTCCCACAGCGCGGCGATGTACCGCTGTGTCAGATCCCGCGTCTCGTTCATACAACCGATATTAAACGGCCACTCTGACAAAACCGGACGGATCCAGAGTTATCCACAGAAGACGTTCTTCTGAGATTGTCGCCGGGGCCTGGAGCGTGCTCGTGAGGGCCTCGAGTAGCCAACGGCTGGTTCAGGCCCCAGGCCCCCGGGCCTCCAGATAGCCACAATGGAACGACTCAATCCGCCGGGCCGCACTTCACGCCGGTGGCGTGGTTGGGGCAGTAGCCGTCCGGGTTCTTGTGCAGGTACTGCTGGTGCTCAAGCTCCGCGTAGTAGAACAGCTGGTCCATCGTGATGTCGGTGGAGATGGGGCCGTACTCCTGCTCGGTAAGGCGCTGCTGGAACGCGTCGCGGCTGCGCTCGGCAGCCTCGCGCTGGGCCTCGTCGACGGGGAAGATCGAGGAACGGTACTGCGTGCCCAGGTCGTTGCCCTGCCGGTAGACCTGCGTGGGGTCGTGGTTCTCCCAGAAGAGGGTGAGCAGATCGTCGTAGCTGACCTGAGCGGGGTCGTAGACCACCTTCACCGTCTCCGCGTGGCCCGTCTGGCCGGTGCAGGTCTCCTTGTACGTGGGGTTGGGGGTGAAGCCGCCCATGTAGCCGACGGCGGTGTTGAGCACGCCGGGCGTCTGCCAGAACATGCGCTCCTCGCCCCAGAAGCAGCCCATCGCGAAGTAGGCCACCTCGGCGCCCTCGGGCACTTCATCGAGTGGCAGGCCGAGTACCTCGTGCACGGGCAGGGGGTCGAGGACGGGCGTGTCGCGGCCGTCGAGGGCCTCCTCCTCGGTGACCATCTGCGGCTGGGACATGCGGGCGTTGAGCCAGGCGAGAACGTCGATCTCCATCCCCCCAGGCTACCCGCGTGTGGCAACGGCGGGGCTACGGCTGCTCATCGTCCTCGTTGAAGATGCCGTAGAGGCCGCGGACGATCATGTAGCCGCCCACCACGCCACCAACGGCCCACAGCGCCCGACGCCCGGGCGTGATCTCGGCGCTGCGCCTGCCGGCCGGCTGGGCATCAGGCTCCTCTGGCGCCGGTTCCTCGGGCGGGACGGGATGATGACTCATGTGGTCCGTCTGCCCGCTGATGTGCGCCCCAGTCGATCGGCTCGCCGCCCTGCTCCTCGAGCAGCCTGTTCGCGGTGCTGAACGGGCGGGAGCCGTAGAAGCCGTTGCGTGCCGACAACGGCGACGGGTGGGCGCTGGCGATCACAGGAGTCTCACCCAGCATGGGCTTGGCCGATTGGGCATCCCGGCCCCAGAGGATCGCGACGAGCGGGCCCCCTCGTCGGGCGAGGGCCTGGACGGCGCAGGCGGTAACCTCCTCCCAGCCCTTCCCGCGGTGGGAGGCGGGCGCGCCCGGACGGACTGTGAGCACCCTGTTGAGAAGGAGCACACCCTGCTGGAACCAGGCGGACAGGTCGCCATGGATGGCCTGCGGGATGCCGAGGTCCGACTCCAACTCCCGGTAGATGTTGCGCAGGCTGCCGGGGATGGGGCGCACATCCGGGTTGACGGAGAAGGACAGGCCCATCGCGTGGCCGGGGGTGGGGTACGGGTCCTGGCCGAGGATGAGCACCCGCGCGTCGGCCATCGGCTGGGTGAAGGCGCGCAGGATGTGCTCGCCCGCGGGCAGGTAGCTGTGTCCCGCCGCGATCTCCTCGCGGAGGAAACCGCCCATCGCCGTGATGTTCTCTTCCACCGGCGCGAGGGCTTCAGCCCACTCAGGGGCCACAAGTTCTGACAGCGGCTTCGGCATGCCCCAACTCTGGCACAAGGCCTGTCCCCGCGTCGTCGATCTGCTCCTGCCTGTGCACAACCGGCCCGGGGGAGAGGCCCCAAATCTAGATTCGGGCGCTCAGGGTAACCACGGGGGAGGGCCAGGGTTCAGACAAGTGAAAGATCCGATTCCCAGAATGGAAAGGAGGGGTAGAGTTTCTGCATGAGTAATGCTGATCTGGGTCCGATTCTGGACGACCTGGCCGCCGGGCGCATCGACGCCGCCGAAGCCAGCCGACGTATCGACGCCGTCAAGAAGGCGGCCGCGGGCGGAGACGATGCCACTGTGCACACCGACGCTCCGCAGGACACGGCCTCGAAGGGTGGCCCGAAAGCGGGCGGCCTCGCGCGCGTCTCCGTCACCGCGGTGGGCCGCCGCGTCCGCATCGAGGGGGATTCCTCCGTCAGCACGTTGACGATCGACGGGCCGCACGTGCTGCGCCGGGTAGGCACCGTCATGGAGGTCAGCTCCACCGGCGAGATCGGCCCCAACTTCCAGGGCTTCTCGTTGATCCGTCCCCCACGGAACCTCGACGACCTGCGCGACATCTCGCTGGGCAAGGAACTCGTCGTGCGCGTCAACCCCAAGCTCATTGTCGACGCCGAGGTCACCACCGGCGGCCTCCGCACGGTCGGCGTGCCCCGGCTGGGCCGCATCCGCGTCACCGCCGGCGGCTCCACCCTGGAGGATGTGGAGGAGATCGAAGACCTCCTCAGCCAAGCCGGCGGTGTCACTGTCGAGGGCCCCATCAGCCTGGGCCGCTCGCGGCTCAAGGTGGAATCCGGCACGCTCACCGTCACCCTCTCGGAGGGCGCCAACGTCACCATCCGCGGCGAGGCCAAGCTGGGCCGGATCAGCTGGCCGGACGGCAACGACAAGGTTGACGAGTACATCGTGGGCAACGGTTCGGCCCGCCTCGACGTCGCCGTCGTCATGGGCATGGCCACCATCAAGAACGAGGAGTGAGACATGGCAAAGCCCGTCTACCACGCACCCGCTGACTGCCCCGTGTGCGGCGATCAGCTCATCACCACCCGCAAGGGCTGCCTGCATTGCGGCACCGAGATCGCCGGCGAGTTCGCAAGCTGCGAGTTCTGCTCGCTGGGGGAGGCGGACCTCACTCTGCTGAAGGTGTTCCTCGCCTCCCGCGGCAACCTGCGCGAGGTGGAGAAGCACCTTCAGGTGTCGTACCCCACGGCCCGCGCCCGCCTGGACGCGGTGCTCGCCAAACTCGGCCTCGACCCTGCCGATCCCTCGGCGCAGCCCACCGCCACGCACGCGGAGGGCGACGACGACGGCACCGCCGCCCAATCGGAGTACGGCGACGCGGTGCCGGAGGACAAGGGCTCCCCTGAGGACCAGATCCTCGCCCGGGTCGCCCGCGGCGAGCTCAGCCCCGAACTGGCCGCCCAACTGCTGTCCGACTCCTGACCCTGCACCCTGAGCATGTCCGATGCGTGAGTCACCGGGATGCTCCGCCGGGCTGCCTGGCGTTGCTGCCGAAACCGTAACGCAGACGCCCGGCTGGAAACTCCAGCCGGGCGTCTGCAACAAACGGTGTCCAGGGGCGGGGCCCCACAGGTGGATAGGTCAGAGGGTTTCGACCTTCTTGATCACGACCATCAGTTCCTTGCCGTTGGGTGTGGTGTAGCGCACCTCGTCGCCGACCTTGGCGCCGGTGATGGCCGAGCCCATGGGCGACTGCGGCGAGAAGACGGTGTGCTCCACCGAATCGTCTGTGCCGAGCACCTCGCGGGAGCCGAGGAGGAACGTGTCGGTGTCGTCATCGTCGCCGTCGTAGGCGACCGTGATGAGCTTGCCGGGCACGACCTCGTCCTTGTCGCCCTCCGGTTCGCCAACCTGGGCGCGGCGCAGCAGATCCTCCAGTTGGCGGATGCGGCCTTCCATCTGTCCCTGTTCCTCGCGCGCGGCGTGGTAGCCGCCGTTCTCGGACAGGTCGCCCTCTTCGCGGGCAGCAGCGATCCGTGCGCTCACTTCTTCGCGGCCCACGGTCCTGAGCTCGTTCAACTCGGCCTCGAGGTTGTCGTAGGCCTCCTGGGTGAGCCACACCACTTCAGTAGCTGTTTCGGACATTGAACCAGCCTATCAGCCGGCCAAGCGGCAACCGTCGATTCGGATCGCCGTGGCTTCCTTCGTCGTCTTCAGGCTCACGTCCATGGTGGTGAGTTCCTCGGTGCCGGGAGGGACCTCGACGATGCGCTCGGCGACTGTCTCGTAGCTCTCGGCCTGCGCGTACATCCGGCACTCGGCGGCCTGCGTCGGGTCCTTGCGCTGCACGACAAGCTCAGCGGTGATCTCCGTGGCCGACGGCACCTCGAACCCGCGGATCATCGCCACCACATCCGGGTTGGAGTTGCGCAGGCCCGAGATGATCACCAGCACGATCGCGGTCAGCACCGCCACTGCGGCGAGCCCGCCGAGGAGGTAATCGGCGGGGCTGGCCTTGGGGTAGCGGGCCTTGATGCGGGCTTCGTCGGTGGTCACGGACCCCATTGTGCCTGAGATGACCACTTGGCTATCGGCTGGGGCACGGCACAATACAGATCATGCCTGACTCCGGAGCCCCCCAGTTGCGGTTGCTGCACGTCCACGCCCATCCCGACGACGAGTCGAGCAAGGGCGCGGCGACCACGGCGAAGTATGTCGCCGAGGGTGTCAAGGTGATGGTGGCCACCTGCACCGGGGGAGAGCGCGGCTCGGTGCTCAACCCCAAGTTGGCCGGCGATCCCGAGATTGAGCGCAACATCGCCGAGATCCGCCGCGACGAGATGGCCCGCGCCCGCGACATCCTCGGCATCGAGCAGGTGTGGCTGGGCTACGTCGACTCCGGGCTGCCGGAGGGCGACCCCCTCCCGCCGCTGCCCAGAGGCTGTTTCGCGCTGGAGGACGTCAAGGAGGCGGCCGGACGGCTGGTGAAGGTCATCCGCGACTTCCGCCCCCACGTCATCACCACCTACGACGAGCAGGGCGGCTACCCCCACCCGGATCACATCCAGTGCCACCACATCACGCTCGAGGCGTTCAAGGCGGCAGCCGATTCCTACCAGTGGCCGGAGCACGGCACGCCCTGGCAGGCCGCCAAGCTGTACTACCACATGAGCTTCCACCGCCGTCGCTACGAGCAACTCGAGGCCGCGATGCACGAGCACGGCCTGGAGTACCAGGTGCCCACCCGCGACAACGACCCGTACTCCTACGGCCGCCTCACCACCTTCGTCCCGTGCGCAGACTACTTCCACGTGCGCGACGAGGCATTGCGTGCGCACGCCACCCAGGTGGATCCGGACGGCCCGTGGTTCGCCGTACCGCTGCCGATTCAGAAGATGGGGTGGCCGACGGAGGACTACCAGTTGGTGGTCTCCAAGGTGCCCACGATGATCCCCGAGGACGACCTGTTCGCAGGCCTTCGCCCCGACAAGCTGGTGCCGGAGTTCATGATCTGAGGGGTCAGCCCCCGTGGCGCTGCTTCTTCGAGTGCAGCAGATACGCGGCCAGCACACCACCGACGGCGCCACCCAGGTGGCCCTGCCAGCTCACGCCCGGCGTCCCCGGCAGCACCCCGAGCAGCACGGTGCCGTAGATGGCGAAGACCACCACGGCCAACAGGATCTGCGACGGCTTCTTCGTGAAGATGCCGCGCACCAGCAGGTAGGTGAGGTAGCCGAAGACCACGCCTGACGCGCCGGCGGTGATCGTGCCGGGCGCGGCGAGCAGCCACGCCGTCAGGCCGGAGACGACGGTGCTTACCACGGTGGTCACCACGAAGCGGGCCACCCCGGACAGGTAGGTCAGCACGCCCAGCACCAGGAAGGGCACCGAGTTGCTGATGAGGTGGGCCCACCCGAAGTGCAGGAACGGGGACCACAGGATGTTGGGCAGATCCGAGGCCTGGCGAGGCTCGATGCCGAAGGCGTCGAGGGAGTTGAGCGTCACCGAGTCGATGGCCTCGAGCACCCACATCACGGCGAGCAGCCCGCCCACCACGAGCAGGGCGCTGGCGAACGGGGAACGACTGGTGCGGGTTTCGCTCATGCTTCCATTGTGGCCGATGGGGCGGCCAGGACAACCCTCAGACCGGACCAGATACGCTTGGGCACCATGGTCAACCGCCTCGCCGAATCCTCCAGCGACTACCTGCGCCAGCACTCCCACCAACTCATCGACTGGTGGGAGTTCACCGACGACGCGCTGGCCTCGGCGCGTGAACTCGACCGCCCCATCCTTCTGTCTGTCGGCTACGCCGCGTGCCACTGGTGCCACGTGATGAGCGCCGAATCGTTCGATGATTCGGAGGTCGCCGCCTTCATCAACGAGCACTTCGTGGCCATCAAGGTGGACCGCCAGCAGCGCCCCGATGTCGACGCCGTCTACATGCTGGCCACGCAGGCCATGAACAACGGGGCGGGCGGGTGGCCCATGACCGCGTTCCTCACCCCGGAGGGCAAGCCGTTCTTCACCGGCACCTACTTCCCGCCGCAGGCTTCGCCGGGGCAGCCGTCGTTCATGCAGGTGCTGCAGGCGATGGCCGACGGGTGGCACAGCCGTCGCGACAAGATGCGGGGCTCCGCGGACTACCTGGCGCAGGTGCTCGCCGCCCGCGACGACTCGGTCGCCGACACCGCGCCCGACACGCGCGAGGCGATCGACGCCGTCGAACACTCCTTCGACGTCCTCCACGGCGGCTTCGGCACGCAGCCGAAGTTCCCCAACCCAACGCTCATCGACGCGCTGCTGGTCAAGGGGGATCCCCGTTCCCTCGAGTTGGCGCATCGCTCGCTGGAACACATGGCCCGAGGCGGCATCTACGACCAGGTGGGCGGCGGCTTCCACCGTTACTCTGTCGACGCCGGCTGGGTGGTGCCGCACTTCGAGAAGATGCTCTACGACAATGCGCTCCTGCTGGGCACCTACGTGCGGGGCTGGCGCCGCACCGCCGATCATGACGCCGGCCTGCGCGCGCTGTTCGAGCGCACCGCCTACGGCATCGTCGAGTGGCTGGAGCGCGAGATGGTCAGCGATCAGGGCGGCTTCATCTCGGCGCTCGACGCGGACTCGTGCGACATCCGCGGCGCAGTGCACGAGGGGATCTTCTACCTGTGGAACCCGGAACTGCTCACCGACGCGCTGGGTGAGGAGCTGGGCGACTGGGCTGGCGAGGTGTTCCACGTCACCAAGGGCGGCACCTTCGAGGACGGCCTTTCCACCCTGCAGCTGCGCGGACGACCGGATTTCGCGCGCCTGGAGGAGGTCGCGGCCACGCTGCTCGCGGAGCGCGAGACCCGCTTCCGTCCGGCCTCGGACAACATCGTGGTGGCCGCCTGGAACGGCTGGATGATCTCCTCGCTGGTCACCGGCGCCCTGATCTTCAACGAGAAGGGATGGCTCGAGCTGGCCCTGCGCGCCGCAGAACACCTGGCCGAGGTGCACGTCTTCGACGGGGGGCTCCGCCGCACCTCGCGCGAGGGCGTGGCGGACGCGGCCGTCGGCGGCGCAGACGACTTCGGCGCGGTCGCCGAAGCGTTCGCCCTCCTCGCGGGGGCCACCGGCGACGCCCAGTGGCTGCGCCGGGCCGAGGCGCTCGTCGAGAAGGCAGACGAACTGTTCAGCCACCCCGACGGCGGGTTCTACGACGCGGTGGACGCCGGCCTCTTCGATCGCCCGCGCTCCCTGACCGACAACGTCACCCCCAGCGGCACGTCCGCACTGGTGGCGGCGCTGCGGATCGTCGGCGCGCTGGCGGAACGCCCCGAACTCGTCGAGTGCGCCGACCGGGCCGCCCGCACCACCTGGGCCACCGTCGCCGAGAACCCCCGCTTCGCGGGCGCAGCGCTGGGGGACCTGCTGATCGCCGACGAGGCCCGGCGCGGCCTGAAGCCCGCGGTCGCCGTCGTCGTGGGCGAGGACCCGTTCAGCGAACTGGCACGCGCGTCCTGGCGGCTGGCCCCTGCCGGCTCCTACGTGGTCACCGCACCGGAGGGTGCCGAGGGATGGGGTTCGCACCTCGAGCAGCGCGCCGAGGGCTTCGTCTACGTGTGTCGCGGCACGGTCTGCTTCGACCCGGTCGACGACTACAACCACCTCAAGACGCCACTGTGGAGCAGGGTCTGACATGACACGCCACCTGAACTGGGCCGATGGCACCTGGACGAGGATCCCCGCGGCGGTGCGCGAGGAAGGCGGTGACCTGCTCGCGTGGTGACCAACCCGTTCTCCGACTGGTCGACGGCTTCCGCAGACGCCTCGATCCACTGACGGGGCGGCTCAGAGGAAGGCCAGGTCCGTCCTGGCGACGGTGTAGCCCTCGGAGCGCAGATCCTCGGCGACATCCTCGGCGTACTCGCCGGGCAGCACCAGCGCGTCGCCCTTCAGCGAGGTGATGGAGCCGTCGTACTTGAGGATCAACGACTTGGGGAACCACTCCAGCATCCGCGCCTGCAGCCAGGTGGGGTAGTAGCGGTCCGCGACGCCGGGGATCGCGTCGGCGTTGAAGGCTTCGTCCGGGTCGATCTCGTCGAGCGTGCGGCCGAGGTTCTTCTCCACGAGGTACTGGTACTCGAACGGATCCATGAGGTCTTTGAACTCGCCCCAGGTGGTGGCGTTGTTCAGCGCGCGGCGGATGCGCGCCACCGTGTGCGCCTCATCCCGGCGGGCGAAGACGGCCTGCCCGAACTCGTTGTTGGTGGTGAAGAGAATCTCCATGTGCCGCTCCTGTCGCCGTGGACCCAGGCTAACGCACTGTCAACTGCAGGTTGGCCTCAGACCGCGACCTTGATCTCGCAGTCGTCGCACCAACCGGAGGCCAGCGGCACCTGGATGAAGCACGACGGGCAGATGAGGTTCTTCGGAGTGACGCGCTCGGCATCGTATGTGCGCGGCTTGACCAGTTTGGGTTTCGGGGCCGTCTTCGGGGCGGTGGCCGACGGCGCGGCGGGCTCCGCGGCCACGCGCGTGGCCTTGGGGCGGGTGAGCTTGTTGCCCATCGGGTCGAACTCGGCGATCAGCTGCTCGGCCACCTCGGCCGCGTCCTCGGCGGACGTCTCGGGCCGCCACCAGAAGGAGACGCGGTGCTCCGCCTTGTACGCCGCGTTCATCAGGTTGTTGATCTTGGCCGCACCCTCGTCGGTGGTGGAGGCGGTGACGGAGGTGAAGTCGCCGCGCTGGTGCGCGACCAACGACAGGTCATCGGTATGGCCCACGAAGATCACCTTGTCGGTGACCACCCAGGCGAAGACTCCGGGGGTGGCGCCGGGGATGGTTTCCACCTCGAGTTGGCAGAACGGGCCGGCCTTCGGGGCTATGGGAATGCGGAGGTCCCAATCGCTCACCTTGACCCTGCTGGATTCAAATTCAAGATCCGTCAACTGGTTCGTCTGCCGCATGGCGTTCCTCCCGCATCAGCGACCTTTGGGCCGCCGGTCCCACGATAAACCTCCGGAGAGGGTCACGTCATGTTGACTGCGTGTCGCGGGGGTAGCCGCCCTCCACGTCAGACCTGGGACCATGGCGGCTCCGACCTTCGTCCATACCTTTCATGACCCGGGCGAACACCCATCCTGCAGGGAGCCGGGACGGCTATCTTTCTCGCAAGCGACAGTCGCTCACGAGCCGCGAGGAGGTGTCCATGACAGCTCAACAGAACCGACCACCGCTGCCGGCCGTAGGCGAACCGCTGGTCCAGACCCGCGACCTGAGCAAGATCTTCCGCGTGGGCGACACCCGCGTCGTCGCGCTGAACAGGATCAACCTCACCATTCCCCGCGGCAGTTTCACCGCCGTCGTGGGCACCTCGGGCTCCGGGAAGTCCACCCTGCTCAACATGCTCGGCGGGCTGGAGAAGCCGACGGCGGGGGAGGTCTTCGTGGCGGGCCAGCCGCTGCACCGGTTCAACCAGTCGCAACTGGTCACCTACCGGCGCGAGCAGGTGGGATTCATCTTCCAGTCGTTCAACCTGCTGCCGCAGCTGACAGCCATCGACAACGTCGCGCTCCCGCTCACGTTCCGGGGCATCCCCAAACGCGCCAGGCAGGCACGGGCCCGCATGATCCTGACGCAGCTCGGCCTGGCCGGACACCTGCACCACAAGCCCGGCCAGATGTCCGGTGGCCAGCAGCAGCGCGTCGGCATCGCCCGGGCGCTGGCCGTGCAGCCCACGCTGGTCTTCGCCGACGAACCCACCGGAAACCTCGATTCCCGCACCTCGGAGGAGACGCTCAGCCTCTTCCGCACGGTCATCCGCCGCTTCCAGCAGACGTGGATCATGGTGACCCACGACCGCCACCTGGCCTCGTTCGCCGACACCATCGTCAGCATCGGCGACGGCCAGATCACCGACATCACCCAGACGGAACACGCCCAGACGGAGCCCGCCGTCGCCAACCAGAAGGTCGCGCCATGAAGAACCTCCACCGCCTGATGATCGTGCTCATGACGGTGTTCAGCCTGAGCCTCATCCCGCTGGCCAGCGCGGCCGGCGATCCCGCCACCGACGGCGGGGTCCTCGGCGACGGCACGGCCGACCCCGGCGCCGCGGAGCCGGGCGCGGCGCCCGGCAGCGGAGGCGCGGCCGCCGATCCCGGCTCGTCCCCGGCCATCCCCGGCGTCTCGACCCCGCGGGTGATCCTCTCCGGCTTCACCAGCAACCCTGCGGAGGTGCAGGCAGGGGAGGACTTCCAGGTCACGTTCACGCTGCACAACACGTCGCGTCGCACCCGGGTGCAGAACATGAAGGTGACGCTCAGTTCCGACGCGGCGTTCCTGCCGGCCAACGGCTCATCGTCGATGTTCATCAACCGCATCGGCGCCGATCAGATCGAGACCGGCACCATGAACTTCCACTCGCTGCCGTCGCTGGAGGAGCGGCCCTATCAGCTGACCATCAGCATCGAGTACGAGGACACCGACGCCAACGCCTACTCCGCGCAGGAGGTGGTGGCCATCCAGGTCAAGCACAACATCCGCGCCGACGCCTCGGTGCCGCAACTGAACCCGCAGCAGCTCACCACGGGGCAGGAGGCGTCACTGACCTTCAACATCTTCAACCAGGGCAAGACCAAGCTCTACAACGCCAAGGCCACCGTCGCCGAGGGCCAGCCGGTGTCGGCACCCGAGGTGTTCATCGGCACCATCGATCCCGGCACCTCCGGGGCCGTGGACATGACCATCCAGGCGATGGAGGAGGGCACCGGCCCGGTCACCGTCACCGTGTCCTATGAGGACGTGGAGGGCAATGTCAGCACCATGGACAAGACCGTCGAGGTGGCCGTCAACGCGCCCATGCCCATGGAGGAGCCGGGCGCGTACCAGGAGGGGCCGGTGGAGGAACCGGGCGCGGCCTTCCCGCTGGTGCCCGTGCTCGTGGGCGCAGGCCTGCTGCTCCTGCTGATCGTGGCGCTGCTCGTGCGCCGTCGCCGCCGCAGGAGGGCCGAGGCCGAAGACATGGAGTCGCTCGCCGCGCTCGGCGAGCCCCTCATCGGCCCCGACGCGCGCTGAGCCCATGCGCTGGTCCGACCTTCTCGCGACAAGCTTCGCGAGCCTGCGACAGCGGTTGTTCCGCACGTCGCTGACCGTGCTCGGGGTGCTCATCGGCACCACCGCCGTCATCGTGATGGTGTCGCTGGGGGTGGGGCTGTCGTCGAGCTTCACCTCCCAGTTCCAGAACATCAACCTGAGGCAGGTCTCCGTCCACGGGCCGGCGGCGCCGGAACAGGCCACGCCCGGCATGCCCACCAAGATGAACGACGCCTTCAAGACCTACCTGGAGGCGGTGCCCGGCGCCCAGGCGGTGTGGCCCGTCTACAGCGCGGAGATGGAGTTCAGCATCGGCGGCTCCAGCATGAACATGTCCGTCACAGGCCTGCCCGCCGAGGCGTTTCCGCACATGGACCTGCCCCTGGCGTGGGGCGAACTACCCCGCAGAGGCACCTTCGGCCTGCTGCTCGGCGACATGTTGGCCTCCCAATTCTGGGACGAGAACACCGGCATGCCCCTTGAGGTGGACTTCCGCACCCAGACCGTATTCGGCACCCTGACGAGCTGGGGCGAGTACGGGCCCGTTCCCCTCGACGGTGGCGGCGAGGGCGATGATCCCTCGGCGCCACCGAAGCCGGCCAAGCGGCACATCCTCCCCATCGTCGGTGAGCTGTACAACGAGAACGAGGACCAGTGGGGGCCCAACTCGATGATGGTGTGGGCGGACCTCGACGCTTTGATCACATGGATGCAGAAGGCGCTGCCCGGGAAGGCGCTGCCCAACCAGCCGGCCACCTCCGATGGGAAGCCGTTGGGTAAGGAGTTCATCTACAGCGAGTTCCGCGTGCTCACGGAGGATCCCGAGGCCGCCGAGGCGATGCTCAATACCCTGCGTGAGCAGGGCATCCAGGCCTCCGCCGAGGTGGAGTGGATCCGGCAGGCCCAGGGACAGGCCGTCATGATCCAGGCCGTGTTCGGCGGCATCGGCTTCATCTCGCTGCTTGTGGCGGCCATCGGCATCGCCAACACCATGATGATGAGCGTCTATGAGCGCACCAAGGAGATCGGCATCATGAAGGTGATGGGAGCGGCGCTGGGCGACATCCGCAAGATGTTCCTCATCGAGTCGGCCACCATCGGCTTCTGGGGCGGCGTGCTGGGCCTGCTGCTCTCCCTGGCCGTGTCCGCGGTACTCAACGCGACCCTGGGGTCCGCGATGGGCGACGTGGGCGGTGGTGCCGGGCAACTGTCGGTGATCCCGCTGTGGTTGATGGTGGGCGCCGTCGCCTTCGCGACGTTGATCGGCACCCTGGCCGGGATGATCCCCGCGCAGCGGGCGATGAAGCTCAGCCCCCTGGCCGCCATCCGCGCCGAGTAACGGTCTCTGAGCGTCGCGCGCCGCGCGGCGACGAAGGCACCGAAGCCGATCCGACACCTCAACCATATCGGGTGTGCGCCGCCGAGGATGAGGGATGAAGGACGCGAGTGTTGCCCGTACGCGTGGACGGCGACGCTCAGCTGTCGCGTCCCGGCGTGGCCTCGAAACTCGCGTCCTTCATCCCCCACCCTCGGCTTCAGCGCTTCTGCGCGGCCTGAACTCGACCCCGAAACCGTTGCTGGCCCGGTTGCCGGAGCGTCCGGTGTCGGGGTGCGTTGCTGTTACGTGGCGTTGTCGGGCAACTAGGGACCTGGGTGGGGTCCGGTGCCGGAGAAGCACTTGCGTACCCCCGACCCCGGCCACTCCTTCACGTTCCGCTGGTCCTTGAGCGTTCGCCTGCGAGCTTGTGAGCCAGCGGACGACGCTTGTGCTGAGCCTGTCCCAGCGCGAAGCGCCGGACAGGTCGAAGTAAAGGGCCCCCGCAGCCGATCTGACACCCTAACCCCTGGGGTCAAGGTCATAGTCATGCTGCGGGGGCCCTTCGTCGCCGCGCGGGGCGCGACGCTCAGGGGCCAACTACTCGAACATCACGATGTTGTTGAACATCCACTCGTTGTTCTGCGAGAACACGTAGCCGCCCTCGGGCTTCGCGGTGGCCTTGTAGACCGTCACGAACGTGTAGGAGCGGCAGCCGTTGCGGCCGGTGCGAGCGGTGTCGCATTCGGTCTTCCACTGGCGCTGGTCCGTGGTGGCGGCCCATTCGCCGGTGTTGGCGAGGGGGTTGGCGCCCCAGGCCTCGCGGGTCATGTAGGGCAGGTAGGTGAGGTTGTTAAACGCCCAGCCGTCCTTGCGGACGAACTGACCGTTCTCGATCACCACGATGGTGGCCCAGATGTCGGTGCGGCACCGCTCGGTCTGCGAGTAGGGCTCGCAGGTGGTGTTCCAGTCACGACCGTTGAGGTTCCGGTGCAGCCCGGCCAGGGTGTACGGCGCCGTGCGGACGTACTTCTTCACAGGAGGCGTCGTGGGCTGCTGCGTGGGGTCGTCCGTGGGGTCTGCGGTCGGCTCGTCGGTCGGTTCCGTCGGGGTGGGCTTCGTCGTCACCGTCAGCGTGAAGCTGCGGGTGGCGGTGCCGCCGTTGCCGTCATCGACGGTCACGGTGACGGTGTGGTCGCCCACCGCGTCGGTGGTGCCGGAGATCAGGCCGGTGGCCCCATCGATGGCCAGCCCAGCGGGCAGGCCGTCAGCGGAATAGGTGAGGGCGTCGCCGTCGGGATCGGTGGCGACCACCTGGATCGAGACAGCGGCACCCGCCTGGAAGACGGCGTTGCCCAGGGTGGCGAGGGTGGGAGCCTCATTGGCAGCGGCCACCGTGATGGGCAGCTGCGCCGTCTTGGTGGCGCCCTTGCCCGTGACCGTGATGGTGGCGGTGTGTTCACCGACGGGGAGAGCCTCGTCGGTGGTGAGCACGAAGATCGAGTTGACCTGACGGTCGTCGAACTTGGCGCCCACGCCATCCTTGTAGATCCGCTCAGCGGTGGCGTCGAGCGTGATGGTCTCGCCGCCGATCTCGAGGGTGGCGCTGACATCGGCATCGGTGGCGTTGGGCAGCGAGGCCCAGCCCACCACACCCGGCGCCTCGTCCTCGGCCAGCTCGGGAAGTACCGCGCCGCGGACGTCGAGTTCCCAGGTGCCGTCCGACGGGAAGAAGTTGCGGCCCTCCACCGTCAGGGCGGTGCCCAGGGTGGTGAGACGTTCACGGAAATCAGCGATGGTGCGCTCTCCCTGGGGAGTCCACCCCACCTCGGCGGTGGCCATCAGGCGGGGGTACATGAGGTACTCCAGCGAGTTCAGGCTGCGGATGTGCTCCTGCCAGATGGCGGCGGAAACACCCAGCACCGAGGCCTCGGCGACGCCGGCCTGCGCAGTGGGGTTCCAGTTGTAGAACTGGTTGATGCCGCAGCCGCCGCCACCGCAGGCCCACGCGGGACCGAGGATGCCGGGGCCGGGGACCTGAGGCAGGTAGGCGTTGCCGGCCGGCGACATGACGATCTTCATATCGCGGGTGTTGATCAGGGTGCGGGCCGTGGCGCTCACGCCGCCCACCCAGTGGTGGATGACCGAACCGTCAGGCATCTGCTCGGGAGCCTGGTTGAACGCCTCGTTCCACGCCATGGGGATGGCGCCCAAGTCTTCAACGATGCCGGTGGTGCGCTCCATGTAAGTGCGGTAGGCGGCATCAGAGGTGTTGTGCGACTCGTCGCCGCCGATGTGGAAGTAGCGCTCACCGTTGACCAGGGTGGCGTTGTCCTCGATGAGCTGCTTGAACACGTGACGCATGAACGTGTAGGTCAGTTCGTTGCCCGCATCCAGGCTGGACTCGCCCACGCTGGTGTTGGTGATGGGCGGCGCCACCGTCTGGCCCTCGGTCAGGCGCGGGTAGCTGCCCTCGGAGTTGAGCTCGGGGATGGCGTGCAGGATCGCGTTGGAGTGGGCCGGGCCGTCGATCTCGGGGACGACGGCGATGTGCCGCTCGTCGGCGTAGGCGATGATCTCGGCGAACTCGTCGGCGTCGTAGAAGCCGGTGCGGCCCGGGAGGTCGGTCCACTGCGTGGTGGCGACGGCGGTGGCGCCGGAGCGCAGCGCCAGCAGCGAGTAGTCGATGGGGTCGCCCTCCACCTTGCCCTCGTTGCTGATCGCGATGCGCCAGCCTTGGTCGTCGCTCAGGTGCCAGTGCAGCACGTTGAGCTTGTGCGCCGACATCTCGTCGAGCACTTCCTTGATCTCGTCGACGGGCACGAAGCTGCGCGACACGTCGAACATGAAACCGCGGTACTGGTAGCGGGGGCCGTCCTCGATCTCGACGGCCGGCAGCGTCCATTCCTGGGCGACGGGCTCAGCCGAGCGGACCCACGGGCCCATGAGCTGCAGCAGCGTCTGCGCGCCGTAGAACAGGCCGGCCTGGGTGGGGGCCTCGACGGTCACGCCGTCGGAGGTCACCGTGAGGCGGTACTGCTCGTCGGTGAGGCCGGGTAGCTCGAGGCTGGTGTCCAGCTTGAAGGAGATGGCGTTGGCGGTGCCGGTGGCGGCAACGGTCAGCGGGAAGCCCGTAGCTGGCCGCGCCTCCTCGGCGAACTGCGCGGCGGTGGCCGCAGCTTCACCGGAGCCCACCACGACGGTGGCCTCGTCCAGCGTGAGGTCGCCCCCGTCGCCGGCGACGGAGACGGCCGGCTTCGGGATCACGTTGACCGACAGCGGCTCGACGATCTCGCCGTCGAGGGTGCCGAGCGCCTGGATCTCCCAGATGGAGACCGGCCATTGGGTCGACTTGGAGTTCACCTGCACCTTGAGATGCCGGTAGCCGGTCTCGGACAACTCGACGGTGGTCCAATCGGCGCGCACGCCTGCCAGGCCGCCCTCCAACTCCGTGAAGGTCGTACCGTCCACCGAGCCGAGCAGCGCATAGTCGGTTGCGAAGGTGTTGCCCCAACGGATCCGGACGCTCTCAAGCGTGGCGGGCGCGCCGAAATCGACGCTGACCCAGGCCGGGTCACCGGTGCCCGACCAGCGCGATGCGCTGGGCTCGTTGTGCACCGCGGGCGGAGTGGGATCCTCCGGGCCGATGTTGCCGTCGAACGCCCGCTCCGCAGCGAATCCGGCCTCCTGTCCGGAGGACTGCACGGGGCGGTCCAG
This sequence comes from Tessaracoccus massiliensis, assembly GCF_000826065.2. GTDB lineage: Bacteria > Actinomycetota > Actinomycetes > Propionibacteriales > Propionibacteriaceae > Arachnia > Arachnia massiliensis_A. Next base: position 264,401 of record NZ_LN623541.1, on the reverse strand, counting down.
CCCGAGGTTGACCGGCTCTGCGGAAGCGGTCTGTGCCGGTACGAAGGGGGTCAGCAGTAACAGGGCGGTCAGTACCGACGCGAAGCGAACCCCACGTCTCCTGGTAGTTCGGGTGATGGCCATGGTGTCGTCCAATCAGTCGAGAGTGTGTTGGTGACGTCAGATGCTCCAGTCGAGCCTGGGGGTGTCCGGCCCGGCGTAGGGGCGGTCGCCGTAGCGATCCTGGAGGCGGGCGAGCTCAGCTTCGAGTTCGGCACGGATCTCACGGTACGCGGGATCGTCGGCGACGTTGTTGAGTTCGGTGGGATCACTCACCAGGTCGTACAACTCGTACTCGCTGGGCAGTACCCTGCCGGAGGACCCGGGGGTGCCCAGGCCGTCGTTGTAGTAGTGGATGAACTTGTGGGTCCGGGTGCGCACGCCGTAGTGGGCGGGCGCGTGGTGCTCCGGGTCGTCGTGCTCCCAGTAGCGGTAGTACATCGACTCGGGCCAGCCCTCCACGTCTTCCCCACGCAGCAGGGCGCGGAAGCTCCGCCCCTGCTGCTGCGGCAGTTGCGCGGTGTCCTCGCCGCAGACATCCAGGAAGGTGGCGGCGAAATCCACGTTGGTGATCATCGCCTCGACGCGGGTGCCCGCATCGATCTCGGCGGGCCAGCGCACCAACATGGGCATCGTCAGCGACTCGTCGAACATGAGGCGCTTGTCGAACCAGCCGTGGTCGCCCAGGAAGAAGCCCTGGTCCGAGGTGTAGACCACCAGCGTGTTCTCGGCCAGGCCCTCGTCGTCGAGCCAGTCGAGGACGGTGCCCACCGAGTCGTCGATGGCCTGCACGGTGCGCAGGTAGTCGCTCATGTAGCGCTGGTACTTCCAGCGGCTGCGCTCCTCCCACTTGTCGTCTCCCTGCAGTTCCTGCGGCACGGGCTGCTTGACGTCGTTCTCCGTGAGGTCGTCGAGCGTCATCCGCGCCTCCTGCACCACCCGGCTCATCGACTCGTGGGTGTCCCACATCGTCTCCGGCTCGGGGATGGAGCCCTCGGGATAGAGGTCGTCGTGCCGCGGGTGCGGGACCCACGGGCGGTGCGGTGCCTTGTGGTGGACCAGCAGGCAGAACGGGCGGTCCCGGTCCACCTGCTCCAGGAAGCCGAGGCTGAGATCCGTGATGATGTCGGTGGCGTAGCCCTCGATCCGGCGCTCGCCCTCGGGCCCGTACATCAGCGGATCGTTGTACTCGCCCTGCGCGGGAAAGATCAGCCAGTCGTCGAAGCCCCGGGGGTTGGCCTTCTCGGTCACTCCCAGATGCCATTTGCCGTACAACGCCGTCTGGTAGCCCGCCTGCTGGAGCACCTGCGCGAACGTGGGCACCCGGTAATCAAACTCCGAGTAGATCGAGCAGGCCCGGTTGATGTGGCTGTAGGTGCCCGTCAGGATCGTCGCCCGAGACGGAGTGCAGATCGAGTTGGTGCAGTAGACGGCGTCCAACCGGGCACCCTCCTCCGCGAGACGATCGATGTGGGGGGTCCGGTTGACCACGCTGCCGTACGCCGAGATGGCGTGGGCAGCGTGGTCGTCCGACATGATGAAGACGACGTTGGGACGGGTCATGCCTGTTCGTATTCCTCTGCCAGCCAGTAGTCGCCCACCGCGGTGACCGATTCGGCCTTCTCAGCCTTGACGAACTCCTCGTTGAGGCCGGTCAGCCAACCCTCGATGGTGCCGTCGTTGGTGAGTTCGACGACCTGCTCAGCGGTGAAGATCTCGACGAACTCCTGCTCGCTGGAGATCGCGTCGGCCGGGGCCTTGATGAAGTCGGCCAGGAGGGTGTTGAGCTCCTCGCGGTTCCCGGCCGCCCAGGTGAACGCCTCCTTGCAGACGGCCTGGAACTTCTTCAGGACCTCGGGGCGGTCCGTGATGTCGGTGCCCGCCACCTGCGCGGCGAGGAACGCCAGGTCGTCGAAATCGGTGGACTTGGCCACCTCGACGAGATCCGGCACGTTGTTCTCGATGGTGGACACATGGGGGTACCAGATGCCCGCGGCGTCGATCTGCTTCGAGGTGAAGGCCGAGATGGTGGTGGGCGGGTCCATCGGGACGCGCTCAATGTCGTCGACGGTCATGCCGGCCTCTTCGAGGGCGAGGTTGAGCAGCATGTCGCCCGAGGTGCCCTCGGGGACGCCCACCTTCTTGCCGCGGAGGTCCTCCATGGAGTTGATGCCGGCCTGGGCGATGACGCGGTCTGCCGTGCCGCGGGAGTTGATGCTGACCACCTTGGCCTGGTTGCTCATGGGCAACCAGAGCGCGCCGAAGCCGATGTAGCCGAAATCGAGGTCGCCGGTGCTCAGTGCCTGGATCTGCAGTGGGCCGTTGGTGAAGGCCAGCGTGTTGGCGTTGAGGCCGTGCTTCTCCCACAGGCCCTGAGCGGCGGCCACCGCTACGAGCATGCAGCCGTTGCCGTCCTCGATGTAGCCCACGTTGATGTCGTCGACGGTGGTGGGGGCCTCGGCCGTCGTGGTCTCGCCGGCGGGGGCGGTGCCGTCGGTGGCGGGTCCGTCCGCCGTCGGGGAGGCGGGGGTGTCTGTGTCGTCGCCGCAAGCCGTGAGGACGGCTGCCCCCGCGAGGCTGGCGGCGCCGATCAACACATGGCCCGTCGGGGAGGCGGGGGTGTCTGTGTCGTCGCCGCAAGCCGTGAGGACGGCTGCCCCCGCGAGGCTGGCGGCGCCGATCAACACATGGCGTCGGGTGAAGTTGGACATGGTTTCTCCTTGGTTTCTAGGCGTCATTGCCTGTAGACGGCGTTCCACACTTGGTTCCTGAGCTCGGTGAACTCAGGTGAGAGGCGAAGATCATCATCACGGGGGTAGGGGAGATCGACGTCGATGATCTGATGGATGCGCCCGGGGCGGGCCGCCATCACGATGACCCGGTTTGCCAGGAACACCGCCTCGTCAACATCGTGGGTGATGAACATCACCGTGCGCTTCTCCTGGGACCACGTCTCCAGGAGCGCCGCCTGCATGTGTACCCGGGTCAGCGCGTCCAGCGCGCCGAAGGGCTCGTCCATCAGCAGGATCGACGGGTTGACGGCATAGGCGCGCGCGATCGCGCAGCGCTGCTTCATGCCGCCGGAGAGGTTCTTGGGGAGGGCGTCGGCGAACTGGGTGAGCCCGGTCAGTTCGAGCTGCCTGTCGGCGATCCTGCGGCGCTCGGCCTTGGGAATGTTCTGCAGTTCGAGACCGAACTCCACGTTCTTGCGCACCGTGAGCCACGGGAACAGCGCGTACTGCTGGAAGATGACGCCGCGCTCTGGGCCGGGGCCCTTCACCACTTTGCCGTCGACCCGGACCTCGCCGGAGGTGGGGTTCAGCAGGCCGGCCGCCTGGTTCATGATGGTGGACTTGCCGCAGCCCGAAGGGCCCACCACCGTGACGAACTCGTTGTCCGCGATGGTGAGGCTGAGTTCCGCGACGGCCGTGAAGGGTTTGCCGTTGAGTTCGAAGACCTGGGTGACCCTGTCGAAGACGATCTTGTCGTTGTCCATCAATGACGCTCCTGCCAACTGGTGAGGCGGTTGTCGAACCAGAGGATGATGCGGTCCATGATCAGGCCGAAGACGCCGATGGTGACCAGGCCGACGAAGATCGTGGAGATCTGGTAGTAGATCTGCGCGTTCTGCATCCGGTAGCCGACGCCCTCCTGGGCGGCGATCAGTTCAGCGGCCACCAGGGTGGCCCAGGCGGAACCGAGGCCCTGTCGAAGACCCACCATGATGAACGGGAGCGACGCGGGCACCGCGATGCGGCTGAAGATCGTCCAGTCTCCGGCACCCAGTACCCGGCCCGCGTTGATCATGGTCTTGTCGACGTTGACCACGCCCTGGAACGTGGCGATGATCGAGACGAGGAAGCTGGCGAGCGTGATGACGAAGACCTTCGGTACCTCGCCGATGCCGAGGAACACGATGGCCAGCGGAATGATCGCCAGCGGGGGGATGGTGCGGAAGAACTGTGTCCACGGCTCGATGATGGCGCGCACGGGCTTGTACCAGCCCATCGCGAAGCCCAGCGGGATGGCCAGGCCGGAGCCGATGAAGAAGCCCAGCAGCACGCGGCGCAGCGACGCGGCGATGTCCTTGATGAGTGTGCCGTCGCTGATGAGTTCCCAGGCGCGGACGGCGACCTCAGCCGGAGAGGGGAGGGTGGTCTGGAAGTGGGAACCCACCCACCACAGAGCGATGCCGCCGAGCACCGAGACCACGCTGAGCCACGCCCACGGGTTGCGCTCCTTCTTGAGCTTCGCCTCCGAGGTCTTAGCCGCAGCGGCCGGTGGTGGCGGTGGTCCTCCGGACACGCTCGGCGTGTAGCCCGGATCAGTGTCGGTCATGCGGTTGCCTCCCTGCTGCTGGCGGTACTGGTGGCGCGCACAAGTCGCTCCAGTTCGCGCTCCGTGGTTTCCAGCCAGCCGATGAACCATGAGGTGGTCTGCCAGCCGCGGTCCTTCGCCTTCGCGTCGAGATACTGCAGCCACTGCAGGTCGATTTCCGGGATGGGATCGGCGTTCTCGCTCGCGAGCGCGGTGTCCTCCGCCTGCCGCTGCCGACGGCGGAACTCGAGTTCGGTCCGGACGATCTCCAGGGCGTAGGTGGGGCCCAACTGCCCGGCGAACTGCAGGCGCACCGTGAAATCCGGCGCCATGGGACGTTCCGCGGGCTCGTAGGGCGAGGCGGCCCAGTCGAGCAGCGCCTGTCTCCCGGCGGGGGTGAGGCTGTACACCTTCGCGTCGGGGGCCGCGTCGCGCTGATCGACGGTGACGCTCAGCCAGCCCCTCTTCTGCAGATCCGCCAGGGAGCGGTAGATGGGCGTCATGGAGGGCTTGCGGCCGAGGAAGCGGCCGTCGATGCGCAGCCACTTACCGATGTCGTATCCGCTGGCTGGCCTACGCGCCAGTAACCCCAGCAGGGGATAGTCGGGCCTCATTGCTCCTCCTAGTACCAACGGGAGATAGTTTCGTGCCCTACGGCACACCTGTCAAGGGTTTTGCTATAACCAGCTGGAAAGAGTGAGCGTTTTGCGCGAGGTGGGGTCAGGAGGCGCCCAGGAGCGCGGCCGTCTCGTCGTAGCCCCGGCTCTGGGCATGCCCGAGGGCCGTGACGCCGTCGTTGTCGGCGATGCTGGGATCGGCCCCTGCGTCGAGCAGGATCTGCACGATCTCCTGATGTGCAGCGCCGCCGTCGCCCAGGATCACGGCCTCCAGCAATGCCGTCCAGCCCAGATTGTTGACGTGGTTGACGTCCATCCCCGGCAGCGTGGCGGCGAAGCGCACGTACTCGACATGGCCGCGCTCAGCGGCAGGAATGATCGAGATCCCGCCGTAGCGGTTCTTCCTGGTCTGGTCCGGGTCGCCGGCCAGAAGGACTTCGGCCATCTCGACGGAGCCGGTGACGACGGCGAGGTTGCCGTCTGTCGCCGCCTGGAGGAAGGTCTCGGGCTCAGGTGTGGTGATGGTCACGGCGGTCTCCTGTGAAGTCGGCGTTGGCGTGGCGTCAGCGTAGGGATTGGTGTCGAAAGGGAAGGGGCAGCGCTGGAGGTTGCGCTCGGCGTCGGCTCGGGCGTCGGCGCCGGCTCAGTCTGGGCGCATGCGGTCAGCGTCAGGACGGCGATGAGGCCGAGGCGGCGCATGCCTGCCAGCCTTTGCCCGACGTGAAGGGTGCCCCAGCCGTCGGTCCCTGAGCGTGAGCGCCCGCGCGAACGACGAAGGGCCCCCGCAGCATGTCTAGCACCTCAGCCACAGCTTGGTGCCGCAGTCTCTGATGGGGGCCTTCGCCGCCCATGCCGAAGGCGGTCACACTGTGCTCACTGAGAGCCATGGTTGGGGTGACCGTCTTCGGCAACGCCCGACCCACCTTCTCAGGCCCCCATCAGACACTGCTTCACACGCTCAGGGCGGTGTGGGGTTGTTGCCGAAACCGTTGGCACTGCGGTTGCCGTCGTGTCCGGTGGCGGGGTGCTTCGAAGATGGTCGGCGTTGTCGGGCAACAACTACCTGGGTGGGGTCCGGGCTCGCGCGCGTACTTGCATCCCCCCGCCCCCGGCCACTCCTTGACGCTGAGGCCGACCACAGGTGCCGGGAGTAACTGTGAGCAAGCTCGGGGTTTGAGCCCTTCCCCACAGCGACCCGGGCGGTGGTGAGCCAGCAGAGAAACTGCGGGCCCTTTACTTCGACCTGTCCGGCGCTTCGCGTGGGGACGTGCTCAGCGCAAGCGTCGCCGCGGGGCGCGACGCTCAGGGGCCAGGTCAGGCGAGGGAGCCGACCTCGAGCAGGTCGGTGACCAATGCGGCGATCTGGGAGCGCTCGGAGCGGGTCAACGTGACGTGGGCGAACAGCGGGTTGCCCTTCAGCTTCTCGATCACCGCGACGACGCCGTCGTGGCGGCCCACCCGGAGGTTGTCGCGCTGGCCGACGTCGTGGGTGAGGACCACACGCGAGTTCTGGCCCACGCGGGAGAGCACCGTCAGCAGCACGTTGCGTTCCAGGGACTGGGCCTCGTCGACGATGATGAACGCGTCGTGCAGCGACCTGCCCCGGATGTGGGTCAGCGGGAGCACCTCGATCATGTCCTGGGCGAGCAGTTCGTCGATGACGTACTTGTTGGTCACGGCGGAGAGGGTGTCGAACACCGCCTGGCCCCAGGGGGCCATCTTTTCGTCCGCGGTGCCTGGGAGGTAGCCGAGTTCCTGCCCGCCCACGGCGTAGAGCGGGCGGAAGATCATCACCTTGTTGTACTTGCGCTGCTCCAGCACCGCGTCGAGGCCGGCGCACAGGGCGAGGGCCGACTTGCCGGTGCCGGCTCGCCCGCCGAGCGACACGATGCCGATCGAATCGTCCATCAGCAGCTCCAGCGCCACGCGCTGTTCGGCGGAGCGGCCGCGGATGCCGAAGACCTCCCGGTCGTTCCTGATCAGCCGCAGGTCACCGTCGGCCGTCTTGCGTGCCAGCGCCGATGAGCCGGGGGCGTTGACCACGACGCCGGAATGGGTGACGACGCCGTCAGCTGCCTCCGTGCTGAGCGCGCCGTCGGAGTAGAGCGCATGCACCTCGTCGGAGGTCACCTCGATCTCGGCCATCCCGGTGTTGCCGGTGTGGATGGCCATCTCGTTGCGGTACTCCTCGGCGGCCAGGCCCACGGCCGCGGCCTTCACCCGGAGCGGTAGATCCTTGGTGACCAGCACCACATCGTGGCCCTCGTTGGCGTAGTTGAGCGCGACGGCGAGGATGCGGGTGTCGTTATCGCCCAGTCTGAAGCCAGCGGGCAGGGAGGTGTCGTCAGTGTGGTTGAGCTCCACGCGCAGGTTGCCGCCCTGCTCATTGGTCTGGAGGGGAGTATCGAGGCGGCCGTGCTGCATGCGCAGGTCGTCGAGCAGCCTCAGTGCCGAGCGGGCGAAGTAGCCCAGTTCGGGATGGTGGCGCTTGGCCTCCAGCTCGGTGATCACCACGATGGGCAGCACCACGTTGTGCTCGGCGAAGCGGAGCATCGCCTTGGGATCAGAGAGGAGGACGGAGGTGTCGACGACGTACGTCCTGATGGTGGTGGAGGTGTGGGCAGCGGTGGGGGAAGTCTGCTGATCTGACAGGTTGAGCATCATGCTCCCTTTCGCGGGGGCCGCGCTCAGGCCTGCCCCCGTATGTGGTCAGGGGACCGGTGTGGCTGCGATGGAGTGGATCTCCATGCCCCGACGATAACCCGGGAGGGGACCTCATCGGGGCACAAATCACAAAGGTGTGGTGTGGAGTTCACCTGTTCGTCACCTAGCCAGGGCCCCGTCGTCGGTTCCTCCGCGCCAACGGTCCGGCCGCCGCGCCAACGTCCAGTTCTCCGCGCCGGAGCTGATTCGCGGAGCCTGCGATACATCGCAGGCGCCGAAAACCAGCTCTGACGCCGCGAATTCTGCGTTGGCGGAGAGAGTCTGTGCGTTGGCGCGGAGGGCAGGTGAGGGGCGACCGAGCAGGCGGAAGTTGACGCGGATCTCGCGGTCGCTGCGCTCGATGCTGCTGTACACCTGGGCCCTTGCCTGGGCCTTCACCGGGGTCTCAGGGTCCAGCACGGCGAGGTAGACGTCGTGCTCGGCGAAGGAGCGGACGGCGGCCTGGACGTCACCGTCCTCCACGAGGACGTGGTGCGTAGGCTCGGGGCCGTTCTCGAAGTGCCACAGGCTGCGCCCCTTCAGCGCCTCGAGCGTGGCCTCGCCGACGGCGATGTGGTCCGGCTGGTTGGGCAGGTCCGGAGCGCACTCCGGCCCCATGTAGGTGGTGATGACGACCTCGGCCGGGTGGGCGTCGATAGCTGCGCGGATGGCCTCGGCAAGGTTGGTGGTCTCGGAGAGCTTGCCGTCGGGCAGTCCCAGCCACACCAGTTGATCGACACCCACCTGGATGCCGGCCCGGCGCTGCTCCTCCTCGCGGAGGGGGCCCGCCTTGGCCGGGTCCATCCCCTCGATCCCGGCCTCACCGCTGGTGGCGAGGATGTAGGTGACCTTCTTGCCGACGCGGGTCCATTTGGCCACCGCGGCGGCCATCCCGTACTCCGGGTCATCGGGATGCGCGACGACGACGAGGGCGTGGTTCCAGTTCTCCGGGAAGAGCTCAGTCATGGTTGCGACCCTACCCGTGGCGGTCATCGACGCGTCAGAAGATGGCCAGGCCGATCGCGATGGCATGCAGCACTGCCGCGATGATGGTGCAGGCGTGGAACACCTCGTGGAAGCCGAACCATACGGGGGAGAAGTTGGGCCGCTTCAGGCCGTACGCCACGGCACCCAGGGTGTAGACCAGGCCGCCGGCCATGATGAGCAGGACGACGGCGGGGCCTCCGGTGGCCCAGAACTGTCCCAGCCAGCCGACAGCCGCCCAACCCATGCCCACGTAGAGCAGGGTGTAGAGCCACCTGGGGGCGGACAGCCAGAGGACGCGGAAGCCCACTCCAAGGACCGCGATGGACCAGATGAGGATCAGCAACGACCAGCGTGAGGTGCCCTCCAGCATCGTCAGCGTGAGGGGCGTGTAGGTGCCTGCGATGAACACGAAAATGTTGGAGTGGTCGACGCGCCTGAAGATGGCGTTGGCGCGGTCCGACCAGTTGCCGCGGTGGTAGGCGGCGCTGGTGCCGAAGAGTTGCACGGCGGCCAGCGTGTAGATGGCCGCGCCGATGCGGCTGGTGAGGTCTGGGGCGAAGGTGGTGAACGCCAGGCCCACGATGAAGATGATCGGCGACATGCCCAGGTGCAGCCAGCCGCGCAGCTTCGGCTTGTGGGCGTTGGCGGGCTGCTCCCGGATCGGTGCTTCGGCGGTGGGCTGAGCGGCCGAGGCCGGCTCTGCGGCCGCTGGCACAGCACTGGATGGCCTGGTCATATTCTTACCTACGCTTCCGTAACTTACGCATCCGTAGGTTACCGCTTCGAGGCCCACATGCCCAAGTCGAGGTCTCTGTGTGCCAGCGTCAGCGGATACCCGGGGTGTCAGAGATATCTCTACCAAATCCGGGGGTTGATGTGGATAATCCACACCTGGGGCCTTCCCCGGTAGAGATATGTATGGGGTCCCACCCTGGTGCCGCACTTCTTCGACCTGGGTCGCCGAGTACCGGAAGCTGCTCCGGTGCGTTGGGGCGATGCCCTAGGCTTCCCCTATGTCCTGGGTGAGCCGCCTCGTCGATCGGTTGTGGCCGCCCAGATGGCTCTACGCCACCTACGAGCGTTCGGTGTTGGGCAAGCTCGACAAGGGCTCCCTTCCGCACCATGTCGCGGTGCTGGCCGACGGAAACCGCCGCTGGGCCCGGATGAACGCCCCGGGTCAGCCCCTGGTGGCGGGCTACCGTGCGGGCGCGGCCAAGCTGATCGAGTTCGTCGAGTGGTGCGAGGACGCGGAGCTTGAGGTCATCACCTTGTGGGTGCTCAGCACGGACAACCTGAGCCGCGCGAATGAGGGCGAACTCGGACCGCTGCTCGACGTGATCGACCAACTCGTCGCCGATCTCGCGGCGCGCCAGAGGTGGCGCGTGAAGGTGGTGGGCGCGCTCGATCTGCTCGACGACGAGCGTGCCGCGTCGCTGCGGGCATCGTCGGACGCCACCGCGGGGATCGAGGGGATGGCGGTCAACGTCGCCGTGGCCTACGGAGGCAGGCACGAGTTGCGCGACGCCGTCCGGTCTCTCCTCGCCGAGAAGGCGGAGGTGGGGGCGCAACTGGGCGAGGTCGCCCGCACGCTTGAGATCGACGAGATCTCGGAGCATCTCTACACCAAGGGCCAGCCGGATCCGGATCTGATCATCCGCACCTCGGGCGAGCAGCGGCTCTCCGGCTTCCTCCTGTGGCAGTCCGCGCACAGCGAGTACTACTTCTGCGAGGCGCTCTGGCCGGACTTCCGCCGGGTGGACTTCGTGCGTGCGCTGCGCGCCTACACGCAGCGCGAGCGACGATTCGGGCGCTGAGGCGACCCGTCGGTAGGGTGGCGCGCATGGCTCGCAACCCCAATGCCCGCTCGAGGGACATGATCATCTCCCTGGCGGTCATTGCCATCCCGATCCTGCTGATCGTGTGGCTGTTCTCCTCCACTCCGGAGGACGAGGCCGAAGCCATCGACCTGGGGCCGTTCCTGAGCCGCGCTGAAGCGGAGTCGCCGTTTCCCGTGCTGATCGCCAGCGAGCCGGGTGAGGGCTGGCTGCCCGTGCGCGCCGCCTGGGCGCAGGAGGGCCAGCACTGGATCACCACCGAGCCCGCCGTCGGCAACTCCTGGCAGGTGGGCTACCTCTCACCCGAGGAGATCTACTACGGCGTGCTGCAACGCGACGCTTCCGGCGCAGAACTGATCCGCAGCGCCACGCGTGAAGGCAAACAGCTCGACGGTGGGGCGGCTGAGCTGGCCGGCCGGGACTGGACCCGCTACGAGAGCCCGGACGGCCGCACCCGCAGCCTCGTCAACGAGCAGGGCGATGTCACGACGGTGGTTTCCGCAGACACCGACTTCGCCGAGCTGGAGGCCTTCACCTCGACGCTGGTGGAAGCCGGCGCCTGACCGCGGCTACTCCTCGCGGGCCTTGGCCACCTGCTCCTTGGCGCCGTCGAGGAACTCCTGGCAGATCTTCGCCAGTTCCTCACCACGCTTCCACAGCTCCATCGAATCCGCCAGCGATGCGCCGCCGGACTCGAGCTTGCCCACCACGGCGACCAACTCGTCGCGGGCGGCCTCGTAGGTCAGTTTCTCGTCAGCCATCGGTGGGGTTCCCTTCGGTGCCGGGTTCGTTGTGCGGCGCTGCGCCGGACGGCGCCTTCTGTGTGATGGTGGCCACGTCGAGGCTCAGCTGGCCATCGGCGAGGTAGGCGTGGATGCGGGCGCCGACGGTGGTGTCGGCGATGCTGGAGACCGAGGTGTGCGCGTCGTCGACGAGGACCGCGTAGCCACGCTCAAGCGTGCGTTTGGGGGAGAGGGCGCGCACGGTGCTGACGGCGGAGCGGAGGTCAGACTCCTCGTCGCGCAGCCGCCTGTCGATGGCGTTGCCGAGCCTGTGCCGAAGGAGCGAGAGCCTGTCGTAGTGGGCGGCGAACGCGCTCGTGGGGTCCACCATGACGGGCCTGGAACGGTAGGCGTCGAGGAATTGCTGCTGGCGGGTGAGGACGCCGTCGATGGCGCGATGCAGCCGCGCCACCGCCTGCTCGACGCCGGCGACCTCGGCGGCGTGATCCGGCACCACCCGCTTGGCCGCGTCTGTGGGGGTGGAGGCCCTCACGTCCGCCACGAAGTCCACCAGCGGGAAGTCGCGTTCGTGCCCGATGGCGGTGATCACCGGTGTGCGGGCGGCGTGCACTGCGCGGACGAGCCCCTCGTCGGAGAAGCTCAGCAGATCCTCGAGCGAGCCGCCGCCGCGCGCGATGATGATGACCTCCACCTCCGGATCCGCCTCGAGGGCAGCCAACGCAGTCATGACGGATTCGGCGGAGTTGGCACCCTGCACCAGCGCGTGACGGGTGCGGATCACGGCGCCGGGCCAGCGTTGCTCCACGTTGGTGAGCACGTCGCGCTCCGCGTCGGAGTTCTTGCCCGTCACCAGGCCGATGACGCGGGGAAGGATGGGGAGCCGCCTCTTGTGGTGGGGTTCGAACAGGCCCTCAGCCTGGAGCTTGCGCTTGAGCTGCTCGAGGCGTGCCAGCAACCTGCCTTCGCCCGCGACGCGCAACTCGAGGCACTCGTAACTCAGCGACGAGTTGCGGTCCCAGACGCGGGGCTTGATCCGGGCGACGACGCTGGACCCCTCAGGGATGGGGCCCGCGGCATCCAGCACGAGGGTGGAGGCGGTGACCTGGCAGGACATATCGGCCCGCCGGTCACGGAAGGTCATGAACTGCGTGGGCGCGTTGCGGCGCTTGATCTCCACCACCTGCGCGTCCACCCAGATCTCGCCGCAGCGGTTCACCCAGTCTTTCACCGCCCCGATGACGCGCCCGAGCGGCTGTGGCTCTTCGGGGGAGCTGGTCAACGTCATGCGTTGTTGTCCCAGGTGCCGGCGTTGACCGTGGCGTAGAACGTGCCGTGGATCACGTTGCCGGGCTCGACGGGGTGCTCCATCGGGACGGCGATCGTCAGGTCCACGGTGGAGGAGGCCCTCACATACTGGAAGTTGACCTCACTCAACTCGTTGCGGCGGACCTCGACGCTTTCGACGACCGCGCCCATCAGCAGCGTCGGTGTGGCCTCCTCGACGGTGAGCGAAGCGGCCTGCAGGCCCATGAGGGCCGGCGACGCCATCGACTTGGGCTCCATCAGCATGGGCCCCACCCGCGCCGAATCCGACGCGGTGAACGCGGCCTCGTCCTCGAAGACCTCCACCTCCATCGCCAGCGCCCCCACCTGCAGGGCCTGGATGATGGAGAAGCCGCCGCCGGGGCCGAGATCGTGCTGTTCGTAGGCGATGGGATCGTCGACCATCGCCAGGAACTGCGTCATCAGCTTCCCGTCCTCGCCGGGAGAGTAGAGGGCGACGCGGGCCAGGACGTCCGTGAAGCGGATCACCTGCGCCCGGTACGTGGTCTCGGACCGCAGGCCGGCCGACACGTTGGCCGCCTGCCCCTTGCGCTGCAGGAACGCCAGGCGCGCGCCGCTGGGGTCGCTGTAGGCGCCGATGAGGGCGAACCCCGGTGCGGTGTTGACGCCCCTGACCCCACCGTCGAACGCGGCCTTGATGAGCGCGTCCATGTCCTTGAAGTCGAAGCCGACGGCGTGGAGTTGCGGTGATTTCATGGCTCAAGGCTACCGGGAGGCACCGACAAAGTTCCGTGGGCGGAGCGTGGGCTTTCGGGCCTCCCGGGGCGGGCACCTAGACTGAGGGCATGACTGCCACCAAACGAGTCGTTGTCGCCGCTCCCCGTGGATACTGCGCGGGAGTCGACCGCGCCGTGATCACCGTCGAGAAGGCGCTGGACCTCTACGGCGCGCCCGTGTACGTGCGCAAGGAGATCGTGCACAACCGGCATGTGGTCGAGGACCTGCAGGCCCGCGGCGCGATCTTCGTCGAGGAACTCGAGGAGGTGCCTGAGGGCTCGACGGTGGTGTTCTCCGCCCACGGCGTCTCGCCCGCGGTGAAGTCCGAGGCGGCTGACCGTGGCCTCAAGACCATTGACGCCACCTGCCCGCTGGTCACCAAGGTGCACCACGAGGCCAAGCGCTTCGCGTCCGAGGGCAAGACCATCCTCCTGATCGGCCACGAGGGCCACGAAGAGGTCGACGGTACCCGCGGCCACGCGCCCGAGCAGACCATCCTGGTGGAGCACCCGGATGACGTGGCCGGGGTGGAGGTGCCCGAAGGCACCGAGGTCGCCTGGCTGTCGCAGACCACGCTGTCTGTCGACGAGACCATGGAGACGGTGGGGCTGCTGCGTCAGAAGTTCCCGCTGCTGATGGACCCGCCGTCGGACGACATCTGCTACGCCACCCAGAACCGGCAGCTCGCCGTCAAGCAGATCGCCGGCAAGGACTGCGACCTGATGATCGTGGTGGGCTCGGCCAACTCGTCGAACTCTGTGCGCCTCGTTGAGGTGGCTCTGGAGGCGGGCGCCAAGGCCGCGCACCGCGTCGACAACTACACCGAGATCCAGCCCGAATGGCTCGACGGCGTGGAGTCCGTGGGCGTGACCTCAGGTGCCTCGGTGCCTGATGATCTGGTGCAGGGCGTGCTGAAGTTCCTGGAGTCGAAGGGCTATCCGGTGGCGGTGGAGGAGCGCCTGACGGAGGAGACGCTGCAGTTCGCGCTGCCGCCGGAGCTCCGCAAGGATCTCCGCCGCGCCGTCAAGCACTGAGTCGACGGTTTCGACGCGCCTGCGGTCCGTTCCCCGGACGCAGCCGGCTCAACCAGCGTCAGACGAGGAAGGTGAAGTACGGGGAGTCGTAGGCGACCTCTTCGGCCTTCATGCCGCACTCGTCGATGCGTTCCAGCAGGAAGCGGTAATCCCCGGGGTGCCCCAACTCGACGCCCACCAACGCCGGGCCGGTCTCCTTGTTGGTGCGCTTGACGTACTCGAAATAGGTGATGTCGTCCTCGGGGCCCAGCACTGAATCGAGGAACATCCGCAGCGCGCCCGGCTGCTGCGGGAACTCCACCATGAAGTAGCGCTTGCGGCCTTCATGGATCAGTGAGCGCTCCACGACGTCGGCGTAGCGCGACACGTCGTTGTTGCCGCCGCTGACCACCACGAGCACCCGCGACCCCGTGGGGATCTGCACCCGCTGCCCCACGCCGCCGGTCGGGAGGGCGGCCGTCGCGAGGGCGCCGGCGGGCTCGGCGATGATGCCGTCGGTCTGGTACATGTCCAGCATCTCGGTGCAGATCTGGCCCTCGGGCACGCGGGCCAGTTCGAGGTGCGCCTCCCGGATGGCCTGGAACGTGAACTCGCCCGCTCTGCGGACGGCGGCGCCGTCGACGAACGTGTCGATGGAGGTGAGCGTCACCGGGCGACCGGCGGAGATGGCGGCGGCCATGCAGGGCGCCCCCTCGGGTTCGACGCCGATGATCCGCACCTCGGGGTGTACGGCCCGCAGCCACGCGGCGCAACCGGCCATCAGGCCGCCGCCGCCGACGGGCAGCACCACGACGTCGGGCACGAAACCGAGCTGGTCGAAGGCCTCGACGATGAGCGTGGCCTGCCCGGCCGCCGTGCGGGGGTCGTTGAAGGCGGGGACGAGCACCATGCCTTCGCCCGCCAGGCGGACCGCCTCGTCCGAGGCCTCGTCGTAGGTGGCGCCGTGGAGGACGAGGTCGACGAATTGGCCGCCGATCTTCTGGATGCGGTCGCGCTTCTGCCGCGGTGTGGGGTGGGGGACCACGACGGTGGCGTGGATGCCCAGCGCGGCTGCGGAGTAGGCGACCCCCTGGCCGTGGTTGCCGGCCGAGGCGCACACCACGCCGGCCTTCTTCTCCTCGTCGTTGAGCTGGCTCATGAGGTTGTAGGCCCCGCGCAGCTTGTAGGAGCGCACCGGCTGGAGGTCTTCGCGCTTGAGCCAGATCTCCGAACCCGTGGCGGCGGTCAGCCGTTGGTTGAGCTGCACCGGCGTCGGCACCGCGACCCCGGCGAGGCGCTCGACGGCGTCGGGAATGGATTCGGCAAGGTCGGCCAAGGTGCTCACCCGCCCCATTGTAGGAGCCCCGTGACTGGCAGGATGGCTGCATGTCGTCGACCCCGTCTCCCGCCGGCGCACCGCGCGACGACTCTCCATTCCAGCGGCCAGGCGCCGAGCCGGGGCCGCAGAGGGCGACCGTACCCGGCAGCACCGCGGACGAGGGGATGCCCACACCCACGGGATACGTACTGCAGAGCTCCGTGGCGCCCGAGCCCGATGAGCAGGCCGACGGAGATGAGGCGGCGCCTGAGCCGGGCCGACGGTGGCAACCCGGGGTGCTGTTCGCCGCGGTGCTGGCCGGGGTCGTGCTCCTGGGCGCGGGCTGGCTCGTCTACTCCCGCTCCCCTGAACCTGCCCCGCCCTCGCCGACGCTGATCCTGCAACCCCCGCCATCGGGGTTGAATGAGGACCTCGAACCGCCCCATGGCGACGCAGGTTTTGAGACCGCCGCGCCCGTGTGGCCGGAGGTCCCGCCGGCGGTGCCGGATCTGTCGCGGACGGTGGTGCTGGCGGGCGAGGACCCCATCGTCGCGCGGGTCTCCCAGAGCACGGCGCTGGTGCTGGTGGGAGGCCGGCTGAGCTACCTGAACCTCTCTGAGGGGACGGTCAACTGGGACGCGCCGGCGGAGGGCCGGTTCGCGAGTTCGCCGGGATCCGGTGCGGTGGTGCAGGTGGCCCCGGACGGGGAGGCCGTCAGCCGCGTCGCACTGACGGGCGACGAGCTGTCCCGCGGGACCATCACCGGCAGGCCGGCGCTCTGCGGGGACCTCCTCCTCGACATCGGCGAGTCCAGCGTCGACGCCTACCAGGCGGGGGAACTCGGCGAAAAGCTCTGGAGCCTTCCCCTCGACGAGGGGGCGGCGGCCACGCTGGACGCACCGCACCTGGACTGCTGGCAACGGGGGCGCTGGTGGTACGTCGGGGACCGGCCACAGTACGGCCTCCGCGTGGCTCCGGCCACCCCCGAGGTGCGTCCGGTCCGGGGCTGGGAGACGGAGACGGTCCGGGTGGAGGCCGACGGCGAGCTCACCGCCATCATCGGCCCGGCTGGCCAGAGCCTCTATCCGGGAGAGGTGGTCGCCGTCGCGGAAGCCGGTCAGGTGGTGGCCACGGTGCACCACCCGGCCGACGGCGCCCCTGTGCTGCGCGGCAGTTCCACGCAGGACGGCACCGAGTTCTGGAGCGTGCCTGCCGGCGGCATCACGCACCTCTTCAGCGCGGGCGGGCACCTGTTCGGCTGGGACGGCGAGACGCTGCGCAGCATCGATCCGGCCACCGGAGAATCCAACATCGATCTGAACGCCGACACGGGAGAGTCCGCCTGGGGAACGGGCGACCACGTCGCTGCCGATGCCCATGGCAACCTGTGCAGCTACAGCTCCAGTGATCCTGTCGGCCTCGGGGAGATCCGCGTGGCGTGCGCCACCGGGGATCAAGCGGAAGACTGGGCGTTGCGGCTGCCGGGCGGGCGCCTCCGCAACATCGACGGCATCTGGGTGGTGGAGCACGGCTCCGAGGTGGAGGTGTTCCAGTGACTGCGGAGTGGGACACCGAAATTGTCTGAGCCCCCTGATTAGCTGGAACACATGGAAGCACTCGCAGTTCTCCTGGCCCTTCTCGCCCTCATCCTCGGGGCGGTGGGCGGCTACCTCTACGGCCGCCGCAGCACCGCCGCCGCGGGGGAGGACGACGCCGCAGCACGGGAGCAGGAGCGTCGTCAGCTGATGCAGGCGCGCGACGATTCGGCGCAGGCCCGCGCGGACGCCAGCCGGGCCCGCGAGGAGGCGGCCATGGCCAAGGCGGAGATCGCCCAGGTGCTGGCGGACAAGGCCGAGCTCCGTGCCGTCGCCGCTGACGCGCAGCGCATGGTGGCGGAGGCCCAGGGGGAGACGGCCAAGGTGCAGGCCCTCGTGGCCGCCACCGCCGCGGAGCGCGATGCTGCGGTGCAGAAGGCCGCCGAGCAGGCAGCAGACCGTGAGGTGCTGCTCAACCAGTTCAAGGTGATGAGCTCGGAGTCGTTGGAGAAGCAGGGCAGGGCAGCGGATGAGGTGGCCCAGCAGCGGATGCAGGCCACCGAGCAGCTCGTCGCGCCGCTGGCGGACGGGCTGCGGCAGATGCAGGAGAAGCTGCAGCTCGTGGAGAAGGACAGGGTGCGGATGGCCGCGGAGCTGTCTGAGCAGGTCAACAGCGTGCGCCAGTCCGGGGAGGCCATCCGCCGCGAGACCCTCAGCCTCAGCAACGCGCTGCGCACCCCGCAGGTGCGGGGAGCGTGGGGGGAGCGCAGCCTCAAGCGCATCGTCGAGATCTCCGGCCTCACGGAGCGCTGTGACTTCGACACCCAGCACACCTACACCTCGGAGGATGGCCTGTTCCGTCCGGATCTGCGGGTCAACCTGCCCGCTGGGAAGGTGATCTTCGTCGACGCGAAGGTGCCGCTCGCCGCCGTGCTCGAGGCCTACAACACTGAAGACGAGGCGTTGCAGAAGACGCACTTCGCCACGTTCGCCAAGCACGTGCGCACCCACATCGACCAGCTCTCCGGCAAGAACTACTGGCAGCTTGATCTGGGCTCCCCGGAGTTCGTGGTGCTGTACCTGCCGTCGGACGAGTTCTACCGCCTGGCGATGGAACAGATGCCGGATCTGCACGAGTACGCCACCCGCAAGCACGTCGTCCTCGCCTCGCCCGGGCTGCTCATCCCGCAGTTGCAGATCGTCGCCAACGGCTGGAAGCAGGTTGCGCTGGCGGAGACCGCAGGCGAGATCTCCAAGCTGGGCCGGGAACTCTACGAGCGTCTCGCCACCCTGGGCCAGCACTTCGACAAGCTGGGTCGTTCGCTCGGCAGCGCCGTGACGAACTACAACAAGGCCGTCAGTTCGTTGGAGAGCCGCGTGATGGTCACAGCGCGCAAGTTCCGCGAGTACGAGGTGAGCTCGGAGGAACTCGCCGAGCTCAGCGGCGTCGACGCCACCACCAAGCAGGTCACGGTGCCGGAGATGATCGAGTACGACGAACTGCGCCAGTTGGAGCGGGAGGCGCTCACCCCCGATGCGGCGTTCCCCGAGCCGGAGGTGCGCCAGCTACCCCGCCGCACCGACGCGGGCTGAGCAGCCTGCAGCTATGTTGGTCCCCATGCTCAACACCGCCCAGGAACACATCACAGATCTCGCAGATTTCGTCGTCGCCTCACCCACCAGCTACCACGCGGCTGACGCACTGGCCGCCCGGCTGCGTGCGGCCGGCTTCGAGGAACTGGACCCCCGCCGCCCGTTCAGCGGGGTCTCCGGCAAGCGGTTCGTGCAGCGCGAGGGCGCAGTGGTGGCCTGGACGGCCCCCGAGAAGTTGGGTGAGGACGCGGCGTTCCGCATCGTCGGCACCCACACGGATTCGCCGTCGTTCAAGCTCAAGCCGGGTGACCTGATCCGCAGTGCGGGCTGGGTGCAGGTGGGCGTGGAGGTCTACGGCGGGCCGCTGCTCAACTCCTGGCTGGACCGGGACCTCGGCATCGCCGGGCGCATCGTCACCCGCGACGGCCGCAGCCACCTGGTGCGCAGCGGCGCGATCGCGCGCATCCCGCAGTTGGCCATCCACCTCGACCGTGGGGCCAACGAGGCGCTGAAACTGGACAGGCAGCAGCACATGCAGCCTGTGGTTGCAGTCGACCTGAGGCGCCCCGTCCTCACGCACCTGGCGGAGGAGGCCGGCATCGCGGCGGAGGACGTCGCCTTCCACGATCTGTACCTGTTCGATACCCAGCGCCCCGCCGTGATCGGCGCCGAGGGTGAGTTCTTCGCCTCGGCGCGTCTCGACAACCTGTCGTCGACGCACGCCGGCCTCACCGCCATGGAGTCGCTGGAGGTGGGCTCGGATGTCGCCATCCTGGTGGCGTTCGACCATGAGGAAGTGGGATCGGCCACCACCACCGGCGCCGGCGGCCCCATCCTGCAGGACGTGCTGGAACGGATCGCCGCCGGGTCCGGCCTGAACCTCGACGCGACGCGCGCCATGTTCGCCCGCTCCTCCTGCATCTCGGCGGATTCGGGTCACCTGGTGCACCCCAACTACGTCAACTTCCACGACCCGATGAACCACCCGCAGGCCAACCGTGGCCCGCTGCTGAAGCTCAACGCCAACCAGCGCTACGCCACCGATGCGACAGGTGCGGCCATCTGGCTGGAGGCGTGCGCGAAGGCGGAGGTGCCCACGCAGCCGTTCGTCTCGAACAACGCCATGCCCTGCGGCTCCACCATCGGCCCCATCACCGCCACCCGTCTGGGAATCACCACCGTCGACGTGGGCATCGGGCTGCTGAGCATGCACTCCGCCCGGGAGATGTGTGGGGTGGAGGACGCCTGGCTCCTGGCCCGCGCACTCGGGGCGTACCTGGCCGGCTGACAGCAGTTGCAGCGCCCGCAGCGTGACTGTGGCCTTCGCCTCGGCGGTTGGGGTGTCAGATCGGCTGCGGGGGCCCTTCATCGTCTCGCGGGCGCGACGCTCACGGACCAGGATGGCCTGGACCCCTGTGCGTATTTCTCAGCCGGCGTTGAGTTGTCCCAGGGTCACCGGCACAGGGCCGGTGACCTGCCGGTCCAGGCAGCAGTGGTCGCGCTGCGACGAGTTGCAGTTGCCGCACGTGGGCACCGGCAGGTAGAAGTGCGCGATGGGGCGGCCGCGGAACTCGGTGACCTCGATGTCCAGGTCGAAGACCTCGTGCAGCAGCGCAGGCCGCACGATCTCGTTCGGTGACCCGACGGCGTGGATCCGGCCGTGCTTCATGGCGACGATCTGGTCCGCCCAGCAGCTGGCGTAGTTGATGTCGTGCACCACGATGACGACGGTCTTGCCCAACTCATCGGCGGCACGGCGTAGCGTCTGCAGCATCCCGTGAGCGTGCGAGACGTCCAGGTTGTTGAGCGGCTCGTCGAGCAGCAGGTACTCGGTGTCCTGCGCCAGCACCATGGCGACGAAGGCGCGCTGCCGCTGGCCGCCGCTCATCTCGTCGAGGAAGCGGTCCCGCAGGTCGTCGAGGCCCATCCAGCCGATGGCCTGATCGATCGCCTCACGGTCGGCCTGCGTGTGGCGGCCGCCGCTGTGTGGGTAGCGCCCGAAGCCCACCAGATCGGTGACGGTGAGGCGCGACTGCACGTCGTTGTTCTGCCGCAGGATGGCCAGCCGCTTGGCCAGCTCGCGGGAATCCGCGTTCGCCACGTCGAGGTTGCCGACGCTGATCTCGCCCGCGTCGGCGCCCAGCAGACGCGCAATCATCGACAGCAGGGTGGACTTGCCCGCTCCGTTGGCGCCCACGATGGCGGTGAGGCCGCCGGTGGGCAGCGAGACCGTCACGTCGTCGACGACGACGGACTTGCCGTAGCGCTTGGTGACGTCCTTGACCTGGATCATGAGCGTGCAGCCTTCCTGATGACGAGCCAGATGAACGCGATGCCTCCGGCGAATTCAATGATGACGGACAGCACCGTGCCCAGCCCGAACACCTGCTCCAGGATGGCCTGCCCAGCCACGATGACCGCCACTCCGAGGAGCCCGGCCATCGGCATGATGTAGGCGTGTTTTCCCGTCCCGGCGATCTGGTAGGCGACCGCCGCCACGATGAGCCCGAGGAACGTGATGGGTCCCACCAGCGCCGTCGAGACCGACACCAGCAGGGTCGCCACGAGCAGCACTGAACGCACGATGCGGTGGTAGGGGACGCCCAGCGACACGGCCGTCTCCCGGCCCAGCGTCAGCACGTCGAGCGTGTTGCGCTGGCGCCACAGCCACCAACTGCACACCGCGACGACGGCGCCGCCGATGCCGATGAGTTCCGGGTTGACGGCGTTGAACGAGGCGAAGAGGTTGCCTTGCAGCACCAGGTAGCTCGTCGGGTCGAGCACGCGGCTGATCAGCGACGAGAACGAGCGCAGGATCGAGCCCAGCACCAAGCCCGCCAGCACCACGAGATAGACCGAGCGGCCCTTCTTCCCGAACAGCAGGCCCGTGAGCGCCATGGCCGCGGCGAGCATGATGGCCACGATGATGGCGAACATGGCGTAGGGGCCGATGGTGGAGACGAAGCTGACGCCCAGCAGGAAGATCAGCCCGGTCTGGATGAACGCGTACAGCGCGTCGAGACCCAGGATCGACGGGGTGAGCAGCCGGTTGTTGGTCACCGTCTGGAACGCCACCGTCGCCACTCCCGTGGCCCAGCCCACCAGCGCCATCGCAGCGAGTTTGCGGCCACGGAAGGGGATGATGAATTCGAGGGCGCCTGCGGCGTTGAGGGTGAGAAACGCGACGGCGGCCAGGGCACACACCGCCAGCGCCAGCCAGAGGCGAGCGCCGGGGGAGAGGCTGCGTCGGGCCTTGGTGTCGGGGTGGAACGCGACGGCGGTCATCGGGCGGTCCTCAGCCTTCCGGTGAGCAGGAGCGTGAGGAAGATGACCCCACCGAGGACGCCGGAGATGGTGCCGACGGGGATCTCGTAGGGGTGGTTGATGGTGCGGGCGAGGAGGTCGCAGATGAGCACGAAACCGGCGCCTGCCAGGGCGGTCCAGGCGATGTTGCGGCGGAGGTTGTCGCCGCGCCACATCGCGATGAGGTTGGGGATGATCAGGCCGACGAAGCCGATGGCGCCCACCACCACGAGCGTGACGGCGGAGGCCACCGCCACCAGGCCGAGGCCGAGGTTGAGGGTGGTCTTGTAGGACAGGCCCAGCGAGGTG
Source organism: Tessaracoccus massiliensis (assembly GCF_000826065.2). Lineage (GTDB taxonomy): Bacteria > Actinomycetota > Actinomycetes > Propionibacteriales > Propionibacteriaceae > Arachnia > Arachnia massiliensis_A. The sequence continues at coordinate 242,028 of NZ_LN623541.1, read as the reverse complement.
GCCTGCTCCTCGCCGAGGGAGGCCACGGTGAAGCGGTCGGCGAACAGCCACAGCACCACGCCGACGATGGCCAGCAACCACAGGAGCTCGTAGCGGCCGCGCAGCACGCCGGAGAAGTCGCCCTGCATCCAGATGCCGAGGCTCTGGAGCAGGTCGAACTGGTAGGCGACGAACGTGGTGCCGGCGGAAATGACGCCGGCGAGCATGATGCCCACCAGGGGGACGGCGACGATGGGCGCGCGCGGTGGCAGGGCACGGATGAGGCGCACGAACAGGGCCGTGCCGGCCAGGGCCGTGACCACGGCGATGAGCATCTTCACCCACAGCGGCGCGGCGGGGAAGATCATCACCGCGATGAGAATGCCCACGCCGGCGGATTCGGAGGTCCCCACCGTCGTCGGCTCGACGAAGCGGTTGCGCACCAGCAGCTGCATCAGCAGCCCGGACAGCGCCAGCGAGGCGCCGGCCAGGAGGACGGCGACGGTGCGGGGGATGCGGGAGGCGAACAGGTTGAGGCGCTGCTGTTCGGTTGCTCCGCCGGAGATGAAGTCCCAGGGGGAGAGGTCGGCCACGCCCACGAACAGCGAGACGGCTGCCAGCGCCAACAGCGCGGCGAGCCCGCCGGCCCACCCCCCGGAGAGGGGGCGGCCGGCGGGCTTGTGCGTGGCGCGCGTGGCGGTGAGGGTCACAGCTCGTTGGCGACCTGGTTGATCATTTCGACGGCGCTGTCGACGCCGTGGATGAGGATGTACCAGCGCTGGCCATCGAGGTAGACGATGTCCTGGTTCTTCCAGGCGGTGGTGGTGGCCATCAGTTCGTTGTCGAGCACCTGCTCGGCCGCGGTGCCCTCCTCGCCGATGGCGGCGTCGCGGTCCACCACGAACAGCAGATCGGGGTTGGCCTGCTGGATGGCTTCGAAGGAGATGGCGTCGCCGTGGGCCTCAGCCTCGACGTCGGAGATCGTGGGCTCGAAGCCCAGATCATCGAAGATGGCGTTGTAGCGCGACTGGGTGCCGTGCACCGAGACCTTGCCGCCGGAGGTCATCAGCACCATGGCGTTCTTGTCCGTGGGGACCTTGCCCTTGGCCGCAGCGATGGCGTCCTCGAGTTCCTTGAGCTCAGTCTCGGCCTTCTCCTCGGTGCCGGTCGCCTCGGCGAGGATCTCAGTGGCGTAGGCGACGCCGTCGTAGAAGCCCTCGGCGTAGTCGTAGGTGATGTCGACGGTGGGGGCGATCTTGTTCAGCTCGGGCACGTGCTTGGCGGAGCGGAAGCCGGCCACGATGAGATCGGGCTGCAGGGCGGCGATGGCCTCGAAGTTGGGCTCCTGGAGGGTGCCGACGTCGGTGGTGTTGTCGCCGGCGTAGGCGCTGACGGCCTCCGGCACGTTGGTGGCCTTGGGCACGCCGACGACGGATTCCGCGACGCCGAGGGCGCCGAGCGTGTCGAGGCTGCCCCAGTCGAGGACGACGATCTTGCTGGCCGGGCCGTTGAGCTCGACGGTGCCCTGAGTGTGGTCGACGGAGATGGCTTCGGCGGCGGGGGAGGTGGCGCCGTCGGTGCCGGGTTCTGTATCGGGGTTGCCGCACGCGGTGAGCGCGAGGGCGCCTGCAGCCGCGGTGGCGGCGAGGATGCGCAGGGTCTGTTTCATCGGGATCTTTCCGTAGTAGGTGTCGTGTCGCGACTTAGGTAAGCCTAACCTCGTCGATTAACGCTACGCAACTGTGCTCAAAATATGAACCGGGGGTCTCGGTGGCCCGGCGAGGTCAACCTCACCACGTCGGATTACGGCATCGCCCACTATGGGGTCTCGACGATGAGCCGCCGATCGGTACCGAGAGCCCGCTGTTGGGCGGCGAGTCGTTCGACGAGCACGTGGTGATGTGGTGGAACTTCATCGGCCGTAGTCATGATGGCATCGTGCGGTTGCGTGAGGAGTGGAACGAGGCGCCGGATCGATTCGGCAGGGTTAAGGGCTACCGCGGTGGCGAATCCCGGCTGGCCGCAGCAGCTGCATGATGGCGTCCGGCTCAAGGCGCGCCACCGTCGCGGCCGAAGGTGAGCGACGCTGAGGAAGGCGTCTCGGGGCTTGACGGCTACACTCCTTTCTCGTGGCACTCACTATTGGAATCGTTGGTCTTCCCAACGCCGGCAAGTCGACCCTGTTCAACGCATTGACCCGCGCGGAGGTGCTCGCGGCGAACTACCCGTTCGCGACGATCGAGCCCAATGTCGGCGTCGTGGGGGTGCCCGACGAGCGGCTCCCCGTGCTCGCCAAGATCTACGGCTCCGAGAAGATCATCCCGGCGACGGTGAGCTTCGTTGATATCGCCGGCATCGTGAAGGGCGCCTCGCAGGGCGAAGGCATGGGCAACGCGTTCCTCGCCAACATCCGTGAGGCTGACGCGATCTGCCAGGTGACCCGGGTGTTCGAGGACGTCGACGTCACGCACGTCGACGGGAAGGTCGATCCGGCCAATGACATCGACACCATCACCACCGAACTGATCCTGGCCGATCTGGCCACCGTCGAGAAGGCGATTCCCCGCGTGGAGAAGGAAGCGCGCATCAAGAAGGAGATGCAGCCGAAGCTCCAGGCGTTTCTGGCCGCTAAGGAGGCGCTGGAATCCGGTAAGGGTGTGCGTGCCGCCGGCGTCGACGCCGATGAGCTCTACGAACTCCACCTGCTCACCGCCAAGCCCTACCTCTACGTCTTCAACTGCGACCAGGACGAGCTGGGCGATGAGGACCTCAAGCAGCGGATGCGCGACCTCGTCGCCCCGGCGGAGGCCATCTTCCTCGACGCGAAGTTCGAATCGGAGCTCGTCGAGATGGAGGAGGACGAGGCCCGCGACTTCCTCGCCGAGATGGGCGTCGGAGAGCCCGGCCTCGATGTGCTCGCCCGCGTCGGCTACGACACCCTCGGCTTGCAGAGCTACCTCACGGCCGGCCCCAAGGAAGCCCGCGGTTGGACGATCAGGAAGGGCGCCACGGCCCCCGAGGCCGCAGGCGTGATCCACACCGACTTCCAGAAGGGGTTCATCAAGGCCCAGGTGGTCAGCTTCGACGACCTGGTCGCCGCCGGCTCCGAGAACGCTGCCAAGGCTGCGGGCAAGATGCGCCTCGAGGGCAAGGACTACGTCATGCAGGACGGCGACGTGGTGGAGTTCCGCAGCGGAAGTGCATCTAAGCGGTAGACTGGAGGCATGAACTCAGCAGCCTCTGTCGACGCCGCTCAGCCCGTTCGCGCCGCCATCTACCTGCGCATCAGCCAGGACCGCGAGATGGACGGCCTCGCCATCGAGCGCCAGCGTCAGGACTGCGAGGCGCTGGCCCGGTTCCGTCGCTGGGAGGTCGTCGAGACCTACGTCGACCAGAGCAAGTCGGCAACGGACAAGACCAAGAAGCGGCCCGCCTACGACCGGATGGTCGCCGACTACGAAGCGGGCCGGTTCTCCGCCATCGTCTGCTACGACCTCGACCGCCTGACTCGGCAGCCCCGTCAGCTTGAAGACTGGATCGACCGGGCCGAGACCCGGGGGCTGGCCCTGGTGACGGCCAACGGGGACGCGGACCTGTCGACCGACGGTGGACGCTTGTTCGCCCGCATCAAGGCCGCTGTCGCCAGGGGTGAGGTGGAGCGGAAGTCCGCGCGCCAGTCGCGTGCCCACGTCCAGCGGGCCAGCGAGGGCCGAGTCCCGAAGGGCGTTAGACCCCTGGGCTATTCCACGGACGGCAACGTGGTCCGCAAGGAAGCCAAGGCTGTCCGCGCGATCTACGACACCTTCGACCGGGGCGCATCCCTGCGGGGAATCGCCCGGGCGCTGTCGGGCATGCAGGAGGAGGACGACCGCAAGGCCGACCAGGTCAAGGGCGTGCCGAAGTTGCCCAATCATTCCCGCACCCTGACCATTGAGCGCAACGAGAAGCGTGCCGCCGAGGACCTCCCGGCCAAGCCTGTTCCCGACGACCGGCCGTGGGCGGAGAGCACGGTGCTGGGCATCCTGCGGAACCCACGCTACGCGGGCTATTCGGTCTACACCGACGTCAGGGATCGCCGGGCAACGGTGGCCGACAACCAGTCCCGGCTCGCCAACGGCGAACGACCTCGCGGCAGGCGCAGGGACTGGCGGGAGTTCGTCGTCAAGGGTGAGGACGGCCTGCCGGTCAAGGGCAAGTGGACGCCCCTCGTCTCGGAGGACCTGTGGCAGCGGGTACAGCTCAAGCTCGATGACGACTCGCGGGTTACCAACCGTGTTGGCACCCACCGCCGCCACCTGGGCAGCGGCCTCTACGTGTGCGGGGTATGCGGCTCATTCATGCGGGGCTGGTCGCGCGGGTATCGCTGCAAACAAGCCTGCATGAGCCGCACCGGTGGCCCCATCGACGAGCTGGTGCGCGGCGTCGTCGCGGAGCGACTCCGTCAGCCTGATGCGCTTCGCTCCGTCGCGGCTACCGACTCGCCCCGGCTTACCGGTCTGCAAGCCGAGATCGATGAGCAGCGCGGGCGGATCGCGCGCGCAGAGCACGACTACGACGCCGGTCTCCTTGAAGCGGCCGACCTCAAGCGCAACCGCACCCGCGCCAAGGAGGCCATCGCCCGGCTGGAGGCCGAGATCAGGACCCTGCCGCGCGGCATCGCGAATCTGCCGATCCTGGGCAGCGACGACCCCGCACAGGCGTTCCTAGACGCCGACCTCAACGTCCAGCGCGCCACCATCGAAGCCCTGGTGCGCGTCACGCTCCACCCGCAGACGCGGGGGCGGAAGAAGTTCAATCCGGCCAGTGTCGGCATCGACTTTGGTGGCGCCAACGAGAATCCTGTTGCGACGACCTAGACGCACCCACCACGGGTTCCGAGCCCGACTTTGTCAGTGGTCGTCTATAGGCTTGAGTCACGGGCGGCAGACGGCCCACCGAACTTATCAGGAGGCACATCATGACCAAGACCATCTTCATCGCGTTCGCCATCGAGGACGAGCGCCAGCGCGACTTCCTCAAGGGGCAGTCGCTGCACCCGCGCTCGCCCTACGAGTTCATCGACATGTCCGTCAAAGAGCCCTACCAGTCGGAGTGGAAGGAGAAGGTGCGCACGCGCATCAAGCGATCGCACGGCGTGATCGTCCTGGTCAGCAAGAACTCGCTCACCTCCACCGGCCAGAAGTGGGAGATCCAGTGCGCTAAGGAAGAGGGCAAGCCGATCCGTGGTATCTGGGCGTACAGCAGCGACCGCACCAATCTGTCGGGCGTCACCACGTACCCCTGGACCGACGCAAACATCGCCGCGTTCATCGACTCCCTGTGACCATGCACAAAGCCCTCATCGTCGGCATCGACCACTACGACAAGATCGGCTCACTGCGGGGTGCGGTAAACGACGCCCACAGCGTCAAGAACATCCTCTCACGCCACGCAGACGGCACTGTGAACTTTGTGCAGCCCAAGTTAATGGCAGCCGCTGGCCCGGAGACCGCCATCTCCCGCACCGAACTCCGGGAGGCGGTGGAGGAACTGTTCCGTGACAACGCAGATATCTCGCTCTTCTATTTCTCGGGCCACGGCTACATCGACAGCGTCGGCGGCTTCCTATGTGCCAGCGACTGCGAGAGCGGCCACGACGGCCTCGCGCTCAGCGAGGTCATGACATTCGCCAGCAAGTCTCCGTCCAAGAACAAGATCATCATCTTGGATTGCTGCCACGGCGGCGTCGCAGGCGACAGCTCGACCTCACCCTCGGTCGCTGAGATCAAGGACGGGGTGACAATCCTGACGGCGTCAACTGCTGACCAGTACGCCATGGAGTCCGGTGGGTCAGGAGTGTTCACCAACCTTCTGGTGGATGCGCTGAACGGTGCAGCGGCCAACCTTGTTGGTGACATTACGCCCGGCAGCGTCTACGCACACATCGACCAGTCCCTGGGGCCCTGGAACCAGCGACCTGTCTTCAAGACGAACGTCGAGCGGTTCGTCTCGTTGAGGAAGGCGGATGCGCCGATCCAGCTCTCCGACCTCCAGAAGCTCACAAGCCTGTTCGAGCACCCGTCTACGCAGCTACGCCTCGACCCATCTTACGAGCCGGAACGTAGTGGCGCGGAGCCCGACGGGACCCCACCGCCTGACTCGGCAAAGAACGCCGACTTCGCCGTGTTGCAGGATCTGATGAAGGTCAACCTCGTGCGACCTGTTGACGCACCGCACATGTGGCACGCAGCGATGCAGTCCAAGGCGTGCGAGCTGACGGTGTTGGGACAGCATTACTGGAATCTCGTAGACAAGGACCTCATCTGATGGACGTTGAGCGTGGAGCGAGTGAAGCCCTAGAACACTCCGACCTGATCGACCGGCTCGCCAGCATCGAGCACGAGCGGTGGGCCCATTGGCAGCGCTATGTCCATGACCAGTGCGAGCGACTTGAGGACGGCTCCCTGGTCATTCCCGCGGACTTGGTGGCCCGATGGGAGCACCAGATCGCGACGCCGTACATGGACCTCTCCGAGGCGGAGAAGGAGAGCGACCGAGACCAGGTCCGCCGCTACCTTCCCGTTATCGCTGAGGCCTGTGGCTCGCGATAGCGCCTCTCACGAACTCTGTAGTAGTAACGGATAGCCTTGTCAGTTGAAGGACGAGGAGAAGGAGACGCATGGCGAACAGGAACCTAAACTCAGCGCGCTGGGAGGCCAACGACGAGTACTACACCGTGTGGGCATCAGTCGAACGCGAGATGAATGCCTACCTAGAGTACGACCCTGACGTGTTCCGAGGCAAGGTCATCCTGCTGCCCTGCGACGATCCCGAGTGGTCGAACTTCACCAAGTTCTTCGCCCTTCACTTCACCGACTTCGGTCTCAAGAAGCTGATCTCCACGTCCTACGCACCCAACAGCAACGCCGGGGCTGCCTTCTATACTCCCACGCTGTTCGAGACCGAGGACCCCGGGTACGACGAGGACAAGTCTTTGGAGCGCGGGCGAGTGTTCACCCTGACTCCCGAGGACGTCTCCGGTGACGGGCGCGTCGACATCGACGACCTAAAGTGGGCGTACCTCGACGGCGACGGCGACTTCCGCTCGGCCGAGGTCACCGCACTGCGCAACGAGGCCGACATGGTCATCACCAACCCTCCGTTCAGTCTCTTCAGAGCCTTCGTCGACTGGCTCATGGCCGGTGGCGTCGAGTTCTCAGTCATCGGCAGCAGCAACGCCATCACATATCGCGAGATTTTCCCGCTCATTCGCGAGAATTGCCTCTGGAAGGGGGCGACGGGCAACAGCAGCGACATGGTCTTCGGGATACCGAAGGGGGCACCCGTGAAGGCGGCGGACCGAGCGAAGGCCGAGCGACTCGGGTACCCCTCCGACGGTCGTCAGGACTACACGCGACTCGGCAACTCGTGCTGGTTCACCAACATCGAGCACGGCCGTCGTCACGAACCCCTCCAGTTAATGAGCTTGGCCGATAACTTGAAGTTCAGCCGGCACAAGGGTGTGCGGGGCAAAGGGTATGCCCGCTACGACAACTTCGACGCCATCGAGATCCCCTTTGTAGACGCCATTCCCGCCGACTACGACGGTGTCATGGGTGTCCCGATATCGTTCCTCGACAAGCACAACCCGGAGCAGTATGAGTTGATAGGAATGAGCGCCTATGGCCAAGTGCCCGCCGAGGTGAAGATCGCGTACAAGGAAGGCCATCACCGGCCCTACGTCAACGACGTTGCCAAGTACCAGCGCGTGCTTATCCGGAAGAAGGACTGACCCATGGATACCGACCTCCAGCAGTACACGGTGGCCGAGGTCACTAAGGGCTTCGTCTACAACGAGCTCGAAGGCAAGGGCTTGTTCGGCCTCGACGGCGACCTGGTTATCCAGCCTGAGTACCAGCGCCACTACATCTACGGCGACGGCAAGAAAGATGTTGCCGTCATCGACTCCCTTCTCAAGGGCTACCCGTTGGGTCTGATCTACTTCGTCGACAACGGGGTTGCCGACGGCCCGCACCTGGAGGTGCTCGACGGCCAGCAGCGCATTACCAGCGTCGGACGTTTCGTCACCGGCAAGTTCGCTATCGTCCGCGACGGTCGCGAGCAGACGTTCTCCTCGCTCGACCCAGCCTTGCAGAAGAAGATCACAGACAGCCAACTGCTGATCTACGTGTGCTCGGGCACTGAGACCGAGATTAAGGAGTGGTTCCAGACGATCAACATCGCCGGGGTGCCACTCAACAGGCAGGAGCTGCGCAACGCGATCTACTCCGGCCCGTTCGTCACCGCCGCCAAGGCCGAGTTCTCGAACTCCCAGAGCGCCCTCCAGCAGAAGTGGGCCCACTTCGTCAAGGGCGACCCCAAGCGGCAGGAGGTGCTTGAAGTCGCCCTCGGCTGGGTGGCTAGCTCGAAGGACCAGAGCATCGACGGCTACATGGCGGCCCACCGCCAGGACTCCGGGATCAATGAGCTGAAGACGTACTTCACCACGGTGATCGACTGGATCGACGCAGTGTTCATCGCACCACCGGACAAGGCCATGCGCGGCCTCGACTGGGGTGCGCTCTACGAGACCTACCACCACAGGTCCTACAAGGCCGACGAGATCGACGCCGACCTCCAGGAGCTGCTGGCCGACCCGGCCGTGAAGAACCCCAAGGGCATCTACGAGTACCTGCTCGGCGGCAAGGAAGACACCCGTCTGCTCGACGTGCGCCTCTTCGAGCCTTCCACGAAGAAGCAGGCATACGCCCAGCAGACCAAGAAGGCCCAGGCCGCTGGTGTCTCGAACTGCCCGCTGTGCGCACAGGGGAGCAACGCCAACAAGACGCGCATCTACAAGCAGAAGGAGATGGAGGCCGATCACGTCGCGGCCTGGTCCCGAGGCGGCGACACCAGCCTGGCCAACTGCGAGATGCTCTGTGTGCCCCACAACCGAAGCAAGGGCAACCGCTGAGAACACGGAGGTCTCTATGCCTATGGTCATTACGCTCGGCGGCGAGACCATCGACATCGATGCCGAGGTGTTCGAGTTACTCTTCGACAACTCGTCGGTCCGCAGTTACAAGGGCTATACGGCCGCAATGGAAACCGGAGAAATTGCGTTCAGCGAGCTCCTGAAACTCGCGCGTAAGGCCCACATTCCCTACCCGCTGTTCTTCGCGCCGAAGCCTGTCGCCGCAGCACAGGTCGAACTCAAGACCCAGAAGCTGCTCCAAGGTGTCAAGAAGGGGACCTATTCACTCAACTCGCGAGCCGCCGTCGACCTGGCTGACATCGAACTGATCGTGAAGGACCTGACGCGGAAGCAGGAACTTGTCAAGAAGTTCGATCCGTCATTGGGGCGCAATCCAATAGTCGGGATGCTCAAGAAGTCCAGGGGGTCACCCCAGCGTGACGCGCACGCACTCTTGTCCGCCTTGGGGCTCACGACGGCCACCATTCACGCGGCGAGGTCCAAGGAAGCCGCAGTGGAACTTCTGATCACTCATCTCGAGGCTGCCCACATCCTGGTCTCACGTAGCGTCAACGGTTTCATGCCCCAGACTTTGAGCAAAGCCAAATTCAGTGGGCTTACCGTCAAGGATGCCAAGGTGCCGTACGTCTTCCTGACAGGAGGGTCCCACGGCGAAGCGGAAGAACCCGCAGGGCGCCAGGTCTTCACACTTGCGTTACTCGCTGTCCTCGTGGCTCGACGAGTATTTATGCCAGTCACCATGGATGCGCGGTCCATCACGGCGACTCCACGACAGGAATACAGCATCGTTGCTGAAATGCTGATGCCCAGCCCTTTGCTCCGCGCCGCGTCGCTGTCGTCGCTGGATGAAATCACCGAGGTGGGCGAGAAGTTCAAAGTGACGCCTAGCGCGATCGTTGTTCGAGCCGCTCACCTCAACATTCTCGACCGAGACACTGCCAACTATCTACTCGCCGAGCTCGGGAAAGCGTTCGCTTCGCGTCCCAAGAGGGAAGCCCGGAGTCCGAAACCGGTCAACGCGGTCCGCAAGTACAACGGACGTGAGTTCTCTGTCCGCATGCTCGATGCCCTCGACAGCGATCGACTCACTCCCAGAGAGTTCTGTCAGGTCGCTTGCGCCAACAAGATCAAGATCACCGACATCCCGGAGTTTCGGAGCGCGCTCACGTGAACGAACGATGGTATCTCGTTGACAACAACGTCCTCTCGAAGCTCACTCCCGCGCAACGTGCCAGCGAGTTCTTCAGTGAGAACTGTCGTGTTTCGAGCGAGGTGCTCTACGAGGCTCGTGCCTACGTGGAGGAGTCGGTAGCAGACGCGGAGTTGCCGACGACAGCAGCGGTATTGCGGCGCTTGAAGGAGGTCATGTCGGCAGTCGACCCAGGCGACACCACTCTGGTTGACCTCTACGCGAACAAGGGCGCGGCAGACCCCGTCATGATCGCAGCCGCGCTGGAGGAGCAGGCGCACGAGAACGCGACCCTCTTCCCCAGCACATGGGTGATCGTCACCGACGATAAGGCAGTCGCATCCACTGCGCGTCGTGTTGGGTTGAAGGTGATGGCGTCTCCCGACTTCCAGGCGCAGTTTCCTTCCAGGTAGTGCGGCAGAGTCGTACCGGTGCCGTCTGAGGACCTGGGGTGAACGTGGGCCCGCCGTGGGCGGACCCGGGAGGTCTTCTGAGAGCGGTTGATGCGGCGTAAGCGCGTCATTTCATCAGAGCCTGACTGCCTGTCGCGTTCGCCGTTCTCCTCGAATCGAGGAGGAGACCTATGGACACGGACACCCTGGGCAGCACGCCACGCGTGTGGGTCGGCTGCCTGTACTGCTACAACTCCGGACGCCTCGTCGGCGAGTGGTTCGACGCGGCCGATGCCGACGAGGTCACCCTGACCGACGTGCACCGGGGCGCAGGCGGTACCCGCGCCGGTTGCGAGGAGCTGTGGTGCTTCGACCATGAGAACCTGCCCGTACGCGGCGAGATATGCCCGCACGAGGCTGCTGAGTGGGGTAGCGCCCTGGCATCGGTCCCGGAGCACCAGCGCGAGGCGTTGTGCGCGTGGGTGAGGAGCGGTGACTACGTAGCTGAGGGAACCGGTGACCTGCCGAGCATTCCGGACTTCGAGGACCGCTACTGCGGCGAGTGGGAGTCGTTCCGCGAGTACGCGGAGGAGTTGGCCGACGGTACGGGCCTCCTGTCGGGAGTTCCCGAAGACGTTGCTCGGTACTTCGACTGGGCAGCGTGGACCCGGGACCTCGCGTTCGACTACACGGTCGAGGACGCGCCGGGAGGCGGCGTGTTCGTCTTCCGCAACCTGTGACTGGAAGGAGCCGCACTGATGACTGATGACCAGTGGGAGCTGCGCGTGTGCGTGCAGTGCGACATGCCGAGCATCGCGAAGCGGGTGCTCGTTATGGGAGAGGACATGAGCGTGAGCCGGGTCTACTACTGCCCGGAGCACGGACCGCTGTCGATCGCAGAGGTGGTGGACATGCGTGCCATCCGAGCCCGGAGGAGGGGAGAAGCATGAGTGCAAAGTCCAACGCGAGCAGCCATGCCCTGGCGTTCAGCTGGTGGCGGGGCTGCTCTGAGCTTTCTGACGAGGAGGCGCGCCTACACGACCTGCTGGCGCTGCACCGGGCGACGGTCGAGCTGATCCGCGATCAGCGGGACCTGCTCGGGTACTACGACAGCGACGAGGAGCTCGGGATCAGCTCTGACCCGTGACGCCGTCCTCGTCCCAGGGGCCGCCGGTGAGGAACTCCAGCGGGTCGACCTCCAGGGTCCGGGCGATGTGGTCGATCGTCTGGAGCTGGAGGTTCATCTGGCCTGTCTCGATGCGCCTGAGGTAACGGACGTCGAAGCCGAGCAGCTCGGCCGCCGTCTCTTGCGTCATGCCCTTGTGCTTCCGGTAGGCGCGCAGGTTGCGTCCCACGTACTCCTGGAGGGGACGGGCGAGGACGGGGAGGTCGACTCGCTCCGCATCGGGGCGTTCATCTTTAGGCACTCTTTCTACAGTCAGCCTGATTCCTGCCCTATACCAGGGTATTCTGATACCCGGTAGACCTGTGCCCGTTCGAGGGGAACACCAGACCAGAGACGAGAAAGAGAGCCTGTATGCCACGCCGCAAGACCCTGCCCACCGCCCTCACCACAGCTACGGCCGTCACCGCGCTGATGCTGGCCGGCTGTTCGTCCTCGCCCACGGGAGAGGGCGCGAACGGTTCCGGCTCGAACGAGGGCAAGCCCTCGCAGGAGCAGTCGGCCACCATCTACGACTTCCCGCTCAACGGCATGGAGCCCGTGGGGAAGGGCGAGCAGCTCACCGTGGTCCTTCCTGACGACCTCAAGCAGGCGGCGGGCGAGGAGGCCAGCAGCGTTGTGGTCGAGAGCTTCACCGTCTCCTCTCACGAGCTGCAAACGGCCGAGTACTGCGCCGTGGACATCAGCGTCGAGTTCGTCTCGGACGACGCGAGAACTGCGCTCCTCGACTTCTACGACACGCTGGAGAACCACGAAAACGACACTGATGGGCAAAAGGTCGCCCACGCCACTCTGTACCGGGGCGAGATCGCCACGCTCGACGAACTCGATGAAGCGGCCCCGGAGGAGGGCATCTACGCCGCCGACGACGGTTCGCAGATCGTCCAAGTCGCCGACTGCGCCTCCTCACCGCACGACGACGACGCCGACATCACGCTCGGCTTCAGCTACCCCGGAACACGCAACTCCATCAGCGACTCGCACGAGATCTACAAGGACTTCGCGACAGCGAACCTCGCCGTCATGACCGACGGCAGCGTCTCAGTCGCCTCGACGGACACCGGCGACTGGACGCGCGACAGCTCCGGCAACTGGATCAAGGACTGATCCGACGACCCCACGAGAGAAACAACCCCGCAGCCACCCGGCTGCGGGGTTGTTCTTTTCCTCGTCGCGCCCGGCTCACCATCCGCGATAGACCTCAGCCAGCTTCCTGCCGAGCCGGTAGACGGCCCAGCACACGCCGAGCGCACCGGAGACCGTGGCAAGAGCGATGATCAACTTCAGCCACCACGCCTCCGCTGCCGCGAACGACGCCCAAGCCCACCCGAAGACCGGTCCGACGCCGAACAGCTGGCCACCGATGCCGAGGAGCACCGCCACGGCGAGCCCCACGAGTGCCAGCGGCAGCAGCGCCACGGCGACCTTCCCGACCCCTGCCCACGTCAGAGCGCCCTTGAGCTGAGCGGCGGTCTTCTCGGCCCTCTCCAGACCCTTGGTGGCTTCCTGGAGGGTCTCCTTCATCTCGGTCACCTTCTTCTCGCCGAGCGCGTCGAGGCGGCGTTCGTGGGCGCGCACGACCTCTTCCACGCGCTGCATACTGTCGGTGATCTGTGGTCCGAGCCCGGTCTCCAGCTTGGACGCGAGCCCAGCAATGAGCTTGTCTTCGTCGATCCGCAGCCGCGCCTTCGTCGCCATCTCCCTCAGCAGGCTAGAGCGAAGGTCCGCGATCTGCGCTGCGGTCTTCTCCATCAAGGCGAGGGCTTCCACGTCCGACTTCTTCAAGGAGCTTCCGTCGGCGAGCCGCACGGTCTCGCTGCTCGCCAGACTCGCGCCGAGCGCGGTCACGGCTTCCTCCAGGCTCGTGAGGCGCTTCTTCACCCCGCCGAGCTTCAGCGTCGCGTCGGGCCCGTTCGAGCTTGCGCCGGAGTTCATCGACGTCGAGAGCTCCTCCACCATCGACGTGAGGGTGTTCTGGGACTCGATCAGCTGAGCCAGTACGCGCCTGTCCTCCTGCCGCTCGTTGCGCAGCTGCTCGACCAATGCGGACATCTCCGAGAGCGACTCCTCCCTCTCCTGCTGCTCGATCCTGTCCTTGGCGCTCATGGCGCACCGTCCTTTCCTGGTTGTACTTGAAGAGCTCTTGCGCACCGTCGTGTGTGAACTCCTCGGACAGCGACGACGCCTTCCTGCGCCGCTTCCTCGGCTTCTCACCGGTGGTGTCGAGGGCCTTGTAGGTCCACCCGATCGACTCCCGGTCCTGGGTCGAGCCGTCGGCACTGCCCTTGATCGTGTGGACCTTCTCGTCCAGCTCGATGCCCTTCTCCGCGAGCACCCGCCGGTAGCTTGCGAGGTCGACCGAGCGACGGTCAGCCAGCGACTCCTCGATCTGGTCGCCGAGCTGGCGGTCGAACTCCGAGACGGCCTCGCCCTCGCGGCGGTGCTCCCACAGCGAGCGCTGGTCCACGTTGCGTGAACCGCGCTCGGCCACGCGCAGCCCGTAGTCACGCATCAGCTCGTCGTTCTGCTTCGCCACGTGCCAGTGCATGTTGTTGCCCTGGAGCGCACGGCCGGTGACGTTGTCGTGGTTGATGACCGTGATGTGGTTGTGCGGGTGACCGCCCGCACCGTCGACGTGCGTGATCACCAGCACGTCGCTGTTGGGGTGCAGCTTCTTCGCGAACTCGTAGCCCAGGTCGTTGACCGTCTGCACGGCCTCGGGATCGTTCGGGTCGAACTCGCTGCTCTCGAAGCTCTGGATGAGCGACCGGGCCTCGATCCGGCGGCCATGCGCCGTCGCGAGTGCCTCGGCGCGCTCGACGAACTCCTCGGGGCTCTCGGCGTCCACGCGCAGTGCAGCCACGCGGTCGGTGCCCTCGGTCTTGTTGCGCCGGTACTTCTCGGTGCCCTTCGCCCCGTACAGCTCGTACTCGACCTTGGGCCGGGTCTTGGCGATGCGCTTGGAGTTGGTGACGCTCATGCCGCCCGCCTCGTCCCGCCCAGCTGCTCCTCGACGCGGCGCAGCACGTCCGTCAGCTGAGCGAGCACCGCCAGCGCCGTCGGGCTGCCGAGCGTGGTAGCGCCGTCGCTGTGCACCTTGCGCACCAACTGGTTGAAGTTCACGCCGATACGGTTCACTTCGACGCGCAGCTCTCGCAGAGCAGGAGAGTCCGCAGAGACCCCTTCGGGGTCAGCGATCGCTGCCGCGATCGCCGTCGGCACGACCCCGGCCTCGACGACATCGAGGACGGATGCACGCACCAGTGCCGACGAAGCGACCCCCATCGCAAGGGCTCGCCGCCTCACACCTCCGAGTTCTCCTTCGTCGAACCGCACGGTGAGTCGCTCACTCTTACTCGGCGGCCGCGTGTCTGGGTTGTTGCTTGCCATGTGAATCCCTTCTCCTTCGTCGTCGTACTTCAAATGCCTGCTCTGCCCGGTCACCCAGACACATGAGGTGCAAGCAACCTTTTCGTCAGACATCGCTGGCGCTCGTCTTCCTCAAAGGCGCTTGCGGGGGAGGGCTGCGCCCTCCCCTCGACCCCTCCTGACCACCGGCCTCACGTCTCGGTGGAGAACGCCGACTGCTCGGCAACCCCGCCGCTCGGCGGCGTGGGCTCGGACGAACGAGTCGCCCGCTTCGCGCGCTCCCGACGACGCTGCGCCTCACCGGCCAGCCGCTCCCGTGCCTTGGCCTGGAGGCGCTCGAAGACTTCCGAGTGCTCCTCCTCCAGGAGGTCGACGACGATCTCGCGGACCTTCGAGTCCTCCTTCTCCTGCCGCTGCCGCAGCCGAGCGATACGAGCAGCGGCGTCCTCCTGCTCGACCTCGATCTCCGCCTCGATGTGCGACAGACCGCCCGCGACCTTCTCCTCGATCCGCTGTGCCTTCGTCTGCTTCGCCATGCTGGTCTCCTCTCTCCACCCGGCGGTGCCGGTCTTCCGTCGGTAGGTCGCCTTCGCGGCAACTTACTGGGGTTACTCCTGGTCCAGGTCGAAGGTCTTCGTGACGACCTCCTTCTCCTCGTCCTCGACGCTCTGCTCGCGCTTCTTGCCCTCGGTCGCCCTGCTCGCGAGGAACTTCGTGGCGTTTCCGATCAGCGAGGGGAAGATGATCAGGGAGGCGAGGAAAGCCGCCGCCGCGCCCGCGATCCACACATTGGTGAAGATCGTCAGTGCCCAGCTGATACCCGCGCGCGCGAGCATGAACGCGAGCGTGTAGCCGGTCGCCAGGGCCGCCAGGCGCCAGATCGGTGACCGTGCCTGCCACTCGCGGAAGTCCGCAGCCATCGTGCGCAGCAGACCCTTCGTGCCCTTGAATGCCGAGTCGTCCTGCTTCTCGGGGAGCCCGATGATGCCGTTCTTGAACAGCAGTGTGGTCAGCTGCACGAGGAACATCGTGAGCATGGTCGCGGCGATCTCCAGCCAGCCGTTCTTGGCCAGCGCGTACGCGACCATGCCGATCGCGCCGCACAGCAGCAGCGTGGCGATGATCTGGTAGATGCGGTTGTTCTGCTCGATGTTGACGACGACCTGGCCGCCCTTGCTCTTACCCTTCGCCATGATCAGGCTCCTTCCTTGTGCTCGGGCTCGTGCCCGACCTCGGTCTCCACTTCGATGACGATCGGCGCAATGCCCACCGGCTCGTCGTCGCGCTCCTGGTGCCCTGGGTTGTCGACCTCGACGGGCACGGCCGGTGCCTCGGTCTCGACGACGATCGGAGCGATGCGCTGCTTCGACTGCTTCTCCTTGCGTGCCACGGCCGCCCAGCCGTTCGCGCGGACCAGCCATGCCGCCCACGCGACGCCGCCGACCACCTGGAACGCGACGTATCGCGCCGCGAGGAGGGCACCGCCCTCCAATCCCGTCGTCGACAGCACCAACCACGCCACTACGCCGAGCACAGCAGCGATGAGCAGGTACGGACCGGGCATCATGCGGCCCCACTTGCGGACCATCACCCACCAGGTGCCGTACGCGGCACGGCTGATGATCAGCGCCGGTCCCGCGAGCACCGCGACGACCACGACGCCGATGAGGGCCAGCAACGCCCAGCCCGCCGTGTTCGCTGCGCCTTCCTCGCGGAAGATCGCCCGGTACAGGAGCGGTCTGGTCGTGACCTCAGCGAATCCGGCGTCACCGGCACCTGCTTCGTAGCGGTCGTTCCGCCGGGCGACGACGGCGAGCTTCTCGCCACGACGACGAGCGCCCGGGCGATGCCCGGCACGGGCGAGAACCCAGGCCGCTCGTTCCCGCTCCCAGCGGTGCTCACTCATCGGTCTGGCTGTCCTCGGGGACGTAGCGCACGCCGTCGACGATGCACACGCTCTTGTCCGTGGCCTGGCCGGTCTGAGGGTCCATCTCGCAGACACGACCGCCGTCAGAGCTGATGCCCGCCGTGTAGCCGAGGAAGAAGGTGCCGCCAAGCAGCACCAGGACGGCGATCAGGCCAAGAACGTACTTACCCATGGGGTCCTCCTTCGATCGAAGCTCGTGCCTAACATGATAGCATGTGCTACAAAGCTATGAAAGGAGTGAAGTGCCGTGGAAGTACGCTTGGGTATAACACCCGATCTAGTGCTATTGAGCTACCAGGAGGCCCACGAAATGACAGCGACGAGGCTCGCCATCTCCCTGACAGACGACCAGGCCCAACGGCTACGAGTCGCCGCTGCCGAGGCGAACATCCCGCACGGCGTACTCGGCAGAGCACTGCTGGTCTACGGCCTGGGCAAGCTCGGCAACGAGGAGCTGGAAGCCGTCATCGAACAGGAGACCGCGAGCTTCCGCGAGAGCAGATCCAAAGGCGGCAAAACCGCTACAGCCAACCGGTGGCACAACAAGGACGAACCGCACCAGAAGGAGTAGCCGTGGCTCTCTTCGGCAGCACCACGTACACCCCGCCGCCGACCCCGTTCGGCGGCTTCATCGACGGCAAGCCCGCCGAAACCGCGCCACACCTGCTTGTGAGCGGGCCCTCCGGCGTCGGCAAGTCCAGGCGTGTCCTCGGCCCGGGCATCCTCATGTGGCAGGGACCGGTCGTCGCCGTCTCCTCGAAGCCCGACCTCATCGACCTCTGCCTGGAGCAGCGGCACGAGTGGGCCGGTGGTCGACACACGTACGTCCTGGACCTCTCGGGCGAGGTGCCCGACGACGCCCTGCCGCCCGGGGCCGAGAAGGTCGTCGTCGACCCGACCGCGCTCATCCGCACGGACGACGACGCCATGGACCTCGCGAGCATCCTCATGCAGTCCGGTGCCGCCGGAGCCGGTGGCGGCAACAAGGGCGGCGGTAGCGGCGATCCGTTCTGGGAGAACGTCTCCCTCGCCCCGCTGGCGGCGCTGCTGCGAGCGACCGGTCAACGCGGCATCACCTGGACGCGAGCCGCCGTTGGCCGCTTGAGCCCCGACGACGAGGACGACACCGAGCAGCCGAGCTGGATCAACGCGATCGGCATCCTGGAGGAACTGTCGCCGATGCTCGAATCCGAGTTGAAAAGCGCGGCGCTGCTCGATGCGAAGATGCGCGACTCGATCATGGTCACCATGAAGTCCGCCGTCGCACCGTGGCTGCGCTCCACCGTGGCCGGTGACGGCACGCTGCGGGCCTTCACCCCGGACATGCTGGCCCACCCGAAGTCCACGCTGTTCATGGTGGCCCCGGCGACCGGCGTCGCGGCCGGTGCGGCCGTCTCGGCGGTCGACTTCATCTCGAAGCGGTGGCGCGCGAACCAGACCGAGAAGAACAGGTTGCCGAGGCTGCTCATGGTCGTCGACGAGCTGTGCAACACGATGCCGTGGCCGAAGCTGCCGACCGTCGTCACCGAGTCCCGCGCCATGGGCATCCACCTGCTCTGCGCAGTGCAGGCCACTTCACAGTTCGCCAAGCGCTACGGCAAGGAAGGCATGGACGAGCTGCGCGAGGTGTTCCCCGCAGTCCTGTGCCTCGTCGGCGCACCCGAGAAGGACATGCTCGAACGAGCAGCGTGGTGGTACGGCCAGAGCGAGCGCCACAAGACCACAACCGACCACCTCGGGCGCCAGTCCCAACAGTCCGAGAAGGCCGACACCCTGCACGCCACCGACCTGCTTCCGAAGTCGAAGGACGAGGGTCGGCTCCTGCGCGGCAAGCGCCCCGGCGCGGCCGCGGGCACCTTCTCTGACGCTGGCCTGCTGGTGAACCTCGTCGACATCTCCCAGCTCAGGTTCAAGGCTCGTCCCAAGGCCGCCTAAGCGCACACGAAGACCCCCGGAGCCGAGGCTTCCGGGGGTCTTCTCTTGGGGCGGGATCAGCGACTCAGGGACGAGTCGCGCTCACGCTCCTGCTGCTTACGGGCCTCGATCACCCGCTCGCGCTCGGACTGCCGCTGCCTGCCACGAGCGTCCTTCTTGGCCTGAGCCTTCGCCTGCTGCTGGCCCTGGACCGGACCGCGCTGCTGCTCCGCCGCCCGCTGGTGCTGCGACCGGGCACGCGCCTGCGCCTGCCTGCGCTGACGCTGCGCCTCGGCGTACTCGGCGCTGCCCTTCACCTCCGGACCGTAGCGGCGCTCCACTGCCTTGTCCCCGCCCTTCGCCAGCTCCTGGCGCATCGCCTTGACCAGCTCCTGGTCGGGCTTCTTCTGATCGTTGCTCATGATCGTTCCTCTCTTCGTCGACTAGCTGCCGACCCGGTCATACGACCGGATCGAGATCCCCTGGGCGATGAGGTTGTGGCTCATCTGCTCCTCGTGCTCGTCGCACACGAACGAGCTGAACCACTGCGTGATCAGCTCCCACGTCGCCCTGGAGCTGCACCACTCGCACTCATGCATCGGCATCACCCCCTCTCCGCGTATCGACCCGTGCCACCGAGTGCCGCGTACAGCGTCGACCGGCTCACACCCAGATCGCGAGCAACGACCGACTTCGCCACCCCGCCGCCGATCCGCTCACGGGCGGAGGCGATCTGCTCGGCCGAGAGCTTCGGTCCCCGCGCATACACGCCCTTGCGCTTGGCGATGGCGATGCCCTCGGCTTGGCGTTCCCGGATGGTGGCCCGCTCCAGCTCGGCGACGGCCGCGAGGATCGTCAGCATGAACTCGCCCTGGGGCGTGTCCGTGTTCAGCGCCGGGTTGTCGACGAACTCGACGGCGACACCCTTGGCCGCGAGGCCCCGGACGATCGAGAGTAGATCCGTCGTCGAGCGGGCGAGCCGGTCTGGCGACTTCACCCGCACCGTGTCGCCCTGACGCACGTACGCGAGCATCTCCTGGAGCCGCTCGCGGTCGGCGGTGTTCTTGCCCGAGACCTTCTCGGAGAACAACCGGTCGACCTCGCCGACCGCTTCAAGCTGCCGCGTCTCGTTCTGATCGGCCGCGCTCACCCGCACGTAACCGACCACCTGACCAGTGCTGTTCGATGACATCTAGACCCTCCTACAAATGTGTTCGATGAGTTGCGGATGGACCTCGTTCGACGGCGAAGTCGGCACGCTCCGAGTTGTCCGACGTGGTAGACCCTGATCGACACTCGCGAGAACGCTCCCGTCGCGAGCATCGTTGTCCTGGGGGCCGGTGGGGAGACGAGTCGATGGACACGACGGCCAGGTGTCGAGGAAACATCACAGCGGGAGCCGGTCGACCGGGCTGGGATGTTCCCCGGATGGCATCTGCCGCATACGACTCAGGTACGGTTCCAACGTCTCCCGAGGCAGCATCTGTGAGGCCCGCTCGGGGCGACGCGCGTTGTCCCAGTCCCCACGGGATGCCGTGCCGAGCCCCCACTCGGCCAGCCAGTCAAGGCGCTGCTGCACGCTCAGCGTGCGGTCTGCCAAAGTCGGGATCTCCACCACGCCCTGCCGGTGAGCCATGACGATCGACATGAGGACAGCGCGCTGCGGCGTGACGATGCGGCGTCCCTTGCCATGGGAGTACCGCACATCCCAATCGCGCCACTGCGCCACAGTGCGCAGACAGCCGGTCTGCGCCATCTCACGAGCGATCTGCCGTGCACGCAGACACTCCTCGACGGTCTCCCAGGGCTCGGTGGTGAAGGTCGCCACTTCGTGCTCCGTTCCGTCGGGGAGCGGCACGAACTCGCGAGTCATCGACGACATGACCGGCTTGCGCTTGAGGTCGTAGTCCATCGAAACGGACCGCTCAACGCGGGACGGGATGAAGTCTCGGCGATTCTCCGTCCGCGACAGCTCCTGGAAAGACGGGAACCGTGTATAGCCATTCGGAACCCGACCTTCGCGGGTGACGACCGCGCGCAGCAGGTTCTCCCTATCTTCGATGCTGTCTTCAACGATGCCCTTCGAGACCTTGAGCCGTTGTGAGCACACACACCGCCAAGCGAGAGAGACACGTTGCCGCGCGTCGTGAAGTTCACCAGATCGTCCTGCTGGTGCTTGGCCTCCCAGATGGACGGGTCGCCGGTCAGAGCAGTGCGCGACTCACTGAGCAGCTCAGCAAGTCCGTACAGGTCGAGAGAGGCGACCTCGTCAACGGAGAAATCGGTGATGAACCCGTCCGTGGTGACCGAGTAGACGCGTCCACCGCGATCAACGATCTGATTCATGGTCGCGAGGAGCTGCGCCCGCACGAAGGACGTGGTGGTAGCCGCATGGTAGGGGCTGGAAATCGCCGAACCACCGACGTTGTCCATCTCCTGCGAAAGAGCGTCCCAGGACCGCTGCTCAGCCACGTCCTGCGCGGTCTTGCCATACACGGAGTTGACGCCGGTCTTGAGGGTCTGTTCCTCCAGCGAGCCCTTGCCGAACAGCGCCTTAGCGACGTTGCGGTCGTCGATGAGCTGCTTCACGCCGTTACGCAGCGACAGGCTCGGCCCACAGTCCCGCCTCAGCTCACGCCCGAAGAAGCCGATCTGGCAATAAACCTCGGCACCGAGACGGAGCGCGAGCCACAGCTCGGGACCGCACACCCACGAACCGGCCACGCCCTCGGAAGTGCGCGGGTAAACAAGTGTGCCGTCGGCGACGATGGGCAGACACGGGTGAGCGACCTCGGCAGGGAACTCGAAGGACACGAAGCCGACGAACGGGGTCGATGCCGTCGGCAGGTCGTCGTCGGTGAGGAAACGCTCGTGAACGACCTCCTCGATGGCACCGGCCTCCCAATCGAGATCGCGCACCAGCGCCATCGCCGTGGGGTAGGCGTTCTGCGCGTCGATGTCCACGGTCGAGACGGGGTGGTAACCCGGCATCGGGCATGAGTTGAGGCCGCCGTGATAACCGCGACCGAAAGCAGACGACAGCTGCGCAGCCGAACCATCGAGCGGGTTGCGGCCTCGCTTCGCGTAGAAGCTCAGCCGGTCTCCCTCCTCGACGGCCTCCACGCCATCATCTTCGTCTACGAGACCGGCGAACTTCCGCCGGAACTCCGCCGGACTCGACGCGCCGAGGTAAGCACTCCCCGAGTCCACGAGGGCAGCGGCGGCACCTCCGCTCAGCGTGATGGGAGGTACCACACCGTCGCCCCAGAGCCTCGCGAGGTACTCCAGGACGATCACGGCATCGTTGATCCCGTACTCCAGGAACTCCGGCAGGTTCTCATGCCGGTACTCGGTCATCCGGGAGATCCAACCCTCCGGAACGTCGAGCTTCGCCACCCCGCATGCCTTGCCGAGCACCGCGAGCGTCTTCTTTCCAGCAGGTGCCTGCGACATGGTGTCGCGGACGGACACCGAGAGACTCTCCCACCAGTACCCGTTCGCATTGCCACGCTGGGAGCGGAACGGCAGCAGCGTCACGAGACCACCGGCAGCCGAGGTCAACCGGACCAAAACGTCCAGCTCCCGGCCGTGTCCTCCGGCGCGGAAGGTTGTGAGGTCCGCAGAGCCGGTGTGACAGGCAAGGACGATGGGCACGCGCAGCTTCGCCAGCGCCTCCCGGCGTTCCCACCAGTCATCTGACCAGAACGCACCGCGCGGCACGCCACGGGGACCGACCTCGTCGGGCACCAGCGGGGAGCGCCACAGCTCGGCGGCCACGACAACGGTCCACAGCGCCGTGTGCAGCGAGATGCGAGCATCAGAGCCTAGCGGAGGCAGGATGACGACCTCGACGACCACCGACGGATCGAGTGGGTCAGGCACCGCGAACTGGTACGAGTCGATCACCCGTTCACCGTCGATGGTCGTGAACTCCGTGTCGAAGCCGACGATGATCCCGAGCCGACCCGTTCCCATCGCCTTCACCGACGGAAGGTCGCGGAACGCGGTCGCGGGCACAGACCCGCTCCCACCGACACTGCTCGACGAGGACGTCGTCGAGCCGGTTGCGGAACCACGGTCAGACGGTCGTAACGCGGGGCTCCCCATAGGAGCTAATGACCGTGCCTGACCATTTACCTCCTGACCAGGGGAAACAGTGGCATCGGAGGGGTCGAGAAAGTGTGGCACTCCCGGACTGCCACAGTCGCCAACCGGGTTCTGAGCCCCCGTTGTCCCGGCCTGCGAGGCGACGACCGGCACTCCTGCTGTTCCAGCCGTGGCCCGTGCGCGCCGACGCACGAGCACCTCGAACACCGTCGCCGAGCCATCAGTACGCTGAGCGCGGGCGTCTGCGAGATCGGTGATCTCGTGACGCATCCATCCGGGGGCCGTGGCGTTCACGACGCACCGCCCAGCAGCGTCGACAGCCTGCGGACCTGCTCGTCGGTCAGCGGGGGAGCGGTGGCGGCGATCCGCGCGACAGCGGCCTCGACGGTCTCGAACGTGTGCGACGGCTGCGTCGGGACCGCCAGGGCGTCGAGATCGGAGCGCAAGACCTTGACGCGTCCGCCGATCTTGACAGCAGGCAGCTTGCCCTGCTTGATCCAGCCACGGAGGGTCTGATAGGCCCCGTAGCCGAGCTCGACGGCATCCGTCAGGTTGAGATAGTGGGTGTGGTCGCCCTGCGGGGGCGGGGAGTACACCATGAGAACTCCAGACAGCGTGAACTGTCCGGAGAGGGGTGCTTTCCCGGCTTGTCATCTGGGCGGCCTAGCGTGCCGTGCTCGTTGGCGAGGTGGTCCTCGCCGCTGCTTTACGGGAGCGCTAACTCCCCACCCAGCCTCTGGTTCTCGATCTCGGAGGAGTTGCCGGTCGCTAGCCGTTCGGAGTGCTACTCCGTGGTGCGAGGATCATGGCTCGCATCCACCCTCAGGGTGATCCTTCTTCGATCACCTTGCGGGTCGCGGTGAACAAAGACTTGACGCGATCCTATCAACGCTGTCAAGCCTGAGCAACTGACAGTGCTGTCATGCACTTCAGCTGCGAAACGCGGTGGAGTTCCGCTTCAACGTGTGATCCGTGCTCTCGAACACCGCCTCGGTTGTCTCGTGAAGAGGTGGGCGCGGTGGTGTCGTCACTGAGGTCGCCCGGCTGGCGACCTTCCATGTTCGGCGCTATCACTGCTGATAGCACAGGGGGTGGTCGCCGATGTCATCCATCATCGTCCGTGATCTCGATGACGGCGCGAAGCAGCACCTTGCCGCCCAGGCGAAGGAGCACGGGGCGGTCCATGGTGGCCGAGGTTCGCGACATCCTGACGAAGGCCACCCGACGGCCGCACATCGGCATGGCGCTGCTGTCTGCGGCACGGGATGTCGGTGGGGTTGATGAGCTGCCGATTCCGACGCGCGATGACGTCGCAAGT
The DNA here is from genome assembly GCF_000826065.2 of Tessaracoccus massiliensis. Lineage (GTDB taxonomy): Bacteria > Actinomycetota > Actinomycetes > Propionibacteriales > Propionibacteriaceae > Arachnia > Arachnia massiliensis_A. The sequence goes on along the minus strand of NZ_LN623541.1, from coordinate 217,676 downwards.
GCGTCGAACTCGTGGCCCCGCGGAATGCGGACGCGTGAAGCGTCATTCGATCGAGGTCCTCGTCCACCAAGAGCTCCCTGAGGACGATCTGCGTGGGCTTCGACAGCTCTTCGACAGCGAGTATCTCAAGGGGTTCGGAGAGTCGGATCCGCAACAGCCTTACGGCTACGCATCACATGATGTCGACATCATGGCGCGAATCGAAGGTCGCGCCGTCGGCCATGTGGGATGGGCGCCCGCGAGAGTGGCAGGGGCACCGCGAGGGTACAAGCTCACGAAGCAGGCCTCGATGCCGTCATCGGTGACCAGTGGGGGCGCGAATCCTCCGCGCCGAAATGAAGCGCTTCGGCGTCGAACCTCCACCAGTCATCGGCAACGCGAAGGAGGCGGCCAGGTCTGCTCGTCCGCGGTCGCTTCGGTGAACTGTGGAGCAAGGTAACTAGGATTGAGCTATGAGCACGTTCGAATCACCTGCTGGATGGACGCGACGGTCGGTCCTCGGGGGGTTACTGACGGTCCCGGTCGTCGGGCTGGTGAACGGGTGCGCACCAGCCAGCACGAACGAGCACGGGGGTTCGGACGGGCGAATCGCCCTTGTGTACCGCGGCCCCGCAGGGTGCGCAGGATGCTCGGACATTCTTGCAGAGCGGCTGTCTCGACCACCGCTTGGCCTGGACGTTGCGTTTATCGGCCCACACGAACAGGTCCCTCTCGAAGCGAGTGCCCTATCTGGAGCCGCCCTCTACGCTCAGCCAGGCGGTGGGGACGACATTGGTGGTGCGGCCCAGAGTTTTCCTTCGGATTTCATCCGCGGGCTACGTGACTATATTGCTACCGGTGGAAGCTACCTCGGAATCTGCATGGGCGCATATCTCGCCGGGAGCGAGGGCTTCGGCTTTCTTGATTATTCCGTTGAGGGGGAGGTAAACGTTCCCGGCTTCCCTGTGGAAGATGGCAGCGATCAAGTGGTGGCAGTCACGTGGGGTGAGACCTTGCGTTGGACCTATTTTCAAGAGGGTGCGCGGTTGCCAAGAGATGGTGCGGAGGAATATGCGCACTATGAAACAGGCGATCTCGCTGCCGCATATTATCGGTGCGGCGATGGAAATGTGGGCTTGATTGGCCCTCATCCGGAGGCAGACGTGACCTGGTTCGAGGACGCCGATCTCGTCGATCCCGACGGTGACGACTGGCAATATGCGCTGCCGCTCGTCAAGCGGATTCTCAGTTGATCGCTGGGAAGGCCACGTGCGGCGCATCTGCCGAGATCAAGCTACTGGAGGTGGCATGACCAACCGCACGGTGCTACGCCCTGACGGTGTCTCGATCGCGGTCACTGACATCGGTGGCGATGGCCCGGTCGTCGTACTGCTGCACGGTCTCGCGGGGAGCTCGTGCGAGCTGCTGCCCACGGCACAAGCGTTACCGGGATATCGGGTGCTACTCGTGGACCAGCGGGGGCACGGTGCGAGCACGCGGCTTCCCAATGACTTGTCGCGCGATGCCTTCGTCGGAGACGTCGTCGCAGTGCTCGAGGAGCTCGTCCCTGGGCAGCGCGCGGTGCTCGTGGGGCAGTCGATGGGAGCCCATACCGCGTTCCTCGTCGCGGTGGCGCGACCAGACCTGGTCAGAGGACTTGTGATGCTGGAAGGGCATGTGAAGGGCAGCGATGATCCGGGCGAGGCCGCACAGCTCGGCAGGTATTTCGCGTCGTGGCCAGTGCCTTTCGAGGACGCGGCCGCGGCGAGAGAGTTCCTCGGAGGGGACGCGATCGTCGACGCCTGGGTGGCAGACTTCGAACTGACGGATCATGGTCTCGTCCCACGCTTCGACGCCGCCGTCATGCAGCGCGTGATCGAGGCGGTGCACGAGCCTCGCTGGGACGAGTGGGAGGCTCTGACGGTCCCGACACTCGCGGTGTTCGCGAAGCATGGGATGTTCGGCAACGACGATCGGGACGCATTGATCCGGCGCAGGCCCCAGACAGACAGGATTGATCTCGATGGCGGTGGCCATGACGCGCACCTCGACGCTTTCGATATGTGGATCGACGTGCTCAGCCGCTGGCTGGCCCGCGAGCGAATCAACGGGACGCACGCCGGTGGGCGCTGATGGTGCGCCGTGCCGGAACGTCATGGAGTTCCGCTTCAATGTGTAACCCGTTGGGATCATGTGGTTCTTGGTGCCATAACTTCATGGCATGACGGGGAGTGATGGCTGCGTCGCGACGCGTTGCACCGTTCCGTGCGTGACGCCGAGCTCGGCCCGCAGCGTCCTCACTACCCGCACCGCCGCCGCCTTCTCTTCACTCGAGTAGCGGCGCGTCGTCGACTTCCCATTCGCCAGTTCTTCCGGCATAACTCCATCCTCGTTCCAAGATCAGGGGTCTCCAGCAACCCAGGGCGCTTCACCTTGACCCGGCCTGTCCGCGCGCGAGCGTGAAGTGTTGGCGCTGGTGGCACGAGGGAGGGGCAACCGAGACGGAGGCAGCCTCGCGATCGCCATGGGGCCATCGGTGTTTCATGCTGTGGGGAGTTCCTGCAGTGGCTCCACCGACGGGCGCAGCAGTTCTCCCGATGCCAGGAGCGTGACGAAGGTGCGGCAGACGGGCCCACTGGCCAACACCCCGCTGTAAGATCCACCCGGTGATCTTCCGGCCAGCTGCGCTCTTCGACTTCGACGGCACCCTGGCCGACACCATCCCCCTCATCGTGGATTCCTTCCACCACACGTTCGAGACGTCGGGAATCCCCGCCTTCGACGAGGTCGTGATCCGATCGTGGATCGGGAGGCCGCTGGTGTCGGTGTTCGGCGAGTACTTCCCCGGGCGCGAGGATGAGCTGATCGCCACCTATCGCACCTGGAACCTGGCCCAGCACGACGCCCTCATCCGACGCATCGACGGGATCGCCGGGCTGCTACAGGCCCTCGCCGAGCGGGGAATCGTCCTCGGCGTGGTGTCGTCGAAGAAGGCCGACACCGTCCGGCAGGGGCTGAGAGTGGTCGGTTTGGAGGGCCTGATCGACGTCGTGGCGGGCATGGATGAGACGACGCGACACAAGCCGGAGCCCGATCCGTTGTTGTTCGCCGCCGCCCAGCTCGGCGTCGATCCCGCCCATTGCGTCTACGTGGGCGACGCAGGTGTTGACGTCCTCGCAGCACGGGCGGCGGGGATGGCGGCCGTCGCCGTCACGTGGGGTGCTGGCACGCGGGAGGAGTTGGAGTCGCTCGGCCCGGCCGCCGTCGTTGATACCGTCGCAGGGCTGGGCGACACCCTCCTCCAGGCGCCCGAACGGTCGTAGCCTCGACCTGTCGGTGCAGCCGAGCGTGGCCACCGTGACCCCAACCCGGCGACGACCAGCATCGATTCGTCTGCCGGCTGATCGCCGCCCGCACGCTGACGCAGCATCTCGGTGTTGTGGATGCCGGCAGCGTACCCGTTCGATGCGCAACCCGGGTACGGCCCACGACGACAACGCGTCCTCGAGGGAAGGGGCGCGTTCGGACTGTCGACGTTGTCACTCACGCCCGTCGAGTACCTGACTCCTGCCATGAAGGACGGGGTTTGGGAGGTCCAGGTGTTGCTCGCTGATCCTGGGCAGCATCGCGCTGCGCCCATCCCTGACCTGTTGATCGCGACGACGGCGGAGAAGGCCAGGCGCACGGTGTGCCGTTGATAAGGACTTCGAGTGGATTGCTGACGTGACGGGACAAGCTGTGGAGATGCTGGTGTTGGTCTGATCAGTAGGCTCGCCCCATGCCCATCTCTCGTGAAGAACTGATCAAGATCCTGGCGGAGGCAGACCCGATGGAACTGATCTCCAGCGGCGCGCCGGAGGACGAGTATGCGTCCGAGGCCGACGAGATCCTCGGGCTCAAGGGGGTCATCACTCTCACCGAGATCACCAGCATTTTCACGGTGAGCTTCAGCGAGCCCGGTGCTTGCACACGGGAGACGGCGCGCTGGATCCTCGACGAGATGGTCAGCCGCGGACATCAGGCCTAGCAGCCCACCCCTCCCCGGACATCTTGGGAATAGTTGAGCCATCAACTAGTATGGGGTGGCTATGAGAGCTTTCGGATTCCTCAGCTTCGGGCACTACGGGCACGGCCGCGGTCCGGGCGACCCAAGCGCCCGCGACATGCTGCACGAGGCCATCGAGCTGTCCGTCGGGGCCGACGAGATCGGCGTCAACGGCGCCTATTTCCGCGTGCACCACTTCGCCAGGCAGGCCGCGGCGCCCATGCCGCTGCTGTCGGCCATCGCCGCGCGCACCCGCCACATCGAGGTGGGCACCGGTGTCATCGATCTTCGCTAGCGCATATCGGGGTTGTAGCGTTGGAGTCATTGGCTACCGTCGTCTACAAGTACCTACACACTTGATCGGTGCTGCACGTTTCAGGGTCCGGGTGCGCGGCGTCCTGTCTGAGGTCCGCGATAGTGTCGCGCAGCACGGAGAGCTGCGCGATCTGCTGCTCGATCTCAGCGAGGCGCACGTCAAGCAGGTCGCGCACGTGCTCGCAGGGCGCATGGCCGCCGTCGCGGATGTCGAGGATCTGGCGGATCTGGGCGAGGGTGAGGCCCGCGGCCTGGCCGCGGTGGACGAAGTCGATCCGGGCGACCGTCTCGGGTGCGTAGTCGCGATAGCCGGACTGCGTGCGCTCGGCCGGCGGAAGCAGCCCCTGCCCCTCGTAGAAGCGGAGCGTCTTCGCCGTGGTGCCCGCGCGTTCGGCGAGTTCTCCGATGCGCATCGCGGCCTCCGATCGTTCGGCAGGAGCAGGCTTGACCTTCCCCTGCACTGGAAGGTCCAGTATGGCTGAGACAGAGCAGAAAGCCAAGGACTGACAGGAGCAGCGATGCCTACCAAGTACGACCTCGCCATCATCGGATCCGGAGGCGGAGCATTCGCCGCCGCCATCCGTGCGACCACGCTCGGCAAGTCGGTGGTGATGATCGAGCGCGGGACGCTCGGCGGCACCTGCGTGAACACCGGCTGCGTGCCGTCGAAGGCCCTCATCGCCGCTGCCGACACCCGTCACGTCGCCGCCGACGCTTCAGGCCGGTTCCCGGGGATCGCGGCGACGGCTGAGACAGTGGACATGCCTGCGCTGATCGCCGGGAAGCAGGCGCTGGTCGAGTCGCTGCGCGGCGAGAAGTACGCCGACGTCGCCGACTCCTACGGCTGGCAGGTCCGCCGCGGCGATGCATCGTTCGCCGGCGGCCCAGACGCCCCGGTACTGGAGATCATCGCCGGCGACGGGACGGTCGAGACCATCGAGGCCGACCACTTCCTGGTCGCGACTGGTTCTCGCCCGTGGGCTCCGCCGATCGACGGCCTGGAGGAGACCGGGTACCTGACCTCGACCACGGCAATGGAACTCGCTGAGGTTCCTGAGTCGTTGCTGGTGCTCGGCGGCGGCTACGTCGCCCTGGAGCAGGCGCAGCTGTTCGCTCGCCTCGGCTCGCAGGTCACGCTGCTGGTGCGGTCCCGGCTCGCCTCGAAGGAGGAGCCGGAGGTGTCCAAGGCGCTTCAGGAGGCGTTCGCCGACGAAGGCATCCGCGTCGTCCGCCGCGTGGTGCCCACCCGGGTCTCCCGCGGCACGGGAGGCGAGGCCGTCGTGACCGCCGACGTGTCCGGCGACTCGCAGGAGTTCCGCGCCGAGCAGGTGCTCGTCGCCCTCGGACGCCGTCCCGTCACCGATGGCCTGAACCTCGATGCGGTCGGGGTGAAGACCGGGGACTCCGGCGAGGTGGTCGTCTCCGACCGGCTGCGGTCCTCGAACCCGCGGATCTGGGCCGCGGGCGACGTGACCGGGCACCCCGAGTTCGTCTACGTCGCCGCCCACCACGGCACCCTCGTCGCCGAGAACGCGTTCGCCGACGCCGATCGTGCCGTCGACTATTCCCGCCTGCCGCGGGTGACGTTCACCGGGCCCGCGATCGGAGCGGTCGGGATGACCGAGAAGGAAGTGCTTGCTGCGGGGATCCGCTGCGATTGCCGCGTCCTGCCGCTGCACCACGTGCCCCGCGCGCTGGTCAACCGCGACACCCGCGGGTTCATCAAGATCGTCGTGAACGCCGACACGAACGAGATCCTCGGCCTGACCGCCGTCGCCAAGGACGCCGGAGAGCTCGCCGCCGCCGGTGTCCACGTGCTCGGCAAGACCGTCGCCGAGATCGCCGACGCCTGGGCTCCCTACCTGACGATGGCCGAGGGCATCCGGATCGCCGCGAAGGCCTTCACCACCGACCCGTCGCTGCTGTCGTGCTGCGCATGACCGGCAGCGCAGGCAATCGGGGAGATCTCATCCTGAAGAGGTGCAGACGACGAGCGCCGATCAGGACCGCGACGAACGGCGCGCCGGTCCCGTCGTCGCTGCAGGGACCGGACTGCTCTTGCTGGCATGCTGCGCGCTTCCGTTGCTGCTCTGTTGCGGCCTGCCGCTCATCGCGGCGGGCGGAGCACTCGCGGGCGTCGGTGGGCTCCTCGGTAACCCCTGGATCATCGGTGCCGGGATCGCCGTCGTGATGGCCGTCACGGCGGGGATGCTCGTCAGGTTAGGGCGGCGGCACCGAGGCCGCAGGACCGGCTGCTGCGAAAATCCTTCGACCGCTGATCGGAACCGGTAGCTCGAGCGGATCCAGCCATCATCGCCACCTCGGCCACTTCGGCACCCCGCGACCCTTCCACGTCTCCACGAGACCGGCGGCCGAGCGGACGGACGCGAAGAGCCCGTAGCCGGCCCCGGCGAGACCCACGGAGACCACGAGCCAGCGCCCGATGCCGAGCCAGATGCGCCCGTCCACGTCGAGCGCCCACTGAGCGCCCGTGATGAGACCGGCGATGCCCATCCAGAGCCCGGCGACGACCACGACCACCGGCAGCAGGGCGAGGCACATCGCGGCGGCGGCCGACCAGAGCTGACGCGCTTCGAGCTTCGCCGTCGCCGCCATCATCCGCTCGGCGCGCTCGTTCGAGGCGTCGAGGTTCGCGGTCATCGTGGCCGAGGCCTCCCCGGCGACCTGCTCGACGGCCTTCTCGACCCGCTCCTCAGTACGCTTCTCGATCCGCTGCACCGCGCCGCCGACCTGGCTCACAAGCTTCTGGTTCGTTGTGGCCTGCACCTTCAGACCCTCAATCGCCGAGGCCGTAGCCGCGCGATTCTTCTGCGCCTCCGCGACCAAGGTTCGCGACGCGGCGTTCAAGCTCTCGCCGTTGAGACTCTGCGCGAACTCGCCGAGCGTGCTCGCGATCTCGTTCTGCCTGCTCTCGATACTCGCGATCCTCGCGGACACGTCGCTGGAGGGCGAGGAGGTCGACGCCGGGGTCGTGATCCGCTCCAGCCGCCTCGTCGTCTCCTCGTCCATGACCTTCACGAACCCCGCGAGCTTCTTCTGCTGCTCGGTCAGCGTGGCAATCCTCGTATTCTGCGCCTCGACGGCGGCGAGGATCGAGGTCAACAGCTCCATCGTCTCCGGACTGCCGAGCGGCTGCGGCGACTGCACGGGCCCGTTCTGCTGCTTCAGCCTGTCGAGCGCTGCGCTCATGTTCCTGCTCCTTCTGCTGCTGGTGGTAGTCGAAGAACGCCTGCGCGCCCTCCGGGGTGAAGTCCGCCGAGAGCGCGCTCGCGCGTTTGCGGCGATCGGCGCGGCCGGACTCGCCGCGGCGGTCCTCGATGTAGAGCGTCCAGGTCTCCTGCCCGGCGCGCTTGCCCTTCTTGCTGACGGGGCTGTGCAGCCGCATCCTCGGCACACGTTCCCCGGCGTCGTCGAGCTGCTGGTTCTGCTCCTCGATCACCGCTTCGAGACCGGCCTTGTCCACCACGCGGGGGTCGGCCAGTGCGGCGCTCATCCGGTCACCCATCTCGCGGTCGAGCCCGCCCTCCGCGAAGTCCTCGCGGCGCAGCTCCCAGTCCTTCGGCGCGTGCTCCAGCCGCTTCACGACCGAGAGCCCGTGCTCTCGCATCAGCTCGTCGTTCGCCGACTGCACGCCCCGCTGGTTCCCGGCCTTGCGATCGTGGAACGTCCGGTAGTCCGAGAGCGCCTTTCCGGTCCGGTTGCTGTGATTGATGACCAAGATGTGGTTATGCGGCTTTCTGCCCCGGCCATCCACGTGACTGACCACGAGGCAGTCCGAGTCGGGGTGCATCCTCTTCGCGAGCTGATAGCCGAGATCGTTCACCCGCTGCACGTGCTCCGGGTTCTTCGGGTCGAACTCCTCGTCGCTGAAAGACTGCCGGTAATGCAGCGCCTCGACCTCGCGCGTGGTGTTCTGCGTGAGCGCCCGTGCGCGCGCCGAGAATGCGCCAGGGCCTCCCGGCACTTCGCACGTGATCGCGACGCCCCGCTCGTCCTCCTTCCCGCGGATATAGCGCTCGGTGTCGGCGGCGCTGGTGCTCGGGCTGTAGTGGGTGGTGCTCATGCGGCCGTCCGATCCCCGAGCAAGGCGCGGACCTCGCGCAGCAGCTCGATCAGCTCGGGCACCTCCGACGACAGCGCCACCGCCTCACCGGCGCGCGCGCGGCGATCCAAGTCGTTGACGTTGATCGCCAGCGGGCGCACCTGGGCAGCCAGCTCACGAGCGTCCGCCGACGCCTGCACACGCGCCTCTACCCCGAGCAGGTGCGCCGCCACGGCGGCGTCCAACTCCTCCGAGCGGGAGGCGTGGAGGGCATCGCGTACGACGGTCCGTACCCACGTGCTCGGAGCCAGCCCGAGCCGCTTCGCACGAGTGCGAAGCGCCGCGAGCGTCTCCTCCCCGAAGTCGGTATCGAGCTTCGCGCGGCCCCCACGACGACGCTTCGCGCCGCCGTGACTCTGACGCACAGCCTCCGCATCAGCCCGACCGGTGTTCACCTGGGAGTCGGTCTGCTGCTCCACCTGTACGCCAGAGTGGCAAGCAGTAGGCCTGTCGGACACATCGCTGACGCTCGTGTCCTCCAGCCCTGCTTGCGAGGGGCCTCCGGCCCCCTCGACCCCCTGGAAGAGCGAATGCTGATCGGTGCTCATGCGGCACCTTCGATCAGCGCCAGCGGCACGTCCGGACTTCGCACCGCGAGCCCGCTGAGCAGCTCCGCGACCGCACCGTCCGCGTCGTGTTCCGCCGAGGTCTCCGGACCGTACGTCAGTTCCCGCGACCCGGCGTTCTGGTGGTACGCGTTGCCGTACATGCCGGGCGTGTGCGCGGCGGTCGGGATGCTGCACTGGTGCCACTCGTAGGGCTCGATCTTCCCGATGTGCTGCACGAGGTAGCGGTTGATGTCGTCGGCGCGGTAGACCTTCACGACCGACGCCAGGCGGCGGATGAACTGGTCCAGCGCCTCGTCCACGTTGCCCTTCTGGCGGGCGTAGTAGAAGAACTCGACCGGCTCGATCGTCGCCGTAATCACGATGAGGCGCGGAGCCACCTCGCCCTTGTTCTTGTACCGAGCCTTCGCAGGCGAGGCGTTATACGGATCGAGCAGCAGCAGCCAATCGTTCGCGTCCATCGCCGAGGCCCGCAGATCGTCCAGCAGCAGCACCTCCTCGCCCCGCCAGTCATCCAATGGGTTCCCCGTCGCGGCACGGTAGACCTGCCACCGCTCGCCATGTGCATTGGCCGCGCTAATCGCCTCGGTGATGAAATCCGTTGCGAACCGAGTCTTGCCGATCCCGGCATCCCCGTGGACGAACACCACGTGCGTCGAGAAGGCACCGGCGCGCAGCTTCGCGGCCGCCCGGTACGCGCGGCGCTGGCCGTAGGCCGACAGCGCGTCGTCGATCTCCCGCTGATGCCGCGAGTAGATGTCGAACAGTTCGTCCGTGAGCATGATCTGATCCCGCGTGATTTCGCCCTGCAGCACCCGCTCCCGCATGTCCTCGAAGTTCTCCGCGACGACCTTCTTCTTCACGTGGGCGCGCCCCTTGAGCCAGGTCTCCCGGCGCTGGGCGTCGATCCCGAGGTAGTCCGGCCCGCGCACCGTGGCGACCTCCGACGGCGCGTACTGATGCTTGTCCGCATACTTCACGTGAGTCAGGTACGACAGCATGTTGTCGAAGGCGTACCGACCGCGGCCCGGCTTCTCGACGTACTGGGGCTCGACGCCGATGCCGAACGCGAGCCGATCCAGCGGCGCGCTCTTCGCACGGCTGGCGAACTTGATGACCGCGTGCAGGTGATCGGGCTTCGGCTCGACCACCAGAGCCTTCTCCGTGTCGCTCCAGACCTCGCGCTCATCCTTGTCGTGCACGATTCCGTAGGCCTCGATGACCTCGCAGCCGATGGCCTCGAGCCGCTGCGCGACGTAGGCGAGGATCGCCCCGGCTCCCTGCTCGAGCAGCGCGGCCCCGTTCGGGTCCTCGGCAGCCCAGGTCCAGTACGACGGATCGAGGTACTGCGTGAGCCCGATGCTCGTCGGGTTGTTCTCCTGCTTAGCCACGGCGACCACCCCCGTCGCAGGCGGCGTGGAGGGCCGCAGAGGGGGTGCGGCGCCTAAATGACCCCGTATTGACCCCCAAATGAGACCTCAAATGAACCCGCGAGGCGACGCGACGCAGCGAAGACGGAATCGGCTTCTGACCAGGCGCGTTGTTGCAAGGCGCGGCAATCGACAAGCCCTTGCCGCGCCCGTAGGAACGAATGAGGCCCCCGAAACTCTTGGAGTGCGAAGCACGGCTGCGGACCGTCATCACGGCGATGGGCAGCCCGCCTTCGGCGGGTGCCAGGCCAGGCCCTCCGGGCGGGGTCAGGTCGGCGGGTGCGGTGCTGAGGTTGCGTGCGTCGGCGTGCATCAGCGACCACCGCCCCGGCCGTAGCGCTTGATGACAGCCTGATGCGTGACGCCGAGGGCGTCGCCGATCCTGGCCCAGGTCACCCCGTCGGCGCGGGCGTCGGCGACGGCGATCTCGACGGCCTCCTCCAGCACGGAGCGGAGCACGCCGAGGTCGTAGAGCTGGGCCTCGCCATCGGCGAGGGACGGGTCGCCCTGTCGCCAGCGGAAGCTGGTCAGGTGATCGAAGGCGGCGGAGTTCGCGCTCATCAGCGACCACCGCCCATCACGGCGGCGACGGCGGCGCGCTGTCGCGGCGTCAGCGGAGTGAGTGCCAGGCGCTCACCGGCTCGGCGACCGGCGGCGCGGGCGGCGGCGATGACGGGATCGAGCCCATCAGCATGCGGAACGGGAGACGAGTCCTGATCGAGAGCAGGGCAGTCAAGCGCGGATGCGCGGGGAACGTCGATAACGACAGACATCGGAAGTCCTCAGATATGAGTATCTTCCGGTTCCCCGCCACGGTAGTTGGGCTGTTTGACCGGCTACTCATCCGGGAGCAGAACCCCGCGCTTCTAAGTCGCGGCCCCGGTGGGATCTTCTTGTCTGCAACCACTCTCCCACGAGTCGACTCACCATTGCAATGACGAGTTGACTCATGAGTCAGTCGCGACGCGGCTCTATGCGAATGAGGTCGGGGTCGAACTTCACGTGACCGGGCGCGATGGGCTCGATGGTCACAGTCACCAGCTCGTCCACGAGCATCCGGCGGCGGTCTATGTCCAACGCCTTCCACTTCGACTCGACAACCTCGCGACGCTCCGCGGTGCCGACCGCCTCCTCCACGTCTGCCAGCAGCTTCGCCGCCACGGATACCGAGCGGTCGAGCAGCTCCGCGTCGATCTCGTCGATGCGGACCTTCACGTCGTTGATCGCCGCGGTGATCTCCAGGACCGGCTGATGGATGTCGCGCAGCAGCGGGCTCAGCTCCTTTACGCGCTCGACCAGGGCGTTCCGCTCGGTCAGCAGCTCCTCGCGGTCCGGCCCGTCGTCCTCCTGCGGCATCACGAGGTCGTGCACGTCCACCGACGACAGGCGGGTGAGCACTGCCTCGGTGACCATCGCATCGACGGGCTCGCGTTGGCGGGTGAGGTGGAACTGCTCGCCGCAGCGATACGTCGGCTGCTTGCGGCTGTTCGTCCCCGAGACGAGCGTCGCACCGCACTTCCCGCACAGCCCGATCGTCGACAGGAGGTATTTCGGCTGGTTGCCCTGCCTGGCCGACCTCCGCACGTTGTCCTCCAGCTTCGCCACCGCGGTCCGCCACGTCTGCTCGCTGACGATGGGCGGGAACGCCTCGCCCTGCACCGGGTACAGCTCGCCGGATGCGTAGTGCTTGATGTAGCCACAGTAAAGCGGGTTCGCGAGCAGGTAGCGCACGGCATCGACGGAGAATTCCGAGCCGCGGGCGGTGAGGTGACCAGCGCTGTTCAGGTCCTCGCGGATGCGCCGGATCGACAGCGACGGCTCGCCGAGGAACGCGTCGAAGGCCCGCCGAACCGCGTCGGCCTCTTCCTCGATCAGCTCACCCTCCCTCGACCATCCGAACGCCTTCCAGGCGGACGTGGGGATGCCCTCGGCACGTCGGCGCTCGTTCGACCTGATCTGTCGCTCGGCCTTGCGACGCGCCTCGAACCGGGCGAGAGCGGCGAGCATCGTCGCCCGGAACTCGCCGTCCGCCGTCGAGAGATCGATCTCGCCGTCCACGGTGACGACGCGCAGACCGAGGTCGATCAGCGTGTTCAGGTCCTTCGTGCTGCGCAGGAGCCGGTCCATGTCCACGGCGACCACCATCGAGAACCGGCCCGCGCGGGCGTCGTCCAGCATCTCGGCCCACCGGGTGCCAGCGCGGCGCTTCTTCGTCGCCGACACCGCGTTGTCCTCGTAGACCTCGACGACGTTCCAGTCCTTGGCCTCGGCCAGCGCCCTGATCTTCCTCAGCTGCGTATCGACCGTCCAGCGGTCGCCCTTGCGGTCCATGGAGGCGCGGACGTACGCGGCCACCTCGTTCGTCTTCCTCAGCGCTACCAGTTCGACCATGCAACCAAGCTTACGTGAACGGGCGTTGCAACCACGATATGCGGTACGAGAACCCTCTCTACCTCGCGGAGGAGGCCGCCGCGCTCGACCTCATCTCTGACGGCAGGGTGGCGCTCGGCGTCAGCCGTGGATCGCCGGAGCCCGCACTGCGCGGTTGGGAGGCCTTCGGCTACGAGGGCGTGGAGGATCCGCGCGGAGCTGACCTCGCCCGTCGCAAGTTCGACCTCTTCATGGCCGCCATCCGTGGGGAGGGGATCGCCGACGCCGATCCCGCCCAGTTCGGACAGGCGGGCAAACTGTCCATCGAGCCGCACTCGCAGGGATTGGATGAGCGCATCTGGTGGGGTGCAGGCACCCGCGAAACCGCCGAGTGGGCCGCCCGGCAGGGGGTCAACCTGATGAGCTCGACGCTGCTGACCGAGGCGACGGGGGAGTCATTCGCAGACCTCCAAGCCGAGCAGATCGAGCGCTTCCGCGCCACCTGGCGCGAGGCCGGACATGTGCACACGCCGCGCGTTTCCGTCAGCCGCAGTATCTTCCCGATCGTGAGCGAGGTGGACCGCCGGTACTTCGGCCTCCGGGGTCAGCACGGGCATGACCAGGTGGGCGTCATCGACGGTTTCGCCTCCACGTTCGGTAAGACCTACGCCGCCGAGCCCGACGAACTGATCGAGCAACTCAAGGCTGACGCGGCGCTTCAGGCCGCCGACACTGTCATGCTCACCATCCCGACGCAGCTCGGTGTGGACTACAACCTCCATGTCCTCAGCGCTTTCGCGCAGCACGTTGCGCCAGATTTGGGCTGGCGACCCAACGCCGAGGGTCCCGTCGAGGGGCACCCGATCAGTCACCAGGCCTGAAGCCGGTCTGCGGCTCCGGGAAGCCGACCACGTGGGCGAACACACGCCGACGCCTCGCCGTCCCCGGCTGGACGTCAGGTCCGTGAGGCTGGCGTCCACTTCATCGCCCGGGCATTGGGCGCCACGTCGAGGTCGTCACAGTCTGCGGAAGACGAGCAGCGCGTCGGCGACGAGGTCATGGGGCAGCCTGTCCCACGAGATCGGCGTGGCGCCGATGGGGCTGAAGTACTGCGCCAGGACGCGGGCGCAGTCGTCGACGAGGTGGGTGGTGTGACCCATGTGGTGGATGTCCGCCACGTTCCACACGATGAAGCCGCCCCGCTTCAGCAGATCTGCGCACTGCGCTGCGACGAGTCCCAGTTCGGCGAGGTAGCGGGGGTAGTTGCCCGTGTTCTCCTCGTAAGCGGTGAGTGGATCGGCGTCGTGATGTGTCTCGGTCATGTACGGCGGGGAGGAGACGATCAGATCGACGCCGCCGCGACCCAGGGCGGGAAGGGCGCCAGAAAGGACCTCTCGGAGTTCCCGAGCGTCACCCTCGACGATGCCCGCGTCGGGGATGTGCTCGCGGATGTGATCGACCCGCTCTGGGAGCAGTTCGACGCCCACCGCCCGGCGGCCGAGCGCGAGTGCGCGCCCGAGCGTGGTGCCGAACCCGGCAAACGGGTCGAGCACCATGTCGCCGGGCTGGCTGAGCCGCTTGATTACCTGATCCACGACGGTGGGGACCATGTGCACGTCCTCCTCTGCCCCGGCTGGCCGCGAGGCCGTGAAGTCGGCATGCGTCACAGCGAACCCTCCGGGGAAGGGGGAGTTGGTCCCCGCCGTGCCTGTCATGACAGCAGGGTAGCGGCACCCGGTCAGACCATGGCTGGCGCTCGACGGGTGGGTGCATCGGCGACGGCCTGTCCGATGAACATGGCCCCGCTGATGGACGTCGCCCGCGGGGGGTCTCACGGACGACGAGGTGGCCGCCGTCTAGCTGAGGCATCTCCTCCTCAAGCCTGCTGGCCGCCGCGCACGCCGTCGACGCACATCAGAGCGATGGACAGGACTCTGGCGTGGGGGCGTCTGGTTTCGACGGTGACGTTGCCATGGAAGAGGAGTTCCTGCATGAGGTCGACCTCGGAGCGCCGGTGGCCCTGCGGCCCGGTTGCACTGGGTACGTCACACCAAATCTCCCGTCCGGTACGAAGTGTAGACAGCCCGAATTTCAGCATCATTAGTAGTTGAGCCCAGAACAGGGTAGGCTTCAGTTATTGCTCGGATAAGTTGGTGTTGGACTCAGCCACTCGGCGACGGGGCCCACAAGGCCCGTTCCTTTCTGATTTGTGTGACGAGCAAGCACCCGGAGGGTCGAAAGTCGGCCACTCCACGCCAGAAGGGGAAAATTATGGCTACAGGTACTGTCAAATGGTTCAACGGCGACAAGGGCTTCGGTTTCATCGAAGCTGACGACGGCTCGGCTGACGTGTTCGTGCACTTCAGCGCGATCCAGTCCACCGGATTCCGCACCCTCGACGAGGGCGCCAAGGTCGAGTACGACGTCGAGCAGGGCCCCAAGGGTCCGCAGGCTTCGAACCTCTCCGTGATCCGCTGATCTCAGAACTTCACACCCTCAGGGCCGCTGTCTCCTCGGAGACGCGGCCCTGAGGCTTTCCTGTGCTCATCCCTTGGAGACGTCGGGCAGCCGGGCGCCCGCGAAGACTCCCACCAGGCCCATGGCCGCCAGGAAGAGCAGCGCCAGGAAGATGTGGTTGACCGCCAACAACGACGTGACGGCGCCCACGATGAGCAGGATCAGGCCCATGGCGGAATTGGACACGGCCACGTAGGCGGTGCGCTTGTCGCCGTCGGCCATGTCGACCACGTAGGTCTTGCGGCCCACCCGCACGCCGGTGTGCATCAGCGTCAGGGAGAAGTACGCCGCCACAAAAACGATGTTGGCCGCCCAGCCGTCGATCTCCGTCAGCGCGGCGACGGCGACGGTGGCGATGATGATCGCCGAGGCCACGCCCGCGCCGATACTCATCAGGCGTTTGCTGGAGCGGTCTGCGAAACGTCCGAAGAGGCGCCCACCGATCAGGGCGGCGAGCCCCGAAGCGATCACGAACCCGCCCAGCCCCGCGAGACTGTCCGCACCCGCCTGGATCGACAAGGTAACGATGAACGGGGGGCTCAGCGACGAGACCAGCAGCAGGCTACGGACCCCCACGAAGTTCCGGAACGGCTTGTCCTCGCGCAAGAGCCTCACCGTTGCCAGGAACCAGTTCTCCCCGCGGTCCTGTGCTGCTGTCGCGGGCTCGCCGGCGGGCTCCATGATGGAGGCGTAGGCCAGCGCCACCCCCACCCAGAGGGCCGCGCCCGCAGCGAGCAGCCAGGCCAGTTGCCCGGGGGAGAGGTGCTCGCCGCCCAGGAGACGGATGCCGAGGCCGAGCGTGACGGCCACGAGACCGGCCGCGGTGGTGGACAACCCGTTGATCTGGCCCCGTTCGCCCTTGGGCACGGTACGGCCCTGGACGTCCTTGGAGGCGATCGAACCCAGGCACCGTCCCAGCGAGAAGACCGCCAGCGCCGCGACGATGATCAGGCCCGCGGCCAGACCCTCGGCGAGAGCAGCGGTCGCCGCCATTACAGCAACAGCGGCGGCCTGGATCAGCGCGCCTGCGACGAAGATCCACTTGCGGCGCCTGAACCGCACCACCAGGGGAGTGAGGAAGGCCTGCGGCAGCATCGAGCCGGATTCGCGGATGGGCACCAGCACGCCGGTGAGTGCCGACGGCACGCCCAGGGCTGCGAACAGCCAGGGCAGCACCGTCGAGGCGTTGACGATCTGGTCGCCCGAAGACTGCAGCGCATGGGCCAGCACCAGCCGCAGGCCGTTGCGCGGGACGTGCTCGCGCACCTCGGCCGGCATCGCCTGCTCGGCCTCATGGTTGCGGCTCACCAACGCTGAATAGATGCTCTCTGCTGCGCTCACGTGCCTCCGCCTGCTCTCTCGGATCGCCAGAGAGGCGACCACCAGCGGATGCTAGGGCCGCAGCCGCCGGATTTCCAGCGAGGGGAGCCTAACTGTCCCCTGGTGCCGCTGTTGACCCACCGCATAGGCTGGGGTGGACACCGACGCAAGGGAGCGTTTGACGTTGACCGAATCCATCCTGCTGTCCGTCGACGACGGGCTCGCGCACATCACCCTGAACCGCCCGCAGCGGCTCAACGCCTTCGACGTGGACATGGCCCGCGCGTGGGAGCGCGCCGCGACGGAGGTGACAAGCCGCGATGACGTGGGCGCCGTGCTGCTCAGCGGCGCGGGCTCCTCGTTCTGCGCAGGCGGCGACGTCGCCGAGATGTCCATGGCGCTCAGCGGTGGCGCCGAAGTGGCCGAGTTGGCGCGCACGATCAACAGCGGCATCCGCGCGCTGACTGAATCCATCGTGCCGGTGGTCGTGGCGCTGCAGGGGGCCACCGCCGGTGGCGGCCTGGGCATCATGCTCAGCACCGACTACGCCGTCGCCGGTGCCGGCGCCCGCATCGGCAGCCGCTATGCCGCGATGGGGCTCACCCCGGACCTGTCGGTCACGGCACACCTGAGCCGGGCCGTGGGGGAGCGACGCGCCCTCCAGTTGGCGCTGACAGACCGGATGCTCACGGCAGACGAGGCGCTGGCCTGGGGCCTGGTGGCCGAGGTGGTGCCAGACGACGACGTGCTGCGGCGGGCAGAAGAGGTTGCCCGCTCCTGGCTGCAGGGCGCCATCGCAGCCTTCGGCGAGGCGAAGCGGCTCATCCGCAGTTCTCCGTTGCGGTCGGTCGCCGAACAACTGGAGGAGGAGGCCGTCACGATCGGGCGCGCCTTTGATACCGATGAGGCCAAGCGGCGCATCGCGGCCTTCGTCGAGGCGTCGCGCAGGAAGAAGGAGCAGTCATGAACGAGCGCAGCCTGGCCGGCCGGACCATCCTCATGTCCGGCGGCAGCCGCGGCATCGGGCTCGCCATCGCGGTGCGGGCCGCGGCGGACGGCGCCAACGTCGCCATCCTCGCCAAGACCGACCAGCCCCACCCCAAGTTGGAGGGCACCGTCCACACCGCCGCCGAACAGATCCGCGAGGCCGGGGGCCGGGCGCTGGCCATCGTCGGGGACGTGCGAGAGGGTGCAGACATCGATCGGGCAGTCAGCGCCACCGTGGAGGAGTTCGGCGGCATCGACATCGTGGTCAACAACGCCAGCGCCATCGACCTGTCGCGCACCCTGGAACTCGACCCGAAACGCTACGACCTCATGCAGGACATCAACGTGCGTGGCACCTTTCAGCTGTCACGGGCGGCGATCCCGCACCTGCGTGACAGCGACAATGCGCACATCCTGTCGCTGTCGCCGCCGCTCAACCTTGACCCGAAGTGGCTCGGCGCACACACCGGCTACACGCTCGCGAAGTACGGCATGACCATCGCCACGCTCGGCCTGGCCGCCGAGTTCGCCGAGGAGCAGATCGCGGCCAACACACTGTGGCCCAAGACGACCATCGCCACCGCGGCCATCGCGAACCTCCCGGGAGGGGACCGCCTCATGGCCGCGAGCCGGACGCCGGCCATCTACGCCGACGCCGCCTACCAGATCATCACCCGCCCCGCCGGGGACTTCACCGGGCGGAGCCTCCTCGTCGAGGACGTCCTCGCCGAGGCCGGGATCACGGACCTCGCTGGCTATGCGGCCGTGCCCGGCACCCCTGACGGGGCGCTGTACCCGGACATCTTCCTCTGAACCCGCTGGTTGAGCGACCGCTCCGGTGGTGCGCTGGTTGAGCCTGCGAGCGCAGCGAGCAGTGTGGAACCGCCTCAGCGTTTCTGGCGCCTGGGCTGCAGCCGGGCTCCGCAGCCTCTGATGAGTGCCTTCGCCGCCTATGCAGAAGGCGGTCACTTCCGTTGTCGGGCTGCGCGCGGGAAGGGGGTGACCCGCCTTCTGCAACGCCCGCCCCATCTACTCAGACCCTCATCAGAGACTGCTGCACAGCTCCGCCAGCCCGGCGGCGACGGCGGCGTCGTAGGCGCCGCGCTCGAAGCTGAACGCCAACCCGTAGTCCAACTCCTCGCGGAAGCCGTCCTGAAGGTCTGTCCAGGTGACCCGGTCGTCGCTGACGGCGATACGGCACAGCAGGGGCCCGCATTCGATGTCTGTGCAGGTGCAGCCGAGGATCGGCGTGAAGCCGCCCCACTGCTCCCACCGGAACTCGCCCGGTTCGTCGTCGGGCGGATAGGCGAGGCCGCCGCTCAACAGTGCGGCCAGGTCGACGCTGACGTGGTGGCCCAGGTAGTGCTGAGGCTCCCGGCGTGCGGGAGTGGAGCGTCGGACCCAGTCCTGCAGTGTCCGTCCGTCGAGCGTGAACTCGACGGTGGGGTAGGGTTGGTCCTCGGCCTCCGGGACGGTGCCCGGCACGACGTGCACCTCAAGGCGTCGGATGCTGATCATGTGAACCGCACGAACGCACGGATGGGGAAGGCCATGTCCCTGATCTCCGTGAAACCCATCGCCTCGTAGAAGTGTCGCTGGCGGGGCTCGTCGTCGGTGATCAGCACCTTCTGGCGCACGTCCGCATAGGGCTCGAGCACCTCGGTGAACAGCTTCCGGCCGACGCCGCGCCGATGATGAGCGGGATCCACGAGGATGTCCTGCAGGTAGACGATGGTCAGCCCGTCTCCCACCAGGCGGGCCAGCCCGATCAGTCTGCCGTCATCGCGGGCGCACACCACCCGGAGGGACCGGCTGACCGCGTCGTAGAGGCGCTCCGGATCCTTGGTGTAGGCGCTCCACCCCACGCTGTCGTACAGCGCGACGAGCTCCTCCTTCGTGGGGAGGTCGTGGTTGGTCAGTTCGATGCCGGACATGCTGGAAACAGTAGTGAGTCGACTGGTTCAGGGGCGGGAGGAACGCGGGCGATGGCATCGATTCCCGCCGCCGCCTACAATCTCGCGCATGACGAACCTCGACCTCATCTGGAACCGCGCCGCCGACGGCAAGGGCACCGGCGACGGCGACGTCGCCCTCGCGGCGGCACTCCTGGTCCACGGGATGGTGATGAACGGCGGCGCCCTCAACGCCGTCGAGACCATCGACGCCGAGGATCTCGCCGATGGCAAGGAGGGGTTCCGCTGGCTCGGGCTCGAGCAGGTGGCTGACCTGTTCACCCGGATCGAGGCGGAGGCCGCAGAGATCGACCACGACGACGAGGAGGCGCGCGACGACCTGGAGGTCCAGGCCGATGACGACTACTACGCGCTGCTCCCTGATGACGCTGCGCTCGAGGAGGCCTTCACGGCGCGTCACGCCGAGGAGCCGGACGCGTTCGACGCCCTCTGATCTGCCGGGTAGGGGGGCCGATGTGGCAATCCCCGCAGGAATCGTTTATCGTTCAACTAGTTGCTTCCGCGAAAGGTTCCTGCGTGCGCATCGGCTACATCGTCGGCTCCCTGTCGTCCACCTCCATCAACCGTCGCCTGGCCAACGCGCTGGGCACCGTGCTCCCCAGCGGCATCGAGTACGTGGAGGTCGCCATCTCTGACCTGCCGCTGTACAACCGCGACGCGGACGTCGACTACCCGCAGGTCGCGCTTGACTTCAAGGCCCGGGTCGACGATCTGGACGCCGTCATCTTCGTCACCCCCGAGTACCAGCGCACCATCCCGGCCGCACTGAAGAACGCCCTCGAATGGGGCGGCCGCCCGTGGGGCACCTCGGTGTGGGGCGGCAAGCCCGCCGCCGTCATCGGCACCTCGCCCGGCGGCGCCGGCACCGCGATGGCGCAGCAGCACCTGCGCAACATGCTGGCCCACCTCGACATGCCCACCATGGGCCAGCCCGAGGCCTTCGTCCAGTTCCGCGACGGTGACCTGGGCGAGGACGGCACCATCCAGTCCGAGGCGCTGCGCTCGATGCTCGAAGGCTTTGTGAATGGTTTCGTCGCCTTCGCAGGCTACGACGCCGAGGCTGCCGAGGCCGCCGCCTGATCGTTACTGACCTAGCGCTACCGCGACGGACGCCGACTGTGGAGTACCCACAGCTGGCGCCCGTTGCCGTAGCGATAGAGTGGGAAACGGAGCGCTCCGGCGAAGGTGCGGACGCGCCCTGCCCCGCAGCGCGGCAAAAAATGGCAACCTGCGGGGACTGCGTTGCCAACTCCGTAATGTGGGTACATCACCCAGGGCTTGAGAACTGGAGCTTCAATGACGACTGATGTGATGACCCCCTCCCCGGTGGAGCGCCTGCGCAACTGGGTGACCCGCGAGACGACGGGCGGCGCGCTGCTGCTCGCTGCCGCACTGGTGGCGTTGATCTGGGCCAACACGCCGTGGGGCGATGCGTACCACGCGCTGTCGCAGATGCATATCGGGCCCGAGTCGCTGGGGCTGAACCTCTCGCTGGCCCACTGGACCTCCGACGGATTGCTCGCCCTGTTCTTCTTCCTCGTCGGTGTCGAACTCAAGCACGACCTAGTGGTGGGCGCCCTGCGCGACCTGAGGTCCGCCGCGGTCCCGGTACTCGCGGCGGTGGGCGGCATGGCGATGCCCGCCATCATCTACTCCCTGGTCATCTTCTTCTCCGGCGACCGGACGGCCACCCAGGGCTGGGCCATCCCCACTGCCACCGACATCGCCTTCGCGCTGGCAGTGCTCGCCGTGTTCGGCCGTGGCCTGCCCCGCGCGCTGCGCGTGTTCCTCATGACCCTGGCCGTGGTGGACGACCTGCTGGCGATCATCGTGATCGCCGTGTTCTACACCGCGGAACTCAACATCGTCATGCTGCTGGGCACCGCCGCCGCGGCCGTCGCGTTCTTCCTCATCGTGCGTGCCAAGCGGTGGCCGTGGTGGCTGCTGGTGCCGCTGGCGCTGGTGGCCTGGTGGTTCATGTTCGCCTCCGGCGTGCACGCCACCATCGCCGGCGTGATCCTCGGCTTCTGCGTGCCCGCCCGTCCCGTGCATGGCGAGGAGGAGCCCCGCACGGTGCAGATCGAGCACAGGCTGCAGCCCTTCTCCGCCGGCCTGGTGCTGCCGATCTTCGCGTTCTTCGCCGCGGGTGTGACCTTCCTCACCGGAGACAGCATCGGCGAGGTGCTTCTGCAGCCCGTCGTCCTCGCGATCGTGCTGGGCCTGTTCGTCGGCAAGATCACCGGTGTCCTGCTCACCACCGCCATCGTGACCAAGCTCACCCCGCTGCGCCTGCCGGATGCCATCGGCTTGCGTGACCTCGTCCCCGTCGGCCTGGTCTGCGGCATGGGATTCACCGTCTCGCTGCTGATCGCGGACCTGTCTTTCGTCGACGGTGAGCACACTGCCGGCGGCAAGATCGGCGTGCTGCTCGGCACTGCCGTCTCCGCCATTGCCGGCGCCATCGCCCTGTCGCACGCCGTGAAGCTCGCCCGCAGCGCCGACATGAACGAGGACGGCGTCCCGGATGTCGACACCGCCTCCATCTCCGGCGACGAGCGCCGCGGCCTGGAGTGGCGCGTCGAGCGGGTCGGCTACATGGACGGCGAGGAAATGCCCGAGCCCGAGCTCGACTACCAGGCCGCGCTCGATGGCTTCGACCTGGACAGCGAGGCGGAGTTCGTCGATTCCATCAATGAGGACCGCGACGCCCGCTACGGCCCCCGCGACGAAGACTGGCTCTGACCCGGCCCCGCAGCCAGCCTGTCACCCCAACCACAGGGTCATCTGATCGGAGGACCCGAGGTCGGGCCGCCTGCCTGATGTCCGAGAGCCGCGCGGCCCGCACGATGGAGTCATGGCATCGATTCAGGTCACCGGACTCACGAAGAGCTACGGGACCAACCATGTTCTACGCGGCATCGATCTCAGCGTCGATGAGGGTGAGATCCTCGGCATTCTCGGGCCCAACGGAGCGGGAAAGACCACGCTGGTCGAGTGCATCGGCGGGCTGCGCGCCCGCGATGGGGGCACCGTCACCGTCGACGGCATGGATCCCGCCATCAGCCCTGAGCAGTTGCGCGAGCAGGTGGGCATGCAACTGCAGCAGTGCAGGCTGCCCGGCAAGCTCACCTCCAGAGAGGCGTTGAACCTGTTCGGTTCCTTCTACCGCGACCCCATCCCCAGCGGCGAACTCCTCACCCGGTTCGGTCTCGGTGAGCATGCCGACAAGCGCTTCGAGAAGCTCTCCGGCGGCCAGCAGCAGCGGCTTTCCGTCGCGCTGGCGCTCATCGGCCGCCCCCGCATCGCGATCCTGGACGAGTTGACCACAGGCCTCGACCCGTCGGCCTGGCGCGACATCTGGGGCTACCTCGCCGACCTCCGCGCCTCCGGCATCGTCCGCGACGGGCTGACCGCCATCCTCGAACGCGACCCCGACATTGAGGTGGTGGGCCAGGCGGGAGGTGGGCGCGAGGCGCTGGCCCTCATCGCAGGCCTCCAGCCCGACGTCGTGCTGATGGACCTGCGGATGCCCGACGGCGACGGCGTCTCGGCGATCAGCTCGCTGCGCGCCCAGTCGCCCGTCACGCCCCGCATCCTCGTGCTGACCACGTACGACACCGACCATGACATCCGGCGCTCGCTCGAGGCCGGCGCCGACGGCTATCTGTTGAAGGACACCCCGCGAGAGGATCTGCTGGCCGCCATCCGCCAACTCGCGGCAGGGCGGCCGGTGCTCACGCCCAAGGCGTTGAGCGTGATGACCGGCCGCGGCCGGGATGTCTCCCTGACCGAGCGGGAACTGGAGGTGCTGCGCGAGGTGGCCGCGGGCGGCACCAACCGCGAGGCCGCGGTGCGCGTCGCCTACGACCGTGGGCTCCTCTAGACCGTGAGCAATTGGATAGGGTCACGGGCCCGGCAGCGCGTTTTTCCCGGCGTGTCGCGCCGTGACCCTATCCAATTGCTCACGGCGAACAGCGACGAGGGGGAGGCGCGGGGACGGTAGCCTGAGGGGGAACCGATCAAGGAGGCCCACATGGACCCGGCGCTCATCGTGCCCGACGACCAGATCTGGGATTCGATCAAGCGCGAGTGTCGAGAGGCCGCAGACAGCGAGCCGTTGCTGGCCGGCTTCCTGCACGCGACGGTGCTGTCCCAGCCGGACATCGAGGAGTCGCTGGCCTACCTGCTGGCCAGCAAGCTCGACAGCCCCACGCTGCCCGGACTTGGCCTGCGCGACATCTTCTACGACGTGCTGCGCGAGGACGAGTGCATCCAGCAGGCGATCCGGGCGGATCTCCAGGCCGTCGTCACGCGCGATCCCGCCTGCCCCGGCTACGCCAACCCGCTGCTCTACTTCAAGGGTTTCCAATCCATCCAGGCCTACCGGGTGGCCCACTTCTACTGGATGAACGACCGCAAGCCGCTGGCCCTCTACCTGCAGAGCCGGATCTCGGAGGCGTTCGCCGTCGACATCCACCCCGGCGCCCGGATCGGCAAGTCGATCATGTTCGACCACGCCACCTCCGTCGTCATCGGCGAGACCGCCGTCGTGGAGGACGAATTCTCCATGCTGCACGAGGTCACGCTCGGCGGCTCCGGCAAGGAGGGCGGCGACCGGCACCCGAAGATCGGCCGCGGCGTGATGATCGGCGCCGGCGCCAAGGTGCTGGGCAACATCCGCGTGGGGGAGTGCGCCAAGATCGGTGCCGGCTCCGTCGTGCTGCGCGACGTGGAGCCGCACACCACCGTCGCGGGCGTGCCCGCCAAGGTCGTCAACGTGCCGCCCGCGTCGCTGCCCGCCTTCGACATGATCCAGACGCTCGGCAACGGCAACGGGACCAGTCACCAGAGCGACGCGCCGCCCTGCGCGTAACGCCGATCACCTGCGCCTGACCCGCCCAGCGGGTTAGCGTGGGTCATGCGGATCAACGAAGTCATCAACACCAAGGGCAGCACGGTGGTCACCGCCCGCGCTGACCAGAGCGTCAAGGAACTCGTCGACCTCCTCGGAGAGCACCGGATCGGTGCCGTGGTCATCACCGACGACGGGGAACGCGTCACAGGCATCGTCGGGGAGCGCGACATCGTCAACGGGCTACGGGAGCACGGCACCGGAGTCCTCGAGCGCCCCATCGCGGACCTGATGGATCAGGACGTGCACACCTGCGGGATGGACGACGAGCTGGCGGCCGTCGCCGGCGAGATGACCGAGTACCGGGTGCGGCACCTGCCCGTCCTGGTCGACGGGAAGCTGGCGGCCATCGTCTCGATCGGCGACATCGTCAAGAGCCGCATCGACCAGCTCCAGGACGAGCAGGAGCATCTCGTCAAGTACCTGCGCGGGGATGCGCGCTCCCTCTGAGCCGCTCGCCAGGTCCGCCAAAGACCTGGTGGAGGCGGCCAACGAGATCGTGCCCCCGCTCCCGCTCAGCGAGGCGGAGGCGCTCCTCGGCGACGACGGCGTGCTGTTCGTCGACATCCGCGAGCCCGCGGAGCTCGCCAAGCTGGGCGCCATCCCCGGCGCCTATCGCGCGCCGCGGGGGATGCTGGAGTTCTGGGTGGACCCTGCCTCGCCCTACTACCGGCAGGCGCTCGACGACGGGCGCAGGCTGGTCCTCTACTGCGGGTCGGCTTGGCGCTCGGCGCTGGCAGCTAAGGCGCTGCACGAGATGGGGCGCACCGATGTGACGCACATCCAAGGGGGCTTCACTGGCTGGGCAGAGGCGGGCCTCCCCGTCGAAGCGGTCGCACCCGGGTAATGGAGCGCACACCGTAGACGGCGCAGCTGTCCAGCCTTTGGGAGACCGGTGCAGCGGTCCTCGCCAACCCCACCCCGGGGGAGGGGGACGGGGTTAGTCTGGGCGCATGCAACCACTTCAGGGGGACGAGGAGTTGCGGCCCGTCATGCTCGCCGCCACCGCCGGTGGGCGCAACACCTGGCTGGTCGGAGACGAGCGAGAGGTGATCGCGGTCGACGCCGTCGCGGATCCCGACACAGTGCTGGACGCCGTCGATGGCCGACGCGTGGTCCCCGTGGTGTGCACCACCGACCCGCGGGACAACAGCGCGGTGCTCCACCTGGGGGAGCGCACCGGGGCGCCTGTGTGGACCCGTCCTGAGGTGGGCCAGGAGTTCACCGTCGGTGCCGTCACGCTGCAGGCCGTGGGCGCGCCCGGCGGGCATCCCGGGGTGCTGCTCTATTCGCCGACGCTCGGCTGCGCCTTCACCGGGGACGCCCCGCTGGGCGACGGCCTGGGCCTTCCCGCCGAGACGGTGGCCTACTCCGGCTGAGCCTCAGACCTCGAGGGTGAACGCCAGGCGGTGCTCCCCGCCGGCGGGGAGGGTGACCGCGCCGTCGCGCACGTTGCCGTACTCGACGCAGACGAATTCCCGCCATTCGCCCTCGGCCACCTGATCGTTGACGGGGCCTGGGTTCCACACGACGGTGCGGGTCGCCCCCTGGCTGGACAACCGGCGGGTGCGCGAGCCGTCGCTGAGGAACACCGGAGGGGCCTCGGCGTAGACACGGTCCACGTGCCCGTCGAAGGCGAACTCGCCGTCCTGATGCCCCGGCTGCCAGTCTGCGGCGGCGTCCAGGTAGCGGGTGTTCTCCAACCCCGAGATGGTGGCGCGGGTGGCGTCGACGCGCAGGTACGGGTGGAAGGCCAGGTCGACGCCGGCCTCGCGGGTGGGGGACGTGATGGTCAGCGCCACGGTGAGCGAGGTGCGGCCCACCTCGATCTCGAGCCGGTAGGCCAGGTCATCGGGGTAGCGCCCGGCCCCCGGGATCTCCGCCACCGCAGCCGAGGTGAGGCTCATGACCACCTTGGCCCCGTCGTCGTTCTGCTCGACGACCTCGGTGGCCCAGGCGACCCGGCTGACGAGCCCGTGCGTGTGCGGGACCTCCCAGTCGCCCTGGCCCTTGCCGAACCACGGCGCGCACACCGGGATGCCGCCGTGCCACATGGTGCCCGGCGTCAGCTCGGCGTCCTGCGACAGGAAGAGCACGTCGTCGCCGCCGGCGGGCCGCCACGACAGCACGCAGCCGCCGAGTTCAGCGACCCGCGCCGTGCCCCAGGCGCCCGAGAGTTCATGAATCCTCATGCGGCAGACAGTACTAGCCGTGCCCAGGCGGCCCTACCATGGGACCATGCCGACCATCCGCCCCGCGCATACCCGAGACATCCCGGCCATCACGGACATCTACAACGAGGCGGGCGTGGGCACCACGGCGTCCTACGCGCTGGAACCGGTCAGCGTCGCGGACCGCCAGGCGTGGTTCGACCGGCTCACCGCAGCGGAGTACCCCATCCTGGTGATGGAGGACGCCGACGGTCTGATCACCGGTTACGCCAGCTACTCGCAGTTCCGGCCGTTGGAGGGCTACCGGCACACCGTCGAGCACAGCGTCTACATCCGCGACGGGCACCGCGCCGCAGGTGGGGGTCGGATGCTGATGGGCGCGCTGATCGACTATGCCCGCGGGCGTGGGGTGCATGTCATGGTGGGCGTGGTCGACGGCTCCAACGAGGCCTCCGTGGCCTTCCACCGGAAGCTCGGCTTCGAGGAGGCGGGCCGCCTCCCGCAGGTGGGGCGCAAGTTCGGTCGCTGGCTCGACGTGGTCTTCGTCACCATGATCTTCGAGGGCAACGAACCCCGGTAGGCCCGCGCCACTACCATTGGCCCATGGCTTATCACGCGGACGCTCGAGACCTCACCAACAAGGAAGTCCTCACCTGGGAGTGCTTCGGCCAGGCACAGCGCGACCTCGCGCGCGCCGTGGCCGAATCGGATTTCTTCCCTGAGATCATCATCGCGGTGGCGCGCGGGGGCATGACGCTCGGTGGGGCCATGACCTACTCGTTGGGCGTGAAGCTGACCGACGCGATCAACGTCGAGTTCTACACCGACGTCAACGAGACGCTGCCTGATCCCATCCTGCTGGCCCCCATGCTGGACACCGAGTCCATCGCCGGGCGCAAGACCCTCGTCGTCGACGACGTGGCTGATTCCGGACGAACGCTGCACCTGGTGATCAAGCTGCTGCGCGGCTTCGGCGCCGACGTGCGCTCCTGCGTGCTGTACGCCAAGCCCCGCACGATCGTGGCGCCGGATTACATTTGGAAGTCCACCGATCAGTGGATCGTGTTCCCCTGGTCGGCCGAGCCGCCTGTCACTGAGGAGGAGAGCCATGGCTGAGACCCGTAAGTTCGAGCCGGGAGACCCCGAGGGGCTGCAGAAGCTCGTGCGCGAGGCGCTGGGCGAGACGACCCGCCCCTTCCAGCCCGGCGAGGAGCGCTCCCGCAGCGAGCAGGCAGAGCCCGAGCACCCCGAGCAGCCCGACGCTGACGAGATCGCCATCGCCAAGGCCGGTGAGATCCCGGACGCCTGGTGGTCCGGCGGCGGCGCCGGTGGTGGAGGCGGCGGCGCCTGGTAGTCGGGCGGGCGGCTGTGCGTGAGCAGTTGCCCAATGTTGCCAGATGGGCCACCCGGCCCGTGGTTCCGGCCGGGGCGCGCGATAGGCTTGACCCATGATCGCCGCAGCAGAGACGCATGCGCTGCGCCAACCCCTATGAGTTAGGAACTAACAGTGACTCTTGAGTGGACCGAGAAGGACGCCCGCGCCGTCGACACCGCCCGGATCCTCGCCGTCGATGCAGTCGAGAAGGTCGGCAACGGGCACCCCGGCACGCCGGTTTCGCTCGCCCCCGCGGCCTACCTCCTGTACCAGAAGGTGATGAAGAGCGACCCCACCGATGACCTCTGGCTCGGCCGTGACCGGTTCGTGCTGTCCGTCGGCCACGCCTCCCTGACGCAGTACACGCAGCTGTACCTCGCCGGGATGGACATGGAACTCGACGACATCAAGGCACTGCGCACCTGGGGCGCCAAGACCGCCGGTCACCCCGAATACATGCACGCGAAGTTCATCGAATGCACCACCGGCCCGCTGGGCGCCGGCATCTCCAACGCCGTGGGCATGGCCATGGCCGCCCGCCGCGAGCGTGGCCTCTTCGACCCCGAAGCGCCCGAGGGCGAATCGGTGTTCGACCGCTTCGTCTACGTCGTCGCCGGCGACGGCTGCCTGCAGGAGGGCGTCGCCTCTGAGGCGTCCTCGCTGGCCGCCACGCAGAACCTCGGCAACCTGATCATGATCTACGACGACAACCGGATCACGATCGAGGGCAAGACCAGCATCTCGTTCACCGAGGACGTCAGCGCCCGCTACGAGGCCTACGGCTGGGATGTGCAGCACGTCGACTGGACCAACGGTGGCACCGAGTACAAGGAAGACCTCCAGGCGCTCTACGACGCGATCGAGAAGGCCAAGTCCGTCACGGACAAGCCCTCGTTCATCAAACTGACCACCATCATCGGCTGGCCCCTGCCCAACAAGCAGGGCCAGGCCGCCATCCACGGTTCGAAGATCGGCGCCGACGAGATCGCCGCGCTGAAGGATGCGCTCGGTTTCGAGCAGGAGCCCTTCGCCGTCGACCAGGACGCCGTCGCACACGCTCGTGAGAACGCCGCCGCCCGCGGCAAGGCCTTCCGCGAAGAGTGGGACGCCAAGTTCGAGGCGTGGCAGCAGGCCAACCCGGAGCGCGCCGCGCTGCTGGAGCGCGCCGCGGCCCGCAAGCTGCCCGAAGATCTGTCGCTGCCGGTGTTCGAGGAGGGCAAGAAGTCCACCCGCGCCGCCTCCGGCGAGGTGCTCTCCGCATTGGCCGGCCAGCTGCCCGAGTTGTGGGGCGGCTCCGCCGATCTCGCCGGCTCGAACAACACCACCATGAAGGGCGAGCCCTCCTTCCTGCCGAAGGAGCGCACCACCGACGCGTGGCCCGGCAACCCGTACGGGCGCACGCTGCACTTCGGCATCCGTGAGCACGCCATGGGCGGCATCCTCAACGGCATCAACCTCTCGGGCCTGACCCGCGCCTACGGCGGCACGTTCCTCGTGTTCGCTGACTACATGCGCCCCGCCGTCCGGCTGGCCGCCATCATGAAGGTGCCGTCGGTGTTCGTGTGGACGCACGATTCGGTCGGCGTCGGCGAGGACGGCCCCACGCACCAGCCCATCGAGCACCTCGCGTCGCTGCGTGCGATCCCGAACCTCGACGTGGTGCGCCCGGCCGATGCGAACGAGACCTCCGTCGCCTGGGGTGAGATCCTGCGCCGCACGGACCGCCCCGCCGGCCTGATCCTGTCGCGTCAGGACCTGCGCACGGTCGCCCGCGGCGAGAAGTACGCCTCGGCCGAAGGCGTCGCCAACGGCGCCTACGTGCTGAGCGAGGCCTCGGCGGAGCCCAAGGTGATCCTGATCGCCACCGGCTCCGAGGTCGCCATCGCGCTGGACGCCCAGGAACAGCTCGAGGCTGATGGCACGCCCACCCGCGTCGTGTCGATGCCGTGCCAGGAATGGTTCGAGGAGCAGTCCGACGAGTACAAGGAGTCGGTCCTGCCGAAGGCGGTCACCGCGCGCGTCAGCGTCGAGGCCGGCATCGAGATGGGCTGGGGCAAGTACGTCGGCGCCCAGGGCACCTCGATCAGCATCGAGCACTACGGCGCCTCCGCGTCGGGTGCCAAGTGCTTCGAGGAGTTCGGCTTCACTGCGGACAACGTCGTGAAGGCCGCCAAGTCCATCCTCTGACCCCCGCTGGTTGAGCCGCGCTCGGTCCCTGAGCGTGAGTTCTACGAACGACGAAGGGCTCCCGCAGCTTTCTGACACCTTGACCCGATGGTTGAGTTGTCGGGGACGCTGCGGGGGCCCTTCGTCGTGCCCGGGCTCGTTCCTCTCCGGGGCACGCTCAGGGACCACGTAAAGTGGATGCATGAGTCTCAAGGACGTGCTTGCCAAGATCGTCGGCGACAAGCCGGTGGTGCTCGAACTCGATCTGGCCAGGGGGGTGCTCGTCGCGAAGCCGAGCAATCCGCTGCAGGCCATCCAGTTGATCAACAGCCCCACGCTGCCCGCGCTGCGCCAACACCTGGCAGAGGCGGCAGACGACGAGCGGGTGCTCGGCCTCATCGTGCACGCCACCCCCACCCAGTTGACCATCGCGGACACCGAAGAGGTCTCCGGTCTCATCGAGGAGTTCGGCGCCAAGAAGAAGACCATGGCCTGGGCCGAGTCCTTCGGCGAACTGATCCACGGTTTCGGCGCCTACCGGGTGGCGGCCGCAGCTCAGGAGATCTGGGTCCAGCCCACCGGCATGCTGTCCATCGAGGGCCTCGAGGTGACCATCACCCTCCTGAAGGGCCTGTTCAACAAGGTGGGCGTGGAACCGCAGTTCGGTCAGCGGCACGAGTACAAGACGGCCGCAGACAGCTACGCAGCAGACCACGTCACCGAAGCCAACCGAGAGATGATGCAGCGCGTCGGCCAATCCATCGTCGACGAGATGGTCGAGGCCATCGCCCGGCTCCGTGGCGTGCCAACAGAGACCGTCTGGGACGCCGTCAACTCCGCGCCCGTGGAGCCTGATCGGGCCAGGGAACTGGGCCTGATCGACCACATCGGCTACCGCGACGAGGCCTACGACGCCGTGCTGAAGGCCTGGGGAGCCGAGCCGGAGAACCTCCTGTTCGCCCACCGCTACCAGTCGCGCTCCGCGCTCATGAAGAAGCTGCGCCCGAAGCAGGCCAAGGTGGCCGTCGTCAGCCTCCGTGGCGCCATCGTCACCGGCCGTGGCGTGCGCTCACCGATGGGAGGCCAGCAGGCCGGGGCCGACGTCGTGGACGAGCAGCTGCGCGCCGCGCTGCGCGACGATGACGTCAAGGCCGTGGTCTTCGACGTCGACTCGCCCGGCGGCTCCGCCGTCGCATCAGACTTCATCCGGCGATCCGTACTGCGGCTGAAGGAGGCGGGCAAGCCCGTCGTCGCCCACATGGGCGCCGCTGCTGCCTCGGGCGGTTACTACGTGTCGATGCCCTGCAACGAGATCGTCGCCCAGGCGGCCACCCTCACCGGCTCCATCGGTGTGCTCGCCGGCAAGATGGTCACCGAGGGCCTCTACGACAAACTGGGCCTGGTCCGCGAGACCATCCCCGTGGGCGCCGCCGCCGGCACCTTCTCCGACGCGCACGAGTTCTCGGAGGAGGACTGGGAGCGGCTCAACCGCTGGTTGGACCGCATCTACCTGGACTTCACCACCTTCGCCGCCCAGGACCGTGGCATGGACTACGAGGAGCTCGAGCGCCTCGCCCGTGGCCGCGTCTGGACGGGTGCGGACGCCAAGGAGCGGGGCCTCGTGGATCACATCGGCCGGCAGAGGCTCGCCGTCGAGCGCGCCTGCCGCCTCGCCGGGCTGGACCCTGAGGCCGCCAAGCTCACCCACATCGCCGACGCCGGGATCCTGGACCTGCTCAAGCCCGCCACGTCGTCCGAGACGGTGGCAGGGGGAGCGGCGGTGCCGGATGCCGAGCAGATGTTCAACGCGCTCGCGGCCCGCGTCGGGCTGCGCTCCCATGGGGCGCTGAGCATGCCTTTTGCCGTCAAACTGTGAGGCGACGAGGAGGACGCGCAGTTTTGGGAGTAGTTGACGTCTCAACGTACGATGGCGGGGTTGTGCCGTCACGGCACGTGGAGGGGTGGAAGTGAGTAGAGCCGGCAAGATCGCCATCGGAACCATCATCGGGCTGTTGATCCTCGTGGGCGGAGCCTATGTGGCTTCGTACTTCGTGGCCGGCAACCAGGTGCCAGCGAAAGCCTCGGTAGACGGGGTGGCCATCGGAGGCCTGTCACCTGAGCAGGCGCGGGAGAAGCTGGAAACCGAACTGGCCCCCAAGCTCGCCGAGCCCATCACTCTGAGCGCGGGCGGCACATCCGCAGACATCGTGCCCGCCGACGCAGGGCTGGGCTTCGACTACGAGGCCACTGTGCGGGCAGCGGGCGGCGGCCACTCCTGGAACCCCGCAGATATCTACGAGACCCTCACCGGCGGCGGCGAGGTAGACGTCGTCCGCACGGTCGATGAGGGTGCGCTCCGCTCGGCTGTCGAGGCCAAGGCGTCCGAGTTCGCCGTCGACGGCGTGGACGCCACCGTCAAGTTCGACGGCGGCAAGATCGTCCGCACGGAGGCCACCGACGCGCAGGCCATGGACGTCGACGCCACCACCGCCACCGCCAAACAGGCCTTCGAAGAGGCCAAGGGCAACGTGGCCGTGACCATCCAGAACACCCCGCCTGCGGTGACCGATGAGATGGTCGACGACGTGGTGACCAACTTCGCCGAACCGCTGATCAGCGGCCCCGTCGTGCTGACCCACGGCGACGTGCAGATGGAGATCGCGCCCGGCTCCCTGGCGGAGGCTGCCTCCCTGAACGTCGAGGGTGACAAGATCGTCGGCACGCTGGACACCAGCGAACTCTTTGAGCAGACCGCCGAGGCCCGGCGCTCCCTGGAACTGTCCGAACCCAAGAACGCGTCGCTGAAGTTCGAGGGCGGCAAGGTCGCCGTCGTGCCGTCGACCTCGGGCCAGCAGCTGACCGAGGAGGCGTTCACCGCCTCCGTCGAGAAGGCCGCCACCGCCACGGGCGAGGGTCGCACCGTGCCCGTCGAGTTGGAGGGCCAGGAGCCGGAGTACTCGACGGAGGACTTCACGGCGCTGGGCGAGTTCGTCGTCGTCGGGGAGTACACCACGCAGTACCCGCATGCCGCCTA
Source organism: Tessaracoccus massiliensis (assembly GCF_000826065.2). GTDB lineage: Bacteria > Actinomycetota > Actinomycetes > Propionibacteriales > Propionibacteriaceae > Arachnia > Arachnia massiliensis_A. The sequence goes on along the minus strand of NZ_LN623541.1, from coordinate 184,393 downwards.
CCGCAACACGAACCTCACCCAGGCGGCGTCGTCGGTCAACGGCACCGTGCTGCTGCCTGGCGAGACCTTCTCCCTCAACGACACCCTCGGCGAGCGGACCACCGCCAATGGCTACGTCGACGGCTACGTGATCAACAAGGGGCGCCTCGTCAAGGAATCGGGCGGCGGCATCTCCCAGGCGGCCACTACGCTGTTCAACGCAGGGTTCTTCGCCGGCTACAAGGACGTGGAACACAAACCGCACAGCCTCTACTTCGACCGCTACCCGGCCGGCCGCGAGGCCACCGTCTACTACGGGGCGCTGGACATGAGGTTCCAGAACGACACCGAGTACCCGGCCATCATCCAGGGCTTCACCAACCCGTCGTCGTCCGGCAAGCGCGGCAGCGTCACGTTCAAGATCTGGTCCAAGCCCACCTATGACCTGCGTACCAACGACCAGGGCGGGGTGGCGCAGGCGATGTCCACCGAGCTGAAGAAGTCCGGCTTCTACCGCGGCACGGACCGTACCGTCACCGGCGATCCGAACTGTGAGTCGCAGGCGCCGATCCAGGGCTTCAGCGTCAACTGGGAGCGGATCTTCTACAAGAACGGCGAGATCGCCAAGCGCGAACCGTTCTCGTGGAAGTACAACGCCGGGGACCGCATCATCTGCCAACCCTGACCTTGCCTGGCAAGCCGGTCCGGGCGCGCTAAGCTGGGCACGCCCCGCTCTCGAAGGAGAAATTGTGACGTACATCATCGGACTTCCCTGTGTCGACGTGAAGGATCTCGCCTGCGTCGAGGAGTGTCCCGTCGATTGCATCTACGAGGGCAACCGCATGCTCTACATCCACCCGGAGGAGTGCGTCGACTGCGGCGCCTGCGAGCCCGTCTGCCCCGTCGAGGCCATCTACTACGAGGACGACGTGCCGGAGGAGCAGGCCCAGTTCTACGACGTGAACGTGCAGTTCTTCGACGAGATCGGCTCCCCCGGCGGCGCCGCGAAGATGGGTGCCATCGACAAGGATCACCCGGTCGTCGAGGCGCTTCCGCCCCAGGGCAACTGACCGATGGGCCTGGGGGCCCGGCTGCCCGATTTCCCCTGGGACACGCTGGCTGAGGCCAAGCGCGTCGCCAGCGCGCACCCCGGCGGTCTGGTTGATCTGTCCGTCGGCACGCCCGTCGACCCCACCCCGCAGCTCGCCATCGACGCGTTGGCGGAGGCGGGGGATGCGCACGGCTATCCGACGGTGTGGGGCACGCCGGAGGTCCGTGCGGCCATCCGGGGCTACCTGGAGTCACGCTGGGATTCGGTGCCGCTGACCGATGAGTGCGTGTTGCCGGTGGTGGGCACCAAGGAGTTGGTGGCCTGGCTGCCGCTGCTGCTCGGCGTCGGGAAGGACGAGGCCGTCGTCTTTCCGGAATGCGCCTACCCCACCTACGAGGTGGGCGCCCTGGTGGCCGGTGCGCAGCCGCTGCCGCTGGACGATCCGGACGACATCCCGGACAACGCCCGGCTGATCTGGATCAATTCGCCGGCCAACCCGACGGGTCGCATCCTGCCACTCGAGGAGCTGCGCGCCTTCGTGGCCGCGGCACGCCGCGTCGGCGCCGTGCTGGCCAGCGACGAGTGCTACGGCGAGTTCGCCTGGGACGCCGAGGCCATCTCCGTGCTGGACCCGCGCGTCAACGATGGGGACCACAGCAACCTGCTGGCCGTGCACTCGGTCTCCAAGCGCTCCAACGCCGCCGGCTACCGCGGCGGCTTCGTGGCGGGCGACCCCACCGTCGTGCTGCCCCTCGTTGGGGTGCGCAAACACCTGGGCATGATGCTGCCCGCCCCCGTGCAGGCCGCGATGGCCGCGCTGCTGGGGGACCAGGCCCACGTCGAGGAGCAGCGCGAGCGCTACCTCGCCCGCCGCGCCGTGCTGAAACCGGCGCTGGAGGAGGCCGGGTTCCGGGTGGACCACTCCGAGGGGTCGCTGTACCTGTGGGCCACCCGCGGCGAAGGGTGCCGCACCACCATCGACTGGCTCGCCGAACGCGGGATCCTCGCTGCGCCGGGGGACTTCTACGGAGCGGCCGCCGCACAGCACGTGCGCGTGGCGCTGACCGCCACCGACGAGCGGGTCGCCGCCGCAGCGGAGCGCCTCAGGGGATGATGATGTGAAGCTTGCCGGTCTCCTGGGCTCCATGCTCAAGGTGGGCACCATCGGCTTCGGCGGTGGCGCAGCCCTCATTCCGGTCATGGAGAAGGAACTCGTCGGCAAGGCGCTGGACGAGCGCACCTTCGGCACGCACACCCTCATCGCCAACATCACGCCAGGGGCCCTGCCCGTCAAGCTCGGCGCCCTCGCCGGAGCCGAATCCCACGGCTGGCTGGGCTCGCTGCTGGCCGCGTTCGCCGTCTCACTGCCCGGCACGCTCGCCACGGTGGGCCTGCTGGCCGGATTCAACGCCATCGGCGCCGGCGCCATCCGCTACGTCGAGTTCGCCGCCATCGGCATCGCCGCCTTCATCATCGTGCTGCTCGCCCTGTTCATCGCCAAGGTGTTGCGAGCCGGGAAACAGAGGCTGCGCGTCTACGTCGTCGTGGTGCTCGCCTCGTTTCTGGCCACCGGTGCCGACCAGGCCATCGCCGCGGTGGGCGAACTGTTCGGGCAACGCTGGGAAACGTCGCTGCCGCAACTCGACGCGCTCCAGCTCATCCTCGTGACACTGGTGGTGATCGGGGCCTGGTCCGTGGCCCGGCGCAGGGCCTCGACGCCGGCGGCTCCCGGAGCGCCGCCCACAGCATCGTCGCGGGCCGCATGGTGGTCTGCTGCCGCCTTCACGGTTGTCGTCGCCGCCGTCACGTTGGCCTCGTTCGTCGTGGGCGGCGCAGGTTTCCTCGGCCTGATCGGGTTGTCCACCGTCACCTCCTTCGGCGGCGGCGAGGCCTACGTCGGCGTGGCCGACGGATTCTTCGTGGCCAGCGGCATCGTGCCAGGCAGCGAGTTCTACGGCCAGGCCGTGCCCGTGGCCAACGCACTGCCCGGGCCCATCCTGGTCAAGGTCGCCGCTGCGCTGGGCTACTCCTACGGGCTGCAGTCCGGCGGTTGGCAGTTGGGCCTGCTGTTCGCACTGGCCACCTTCCTGCTGTCGGTGGCGGCCTGCTCCGCGATCGCCATGCTGATCATGGGCGGCTACGGGAAGGTGTCGAACTCCGCGTTCGTGCGTCGCCTGGGCGCCTACGTGCTGCCCGTGATCTGCGGGCTGTTGATCACCACCTGCCTGTCGATGCTGCGCGCCAACATGGCGATCGCCAGGAACGCCGACGTCAACGCCCCCACCGTCGGCTGGGCCACCATCGTCGGGGCGGCGGGGCTGTGGCGGTTGGACCGCCGCTTCCATCTCCACGACGTCCTGCTCCTGCTGGTGGCCGGCGGCCTCAGCCTCCTCGGCATGACGCTCCTCACCGCCGGGTGAGCCTGCGAGCTTGATCAGCCAATTTGTTGGTTGAGCCTGCGAGCGCAGCCAGCAGTGTCGAAACCTCTGCAGCGTTTCTGACACCGTGATGAAAACTTGGTCCCGCAGTCTTTTGATGGGGCCTTCGCCGCCCATGGCGGAGGCGGTCGCTCGGTGGCAGCTCCGAGGTGCGTGGCGCATGGTCGCCGCCACGGTTCGGCGCCTGTTCCACTGCGGGTGGGCGCTGCCGAGGCTGGGGACTCTTTGGCCTCTGTTGTGCTGTGGTGAAGGGTTTGGTACCGACTGCGGTACGAAACCCTTCACCTAAGACCAGACTGGCGGCTACGCCTTCTGGACCGTGATGGTCCAGGAGGCCTCGCCCACCTGCTGGAAGTTGGTCACCGGGTAGCCGGCGGCCGCGGCCCAGTGGGGGATCGAGTCGGTGGCCTGGGTGCAGTCGAAGTCGATGATCAACTCGTCACCGGCCTTGAGCCCCTTGATGGCCTGCTTCGCCTCGACGAGGGGGAACGGGCAGACCTGGCCGACGGTGTCCAGCTTGTACTGGCGTGCCTCGCCTGCGGGTGCGTCGTCGGCAAGTACGGCGGTGGCGGTGGGGCCGCCGTCGGCGCGGCCGAGGAGGGGCTTGGTGAGACGGTCGAAGAAGCTCATGATGTGGTCCTTTGCTGTGTGGGTGCTCAGTGGGTACGCACGAGGGTGCTGGGGGAGGTGACCTGGATGGGTGTTGCGCCGGCGCGCTTGTGGGTCTGGATGAAGAAGCGCGCGGCCACACCCACGCCGAGGAAGGTGAACAGGAACGCGGCCCAGCCCTGGTAGCTGAACAGGGCGGTCTGGACCAGCGAGTTGCCGATGGTGCAGCCGCCGGCGACCGCGGCGCCGACGCCCATGAGGGTGCCGCCCGCGATGGCGCGGATGGTGGTCTTGGCATCGGGGGCGCGGAGGCGGAACTCGCCTGCCAGCTTCGCGGCGATGTAGGAGCCGGGGATGAGGCCCAGCACGAACAGCACGCCCCAGTCGATGCGCGAGGCGTCGCCGGTGGTGAGGAAGTTGACGATGTTGGCCGACGGCGTGGTGATGCCCAGGCCCGAGTTGCGGCCGGTGGCGTTGGACAGGGGGTAGGCGACAGCGGCCAGGACCCCGACGACGATGGCGGAGGCGTAGGGGCTCCAGGGACGCTCGAGCAGGAGATGGGCGAAGCCGGAGCGTTTCGTCTCGAGGCGCGCCACGGGCTGCTTGGCCACGCGCTGCTGCCAGATCAGCCAGCCGGTGACGCCGGCGAGGACAGCGACCAGCAGCCACGGGCTGATGCCGAGCGATTCGTGCACGGTGGTGAGGCCGGACTTCTGGGCCAGGGCCGCGTCGGTGACCGGCTTGAGCGCGCCGTACTTCATGATCGAGGCGAAGCCGGCGTAGAAGATCAGCGCGATCCAGGAGCCGATCAGGCCCTCGCCGGAGCGGTAGTAGGTGCCGGTGGCGCAGCCGCCGGCGAGCACGATGCCGATGCCGAACAGGAATGAGCCGCCGATGACGGCGAGCCATGCGATCTCAGGCACCTTTGCGGTGATGAGGCCCTGGCCCAGCAGGCCCTGGACCAGTACGGCCTGTACGACGATGGCGAGGAGGAATGCGGTCAGCCAGCGCTTCGAGCCGCTGAGCCACACGTCGCGGAAGGCTCCTGTGACGCAGAAGCGGCCGCGTTGAAAGACGAATCCGAGGGCGATGCCCAGGGCGAGACCGGTGAGGATCATGGGGGTACTCCAGAAGAAGAGGATGGGAAATGGGCATGCTGGACAGGCCCTGAGAAGAGGGGATGCAAAAGGTCAACGCCCGGACGGCGTGCGGCACGAATGTGTGCGGATGGGGGTCTGTGCGTCAGTGCAGACAACAGCAGCGACAGCCACGGATGTCGCTACAAGCGCGGCCGAAGAATCGGGCGCGAGCCGGGATCAAGCTCATGGCCGAGATCCTGCCACGGGGACAGGCCGGTGGGAACCGCTGTCCACGCCGTTTCGCCCCCGGCGGAACCGGGAATATCTCAACCGGCGAAAGTGACCAGGACCGTGAGCCCCGAGTCGCGGCTGTCCGACTCGATCCAATCGCGACTCTCCGGCTCCCAGACGTGGGTCCCGAGTTGCACACGCGTCACTGCCGCCGCGTAGGAGTTCGCGACGACGTGGTGGGCCGCCGCCCAGGCGGAGGCCTCGTCCGTGGCGGTGATGCGCAGCCCTCCGTCGGTACGCTCGACGGTGAGCGCGGCCCCGAAGGCCCCGAGCGCCTTGTCGAGGTCCGCGCTGTCGGGGCTGGCGTCCGCCTCGAAGCTCACGCAGCCCAGAGATGCGGGCTTCGCCCCTCGCAGCGTCGCCGCCACGGCCCTGGAGTTGCCCTCGTGCTTGCGGTAGGCCTCCGGGTGGCCGCTGCGCTGCACCTTCTGCGCGATGTCGTTGACGTCGGTGGTCTCCCAGTCGGTGAACTTCACCAGTTCCTCGTAGAAGCGGTGCGAGGCGTACCAGGGGTCCATCAACTGCTCGGGTGTGCCCCAGCCGTACGAGGGACGCTGCTGGAAGAGGCCGAGGGAGTCACGGTCGCCGTAATCCAGGTTGCGCAGGCCGGACTCCTGATACGCGGTGGCGAGGGCGATGACCGCCGCCTGCTCCGGGAGCCCCCTCTCGACGGAGGCCGCCACGATGATGGACGCGTTGCGCGCCTGGGCCGGCGACAGCGACAGCAGGCGCCCGTGGTCGGAGAGCTGCACGTGACAGACCTCAGGTGTGATGCGCTCGTGGACGAAGCGGTAGCCGAACCAGCCGGCCACCCCCAGCCCGGCGACCACCAGGACCGTGACGAGCGCCACGATCAGGGGCCGCTTCATCAGTCGTTGGCGTGCAGCGCGGAGTTGAGCTCAACCTTCTGGCCGCGACGGTGGCGGGCCATGACCGAGCCGTGCACCGAGTCGCGCAGGAACAGCAGGTCGTCCTGGCCGCTGAGCTCGCGGGCCTTGACGACGGACCCATCCGCCAAGGTGACCTTCGTGCCGGCGGTGACGTAGAGACCGGCCTCCACCACGCAGTCGTTGCCCAGCGAGATGCCGACGCCGGCGTTGGCGCCCAGCAGGCAGCGTTCACCGAGGTGGATGGTCTCCTGACCGCCGCCGGAGAGGGTGCCCATGATGGAGGCGCCGCCGCCGATGTCCGTGCCGTCTGCCACCACCACGCCGGCCGAGATCCGGCCCTCCACCATGGAGGTGCCCAGCGTGCCGGCGTTGAAGTTCACGAAGCCCTCGTGCATGACGGTGGTGCCCTCGGCCAGGTGGGCGCCGAGGCGGACGCGGTCCGCGTCGGCGATACGCACGCCGCTGGGGGTGATGTAGTCCACCATGCGGGGGAACTTGTCGATGCCGTAGACCGTGAGTTGTTCGCCGCGGGCGCGCAGCAGCACCCGCACGCGGGGCACATCGCCGAGGCGGACCGGCCCGATGGTGGTCCAGGCGTTGTTGGGCAGCACGCCGAAGATGCCGTCGAGGTTGATCGCGTGCGGCCGCACCAGGCGGGCGCTCAGGAGGTGGAGCCGCAGGTAGGCGTCCTCCACCGTCTCAGGCTTCTCATCGAGGTTGATCTCCACCCGGACCGTCTTGGCCTCCACCTGGCGGATCTCGTCGACGTACTGGGCGTCGGTGAGCAGCGAGTTGGGTTCGTCGGTGATCTGCGAGCCGAGCTTCGGCTCCGGGAACCAGGCGTCGAGGACGGCGCCGGTGGTGTGGACGGTGGCCAGGCCCCAGGCCCAAGCGGTGCGGATCTCATCGGTCATGCGCGCAAGTCTAATCGTGCGCTGGCGAGGAACTACCCCTCAATGGCTGGGGTGGGCACTGCGGGTGAACGGTGCGGCGTGGCTACACTGCCGTGCATGTCAGTGGCGAAGATCCTCCTGTTCTACCGGTTCACACCCCTGGCGGATCCTGAGGCGGTCAAGCTCTGGCAGGTGGAGTTGTGTACGCGGCTGGGGCTGCGCGGCCGCATCATCGTCTCCCCGCACGGCATCAACGGCACCTTGGGTGGGGAACTCGACGCCTGCAAGGCCTACCTGAAGGCCACCAAGCGGTACGCGCCCTTCAAACAACTCGACGAGAAGTGGTCGCCCGGTACCGGCCTCGACGGCGGGGGTGGGTCCCTGGACTTCCCGCGGCTGAGCGTCAAGACCCGCCCCGAACTCGTGGCCTTCGGGGAGCCCGGCCTCGCCGTCGATGATGAGGGCGTGATCGGCGGGGGAGGCCGCCTCACGCCCGAGGAGGTGGACGCCTTCGTCGCAGCGCACCCCGGCGCGGTGTTCTTCGACGGCCGGAACAAGGTGGAGGCGGCCGTGGGCCGCTTCGAGGGCGCGGTGGTGCCCGAAGTGGCCACCACGCACGACTTCGTCCCCGAGCTGGAATCAGGAAGGTACGACCACCTCAAGAACCGCCCGGTGATCACCTACTGCACCGGTGGGGTGCGCTGCGAGATCCTCAGCAAGCTGATGAAGGACCGCGGCTTCGAGGAGGTCTACCAACTCGACGGCGGCATTGTGCGCTACCTGGAGTGCTTCGGCTCCGGCTCCCACTGGAAGGGCGCGCTCACCGTCTTCGACGGCCGCGAGACGGTCGCGCCCGAGGGGGCTGAGCACATCGGCTGCTGCCACCGGTGCGGATCGCCCACCTCGAAGCTGGTCAACTGCGCCGATCTGGCGTGCCGGGAGCGCCTGGTCACCTGCGAAGCCTGCGCCGAGTCGCCTGTTGGCTGCAAGGAACACGCTGAGGCGCTGAACAATCGGTAGTCTCGGGGGCATGACCGCCGAGATCGCGAAGCTGCTGCAGGAGATCATGGACGTGGAGTCCGTGTCCGGGAACGAACGGCAGTTGGCAGACCGCGTCGAGCAGCGACTCAAGGCACTCGGCCACCTCACACTCTTCCGCGACGGCGACTGCGTCGTCGCCCGCACCACCCTCGGGCGGGCGGAGCGCGTCGTGATCGCCGGGCACCTCGACACGGTGCCGGTGGCCGGCAACCTGCCGTCGCGCTATGTCGAGCATCCCGACGGCGACCGCATCTGGGGGCGGGGCGCATGCGACATGAAGGGCGGTGTCGCCGTCATGCTGCACCTCGCCGAGCAGCTCACCGAGCCCAACCGTGACATCACCTGGATCTTCTACGACAACGAGGAGGTGGAGGCCACCCGCAACGGGCTCGGCCGCCTCTCCCGCAACCGCCCGGATCTCCTCGAGGCGGATTTTGCCGTCCTCATGGAGCCAACCTCCGCGCACATCGAGGGCGGCTGCCAGGGCACCATCCGCGTCGAACTGACGACGACGGGCGCAGCCGCGCACTCCGCCCGCGCCTGGATGGGGCACAACGCCATCCACGACCTTGCTCCCGCGCTGCAGACGCTCGCCGAGTACCGCTCGGAGGAGATCGAGGTGGACGGCCTGGTGTACCGGGAGGGCCTCAACGCCGTCGCGGTCTCCGGAGGCGTGGCCTCCAACGTGATCCCACCCGAGGCGACGCTCACCATCAACTACCGCTTCGCGCCGGACAAACTGGGCGACGAGGCGCTCGCGCGACTGGGGGAGTGGTTCACGGGCTACGAGCTCAAGGTCACCGACCTCTCACCCGCGGCGCGCCCCGGCCTGGACCTGCCCCTCGCGCAGGATTTCGTTGCCGCCATCGACGAGCCTGCAGGGCCCAAGTACGGCTGGACAGACGTGGCCCGCTTCAGCGCGCTGGGCGTGCCCGCCGTCAACTACGGGCCAGGCGATCCCAGCTACGCGCACCGCGACGACGAATTCTGCCCGGTTTCCGATCTAGAAAAATGTGCAGCGGGGCTCACCCGCTGGCTCAACCCAGCCAAGGAGAACAGCTGATGACTGAACCCCGCCCCCAAGATCTGCAGCCCGGCAACCGCCGCCGCCAAGGGCCCATCGTCCTGCGCGGCGAGGAGATGCGCCAGCCGATGGCGGACCGCGCCCTCCTCGAGGACAAGGACCAGAAGGACTGGAACCAGCGGGATCCGTGGCGGGTGCTGCGTATCCAGTCTGAGTTCGTCGACGGCTTCGACGCCCTCTACGACCTGCCGCCGTCGGTCAGCATCTTCGGTTCGGCACGCACCAAGCCCGGCGACCCTATGTATGAGGCGGGCGAGGAACTCGCGCGTCGCCTGGTGCGGAAGGGCTTCGGCATCATCACCGGCGGCGGCCCCGGCATCATGGAGGCCGGCAACAAGGGCGCCATGGAGGCCGACGGCTGCTCCGTCGGGCTCGGCATCGAACTGCCCCACGAACAGGGCCTCAACGAATACGTCACCCTGGGCATCAACTTCCGCTACTTCTTCGTGCGCAAGACGATGTTCCTCAAGTACAGCCAGGGCTTCATCACCATGCCCGGCGGCTTCGGGACCCTCGACGAACTCTTCGAGGCGCTCACACTGATCCAGACCGGGAAGGTCACGCACTTCCCGATGGTGCTGTTCGGCACCGAGTACTGGACCCCGCTCATGGAATGGGTCAGGGACACCGTGCTGGGCGGGGGCTACATCTCGCCAGGCGACCTCGATCTGGTCACCGTGACCGACGACATCGACGAGGCCGTGGAGGTCATGGGCGAGCCCGGCCAGTTCGGTACTGTTTAGCCCATGTGGATCGCCATTGTCGCAGTCGCCGTCGCCGTGCTGGGGGCCGCCGTCTACGCCGGCCGCGGCACGTTGGGGGAGATGCCCGCCTCGGCCGTCAACGACCGCCCCAAAGGCGTCGTCCCCGACGGCCCGGTCACTCCGGAACTGTTGGCCGAGCTGCGCATCCCCGAGGCGCTGACCGGCTACCGCCGCGACCAGGTGGACGCGTACCTCGACGACGTCGCCGTCGGCATCGCAGGCCCCGCAGCCGCGCAACATTTTGACGTGGTGCGCGGCGGCTACGACATGCAGGTGGTCGACGACCTCATCGAGCGTCCCCGCGTCGACGAACTTGCCAACGTCTCTGCTGCCGAGGCGCCGACGGGAGAGGAAACACGGCCTCAGGAGCCAGTTGACGGGGACTCATTGGACACCCAACCGGGCAGAGATTTGCCGGATGCGGAATAATAGAGGTCAACCGCAGTTCGATTATCTACAGAATGAGGGTTGCAGATGGCAGCGATGAAGCCCCGCACCGGCGACGGTCCGATGGAAGTCACGAAGGAGGGTCGCGGCATCGTCATGCGCGTTCCCGTTGACGGAGGTGGACGTCTGGTCGTCGAGATGAACCCCGACGAAGCCACCGCCCTCCTCGATGCCCTCAAGGACGTCGTCGGCTGAACACCTGAAACTCTGACCCGCGAAGGGCCGCCCCGTACGGGGCGGCCCTTTTCGCGTCGTGCGCTGGTCCCTGGCTCGCAAGCTCGCTGGCGGACGCTCAGGAGCGCCCACTCAGCCAGCGTGGTGCGACTCGATGGCCTTCTGGTACACGTCGACGGTCTCCTGGGCGATCTTGGCCCACGAGAACTCGTCGATGCAGCGCTGGCGGCCGGCCTTGCCGAAGCGTTCAGACAGCGCGGAGTCGCGGGTGACCTGGTTGACCTTCTCCGCGAAACCGGCCTCGAACGCCGAGACGTAGCCGGGGTCCTCGGCCTGTGCCGGGTCGTAGGGCACCAGCAGGCCCGTCTCGCCGTCGACGACGACCTCGGGGATGCCACCCACGGCGCTGGCGACCACGGGGGTCTCGCACGCCATCGCCTCGAGGTTGACGATGCCGAGGGGCTCGTAGATCGAGGGGCAGGCGAAGACCGTCGCGTTGGTCAGGACCTGGCGCACCGAGGCGCGCGGCAGCATCTCCTGCACCCAGATCACCGGGGCGCTGCGCTGCTGCTGCAGCTCGGCGAACGCGTCGTTGAACTCGGCCGCGATCTCCGGGGTGTCCGGCGCGCCGGCCAGCAGCACCACCTGGGTGTCCGGGTCGAACTGGGTGGCTGCGCGCACCAGGTGCACCAGACCCTTCTGGCGCGTGATGCGGCCCACGAACGCGACCGACGGGCGGTCGAGGTCGACGCCCAACTCCTTCACCACCGTGGTGTCGTGATCCGGCCGGAACTCGTCGGTGTCGATGCCGTTCTTGACCACATGCGTCTTCGCGGGATCCAGGTTGGGATAGGACTCCAGCACGTCGGAGCGCATGCCGGCGCTGACGGAGATGACGGCATCTGCAGCCTCGTAGGCGGTCTTCTCCGCCCACGACGAGACGCGGTAGCCGCCGCCCAACTGCTCGGCCTTCCACGGGCGGTGGGGTTCCAGCGAGTGCGAGGTGACCACGTGGGGGATGTCGCGCATCAACGCGCCCAGGTGCCCGCCCATGTTGGCGTACCAGGTGTGCGAGTGGATGATGTCGACATCACCGATCGCGGCGGCCATCGACAGGTCGGCGCCGAATACCCGCAGGGCCGCGTTCGCGTCGGGCGGAAAGTCCTCCGCGTGCGCGGTGGCGCCGTCGCGGGGCTCGCCCATGCAGTGCACCTCCACGTCGATCAGCTTGCGCAGCTGAGGCACCAGTTGGGCGACGTGGACGCCGGCACCCCCGTAGATCGACGGCGGGTATTCACGGGTCAGGAGGGACAACTTCATCGTCATGCAAACATCGTTGCACATACTGTCTGTCTCAGCGCCCGAGATGGGGGTAGGCAATTCATGGAAACACAGGCAACCGACCCTGAAAGGCAATAGGTTCATTGTCATGCTCGCACGTCCCAAAGTCTTGTCCATTGTCCTTGCCGGCGGTGAGGGTAAGCGGCTGATGCCGTTGACCGCGGACCGCGCGAAGCCAGCGGTGCCCTTCGGCGGCACATACCGGCTGATCGACTTCGTGTTGTCGAACCTCGCCAACTCCAACCTGCGTCAGATCGCGGTGCTGACCCAGTACAAGTCGCACTCACTGGACCGGCACATCTCGAAGACCTGGCGGTTCTCGACGATGCTGGGCAACTACGTCGCCCCGGTGCCCGCGCAGCAGCGGCTGGGGCCCCGGTGGTACCAGGGTTCTGCCGATGCGATCTACCAGTCGCTCAACCTCATCCTCGACGCGAAGCCTGACTACATCGTCGTCCTCGGCGCGGACAACATCTACCGCATGGACATCGAGCAGATGCTCGACGCGCACATCGACTCCGGCCTGGGCGCCACCGTCGCCGGCATCCGCGTGCCCCGGCACGAGGCCTCCGCGTTCGGCATCATCGACGCGGCCGCCGACGGCAAGATCAAGAGCTTCCTCGAGAAGCCGGCTGACCCGCCTGGCCTGCCGGATTCGCCGGACGAGTCGTTCGCCTCGATGGGCAACTACGTCTTCTCCAGCAACGCGCTGATCGAGGCGCTCAAGGCTGACGCCGACGACCCCACCGCCCGTCACGACATGGGCGGCGACATTATCCCGTGGTTCACGGACCAGGGCCAGAGCCAGGTCTACGACTTCAAGCAGAACCGCGTCCCGGGCGCCACGGAGAAGGACATCAACTACTGGCGCGACGTGGGCACCATCGACGCGTTCCACGAGGCCCACATGGACCTGGTCAGCGTGGAGCCGGAGTTCAACCTGTACAACGACGACTGGCCCATCTGGACAGATCAGGTGCAGGCGCCCGGCGCCAAGTTCGTGATCCGCGGCCGCGCCGAGGATTCCATCGTCAACGCCGGCTGCATCATCTCCGGCGGCGAGGTGGAACGTACCGTGCTCAGCCCCAACGTGCACATCGACAAGTGGGCCCAGATCTCGGATTCGGTGCTGATGGAGAACGTCCGCATCGGCCGCGACGCCGTGGTGCGCCGCGCGATCATCGACAAGAACGTGGTGGTGCCCGACGGTGTGCAGATCGGTGTCGACACCGAGCACGACAAGGCCCGCGGGTTCGACGTCTCGCCCGGCGGCGTCGTGACGATCGGCAAGGGTGTCACCGTTCCGCGCGACTGATCTCAACAGACAACGGGCCCGGCATGATGCCGGGCCCGTTTCGTGTCTGAGCCAGCCGCTCGCGGCTGGTCGAAGGACGCTCAGGCGTTGAAGCCCAGGTTCTCCAGCAGTTGGGCGTACCGGGCCGCCACACCGTCGGGCACGACCCCCATGGGCGCGCGGCAGGGGCCGACGTCGAACCCGCGCAGCGCGAGGGTCTCCTTGACCATCATGCAGCCCTGCGTGGCGAAGACACCCTGGAATGCAGGCAGCGCCTGCTGGTTGGCCATGGCGGCCTCCTGGACGCGGCCACTGCGGTACAGGTCGATGATGGTGCGCGCGGCCGCGGCGGTGAAGTGCGTCGAGGTGCCCACCACGCCGACCCCGCCGACGGACAGCAGCGGCAGCAGGTAGGCGTCGTCGCCGGCGTAGTAGGCGAGGTTGGTCTGTGCCAGCACGTTGGAGGTGGACACGATGTTGGCCTTCGCGTCCTTGACGGCGCGGATCCGGGGATGGGCGACGAGGCGGATGAGCATGTCCTCCGGGATGGGCATGCCGGAGCGGTGCGGGATGTCGTAGAGCATCACCGGAAGCTCCGTCGCGTCGGCAACAGTGGTGAAGTGTGCCTCCAACGCATCCACCGGGGGGCGCGAGTAGTAGGGGGTCACGACGAGCAGCCCATCGGCACCCACGGAGGCGGCCTGCTGGGCGAGCTCGACGGAGTGCGCGGTGTTGAAGGTGCCGACGCCGGCCACGATGCTGGCGCGGTCGCCGACGGCGGTGATCACCGCGTCGAGGATCTGCCGCTTCTCCACATCCGTGGTGGTGGGTGCCTCGCCCGTGGTGCCGTTGACGATCAGCCCGTCGTTGCCCAGGTCATCGACCAGATGCGCCGCCAGCCGTGCGCACTGCGCGTAATCGACCTCCCGACCATCGGGGGTCATGGGCGTCACCATTGCGGTGAGGACCCGGCCGAACACCGGCATCATGTCGTCGTCTGGACTCATGCGCCACATCTTAGGTCAAGACACCAGTGGGCTTAGTAGGCTGGGGGCGTGAGCACACCAGTCGAGACCCCCACCCCCGCCAGTTGGACGTTTGCGGAGGACCATGTGTCGCCGTCCGAAGCCGTCGCCGAGGCCCGTGATGAGGCCACGGTCTCCGGCCTGACGCCCATCACCACCGGCGAAGCCGCCATGCTGAAGGTGCTGACGCGAGCGGTCCGCGCGCGGGCCGTCGTCGAGATCGGCACGCTCATGGGCGCCACCGGACTGTCGTTCCTCGAGGCGATGGAGCCTGACGGCATCCTGACCTCCATCGACGCGGAGGCCGACAACCAGAACCCCGCCCGCCAGTTCTTCACGAAGGCCGGCTTCCCGACGTCGCGGTTCCGCCTGATCGCCGGTTCGCCCATCGAGGTGATGCCGAAGCTCCGCGACGGCGCCTACGACATCGTCTACGTGGCCGGCGACAAGCTGGAGTACGTGGAGTACGTCGCCGGCGCGCTGCGCCTGCTGCGCCACGGAGGGCTGCTGATCGTGGGGGACGTGCTGTGGCACAACAAGGTCGCCGACGAGTCCGACGAGTCCGATGAGGCGATCATCATCCGCGAGGCGCTCGAGGCGATCACGGAATCCGAGTCCTACACCCAGGCGCTGACGCCCGTCGGCAACGGCCTCCTGGTCGCCGTCAAGGACTGACCCGCTTCCTCGCTGCAGGCATTGAAAACCCTGCTCGTCGTACCCGCGTGTCCGCCCCTTGCTGCGGCGCGGGAGGGCGGCCGCTCGTCCGAAGTCCCGGCTCCCGCGCTGCGCTGCGGGGCTGGGCCGGGTGGTTGCGCTCGGTTGCAAGGTGACCGTTCTGCCTCGGCGCCAACGGAGATTCGTCGTCGACAACGTAGATTTCTCCGCGCCTGAGCTGTTTTTCGTCGCCGGCGACACATCACAGGCGTCGAGTAACAGCCCTGGCTCGGAGAAATGTGGATTGGCGGGGAGCACCTGAGCGCTGGCGGGGAGGATCGGTTCATTGGCGGCGAAACCGGAAGCGGGAACTTTCTGAGAGCCCCGGGCGTTATACATAACGAGTCCACAGCTTGTTCACAGGTTGGGTCGGCAAGGTAAGGCACATGGAAAGGCGCGCGATGTTCCGAGGTGGCAAGGCGGCGAAGGCCGCTGAGCAGACCTGGGTCGCGCCCACCTGGCAGGAACTGGTCCGCGACCACTCCGCTCAGGTGTACCGCCTCGCCTACCGCCTCACCGGCAATCAGCACGACGCGGAAGATTTAACTCAGGACGTGTTCGTGCGCGTGTTCAAGTCGATCCACAACTTCCAGCCAGGGACTCTCAACGGCTGGTTGCACCGCATCACGACGAACCTCTTCCTCGACCAGGCCCGCCGCAAGCAGCGCATCCGCATGGACGCACTGTCTGTGGCCCCAGACCACGTCTGGGGTTCCGCGACCGGCCCCGAGGAACTTCACACAGACGCCGAGCTTGACGCCGACGTCGCCGCCGCCCTCCGCGCGCTCAACCCTGAGCAGCGGGTCGCGGTGGTCCTGTGTGATATCGAGGGGCTGAGCTACGAGGAGATCGCCAAGGTCCTCGACGTCAAGCTCGGCACGGTGCGCTCCCGGATCGCCCGCGGCAGGGCCGCACTGCGCGAGGCACTCGCGCACCGTGCGCCAGCCGAGGGACGAACGCGCTATGCCGGAGTGTCATAGATGGCCAAAGGCCCCTGCGATCGCTTCACCCCGGACCTGTCAGCCTTCGCCGACGGCACGTTGCCGCCCAAACGCTGGGAGCAGGTCGGCTACCACTTGGCCGGCTGTGAGACGTGCCGTGAGGAAGTCGCCGCCATCAGCCAGGTCTGCTCGACGCTGAGCGCCTCACGCCGCTCCGATACCCCCGAATCGCTCAAGGCCCGGCTGGAATCCATCGCCGGGGAGCACGCCTCGATGCCCCTCTACATGGCCAACGGCACAAGCGAGCTACCGTCGGCCCGACGCCAGCGCGTGCGCCGTGCCGCCCAGGGCAGCGTCGCGCTCATCGCGGTGATGGTCTCCGCCGTCGTCATCGCCGTGCTGGTGGCCCCCGCCCCTGCCAAGATCACAGACCCGGTGAAGGCCGCGCGCGAGCACTACTCCCGCTCCCTGGCCGCCATCAGCGTCAACGAAGCCGTCGGTGCCATGCTGCTGGCCAATGAGCGAGGCGCGGATTTCGGGGTCTCCGAGACCTACGAGCCGCGACTGTCGGAAACTGAATCGATCGGCATCTCCCGCGAGTTGGCGGCGAACCTGCTGCGCCGCGCCGCAGACGTCGACCTCAGCCTGAAAGGGATCCAGCAGGTGTGGGCCAGCGACGCGGAGGGGATGTACCGCACCGCCGACGTGCGCACCAGCAAGATGGCGGGCTACGGCGCCCAACTCGAGGTGCTCGACGTGCGCGGCAACCTCTTCAGCTCCAGCTTCCTGCCCGACCGGGGGACGCCCCACGTGGAGGCGCCCTGGGGGTGGAGCTACGTGCGCAGCGCCACCGTCGAGCAGATCGCCGGGCGCGACACGGTGCGCATCCAGGCCAACGCGGACGGCCAAGTGGTGGCCAAGTGGTGGGTCGACGCCGCCACGGGTCTGATGATGTGGTCCGAGCGCTACGGCCCCCTCGGCGAGGTGAACCTGGCCGTCGGCTACAAGCAACTCACCCTGGACGATGCCTCCTTCCGACCCGACGACGGGGCCCAGCTGATCTCGCTGCAGCCCGCGTCGTCCTCGCAGGGCGGGGACTGGTGCCGGGGCTTCGAACACTGCCCGCAGACCGTCGACGAGTTGGCATTGGTGGCGTACTCATCCTCCGGCTCCGAGGATGACTTGGCGATGAACCTCGTCTACTCCGACGGCTTCCACACCGCGGTGGTGGGGTGGCGGCACGGCGTGCTGGACGACGGAGCGCTCACACGTTCTGATCGAGGCGCGGACATGGCTGTGGAGGTGTGGCAATCCGGCGACGCCGTGATCTCGGCAACCTGTGACTGCCCTCCGGCCCTGCTGTCGGCCATCGTCGCGGAGCTGCCGGGGGAGGAGCCCTACCGGAAGACGGTGGGGGAGAAGATCGCCGAAGGTCTCGACCGGCTGACCGGGGTGCGCTGAACCGCCCGGAGACGGGTAGCCTAGAGCCGTGTTTGGTATCAGTGCGACGGACCTCGTCCTCATCCTCGTACTTGCCATGGTCATGTTCGGTCCCGAGAAGCTGCCGGAGTATTCGCGCAAGGCCGCGCGGCTGTTCGTCTACTTCCGCGACATCGCCAACAGCGCCAAGACCACGCTGCGCACCGAACTCGGCCCAGAGTATGCAGATCTCGAGCTGAAGGACCTGCACCCGAAGACGTTCATCGCCAAGCAACTCCGCGAAGAGGTGGCCCTCATCGAGGACGCCAAGAGGGAACTGCTGGACGCCTCGAACACGCTGAAGGACTCCGCGGCCGAGGTCAAGAACGCCACGGACCTCAGCGCCTTGAAGGCCGCAGCGGCCGGCGATTCGGCGCTCGCCGAACCACCGTCGGACGCCATGGCACTGGTGGCCCCCGTCACCTCGCCGTTCGACCCTGAGGCCACCTGACGGAGAGCCTCAGCCCAGGTTGAGGGTCTCGTAGGAGTGCCAGGCCGGCTCCTCGTACGGGTGTGCGGCCAGCATCGCGGCCACCGCTTCCTTCGCCCGCTCCGGCGTGCAGACCGCCTCGATGCGCACCTCGTCGACGACGCTCAACTCACCCTTCGTGCCGGAGAACGGGTCTGCGTTCTCCGACGGGCGGAAGCGACCCTCGCCCCGGGCGCTGAAGCTGCAGGCTGAGTACTCGCCGAGCCGCCCCGCGCCGCCCTCGGCCAGGGCGGTGCGCACGGCGTCAGCGTGGGATGGCGGGGCGAAGCAGACGATGACGATCATCGGGCTCGGCCTCAGTTCGTGTTGAGGGGAAGGCGCTGGCCCAGCAGGCCGCGCTTCTTCTCGGCGATCCTGTTGGCCAACTCCACCAGAGCGGTGGCCGACGGGTGTTCGGGGTGGGACTCCACGATCGGGGTGCCGCGGTCGCCGCCGGCCAGCAGCGCCTCGTCGAAGGGGATCTGCGCCAGCATGGGCACCTCGTAGACCACCCGGTCCGTCAGCGCCTCGGCCACGAGGGTGCCGCCGCCGGCGCCGAACAGCTCGACACGGTGGGTCTCCTCGCAGTGCGGGCACGTCGTCTCGAGCCAGCTCATGTTCTCGACGACGCCGATCACCCGCTGCTCGAGGATGTGGGCCATGGTGCCCGCCCGCTCGGCGACTTCGGAGGCGGCCGACTGTGGTGTGGTCACCACCAGCACCTCGGAGTTGGGGATCTTCTGACCCAGCGACATCGCCACGTCGCCGGTGCCGGGAGGCAGGTCCAGGAGGAGGTAGTCGAGGTCGCCCCAGTAGACGTCCGCCAGCAGCTGGGTGAGCGCACGGTCGAGGATCGGGCCGCGCCAGGCGACCACCTGGTCACGCGACGGCTTCAGCATCCCCACCGAGATCACCTTCAGGCCGCCGAGGGCGGGCACCGGCATGATCATGTCGTCGACGACGGTGGGACGGGCGTCGCCCAGACCCAGCAGATCAGGGATGGAGTGGCCGTAGATGTCGGCGTCCAGGATGCCCACGGAGCGGCCCTGCTTCGCCAGCGCGAGCGCGAGGTTGACGGTCACCGATGACTTGCCCACGCCGCCCTTACCGGAGGCCACCGCGATGACCCGGGTGAGGTTGCCGGGCTCGGCGAACTGGATCTTGCGCTCCTCCACACCGCCGCGCAGCATCGTGCGCATCGCGTCGCGCTGCTCGTCGTTCATGACGCCGAGTTCGACGTCAACACTGGTGACGCCCTCGACGGCCTCAACGGCACTGGTGACGCGCCCGGTGATCTCAGAGCGCATCGGGCACCCGGAGACGGTCAGCAGGACGCGGACGAAGACCTTGCCGTCGTCGTCGGCCTGGATGTCGTCGACCATGCCGAGGTCGGTGATCGGGCGCCTGATCTCGGGATCCTCCACGGTGTGGAGGGCGGCGCGGACGTGCGGGATCAGAGGGTGTTCAGTCACGGTGTCCTTCATAGCGGATGAGTTGATGGAATCCAACGTACCCGTCCGGTACGGGGAAGGGGCATCCGGACCGGCTGCGGGGGCCCCTCGCCGTGCCCGGGCTCGTTCAGGAGCGTTCGTTGAGGGTGTCGCCGAGGATGACGACGCACGTGGCCACCAATGCGGGAACCCACAGGCCCGCCAAGCTGGCGATGATCACGACGATGGGGCCAGCGACCAGGCTCACCGTGAGCCGCTCCTTGTAGCCCAGACGAGCAGTTGACCCGGGGGCCAGCAGGAAGCGCCACAGCGCGAAGTAGCCCAGCACGAACAGCGCCCCCACAGCGGCGCCCACCCACCAGCCACCAGCGATCCGCCACAGGGCTACGGCGCCGATGGCCATGAGGGCC
The DNA here is from genome assembly GCF_000826065.2 of Tessaracoccus massiliensis. GTDB lineage: Bacteria > Actinomycetota > Actinomycetes > Propionibacteriales > Propionibacteriaceae > Arachnia > Arachnia massiliensis_A. The sequence goes on along the minus strand of NZ_LN623541.1, from coordinate 164,529 downwards.
AGATGGCCCAGGAGCAGGACCACGCCGAACCAGCGCACCTCCGTCGCGGTGTCGGCGACCTCGGAGACCTCGTCCGGGTGCACGTCGGGGTGGGCGTCAGGGCCTTCGGTCACGCTCATTGCTCTCCTCATCGGCGCGTTCCAGCCGCTCTGCCAGATCGCGAAGTTCGCTGCGCAGCTCGCCGCGGACGAAATCCCGCGTCGCCAGGTCACCCAGATGCATCCGGATGGCGGCGATCTCACGGGCCAGGAAATCCATGTCCGCGCGCGACTGCTGCGCCACCCGTCGATCCTCATCGAGGCTCAACTTGTCGCGCAACTCCTGACGATTCTGCGCGAGCAGGATCAGGGGCGCGGAGTAGGAGGCCTGCGTGGAGAAGAACAGGTTCAGCAGGATGAACGGGTACGGGTCCCACTTCAGGCCGAACAGGCCCACGAGGTTGATGATCACCCACACCACCACGAAGACCGTCATGTAGACGAGGAACTTCGCGGTGCCCATGAAGCGCGCGAAGCTCTCCGCGAACACGCCGAAGGTCTCCGAGTCGACGGCGACCTTGGGCAGCCACGACCGCCTGCCCGGCGTCGACAGCGGGTTGCGCTCAGACATCGGCCACCTCGCTCACCTCGACCTCGTCCATGAGGTCGCCTCGCCAGTCGTCGGGCAGCATGTGGTCGATCACGTCGTCGACGGTGACCGCGCCCACCAGATGCCCCTCGCTGTTGACGACGGGGGCCACCACCAGGTTGTAGGTGGCGAAGAAGCGGCTCACCTGCGCCAGCGGGGTATCGGGCCTCAGCGGCTCGAGGTTCTCGTCGATCAGTGTGGTGACCATGATGGTGGGTGCCTCGCGCAGCAGCCGCTGGATGTGCACGGCGCCGACGTAGCGGCCCGACGGCGTCTCCAGCGGCGGGCGCGCCACGAACACCATCGAGGCCAGGGCGGGGGTCAGCGACTCGACGCGGGCCAGGGCCAGCGCCTGCGCGACGGTGGCGTCGGTGTCGAGGATGATCGGCTCGGGCGTCATCATGCCGCCGGCGGTGAACTCCTCGTAGGCCATGAGGCGGCGCACGTCGGCCTGCTCCTCGGGCTCCATCCGCTGCAGGAGGTCTTCGGCGACATCCGCAGGGAGGTCGCGGATCAGGTCGGCCGCGTCGTCGGGGTCCATCTCCGAGAGCACGTCCGCGGCGCGTTCAGTGTCGAGACCGGAGATCAGCTCGATCTGCTCGTCCTCGGGCAGTTCCTCGATGGCCTCGGCGAGGATGTCGTCGTCGAGCGCCTCGACGACCTCGGCGCGCGACTCAGAATCCATGTCGTGGAGTTCCTGCGCGATGTCTGCCGCCTTCATGTCGGTGAACTCGGCGATCAGGTGCGCGGCGGTGCGGCCGGTGGACAGGATGAGATCCGGGATCTCCTTCCAGTTGACCACCTCGGGCTTGCCGCGGCCGCCGAATCCGAAGCGGCTCACGACGGTGGACGCGCGCAGCGCCACCGACTCCAGCTCCCACACCCGGTTGCGCACCTGCACCATCGAGACATCCTCGATGCGCGTGGGGCGGTCGCGGGCGATGCTGCGATCCAGGAGATCCGCGGCGACGAGCACCTCGGCCTCGCGGCGCTGGAACCGGCGGGTGTCCACCTGGCCCAGGATGGCCACCTGGTTGGGCGTGATGTCGTGCACGCGCACCATCGGCACGAAGATGCGGGCCCGCGCGAACAGCTCGACCACGAGACCCTTGACGCGGGGCGCCCGCCCATCGGCGCGCAGGAAGCACACGACGTCCTTGACCCGCCCCACCTGGTCGCCCGCAGCGTCGACAATGGGCATGCCAAGCACACGCGAGATGAATACCTGCGTATCTTTGCTGACCATGGGGGTCAATCTAGTGGGAACGGAGCGGAAATGACTTCTCGGCCGCCGCGCGCCCGCCGCACGATCCTGGCGGTGCCGGGATCCAGCGAGCGCTTCATCGCCAAATCCACAGGCCTGCGGGTCGACGAGGTGTTCCTCGATCTGGAGGACGGGGTCGCCGTCGGCGCCAAGAAGGACGCCCGCGGCCAGATCGTCGAGGCGCTCACCACCCGCACCTGGGAGGCCCCGACGGTGGCCGTGCGCGTCAACGACTGGACCACACCCTGGACCTACGGCGACGTGCTCGAGGTGATCGGGGGAGCGGGCTCTCGCGTGGACGCGGTGATCCTGCCGAAGGTCTCCACTCCCGGGCACGTCGAGGCGCTCGACCTGCTGCTGACGCAGGTGGAACGCGAGCACGGCCTCGCCGTCGGGCGCATCGGCATCGAGGCCATCATCGAGGACGCGCGCGGGCTGGCTGCCGTGCAGGCCATTGCGGCGGCCAGTCCCCGGCTGGAGTCGCTGACCATGGGGCCGGGCGACATGATGGCGTCGCTGGGGATGCCCGGCCTGGGGGTGGGCGCGCTGGTTGAGGGTTACCCAGGGGACCCGCTGCACCACGTCTTCGCGCAGATCCTCGTCGCCGCCCGCGCCCACGGGCTGCAGGCCATCGACGGGCCGTTCGTCGGCATCCACGACGTCGACGGGTTCCGCGCCGCCGCAAGAAGGGTCGCGGCACTGGGCTACGACGGCAAATGGGTGCTGCATCCCGCCCAGGTGGAGGCTGGCATGGAGGTCTTCACGCCGTCGGAGGAGGCCATCGAGCGGGCCCGGGCGATGGTCGACGCCGCCGACCGGGCCGCCGAGGAGGGCATCGGCGCCGTGATGCTCGGCGACGAGATGGTCGACGAGGCGGGCGTGAAGCTCGCGAGGACACTCCTGGCGCGGCTGCCCTCGCACACCTAGTCGCATCATTGCATCACTGGTTGTGATGCTATGATGCAGTATGCGTACGACCATCACCCTTGACCCGGACGTGGCCCTGCTCGTGGAACAGGCGATGAAGGAACGCAACGCCAAGTTCAAGGACGTGGTCAACGAATTGATCCGGCGTGGGGCCGGGGCGGTGCCAGCCGCGGAGACACCCCTGCCGACGCTGTCCCTTGGCCAGCCGCTCGTCGATTTGACCTTCGCCAACAGCGTCGTCGAGCAGATGGAGGACGATGAGCGGATCCGCGCGATGCAGGTCGGTCGGTGACGTGCTGATTCTCGACGTCAACGTGCTGACCTATGCGGTGAACGAAGATGCACAGCAGCATTCGGTCACGCGCGGCTGGTTGGACAGCGTGCTCCCGACGCCGGAGATCGTGGGAATTCCGTGGATTGTGGGCCTGGGGTTCATCCGGTTGGCGACCAGTCCTCGGGTGATGTCGCGGCCCGCAACCCCGGAGGCCGCCCTGAGGGCGTTGGAGGGGTACCTTCAACTTCCCACTGTGGTGACTCCGGAGCCCACGGCCAGGCACTTCGACGTCCTCCGCGGGCTGCTGCTCAGCGCTGGCACGGCGGGCAATCTCACGACAGACGCGCACATCGCGGCACTCGCCGTCGAATACGGAGCCCGGGTGGCAACATTTGATCGGGACTTCGCACGCTTCGACGTCACCGTGGTCGTTCCGTCCTGACGTAGGCTTGATCCGGTTCGAAGGAGGACACGATGGCCGAGCCGGCATCCCCCATGGGCAAGATGATGAAGCTCAACTACCCCCAGCACGTGGTCGAGTATTCGACGTACGAGGAAGCGCAAACCGCCGTCGACTACCTCGCGGACAACAAGTTCCCCGTCGAGAACATCATGATCGTGGGCACCAACCTCAAGCTCCTCGAGCGCGTCACCGGCCGCCGCACGTGGGGCGGCGTCATCGCCGCCGGCGCCGCCTCCGGCATCATGACCGGCCTGCTCGTCGGCCTCATGCTGATGTTCTTCGTGGGCGACGGCAGCCTCATGATGCTGTGGGTGGGCCTGGCCATGGGCATCATCTTCGGCATCATCGCCCAGGGCCTCACATATGCGCTGAGCGGTGGCAAGCGCGACTTCAACTCGCAGCGCATCACCGTGGCCGCCAGCTACGAACTGTTGGCCGAACACAAGGTGGCGCAGGAGGCGCGTGACCTGCTCATGCAGCGCCCCGGCGCCCGGGCGGCGATGTTCGAGTGACCTCAGAGCTCTGGGATGACCGCTACGCGCACCCCAACTACCTCTACGGCTACCGGCCCAACGACTTCCTGAAAGACCAGGCCCGGCTGCTCAAGCCCGGCTCCCGCGTGCTGTGCCTGGGCGACGGCGAGGGACGCAACGGCGTGCACCTCGCCCAGCAGGGCCACAGCGTCGTCAGCCTCGACTTCTCCCGCGTCGCACTCGACAAGGCCGAGGCGCTGGCTGCCGAGAAGGGCGTCGAGTTGGAGACCTGGCACGTGGACCTCGCCGACTGGGTCGACCATCCAGATCCGTTCCAGCCATGGGACGCCGTGGTGTCGATCTTCGTGCACCTCCCCGTGGGGCTGCGTCGACGCGTGGCGGAGGTGGTCACGCGGCAGTCGCGCCCGGGTGCCAAGCTCATCCTGGAGGCCTACACGCCCGCCCAGCTGTCGCTCGGCACCGGCGGGCCGAAGGACCCGGAGCTGTTGATGAAGCGCGACGACGTGGCGTCGGATTGGCAGGGCTGGCACCTTGACGTCCGCCTCGTCGAACGCCGGATCTTCGAGGGCATGGGCCATCAGGGGCTGAGTTCGGTCGTCCAGGCGCTGGGGCTGCGCAGCTCCTGAGCGTTGGATGAGCTACGACGAGGGGCCCAAGCTCGGATCGGTCGCAGCCGGGCCCCGAGTCGCGCGAGTTTCGTTGGTGGTGGTCGGCGGCATCTGTGAGGTGGTGCGGCTTGAGCCTTGAGCTCGCGCGCTTCGGTGCCCGGCTGCGTCCATGTTCTGCGGCGTTTGTTGGTGGTGGTGTCCGCTGCTGTGGTTGCCCGGGTGCCGTCGTCTCCGCCCCTTGCTGCGGCGCGGGATTGCGGCCGCTCGTCCGAAGTCCCGGCTCCCGCGCTGCGCTGCGGGGCTGGGCCGAGTGGTTGCGCTCGCTTGCCGCGCTGCGGGGCTGGGCAGAGTGGTTGCGCCGCTCTTGTTCCCTGAGCCAGCCGCTCGCCGCCGGTCGAAGGGCGGGCCGGGCGAGTGGTTCCCACGGGGTCCCTTTCCGCTGAATCCGTGCTCGGGTAGGTTTTACCGCATGGATCTCAACTGGACGTACTACAACCCGAACACGCCCGCGGAGCGTGTGTTGCTCGTCGGGCCCAGCCTCGGCGGGAACGCCGCCCACCAGTGGACCAAGGTTGCCGCAGAACTGATCGACGACGCGCGCATCGTGTTCGTCGACCTCCCCGGCACCGGGCTGGGCGAGGTGTGGGACGACGCGGATGAGCCCACCCTTGACACCGTCGCCGAAGCGATCGCCAAGGTCGCAGACGAGGTGCGCTCAGACGTCGGCGCGGACGTGCCGGTGTACTTCGCCGGACTGTCGATCTCCGGCGCCACCGCGCTGCACCTGGCCCGCGACTACGACAAGACCTTCGCCGCCGTCGCCGTCGTGGCCTCCGCCGCCACCGTCGGCGAGCCTGACCGCTGGATCGAGCGCGCCGAATCCGTCGAGGCCAACGGCACCCAGCAGCTCATCGACGAGACCACCAAGCGGTGGTTCACCCCCGCATACCGGGCACAGCAGCCCGCCGTCGTCGAGGCCATCATGGAGGGCCTGGCCGCGGCCGATGACCACTCCTACGCCCAACTGTGCCGCGCGCTGGCCGAACACAACCTCGTCGACGACCTGCCGCTGATCCGGATCCCCGTCATGGTGATCGCCGGCGAGCGCGACACCTCCACCCCCATCCAGAACGTGGAATACGTCGTGGAGAACGTGCTGCGCGGCGTGCTGCGCGTCGTCGACGGGGCGGCGCACATGGCGCCCGTGTCGCACCCGGTGGAGGTCGCCGGGCACATCCGCAGCCTGCTCGAGCGTCCGCTGGCCAGCCGCGTCGTCAGCGAGTCGAACGACTGAGCGGTCCCTGAGCGCGCCCCGCGACGAAGGAGCCGGGCACGACGAAGGGCCCCCGCAGCGTGCCCAACACCTCCTCTACTGGAATGAGGTGTCACACGCGCTGCGGGGGCCCTTCGTCGTGACGCGGTCCTCGTACCCCGGGCGCGTCACGCCCAGGGACCAGACCGGCGCTACTTCTCGAGCTTCGCCATCCACTGCTCGACGGCGTCGGCCTCGCGGGGGAGCGACTCCGAGAGGTTGACCGGATCACCATCGGTGATCAGGATGTCGTCCTCGATGCGGATGCCGATGCCCCGGTACTCCTCGGGCACCAGCAGGTCGCCCTGCTTGAAGTAGATGCCGGGCTCCACCGTGATGATCATGCCGGCCTTCAGAGTGCCGCCGCGGTACAGCTCAGCGCGGGCGCGGGCGCAGTCGTGCACGTCGAGGCCCAGGTGGTGGCTGGTGCCGTGCACCATCCAACGACGGTGGAAGCCGCCCTCCGCAGCCAGCGACTCCTGCGCGCTCACCGGCAGAATGCCCAGTTCCTCGAAGAACTCGGCCAGCACCGTGATGGCCGCCAGGTGCACGTCGGCGAACAGCTTGCCCTCGCGGCACGCTTCGATGCCGGCGGTCTGCGCCGCCAGCACGGCGTCGTAGACGCGGCGCTGCGCGTCGGTGAACTTCCCGTTGACCGGCATGGTGCGGGTCACGTCGGCGGTGTAGAGGGTGTTGACCTCCACCCCGGCGTCGAGCAGCAGGAGGTCGCCGTCGACGAGGTCGCCGTCGTTGCGGATCCAGTGCAGCGTGTTGGCGTGGTCGCCGCCCGCGGAGATCGTGTCGTAGCCGACGGCGTTACCGAGGTGCCGGGCGTGCAGGCCGAAGATGCCCTCCACCCAGCGCTCGCCCCGACCGTTCTTCACGGCGTTGGGCAGTTCGCGGGCGACAGCCTCGAAGCCGACGCGGGTGGCGTCGACGGCGCGCTTCATCTCGCCGATCTCGAAGTCGTCCTTGCAGAACCGGGCCTCCGAGGCGGAACGCTCCAGGTCGGCGTCGAGGGCCGTGGATAGATCGCCGCGGGCCTCATCGACCAGAGCGGTGACGTCCGGATCTGCGTCGCGGATGACGCGGATCTTGTTGCCGGCGTCGCGCAGCACCTCCGGCAGGTCCGAGATGGGGCGGCAGGTCAGCTGGGTGGCCGCGGACATCTCCTCGAGGGAGTCGCGCTTGCCCACCCATACCTCGCCGTAGCGGGAATCGGCGTAGAACTCGCGGTCCGTGCGCGGCGCGCGCGGCCGGAAGAACAGGGTGGTCTCCTCGTCTCGGATCACCAGCACCGCGTCAGGTTCGCGGTCCTCGCCCAGGCCGGAGTAGTACGTGAACGCGGTGTGCGGGCGGAACCGGTAATCGGTGTCGTTGGAGCGTACCTTCAGCGGGCCCGCCGGGATCACCAGCGTCGTGCCGGGATACTCGGCGGCGAGCTTCTCGCGTCGGGCGGGGGTCCAGTCGCTGGCGGGCAGCTTCTCGGGCATCACGTCCGAGTACGGCTCCCAGTCCTGGACGATGAACTTCTTGAAAGCCTCCGAGTACGGGTCGCGGCGGTTTTCGTTGGAGTCAGAACAGGTGGTCATGCCAGCCACCTTACGCTGCGTCGTCAGACCTTACGGATGCGGATGGACTCGATGGTGTGATCCGGGCCCTTCACCAGGATCGCCGTGGCGCGCTCTCTGGTGGGGGCGATGTTCTGGCGCAGGTTGGGGCCGTTGATGGTGTCCCAGATCTGGCTGGCCAGCTGCGTCGACTCCTCGTCGGAGAGATCCGTGAAGCGGCGGAAGTAACTGCGGTCGTCCTGGAATGCCGTCTCGCGCAGCGCGAGGAAACGGTCGGTGAACCAGGTCCTGATGTGCTCCTCCTCGGCGTGCACGAAGACGGTGAAGTCGAAGAAGTCGCTCACCGCCAGACCTGGGCGGCCGTCGGCCTCCACCCGGGCGGGCTGCAGCACGTTGAGGCCCTCGACGATGAGGATGTCGGGGCCCTCGACGACGATGTGCTCGTCCTTGACGATGTTGTAGACCAGGTGCGAATACACGGGGGCCAACACGCGGGGCTCGCCGGACTTCACGTCCATCACGAACTGCAACAGCGCCCGCCTGTTGTAGGACTCGGGGAAGCCTTTGCGGTCCAGCAGCCCGCGGCGCTGCAACTCTTCATTGGGGAACAGGAATCCGTCGGTGGTGACCAGGTCGACCTTCGGGCTGCCCGGCGCCCGGCGCAGGAGTTCCTGCAACAGGCGCGACACCGTCGACTTGCCCACGGCCACCGAGCCCGCAACGCCGATCACGAACGGGGTGCGCCCCACGTCGAGGCCGAGGAAGTCGTTGGACTGCGCGTACAGTCGCCCGGTGTTGACCATGTGGAGGTGCAGCAGCTGCGTCAGCGGGCGGTACACCTCGACGATGTCCCGCTGGTTGGTGGGATCGCCGAGACCCCTGAGCCGGTCGAGCGTCTCCTCGTCGAGGTTGATCTGGGTGAGGTTGGACTTCTCGGCCCACGCGCGGCGTTGCAGCGTGACGTACGGTTCGGGCACAGCGCTCCTTGGTTGCTGGTTGCAGCGGCCCAGCTTACGCCCGCGCCCCCGTCGCCGTTGAGCCCCGTGAGCAATTGGATAGGGTCACGGATCCGAAACGGTGTTTTGTCGGCGTGTCGCGACCGTGACCCTATCCAATTGCTCACGGCGACATGCGCAACGGGGGATGTCAAGAAGTGCGCAATCATGCTGTACGGTTTCCGACGTGTGTGGAATCGTTGGATACCTGGGAACCCGTGACGGACTCGACGTTGTACTGAGCGGCCTGCGCCGCCTCGAGTACCGCGGCTACGACTCGGCTGGCGTCGCCATGCCGGTCGACGGCCGCATCGCCTGGCGCAAACGCGCGGGCAAGATCGCCAATCTGGAGGCCTCCCTCAAGGAGGAGCCGCTGCCGCGGGCCACCGTCGCCATCGGGCACACCCGCTGGGCCACGCACGGGGCGCCCGTCGATGCCAACTCGCACCCCCACGTCGTCGGCCGCGTCGCCGTCGTGCACAACGGGATCATCGAGAACCACGACCTGCTGCGCGCCGAACTCGACGGCGCCGAGTTCGCCTCGGAGACCGATTCCGAGGTCGCCGCGCACCTCCTCAACAGGGAACTCGACGGCGGGGCGACCAGCCTCGTCGACGCGATGCGCACCGTCGTCGGCAAGCTGGAGGGCGCCTTCACCCTGGTGGCCGTCGACGCCAAGGACCCCGACCGGATCGTCGCGGCGCGCCGCAACTCGCCGCTGGTGGTGGGCAGGGGCGACGGCGAGTACTTCCTCGCCTCCGACGTGGCGGCCTTCATCGCCTACACCCGCGACGCGATCGAGCTGGGCCAGGACCAGATCGTCGAGATCACCCGCGACGGCGTCGAGGTGACCACCTTCGACGGCGGGCCGACCGAGACCACGGACTTCCACGTCGACTGGGACCTGGAGGCCGCGCAGAAGCAGGGCTTCGACTGGTACATGCGCAAGGAGATCTTCGAGCAGCCCAAGGCCGTGGCGGATACGCTGCTGGGCCGCCTCAACGAGCGCGGCGAACTGGTGCTCGACGAGCTGCGCATCCGCCCCGAGACGCTGCGCCGGATCAACAAGATCGTGATCGTGGCCTGCGGCACGTCCTTCTACGCCGGCATGGTGGCCAAGTACGCCATCGAGCACTGGACCCGCCTCCCCTGCGAGGTGGAGCTGGCCTCCGAATTCCGTTACCGCGACCCCATCGTCGACCCCATGACCCTGGTGGTGACCATCTCCCAATCCGGTGAGACGGCCGACACGCTGATGGCCATCCGGCACGCCCGCGAGCAGCACGCCAAGGTGATCGCCATCTGCAACACCAACGGCGCCACCATCCCGCGCGAATCCGACGCGGTGATCTACACCCACGCGGGCCCCGAGATCGGTGTGGCCTCCACCAAGGGGTTCACGACGCAACTGGTGGCCTGCTACCTGCTGGGGCTGTATCTCGCGCAGGTGCGCGGCATGAAGTACGGCGACGAGATCGCCGCGCTGCTGGGCGAGCTGGAGCGCATGCCCGAAGCGATGCAGCAGTTGCTGGACAACCAGCAGCCCGTGCTGGATCTGGCGTCCGAACTGGTCGACGCCACCTCTGTCCTGTTCCTGGGCCGCCACGTGGGCTACCCCGTGGCCCTCGAGGGGGCGCTCAAACTGAAGGAGCTGGCCTACATCCACGCCGAGGGCTTCGCCGCCGGCGAGCTGAAGCACGGCCCCATTGCGCTGGTCTCAGACGGCCTGCCGATGTTCATCGTGGTGCCTCCCCGGGGTCGCGACCAACTGCGCGACAAGGTGATCTCCAACATCGCCGAGGTGCGCGCCCGCGGCGCCCGCACCATCGTGCTGGCCGAGTCCGACGATCAGGAGGCGCGCGCGGTCGCCTCCAGCTTCATCGAGCTGCCGCGGGTCTCCACCCTGCTGCAGCCGCTACTGGCCGTGGTGCCGTTGCAGCTGTTCGCCTGCGAGCTGGCCACGGTGAAGGGCCACGACGTCGATCAGCCGCGCAACCTCGCCAAGTCGGTGACCGTCGAGTAGTCGCTGGTTGAGCCACAGCTGGTTGCGCTGTCTCTGACGGGGGTGCTGCTCGCTGCTGGTGGGGGGTGACCGTCTTCTGCAACGCCCGACCCACCTGCTCAGGCCCCCATCAGAGACTGCGTGATTGTGGGGCGTCAGTGCTGGGCTGCGGCCGAAACTGTTGGTGGTCGTGTTGCCGGAGCGTCCGGTGTTGGGGGCCAGTAGGCTCGAGGCATGATCGTGGGCATCGGTACCGACCTGGTGGTTATCGAGCGCTTCAAGCAGATGCTCGAGCAGCGGCCCGCGCTGGGGGAGCGGCTGCTGACCGACGGCGAGCGCAGGCTCTCCGTCGAGTCCCAGGCCGCCCGGTTCTCCGCCAAGGAAGCCCTCGCCAAGGCGCTCGGATCACCCGGCGGGATGCGCTGGCTCGACTGCGAGGTGGTGCGCTCGGCAGACGGCATGCCGTCGTTCGTGACGTCAGGCTCCGTCGCGGCGCGGATCGAGGCCCTCGGCATCACCCGGATCCATCTGTCCATCAGCCACGACGGTGGCTTCGCAACAACCATGGTGGTGTGTGAGGCATGAAGCAGGTCATCAGCGCCCAGGAGATGCGCGACGCCGAGCAGCGGGTCTTCGACGCCGAGCCGGAGGTCGACCTCATGGGCCGAGCCGCCCGCGCGGTGGCGAAGCTCGCCGAGAGGCTCGCGCCCAGCGGCCCCGTCGTCGTCGCGGTGGGGCCCGGCAACAACGGCGGCGACGGGCTGTTCGCCGCCGCCCACCTCGCCGACCACCGGCACGTCACCGTCTGGCTCGCCATGGGCAAGGGGCACGACGCCGAGCTCGCCGCAGCGAAGGGCGCCGGGTGCCACGTCGTCGACGCCGTGGGTGCAGCCTCCGCGCTGGGGGACGCGGTGCTGGTGATCGACGCGGTGACCGGTCTGGGGTCGCGGCCGGGGCTGCCCACCACGACGGCGACCTTCGCCGAAGCCTGCGAGGCGGCAGGCGTGCCCGTGCTCGCCGTCGATCTGCCCAGCGGCCTCGACGCCGATTCCGGCGCGCTGCACCCCAGCTTCGTCGCCGCCCACACCATCACGTTCGCGGCGTTGAAGGCGTGCCACGTGCAGGAGCCCGCGGCGTCGCGCTGCGGCGAGGTGCACGTCGCCGACATCGGGGTGGCTGGCCCCGAACACGCCGACGTGTGGCAGGCCGAGGAAGCGGACATCGCCCGCTGGTGGCCGACACCCCATGCCACATCGGACAAGTACTCCCGCGGGGTGGTGATGCTTGACACCGGCTCCGAACAGTTCCAAGGCGCGGCGCTGCTCAGCCTCGCCGGCGCCCTGAACTCCGGCGCCGGCATGGTGCGCTACACCGGCCGCGTGCACTCGGGGCTGCTGCTGACCCGCTTCCCCAGCGTGGTGATCGGCGAGGGCCGCGCGCAGGCGATGGTGCTCGGCTCCGGCTGGGGCGACACCGAGGGCGCCGAGGGTCGCGTGTCGAACGCGAAGCTGCACGGCCTGCCCGCCGTCGTCGACGCCGACGCGCTGTACTCGCTGCCGCAGGGTCGCCTGGACGGCTGGCTGCTCACCCCGCACGCGGGGGAGTTGTCGCGGATGCTGGGCTGCTCCCGCTCACACGTGGAGAACGAGCCGCTCAGTTGCACCCGCGAGGTCGCCCGCACGACCGGGGCCGCGGTGCTGCTGAAGGGGGCGACGCAGTACGTGGCGGAGCCGTCGGGCCGCGTCACCATCGCGGTGCCCGGCCCCAACTGGACGGCGCAGGCGGGCAGCGGTGACGTGCTGGCCGGCGTCTGCGGCACGCTGCTGGCCGCCGGGCTGCCGGCGTGGCAGGCGGGCGTGGTGGCGGCGAGCATCCAGGCGATGACCGCAGGCCGACATCCCGGGCCCTACCCGCCCGACGCGCTGGCGTCGCGGCTTCCCGACGTGATCGCCGGGATCACCGCTGGTTGAGCCGACCACCCCCCGAGCTCCTGTCCTGACCAGGCGACGACGAAGGGCGCCCGCAGCGTGAACGAGGCCCCGATCCGGCGGTGAAGGTGTCAGACCGGCTGCGGGGGCCCCTCGTCGTTCGCTGGCGCTCACGCTCAGGGACCAGCGGGCGGGTTTCGACACTGCTCGCTGCGCTGGCAGGCTCAACCAGCGAAGAGGCCTTCGCCGATCCAGCCGCCCTCCTGGAAGCCCGGCGGGATCGCGAACACAGCGGAGCCGATCGCGGTGGTCCATTCGTTGAGCGCATCGCCCTGATCCAGCATCCGCTGCACGGGGATGAACTGATCGGCGATGTTGGCCTGGAAGGCGCAGAACAGCAGGCCGGAGGTCTCCACCGGCTCGCCGTCGATCCATTCGTCATGCGTGTAGTTGAGGCCCCGGCGCATCATCCGCCGGCCGGAGTTGTGGTCCGGGTGGCTCCTGCGGGCGTGCGCGTCGAGCGCGATGATCGGCTCGCCGTCGGATTCAGCCTCCAGGTCGATGTCGTCGAGTTCGTCTCCGCCGGTCAGGGGTGCGCCGTCGCTCAGTCGGCGGCCGACGGAGGCCTCCTGCCGGTCCCGCACGGCCTCGTCCCAGCCCGCCAGATCCATCTCGATGCGCCGCACCACCAGCTGCGTGCCGCCGCTGAGCCAGTCGTCGTGGGAGATGACCGTGTCCATCAGCACGTCGTCGCGCGGGTTGGCTGAGCCGTCGATCTGGCCGAACAGGTTGCGACCGGTCACGGGGGTGCCGCTCTGGTCAACGGAGCGCCAGAAGCCGCGCTGCGTCCACCGGCGGGTGGCGAAGGGCGCGGCGTCGGTCACGAAGCGACGCACGGCGTGCGAGACGCTGGTGGCGTCGTCGGCCGAGACCCACACCAACAGGTCCCCGCCGTTCCAGCGCTCGTCGAGCTTGTCGTGCTCCATCGGCGGGATCTCCTGGAAGCCGGCGGGTCGCTTCGCCTGCAGCCCGTCGAGCTCGAAGACGCCGGAGCCGAAGCCGATCAGGGCGGTGAAGGAGACGCCGGGTTGCGCCATGTCCGGCGCGAAGTCGCCGGCGGCGGGCCGGCCCTCGGTGAGCGCCACGACGTCGCCCGTCCAGGTGCGCAGCAGCCGGCCGAGCGCGGCCTTGTCCGTCTGGGGGAGAAGGTCGAAGGCGACGAGGTCCGAGACCTGCGTCTTCGGGGTGAAGATGCCCGCCTGGTGCTCACCGTAGGGGGAGTAGGTGCGCCCGATCACGCCGTCGTCGGTGCGGGGCGTGCCCGCCACCGTCTCCGGCGCCGTGATCCGGCCGGCGGCGATGCCCGCCGCACCAGCCACGCCGAGGGCGCCGGCGGCACCGAACACTGATCGACGGCTCACCTGGCACATGGCGCTCAGTGTACGTCTCCTCCAGCGGGCGCCTCAAAGCGGTCCGGGTTACCCCTGGGGGTATCTATGCGGGTGTATGGTCGCGGCATGACGTTGCGCCACCTCGTTGTCGTCCTGCCGGCCCTCCTGATCGCCGGCTGTTCCGCGGCCGCACCTGCGGAGACCCCCGGCGTCCTCGCCGCGGACCCCTGGGTGCGCACCACCGACGGTGCCCAGCGCCCGGACATGACCGCCGTTTTCGTGAACCTCACCAACCCGTCGGATGAAGACCGCATCCTGGTGAAGGCCGATTGCGGCGACGTCGCCGAGCGCACCGAACTGCACGTGATGGAGATGGTCGACGGAAAGATGGTCATGATGGAGGCCGAGGGCGGCATCACCGTGCCGGCGGGCAAGCACTGGCACCTCGCGCCCGGCGGCCCCCACATCATGCTGATGGGCCTCACGCGCGAGTTGCCGCCCGGCTCGGAGGAACTCACGTGCACCATCGAGTTCGACGACGGCCAGACGATCGAGCTGCTCGCCCCCATCAAGCAGTTCACGGAGGAACAGGACACGTACCACGAGCACCTCGAGGACGGCACCGAGGTCACCCCGGGCGGCTGACCGCCCCACTTCATCCGTCGTTCACCCGCCGTTCTCCTGACTAGGCGGTTCGGTTCATCGGGAGGAGTATCCTGAGGCTGTGAGAGTCGCGATCGTGGCAGAATCGTTCCTGCCGAACGTCAACGGAGTGACCAACTCGGTGCTTCGCGTTCTGGAGCATCTCAAGGCGCACGGGCACGAGGCGATGGTCATCGCACCCTCCGACGGGGATCGCACCCCGAAGGACTACCTGGGCTTCCCGATCATCCCGGTGATGTCGATCGGCCTGCCCCGCTACGACCTGGTGCGCGTGGTGACCACCACCTCGCACAACATCGAGAAGATCCTCACCAACTTCCGCCCCGATGTGGTGCATCTGGCCGCGCCGTTCATCGTCGGGTTCAAGGCCGCCTCGGTCGCCGCGAAGCTGGGCATCCCCATGGTGGGCATCTACCAGACGGAGATCCCCACCTACGCCGCCCGCTACGGCGTGCCCTCGCTGGAGTCGGTGTTCTGGCACCACCTGGTGCAGACCCACTCGCTGGCCACGCTGAACTTCGCACCCTCCACCTTCGCCCGCGACCAGCTCATCGACCAGGGCGTGCCCCGCGTGGGGGTGTGGGCCCGCGGGGTGGACTCCGTCCGCTTCGACCCTGCCAAGCGCAGTAGCGTCTTCCGCGCCCGCTACGCGCCCCATGGCGAGCGGCTGATCGGCTACATGGGCCGCCTGGCCTCGGAGAAGCGGGTCGAGGACCTGGCCGCCGTCGCGGGCATCCCGAACACCCGCCTGGTGATCATCGGTGACGGCCCGTTGCGTGGCCAGTTGGAGGCCACACTGCCCAACGCCGTGTTCACCGGCCAACTGACGGGGGAGGAACTCCCCGCGGCGCTGGCCAGCCTCGACATGTTCGTCCACCCGGGAGACCTGGAGACGTTCTGCCAGGCCATCCAGGAGGCGAAGGCGTCAGGCCTGCCCGTGGTCGCCCCGCACCGCGGCGGTCCCATCGACCTCATCGACCAGTCCCGCACCGGCTGGCTCTACCGGCCGGGTGACCTGACGGCGATGCGCGGCCACGTCGTCGACCTGATCGGCGACGATGCCAAGCGCGCCGCCTTCGGCGCCGCCGCCCGCGAGTCGACGCTCGAGCGCACCTGGGAGAAGCTGTGCGGAGAGTTGGTGGGCCACTACTCGAAGGCCATCCGGATGTCGATGCGCGGCGGCCACCTCGTCGCCGGCTGAGCTGCTGGGGCAACTAGCCGGGGTTTCGACTCTGCTCGCTGCGCTCGCAGGCTCAACCAGCGTCGAATAGGGTCTGCCGCGGATCTGGTGTAAGCTTGACGGGCCCGATACGGCGCCGAAAGACGCGCCCACGTTGGCGCCCAAGCGCCAAAGTTTTCCGATGAGCGGGCAGTCCAGTCTCAGGTGGACACATTCCCTGGGCGCATATACCCCTCGAAGGGCATTAACAACACATGACTTCACCGAAGCGTAAGGCTCGGTGGTCCGCTGAAAAGCGCGCCACCAAGGGCCTCAATCCTCAGCGTCGTGGCGGCAGCCGCGACGACCAGCGCAGCAGCTCTGCGCCCCTCAACCGTAAGCAGCGCCGCGCGTTGCAGTTCGCCGATCAGCCTCCCTACTCGGAGCGTCGCGACGACCGCGGCGACAGCCGTCCTGCCTCGAACAACCGTTCCGCCTCTGCCGGACGCCGCAACGACGACAGGCCCGCCCGCGGTGGTTGGGGCGAACGTCCCCGACGCGACGACCGCGACGATCGCCGTCCCCGGTTCGACCGGGACGACCGCCCGCGTCGCGATGACCGCGACGACCGTCGCCCCCGGTTCGACCGCGATGACCGCCAGCGGTTCAACGACCGTGATGACCGCCCGCGTCGTTTCGACCGCGACGACCGCCGCGGCGATGACCGTTACGACCGTGGTGACCGTGGTCGTGGAGGCTACGGGCGCCCGTCGTCAGACGCTGGTTCCTCGCGGTCCGCTCAGGGATCGCGTTACGACGACCGTCGTCCCCGTTTCGACCGGGATGATCGCCCCCGCCGTGACGACCGGTTCGATCGGGACGACCGTCGCCCGCGGTTCAACGACCGTGACGACCGCCGCCCCCGTGTTGACCGCGACGACCGCCGCCGCACCTCGTTCGACCGCAAGCCCGGCCGCAACTTCGAGCCCCACGGCCGCGAGGAGCGTCGCCCCCGCTTCGAGCGCGAGCGCGACTCCTTCTCCTCGCAGAGCCACGAGGTGGAAGCCGATCAGATGAGCTGGGAGGCCACCACGGCCGAGGGCGTGCAGGGCGAGATCTCGTCCGGCTTCCTCGAGTTGGGTGTCGACGAGCAACTGGTCCGCGTCCTCGCGGCGCAGGGCATCACCGAACCGTTCCCCATCCAGAGCGCCACCATCGCCGACGCGATCGCCGGGCGAGACGTGCTGGGCCGCGGCCGCACCGGCTCCGGCAAGACGCTCGCCTTCGGGCTGCCAATGCTGACCCGCTTGGCCGCCGGCACCCCCGTCGGCTCGCCGCGCGCCATCATCCTGACCCCCACCCGTGAGCTGGCGCTGCAGATCGCCGACAACCTGGCGCCCCTGGCCGCCGCCGTCGGCATCGACCTCACCCTCATCGCCGGTGGCATGAGCTACGGCCCGCAGTTGAAGGCCTTCGCCCGCGGCGTCGACGTCGTGGTGGCCACCCCCGGCCGTCTCATCGACCTGATCGAGCAGGGCGCCGCAGACCTCAGCCAGGTGGAGATCACCGTCCTGGACGAGGCCGATCACATGGCCGACATGGGCTTCCTCACCGAGGTCACCTCCATCCTCGACGCCACGCCCGAAGAGGGCGGCCAGCGCCTGCTGTTCTCCGCCACGCTCGACAGGGCCGTGGGCTCCCTGGTGCGCACGTACCTCAAGGACCCGGTCACGCACGAGGTGGATTCGGAGAAGGCCTCGGTCACGACGATGCTGCATCGCCCCATGCTGGTGAAGCCGCACCACAAGAACCAGGTCACCGCCGAGATCGCCAACCGCGACGGCCGCACCGTGTTGTTCGCCCGCACGCAGATGGGCACGGACCGCATCGCCGGCCAGCTCCGCGACGCCGGCGTCATGGCCGGCGCGCTGCACGGCGGCCTCACGCAGGGCGCCCGTGCCCGCATCCTCGCCGCCTTCCGCGACGGCACGGTGCCGGTGCTCGTCGCCACCGATGTCGCTGCGCGCGGCATCCACGTCGACGACGTGACGCTCGTGCTGCAGGTGGACCCGCCGCGCGATTCGAAGGACTACCTGCACCGCGCCGGCCGCACGGCCCGCGCCGGGCATGAGGGCGTCGTCGGCACCATCGTGCTGCCGCACCAGCGCAAGATGGCGCGTCGTCTCCTCGACCAGGCCGGCGTCCGCGCCGAGGGCCTGGAGGTGGAGCCCGGCTCGCCCGAGCTCCGCGAGGCCACCGGCGCCCGCCCCGTCTCCGGCGTGGCGATCCCTGAGAGCGAGTACCTGGCCCTCATCGCGCCGAAGCAGCAGGCGCGTCGCCGCCCCGACGGACCCCGAGGGGGCCGTGGCGGCTTCCGCGGCGGAGGCCGTGGCCGCAAGCGCTGGTGAAGCTGGCCCCTTCGTCGTCGCGCGGGGCGCGACGCTCAGGAAGCGATGTGGAAGGCGTAGTATTTCTCCGCTATGACAACTGACCTCGAACTGCGGGTCGCCGAACCGGGCGATGCCGCCGAGCTGCTGGGCGTGATCCGCGCAGCGTTCTCGGCGCGCCGCCCGGTCGAGCCTCCCGCCGACGCCCTCACCGACGACGTGGCCGACATTGAGCGCGTGCTCACCGTCGGCACCGGCGTGGTGGGGGAGGTCGACGGTCGGATCGTGGCGGGGCTCCTCCTCGAGGTCGACGACGACGTGGCCACCCTGCGCCGCGTCTCCGTCGCCCCTGAACACGCAGGCAGAGGCTTGGCCAGGGTGCTGGTGGAGGGGGCGCTGACGCTCGCCGTCGACCTGGGCGCCAGCCGCGTCGAGCTCATGGCGCGCGAGGAGTTCCACGAGATCCTCGCCTGGTGGCGCGAGCACGGTTTCGAGATCCTCAGCGAAGTGCCGCACGGCTACACGCTGGGCCGGGAGTTGCCGGTCATCGTGGACGTGCCCACCGCCGACGACATGCGCGCCCTCGGCGCCCGCCTCGCGCAACTGCTGCGCGCGGGTGATGTGATCGTCGCCACCGGAGACCTCGGCGCCGGCAAGACCACCCTCACCCAGGGCATCGGCGAGGGCCTGGGCGTGGCGGGGCCCATCATCTCGCCCACCTTCGTGATCTCCCGCGTCCACCCGCACCCTGGCGACGGCCCGTCGCTCGTGCACGTGGACGCCTACCGCCTCGGCGACGCCTCTGAACTCGCCGACATCGACCTCGACGCCTCCCTTGCAGAGGCCGTCACCATCGTCGAGTGGGGCTCCGGCCTGGCCGAATGGCTGGCCGATTCCCGCCTCGAGATCGACATCGTGCGCGGCCTCAGCACGGACGAGCGCACCGTCCACCTCACCGGCATCGGCCCCCGCTGGGCCGGCGCCCTCGAACCGCTCAGGGAGCTGTCATGACCTGGACCGTGGGGATCGACACCAGCCACGTGGTGGCCGTCGGCATCGCCCGCGACGGCGAGCCCGTCGCCCGCGTGATCGTCGACGACACCCGCGCGCACGCCGAGGCGCTCATGCCCACGGTGCTCGAGGCCTGCGAGCAGGCCGGCATCGCGCTGACCGACGTGGACGAGTTCGCCGTCGGGATGGGCCCCGGGCCGTTCACCGGCCTGCGCGTCGGCATCGCCACCGCCCGCACCCTAGCGCTCGCCGGCGGGAAGCCGGTGCACGGGGTGTGTTCACTCGACGTGGTCGCCCGCCAGTGGGTCAACCCGCCGGCACAGTTCGTCGTCGCGGCGGATGCGCGGCGCAAGGAGCTCTACTGGGCGCTCTACGACGGCGAGGGCAACCGCATCGGCGAGCCGCAGGTCTCCGCTCCCACCGCCCTGCCCGCTCTTCCCGTCGCCGGCGCCATCCCTGAGGAGTACGCCGCGCTCCTGGACAGGCAGGGCCCGGATCAGCTCGACCCGGCCGTCCTCGCGGCCCGCTGGAGCACGCTCGCCCCCGCCGGTGAGGAGCCCTATTACCTGCGCCCCGCCGACGCGACCGTCCCGGGCAAGCCGAAGTCCGCCCTGCCACGGCTGCGGGCCCGCCGATGAACGTCGACGTCGCCACCCTGGAGGACCTGCCGTCGATCCTCAGCCTGGAGGCCAACTTCGACACCGTCTGGTCCGAGGAATCCTGGCGCGACGAGATCACCGGCGCGGGCCGCCTCGTGCTGATCGCGCGGCAGGCGGAAGGCGTGGTGGGGGTGGCCTGCTTCCAGCATGTCGACGAGGTGGTGGACCTCCACCGGATCGTGGTGGCCCCGGAGCAGCGACGCCTGGGCTTCGCGCGGGTCATGCTCGTGGCCGGGCTGCAATGGGCGATCTCCCGGGGCGCCACGCGGATGCTGCTGGAGGTGGACCACGCCAACGAGCCAGCCATCGCGCTGTACCGCGGCTACGGCTTCCGCCAGGTGGC
The DNA here is from genome assembly GCF_000826065.2 of Tessaracoccus massiliensis. GTDB lineage: Bacteria > Actinomycetota > Actinomycetes > Propionibacteriales > Propionibacteriaceae > Arachnia > Arachnia massiliensis_A. Next base: position 144,451 of record NZ_LN623541.1, on the reverse strand, counting down.
CACGCGCCGCGACTACTACGGCCCGGGCTCGGACGCGCTCATCCTGGAGCGGCACCTCGAAGGCGTCGACGCGGATTCCGTCGGCATGTGGGATATGGAGGCAGAAGATGACTGAACACTTGGTACTCGGCCTCGAATCGTCGTGCGACGAGACGGGCGTGGGCATCGTCCGCGGCCGCACGCTGCTGGCCAACGAGGTGGCAAGCTCGGTGGACCTGCATGTGCGCTTCGGCGGTGTCGTGCCGGAGGTCGCCAGCCGCGCGCATCTGTCCGCACTGATTCCCACCATCGAGCGCGCCGCGGAGAAGGCGGAGATCGACCTCAAGGATCTCGACGCCATCGCCGTGACCGCCGGCCCCGGCCTCATGGGCGCCCTCGTCGTGGGGCTCGCCTCCGCCAAGGCGCTGGCCGCCTACCTCGGCAAGCCGCTGTACGGCGTCAACCACCTCGTCGGCCACGTCGCGGTGGACCTGCTGGATCACGGTGAGTTGCCCACCCCGTCGATCGCGCTGCTGGTCTCCGGCGGCCACACCTCCCTGCTCCACGTGGAGGACATTGCCACCAAGATCACCGAGATCGGCGCCACCATCGACGACGCGGCGGGTGAGGCCTACGACAAGGTGGCCCGCATCCTGGGCCTCTCGTACCCCGGCGGCCCCGTCATCGACAAGCTCGCCCAGGAGGGCGACCCCACCGCCATCCGCTTCCCACGCGGCCTCACCGCCCGCCACGATCTGGAGAAGCACCGCTACGACTTCTCGTTCTCCGGCCTCAAGACGGCCGTCGCCCGCTGGGTGGAGCAGATCAGGCTCGACGGCGGGGAGATCCCCGTCGCGGACGTCGCGGCGTCCTTCCAGGAGGCCGTGTGCGACGTGCTCACCAGCAAGGCCGTGGCCGCGGCGCAGGAATATGGAGTGGGCACGATCCTGCTGGGCGGGGGAGTGGCCGCCAACTCCCGCCTCCGCACCCTCCTCGAAGAGCGGGCGGCCGCCGTCGGCATCGAACTGCGCAGGCCCCGCCCCGCGCTGTGCACCGACAACGGCGCCATGATCGCCGCCGTGGCCAGCGAGGTGATCCGCGCGGGTGTGGCGCCGTCGGGGATGGGCATCTCCGCGTACTCCGGCCTACCGGTCAACACCATCAGCGTGTGATCTGCGCGCGGCGGGGGCTCTTCGTCGTCGCCTGGCCCGCAAGCTCGCCGGGCGACGCTCAGGGATCGTGCAAAGCGGCCAGACAAGGCCGGGAGCAGAAAGACACAACTGGGTAACAATCTGGTGTCAAAGCGTGGGCACTGCTTCCACACGCGCCATAAAGCTCGCTAAGGTCCAGTCACTAAGCCGGGCTCGCTGTGTGGAGCCCGCGAGAGTCGGAGACGACAAGGAGATTCAATGAAGTTCAGGCGAACCACCGCCTCGCTGGCCGTCGTGCTCAGCGGCGCGCTGATGCTGGGCGCGTGCACCAGCGGCACAGAGACCGAGACCCCGGGGACGGACGACACCACGGCCGCCACCACCGAGACCACCGGCGCCACCACCGACGAGACGACCCCCGCCGAGGGTGGCGAGACCACCGCGGCTGAGCCTGGAGAGGGCGGCGGCGCTGCCTCCTGCCTCCAGGACGTCGGCATCACCGAGACGCAGGACGGCGACGTCCGCTTCACGGCGGGCCCCGGCGACTGGAGCGGCTACAACTCCATCACCTCGAAGACCTACTCGACGTACAACTCCGCTGTTGCGCAGCACATGTTCTCGAGCTTCGTCTACTTCGGCACCGATGGCACCATCTGCGACAACACCGATTTCGGCACCTACGAGGTCCTCTCCGAGGATCCGCTGGAGATCAAGTACACCATCTCCGAGGAGGCCGTCTGGTCCGATGGCACCCCGGTGACCATCAACGACTACCTGATGGACTGGGCCGCCCAGAACCCCGAGTTCCTCGTCCCCGGCTACGCGACGGGTGAGAACCCCGACGCCGCGCCGATCTTCGACCACGTCTCCGCCTCCTTCGCGCAGTACGTGCCCGAGGGCCCGCAGGGCGAGGTGGGCTCCAAGGAGTTCACCGTCACCTACTCGGATCCGTACCCGGATTACAAGCTGGTCATCGGCTCGGCGCTGCCGGCCCACGTCATCGCGCAGCAGGCCGGGCTCGAGCCCGACGCCCTCGCGCAGGCCGTCCTCGACCGCGACGCCGAGACCGTCAAGTCCACCGCCGATTTCTGGAACACCGGCTGGGCCTACAACCCGGGCGAGCTGCCCGCGGACATGGGCACCGTGCCGTCCTCCGGCCCGTACAAGCTGAAGGCTGACGGCTGGACCGCCGGCCAGTCCATCACGCTCGAGGCCAACGACAAGTACTGGGGCACCCCCGCCGGCACCCAGAACCTCGTCTTCCGCTTCCTGGATGACGCCCAGCAGGTGCAGGCCCTCCAGAACGGCGACGTCCAGGCCGTTGAGCCCCAGGGCACCGTCGACATGATGGGCCAGCTCGAGGCCATCGGTGACGCCGTCACCGTCGAGTCCGTCTCGTCGCTGACGTGGGAGCACCTCGACTTCAACTTCCGTCCCGCCGGCCAGGTCCCCGTGCTCGACGACGAAGGCAACGAGACCGGCGAGACCCGCGACTACGCAGGCTCCGTGTTCGCCGACGACCAGGGCGGCATCGCCCTGCGCCAAGCCTTCGCCTACTGCGTGCCGCGCCAGCAGATCGTTGACCAGCTCATCAAGCCGCTCAACCCGGATGCTGTCGTCATGAACGCCCGCGAGGTCTTCCCCTTCCAGGACACCTACCAGGAGGTCGTGGACGCCGCTTACGGTGGCGAGTACGACGAGGTCGACATCGAGAAGTCCAAGGAGCTCATCGCTGAGGCCGGCATCGCCACCCCCATCGATGTGCGCATCGGCTACCGCGCCGGTAACCAGCGTCGTACCGACATCGTCGCTTCGATCGCCGCTTCCTGCAAGGACGCCGGCTTCAACGTGATCGACGCCAACGCTGCCGACTTCTTCGAGGTGGCGCTGCCCAACGGTGACTACGAAGTTGCTCTGTTCGCGTGGGCTGGTTCCGGCCAGATCGCCTCCGGCCAGAACATCTACGCCTCCAACCGCCCGCAGAACTACGGCAAGTACTCCAACGCCGACGTTGATGCTGCGTGGGAGAAGCTCGCCACCACGCTGGACGAGTCCGTCCAGCTCGAGGCGACCAAGGAGATCGAGAAGCTGCTCTGGGACACGCTGTACGGCATTCCCGTCTTCGCCCACCCGAAGACTGTCGCTTCCGATGCGAACATGAAGAACGTTCGCGCCACGGCCACCCAGGACGGCATTTCGTGGAATGCCCCGCAGTGGCAGAACAGCTGAGCCTGAACCCCGTGTTCAGTAGCTGACTGGAGAGGGGCAGGTGACCCGGGCATCGGGTCACCTGCCCCTTTCACGTTGTCTACGTGTAGACTCCCCACCGGCCATTGGTGGCACAGCCACCCGGCAGCACCCACCCACAAGGACCATCCGTGATCAGATACATCGCCAAGCGCTTGGGGATTTCGCTCCTCGTCCTGCTGCTCGGTTCGCTGTTGCTGTTCGTTCTGACGATCAACTCCGGCGACCCGCTCGAGGATCTTCGAGAGTCGAACGCCCCCAACCGCCAGAACCTCATCAACCAACGCATCGCCTTCATGAGGCTCGATGACCCGTGGTACGAGAGGTACTTCGACTGGTTGAGGGGAGCGGCTGGCTGCGTCGTCGGTGCGTGTGATCTGGGCGTCGACCGCAAGGGCCAGGACGTGGGCGCCATGGTGGTGCACGCGGCCGGCTCCACACTCCGGCTCGTGGTGCTGGCCACCTTCTTCGCGATCATCATCGGTGTGGCCCTGGGTATCGTCACCGCCATCCGCCAGTACAGCGGTTTCGACTACGCCGTCACCTTCATGGCGTTCGTGTTCTTCTCGCTGCCGGTGTTCTGGTTCGCGGTGCTGCTGAAGCACTACGCCGCGATCGAGTTCAACGACTGGATCGTCGAGGCGGCCATATCGCCGCCGACGATATTGATCATCTCCGCCATCCTCGCCTTCATCCTGATGGCCGCGATGGGCGGCCACTGGAAGCGCCGCCTGGCGTCCTTCGGCATCGCGTTCGTGGTGTTCGCCGCGGCCCTGTTCTACTTCGACGCGGTCACCTGGTTCCGCCAGCCGTCGATCGGTCTGCCGATCTTCGCGATCGTGGGGCTGGCCATCGCCGCCCTCGTCATCGTGATGACCACCGGCTTCGACAACAAGGCCGTGCGCAACGCCGTGGCCACCACCGCCGTCGCGGGCATCATCGGCTACGGCCTCATGCGCGGCACGCTCATGTCGAACCCCTCCACGCTCATGCTCTTCCTCTGCCTGCTGGCGGCCATCGCCGTGGCGGTGATCAGCGGCTTCGCCTGGGGTGGGTTCTCCCGCCGCCAGGCCATCTCGGGCTCGTTCATCTGGGCGCTGCTCGCCTCGCTCCTGGCGCTGGCCGATCTCGCGCTGAGCAACTGGAACGGCTACCTGCAGGACCAGCGTCGACCCATCCCGACGATCGGCTCGGAGACCCCGAACTACTCGTCGACCTACTGGAACCACTTCATCGATTCTGCCACCCACCTGGTGCTCCCGACGATCGTGCTGACGCTGATCTCCGTGGCGGCCTACACGCGCTACACCCGCGCGTCGATGCTGGACGTCCTCAACCAGGACTACATCCGCACCGCGCGGTCCAAGGGCATCTCGGAGCGCAAGGTGATCACCCGCCACGCGTTCCGCAACTCGCTGATCCCGCTGGCCACGATCGTGGCCTTCGACTTCGCCGGCCTCATCGGCGGCGCGGTCATCACGGAGAGCGTCTTCGGCTGGCAGGGCATGGGCGCCATGTTCCAGACCGGCCTCAACCAGGTGGACCCCCAGCCGGTGATGGCGTTCTTCCTCGTCACGGGCACGGCGGCGGTGGTCATGAACATGATCGCCGACCTCGCCTACGCCTTCCTCGACCCGCGGATCACGCGCTAAGGAGCGGGAAACATGACTCAAGACCCCAACAACCTGCTCAACGAGCGCGAAGAGGACCTTCAGTACTCGATTGAAGAAGACGTCCAGACGACCAACACCAGGTCGTACTCGCAGGGCCAGCTGGTCCGCCGTCGCTTCTTCCGGCACAAGGGCGCCATGATCGCCCTGGTGATGCTGATCTTCATCGTGCTGCTGGCCTACACGTCCATCGGCTTCGGCCCGGTGCCCGGCTGGTGGGACAAGAACTACCTGGACACCTACGCCCCGGTCAACGGCGGCAAGCCAACGTTCCAGTTCTGGCCCCTCCAGTTCGGTGAGCACCCCATGGGACAGAACACCATCGGCAAGGACTACTTCGCCCTGGTGATGAAGGGCGCGCAGCAGTCCCTGTTCATCGCCTTCATGGTGGGCCTCCTGGCCACGTTCATCGGCACCGCCGTCGGCGCCATCGCCGGCTACGTGCGCGGCTTCGCCGAGTCCCTCCTCATGCGCATGACGGACCTGTTCATCATCATCCCCACGCTCGTGCTCGCCGCCGTCCTCGGCCGGATGGCCGGCGCCAGCATCTTCCTGCTCGCGCTGGTGCTGGGCCTGGTGTCCTGGACCGGCCTGGCCCGCCTCGTGCGCGGCGAGGTGCTGAGCCTCCGCGAGCGGGAGTTCGTGGCCGCCGCCCGCGCCGTCGGCACGCCCACGCCCCGGATCATCGTGCGTCACATCCTCCCCAACGCGCTGGGCACCATCGTGGTCAACGCCACGCTGCTGATCTCCTCGGCGATCCTGCTGGAGACCGCCCTGTCCTTCCTCGGCTTCGGTGTGAAGGCGCCTGACACCTCGCTGGGCCTGCTGGTCTCCGAGTACCAGAACGCGCTGACCACCCGCCCGTGGCTGTTCTGGTGGCCGGGCATGTTCATCCTCGCGATCGCGCTGTGCGTCAACTTCATCGGTGACGGCCTGCGCGACGCATTCGATCCCCGTCAGCAGATGGACTGAGGTAGACCAAGCATGACCATTCATCACGGATACGAGAAGTCCCGTTTCAAGGGGGAGAACCCCGCGCTGAAGTTCGACGACCTCGACGTCAAGTTCAAGACCGAGTTCGGCACCGTCCACGCCGTCAAGGGCCTCACCCTGGCCGTGGAGCCGGGCGAGGTCATGGCGCTGGTGGGCGAATCCGGTTCCGGCAAGTCCGTCACCGCCACCACCGCGCTGGGCCTCCTGCCCAAGACCGCCCGCATCGAGGGCCAGACGATCGTCTCGGAGAAGAAGATCGGCGAGCTGAGCGCCCGCGAGCTGCGCAAGCTGCGCGGCAACCGCGTGGCCATGGTGTTCCAGGAGCCCATGACGGCGCTCAACCCCGTCATCCGGATCGGTGACCAGCTGACCGAATCGATGGAGGTCCACGGCGTCGCGTACGGGCGGCAGGCGTGGGACCGCGCCATCGACCTGCTCAACGCCGTCGGCATCCCCAACGCAGAGCGCCGCGTCAAGCAGTTCCCGCACGAGCTTTCCGGCGGTATGCGTCAGCGCGTGGTCATCGCCATGGCGCTGGCCTGTGACCCGGAGGTGATCATCGCCGACGAGCCCACCACCGCCCTCGACGTGACCGTCCAGGCCGAGATCCTCGACCTGCTGCGCTCGCTGAAGGACAAGCTCAACACCGGTATCCTGCTCATCACGCACAACATGGGCGTCGTGGCCGACATGGCCGACAACGTGGCGGTGATGTTCAAGGGCAACATCGTGGAGCGCGGCTCCGTCGAGGACGTGCTGCTCCACCCCGAGCACCCCTACACCAAGAAGCTGCTGGCTGCGGTGCCGCACCTGGGGGAGGGCCACGGCCAGTTCGGCGTCGCGCCCAACCCGGTGGAGGCGGACGCCGAAATGGCGCTCGACGTGAACAACCTCGTCGTCGAGTACAAGCGCTCCGGTAAGAAGCCGTTCCGCGCGGTCGACGATGTGAGCTTCGACGTGCGCCGCGGCGAGATCGTCGGCCTCGTCGGCGAGTCCGGCTCCGGCAAGTCCACCATCGGCCGCGCCCTCCTGGGTCTCATCCCGTCCGAATCGGGCGAGGTGCGGGTGCTGGACCAGGACCTGTTGGCCATGAAGGGCGCCGAGATGCGCAAGCTCCGCAAGCGCATCGGCGTCATCTTCCAGGACCCGGCCGCCTCGCTGAACCCCCGCTTCCCCGTGGGCGACGTCATCTCGGAGCCCCTGGAGGTGCACAAGGTGGGTAACGCGAGGGAGCGCGAGAACCGCGTGCACGAACTCCTCGAGGCCGTGCAGCTGCCCCGCTCGGCGTACAACCGCTACCCGCACGAGCTGTCCGGCGGTCAGCGCCAGCGCGTCTCCATCGCGCGTGCGCTCGCCCTCCGTCCGGATCTGCTGATCGCGGACGAGCCCACCTCGGCGCTCGACGTGTCGGTGCAGGCGCAGGTGCTGGAGATGTTCACCACGCTGCAGAAGGAGTTCGGCTTCGCCTGCCTGTTCATCTCGCACGACCTGGCGGTCATCGACTCGTTGGCCCACCGCGTCGTCGTGATGCAGTACGGCAAGATCGTGGAGGCCGGCACCCGCGAGGAGGTGCTCCTCAACCCCCAGCAGGAGTACACGAAGCGACTGCTGGCGGCCGCCCCTGTCCCGGACCCGATCGAGCAGCGGGAGCGGCGCGAGAAGCGCCACGCACTGCTGCGCGAACTGGGCGACACCGTGGTGGAGCTCGACACCCGCGAACTCGACCAGGGGTAGCCTCCGCGCATGCGCGTCCTCGGCTGGATCCTCCTGATCCCCGGCGCCCTCGGGGCGCTCGTGCTGGTGCTCCTTCGACTGTTCCCGGCGACGCACGCCTGGCACGCCGCCGTGATCGTCGCGGCCACGTTCATCCCGTTCCTGTGGCTGCCGGCGACGGTGGCGCTGCTGGGGCTGCTGCTCGTGGCGCGCGGCTGGTTGCGCCTGCTCGCGGTGCTGGGGCTGGTGGCCGCGCTGGTCTTCTGGGGGCGGGGCTTCCTGCCCGAGCCGGAGCGTGACGGTACGCCGGACACACTCGGCTTGAGCGTGTTCATGCTGAACACGCAGTACGGGCGCGCAGACGTCGCCCAGGTGGCCGCCGTCGTCGACGAACATGACCCCTACGTACTGGTGTTCCTCGAATACACCTCCGGGTTCGACGCGGCCCTGCGCGAAGCCGGCCTGCTGGACGACTTCCCGCACCAGGTGGGCACCATCCGGGAGGACGCCGGCGGCACCATGATCCTCGGCAAGGCGCCGCTGACCGAGGTAGAGCGACTCGAGACCACGCCGTTCGACAACATCGTGGTGACCACCACCACGCAGACCGCCGTGGGCGAGGTGGAGTGGACCCTCGCGGGCATCCACACCGCCCCGCCGCAGATGGGCGCAGACCTGTGGGCCGCAGACGGCGTGGCCGTGCGCGACCTGGCCGGGCGGCACCTGACGGACCGGCTGGTGATGGTGGGCGATTTCAACGCCATCGACCAGCACCACACGATGCGCCTGTTGACCAACGCCGGCATGATCAACCCGCGGTCGAAGGCGGAGGGGTTCGACGGTTGGCGCCCCACGTGGCCCGTCGGCAAAAGAGTGCCTCCCTTCGCGCACATCGACCACTTCCTCCACTCGCCGGGCGTGGCGGGCTGGGCGCCCACCGCGGTGGAGATCGACGGCAGCGACCACATGGGCCTGGTCGTCCCGGTGCCCGCGCCGCGCTCGTGACGGGGAGGCGGCTGGCCGCGCTGGAGGTGGCGATGACCGAGGCGGATCCGTCGTCGCTGAAGGCGGGGGAACGACTGCGCGCCAGCTTCGCGCCCGAGGATGTGGCCTGGGCGCTCACGCAGGCCGTGCTGCGCCGCAAGGCAGCCGCGAAGTTCTCCCGGGCGCACCAGATGCTGTTCACCCCCGACGGCCTGGAGCAGGCCTCCCGCGAGCCGGTGGCCCGGTGGCGCGCCGAGCGTTTCGCCGCGGCGGGAGTCGCGGAGGTGTGGGACCTCGGCTGCGGCATCGGCGCTGACGCGATGGCCTTCGCGGATGCCGGGCTGCGGGTCGTCGCGGTGGAGGTGGACGCTGAGACGGCGGCGGTGGCTCAACACAACCTCGACCTGGCGGGCGCTGGAGAGGTCCGCGTCGGTCGCGCGGAGGACATGGACGTGCCTGCTGGCGCGGCGGTGTTCCTCGATCCGGCGCGCCGCACGGCCCGCGGCCGCACCTGGCGGGTGGAGGATTTCACGCCGTCGTGGGCCTTCGTGCTGGGCCACCTGGCGGGGGAGCGGTTCGCGTGCGTGAAGCTCGGCCCCGGCGTGCCGAAGGAACTCATCCCCGCCGGCGTGCAGTCCACCTTCGTCAGCCACCGCGGAGATGTGGTGGAGGCCTCGCTGTGGAACCGGCTACCGGCGGGTGCGCGTGCCGTGCTGGTGGGCAGCGGCGAACTCGGCCCTGAGCACCGACGCGAGCTCGCGGTGCGCCCCGTCGGCCGTTATGTCATCGAGCCCGACGGCGCGGTCATCCGGTCAGGCCTGCTCGACGCCGTCGCCCCGGAGCACGACCTGTGGCTGCTGGACGCGCACATCGCCTACCTCTCCTCCGACGAGCCGCTCTCCTCCCCGTTCGCCACCACCTTCGAGGTGATGGAGGACCTCTCCTACGACGCCAAGCGGCTGCGGGCCTGGGTGCGCGAGCACGCCGTCGGCACCCTGGAGGTCAAGAAGCGGGGGATCGACGTCGACCCCGCCGCGCTGCGCAGGCAGCTCAAACCCAAGGGGCCCAACGCCGCCACGCTCATCCTCGCCCGCACCGTCGAGGGCACCCGCGCGTTGGTGTGTAGGAGAATCGAGCCATGCCCTTCTCACCGGAACTGACCACGCTCGGCTACATCACCTCGGCGGACCGCTCGAAGGTGCTGCTGTGCCCCCGCGTCGCCCGCTCGCACGACGAGCAACTCGGCAAGTACAACGGGCTGGGCGGCAAGGTGGAGCGGGGCGAGGACGTCGCCGAAGCGATGCGCCGGGAACTCCGCGAGGAGGCGAACATCGAGGTGACCGGGATGGAACTGCGGGGCACCGTGGCCTGGCCCGGCTTCAACGGGCGAGACGTGTTCGGCTTCGTGTTCCTGATCACGGGCTTCACGGGGGAGATCCCCGCCAGCAACGATGAGGGCACCCTCGCCTGGCACGACGTGGCCACCATGATGGAGCTTCCCATGTGGGACGGGGACCGCCACTTCCTCCCGCTGGTTTTCGATGGCGGCCCCCAGTTCCACGGCGTCATTCCATACGACGGCGGCCACAGCGTCGGGTGGCGGGTGTCCCGAGGCTAACTACCGCAGCCCACGTGCCCGTCCACGTCAGCGGTTGCCCGGTGAGCTCGGCCGGGAGGCTGCTCACGCCTGCTCTGGGGAGCCCTGGCCGGGGCCGTGGCGCCGGCGTGCACCTGGGGCGCTCAACGGGTCGCGTCGGAGGCGCGGTCGTGGGCGGCGCAGTGGTCGGCGGGGGCGTGGCCCGGGGGAGGCGTCTCCGCGCACACCTCCACATCGACCTGGGCGTCGCCTCGGCGAGGTGGCTTCCTTGGTGTCAGTAGCGCACACCTCCACATCGACCTGGGCGTCGCCTCGGCGAGGTGGCTTCCTTGGTGTCAGTAAACATCCCTGTGAAACATGGTGACCCCCATGCGTGTCGTCGGACGACGCCGCTGCTCACCGCCCCGACCTGCCCCCCCCGCCCTCCGTGAGCAATTGGATAGGGTCACGGCGCGACACGCCGGGGAAAACGCCCTCGACGGCCGGTGACCCTATCCAATTGCTCAAGGAGGCACAGTTGCGCACCGACCACTGGGGCCTCCACACGGTCACCGAGTTCAGGCCTCCGCCGCCGCAGGCATGATCACCAGATCCGCGACGGCGCCGTACGCCTACGCGGAGACTGCCATCGTCGACCTGTGTTGCGAGGCGGGCTTGCTCGTGGTGAAGACCACGGCCGGCGCCGTGACGCTGAACCACACGTGCCAGGTTGACGACGACGCGGAGGTGCCGCTGAGGGGCAGCAACACCGTCGAGGTCATGTGGGCTACGCCGGACGGCACCGAGTGCAGCACCAGTCACGAGGTTGTGCTTCCTGGCCGAAGCCCGTCCTGGGTGGACCGGGCCGGTGCGGAGCAGCCGGGTCTGGTGGTGGCGTTGATGACGGTGCTGCTGGGTCTCGGCGCGTTGGTCAGGCATCGCCGGGGCGGGCGCCGCTGGCGTATCAGGTGGCCCTCCTGCCCTCCAACACCGCGGCCAGGAGTGCCACCAGCAGGCCCGCCAGTGGCACGATGAGCAGGCCCATGCGCAGTGAGGCGTTGTCGGCGATCGCCCCCACGATGGGTGGGGAGACGAGGAAGCCGACGCGCAGCAGCCACGAGACGATGGTCAACCCGGTGCCGGGCTTCAGGCCCTTGACGTTGTCGCCGGCGTGCATCGCCGCGGGCACCAGGGTGGCGCAGCCCAGGCCCGCGGCGGCGAAGCCCGCCACGGTGCCTGGGATGCTGGGGAACGCCAGAGCCAGGCCCATGCCTGCGGCGATGAGGAGGCCTCCGGCGCGGGCGACGGTACGCTCGCCCCAGCGGTTGACGAACCAGTCGCCCAGGATGCGGCCCACGAACTGTGCCCCCACCAGCGACACGAAACCGAAGGCGGCCAGCGCGGCTGGCGCGCCCAGCGTCTGGAGGTAGAGCGTGGCCCAGGAGGTGCCGAGGTCCTCCACGATGCTGCCTCCGATGGAGATCAGCGAGAGTGCGGCCAGCACTGCGACGATCCGCCAGTTGACGCCGCGACGGGTCTCTCCCGCCACCTCGCCGGGGCTGGCTACGGCCTGCTCGTCGCCGTCGCGCCCGGGCAGTGCGTTGCGTTGGGCCAGGACGGCCACGACGGTGAACAGCGCCGCGGAGATCGTCAGGTGGATGCCCAACGACAGCCGCAGCGCGATGGCGGCGGCTGCCATGAGTCCGCCGGCGACCGCGCCCATGGACCAGAAGGCATGGAACGAGTTGATGATCGACCTGCCGTAGCGGCGCTGCACGCGCAGGCCGTGGGCGTTCTGCGCGACGTCGATGATGGCGTCGGCCGCGCCCACCGCGAGCAGCGACAGCGCGAACAGCGCGAGGTTGGGGGACAGGCCTGCGGCGAGGATGCACAGGCTGGCCAGCATGGTGCCGAAGGTGGCCACCCGGGCGGAACCGAACCGTCGGATGAACCAGCCGGCGGCCAGGCCCGCCACGATGGCGCCCACCGGCATCGCGGCGACGGCGAGGCCGTAGACGGTATTGCCCAGCCCCAGCGCGGCCTTGATCTCCGGGTAGCGGGGCACCAGGTTGGCGAGGATGGCGCCGTTGGTGAAGAACATCGCGTTGACGGCGAGGCGCGCGTTGCGGTCGACGCGTGAGGGGGTGGGTCCAGCAGGCATGGGTACGAGCGTACGCACATCGTCCTCGCCGCCCTGTCCACCGTGAGCAATTGGATGGGGTCACGGTGCGACACGCCGGGGAAAACGTCCTCGACGGTCGGTGACCCTATCCAATTGCTCACGGCGACATCCGGCCGGGCTCCGGCCGTCGGCCTGTCCGGATCAGTCGCAGGCGGTCATCTCAGCTGTTGGCAGCCACCGGCGTGCCGGCGCCGCGGCGGCGGATCTCCGGTGCCAGGGGCGCCGTCGATCTCGGCTGTTCGTCCGATCCCCAGATGGTGTAGCCGCCATCGGCGAGCATCTGTAGATCAGCCTCGCCAGCTTGTCCCTCTGACGTGAGATAGTCGCCGAGGAACAGGGAGTTGCAGATTTCCAGGGACAGCGGCTGCAGTGAGCGGAGGTGCTGCTCGCGCCCGGCCGAAACCCGCACATCCGCGGCGGCGTGGATGAAACGGATCATCGCCAGGATGCGCAGGCACTTGTGGGGGGTGAGTTCGACGTGGCCCTCGAGCGGGGTCCCGTCGAAGGGCATGAGGAAGTTGACGGGTACAGAATCGGCACCGATCCCCTTGAGCTGGAACCCGGCCTCCACGAGCTGCTCGTCGGTCTCGCCCATGCCTGCGATCAGTCCGGAGCAGGCGGAGAGGCCGTGCTCGCGGGCGTGCTGGACCGTGTCGCGGCGGTCGTTGTAGTCATGCGTGGTGCAGATGTTGTCGTAATGGGATTCGGCGGTGTTGAGGTTGTGGTTGTAGGCGTCCGCCCCCGCGGAGGCGAGCCGTTCGGCCTGCCCGTCCTTGAGGATGCCGAGGCAGGCGCACACTTCCACGCCCGGGTGCTCGTCCTTGAGGTCCTCGATGATGCGCCCCACGCGGTCGACGTCGCGGTTCGACGGTCCGCGCCCGGAGGCGACCAGGCAGACCCGTCCGGCGCCGGCGCGGATCCCCGCGTGTGCTGCGGCGAGGGCGTCCTCATGGGTGAGCCAGGTGTAGCGCAGGATCTCGGCGTTGGAGCCCAGCCGTTGCGAGCAGTAGAAGCAGTCCTCCGGGCATCTTCCTGATGTGAGGTTGACCAGATAGTTGACCTTCACGGTGCTCCCGTGGAAATGGCGGCGCACGCGCCCGGCGGCCGCGACGAGCTCGTAGATGCGCTCATCGGGCAGACGGAGGATCGCCAGCGCCTCGTCGGGTGTGATGGTTCCGTCGACGATCGCTCGCGTGGCCAGGTCCTGCAGGTCCATGGTGGCTCCCACTCCAGATTTGAACAGTGTTCAACCGGATCTTAACAGTCCACGCCGTGGTTGCGGTCTCCGCCGTGAGCAGTTGGATGGGGTCGCGGGCGATTGGAGGTGTTTTGTCGGCGTGTCGCGAGCGTGACCCCATCCAATTGCTCACAGATCGTCGGGCTCAAGGGCTACTCGAGGCCGAGCAGGGCGCGGCGCTCGGCGAGGATCCGGGGCAGCACGTCACCCAGTCGGCCGATGGTCTTCTGTGTGAAGTGCGCCGGAAGCCAGCCGACGCTCGCCAGGTCCGTGTCCCGGTCGCGGTCGCCGTGGAAGGAATCCTCGCTCGAGTGGAAGGCGAAACCGTCGAACTCGACGGCGACCTTCTCCCGCTGGAAGGCCGCATCAATGTAGTAGACGATGCCGTTGACGCTGACGCGATGGTTGGACAGCCATCCTGTAATGCCGTGCGCGCGCAGGATCTGGTGGCCCTCCTTCTCGAGGAAGGACCACGGTTGCTTCGCGCATGCCTTGAGGATCTCGCGGCGGCGCCTGTTTCCTCGACGCTTCGGGGTCAGGCGGAGCGCCCGTTCCAGGCTTGCGATGGTCACCTTCTTGCGCCGTAGGGCCTGATAGACCACCTGGTCATCGAACTCTGGAATGAGGTCGAGCACAGTCAGCTCGGGCACGGTCAGAGCGGCACCCGCCAGCCTGGTGGTGAGTTCCACAGGGATCAGGCGTTGTTCGACCTCGAGGCCGTACCCGGGGTCGATGGGGCGCGGGCAGGCGAGTTGCCAGGTCTCGGGTAGGTCCAGGTCCTCCCACCAGGTGAGCGCGGCGGCGGCATGTTTCGTGACCACGAGGTCCGGTCCGTAGGCGCCGATCGCCCGCAGCTTGCCATTCGGCGACGACGCCGCGTCGGGCAGGGCGTAGACGCCTGGCAACACGCGAGCCAGTTGCCCACGGAAGGCGTAGGAGTTGAGCGAACGTGCGCGCTCGGGTGCGAGGCGTGAGCTCATCACGCCGTCGGGGAGGAAATCTGCCAGCCCACTCATGTATCCGATGCTGTCTCGGAGGGAGGGGTAAGGGAAGGGGCGATTCTCCGCCTGTGGATAACTCGTGAGCAATTGGATGGGGTCACCGTCGATCGGGAGCGGTTTTACCGGCGTGTCGCGCCGTGACCCTATCCAATTGCTCACGGAGGGGGCCTGCAGTGGGGAGAGGGGTGTATCGGTGGGGGTCTTTGGCACTCGGCTTGATTGAGTGCTAAACCCGCGATAGCTTTGTGTCTGGCACTCGACCACGTCGGGTGCTAACGCCTAGGCGGCACCCGCGACGACGCCCAGGCCCAACAGGTAAGCATTTCAGCCGGCCCACCCGGCCGGATCACAGAGAAAGGTGTTTGACGTGGCAACCACGATCAAGCCTCTCGAGGACCGCATCCTCATCGAGCCCCTCGAGGCCACCCAGCAGACCCAGTCGGGCCTCTACATCCCCGACACCGCCAAGGAGAAGCCGCAGGAGGGCAAGGTCATCGCCACCGGCCCCGGCCGTATCGACGACAAGGGCAACCGCGTTCCGCTCGACGTCGCCGAGGGTGACGTCGTCATCTTCTCCAAGTACGGCGGCACCGAGGTCAAGTACGACGGGCACGAGTACCTGCTGCTCAACGCCCGCGACATCCTCGCCGTCGTCTCCAAGTAACAAACGGGGGCAAGCCCCCGTTACCCCCAGGCAGTGGCCAACGGGGGCAGGCCCTTTTCAGCCCTGAAGATTTAGGAATTCAATGGCAAAGATTCTCGCTTTCGACGAGGAAGCCCGCCGCGCGCTCGAGCGTGGCGTGGACATGCTCGCCAATACCGTCAAGGTGACGCTCGGCCCCAAGGGTCGCTACGTCGTCCTGGACCAGAAGTGGGGCGCCCCGACCATCACCAACGACGGTGTGACCGTCGCCAAGGAGGTCGAGCTCGACGATCCTTACGAGGATCTCGGCGCCCAGCTGGCCAAGGAAGTCGCCACCAAGACCAACGACGTCGCCGGTGACGGCACCACCACCGCCACGGTGCTGGCCCAGGCCATGGTGCACTCCGGCCTGCGCGCCGTCGCCTCCGGCGTCAACCCGGTGGGCCTCAAGCGCGGCATCGACAAGGCCGTGGAGGCCGTCGTCGAGCGCCTGCGTGAGAACGCCCGCCCGGTCGACACCACCGCCGACATGGCGTCGGTCGCCACCATCTCGTCGCGTGACGAGCAGATCGGTGAGTTGATCGCCGAGGCGTTCGACAAGGTCGGCAAGGACGGCGTCATCACCGTCGACGAGTCCCAGACCTTCGGCACCGAGCTCGAGTTCACCGAGGGCATGCAGTTCGACAAGGGCTACCTGTCGCCGTACATGGTCACCGACACCGACCGCATGGAGGCTGTGCTCGAGGATCCCTACATCCTCATCCACAGCGGCAAGATCTCGTCGATGAACGAGCTGCTCCCGCTGCTGGAGAAGGTCATCGCGGCCAAGGGCACGCTGTTCATCGTGGCCGAGGACGTCGACGGCGAAGCCCTCTCGACGCTCGTGGTCAACAAGATCCGCGGCACCTTCACCTCCGTGGCCGTCAAGGCCCCCGCCTTCGGTGACCGCCGCAAGGCCATGCTCGAGGACATCGCGATCCTCACCGGCGGCCAGGTCGTCGCCCCCGAGGTGGGCCTCAAGCTCGACCAGGTGGGCCTCGAGGTCCTCGGCCGCGCCCGCCGCGTCGTCGTTACCAAGGACAACACCACCATCGTCGACGGCGCTGGCGACTCGTCCGAGGTTGAGGGCCGCGTCGCCCAGCTGCGCGCCGAGATCGAGCGCACGGATTCGGATTGGGACCGCGAGAAGCTCCAGGAGCGTGTCGCGAAGCTCGCCGGTGGCGTGTGTGTGATCCAGGTCGGTGCAGCCACCGAGGTGGAGCTCAAGGAGAAGAAGCACCGCATCGAGGATGCCGTCTCGGCCACCCGTGCGGCCATCGAGGAGGGCATCGTCGCCGGCGGCGGCTCCGCCCTCATCCACGCAGGTGCCGTGCTCAAGGACTCCCTCGGCCTCGAGGGGGACGAGAAGGCCGGTGTCGACGTGATTGCCAAGTCCCTGGTCGAGCCGCTGCGGTGGATCGCCGAGAACGGTGGCGAGAACGGCTACGTCATCACCACCAAGGTCGCTGACCTGGAGGTAGGCCACGGCTACAACGCCAAGATCGGCGAGTACCAGGATCTGGTGGCCAACGGCGTCATCGACCCGGTCAAGGTCACGCGCTCCGCGCTGGCCAACGCCGCGTCGATCGCCTCGCTGCTGCTGACCACCGAGACCCTCGTGGTTGACAAGCGCGAAGAGGAAGACGCCTGATCGGCTGATTCCCTGACTCGAGACCCCGCCGGGATTCCGGCGGGGTCTCGTGTTTCACGGGCTCTATCGTGACCCCGCGGAAAATTGTCGCTGGGTCCCGCTAGGTTTTTTTCATGGGGATGCCGACAACGCGCCAGGGTCTCGCGGAAGCGCTGGGTGAAGCGCGGCTGCGCTCCGGGATGTCGCTGAGGCGACTGGCCAAGGAGGCCGGGGTTTCGGCGTCCACGCTCCAGGGCTGGTTCGAGGGGAAACACCTGCCAACGCTGGCGCTGCAGGGCCAGTTCCTGTCGCTCGTGCGGCTGCTGGGCCTCACAGAGGAGGCGACGGAGAGCCAATGGCTGCTCGCGCTCGGGAGGCTTCGTGCCAACGGGCATGTGGGGGACAACCCCTACGTGGGAATGCGCGCCTACGGTCCTGATGACGCTGAGCACTACTTCGGTCGCCAGGTGTTGCTCGACGAACTGGTGGCGGCGGTGGAGAAGGCGCAGACGGCACCCGGGGCCAGGCTCGTGGCGGTGGTGGGTGTCTCCGGCGCGGGCAAGACGTCGTTGCTGCAGGCCGGGCTGATCGGCATTGAATGCAGGCGAGGACGGCTCGGCCGCTTCACCTGTATGACCGCCGCCCCAGAGGAACTGGCGGGCTGGGAGGCTCCACCCGAGGACGACGTGCTGTTGGTGGTTGACCATGTGGAGCGGGTCCGCGCCATGCCCGAGGACACGGCACATGCGACGCTGACTGCGCTGACGAGCCTGCCCCGAAACGTCACCTGCGTGTTCGGGCTCACCGCGGATTCCTTCGGCTTCGTGGCCGCAGACGGGCGGCTCCGGCAGGCGCTCGCCGCCCCGGTCCTGGTGGGGACGCTGACGGAGGAGGAGTTCCGCGACATCATCTGCCGGCCCGCTGAGTTGAGCGGCCGGCCTGTGGACGACGCGCTGGTCACCCTCATCCTCAAGAGCCTCTGGCGCTATGGCGAGCCGCCGGCCTCGGTGCTACCCATGCTCTCAAACTCTCTGCGGCAGGCATGGGATGAAGCCTCGGGCGCCACCGTCACGGTGGACGACTACCTGGCCAGGGGCGGCATCTGGGGCGGTCTTGAACGGCTGGCCGAAGGGATCTACGACGCCGCGTCGCCGTCGGATCAGCTGGGTATCCGGAGTGTGTTCCTCGACCTGGTGCAGATCAGCTCGGACGGGATCGAGCGCAGGCAGATCGATGTGGGGCACCTGCCGGAGGAGAGCCTCCCCCTCGTCGAGGAGTACCTCTCTGCACGGCTGCTCACGCTGGAGGGCAACCTGGTGAGCATCGGCCATTCGGCCCTCCTCGGCCGCTGGAAGCGGTTGGGTTCCTGGGTGGAGGAGGAACGCGAGCAACTGATGTTCCGGCGCCGCATCGCCAAGGCCGCGGAAGTCTGGGAGGAGTCGAACCGGGATCCGCAGGCGCTCATCCCAGTGGAGGCGCTGGTCTTCGACCAGTTCGCGCGCCGCACGGATGTCGCCCTCACTCCACTGGAGACGGATTTCTTTGAGGCGAGCGTGGCCAGGGCGGAGGAGGAGACGCGGGCGCAACGAGGTGAGGTGGGCAAGCTCCGCCGTCGCAACGCACTCATTTCGGTGCTGGCCGTCGTGGCCGTGCTCGGTGTGGTGTTGGCGCTCATTCAGGTGCGGCGCGCGGATTCGTTCAGCGCCGCCGCGGACCAGGCGCGGGCTGAAGCGCAGTCCCGGCAGTTGGCCCTGCTCGCGGAGGAGGTGCGCGGCTCGGACCGCAACACCGCAGCACAGCTCAGCCTGGCCGCGCTGGAGACCGCCCGCACCCCGGAGGCGCAGGCCGCAGTGCTGAAATCCGCGGGCATGGGGGTCCCACACCGCGTGACGGGGCCTGCCGGCACCACGAGAGTCGCCTCGCTCGATGACGGGGCGGTGCTGGTGCGCGCGGACGCCTCCGGCTCGGTCGCACTCTGGCGGGACATGGCTCTGGATGAAGATCCCGTCACGTTCAGCCCCGGTGACGGGCAACTCTTCGCGGTGGCACTGGCCGAGGTGCAGGGACGTGTGCTGGCCGCTGTGGCTGGCCAGCAGACCGCCTCCCTCTGGGACGTGACGCAGCAGCCGGAAAAGCTCGGGGAGTTCGGCACAGAGGAGGTCGGCTACTCCGCGGCATTCGGGCCAGAGACGGTGTACTTCGGGGTGCAGGCCGGGCGCGTGCTGCGGATCTCCCTCGCGGATCTGAACGGACTCGAGCCGTTGCCGGAATGGAACGCCGGTGCCTCCGGCGACATCCTGGCCTTGCAGGTCACTGCACAGGGAGCGGTGTTGGCGGGCAGCGGCAGCCAGTTGGTGCTGTGGGACGCCGATGGGCTGGTGCGAACGGTCGAGATGGGCGGCACTGTGTTCTCCACAAACCTGAGCCCCGACGGGAGAAGCGTCGTGGTCGGCGGCGCCAACGGATTACTGCAGGCCGTCTCTTTGGATGCTGGTGATCCGGTCGAGGACCCTCTCGCGACGGGCGGTTCGGCGGTGACGAGCGTGTTGCACCTCGGGGATGCCGTCGCGGCGGGGTACGGGGACGGTGCCGTGCGTGTGCTTCCGTTGGATGGCTCCCCGGGGCGCGAGTGGTTTGAGCCCACCTCTGTGACGGGCCTGCTCCAGGTACGGGGCCGGTATCTCACCGCCGCGCTCGACGGCGCGGTGCGGTGGTGGCCGAGCGTCCCGGATGGTCTGCTGCGGCCGGCCCAACCGGATCCCCGCTTCTTCATCCCCGGGCGGGGCTGGCTGCCGGAGCTCACCCCGGAGGGGATACGCCTGATCTCCACGCATGACCCTGAACAGCCTCCCCTCGAACTCGCAGCACCGGAAGGGGTGGGATTGCGGGCGGTGGTGGCAGTCGGGGAGGACGTGGTGTCAGCGCCCACAGACGACGGGCGCATCGTGGCCTGGCCGCTCGTGGACGGCCGTGGGGGCGAACCTACCGTCAGCCGTATCGAGAGGAGGGGGTGGCGTACCAGTTCCCGTCGGACGGCAGCGCCCAGGTGGCGCTGCTCGAGCCATTCGCGGTGGAGGAAGCGGTGGTTGTCCGCCGGGAAGGCACCCGCTGGACGGAGGTTGGTGTGGTGCCCACCTTCACCACGCTGGCCTCCGACATCTCTGACGATGGGGCGCTGTTGGCAGCGGTCAGCGTCGATTCGAAGTCGGTGGTGCTCTACGACATTGCAGGCTCGGTCGAGCCGCTGGGTGAGGTGGAACTGGTTGCCGATGGTGCGGCCATCAGCGCAACCTTCGCCCCCGGTGATGAGCGGCTGTATCTGGCCACGGATGCCGGGGACCTGATGATCGTCGATACCTCTGAACCTCAACAGCCTCAGTTGTTGCGCACCGTCCGGGACAGCCACACCGGGTTGTCTTCCGTGTCGGTCAACCCGGACGGCTCCGTGGTGGCTGCCACCAACTCAGACGGTCGGGTGCTGGTCTGGGATGCTGCCGACGACGAGTTCCCGCTGCTCTATCAGCTGCGGCCCGGCCTCGGGTCGCTGGGCGACGTCGACCTCTACGACGGCCAGATCACCGTCGGCGGTAACAACGGGGCCGTGTTCACCTGGGGCGTTGATGTGGCATCGGCGCGCACCCAGGTCTGCGAGGGGCTGGGGGATCTGCTCAGCCCGGATGAGTGGCGGGCGATCGTGCCCGGTATCGAGTCCATGCGGATCTGCGAATGATGGCGCGTCCGCGGGTGCGCATCCTGTTCGACCACCTCTGGCAGAGCGCGTAGACTGGGGCCTTGCTCCCCATTGCCTTGCGGAAGGATCGTGCGTGTCCGAGGAACTGACTGGATCTGGGGTGCCTGCGCCGTTTGCGACCTTGGGTCTCACCTACGACGATGTGCTGCTGCAGCCGGGCGAGACCGATGTGATCCCCAGCGAGGTGGACACGACCGCTCAGTTGACGCGTGGCATCACCCTGAAGCTTCCTCTGCTGAGCGCCGCGATGGACACGGTCACCGAATCCAGGATGGCGATCGCCATGGCCCGCCTCGGCGGCCTGGGCATCCTGCACCGCAACCTCTCCATCGAGGATCAGGCCTACCAGGTGGACCTCGTCAAGCGCACCCAGACGGGCCGCATCACCAACCCCGTCACCATCGGCCCGGACGCCACCCTGGAAGAACTCGACGCGCTCTGCGGCCAGTACCGCGTCTCCGGGCTGCCCGTGGTGGCGCCGGACATGAAGCTGCTGGGCATCTGCACCAACCGCGACCTCCGTTTCACCCCGGTGGCGGAGTGGGGCACCACGCTGGTGCGCGACGTGATGACGCCGATGCCTCTGTTCACGGCACCTGAGTCGATCAGCCGGGACGACGCCACCGCGCTGCTGCGCCAGAACAAGCGCGAGCGGCTGCCGCTGGTCGACGACGAGGGGCGCCTCACCGGCCTCATCACGGTGAAGGACTTCGTCAAGTCCGAGCAGTACCCCCTTGCCTCCAAGGACGCCCAGGGGCGCCTGCTCGTGGGCGCCGCCGTCGGTTTCTTCGGCGACGCCTGGGACCGGGTCACCGCGCTCGTCGATGCGGGGGTGGACGTGCTGGTGGTCGACACCGCCAACGGCCACGCCCGGCTCATGCTCGACATGGTGCGCCGCCTCAAGTCTGACCGCGCCACGCAGCACGTGCAGATCATCGGCGGCAACATCGCCACCCGAGCCGGCGCGCAGGCGCTGGTGGACGCCGGCGCTGACGCCGTGAAGGTGGGGGTGGGCCCCGGCTCCATCTGCACCACGCGCGTGGTCGCGGGCGTGGGCGTTCCCCAGGTGACAGCCGTCTACGAGGCGGCGCAGGCCTGCCGCGCGGCAGGGGTCCCGGTGATCGCCGACGGCGGGCTGCAGCACTCCGGCGACATCGCCAAGGCCTTGGTGGCGGGCGCCTCCACCGTGATGGTGGGCTCCCTGCTGGCCGGCTGTGAGGAGAGCCCCGGCGAGACGGTGTTCGTCTCCGGAAAGCAGTACAAGCGTTACCGCGGCATGGCCTCGTTGGGGGCCATGACCAGCCGCGGGGACCGTCGTTCCTACTCGAAGGACCGCTACTTCCAGGGCGACCTGAGCGACGACGAAATCATCACCGAGGGCATCGAGGGGCAGGTGCTCTACCGCGGCCCTGTCTCGTCGGTGGTGCACCAGCTCATGGGCGGCCTGCACCAGTCGATGTTCTACGTGGGGTCCAAGACGATCCCCGAACTGCAGGAGCGCGGCAAGTTCATCCGCATCACGGCCGCCGGCCTGCGCGAATCCCACCCGCACGACGTGCACAACATCGCCGACGCCCCCAACTACAACCGAAGCTGAAGGATTTTCCACCATGTACGAGCTCGAGCGTTCCAAGCGCGCCTCCCGCGCCTACAGCTTCGACGACGTGGCCATCGCCCCCACCCGCCGCACCCGTGGCGACGAGGAGGTGGACCTCTCCTGGAAGATCGACGCCGTCAGCTTCGAGGTGCCCATCGTGGCCGCCCCGATGGATTCGGTGATGTCGCCGGCGGCCGCCATCCGCATGGGTGAACTCGGCGGCCTGGGCGTGCTGAACCTCGAGGGCCTCTGGACCCGCTACGAGGACCCGCAGCAGCAGTACGACCTGATCACGCAGGAGTCGGATCAGGTCACCGCCACCAAGCGGCTGCAGGAGGTCTACGCCGAGCCGGTCAAGGCTGAGCTCATCCGCGACCGCCTCGCCGAGATCCGCGACTCGGGGGTTCCGGTGGCCGGTTCCTTGTCGCCTGCGCGGACGCAGGAGTTCGCGCCCGTCATCGAGAAGGCCGGCATGGACTTCTTCGTGATCCGCGGCACCACCGTCTCCGCCGAGCACGTCGGCGGCGAGGACACCCTCAACCTGAAGGACTTCATCTACCGCTTCGACACCCCGGTGCTCGTGGGCGGCGTGGCCACCTACCGCGCGGCGCTGCACCTGATGCGTTCCGGTGCGGCAGGCGTGCTCGTCGGCTTCGGCGGCGGCGCGACCCACACCACCGCGTCGGTCCTGGGCATTCAGGTGCCCATGGCCTCGGCCGTGGCCGACGTGGCTGAGGCCCGCCGCGACTACCTGGAGGAGTCCGGCGGCCGCTACGTGCACATCATCGCCGACGGCGCCGTCGGCCGCTCCGGCGACATCGCCAAGGCCATCGCCTGCGGCGCGGACGCCGTCATGGTCGGATCCCCGCTTGCCCGCGCCACCGAGGCCCCCGGCCGCGGCTGGCACTGGGGCTCGGAGGCCTGGCACGCGTCGCTGCCCCGCGGCCAGCGCTCGTTCTTCGATCAGGTGGGCACCCTCGAGGAGGTCGTCTTCGGCCCGTCGCGCGTCCCGGACGGCACCATGAACCTGGCCGGCGGCCTCCGCAAGGCCATGGCGCTGACCGGCTACACCGATCTCAAGTCGTTCCAGCGCATCGACCTCATCCTGCTCTGATCATGGTGATCTCCCACGACGAGGCCCTCGCCGAACTGAAGAGGATGCGCGGCAGCATCGACAACATGGATTCGATGCTGATCCACCTCCTCGCCGAGCGGTTCAAGGTGACCCAGCGCGTCGGGCTGCTGAAGGCCCGCGCAGGGCTCCCGCCGGCGGACCCGAACCGCGAGGCGGAGCAGATCTCCCGCCTGCGGGCCCTCGCGACGGAGGCGGATCTCGACCCGGAGTTGGCGGAGAAGTTCCTGACGTTCATCGTCCGCGAGGTCGTCCGCCACCACGAGCAGATCGCCGCCGAAGAGCAGGACTGAAGCGGCATCTGGGCAGCGCGTGTGACCTTGCGCGCTGCGGAAGGTGTCTTTGACAAGCGCCGGGGTGACCACATCGCCGGATTGAGCGACTGCTAGGTTGAAGGGCTGTCTCAGTGACGCTGAACGTCTCGGGTTCGTGGGGCGTTGTGGACAAGTGGAGAGGGTGCGAGTGGCGTGATTCGCTGTCCGTGTGCGCGGACGCCATCGAGTCCGGTCTGCTCAACTCCACCGGAGAGGGCCGAGTGCCGACGCAGCTCGCCTACGCGGCGGATTCCTGCAATCTGGAGGAGCGCCTGGCCGACGAGGGCAGCAGCATGACTCTCGACGTTGGCGGGGCCAGTCCAGTGACAGTCGATGACGTGTCGTGCATCCTGAACAGCTCGGAAGCCCCGCAGCACGTTCGTGACCACATTGAGAGCACCCGGGCGCTCGACGGGCAGCAAGAGGACCAGTGGGGAGACGGTCTCAAGGCGCGTTGGACCTATCACCCCGATTCGGGTCTTCGGATCACCTTTATCGAGGAAGGCTGATAGTTTCCAGCGGCGGGGCGTGGCCCCCCTTCGTGTCCTGCACGATCAGCCAGGGGCATTGATCATGAAGGCAGCGGCGCGGACGAGGTAGTCGCGCAAGGCCGCGTCGTCGTCGGGCGTCAGGTCCAAGGTGTCGCAGGCGTTCATCATGTGATGCACCCACCTGTCGCGCCGCAGGGGAGTGACCGTGAACTCGAGGTGCCGCATCCGTAACCGCGGATGCCCGCGCTGCTCCTGGTACGTCTTGGGCCCGCCCCAGTACTGCTCGAGGAACATCCGCAGCCGGTCTTCGGCCGGGCCCAGATCCTCCTCGGGATACATCTCGCGCAGGGGCGCGTCGTCGGCTACCCCCTTGTAGAACTCGTGCACCAACTGGTGGAACGTGGCGTGCCCGCCCACCCGCTCGTAGAAGGTCTTGTCAGTCACGGGACCATTGTGACAGCCTCCTGTTGTACGAGTGTATAGGAAGCTATACATTCGTATCATGAGTGACGACAGGACCACCTCCGCCAAGCTGCGCGACGCGTGCATCGAGCTCGTCGCAGAGTCCGGCACCAAGGCGGCCACCGCCCGCGCCGTGGCAGAGCGGGCAGGGGTGTCGCTGGGCCTCATCCGGCACCACTTCGGCTCCATGGGGGAGCTGCTGGCGGCCTGCGACCTGCACGTGGCGGAGTTGGTGCGCAGCCGGAAGGCGGAGGCTGTCGCGCAGGGGGCCGGCCTTGACGCGCTGGGCGCAGTCCGCGCCACCGGGTCCGGCCACATCATGGGCTATCTCGCGATGCGGTTGGGCGACGACGCGGAAGGGATCAACAGGCTCGTCGATGTGATGATCACAGATGCGGAGGGCTACATCCGCGCCAGCGTCGACGCCGGCATGATGTCGCCCAGCGACGACGAGCGTGCGCGCGCCGCGATGCTGACGCTGTACGCGCTGGGCTCGCTGAGCCTGCACCAGCATCTCCAGCGGCACTTCGACCTCGACATCCGCAGCACCAACCTCTCCGCCGAGCCCGGCTTTGCCCGCTACCTGCGCGTGCAGATGGAGATCTTCTCCGGCCTCATCGAGCCATCGCTTCGTGACCAGTACGCCTCCGCCATCGATCAACTGTCCGAGGAGGACGCATGATCCCCATCCAGGCCCGTGGCCTCACCAAGCACTACGGATCCTTCCCCGCGCTGGTCGACCTCGACCTCGACGTCCAGCCCGGTGAGGTCTTCGGCTTCCTCGGCCCCAACGGGGCGGGCAAGTCCACCACCATCCGCGTGTTGATGGGGGAGCTCAACCCGACGTCGGGCTCAGCCACGGTGCTCGGCGCGCCGCCCCGCGAGGTGGGGCACCGTCGTCGGCTCGGCTATCTGCCTGCCGACCTGGCGCTGTGGCCCGCCATGACCGGCCGCGACACCCTCAAGTTCTTCGCCACCCTCCACGGCGACGTCGACTGGGGCTACGTGGATCGGCTCGCCCGGCGCCTCGACGCCGTCCTCGACAAGCGCGTCGGCGAACTCTCCAGCGGCAACCGCCAGAAGGTCGGCCTCATCGCCGCCTTCATGCACAAGCCCGATCTGCTCATCCTCGACGAGCCCAACTCGGGCCTCGACCCGCTCGTCCAGCACGAGTTCTGGGCCATGATGCGCGAGGTCGCCGACGACGGCCGCTCGGTATTCCTCTCCAGCCACACCCTCTCCGAGGTCGAGCGCGTCGCCGACCGGGTCGGCATCATCCGCAAGGGCCATCTCATCGCCGTCGAGACTGTGACGGGGCTGCGCCGCAAGAAGATGCGCCGCATCGAGATCGACTTCGACGGCGCCCTCCACGGCACCGACATAGAGGGCCTCGACGGCATCCGCGACGTCGAACTCCACCCCGGCCGCGTCGTTCTCGATTTCGACGGCGAGATGGAAGACCTCCTCGCCGCGGTCAGCGCGAAGGTCCGCCTGCGTGACATCCACACCCAGGAGGCCGATCTCGAGGACATCTTCCTCACCTACTACAAGGATCAGACATGAGCGTCGCCGTCCTTCGCAGGGGGATGCTCGACGGCTGGCGCGTCCTCGCGGTCGCCGTCGCCGCCGTCGGTGCCATGCTCGTGCTCGGCCTGGTCGTCTACCAGGACATCGACCTCAGCATCTACGACGCCCTCCCCGAGGCCGTGCGACACCTGATGGGCATCCCCGCCGACGCCGACACCTCCGTCCTGGCCTACAACGAGATGCTGGCCGCGATCGGCGCGATGGTGCTGGTTGGAGTGGGTGTCGCCATCGGTGCCCACGTCATCGCCGGGGAGGAGGGCAACCGCACCTTGCACCTCACGCTCGCGGCGCCCATCCCGCGCCTCCGCTACGCGCTGAGCAAGGCCGCCGCGATGGTCGCGCTCATCGTGGGCGCGGCGTTCGTGCTCTGGGTGATTGCAGTCGTGGCACCTGCGGTGCTGGGCATCGACATCGGCGAGGCCCACCTCGCGGCGCTCATGACGCATCTGGGAGCCAACGCGCTCTTCCATGCGGCCCTGGCGTTCGCCGTCGGGGCCCTCACAGGGCGTAAGGCGCTGGCCGCCGCCGTCGGCGCAACGACGATGGTGCTGGGCTGGCTGGGCTCCGGCCTGCTGCCGATGTGGCGGGAAGGGTCGGCCGACTGGATCCCGTGGACCTGGTTCAACGGTACGAAACCCCTGGTGGGCGGCATCGACGGCGGCCACCTGGCCCTGCTCCTCGGCGGCGCGGCCGTGCTGCTTGCAGTCGGCATCGCGGGTTTCCTGCGTCGCGAACTGCGCCTCCACCAGGGCGGCGCTGCGCTGACGGAACGATGGCGGGGCCTGCCCGTCGTCGGACGCTTCCTCACCGCCACCGGCCGCGGTAGGACGTTGTTCGGGCTGCGGTTCGCGGCCCAGCGGACGTTGTTGCTGGTGGTCACCGTCGTCATGGCGGTGCTCATGGGCCTGCTGATGGGGCCGCTGTATGCCTCGATGGAGGCCGACCTCGCCCAGTTCACCGGCAGCTTCCCCGAATCGATGGTGGCGATGTTCGGGGGCGGCGACATGAGTGTGGCCGCCGGATTCCTGCACATCGAGACCATGGGCATGATGGGTCCCATCGCGGTGATCCTCGTCGCCACCGCAGCCGCCTCGGCCGGCATCGCGGGGGATGAGCGCGCCGGCCGGCTCTCCGGCCTGCTGTCGCGCCCGATTTCCCGCGCCCGGGTCTACTGGACGACGGCGGCCACCGTCGGAGCCTACGTCGCCATCGTCTGCGTGGCCCTGTTCCTGGGTCTCTGGGGCGGGGTGGCGCTCGGCGGCCTCGACGTCGACGTCGCCAACATCTGGGCGGCCTGCTTCCTGCTCGCCTGCCTCGGCTGGTGCTTCGGCGCGTTCGCGGTGCTGCTGTCGGCGGCCACCGGGAGCCCGGCCGCCACGGTGTGGGGCACAGTGGGCGTGGCGGTGGTGACCTACTTCGGCTACACGCTGCTGATGGCCGCGCACAAGGAGCCGCTGGGTTGGTGGTCCCCGTTCCGGGCCTACCTGTACGGCCCGCCGTTGGAGGTCGGGTTGGAGTGGTGGCAGCCGGCGAGTCTGCTCGCCGCCACCGTCGCGCTCCTCGTGGCCGGCGCGCCACTCTTCGCCCGCCGCGACCTCCAATGATCGGCCCCTGAGCGTCGCCCCGCCGCTGGTCGTTGTGGTGGGCGCCGTCATCGTGAGTGGAGGGCTGGTGCTCGCGGCCCAGCGCGGGGAGGGCCGGGCGCTGCCCGGCCTCTGGGAGTTTCCCGGCGGCAAGGTGGAGGACGGTGAAACCCAGGAACAGTCGCTGCGTCGCGAGATCCACGAGGAACTCGGCTGCGTCGTAGAGGTGGGGGAGCGGTCGGTGCGCACCGAGCACAGCTACCCCTTCGGTCTGGCGGAACTCACCGCCTACTGGTGCACCCTGCTTGAGGGAGAACTCGTCGCCACCGAACACGCGGCCCTCCTCCTCGCGCGCCGTGTCCGGGCCACCTTCACCGCGGCGCGCGCGAACGCCGAGCGGATCGGGATGCAGTACCTGCCCGAGCAGTACCGCGACCGCGCGGGCACGGCACTGAAGGCCGCGCGCCTCGCCACGGACAAGGGTGCCGCGGCGTCCGAGCGTGAGACCGCGCTGCGCCGCGCCGTCGAGATCCTCGACGAGTTGGCCCTGTACTTCCTGCCCACGGGAACGGATGCGCGCAAGGCGATCACGGGCCGGGCCCCGCTGGCGCTGCCCGGTAGGAGGTCGTCCTGATGTACTCCCCGTGGGACCCGGTGCATCTCGACACCTCCTGGGGCGTATTCGCCCCGGGCGCTGTGCTCTTCTACACCGATGAGGACGCCGTCGTCGTGGATGCCCGCCGCAAGGACAAGAAGATCAAGCTGCGCATCCAGCGCATCAACGGCGAACGCATCGAACGTTAGGTCAAGCTGTCTGAGAGCCTGCGTGCCCAGGTGATCGCCATGATCAAGGAGGGCCAGGTCCGCGCGCCGTGGCGCTGCCCGCCGTGACCCACCGCTGCGCTCGACGACCTGGCCACCGAGGTGGAGCTCACCTTCAACGTCGCGCAGGCCAACGCCGAACGGCTGGGCCTGGAGCACCTGCCCGAGGGCGCCCGCTCCGATGCCCGCCGGGCCGGGAAGGCGGCCCGCTTGGCGGCCGGTGCGACGACGCCGGGGGAGCGGCAGGCCTCGCTGGCGCAGGTCAAGCGCATCCTCGATTCGTTGGCGCTGTACTACCTGCCCACCCTTGTTGAGCGGCTGGCCATCGAAGCTGGTTGAGCCGCGAGCATGTCGAAAACCTCAAACATGCACGCACGCTGGGGGGTTTCGACACTGCTCACAGAGCTTGCAGGACCAGCCAGCGGTCAGTTGTCGAGCAGTCCCTCGAACAGGACGGTCGAGAGGTAGCGCTCGCCGAAGTCCGCGAGCACGACGACGATCGTCTTGCCGGCGTTCTCGGGGCGGGCGGCGACCTCGACGGCGGCCGACAGCGCGGCGCCGGAGGACAGGCCGACGAGCAGGCCCTCCTCGGTGGCGGCCTTGCGGGCGAACTCGATGGCCTGGTCGATGTTGCGGGGGAGCACCTCGTCGATCACGTCACGGTCGAGGATCTCCGGGATGAAGTTGGCGCCGATGCCCTGGATCTTGTGCGGGCCGGGCTGGCCGCCGCTCAGGATGGCGGATTCCTGCGGCTCGACGGCCACGATCTTGACCTCGGGCTTGCGCTCCTTGAGCACCTGGCCGACGCCGGTGATGGTGCCGCCGGTGCCGATGCCGGCCACGACGATGTCGACCTGGCCATCTGTGTCCGCCCAGATCTCCTCGGCGGTGGTCTCGCGATGGATCTTGACGTTGGCCTGGTTGGCGAACTGGCGGGCGAGGATGCCGCCGCGCTCGGCCGCGATCTCCTCGGCCTTCTCGACGGCGCCGCGCATCCCGGCGGGGCCGGGCGTGAGCACCAGTTCGGCGCCGTAGGCGCGCAGCAGCGCGCGACGCTCGAGCGACATCGTCTCGGGCATGGTCAGCACGACGTTGTAGCCGCGGGCGGCGCCCACCATCGCCAAGGCGATGCCGGTGTTGCCGGAGGTGCCCTCGACGATGGTGCCGCCGGGCTGCAGCTCACCAGCGGCCTCGGCCGCGTCGATGATGGCCACGCCGATGCGGTCCTTGACCGAGTTGGCCGGGTTGTAGAACTCCAGCTTGGCGGCGACGGTGGCGTTGTCGCCGGCCACCCTGTTCAGCTTCACGAGGGGGGTGCGGCCGACGAGGGCCGTCACGTCAGGATAAATGCTCATGTCGCGGTCAACCTCCGTCACCGGCGGTTTATTCCCATGGCGCCAGGTGAGTTTCGGCGGGGGTCACCGTCGGCAGCCGGCCGCATCGTCGGGCGGGTGGCTCGAGGGGGCCGCGGATCACTAGACTCACCCTCATGACAGCCCACGAGAAGGTGCTGGTCGTCGATTTCGGTGCCCAGTACGCCCAACTCATCGCGCGCCGCGTGCGCGAGGCCAACGTGTACTCGGAGATCGTCAGCCCCCGGCTGAGCGTCGATGAGCTGCTGGCCCAGCAGCCCGCCGCGATCATCCTCTCCGGCGGGCCTTCGTCCGTCTACGCCGACGGCGCCCCCTCCGTTGACACGGCCATCTTCGACGCAGGCGTGCCGGTGCTCGGCATCTGCTACGGCTTCCAGGCGATGGCCCAGGCGCTCGGCGGGACCGTCAACAAGACCGGTCAGCGCGAGTACGGCCGCACGTCCCTGTCGATCGCCGAGGGCGGCCGACTCCTCGAGTCCATGCCGAACACCCTCAACGTGTGGATGAGTCACGGCGACAGCGTGGCCAAGGCACCCAAGGGATTCAAGGTGCTCGCCCGCTCCGCCGGCGCACCGGTGGCTGCCTTCGAGCACACCGAGCGTCAACTGGCGGGCGTGCAGTGGCACCCCGAGGTCAACCACAGCCAGTGGGGCCAGCAGGTCATCGAGCACTTCCTGTTCAACATCGCCGGCCTCACGGCGGACTGGACGCCGGAGAACATGGTCACCGAGTCCATCAACGCCATCCGCTCCCAGGTGGGCGACCGACGCGTGCTCTGCGCGCTGTCCGGCGGCGTCGACTCCGCGGTGGCCGCAGCCCTCGTCCAGCAGGCCATCGGCTCGCAGTTGACCTGCGTGTTCGTCGACCACGGTCTGCTCCGGCAGGGCGAGGTGGAGCAGGTGCGCACCGACTTCGTGGCCGCCACCGGCGTCGACCTCGTCTTCGCCGACGAACGCGAGCGTTTCCTCGCCGCGCTGGCCGGCGTCAGCGACCCCGAGGAGAAGCGCAAGATCATCGGCCGGGAGTTCATCCGCACGTTCGAGGAGCAGGCACGCCAGATCGCGGGCGACCGCGGCATCGACTTCCTCGTCCAGGGCACCCTCTACCCCGACGTGGTGGAATCGGGCGGCGGCGAGGGCGCGGCCAACATCAAGAGCCACCACAACGTCGGCGGCCTCCCGGACGATCTGCAGTTCACGCTCATCGAGCCGCTGCGGCAGATGTTCAAGGACGAGGTGCGCGCCGTCGGCGAGCAGCTCGGCCTGCCGGAGGCCATGGTGTGGCGCCACCCGTTCCCCGGCCCCGGCCTGGGCATCCGCATCGTCGGCGAGATCACCGAGGACCGCCTGGCCATCCTGCGGCAGGCAGATGCCATCGCCCGCGAGGAGTTGGCCAACGCCAAGCTCGAGCGCGAGATCTGGCAGTTCCCCGTCGTACTCCTGGCCGACGTCCGCTCGGTGGGCGTGCAGGGCGACGGCCGTACCTACGGACACCCCATCGTGCTGCGGCCCGTCGTCTCCGACGACGCGATGACGGCCGACTGGGCGCGCCTGCCCTACGAGTTGCTGGAGAGGATCTCCAACCGCATCACCAACGAATGCCCCGAGGTCAACCGTGTGACGCTCGACATCACCAGCAAGCCCCCGGGCACCATCGAGTGGGAATGACACGAAGCGCCGCCGGCAGATGCCGGCGGCGCTTCTTTATGACTCCGGATCAGATGTCGTAGTTGGGGCCCTGCGGGCCCTTGCGGTTGCGGTCGTCGTACCAGGCGCGGGCCTTGGTGAAGCCCTCCTCGGCGATGGTGCCGCCCTCTTCGCGGGGGATGACCGCCCAGAGGATGAGGTAGACCAGCAGGCCACCGCCGGCGAACAGCGAGACCAGGATGAACGCGATGCGCACGATGGTGACGTCGACGTTGACGGCGCGGGCGATACCCGAGCAGACGCCGCCGATCATGCCGTTGCGGGAGCGGGAGAGGTTCATGAGAGTTCCTTTCGGTTGGGTGTGCGGCCACGCGAGGCGATCAGTCCGATCGTGCCGGCGGCGGCCAGGGTCACGGCGAGGATCGGTTGGATGAGGGGAGAGGAGATGTGGTCTGCCAACAGCAGCACCACGGCGAATCCCATGGCGGCCAACCCGATGGCGAGGGCTGCGGCGTCGAGTGCGGGGCGGTTCATGGTGCGTCCTTGATGGTGACGTTGGAGGCTTGGGCTGAGATTTCCACCTTCAGTTGGAGTGGCGTGATGCTCGGATGGACCGGCTCGCTGAGGTCCGTGACGTCGCTGGCCAGGTTCTCCACGGTCTCGACCTGCAGCACGGGGCCAGGGAGGATGACGTCCACGTTGGATGCGACGGCTTCGATGCGGACGGTGTCGTAGCCGCGGAGATCGAGTTCGCCCAGGTCGACGACGGCGTCCTCGGCGGTGACCTGCACCACGCGGGTGTCCGGGCCGACGACCGGGAGCGGTGCCTGTGCGGCGAGCCAGCCGATGGCCACCATGGGCAGCGCCACCAGGGCGAGCACGAGGCGGGGGAGACGACGGCTGCGCGCCACCAGCGCGAAGAGCACCGCACCAAGGCCCCCGACGGCGGTGCCGACGGCGAGCGTCACGGTGGCGCTCGCGCCCAGCATGATCCCCGCGATGGCGGCCGCGGCGATCATCGCCGCCAGTACCGCCAGGCCGCCCAGCCAGCTCGACCTGGGCCGGGGCGCCGGCGGCAGCAGTGGCTCCTCCTGCGCATCGGCGTAGAGGTCGACCTCCGGCAGTTGCGGCACGGGCACCGCCGCGCGGTGGGTGCCGACAGCTTCGGTGATGCTGCGCCGCCAATGCTCCACCAGTGCCTGGTCATCCACCGGATGGGCGGGGCTCAATGTGGTGGGGAGGGCGGAGGTGGGGTAGCGGTCAGCAGCGGACGGTGGCTGCCCCGGGGCTGCGGCCGACCTGGACCGACGGCTCCAGAGGGCCAGCACGATCAGCATCAGCACCCCGGCGCCCCACGGCAGCGGGAACGCCGCGCCGATGGTGAACATCAGCGCGATGGTGGAGGCGATCACGAGGGTCTTCTGCGCGAGTGCCGACCAGTCGTGGAAGCCCGGCAGCCACCGGTCGATGGGGCGGCTGCCCTGCGGGCCGCGGGTCAGGGCGGTACCCCAGGCGTACAGGCCGACTCCTAGGCCGGAGCACATCGCCAGCACCACGAACACGACCCGCACGAGGACCACATCGACGGCGAGCCGTTCCGCGACGGCTCGGCTCAGGCCGGTGCCGACGCCGGAGGCCTCCCGGCGCTGGACGGCGCCGAGGCTCGGGTCGAACCAGCCGAGGTCGAGTTCTGTGGACATGGCTCCAGTCTTCCCTGCCGGGTGCCCGTTACCCATCGGGTGTCCCCCTGAAGGACCCCTGGAAACACGTCTCAGGACTGGCCCGGTCGGCATCTGCGTGAGAATCTGGAGCCATGACTCAGCTCCCGGCGGTGCCCAGCGCGCCCACGCGCGCCCCGCTCCAGCGGCGCACGGACTCCGGCATGATCGCCGGCGTGGCAGCGGGGCTGGCTGCGCATCTGGGTGTCAACGTCCGGCTCGTCCGGCTGGGTTTCGTGCTCTTGTCGCTGGTCTCCGGCCTGGGCCTGCTCGCCTACGGCGCGCTCTGGGTCATGCTTCCCGCAGGCCAGAACGCTGACGAGCCCGCCGGCCTCGAGGCCGCGAGGCGTCGCGGCATGCGACCGGCCGCGGCGCAACCATCGCAGCGCCCGGACAGCGGTGTGCTGATCTCCGGTGGCCTGATCGTCGTGGGGCTGCTGTGGCTGTTCGTCTCCGGCGGCGTGGTGCCGGCGGGGCTGTTCTGGCCCATGATCATCGGCGGCATCGGGATCATCGTGATCTGGCTGCAGGTCGACGAGCGCGTCACCCTCGCCGGCCAACGCACGTTGTGGGCGCGCCTCACGCGCGGCGGCGGCACGATGAGCATCGTGCGTCTCGTCGGCGGGCTCGTGCTTGTGGGCGCGGGCATCTCCTGGACGCTCGCCACCCAGATCGGGTTGGCCCAGCTCCCCGGGGTGCTGGGGGCCTCCGCCCTCCTGCTCGCAGGCCTGTTCATCGTGGCGGCGCCGTGGCTGTACCAGCACCGCAACCGGATCCGCCGGGCCGACGCGGAGCGGCACCGCGCGGAGGCGAGAGCAGACATGGCCGCCCACCTGCATGATTCGGTGCTCCAGACCCTCGCCCTGATCCAACGCCAGTCCGACGACTCGGCCACCGTCGCCCAGTTGGCCCGCCGTCAGGAGCGTGAACTGCGTACCTGGCTCTACGGCGAGACCACCCGCGCAGCCTCACTGCACTCGGCGCTCCAGGAACTCGCCGCCGATGTGGAGAGCCGCTTCCCGGTGGACGTGGAACTCGTCTGCGTGGGCGACGCCGCCGTCGACAACCGGGTGGAGGCGGTGATCCTGGCCACGGGCGAGGCCGTCACCAACGCTGCCAAGCACTCGGGCGCGGCCCGCATCGACGTGTACGCCGAGGCCCAGGATGGCCACATCGAGGTGTTCATCCGGGACCGGGGCAAGGGCTTTGATACGGAGCAGGTGCGCGAAGGCCGGATGGGCGTGAGAGAATCAATCCGGGCTCGCATGGAACGTCACGGGGGGAGTGCAACGATCCGCTCTGAGCTCGGGGACGGCACTGAAGTGAAATTGGAGATGAGCGGATGAGCGAGGATCAAGCTCTTGACGTCAGCGGGCTCAGGGTCGTCATCGTCGACGACCACGCGATGTTCCGCGCAGGAGTCAACCACGAGATCGGGCAGCACGTCTCCATCGTCGGCGAGGGCGAGGACGTGGAGACCGCCGTCAAGGCGATCGTGGAGACCGAGCCCGACGTCGTGCTGCTGGACGTGCACCTGCCCGGCGGCGGCGGTGCCGAGGTGATCAAGCAGGTGCTGGCCGTCAAGCCGGAGGTGAAGTTCCTGGCGCTGTCGGTCTCCGATGCCGCGCAGGACGTGATCGGCGTCATCCGGGCCGGCGCCAGGGGCTATGTGACCAAATCGATCAGTTCCGAGGACCTCATCGAGGGGATGGCTCGCGTGGCCGCGGGGGATGCGGTGTTCTCGCCGCGGCTCGCGGGGTTCGTGCTGGATGCGTTCAATGGGGCGATCGATATCGCCCAGGTGGATGAGGAACTCGACAAGTTGAGTGCCCGCGAGCGCGAGGTGATGAAGCTCATCGCCCGCGGCTACTCCTACAAGGAGGTGGCCAAGGAGTTGTTCATCTCCATCAAGACCGTCGAGACGCACGTCTCATCCGTGCTGCGGAAGCTCCAGTTGTCGAACCGCCACCAGCTCACGAAGTGGGCGACGGATCGACACCTGGTCTGACAGATCACCAGAAGACGGCGATGCCCGCGTTGAGGAGGGTCAGCGCGAAGATGCCCCAGAACGGGCCGTCGTCGACCTTGTCCTTCTTGCGGTTCATCAGCACCAGCACGAAGATGACGATGAGCAGGAGCAGCTTGATGCCCACCTTGACGTGATTGACGGTGCCGTCGCCCATCTCCAACGAGCCCACCAGAAGGATGCCGGTGATCAGCATGGTGAGGGCGCCGTGCCACATGGCGGGGTTGACCACGCGCTTGGGGCCCTTCAGTTGAACGAAGGCGCCGCCGAACAGGGCCGCGAAGCCCACGAAGTGCAGTAGCAGAAAGATGTTATGCAGGATATCCATGCCCCGGAGCCTAGCCAGCCGGGTGCGTAGGGGCGAACCGGTGGCACCTCCGACGGGGCCCCCAGTACGCCCAAAAGGATGTTTCTGTACCCTGAAATCCCACCTCAGGGGCGAATCAGGGTGGTGGGAGCTTGCCAGCACACGCCAAACCCTGCAATGCTGGGGACATGATTTGGAGCATTATTTCCTGGATTGTCATCGGTCTCCTCGGAGGCGCAATTGCCAAGGCCATCATGCCCGGGCGTCAGGGCGGCGGTTGGGCCGCCACCATGATCCTCGGCATCATCGGCTCGTTCGTCGGTGGCCTCCTCGGCTCGCTCATCTTTGATGGCAAGCTCGACTTCTCCGGCCCGAACTTCTCGATCGGCGGCCTGATCACCTCGATCGTCGGTGCCCTCATCGTGCTGGCCATCTACGGCTGGATGCAGGGGCGCAACCGCGCCTGAGCCAACCAGTTCACCTATCAACAGGAACGACCCGGCTTCGGCCGGGTCGTTGTTTTGTGTCCACTCAGAAGAACGGGCGCCAGGGGGAGAGGAACAATTCGGTGGCCTTCGCCACCCACGAGCGGTGCGCCCACCGCGTTTCGGTCAACTCGATGGTGTTGGACTGGTCCGTGCGGAACACGCCCTCCATGAACGAGGCCACGTCCTCATCGGTGACCTCGAGGTTGACCTCGTAGTTGCCCCGCAGGCTGAGCCTGTCGAGGTTGGCGGTGCCGATCGTCGACCACATGCCGTCGATGGTGGCGGTCTTGGCGTGCACCATCGCCCCCTTGTAGAGGTGGAGCTTGACGCCGGAGCGCAGCAGATCCGTGTAGTAGCCGCGCGAGAGCCAGTCCGCCACCACGTGGTTGGAGCGCTCGGGGACGATGATGCGCACGTCGACGCCGCGGTTGACGGCGTCGCGTAGCGCCGCGACCAGGTCGTCGTCAGGGATGAGGTACGCGTGGGTCAGCCAGATCCGGGACGCGGCCCGGTCGATGGCCTCCAGGTACATGTTGCGGATGGGGTAGACCTGGATGCGGGGCGTGTTGCGGTGGAGGCGGACGGTGGTCAGCCAGTCGCGCTGCGGGTTGTGCTCGATGCGCCCGTTGTTGCGCTTGACGTGCAGGTTCCAGAAGTCGATGAATGCATTGTCCAGCTCCGCGACGCCGGGGCCGACGATGCGGGCGTGGGTGTCGCGCCAGCCCGTGGCGTACAGCGAGCCGATGTTGTAGCCGCCTACGAACCCGATCCGCCCGTCGACGGTCAGCAGCTTGCGGTGGTCGCGGCCCCAGCTTCGCGGTGACCAGGGAATGGGAATCGCCGGGTGCGGCATGGTGTGGATGGCGCTCGGGATGGACCGGAAGAAGGAGCGGGGCACCACCAGGTTCGCGAACGAATCCCACACGGCGTAGACCTCCACCCCACGATCCGCGGCCCGGGTCAGCGCGTCGCGGAACCGGCGGCCCGTCGCGTCGCCCTTCCAGATGTAGGTCTCGAAGTAGATGGTCTCCTCTGCCGCGTCGATCGCCTCGATCATCGCGTCGAAGAGGTACTCCCCGTAGGTGTAGACGGTGATCTCGTCCTTGTGCACCGGCAGCGGCTCCGGCCTGGTCACGGGAAACTTGCGCAGCTTGCGCTTCTTCTTGCGCAGCGCCTCGGCCGCGGTCAGCGCGAGCATGGCCAGGATCTGGGTGATCAGGACCGTCGCGGTGAGGCGGTTGAAGATCCTTCGGAACCGGGCCCAGACGTGATGCATGCGCCCAGCGTACCGACGGGGTGGGCAGGGTGAGACGGTAGGCTTGGCAGCCGACATGAGTGACTCCCTGTTCCCTGACCTGTTCTCCGTCTTCCGGCCCGACGAACCCGCCCCGCGGCACCCGGAGGCTGCCCAGCATGCGCGCAAGGCGAAGGCGAGGCAGGTCAGCGAGGAGGAACTGCTGGAGGGTCTCAACCCGCCGCAGCGCCAGGCCGTCGTGCACGCCGGGGGACCCGTCCTCGTGGTGGCCGGCGCCGGATCGGGCAAGACACGGGTGCTCACCCGCCGCATCGCCCACCTGGTCAGCCAACGCGACGTGCATCCCGGCTCCATCCTGGCCATCACGTTCACCAACAAGGCCGCCGCTGAGATGCGCCAACGGGTCATCGAATTGGTCGGCAACCGTGCCAAGCTGATGTGGGTCTCTACGTTCCACTCCGCCTGCGTGCGGATCCTGCGCACCGACATCGACCGCTTCGGCCTGACGAAGTCGTTCTCCATCTACGACGATGCGGATTCCAAGCGGCTGATGTCCCTGGTGGTCCGTGATATGGAACTGGACCCGAAACGCTACCCGGTGCGTGCGGTGATGAACGCGGTGAGCAACTACAAGAACGAACTCATCGACCACGAGCGGGCAGCGTCGGAAGCGGAAGGGCCTCGCCAGGAGACCATCGCGCGGGCCTACGCCGATTACCAGTCCCGGCTGGCAGCGGCCAACGCGCTCGACTTCGACGACCTCATCATGACCACCGTGCACCTGTTCCAGGCCTTCCCGGACGTGCGCGAAAAGTACCGACGCAGGTTCCGCCACGTGCTCGTCGACGAGTACCAGGACACCAACCACGCCCAGTACGCGCTGATCCGTGAGTTGTGTGCAGGCGAGGTCACGGGCGTGGTGGACGGTTCCCCGACGGTGGAGCCTGCCGAGTTGATGGTGGTGGGCGACTCGGATCAGTCGATCTACGCCTTCCGCGGCGCCACCATCCGCAACATCCTCGACTTCGAGTCAGACTTTCCCGGCGCGAGCACCATCGTGCTCGACCAGAACTACCGCTCCACCCAGAATGTGCTCACCGCCGCCAACGCGGTGATCTCCCGCAACCAGGGGCGGCGTGAGAAGCACCTGTGGTCCGATCTGGGCGAGGGTGATCTCATCACCGGCTGGGTGGCCGACAACGAGCATGACGAGGCGCAGTTCGTCGCCGATGAGATCGACAGGCTTTCCGACGCGGGGGAGAGCCAGTACGGCGACACCGCCGTGTTCTACCGCACCAACGCCCAATCGCGTGCCTTCGAGGAGGTCTTCATCCGCGTGGGCATGCCCTACAAGGTCGTCGGAGGCGTGCGCTTCTACGAGCGCCGCGAGATCCGCGACGCCATCGCCTACCTGCGCGCCCTCGTGAACCCGGCAGACGACGTGTCGGTGCGCCGCATCCTCAACGTGCCCAAACGCGGCATCGGGGACCGCGCCGAGGCCGCCATCTCGACGCTGGCCACAGCGGAGCGGATCAGCTTCTTCGACGCCCTCCAGCGCGCCGAGGATGCCCCGGGGCTGGCCAGCCGTTCCGTGAAGCTGATCCAGGGTTTCGTCGACATGATGAACATCCACCGCGCCATGGTCGCCGCGGGCAAACCTGCCGACGAGGTGCTCACCTCCATCCTGAAGCTGTCGAACTACCTCCCGGAGTTGGAGGCCTCCACGGACCCGCAGGATGAGACCAGGATCGAGAACCTGGTGGAGTTGGTGTCAGTGGCTGCCGAGTTCGTGGCCGCGGCCAACACCATCGACCTCGACGACGAGGACGCCGTCGAGTCCGGCCTTGTCTCCGGCATGCCGGAGCCCGACGACTCCCTGGCGGCATTCCTGGAGCGCATCGCCCTGGTGGCGGATTCGGATCAGGTGCCCGATCATGAGGAGGGCAAGGGCATCGTCACGTTGATGACGCTCCACACCGCCAAGGGCCTCGAGTTCGACACCGTGTTCCTCACCGGCATGGAGGAGGGGATGTTCCCGCACATGCGGGCACTGACCGATCCGGTCGAGTTGGAGGAGGAGCGACGCCTGGCCTATGTGGGCATCACCCGGGCCCGCAAACGGCTGTACGTGAGCCGCTCCGCGGTGCGCGTGACGTTCGGTCAGCCGGCCTACAACCCGGCCTCACGGTTCCTCGACGAGATGCCGACGCACGTGATGGACTGGCGCCGCACCGGATCGGCCACCACGCAGTGGGCGAGCAGCGCCGCCACGCGCAACCGGCAGACCACCGCGTCGATCCAGAGCTTCGGCTCCGGCAACGGCCCGCGCAAGACCGTGCCCACCGTCGCGGTGGGGGACAGGGTGCTGCACGCCAGCTTCGGCATGGGCACGGTGATGGCGGTGACGGGAACGGGCGACAATGTGCGCGCTGACGTCGACTTCGGCTCGGCCGGCACCAAGCGCGTCAGCGTCAAGCACGCCCCCATGGAGAAGCTCTGACTGTGGTACCGCCAGCGAACGTGCAGTGACTCAGGTCATGGCCCAGCTGCGGGGCCCTGCGTCGTCTCGCAAGCTCGCAGGCTGAACCAGCAAGGGTCAGCGGACGCCGAGGGAGCTGAGGAACGCCATCGGGTTCGACGCGCTGTACACGTCGCCGGGGGTGACACCGGGCTTGTAGTACTCGAAGTGCAGGTGCGAGCCGAAGGAGCGGCCGGTGTTGCCCACGTAGCCGATCAGCTGGCCGGCCTTGACGGTCTGCCCGGGGCTGACCTTCTTGCCGCTCAGGTGGGCGTAGAGCGTGGAGCCGCCGTTGCTGTGCTGGATGACGACGTTGATGCCCGCCCAGCCGCCGGCGGTGGGGCTGAGGACGACGCCCGAGGCAGCGGCGTAGACGGGGGTGCCGGTGGGGGCGGGGAAGTCCTGGCCGGTGTGGTAGCGCGACCAGCTGCCACGCTTGCCGAAGCCGGCGCCGATGCGGTAGCCGGACTTGACGGGCATCGAGCCGCCCTTGCTGGTGAGGTTGGAGATCTCCTCGGCGGACATCGGGTCGACGTCGGCGACCTCGAGGCCGGCGGCCTTGGCGGCTTCAGCGGCCTCGGCGGCCTTGCGGGCCTCTTCGAGACGCCGGGCGGC
The DNA here is from genome assembly GCF_000826065.2 of Tessaracoccus massiliensis. Lineage (GTDB taxonomy): Bacteria > Actinomycetota > Actinomycetes > Propionibacteriales > Propionibacteriaceae > Arachnia > Arachnia massiliensis_A. The sequence goes on along the minus strand of NZ_LN623541.1, from coordinate 103,721 downwards.
CTCCTCGGCCTCCTTCTTCAGCTTCTCGGACTGGGCGGCGACGGCCTTCATGTCCTCGTCCATGAGCCTGTCGCGCTCCTCCATGGAGAGATCGGCCTCGGCCTTGGTGGCGGATTGGTTGGAGACGCCCAACGCGTCCCGGCGTTCCTTGGCGGCCTGGTTGGCCACGACGTCGTCGAGCCCGCTGCGCACGGCGTTGCGGCTGACGTCCGCGCTGCGGTCCTCGAAGCTCTCGGCTGCGGCGGACATGGCAGCGGCCGGAATGGCTGCGGTGGCGTCTGCTGCCTCGCTGATCTCGTCGAGGTCGGCGTCGCGGGCGGCGAATGCGAATGCGAAGATGGCGGAGGCGCCCACTGCCCCGGCGATGCTCATGGCGACGATGCGACGGGAAAAGCCCCCGATGGCGGCGCTTGCGCGACGGGCGGGGGCGGCTGCTGCGACGACCTCAACTTCGAGGATGGCGTCGACTGACGAGTCTGCATCTGCGGCGCGACGTGCGCTTCGCTGAGGGGTGATGTTCACCGGACTCCTGAACTTGCTGCTGGGGGGCGTTTCCGAATGGAACCTTAACAGTTCTCAGGAATCTCTCAAAATTTTGTCGTGTCATCGTTCACATCCGGGGTCCAGGCGTCATTCCTGCGCCCGCGCGAGATCGGCTCTCCTCTGTCTCTCCGCCGAATCCCTACCGCATCACCCCCTGTCCCGGTACGCTGGCGAAGGTTTAGCATTCTCAACCATGGATAGGAATCAGGGTGGATCTCCTCGAATATCAAGCGCGCGAACTCTTTGAGCGTTTCGACGTACCGGTGCTGGCGGGGCGCACCGCCACCACACCGGAGGAGGCGCGGCAGGCCTACGCCGAACTTGGCTCCGGCACGGTGGTGGTCAAGGCTCAGGTCCGCACGGGTGGGCGGGGGAAGGCGGGCGGCGTCAAGCTCGCCAGGAGTGAAGAGGCCGCCGTCGAGACGGCCGCCGAGATCCTGGACCTCGAGATCAAGGGTCATCCCGTCGACGTGGTGATGCTGAGCCCCGGCGCCGACATCGCCGAGGAGTTCTACTTCTCCATCCTGCTCGACCGCGCCACACGCGGCTATCTTGCGATGTGCAGCGTGGAGGGCGGCGTCGACATCGAGACGCTCGCCGAGGAGCGACCCGAGGCGCTGGTGAAGATCCCGCTGGACGTCGACGAGGGCATCACCGCCGACGTGGCCCGGCGCATCGTCACCGAGGCAGGCTTCCCCGAGGACATCCACGCCCCCGTGGGGCAGGTGCTGCAGAAGCTCTGGACCGTGTTCAAGGAGTCCGACGCCACGCTGGTGGAGGTCAACCCGCTGGTCAAGACCGCCGACGGCACCATCCTGGCGCTCGACGGCAAGGTCACCCTTGATGAGAACGCGGACTTCCGCCACGAGGAGTGGCAGCAGTACGACGAGACGACCGGCCAGGTCGACCTGGAGCGGCAGGCCCGCGAACTCGACCTCAACTACGTCAAGCTCGACGGCTCCGTCGGCGTGATCGGCAACGGCGCGGGCCTCGTGATGAGCACGCTCGACGTGGTGGCCGCCGCGGGCGAAGAAATGCCCGGCAAGCCCAAGCCCGCCAACTTCCTCGACATCGGCGGCGGCGCGTCCGCGCAGGTGATGGCCAACGGGCTGCGCATCATCATGAGCGATCCGCAGGTCAAGTCGGTCTTCGTCAACGTCTTCGGCGGCATCACCGCCTGCAGCGACGTGGCCAACGGCATCGTCAACGCGCTCGAGATGCTGGGCGACGAGGCGCGGCTGCCCATCGTGGTGCGCCTCGACGGCAACTCCGTCGACGTCGGCAAGGCCATCCTCGCCGAGGCCGACCACCCGCTCATCACCGTCAAGAACACCATGGACGAGGCGGCCCGCACGGCGGCCAAGCTCGCCGCTGAAGGGAAAAACTGAACATGGCGATCTACATCGACGCATCCTCGCGCGTCCTCGTCCAGGGCATGACCGGCCGGGAGGGACGCAAGCACACACAGCGCATGATCATGTCCGGCACCCGCGTGGTGGGCGGCGTGACACCCGGCAAGGCCGGCGAGTCCGTCCTGTTCGAGGAAGACCCGGTACCGGTCTACAACTCCATGGTGGAGGCGGTCGCCGCCACCCACGCCAACGTCTCGGTCGTGTTCGTGCCGCCGAAGTTCGCCAAGGCCGCCGTGATGGAGGCCATCGAGGCGGAGATCGAGCTGTGCGTGGTGATCACCGAGGGTATCCCGGTGCGCGACGCCGTCGAGTTCCAGGCCGCCGCGGAGAAGGCGGGCACGCTGATCATCGGGCCCAACTGCCCCGGCATCATCTCGCCCGGCAAGTCCAACGTCGGCATCATCCCCGCCCACATCTCCGGCCCCGGCCGCATCGGGCTGGTGTCGAAATCCGGCACGCTGACCTATCAGATGATGTACGAACTGCGCGACCACGGATTCTCCACCGCGGTCGGCATCGGCGGCGACCCTGTCGTCGGGCTCAAGCACATCGACGTGCTGCAGGCCTTCGAGGACGATGAGGACACCGACGTGATCGTGATGATCGGCGAGATCGGCGGCGACGCGGAGGAGCGGGCCGCCGAGTACATCAAGGCCAACATCACCAAGCCGGTGGTGGGCTACGTGGCGGGCTTCACCGCGCCGCCCGGGCGCACCATGGGCCACGCGGGCGCCATCATCACGGGTTCCTCCGGCACGGCGCAGGCCAAGAAGGAAGCGCTCGAGGCGGCAGGGGTGCTGGTCGGGGAGACCCCGTCGCAGACCGCACAACTCGCGCGCGACGCGATCGCCGCGCTGCGCGCCAAGCAGCTGACCTGAATCAGGCGGGCAGTTGGCTGGCCCGGATCGAGATCCGGGCGGCCAGCTCCGTCAACTGCTCCGGCGTGAACTGCGCCTTTGGTGCGGCGGAGATGATCGTGTAGGCCACCTTGTTGCCGGCCACGGACACGATGAGCTGGTAGGTCAGCTTTTCAGTGTCCGAGATGGCCTGGGTGGCCGTGAAGACGCGCGAGGAGAGGGCGTTGCCCTCCGCGTCGCGGGCGGGTACGGCGTCGTGCTCGGTGACCTCTGCCGTGTTGGCGCGATCCTTGCAGCTGTTGAGGTTGGCGCCCAGCTTGGTGACGAACACCGCCGCCTCCTCGACCGTGTCGAAGGTGAACAGCAACTCGTCGATGCCGAAGCGTTCCGGCACAGCCGCGTCGCGGGTGAGTGCGTAGGCGGTGCGCTGCCTCTCGACCGGGCCGGGTTCGGTGGCCAGTTCCATGTCCTCGCAGCCCATGTTGGTGCCGTCGACGGGGTGGGGACCGGTCATGGTCCAGCGACCGGTGCCCGCGTGCAGCCGGGGCAGGTCGATGGGCACGAGCCAGCCCGGGGGCTCAGCAGGGGGCACGACGGCGGGCGTCGCCACCGGGGTCGTCGGGGCCGGGACGTCCTGCGCCTCTGCCAGCCGCGCCTGGGGGCGGACCAGAGCGAGCGCTGAAGCCGCCGGCTCGACGGGCTCCTCGTCGCGGGCCACATCGAAGAGTTGGACGGCGGCGCCGTCGCGGGTCATCAGCACCGTGTGGTACTTGACGGGCGTCTCCTCCTGCAGGAAGGTCACCTGGAAGGTCTCCTCGGCCATGCCGTCGATGCTCGAGGCGCGCTCGATGCGGGCCGGCAGCTCGGTGCAGCTGGACAGCGCGGCGACCCGCTCCGTCCAGACCTCTTCAGCAGCCTTGGGCGTAGCGTAGACGTCGATGCGGTGGAGTGCGGCCAGCTTGTCGGCGCCCGTCGTGCCCAGCGTGCGCTGGAAGGAGTGGGTGGAATTCTGCGCAGGCTGGGTGGTGCTCAGGCACACCGCACGCATGTCATGTTCCGCCTGGCTGTAGGTGGTGGTGATCACCGACCATTCCGAGGCGGGCGCGATGGGCACCAGATCATCCGCGGTGACCAGATCGGTCATCTCGGCCGGCTCGGCGCTCTCGGTGGGCGACGGGGAGGCGCTCTGGCTGGGCGACGGGGGCCCCGTCGGGTCTGTGACCGGTTCGGTGGCGCCGGTGCTCCGGGCCACGAAGAAGGAGATCAGCCCCGCGATGAGGGCGCCCACCACGCCGACGGCGGCCCACGTCGCCAGCGTGCGACGGTTGGCGGCCACCCAGGACGTGGGCTCCTGGGCCGACCCGGCCCCGGATTCGACGGGGGTGTCGCTCGACAGGGCGGAGCGTCGCGGTGCGGGGCTGGGGCTGTCCGAGAACTCGCCGGCAGACCGGGGGAACACCGGAGCGGGGATCATCGGCTCAGCCGGGATGGGCTGCTCGGCCTCGGTGCTGCCTGGGCGCGCGAACGGATTGACCGGATCCTCAGGCGCGCCCGCGCCGCGTCGGGGGCTGGGGGCGCCGTCGGCTGCGGTATCTTCTGGAACCAGTGGCTCCTGCAGATCGTCGTCAGGTTGCCAGGCCCGTCGGGGACGAGACGTCTCGTCAGACACGGGGGCTCACCTCCTCCGGAGCGCTGGTCGGCCACGTTACGTTTGGCCAGACTACCGGGGTAGCTGAAAACTGCGCGACAACCTCAAGGGAAGGGTGATGGTGGAAGCCTCCAAACACCGCACCGTAGCCGTCGACGTCGATTCGACGCCGGAGCCTGAACCACGCCACTGGCCGTGGCCGTGGTACCTGCCCGCCGTGGTGGGCCCGCTGGCCGTGCTGCTGGGCGGATGGCTGGTTCTGGCGGGCCTCACCGCCGTGGGCTGGCTCACCTCGCCCGATGCGGAGCTGAGCCCGGCGCTGCGGCTCGCCACGCAGGTGCTCGTGCTTGCTCACGGCGCGCCCGTGGACCTGGGCGGCCAGCCGGTATCCATCGCCCCGCTCGGGCTCACCATCCTGCTGCTCTTCCTCGCCACCCCCCTCGCCTCGCACGCCGTGCGGCAGGCGGCCAGCCACGGCGCGCGCCCAGACGACAACGGTGAACTCTGGGTCGACGGCGAGCGGCTGATGGTCAAGGTCGGCGGCACCTTCGGCGCCACCTACGCCGCGGCCGTCGTCGCGCTGTCGCTGGCCATGGGGGCAGGCTCGTGGCGCGCCCTGGTCGGGGGCGTCGTGGTCGGCGGGATCGCCGGCTTCTGGGGCGCGGCCCGCGGCATCGGCTATGACCCCACCGAAGCCTGGCCCGAGTGGCTGCGCGCCGTCCCCCGCGCCATGGGTGCCGCGCTGCTGACCGTCTTCGCCGGGGCTGTCGTCGTCGCGGGCCTGGCCGTGTGGTCCGGCTGGGGCCGGATCCGCGAGATCGCCGCAGCTCTCGACGGCGGCACCAGCGGCCTCATCCTGCTGATCGCCCTGCACCTGCTCTACCTGCCCAACCTGGTGCTCGCCTGCGCGTCCTGGTTGCTGGGTGCCGGGCTCACCGTCGGGGACGGGTCGCTGATCACCATGGCCATCTCGGACGTCGGCCTCCTCCCCGCCATTCCCATCTTCGGCGCCGTGCCACCCTCCGGCCCCGCGCCGCAGTGGATGCTGTGGTGGCTGGCCGTCGGTGCGCTGGCGGGCGTGGCCGCCGCCCTGTTGGTCGTCTTGGCCCGGCCCCGTGCCCGGTTCGACGAGACCGCGCTGGTGGGCGGCTTGTCGGGAACGGCTGCCGGCCTGATCATCGCAGCGCTGTGCGGCCTGGGTTCCGGCGCATTGGGCGCAGACCGGCTCAGCCACATCGGCGCCCGCATGCCGGAACTGCTCGTCTTCGCCCCCACGCTCCTCGGCATCTCCGGAGTGATCGCGGGCCTGGTACTGGGGCTCATCCGCCGCCCGGTTCGCGCAGAGTCCGGGGGCGAGGATGACGCGGACGCGACACCCGAGGGGCCGTCGGCGTAGGGTGTGCAGGTGACCACCCGCGTCGTCGTCCTGCTCTCCGGCTCCGGCACCCTGTGCCAGGCGCTGCTCGACGCGGTCGACGCCGGCGGCGTGGACGCCGAGGTGGTCGCCGTCGTCTCGGACCAGGCCGACGCCTACGGCCTTGAGCGGGCCCGCCGGGCGGGGATCCCCGCCGTCGCCCACCCGTTGGCCAAGGGCGCAGACCGGGCCGTGTGGGACGCGGAGCTCACCAGGATCGTCGACGGCTACGAGCCGGATCTGGTGGCCTCCGCCGGCTTCATGAAACTGCTGGGGGAGAGCTTCCTCGCCCGCTTCGGTGGCCGCACCATCAATACCCACCCCGCGCTGCTGCCCAGCTTCCCCGGCATGCACGGCCCCCGCGACGCGCTGGCCGCAGGCGTCAAGGTGGCCGGGGCCACCGTCTTCCTCGTCGACCCCGGCATCGACACCGGTAGGATCCTGCTGCAGGGCGCCGTCGATGTGCTGCCGGACGACGATGTCGACACCCTCCACGAACGCATCAAGGTGGTCGAACGCCGCCTCCTGATCCAGGCCGTCTCCGAATGGAAGAAGGAAAACCCGTGACCGAGCTGACCCCTCTGCGCCGAGCGCTTGTCTCCGTCTACGACAAGACGGGGCTGATCGAACTCGGCAGAGACCTCGTGGCCGCCGGCATCGAGATCGTCTCCACGGGCTCGACCGCCGCCAAGCTGGCCGACGCCGGGATCGCGGTCACCGGGGTGGAATCTGTCACAGGTTTCCCCGAGTGCCTGGACGGCCGGGTCAAAACGCTGCACCCGCACGTGCACGCCGGCATCCTGGCGGACCGCCGCCTCGACAGCCACCGCACCCAACTCGACGAGCTGGGCGTGGCCCCGTTCGACCTGGTCATCACCAACCTGTACCCGTTCGCCGCCACGGTCGCCTCCGGGGCCTCGCAGGACGAATGCATCGAACAGATCGACATCGGCGGGCCCACCATGGTGCGCGCCGCGGCGAAGAACCACGCCTCCGTGGCCGTGATCACCTCCGCCGAGCAGTACCCGATGCTCCGCGCCGCCCTCACTGCCGGCGGCCTCACGCTGGCGCAGCGCCGCGAACTTGCTGCTGCGGCCTTCGTGCACACCGCCAACTACGACGTCGCGGTGGCCTCCTGGATGTGCAGCGAAGTCGTCGAATTCCCCGATGACAGCGGCTTCCCCTCCTGGTACGGCGCCACCTGGAACAAGGTGGCAGACCTGCGCTACGGCGAGAACTCGCACCAGAAGGCCGCCGTGTACCGCAACAGCCACGGCACCGCAGGCCTGGCCGATGCCACGCAGCTCCACGGCAAGGAGATGAGCTACAACAACTACGTCGACGCCGACGCAGCCCGCCGCGCCGCCTACGACTTCGACGAGCCCGCCGTCGCCATCATCAAGCACGCCAACCCCTGCGGGATCGCCACCGGCACCGACATCGCCGATGCGCACCGCAAGGCCCACGCCTGCGACCCCGTCTCCGCCTTCGGTGGCGTCATCGCCGCCAACCGGCTCATCTCGGTGGCGATGGCCGAGCAGGTGGCCGAGATCTTCACCGAGGTGATCGTCGCGCCCGGCTACGAGGAGGGCGCCGTCGAGGTGCTGGCCCGCAAGAAGAACATCCGCATCCTGATCGCAGAACCGGCCTCCAACGACGGCCTCGCCGTCCGCGAGATCGACGGCGGGCTGCTGGTGCAGCAGACCGACGCCATCGACGCCGACGGCGACGACCCCGCCAACTGGACCCTCGCCGCGGGCGAGGCCGCCGACGAGGACACCCTGGCCGATCTGGTCTTCGCCTGGCGGGCTGTACGCGCCGTCAAGTCGAACGCCATCCTGCTCGCCCACGACGGCGCCTCCGTGGGCGTCGGCATGGGCCAGGTCAACCGCGTCGACTCCTGCCACCTCGCCGTCGACCGCGCGGGGGACAGGGCCAAGGGCTCCGTCGCCGCCTCTGATGCGTTCTTCCCGTTCGCCGACGGCGCCCAGGTGCTGCTCGACGCCGGTGTGCGCGCCATCGTCCAGCCCGGCGGCTCGGTGCGCGACCAGGAGGTCGTCGACGCGGTGACCGCCGCCGGGATCACGATGTACTTCACCGGCACCCGCCACTTCTTCCACTGACACAGGTTTGCACCGACGGAGGCACCCATGACCGCAGCCACGCTCGACGGCAAGGCCACCGCGGCCGAGATCAAGGCCGAACTGACCACCCGCGTCGCCGCGCTCACACAACGCGGCGTCACCCCCGGCCTGGCCACGGTGCTGGTGGGCTCAGATCCGGCCAGCCAGAACTACGTGCGGATGAAGCACCGCGACTGTGAGCAGGTGGGCATCGCCTCCATCCAGGTGGAGTTGCCCGAGGACACCACCGCGGACCAGCTCCGCGAAGCGATCGAGGGTCTCAACCAGGACCCGGCCTGCACCGGCTACATCGTCCAACTGCCCATCCCGAGGCACCTGGATGAGAACTGGGCGCTGTCGCTCATCGATCCGGACAAGGACGCCGACGGCCTGCATCCCATCAACCTGGGGCGCCTCGTGCTCAACGAGCCCGCCACGCTGCCGTGCACCCCGCGCGGCATCGTCGAGCTGCTGCGCCGCCACGACGTCGAACTGAACGGCGCTGAGGTGTGCGTCGTCGGCCGGGGTATCACCGTCGGCCGCCCGCTGGGCCTGATCCTCACCCGCCGCAGCGAGAACTCCACCGTGACCCTCTGCCACACCGGCACGCGGGACCTGGCGGCGCACACGCGGCGCGCCGACGTGGTGGTCGCCGCCGCGGGCGTGCCCGGCATGATCACCGTGGAGATGATCCGCGAGGGCGCCGCGCTCGTCGACGTGGGCGTGAGCCGCGTCGACGGCAAGACGGTGGGCGACCTCGCGCCGGATGTCTGGGACAAGGCGGGCTACGTCACCCCCAACCCCGGCGGCGTGGGGCCCATGACGCGGGCGATGCTGCTGAGCAACGTCGTCGACCGGGCAGAACTGCTCCATGGTCTTCAGCGATAGGCTCCAAGGTCGCCTGGCCCGGCGCGGCAAGGACCGGCCGGCGGAGTCCTACCCGGACAGCCCCTGGGCGCTGCTGGCGGCCCTCGGTGTGCTGGGCGCCGGGGTGGCATGTGCAGCCATGGGTCGCTGGCGCATGGCGTCGATGCTCATCGGCGCCTCCCTCCTGCTGGGGGCGCTGCTGCGGCTGATTCTGCCGCGCATCGCCGCGGGTCTGCTGGTCGTGCGCCGCCGCTGGATCGACGTGCTGGTCCTCGCCCTGTTTGGCGCCGCCGTCGTCGTTCTCGCCCTGGTGGTCCCACCCTCCACCCCCTGACCGCATGGTCCCTGAGCGTTCTCCTGCGAGCTTGCGAGCCAGCGAACGACGAAGGCGTCGTCCTGAGTGTTCGTGAGGAACGAACGAACGTATCGAAGGAGCCCCCGCAACCGACCAGGCGCCAGAGACGCTGCGGGGCCCTTCGTCGCGGGGCCACGCTCAGGGGCCAGATGCTCAGCCCCAGTGCTGCGAGCCCCAGGACTGGCCGGGGGGACCCTCCATCGGCGACCAGCCTCCGCCGCCGCTGAGGATGCGATGCACCTCGCCGCGCTGGGAGGAGACCAGTTGGGTGAGTTCGCGGTGCAACTCGATCCAGGCGGCGGGGGGCTGCCCGTCGGTGTTCGACTCGAGCCGGCCGCGGAGGAGCGAGAGTTCCGTGACGTTCTGGATGAAGTCCTTCAGCAGCCTCTTGTCGCCGCCGGCGGAGGCGATCATGTTGCGGCGGGCGGTCAGGTCGTGCAGCCACCCAGCCTCCAGCGGCGTGATCCAGCCGAAGTGCACCAGGGCCGGGAGTTGCTGCATCACGGTGTCGCGCTCCCGGTGGCGGGCCTTGACGCCCAGGATGATGAGGCCCACGAACACGACGATCTCGATGACGGCCGCCACGATCAGGCCGGCGCCGCCCATGAGCACGACGGAGGTGTTGTGCAGGAAGTGCAGGGCCACCGCCAGGACCCAGGCCAGGATGGGCCATCCGAAGCGCATGGGGCCGGTGGCGTTGATGCCTGCCCAGATGCCCACGGACACGATGATGGTCAGCATCGGGTGCAGGTAGGCCACCAGGAGGAGACGCACCAGGATGACCTGCGTGGACTCGCCCATGGTCTCGGGCGTCATCGCGTAGGTGATGTGCTCGATCCACGAGAACCCGAGGCCCACCATGCCGCCGTAGACGATCACGTCGGTGAGGCTGTTGAGTTCGGCGCGCCCACGCTTGGTGCTCAGCAGCACGACGACGAGGAAGAGGCCCTTGGTCGATTCCTCGATCAGCGGGGCCGAGAAGCTGGCGGCCGCCTGCTGGGACTGCGTGGAGTACGCCACGAGCGTGTTGACGATGCCGCTGATCAACGCCGAGACGCCGGCGCCCCACACGAAGGCGCCGATGATGAACATCGGGGGCTCCGGCTCCCACCTGTCCAGCCAGTGTATGAACCATAGGCCGATCGCCAGAACGATGCTGAACGTGGCCACTGCCACGAACGACTGGGTGAGGGGCCGATCCAGAACCACCAGCATGCCGAGCAGCGTCGCCAGGCCACCGATCACCAGGAAGATGATCGGCACGAGGACGGCCTGCTGCTTGTGCTTGTGCCCCTGCACGTAGGCCGGATACTGCGACAGCACAGGCGACTGGTACGGCGGCATACCCATCGGCGGGGCCTGCTGCGGGAACGGTGCGGGCGAACCCTGTGGCTGCTGGGGAGGCGGAAAGTTCATTGTCACAAGGACCACCGTAGGGGGTCATGGGGCAGATGGGGTGACCCGCGGGCTGTGTCCTTGCGGCCGACAGTTACCATGTAGGCGTGCAAGAGCAGACGACCCATGCGTCTCCGGAGATCCTCGATCCCGCGAATCCGGGAGCAGACCCACGCCCGGTGCCGCCGAAGCGGCAGCGCTACATCTTGTTCGGTGAGATGCTCGTGTTCGCCATCGTCAGTCTCATCGCCTCTTGGGTGCTGAGCTACGACGCCATCGTGCTGGCCGCAGACCCCAACGCGGATCTGGCCTGCTCCATCAACGCCGTGCTCGACTGCGCACGAGTGGGCGCCAGTTGGCAGGCCAACGTCTTCGGGTTCCCCAACGCCTTCCTCGGCATGATCGCCGAGCCCGTGGTGATGACCATCGCCGTGGCCGCCCTGTCAGGAGTGCGGTTCCCGCGCTGGTTCATGTTCACCGCCAACGTGGTCTACTTCCTGGGCGTCATCTTCGCCTACTGGCTGCTGTACCAGTCAACCTACGAGATCGGTGCCCTGTGCCCTTGGTGCCTGACCGTGACCGTCTCGACGACGTTCGTGTTCTGGTCCATGACCGCCTGGAACATCCAGGAGCGCAACCACTACTTCTCCGGCAAGGTGGCCGAGAAGCTGGAGCGCATCCACCGCGGGGGCTGGCTGACCATCGGTTTCATGGCGTGGATCGCAATCGTGCTAATCATCGAGATCCTGCACTGGGCGCCGCGCTACCTCTGAGCCCCCGCGTGTCCCTCCCAGGGGGAGCGGTAGAGTCTGCTGCGTAGAACCTACCGTTCCAAGAGAGGAATGAACCTGTGAGCACTGGAGCTCCCGTCAAGATCGCCGTCACCGGTGCAGCCGGTCAGATTTGTTACAGCCTGCTGTTCCGTATCGCCAGTGGATCGCTGCTGGGCGACACCCCCATCGAGTTGCGCCTGCTGGAGATCACCCCTGCCCTGAAGGCGCTCGAGGGCGTCGTCATGGAGCTTGATGACTGCGCGTTCGGCAACCTCGTCAACATCGAGATCGGCGACGACCCCAAGAAGGTCTTCGACGGCGTGAACATGGCCATGCTCGTGGGCGCCATGCCCCGCAAGGCCGGGATGGAGCGCGGAGACCTGCTCTCGGCCAACGGCGCCATCTTCACCGCGCAGGGCAGGGCCCTCAACGACGTGGCCGCCGATGACGTCAAGGTGCTCGTGACCGGCAACCCGGCCAACACCAACGCCCTGATCGCCATGAAGAACGCGCCGGACATCCCGGCAGAGCAGTTCAACGCGCTGACCCGGCTCGACCACAACCGCGCGCTGTCGCAGCTGGCCGCCAAGCTGAACGTGCCCGTCGACACGATCACGAACATGACCATCTGGGGCAACCACTCGGCCACCCAGTACCCGGACCTCTTCAACGCCAAGGTCGACGGCAAGAACGCCGCTGAGCTGGTGGACGACCAGGAATGGCTGGAGAACACCTTCATCCCCACCGTCGCCAAGCGCGGCGCCGCCATCATCGAGGCGCGCGGCCTGTCGTCGGCCGCCTCGGCCGCCAACGCCACCGTCGAGCACATGCGTGACTGGGCGCTCGGCACCCCGGACGGGGACTGGGTCTCGATGGCCGTGCCGTCGGACGGCTCCTACGGCGTGCCCGAGGGCCTCATCTCCTCGTTCCCGTGCACCGTCGAGGACGGCAGGTACGAGATCGTCCAAGGCCTGGAGATCAACGAGTTCTCCCGCGCCAAGATCGACGCCTCCGTGGCCGAACTGGCCGACGAGCGCGACGCGGTCACCGAGCTCGGCCTCATCTGACGAGCGACGCAGGACACTGAACCGCCAAGCGCGATCCCCTGGATGGGGGATCGCGCTTGGCGGTTTCGACGCTGTCTCGCAGAGCGAGCCGGGCTCTACCAGCGTCAGTGGTCGAGCGCCGCCGCGGCGCCCGCGCCGGTCATGGAGCGGACCTCCATCTCGGCGCCCTGATCGGCGTAGGCATCGCCGTCAGGCTTGACGACGGAGCCCAGCCAGCCGAGGAAGAAGCCCACCGGCACCGAGACGATCGCCGGGGAATCCCACGGGAACCACGAGAAGTCCACGTTCGGGAACATGGAGCCCGGAGCGCCGGAGACCGCGGGGGAGAAGGCGATCAACACGATGGCCGTGACCAAACTGCCGGCGATGGACCACACGGCGCCCGCCGTCGAGAAGCGCTTCCAGTACAGGGAGTACAGGATGGAGGGCAGGTTGGCCGAGGCGACGATGGCGAAGGCCAGCGACACCAGGAAGGCCACGTTTTGCTCCTTGCGAACGCCACGCCGGCGATGACTGCCATGAGGACGGCGCCACCGAGGTGGTAGGCGAGCGCCGGCGCGGCGGCGTTGGCGCCACCGGGCATGCCGGCGATGGCCTCCGGGCCGACGAGCCAGGCCGCGCCGTAGCCGAGCACCATGGTGAACAGGTAGAACGCGCCGATCAGACCGATGGCCCAGGTCACCGAGCGGCGGGCCTCTTTGGCCGTGGACACGGTGTAGAAGCGCATCAGTACGTGCGGCAGGCCTGAGGCACCGAGCACCAGCGCCATGCCCATCGAGATCAGGCCGATGGGATCGGTGTAGCGCTCCATGGGGGCCAGCAGGTCGATGGTGGAGCCGTCGGCTGCGGTCTTGTCGATGGCCTCGCCGATCAGCGCGGACATGTTGAAGCCCTTGAACGCCAGCACCCACACCGTCATGACGCCGGCGCCCGCGATGAGCAGGACGGCCTTGATCATCTGCACCCAGGTGGTGCCCTTCATGCCGCCGATGAGCACGTAGCCCACCATCAGGATGCCGACGATGCCGATGACCAGGTTCTGGCCCCAGCCCGAGGTGATGCCCAGCAGCAGCGATACCAGCGCGCCTGCGCCCGCCATCTGCGCGAGCAGGTAGAACAACGAGATCACGAGCGTCGAAGTGGCTGCGGCCGTGCGGACGGGCTTCTGCCGCATGCGGAAGCTCAGCACGTCGGCCATCGTGTACTTGCCGGTGTTACGCAGCGGCTCGGCCACCAGCAGGAGGGCGACGAGCCAGGCGACCAGGAAGCCGACGGAGTACAGCAGCCCGTCGTAGCCGTAGAGCGCGACGGCGCCGACGATGCCGAGGAACGACGCGGCCGAGAGGTAGTCGCCTGCGATCGCGAAGCCGTTCTGCCGGCCGTCGAACTGTGCGCCGCCGGTGTAGAAGTCGCCGGCCTTCTTCTTGCCGCCCTGACTGACGCGGATCACCACGAACATGGTGATCACCACGAAGGCGGCGAAGATCGCGATGTTGATGATGGGGCTGCCCAGCTGGGCCTCGAGAGTGATCATCGTGCCGTTCCCTCCAAGTCAGCGCGCAGCTCGGTCGCGATGGGGTCAACCTTCTTGTTCATGTGCCTGATGTAGAGCCACGTGATCAGGAACGTGCTGACGAACTGACCGATGCCGAACAGGAATCCGACGGTCACGTTGCCGAAGACCTGCGTCATCATGAGGTCCTTGGCGAAGATGGAGCCGAAGACGTAGGCCAGGTACCAGACCAGGAACACCACGGTCATCGGGAACGCGAAGGAGCGGAAAACCTTCTTCAACCGGCCGAACTCTTCGGATTGTTGTACTCGGTGGAACTCCGCGGGGGGGGGGATGATGCCCTTGTTGGGCGTGTGAGCGTCGTTCGTGAAAACGATCCTCCTCAGTGGGGATGTCGCGCTTCGTTGCGCGCCTGCAGACTAGCAATCGATCACCGCCTATGCGCGAAACTGTGATTAATCCCATTTTCCCGCGTGTCGCCGGACAACACCGTGTCAAGGGCGCCAGCGTGGTCGCGATAGGCTGGCGCCATGCATCAGCTCGTCGTCACTCTCGACTGCCCCGATCGTCCCGGCATCGTCCACGCGATCACCGGCGGCATCGTCACGGCCGGGGGCAACATCACCGAACTGCAGCAGTTCTCCTCGCCGGACACGGGGCACTTTTTCACCCGGATCCAGGTCGACGGCCCGGATTCCGAGGTGTTGCGCGCCAGCATCGAGGAAGCGACCGCAGCCTTCGACGCGCAGTTGAGGGTCGACGACGCCCAGCGGCGGGTCCGCACGCTGCTGCTCGCCTCCAAGGCGGGCCACGCGCTCAACGACCTGCTGTTCCGCTGGAAGGGCGGCGACCTGCCCATCGACGTGGTGGGCATCATGGCCAACCACGCCGTCCTGGCTCCCATGGCAGCGTTCTACGACGTGCCGTTCAAGCACCGCTTCGTCACCCCTGAGACCAAGCCGGAGTTCGAAGCGGAGATCCGCCGCGTCGTCGAGGAACAGGACGTCGAGCTGGTGGTGCTGGCGCGCTACATGCAGATCCTCAGCCCCGAGTTGTGCGAGTTCCTCGCCGGCCGCGCCATCAACATCCACCACTCGTTCCTGCCGGGTTTCAAGGGAGCCAACCCGTACCGCCAGGCCCACACCCGCGGCGTCAAGCTGATCGGCGCCACCGCCCACTTCGTCACCGGAGACCTCGACGAGGGGCCCATCATCGAACAGAACGTGGTGCGGGTGGACCACAGCATGGATGTGTCCAAGCTGGTGCGCAAGGGGCAGGCGCAGGAGTCGCAGACGCTCGCCGAAGCCGTCCGGCTGTTCGCGGAGCACCGCGTGCTGGCCGACGGTGACCGTACCGTGATCTTCCGCTGACCAGGGCCCTGGAGTGTTAGCTGAGATCGCGCTCATCGCGCTGTTCGTCCTCATCGGGGGCGTGTTCGCCGCCGCCGAGATGGCGCTGGTCACGCTGCGCGAATCCCAGATCCGGCACCTGTCCACCAAGGGCAAGCGCGGCCGGGCGATCGAGCGGCTCACGTCGAACCCCAACCTGTTCTTGTCGTCTGTGCAGATCGGCGTCACGGTCTCCGGGATGCTGTCGGCGGCGTTCGGTGGCGCGACCATCGCGGCCCGGCTCGCGCCGGTGTTCGTGGGCTGGGGGATGCCGGCATCGGTGGCCAACCCCCTCTCCCTGGTGCTGATCACCGTGCTGATCGCCTACTTCTCCATCGTGGTGGGTGAACTCACCGCCAAGCGCCTCGCCATGCAGCGTTCCGAGGCGTTCTCGCTGGGCCTGGCGCCTCTGGTCTCCGGTATCGCGACGCTGGCCCGCCCGTTGATCTGGCTGCTCGATGTGAGCACGAACTTCCTGGTGCGTCTGCTCGGCGGGGACCCGGGCCGGGCCAGGGACGCCGTCACCGACGAGGAGTTGCGCGCCATGGTCACCAGCTCGACGTCGCTCGGCGTAGAGGAACGCAGCATCGTCGACGAGCTTTTCGACGCAGGTGAGTTGAGCCTCCGCGAGGTGATGGTGCCGCGCACCGAGGTGGATTTCCTGCCCGCAGACATGCCGATCTCCCTGGCCTACCGTGAGGTCCGCGGCGCGCCGCACTCCCGCTATCCCGTCACCGACGGCTCTCCTGACCGGATCGCCGGCTTCCTCCACGTGCGCGACCTGATGGATGTCGAGGGCGCAGCCCGTGCGGGGGAGGTCCGCACGCTGGTTCGGGAGGTGCTGTTCCTCCCGGAGACGGTCAAGATCCTCACGGCCATGACGGCGATGCGCAGCCGCGGGGCCCACCTCGCCGTCGTCCGCGACGAGTACGGCGGCACCGCCGGCATCGTGACGCTCGAGGACCTGTTCGAGGAGCTCATCGGCGACATCACCGACGAATACGACGTGCCCAGCGGCGAGGACCCGCGCGAGGTCGACGAGGTGGAGGGCCTGACCACCATCGAGGAGTTCGCCGAGCTCACCGGCCACGTCATCCCCGAGGGCCCCTACGACACGGTGGCCGGCTACTACATGGCGATGGCGGGCAAGCTGCCCGCAGTCGGTGGCATGATCACCGTGATGCTGGAACCGGCGGCTGACGATCCGGAGGCGCAACCTGCCTGGTTCACGCTGGAGGTTTCGCAACTCGACGGCCGCCGCGCCGCCTGGTTCGCACTGAAGAAGGAGGCCGCGAAGGACGCGGCCGAGCCCGAGGAAGAGGGAGGGCCGGATGCCTGACGACGGTATGGGGCTGTTGACCGGCCCCCGCGTGGAGCCCCTGCTGCGCGCAGCCGTCGAGCATCAGGGCGGTGTGTTGCTGGGCTGGTCACTCGATCACGTCGACGCGGCCCCGGAACACTCCACCACGGCCACGTACCTGGCGCAGATCCGCTGGGAGCACGGCGAGCGCACCGAACTGCTGGGCGTCAGTGCCCGCACCGGCGAGCTGTCCGCCTCAGATGCGCGGGCCGAGATCTTCGACGACGGCAACCGCAGCGTCGCCGTGTGGCTCTACCCGCACGACCCTGATCTGCTGGGGCTCCCGACGGCGGCGTTCCCGGACCGGATGGCTGACGCCCTCAACGGCGGGGGAGTGCTGGCACGGCCGGTCACTGCCGGTCAGCTCTCGCTGTCGATGATCGGCTACCGGCCACGCAGGCGGGCCGTGGTCAAGGTGGTGGTCAGCGACCCACACGAGGTGTTCTACGTCAAGGTGCTGCGCGAGCGACTCTTCGCGGATGTCTACGGCAAACACACCATGCTGCGGGAGGCGGGCATCCCGGCGCCGGAGGTGGCGCTGACGACGCCGGACCACCTCCTGGTCACCCGCGAGGCGCCGGGGATGGCGCTGGCGCGGGCGCTGTTCGAACCCGGGGACCCCTGCACCGCAGAGGACCTCATCGGGATCCTCGACGCCATGCCGCCTGCCGTCGCCGCGCTGGAGCGCCGCCCGCCGTGGGCCGACGCGGTGCACCACTACTCCCGCATGGTTTCGGCCACCCTGCCCGAGGCGGGGGAGGAGTTGGCGTGGATGGCCGAGCAGATCGGCACAAGGCTGGCGCAGTATCCGGTGGGCATTGAAGCCACGCACGGCGACTTCCACGAGGGTCAGCTCCGAGTCGACGGTGGCCGCATCGTCGGCATCCTCGACGTGGACACCATCGGGCCTGGCCGGCGCGCCGACGATCTGGCGTGCCTGATCGGCCACCTGTCCACCATCCAGCGCATGAACCCGGCGCAGGAGGCCAAGGTGCGAGACCTGCTGGCGCGCTGGGTGCCGGTGTTCGACCGCCGGGTGGACCCCGTCGAACTGCGGCTGCGTGCCGCGGCGGTCATCATCTCCCTGGCCACCGGTCCGTACCGCAGCCAGGAAGTGGACTGGCGTCAGCAGACGCTGCAGATGATCGGCTCCGCAGTCGCCCTGGTGCGCCAGGTTTCCTAGCGGCGGGTCACTCTCCGCGACGCTGTGATTGTTGCGTATCCATAACGATCAACACCACGGTTCACATACTTCCGACAAGGGCGGTATTGTCGCTTTGCCCAACTGAATTTGATCCAAGGAGGATCTTCGTGAAGAAGTCTCTGCTGAGCATCCTTTCGCTCACCGCAGTCAGCGCGCTCACGCTCGCCGGCTGCGCCGAGCCGCCGGCCACCACCGAGCCCCGTGACGGCGACCCCACCGCCGCTGTCGAAACCACCGACGCCGGCACCGCCACCGAAGAGAGCCCCGCCGCCGGCGAAACCACCGCTGCTGGCGAGCCCGGCACCGACGCCGCCAACTTCACCGCCTGCATGATCTCCGACGCCGGTGGCTTCGATGACAAGTCTTTCAACGAGACGGCCCACAATGGCATGATGCGCGCCAAGGACGAGCTCGGCATCCAGACCAACGAGATCGAGTCCAACGCCGAGGCTGAGTACGCCGGCAACGTGCAGGCCATGATCGACGCCAACTGCAACATCATCGTCACGGTCGGCTTCGCGCTGGCAGACGCCACCCAGGCTGCCGCCAAGCAGAACCCCGATGTGCAGTTCGCCATCGTCGACTACGCCTCCTTCGAGGGCGTCGACAACGCCAAGGGCCTTCTCTTCAACGCCGCCGAGCCCGCCTTCATGGCCGGCTACCTGGCTGCGGGCATGAGCGAGACCGGCACCGTCGGCACCTTCGGTGGTGCCAACTACCCCACGGTGTCGATCTTCATGGACGGCTTCCACCAGGGCGTCAACCACTACAACGAGACCAAGAACGCTGACGTCAACGTCATCGGTTGGGACGAGGCCGCACAGGATGGCCAGTTCATCGGTGGCAACAACCCGTTCGGTGACATCCCCGGCGGCAAGAACACCGCCAACACCCTGATCTCGCAGGGCGCGGACGTCATCATGCCCGTCGCTGGCCCGGCCGGCATCGGCGCGCTGCAGGCCGCCCAGGAGTCCAACGGCAAGGTCAACGCCATCTGGGTTGACACCGATGGCTACGAGTCCGCCTCCGAGTACGGCCCGCAGATTATGACGTCGGTCGAGAAGATGATGGACGTCGCGGTGTTCGAGGCCATCAAGGCCGCCCTGGACGGCAACTTCGACTCCGAGGCCTACGTCGGCACCCTCGCCAACGGTGGCGTCGACCTGGCTGACTACCACGACTTCGACGCCACGATCCCCGAGGAGCTGAAGTCCGAGATCCAGCAGGTCAAGCAGGACATCATCGACGGCAAGATCGAGATCACCTCGCCCAGCCAGCCGTGATCGCCTGACTGACGGGAGGGAGGGGCGCAACGGAGCGCCCCTCCCTCCTCTCATGTCTTGACCCGCTACGCTTACCATCCACGCCGCCGACGGCGAGGGGGAGGAAATCCGTGACAGTCACCACTGCGCAGGCACCGACGCTGACGCTGCAGAACATCACCAAGCGCTTCGGACCGCTGACCGCCAACGATGCGATCACCATCGACATCACTCCGGGCCGCATCCACTGCCTGCTCGGTGAGAACGGCGCCGGCAAGTCGACGCTGATGAACATCCTGTTCGGCCTCCTCGAACCCGACGAGGGCGAGATCAGGATGGGCGACGAAGTACTCACCCTGACCAACCCGAAGCAGGCGATGGGCCGCGGCATCGGCATGGTGCACCAGCACTTCATGCTGATCCCGGTGTTCACCGTTGCCGAGAACATGGTGCTGGGCCGCGAACCCGGCACCGGAGGCCTGCTCGACCTCAACTCGGCACGCAAGACCGTGCGCGAGTTGAGCCAGCGCTACAAGCTCGACGTCGACCCTGACGCCCTCGTCGAGGATCTTCCCGTCGGTATCCAGCAACGCGTCGAGATCCTCAAGGCGCTCGCGGGCGGCGCCCAGTACCTCATCTTCGACGAACCCACCGCGGTGCTGACGCCGCAGGAGATCGACGAGTTGATGATCGTGATGAAGACCCTCCGCGACGAGGGCCGCGCGATCGTGTTCATCACCCACAAGCTCCGCGAGGTCCGCGAAGTGGCCGATGACATCACCGTCATCCGCCGCGGCAAGGTCGTCGGCCAGGCCAAGCCGGAGGACTCGGAGGCCGAGCTCGCCTCGATGATGGTGGGTCGCAACGTCTCCCTCTCGGTGAACAAGAAGCCGGCTGAGCCGGGTGAACCGCGCCTGATCATCAAGGACCTCACAGTGGCCGCGCCGTCGGGACAGGTCGCCGTCGACCACCTGAGCCTGGAGGTCCGCGGCGGTGAGATCATGTGCATCGCCGGCGTACAGGGCAACGGCCAGACCGAACTCGCCGAGACGCTGCTGGGCACCATGACCCCGCTGAGCGGCACCGCCCACCTCGACGGCGTCGACATCGCCCGCGCCAAGCCCGCCAAGACCATCAAGGCCGGCCTGGGATACGTGCCGGAGGACCGGCACCGCGACGGCTTCGTCGGCGAGTTCTCCATCGCTGAGAACCTGGTGCTCAACAACCTCGACGAGTTCTCGCGGGGAGGATCGCTGCAGTTGAAGAAGATCGCCGCCAACGCCGAGGAGCGCATCGAGGAGTTCGACATCCGCAGCAACTCGGCCTCGCAGCCGGTGCGATCCCTCTCCGGCGGCAACCAGCAGAAGGTGGTGCTCGCCCGCGAGTTGAGCCGCCCGCTGTCGCTGCTGCTGGCCAGCCAACCCACCCGCGGCGTCGACGTCGGCGCCATCGAGTTCCTCCACACCCGCATCGTCGAGGAGCGAGACCGGGGCACTGCAGTGCTGATCGTCTCGACCGAACTCGAAGAGGTCGAATCCCTCGCCGACCGGATCGCGGTCATGTACCGCGGCAAGATCGTCGGCATCGTCCCCCCGAACACGCCACGCGACGTGCTGGGCCTCATGATGGCCGGCATCAGCTACGACGACGCCGTGGCCACCACCAAGGAGTCCAGCCATGAGTGAGAATGTGGCTACGCCGGCGAAGACGACATCGTCGCGCCCCGCGTGGGTGACCTCCACCATCATCACGGTCGCCTCCCTGATCCTGGCATTCATCGTCAGCTCCATCGTGATGCTGGTCTCGGATGCCGAGGTCGCCCAGACCTGGACCTACTTCTTCTCGCAACCCGGGGATGCACTCTCCGCGTCATGGGACAAGATCTCCTCCACCTTCTACGCCATGTGGGTGGGATCCATGGGCTCCTGGGTGGCCATCACGAACACCACGGCTGAGGCCGCCCCGCTGATCTGCGCCGGCCTCGGCGTCGCCGTCGCCTTCCGGGCCGGACTGTTCAACATCGGCGCCCAGGGCCAGTCCATGATGGGTGCGCTGACCGCCGCGTTCGTCGGCTTCTCCATCAAGGGCCTGCCGATCTTCATCCACCTGCCGCTAGCCATCATCATCGGCATCATCGCGGGCGCCATCTGGGGCGGCATCGTGGGCTTCCTGCGTGCCAAGACCGGCGCCCATGAGGTCATCCTGACCATCATGCTCAACTACATCGCAGGCTCGCTGCTGGCGTTCCTGATGCTGCAGTCCTACTTCCAGACGCCCGGCCGTGCAGACCCGATCTCGCCGGTCATCGAATGGACCGCGACGATGCCCCGCCTGGCCGGCACCCGCCTCCACCTGGGCTTCTTCCTCGCCATCGCTGCCGCGATCCTCGCGTGGTGGCTGCTGGAGCGCACCAAGTTCGGCATCCACCTCAAGGCCGTGGGCCTCAACCCGCATGCCGCCGCCACCTCCGGCGCCAGCGTCCAGAACGTCACCATGCTCACCATGGCGTTGGCCGGTGGTCTCGCGGGTCTCGCGGGCGTCATGACCGTCACCGCCCCGCAGTTGCTGACGGGCACGCCGACCCAGATGACCGGCACGATCATCGGCACGTTGGGCTTCGACGCCATCACCGTGGCGCTGCTGGGCCGCTCCCGGCCGCTGGGCGTGGTGCTGGCGGGCCTCCTCTTCGGCGCGCTGAAGGCGTCGCGCCGCACCATGGTCACCATGGCCGGCACGCCGGACAAGCTGACCGACCTGATCCAGGCACTCGTCGTGCTCTTCGTGGCCGCGCCCGCGTTCGTCGCGTGGCTGCTGCCGTTCCTGCGGGAACGCAAGATCAAGCGCCAGAACGTCCCTGCTGCGAAGGTGGCTGAAGCATGAGCACCCAGACCCAGACCCACCCCGACAGCGATCTGACGCTGGTGCAGAAGGTCGAGTCCCCGCAGGCCAGGACCCAGCGACTCTCCGCGGGGACCCTCATCACCATCCTGGGTGCCATCCTGCTCGTGATGGCGTTCACGGTGGACAAGTCCGGCCGCATCGCGCTGTCCGACGCGTTCTCCGAGGTGCAGCTTCCCACCCTGGAACTGCCAGGCACCGCCACGGTGCTGATCGCCGGGCTGCTCGTGACCGGCGCCGGCGTCGGCTACCTCAGCGGCAAGCTCACGGGCAGGCTCCGCACGATCGCGGCCGTGGTCGCCGGCTTGGGCGTGGTGCTCGGCTTCATCGTGTGGGCCGCAGCCAGCTCCCCGCTGCCGTTCACGCTCACCAGCCAGCTCAACCTCACCCTCGAGTACGCCACCCCGCTGTTCTTCGGTGTGCTCGGCGGCATCCTGGCTGAACGGGCCGGCGTGGTCAACATCGCCATCGAGGGCATGTTCCTCACCGCCGCGTTCGCCGCCTCGCTGACCTTCGCCATCACGCAGTCGTTCATCGCGGCGCTGTTCGCCGCCGCACTGGCGGGCCTCATCATGGCCGGCGTGCTGGCGCTGTTCACCCTGCGCTACCTGGTGGACCACGTCATCATCGGCGTGGTGATCAACGTGTTGGCCACGGGCCTGACCGGCTTCATCTTCCAGCAGCTCGTCGCCAAGGACATGGCCACCTACAGCAACGTGCGACCCATGCTGCCCGTCGCGATTCCGCTGCTGAGCGACATCCCCTTACTGGGGCCCATCCTGTTCACGCAGCGCCCGCTGACCTACATCGCGTTCATCGCGATCCCGCTGGTGTGGTTCCTGATCTTCCGCACCAAGTGGGGCCTGCGGGTCCGCTCGGTGGGCGAGCATCCGCACGCCGCGGACACCGTCGGCATCAACGTGATCTGGACCAAGGCGTCGGCCGTCCTGCTGGGCGGCGTGTTCGCCGGCATCGGTGGCGCCTACTTCACCGTCGGTTCGGTGGGTGCCTTCCAGGACAACAACCCGACGGCGGGCAACGGCTTCATCGCGCTGGCCGCGGTCATCATGGGCCGTTGGCACCCCATCCTCGGTGCGTTCGTCGCGCTGTTCTTCGGCTTCGCCCGCGCCCTGGCGCAGAACACGAAGCTGATGCAGCTGCCCATCCCCAGCGACTTCATCGAGATGCTGCCGTACCTGGCCACCGTCATCGCGGTCGCCGGGCTCGTCGGCCGCGTCCGCGCACCCGCCGCGGACGGCGACCACTTCGTCAAGAGCCACTGATGCAGATCGACTGGGAATCCCTACGGGCCACCGCGCTCGACGTCATGTCCCGCGCCTACGCCCCCTACTCGAACTTCCGGGTGGGGGCGGCGGCGCTGGTCGACGACGGGCGCGTGGTCAGCGGTTGCAATGTGGAGAACGCCGCCTACGGCGTCGGGCTCTGCGCCGAGTGCGGGCTGATCTCAGACCTCATCGCCGGGGGAGGGGGACGCCTGGTGGCGTTCACCTGCGTCGGCGGTGAGGGCGAGGTCATCACCCCGTGCGGGCGGTGCCGCCAGTTGCTGTTCGAGCACGGCGGCAACGACCTGACGATGGAGACTCCCGCCGGGATCCTGACGCTCAAGGAGATGCTGCCCCAGGCCTTCGGCCCGGACAACCTCGGCCCCTGAGCGTCGCGCCCCCCGCAGCACTTGGTCCCTGAGCGTGCCCCGCGACGAAGGAGCCGGGCACGACGAAGGGCCCCCGCAGCATGTCTAGCACCTCGGCCACAGCTTGGTGCCGCAGTCTCTGATGGGGGCCTTCGCCGCCCATGCCGAAGGCGGTCACACTGTGCCTGCTCCGAGCCAGGATCGGGGTGACCGTCTTCGGCAACGCCCGACCCACCCTCTCAGGCCCCCATCAGAGACTGCTTCAAACCCTCAGGGTGGTGTGGGGGTGGTGCCCGAAACCGTTGCTGGGGTTGTTGCCGGAGCGTCCGGCGGCGGGGTACTCCGAGGATGGTCGGCGTTGCCGGGCAACAACTACCTGGGTGGGGTCCGGTGTCGCGGCAGGTACTTGCACCTCCCCCGCCCCCGGCCACTCCTTGACGCTGAGGCCGACCGCCGGTGCCGGGCTGAGGTTCTGGGACGGTGAGGGTTTGAGCCGTGGGGAAGGGGCCGGGTTCTGGGTAGGCTCGGGCGTTCGGGAGAGGCCGGTGTCCGCGTCAGGGCCGCAACCATGCGCCCAGGTGTGCGCGCACCGGCCGATGGGCTCCCTCGGGCGGGGACCCGGCCCTTTCCCACGGCGATCCGGGCGGTGGCTGAGGTGTCAGACACGCTGCGGGGCCCCTTCGTCGCCGCGCGGGGCGCGACGCTCAGCCTTGATCCACCGGTGGTGGTGGGGTTCTGTGGTGCGGCGTTGCAGGCGAAATGCCTTTTGACTTGGGAGAATGGGGTTTTCCACAACGCACATCTACCAAGAACAAAAGGCATTTCTTAGATGAAAGCATCTCACATTCTTCGCCGGGGCCACGATGACGCGTCGCTGGTCGGGGTAGCGGGGCTGGTTCCGGTGATGAGGTTGGCGCAGCAGGCCGGGCTCCATGACCTGTTGGTCGAGCATCTCACGGCGAGGACGTCGACCGATGCGTTGAAGGCTGCCGGGGTGATCGCCGGGATGCTGGCAGGCGCGGACAGTATCGATGACCTCAACATGCTGCGGCATGGGGCCATGACACAACTGTTTGACGGGGTGCGGGCACCATCGACGTATGGCACGTTCCTACGCTCAGCCACGGCCGGGACCGCGGCCCAACTCCAGGCAGTCAACAGCCGTCTGCTGGGCCGGCTGGGTCAGGCCACGGGGATGGTCGCGGTCGAAGGGCTCACGATGATCGATATCGATGACACGATCCGTGAGGTCCACGGTTACCAGAAACAAGCCGCCCGCTACGGCCATACCCGCCAGTTGGGGCTCAACATCCAGTTGGCCACGATCAGTAGTGATACCACTGGCCCGGTGATCGCGGGGGCGAGGCTACGCCGTGGTAACACCACCTCGATGAACGGGGCTGAACAGATGGTCACCGACGCTATCGGCTGCGCCGGCCGGGCCGGGGTCACCGGCCAGGTCATGGTCCGGGTCGATGCCGGCTACTACGCCCACAAAGTCGCCTCCGCAGCCCTCAAGGCCGGGGCATGGTTCTCCATGACAGCTAAACAGGACACGGCCGTCAAACGGGCTATCGCCACTATCCCGGAAGAAGCGTGGACAGCCATCGAATATCCCGAAGCGATCTACGACGAGGAACAACATCGCTGGATCAGTGTGAATCGCCCCGGGTTCGGTGGAGACTCGGTTAGCTGGTTCCGGTCTTGGTGAGGACCTTGTCCTCACGGTAGTGGTTGGTGTGGTGTTGGGACCAGTGGTTGGTCTCGAACTCGTTGGGTGGGACGTGGCCGAGTTCTCCGTGGAGTCGTCGGTGGTTGTACCAGTCGATGTACTCGGCCACGGCGATCTCGACATCGGTGACGTTCTTCCAGCCGCCTGCGGGGCGCATGGCTGGGTTGCGGATGCACTCGGCCTTGAAAAGCGAGTTCAGCGCCTCGGCCATCGCGTTGTCGTAGGAGTCGCCCTTGCTGCCTACGGAGGCGACAGCCTCGGCTTCGGCGAGACGCTGGGTGTAGCGGATGGCTCGATACTGGACTCCGCGGTCGCTGTGATGGACCAAACCGGTCAGGTCGGCCCCAGTGCGGCGGCGGGCCCACAGCGCCATGTCGAGAGCGTCCAGGGCCAGATCGGTGCGCAGGGAGGTGGAGACCTGCCAGCCCAGCACGATCCGGGAGAACACGTCCAGGATGAACGCGACGTAGACCCAGCCGGCGTGGGTGCGGACGTAGGTCAGGTCGGCCACCCACAACTGGTTCGGGGCCTCGGCGACGAACTGCCGCTCGACCAGGTCCTCGGGGCGGGGTGTCTCGGCGCCGTCGGAGCGGGTGGTGTGGAGGGTCTTGGCGCGGGTGATGCCACGCAACCCTTCAGCCCGCATCAACCGTTCCACGGTGCAGCGTGCCACCTGTTGGCCCTGCCGCCGGAGTTCGGCATGGACCTTCCTGGCACCGTAGACGCCCAGGTTCTTGCTGTGCACGGTTCGGATCTCCTCGGTCAGTTCGGCATCGCGGACCGCGCGCGCCGAGGGGGTGTAGTGCTTGTTGGCGTAGTAGGTGCTCGGAGCGATCTGCACGCCTGCTTCCCGCAGGACCCGGCAGATCGGCTCGACTCCGAGTTCACGGCCCTCCACGATGCGGCCGCGGTGAGCGTCGATGTAGTCGACGACCACCGCGACCGGCACCTCCCCAGTGGCTACCTGATCTTGCGGTCGAGCTCCGCTGCTGCGAAAAAAGCTGCGCTGGTCTTGAGTATCTCGTTGGCTCGGCGCAGCTCCCGGACCTCGCGTTCCAACTCGTTGATCCGGGTCTGGTCGTCGGTGGTGATCCCCGGACGAAGGCCGCCGTCGACCTCGGCGTGACGGACCCAGTTGCGTAGTGCTTCGGGGTGGATCCCCAGCTGGTCAGCGACGCGCTTGATCGCGCCACGGCTCGTCTCGGGGTCCTTCCTCGCATCCAACGCCATCCGCGTCGCCCGCTGCTGCAGCTCAACGCTGTACTTCCTCGGTGGTGCCATAACTCTCATCCTTCACTGATTTGAGAGCCTCCACCAGACCCGGGGCGATTCAG
>NZ_LN623541.1:0-76510 GCF_000826065.2 Tessaracoccus massiliensis | reverse complement strand
ACTGGCGCTACCACGGGTTCATCACCAACAGTGACCTACCCATGATCGAGGCCGACCAACGTCACCGTGACCACGCGATCGTGGAGCAAGTCATCGCCGAGGTGAAAACCATGGCACTGAAGCATCTTCCCTCCGGGAAGTACTTCGCTAACACCGCATGGGTCGGCTACGCAGTCATCGCGTTCAACATCTCCCGCGCCGCAGCCCACGCAGCCCAGCGTCCCACCACCCGATGGCCCAGCCTGACCCGACACCTGATCACCATCCCCGCCCGGGTCACCCGATCCGCCAGACGCCTGCGGCTTCATTTACCGACCCGATGGGCCTGGAAAACCGCCCTCGACCAACTCTGGACAGCCACCAGCCCACCACTACGCGGCACTCTCTGACCACCCAGCCCCCGCAGGGCCCAACCAAAGGAACCCAGTAGAAAAGCCGGGCAGACCGGCAGATACCCCACGCCCTGACCCCACACGAACACCCACCCCTGGCCACAACCAGCCTCCAAGACCACCAACGGTGGATCCAGGCTCAGGGAGCAGCGACTCAGCACAAGCGTCGCCGCGCTGGGCGCGACGCTCAGGGACCAAGCAACTACGGGGGTCCTTCGCCCCACTACTGGTACGACACGAAGTCCGGGATGGGGTCGACCTGCTCGACGGTCTGCTGCGGCGTCAGCATCGGCAGGTCCTCGTCTTCGAAGTTCTTCCAGCCCAGATAGACGCCTGCCGGAAGGTCTTTCTTGATGGCGTTCCAGGTGCCCTGCTTGGCGGGCTGGCCGCCCAGGCCGTCGACGTGGACCATGTACTGGATCTCGTCGCGGCTGGTGTCGAGGCGTTCGCGCTCCAGGATCATCCGGGGCTGGAACTGGTGCAGCGTCAGCACCTTCGGCGGCAGGTTGTTGTCGCGGACGAGATCTGCGAGCCAGTTGCCCACCTCGTTGATCTCGTCGATGCCCGCCTGGCCGATCTGCTTCATGTGCCGCGACTCGGGGCGCAGCAGCCTCCACTCAGGGTCGAGCGCGAGGCCTACCCAGGGGCGTTTGAGGAGTTCCTCGTAGCGCACGGCCTGCTCGAGGAAGGTGCTGCGGCCGGGCTGGAGGTCGAGCACGACGTAGAGGTCGTTGGCCTCCGCTGCCTCGATGAACGGCAACACCCGCTCGAAGGACGACAGGATGGAGTAGTTGCCGTCCGAGCCCGCCGACGACGACGCGATGGTGGTGATGATCTCGAACGCGCCGATGACGGTTTCGTCGGGCAGGTGCTTCTGATAATCGGCCACCAGGGCCTTGACCCGCTCGGCGGCCTCCGCCGGGGGCTGCTCGCCCATCATGCCCAACACAGGGGCGCCTGGGTGGCCGTAGAGGGCGATCATGCGGCGGCCGGGGAACGGCGTGACGCCGCCGCCGGGCAGTTCCGCAACCGTGCGGGTGACCTCCACGCGGGAGGCCAGCTTGGCGTTGTCGCCGAACGCGGCGCCGACGGCGAGGACGGCCCCGTCGGATCCCTTGGCCTTGGCGGTGCTGTCACCGGTCTCGCCGGGGTGGCCCGAGACGGTCAGTACGGGGGTGATGCCGGCGGCGGCGAGCGTCGCGTCGATGTATGGGGGGAGGGTGGCCGTGTCGGTGAACACCGGGACGGTCGAGGCCTCCGGGGTGCGGGGCAGGCCCGGGAACTCGGGCAATTCCGCAACCGTGGCGGGCCCGGCGACGACCTCGCGGTCGCCCACCTCGAGGCCCGCGGCCGGGTAGGCGATCACGGTGGTGGTCTGCAGCCTGTCCAACTCCTCGACCAGGGCGGGGTCGGCCTGGAACAGCGGCACGCCGAGCGCCTTGGCCACCTCTGCGGCCACTGCCGGGTCGGCCGTCGCGGGGGTGGAGGACGGGCTGGCTGGGGGTGTGCTGGCCGCCGGGGAGGCGGGCGCCTCTGCCGGCGCCTGGACCAACACCGGCCACTGCCGGGTCGGCCGTCGCGGGGGTGGAGGACGGGCTGGCTGGGGGTGTGCTGGCCGCCGGGGAGGCGGGCGCCTCTGCCGGCGCCTGGACCACCACCGCGACCGCGGCCGTCTCGAACAGCGCTTGGCTGAGCGCGATCGCGCCCGCGGCGTCGAGCCCGACGACGGTGTGCTCGGCCGGCGCCGCGGTGGCCACGCCCTCCGGCGTCGGCTCCGCTTCGGGCGAGGCAGAGGCCTGCGCGGACGTCGGCTGCTCGTCGGCCTGTCCTGTGGGGCTCTGACTCTGCGGAGTCTCCGCGTCGTCGGTGCAGCCTGCGAGGAGGACGAATCCGCCCACAGCGGAGCCCGAAAGAAGTGTGCGCCTGGTGATGAGAGCCATTGAAACAGCTTGTCACATCCATTGCCGCCAGCCCAACTGCAGGCGTGCCTGTCGACGGGTAGCCTTCTGCCCATGTTGAGCCTCGACGACCTGCGCGCGCTGCCCAAGGTGGCCCTCCACGACCATCTCGACGGTGGGCTGCGGCCCGAGACCGTCATCGAGCACTGCGCCTCCAACGGCCACGAACTCCCCAGCACCGATCCGGAGGAACTGCGTCGCTGGTTCTTCGAAGCGGCCGATTCCGGCTCTCTGGTGCGCTACCTGGAGACGTTCGAGCACACCGTCGCCGCTATGCAGACGTCCGAGCAGTTGGCCCGGGTGGCGCACGAGTTCGTCGTCGATCAGGCGGCCGACGGCGTCGTCTACGCCGAGGCGCGGTGGGCCCCCGCGCAGCACCAGCAACAGGGCCTCACCCTTGCGCAGGCGGTGGAGGCCGTGCGCGACGGGCTGGCAAGGGGCATGCGCGCCGCGGCCGCTGCGGGGCACCGCATCGTGGCCCGCCAGATCCTCACCTCCCTGCGGCACGACGACCCCACCGTGGAGATCGCCAAGCTCGCCATCGAGTACCGCGACGACTCGGTGTGCGGGTTCGACATCGCGGGCGCGGAGGACGGCTTCCCGCCGTCGCGCTTCGAGGAGGCGTTCCAACTGCTCAAGCACAACAACATGTTCTTCACCATCCACGCCGGGGAGGCGTTCGGCCCGCCGTCGATCTGGGAGGCCGTGCAGGTGTGTGGCGCCGACCGGCTCGGCCACGGCGTCCGTATCGCCGAAGACCTGCAGATCGAGGAGGACCGGGTGCGGTTCGGGCGCCTCGCCGCCTACGTGCGCGACGCGCAGATCCCCCTGGAGGTGGCGCCGTCGTCGAACCTCCAGACCGGTATCGCCAGCGAGATGAAGGACCATCCCATCGAACTGCTGAAGGACCTGCAGTTCAACGTGACGGTCAACTGCGACAACCGGTTGATGAGCGACACCACGATGTCGCGGGAATACCTCAAGCTGGTGGAGACCTTCGGCTGGGACCTCGACGACGTGCGCCGCACCACGCTCAATGCCATGAGGGCCGCGTTCCTGCCGCATGACCAGCGCGAGTCGATGATCCGCGAGGTCATCGAGCCCGCTTTTGCGGCAACATCCACCGAAGGATGGACGATCCGCGGGTGAACGCCGTCGGGGATGCGGCCACCATGGAGTCATGCTGAACCGACTCTTCTTCTCCGCCGCCGCCTGGACAGGTCTCGGCCTGCTCTCCGGCCTGTACTGGCGCGAGTTCACCAAGCTCAACGAGTTCACCGGCGAAACCATGTTGTCGACCGCCCACACCCACGCCCTCGCCCTGGGCGCGCTCGTCTTCCTGGCCGCGCTGGCGTTGGCCAAGGTGTTCCCGCTGGCCGAGAAATCCGGCAAACTGTTCGCCCTGCTGTACAACATCGGCATGGCCTTCACCTTCGGCGCCATGGTGGTCAAGGGCACGCTCCAGGTACTTGAAGCGCCCATCGCGACCTCGGCGATGTGGCCCGGGTTCGCGGGCCTGGGCCACATGCTGATCTCCGGCACCTTCGTCTACTTCTTCATCATCCTGCGCAGGGCGATGAAGGCCGACGCCACCGTCGGCGCCTCGGCCGCTACCGTGGGGGCGTGAGCCCCTCCACCAGATCCGACCAGGCCGGCGTCGCTCCAGCGCCGGTCTGGTCCGCTGCGTGGTGGCTGCGCGCCGGGCAGGCGATCCTGTTCGTCGGCATGATCCTGATCGCCTCCCTGATGCCGGAGTCCATCTGGTTCGTCTGGCCGGCGTGGCCCATCATCATCGGCCTGCTGGTGATCTTCTTCAGCGGGCTGCAGATCGTCGACCGGCTGGGGATGGTGGGCCGCACCGTCTGGGTCGGCATCCTCTTCGCGCTGTCCACGTGGCTGATGTGGCTGGCCCCCACCTATCTGTGGGTCGCGTTCCCCCTGTGGCTGCTGGCGGCGGCGCTGCTGCCGCTGCTCACCGCGCTGCTGCTGACGGCCGTGACGCTCGCGATGATCGTGACCGTCCTCGCCATGAACGGGGGAGGGACCGTCGGCTCGGTGCTGGGGCCGACGGTGGGGGCGCTGATCGCGCTGGGGATGTCTCGCGGCATCCTCAAGTTCGAGCATGAAGCATCCGAGCACCGCCGGCTGCTCGAGGAGGTGCTGCAGGCCCACGACGAGACCGCCCGCCTGCAACGAGAGGCCGGCCAACTGGCCGAACGTACGCGCCTGGCGCACGACATCCACGACACCCTCGCGCAGGGCTTCTCATCCATCGTGCTGCTGGCCCGCGCCGCGGGCCGCACCGCCGACGACGACGAGACGCGCGGGCTCATCGCCCAGATCGAGGCCTCCGCTGCGGAGAACCTGGCGGAGTCGCGCCGGGTCGTCTACGCGCTCGCTCCTGAGGAGGCGGGCGCGGGCGGCCTGGCTGCGCCGCTGAGTCGCCTGACCCGCGAGGTGGCCGAAGCCCTCGGCGCCGAGTGGCAGCTCACCGTCGATCCCGAACTGCCGAGCCTGGCCACCACCACCGAGGTCGCCCTGCTGCGGGCCGCGCAGAACGCCCTGGCCAACGTGCGGCAGCATTCGCAGGCCTCGCGGATCGGGGTGGAGTTGGCGCGGGCGGCCGACGGCGTGCACCTGGACGTGGTCGACGACGGCGTGGGGTTCGATCCCGACGTGCGGGTGAAACTGTCGCTGAGCGGCGGCTACGGCCTGCGCGCGCTGCGCGAGCGGCTCGTCGCGTTGGGCGGTGGGCTCACCGTCGAATCAGAACCTGGGGGCGGCACCGCGATCTCCGCGTGGCTGCCGCTGCTGCGGGCTGAGGGGGAACAGGCATGATCAGGGTGTTGTTGGTTGACGATCATCCCGTGGTGCGCTCCGGGGTCGCGGCCCTGTTGGGCGGGGAGGCGAGCATCGAGGTGGTGGGTGCCGCCGCCACCGGCGAGGAGGCCCTGCGGTTGGTGGAGGACCTCGCGCCCGATGTGGTGCTCTGCGACCTGCGCTCGCGCCCGATGTGGTGCTCTGCGACCTGCGGCTGGGGGAGGGCCTCGACGGGGTGGGCGTGACCGAGGCGGTGCGTCGCCGGCCCAACCCGCCGTCGGTGCTGATCCTGACCACCTACGACAACGATTCCGACATCGCGCGCGCGGTGCTCGCCGGTGCGGCGGGCTACCTGCTCAAGGACGCGCAGCCCGAGGACATCGTGCGGGGGATCGCCGACGCGGTCGCCGGCCGGCTGGTGCTCTCCAGCGACCTGGAGGGTCGCGTCGTCGAGCGGATGAGCAAGGGCGTGCCTACGCTGAGCGCCCGCGAGTTGGACGTGCTGCGCCTGGTGGCGGAAGGGTTGACCAACCGCGACATCGCCAAGCAGTTGTTCATCTCCGAGGGCACCGTCAAGACCCACCTGGTCCATGCGTTCGCGAAGCTCGACGCCGATTCGCGCACCGCCGCCGTCGCCGCGGCTCGTCGCCACGGACTGCTCAGCTGACCTGCGATACATTCTTCCCATGACCGAGCCAGCCGCCCCCGAAGCCCCCGTCGCCGATGCCAAGGACTGGGCCTGGGTCACCCAGCGCCAGTGCCCGGAATGCGGTTTCGACCCGGCGACGGTGGAGCAGGCGGACCTGCCCGAACTGATCCTCGGCTCAGCCGAGCGCTACGAGGTCGCCGTCGAGAAGAAGGCGGCCGAGAAGCGGCAGTGGCCCGACGTGTGGTCGCCCATCGAGTACGGGATGCATGTCGCCGACGTGATCGAGCTCATGGGGCAGCGGTTGGAAACGATCCTCGACGGCGAGGGCGAGCCCGCCGCGTTCGACGACTGGGACCAGGACGCGGCCGCCGTCGAGAAGGAGTACTGGCTGGCCAACGGGCACGCCACAGCGGTGCTGATCCGCGAACGGGCCGAGGCGGCAGCCAAGGATTGGGCCGAACCGGAAGGCGAGCAGTGGGGCTGGGTGGGCCGCCGCGGCGACGGCACCGAGTTCACCGCACAGTCGCTGGGCCTCTACCTCGCCCACGAACTCATCCATCACCTGCACGACATCAACGGCTAGCCTTGCGCGATGATCATCGAGGTTCCGGCCGACGCGCCGCGCATCACGCTGCAGAGCATTGATGCCGACGGCCGGGCCTCGGACGTGGTGGGGCACCTGGTCGCCGCTGATGCTGATCGCCTCGTCGTCCAGCCCGAGGATAAGCCGGTGGTCTGGCTCAAAAGGGCCATGGTGCGCGGCATCAAGCGGGTGCCGGAGCGCACCGTGCTGCCCGCCTCCCCTCCGGATGCTCTGCAGCGGATGCTGGACCGCACCTGGCCGGGGCTGCGTCGCGCCCGGCTGGGCGGCTGGGTGCTGCGCGACGGCCGGGGATTCACCAGCCGCGCCAACTCCATCCTCGTCGGCGGCGACCCCGGCATGCCGTGGGAGGAGGCCGTCGCGTTGGCCGACGACTGGCGCGGCCAACCGTCGATCCTGCAGGTGGTGCTGGGCGACCCCGTCATCGCCTCGGCGAAGGCCGCCGGTTACCGGCTGACGGGCCCCACCGTCGTGATGGTGGCCCGCTCCGATGACCTGCCCTACGACCACGTGGAGGTGGCCACCTCGCCGGAGCCGGACGACACCTGGCTCTCCATCTGGCGCGGGGGTCGCAGGGAGCCTGGCCTGGTGGAGGAGCTCACGAGTTCGCCAGCCACGTACGCCCAGATCCCTGGCGTCGCCGTCGGGCGGGTGGCCGTGTGGGGGCAGTGGGCCGTCATCTCCTCTGTGGAGGTGACCCCTGAGCTGCGCGGCGCTGGCTGGGGTCGAGCCATGACACGGGCGCTCGTGGATGCCGTCGAGTCGCGGTTCGTCGCGCTGCAGGTGGGGGAGGACAACACCATCGCCCGCTCGCTGTACGCCAAGGAGGGCTTCGTCGAGCACCACACCTACGCCTACCTCTTCCCGCCTGCATTGTGAACCGGCCCTGGCGCACACCATCCGCCATTCGGCGCGTGCATCAACGGGGCGCCAGGGATCGATAACCTCCGGGGGCTGCTTGTTACCAGGAGGTCCATCTTGACTGCCACCACCGCTGCCCCCGAGCGCCTCGGATGGCGAGAGATCCTGCCCGTTCCCGCCGCTGTGACCCTAGCGGCGCTGGCCGCGGTCTACCTCGTGATGCAGCTGACCGGCAACCCGGTCAACGCCGTGGTGTTGGCCATCGTGGTGATGATCGCGCTGTGCCTGGTCAAGGTTCCGGTGATGATCGCGCTGTTGGCTTCGGCGCTGCTGGGCGGCCTGCAGGCAGGGCTCGGCATCGACGGCGCGATGGAGGCCTTCAACGCGAACCTGCTGACGGGAGCGCAGGTTGGGCTCACCTACGTGATGGTCGGCGCCCTCGCCGTGGCGCTGGCACGAAGCGGGCTCCTCGAATTGTTCGCCCGGTGGGTATCCCGGAAGGTCGGCACGGACGAGGCGAAGACCGGACGCGGCGTGAAATGGGGCCTGTTCGGGCTGCTCGTGGTGGCCTCCCTGCTGTCGCAGAACCTGGTGCCGGTGCACATCGCGTTCATCCCGATCCTGATTCCCCCGCTGCTGGGCGTCTTCAACCGGCTGCGCGTCGACCGCCGCGCCATCGCCGTGATCCTGGCCTGTTCGATGAGCGCCAGTTATCTTCTGCTGCCCACCGGCTTCGGTGCGATCTACCTCAACGAGATCCTGTTGGCCAACGTCAACGAAGTGGGACAGGACTATGGCCTCACGGCCACGGCGGACATGGCTCCGCTAGCCATGTTCTGGCCGGTGATGGGTCTCGTGGCGGGCATGATCTTCGCGGTGTTCGTCAGTTACCGACGGCCGCGCGATTACGACGAGCCGGTGCCCGGAAGCGCGGTTACTGCCCAGGATGAGGCTGAGTCGCCCCGACTGCGGCCGTTCCCCCTCATGATGACGCTACTTGCGTTGGCCGCAGCGCTGTACTTCCAGATCGCCTTCGATTCGCTCCTCATCGGTGCCATGATCGGCTTCCTGCTGCTCACCGCGGCAGGCATCTTCCGGTGGAACGATCAGGACGACGTGTTCGTCAAGGGGCTGCTGATGATGGCGCAGATCGCGATCATCATCACCGTCGCCTCCGGCTTCGCCGGCGTGCTCACCGCCACGGGTCAGATTGAACCGCTGATCCAGGCATCTGCAGCGCTCATCGGGGACAACCGGGCGCTGGGCGCCTTCCTGATGCTGCTGGTCGGATTGTTCATCACCATCGGTTTCGGTGATTCCTTCGCCAGCGTCCCGATCCTGGCGCCCATCTACATCCCCCTGGCGCTGGAGCTGGGATTCGGCCCGCTGGCGGTGGTCTGCCTGCTCGGCGCCGCTGCCGCGCTCGGCGACGCAGGGTCGCCGGCGTCCACCATCTCGCTGGGTGTCACCTCGGGTCTCGCGGCCGACGGACGACACGAGCACGTGCGCGACACCGTCGCGCCGACGTTCCTGCACTGCAACATCGGCATGCTGCTGTTCGCCTGCGTCGCGGCGCTGATGTTCTGACAGGGCCGGTAGCCTGTCTGCCGTGATTGTTGCTGCTGCTGACGGTTCCTCCCTCTCCAACCCCGGCCCCGCGGGCTGGGCCTGGTACATCAGCGACGACGCCTGGGCCTCCGGCGGTTGGCCGCACGGTACCAATAACATGGGCGAGCTCATGGCCGTGCTCGATCTGCTGCAGTCAACCGCGCACGTCGACGAGCCGTTGCGCATCCTCTGCGACTCCCAGTACGTCATCAACTCGCTGACCAAGTGGCTGCCCGGCTGGAAGCGCAAGGGCTGGAAGAAGGGCGACGGCAAGCCGGTGCTCAACGTCGAGCTCATGAAGGAACTGGACGCGGCGATGAAAGGTCGCAACCTGCACTTCGAGTGGGTCAAGGGCCACGCAGGGCACGCCATGAACGAGGCAGCCGACCAGCGGGCCCGCGCCGCGGCCACCGCGTTCCAGCAGGGCGTCGCGTTCGACCCGGGGCCGGGGTTCCCCTCCGCCGCGCCCAAGGCGCGGGCGCAGGAGTTCGCCGTCGGCTCGACGGATCCGGAGCCGGATCTGTTCTCGTTCGAGGCAGATGGTGAGGGGGTTTCGACACGCGCCGGCGACTTCGTCGCGGTGCGCGGCTCAACCAGCGAGCCGACGCCGGGCACCGCGTCGCCGCGGGTCAAGGCCAAGCTGCTGCAGCTGACCAAGGAACTCCTCGCCGACGAGGTCCGCGAGGACGCCCGAGCGCTGGGCGCACTGCTGCACCCCGACTTCGTCGCCCACGCCCTCGACGGGCGGGTCATCGACAAGGCGTACGGTGCCTGGCTCCCCACGTCGCAGCGCTTCGAGATCCTCGCCGTCGACACCTACGCCGACGGGGTCGCGGGTGTGCGCTGGCGTCAGGGCGACAAGCTCGAGAGGCTGCGCTTCTCACTGTGGCAGCAGACCCCAGAGGGATGGTTGATGCGCTTCGCCCAGGTCACCGATGGGTAGCGCCGGAATTCACCGTGAGAAAACGCGCCGATCGTCGTATATACGGCCCATCCCCTCGAAAAGTCACGGTGAATCTCAGCAACCTCAGCCCTCGGCGCCCAGCTGGCCGCTGAGTCGACGGTGGCGCGTGGCCGACGAGGGGTTGAGGCCGGTGATCTCCACGCTCTTGCCGTAGCGCTCGTACTTGGCCTCCACCGCGTCAAGCGTGGCGACGGTGGAGGCGTCCCAGACGTGTGACTCGCTCAGGTCGATGGTCACGTGCTCGGGGTCACCGGCGTAGTCGAACTGGTAGACCAGATCGTTGCTGGTGGCGAAGAACAGTTCGCCGTGCACCTTGTAGACGGCGCCGCGCCCAGTGTCGTCGAGCCGCTCGACCCTGGCGAAGCGGGCGACACGGCGGGCGAAGACGATGATCGCCACGTTGACGCCCACCAGCACGCCGATGGCCAGGTTGCTGGTGAGCACGGTGACCAGCACAGTGGTGAGCATCACGATGTTCTCGCTGAGCGGCATGCGCTTGAGGGTGGAGGGCTTGACGCTGTGCCAGTCGAACGTGGCCACCGAGACCATGATCATCACCGCGACCAGCGCGGCCATGGGGATGCGGCCGACGGCGGGGCCGAAGCCCACCACGAGGATCAGCAGGAACACGCCGGCCAGGAAGGTGGAGATGCGGGTGCGGGCGCCGGAGACCTTGACGTTGATCATGGTCTGGCCGATCATGGCGCAGC
Source organism: Tessaracoccus massiliensis (assembly GCF_000826065.2). GTDB lineage: Bacteria > Actinomycetota > Actinomycetes > Propionibacteriales > Propionibacteriaceae > Arachnia > Arachnia massiliensis_A. The sequence goes on along the minus strand of NZ_LN623541.1, from coordinate 65,947 downwards.
CGCCCATGCCGCCGAAGAGGCCGGACGCGAGGTTGGCCACGCCCTGGCCCCAGCCCTCGCGGGTCTTGTTGGAGTGGGTATCCGTGATGTCGTCGACGAGCTTGGCGGTCATCAACGACTCCATCAGCCCCACCAGCGCCATCGCCAGCGCGTAGGGGGCGATGATCCGCAGGGTCTCGAACGTCAGCGGCACCTGGGGGATGAACAACTCCGGCAGCGAGGTGGGCAGCTCGCCCTGCCCTGCCACGTCCGGCAACTGCCAACCGGATGCCACGACGAGGCCGGTGATCAGCAGGATCGCCACCAGCGGCGCGGGCACCATGGTGGTGAGTTTGGGGAAGAACACCATGATCGCGATGCCCAGCGCGACGAGGGGGTAGACCAGCCACGGCACGTTGATGAGGTGGGGGATCTGGGCGATGAAGATCAGGATGGCCAGCGCGTTGACGAAGCCCACCATCACCATGCGGGGGATGAACCGCATGAGGCGGGCCACCCCGATGACCGCCAGCAGGATCTGCAGGAGGCCTGCGAGCAGCACTGTCGCGATGAAGTAGTCGGTTCCGTGGTCGCGGACGACGGGGGCGATCACGAGGGCGACGGCGCCGGTCGCGGCGGTGATCATGGCGGGCCGGCCGCCGACGAACGCGATGGTCACGGCCATGATGAAGCTGGAGAACAGGCCCATCCTGGGGTCGACGCCGGCGATGATGGAGAACGAGATCGCCTCCGGGATCAGCGCCAGCGCGACGACCAGCCCGGCCAGCACCTCCGTCTTGAGCCGGCGCGGGCTCCGGAGGGCGGCAAGCGTGGAGGTGCTGCGCTCTCCGGCTTCGGGCACTGTGGATGCGGGCGCGCTGGTCTGGCTCATGGATCTCCTGCGATGAGGCCCGCGCGGAGGGCGCCGGGCCGGGGAACTGCGGGCGTGCGACGGGCGCGCCGTCGAGCAATATACCTCCCGGCTGCGCGCCACCTCGAATCGCGCTGTGACATTCGGGCCCGTAGCCGACACTAAGAGGTATGGAACGACGCGCACGATTCGACCGGCTGTACCGGTCCAACGTGGACCGCATCATGACCTATTGCCTTCGGCACCTGGCGCCCTCACAGGCGGAGGACGCCGTGGCCGACACTTTCCTCGCCGCATGGCGGCGGCTTGACGACGTGCCCGAGCCTGCCGTCGGTTGGCTCATCGTCACTGCCCGGCACACCATCTACAGCCGCTACCGCGCCCACGCGAAGGCGCAGAGTCTCGCCGAGCGGCTCGCCCGCATTACTGCATTGGCCGCTGAACCCACCGAGGTCGCCGTTGAACGCCGCGAGGTGCTGCTCGAAGCCCTCGACATTTTGAGCGAGGACGAACGCGAAGCGCTGTTCCTCACTGCGTGGGACGGACTCTCCGGCGAGGACGCTGCCCGCGCGCTGGGCTGCGGGCACGGCGCACTGCGGATGAAATTGCACCGCGCGCCCAGAAACTGTCCGAAGCGCTGGGCGAGGATTCGCCCCACCACATGAGGAGCGCGACATGACGCATCACTTCGACAAGCTCGCCCCCACCGATCCCGGCCGGGTGCACGAAGATTGGCCGGCCGCGCGGGAACGGATCCACGACGACGTGCTCGCCCGCGCACACCGACCCCGCTGGAGCTGGGCGGTGGGGTTGGCGGCCGCGGCCGCTGTCGCCCGGGGTGCTGACGCCCGACGGAGAACGTGTCTCCGAGGTGCTGCTCGGCGCGCAGGGCGCGGTGCCCGGCGTCTTCGCGACTGCCGAGTTGCTCGCTGACGGGCGGATGGGGATCGCGTACCTGGAGACACACCCGCGGGCTCAGGAGTTCGTCGATCTGGTCAACACTTCGGCGGGGGAGTCCGCCCGGGCGATCGTGTGGGAGCCCACCTACTACAGCCAGGACATGATCCCCCCGCTGAGCCAGGCCGTCAGTGCGGAGATGGAGGAGATGGGCCTGGAGTTCCACGGCGGATACTTCGACGAGGACGCCCGCGAGTTCGTCGCGTACACACCCATGCCTCCCGCGGGCCTGAAGCTGAGCAACCGACTCATGGGGGACGTGGTGATCACGGTCCGTCTTGAGGGTGGCGCATCGCGACCTGAGGGTGGCACAGGAGGGTAGGGCTCAGCCGAGCACACCGTCGACGTAGTACCAGCGCCCCTCAACCATCGCGAAGCGACTCCGTTCCCGCAACGTCGCCTCGCCGTCGGGAGAGCGCCACGTGGCGGCGAACTGCACGATGCCCGCGTCGTCCCACGCCTTGCCGGCCTCGGTGTGCTCGATGGTGAGCCCGGTCCACTCGGTGTCGTCGTCGAGATCGAGCGACGGCGGACGCGTCGCCGGATACCACGTTTCCAGCAGGTAATCCTCCAGGCCCAGTGCGAACGCCGCATAGCGCGAGCGCATGAGCGCCACCGCGGTGGGCGCCGGGCGACCGTCGTGGAACCGCCCGCAGCAGGCGGGGTAGACTTTTCCTGTGCCGCAGGGGCAGGGTGACGGTGCGGTCATGTGGTCCTTCCCCAGTTCCAGGTGATGTCCGCATCGTGCTCGGGGGCGAAGCTGCCCCAGAGTTGGAGGCAGTTCTCCGGTGAGTCGAACCACTGCTGGCCCAGTTGCACCCGCAGGGCTTGGATGCCGCGCTCGCAGGTGCCGTTGCTGAGCCAGTGCAACTCCAACTCGATGCTCTCGTCCGGCTGCAGGGTGACAGATTGGTACTCGCGGGGCTCAGAGCTCAGTTCGCCCCAGATGTTGCCGAGGTCGCGGCCGTGCAGCACTGGATCCGGCAACAGTTGCTCCTGGTCGGTGCAGTTGCGCACGCGCGCCCAGTGGTATCTGCTGCCCAGCGCCGCGTCGTAGCCGATGAAGTTCACCGCGAACGTCTGGCCCTCGGCGCAGCGCGGCCTCTCATTGACGTAGGTGACGGCGGGCCTCTCCTCGTGGGGTGGGTCCTGATCCTCGGGCCGCACGCCCCTGACCTCGGGTTCGGGATCGTGGGGGTGGTGCGCGAGCGGCGCCTCGTCGGACGCTACGGCGCAGCCGGTCAGCAGAATCGCCGCCGCAGCCATACCGATCCACCTCATGTGCCCAGCCTAGGCGCCCCCACCGTGAGCAATTGGATGGGGTCACGGTGCGACACGCCGGGAAAACGGGCGAGTTTGCGCGGTGACCCCATCCAATTGCTCACGGGGGTGGACAGCAAGCCCGGCGCCCGGGGATGTGTCCTTCTCACCCGTGACAGGCGGGCCAGTCGCACCTATGACCTGCTCGGCGTGGAGTATGAGATCTTCGGCTGATCAGCCGCGGAAGGTGGGCAGTCCGTGGGCCTCGAACTGGCCCATCACCCGCGCGATGAGTTCCTTCGACGGAGGGTCGGTGTCCTTGAGCTCGTAGTTGAGGCCCAACGACTCCCACTTGTCGCGGCCCATCTGGTGGAACGGCAGTACCTCGACGCGCTCGACGGCGTCACCCAGCGTCGCGACGTGCGCGGCGACCTTCCCGACGTTGGACTCGTCGTCGGTCAGGCCCGGCACCAGCACGAAGCGGATCCACATCCGGTTGCCCCGCTCGGCGAGCCGGCGGGAGAAGTCGAGCGTGGGCTGCAGCTCCCGGCCGGTGGTGCGCGTGTAGGTGTCCGGATCGCCTGATTTGATGTCGAGCAGCACCAGGTCGACGTCGTCGAGCAACTCGTCGGACGCGTTGCGGCCCAGGAACCCCGAGGTGTCGAGCGCGGTGTGCACGCCCATCTCCTTGGCGGCCCGCAGGAGCCGCCCGGCGAACACGGGCTGGAACAGCGGCTCGCCACCGGAGAGCGTCAGCCCGCCGCCGGTGGCGCGGAACACGCCCCGGTAGCGCTTGACCTTCTTGATGAGGTCCTCGAGGAGGACGGGCTCGCCCTTGTTGGTGAAGTACGTGTCCGGGTTGTGGCAGTACAGGCACCGCAGCGGGCAACCGGCCAGGAATACCGTCAGCCGCGTGCCGGGCCCGTCGACAGCGGTGACGAGCTCCCATGAGTGCACGGAGCCGAGGTGGACCGCGGCGATGTGCTCGGAGTGCGTCATCTCCCCGGCCGACGCGATGCCGGCAGTGCCCGACGTCGCGCGCAGCCGCGGGACGTCAGCCAGAGGGAGCTCAGTGTGCGTCACGCGTTGCCGTGGAAGGTGCGCGACAGGACGTCGCGCTGCTGGTCCTTGGTGAGCTTGACGAAGTTGACGGCGTAGCCGGAGACGCGGACGGTGAGGTTCGGGTAGTTGTCCGGGTTCTCCATCGCGTCCTCGAGGGTCTCGCGGTTGAGGACGTTGATGTTCGCGTGGAACAGGCCCTGCTCGTGTGCGCGCTCCTCACGGGAGGCCTTCATCGAGGCGAGGCGCTCATCGAAAGTCTTGACTGTCATGGTGTTGTCTCTCCTTAGTTCTCGGGCACGAAGCCGGCGTCGAGCAGGCCGACGAGGTTGCCCACCTGCTCGTCCTTGTCGCGGCCGAGGCCCGACGGGGTGATGGTGTTGGTCAGGGAGATGCCGTCGAGGGCATCGTGGTAGTCGAGCTTGCCCACCGACAGCATGGAAGCCAGCATGCCATGGGAATCCGCGCCGTTCTCCGGGTTCGCGCCCGGGGCGAACGGTGTGCCCGCCTTGTGGCCCGACGGGAAGGCTCCGGTGTTGCGCCCGTAGACCACGTTCGAGGTGATCGTGAGCACCGACTGGGTGGGCATCGCGTCGCGGTATATTTCCTGCGCGCGGATCTTCTGCATGATGGTGTGCACCACGACGGCGGCGATCTCATCGGCCCGGTCGTCGTCGTTTCCATAGCGGGGGAACTCGCCCTCCGTGATGTAGTCGACGATCAGGCCGCTCTCGTCGCGCACGGGCGTGACCTTGGCGTAGCGGATGGCCGACAGCGAATCCGCGACGATCGACAGGCCGGCGATGCCGCAGCCCAGCGTGCGCAGGATCTCGGAATCGTGCAGCGCCATCTCGATCGACTCGTAGGCGTACTTGTCGTGGCAGTAGTGGATGATGTTGAGCGCCTCGACGTAGGTGGCCACCACCCAGTCGAGCATCTGCTCGTAGCGGTGCCACACGTCGTCGAAGTCGAGCGGACCGTCGCCCTGCACGGGCTCGTGGCCCTCGACGATCAGCTTGCCGCTCACCTCATCGCGGCCACCGTTGATGGCGTAGAGCAGGCCCTTGGCGGCGTTCATGCGGGCGCCGAAGAACTGCATCTGCTTGCCCACGCGCATGGGGGACACGCAGCACGCGATGGCCGCGTCGTCGCCCCAGTAGTCGCGGATGCGGTTGTCGGCCTCGTACTGCAGGGAGCTGGTTTCGATGGAGATCGCGGCGCAGAACTCCTTGTAGCCCTCCGGCAGCGCCGGGTCCCAGAAGATCGTGATGTTGGGCTCGGGGGCGGGGCCCAGGTTGCGCAGCGTCTGCAGCAGGCGGAACGAGGTCTTGGTGACCATCGAGCGGCCGTCCTCGCCGAGGCCCGCGTCGGACCAGGTGGCCCAGTACGGGTCGCCGGAGAAGATCTGGTCGTAGTCGATGGTGCGCAGGAACCGCACGATGCGCAGCTTGATCACCAGCGCGTCGATCATCTCCTGGGCGTCGGTCTCCGTGATGGTGCCGGCGGCCAGATCGCGCTCGAAGTACACGTCGAGGAACGCGGAGAGGCGACCGATCGACATGGCGGCGCCGTCCTGGCTCTTGATCGAGGCCAGGTAGCCGAAGTAGGTCCACTGCACGGCTTCCTTGGCGGTGCGCGCGGGGCGGGAGATGTCGAAGCCGTAGATCTCGCCGAGCTTCTTCAGCTTCTGCAGCGCCTTGATCTGCTCGGAGTGCTCTTCGCGGTAGCGCGCCCAGTGCTCGGAGAAGCCCTGGTCGGCGACGGCGTCCTTGGCCTGCTTCTTCTCCTCGATGAGGGCGTCCACACCGTAGAGGGCGACGCGGCGGTAGTCGCCGATGATGCGGCCGCGGCCGTACGCATCAGGCAGGCCGGTGATGATGTGCGACGAGCGGGCCGCGCGGATGCGGGGGGTGTAGATGTCGAAGACCGCGTCGTTGTGGGTCTTGCGGTACTTGGTGAAGATCTCCTTGACCTGCTCGTCGGGCTTGGCGCCCGCCTCGCGCAGCGCGGTCTCCACCATGCGCCAGCCGCCGTAGGGCATCATGGCGCGCTTCAGCGGCACATCGGTCTGCAGGCCGACGATCACGTCGTCGCCCTTCCAGATGTAGCCCGCCGGGAAGGCGTCGATGTCCGCGGGGGTCTCGGTGTCGACGGCGAACACGCGGTTGCGGCGCTCGACGGAGAGGTAGTTGTCCTCGAGGCGCTGCCACGTGTCGGTGGTTTTCTGCGTGGGGCCGGCCAGGAAGGCCGCGTCGCCGTCATAGGGGGTGTAGTTGCGCTGGACGAAATCGCGCACATCGATGCGCTCACACCAGCTTCCTTCGGTGAATCCGTCCCACTCGGTGGGGTTGTTTACCAATGCTGTTCCGGCTGCGTTCAACGTCACACGGGTCATTTTACGACGACTCGTAGGATAAAGCGAAGTGAGCAGGAGGGGTGAAGGTTTGGGTCCGTGGTGAGCGGGAAGGGTCGCCTGAGTGAGCGACAAGGTGGGAATGGGCGCGGGATTCGCTCACTTTCGATGCTGGCGTCTGCGGCGTCGTCGGCTCAGCGGATGGTGGGGCGGGCAGCGATAGGATGGCGCGCATGAGTCACGTTCTTGCTGCCGTCGCCTGGCCCTACGCCAACGGCCCCCGCCACATCGGTCATGTCTCGGGCTTCGGGGTTCCCTCCGATGTGTTCTCCCGCTACATGCGCATGGCCGGCCACGACGTGCTCATGGTCTCCGGCTCTGACGAACACGGCACCGCCATCCAGGTGAAGGCCGACTCCGAAGGGCTCACCGCCAGGCAGACGGCGGACAAGTACCACGCCCAGATCGTCTCAGATCTGCAGGGCCTGGGCCTCAGCTACGACCTCTACACCCGCACCACCACGCCCAACCACTATCACGTGGTCCAGGAGATGTTCACGGCCCTGTACGAGAACGGCTACATCGTGGCCAAGACTCAGATGGGTGCCATCTCCCCGTCAACGGGCCGCACGCTGCCGGACCGCTTCATCGAGGGCACGTGCCCGCTGTGCGGCTACGACAACGCCCGCGGCGACCAGTGCGACAACTGCGGCAACCAACTCGACCCGGCAGACCTGATCAATCCTAAGTCCAAGGTCAACGGCGAGACGCCCAACTTCGTCGAGACCGAGCACTTCTTCCTCGACCTGCCCAAACTCGCGCCGGCGCTCACAGAGTGGATCGACAGCCGCGAGGACTGGCGCCCCAACGTGCTGAAGTTCTCGCACAATCTGCTCAAGGAGATCCGCGAGCGCGCCATCACCCGTGACCTCGACTGGGGCGTGCCCGTCCCGCTCGACGGCTGGCGCGACGCCCCCATGAAGCGCATCTACGTGTGGTTCGACGCGGTCATCGGCTACCTCTCGGCCTCCATCGAATGGGCCAAGCGCTCCGGGGATCCGGACGCGTGGCGCAAGTGGTGGAACGACGACGCGGCCCGCAGCTACTACTTCATGGGCAAGGACAACATCGTCTTCCATTCCGTGATCTGGCCCGGCATCCTGCTGGGCGCCAACGGTCAGGGCACCGAGGGTGGCACCGTCCGCGAGTCGCTGGGCGACCTCAACCTCCCCACCGAGGTGGTCAGCTCCGAGTTCATGACCATGAAGGGCTCGAAGGTCTCCAGCTCGCGCGGCGCCTCGATCTTCGTGGGCGACTTCCTCAAGGAGTTTGGCCCCGACGCCCTGCGCTACTACATCGCCGTGGCAGGCCCGGAGAACCAGGACACGGACTTCACCTGGGAGGAATTCGTGCGCCGCATCAACTTCGAGCTGGCCAACGAGTGGGGCAACCTCGTCAACCGCTCCATCTCCATGGCCCACAAGAACGTCGGCGCCATCCCGGAGAAGGGGGAGTTGACCGACGACGACGTGGCGCTGCTGGACGCGTCTAGGGCTGCGTTCGACACCGTCGGCGAGCACATCGCGGCGCGCCGCTTCAAGGCTGGCATCACCGAGGCGATGCGGATCGTCGGTTTGGCGAACAAGTACATGTCGGACATGGAGCCGTGGAAGCTGAAGGAGGACCCGGCTCGCCGCGACACCATCCTGCACGTGGTGTTGCAGGTGGTCTCCGACTGCAACACGCTGCTCACCCCGTACCTGCCGCATGCGGCGCAGAAGATCTTCGAGGCGCTGGGCAACGAAGGGGTCTGGGCGGCGCAGCCCGAGATCGTCGAGGTCACCGACGGCGACCTGACCTACCCCACGCTCCAGGGCGACTACGCGGCCCAGCAGGCGGTGTGGGAGCCGCGCCCGATCGTCCCCGGCGCGCCGTTGAGCAAGCCCACGCCGCTGTTCGCGAAGCTCGACGAGAAGCTGGGCGAGACCGGCCCCGCGTGGGCCCCCATCGCCGACCCCGTTCCCTGAGCCAGTTGCTCGTGCCCTGAGCCTGCCCCCGCGACGAAGGAGCCGGGCAGGTCGAAGGGCCACGAGTCCCGAGTGCCGCACGGGTGCCGGGTTGTACCGGAGACAGCATGGTCCGTGCGGTGTATCGAGGGACGTCGTCGACGGGCCCTTCGACCAGCCGCAGGCGGCTGGCTCAGGAAACAGACGTGGCGCAGGCGCCTGGGTCGGGCGGCCGACATCCATTCCCCCGGCTTGGACGTCTTCACGAGCAAATGGATGGGGTCACGGGCGCGACACGCCGAGTAACCATGTCATGGAATGCGTGACCCCATCCATTTGCTCGTGGTCTGCCCCTTCGGCCAGCCGTAGGCGGCTGGCTCAGGGAACGCTGGCCAGGAAGGCGGTCTCGAGCCTGGGGATGCCTAACGCTGCAATGCCGCCACTGGTTCCATGCGGGCCGCCCGCCACGCTGGGTAGAGGCCTGCGAGAAGGCCGATGATGAGGCCGAACGCAGGAGTGGCCAGCAGCGATGGCGGCAGGAGCGCAGTCCATTCCCGCACAACACACACGGCGACGACGACCGCGATGCCCAGCGGTGAACCGATCAGCCCACCGATGAGCCCGAGCAGGCTGGACTCACCCACGAACTGGGCCGCAATGTGCCCGGGCGTGGCGCCCAGAGCTCGACGGAGCCCGATCTCGGGGACGCGTTCCATGACGGACACGGTCGTGAGGTTGGTGATGCCGAATGCCCCGACGAGCAGCGTGATCCCGGCGAGCACGAGGAAGAGACTGCCGAGGTCAGCCCCGATCGTCGCCTGGAGTTGGCGTGGATCAGGCGGGGTGATGACGTTGTAGGCGTCCAGGTTCTCCGGCCGCAGCGCATAGGGGGCCTGCTCGGCGACGACTGCGGCAGCGCCAATCCTCGTATCGACGGTCATCCATGAGGAGGCGTTCTCCTGCGACCCCCACAAGGCCACGGCGGTGGTGCTGGGGATGGTGACTGCACCGAGCAGCGAGGTGTTTCGGGACATGTCGTCGATGATGCCGATCACCCGGAAGCCGATGCCGTTGATGAAGATCGTGACGTCTGGGTGAGCCATGGTCACGCCCAGTCGTTCGGCGGCCACCTTGCCCAGTACGGCGACTCGACATTCATGCTCGACGCAGAAGGCATCAAACCCTCGCCCCGATTGCATGGTGGCCTTGCTGGACTCCAGGAATCCCTGCGTTGCGGCATGGACGGGAATGCCGGTCGGCGGCTTCCCCAAATCATCGGAGGGCACCGTGCGACTGACCCACAGTGGGGTCTCCGACGATACCTGCCACGTCCACCCGGCGGAGTCGACACCGTCGATTCGGATGATCCGGGCCAACCCCTCCGGCGTGAAGCCGACAGTGCCGAAGCTGGGGTCCTTGGGCTGGATCTCGAGCAAGGTGGCGCGCAGAAACGAGAACCGATCGTCGATCTGGCCTTGGGCGCTGGTGGTCAGGCCGAGCACCGCCACCAGCGTGGCGATGCCGACGACAGTGCCGGCGACGGTGAGCGCGACACGCAGCGGTCTGGTGCCGACGACACGCGTTCTGTCCAGCACCGAGGGCCTAGGCCCCCAGATTCGGCCGAAGAAGAACCTCGACGCCGAGCGTCCGGGGATACGCGAGCGGATCTACCGCACCGTCGCGATGGGCACATGGCCGAGGCGTCGAACATGCTGAGAGGTTTCGACGTGGGCTCAACCAGCGTGCGGGGGTCAACTAGCGCGGCCGCGGAAAGCGGCGCGAAGCTTTTCGCGGTGGACCGCGGCCACTGCGGTCAGCGGGATCCCCGCCGGGCAGACCTCGACGCACTCCCCATAGCTGGAGCACGGGCCGAACTCGCCGTCGAGCTGATCGACGACGGCCTTGGCTCGCCTGCCGCGTTCCTGTTTGCCGTGGGGGAGCAGCGCCAGGTGCGCGAGCTTTGCGCCGGCGAACAGGTGCGCCGCCCCGTTGGGGCAGGCCGCGACGCAGGCGCCGCAGCCGATGCAGGCGGCGAAGTCCAGCGCCAGCTCCGCGTCGTCGTGGCCGATGAGCACGTCGTCGGCGTCCGGAGCGGTGCCCGTCATGACGTCGACATGCCCACCGGCCTGGATCAGCCGGTCCAGGGAGGAGCGGTCGATCACCAGGTCCCGCACGACGGGGAACGCGGCTGAGCGCAGCGGTTCGATTCGCAGCTTCGTGACGTTGCCGAACGCCCGAAGATGCTGGCGGCACGACGGGGTCTGCGGCACCGGACCGTGCGGCGTGTCGTTGACTGTGACGCCGCACGCCCCACAGGCACCCTCGCGGCAGTCAGACTCGAACTGGATCGGCTCAACGCCGCCCTCGGCGAGCTGGTCGTTGAGCCGGTCGAGCAGCTCCAGCAGGCTCATCTCGGGCGTGGCGTCCTCGACGACGTGCGTCTCGAAGCGGCCCTCGGCCTCTGGCGAATCCTGCCGCCAGACCTCGATCTCAACCCTCATCGGTAATTCCTCACAGCCAGCGGCACCAGGTCGAAGCTCAGTTCCTCCAGGTGCCGGATGTGGTCGCCGTCCGCGGTGGTCTCCCACGCGGAGACGTTGCACCAGTTCTCGTCGTCGCGGGCGGCCTCGCCATCGGGCAGGGCGTATTCCTCGCGGAAGTGTGCGCCGCAGGATTCGGTGCGGTCCAGCGCGTCGAGCACCATCACCTCGGCCAGCTCTAGGAAATCAGCCACGCGACCGGCGCGCTCCAACTCCTGGTTGAGGCGGTCCGCCGCCCCCGCAACGCGCACGTCGCGCCAGAACTCCTCGCGCAGCCCCCGCACCGCACCGAGGGCCTCGCGCAGCCCGGCTTCGGCGCGGGAGACCCCGCAGCCGCGGTAGAGGATCTCGCCCAGCCGGCGGTGGAACTCCACGGGGCGCACGGTGCCGTCGTTGGTGCTGAGCCGTTCGATGCGGGCGTTGACCTCGCGCATGGCGGCGACCGCCTCCGGCGCGTCCAGATCCATGGGGGCGCTGCCGGCGAGGCCCGCCAGGTAGTTGGGCACGCTCAGCGGCAGCGTGAACCAGCCGTCGACGCAGGCGCTCAGCAGCGAGTTCGCGCCCAGCCGGTTGGCGCCGTGGTAGTTGTTGCCCGCCTCGCCGCCGACGAACAGGCCGGGGATCGTCGTCATCTGGTCATAGTCGCTCCACAGCCCGCCCATGGTGAAGTGCGCACCCGGCGCGATCCGCATGGGCTCGGTGTACGGGTCCTCGCCGGTGACGTCGACGTACATCTCGAACAGGTTGCCGTAGCGCTCCTCGATGGTGGCCCTACCCAGCCGCGCGATGGCGTCGCGGAAGTCGAGGTACACGGAGTTCTTCAACGGCCCGACGCCGCGGCCGGCCTCGATCTCGTCGCGGGCGGCGCGCGAGGCGATGTCGCGGGGGGTGAGGTTGCCGAAGGCGGGGTAGCGGCGCTCGAGGTAGTAGTCGCGTTCGGCCTCGGGGATCTCGCCCGGCGGACGGGTGTCGCCGGGTAGCACGGGCACCCAGATGCGGCCGTCGTTGCGCAGCGACTCGCTCATCAACGTGGTCTTCGACTGCCACGCAGAACTCACCGGCAGTGCGGTGGGGTGGAACTGCACGAACGAGGGGCTGGCGAACAGCGCGCCGCGGCGGTGTGCCCGCCAGGTGGCGGTGGTGTTGGAGTTGACCGCCAGCGTGGAGTGGAAGTACACCGAGCCGTAGCCGCCGGTGGCCAGCACGACGGCGTGGCCGGGCGTGAAGGACACCTCGCCGGTGACCAGGTTGCGGCTGACGATGCCCTGCGCCCTGCCGTCGGCGACGACCAGGTCCAGCATCTCGGTGCGAGTGTGGAGGTTCAAGGTGCCGCGGGCGACCTGCCGCAGCAGCGCCTGCGCGGCGGCCACCTGCAGTTGCTGGCCGGTCTGGCCGCGCGTGTAGTAGGTGCGCGAGACCTGCACGCCGCCGAACGAACGGGTGGCAAGCTGGCCGCCGTACTCGCGGGCGAAGGGTGCCCCGATGGCTTGGAGGTGGTCGATGACCCGCACGGATTCCGAGGCGAGCCGCACGACGTCGGCCTCGCGGCCGCGGAAGTCGCCGCCCTTGATGGTGTCGGTCACGAAGCGGGCCAGGGAGTCGCCGTCGACCTTCCGCGCCCGGGCCGCGTTGATGCCGCCCTGCGCCGCGACCGAGTGCGCCCGCCGTGGCGCGTCATGGAAGGTGAAGCATTCGACGTTGTAGCCCAGCTCTCCCAGCGCGGCGGCAGCGCCGGCGCCGGCCAGGCCCGTGCCCACCACGATCACGGTCATCTTCCGCCGGTTGGCGGGGCTGACCAGGCGGTACTCGGCCACCCGGCGCGCCCAGGCGGTGGCGGGGTTGCCGGCGGGGGTGCGCGCGTCGAGGATCACGCGATCACCCCCACCAGCACGAGCACCGGGATGGCGGCGTTGCCCAGGACGATCGCCAGCGCGAGAAGCGCCCCGACGGTGGCCCACGCGGCGCGGAACCTCCGGCCGGTGACACCCCAGTCCTGCAGCAGCGTGCGCCAGCCGTGCCACACGTGCACGCCGATCACCAGCATGGTGAAGGTGTAGAACGCGGCCATCCAGGGTCGGGAGAAGCTGGCCACCAGGTTCGCGTAGGCGGGGATCAGCCCGTCGGGGCCCATGTGGGAATACGAGTCAGGTGCCACGATGGCCCCGATCGTGAGATCGAGCAGGTGCACCACGATGAAGATCAGGATCACCGCGCCGCCGGGCAGCATGGTGCGCGCGCCCCACGCCATGGGCCGCGGCATGGCCCGACGGCGGTGCCGTCCACGCGCGGCACGTCCCCGGAGCCAGAGGGTCACGGCCGCCCAGACGTGCGCGACGAGACTGACCAGGAGGGTGACGCGAAGCGCCCACAGCACGCCCTTATGCGGGATGAGGGGATAGCCCACCTCGCGCAGCCACGTCGCGTAGCCGTCGAGGGATGCCTGGCCGCCGTAGACCTTGAGGTTGCCGATCATGTGGACCACCACGAAGGCCACGAACACGACGCCGGTGACGGCCATGACCTGTTTGAGCGCGAAGGTGCTCGGCCGGTGCGTCGCTGCGGCCGGTCGGTCTAGTACGGCGGTCATACCTCGACAGTAGCCGAGCCGGATCAGCCGGTGGCAACCGGGGTCATCGTCGACGCACCGAGGCCAGCGCCTTCTTCATCGACATGCCCGTGAAGCCCGCCTCGAGGGCCTGCCGACGCAGGGCGGGCTCGGCGTGGTACAGCGCCACGCCACGGCGCAGCAGCACCAGCGGGGGCTTGCGGTGCTCCTTCAGGTCGCGGCTGAGGCGGCGCACGAAGTTGGCGGCCCGGCGGCGGTCCAGCCACAGCGCGGTCACCGGGAGCCCCGCCGCCCGCGCGGCGGCGAAGGCCTGGATGGCGAAGATCCCTTCGGCCAGGACTACCTCGGCGTTGGTGATGTCCAGCGTGCGGGTGCCCACCCGGCGGGACTGCGAGATGTCGTAGACGGGTAGCTCGGCGCGGCCCTCGGTCAGCAGCACCCGCAGCGTCTCGACGGCGTACTCCAGGTCCCAGCACGCCACGTCGTCCCAATCAGGGATGCCGGTGGGGGCCATGGGGAGGCCTGGATGGCCGAGGTCGAGGTAGAAGTCGTCGAGGGAGAGCGCGACGACGCGCTCACCGTCGGCAGCCTGCGTGGTGATGCGGGACTTCCCGCTGCCGGAGGGGCCAGCGATCAGTACCAGGGTGCGCGCCATGGTCACGCATCATATCGCCGGTCACCAGCTGCCACCGCCACCGCCGCCGAAGCCACCGCCGCCGCTGAAGCCCGAGAAGCCGGACGAGCCGCCGGTGGCCTGGCTCATGCCGTCCATCCGGGCCTGGTTCATCACGTCGCTGAACGAGTGGGTGATGTTGTTCATGGCGCTGGCGAAGTAGTAGCCATGCATGAGATCCGCGCCGATGTACCAGGAGGTGTCGGCCTGGTAGATGCCCTCGGCGCCCAGTTGGGCGAACAGCTTGGACCAGCGCTCGGCCACGCCGAACACGATGGCGTAGGGGAGGTACTTGGAGAAGATGTCCTCGTTCTCCTCGAACCGGAGCGTCTCCTTCTCCGCGGTGCGCAGGTACAACTCGAAGCCCTTGGCCTGCGCCAGGTAGGCCGAGCCGGTGGCGGTGCGCTTGCGGAACCCGCCGGAGATCACCATCAGGCCGATGCCGAACACGGCCAGCGGGATGGCGAGCAGGCCCCAACCGAAGGAGCCGAGGAAGAAGCCCATGCCCAGGGCGGTGAGAAGGATCAGGACGCCGATGACAATGGGCACCATCTGGGCGGCCTGCGGGTTGTTCTTGAACCACCCCTTCGCCACCACGGCGTCGTACAGGCCCTGGCGGGCGTCTGGCAGCACGGACTGGAACTTCGCCTTGCTCAGCTCGCGGGAACGGCGCACCGGCTGACCCTTGAAGATGTTGGCCAGCAGCTTCTGCTCGTAGGGCAGCAACTGGTCCCCGCGCGGGGGCGTGGTGGCGTAGAGGGTGAAGTCCTTGCGACCATCGGATTCGATCTGCAGGTAGCCGCGCACCGCCAGGTCGATGATGGTGGCCGAGACATCCACGTTGTCCGCCGTGGCGTCGATCAGCGTGCCGATCTCGCCGGGCGTGGCGCCCTTCGGCGGGTGGAACTGCACCGTGACGGGGGCCTTGCCGCGCTGCGGGCCGACGTTGCCCTTTTCCCCGGCTGCGGGCGTCAGGCCGGGGGTGAGGCCGAGGAAAACCTCATCTCGGGTGTGCCGACGGCGCACGCCCAGGATGGCGCCAATGGCCAGCAGAAGGCCGGCGCCGGTGACCGCGCCCGTGGCGGGGGTCAGTTCGAACGGGTTGACGATCTCCTCCACGTTCTGAGTGACGCCGGGGAAGGTGCCGGCGGGGAAGCCTGTCACCACCTGCATGGGGGTGTTGGAATCCAACGCGGCCACCGAGAAGCTTGCCGTGCTGCCGCTGGAGGAGTGCTCGCAGGGCGTCTGATCGTTGTACGGGCCGTAGAAGCAGGCCGTCCGCTCGACGCCGGCGGGGCCGGTCACCGTGACCTGCACGTCGCGGAAGCTCGATTCCCAGGCAGGGCCGATGACGTCCCAGTTGAACTCGTCGAGCCCGGACTGGGGGTGGTCAGGTGCGATGAGGCCCGACACGTCGTAGGTCACGACGTAGTCCTGCGGCGTGGTGTTGACCACGTTGGGGTTGCCGATCCGCAGCCGGAAGCCGTCGCGGTTGGACTCCCGCTGGGTCTCGGTGCGCGCGCCCGTGGGGGAGTCCACGGTGATGTTGGAGTACTCGAAGAGGAAGCGTTGACCCTGGCCCTCCTGCTGGGTGGGAAACAGGAAGTAGGGGCCGCGGCCGTTGACCACGGAGAAGTCCATCGTGAAGTCCACCTTGACCTGGGCCACGCCCTGTTCGGTGAGGTTCACGTCCACGTGGTATTTGGTGATGGGGGCACCACCATCTGCGGACGCGGGCACCACCGTCCAGGCGGTGAACAGGACCAGCAGAAGAGCGGTGAGACCGGCGCGCAGCTTCAACATGATTCCAGGGTACCGAGCGGCCCCAACGCGGAAGGCGCGCAGCGCACACCCCTGGCGACGATGTCGGGTGAGAGTGGGTATTGTTTCACTGTGCAAGAAGTGTCCAGCCCCATCTCCGTGGCCATCGTCAACGACTACCCAGTGGTCGTTGAAGGCGTGGCGCAACTGCTGGCGCACGACCGGCGCCTCAGCCTCGTGGAACTGGACACGATGGCAGACCCGAAGCGAAGCGTGGACCTGGTGCTCTTCGACGCCTTCGGCCAGCGCAACGCCCACGACGATCTCGGCCGCCTGGTCCGCAACGGGAAGTACGGTCGCCTGGTGCTCTACACCTGGAACGTGGAGCCCTTTCAGGTGGACAAGGCCATTGAGGCCGGGGCGCACGGCTACGTCTCCAAGGCCGTCGACGCGCAGACCCTCTGCGACGCTCTGGTGCGCGTGCACGGGGGCGAGCAGGTGATCGAGCCCCAGCAGGTGCCTGAGGAGGTCACCACCGGAGACTGGCCCGGGCGCGCGGAAGGCCTGTCCGCCCGTGAGTCAGAGGTGGTCAGCCTCATCACGCAGGGCGTCACCAACGAGGAGATCGCCAAGACCTGCTACCTCAGCATCAACTCCGTCAAGAGCTACATCCGCTCCGCCTACCGCAAGATGGGCGTCGAGCGGCGCAGCCAGGCCGTGCTCTGGGGAGTGGAGCACGGCATGCTGCCCACCCGTCAACGCCGCGAGGTTTAAGCGTCGACGCCCAGCGCCGCGGCCATCTCCTGCCGCAGCGTCGCGAGCTTCTCCGCCGCCTTCGCCCGTGCCGCAGGCACGTCCTGGGACTCCTCGAGCCCCAGGCGCACCTCGAGGTAGCACTTGAGCTTCGGCTCCGTGCCGGACGGCCGGGCCACCACGTGCACCGTCTCACCCGTCAACTCGATCGCGTCGGTGGGTGGCAGCTTGTCCGTACCCTCTGACAGGTCCGCCACGACGACGGGCTCACCCAGCAGCGTGGCCGGCGGGTTGCCGCGCAGCCGCGCCATGGCGTCGGCGATCAGCGACAGATCCGCCACGCGCACCGACAACTGTGACGTGGCCGTCAGCCCATGTGCCTGCGCGATCTCGCTGAGCCGGTCCGCGATGGTGCGGCCCTCTGCCTTCAGCTCGGCCGCGATCCGCAGCACGGTGAGCGCGGCGGTGATGCCGTCCTTGTCCGGCACCGCGCGCGAGTCGCAGCAGTAGCCGATGGCCTCTTCGTAGCCGAAGGCGAGATCCGGCACGCGGCCGATCCACTTGAAGCCGGTCAGCGTGGTGGTGTGCTCGCGGCCGGCGGCACGGGCCATGCGGCCCAGCTCGGTGGAGCTCACCACGGAGTTGGCGAAGATGCCCGGCACGCCGCGGCGGATGGCGTCGTCGCCCAGCAGCGAGCCCAGCTCGTCGCCGGTGAGCATGCGCCACTGCCCGTCCACGACGGCGGCCACCGCGCAGCGGTCCGCGTCAGGGTCGTTGGCGATGACCACGTCTGCGCCCACCTCCTGGGCCTTGGCCAGGGCCAGGTCGATGGCGCCCTTCTCCTCCGGGTTGGGGAACGCGACGGTGGGGAAGTTGGGATCCGGCTCGGCCTGCTCCGCCACCTCGTGGCCGGCGGGCAGGGCCACGGCCTCGACGGCGGAGCGGACGGTGGCCGAACCCACTCCGTGCATGGCGGTGTGCACCCAGACCAGGTCGCGGGGGGCGTGGGTGGGGTAGAGGCTCGCGGCTCGCGCCACGTAGGCTTCGCGCAGTTCGCCGGTGACGTCCGTGCGCGCCTCACCGCGGGGGAGGTCCGTCCAGTCGCGGGCGGCGACCTTGGCGATCTCGGCGGCGATCTCCGCATCGGTGGGCGGCACGATCTGGGAGCCGTCGCCCAGGTAGACCTTGTAGCCGTTGTCCTGCGGCGGGTTGTGGGAGGCGGTCACGACGACGCCGGCCGCGCAGCCGAAGTGCTGGATGCCGAACGCGATCACGGGGGTGGGGGTGGGTTCGGTGACCCACAGCACCTCGAAGCCCGCGCCGGCCATCACCTGGGCGGTGTCCTCGGCGAAATCGGCCGACTTGTGACGCGCGTCATAGCCGACGATGACCTTGCCACCGTCGAGGCCCTGCGCGGTGAGCCACGCGGCGAAGCCTGCCGCGGCCTGCGTCACCACGGAACGGTTCATGCGGGCGGGGCCGGGGCCGATCGCGCCGCGGAGGCCCGCGGTGCCGAACTCGAGCGGCCCGGCGAAGGCCAGCGCCAGCTCATCCTCGGCGGCGGCGCGGAACGTCTCGTCGTTGGCCTGGGCCTGGACGATGAGGTGGTCCAACTGCTCGCGCGTATCCGGGTCAGGATCCATGTCGCGCCAGCGGATGGCGCGGGAGAGCAGGTCCGTCATCAGAGCCTCCCGACGATGGAGGCGAGCAGAGCGGCCAGGCGCGGGCCGGCGTCCTTACCGGTCTGGAGCACCTCGGCATGGTCGAGGTTGGTCTCGCTCAGACCAGCGGCGGCGTTGGTCACCAGGGAGAGCCCCAGCACCTCCATGCCCGCCTCGCGCGCGGCGATGGTCTCCAGCGTGGTGGACATGCCCACCAGGTCGCCGCCGAGGATGCCGGCCATGCGGACCTCGGCGGGGGTCTCGTACTGCGGGCCGCGGAACTGGACGTAGACGCCCTCGGGCAGGTCGCCCGCGGCGTCCCTCGCGACGTCGCGCAGGCGCTTCGAGTACGCCTCGGACAGATCGACGAAGTTGGCGCCCTCCAGCGGGGTGTCGCCGGTGAGGTTGATGTGGTCCTTGATCAGCACGACGGTGCCCGGCGCCCACTCAGGGTTGAGGCCGCCGCAGCCGTTGGTCAGCACCATCGTCTCGGCGCCCCACGCGGAGGCGGTGCGCACGCCGTGCGCCACAGGGGCGACCCCGCGTCCCTCGTAGTAGTGCGTGCGGCCGGTGAAGATGGCCGCCAGCTTCCCGCCAGCGGTGCGCACGAGCAGCAGCTTGCCGCCGTGCCCGCTGACGACGGGCTTGCTGAACCCCGGCACGTCGCCCAGTTCGAGCTCGCCCACGAGCTCGCCGAGCGCATCGGCGCCGGAGGACCAGCCGGAGCCGAGGACCAACGCGATGTCGATCTCCTGCTGGCCCAGACGGTCACGGAGGTACTGTGCGGCCTCATTGGCCAGATCAAATGCTTCAGTCACGCCCTTCAGCATAGAGCGGCCTCACGTTCCGCGCGGCTATGCGAGGATAGGGGCCGTGACCAAGGTTGTGATCATCGGTGGTGGACCCGGCGGCTATGAGGCCGCTCTCGTCGGCAATCAGCTGGGGGGTGAGGTCACCCTGATCGAACGCGAGGGCCTCGGCGGCGCTGCCGTCCTCAGCGACTGCGTGCCGTCGAAGACTCTCATCGCCACGGCGGAGGTGATGGTGCGCATCAAGAACGCGCGCCAACTGGGCCTGCACATCCAGGCCGAAGACCTCACGGATGTGGTCGACGTCGACCTCGCCGAGGTCAACGAGCGCGTCCTCGCGCTGGCCCACGCCCAGTCCTCCGACATCGCCTCGAAGCTGCGCCGCGAGGGCGTCGACCTGGTCTCCGGCCAGGCGCGGCTCGACGGACCCAACCGCGTCATCGCCACCACGGAAGAGGGCGAGAAGTCCTTCGACGCGGACATCGTGCTGGTGGCCACCGGCACCACCCCGCGCGAACTGCCGGACGCACAGTGCGACGGCGAGCGCATCCTGAACTGGAAGCAGGTCTACAACCTCAAGGAACTGCCGAAGCGGCTCATCGTGGTCGGCTCCGGCGTCACCGGCGCCGAGTTCGCCTCCGCCTATGACGGACTGGAGTGCGACGTCGTGCTGGTGTCCTCCCGCAAGCAGGTGCTCCCCGGCGAGGATCAGGACGCGGCCGCGGTGTTGCAGCGCGCCTTCGAGCAGCGCGGCATGGAGATCCTTTCTGAGAGCCGCGCCGTCGCGGCCCGACGCCAGGGCGGCGGGGTCGTCGTCACGCTGGAGGACGGCCGCGAGGTGGAGGGCTCGCACGCGCTGTTCGCAGTGGGCGCCATCCCCAACTCCGCGGGTCTGGGGCTGGAGGAGGCCGGCGTGCAGCTCAACGAGTACGGCTACATCCCCGTCGACCGCGTCTCGCGCACCTCGGCCCGCAACATCTACGCCGCCGGCGACGTGACCGGCGTGTTCGCGCTCGCCTCAGTGGCCGCCATGCAGGGGCGTATCGCGATGTGGCATTCGCTGGGCGACGCCGTCGCCCCGCTCAACCTGCGCACCGTCTCCTCCAACGTGTTCACCACCCCGGAGATCGCCACGGTGGGCGTGACGCAGAAGATGGTCGACGCCGGCGAGGTGCGGGTCGCCTCCGTGCTGCTGCCGTTGGCACCCAACGCCCGCGCGAAGATGCAGGGCTTCACCGACGGCTTCGTCAAGCTGTTCTGCCTGCCCACCACCGGCATCATCATCGGCGGCGTCGTGGTGGCCCCGCGTGCCTCCGAGTTGATCCACGCGGTGTCGCTGGCGGTGTCGCAGAAGGTCACCGTCGACGACTTCAGCCACGCCTTCACGGTCTACCCGTCGATGTCCGGCTCGCTGGCCGAGGCCGCGCGTCGCCTCCACAACCGCGACGACCCGCTGATGACCCAGTAGGTCCCTGAGCGTGCCCCGCGAGGCCCCGGCCACTCCTTCACGCTTGGCAGGTGCCTGAGCGTCACGCCCTGTGCTGGTTGAGACCGCGAGTTCTACGAGCGTTGTCGAAACCTCTAGGCGTGCCCAGCACCTGGGTTGTACGTTAGAGATCACCTCTGACTTTTTTCGTCTGCGCTAGCCATATCGCCAGCGACGCTCAGGGGCACCGCTAGTCAGGTCATCCTCTGAGATCGGGGAACTGCTCGTAGCGGTAGTCGACGATCTCGGTGCCGGCGTCGTGCTCGCGGGCCCGCAGCACCACGCGGCGGACCTTGCCGCTCAACGTCTTCGGCAACCCGGAGAACTCGATGCGCCGCACGCGAAGGTACGGGGCCAGCCGCTCCTTGGCGTGCTGCAGGATGGACAGCGCCGTCTCCGCCGTCGCCTCGAAGCCCGCCGCGAGCGTCACATAGGCCTTCGGGACCGCCGCGCGAATCGCGTCAGGGGCCGGCACGATGGCCGCCTCCACGACGGCGGGATGCTCGATCAGTACCGATTCCAGTTCGAACGGGGAGATCTTGTAATCGGAGGCCTTGAACACGTCGTCGGTGCGGCCGATGTAGGTGAGGTAGCCCTCGTCGTCGACGCTGACCAGGTCGCCCGAGTGGTAGCGCTCATCCTCGCCGGCCGTGGGGTGGCCGCCGACGTAGCCGGACATCAGGTTGTACGGCCACGGCTCCAGGGGCAGGGTGATCTCGCCCTGGCGGGACTCCTCGCCGGTGTCGGGGTCGATGATCTGGATCCGCACACCCGGCAGGATCTTGCCCATCGCGCCCGGCTTGACCTTCTCGCCCGGGGCGTTGCCGATGGTGCAGGTGGTCTCCGTCTGGCCGTAGCCGTCGCGGATCGTGAGACCCCAGGCATTCTGCACCGTTGAAATGACCTCGGGGTTGAGCGGCTCGCCGGCGCCGACGATGTCGCGCAGGGCGGAGGGCTTCTCGCCCAGGTTGGCCTGGATCATCATCCGCCATACGCTGGGCGGCGCGCAGAACGTGGTGACCTGCGCGCCCTCGAGTTCGCGCAGTATCGTGGCGGCGTCGAAGCGGGTGTAGTTGTAGGAGAACACCGTGGCCTCGGCCAACCACGGGGAGAAGAAGCTGGACCAGGCGTGCTTGCCCCAGCCCGGCGACGAGATGTTGAGGTGCACGTCACCGGGGCGCACGCCGATGAAGTGCATCGTGGACAGGTGGCCGACGGGGTAGCTCAGCTGCGTATGCGCCACCAGCTTCGGGTCCTTGGTGGTGCCGGAGGTGAAGTAATACAACACCGGATCCCCCGCGTCGGTCACCACCTTGCGCGGCTCGGCGGGGGAGCGGACCGCCTCCGCCATGCTCAGCCACCGGCCGTGCGCCTCGCCGGTGGTGATGAAGGTGAGGCCCTCGATGTCGTCGAACTTCGGCTCGTCGACGGGGTTGGCCAGCACGGCGCGGATTCCGGCGCGCTCCACCCGGTCCGCCAGGTCGAACGGTTGCAGCGCCTGCGCGGTGGGCAGGATGATGCCGCCGATCTTCATCACCGCGAGCATCGCGTCCCACAACTCCACCTGGTTGCCGAGCATCAGCATCACCGCATCGCCCTTGCCGACGCCCTGCGCGGTGAACCAGGAGGCCAGCCGGTCGGAGCGGGTCACCAGGTCCCCGTAGGAGTAGCGCTCGTCGGAGCCGTCCTCGTCGCGGATCCACAGTGCGAGGTCGTCGCGGTCGCGCCCGATGGCGTCGAACCAGTCGATCGCCCAGTTGAACGGGCCGCTGATCTGGGGCCACTCGAACCTGGCGCGGGCCTCGTCGCCCCGGCCTTCGAGGCTGAGCAGGAGGTCGCGGGCGGTGCGGATCTTCTCGGTGGCGGTTGACATGCGGCTCTCCTCAACACGAAACCTACGGTCGCGTAGGTTACTGCCGACGTTACTCCCGGACCCTCCGAGGAGACCTGCGTGTCTCTTCAGGAAAAGTGCGCTCGGGCTTGTGTACTTCCCACAACCCGGACCCTGAGCGTCGCAGGCGAGGAACGAGCCAGCGGTGACGAAGGGCGCCCGCAGCGTGATTCTGGCGCTAGTGGCCCTGTGGATTTCCGCAGTCTCTGATGGGGGCCTTCGCCGCCCATGCCGAAGGCGGCCACACGGTGCCCCGCGCTCGTCCGACGCTCAGGGGCCGATCCTCATTCGTCGAGGAGGCCCATGAGAAGGGAGAAACCGCCGATCATCATGGCGCCGGTGGTGATCTGACGGATGGCCGGATCGCCGTAGTAGCGGCCGTAGTAGCCCTGCGCCCAGGCGGCCTGTCGCGGGTCCTCCCAGTAGGGGACCGGCACCATCTGGCGGTTGGGCACCATGCGGATCGACGGGTCGTGGCCGGTGCGCACGCGCTGCGCGTCGGCCGCGCAGGCGGGCACCTCGCGCGTCGCGCCGCCGGGAGGGGCCCACTGGACGTTCTCGACGGAGGTGCCGTGCGCCGGGTCGAAGAAGCACGGCGGGCGGTGCTCCGGGAGGGGCTGGCCGTTGACGCGGGCCTTGACGCAGGCGATGTTGTAGCGGCCCTCCTCCAGGATGCGCGCCACCCGCTTGATGTCGGCGTTGCTGCGGGCGTGCTCGGCGCGGTGCTTGGCGCCGTCGTAGGCGTCGAGGGCCTTGCTGTAATCTGCCTGGGCCTCGGGGGTGAGCGTGCGGCCCACCACCTCCAGGTCCAGATCGCGCAGTTGGTCACCGAACGTGGTGATGTCGCTGTTGATCGCCGACAGCGCGGCCTCGGTCACGGGCTGCTGCGCCGCGGGATCGAAGCCCTGACCGTACGGCTGGCCGTACCCCGCCTGCTGGCCGTAGCCGGCCTGGGGGCCGTAGCCCGGCTGCGCCGGCCCGTAGCCGATCTGGGGCGGGCCGTAGAACTGCTCGTGGGGCCCGGCCCCGGGGTAGCGCCGTGGGTCGAGCTGGCGGTTGTCGTAGTAGCGACCGTTGATCTGGGAGTTGCCGCTCCGCGAGACCACGCTCATGACGACGGAGACGATCATTATGATCACGAAGAGTGAAAAGAAACTGACGAACACGCGTCCTCCAGAGCAGATTGTGGTGCGTCCAAGGATATGCCCGCGGCCCAAGCGCCGCAGTAGACAGCGCAATGCCGGCGACGCGTGGGCGTCGCCGGCATCGTGCCTGGTGGAAACGTACTACTCGGCGTCGACGATCTCGCAGAGCTGCTCGCCGGCGGTGACGGCCTGGCCGGCCTCCACGGAGAGGCCGACGATCACGCCGTCGCGGTGCGCGTTGAGCGGCTGCTCCATCTTCATGGCCTCGATGACCGCGATCGTGTCGCCCTCGCTGACCTGCTGGCCCTCCTCAGCGGTGACCTTGACGATCGTGCCCTGCATGGGCGAGGTCAACGCGTTGCCGCTGGGGGCCGAGACGCGCGAGCCGCCACGGTCCCGCTTGGTGGGCTTCTTGGCCGATTTCGCCGACGCCGGGCGGCCGCCGCCGAACCCGCCGGGCAGCTTCACCTGGACGCGCTTGCCGTTGACCTCGACAGTGATGACCTCGGGCTCCTCCTGATCGTCCTCCTCGCCGAGGAAGCCGGTGTAGGCCGGGATCTGCGTCGAGAAATCGGTCTCGATCCAGCGGGTGTGGACCGCGAAGTTGCCGTCCGGCGCCGCGTAGGCCGGATCATCGAGCACCACCTTGTGGAACGGCACGACGGTGGGCATGCCCTCGATCACGAGTTCAGTCAGCGCGCGACGGGAGCGGGCGATGGCCTCATCGCGGGTTGCGCCGGTCACGATGAGCTTGGCCACGAGGGAGTCGAACGCGCCGGGCACGGTCATACCGGCGTGGTACCCCTCGTCCACGCGGACGCCGGGGCCGCACGGTGCGTGCCACTTGGTCAGCGTGCCCGGTGCCGGCATGAAGTTGCGGCCGGCGTCCTCGGCGTTGATGCGGAACTCGATGGAGTGACCGCGCACCTCCGGATCGTCGTAGCCCAGTTCCTCGCCGGCGGCGATGCGGAACATCTCGCGCACCAGGTCGATGCCCGTGACCTCCTCGGAGACGGGGTGTTCCACCTGGAGGCGGGTGTTCACCTCGAGGAAAGAGATGGTCCCCTCGGTGCCGACGAGAAACTCGCAGGTGCCGGCGCCCACGTAGCCGGCCTCCTTGAGGATGGCCTTGGACGATTCGTAGAGCAGGGTGAGTTGCTCGTCGGTCAGGAACGGCGCGGGCGCCTCCTCGACGAGCTTCTGGTGGCGGCGCTGCAGCGAGCAGTCGCGGGTGGAGACGACCACCACGTTGCCGTGCGAGTCCGCCAGGCACTGGGTCTCGACGTGCCGCGGCTTGTCGAGGTAACGCTCGACGAAGCACTCGCCCCGACCGAAAGCGGTGACGGCCTCGCGGGTGGCGGACTCGAACAGATCCGGGATCTCCTCGATGGTGCGGGCCACCTTCAGGCCGCGGCCGCCGCCGCCGAAGGCGGCCTTGATGGCGATGGGTAGGCCGTACTGCTCCGCGAAGGCGACGACCTCGTCGGCGCCGGCCACCGGATCAGCGGTGCCCGGCACCTGGGGTGCGCCCACCTTTTGCGCGATGTGGCGGGCCTTGACCTTGTCTCCCAGGTTCTCGATGGCCGACGGTGGGGGACCGATCCAGATCAGGCCCGCGTCGATCACCGCCTGTGCGAACTCGGCGTTCTCCGCGAGGAAGCCGTAGCCGGGGTGGATGGCATCGGCGCCGGAGCGCTCCGCCACGGCCAGCAGCTTCGGGATGTTGAGATAGGTGTCAGCCGGGGTCGCTCCGTTGAGGGCGTAGGCCTCGTCGGCCAGTTTGACGAACAGCGATCCTGCATCGGAATCCGCGTAGACGGCTACGGAGCCGATCCCTGCATCCCGCGCGGCGCGGATGACGCGCACAGCGATCTCACCGCGGTTAGCAATCAGAACCTTTGAGATGGCGACGTTGCCCACTTCTCCTCCTGGATTCGGTTGTGCCTCGGAGTCTAGTGCGCTGAGCATCGCTCGGGCGCGTTGTCCATAACGTTGCCAAAATCTCGGTGAGCCGCTAAGTGGAGGTGTCGCGCCGTCCGGCGGTCTGCTCCCGCTCCGCCATATCGGCTGCGCTGGGGCCGGACATCTTCCGGTCGCGTTCCTCAGCCTCCGGGGAGCCGGAGTAGAGGCGTGCCTCCGGGCTGCTGGAGGACAGGGTGGTCTCCGCCGGAGATTCCTCCTCGCCGCGGATGTCCGCGGCGGGGCGGCGCCGGTTCGACAGCCACTGGTGCAGCCACTTCGGCAGCGTAGGGTCCTCCTCGGTGTCCTCCAGATTGGAGACCACGGGGATGACGTTGGTCTCCTCCAGGGACTGTTCCTGCTCCCATTCGGTCACGACCCGGTCCACGAAGCTCTCCCGCTCCTCGACGGAGGGGGCGGTCACGACCCGGTCCACGAAGCTCTCCCGCTCCTCGACGGAGGGGGCGGTGGTGGTCTCCGGCTCAAGGCGGGTGCGGGGGAGGGCGTAGACGGCCTCGTGCTGCAGCCAGGCGATCATCTCCTCGCGCACGAAACACCGCAGATCCCACAACTGCCCGGAGGTGGCCGCCGACACCACGGCGCGCACCTTCACGTGCCCCCCGGTGGCCTCGGTGACCTGCATCGACGACGTGCGGCCGTCCCACAGGTCGGTGGTGCGCACGATGCGGGTCAGCTCCACCCGCATCGCCTCGATGGGGGCCAGCCAGTCGAGGTCGAACTCCACGGTGCCCAGCAGCTTGGGTTCCCGCCGCGTCCAGTTCTCGAACGGCTTGCTGGTGAAGTAGGTGCTGGGCACGATCCAACGGCGGTCGTCCCAGGCGCGGACGACGACGTAGGTCAGCGTGATCTCCTCCACCGAACCCATCTGCTCCTCGAAGACCACCAGGTCGCCTACGCGCAGCGCGTCGGAGAAGGCGATCTGCATGCCAGCGAAGATGTTGGACAGGGAGGATTGGGCCGCTAGACCGGCGACGATGGACAACACGCCCGCAGAGGCCATCAGCGAGGCGCCGATCGCCCGGAACTGAGGGAAGGTGAGCAGCGCCCCGGCGAGGGCGCAGACCCAGATGACGGCCAGCGCTACCCGGGTGACGATCTGCAACTGGGTGCGCACCCTGCGGAAGTGGGGCGTCTCCTCGGCGTCGTCGTCGCGGTTGAGGAGGGTCTCGCCGATGGTGCGCACGATGCCGGTCAGCAGCAGCGCGGTGGCGAAGATCATCACGATCAGGAAAACCTGCATGAAGATCGGGCGCCACTCCGGGGCACCGCGGAAGACCCGGGGCCTGGTCACGAACGCGACCGCGGTGCCGGCGCCCAGCAGGATGAAGAAGATCCGTTGCGGGATCCGCAACCTCCGGATGACGAGCTTGCGGGCCCGGCGTTTCACGAACAGCCTGAGCAGGGTCCGGATGGTGAACGAGACGATGAAGCCCGCCAGGGCCCCGATCGCCGCCCACAGCAGCACCGTCAGAGTGTCCAACGTCTCCGTCATACAGGCGAGCCTAGTCGGGGGTCTCCCGGTCTGTCCGCAACGACAGCGCGGCGTATGAGCCCGACGTGGTGAAGGCGCCCTGCCAGTGCCCGTCGGTGAACAGCATCGACTGGTTCCTGTCCGCGGTGATCTCGAAGCCCATGCCTGCCAGGTTGGCGCGCAGGTAGGCGACGATGTCCTGCCCCGGCGGTGCCGTGAACACGGCGGTGACGTTGTTGTAGGCGTCGATCCGATCCGAGATCACCGAATGCAGCGGCACGGAGAAGCCCTGCGGTGCGTGGGAGTAGCCGAGTGAGCTGAGCAGCACCCCGCCGTCGGGCACTTCGCTGACCGTGATGCTGGGGGACGGCGCGGGCGTGGGTGCGACCGGCTGTGCGGCCCCGCATCCCGTGAGGGTGAGCGCGGCTACGAGGGCCAGTCCGATCCGTTGCATGCCCCGATCCTATCCGGCTGCTGGGGGTGTGAACCCCGTCTGTGTTTGTATGGAGAACGTGGAAAAGCATCGAGTGACTGCTGTCTTCCGACGTCCCTCCATCGCGGCCCTGGCCGCGGGCATGCTCATCGCCCCCATCGTGGGCTGCACGCCGGAAACCCCCACAGACCCTGCCACCGAGACCGTCACGGTGGAGCCCACGGCGACGGATGACGGCACCGAACCGACCGCCGACACAGCAACCGAAGCGCCCGGGCCGACGTCCGAAGCCACCGCGGACGAGACCGCGGCTCCCGACCCGTCCACGTCCGAGGAGCCCCCTGCGGACGGCGGGGCTGAGCGGCCGACCGGCCCCGTCGAGGAGACGCTCCAGCCGGGGGAGACCGCCCAGACGCAGTACTTCGACGTGACGATGCTAGGCCGGGAATCGAACGACGACACCACGGCGGCCGCCATCGAGGTCAACGTCTGCTACGTCGCGGAGCACCCTGACGCGAACGACGACGGCACCACCCGCGTCAGCGCCGACCCGTGGCGCTTCGGCGTCTACGACGGCGAGACCCAGTTGCCCGAGGACGTGCAGTTCCTGCCCGTGAGCGAGTTCGAGGCCAGCTCCGAGTTCACTCCCGCCTACGAGGAGAAGCAGCTGCAGGTGGGGGAGTGCAACACCGGCTGGATCGCAGTCGGGCACGGCAACCCCGATCTGGCCTGGGCGTCGGTGCGCTACCAGCCGGCCGATTTCGGTGACGTCATCACCTGGGACCTCAGCGGCAGCTGACGGATGCGGTCTCCGGCACCAGGCTGGGTCGTCTATGTTCCGGCAACGGATGAGGTCCACAGGGAATGCCAGGGGACGCCGGCGTCGATGACCATCTGCCGCACCAGCGGCAGTGAGATGCCCGAGACGTTGAACGGATCGCCCTCGATGGCCGTGACGAACGCGCCGCCCAGCCCGTCGATCGTGAAGCCGCCGGCCACCCGCTGGGGTTCTCCGGTGGCGGCGTAGGCATCGATCTCCTCATCGGTGAGGTCGGCGAAGCGCACCACAGTGGACCTCACCCGGGTCTGTTCCGTGTACCGCTCGCCCTGCTTCACGGCCACGTAATGGCCGGTGTGCAGCAGGCCCTCGTGGCCGCGCATCCGCCGCCAGCGTTCGGTGGCCGCCTCGACGGAACCAGGCTTACCGTGCGCCCGCCCCTCGAACTCCAGGACGGTGTCGCACGCGAACAGCACGAAGTCACCGACGACCTGGGAGGCGACGGTGTGCCCCTTCTCCTCCGCCAGCCTTGCGGCCAGGCGAGGGGGCATGACGTCGACGATCTGGCTCTCGTCGTAGCCCGAGACCATCACCTCGGGAGAGAGCCCGGCGTTGCGCAGAACCTGAAGCCGCGCCGGCGACTTCGATGCAAGGATCACCCGCATCTGATCACATGCGGTGGAACGTACGCCACGCTTCGCGGCCGGTGATCAACGGGCTGCGCACCGTGCGGTAGTAGGACTTCCACCCGCCCGCCAGAGGGCGGTCGTCGGCCGAGCGCAGCGTATCCCGACGCGACGCGGCGGCCAGCACCGCTGTGACGGCGGCCACCTCGTCGTCGGTGAGGTTGGCCTTCGTGAACTGCAGCGCGTCGGTCATAGGGGAATGTTCCCATGCTTCTTCGGGGGCAGCACCTCGCGCTTCGAGCGCAGCAGGCGCAGCGCCCGGATGACCTGGGCCCTGGTCTCGTGCGGGTAGATGACCTGGTCCACGTAGCCGCGGTCCGCGGCCACATACGGGTTGGTGAGCTCGTCGTCATACTCCTGGATGAGGCGCGCGCGCTCCTCCTCGGGGTTCTCGGCGGCCGCCAACTGCTTGCGGTACAGGATGTTGACCGCGCCCTGGGCGCCCATGACGGCGATCTGTGCCGTGGGCCAGGCCAGGTTGATATCGGCCCCCAGGTGCTTGGAGCCCATGACGACGTAGGCGCCGCCGTAGGCCTTGCGCGTGATGACGGTCAGCAGCGGGACGGTGGCCTCGGCGTAGGCGTAGATCAGTTTGGCGCCGCGGCGGATGATGCCGTTGTGTTCCTGGCCGACGCCGGGGAGGAAGCCCGGCACGTCGACGAAGGTGAGCACGGGGATATTGAACGCGTCACACGTGCGCACGAAGCGGGCGGCCTTCTCCGCCGAGTCGATGTCGAGGCAGCCGGCGAACACGGTGGGCTGGTTGGCCACGATACCGATGGAGCGCCCCTCGATGCGGCCGAAGCCCACGATGATCGAGCCGGCGAACAGCGGCATGACCTCGAGGAACTCCTCGTCGTCGAGCACGTTGCGGATGACCTCGCGCATGTCGTAGGGCTGGTTCGCCGAATCCGGAATCAGCCGGTCGAGTTCGCGGTCGTGGTCCGTGATGGTGAGGTCCACCTCATCGTCGTCCCACACCGGGGGATCCTCGAGGTTGTTCTGCGGCAGGTAGCTCAGCAGGTCACGCACGTACTCGATGGCGTCGTTCTCGTCCGCGGCGAGGTAGTGCGCGTTGCCGGATTTGGTGTTGTGGGTGCGGCCGCCGCCGAGTTCCTCCATGGAGACGTCCTCGCCGGTGACGGTCTTGATGACCTCCGGGCCCGTGATGAACATCTGCGAGGTCTTGTCCACCATCACCACGAAATCCGTCAGCGCGGGCCCGTACACGTGGCCGCCTGCGGCTGCGCCCATGATGAGCGAGATCTGCGGGATCACGCCGGAGGAGACGGTGTTGCGTTTGAAGATCTCGCCGTACAGCGCGAGCGAGACCACGCCCTCCTGGATGCGGGCCCCGCCGCCCTCGTTGATGC
This sequence comes from Tessaracoccus massiliensis, assembly GCF_000826065.2. GTDB lineage: Bacteria > Actinomycetota > Actinomycetes > Propionibacteriales > Propionibacteriaceae > Arachnia > Arachnia massiliensis_A. Next base: position 35,456 of record NZ_LN623541.1, on the reverse strand, counting down.
CGATCAACGGGACGCCGGTCTTCATGGCGAAGTCCTGGATCTTGACGATCTTCTCGCCGTACACCTGGCCCAACGCGCCACCGAAGATGGTCACGTCCTGGCTGAAGATGCACACGGGGCGGCCATGGATGGACCCGGTTCCGGTGATGACGCCGTCGCCGAAGGGGCGGCGGGCGTCCATTCCGAAGGCGCTGGTGCGGTGGCGAGAGAACTGGTCGAATTCCGCGAACGACCCCTCGTCGAGAAGGGCCATGACGCGTTCGCGGGCCGTCATCTTGCCCTTGGCATGCTGCTTCTCAACTGCTGCGGCAGAACCGGCGTGCACGGCTTCATCGATGCGCACTCCGAGATTCGCGATCCGACCGGCAGTGGTGTGGATGTCGATCTCCATGGGGCTCACCATAGCGGGGTTCGCTATCGCTCAATCGGGTTGCTCATGTTTCTCTTCGGCGCGCGGTCCCGCGGGGTCCCTACGATGGGGCGGGTGACCGCTCACCTGCCCGACGCCCAGCGCATCCGCACCCTCCTCCACCCGGGGACCCCGTTCACCAGAGTGGAGGTGGTGGAGTCCACCGGTTCCACCAACGCGGACCTCTCTGAGCGGGCGCACGCGGGCGAGGGGGAGGGCGTCGCGCTGGTCGCGATGGAGCAGACGGCCGGCCGGGGGCGGCTCGACCGGCAGTGGGTCTCGCCCCGCGGTTCCTCGATCTCCCTGTCGATGCTGCTCAAGCCGCGGCCGGAGTTCCAGCACTGGGGCTGGCTCTCGCTGCTGGCGGGCATGGCGGTGTCCTCCGCGTTGGCCGAACTCGCGCCCGATCCGGCGCGCATCAGCCTCAAGTGGCCCAACGACGTGTTGATCGGCGGGCGGAAGGTGTGCGGCATCCTCTCCGAGCGCATCGAGCAGCCCGACGGGGCGCGCGCCGTGGTGGGGCTCGGCATCAACGTGACCCTCGCCGAGGATGAACTGCCGGTGCCCACCGCCACGTCCCTGATGCTGGAGGGTATGGACACGGATCAGAGCAGGGTGGTGGCCGGGGTGCTCAACCATTTCGCCCGCCACTACGCCGCCTGGCAGCTCACCAGCACGCTGCGCGACGAGTACGCGGCGCGCTGCGCCTCGATCGGCGCGCAGCTGCGCGTGGTGGTCGACGGGGAGCACACCGTCGAGGGGACGGGCCGGGGCGTCGACGAGTTCGGCCGCCTCCAGGTGGCCACCGCGACGGGTGTCCAGACGTTCGCAGTGGGAGATGTGATCCACGCGCGGCTCGGATAGTCCCCCCGGCGTGCCAGACTGATCCCATGGCGATCTCACCGGACCAACTCGGCCGCGACGAGCACGTGGTGCTGTCCATGCGCACGCATGCCAAGGCGCTCATCGTGCCCGCGCTGGTGCTCATCCTGATGGGCGCCGCGCTGGGCTTCACCATCGCGTTGCTCCCACCCTCCTGGCAGCCGTGGGGCACGTACGTGGCGGTGGGTGTGTTCCTCATCGTGTTCATCTTCGCGGCGCTGCTGCCCTTCCTGCGCTGGCTGACCGCCACGTACACCATCACGGACCGCCGCATCGTGACGCGGCGCGGCATCATCAACAAGACCGGCCACGATCTGCCGCTGCGGCGTATCAACAACGTCAACTACGAGCGCTCGCTGACGGACCGGATGCTCGGTTGCGGCACGCTCATCCTGGAGACGGCCGCCGGGCAGCCGCTGACGCTGCCGGATGTGCCCGCCGTCGGGCGGGTGCACGTGACGATCAACGACCTGCTCTACGACGTGCATGAGGCCGACGCCAACGCGGACGAGTAGTCTGCGGGCGTGACTCGACGCTACTCACTCGCCATCGCCGGGGGCGGGCAGCTCGCCCGCATGATGCAACAGGCCGCGATCCCGCTGGGCATCGACGTGCGGCTGTTGGCCGAAGGGCCTGACGTTTCGGCCGCGCAGGTGATCCCGGACCACACCGTGGGCGACTACCGGGACCTGGACACCCTGCTGCGCTTCGTCGACGGCGCCGATGCGCTCACCTTCGACCATGAGCACGTGCCCACCCGGCACCTTGACGCGCTGGCGGAGAAGGTGGCGGTGCGGCCCGGCTCGGCGGCGCTGCGCTTCGCCCAGGACAAGGCGGAGATGCGCGCCAGGATGCGGGAGCTGGGGGTGGCCTGCCCCGCGTTCGCCGTCGCCGATACATCCGAGGCGCTCGCCGCGTTCGGGGAGGAGCAGGGCTGGCCGATCATCGCCAAGACCTCCCGCGGCGGCTACGACGGCAAGGGCGTCTGGAAGCTCGACGGACCCCACGAGGCCGGCCTGCCCTTCGAGGATCTGCCGGAGACCTCCGCGGGGGAACGCGTGCGGATCGTCGCCGAGGAGTTCATCGACTTCGCCCGCGAACTCTCCGTCATCGTGGTGCGCTCCCCATCGGGCCAGGTGGTGGCCTACCCCATCAGCGAGACCATCCAGGACAACGGCATCTGTGTCGAGACCGTCACCCCCGCACCCGGGCTCGACGGCGAGGTCGCGGCCGGGCTGCAGGAGATGGCGGTGCGGATCGCCACGGAGCTGGGCGTCGTGGGTGTGCTCGCCGTCGAACTCATGGAGGCGCGAGACGGCCGCATCGTCGTCAACGAGTTGGCCATGCGCCCCCACAACACCGGGCACTGGAGCATCGACGGGGCACTGACCAGCCAGTTCGAGAACCACCTGCGGGCCGTGCTCGACCTGCCGCTGGGGTCGCCGTCGCTGCGCTCCGAGGTGGTGGTGATGACCAATGTGCTGGGCGGCGCAGAGGAGGACCTCACCGGCGCGCTGCAGCACGTCTTCGCCCGTGACCGGGAGGCGCGTGTGCACCTCTACGGCAAGGAGGTCAAGCCCGGCCGTAAGGTGGGCCACGTCACGTGCCTCGGCACGGATGTCGACGACGTGCGGCGCCGCGCCCGGCACGCCGCCAACTACCTGATGGGAGATCCCGATGCCTGAGCCGCTCGTCTCGATCGTGATGGGGTCGGATTCCGACTGGCCCACGATGTCGGCCGCCGCTGATGCGCTGGCCGAGTTCGGCATCGCCTACGAGGCAGATGTGGTCTCCGCCCACCGGATGCCGGAGGACATGGTGCGCTACGGGCGTGAGGCCCACGAGCGGGGGATCAAGGTGATCATCGCCGGTGCCGGCGGCGCCGCCCACCTGCCCGGCATGCTCGCGTCGCTGACCCCGCTGCCCGTGATCGGTGTGCCGGTGGCGTTGAAGTACCTCGACGGCATGGATTCGCTGCTGTCCATCGTGCAGATGCCGGCGGGCGTCCCCGTCGCCACGGTGGCGATCGGGAACGCCCGCAATGCCGGCCTGCTGGCCGTACGCATGCTCTGCGTGGGCGACAAGGCCCTCACCGAGCGGATGCTGGACTTCCAGGAGCAGCTCCGGGACGCGGCGCACGCGAAGGGCACCGTCGTTCGCGAAGCCGCAGGTTCCTAGGGAAGCGCTGATTGACTCCCGGCTCCCTACCCGGCGCCCCACGCTGCGGGGCCCTTCGACCAGCCGCGAACGGCTGGCAGAAGGGCCCCGCGAATCAGCGCTTCCCCTGGTTGTCAGTTGAAGGTGACGTGGAACTCTGAGGTGCTGTAGTCGTCGCCACCGTTGGTGGCGACGCCGCCCATGGTCCTGAGCGGTTCCAGCCATTTGGCCATCTCCGCATCGGAGGAGCTGCTCACAGCCTCCTGGTAGAAGGAGAGCTGCTTGATGGCGTTGAAGTCGACGAAGAACACCGAATCGGCGTCGCCGTCGACGACGTCCTTGTAGGCGTCCGAGTCGCCGAGCGTGCTCGACGGGTTGCGCACCGCATCGATGCCCTGACCGAACGCGAGGTACGCGGCGTCGCCATCCTGCTCGAGGGTGAACGGGGCCTCGCCCATGCCGGACTGCGCCATGAGCTCGTTGAGGTTGTCCAGGATCTCCTTCTGCTTGGCCGGGTTCTCCGTGACGAAGCGGGCGCCGATGATGGGCGTACCCGCCTGTTCGTCCATGGCCACGCTCACGCCGACCTCCTTGCCGATGAGGGCGTAGAGATCCGCGGCGGACGTGATGCCCAGGTCGTTGGCCGCCTGTACCATGCTCGGGTCCTGCTGGACGACGTCCCACAGCTGGGTGAAGGACTCCTCAGCGGTGGCGATCGCGAAGGCGCCCAGCGCGTTGCCCGGGAGGGCGGAGGCGAAGTCGCGCACGTCGTCGACGTCCACATCCGGGGCGTTGGGGGTCTTGATCTGCGACTCGAGGGTCAGCTTGTTCTCCTCCACCTTCACTCCCATGGCGCCGTGCATGCCGCGCAGCATCTCCAGGTCCGCGGTGGGGGTCACGCCCGTGGTCTCGCCGGCCTCGTCGATGAGCATCTCAGCCGCACCGGAGCCGAACCAGACGGTGGCGAGGCTGCCGCCGCGGAGCTTGGCGAGGTCTGCCTGGTACTCCTCGTCATCGGCCAACGGAGCCGCCTGGATCGAATCGGCGGTCACTGAGTCGGAAGCGTCCGCGACGACCATGATGTCGTCGACGAAGAAGACCTGCGTGTCGTCGCCGAACTCCGCCGCGGCGAAGGCCACGGCCCTGCCCTTGTCCTTGGTCTCGATCGCCAGGATGAAGCGGTCTCCGGAGGCGCTGGAAGTCAGCGCGTTCTCGCGGAAGCCCATGGCCACGGAGTCGCCCAGCCAGGGCTCGATCTCGGAGAACGGCGGGGCGTCAGCGTCGTCGGGCAGGAGGTTCCACAGGGCTTCCTTGTAGTTGTCGGTCTCAGACATCTGGTCATCGACCGGGAACTTGTTGACGATGCGCGCCAGCGCCAGCTGGTCGGCGGCGGCCGGCGCGAGGTTGAGTTCGACGGCGACCACGACGTCGGAGGGCAGGCCCTGCGCCGCGGCCGGGGACGAGCCGCGGAAGAAGCTGAGACCGAAGTACACACCGCCGATGATCAGCGCCAGGGCGAGAATGCCGGCGACGACGAGGGGGACCTTCGACTTCTTCTTCGGCTGACCCTGCGGCGCGGCGGGCCGCTCTGCTGCCAGGGCTGCTGCGCCTGCGGCGGCTGCTGGGGGCCTCCGGGCTGCCAGCCGGGGGGTGGGTTCTGCGTCACGGTTGACTCCTGCCGTGTGGAACGGGTGGACCTATCGAGGATAAAGGCAGAGGGGGCCACGCCCGTCAGACTGAGGTCTCTGCCTGGGTAACGAATCGGTCACACACGGCAGGGCAGGCTACCTGCGGTACTTCTCCAGGCTGGTGGTGTCGCCGGCCGCCATGGCGCCGAAGATCTCCTTGCTGGCCGCCTCATCCCAGATGACGGAGGAGCCGACGCTGGTGTTCGCGGTGCCGCCCGGGACGGTGAGGCTCAGCCCGGAACCGGTCATCACGCTGACGAAACCGGAGCCCACCTGCGTCATCGCGCCGAGCCCCGTGTCCTCGCCGCGCGCGAGGGACTTGGAGGCGGCCATGTTGACCTGCCAGTAGCGCACGGGGTTGAGCACCGTCAGCGGATGCGCGACCTCCTTCATGATGGCCCCGATCGTCTCGCGCTGGCGCTCCACACGGCCGAAGTCACCCGTCGGGTCGGCCTTGCGCATCCGGACGTAACCCAGCGCGGTCACGCCGTCGACCATCTGGCACCCCTCCGAGAGGGTCAGGTGCGAGTCCCTGTCGTCGATGTCGAACTTGGGGCACACCTGCACGCCGCCCACCGCGTCGACCACGTCGACGACGCCGAGCATGCCCACCTCGAGGAAGCCGTCGATCCGCACGCCGGTGTTGTGCTCGATCGTCTCGACCAGCAGCGGTGCGCCGCCGAACGCGTAGGCGGCGTTGATCTTGTTGCGGTTGCGGCCCGGGATGTCGACCAGGGAGTCGCGCGGGATGCTCAGCAGCACGGGCTTGCCCTCCGTGGGGGTGTGCAGCAGCATCATCGTGTCCGTGCGACGCCCCTCGGTGGAGCCGGTGCCCAGGCGGGAGCGGTCCTCCGGGCTGATGTCGTCGCGGCCATCGGAGCCCACCAGGAGGATGGTGGTGCCAGGCTGCTCCGCGGGCCGGTCACCCGAGGGGGCGGCCTCCACCGTGGTGCCGGCCGTCCACGCGTAGAGCGGCGTGCCGATCAGGAACAGCAGCCACACGAAGATGAGGGTCAACAGGAGCCGCAGCACCGGGCGTCGGCGCTTGCGCCTCTTCGGCGGGGGCGGCGCGCCCCGGCGGCGGTCACGGCGACGAAGGTCTTCCACCTCTTCGGGGCGCAGCACCGAGGTGGGCTCCACCTCGTCTTGGCGGTAGAGCCAGTTCAGATCGTCGTTGTCGCGTGGCACCGGCCACCTCCTTACAGAGCGTCCAGACTACCCATCCTCTCCGCAATCGCTGATGTCGCGGCGTGGCGCACCACGACGGCGGGGAGCCGCAGGCGAGACTGGGGCCAAGCCTTCCCCGAGGAGATCCGCCCGTGCCGTCCACCAAGACCGTCAACGCCAGCGCTCTGCAGGCGCGCCGCTCGTTCGGTTTCGTCCTGATGTCCGCCCTCCTGCCCGGCTCCGTCCAGTGGTTCGCGGGCAACCGCAGGGTGGGCAGGGTCGCCGGACGGTTCTACGGCGCCTTCGGCGTGCTGGTGGCGCTGACCGGGCTGGGCCTGTTGCTGTTCCGCGGCGCCACCGTCGGGTTGCTGCTCACCCCCGCCGTCGCCGCCACCGTGCGCGTGGTGCTGTGGCTGCTGTTCCTCGGCTGGGGGCTCCTGCTGCTGGATTCCTGGCGGCTCGCCGCCCCCCTACGGCTCGGGCAGCGCACGCGACTGGGCCTGACTGCCACCACGCTGGCGCTGGCGCTGGGCGTCGGCGGGATCACCAACGTGGCCGCCAGCGGCTTCCAGGCCGCCGAGAACGTGGGCACCGTGCTGCAGGGCGGCGGGGACGTGGAGGAGAAGGCCGGGCGTTACAACGTGCTGCTGCTGGGCGTCGATGCGGCCGACGGTCGCGACGGCATCCGCCCCGATTCCATCAACGTGGCCTCCGTCGACGCCGAGACCGGGCGCACCGTCCTGTTCGGCCTGCCCCGCAACCTGCAGAAGGTGCGCTTCCCGCTCACCTCGCCGCTGCACTCCCTCTACCGCGACGGCTACCACTGCGAGGACAACGCCTGCCTCCTCAACGGCATCTACACCCTGGGCCAGGAGCACGCCCACCTGTTCCCGGAGGATGTCGACCCGGGCCTGGAGGCGATGAAGCAGGCCGTCAGCGAGACCCTCGGTCTCGAGCTGAACTACTACGCGATGATCGACATGTCCGGCTTCCAGAACCTCATCAACGCCATGGGTGGCATCCGGCTCAACGTGGGCAAGCCCATCCCGTTGGGCGGCGGCGGCAGCCGGATCCACGGGTACATCGACCCGGGCGAGAACGTGCAGCTCGACGGCTACCACGCGCTGTGGTTCGCCCGCTCCCGCGCGGAGAGCAGCGACTACGAGCGCATGGTGCGGCAGAAGTGCGTGATGTCGGCCATGGCCATGCAACTCGACCCCATGACGGTGGCCACCAAGTTCGTCGAACTCTCGGAGGCAGGCGGCGACGTGCTGCGCACCGACGTCGGCACCGGCGAGATCGCCGAACTGGCCCAGTTGGCGCTCCGGGCCAAGGACCAGACCATTCAGTCGGTGAACTTCACGCCCCCGCTGATCGTGACGGGCGACCCGGATTTCGAGCTGATCCGCACCACCGTCGCCGAGCGGATCGCCGCGTCCGAAGCCCTCGACGTAAAGGCACCCTCTCCCGAGGCGGAGGCACCCCCGACGACCGAGGCCGCAGCGCCCGCCGAGGCGCCCCAGCCCGCCGAGTCGCCAACGGAGGCGTCGCCCGTCGAGCAGTCGCCGAGCCAGGCCGCCGAGGCTACGCCCACACAGGCGCAGGACCCGGACCCTGCCGGGGACGGTCAGGAGGAGGAGCCGGCCTCCGCGGAGGATGAGGCGGAACTCGTCTGCTCCGTGCCGTGACGCCGGGCCACTAGAGTGGTGGGCATCAATGGGAAGGAAGCCGCCCGTGCAGCAGAGTGTCAGCGTCGTGATGCCGATCCGCAACGAGGAGCGGCACCTCAAGGCCGCCGTCGAGCGGGTCCTGGACCAGGGCTATGAGGGCGGGGTGGAGATCCTCCTCGCGGTGGGCCCCAGCACGGACCGCACCCGCGAGATCGCCGACGCGTTGGCCGCCGCCGACGACCGCATCCGCGTGCTGGACAATCCGGCAGGCTTCACGCCCGCCGGCCTGAACATCGCCATCGCCGCGGCGCGCCATCCCGTCATCGTGCGGGTCGACGGGCACGGCGAGCTGAGCCCCGGCTACATCGACACCGCGGTGCGGCTGCTGGAGGAGACCGGAGCCGCGAACGTCGGCGGGCTGATGGACGCGCAGGGCACCAGCCCGCTCTCCGAGGCCATCGCCGCCGCCTACAACTCGCGCCTCGGCCTGGGCGGCGGGGGTTTCCACCTTGAGGACACCCCGCCAGGCCCGGCGGACACCGTGTTCCTCGGTGTGTTCCGCAAGGACGTCCTGGAGGAAATCGGCGGCTTCGACGAGTCCCTGCACCGCGCGCAGGACTGGGAGCTCAACTACCGCCTGCGCACCGCCGGCCACCTCGTCTACTTCTCGCCCGACCTGCGGGTGGTCTACCGCCCCCGCGACAGCTACCGGGCCCTGGCGCGGCAGTTCTTCACCACGGGACAGTGGCGCCGCGAGGTCGTCCGCCGCCACCCCGATACCCTCTCGCTGCGCTACCTGGCGCCGCCGCTGGCCGTGCTGGGCGTGGGCAGCGGGCTGCTGTGCGGGCTTCTGGGCCTCGCGCTGCGCAACCGGTTGCTCACCGCCATGCTCGTGGCGCCGGCGGTCTATCTCTCGTTCCTGACCGTGGCCACGGCCACGATGGAGGCGACCCCGCGCTCCCGCTCGCGCCTGCCGCTGGTGCTGGCGATCATGCACACGGCCTGGGGTGCCGGCTTCGTCCGTGGGCTGCCGAACGAGCCCTGACAAGTGGCGACGTGGGGGCTTGAAAAACCGTCCGAACAACGTGCGAAGATGGACCCCATGAGCGCCTGGCAGAACCCGGATCCCGCAGGGCGCGGGACGGATTCCACGGCCGCCACGCACGTGCTGCTGCAGGCTCAACGGCTGGCTGACCGCCTCCGGGAAGAGGCGCAGGCCGAGGCGGACCGCATCCGTGTGGCGTCAGCCGAACTGGCGCAGCAGCGAGACGAACTCGCCGGGGAGGTGACCTTCGCTCGGCACCGCCTGGAGGAGGCCAACGCAGACGCCGAACGAACACTCTCCGAGGCCATCGCCCAGGCCGGGCAGATCACCGCCAACGCCCAGGAGGCTGCCGATGGCGTGCTCGCCGAGGCACGCACCGATGCCGAACGGATCGTGGAGGATGCCCACCGGCAGGCCGAGCGGTTGGTGACGGATGCCAGGCAGGAGGCGGATCAGGTGCGCGCCGACGCGGTGGCGTGGCGCGAACAGATCGAGGTGGAGGGTCACGCGGCCCGCGCCCTCGTCGAGGACGAGCTCGCCGCTCAACGCAGCGCCCAGGCCGACGAACTGGCCCGGCTGAAGGTAAAGGCCGACGGTGAGGTGGCGGCCCGGCGCGCGGAGCTGGAGCGCACCGAGGAGGAGACAGTCGCCCGCCTGGTGGCCGCTGAGGAAGCCGCACAGCTCGAGACGGATCGGGTCCGGGCCGAGGCCGCCGCTGAGGTGGCAGAGCTCAGGCAGGAGGCCCGGCAGGAGGCTGACGCCCAGTTGGAGGAGGCCGCCAGCCAGATGGAGTGGACGCAGGCCACCGTCGCGGCGCTCCTCGACGGCGCCCGCGCAGACGTGGCCCGCCGGAAGCGGCAGGGGCACCTGGAGCAGGCCCGGCGTGCCGCAGAGCTCCGTGCCAAGCTCGCCACCGTCACCCAGCGCGCCACAGACACGGCCCGTCAGCGGCTACGCACCGCGGAGGTGGGCGCTCACGATGTGCGCGGCCGCGCAGATGCCGAGCTCTCCGCAGCCGTGCATCACGCGCAGCGTGCCAGGGCCCAGGCGGACCAGCAGGCCGCGGACATCGTCGAGCGCGCCCGGCGCGAGGCCGAGGCCATCGTGCAGCGTGCCGAGGAACGGGTCACCCACTCCGAAGTCAGCTCCCGGAAGGTGCGGGAGCAGCTGATGGAGGAGCTGGAGCGCAGCCAGAAGGCCTCCTACGAGCGCGCCCGCGCCACCCGTGAGGAGGCCGTGCAACTCCTCGCGGATGCCCGCACCGAGGCCGAGACCATCCGCACGCAGGCCCGCGAGATGCTCGCGTCCGCCCGCAGCGAGGTGGCCAGCCTCGCCAAGCGCCGCGACGACATCACGGTGCAACTCAACTCTCTCTCCGGCGTGATCGAAGCGCTGTCAGTGCCAGGACAAACAACTCGAGACGAGGATGACTCATGACCTCCACCTTCCGTACCGTGCTGCGCGGCTACGAGCCCACGCAGGTCGACGCAGAGATCGCCACACTGCAGCAGTCCCTCGACTCGGCCCGCGCCGAGCTGGGTGAGCTGACGGTCAAGGTCAAGGAGGCAGTCTCTGAGCGCGAGCGGCTGGAGCAGGAGTTGGCCGAGGCCACGAGCCGGGCGGAGGAGACGTCGCGGGCCACGTCGATGGCCTCGCGGCCCAGCTTCACGGATCTCGGGGAGAGGGTGGGCCAGATCCTCACGCTCGCCGAGGAGGAGGCCGCAGAGCTCAAGCGCGAGGCCGAGGCCGAGGCGACCCGGCTCGTCGAGGACGCGCAGAAGAAGGCCCAGGCGGCGCTGACGGAGGCGGATCGCTACGCCGTCGATACCCGCAGCGCGGCAGACGCAGATGCGGAGGCCAAGCTCACCGGAGCCCAGCGCCGCGCGGATGAGCTCATTGACAACGCCGACAGGGAGGCCGCCGCACGCCGTGAGGAGGCAGAGGCCGTCTACGAGTCGCAGCAGGCCCGTGCCGCCCAGGCCGCCGCTGATTTCGAGCGCACCCTCGCGGAGCGCCGCGATGCCGCCGCGGCAGATTTCACCGTGGTCATGACGCAGCGCGAGGAGCAGCTCAGCGCAGCGGAGGAGAACCTGCGGGGCGCGGAGAACGACGCGCTCCGTGTGCTCTCAGATGCCAACTCGCAGGCCGAGGCCATCAAGGCCAAGGCCCAGGCGGAGGCAGATGAACTGCTGGCCGAAGCGCGCACTCAAGCTGAGCGGATCCGTCGCGACTCGGACCGGGAACTCTCGGCGCTGACGCAGAGGCGGGACTCGATTACCGCCCAGCTCTCCAACGTGCGTGAAATGCTTGCCACACTGGGGGGCGGGGCCGCGTTGGCGGCCGTCACATCACAGCAGGAGGAATCCATGACGCAGAACCAGATCGATCCCGAGAACCAGGGCCAGCCCGGCGACGAGGAGCGTCAGCACGCCCAGGAGGCGGCTGAAGGCGCCAAGAACAAGGGCGAGACACACCCGGACGTGCGCGAGCACGCCCAGGGACCCGCAGAGGGCGAAGAGCGCTAAAGCGTCTTTTCATCTGCCGCGATGCGCGCGGCCCCTGCGTCGTCCACGTTGACCGCGATCACCGTCGAGCCCGTGCCCAGCACGGGTGAGACCAGTGCCTCGGCGACGGTGTCCCATCCGACGGCGGGGTCGCGCAGCAGCACGCGGCTGTCGCGGGCCGGCACCTCAGGGGCGGGGTGGCCGCCCCACCAGTACGCCTCGCCGTCGAGCGCGACGTCGTGCAGATCCGGCTGGCCGAACACCTCCCGGTAGTCCACGGCATCCGGCGGGGGAGTGGGGAAACCCCGGCCCAGCGGATGCAGGGAGCAGGCCACGGTGAGCTCCGCCCGACGCTCGTCGCCGGGCCCCACCACGAGCAGGTCCGCCCCGGTGTCGCCGGGGTGCACCGGGCAGCCACGCTGCCAGGCCGCAGCGATCCACACGAGCGTGACCCAGTGCGCGGGGTGGGACTCCGCCAGCGCGAGATCGATGGCCTCGCCGTCGTCGTGGCCGAGATCGGCGATGAGGTTGGCCGTCTTGTCCACCCAGTTGGCGAACGTGATGGCCGACAGTTCGATGCGGGAGCCATCCGCGCCGTCGTAGTAGGTGATCAACGGCTGCGCGCCCTGCCGGGCCACGCGCCTCTGCAGCGCGGAAATCAACATGTCTGTCAGCTTAGGCGGCTAGGGTCATGGCCATGCGCTACGTGGTGATCATGGCCGGGGGATCCGGCACCCGTCTCTGGCCGCTGTCGCGGCACGGCAGGCCCAAGCAATTGCTGGAACTCTTCGAGGGCAAGTCGCTGCTGCGGATGGCCTACGAGCGGCTCGTCGGCCTGGTCGACGACGAGCACATCCTCGTGTGCACCGGCCGCGCCTACGCCTTCGACGTGGCCGAGCAGATCCCTGAACTGCCGGCCGAGAACATCCTGGGCGAGCCGGAGGGCCGCGACTCCCTCAACGCGGTTGCCTGGTCCGCCGCCGTCGTCGCCGACCGCGATCCGGACGGCGTGGTGGCCATGGTGACCGCAGATCAGATCATCGAGCCGGTAGACGAGTTCCAGCGGTCACTGAACACCGCGTTCGAGGTGGCGGAGGCCCGCCCCGACGCGCTTGTCACCCTGGGCGTCGTCCCCACCTCGCCGCACACCGGCTACGGCTACCTCCACCGGTCCGAGGCCGTCGAAGGCTTCACCGACGTGTTCCGGGTGGCGGAGTTCAAGGAGAAGCCCCATCGCGAACTCGCGCAGAGCTACCTGGATTCCGGGGAGTACTGGTGGAACGCCGGCATGGTCGTGTGGCGCGCCACCACCCTGCTGGGCCAGCTCGATCAGCTCCTGCCCGAGACGGCAGCCACCGTGCGCGAGATCGTCGCCAGCCCGGAGCGGATCGACGAGCTGTTCCCCAGGCTGCAGAAGATCTCAGTGGACTACGCGGTGATGGAGCCCGCCTCCGCCGGGCGCACAGATGCGGAGGTCCTCAGCGTCGGGCTCAGGATCGACTGGAAGGACGTGGGCGGGTTCCTCTCCCTGGCCGAGCTGTTCACCCGCGACGAGCACGGCAACGCCGTGGACGGCCGCACCGTGACGCTGGACTCGTCGGGCTGTGTGCTGGTCAACGCCGTCGGCCCGGATCACGTCGTCGCCACGATCGGGCTGACCGACGCACTGGTGGTGGCCACGGAAACGGCCACCCTGGTTGCGCGACTGGAGGATTCTGAGCGGATCCGCGAGCTGGTGGCCCTGGTGCGAACCCATGCTGGGGCACAATACGCCTAACCGTCCGCCGTCCCCAGGAGTCCTCCCATGCCAGACGCCCGCCCCATGAGGCGTCAGATCGCCATCGTGGTTGTTGCCGCGGTGGTGCTCCATGTCAGCAGCCTGCTGCTGGTAGCCCTGCTCGTGCTGCCCGCCGACGAGACCGGCCGCAGCCTGCCGCTCTGGCTGCTGGCAGGCGCCGGTTTCGTGCTCAGCGTCGGAGGGGTGCTGTGGGGAGTGCTGTCCCTGCCGCGCGGGAGGCAGGAACCTCCGCGCGCTCAGCCAGCCCCGGTGGCGTCGCCGGCTGAGCAGGGCAACTCCACCGTGATCAACCCACGCCGCCAGCAGCCGCCGGGTTCGCCGGCCACGCCGGCGGACGCGGAACTCCAGCACCGCACCGGGCGCTGGCAGACGGTGGCCACCCCGTGGCCGCGCGCCAACGAGGACGATCCCAACGGCACGCTGATCCGGCCGCCGCACCGCTGAACACCCCCAGTGAGCGAATAATCGACTCTGATCCCACGCTCCCGCTTGACCGATCAAAATCACTCGTGTGTAATTCAAGGCAAGAAAGGAGGGTGCATGGACGAGACATGGGAGCTTTTCACCGATGAAGGGGCTTTTGCCTGGCAGGCGGAGGCGCTGTGTGCCCAGACCGATCCCGAAGCCTTCTTTCCGGAGAAGGGCGGCTCGACCCGGGACGCCAAGCGGGTCTGCCTGAGCTGCACAGTGCGCGCCGAGTGCCTCGAGTACGCCCTCGCTCACGACGAGCGGTTCGGCATCTGGGGCGGTCTGTCTGAGCGGGAACGCCGCAAGCTCAAGCGCGCTGCCGGCTAGGTCCCCGTGACCGAGGGGCCCCAGCGTGGGGTGATCGACGACGACCTGTGGTCGTGGATCAATGATGAAGACCCGGCCGCAGACGTTCCGGAGGTGGATCCGGAATCCGTGCTGGCGGTCATGGTGGCGCACAACGCCGCCGAGTGGCTGCCCCGTCAACTCCTCTCGCTGGCGATGCTCACGACGCGTCCCGGCCGCATCATCGTCGTCGATACTGGATCCACGGACGACACGGCAGACCTGCTGGCCAAAGCCCACCGGGAGGGGGTCATCGACGACGTCCTCACCGCGGACGCTGAGACCACCTTCGGCGGCGCTGTCCACCTGGCGCTCGGCGAGACGGAGCCGGACTGGATCTGGCTCCTCCACGACGATTCCCAGCCTCACAAGGACGCCCTGCAACACCTCCTCGACGGCGCCCGCCAGGCAGACGTCGTGGTGCCGAAGTTGCTGCAGCCCAAGCGGCGCAACTATCCGGAGACCCTCTCAGAGGTGGGCCAGGCCATCACCGCCGGCGGCCTGCGCGTGCCGATGGTGGAGGAGGGCGACCTCGACCAGGGCCAGACCGAGTCGCACGACGTGCTCGGCGCCTCCACGGCCGGGCTGCTGATCCGGGGCGACACGTGGCGTGAGGTGGGCGGGCTCGCCCCCGAGGTGGCCCGCCACCGCGACGGCGTGGACTTCTGCTGGCGCGTCAATGCCGTGGGCTACCGCGTGCTGACCTGGCCGACCGCATCGCTGCACCACCGCCGCGCAGGCCGGACGGGGGAGCGGCCCGGAGGCCTGCACCCCCACGTCGACGACAGGCTCGCCGCGCTCCGGGTCGCCGGGTCCCGCGGCGCCTCCGGCTTCGGACTGGCGCTCTCGTCGTGGGTGAGGGCAGCGGGCTTCCTGCTGGCCAAGTCGCCGTCGTACGCCGGCGCCGAACTCCGGGCGTTGAGCCGATACCGCCGCAGCCCGGAACTGACCCGGTCCCTGAAGGAGAGGCTGCCGGACGAGGACCTCACCCCGCCCGAACTGCTGCCCAACCGCTGGTGGCCCGTGCGCAACGCGGCCGACAAGCTCGGCCACGGTCTCTCCGAACGCTACCGCGACATCACCGAGACCCAGACCGACACTTCGATCGACGAACTCACCGGCGACGACTTCGCCGACATGCAGGTGCGCCGCCGTCGCCTCTCCCCGGTCGCCGTGCTCGTGACCGTGCTGTTCATCGCCGCCTTCGTCGCCGGCCGCACGCTGTGGGGTGACGGCCCGGTCTCCGGTGGCGGGCTGCTGCCTGCTCCGGCCTCGTTCACCGACGCGTGGCAGGGCTATCTCACCGGTGGGGCGCCGTGGCTGGGGTTCGCGGCGTTCGCCACCGTCGGCGCGCTCGGCAGCCCCGGCTGGTTCAGTTTTTTCGCCGTGCTGCTGGCGCCGCTGCTGGCCGCGGTCTCCGCGATGGCGCTGCTGCGTCGGCTCGACGTGCCTGCCGGTCTCGCCGCCGCCGCCAGCGCCACCTGGGCAGGGGCCACGCTCCTGCTGGGGCTGGTCACCGCGGGCGATCTCAGCGGACTGGTGCTCGCAGTGGCCGGGCCCCTGTTCGTGCGCGCCGTCCTCGCCGTCGTGCGCAACGAGGCGGCCGGGGCGGAGCGGCTCCGTGCTCCCGCCGGGGCCGGTTTCTGGCTGATCGTGCTGGCGGTCATGTGGCCGATGGCCCTGCTCATCGCCACCGTCGCAGGCCTCGCGTGGGCCCTGCGCAGCAGGCACCGACTCGTCGACGTGGCGGTGGGGCTGTTGCCGGCCTGGCTCTTCCTGGCCCCGTGGTTGCCCGTCCTCGTGCGGTATCCCGGACGGCTCCTCACAGGGGTCGACCCGCTGGCCTGGCCGGATTTCCCACCGGCTTCCTACGCGCTGATCGTCGGGCGCATCCTTCCGTCGGGCCTGCCCGTGTGGACCAACGTGGTGTTCTTCGCGGTGCTGGGTGTGGCCGCGCTGATCGCGGTAGCGCGACTGCCAAAGGTGGCGTGGGCCTGGGCGATGACCGCCATTGCGGCGCCGCTGATTCTCGGCACGCTGCTGTCGAGGTTGACCTTCGATGTCGACGGCGGCACGGCCCGCGCGCTGTTGTCGCCCTGGGCGCTGCTCGTGGTGGGGGCGCTCCTTGCGCCGGTCGTGCTGACCCACCGGGAGCGCGGCCGGCGCCCCCTGGTGTGGGCCCTCGTGGTGGCGGCTGCGCTTGCCGTGGGCACCTGGATGTGGGTGGGCTTCGACGGGCCCGTCCGCCCCACCACCAGCGTCCTGCCCGGCTACGTGCACGACGTGATGGCTTCGCCGCGCGACACCCGCACCCTCGCCGTCGACCTCGCGGCGGATGGCGTGGTCCGCTGGAACGTCATCGACGCGCGCCAGCCGCGCTGGGGCAGCGCCGAGCGCAATCCGGTCGGCGGGTTCGACGCCCAGCTCAACTCCATCTCCCAAGCCGTGGCCTCGGGGTCGGCGCCGGACGACCTCGCCGAGCGGTTGCGCCTGATGGGCGTGGCGCACCTCTGGGTGCGGGGCCTGGACGAGGACCAGCGCGCCGTCCTCGACAACCTCGAGGGCCTGGTGGGTGCCCCGCACGACCGTGACTCGGTGGTGTGGACCGTCAGCGGCCTGGTCTCCCGCGTGACCTGTGCGCAGGGCGACGAGACGATCCCGGTGCCCGACGGCCAACTGGGTGAGGGTGACCACGGGCGCCTGCTCGTCGTCGCCGAACCTGCCGGCAGCATCTGGCGGGCCACCCTCGACGGCCGGGAGTTGGAGCGCCACACCGGCTTCAGGTGGCCCCTCCTCGATGCGGAACTGGTCACCTTCCACGCCGGCGCGGACGCCGGCACGCTCGTCGTGGAGCCGGAGCCCCGCTGGGGCAGGTTCGTGCTCCACCTGCTGGTGATCCTCGGCGTGGCGCTGCTCGCCGCGCCCACCCTGGGCGGCACCACCGTCGCGAAGCGAGGCCAGGAATGAACCCGAAGAAGCTGCTGCTCTCCCTGATCGCCTTCCTGGTCATCGGCGGCACCGCCGTGGGCCTGTCGCTGCTGACCCCGGCGGGGCTGCCCGCCTCGGTGACGGCAGATCTTCCCCGCACCACCCGCCTGACCTGCCTGCAGACCGGGGATGTGCTCGCACACGCGCCCGGAAACTGGACGGCAACCGCCGTCGGAGCGAGCGATGAGATCGCGTCCGGCACCGGGCCCGCGCTCCTTGCCGGCGTGCAGGGGCCCTCCGTCCTGACCGCCGATTCGCTTGCCGTGGCAGGCGTGTACGCCGCGGGCACGGAGCGCACCTTCGCCCCCTGCTCGCCAGCCGCCACCTCTGGCATCATCACGGTGGCCGAGCCCGGCGAAAGTGCGCTCATCATCACCAACAGCGACGCCGGCGAGGCGGTCGTCGACCTCACCCTCCTCGGCCCCGACGGCGAGGTCACTGCCGTCGGCGCCCGCGGCATCGCCGTCGCGCCCGGGGTCTCGCGCCGCATCGCGCTGTCCGTGCTGGCCCCCGACGGGCCGGTGGGGGTGGCCTTCACCGGCAGCGAGGGCCGCGTGGCGATGGCCGCGGTCAACGTGGAGGGTCGTGCCGCCCGCTTCGTGGCGCCCACCACGCCGGCCCAGACGCAGGTCATCGGGGGAGTGCCTCCGGGCGCGGCGGACGTCCAGCTGATCGTCAGCAACCCGCGGGAGGAGCGCGCGGAGGTCACGGTCACGGCGTTGGGCGCGACCTCCTCCTATGAGCCTGCCGCGACGGCTGACCTTCTCGTCGAGCCCATGTCGAGCGTCGCCATCCCCATCGCCGAGTCGCTGGGCGGGGAGGCCGCCGCGATCCGCGTCGACGCCACCGTGGAGGTGGCGGCCGCGGTGACGGTGAGCGGCCCTGTAGGCAGCCCGGCCACCCTGGTGGCGATGGAACCGGGCGCCGAGCTGTCCGCCACCACCCTGGGTGGGGCGCTGCAGATCACCAACCCTGGGATGGAACCGGTGACCGCGCAGGTGTCCGCAGACGAGGAGGCGACGCTGACGATCGCGCCGGGGACCACCCTTGTGCAGGTGCTGCCGCTGAGCCCACAGCAACTGATCACGGTCACCGCGGACGGGCCCGTCGTCGCGTCGGCGGCCACGTCCGATCCCACCGGCACCATCATCATTCCCCTCGGCGCGGTGGCAGACGAACCCGGAGCAGCCGGCGTGATCAGACTCGATCCCCACCTGCGGTGACCCGCCGGGGGAGGCCTACTCCCACTCGCCCCAGTCGTCGTCCCCGCCCAACTCGTCGATGCTGCGGCCGGTGAGCGTGCTGAGCTGCTCGACGATGGTGCGGTGCACCAGACGACGCAGTTGGCTTCGGGAGGAGGAGCGGTGTTCAAGGGGACGTTGGTAAATCACGACTTGGGCCTTGCGGCCCCGGCTGGCGTCGACGCCGGCCGACAGCGGCACGCGATCCCCGGTCCAGCCGCCCTGCAGGTGGGGGACGTCCTCGACGCCCACCACGATGCCGTTGAGCGCATCGGGGCAGGCGTCGGCGATGTCTGCCATGGCCGAGGTGACGCAGTCGTTGAAGTACTCCACCCGAGAGGGGCGCCCTATCGGCACCGGCCTGCCCGTGAACGGGTTGGGCGCCGCCAGCGGGCCGCGCATCCCGCGGTCATGTCGGTCTCGTCTGCGTGGCATACCGCCACTGTAGTGGCGCGTGGGATACCTTGCTCGGGTGCGATCCTGTTCCCGTACCGCGTGCGTCGCGCCCGCCGTGGCGACTCTGACGTACGTCTATGCAGACTCCACCGCGGTGCTCGGGCCCCTCGCGCTCGTGGACGAGCCCGGCACCTACGACCTGTGCATGCGGCACGCCGAGCGCACCAGCCCGCCGGTGGGCTGGGAGATCATCCGGCTCCCGCTCAGCGGCGCTCCGCCGCCCACCCCTCAGGGGGAGACCGACGACCTCATGGCCCTGGCGGACGCCGTGCGCGCCATCGGGTTGCGCCATGACGACGCCACCCCGCCCCCCGCACTCGGAATGCCCGCTGCCGATGGGGGCCCGGAAACCGGCCGCGGTGGACATCTCAGGCTGGTTCCGACGGGGGAGTGACCCGGTTCGCTAGTCTGGGCCGGTGCTAGAGCAGGAGATCTTCAAGGCCAACGACATCCGGGGCATCGTCGTAGGCGACGATCCGCAATGGGACCTCGACGGCGCGCGTGCCCTGGGCGCCGCCTTCGTCGAGCTGATGGGGCCGGGCGAGTTCGTCCTCGGCCGCGACATGAGGGCACTCGGCCGTGAACTGTCCTGGGCGTTCATCGACGGTGCCCGCCGCGCCGGCGCCTCCGTCGTCGACATCGGCCTCAGTTCCACCGATCAGCTGTGGTTCGCGTCGGGCCATCTGGGGCTGCCGGGGGTGCAGTTGACGGCCAGCCACAACCCCGCCGAGTACAACGGCATCAAGTTCTGCCTGGCCGACGCCAAGCCGGTGCCGCCGGATTTCATGACCAGGCTGCGCGACGCGGCCGCGACCGTCGAGCTGGGCGCCGAGGTGCAGGGCGAGCTACGCGAACTGGACCTCCTCGAGGATTACGCCGACAAGCTCTCCGAGCTGGTGCCGCAGGCCGGTGCGCGTGAGCTGACCGTGGTGGTCGACGCCGGCAACGGCATGGCCGGGCACACGGCGCTGACCGCGCTGGCCGGACGCTCGCTGGACATCGTGGGTCTCTACCTGGAGCTGGACGGCACGTTCCCCAACCACCCGGCCAACCCGCTGGAGCCCGAGAATCTCGTCGACGCGCAGCGCGCCGTGCGGGAACACGACGCCGATCTCGGCCTGGTCTTCGACGGCGACGCCGACCGCTGCTTCATCATCGACGAGCGCGGCGACGTGGTGGACCCGTCGGTCATCACCGCGATGATCGCCGTGGCGGAGCTCGACAAGCACCCCGGCTCCACCATCGTGACCAACACCATCACCTCCTGGAGCGTGGCCGAGGCCGTGGAGAAGGCCGGCGGCACCATCCGCCAGTCACGCGTGGGGCACACCTACGTCAAGGCGCTGATGGCCGAGACGGGCGCCGTGTTCGGTGGCGAACACTCGGCGCACTACTACTTCCGCGAGTTCTGGTCCGCCGACACGGGCATGTTGGCCGCGCTGCACGTCCTGGAACTCCTGCGGGTCTCGGGGCAGCCGCTGTCCGAGTTGGCGTCGGTGTACGACTCCTACATCCGTTCCGGTGAGCTGAACTCCACCGTCGACGACGCGCAGGCCTGCATGGACAAGGTGGCCGAGGCGTTCGCAGGTAGGGGAGAGGCGGACAGGCTCGACGGGTTGAGCGTGCGCAACCCCGCCGAGGGCTGGTGGATCAACCTGCGCCCCAGTAACACCGAGCCGCTGCTGCGGCTCAATGTGGAGGCCCGCACTGAGGAGAAGATGTGTTCCCTCCGCGACGAGGTCCTCGCTCTCGTGAGGCATTGAGTTCCGGGCGGCTAAGCTGAATCCACCCCGAGGAGGAAATATGGCCGAAACTCTCGATCTGTCGCCCGAGTTCCTGGCGATCGCCGCATGCCCGTCGTGTCACGCGAAGTTCGCCGTCGACTACGACGAGCAGGAACTGGTGTGCACCAACAACGACTGTGCGCTGGCCTACCCCGTGCGCGACGGGATCCCGGTGCTGCTCATCGACCAGGCGCGCAGCACGCAGTGAACGGCCCGCAGTTCGACGACGCGCGCCTCGAGGCTGCCGATCTCGAGCAGCATGAGGGCCTGCGCAACCTCGCCACGGCGGGTGCCCGCATCCGTCGCGCCGCGCTGTCTGAGCCGCACGGCCACTTGGAGCAGCTGGAGCGACCCCGCGGCGTGCTGGCGATGGGCGCGGAGTCGCGCCTGGTGCGCGCCGTGCTGGAGCCCGCCTGCCCCGTGCCGTTCATGGCGTGGCCCGGCCCCGGCCTGCCCGCCTGGGTGGGGCCGCTCGACTTCGCGGTCATCCTCGGCGGCGTGCACACGCCCGCCTGGGTGGTCCAGTGCGCCGCGGAGGCCAACCGTCGCGGCGCCACGCTCATCGTCGCCGCTCCGGAGGACTCGGAACTGGCGCAGGTGACCGCCTCGTCGTCGACCACGCTCATCCCGCTGCTGGAGGACGACCCGGTGGCCGCCGCGGTGGCCATCCTGGCGCAGTTGGGGGCGCTGGGTTTGGGCCCTGTCGTCCATCCGGAACACGTCGCGGACGCGGCGGACCTGGTGGCCGAATCGTGCGCGCCGGGCCGTGACCTGTCGGAGAACCCCGGCAAGGAACTCGCCCTCGCGCTGGCCGACAGGCTGCCGCTGATCTGGGGCGGCACCACCCTCGCGGCCCGCGCGTCGCGCCGCATTGCGGAGGCCGTGCGCCGCGCCTGCGGCCGCCCCGCGCTGGCGGCAGACGCCAACGAGATCCGCACGCTGCTCACCGCAGCGGAGGCCTGCGACCCGTTCGCCGACCCGTTCGACGGCGAGTCCCAGACCCAGCCCGTCCTGGTGATGCTCGACGACGACAAGCTGCCGGATCGCCTGAGTGGTGTGGCGATGGATCTGGCCGATGTGGCCGAGTCACGCGGCCTGCGCGTCGCCCGCATCTCGTCGGGCGATTCAGACCTGGGCGCCACGGACGTGGAGCGCTACATCACCTTGCTGCTGAAGGGGCTCTACGGCGCCGCATACCTCGAGATCGGCCTCACCGATGCGTAAGGTGCTCGTCCTCAACGGCCCCAACATCGGCCGGCTCGGCACGCGCCAGCCGGAGATCTACGGCGGCGGCGTCACCTACGAGGCCCTGGCCGAACACCTCGTCGAGACGGGTCAGGGGATGGACCTCGATGTCGAGGTGCGTCAGACGGAGCTTGAGGGCCAGTTGATCGAGTGGCTGCACGAGGCCGCCGACGGTGAGATCCCCGTCGTCCTCAACGCCGGGGCGTGGACGCATTACTCCTACGCGGTCGCCGACGCCGCCGCTCTGACCACCTACGTGGAGGTGCACATCTCCAACGTGCACGCGCGCGAGGAGTTCCGCTCGAAGAGCGTGCTGTCGGCGAAGGCCGCGGGCATCATCGTCGGCTGCGGCGTGGGTGGCTACGACCTCGCGCTCGCCCACGTCGCCGCCAGCCTCTGAACGTCGCGCACTGAGGGAGCGGGTGCTGCCGACGCTCAGGGAGCGACCAGACGGTAGACTCGGCGCTGTGGATTATCGCGTAGCAGACCTGTCCCTGGCCGAGTTCGGGCGCAAGGAGATCACCCTGGCCGAGCATGAGATGCCCGGCCTCATGGCGATGCGGGAGCGCTACGGCGACTCCAAGCCGCTCAAGGGGGCCCGCGTCGCCGGGTCGTTGCACATGACCGTGCAGACCGCGGTGCTCATCGAGACCCTCGTCGCGCTGGGCGCCGAGGTGCGCTGGGCCTCCTGCAACATCTTCTCCACTCAGGACCATGCGGCCGCGGCTATCGCGGTGGGCCCCGACGGGACCCCGGAGGACCCGAAGGGCGTGCCCGTCTTCGCGTGGAAGGGCGAGACCCTGGAGGAGTACTGGTGGTGCACCCGCCAGATCCTCGACTGGCCCGGGGGGCAGCTGCCCAACATGATCCTCGACGACGGTGGCGACGCCACCCTCCTCGTCCACCAGGGCGTCGACGCCCAACGCGCCGGCGAAGTGCCCGCCGATGATGACGGCGACTCCCACGAGTTCCGCGTCGTCAAGCAGACCCTCCGCGACGCCCACGGCACCGTCGACTGGGTGGCGCTGGCCCAGTCCATCCAAGGCGTGACGGAGGAGACCACCACCGGCGTCCACCGCCTCTACGAGATGGCGAAGAACGGCACGCTGCTGTTCCCCGCGATCAACGTCAACGACTCGGTGACCAAATCCAAGTTCGACAACAAGTACGGCTGCCGCCACTCCCTGATCGACGGTATCAACCGGGCCACGGACGTGCTGATCGGCGGCAAGGTCGCCGTCGTGTGCGGCTACGGCGACGTCGGCAAGGGCTGCGCGGAATCCCTGCGCGGGCAGGGGGCCCGTGTGATCGTCACCGAGGTCGACCCCATCTGTGCTCTGCAGGCCGCGATGGACGGCTACCAGGTGGCCACACTCGACGACGTGGTGGAGGTTGCGGACATCTTCGTCACCGCCACCGGCTGCTTCGACGTCATCACACACGAGCAGATGGCCAGGATGAAGCACCAGGCCATCGTCGGCAACATCGGCCACTTCGACAACGAGATCGACATGGCGGGCCTCGAGGCCCGCACGGACGTCGAGAAGATCGAGATCAAGCCGCAGGTCCACGAGTGGCGCTTCGCGGACGGGCACTCCATCCTCGTGTTGAGCGAGGGGCGCCTGCTGAACCTCGGCAACGCCACCGGCCACCCGTCGTTCGTGATGAGCAACTCGTTCACCAACCAGGTGCTGGCCCAGATCGAGCTGTTCACCAAGCCGGAGGAGTACCCGGTCGACGTCTACGTGCTGCCCAAGCACCTCGACGAGGAGGTGGCCCGCCTCCACCTCGACGCGCTGGGCGTCCGGCTCACCGAGCTCACGCAGGCCCAGGCAGACTACCTGGGCATCCCCGTCGAGGGTCCCTACAAGTCGGAGTACTACCGCTACTGACCGCCGGGGCGGCTATCGTCGAGGCATGACCAAGAAGACCTTCACGGAGAAACTGACCGTCGCCGGAATCAACCTGGCCGACACCGTCAAGCAGATCCTCTCGGACCCCAGCGTCGAGCGCGTCACGATCCGCTCCAAGTCCGGGAAGGAACTGCTGGCCATCCCGGTCACGTGGAGCGTCATCGGAGTGGGCGCAGGTTTGGTCTTCGCGCCCATCCTCACCGCGGTGGCCGGCCTCGGCAGCGCCGCGGCGGAGCTCACCCTCGAGGTGCAGCGCCGCGAGGCACCGGAGGTGGATGGCCAGGAGTCAGGCTAGCCGTCACCGGCTGCGGAGCTTGAGCATGATGGTCTTCTCCGCCTCGACGATCAGCAGGATGCCTAGGCCCACGCCCACTGGAAGGCCACCAGGGCGCCCACCGACGCCCAGGCCACCCAGTTGCTGAACAGCACTGATGGGCGCAGCACCGAGCCGTTCAGCACGCGCACGTTGAACAGGTAGAACGCCTGGACCAGCACCAGCACGTTGACGGTCATGGTGCGCGCCACCTCGATGTTGCTGCCGTCGTACAGGCTGAGGAAGATCGCCAGCGTGGTGCCGCCCATCCCGGGGTCGTCCTCGTCGAGGGAGTCGCCCTCGCGGACAGCGGCGGCGAGCACACGCAGGCCCTCGTTGCTCAGCTCGTCGATGAGCTCCTCCCAGCGGTCCCGGTCGAGCTCCTCGTGGTCGTCGAGCGTGCCCTGCGTGCTGCACATCTCCAGCACGCGGCCGGGGGCGCCCTTCAGGTAGACGCGTTCGCCGTCGTCGGCTCCCGCGACGACGGCCATGAACTTGTTGTCCGAGTTGAACGGGATCTCCGCGGAGCGGTTGTACTCCGAGAGATGGCGCCCTCCGGAGCGTAGCCCTCGCCGTCCACCTCGAAGCGCTGGCCGGGCGTGGCGAGGGCGCGCACCGTCATCTCGTTCTTGGTGAGGGTGCCGGTCTTGTCGCTGCAGATGACACTGACCGAACCCAGCGTCTCGATGGAGTTGAGCTTGCGGGTGATGGCGTTGCGCTTGGCCATGCGCTGCACGCCGCGGGCCAGCGTGATACTGAGGATGGCGGGGAGGCCCTCCGGCACGGCGCCGACGGCGAACCCGATGGCCGCTTGGAACAGGTCCTCGAGGTCCTGGCCGTGCAGGAACCTGCCGGCGAGGAAGAGCAGCACGGCGGCGACGAGGATCAGCAGGGTCAGCCGCTTGCCGAAGCTGTTCATCTGTTTGGTCAGCGGCGTCTCCAAGGTCTCCGATGGTCACTTGCCGGATTGCAGCGACTCCCAGATCTCCTTGCACTCCGGGCAGACGGGGAACTTGTCCGGGTTCTTGGTGGGCACCCAGACCTTCCCGCACAGGGCCACCACCGGGGTGCCGGTGACCATCGCCTTCATCAGCTTGTCCTTGGGCACGTAGTGCGAGAAGCGGTCTTGATCCCCGTCCTCGAACAGCTCGGTGCGCTCGTCAACAACAGTCTGTGATCCGGGGGCCAGTTCGCTCATGCGGTCAGTCTACGACGGGCGGCGCTGCGCGGTCAGCGGGTCAGCACGTAGATGGTCAACCAGATCGTCAGGCCCAGCAGCAGGATGGCCGAGCCGGTCACCCAGACGTAGAACCAGGGGGAGTGCGTCTCGGTGGACTTCTTCGGGGCGTAGCGCCCGCGCCCGATGTAGTTATCCAGCATCGAGACGGGGGTTTCGCTGCGCGCGGACAGGCTGCCGGCGCTCTGGCGGCCGCCGCTGATCAAGACACCGATGGGCTGAGGGGCGGTGGGTAGCTGTCCCACCGACGGGGTACCCGCCGTCGTCGAGGTGATGGGGCGCGGCTGATAGGACTCCCCACCGGGCAGCTGATCTGCCAGCCGGTCCAACACCTCGGCGAACTGGGCCGCGGTCTGGGGACGGCGGTTCGGATCCGGGGAGAGCGCCGAGGCCATCACCTGATCCAGGAGTTCGGGGGCGCCCACCTGCTCGGCGATCGCCGCCGGGCCGATGTTGTGGTTGCGGCTGAGCAGCTCCGCGAGGGTCTTGACGGGAAACGGCGGGCGGCCGGTCAACAGCGCATAGGCCACGCACGCCAACGAGTAGATGTCCGAGCGCTGATCGAGCTGCGTCGAATTGGCCTGTTCGAGGGCCATGTAGGCGGGGGTGCCGGCAGTCATGGTGTCGCGGTACTCGTCGAGCAGGGATTTCGCCACGCCCAGGTCAGCCAGCATCACGCGCACACCGGTGGGCGTGTTGCTCAGCAGAATGTTGCCCGGCGTGATGTCGCGGTGCACCAACTGGTTGCGGTGCAGCACCTCCAACGCCCGGGCAGCCTCGGCGCACAACCGCAGCGCCAGCCCCGGGGCGACCATCCGCTTGCGGAGCTGCTCCAGGGAGCCCCCGTTGGCCAGGTCCATCACGAAGTAGGGCTGGCCGCGGTCCGTGGTGCCGATGTCGTAGACCCGCACCACGCGCTCGTCGGAGAGCCGACGCAGCAGGCGGGCCTCGGCCAGGAAGCGGGCCCGCACGTCGTCGTTGGTGGCCCAGTTGTCTGCCAGCACCTTGACAGCGACGGGCACGTCGAGGGTGTCGTCGTGACCGCGGTAGACCGTCGCGAAAGAACCGGACCCGATTCGTCCGGTGATCCTGTAACGCCCGATCATCTCCATGCCGATGGACATTCTCCCCCATCAGGGCGTATTCCGGGAACTTCATCGAAGTCTGGCATTCTTGGAGCCATGACGAACACTCCGCAGCAGCCCCCCGCCGGTTGGTACCCAGATCCCGCCGGGTCCGGAGGCGAGAGGTTCTGGGACGGTGTTGCCTGGTCCCAGTCGACCCCCGCCCCGTCCGCCGGCGCTCCTGCGGGCTACGGCTCGCCCTCGCCCCACGTCGGCCAGCAGCAGCCCTATTCCGGCTACGGTCAGCAACCCTACGCCCAGAACTACGGCCAGCAGCCCTACGGGGCGCAGCAGGGCTACGGGTCCGCCGACAGCGGCCGCATCCCCCGGCTCGCGGGCTTCTGGTGGCGCGTCCTCGGCTACTTCATCGACGGTCTCGTCGTCGGCGTGGTCAACTGGATCGTCGTCTCGGTGATCGGGCTCAACGCCCGCATGATGCCCCTCATCGAGCAGTGGCTCAACGACGTGATCATCTGGTCGGAGAACCAGTCCGGCCCCGCGCCGGAACTGAGCCCTGAGCTCACCGGGATCGTCTGGCAGGTGGCGATGGTCCAGACGGTCATCTGGATCATCTACCGCATCCTGATGTACCGCACCAAGGCCGCGACCCTCGGAATGATGGCCGTGGGTACCCGCCTGGTGCCGGCGTCGGATGAGAACGCCACGCTGAGTTGGGGCACCATCATCGTGCGCGCCATCGCCTCGCCGGTGCTGTACGCCATCACGCTGGTCAGCCTCGTCAACGGCATCATGGCGGCCTTCACTGCGCGCAAGCAGACCCTGGCCGACATGATCGCGAAGACCCTCGTCCTCAAGATCCGTTAAGGTCGTGCCGGTGAGCGACGTGTACCCCAGCCTTGCCCTGCTGGCAGAGAAGTTCGGTATCGCCCAGGAATTCTGGGACTGGAAGGGCCGCCATCAGGCCATTTCCGCTGAGACCATCACCGAGGTGTTGAAGGCCTTCGACATTGATGCCTCCAGCCCGCAGGCCGCCGATGACGCCCTGACCCGCCTGGAGGACGACCGGTGGCGCCGCACGCTGCCCGCCTGCACCGTCGCCGAAGAGGGCCAGGGGATCTACATCAACGTGCACGTGCCGGCAGGCACCCACGTCGAGGTCTACATCCGCCTGGAATCCGGGGAGACCCGGCCCGCGTGGCAGGTGGAGAACCACGCCCCTGACCGTTGGGTCGACGGCGGGCACATCGGAGAGGCCACGTTCTGGCTCGGCGCGGACCTGCCCACCGGCTACCACCGCGTCATCGCCAACTCGTTCACCGGCTCGCATGAGGCCTCGCTGATCGTGACGCCGTCGTTCGTCGGGTTCCCCGGGAAGATGCGCGGTGAACGGATCTGGGGCTACGGGACCCAGTTGTACTCCGTCACCTCGGACCGCTCCTGGGGCATCGGCGACCTGGGCGACCTGGCGGACCTCATCACCTGGTCCGGCGCCCGGCAGTTCGCCGGCTACGTGCTGATCAACCCGCTGCACGCGGCGGAGCCCGCCCCGCCGATCGAGCCGTCGCCCTACCTGCCGGCCAGCCGCCGGTTCATCAACCCCATCTACATCCACCCAGAGTCCATCCCTGAGTACGCCACCCTCGGCAAGGAGGAACGCCGCCGGATCAAGGCGCTGTTGCGGCAGGCGCAGGAGGCCGCGGAGGCCTCGGGCATCGTGGACCGCAACGCCGTGTGGCCGCTGAAGCTGGAGGCGCTGCGGATCATCCATGCCGCCGGCATGCGCCCGGCCCGGCACATCGCCTACCAGGATTTCCGCAGCCGCGAAGGGGTGGGGCTGCGCTACTTCGCGCTGTGGAGCGCGCTGAGCCGGGCCCATGGCCAGTTCTGGAGCGACTGGCCCGACGAGTTCCAGTCACCCCAGTCGCCCGCGGTGGCCGCGTTCGCGCAGGAGCACGCCGACGAGGTCTCGTTCTTCGAGTGGCTGCAGTGGATCGCGCAGACCCAGGTCTCCGCGGCCCAGACGGTGGCCGACGAGGTGGGCATGCCGGTGGGCATCGTCACCGATCTTGCGGTCGGCGTGCACCGCCACGGCGCCGAGACCTGGATGATGCCGGAGGTATTCGCGCAGGGCATGAGTGTGGGCGCGCCGCCTGACCAGTACAACCAGTCCGGCCAGGACTGGGGCCAGCCGCCCTGGCGCCCCGACAAGTTGGAGGAGTTGGCCTACGAGCCGTTCCGCGCCATGGTGGCCGCGGCGCTGCGCCGCGTCGGCGGGCTCCGCGTGGACCACATCATCGGCATGTTCCGCCTCTGGTGGGTGCCGCAGGGCGCCGGTCCCACGGGCGGCACCTATGTGCGCAACAACCACGAGGCCATGATCGGCATCCTCGCGCTGGAGGCGCAGCGCGCCCAGGCCCTCGTCATCGGCGAGGACCTCGGCACCGTCGAACCCTGGGTGCGCGACTACCTCTCCCGCCGCGGCCTGCTGGGCACCTCCGTGCTCTGGTTCGAGGCGGACCACCAGGGCCAGCCGCTCGACGCGGGCCACTGGCGCGAATACTGCATGGCTTCGGTGACCACGCACGACCTGCCACCCACGCTCGGCTACCTCGCCGGCGACCATGTGCGGCTGCGCGACGACCTCGGCCTGCTGACCGAACCCCTCGACGAGGAACTCGCCGCGTCGCACCGCGAGCAGGAGGACTGGCTGAACAAGCTGGTCGACTACGGCCTGCTCAACCCGGAGGACCGGGATGAGCCGGTGGAGGTCATGCTGGCGCTGCACAAGTTCCTGCTGCACACGCCGTCGAAGGTGCTGCTCGCCGGCCTCACCGACGCGGTGGGGGAGCGCCGCGCCCAGAACCAGCCGGGCACCATCAACGAATACCCCAACTGGCGTGTCCCGCTGGGCGATGAGGACGGCAATCCCATCCACCTCGAGGACATCTTCACCGCTGAACTGCCGAACCGGCTCGCCGCGGTGATGAACGGCATCCAGCAGCAGCCGGAATCCCGCTGGGGCTGAGGTCCCGGCCCCCTCACCTCGGCACGCATCTACGCCACAGAGCTTGGCGCCCTGTGTGGGCCGGGGGAGTCAGTGGTGTGCGCCGAGTTGGTGACTACATGCCCGGCGCCGCCCGACGGCTCGCCGCCGCATGGCCCGATCAGGCATATGATGCGCCCATGCCTCGCGTGATCCACACCGCCCAGGCCCTCGTCGACGCGACGGCGCTCATTCCGGACCTGCCCCGCCGCGGGCAGAACGTGATGGCGGCCGACTGGAGCCAGCAGGCCGGCGGCGCGGTCAACATCCTGGTGGCCGCGGCGCGGTCCGGCGCCGAATGCGTGCACGCCGGAGCGATCGGCACCGGCCCCAACGGAGACCTCATCCGCGCGGCGTTGGCTGCGGCCGGCATCACCTGGTCCGCGCCGGCGGTGGAGGGGCTCGACACCGCGCTGTGCGTGGTGCTGGTGGAACCCACGGGCGAACGCACGTTCGTCACGCTGATGGGAGCCGAGCGGCAACTCTCCGTCGAGGGGTTGGCCAGCAGCGACCCGCGCCCCGGCGACCTCGTGTGCGTCAGCGGCTACTCGCTGCTCGTCGAGGCCACCCGCGTGCCGCTGGAGGAGTGGCTGGCCGCGCTGCCCGACGGTGTGGAGGTGGTTCTGGACCCGGGAGCGGTCTTCGCCACCCTGCCCGCCGCCACCCGCGACGCGATGCTGGCGCGCACCACCGTGTGGACCTCCAACCAGGAGGAGGCCACCGATCTCACGGGCATCGACGGTATGGCGGCCGCGGCCGAAGCCGTGGCACCCCTGCTGGCGCACGGCGCGGTCGCGATCGTCCGCGACGGGCAGGAGGGATGTGCCGTGTTCGGCGAGGGCCGGTCGACGACTGTCCCGGGCTTTCCGCAGACGCCCGTGGACACCAACGGTGCGGGCGACGCCCACACCGGCGTCCTCGTCGCAGAGCGGGCGCGGGGCACCGGCTGGGTGGAGGCCTGCCGGCGCGCCAACGTCGCCGGCGCCATCCAGGTCACCAGGCACGGACCGGCCAGTTCCCCCGCATCCGCCGAAATCGACGAGTTTCTGGCCGCCCGGGGCTGAGCGTGCCAGACTTCGGCAATGACCGATAGTACGCAGACCGGGTTCGACGCGGCCACCAAGGCCCGCCTGATCGAGACCAACGGCATCGACATCATCGACGAGGCCGAACGCACCGCCAAGCCCCGCGACCTCCTCTGGCCCTGGTTCGCCGCGAACGTGTCGGTGTTCGGCATGGGGTACGCGGCGTTCATCTACGGCTTCGAGGTTTCGTTCTGGCAGGGCCTCCTCGTCGCGGTCATCGGCATCCCCATCTCGTTCGCGCTCTGCGGCATCATCGCGATCGCAGGCAAGCGCGGCTCCGTGCCGACGATGGTGATCTCCCGCGCCGCGTTCGGCGTGCACGGCCAGAAACTGCCGGGCATCGTCAGTTGGTTCCTGTCGATCGGGTGGGAGACGTTCCTGTCGATCATGGCGGTGCTGGCCACCGCCACGGTCTTCGGCCGGCTCGGCCTGGGCGGCGGCACCACCACGATGGTCATCGCCGCGGTCGCCGTGGCCGCACTGATCATCGTGGCCTCCGTGCTGGGCTACCACACCATCATGAAGCTGCAATCGGTGCTGACCTGGATCACCGGCGCCATCACGATCGTCTACATGATCCTCACCTTCAGCCACATCGACTGGTCCGCCGTGCAGTCGATCCCCTCCGGCTCGCCCGCCCAACTGATGGGCGCGCTGACGATGGTGATGACCGGCTTCGGCCTGGGCTGGATCAACATCGCCGCGGACTGGTCGCGCTACCAGCGCCGCGACGCGTCGAACGGCTCCATCGTGTTCTGGAACACGTTCGGCGGCTCGGTCGCCCCGGTCATCCTGGTGCTCTTCGGCCTGCTGCTGGCCGGTTCGGACCCTGAGCTCAGCGCCGGCATCGCCGACGACCCGATCGGCACGCTCGCCACGATCCTGCCGGTGTGGGTGCTCATCCCCTTCTGGATCACCGCGGTGCTGGCGCTGGTCTCGGGTGCGGTGCTGGGCATCTACTCTTCCGGACTGACCCTGCTGAGCCTGGGCATCCGCATCCCGCGCCCCGCCGCCGCCGGCATCGACGGCGTGCTGCTGACCATCGGCACCATCTTCGTGGTGTTCTTCGCGGAGAACTTCCTCGGCCCCTTCCAGAGCTTCCTGCTGATCCTCGGCGTGCCGATGGCCTCCTGGGCGGGCATCCTCATCGCCGACATCATCACCCGCAAGCGCCCCTACGACGAGCAGGCCCTGTTCGACGCGACCGGCCGGTACAAGGCGTTCGACTGGGTCTCCATCGCCACGTTGGTGGTCACCACCATCCTGGGGTGGGGTCTGGTGATCAACCAGTTCGCCGGCGACGCGCCGTGGGCCAACTGGCAGGGTTACCTGCTGGAGCCGTTCGGCCTGGGCACCCGCACCGTCGTCGACGGTGTCGAGGCCTGGGACGGCGTGTGGCCGTGGGCCAACCTGGGCGTGCTCATCGCGCTGGTGCTGAGCTTCGTGGTGACGCTGATCGCCCGCCGCGGCACGATCGCCCGCCAGGAGGAGCGCGCATGAGCGCCCCCTGGCTGGTGATCATCGACCCGCAACGGATCTTCGCCGATCCGGATTCCGACTGGGGATCGCCGATGTGGAGCGATGCCGCCGCGACGATCTCCGGGTTGCTCGCGCGGTACCGGGGGCGCACGATCATCACGCGCTGGGTGCCGCTCGAGCCTGGCGCCAGAGTGGGGTCCTGGGACGCGTACATGAAGGCCTGGCCCTTCGCGGACCGCCCCGCGGAGGACCCCTACTTCGATCTGGTCGACGAGTTCGCCGATGTGGAGGCCACAGTGCTCGACGCCCCCACCTTCGGCAAGTGGGACGTGCTGGCCCCGGTGGTGGGGGAGGCCGCGGAACTGATCGTGACCGGGGTCTCGACCGACTGCTGCGTGGTCTCCACCGTGCTCCCCGCCGCCGACGCTGGCGCGACGATCACGCTGGTCACCGACGGCTGCGCGGGCTCGACGCCGGAGAACCACGCGGCCGCGCTGCAGGTGATGGGCCTCTACCCGCCCCAGGTGACGTTGAAGACAGCCGCCGAGCTCAGAGGTTCGTGACGACGGGGGCGGCCTGGTAGGGGTTGGTCGTCTCGTCGCCGGTCTCGTCGAGGATGATCGTCTCCAGCGCGGGGTCGCCGTCGGAGATGCGGCGGGCGGCCAGTGGGAGTTCGGCGAGGGACTCGGCGTGCCGGCGGCGCGCGTCGTCGAGCGTGGCGTGGTAGACCAGCTCGCCCTTCTCGTAGATGGGCACCAGCAGTTCGCGGTCGTTGCCGTCGTTGACCGGGGGAGTGCCCAGGCCGATGACCTCGGATTCCGCCCGCCCGTTCTCGCCGAGGCGGCGCATGGCGAACTTGCGGCCGCCGAGGGTGTTCTTGCCCTTGGACTTTTTACCCACGGGCACCCACGGCGCGTCCGGATCCTCCGACTCCGCGCGGGCCACCAGCTTGTAGACGAACCCACAGGTGGGATGCCCGGATCCGGTCACCAGCGAGGTGCCCACGCCATAGCCGTCGACGGGGGCGCCCTGCAACGCGGCGATCTGCCACTCGTCGAGATCCGAGGTGACCATGATCCTGGTCTGCGTCGCGCCCAGGTCGTCGAGGAGGTCACGGGCCTGGCGGGCCATGATCGCCAGGTCGCCGGAGTCGAGGCGGATAGAGCCCAGCCGGCCCTCCGTCAGTTCGACACCGAGGCGGATGGCGGCCTCCTCATCGTAGGTGTCGACCAGCAGCGTGGTGTCCTCACCCAGCGCCGCGAGCTGGGCGCGGAAGGCGTCCTCCTCGGTGTCGAACAGCAACGTGAACGAGTGCGCGGCGGTACCGATCGTCGGGATGCCGTAGGTGCGGCCCGCCTCGAGGTTCGAGGTGGAGGCGAAGCCCGCCACGTAGGCGGCGCGGGCGGCGGCGACGGCGGAGTGTTCCTGCGTGCGACGCGCGCCCATCTCGGCGCAGGCGCGGTCCCCGGCCATCGCCGTCATCCGCGATGCGGCCGCGGCGATCGCCGAATCGTGGTTGTAGATGCTCAGCAGCACCGTCTCCAGGAGGCAGGCTTCGGCGAAGGTGCCCTCCACCGAGAGCACGGGCGAGCCGGGGAAGTAGATCTCGCCCTCCGGGTAGCCCCAGATGTCGCCGCTGAACCGGTAGTTGGCCAGGTACTCGGCCAGGTTGTCCTTGATGATCTTCTTCTCCAGGAGGAAGCTCAGCTCCTCGTCGCCGAAGCGGAAGTTCCCGATCGCGTCGATCGCGCGGCCCAGGCCCGCCGAAACCCCGTAGCGCCGACCGCTCGGGAGGCGACGGGTGAACAGGTCGAACAGGCTGCGTCGGTTGGCCGTGCCCGCCTCGAGGGCGGCCTGCACCATCGTGAGCTCGTAGTGATCGGTCAGCAGAGCGGTGGTCATGCGCCTCAGCGTAGTGGCAGAGTAGGGGGCATGAGCCAAGCACCAGCAGGAGGGGCCCAGGTCATCGAGCAACCCACCGAGGCGCCGGAGAGCACCTCGCCGTGGGTGACCATCGTGTGGGACGACCCCGTCAACCTGATGAGCTACGTCACCTACGTGTTCCAGGAGTACTTCAAGTACCCGCTGGAGAAGGCGGAGGAACTCATGCTGCAGGTGCACCACGACGGGAAGGCCGTGGTGTCCTCCGGCAACCGGGAGACGATGGAGCGCGACGTGCTGGCGATGCAGGGATACAACCTCTGGGCCACGATGGAGCAGTCGTGACGCTGGAGCCCACCGACATCATCTGGGAGTTCGACGGCGCGGACGGCCGCGACCACGGCCTGGCGTCCATGGTGCGCTTCTACATCCAGCACCTCGAAGGCCTCCTGCCCGCCGACAGCGACGATGCGTTCGAGCAGATCGTCGCCGACATGGCCGACGACCCCACCAACCGCATGCTCGCCAACCCCCGCCTGGCGCGGCTCTACCCGGCGGCGCTGAGCGACGCGAAGCAGGCCGACGAGTTCTGGCGCGATTCCATCCACACGCAGACCCGCGCGCGCATCGCGGCGGCCCACACGGTCGTCGACAACATCGACGCCTACCGCGACTACATCCCCGTGCGGCTGGGCGCCGTCGACGACTGGGCCAAGACGCTGGGGGCGCTGCGGCTGTTCTGGTGGGCCGAGTTGGCCGGCAGCGACCGGATGGCCGAGCCGACGTCGGCCGTCGTCGCCGCCAACCCCGGCCTGGTGGACCTGGTGGAGTGGCTGGGCTACATCCTGGAGGACATGATGGACTCCCGGGAACGGTGCCTGCGCACCGGTTCTGTCTACGATCCCGACGATTACGAACCCATCGGGGGCGAAGGTCTCTAGGATCGCGGCAGGGGAAAGCCACCAACGCCCCCCCGTGCCCGGCGGACGATGACGCGCGCTACCTGCGGTTCTTCCAGGCCAGGTTCGAACCCGGTCCCTGAGCCTGGATCCACCGTTGGTGGTCTTGGAGGCTGGTTGTGGCCAGGGGTGGGTGTTCGTGTGGGGTCAGGGCGTGGGGTATCTGCCGGTCTGCCCGGCTTTTCTACTGGGTTCCTTTGGTTGGGCCCTGCGGGGGCTGGGTGGTCAGAGAGTGCCGCGTAGTGGTGGGCTGGTGGCTGTCCAGAGTTGGTCGAGGGCGGTTTTCCAGGCCCATCGGGTCGGTAAATGGAGCCGCAGGCGTCTGGCGGATCGGGTGACCCGGGCGGGGATGGTGATCAGGTGTCGGGTCAGGCTGGGCCATCGGGTGGTGGGACGCTGGGCTGCGTGGGCTGCGGCGCGGGAGATGTTGAACGCGATGACTGCGTAGCCGACCCATGCGGTGTTAGCGAAGTACTTCCCGGAGGGAAGATGCTTCAGTGCCATGGTTTTCACCTCGGCGATGACTTGCTCCACGATCGCGTGGTCACGGTGACGTTGGTCGGCCTCGATCATGGGTAGGTCACTGTTGGTGATGAACCCGTGGTAGCGCCAGT
>NZ_LN623540.1 GCF_000826065.2 Tessaracoccus massiliensis | reverse complement strand
GCGATGGTATGTCGACCTCGGGGTTATGCTGACCGACGTCCTGGGAGCGCTGTCCTTGTGGGAGTCGGCGCCTGAGCCGGTCAACATAACCGTGCGGGGTTCAGCGGTTCTTGAGGAACGCGATGAGAGCGTCGGAGGCTTGGTAGCGAGCTGGTGGCCGCTCATCGACGGCGGGAACGCGTTCCAGGGTTCGGCGTTTGAGTTCGAGGTCGGCGTGGAGGTAGATCTGCGTGGTCTGGATGTTCGAGTGCCCGAGCCAGAGCGCGATGCTCGCGGTGTCGATCCCGGCATGCAGCAGGCTCATTGCGCAGGTGTGCCGCAGCGTGTGCGGGGTGACGTTCTTCCCGGCCAGCGAAGAACACCGGCCGGCCGCGGCAGCGGTATGACGGGCGATGAGCTTGCCGACCGCAGCCCTGGTCAGCGGCGTCCCGGCGTGCGTCGGGAACAGTGGCCCGTCCGGTGTGGACGGAAGCTCGCTGAGCCAGGCGGTGAGGAGTTGGACGGTGTTCTTCTGGAGCGGGATCACGCGTTGCTTGCGGCCCTTGCCGATGCATTCGAGCTGGCTGTGCGGGCCGATCTGGATGCTGTCGATGTGCAGGCTGGTCAGCTCGCTGACGCGCAACCCGGTTTGGATGCCCAGGTGCAGCAGGAGCCGGTCTCGGCGCCCGAGCCAGGTCCGGGTGTCCGGGGCTGCGATGAGGGCTTCGGCCTCGGCAGCGGTCAGGAACGACACGAGGGTGGTCTTCGTGCGTTTCGCGGGGATCGCGAGGACTTGGCTGATCGTTGCGATCGCGTCGGGTGCCCGGTAGCTGGCGTAGCTGAAGAACGACCGCAGTGCGGCCCGGCGGGCGTTGCGGGTCGCGGCGGAGTTGCCGCGCTCGGTTTCCAGATGCTGGAGGAATCCGCCGATCAGGTCCGCGTCCAGATCGGCCAGGGTCAACGCTGATGGGGCGATCCCGGTGGCCTGCTGGGCGTAGGTCAGCAGGAGCCGGAACGTGTCGGCGTAGGCGGCTTTCGTGTGCGGGCTGGCGTTCAGGTGCCGGTCGAGCTTGTCGGTGAAGAACCGTTGCAGCAGCGGCGCGAGGTCACTCATCGCCGGCCCCGTTCGCTTGGATGCGTTCGGCGAGGGCCGCTGCCAGTTCCGGGGTGTTCGACAGATACCAGTAGGTCGCTTCCGGGCCGACGTGTCCGAGGAACGCCGACAGGACCGGCATCATCTGATCGACATCACCACCAACACGGATGTGCTCGATCAGGGTGGTCGTGGCGAACGTGTGCCGGAAGTCGTGCAACCTCGCCGCCGGTCCGGTCGGACCACCGGCCAGCCCGGCTGCCTCGCGGATCTCGCGGAACGTGTTTCCCGCGGTCGAGCGGGCGATCCGGGTGCCGCGCCTGGCGACGAACACCGCTGTCGTGGCCGGGGTAGGGAACGTCCGATCCCGGAGCCGCTGGTATCGGCGGATCGCGTCCATCGTGGACTTGTGCAGCGGGACGAGCCTGGACTTGCCGAACTTCGTGTCGGTCACCTTGGCCCAGCCGCTGCCATCACTGGCGTCCTCGTCGGTGGTGATGTCGTCGTCGTTGAGGTTGCGGGCCTCGCTGATCCGCATCCCGGTCACCGTCAGCAGCCCGAGCAGTGTTTGCCAGGACGCGGCCCGGACCTGCGGGGTCAGCCTCCCCGCCGCGGCGAGCAGCGTGTCGATCTGGTCGCTGGTGAAGATCAGCGGGCGAGGGCGATGAGCGCCGTAGGGGCGCCCGTCGAGGATCGGGACCTCGGTCGCGGGGTCGAACCAGGCGACGTGCTCGGCGAACTGGCGGACGTAGTTCAACCGCTCCAGCACCGTGCCGCGAGAGAACTGCGCCGCCCACGCGGTCGCCAGGTCGCGACGGATCGTGGGCTCGCCGGCCTCTTCCATCCAGCCCACGAACCCGTCCAGCGCCTTGCCCGGCGCGGTCAGCTTGAACCCGAGTGCCCGCCGGGTCGCCAGGTAGTCGTCCAGGAGGTCGCGTAGGCCGTTCATCGTGACCACCTGCCCGATGCCGCTGCCGGCCACTCGGTGGCCAGTGCGCTCAGCCGGTTCTTGTCGACCTTGGTGTAGTTCGCGGTCGTGCGCAGGTGGGCGTGGCGTAGCAGCCCTTGAACCTCTTGCAGCGTCGCCCCGGAGGCGAGCATCCCGGTCGCGAACGTGTGCCGCAGCCGGTGCGGGCCGAACTTCTCCACCCCAGCCTTGACGCAGATCTGCCGGATCGTCCCGCAGACACCGTTCGCGGTCAGCGGCTGGACCGGGTCGATCACGGTCCAGAACACTTCCTCGCCAGCAGTCCGGCCGCCGCGGCCGTGGAGCACGTAGTCCTCCAACGCCTGCCCCACATCCTCGGACAGCGGCAACTCGTCAACCCTGTCGCCCTTCCCACAGACGCGCAGGGTTCCGGTGCGCCAGCCGATGTCGTCCAACCGCAGGCCGGCGATCTCGCAGGCCCGCAGGCCCAGACCGGACAACAGCAGCAGGATCGCCCGGTCGCGCATCCCCTTCGCCGACCGCAGATCGAGAGTGCCGAACAACGCCTCGATCGTCCCGGCCGGGACCGGGTCAGGGATCGACGAGAGCCGCCATGCCGCCGCGTGAGGCACGACCCCGGAGAAGTCCTGCCCGGTCCGCCCTGACCGGTGGCAGAACTGCAGGAACGAGCGCAGCATCACCAGCTGCTTGCTCAGGGTCGATGCCTTCAGCCCGCGTGCCGCTTCCAGGTTCACCCACTGCGTCAGCATCGCCGCGGTCAGCGTCTTCAGCGACTGATCGACCGGCGCGGGAAGCCACTCCACGAACCCCGCGACGCGGGCGGTGTAGGCAGCAGCGGTGCCCTCTTGCGTGGACCGCTCCCGCAGCAGCCACGCTTCGAACTCATCCAGCACGTCCCGCGTGTCGGCGCGGCGCTGATCACGATGAATCACCATCTTGGTCCTCCTGACCCGAAGCCAGGCGATCCCAGCGATCGCCTGGTCAGATCAAGCGAACCCCGACTCGGACGCTCATCGTTATGTTGACCGGATCAGGGCCCAACCCGCGCTGGAGCACGCTCCCCAGGACGCCGGTCAACATAACCCCGAGGTCGACATACCATCGCCCGCAGCCTCCTCGAGGCCGGCGGATTCAAACCCCGACTACACCCTCGATTGTGAAGAGCCGGTTCAGCCCAATGCGCGAAGGTGCTCCGCTACCGGGCCCTGTATACCTACGTTGCGGTTATTGATCTCGCTTCTTGTTACCACTATGACGCTTCCACGGATGTGGATTGGTCGCATCGCATGATGCGTCGTGCCGCGCGACTGGGGGATCAGATACCGAACGACTGTTCCTGAATTGATCGGCGATGCGGCGAGCTGTCTTGAGGCTTCTGGGAGAATCGAGGAGGCGGTTGAACTGTATGCCAACGAGATTGGCCGCGACAGCTATGCGAAGTTCTATTTCGCTAATTGGCTGTTCGGGCGAGGGGATCTTCAGGCAGCGCGTGAACAGGTGTCGGAGCCTGCCGATGAGTATCCCGAGCCTGCCTTGTTGCTCGGGAAGATCTCGCTCGCCGAGGTTGATGTATCGTCAGCTCACTATTGGGCCGGTTGCGGCAAGCTATGGCGTGCCAGGCGCTCGTAGGATTGCGCGGCTCGCGGGACGTCGAGCGAGGCTGCCCTAATCGGGGTCTCGGTTTGAGCATCAGGTGTGGGACTTGAGCAGGCAGCTTTCAGGGCTCTTCACAGAAGGCAGTGGATTGATGGGCCGTGTTCGAGCGGCGGCTGACCCGAGTCAAGGATCTCGTCCTGGGGCCCTGGGTCGAGGAGGGGCCCTCGGGTTGGCAGGATGAAGGTGTCTACGCCTCATCTGAAAACCCAAGGGCCCTTGTGCGAAACGCTACCCCACCATGCCTCGATACGTTCTGCCGACTTGATCGTCTCGGGCTGACCGTGACCGCCCAGCGCGTCGAACCCGACCACACCGTGTTGCGCTGCAGGCCTACCACTCCCGCCGCCCCGTGCCCTGGCTGCCGCACCCCTGGGGTGCGCCACGACGCGGTGCTCCGCCGTCTGGCTCATGAGCCGCTTTCAGCGCTCGTCACAGAAGAGAGGGAGAACCGCCTGTGAGTGTTGGTGGTGGCTGAAGGGACTGCTGAAGGTTTGGTTGACTCCAAGACCGCATGACTTCTGGGAGGAGGTTGTGCTGAAAGGATGGCAACCATGCCGAAGATCACTTACTCCGACGAGTTCAAGCGCGACGCGGTCGCGTTGGTCGCCTCAGGCATCCCGCAGAAGCAGGTCGTCAAGGACCTGGGTGTCGCGAAGACCACGCTGCAGGCGTGGGTCCGTGAGGCGAGGTTCCAGTCTCACGGGATGACGCCGACCACGGACCCCGAGGCACGCAAGGACATGTCGCAGGCTTTGCGTAGGATCCGTGAGTTGGAGATGGAAAACGAGGTGCTACGCCGCGCGGCGGCGTATCTGTCGCAGGCTCACATCACGCCCCCAAAATGATCTATCCGCTCGTGAAGGAGATGGCCGCGGTCGGTGCCCGGGTGAGGGTGCCGGTGGCGGTCGCGTGCCGGATACTGGGATTCTCCACACAGGGCTACTACAAGTGGCTCAAGCAACCGGTGTCAGCCCGTGAGGCCGAGGAGCAAGAGCTCATCTCGGTGCTGCATCAGCTTCACAACGACGACCCGGAGGGCGGCTACCGGGTGCTGGCAGACGACCTCGCTGAGTTGGGCTACGAGTTGTCCGAGCGCAGAGTGTGGCGGTTGTGCCGGGTCGCCGGGATCCAATCGGCCATAGTCAAGCGCACATCGCGCTACAAGAAGGCAGGGGCACCGGTCCACGATGACCTGGTGCAGCGTCAGTTCACCGCTGAGGGGCCCAACCAGTTGTGGCTCACCGATATCACCGAGCACCGCACCCGTGAGGGCAAGGTGTATCTGTGTGCGATCAAAGATGTGAACTCCCAACCGGATCGTGGGCTACTCGATCGATTCACGGATGAAGGCCCGTATCGCCGTCAACGCGCTCGAGATGGCGGTGGCCCACCGAGGCCGGCCCGCTGGGGTGATCGTCCATTCCGATAGAGGGTCCCAATTCCGGTCGCGCCGCTTCCGCAAGGCGCTGAAGCGCCACAGGCTACGTGGCTCGATGGGCAGGGTCGGGGCA
Organism: Tessaracoccus massiliensis; assembly: GCF_000826065.2. Classification (GTDB taxonomy): domain Bacteria; phylum Actinomycetota; class Actinomycetes; order Propionibacteriales; family Propionibacteriaceae; genus Arachnia; species Arachnia massiliensis_A. The sequence goes on along the minus strand of NZ_LN623540.1, from coordinate 283,460 downwards.
TGTGGCGATAACGCCGCGATGGAGTCGTTCTTCGCGCTACTGCAGAAGAACGTCCTCGACCGTCGGTCCTGGGGCACACGAGAGGAACTGCGCCTGGCCATCGTGTCCTGGATCGAGGGCAAGTACCACCGGAAACGCCGTCAACGCCGACTCGGGAAACTCACCCCCATCGAGTTCGAACTCATCTACAACCCCGCCGCTACACTGGCGGCATAACCCCGGAGGTCAACCAAACCTTCAGCAGACCCCTCCGGAACTTGTGAACTTCCGCGCGGTCCGCGGCAAGAGCGTGCGTTTGGAACCCCGAACGGAAGACCCGATCACGTCCTCGGTGATTTCGGGTCGGTCAGTTCCACTGTTCGCCCGTCCGGGTCCAGGATGACGAAGGACCAGTAGCCCACCCAAAAGGGCTCAGTTCGCAGCGTCTCGACTCCGGCTTTCTTGAGCCGGTCCACGGCTTTCTGGAAGTCGATGGGCGACAGCGCGACGGAGATGGATCTCACCTGTTCTGTCTCGGGTGCGCCCGGGAGTTGGCCCTGACTCCAGCCGGGTTGGAAAGCCCAACCGTTCGGGCGCTCGAGCGAGATGGCCCTCTGGAAGGAAATTTGCACGCAGCCATGGACGAACGCGATGTCATCGGGCTCATCCCAAATCAGCTCCAGTCCCACGAGGTCGTGGTAGAAGTCGCGGGTAGCAGCAATGTCGGTGCAGTACTCGTAGGCGAACCACGTGATCATGACCGTGACAGTATCGCGCGTCAGGTGTTCAACTGGCGCTTTGTCGATCCGCCACGGACATCACGACGGCGGCATGTCCGGATGTTGTCAGGCAACCGGGTCGAGCCTGCGGACGGCGGGCAGACCGGCGGCACGCTCGGCCGCGAAGGCATAAGCCGACTGCAGGGCCAGCCAAGCATGGGCGGTACCAACGCCGGTCCCTCCAGTCGAACAGCAAGGTTAGGGCTCACCCGGGCCTGGCCGTACAGGACTCGGCTCACCGTCACCCGGGAGATCCCGAGCCGGGACACGGGTCACGTGCCGCTACTCGCCCCTGCCCGCGCACGTGCCGGCCTCGCACGCGAGCCGGCTGGTGGAGCCCTGCCCAGCCGGGTACTGTCCCACCCAAAGCGGTGTCGACATCACTCGATACGGCTCCCGTGTTTCGCCTAGAGCGGGGCATCCCACCTCTTCCGGCTTGGAGGCCCTCGTGAAACAGCCCGGCACCGTCGAGAAGATCTACGAGATCTTGTCCGCGACCTACCCCACCTACGCTGAATCCGACGACGAGTGGATGACGAACGGGCTGTCCGACAACCCGTTCCGCAGCACCGTGTCGGTCGCGCTGTCGACCATGACCAGCTCGCCGCGCTGCATCGAGGCCGCCGTCGCCCTGTACGAGAAGGTCGACTCGTTCGCCGGGCTGGCCGAGATGGACGACGACGACCTGCGCGAGACGATCCGCTCAGTCGCGCACTACAACCGCAAGACCAAGACGTTGAAGGCGATGGCCCGACAGATCCTCGACGAACACGCCGGTGAAGTCCCCGCGACCCGCGAGGAGCTGATGGCGCTGCCCGGCATCGGCCGCAAGTGCACCGACATTCTGATGAACACCCTGCACGCCGCACCCACCATCGCCGTCGACACCCACGTCAAACGTCTGGTGCAACGCCTCGGCCTCGTCGACGCCAGCCTGTCCGCGGAGCAGACCGTCGACCCGCTCACCGAGGCCACCCCCGTGCACTAGCGCCAGCACGCCCACGAGTGGCTGGTCCAGCACGGCATGAAGGTCTGCGTCGCGCGCACCCCCAGATGCGGCGACTGCCCTCTCACCGCTCAGTGCGACTACTACAGCGCTAGCTGAGCAGGTGAGCGCCCGCAATAGGACGCTGCTGAGGCTGCTTGGCCGGGCCGAAGACGTAAGCAGGAGAGCAACATGCTCATCAAGCATGACAGTGAGGTCGCGCCCGTCGGCGCGAGCGTGAACCGCACGGCCATCGTTGACATCCCTCAAGGACCCAATGTGGACGAACCGGGCGCCGCCACCGCAGGAGGAAGACCCACCCCCTATTTCTGACGAGCCCCCCGTGCGTCCCGATCTACCAACTACCGAGCGCAGAAGTGCACAGAGTGAAGCGCGTCTCGACATCCGCCACCTCCGGAACTTGTGAACGTCCGCGCGGTCCGCGGCAGATCCGTGCGTTCGTGACGGCTGCCCCGGTGTGATTTGGGGGTTGATGGGGACGTCGTCGATATTCGCCTCTGATGGACCGCTACTTTGTTCCTCATGGTTGAGGATGCGGCACCGATGGACGTGAAGCGGATGCGGCTGCGCTACGCCTGCACCTGCTCGAGCTGCGGATCGGCACTCAGTGCGGGCACGACCGCGGACTACGACCGGGTAAGCAAGACGGTGGCCTGCGTGACGTGCCCTGCCTCGGTCCCGCCCGACCAGACACAGATGGTTGTTCCGCATGCGGTTGTCGACCAGACGACCGAGACAGTCACAACCGATGCAGTTCGTCCAGGGCCGGAGGTGGACAAGGTGCCTGTGTTGGGGGTGGTCGATGGGCAAGGTGGCGCATCTGCGGCTGCTGAGTACAAGCGGCGCCACGATGCCAGGCAGGAACGGGTGTTGGCCAAGCACCCGCGTATGGGACGGTTCCTTTTGGCGGTCTTCGATGACCCTCAGTCGACGCGGGCGTGGTCGGTTGGTGCTGAGGGTGAGCGGATGCTCGGTGGCATGTTGGCGTCCATGGCCGGGGACTCGCTGCGTGTGCTGCACGACCGCCTCATTCCCCGGACCAGGGCAAACATCGATCATCTGGTCGTGTGCCCCAACGGGGTGTTCGTGGTGGACGCCAAGCGCTACCGCAACGCGCGGCCAGCGCTGCGGGTCGAGGGAGGCTTGCTGAGGCCGCGCACCGAGTCGTTGACCGTTGGGGGACGAGACCGGACAACGCTGGCGGCTGGGATGCAGAAGCAGGTCGCCCTAGTCCGGGCCGCCCTGGCCGAGCGGCCAGAGGTGCCGGTACGGGGTGTGCTGTGTTTCGTTGACGCGGACTGGCCGCTGCTCGGCGGCGCGTTCACCGTCAACGACGTGGCCGTCATGTGGCCCAAGAAGCTCAAGGCGGTGCTTACCGAACCCGGGCCACTGGACGAAGCGCAGATCGCAGACCTCCAGTGGCAACTCCACGAAGCCTTCCCCCGCCAGAAGCAGACACCACTAGGTGAGTGAGCACCGGCCGACAGCGGCAAGAGCGGACGCTCAGGTCGAGTCCTGACGCACCAGCGTGAGCAGGGGTGTCTCTGCATGCCGACCCATCACCTGGGTGCCGGACTTGAGCACTCCAAGCCGCTGCCAACCGGCCCTCCGATAGAGGCGGACAGCAGGGTCGTTCGGGTTGTCGACCGTGCTTAGCAGGCACCGCCGCCCCACGTCGGTCAACAGGTGATCGTGCAGGAACGCGCCCAGCCCGCGCCGGCGGAATGATGGGCTCACAGCCATCTCGGCGAACTCGAAGTGTCCACCCACCCACTCCTCGACAATGTCGTGGGGCAAAGCCTCGCTCACAAGCTCTGTCCAGAACTGCCCCCGATGACCGATGTAGCCCCAACTGAAGCCCACCACTTCCCCTGCCACGCTCGCGGTCACCAAGCGGAACCCTTGCCGGGCGGCGTGCCTGCCCAACAGTTCTGATTGAAAGGATTGCATGTTGGGGAAGCCGCCGAAGGCCTCTCTGTACGTGGGCCATACGAGTTCGGCCAAGGCCGACACCTCAGGTTGCGTGTGGACCGTGATCTCCGGCTTCAGGCTGTCAGATGTCACGGAAAACGCTGACGATGACGTTGCCGGGGCCCCGTAGGTACGCCGTTTCGGTTCCCCAGTCCGTGCGCAGAGGACCGTCGAGAAGTTGGGCTCCAGCCTTCTCCGCGACACGTGCCGCCTCGACAACATCCTCGACTGAGTGGTGCAGGATTATTCCGTCGGTAACCCCCCAGGGCACCATGGCTTCGCGGGACAACATGATTCTCACCCCTCCAGCGTCAACCTCCCCGAAGTTCGCGTCGTCCGTCAGGACGCGCCATCCGTACGCTTCGGAGAGCAATCGCGTAGCTCCTTCAACGTCTTCGACCCGGATGTCGATGGCCGTGACCGCCATGATTCGTCCTCCTTTGATAGAGCCAAGTAGGTTTCGCGCCGCCACCGCAGCGCAGGAAGACCCACTCCCTACTTTGACGAATCTCCGCCCGAGCGTCCCGATCTACAAACTACCGAGCGCAGAAGTCCACAGAGTGAAGCGCGGCTCGACACATCCCGGGTCGCGGAAGGTGACCTTGGGAAATCGCCGCGATCGTGCCATACAGCTACGATCGCGTGGTTTTCTCAAGGTGGAACTTGGGGGCGCCCCGCCAGCCTGCTTCTACGGACTTCTGGTCAGCAGCGCGGTGTACACGCTGTCAGCGGGCGGCCGTACACACCGCATTGCATCTCGACACCGGTGCGGGAACGGCAGGCAGGGGCCCCGGGTCAGCCCTGTTCGAGGCCGAGGAACCGGCGCAGTTCGCTGGCCCCCTCCACGATGACCTGACCGTCGGGGCGGACGAAGCTCTCGGGTGTGACGATGACCAACTGTTCGTCGGCGCAGACAGGGCCGTCCTTGGTCACCTGAGCCAAGCGACGTCGGCCGTTGTCCCGGTAGCCCACCTTGCGGCTCACGGCTGCCGAGCGATGGTTGCCCTCGATGTAGGCGGAGGTGCATTCGAGCGCGCACAACTCGTCGAACGCGAACGCCACCGCCAGTTGCCGCATGAGCGTGCCGGTTCCCTGGCCCTGATGGGCCATGCCCAGCCAGGAGCCCGTCTCGAGGGAGCGGGTCAGCGGAAAGTCGTTGGCCATCATGTCCTGCATGCCCACGAGTTGGCCGTCGCGGCGGACGGCCAACGCCAGTTGCCAGCGATCCACAGAGAAGGTCGCTCGTTGAGTCCACCACCACGAGAGCGACGTCGCCGGGAAGCCATCAGCGGTGCCGGGCGCATAGGGGCTCTCATGCCAGGCGTTGAGGAACGGCATGGGCACGTCCGGTGCTTGGATGCCGCCACGCACGAGCTCAACCAACTCGGGGAAGTCGTCGTCGCGCAGCACCTTGAGTTCCACCGGCCCGCAGGTGATGCGGAGCCCGAACGGCGGGTAGATCTCGTCGAGGGTCAGCATCGCCCCATTCTGGCGTATGAGATCAGACGCCCCAAGCTAAGAACCTCAGACCCGCAGACTTGGGGCTCCCTTCCGCGACTCGTAGCCCGAAGGGCGTCACTCGCGTCCCTCTTCCCCCAGCCTCGGCGGCACACCCCCGCAGTGACACAGGTGCTGGGCACGCCGAGAGATTTCGACACCGCTCGTAGAACTCGCGGGCTCATCCAGCGCGGGACGCGACCGGCTCAACCGGCGTCAGGACCGGCCCGCTGCCCAAGCGTGAAGGAGGGGCCGGGGTCGGGGGTATGCAAGTGCTTTTCCGGCACCGGGCCCCACCCAGATCCCTAGTTGCCCGACAACGCCGAATGACAGCAACGCACCCCGACACCGGACGCTCCGGCAACCACGCCGACAACGGTGTCGGCACCGAGCACCCGCATCAGAAATCTTGAAGCCGAGGGTGGGGGACGAAGGACGCGAGTTTCGAGGCCACGCCGGGAAGCAACAACCGAACGTCGCCACCCATGCGTCAGGGCAACACTCGCGTCCTTCTTCCCCCATCCTCGGCGGAGCACACCCCCGCAGCGGAACGGGTGACAGACCGCCTGCGGGGGCCCGTCGTCGTCCGCTGGCTCGCAAGCTCGCAGGCGAACGCTCAGGGACCAGGTGCTGGGCACGCCGAGAGATTTCGACACCGCTCATAGAACTCGCGGGCTCATCCAGCGACGGACGCGACCGGCTCAACCGGCGTCAGGACCGGCCCGCTGCCCAAGCGTGAAGGAGGGGCCGGGGTCGGGGGTATGCAAGTGCTTTTCCGGCACCGGGCCCCACCCAGATCCCTAGTTGCCCGACAACGCCGAATGACAGCAACGCACCCCGACACCGGACGCTCCGGCAACCACGCCGACAACGGTGTCGGCACCGGGCACCCGCATCAGAAATCTTGGAGCCGAGGGTGGGGGACGAAGGACGCGAGTTTCGAGGCCACGCCGGGAAGCAACAACCGAACGTCGCCACCCATGCGTCAGGGCAACACTCGCGTCCTTCTTCCCCCATCCTCGGCGGAGCACACCCCCGCAGCGGAACGGGTGACAGACCGCCTGCGGGGGCCCGTCGTCGTCTCGACGGCGCACTCCAGATCCCGGAGCGGAGCAGGACGCGATCCGGTCACCACCGTGGTCATGACGAGCGCCGCCAGGATGACCAACAACACCACGCGGGCGAGGCGCTCAGCGCCGCCAGACGCAGCCGTTGGCGTCGTAGCCTGGGCGGTGCAGAGCGGTGCCGACATGATGCCCCCTCAATGGTGGTCGCTGACCACCATCCCACGGCCACACCCCACCGCGGAGTCTGGAACCTCAACCCAAGACCCTGGTGGGACCAGCCATGGCCCCCGGTGCCAGCGGTCAGTCGCCGGTGACGAGCGTGCCGGGCAGCTCGATCTGCCCCTCTGCGGGATCCGTGCCGTCGACCACCTTGTCCTGGATCAGGTCGGCGACCTTCTCGGCGATGGCGGGCCAGTCCTGCTTGACGGTGGCCTTGAACGGGCCGCCCTTCTCGATCTCGGCGACGGCGAAGTCCTGCCCGTCCACCCCCACGACGGGGATCTCGGCGTTGCCGGCGGCGTCGAGCGCCTGCGTGGCGCCGAGGGCGGGCTCGTCCCAGCCGCCCCAGATGCCGTCGACCTCGGCGGCTCGGGCAGTCAGGAGGTCCTGCACTGCGGCGCGTGCGTTGTCGACCGGCCCGGGCACGTCGATGTGCTTGGCCTCCAGGATGGTGATGCCCTTCTCCTCGAACACCTTCTTCGCTCCCTCGGCGCGGGCGCGGACGCCCTGGTGCGGGTCGTGGGTCAGCATCACGACGGCGCCCTCGCCGCCGATCGCGCCGATCAGCGCGTTGGCGCTCTGCGTGCCCAGGTCGATGTTGTCGCTGGTCACATTGGCGAGGATGCCGTCGGCGGGCGCCGCGTCGATCGCGAACACCGGGATCTCGGCCGTGGAGGCGGCGTTGAGGCCCAGCGACACCTGCGTCGGGTCGCCCATCCCCAGCACGATGGCGTCGGGGCTCTGGGCAGCGGCGTCCTGGAAGGCCGAGTTCAGCTTGTTGAAGTCGCCCGCGGTGTCCACCACGTTGACGCTCCACCCGCGGTCCTCGGCCACCTCCTGGAAGTCGTCGATGACCTCCTTGGTCGTGGCATTGGCCAGGTAGGGGGTCACGACGGTGACCTTCAGCGCCTCGCCGCCGTCGCCGGGGGCGGGGCTGTCGGTGCCGCGGGCGGCATCGCCGCCGCACGCGGTGAGGGTGAGGCCGACGGTCACGGTGGCGGCGGCCAGCAGCTTACGGAAGGTGGTCATGTTCGTGCCTTTCAACGGCCCAGGGCATGGAAGGTGTCGGTCAGGGCATCGTAGAGGCCCCGGTGGATGGGTAGCTGTCGCTGGTACGCCTCGTGGACAGGCGACGGCTGGGTCTCGCTCAGTTCCCGCCGTGCGCCGAGCAGCGGGAGCAGCGAGTGGGGGATGCCGACGGCATCGGCCGCGGAGCGTGCGGCGGAGTGGGCGGCAGGCTCGACGGCCTCGCCGGTGACGATCGTGGCGCCGAAGACGTCGGCGAGGATGCGACGCCAGGCCGGGCTGCTCGCCGCCCCGCCCACCAGCGCGATCCTGCGCTGGGCGACCCCCATCGCGTCGGCCGCGTGGCGCAGCCCCATGGCGACCCCGGTGAGCGCGGCCAGATACAGATCGGCGGCATCGGTGCCTTCCTGCACGCCGACGAAAGCTCCACGGAGGGCGCCGTCGCGTACCGGGGTGCGCTCCCCGGCCAGGCCGGGCAGGGCAAGTGGGCGGTTGGTCAGGTCATCGACGCGGCCCGCCACCTGCCCCTCCACCTCGGTGAAGCTGAGGCCGGGGAAGAACTGGGCACGCGCCCAGGCCGACGTGGAGCCGGCCGACTGCACCGAGCCGATCCGCAGCAGATGCTCCCACCCCGGCAGCATTAGCGCATGGATGGGGCCTGGCTCGTGGCCCGTGGGCGTGATCGCCGCCAGCCATCCGGTGGTGCCCAGGTACAGGTACGCGTCGCCCGGCTCGACACCCACCAACCCGTCGGTGGTGGAGCCCGCATCGCCCAGACCGTGCACGACGGGGGTGCCCGGCCGCAGACCCAACTCCCCGGCAGCGGATGCGCCCACCTCGCCGACCAGCGCGTCACCGACGCGCTCACCCGTCAACCGCGGGAACTGCTCGACGCGGCCCCCCGCCGCCTCGATCGCATCAGCGAGCCAGCCCCGCGTCGTCATGTCGAGAACCCCCGCGGTGGAGGCGGTCGTCGGATCGCACGCGGCGTGACCGGTGGCCCGGAATGCGACATACCCGGCAGGGCCCAACAGCACGTGGCTGGCCCGTGCCAGCGCGTCGGGCTCATGCTCGGCCAGCCAGGCGAGCTTCGCCGGCACGTTCGTGGCGTCCTGGTGGTTGCCGGTGCGTGTCTCCCAGTCTGTGACCACCCCGCGCAGCCGCGCCGTCTCGGCCTCGGCCCTGGTGTCCGAGTAGAGGATCGCCGGCCGCGTGGCCCGCGCCGCGTCGTCGACGGGGATCACGTTCTGCATGTGCCCCGTCAGGCCCAACGCCGCGACCCTGCCGGCCACCCCGGAGTCCAGCAGGACGGCCCGCGCGGCCTCCCACCAGTGCTCCGGGTCCTGCTCGGCGACCCCGCCGGGCGCGGTGTGCGTCGGATACGCGCGCTCGCGCCGCGCGACGACCTCGCCGTCGGGCGTCACGACGGTGAGTTTGGCGCTGGAGGTACCGAGGTCCAGTCCTGCGATCAGCTCCACGTCAGCCCCGCTTCCTGCTCAGCCTGCTGAGGCTCACCGCGGCGATGATGATCACGCCGGTGAGCACCTGCTGCAGGTAGCTGTTGACCTGCAGGATGTTGAGCCCGTTGTTCAGCACCCCGACGATGCCCAGGCCCACCAGCGTGCCGCCGACGGTGGGCTGGCCCGCCCGGGAGAGGGTCACGCCGAGGAACACCGCGGCGATCGACGACAGCATGAACGGATCCGCCGCCGTCGGGTGCCCGGAGGCCAGGCGTGCTGTCAGCACCACGCCCGCCAGGGCCGCCCCGAAGCCGGAGACGACGAAGGCCGCGAACCGCACTAGGCGCGTGTTGACGCCGGAGAGTCGCGCGGCCTCGGGGTTGCCGCCGACGGCGTACCAACTGCGGCCGATCACGGTGCGCGACAGCACGAACCACAGCGCCGCGATGAGCACCGCGGCGATGAGCACGGGCATCGGCACGGGGCCCAGCCTGCCCTGACCCAGCTGCACGAACCCCGCAGGCAGCCCGAAGATGGTGGTGCCGTTGCTGAGCAGCAGCGCCAACCCGGTGAACGACGTCATGGTGGCGAGCGTGGCGATGAACGCCGACAACCCCAGATAAGCCACCAGGAAACCGTTCAGCGCACCCGCCGCGAGGCCCGCGAGGAGTGCCAGCGCCACGGCGAGCACCGGATGCATCCCGCCGACGAGCAGCTGGGCGACCAGCACCCCCACCAGCGAGCCAAGGGCGCCGACGGACAGGTCGAAGTCGCCCACCACCATCACGACGGTCTGGGCCGCGGCCACCATGGACAGCACCGCCACCTGCTCCAGGATGTTGCTGAAGTTGAGCGGGTTGAGGAAGACGCCCGGCCGCAGCGCGGAGAACAGCACGATCAGGCCGATGAGGCCGATCAGCGTGCCGTAGGAGGCGAGCTTGGCGTAGATGCTGCGGCCGCGCGCCGGGGCAGCGGTAGGGGTGGTGCTCATGCGGGATTCCTGAAACAGAGGTGGAGGATGGATTCTTCGGTCGCCTGATCGGCCGCCACGACGTTGGTGAGGCGACCCTCGCGCAGCACGGCGATCTCGTCGGCCAGGCCCAACAGTTCGGGGATCTCGCTGGAGACGACGACCACAGCGACCCCCTCGTCGGCCAACCGGCGGATGAGGTGGTAGATCTCGGCCTTGGTGCCCACGTCGATGCCGCGGGTGGGTTCGTCGAGCAGGAGCAGGCGGGGCTTGCGCAGGAGGTACTTGGCCAGCACCACCTTCTGCTGGTTGCCGCCGGAGAGCTCATCGACGCTCTGCCGGATCGAGGTGGCCTTGATCTGCAGCTCGGCGAGCTGCCGGGTGGCGAGGCGCTGCTCGCGGGCGCGGTCCATCACGCCCAGGCGGCTGTCGCCCCTCAAACTGCCCAGCGAGATGTTCTCGCCGATGGTGTGGCGCATGATCAGCCCCTGGCTGCGGCGTTCCTCCGGCACGTAGGCGACGCCGGCGTCCATCCTGCGGGGGAGGGAGGCGACAGTGAGGTCGTCGTCGCCGAGGAGCACGCGCCCGCCGCGGGGTCGTTCGGCCCCGGCGATCAGCTTCAACAGCTCGCTGCGGCCCGCCCCGGCCAGCCCGGCGACCCCCAGCACGCGGCCGCTGTGCGCGGTGAGGCTCACGCCGTCGACGGTGTGGCCGCGCAGGTCCTCCACGCGCAGCAGCGGCGACTCCGGCGCGGTCCGGCGGTCCGGGAACAGTCGCTCCTGATGGCGGCCAATCATGGCGGCGACCACGCCGTCGGGGTCCGTGTCGGTCACCGGGCGGGTCCAGACCACCTGGCCGTTGCGCATGACGGTGACCTGATCCGCCAGCGCGAAGACCTCCTCGAGGCGGTGGGAGACGTAGATGATGGCCGTGCCCGCATCGCGCAGCGTTTGCAGCGCGCTGAAGAGCCGCCCGATCTCGCTGTTGGTCAGCGCGGCGGTGGGCTCGTCGAGGATCAGGACGCGGGCTTCGCGTGTGAGGGCGCGGGCGAGCGCGACCATCGTCTGCTGCACGGCCGACAACTCCCGCACCGGGACGTCCACCGGGATCTCCTGGCCGAGGCGGGCGAGGTCAGCGGCCGCGTCCCGGCGGAGCCGCCGTCGATCCACCAGACCCCGACGGCCGGGGCGCCGCATGCCGAGGTAGATGTTCTCCGCCGCGTCCAGCGTGGGCACCAGCGTGAGCTCCTGCGGGAGGGCGACGATGCCCAGCGACTGGCCGGCCTTGACCGATCCCAGCGGCTGCGGCTCCCCGTCGACGAGCACCTCGCCCTCGCTGGTGTGCGTCGCGCCCGAGAGCATCTTGATCACCGTGGACTTGCCGGCGCCGTTCTCGCCGAGCAGCGCGTGGATGCTGCCCGCGTGGAACTCGAGGTTCACCGAGTCGACGACCCGGACGGGGCCGTAGTCCTTGCTCAGCCGGCGGGTCGCCAGCACGGGCGTGCTCACCGTCGGCCTCCCCGTACGAAGGGCAGCGAGTCGTCGCGGATGGTGGCCGCGTCGGCCGAGAGCGTCAAGGCCAGGCCGGTCTCGTCGGCGCGGCGCTCGGCGGAGACCACGACGCTGTCGCCAGCAGTCAGCGCGCGATCGTCGACGACGGCGCGCCCGTCCGTGCTGAACGTCAGGCGCGCGGACAGCAGCGCCGCCTCGCCCGGCGTGCGGCGCAGGGTGCCGGCGGATTCCGCGTCGAGATCCGTGGCCTGCACCGTCTCGGTGGCCCGGCCCACCACGATGCCCGCGTCGGTGGCGAGCATCTCGTAGAGGGACCGCTGGCCGAGTTGGTCCGCGTCGATGCGCTCGGCGATGTCGAGCGGCAGGAGCGAGGACTGCAGGATGAGCGGCTCGTCGTCGACGAAGCGCAGCCGCACCAGTTCGAAGGCGTCCGAGGAGGGCAGCGCCATCCTGCTCTGCTCCAGAGGCGAGACTGTCACCGGGCCGTGACCGAGCACCTCGGTGCGCAGCGTGCGGCCGGAGGCCTCGATCTGCGCGGCGAAGCTGGCCAGCGGGCCCATCGCCAGCCGGTACGGCTGGGCCCGCACGTAGGTGCCCTTGCCCTGTTCGGAGGTGACCAGCCCCTGTTCGGTGAGGGTCGCGATGGCCTGCCGGACGGTCATGATCGTCACGCCGAAGCTCTCCGCGAGCTCCTTCTGCGACGGCAGGGGTTGGCCCTCTGCCAGCTCGCGCTCGGTGATGGCCAGGGCGATGGCGCGGGCGATCGCCACGTACTTGGGCAGCCCGTCGTTGCGGTTGAAGGAGATCCGCTGCGGGCTCCAGGTGGGCTCAGTCATCGCGGAGTTCCTCTCGTCGCACCAGCGCGGGGGCCACCTCGTCGACGATTCGCGCCACGGCCTCGCCACCCTCGGCCGCGGCCCGCACCACGCGCGTACCGATGATGATGCCGTCCGCGCCGGCCTCCATCAGCGCCACCGCCTCGTCGAAGCCGCGCACCCCGAAGCCGACGCACACGTGGTAGCGACGCGTTCCCATCGCCTCGCGGAGCTCGGTGAGCCGCTCGGCGGCCTTGTCCGGGTTGAAGGTGCCGCCGGTGCGCAGATCGGCGGACTGCAGGTAGATCACCGGCTCGTCCAGCGAAGAGGTGGCGAGCAGTCGGAGATCCTCCTCGAGGTGGAGGAAGATCACCGGCTCGATCCCCCTCGTCTGCGCCTGTGCGCCCAGGGCGAGCTGCTCGGCCATCGGCATCTGCGGCACCAGGTAGGCGTCCACATCCGCCTCGGCGAGCCGGCCGAGGAAGTCGGTGGGGGAGAGGTGGTCGAAGTGGTGGCCGTAGGCCATCGCGATGATGGTGTCGTCGTCGCTGCTGCGGCTGGCCGCTGCCAGCGCGAGCGCCTCGGGGATGCCGGCCAGGTGGTGGGCGGCAGACGCGGCCGCCTCCTGGATCAGGGGCCCGTCCAGGTCCGGGGCCGGGCCGGGCATGGTGGCCTCGAGCGCGTCGAGACCTGCGTCGAACGCGGCGCCCACCACGGTGCGGAACTCCGCCGGGTCGGGGTAGCCGGTGGGCAGGAACCCGAACAGGATCCCGCGCTTCTCGTCGGCCGCCTGGGCGAGCCGCCGCTTCAGTCTGGTGGCCATGTCTCCTCGCTGAGAACAGTTCTAGATGACTAGATCACTATGGCACAGGCTGTGGCCGCGGGAAAAGGCCGTTCAATCGGTGGGCCGACGCCGCGCGGCCTTGATGTCGGCCCGCCGACGCTTCGACTGCAGGCGTCGCTCCACCGAGCCCCTCGTCGGGCGCGTGGCGCGGCGCTTCGGTGGCGGCGGGGCGAGCGCCTCGCGCAGCAGCGCCGCCAACCGTTGCCGGGCCGCGGAGCGGTTGCGTAGCTGCGAGCGCTCCTCGGACGCTTCCACGGTGAGCACCCCGTCGGCGATCCGGTGCCGCAGCCTGTGCAGCACCCGGCGCCGCTGCGCATCGGTGAGCACCGCGGTGGCCGCGACGTCGAAGGACAGCTGCACCTTACTGTCGGTGGTGTTGACCCCCTGCCCGCCCGGGCCGGAGGAGCGGGCGAAGCGCTCGAGCAGTTCGCCGCCGGGGATGACCAGGCCGTCGGGGATCCCCGGGCCTGGTTCGACGGTGAGCGCGCTCATGTCGCCGAGTGTAGGGGGCACCTTGGGCCGGGCAAGCAGGGGCAAGTTGTGCACCGACTCCGCTGCACAACTTGCACCTGCCTAGAGCTGATAGCAGCCGGGCTGCTCGCCGCGTTCGTGGCGGTGCGCAGGATGAGGCGGGGGGCTGTTCAGGCCTCCGGGAGTTCCGCTTCGTCGGAGGCCTTCTCCTTGAAGCCGCGGGGCAGTTCCGCCTCCTGATCCAGCGGCTCCCGCTCGTCGACGAGGCCGTCTGGCCCGATCAGCGTCACGTGTTCCGCGGAGCCCCGGATGGAGCCGCCGGTCACCTCGGCGCCGATCGAGACGATGCAGTTGATCAGCGACACGCCCGGGCCGATGGTGGCGCCGTCGAGCACCACGGAATCCGTGACGGTGGCGCCCTCGTGCACGGTGACGCCCGCCCCGATGACGGAGTGGATCACCGTGCCCTCCACCCGGCAGCCTGACGACAGCATCGCGTTGCGCACCTCAGCCGTGTCGACGACGCGGGCCGGCGGGAGCTGGGGCAGCGCGGAGTAGATCCGCCACGTGGGGTCGTCCAGCGTGGCGCCGTCGCCGTCGAGCAGTTGCAGGTTGGCCGTCCAGTAGGACTGGATGGTGCCCAGATCCAGCCAGTAGCCGTCGTGGCGGTGCTCCACCACCTTCTTGTGCTCCACGAACCAGGGGACGAGCTGCTCGCCGTAGTCGCCCAGTTCGCCGTCGCGCTCCTTCAGCAGGTCGAGCGCATCGAGCAGCGCCTCGGTCTTGTAGAGGAACACCTCCGTGGTCACGAGGTTGCCCTCTGGATGCTCCGGCTTGTAGTCGAAGCGGGTCACGCGACCGTCCTCGTCCACCTGCACCACGCCGTAGCGCGAAGCCTTCTCGGCGATGAGCGTGGTCACGATCGTGAGGTCCGCGTCCTCGTCGACGTGGGTGTCGAGCACGTCGAGGAAGTTCATCGTGTACAGATGATCCGCGCTCAGGATGAGGACGTGGTCCGTCCCGTGCTTGCGGATGAAGGTGCGGTGCCGGTGGATGGAATCCGCGTTGCCGGTGGCGAAGCCCTCGCCGGGGCCGCCCTCGAAGGGCAGCAGCACCTGCAGGCCGCCGTGGTTGCGGTCCAGATCCCAGGGGCGCCCGGCCGAGAGGTACTCGTTGAGCGCGTGGGGGAGGAACTGCTCGATGAGACCCACGTCGGACAGGTGGGAGTGCGCCAGGTTCGACAGCGCGATGTCGATCAGCCGGAACGTGCCGCCCACCGGGAGCGCCGGCTTCACGCGCTCCTCCGTCAACGATTTCAGCCGCGAGCCTTTCCCGCCGGCGAGGATGAGGGCCAGGGTGCGGGGGATGTGCATGCGCAGCCTTCCGACAAGGAATGGCGCAAGAATACTCCGGCCCGGGAGCCGCCGATCGGGCGTTGCCGGGCAGGGCGTCCGGCTGCCCTAGTCTTGTGGGGAGGAGGCGACATGGTGAAAAGCGCACTGGAACGTGCAGGCGACCATCAGGTCGCCCGGTCCCGCCGCTTCGCCGGCGTCCGCAAGGTGGCCACCACATGGGGCCGCGCCGTCGTCATCGCGCTTGCGTTCGCGGTGCAGTTGACGATCCTCCTGGCCGCCATCACCTACCTCTCGCAGTGGTCCAACTGGATCTACGCCGTCCAGATGGTGCTCGGCATGGGCGTGGTGCTCTACATCGTCAACCAGCGCATGGAGACCACCTACAAGCTCGCCTGGGTCATCCCGGTGCTCATCGCGCCCATCTTCGGGACGGCCTTCTACCTCCTCTTCGGGTTCCGTCGCACCACGCGCAAACGCAAGCGGCTGTTCGAGGAGGCGCTGGCGCGGGCCACCGAGGCGATCCCGCTGGTCGACGGTGCCGCCGGCCTCGAGCACTGGGGCCTCGCCCCCGAAGTGGGCCGTCAGATCACCTACCTCAAGACCGCCAGCCACTACACCGCCTTCGACGCGACGGACACGGCCTACTACCCCGTCGGCGAGGAGGCCTTCGAGGCGATGCTCGAGGCCATCGGCCGCGCCGAGCGCTACGTGTTCGCCGAGTACTTCATCGTGGCCGAGGGCGTCATGCTGGACCGGCTCCTCGACGCACTGGCCGCCAAGGCCGCCGAAGGCCTGGACGTGCGGTTCCTCTACGACGACCTCGGCAGCTTCTTCAAGCTGCCCGTCGGCTTCCACGACCGCTGCAAGGAGTTGGGCATCTCCGCGGTGGCGGTCAACCCCGTCGGCCTCGGCTTCACGCTGAACTTCCAGAGCCGCAACCACCGCAAGATCCTCGTCGTCGACGGCGAGGTCGCCTTCACAGGCGGCATCAACATCGCCGACGAGTACATCAATGAGAACGACAGGCTGGGCCACTGGAAGGACACCGTCGTGCGGCTCACCGGCCCCGGGGCGTGGGGTTTCACCGTGATGTTCCTGCACATGTGGGATCTGGTCACCCGCGGCGAGGTGGACTATCCCAGTTTCGTGCCGGAGCGTTCCTCTGCCGGGCGGCTCCCGGCGCGCCCGGCCCAGGGGTTGGTGGCGCCGTTCGACGATTCGCCCTTCGACGACGTCTCCCTCGGCCTCGACGTGCACCAGCAACTCCTGCAGGCCGCGACCCGCTCCGTCGACATCTTCACGCCGTACCTGATCGTCAACGACGCGCTCATCGAGCAACTGCGCACCACCGCCAAATCCGGCATCCGGGTGCGCATCGTCACGCCGCACATCCCGGACAAGTGGTACGTCCACATCGTGACCCGCTCCTACTACCGCCTGTTGATCGACGCGGGCATCGAGATCTACGAGTACACGCCGGGCTTCATCCACGCCAAGTCCATGCTCGTCGATGACGACCTCGCCTTGATCGGCACCATCAACATGGATTTCCGCAGCCTCTTCCTCCACCAGGAGTGCGCGGTGTGGCTGCACCAGACGCCGGGCGCCCTGGAGGGGCTGCGCCGGGATGTGGAGGAGACCCTCGCGGTGTCTCAGCGCATCACCGAGGACAACCTGGACCGCGGCCTGGGCAAGACCGCCCTCGCGGCGGTGCTGAGGGTCTTCGCGCCGCTGATGTGAAAAATTTTGGGGGAAGAATCGCGCAGATCGGGCTGTATGGCGGGGATGCATCGAAATCCCCCCGCTAGATTTCGGCCGGATGGACCGGCCTCCACATGGGACCGCCTTCTTATAGGCTCATGGTGTCCCGCCCGTTGATGGAGAGCGTATGACCAGGACGCGCGCCCAGCATCCGCCCGGCTACCTACACGGCAGGCTGCACACCTTCGCCGGCCAGCCGCTGACCCTGTACACAGAGTTCGATGTCGCGGAGTACACCCGCAACTCCCGCGGCCGCATCCCCGTCGACAAGGCCGCGGTCCACCTGACCGGCGAGGCCCGCGACGATCTGGCGTTCCTCTGGAGGCTCGACAGCGCCCATCTCGCCGAGACCCGCGCGCTGCTGGCCACCTGGACCGGCAACGAGGCGCGCATCACTGCCTTCGTCGCCACCTGGGCGTTCGAGCGGCTCTGGCTGGCCCATGCGGCGCGCGATCTGCTCACCGCCCCCGACGGCGAACTCCCTGTACCCCTGGGCCGCAGGTCCCTCACCGCGAGCCTCCGCGCCCTCTACGTCGAGCGGGGCCTGCCCATCGCCGCCCCCATCTGGATCTCCATCGCGGGCGAGTCCGTCACCGCCGGCCACATGGCCCGGCTCGCCGTCCAGGAGGCCGCGCTCCAGGCCGCGTACCTGGCTCTACTACCCCGGCTCGACGGTGAGGCCAGGCGCGTCGTCGAGGAGATCGCCCGGCGGCGCGACGACATGATCAGGTTCTTCCGGCTCGAGGCCGCCGCCCGCATCGCACGCTCGCCGCAGGAGGCGCGCATGGCGAAGCTGCACCTCCGCAGGGGATGGCGGCCGCTGCGCGTGGTCGGGGTGGCGGATCCCGACGAGCAGCGCGCCCTGCGCTCCATCTTCCGCACGGAGGAGGACCGGCGACGGCTGTCCGAAGCCGATGCCCCGCTGCGCCAACTGCTGGCCGAGCGTCCCACCAGGTACGTGGCTGCCGGCTGCTTGCCCACCGGCGAGCCGCAGAAGGTCGCCCGGGGTGCGCAGCGTCCCACACCGGGCCTGTTGTCGAGGAGGGGCCGCCGTGGCATTCGACCTTGAGAAGTACGCCGAGACCTCGGACCGCGTCCGCTGGGAGGATCTCGATTTCAGCACCTTCGACGAGCACCCGCTGCTGCCGGAGACCCTGCGCTCGTTGCGCTACATGTGCGATGTGGAGTACCACACGTCGTGCTACCTGCGGGATCTGCTGGTGACCCGCTCGCACCGCAGGGACGAAGCCCGCGGCTTCATGACCACCTGGAACCGCGAGGAGTTCTGGCACGGCGAGGCCCTCGCCGCGGTGCTGAAGCGCCACGGCATCGTCGTCGACTACGACGAACTCAAGGCCAAGCGCATCAAGCTCGGCTGGCAACTGGCGCTGGGCCCCGTGAAGCAGGCCACCGGCTCCAACCTGGTGGGCGACGACTTCATCGCCGTGCACATGACCTGGGGCGCGGCCAACGAACTCTCCGCCGTGGCCGCGTACCGCAGGCTCGCCGCGCTGGAGGACCACCCCGCTCTCTCCCCGCTGCTGGAGCGGATCGCGCAGCAGGAGACCAGGCACGTCGCCTTCTACACGACGCAGGCCCGCGAGAAGCTGGAGGCCTCCGAGCGCGCCCAGAAGATCGTGCGCTTCGTGATGACCCGCGTCTGGCGACCGGTGGGCTCCGGCATCATGGACGACGCGGAGATCCGCCACGTGATGGGCCATCTGTTCACCGGCCACGGTGCGGAGCTCGACAAGCTGGACCAGCGGGTCGCCCGGTTCCCCGGCATGGCCAGCACCAGTCTGTTCCGCACAGCATTCGAGAAGATGGGCATCCGGGTCTGACGCCGCTCTAGGATCACCCCATGACGCGCCCCAGCTTCGACGAACTCGGCCTCGCCACCGCCCGGCTGTGGGCCTCCCGCAGTGCCGACGCCAAGGTGCGCGTCGGCGCCTGCCTCCTCGACAGGTGGAACCGGGTGGTGGGCGTGGGCTACAACGGCCGCGCCGCCGGCGAGCCCAACGAGCGCGAGTCGATGGCCCAGGGCCAGAGCGGCTTCATCCACGCCGAGGTCAACGCCCTGCTGGCCGCCAACTGGAACGGCGAGGGGCACACGCTGTTCGTCACCCACGAGCCCTGCGCCACCTGCGCGCGGCTGATCATCAACTCCCGCCGCGTGACCCGTGTGGTCTACGAGGAGGGCTACGTGGAGGTGGCCCGCGACGAGGTGGGCCTCCCCTCGGGCGCGCAGATCCTGCGCGACGCCGGCCTCGCCGTCGACCTGGCGGACTGAGGGCTGGCTGGCCGACGACGGAGGCTGTGCGACACTGTTGCGATGCGATTGCCTGACGTGGTGGAGAAGCTGCCCAAACCCTCAGAGCTCTCTGACAAGGCGAAAGCCACGCTCGTGCTCAGCGCGACGCTCGCCGTCGCCCTTGGCATCGCGCTGGCGCTGACCGAGTTGTTCGCAGAGATCCTCGAGTCCGTAGGCGAAGAGGATGGCATCGCCTTGTGGGACCGCCCGGTGCTCGACTGGGCCATCGCCAACCGGACCCCGGGTTTCACCAACTTCGTGGCCTGGTATTCCAACACCGGCGGCCCCATCTGGCAGCCCGTGGTGACCGGCATTGTCGCGTTGATCCTGAGCTGGCGCTGGCGTGACATCACCCCGCTGGTGCTCACCGTCATCGCGGCTGGCGGTTCCCTGCTGATGACCGTGGTGGGTAAGGGTGCCATCGGCCGCCTGCGTCCGCCCATCGAGGAGGCGGTGCCGCCCTACGAGACGTCGATGAGCTTCCCCAGCGGGCACAGCCTCAACGCCCTGGTGATCGTCGGCATCCTCGCCTACCTGCTGATCCGGCACTTCTGGGACCGGTCCTGGTGGCTCAAGGTGCTCATCATCGTGCTGGCCGCGGTATACGCGATCACGATGGGCCTGACCCGGGTCTACCTCGGCCACCACTGGCTCACCGACGTGCTGGCCGCCTGGGTGTTGGGCCTGGCGTGGCTCGCCGTCGTCATCGCCTGCCATCGCGTGTGGCGGGCGGTGCGGAAGCGCTCCGAGCCTCGCTCCATCGAGGAAGAGGGTTCCGCATGAGGTCAGATCCCACGCGCGTGAAGCTGCTGTGGGCCCGTCCTTGGTCAGCAGCATCATCCGCCACCTGCTCAACGACTCCGATACGGATCAGGTGACTGACAGGCTGCGGCGGAAGAGGGCCGCGATCTCGTCGTGGACCTCGATGTAGCCGTCGAGCAGTGCGCGACCCAGGCGCGGCGAATCGACCAACGGGTGCAGCGCGAAACCCTTCCACGCCAGGTCCTCGTCGCGCGTGATGGCCGCCTCCGCGATCGCCTGCTCGGCGGCGCGCAGGCGCGCCATCAGCCCCAGCTCCACGAGGCTGACGGGGCCCACGTCGAGGGGGTGCACGCCGTCGGCGTCGACGACGCAGCCCACCTCGAGCACCACGTCGTCAGGCAGTTCGGGCACGACGCGGCGGCCGTCGGAGAGGTTGGCCACGTCGAGGATCATCCGCTCGGCGCGCCCGGTGGCGAGCGCGCCCATCATGCGCAGCGCCACCTCCTGGTAGCCGCCGCCCATGTCCTCCTCGCGGCGCTCCTCGTCGCGTGCCTCGGCCATGTAGGTGGCCTCGCGCTCGTGCAGCACCTGGTGCCACAGGGCCAGCGGATCCTCCGAGCCCGCCACGTTGTCGTAGAACTGGGCCTGCTGCTCGGCGAGGTACTGCCCGCGGGTCTGCGCCGTGGCGTCGATGCGCCCGACGGCGGCATCGGTGTGGAAGTAGTAGTACAGGTACTCGTTGGGCAGCGCGCCCAGCGCCCGCACGAAGTCCTTGCCGATGAGGCGGGCCTCCTCGATCTCCTCGAGCCGCGCGTCGTCGGCGAGGATCTCCGGCAGCCGGTCCAAGCCGTCGACGCTGACGGAGCGCAGGAAGCCCAGGTGGTTGAGGCCCAGGTAGTCGTAGTCCACCCGGCTCTGATCGTGTTCGAGGGACACGCCGAGCAGCCGCGACACCCGCCGCACCAGCCCGATGGGCGTGTCGCAGATGCCGACGACCCGCTCGCCCAGCACGCGGCGCATGGCCTGCGTGACGATGCCCGCGGGGTTGGTGAAGTTGATCGTCCACGCGTTGGGCGCCACGTCGGCGATGGCCTCGGCCACCTCCATCATCACCGGGATGGTGCGCAGCGCGTAGGCCAGACCGCCGGGGCCGATGGTCTCCTGGCCGAGCAGCCCCAGGTTCAGCGCCACCCGCTCGTCCTGGACACGACCCTCCGGCCCGCCCACCCGGATGGCGGAGAACACGAAATCGGCACCGGCCAAGGCATCGCGCAGATCTGTGCTGGCCCGCAGGGACGGCGGGGCGTCCAGTTGTGCTGCCCGGGCCTGGATGACCCGCTGGATCCCGTCGAGGCGGTGCTGGGAGGTGTCGTAGAGGACGACCTCCTCGATGAAGGGGGAGCCGTCCGACATGACCACCTCATGGGTGGCCACGGCGTCGTAGACCAGCGGCACGCGGAAACCGCCGCCGCCCAGAATGACGAGCTTCATGTCGCTGGCACCTCCATAGCCGGTTCCCGGGTCGCACTCGAGCCTATCCCGGCGGTTTAATGTTCAGTCATCTCCTGCCCAGTTCGTGGCACACTCGGGGCAGGAAAGTCTTAGGAGGACCGACTATGTCGCCCAGCCCACTCAACCGGCTGCTCAAGATGGCCGTGGCCGGTGTCGCCGCGCTCGGCATGCTCGCCGCCTGCGCGCCCGGGTCTGACCCGGCCGGCCCAGCCACCGACGGCGGGAACACCGCCGAGGCCCCCGGCGATATCGACGTGGCATCGCTCGGCGACGTCACGCTCACGGTGTGGGATCAGGAGGTCCGTGGCTCCCAGAACGACGCCCTCGTCGCGCTCAACGAGGCGTTCATGAAGGAGTACCCCAACGTGACCATCGAGCGGCAGAGCCAGTCGTTCGACGACCTCAAGGCGCAGGTCACCCTCGCTTTGAGCGGCAACGACGTGCCGGACGTGGTGCAGGTCAACAACGCCCGCGGGGACATGGGCCAGTTCGTCACGGCCGGCCAGCTCACCGACCTGTCCCCGTATGCGGAGCAGTTCGGCTGGGAAGACCGCTTCCCCGCCTCCGTCCTGTCGAAGGTGCGCTACTCCGAGGACGGCACCACGTTCGGCGAGGGCAACCTGTACGGCCTGCCGCAGACCGGTGAGATCGTCGGCATCTTCTACTCCAAGAAGAAGCTCGAGGCGCTCGGCGCGGAGCTGCCCACCACGTGGGAGGAGTACTTCGCCATCCTCGACCAGGCCGAGGAGGCCGGCGAGCAGCCCATGATCCTGGGCAACATCGACCAGTGGCCCGCCATCCACGTGTTCGGCCCGCTGATGGCCCACTACGTGGAGCCCGCGGAGGCCGTGAGCCTCGGCATGGGCAACGCCGGCGCCAGCTGGACCTCCGACGGCAACCAGGCCGCCATGGAGCAGTTCGCGAAGTGGGGCGCGGAAGGCTACTTCGGCAGCTCCCCGAACGGCACCGATTACGACGCCGCGTGGAACGACTTCACCCAGGGCACCGGCGTGTTCCTGCCGGGCGGCTCGTGGCTGGGCACGGACATGGAGAAGACCATGGGCGAGGACCTGGGGTTCATGGCCCCGCCCCCAGCCGTCAACGGCGAGCTCGCCACCACCGGCGGCACCGGCATCCCGTTCTCCATCCCCGCCAACGCGGAGAACAAGGAGGCGGCCGCCGCCTACATCGACTACATCACCAGCGAGGAGGCCATGGGCCTCATCGCTGAGAACGGCGGCTTCCCCGTGCTCGAGGCCGCGTCGCACGCGCCGGAGAGCGGCGTCCACAAGGAGATCTTCGAGGCCTTCGAGAAGGTCTCCGAGGAGGGCACACTGCTGCCGTACCTGGATTACGCCACGCCGTCGTTCGCCGACACCGCGGGCCAGGGCCTCCAGGAGGCGCTCGACGGTCAGCGCACCCCCGAACAGGTGCTGCAGGCGTTCGAGGACGACTACGCGGGCTTCACCGGCGAGTGACCCATGGCGCGAGGAGAGGGGCGACGGCGGGGCCGCCCGTCCGCGGTGGTGCGGGGACGGTGGACGCCGTACCTGTACCTGCTGCCCGCCCTCCTCGTCTACGGCGCCTTCCTGCTGTATCCGCTGCTGAGGGCCGGCCAGTTCTCGCTGTATGACTGGCCGGGCTTCGGTCCCTCCACGTTCGTGGGTCTCGACAACTACGTCAGCCTGCTGGGGGACCGGCGCTTCCTCGCGTCGATCTGGCACGCGCTGCTCCTGATCTTCTTCTACTCGATCCTCCCCCTGACTGTAGGTCTCGTGCTCGCCGCCGTGCTGCGCCGCGGGCAGGTGCGCGGGCTGGGATTCTTCCGCGTGGTCATCTTCATGCCGCAGGTCATCGCCCTGGTCGTGGTGGCCGTCGCCTGGTATCAGATCTACTCGCCCAGGGGCCTGCTCAACGACCTGCTGAGCGCCATCGGCCTGGAAAGCGTCACCCGCTGCTGGGCGACGCCACCTTCGCCCTCCCCGCCGTCGGCATGATCGGCTTCTGGGTGCAGACCGGCCTGGTGATGCTCCTGCTCCTGGCCGGCATGGGGCGCATCCCCAACGACCTGTTCGAGGCCGCCCGCCTCGACGGCGCCGGACCGGTGCGCGAGTTCTTCGCCATCACGCTGCCCAGCGTCCGCGGCGAGATCGCCACCGCCCTGGTGCTCACCATCATCGCGGCGCTCAAGACGTTCGACCTGGTCTACGTGACCACTTCCGGCGGCCCGGGCACGGCGACGACGGTGCCCAGCTACGAGGTGTACAACCGGGCGTTCAACCTCAAACAGGTGGGATCGGCCTCAGCCGTGGCGATCGTGCTGACGGTGCTGGTGTTCGTGATCAACGTGTTCGTCTCGCGGATCGGGGAAGAGAAGGAGGTGCGGCGATGAGGGTCTCCTCCGGTGAGCGGCTGTTGAACTACGTCATCCTCAGCCTGTTCGCGATCTTCGCGCTGTTTCCCATCGTCACGATCTTCGTCACTGCGCTGCGCCCGCAGATCGGCGTCACCGACGGCGGGTTGCACTGGGACAACTTCGTCACCGCCTGGGAACTCGGCCGGTTCGACGAGGCCCTGATCAACTCGCTGCTGGTGGCGGTGCTGGTGGTCAGCGCGGCGCTGCTGCTGTCGATCCTGGCGGGCTACGCGTTCGGCACCATGCGGTTCCGGGGTTCGACGGTGCTGTTCTACCTGTTCCTGCTCGGGTTGATGGTGCCGGCCGAGGCCATCGTCATCCCGCTGTTCTTCGACCTGCGCACCCTGGGGCTCACCGACACGATCTGGGCAGTCGCGATGCCGCAGATCGCCCAGTCCGTGGCATTCGGCACGTTCTGGATGCGCGCCCAGTTCCGCGCGCTGCCGAACAATCTCATCGAGGCCGCGGCGCTCGACGGCGCCACCGGCATGGCCGCGCTGTGGCGCGTGGTGGTGCCGCCGTCGCTGCCATCGATCGCCACGGTGTCGGTGCTGATGTTCATGTGGACGTGGAATGAGTTCCTCATCCCGCTGATCATGAGCCCCGGCGGCCAGTGGCGCACCGCCCCGCTGGGCCTGGCCGTGTTCAAGGGCCAGTACACCTCGGATCACGCGTTGGTGGCCGCCGCCGGTGTGATCATCGCCGCGCCCATCATCATCGTGTTCCTGATGCTGCAGCGCTACTTCATCAGCGGCATGCTCGAGGGGGCGTCGAAGGAATGATCGACCATCAGCACCAGGAATCCGTGTGCGCCGATTGCTGGAACTGGGACCCGCTCCTGGAGCAGCGCAGCGACGGCGACCCGCCGCTGGACGTGCTGACCACCGGGCCGCTGTTCTTCGACCTGATCTTCTCCGGTCTGCCCCGCCTGCCCGAGCCGGGGGAGGAGCTCTACAGCACCGGCATGGGCTCGTGCCCCGGGGGCATCGCGAACCTGTCCACGGCGACGGCGCGGCTGGGGCTGCGTACCGGCCTGGTCACCGGGTTCGGCGACGACGCCTACGCTGATTGGATGTGGGACACGCTCGCGAACCAGGAGAACATCGACCTGTCCTCCTCGAGGCGGTTCGCCAACTTCCACTCGGCCATCACCGTGTCGATGGCCTTCCGTGGGGACCGCGGCATGGTCACCCACGAGCACCCGCTGCCCGAACCCCTCGACGCCGCCCTGCTGTCGGCGCCCAAGGCCCGCGCCGCCGCCGTCGACCTGAAGCACCCCGGCGCCTGGTGGGACAAGCTGCACGACGACGGCACCCTGATCTTCGCCGACGTCGGCTTCGACGAGACGGGGCGCTGGGACCGGGCCCACCTCGAGGCGCTGGAGCGCTGCCACGCCTTCACCCCCAACGCGGTGGAAGCGATGGGCTACACGCGCACGGACCTCCCCAGCGACGCCGTCCGGGCCCTGGCCGAACTGGTGCCGCTGGCCGTGGTGACCGACGGGGTGCGCGGCTCCTATGCCATCGACTCCACGACGGGGGAGGAGGCCTACTGCCCCAGCGTCGCCGTCGAGGCCATCGACCCGACGGGGGCAGGCGACGTGTTCGCCGCCGCCATCATCCTGGGCACCCTCTCCGGGTGGGGGTTGGAGCAGCGGCTGCGGTTCGCGTCGCTGAGCTCGTCGCTGGCGGTGAGCCACTTCGGCGGTTCCCTCGCTGCGCCGGGCTGGGGCGACCTCGCCGACTGGTGGCGTGGCGTGGAGAAGCTCCGCGACGCCGGCGACCTGCGCGCCGCCCACGTCGGCCGCGAGTACGGCTTCCTCGCGGACGTGATCCCGAGGCACCCGGTGCACGGCGTGCGGCGCGCGCAGGGCACCTTCGCGATGTCGTCCGACGCTGACGCCGGCGTCACCCCACGGCGCGAACCTGGCGCGCTGCCGTGATCGGCCTGGGGACGTTTCTTGGTCAGGGCCGGCCCCGCGCAACGATGCCCCTGGCGACTACTGATGTCCGAGAGAGTGGGGGCCACCACCCGAGACGGCGTAACCCTTGGGGTAAGGCACGCGGCTGGGTCGTCCAGGCGCTGATCGTGGCATTGGTGGCCGCCGGTTTCTTCGCCCTGACCCCCGGAGGGGCGGGCGACCAGGCCGCGTATGCGGCGGAGACCGTCGCGGATGAAGGCACCCGCACGGTGGACTTCACGAAGGACTGGAAGTTCTTCCTCGCCACCCGCACCCCCACAGTGACCGACGTCGGCGGAGACGACGCCGGACCCGACGCCTGAGCCCACGGACACGCCGGACCCGACGGTGGATCCCACGGTTGATCCGACAGATGAGCCGACGGTGGATCCCACCGACGAGCCGACGCCCATCCCGACGGTGACGGTGACCGTGACGGTCACGGCCGAGCCGACGTCGACCGTGACGGCCCAACCGACGGCGACGCCCACTGTGACGGTGACGGCCGACCCGTCGTCGACGCCGACCGTGACCGAGACGGTGACGGTGCAGCCCACGGCGACCGCCACCACGACGGTCACCACCGAGCCGACCGGCCGTCCGCCGAAGGACCACCCGATGTTGACCGCGCCCTACGAGGTGCCCGGATTCCACTCCCTCAACGGGCGCCGGTGGTACACCGAATGTGAGCCGTACTCGCAGACGGTGCGGTGCCGCACCGACATCTGGTCCACCCAGGTGCGCTACGTCGACGGGGCGTTCGTCTCCGAGACGGGGTGGCACTTCAACAACCTCACCTCCCTGCCCTACATGGCTGAGGCGGAGTGGGGCAGCAACCCGCTGGCCAACGCCGGCGAGTTTGCCTCCGCCGGCAGGAAGTGGAGGACGGAGTGTCACACGCCCAACACCGGCCAGGGGGCCTGCCGCTCCTACATCTGGATGCAGAACGTGGCCGAGGCCAACCAGGCGGCAGACGGGTCGTGGAGTTACCGCCTGACCGACATGTGGGTGTTCAACAACCTCGTGCGGTTCGCCGAACGGTGAGCTGAACGCCCCGAGATCGATCCGCCCGTGGATTAAAAGTCCACGGGCGGATCATCGTGAGCGGCGAGCTCCGGGCCGGGTGGAGCGGCGTAGCGCGTCCTGGATCCGGATCGCCAGGGCGGGTTCGAGGTCGCGGCCGTCGGCGCGGAGCGACCGGTTGAGCCGGACGACGGCGTGCTCGGCGTCGGCCCGTCGCCCAGCCTGGGCGAGGGCTTCGACCTCGCGGACGGCGAGCGCGTCATCCAGCGGGGCTCCGAGGCGGCCCTGCGCGATGGCCCACAACGCGGTGTCGAGGTCGCCCTGGCTGAGGGATCTGTCGGCGAGCACGCAGGCCGCGTCGACGATCATCGCCACCATGTCGGCGCGTAGCTGTTGCGCCCAGTGCCATTGGAAGGCGAAGGTGCCCAGTGGCTCGCCGCGGACGAGTTCCAAGGCGTCCCGGAGGGCGGCGGTGCCGGCCATGTTCACGCCTCCGCTGAGGAGGGCGGTGAACTGCTCCCAGTCTGAGGTGACGCGGTCGTCGAGCATGATCCGGCCGGTGTAGGCGTCAGGAAGGTAGGGCAGGGATTCCTCGTCGGCGCCCAGCCAGGTGCGCAGCCGGCTCATGTTGGAGCGGCGGGTGGCGTCTGCCACCTGAAGGTCGCGCAGCATCAGGGTGGGGGTGGCGCCGGGGTGCTGCAGCAGCCAGGCGCAGTACTCCATGCACTGGCCCATCGCGCGGCTGGGGGCGGTGCCGGCGGTGCCGGTCAGGCTCACCTCTCCGAGCAGCAGGAGGACGGGGTGTGGCCGGGGCGGTCCAACCCGTGCCGGGGGAGGGGGAGAACGTTGGGTGGAAGGTCGTCGTCGTCCTTCCACCAGGGGGCGGGCTCGGTGTCCAGCTGGCCTGTTGCCGCGAACAGTTCGACGAGGGCGCGGCGCGCCGGGGTGGACACGAGTTGCGGGGCGAAGCGGCGCCCGCGCAACGTGGCCTGTTCGGCCCCGACGTGCACGTACGTGAACGCGTGCTGCAGGGGATCGGCGGTGGCTGCGAGGACGCTGACCCCCACATCGCCCAGGGCGAGCGCGTCGCCCACCGCATCGAGCTCCGCGGCGGTGAGTGGGCTGAGGAAGATCACGACGGTGGGAGCGAACGCCTCGGCCAGGTTCTCGTCGGCACGCGCTGCGGCCAGGGTGCGCTGCCGCAGCGCGAGGCGCCGTTCGGAGCACAGGCGCGCCAGGCGGGTGAGGCCTTCGGCCGTTGAGGGTTCACCACTGATCCGGGGATCGTCGAGGGCTTCCACCCAGTCGTCGCCGTCCACGATGATCAGCTCAGCCTCGCTGGCCCAGGGCGTGCACGCCAACCCGGTGATGGCGGCCCCCAGCGCGGAGGCCGCCTCACCGCCGGTGAACATGACGGCCCGCTCGGCCTCCACGTCCAGCTGCACCGCCTCGTCGCCCTCCCACCCGAGGACGAGGGTGGTGGGGGTGGGATCCGTGGGTTCGACGGTCCGGTCCTCGGAGCGGTGGGCGAGCGCCGTCCAGAACCGGGCGACCTGAGCCGGTACCGGCACCAGCCTGCGGCCCACGGCGCGGGCCAGCACCTGGGTGCGTCGCCGGGTGGCGACTCCCAGCAGCACCGCGCCGGCCAGGGCCGCACCCACCGGCAGGAGCAGGCCCTGATAATCGGTCTGGTCCTCGTCCATGTCCGCATCTGTGTCGTGGACGTCCACAGGGCTGGTACCGGCGTGCTCGACGGCGGACGCGCCACCATCGGTGGGTGCGGTGGTGGCCTGGGGCGTGGACGGGAAGGACTCCCGCACGGCGTCTGCCGCAGATCCCCGCCGTTCCTCCAGCGGAGGATCCGGCACCCGGAGATCGTCGATCCCCATGGCACCGCTGGCCGCCGGCGCAGCGGCCGGGCCCGGTGTGGGCTCAGGTGGCGGCGGTGGTGCCTCATCGGCGGAGGGCGGCAGCTGCAACTCCCACCCCACGTCGATCTGATCCGGATCCTGAATCTGGTGGAGGTTGGCCTGGTGGATTTCGGGCCAGCGGTGCGGGTCACCCAGTTGGTCCTCGGCGATGTGCCACAGGGTGTCGCCCTCCTCCACCACGACGGTGGGAGCGGGAGGCTCGTCCTGCGGCAACTGCAGCGCGGCTCCGGGCGACAGCCTGGAGGACTCGGTGACGCCTGGATTGAGGGCCACGATGTCGCGCCACCGCTCACCGGAGCCCAGCTCGCGCTCGGCGATGGACCACAACTCGTCACCGGGCTGCACCTCGTAACTGCGCCCGGCAGTGGCCGTCTCCGTCATCGAGGTGGGTGTGCCCGGCTCCGCGGAGGCGATCACGGGCGGTGGGAGGTGGGCCTCCACGGGCGGCGCGGCGACTCCGGTGTCTGCGGAGGCCATCGTCGGGGCCGCCACGGCGGTGAGCACCAGCGCCCCGATGGCAGGGCGGAGCCAAGCCGTGCCGGGTAGCCGGATCCGGATGCGCTGGCGGCTGAGCACGGCGACGAACTCGAAGAGGATCGTCAGCGCGACCACCGCCCAGGCCACCCAGGCGATGGTGCCCAGCAGGGCGAGGATGAGCCGGGAATCCGCGCCGACGGTGAGCGCGTCGACCCAGTCGACCTGTAGCAGGTACGCGGGGTTGGCGAACTGCAGGAGGAACCAGGGCACGCCGATCAGCAGCGCGCCCAGCGCGATCAGCGCTGCGCCCGCCTTCGCCAATCGCTGGCCGAGACCTCCCTGTGCCATGTCAGCCCGGCAGGTTGTCGGTGACGTAGGCGGTGATGACGGTGATGATGATCACCGCGATGCCGGCGGCGCCGGCGAGCAGGATGGCGTTCTCCGTGCTCTGGCTCAGGCCCCGCTCGTCGCGGCGGGGGGCGGGGGCGAGGGCCTGGACGATGAGGCCGAGGGTGTGGTGGATGGCTGACATGGGTTCCTCCTCAAGAACACTTTGGCTGGTAGTGGGGGTCGAAATCGGGTTATCCACAGGAAAAGGTGAAAGGTTGCAATAGTTGTCCACAGGCATGGGATTCGCTTGACATCACCCTCCCGTCAAGGTCAGGAGGGCGGGCGCGACGAGCGCCACGCCCAGTAACAGTGCGGGGATGGTCATCCACAGCGTCATCGATTCGCTGTCCGCCTGGGCCTTGGCCTTCTGCTGGCTCAGGTGCGCGTCGCGCAACTCACGTACCCGCGCCCGCAGCACGTCGGCCAGCCCGGCACCCTGTTCCTCGAGTTGCATGACGTCGGCGAAATCAGAGAGTTCCGGCACACCCCATTCCTCGGCGATGCGGCGCATCTCCGGCCACGGCTGGACCTGTTCCATCCGGGCCCGCTCGAGGCCGGCCGAGATGCGCCGGAACAGCGGGGCGTCCGAGATCGCGGCCGCGTTGGACGCGGCCTGCGCCGCGGAAGCGTTGGCCAGGCGTTCGAGCACCACCAGGTCGAAGAAGGTGTGGATGCCGTCGGTGGCCGAGCGCTTCTGCTCCGCCGCGCCGGAGCGCAGCCGTACGTCGGCGATGAAGAAGCCACTCGACGCGCCCAGCAGCGCGAACAGGAGCGGCGTGAGCCCCGCGGTGCGGCCCAGCGCGAACTGCAAGGCACCCCAGATTGCGGGGAGGAAGAATCCGGTCAGCGTCCAGACGAGCTTCTCCACGAAGAAGTCCCCGATGGTGCGGTCCTGCATCAGCAGAAGCTTCTGTTGCCTGGCGCTCAGCGGCAGCCGGAGCCGACGGTGGAGTCGGTCTCCCCATCCGTCGATGCCCGGCACGGGTTCCGGCTCCGCCGAGGGCAGGCGCCGGTCGAGCACCGCGAGCGCATCGCCCAACCGGATGGGTGCCGCCGTCGCACCCCGGACCACGAGAAGGAGGCCGAACCCGGCCACCATGCCGCAGGCGATCGCGATGCCCATCATCATGGCTGGCTCATCAGGAAGCGCGGTGCCATGGCGGGGACGGTCTGGCGGCGCAGCACCACCAGGCAGCCGAGGTAGGCGAACGCGAGCGTCAGCGCGACGAGTTGCCCGATGGGAGTGCGGTACGGCGTGAAGAACTGGCTGTTGAACAGCACCGCGGCACCCAGCACCGCGAGCGTGATGAACGTCACCTGACGCACCACGGCGCGCGGCTTGGCCCGCTCCGCGGCGACCTCCCGCAGCGCTCGGAGTCTGTCCTGGCTGTTGTCCGAGAGGGCCGCCAGCGTGGCACGGGCGCCCGCGCCCCCGCGGCCCGCAGCGATGGCCAGGGCCGCCACCACCGCGTCGGCATCTGCCGAGCGCAACTCGTCGGCCATGGCGAACAGCGCCTCCTTCATGCTCCACCGCTGGTCGAGCCGGACGCACAGCCTCTGCACCGGGCCGGCGAGCACCGGCGGCGCCTGGTGTCGGGTGGAGAAGATCGCGTCGCGGATGGACCTGCCCGAGGAAAGGGACGTGGCCAGGAGTCGCACCCAGCGGTCGAGCGCCGCGAGCACCTCGATCTCCCGGTTGGGCGGGGCCACCAGGAGGAGCGGCACCACGATGCCGATCCCCGGCACCAGCAGCAGGGCGGGCAGCCAGCCGGTGGTCACCGTCGTCAACACGCCGCCGGCCAGGGCCCCGGCGAACCAGAGCCGACGGCGTGGCGAGAGATCTCTCCACCACGTCTGCCACCTTGTCCACAGGCCTGTGGATGATTCTGTGGGCAGATCGTGGGCGCGGCGCAGCCCGAGGATGACCAGCGTCACCCCCAACCCGACGGCGCAGCCCGCGGCGGCCGCCACCATCACGCCCACAGCGAGACTCCGTCGAACTGGGCGAGCTCCGCCGCCATCGCCGCTTCGGGTTGGAACAGTTCGGCTTCCGCCTCCGTGCCTGCCCGGTACACCAGGTGCGTGGCGGGTCTGCCGCCCTCGAGGGAGCCAGTGAGTTGCCGCACCTCCGAGACGAAGCGGCGACGGGTGCCGCCGCGCCATGCGTCGTCAACGAGTTGGACGTGGACCAGGAAGTCGATGTGGTGCGCGATCTGGTTCATCGCATCCTCGATGCTGAGCACCCGCCCCTGGGCGACCCGGGCGGCCAGGCGGTCGATGGTGGAGCTGGCGGAATGCGAATGGGTGGTTGACAGGGTGCCGGCCCCGGACTGCATGGCTTCGAACATCGCGCCCGCCTCCGCGCCACGCACCTCGCCGACGACCAGGCGCGTGAGGTTCTGCCGTAGAGCCTCGGGAATGAGATCCGCGACGGTGTAGTCGCCCACCCCGACACCACCTGAACTCTCGCCCATGCCGATGCGGGCCTGCAGGGCGAGCACGTTGCGTCGGCTCTTCAGGAGATGGGTGAGCAACTCGTAATCCGTCTCGAGTGTGCCGAAGCGTTCGTTGGGGTGGATGGCCGCGATCAACGCTCTGAGCAACGTTGTTTTTCCTGCTCCCTGATCGCCTGAGATCACGATGGATTTACGGGCCAACACGGCCGATTGCAGCATCCGTGCCAGGTGTGGGGGAAGCATGCCGGTCTCGGCGAGGTCAGACAGCGTCACGTCGGTCAACCGGTGCTGGCGGATGACCACGCTCGGGCGGTAGGACAGCCCGAAGCCGATGGCGTGGAGCCTGAAGCGGTTGCCGAGGGCCAGCGTCATCGTCGGGTGGAGGTCGTCGAAGGGCCGCGGCGGCGAGGCGGTCTCTCCCAGGAAGCGGATCGCGTCGACCAGTTCCTCGTCGGAATCCGCCACCTTGGGATGCGCCACGCGGCGGCCGTCGCCGTACTGGATCATCACCGAGTCGCAGCCGTGGATCTCCACGTTTTCCGCCTCGGGGATCTCGAACAGCGGCTGGAGCCTCCCGTAGCCGAAGATCGCGCTCTCGACGGCATCGGCGTAGCGGGTCTCCAGTTCCATGGGCCACAGCGCCTCCCCGGAATCACCGAGGGCCTGGGCATGGGAGTGCACCACCCGGCGGATGATGGAGCGGCCCTGCACCCTCCGGTCCGCCTCCGGCATGGGCTGGCCGCGCGCGCTCAGCCACTCCGCGCCGGCCAGCGTGATCGCCTCCGCCGCCTCCCGGCGCAGCGTCACCACCAGGTGCCAGTCCACCTCCGACGGCGGCGCGGGCATCCGCGCCGGCGTGGCGGGCGACACCCCGGCCATGGACCTGCGCGCCGGCATGACCGGCCCGGGCGTCCCTGCCATACCCAACCGGCCCAGCGCTCCGGACAGCGGAGGTAGCTCGTGCACGCTCATCGGGGGCCTCCCGTCACGACGGCGGTGGCCTGGCGCGCCCGCGCCAGCCGGTCCGAGACCGCCTTGCCGTCGGCGCGGAGGCGGCCCATGAACGACCCCTCGAAGAAGCGCCGCGGCTCGGGCGCGCCGTCGCTGAGCACCTCAGCGGCCTTCGCGTCCCACGGGACCTCCGCCCAGCAGGGCAGCGAGAACTGCGCGGCGATCTCCGCCGCCGAATAGGGGCGGCCCGGTCCCACGATCACCAGGCCCAGTTGCGTCTGGCGTGGGAGTGCCGCCAACTGATCGGTGAGGGTGTAGAGGTGGAGGCGGGCCCCGGCGAGGGAGCGCAGCGAGGAACGCACCGTGAGCAGCACCACGTCCGCCGCGCTGAGGAGGCCCAGCGGGAGGCCCGACGTGGAGAGGCGCCCGGCGTCCACCAGCACGTCGACGCCCTGCCCATCCAGCGACTCGAACGCCTCACCCAGGGCCGGCCACACGTGCTCGAACAGGCGGGCCGCCCCCGGCGAGGTGAAGCCGGGGAGGAACCTGCGCTGCAGGTCGCCGCCCTCCGCCAGAGGCAGCGTCTGGCGCCACAACTCCGGGGCCAGCGCGTTGCCCTCACGGTGCAGGTGCGCCAGCGTCATGAGCCCGCGCCCGCCGTGATCCATGCCGCGCAGGTAGCCGGCCTGCACCGCGTGCGCGGGTTCGCGGTCGCAATCCGCCAGCAGCGCGTGGCGCGGCCAGGTCAGCGCCATGCCCAACGACGCGGTGGTCACGCCCGGCGCCCCGGTTGCTGAAGTGAACACGATGACCGCCATCAGCCCTCCCCGGTCACAACCACGAGGGCCAGCAGGTCACCGGCCGAGAGCCTGGCCACGGCGTCGGCCTCGCCGTCGGCCACCTGCACGTCCAGTGAATAGCTGGCGCCGTCGTCGAGCAGCCTGGGGCGCGACGCCACCACGGCGTCGACGGCGGTCTCCTCGCCCTCCAACAGCCCCACCAGGCGCACGGTGGTGCCCGGCGGTAGATCCGTGGTGGGCAGTTTGCCGAGCGACAGGCGCAGGCCCACCAGGCTGCGGCCGTCCGGCAGGGGATCATCACCGACGTGCCGCGCGAGCGGGAACGAGCCCTCCGGCAGATCCGTGCGGGCCCTCTGCCCGACGAGCGCCTCCATCTCCTCAGCCGCAAGGCCCTCCACGCCCAGTGCGGCGGGCACCTCCAGCACGGCGAGGTGCTCGCGCGAGACCAGGTCACCCCGCGCCACGTCGGTGGCCATCACGACGACGGCGCGCTGATCCGCGTTCATGGTGTAGAGCGCCGCCGCGCCGATCCCGCCGAGCACGACGAGCAGCACCCCCAACGCGACCAGCTTCGGGCTGCGTCGGGCCCGGAGTTGGACCGCCTCCGGCCTCGGTGCCGTGGGCGGGGTGAGATCCGGCTTCGGTGGACGTTCCTGGTTATGCATGCCTACTGCCCCTCTTCGGTCTGACGAATCTAGGCAGCGAAGGGGTCACTTTTCAGCACGCCGGAGCAAATTGTGGATAACTTCCGGCGAGTCGTCCGAGTTATCCACAGTCATGGTGACTGTCCATTTCCGAGGGTAGGCTGGTCACTGGTTTGATTTCCTGAGAATCTTCAGGAACTCTTATCTCTGACAGAGCATCGACGATGATCACGGGAGCTTCTCTAGTGCGTAAATGGATCGCCTCGCTCGCAGCGCTGGCCGCTGTGACAGTTGGCTCCTTCGTGGCACCCTCCGCAGATGCCCTCCCCATCGCCCCCGCGCCGGTCATGCCGGTCACCGGCATCCCCACCGGGCATGCCGGTCACCGGCATCCCCACCCCCTGCCCCTCCACGTTCCCGTTCCCGGAGGACGCGCCCATCGCTGAGATCGCGGCGCAGCTCACCGAGAACTTCGGTTTCGAGCTGGCCGGTTCTCAGTGGACGGAGGAGCGCCGCCCGTCGATCAAGATCCTGTGGGAGACGCTCGACGCGATGGAGTGCACCACCTACCGCGCTGATCTGCAGCAGAAGGTGGGCGGCAAGGTGGGCCTCAACACCACCAACATCAGCGGCTACGCCTGGGGGGACTGGAGCCTCACCAAGCCCAACTACGTCTCGCTCGATTTCGCCAAGTTCCAGCGCGCGCTGGATTCCGGCGACGAGGGTCGCCTGACCCGCCTCGTCGCGCACGAACTGGCGCACGTGCTCAACTCGGACCGGTACTCGGAGCCGAAGTACTGGACGGATTTCAAGCGACTGCACGCTCAGGAGGGCCGCTTCTCCGAGTACGCCGGCGGCAAGGTCACCGAGGTCTTCGCGGACGTCATCGGCTACTACGTGGGCCGCTGCGCGCTCGACAACCCGTACAACACCGGCGAACACGACGCGTACTACGCCTACGCCAAGGACGTCATCTTCGGCGGCAAGGAATTCGGCCCCGCCCCCGGTGAAGAGCTCAACTGCACCGTGCCCGACGCAGACGCCGAGGCCCCCATGCCTGGCCCTGAGTCGGATGCCGAATGGCTGGAAGGACTAGGCGGAGAGTGATCCGCTGAGCCCGCCGTCGGGCATCCTGGAAGGGTGTTGAAGAAGCCCTGGTTCTGGATCCTCGTTGCCGGCGTGGTGGTGATCAATGCCATCCCGTTGTACCTCATCGGGGCGGTCATGCACGCCACCTTCTACGCCGCCACCGTCCCCACCGAGGGCGAAGACGCCACGTGTGTCTCACGAGTGATGGACGCCAAGTGCACCGACATCAAACCCCACGCCATCGAGAGGATGACCGGGATGGTCCTGCCGCAGGGCACCGTCGTGCAGGAATCGAACTACCGGCAGTTCCAGGACTGGCACATGGATGCCACCCTCATCATCCCGGCCGACGGCATCGCCGAGTGGGAGCAGTCCCTCGGCACGTACGAGCCGGCCACGGTGGAGGCGTGCCTCGGTACCCCTCCCGCAGGCATGACCTGCGCGGATCGGAGCCGCGAACTGGCCGATGAGCGAGGCTCCTACCAGCGGCTGCCGCTGGCTGACGGCTCGCTGCAGGTTGAAGTGATTGCGTTCAACGGCGCCTGAGCGAGGGCTCATGCTCCCGGAGCAGTA
Source organism: Tessaracoccus massiliensis (assembly GCF_000826065.2). Classification (GTDB taxonomy): domain Bacteria; phylum Actinomycetota; class Actinomycetes; order Propionibacteriales; family Propionibacteriaceae; genus Arachnia; species Arachnia massiliensis_A. The sequence continues at coordinate 247,434 of NZ_LN623540.1, read as the reverse complement.
GGCTGGGGGCCCCGCCGTTGAGAAAGTGAAGCACCATGCCTGAGGTCAACGCCTACGCCATCGATTCGCCCACCGGACGCTACGAGAAGACCACCATCACGCGCCGCGAGCCTGGCCCCACCGAGGTGTACTTCGAGATCGCCTACGCCGGCATCTGCCACTCGGACATCCACACCGCCCGCGGCGAATGGGGCGAGACGCTGTACCCGCTCGTCGCCGGGCATGAGATCGCCGGAGTCGTCACCGAGGTGGGCTCAGAGGTCACACAGTTCAAGGCCGGAGACCGCGTGGGCGTCGGCTGTTTCGTCGATTCCTGCCGCGAGTGCGAGATGTGCAAGGCGGGCGACGAGCATTTCTGCACCGGCCGCCCCGGTACCGTCGGCACCTACAACTCCATCGGCCGCGACGGCGAACCCACCGCCGGCGGCTACTCGCAGGGCATCACCGTGGAGCAGGACTACCTCATGCGGGTGCCGGACGAGATCTCCCTCGAGCACGCCGCGCCGCTGATGTGCGCCGGCATCACCACCTACAGCCCGCTCAAGCACTGGGGTGCGGGCCCGGGCAAGCGCGTCGCGGTCGTCGGGCTCGGCGGCCTGGGCCACGTGGGCGTGCAGTTCGCCGCCGCGATGGGCGCCGAAGTCACCGTGCTGGGCCGCACGCTCGCCAAGCGCGACGACGGCATGAAGCTGGGCGCGTCGGATTACGTCTCCACCCAGGACGCCGACGCCATGAAGGGCCTGCGCGCCTCGTTCGACATCATCCTGTGCACCATCTCCGACGGCGTGGAGCCCGACACCCTGCTGGCGCTGCTCAAGCCCTACGGCGTCGTGATCAACCTGGGCCTGCCCGAGAGTGGTTCGGCCAGCGTCAACCTGGGTCGCCTGATCAACGGCAACAAGGCGCTCGCCGGCGCCAACATCGGCGGCATCCGTGAGACTCAGGAGATGCTCGACTTCTGCGCCGACAACGCCATCCGCCCCATCGTCGAGATCATCGGGGCTGACCAGATCAACGAGGCCTACGACAACGTCGTCGGCTCCAAGGTCCGCTACCGCTACGTGATCGACACGGCGACGATGGGCTGAGGCGACCCTCCCCCCGCCAACGTTCAGCGCTCCGTGCCAATGGAGAATTCTCCGTGCCCCGCTGTTTATTCTCGCCTGTGATGCGTCGCCGGCGAGGAGCAGTAACTCAGGTGGGGAGAATTCGCCGTTGGCGAGGAGGCGGCGTGGTCACCCTCAAGTGGGACGAGCCGCCAATGCCAGACGTAGCTGTTCCAAGGCCCACTCCACTTCCTCTTCGGTGATCACCAGCGGCGGGGCGATGTCGACGCCCGCTCCTGGAACTCGCCGGTTCCGAGCAGTTCCACCACGCGGAGGCCGACGGCAGCGGCCAGCGGGTTGCCGCCGAAGGTTGAGCCGTGCTCGCCAGGGTGGATGACCCCGAGCACCTCGCGATCGCCGACAACCGCAGAGACAGGCATGATGCCGCCGCCGAGCGCCTTGCCCAGCAGATACAGATCGGGGACGACGTCCTCCCGGTCACAGGCGAAGGTGCGGCCGACGCGCCCCAGCCCTGACTGGATCTCATCCGCGATCAACAGCACGTTGCGCTCATCGCAGAGCTGGCGGATCCGCCTGAGACAGCCCTCCGGTGGCGCGCGCCACCTTGATGCCGGTCTCGACGGCCTCGGCCCCGGTGTTCATCGGCAGCACCAGGTCCTTGCCGCAGAGCTGGGCGAGCGCCGCGGCGAACGGCTCGAGGCGGTCGTTCATGAAGGCGCGGCTGGTGAGGGTGACCTGGCCCAGCTGCTCGGCTGCCGCCTCGAGGAGCGCGGGATGCCGGTGGCCGAAGTTCACCGCGGAGTAGGCCGCGAGGAGGTCGAGGTAGCGCCTACCCTCGACGTCGGTCGCCCACGCACCCTCCGCAGATGCGATCGTGACGGGCAGCGGAGCATAGTTCTGCGCGACGTGTGGCTCGGCGTGGACGGGCGCCGAGGGATCGGCGCGGTGGGTGGTGGGGGCTGACATGGGTTGACTCCTCCCGAGGACCAGGCGGACGCTGTCCTACGGGCCCGGCGGAAGTTCGACCCGCTGCGGGCGGGGAAGATGCGACACGGGCACGCCTCCCACCCATTCTCACCCTGTGTTTCCTGACGTGAACGCGATTGCGGCAAAGGTGAGCCTCGTCGCCGTGGTGGCGATCCTCGGGTGGGTCCGCAACGCCCCACCCGGCGTCGACCCGGGCACCGTCGCCGACCCGCTGCGCGAGATCCCCGGCCGGATCGTCGGCGTCACGAAGCACCCCGCGACGCAGCTGGGCTTCTGGGTGCACTTCACCTCCGGCTTCTCCATGAACGCCTTCCTGTTCATGTGGGGCATGCCGTACCTCATCGTCGCGCAGGGGCTCAGCCAGCTTGAGGCATCGGGCCTGTTCACCATGTTGTCGGTGGCCGCGATGTTCGCCGGGCCCGTCATCGGCGCGCTCACCGCCCGCCATCCCCTTCGACGCAGCACGCTGGCGCTCATCGTGATCTGGAGCCTCATCGTGGTGTGGGCCGCCGTCCTGCTGTGGCCCGGCCGGGCACCCGCGGTGCTGCTGTTCCTCCTGGTGATCGTGCTCGCCGTCGGTGGGCCGGGCACCGGCATCGGCTTCGACTTCCCGCGCACCGCGCTGCCCTCGGCCCGGCTCGGCGCCGCCAACGGCATCGTGATCACCGGCGCCTTCGCCGGCGGCACGCTGCTGATCCTGCTGATGGGAGTGTTCCTCGACTGGATCGCGGGCGGTGGGGACTACACACCCGAGCACCTGCGGCTGGCGTGGGCGCTGCAGGCGCCGTTCTTCCTGGTGGGCATCACGGGGATCCTGCTGAGCCGCCGCAAGCTGCGTCGCCTCATGGCCGAGCAGGGCGTCGTCGTGCCCAGTTGGCGCGAGGTGCTGGAGCGCTACCGCGGCCGTCGCCCGTGAGCAATTGGATAGGGTCGTGGGCCCGGCGAGCCCGTTTTCCCGGCGTGTCGCTCCGTGACCCCATCCAATTGCTCACGGAGAACCCCCCGCGCGGGAGCGGTCAGAACAGACCCTCGGGGGCCGGCGGGGGAGCGTGCGACGGGTCGACGTCATTGAACAGCTTCGAGACGGAGCGGCCGTTGTGGATCCGGTCGATCGCGCTGGCGAACAGTTGCGCCACACTCAGGCACGTCAGGCCGGGGAAGTTCGCCGGGGCGGGCACCGTGTTGGTGGAGACGACCTCCTTGATCGCGTCGACGCTCATCAGTTTCTCCACGGCGTTGCCGGTGAACAGCCCGTGCGTGCAGGCGACGCTCACCTCGGCCGCCCCGAAATCCTGCAGCCGCTGCACGATCTCGATGATGGAACCACCGGTGGCGATCTCGTCGTCCAGCACGATGGCGCGCTTGCCGGCGACGTCGCCGACGATGGCGTCGATGACCACCTTGTCGTCGGCCATCCGCTGCTTGGAGCCGGCGGCGACGGGGAGGTTCAGCAGCCGCGACAGCAGCGTGGCCTGCTTCGCGTTGCCGAGATCAGGCGAGACGACCACGCAGTTGGTGAGGTCCTTTTCGCGGTAGTGATCGGCGATCACGCCGAGGGCAGTGAGATGGTCCACCGGCACGGAGAAGAAGCCGTGCACCTGCGGGGCGTGCAGTGCCATGGTGAGCACCCGGTCGACCCCCGCTGTGGTCAGCAGGTCCGCCACGAGGCGGCCACCGATGGAGATGCGGGAGGCGTCCTTCTTGTCTGAGCGGGCGTAGGCGTAGTGGGGCATCACTGCGGTGATCTGGCGGGCGGAGGCCCCGCGGGCCGCGTCGACCATCAGCAGCAACTCCATGAGGTGTTCCTGCGTGGGCGGGACGAGGGGCTGGACGATGTAGACGTCGCGCAGGCGGCAGTTGGCCAGCAGTTGGGCTTGGAGGCAGTCGTTACTGAAGCGGGAGATCTTCACCCCGGAACGCCGGATCCGAAGATGGTTGCAGATCTCGTCGGCCAGCTCAGAATGCGCTGACCCGGAGAAAACGACGATGTCCTTCACGGCCACCCCTTATCTTTCTCAGATTGCCCTCAGCCTACCGACCCGCGCGACGGTTGGGCCGCCCGACCACAACCTGCACGCCCCGAATGCACGGCGCAGCCGAATCCCCACCCCGGACTCTTCTGGCTCTGCCCAGGTGGGGGTGTAGTTGGATGGCGCAGTGCCGTGTGGGTCATCCGGAGCTACACCGTCAATTGGGAAGAGCCACCTTTCTACTACTTCTTGTAGGATGTCGGTCATGTCGCATCCCATGCACCCGCACGCCATGCACCAGCCGCAGTCCAAGGGCGTGGTCCGCACGCTCCACCACGATGCCGGCGAGCGGCCGCACGTGCTGGTGTGGGAGGTCACCCGGGCCTGCCAGCTGGCCTGCAAGCACTGCCGCGCCGATGCCTTCACCAAGGCCGATCCGCGCCAGCTCACCACCGAAGAGGGCAAGGCGCTGCTCGACGACTTCGCCGCCTACGGCACCCCGCGCCCCATCGTCATCCTCTCCGGCGGCGACGCGTTCGAGCGCGATGACCTCGAGGAGCTCATCGCCTACGGCACCTCCATCGGCCTGCCGATCGCGCTGTCGCCGTCGGTCACCCCGCTGCTGACCGACGAGCGGCTCGCCGCCGTCCGCGAGGCCGGAGTGAAGGCCTTCTCGCTCTCGCTCGACGGCGCCACCGCAGAGACGCACGATTCCTTCCGCGGCATCGAGGGCACCTTCGACGACACCATGGAGGCCGCGAAGCTCGTGGTGGAACACGGTTTCCGCTTCCAGGTCAACACCACGATCTGCCGCAACAACCTGCGCGAACTTCCGCAACTGCTGGCCACCGCCATGCAGATGCAGGCGCACATGTGGTACCTGCTGTTCCTCGTGCCGATGGGCCGCGGCTCCAACCTGGAACCCCTCGACCCGGAGGAGATGGAGGACGTGCTGCACTGGCTGCACGATGTCTCCGACCGCATCGCCATCAAGGTCACCGAGGCGCCGAACTACCGTCGGGTCGCCATCCAGCGCGACGACGCCCGCGCCGCCGGGGAGCCCATGCCGGAGCGCGGCCCGCTGCACGCCTGGCTCACCGAGGAGACGGAGCGGCTGCTGGGCAGCGTGACCGAGCGTCGCCCACCGCGGCCACCGATCGGCGTCAACAGCGGCCGCGGGTTCGCGTTCGTCGATCACATCGGCGACGTCTACCCGTCGGGCTTCCTGCCCTACAACTGCGGCTCGGTCAAGGACAAGCCGTTCCACGAGATCTACGCCGAGGCGCCCATGATGAAGGCGCTGCGCGACCCGTCGTCGTACTCCGGCAAGTGCGGGATCTGCGAGTTCAACTGGATCTGCGGCGGCTCCCGCGCCCGGGCCCACGCGATGCTCGGCGACCCCCTGGCCTCAGACCCGACGTGCGTCTACCAACCGGAGGGGGCCGAGCCCGCGCCCGCTTCCTAGAGCCTGGATTACGTCAGCGGGAGTCGCCGAGGGCGTCGACGTGCCGGTGGATGACCTCCCAGGCGGATTCGTCGCTGACCGCCCGGAAGTGGCCCTCCACCTCCAGGGTCTCGTTGGTGGCGCCGTCGAGGTGTGAGCCGCCGGGGATCATCTGATCGAACGCCGGCGACAGCGACACGATCCGACGGTTGACCTCCCGCTCGGCGATCAGCGTGGCGAGTTCGGGGTGCGCCGGGTGGAACATCCCCAGCGGGGAGCGACGCAGCAGCAACGTGCGCTGGGCCCGGTCCCAGAGGGTGGACCCGTTGAACGGGGTCGCCACGGCGATGAGGCCGGTGAGCACGCCGTCGGCCCTGGGGTCGAGCAGCATGGCCTTGCCGATCAGGCCACCCTTGGAGTGCGCGACGATCACGGCATCCTCCACGCCGAGCGTCTCGAGAGCCTCGAAGCCCTTGTCGACCGATTTCATCAGGCCCCGCAGGTTCCACCCCAGCGCCGGGAGTTGATGCACCGTGTGGCCCCGCGCGGCCAGCCACTGCGACATCGGCGCAAGATAGCGGGCGTTCTCGAGGATGCCGGGGATGATCACGACGGGTGGGCCGGCGCAGTCGCCATCGTTCGGCACGGCGGAGGTGCGGCGGGGGCGTAGGGAGGAGAACTGGTCCCGGAACGCGACGGCCCAGTCGCCGGCCGCGACCCGCACCGAGCGGGGGTTGCGCAGCACCGTCCACGCGTTCGCCGTCGGCGCAAGCTCAGGCTCGTGCCGGTCTGCCACCCCGAAGCCAGACTCCGGCATGGTGCCGTCGCCGCCGTCCATGCGTTCGGTTGTCTCCTGAGCCGGGGGTGCGGCGCCCTTCGACCAGCCGCGGACGGCTGGCTCAGGGGACGAATCCAGCGGCTCGACGATCAGCCGGGCGACCTCCTCCGCGTGGGAGTGCATGGCCTGGTGCGACCCCGGCACGACGGCGACCTGGGCGCGTCCGCCCGCGCGCTCCGCGAGTTCCTCCAACCACTCGCGCGGCGCCATCAGGTCGTCCTCGCCGGCCACGATGAGGGTCTCGACGTTGGTCAGGCTGATGCGGTCCTCGATGGGGTAGTGCAGCATGGAGGGGAAGACCTCGTACATCCACCGCGGCCCGCAACTCGCGAAGGCCCGCACCGACGCCACAGCTGAGGGCACCGATTCCTTCACCGCCGACTGCACGAACTGGCGCACGACGGTGCTCGCGCGTCGGGCGCGGGAATCGACGACGGGCGCCAGCAGCACCATCCGCGACATGAGCCCCCGCTGCTGCGCCTCGGCCTCGACCACCACCTGGGTGCCCATTGAATGCCCGATCCACACCGCGTCCTCCACCTCGAGCTCCGCCGCGGCGCGGCGGGCGAGCGTGGCGAACTCGCCGATGCGCAGCGAGTCGTCGGGGCAGGGGGTGGGGCCGAAGCCGGGCAGGTTGAGCGCAACGAGGCGGCCCGTGTCGCCCAGCGCGTCAGCCAACGGGCGGAAGTAGCTCGACGCCACCCCCAGGCCGTGGACGAGGACGAAGGTGCGCTCGGGGTCGCCGTCGGAGGTCAGCGCCTGGAGCTGGAAGCCGTCGATGTCGATCGAGGTGCTCGTCAGGTGCATCACCCCAGGATACGTGGGTGTACGCCGCCAGCCTTACTCCGTGCCGCCAGCCCTAGCAGGTGGGGCCAGCCCTGTAGGGCTGGCCGCTCCGGTTAAGGGTGGCGCCCGGCGCGGCCTGCGACTGAGGTGACGGCGCCGGCAGCCGCTGGAAGAGGTCACCCGATGCGGGCGGCGGCGAACTCGTCTTCGGGCGGCAGGTCCGCCTTCGGTGGCTGTTTGACGAAGAGCGCAACGATCAGGCCGATCAACAGCACCGCGACGACGCCGAGGATGCCCCAGTGCTGGGCCAGGGTCTCGGAGCAGGCGGCGAGCTCCTCCGGCGTGGTGGCCGCAGCCTCGCAGGCGAGCATCTCCGGCGGCTTCTCGGTGAACTGCAGGCCCACCCAGATCATCGCTCCGAACATCGTGGGGGCGAGGAAGCTGACGGCGCGCCCGGTGGTGGCGTACAGGCCGAACAGCTCGCCGCTCTTACCGTCCGGGATGAGGCGGGCGAGGAAGGAGCGGCTGGCCGACTGGGCGGGGCCGACGAACAGGCACAGCGCCAGCCCGAGGCCCCAGAACACGGGCTTGCCGCCGTCGTGGAAGATGAACACGCCGGTGCCGAGCAGCACCAGGCACACCAGCGAGAAGACGATGACGGTCTTGGGGCCGAGCTTGTCGTCGAGCAGCCCGAACGCCATCGTCGCCAGGCCGGCCACGACGTTGGCGGCCACACCGAAGATGACCACTTCGCTGAACTCGAACCCGAACGTGCCCGCTGCCAGCACGCCGCCGAAGGCGAACACGCCGGCCAGGCCGTCGCGGAACAGGGCGGCCGCGATGAGGAAGAACAGGGTGTTGGGGGCCGTGCGCCACAGCCGCTTGATGGAGGAGAACAGCTCGCGGTAGGAGCCGACGATGCCGAGCTGCCGGCCCGGATCCGTCGGCGGCTTGTCCTTGAGCGCCACGAAGATGGGGATGGTGAACACCAGCGTCCAGACGCCGCACAGGATCATCGACAGACGCACCTGGTCCGCGTCGAAGCCGGACCCCATCAGGGCGATGATCAGCAGCAGGATCGCGATGCCACCCAGGTAGCCCAGGCCCCAGCCCAGGCCGGAGACACGGCCCACGTTGCGTGGCGTCGAGACCTGGTCGATCGCCGCGTAGTAGTTGACGTTGGCGATCTCGGAGACGACGTTGCCGGCGCCCAGCAGCAGCGCGCCCAGCAGGAAGTACTCGGGGGCGGGCGCCACGAAGTACATCGCGGCGCAGATGGCGGCCAGCAGCCACGTCTGCCAGCGCAGGTGGAACATCCGCTTGCCGGTGCGGTCCGCGCCCTGCCCCAGCACCGGGGCGAGCAGCGCGATGAACAGGCCGGCCAGGCCCGTGGCCCATGCCAGCTTCATCGTCACCTCGTCCTTGGGTCCGAACGACGAACTGGTGAGGTAGACGGCGAACACGAATGTGGTGATCACGGTGGCGAACGGCTGGGTGCCCCAGTCCCACAGCGCCCAGGAGATGACCTTGCCCTTCGAGGCCCTCGTCGACGACAGCGCACCGCCGATGTCAGGGCCTGGGGTGATTTCCGGGAATGCAGAACTGTTCACCCGCGCACCATAGCCTCCAAGGGTGAACTTTCGGGGTGCAGTTCAGCGACACACCCCCAAGTGGGCGGGAAAAGTGGTGTCTTGGCTCGTCGAACAGGTTACGCTCAGGCCAGGTGGGCCACCGTCCACCCGGAAATGAACACTCAAGGAGGAACCCATGCGTATCGGTTCTGCCATCATCCTCATGGCCATCGGCGCCATCCTGGTGTGGGCCGTTGATGCCGACGTTCCCTACGTCAGCCTCGACGTCATCGGCTACATCCTGATCGCCGCCGGCGTCATCGGCCTCATCTGGGCGCTGCTCGCCTCGCAGCGCAGCCGCGTCACGGAGTCCCGCACCGTGCAGGACCCCAACACCGGCGAGACCGTTCGTCGAGCGGAGTCGCACGAGGGCCTCTGATCCACCACCAGCCGGAGGGGCCCGCCCGTTGGGGCGGGCCCCTTCTTCATCTTCTTCTTCGTGGGACCCGGCCAGTCTTGGACGACCGATTTTGTGGAGTCATTCCAAGTTGTAAGGTTGTCCCGCAGCGATAGGAACCCGCACCGGCGCCCATGACGGTCGCCCGGGAGTAAAGGAAGGCAACACATGACCGACAACGGAGTCCTCACGTACGGGGATCTGGAACTCGATCTGCCGATCGTGGAGGCCACGCAGGGCAATAACGGTTTCGACATCAGCAAACTGCTGGCCACCTCGGGTGTCACCACCCTCGATCCGGGCTTTGTGAACACAGCGTCGTGTACCTCGGCCATCACGTTCATCGACGGTGAGAAGGGCATCCTCCAGTACCGGGGATATCCCATCGAGCAGCTCGCCGAGAAGGCCACGTTCATCGAGGTGGCCTACCTTCTGATCTACGGGGAACTCCCCAAGCAGAACGAACTCGACGAGTTCTACGGCAAGATCTCGCGCCGGATGATGCTCGACGAGCGCCTCCGCGAGCTCTACCGCAGCTTCCCGCGCGGCGCGCACCCCATGCAGGTGCTCGGCGCCGGCGTCACGGCGCTGGGTGCGTTCCACCGCGACAACCTCGACGTGCACGACCCGGCCCAGGTGGAGGAGTCGTCGCTGCGCCTGCTCGGCTCCATGCCGACGCTGGCCGCCTACGCCTACAAGTCGTCCATCGGTGCGCCGTTCCTGTACCCCAAGACCAGCCTCGGCTACGTCGAGAACTACCTGCGACTGTCGTTCGGTACCCCCATGGAGGAGTACGAGATCGACGAGGACCTGGTGCGCGCGTTCGAGACGCTGTTCATCCTGCACGCGGATCACGAGCAGAACGCCTCTACCTCGACGGTGCGTCTCGTCGGCTCGGCGGATGCCAACATCTACGCCTCGATGAGCGCCGGCGTCGGCGCCCTGTCCGGCCCGCTGCACGGCGGTGCGAACCAGGCCGTGCTGGAGATGCTGCGCGACATCAGCGCCGAGGGCATGGACATCAAGGACTTCGTGGCCCAGGTCAAGGACAAGAAGTCCGGCGTGAAGCTGATGGGCTTCGGCCACCGCGTCTACAAGAACTACGACCCGCGGGCGAAGATCATCAAGGGCCACGCGGACAAGTTGCTGCGCAAGACCGACACCAGCAACCACCTGCTCGACATGGCGCTGGAGTTGGAGGAGACGGCGCTCAACGATGACTACTTCATCGAGCGCAAGCTGTACCCCAACGTCGACTTCTACACGGGCCTGATCTACGAGGCCATGGGCTTCCCCGCCTCGTACTTCACCGCCCTGTTCGCGCTGGGCCGCCTGCCCGGCTGGATCGCCCAGTGGCGCGAGCAGCACGCGGATCCGGCGCGTAAGATCGGCCGTCCCCGCCAGATCTACATCGGCGAGACGGAGCGCGACTACGTACCGATCAACGAGCGCTGATCGAGTTCGACGTGTGGCCCCGGGTTTTCCCGGGGCCACAGTCGTTTCTTCGGCGTTCGGAACCGCACCACCATGACGCTCTGACTAGGAGTGATGCCTTTCCGCACAACTCCGTACAGCCAAAACCGTGCCGTCGCGAGGCCGTTCGGGCGATGATGGTGGTGCCTGGGCGGCGAGCATTGGGGGGCGGTCCAGGCAACTCGTGAGAGGCGCGGCGCCGACATCTGCCGGCGCCGCGACCCATGTCCCCGGGCGAAAGCGATGATCACTTTCCCCGCATTGGCCGAACCTGGCAAAAATCAGCCGGTTTAGCGGTTGACTAGAGGCACAACCAGGAGGTCTTTATGCGCAGAACCCTTGCACTGTCAGCCGCAGCCTCGCTCGTGGCAGGTTTCGTCGTCTCAGCCGGAACCATGCCAGCCCGAGCCGAGGACCCGCTCGTTCTCCCCACCCCGCAGTCGATCACATACGACGGCGCCGCGGTGGATCTCGGCGGTGCGGTCACCGTCGTCGCCGACGCTGATGTCGACGCACCCGCCAAGCGGGAACTCACCCAGGCCCTCGAGGCCGCCGGCGCCACGGTGACGTGGGCCACGGCGGAACCGTCGTCGGGCACCGTGATCCACTTCGGCGTCACCGACGCCGGTACCCAGGAGGTCGCTGACGACCTCGGTATCGAGGACGCCTCCGCCCTGGGCGATGAGGGCTACGTTCTGGCCAACGGCGTCGTCGACGGTCAGCCCACCGTCCTTCTCGAAGGCAAGACCGACCGTGGCCTGTTCTACGCAGTCGACACCTTCGAGCAGCTGATCCAGGGCTCGACGCTGGCCGCCGCGAAGGTGCGCGACTGGCCGCTCATGCCCATCCGCGGCGGCATCGAGGGCTTCTACGGCATCCCGTGGTCCCACCAGGCCCGGCTCGACCAGCTCGAGTTCTACGGCGACCACAAGATGAACACCTACATCTACACGCCCAAGGACGACGCGTACCTGCGCGTGGAGTGGCGCGAGTTGTACCCCGCCGAGGATCTGGCGAAGCTGGCCGAACTCGTCGACGAGGCCCGCGAGCACCACGTGGAGTTCGTCTTCGCGCTGTCGCCGGGCAACGACATCTGCTACTCGAAGGACGCAGACTTCGACGCCACGATCGCGAAGTTCGAGCAGTTGCGCGAGATCGGCGTGCGCACGTTCTACATCGCTCTCGACGACATCGACCCGTACCTCAAGTGCGCGGAGGATCTGGCCCGCTTCACGCTGCCCGGGTTCCGCAAGCTCGCCGAGGGCCAGGCGCACTACCTCAACCGGGTGATCAACGAGTTCATCAAGCCCAACAACCTCGAGCCGTTGCAGACGGTGCCCACCAACTACGCGGGCTCCGCGCCGGACGCCTACAAGGCCGAGTTCGGCACCCAGACCGACGATTCGCTGATCATGCAGTGGACCGGTGAGGGCGTCTTCTCGAACACGATCACCATGGAATCCGTGGCGCGCGCGAAGACCACGTACAACACCGAGCACCTCTACATCTGGGACAACTTCCCGGTCAACGACGGCCAGCCCGACAGGCTGTTCCTCAACCCCCTCGACGGCCGCGCGGCCGATCTGTACCAGCACATCGACGGCTTCACGTCGAACCCCATGGTGCAGCCCTACGCATCGATGATCGCGCTGGCGGGCTACGCCGATTACACCTGGAACGGCCCGGCCTACAACCCGCAGGTCACCCAGACCCGGATCCTCGATGAACTGGCCGGCGACGACCCGTCGGTCCGTGAGGCGCTGGAGGTCTTCGTCGACCTCAACCAGGACTGGCGCCCCTACCGCCCTGCCTCGGCCCAGGCCCCCGCGCTCGGCGCCGACATCGACGCCTTCTGGGCCGCCGTCGACGCCGGCACCACCGCCGGCACGCAGCCACTGAAGGATCGCCTGGCGGTCATCGCCGGGCTGGAGACATCCCTGGCCGACATGGCCGAGACCGGCTTCTACGACGATTCGCTGCCCTGGATCCAGGCCGCCGCCCAATGGGCGGCCTCCCTGTCCGAATCGATCGAGGGCCTCGAGGCGCTCGAGACCGACGATGGCGCGGCCGCCGCTGCAGCCTTCCTCGCCTCCGTCGAGGAGCGGGCGAAGGCCACCACCACCTACCGCGTCGACGGCATGGACGGCCTCACCTTCGTCGCCGACAAGTACATCCCGAAGGTCGGCGACACCCGCTTCGATACCTTCCTCACCGAGGCCTACGGCCGCTACATCACCTGGCTGGACGCTGATGCCTTCGCGGCCGGCACGTTGCCGGTGACGGCGTCGCGCGCCGACAACCTCGGCCAGTGGGAGTCGAACGCGGTGGCCAACATGACCGACGGCAACTTCAACACGCTGTGGTGGTCTAACGCCGCCCCCCAGGCCGGGGACTGGGTGCAGGTCGACCTGGGCTCCGTCCAGCCCATCGGCGGGGTGTCGGTGCACCAGGCCGACAACGACAACAACCGCGGCGACATGTTCTACAACGCCGCGCTCGAGTACTCCACCGACGGACAGACCTGGACCAACGTGGGCCAGTACACCGACGACGTGGTCATCGCGGCGTCGTTCCAGCAGCCGGTCGAGGCGCGCTACGTGCGCGTGCGCGCCACCGCCCCCAACTCGGGTGGCCAGTGGATCAAGATCCGCGAGTTCCAGGTGCTGTCGCCTGCGGCTCAGGTCGTCACAGACGTGCCCGGGGCGAATGCCGGCGCGGCGCTCGACGCCAGCCTGTTCACCGCAATGGAGGGCACTGCGGAGGCCGGCCATGTCCTGTCCCGCACGCTCGATGAGCCGGTCACCAATGCTCTGGTGCGTGTGCTGGGCGCCGAGTTCGGCGGCACCGTCGAGGCTCAGGTCGACGGCGAATGGGTCGTCGTCGGCGAGGCCACGGCCCCGTGGTTCGAGGGCGTCGTCGAGGGCGAGGTCACGGCCGCGCGCATCGTGTTCGACGGGGGCGCGGTGAGTGTCACAGAGTTCATCGTGTCGCAGTACGACGGCACGCTGCCCACCCCGACGGTCGATCCCACTGTTGATCCCACCGTGGACCCCACGGTCGATCCGACGGTTGATCCCACGGTCGATCCGACGGTTGATCCCACCGTGGACCCCACTGTCGATCCGACGGTTGATCCGACGGTTGATCCGACGGATGACCCGACCGAGGATCCGACGGACGAGCCGACCACCCCGGCGGTGGACAAGTTCGTGCGGGAGGCGCCGTACACGCTGGCGGGTCTGCACCGGCATCTGAATGGTCGCGATTGGAACACGGTGTGTGAGGAGTACTCGCAGACGGAGCGGTGCCGCACCGACATCTGGGCCACCGTGGTGGTGATCGAGAACGGCCAGTTCGAGGTCAAGCAGGGTTGGGCGTTCAACAACCTCACCTATCTGCCGTACATGAGCGAGGCTGCGTGGAAGGGCAACCCGTTGGGTGACGTGGAGGCTACCGACGACGTGTCGACGGGTGTGTTCACCTCGGCTGGTCGTCAGTGGCGCACGGAGTGCAAGACCGCTGCCACTGGTGGGGATGCGTGCCGTTCGTACACGATGACCACGGTCTACGCTGCGACGCCGAAGGCGGAGGGTGGGTACACCTTCTCGCAGCGTAACCAGTGGGTGTTCAACAACATTGTGATGTTCGGAGGCCCCGAGAAGAGGTAGTCGCTGGTTGAGCCTCGTCGGCGTGCGTGGTCCCTGAGCGTCGCCGGCGAGGAACGAGCCAGCGACGACGGAGGGCGCCCGTAGCGTGATTGTGACCTTCATCCTCCGCCCTCGGCGGAGCACACCCGATGTGGAACAGGTGTCAGATCGGCTGCGGGGGCCTTCGTCGTGCCCGGCTCGTTCCTCGCGGGGCACGCTCAGGGACCGGGTCAGGCTGGGTTGCGCTCAGCCCACCAGCTCTTCAGCAGTTCGACGGCGGCGTCGTGCTCGATGGGACCGTGCTCCGTGCGGTGCTCGAGGAGGAACGTGTACGCCTCTCCCACCTCTCGACCCGGCTTGATCCCCAGGATCTCCATGATCTGCGTGCCGTCGAGGTGCGGTCGCAGCGACTGCAGCTCCTCCTGCTGGGCCAGCTCGTCGATGCGCCATTCGAGCTCCTCGTAGGCGCGGCGCAGCTTGGTGGCCTTGCGCACGTTGCGCGTGGTGCAGTCCGCGCGGGTGAGGATGTGCAGGCGCTCCAACTCGTCTCCCGCGTCACGCACGTAGCGACGCACGGCAGAATCGCTCCACTCCCCGTCGGCGTAGCCGTGGAAGCGCAGATGCAGGTCGATGAGTTTGGCCACCGACTTCACCACCGCGCCCGGGTAGTTGAGGGCCTTCAGGCGCTTGGTGGCCATCTTCGCGCCGACGACGTCGTGGTGGTGGAACGTCACCTTCGACCCCTCGAAGCGGCGGGTGGGGGGCTTGCCGATGTCGTGCAGCAGCGCGGCCAACCGGTTGACGATGTCCGGCTCGTGCCCGCGGGCCTTCTCCAACTCGATCGCCTGGTCCAGCACCGTCAGGGAGTGTTGGTAGACGTCCTTGTGGTGGGCGTGCTCGTCCACCTCGAGTTGCAGTGCGGGAAGTTCGGGCAGGATGATCTCGGCGACCCCGGTGCGCACCAGCAGGTCGATCCCCTCGCGCGGCTCGTCGGTCAGCAGCAGCCCGGTGAGCTCCGTCTGGATCCGCTCGGAGGAGACGATGGAGATGCGCTCGGCCATGTCCTTCATCGCCTGCACCACCTCCGGCGCGACGGTGAACCCGAGCCGGGCGGAGAAGCGCGCCGCCCGCATCATCCGAAGCGGGTCGTCCGAGAAGCTGTTCTCCGGGGTGCCGGGGGTGCGGATCAGGCCGTCGGCGAGGTCCTCGAGGCCACCGTACGGGTCCACGAACTGGCGGGTGGCCACGTTGATGGCCATCGCGTTGATGGTGAAGTCGCGGCGCACGAGGTCGCCGTCGATCTCGGTGCCGAAGTTGACCTCCGGCTTGCGGGATTCGCTGCGGTAGATGTCGGCCCGGAACGTGGTGATCTCGATGAGCCACTCTTGGCCGTCGGCCTTCTTCATCGCGCCGATGGTGCCGAAATCGCGGCCGATGTCCCACGTCGACGGCGTGAACTTCTTCAGCAGTGCGTGGGTCTGATCCGGGCTGGCCGAGGTGGTGAAGTCGAGGTCGTGGCCGAGCTTACCGAGCAGCGCGTCGCGCACTGAGCCGCCCACCAGGTACAGCTCATGCCCGGCGTCGCGGAACAGCCTGCCGAGGTCGTCGATGACTGGCGCGATGCGCAGGAGTTCCTGCATCGCGTTGGTCTGGGCTGTGGTCAGGCTGGGCACAAACGACAATCTTATCTTCAGGACCGGTTGATCCCGAACCCGGCGGCGGCGGATACGCTCTGATCCACGACCGAAGGAGGCGCGGATGGCGAGGCGGAGACTCGGCGGGATGGTCTTCTTCGCCATCCGCGACGGCGCGGATCTGCCCACGTGGCTCCTGATGCTGGGCGTCAGCGCGTTGTTCGGAGCCGTGCCCGCCTACCTCCTGTTTCGCCGCCCGCCGAAGTTCGGCGAGACCGAACGGCAACTGCGGATCCGCAACCATCGCGGCACGGTCCTCATCTATCTGCTGCTCACCACCGCCTTCGGCCTGATCGCCGCCGGCGCACTCGTGCTGGGGGAGTGGCTCCCCGGCATCCTGTCCGGGGTGTTCGGGCTGCTCTTCGCGGTGGCCGCCGTGGCGTCGGTGAGTGGGAGCATCCACATGATCGGGGTCCAACTCGACGAGCCTGAGGCAGATCCGGATGCAGAAGTCGCTGCCTCGGCCGACCGGAATCCGAGACGACATCGTCGCCGTGGCACTGTTCACTGACGAATCGGTGGAGACGATCGTGCCCGCCGCCCTCACCGCCGGGCACCGGGAAGCGAATACGAAGAGCTTCCCCGACCTGGTGGAGTACCTGCCGTGGGTGCCTGATGAGTGGGATCTCATCGGCAGCGGCACCGACGCCCTCGAAGATGTTGCCCGGGCGGTTCGGCCGCTGGCCGCCGATGTCGAGGACATGAACCCGCCAGGGCGAGGCGACCGGTTCATCGAGTTCGCCCGTTCGCGCGGTCTCTGATCCGGGCGGGGCGATAGACCTTCCGGGGAAGACTGGGGGCACAATGTGAGGCATGCCTGATCTCTGGGAGAAGTTGCTGCTGGCCGGCATCGTCATCGCCGTGGCGCTCGCGTTCCGCCTCGTGCTGACCTACGCGATCAGGCGCATCGTGCGCACGCTGGTGGCCCGGGGCAAGGCGAGCCACGACGACGAGGACCTCGGCGCGCGGGCTCGTCGCATCCTCGCCCGCGCCAGCGGCGTGAGCCGTGAGCGACACCGGCAGCGCGTCGAGACCCTGGGTTCCCTGCTGCGCAACGTCGTCGACGTCGTGCTGCTGGTGGTGGTCGTCCTCACGGTGCTGGCCACCTTCGGGGTGCCGATGGCGCCGCTGCTGGCCTCGGCCGGCGTGGGCGGCGTGGCGCTGGGCTTCGGTGCCCAGTCCCTGGTGAAGGACTACCTCTCCGGCATCTTCATGCTGGCCGAGGACCAGTTCGGTGTGGGCGACCTCATCCGCGTCGGCGACCTCACCGGCACCGTGCAGGACGTCACCCTGCGAGTCACGAAGCTGCGCGATGCCACCGGCACCGTCTGGTACGTCCGCAACGGCGAGGTGCTGACGCTGGGCAACGTGTCCCAGGGCTACTCCACCGCCACCATCGACATCCCCGTGGCCATCAACGAAGACCCTGAACGTGTACAGGACGTGCTGCGCACCGCCGTCGGCCGGATGGACGAGGAGCCCGAGTTCGCCGAGCAGTTGCTGGAGCCGCCGTCGGTGCTGGGCGTGGGCTCCATGGAGGGCGGCACCATGACGGTGCAGGTCTCCATCAAGACCGGCCCCAACCAGCAGTGGGGCCCGATGCGTGCGGTGCGCGCCCGCGGGCAGCGCGCCCTCGCCGAGGCTGGCATCCGCGGGCCCATCCTGCCTGGCGTGGGCCGCCGGGAGACCCCCCAGCCCTGACGACGGCGGGCCGGCCGGATTGGGTGGAGGTTGCACGTTCCATTTACTCTGGAATGTGCCGATCCTTCGCGGACCGGCCAACAGACGAGGGTGAGAAGGACGCATGGCCAAGACCAAGAAGAAGCCGCAGCGCACGCAGAAGTCGCGCGCCCGGAAGATCTGGGGCCGCATCGGCATCACGGCCCTGGTGCTGTTCATCATCGCCGGCCTGGGCGGCATCGGCGGGTTCCTGTACCTCTACAACACCACGGACCTGCCGGACCCGAACGCGGATTTCACCACCAACACGACGTTCCTCTACTACCAGGACGGCAACAACCAGTTGGGCTCGCTCGCGGTACAGAACCGCGTCACCATCCCCTACGACCAGATGCCGCAGGTGATGAAGGACGCGGCGATCGCAGCGGAGAACCGCAGCTTCTGGGAGGACCCGGGCTTCTCCGTGACCGGCATGCTGCGCGGCGCCTGGTCCATCCTGCGCGGCGGTGAGGTGCAGGGCGGCTCCACCATCACCCAGCAGTACATCAAGATCCTCTATCTCGATTCGTCGCGCACGATGCAGCGCAAGGTGCGCGAACTGTTCCTCGCCACGAAGATGGGCCGCGAGATGCCCAAGGAGGAGATCCTCGAGGGCTACCTCAACACCATCTACTTCGGCCGCGGCGCCTACGGCATCCAGGCCGCCGCCAAGTCCTACTTCCTGAAGGACTCGAAGGACCTCACCGTCGGCGAGGCCGCCGCCCTCGCAGCCATCCTCAACAACCCGGCCGGCTTCAACCCGTCCGGCGGGGAAGAGCACCGCCAGAGGCTGCTGGGCCGCTACCAGTACGTGCTTGACGGCATGCTCGAGATGGGCGCCATTTCGCAGGCCGAACACACCGCGGCCCGCCCCCAGCTACCGGAGTTCCCTGAGGTGCCCGTCAACAACCGCTACGGCGGGCCGAAGGGCTTCCTCATCAAGATGGTGGAGGACGAGCTGGCCGCCAAGGGCTTCTCCGAGGGTGAGATCCAAGGCGGCGGCCTGAAGATCGTCACCACGCTCAGCAAGCCCATGCAGGAGGCCGCCATCCAGGAGGCCCAGAAGTACACGGCCCAGGCGGCGGAGGATTCCGCTGAGGGCGCGGACCCGTCGCAGCTGCACGTGGCGATCACTTCGGTCGACACCGTCACCGGCGGCATCCTCTCCCTCTACGGCGGCGCGGATTTCGTGACCAACTCGCGCAACTGGGCAGACACGAAGCGCCCCGCCGCGTCCACGTTCAAGCCCTTCGCCACCATCGCGGGCCTGCGCAACGGCTTCTCGCTGCGCTCCGTGTTCAACGGCAACACGTTCACGCCCCGCGGCGACACTCAGACCGTCAACAACCAGGCCAACCAGCAGTACGGCCGTGTCACGCTCCGCAAGGCCACCGCGGATTCCATCAACACCGCCTTCGTGGACCTCACGCAGCAGATGGACAACGGCCGCGACGAGGTGATCAAGGCCGCCAACGACGCCGGCGCCCCCACCGGCCCCGCATGGGAGGAATCCGGCAACCGCGTCGCGCTCGGCTTCGGCGAGGTCACCCCGCTCGACATGGCCAACTCGTACGCCACCCTCGCCAACTCCGGCAAGCGCAACGAGACGCACATCGTCAAGCAGGTCCTCGACCGCGACGGCAACGTCGTCTACGAGGCGGAGCCGCCCAACGAGCAGACCATCGACGCCAACGTGGCCGCCAACGTGACCGATTCGCTGACCTCCGTGGTGCAGGAGGGCACCGGCCGCCGCGCGCAGGAGCTGGGCCGCCCCGTCGCGGGCAAGACCGGCACCAACGGCATCGACGAGTCGATCACCTCAGCCTGGTTCGTGGGCTACACCAAGCAGATCTCGACGGCGGTGCTCTACGTCGCCGGCGAGGGCGGCAACGCGGACCTGCGCCCCTACAAGCGGCCGCAGGACCGCACGTTCTACGGCTCCAGCTACCCGCTGATGACGTGGGTGGACTACATGATCCGCGCCAGCGAGGGCATGGAGGTGCTCGAGTTCGACGAGCCGGAGGAGATCAAGGCGGATAGGGGCGAGACCACCAACGTCTCGCAGCGTCCCGCGCGCGACGGCGACGAGCAGCCGGCCAGCGCCCCCACCGGGGCTCCCACCGAGACGCCGACGGTGCCCGGCCACTCAGGCACCCCCGCCGACGCAGGCCCCACCCACGCAGGCTCCGCCAGCCGAGGTGGAGCCGGCACCGCAGCCGCCCACTCAGGCGCCACCGCCGGACAATCCCGCTGAGCAGGACGGCGACACGACCCGATCCGTTCAGGGCTAACAGCTACAGTGAGCGCGTGAAGAACGCGCTGCTGCCAGGTCTCGGTGGCCCCATGGGTCGCCACGCCAACCCGCGCGGCATCTGGTTCAACCCGTTGCCGTGGGCCTTCCTGCTCGCCACCGTGGTGTTCCTGGTGCTGTTCGTACGCCACGTGCCGTGCGTGCAGACCACGCCGCACCAGGACATCGACATGTACCTGAGGGTGTGTTACTCGGACATCCAGACCACATTCCTGGGGCAGGGCTTCGGGCGGAGTGAGTCGCCGCTGGGCACGGACAAGATGCTGTTCGCCCCGCTGATCGCCGCGGCGATCATGGTTACCCGCAAGGCCTCCGTCGTGCTCTTCGACGCGCCCATCAGCCGCAGCGCCTCGGTGGCCAACGAGGTCGACGCCAGCGTCACCTTCTTCGCCATCACCGCCTTGGGCCTGTTCGTCTGCTTCCTGATCTGGGTGGCGTGCATGGCATGGATCGGTCGCCGTCGGCCCGGGCGCACATCGTGGGACGCGTTGCTGGTGGCCGCCTCCCCGGTGGTGCTGGCGGTGGGCCTGGTCAACTGGACGCTGGTGCCCATCGCGTTCACCGCGCTCGGCCTGGTGCAGGTGGCCCGCGGGCGGCTCCTGGAGGCCGGCATCGTGCTGGGCCTGGCGGCCTGCGCCGGCACCATGCCGATCGGTGTGGTGCTCGCGGTGGTGGTCGCCGTCGCGCTGAGGGCCGGCTGGCGCAAGGCGCTGCTGTTCATCGTGCCCGCCGTCGTCACGTTCTTCGCCGTGCACCTGCCGTTGCTGATGCGCAACTTCGACCTGGTGTACCGCTACTACCACGGCGAGATCAACACCGAGACCGGCTACGGCTCCCTCTGGTACGTGCTGCAGTTGATGTTCGGGCTGAAACTGCGAGCCACCGGCTCGATCATGTTCGTGGTGCTGCTGTTCGCGCTGGGCGTGTTCATCGCCTACCTGTTCGTCACGGGCAAGCGCCCCCGGGTGGGGTCGATGGTGGCCGTGGTGATCCTCGCGACGGTGGTGCTGGGCGCCGCCTACACGCCCCAGACGGCGCTGTGGGTGCTGTTCGCCGTGGTGCTCGCCCGCCCGTTCAAGCCCGAGATCATCGCCGTGTCGATCACCGGGCTGTTCTACTACGTCGCCATCTGGGGCTGGCTCGGCGGTTGGCTGACCACCACCCAGAACGGGCCGTACATGCTGTACTGGCTGGCGATCATCCTGCACGTGCTCGTGGAGTTGTGGCTCCTCACGGAGACGGTGGCCGACATCGTGCGCCCCGCCCGCGACGCAGTGCGCAGCCCCGCGATATCGGACCCCATCTGGGAAGGCTCCGACGACGGGGTCGCCGTTGCGCCCACCCCGTCGCGCGCGCTGCCGGAGGACGACCCGTCGCTGGCCGGCTACGAGCGACCCACCCCCGCTGCTCCCTGAGCTGAGGCGCCAGCTCAGGAGCCTTCGGGCCAGTCGTCGGGCGAGTCCTTGCCGCCCTCGATGACCTCGCCCTCGTCCTTCAGATCAGCCACGGAATCCTCGGGTCGGTAGCCCAGTTCCACCATCGTGTTGGTGAGGTCCCAGCGGCGGTTGGGGTTGTCCGAGATCGCGTAGTACAGCCCGTAGGTCACATCCTCGGCCTCGATGGCCCGGCGGAAGACGCGTTCGGTGTCGTCCTCGCTCAACCACATGGCGTGCAGCAGTTCCACGTCCGCCTCGAGCGGATCCTCCGTGGCCCAGCCGATGCGCAGGGAGATGAACTCGATGCCGAACTTGTCGTGGTAGTAGCGGCCCAGCGCCTCGCCGAAGACCTTCGAGACGCCGTACAGCGAATCGGGGCGGGGGAGATGGTGCGGGTAGACGGGCCACTGCTCGTCGCGGTCATACATGCCCATTGCGTGGTTGGAGGAGGCGAACACGAAGCGCTTGACGCCTGCGTCGCGGGCGGCCTCCAGCACGTTGCGCAAGCCGATGATGTTGGGGGTGAGCACGTCGTCCCACGTGGCCTCGGGGGACGCCTCGCCGGCCAGGTGGAGGACCACCTCGACGCCGTCCATGAGGGCACGCACCTCGTCGTAGTCTTCGAGGTCTGCCTTCTTCAGCCGCTTGGCCTGCTCGTCGTTGGCGGGCGTGCGGCCCTGGGAGACCACGTCGTAATCGTCCATCAGGCGCTCTTCGAGGAGCAGCCCGATGCCGCCGGTGGCGCCGGTGATCAGGATCTTTCGCTTCTTGTCAGCCATGACTCCATCGTGTCATGCCCGGTCCCTGAGCGTGCCCTTCGTCGCTCGCAGAGCTCGCGCTCAGGGACCAGTTACGTCCAGAACAGCTCGTCCGGGGTGACGGTGGTCATGCGGGTGGTGACGGGGATCTCGTCGCCCACCTTCGCCAGCGGGTACTCGCCGGGGACGAAGATCATCGACGAGTGCATGTGCGGCGGCTCCGCGAACGAGCGCTTCTTCCCACCGATCTGGTACGGCGACAGCGTGCGGCCGACGGCGTCAAGGAGCCCCTGCGCGACGGTGACCCCGCGCTGCTTCAGCGAGCGTTGCGGCACGGGCGCCGCCATCGCGACGCCGTGGGCGGTGCCGCCGGAGACCACCACGATCCAGCCGTCCTTCGGCGCGGGCACCCCGTGGTAGCCGAGCGGCGCGCCCTTCTCGATGCGGTGCACGTCCAGCACGCCGGCGGTGGTCCGGTAGGCCTGCTTGTCGCCCAGCCACAGCCGCGTGCCGGCCCGCAGGTACGTCGGCACCCCGACGGAGGCGGTGAAGGTGCGGTAGTCGTCCACGCTCAGGTGGGAGACCCACGCCGGCCCGGTGCGGGTGGCGATGCCAGCTTGTGCCAACGTCGTCGCCTCGGCGAGCGATCCGCTGGCGGGCAGGTGGATGGCCCAGCCCTCGAACCAGAGGTTGCCGAACGATTCGGCCGTCAACTGGCGGGGATCCAGGCCGTGGCGGTGCATCGAGGTTTCGATCTCGACGATGACCCGGGCCTCAGGGTGCGTCTGGGTGAGCGAACGGAGGTCCTCCGGGCGGGAGACGGTGGTGATCACCTTGGGATCGTTCAGCAGCGCGGTGGCCGCCGCGTCGAACGGGCGCCAGGGGTTGAGCACGACGATGTCGTCCTCCCAGCCGCCGGCGCGCACGACGGCGACCTCCTGCGCGATGCCGACGGCGAGCGTCTGCGCGTCGAGTCGCTGCGCCTCGGCTGCGAGGGTCTCCAGGCCGAAGCCGTAGCCGTTGCCCTTCGCGACGGGCACCAGCCCGGCGACCTGCCGGTTGAACGAATCCAGGTGGTCGCGCCACCGGTGGGCGTCGATGTGCAGCGTCAGCGTCATGTCATCGCCTCTTCAGGTACTGGTTGAACGCCCAGTGGATGGGCTTGTTGATCGCGTAATCCCACTCGCCGAGGTAGGCCACGGCCTCGCCGCCGGTGCCCACCTTGAACTGGATCAGCCCGATCTCCGGGTGGTCCGCGCCCACGCCCTCGACGATGCCGCGCATGTCGTAGATCGCGCAGCCCGCCTCGTTGGCGTCGCGGATCATCTGCCACTGCACCGCGTTGGAGCCGCGCACGTCGCGCTTCTGAGTGGTGGAGGCGCCGTAGGAGTACCAGGCGTGGTCGCCGACGGTGACCATGGTGGTGGCGGCCACCAGGTCCCCCTCGTGCTCGGCGAGGTACACCTTCATCCGGCCCTCATGCTCGGCGTTGAGCGCGTCCCACATGAGCTCGAAGTACTGCAGGTTGCGGCCGGTGAAGCCGTCGCGCTCAGCGGTCTCCAGGTAGATGCGGTGGAACGCCGCGAGATCCGCGCGGGTGCCGGTGCGCACCTCGACGCCCTCCTTGGCGGCCTTCTTGATGTTGCGGCGCCACTGTTGGTTCATGCCCTTGAGCAACTCGTCGTCGCTCTTCTGCGTGCCGTCCTCGTTGCGCAGCGGGAGGTGGAAGTTGAACTTCGGCTGCCCGGCGGCGAACCCCTCGCCCTTCTCGTCGGTGACCCAGCCACCATGGATCAGGGCGTTGCGCACCCGGGTGCCCACCAGCGTCGTCTCGTCGGGCGTCTGCTGGGACAGCAGCGTGACGTTCTCGTCGGCCACCGCGTCCTTGATGGTCTTGGCCTCCCAGCGACGGTGGGTCAGCCACGGCCCGATCCGTACCGCGAACGCCTTGCGTCGCTTCGCGTGGGCCGCCAGCGCCTTGAGGTGCTGGCCCACGTCGTCTCGCGCCCAATCCAGCACGGGACCCTCGGGCAGGTAGGCGAGGTACCGCTTCACCTTCGGCAACTGGCGGTACAGGATCAGCCCGACCCCCGTCAGTTCCCCGTCGGCGTAGAACCCGACGGATTCGGAGCGCCACTCCGGCTTCACCTTCCCCCAGGCGGGCGTTTGGAGGAACGACGCCGAACCTCGCGCCTCGATGAAGGCGAGGTGCTCCTCGGCTGAGATGTCACGACACTCGATGCTCACGCCTCTCAGGCTACCCAACCCCGCTGCCGGACGAGCCACCGACGGGCGGCGCAACCGTCTAGGATCGCGGGCATGCCCGACGTCCGTGCCCTGTTCGCGCGCGCCGTCGACGTGTATCTCGGGTCGAAGGTGGCGCGTGGCGTCGCGTTGCTGCTGCTGGGCGGCAGGGCGTTCCTCGACGGCGTCCCGCTGTACGACGGCACGTTTGAGGTGCTCATCGGGGAACGGTTCGCCTTCACCTACCCGCCCATCGCCGCGCCCATCTGTCGGTGGGACGCGTCCGGTGGCAGGGCTCGCTGATCGGGCCGGCGCATGGGTGGCGGCTCAGCGGCCCACTTCGAGCAGCGCCTGGGGGATCTCGCCGGGCAACTCCCGGGAGAGGAAGCCGTAGGGCCCGTACTTCGACGCGAGGCGGTCGCCGATCGAGCCGTGCAGGTAGGAGCCCCACACCGCCGCCTGCACCGGATCCGCCCCCCGGGCGCAGAGGCCCAGGATGATGCCGGCCTTGACGTCGCCGGAACCGCTGACGCCCAGGCCGGGGCCGCCACCCTCGCCGCGCCAGAGGTCGCCGTCGGGGGTGGCGATCCAGGTGGTGCTGGCGCCGGAGGTGACCACCACGCCGGTGGCTTTGGCGAGCTTGCGCACGTACTTGGCCTCGTCGGCCTCCACGGTCTCCTCGTCCTCGCCGAGGATGATGGACAACTCGGTGAGGTTGGGGGAGATCACGCAGCGGCCTGCGAAATCCTGCAGCCGCGACGGGTCCTGGGTCGCCCATGCGAGGGCCAGGGCGTCGAGCACCAGCACCGAGTCGACGTGCGGCACGCACGCGGCCACGAGCGACGCGGCGCCGTCGGGATCGAGGAGGCCGGGGCCGATCAGGGTCGCGTCCGCCTGCGGGCAGAACTCGGCTGCGTGGTTGGAGGCCGAGGCGTCAAGGTCGCCCTGGGCGGTCACGGGCCCGCCCTGCACGAGGGCTTCGGGGATCTCGATGGCGATGGGGACCGCCACCGGCTCCGGCGCCACCAGTTGCGCCTTGCCAGCGCCGGCGCGGAGGGCCGCCTCGGCCGAGAGCATGATCGCGCCGGGGTTCTGCACGCTGCCGCCCACGAGGACGGCGCGGCCGCGGGCCTCCTTGTTGCCGGCGATCTCGGGTAGCGGCCAGTCGCGCAGCACCGCGGGCGTGATGACGGTGCCGCCGGGCTCCGTGGCGGCCATCAGTTGTCCTCCTCCGCGTGGCTGTCCTCGTGGGTGACGCGGGCGTCGTCGGATTCCTCCACCGCGGAGGTGTCCTCGCTGCGCACCAGGGTGAGCGCGCCGTCGGTCATCCGGTAGCGGGTCATCGAGCAGTTCGCGACGGGCTCCTCCTTCTGCAGGGCGAGCACCCTCTCCTCGTTGAGGCCCTCGAGCACATAGCGGAACGCGAGGATGACGGCCTCGTGGCAGAACAGCCACACGCGCTCGCCGC
This sequence comes from Tessaracoccus massiliensis, assembly GCF_000826065.2. GTDB lineage: Bacteria > Actinomycetota > Actinomycetes > Propionibacteriales > Propionibacteriaceae > Arachnia > Arachnia massiliensis_A. The sequence continues at coordinate 221,564 of NZ_LN623540.1, read as the reverse complement.
GGAAGCGTTCCTGCAGTTCCAGCACGATGCTGCGCACGCGGAGGATCACGTCGGTCCAGCTCTCGCCGCCTGGCGGGCGGTAGTAGAACTTGCCGAGGCGGTCGCGTCGCGCGGACTCCTCCGGGTGGTCGGCGGCGATGCCGTACCAGGTGACGCCGTCGAAGATCCCCAGTTCGCGCTCGCGGATGCGCTCGTCGATGACCACCTCGAGATCAAGGGACTTCAGCGCGCGCTCCGCCGTCGACCTGGCGCGCCGGTACGGCGAGCTCACCACGACGGTGGGCCGCTCGTCGTCCGGCATCTGCGCGAGGTGCTCCCCGAGGGCGTCCGCCTGGCGTTGGCCCTCGTCGGACAGCTCGATGTCGGCGTCGCGGGTCTCCAGCTCCAGGCGGTGGGCCTTGGCGGCGATGGCCTCGCGGTCCGCGACGTTGCCCATGGATTCGCCGTGTCTGACCAGGACGAGTTCGGCGAGCCCACGGGGGTCGCCTTCGGTTGCCAGGGGTTGGTTGTTCACGGGGCCTCCTCTGCACGTTTTCCTCCGACGATAAGGGCAAACGCAAGCCGAGGGGCGGGTTCGCCGCGCCTCCACCCACCTGGCTCGCCGTCGATGCCGTGAGCAATTGGATAGGGTCACGTGCGCGACACGCCGACAAAACGCCTCATTCGGTCCGTGACCCTATCCAATTGCTCACGGTGGCATGGCCGGGCCGGGGCAAGTAGTGTCGTGGGCATGGCAAACATGAATGAGAAGCCCGAAGTCGACTTCCCCGGCGGCGACGCCCCCACCGACCTGGTCATCCAGGACATCACGGAGGGCACCGGCGCGGAGGCGGCAGCCGGCGACGTCGCGCACGTGCACTACGTGGGCGTGACCTTCAGCGGTGGCGAGGAGTTCGACTCCTCCTGGAACCGTGGCGAACCCCTGTCCTTCAAGCTCGGCGTCGGCCAGGTCATCCAGGGCTGGGACCAGGGCATCCAGGGCATGAAGATCGGCGGCCGCCGCCAGCTGGTCATCCCCGCGCACCTCGCCTACGGCGACCGCGGCGCCGGCGGCGTGATCGCCCCCGGCGAGACCCTGATCTTCGTCTGCGACCTCGTCGGCCTGAACTGAGGGCACCCTCTCTGAGATTTGGCGGGAGGATTCTCGCGTAAGCCCTCCATATAGCGGCTTGCGCCCGAATCCTCCCGCGAATTTATTCGGATGCCAGCGATAGGCTCGAGGCATGAAACCGCGCCCCGCCCCCTCGCAGGCCGAACGCATCATCGCCGAGGTGATGTTCCTCGTGGGCATCCTCGCCCTCTGTGAGATCCTGGTGCGCGGCCTCGGCTTCAACCGCCTGCTGATCACGGTGACGCTGCTGGTGGTGGCCTACCTCATCCGCGGCGGGATCACCCTCTTCAAACGGTGGGGCAGAGCCGACGACGTCCCGCCCGAGCCTGAAGGCTGAGCCTCAGTCCTCCACCAGCTCGCCGTCGCGGAAGACCTCCTTCGTCAGGATCTTCCCCGTGTCGATCTCGACGGCGAACTTGGCGATGTTGTCATCGCCGTCGTCCCACATCATGAACAGGTACGGCTCCGTGCGCACGAAATCATCCGGGAGGTTGGTGGTGCGCACGTCCACCCACTTGGCGTCCTCCGTGGGGAGTCCAGCCTCCTCGGACGCCACCTGCATGGCTGCGGCGAGGTTGCCGGCGTCGATCTTCTCGACCCGGAAGCGGATGTCCTGTGGCGCATCTGAGGAGGGCGGGTCGAAGCACAGCCCCAGCGAGACGTAGTTGGTGTCCAGCTCCCCGAGCTTCCGGCGGATGAAGCCTTCGCACTCGCCCTCGGCGCCCTCGCCAGTTCTGGTGTGGATGGTGACATCGCGCTCGGTGCTGTCATCCCACTTGAGGCCCGTCACAGAACCCCCGGTCAGGAGCACCGTCTCATCGAGCACGGTCTGGATGCCCTCTTCGCTGTCCCAGCGCTCGATGGGCCGGAACTCGTAGTCGCCGATCGTCGTCGACACGTGGCGGGCGGAGCAGGAGACCTCGACGAGGGTGTCGCGCCGGAGCGCGGTGGCCTTGATCCGCTTGCCGTCGCAACGCTCGGGATGGGCGTCCATGATGGCCTCCACGTCCCAGGAGCCCGGCACGCGGGGGTAGCCCATCGAATCCGCACTGATCATTGCCTGCCCGCGCGCATCGCGAACCTGGCCGTCGACGTACTCGTAGCCCCGCGTCGCGCCGCGGTGGAACACCCTCGCGGAGATCTCACGCTCGTCGTCGTAGCCGCCGATGGCTATCGCGATGATGTCATGCGACGAGGCCGCCGCGATCTCCTCCAACGCCTCCGTCACATCCGACGGCGACATGCTGCACGCCGACAACGCCAACGCCGCCGCCAGCGCTACGGGTGTGAACTTCAGCTTCATCCGGGCCTCCTACCCCGAGGGTAACGGAAGCGGAGACCACGAGATCCGGCCCCCAAGGAGGAGGGACCCGGATCTCTGCACGGGGGTTACGGGGCGTCGACCGCGACGGGCATCGGCGTGGTGCCGAGCTTCACGTCGTCAAGGCTCTCACCGATCCGCATGCCGTAGAAGGAGCGCCACACGAAGTACAGCGACACCAGGAAGAACACCGCTGCCAGTACCCAGGTGAGCACGTGGCCGCCCTGCGCGTTGAGGGAGACCGCGAGTTCCACCGCCAGCAGACCGAACAGGGTGGTGAACTTGATCACCGGGTTCAGCGCGACCGACGAGGTGTCCTTGTAGGGATCGCCGACGGTGTCGCCCACGATGGTGGCATCGTGCAGCGGGGTGCCCTTGGCGTCGAGGTCGACCTCCACCAGTTTCTTCGCGTTGTCCCAGGCGCCGCCTGCGTTGGCCATGAAGATGGCCTGGTACAGGCCGAAGAGGGCCATGGAGATGAGGTAGCCGATGAAGAAGAACGGCTCCGCGAACGCGAAGGCGAGGGTGGCGAAGAACACGCCGAGGAAGATGTTGAACATGCCCTTCTGTGCGTACTGCGTGCAGATCTGCACCACCTTCGACGAGTCCTCGTCGCTGGCGCGGGTCACGCCGTCGAGCTTGATGTTGTCGCCGATGTACTCCACCGCCCGGTAGGCGCCGGTGGTGACCGCCTGGATGGAGGCGCCGGTGAACCAGTAGATGACGGCGCCACCGACGAGCAGACCCAGCAGGAACGGGGCGTGCAGGAGCGACAGGTTGGCGATCGCCTCGGAGTTCTCCAGGCCGTCGGTGAGACCCATCATGATCGAGAAGATCATGGTGGTCGCGCCCACGACGGCGGTGCCGATGAGCACCGGCTTGGCTGTCGCCTTGAATGTGTTGCCCGCGCCGTCGTTGTCCTCGAGGAGGTGCTTGGCCCGCTCGAAGTCCGGCTTGTGGCCGAACTCGACGGCGAACTCCTCAGCGGCCTTCGGGTCCTCCTCGACGGTGGACAGTTCGAAGACGGACTGGGCGTTGTCGGTGACCGGGCCGTAGGAGTCGACGGCGATGGTCACCGGGCCCATACCCAGGAAGCCGAACGCCACCAGGCCGAAGGCGAACACTGCGGGGGCGAGCATGATGTCGCCGAGGCCCAGCGTGGAGATGCCGTAGGAGATGCCCATCAGCGCGGCGATGGCCAGGCCCAGCCAGTAGGCCGAGAAGTTGCCCGAGACCAGGCCGGAGAGGATGCCCAACGAGGGGCCGCCCTTGTTGGCGGAAATGACCACTTCCTGCGTGTGCTTGGCGCTGGTGGAGGTGAACACCTTGACCAGCTCAGGGATGAGCGCGCCGGCGAGCGTGCCGCAGCTGACGATGAGCGACAGCTTCCACCACAGCCCGCCGTCGAGCCCACCGATCAGCAGGAACGAGGTGACGAACGTGGTGGCGATGCACACGGCCGAGGTGATCCACACCAGGGTGGTGAGCGGGGCCTCGAAGTCCATGGCGTCGGCGTTGCCGTAGCGGGCCTTCGTTATGGCGTGGTTGACGTAGTAGGAGATGCCGGAGGCCACCACCATGACGGCGCGGATGACGAACAGCCACACCAGCAGCGTGACCTGCATGGACACCTCGGGCACGCCGATCAGGACGAACGTGATCAGCGCGACGCCGGTGACGCCGTAGGTTTCGAAACCGTCGGCGGAGGGGCCGACGGAGTCGCCGGCGTTGTCGCCCGTGCAATCTGCGATCACGCCGGGGTTGCGGGCGTCGTCTTCCTTGATCTTGAAGACGATCTTCATCAGGTCCGCGCCGATGTCGGCGATCTTGGTGAAGATGCCGCCGGCGATGCGTAGCGCGGAGGCGCCCAGGGACTCGCCGATGGCGAAGCCGATGAAGCAGGCGCCGGCGATCTCGCCCGGTAGGAACACCATGATGATCAGCATCATCGCCAGTTCGACGGAGATCAGCACCATGCCGATGCTCATGCCGGAGCGCAGCGGGATGTCGTGGCACGGGTACGGCTTCCCGCCGATGGCCGCGTGCGCGGTGCGGGCGTTGGAGAGCGTGTTGACGCGGATGCCGTACCAGGCCACGCCGTAGGAGCCGGCCATGCCGATCAACGAGAATGCGATGACGATGGCCGTCCTGCCCGCGCCGAAGCCGACGAGGAACAGGTAGTAGAAGATGATGATCGCCGCGATGAAGCCCCACAGCAGCAGGAGGAACTTGCCCTGCTGCTTCAGGTAGGCCTTGCACGTGGTGTAGATGAGTTCGGAGATCTCCCGCATCGCCGCGTGGGCGGGCATGCGCTTGAGCTGGGTGTAGGTCATCAGGCCGAAGCCGAGGCCCAGCGCGCACACGATGAGGCCGAGGCCAAGCAGCACGCTGCCGGGCATCCCCAGGAACTCGACGCTGCCGAGATCCGGTAGCTGCAGGTTCGCCTCGCCGCCGATGTGTGGCTCCTCGCCGGGCGGAGCCGTGTCGCCCGTACAGGCGGTGATGCCCAGCGCTGTGAGTCCTGCGATGCCCAGTGCGGCCCAACGGGCCCGCCTCATTCCCTTGCGGGAAAGTGTGGTTGTCATAGTGACCTTCTTCTGCCTTGAAACAGGTCGTGACGTTGTCGTCGGCAACATACTACTGACGGTAGTAAGAGGCATTGAGGTGACCCCGGGGGATCGCTCACCCAACCTGTTTACGCCCCTCGTCCGGGGGCCTCGCCGACCTCCGGTGAGGCAGAGGCAAGTTGTGCAGGAACTCCGCTGCACAACTTGCCCCTGCCTGGTGGGTGGAAGCCGCCGGGTGGCGGTCACCGATGACAACTGGTCAGTCGTCTTCTACCGCTGATTGGGTGCGGCGGCTCAATAATGTGTGGGGTGAGCGCCCGTATCTGGGCGCTCACCCCACACGTTGATGCTCAGGCCTGCTCGTCGAGCTGCTGGAGCGCCGCTTCCCAGCGCTCGGTCAGCGACTCGGGCGCGTAACCGTCCTCGGGCAGCTCGTGGGTGAGGTCGAGTTCGGTCTCGCCGCCGAGGTCTTTCATCTTCAGGTCGACGAGGGAGCGCGGGGCGCCGTCCTCTGCGTGCCACGAGAAGCGGATCTGTTCCTTGGGGTGGAAGGTTCGGGTGACGCCGCATGGCCCGTCGGTGAAGACCCAGTCATCCCCCTTCTGCCCCAGTCGGCCGCCCTTGCCCAGCAACGGCTCGGCGCCGCCCTGTTTCATGAGAGCGTCCCAGACTTTGTCGAGCGGTTTGGCGACCCTGCGGGTCACCCTCACGCTCTTGGTTTCCGCCGTGTCCTCCACAACAGCATCCATTGTGTGATGCACCTCCTGGGTACTACGGGCAACTTCTCTGGTGCCCTGGTAACCCAGCCTAGCCCCGTCCCCACACCGACGGGCGAAGGGGCCCGGAAACGGCGGATTCGGCGATCAACGCGCCCAGCGGACCGCACAGAACAGGGCTGCCACGACGATGAGCCCAGCGCTGATGAGGATCCCGATGCCGAGCGTCGACGTGAACAGTGCCCCGCTCTTCAGTTGCACCACCACTGGCACGAGCGCGGTGAGAAGGCCGAGGAGAATCGCGCCGCGTAGAGTGGGACCATGTCAGCAGAGCCGCTGGAGATCCACATCATCGCCGATTCGACGGGGGAGAGCGCCGCGCGCATCGCCCGGGCCGCCATCACCCAGTTCCCGTCGCGCCAGTTCCGCATGGTGCGCCACCGCAAGATGAACACGACGGCGTCGCTGCTGGGCGCGCTCGAAGAGGTGCGCGAGAGTGCCGTCGCGGGCCCGGTCGCTGTGTTGTTCACGCTGGTCAACGAGGAACTCTCCGACATGGTCAAGGCTTTCTGCAAGGACCTCGACGTGCCCTACGCGGATCTGATGACCCCTGCCATGCACGCCCTGGAGGTCATCACCGGCATCGCGGCGGACCAGGTACCCATGCGCCCGCCCGGCGTCGAGGCGGAGTACTTCGTCCGCATGTCCGCCATCGATTTCGCCGTGCGCAACGACGACGGCTCGCTGCCCGCGGCGCTGCGGGAATGCGACATCTGCCTCGTGGGGCCCTCCCGCTCCGGCAAGACGCCGCTGTCGATATACCTGGGCTACCTCGGCTACAAGGCGGTCAACGTGCCGCTCGTGCCGGGCATCGCGCCGCCGAAGGAGATCTGGGAGCTCGACACGTGGCGCATCGTCGGCCTCACCATGGATGCCGAGCGGCTCCTGAAGATCCGCGGCGAGCGCGTCCGCGGCATGGGCGGCTTCGGCACCAAGGACGGCTACGCGGATCTGGTCAAGATCTACGACGAGCTCGACGAGATCGCCAAGGTGCAGCGCAAGATGGGCTGCCCCATCATCGACACCACCGGCGTCGCCATCGAGGAGGCCGCCTCCCGCATCATCGAGCTGGTCGACGACCGCGCCCGCAAAGTGGGTCAGCGGCTGCGTCGCCCGCCCGGCGTCGTCCGCGCCTCGGGAGACTGGAGCCCATCGCACAGTTAGGTATCTGTACCCACCTCTAGTGGCACCCTCACTGTCTAATCTGCTCATTGAGGAGGCGACATGACGGATCCAGAGATCACCAAGCTGTTCAGCCGCATCGCCGATGCCGTCGGCGACACCGGCCCTGTCGACTGGGAGGCGCGCCCAGACCGGGAGGTCACCTACATCCAGCCGCCGGGCAATGTGGAGATCACGCTGCGCGGTTTCACGGCGACCGCCGTACACCTGGACACCGTGTGGTTCCGCGAGGCGACGCAGGATGAGGTCAGCGCCGAGGTGCGCAAGGCCATCACTGGTGCGTTGGCCGCGCTCGTCGACGCCGAGGTGGCCGCTGCGATGGACACCGATTACGAGGCTGGCGACGTCCACACCAAGCTCATCCACCTGTCCCAAGAGGCTGGTGATCTGTTCGACGGCCGCCTACGGTCGCTCGGAGGGATGGCATGAACGACATCGAGTTCAACCCCGACACTTGGGACAAGAGCGGAGCCGCCGTCAGTGAGGAGGCCGCAGCCTTCGCCACCTCGGCATCCGCCACGCTCGGCGGCATGAGCACCGATGCGCTCGGCTGCAACGGCAACGGCACTCTGATGGACGCCGCCTTTGCGATCCTGTTCCCCGCCGCGCTGGGCGCCTTCTCCGAGACGGCGCAGGGTCTCACGGCAGGCTTCGAGAACATCGGGCTCGCCATGCAGGACATGGGCGACGCCTACCGCGGCATCGAGACCCTCAACGAGGAAGACGCCAGGAAGGTGGGGTTCTGATGGCGATGATGCTGCCCGGCTGGCTGGGTGAGGCGCTCAACTACCTAGGCTTCAACTGGCCGCTGTCCAACGAGGACGTACTCACCCTCTGGGGCGGCGAGTTCCGCACCCTGGCCGCCGAGGGCCGCACGCTCGAGACCGAGATCTCTCAGGCTGTCACCCACATCACCAGCCACAACCACGGCCCCACCGCAGACGCGTTCGTCGGTTGTGTGCGCGACGGCGACTCCAACCTCGAGGCCCTGCGCAGCTTCATCCAGGCCTGCGACATTGCGGCAGGGGTGTGCGACGTGTGCTCGGGCATCGTGATCACGCTCAAGGGCGTCTTCATCGCCCAGCTCATCATCATGGCCGCGTCACTGGCCTCCGGCCCCGGGGCGTTGATCGTCCGTGAGATCGTGCGCCGGGCCATCAACGCCGGCATTGAGGTGGCCGCTGACCAGATCCTCGAGGAGGCACTCTGATGGCGAAGCGTCCAAGCAAGGCGGCCCAAGGGATCATGGCCAAGGCGATGCGCAAGCTGAAGTGGGTCGACGAGCCGTTCGAGCGGGTCGGCAACGTCCGGAAGTTGAAGAGCGACGCCATCTACGAGGCTGGCAAAAAGGGCACGAAGATCAAGTACGTCTATACCACCGACGCAGCCGGGCGCATCAAATCCGCCCACGCCCGCCCCCTGCAGCTTCCTCCCAAGACCCCCCGCGCCCATCACAACCCGAAGACCCCGGATAAACTGCCCGGCGATCACGCCGGCCACCTGTTCGCCGACATGTTCGGCGGATCCGGCAGGCTCGACAATCTCGTCTCCCAGTCCAGTGACGTCAACCTCAAGAAGATGGGCGCGCTGGAGAGAGACTGGAAAAAGAGGCTCGAGGCCGGCGAGAAGTTCGACGTCGACATCAAGATCAACTACGGCAAGGACGGCCGGCCCACGTCGTTCGTGGTTAATGAAACACTTGCTGACGGAACGATCGTCAAGCACCAGTTCCGCAACAGATAGAGGGAGACGATGTCGGATTTCAGAGAGGCCTTCGAGGCCGCCGCGCCTCAGTTCATCGCTGCGGCGTGGGACTACACGGACCGGTCAGAGGCCGTCGAGAAGCTGTGGGTCTATGTCACGGAGGAGGACGACGTGAGCGTCGCCGTCGCCTTCTACCGGGTGGCCGGTGAGGTGCACACCGCCCACGAGGTGGGACAGGCCATCCCCGCCGTCGATTCGTCCCCGGCCGGGCAGAATGAACTGCTCGACAACCTGCTCGACGTGCTCAACGAAATGTTCGACGCCGTCGAGGAGGACCAGTTCCCCACCCGGATGGTGCTCAGCTTCGACACGGGGACCCAGGAGATGAACGCCGAGTTCTCCTACGAGCCCCTCCAGCCAGGCGTGCCAGAGGACGAACTGGTCCCCGACGCGAAGCTCGCCGACCGCTGGCTTGAGCGACTCCGCTCCACCGGCGAGGACTCCGCAGAGCTCTGACCCGTGTGCGACCTCACCGCGCCACGGGCCTGGGCCGCCAAGGCGAGCAGCTCCGGGCCGCCGTCGCGTTCGCCGAGCGGGGCGGGCGCGGCGCATACGGGGCACCGGTCCTGGCCGCGGAGTGTAGCGCCGGCAATCCCCGGCTGTTGAGCCCGCAACCGCTCACCGCGGATTGACACTCGACCCCCTCGCCCACGCGCGGGTGGGGTGGCTACTACTCTTGGAGGCAGCGGGGGGCCAACGACGGTCCCCCAGGGTGTTGTCAAAGGAGATATCCCCACATGAGCGAGGATCGTTACATTTACGACCTGTCGGAGGGCGACGCGTCCATGCGCAGCCTGCTCGGCGGTAAGGGCGCCAATATCGCCGAGATGGCGAAGGCCGGCCTCCCTGTCCCAGACCTGTTCACCGTCACCACGACGGCGTGCGTCGAGGCGATGAACAACAACGGCGAGTGGCCCGCGTCGCTCGAGGGTGAGGTGGCCGAAGCCACGAAGCGGCTCGAGGAGCGCACCGGCCGCAAGCTGGGCGCCTCCGAGAAGCCGCTGTTGCTCTCGGTGCGGTCGGGTGCCGTGCACTCCATGCCGGGCATGATGGACACCGTCCTCAACCTGGGCATCTCCGACGACTCGGTCAAGGCACTCGCGGAGGAATCCGGCAACGAGCGCTTCGCGTGGGACTCCTACCGCCGCTTCATCCAGATGTACGGCGAGGTCGTCGAGGGCGTACCTGCCCACCTCTACGAGGACGCGCTGAGCGCGCTGAAGCACGAGCGGGGCGTCGAGGAGGACACCGACCTCACGGCCGAGGACCTCAAGGGCCTGGTGGCCACGTACAAGGAGATCTCCAACGAGGAACTCGGCGGCGAGTGGACCTCAGATCCGCACGAGCAGCTCAACCGCGCCATCAACGCGGTGTTCAAGTCCTGGGGCAACCCGCGCGCCGAGGTGTACCGCCGGGCGCACAACATCCCCGCGTCGCTGGGCACGGCCGTCAACATCCAGCAGATGGTCTTCGGCAACATGGGCGACACGTCGGCCACCGGCGTGTGCTTCACCCGCAACCCGTCCACCGGTGAGAACGCCGTCTACGGCGAGTTCCTGGTCAACGCGCAGGGCGAGGACGTCGTCGCGGGCATCCGCACCCCGCGGCCCCTCGACGAGATGAAGGACGTCCTGCCCGAGGCCTACCAGCAGCTCGTCGACACCATGCACGCCATGGAACTGCACTACAAGGACATGCAGGACATGGAGTTCACCGTCGAGAACGGCAAGCTCTACATGCTGCAGACCCGCAACGGTAAGCGCACCGCAGCCGCCGCGTTGAAGATCGCCTCGGATCAGGTCAAGGAGGGCGTGATCACGCAGGAGGAGGCGCTGATGCGCATCGAGCCGGGCCAGCTGGATCAGCTGCTCCACCCGGCCATCCCGCCGGACCACGGCAAGGAGGTCATCGCGCAGGGCCTGCCCGCCTCACCGGGCGCCGCCGTCGGTGGTGTGTGCTTCGACGCCGACACTGCCGCCCAGCTGGGCGGCAAGGGCGAGGCCGTGGTGCTGGTGCGCTACGAGACCACGCCCGATGACATCCACGGCGTGATCGTCGCCCAGGGCATCCTCACCGCCCACGGCGGCATGACCTCGCACGCCGCCGTCGTGGCGCGCGGCATGGGCAAACCGTGCGTGGCCGGCGCGCAGGGCATCAAGATCGACACCGAAAACAAGACCCTCACCATCGGCGAGCGCGTCATCAAGGAGGGCGAGGTCATCACCCTCGACGGCTCCGAGGGCAAGGTCTACGGCGAGGCGCTCGACCTCATCCCGCCGCAGATCAACGAGGACTTCCTCAACGTGGTGCAGTGGGCCGACGGGGTTCGCCGCCTCGGCGTGCGCGCCAACGCCGACAACTTCGAGGACGCCTCTAAGGCCCGCGAGCTGGGTGCCGAGGGCATCGGCCTGTGCCGCACCGAGCACATGTTCATGGCGCAGGACCGCCTCCCTGCCGTGCGCAAGATGATCCTCGCGGAGACCCCCGAGCAGCGCGCCGCCGCCCTCGAGGAGATCCTGCCCATGCAGCAGTCTGATTTCGAGGGGGTGTTCACCGCGATGAAGGGCCTGCCCGTCACGGTGCGCCTGCTCGATCCGCCACTGCACGAGTTCCTGCCCAACCTCACCGAGCAGTCGCTGCTGGTGCAGCGTCTGGAGCTGGAGGGCGGTAACGCCGAGGAGCTCGGCGAGGCCCGCGAGACGCTGGCGCAGGTCAAGCGACTGCACGAGCTGAACCCCATGCTCGGCACCCGCGGCTGCCGCCTGGCGATGCTGTACCCCGAGATCCCGGACATGCAGGCCCGCGCCATCATCCGCGCCGCGCTGGCGGTCAAGGAGCGCGAGGGTGAGACGGTGGGCGTGGAGATCATGATCCCGCTGGTGGCGCTCGAGCAGGAGATCGAGACGCAGCGCGGGATCGTCGTCGCGGCGGTCGAGGACGAGCTGGCCAAGGCCGGTGCGCAGCTCGACTACACCGTCGGCACCATGATCGAGCTGCCCCGCGCGGCGCTGATCGCCGACAGGATCGCTCAGCACGCGGACTTCTTCTCTTTCGGCACCAACGACCTCACGCAGACCGCCATCGGAATCTCGCGCGACGACGCGGAGAACGGCTTTCTCACGCAGTACGTCATGGACCGCGTGCTGGAGCGCAACCCGTTCGAGACCATCGACGTGGAGGGCGTGGGCCAGTTGGTGGAGATCGGCGTGGAGAAGGGTCGCGGCGCCAAGCCGAAGCTGAAGGTGGGCGTGTGCGGCGAGCACGGTGGCGACCCGGATTCGGTGGCGTTCTTCAACAAGGTGGGCCTCGACTACGTGAGCTGCTCGCCGTTCCGCGTGCCGATCGCCCGGTTCGCGGCCGCGAAGGCGGTGCTGCAGTAGAAGTAGCCGCTGGTTGAGCCCGCGAGCTCTGCGAGCGGTGTCGAAACCCCCAAGCGCACAGGTCACCCGATCCTGCGCTTGGGGGTTTCCCGTTCGCACCGGGGTCTGTGCGGCCGGGTACCTGAGTGCCATCCGCTCTGACTGGGCGTCGCCCTACACTGGAAGCCAACTTCAGGAGGTGGGTCGGTGACCAACGAGCAGAGCCCGGCGGCGGAGCCGCAGCCCCAGCCATACGTCGAGCCCAAGGGGCCCGAGTTCGGCGGGCCAGGCTACGAGGAGGACAACCTGCCCGTCCCTGAGCCGGAGCCTGATCCCGCGCCGGCCCCCGTCGCGCCCTACGAACCGCCCGCGGCCGCGCCGCTGCCGGTGGTGCCACCCACCCCGCAGCCCCTCGCCCAGGAGCCCCCTGCATATGGCTACGGGGGCCCCAACTACCACCCGATGCCCTACTACCAGGGCTATGGCCCTCAGATGCTGCAGCCGGAGCACCCGTCGTCGACGACGGTGGCGGTGCTCGGCATCATGGGCATCTTCCTCGGGGTGCTCTCCCCGGTGGCCTGGATCATGGGGCACAACGCCAAGAAATCCGTCGAGCGGGGCGCGCCCTACCGCTGGGGTGGTCTGGGCCAGACCGGGTACGTGCTGGGCATCGTCTTCACCGTGTTGCAGGCCGCGTTCTGGGCCTTGATCTTCTTCGTCGCGCTGGCCGGCTGAGGCGCCCCAGACCCGCCGACGCGTGGACCATCGACGGTTCTGACCCTCCGATGCCCCACAATGGCAGGTGCATCGTCACGTGAAAGGAACGAGCCCATGTCTCAGCCGGAGTACGGGTCCCCGCAGGGCCGCCCTGAACCGCAGCAGTCCCCGGCCTACGGCCAGTCGCCCGAGTACGGGCAGACCCCGCCGCCCCCGCCGCCCAGCTATGGCCAGGAGCAGGGGTACGGCCAGCCCGGCTACGGCCAGCAGCCCGGCTACGGCCAGCAGCCCGGTTACGGTCAGCCGGCCTACGGTCAGCCCGCCTATGGTTACGGCCAGCAGGAACACCCCCAGGCCCAGACCGTGTTCATCCTGGGCATCATCGGCATCGTCGCCGGCATCTGCGCGTTCATCGCGTGGTACCTCGGCGGCCAGGCCAAGAAGGAGATCGAGGCCGGCGCGCCGTACGCGTTCGACGGCAAGCTGAAGACCGGCTACACGCTGGGCAAGGTCTTCTCGATCATCTACATCGTGTTCACTGCGCTGTACGTCCTGCTCATGATCCTCGGCGTGTTCGCCGCTGTGGTGTCCGGCTAGTCCGCGCCCACAACCCCAGCGCACGACGACGGCGCGGCCACTGCGGTGGCCGCGCCGTCGTCGCATCTCAGCCTCGGATGGCGTGAGGCAGGTGCAAGTTGTGCATCAACTCCGCTGCACAACTTGCACCTGCTTGGCGAGGCGTCAGTCGTCGCCCTCGTCGACGACGACCTCGGGGGCGCGCTTGAGGTGCACGACGGCGGCGAGCAGCCCGCCCCAGAGCGTGAGGACGGAGACGGTGAGCATGGTGATGGCGATGGGTGTCATTTCTGCATGATCTCCTCGTACCTGGTGTCGAGCCCGTCCTCGTCGATGCTCTGGCGGGTACCGCGCCTCCACGGTGTGAAGGCCAGGAGGGCGGATACGACGATCAGGGAGCCGGCCATACCCCAGCCGAAGATGCCGAGCATGCCCAACGGGTAGCCCGCGTAGGGCGTGGTGATGTGCTTGATGAACTCGCTGACCAGGATGTACCCCAGCACCACCGGCACGACGGCGCCGACGAGCACCAGCCACGCCCGGCCGAACTTCAGCGTGGAGACCCTGTCGAGGTGGCGTTGGAGCAGTGGCAGCTTGCGCAGCACCCAGGCCACGGCGATGACCATCGCGAACGCGCCTAGCAGGATGCCGAACTTGTTGATGAACTCGTCGGTGATGTCCAGGAAGAACAGCCCCGTCGTGGTGGACAGCAGCACCATGGACGCCGTCGCCATCGGCAGACCGACGGCGAGAGTGGCCTTCCCGCGGGAGAGTCCCAGCTTCTCCTGGATGGCGGCGGTGCACACCTCCACGATGGAGATCATCGACGTGAAACCCGCGAAGACCAGGGACGCGAAGAACAGCGCGCCCAGCAGCGGGCCGACGGGGGTCGACGAAACGATGCTGGGGAAGGCGATGAACGCCAGGCCGATGCCGTCGGAAGCCACCTCGTCGATGGCCCTGCCGTTCGCGGCGGCCATGAAGCCCAGCACGGAGAACACGCCGATGCCGGCCAGCAGTTCGAACGACGAGTTCGCGAAGCCCACCACCAGGCCGGAGCCGGTCAGGTTGGTGCGTCGGCGCAGGTACGACGAGTAGGTGATCATGATGCCGAAGCCCACCGACAGCGAGAAGAAGATCTGGCCGTAGGCCGCGGCCCACACCCCCGGAGCCGCGAGCCTGCCCCAGTCGGGCGTGAAGAAGGCGTTGAGGCCGTCCACCGCGCCGGGCAGGGTCAGCGACTGCGCCACCAGAATCAGGAACATCACCAACAGCAGCGGGATCATCACGATGTTGGCGCGGGAGATGCCTTTGCGCACACCCAGCCCGATGACCACGAGCGTCAGGATCCAGACGATCAGCATGGGCACAGCCACCTGGGGCACGAAGTCGAACCCGATGTGTGGGGTCTCCGCGCGCTGCAGGAACTCGCCCATCAGGAAGGCCTCGGGGTCGTCGCCCCAGGCCTCGGTGAAGCTGAAGATGAAGTACATCGACGCCCACGCCAGGATGGCGGCGTAGTAGACGGCGATGACGAAGCACACCAGCACCTGCCACCAGCCGAGCATCTCGGTCCACTTCCTGCCGGCGCGGCGCAGCGCCAGCGGGGGAGAGGCGCGGTACCGGTGGCCCAGCGCGTAGTCGAGGAACAGCAGCGGGATGCCTGCACTGAGCAGCGCCACGAGGTAGGGGATGAGGAAGGCGCCGCCGCCGTTGGTGTAGGCGACGTAGGGGAAGCGCCAGATGTTGCCGAGGCCGACGGCGGAGCCGATGGCGGCCAGGATGAACACGTTGCGCGAGTTGAACAGTTCGCGGCGCGACACCGTCGGATCTGATGGCTGACTGTATCTGGAGTCGCTCATGGTTGCTCCTCGGGAGAGTGCTGTGCGCGTAGCGTATAAGCGACAACCACGAGCTGAGCCGGGTGTTCACGGAAACGCCGTGATGCCACGACGGCGGGTCCCTGTGCGTGGCACTGGGCGGGCGGCGTGACCGGGGAGCGTGAGACACTCGTAGGAGTCCCAGCCTGGAGGCCTGAATGACCGACGTCCCCCCGTACCGCCCCTACGACTTCGCCGATCCGTCGGCGCAGCAGCGCCCGCCGTCGTACGGGCAGCCGCAGTTCCAGCAGACCCCGTACGGGCAGCAGATGGCGCCCCAGCAGGGTCCGTACCAGCAGCCCTACGGCGCGCCGCGGCCCTACGGATACGGGCCGGTGGAGCATCCGCAGGCGCAGATGGTGTTCATCCTCGGCATCGTGGGCATCTTCACCGGCGTGGTGTCGTTCGTCGCCTGGTACATGGGCGGCCAGGCGAAGAAGGAGATCGAGGCCGGCGCGCCCTTCCCGTTCGAGGGGAACCTGAAGACCGGCTACACGCTGGGCAAGGTCTTCAGCATCATCTACATCGTGCTGTTCGGCCTGGGCATCGTGTTCTGGATCCTCTACGTGATCCTCATGCTCGGGATGTTCGCCACCCTCCGCTGACCTCAGTCAGCGGACGAAGACCGGCTGATCCTTCGTGGAGCGCTCCTCGTCGAGGGCGTAACCGTCGCCGTCGAATTCGAGGACCTTCGACGGCGTGCGCACCCGCTCCCTGACCAGCCAGGCCGCCATCGTGCCGCGGGCCCGCTTGGCGTAGAAGCTGACGACGCGGGGCTCGCCGTTCTTGTCGCGGTCCTCGAAGCGCGGCGAGATGATCCGCGCGCCCAGACGATCGCCGTCGAGCACCTTGAAGTACTCGTTGCTGGCGAGGTTGATCAGCACGTCGGCGCCGGGGGAGGCGTCGAGGTCGCGGCGGAGGAGATCTGTGACCTGCGTGCCCCACCAGTCGTACAGCGACCGTCCGCGGGCCGAGGCCAGTTTGGTGCCCATCTCGAGGCGGTGCGGCTGGATGAGGTCCAGCGGCCGCAACAGCCCGTAGAGACCCGACAGGATGCGCAGCGACTTCTGCGCCTCGGTGAAGTCGCGGGCGTCGAATGAGGCGGCGTCGAGGCCCTGGTACACGTCGCCGTTGAACGCGAGGATCGCCTGGCGGGAGTTCTCCGGGGTGTGTTCGCTGGTGAAATCGTGGTACCGGGTGGCGTTGAGATGGGCCAGTTCGTCGGAGATGTGCATGAGCTTGGCGACATCCGCCGGCGACTTGGTGCGCATGATCTCGATCAGCCCGTCGGATTGCCCCGCGAGGCGCGGCTCGGAGTGCTTCTTCGTGGGCAGCGGCGTTTCAAAGTCCAGCGACTTCGCCGGCGACAGGACAGACAGCATGCGCGCCAGTCTACGCCCGATCCCTGCGTGGGAGAGCCGGCGAACGCCCTTCGACCAGCCGTCGACGGTTGGTCGAAGGACTGTTACCCGACGCGGTCGGCGGAGTTGCTCGTGATGCCGGGGGCGCCGTCGTGGACGATCTTGCCGGGGTTCAGGTTGCGGCCCGGGTCCACGCCGTCGAACAGCTTGCGCTGGATGAACACGCCGGCCGGGGAGATGTCCTGCTCCATCCACGGGCTGTGCTCCTCGCCCACGCCGTGATGGTGCGAGACGGTGCCGTGGTTGTCCATGAACGCCTGCTGGATGGCGCGCTTGGCGATGTCGTAGGTGACCAGGTTGTTCTCGGAGTCGTCGTTGATGGCGAACGTGAAGTACTGGCACGCGCCCGAGTGGTACGAGTGGCTCAGGTGGCAGAACACCACGCCCTTGAGGCCCAACTCGTCCATCGCCTTGTAGAACGCGCCGGTGGCGTTGGCGTGGATCTGCTCGGCGTACTTCCACGGCGTGGTGGTCTCCGAGACGTCGCAGATGAGGCCGCGGTCGAGCATGAAGTCGCGCAGGTAGGGGGTGTCGTACTTCTTCTGGTCGTACAGCGCGCCGGGGCCCTTGCCGACGCCCATGCCGCCGTTGTCGCGCACGATCTTGCCGACGATGCCCTTCATGTAGCGCACGTGGCTGGGCGATCCCTCGAAGCCGACGAAGCTCATCGCGATCTGCTCCAGGTCCCAGCCCTTCTGCAGCATGATCTTCTGGATGCCCTTGCTGACCAGCGAGGAGATCTTGCTGCCCTGCTTGCCGTTGGCCATGATGTACTGCGTCTCCAGCGCATCCGAGACGCGGGCCATCATCACCTCGGCGTCGGATTCGATGATCTGGCGGCAGGCGTTGAGGCCGGCGGCGTAGTTGGGGTAGAAGTACGCCTGGATCTCCCGCACCTCGGGCATGCGGTGCACGTTGACCCATGCCGAGGTGATGATGCCCAGGCGCCCCTCGGAACCCAGCACCATCTCGCGCACGGACGGGCCGGACGACGTCGACGGCAGCGGGCGCAGTTCCAGCACCTGCCCGGGCATGACCATGGTGAGGCCGCGGGTGATGTCGGCGATGTCGCCGTACTTGTCGGACTGCATGCCCGACGAACGGGTGGCGATCCAACCGCCGAGCGTGGACCACACGAACGAATCCGGGTGGTGTCCCATCGTCCAACCGCGGGCCTGCAACTGATCCTCCATGTCGGGCCCGAAGACGCCGGCCTGGATGTGGGCGAGGCCGGAGACCTCGTCGATCTCGAGAACCTTGTTCATCCGCCCCAGGTTCATGGAGATCACCTGCCGGGTCTCTCCCGGCTCCGCCTCGAGCGCAGCCACGATGTTGGAGCCGCCGCCGAACGGGATGAGCACCGCGTCGGCCTCGACAACGGCGTCGACGATGCGTTCCACGTCACGCTGGGTGCCGGGATAGAGCACCACGTCGGGTACGCGGCCCAGGTCGCCGCGACGCACGCGCACCAGGTCACGCACGCCCTTGCCGAAGGCGTGCACGACGCGGGTCTCGTCGTCGCTCTGCACGTAGTGCTCGCCGAGGATCTGCACCAGCTTGGTGCGCAGCGCGTCGCTCAGCTGGGAGGCCGGCACCTGCAGGGTGGAGAAATCCTGGATGTGCTTGACAGGTTCGGTGATGTCGACGCCGACATTGTTCTGCACGAAGGGGGCGAACTTGGGCTTGTCCTTGTAGCCGTACTCGTGGCCCTCTTCACCCCAGCCCCACCACTTCTGCTGCTTGACGCCCTCGATCATTGTGGGTCCTCCTGCTTGTCGGCCTGCTCCCTGGCGTGCTCTGCCAGGGCTGCGATTTCTGTCTCGTGTGCGCGGTCCAGCGCCACCTTACGCTCATACTCGGCCAGCGTCTTCTTGCCGTAGGCGCGGGCGGTGGTGTCGTGGAGCTGCAGCACCTGGCGGCGCATCCGCTCGTTGAATTCGTGGGCGATCTCGCCCGGTAGCGGGGTCATGGGGCGGCCGAACACCACGTGCACCTCTGGGCGGCCCTTCGGCAGGTGCTTCTGCTTCGACGGCCACGCCTCGTAGGCGCCGACGAGGGCCACGGGCAGCGCGGGCACCCCGCGCGAGATGCACAACGACGCAACCCCGGGCACGAACGGCCCCATCGCCCCGGTGCGGGACCGCGTGCCCTCGGGGAACAGCAGCAGCGGCACGCCGTCGGACAGGAGCTGGCCGGACATGCCGCGCTTGCCCTTGCCGCCCTTACCGCGGTCGATGGGGAAGCCGTTCATGAACAGCGCCATCGACGCGGACTTGAGCCAGTTGCCGAAGAAGAAGTCGCCGGCCGCGCCGGTGGCGACGCGCTTGGCCATCCGGCTGGGCAGCGAACACAGGATCAGCGGTGCGTCGAGGTGGGAGGAGTGGTTGCCGAAGACGATGAACGCGCCCTCCACGCCGTCGATGTTGTTGGCGCCGTGCACGTGCACCCGCAGCATCCGCATCAGTGCGGGCTTCAGGAGCAGCAACTGCGCCGTCTGGCGCGTGGTCGCCTGGATCTTCGACGTGTAGCGGGTGTTGCCGGCCTCGATCTCCGCCGCCACGTCAGTGCTTCCTCGACGCTGTCAGCTTCTTGGAGAACCAGCGGGTCAGGGCGCGGGGGCCGTGGTCGCCCACGAACAGGGCGATCTTCCACTTCCAGTCCGGCACGGACTCGAAGCGGCCCTTCGCCGAATCGTCGAGGGCGGTGCGCACCAGCTTGACCTGGTCGATCCAGACGAAGCCCGGCAGCTTGGAGGCGTTGATGCCGGCGCGCTCGTGGAACTCCGTCTTGACCCAACCGGGCAGGAGCGCGGTGGCGGTGACGCCGGTGCCACTCAACTCCAGAGCCAGGGAGTTGGAGAAGGTGCGGGCCCAGGCCTTGATGGCCGAGTAGTTGCCCGAGAAGATCGACGACGACGACGAGGCCACCGTGAGGATCTGCCCGTGGCCGCGGGTCTTCATCGCGCGGGCGGCGGCGCCGCTGAGAATGAACACCGCCACGCACATCACCTCGATGGCGCTGGCGTTGAGCTCGATCTCGTCAGGGTTGAGCGCCGTGGAGTGGAGCCCGAACCCCGCGTTGTTGATCAGCAGGTCGACGGGGCGGCTGAGGTCTTCGAGCCGCTCCGCGATGCGCATCATGTCCGCCCGGTCCGAGAGGTCCGCGGTGATGACCTCGACCTCGATGCCGTGGGTCTCGTGGAGATCCGCGGCGACCTTCTCGAGGCGGGCGGTGTCGCGGGCGACGAGCACGAGGTCTCTGCCCCTGGCAGCCAGTTCCTGCGCGAACGCAAAACCGATGCCAGAGGTGCCGCCCGTGATCAACGCTGTAGCCATGAACTCTAAGGTACGCCAAACGGTGAGTGCCCCGCGACGTGCACCCCCCGTCGGTCACCGCCTTTGGTGGTGTCTCGACAGCTGGCGGGAAAATTGCTTGTGCAAGGCCCACAAACACGTCCACAGAATGCTGGTTGAGCCGCTGCCCCCGATCAACGAGCGGCGCAGCGGGTCGAAACCAGCGAGGTGGGGGGTGAGGGTGATGGGAATGCTGCGGGGCCCTTCGTCGTTCGCGGGGCGCTCACGCTCAGGGACCAAGCTGCGGGGGTCCTTCGTCGTTCGCGCGGGGACCACCTACTTGGAGATGACCGCCAGGGTCTCCTGGGCCATGGCGAGCTCCTCGTTCGTGGGGATCACCAGCACGCGGACCTTCGACTCCGGGGTGGAGATCTCACGCGCCTGCTTCGCGCGGGTGGCGTTGGCGTCCTCGTCGAGTTCGAAGCCCAGAGCTTTCAGCTTGCGGATCACCGGACCGCGGACATGGGCCGCGTTCTCCCCGATGCCTGCGGTGAACACGAGCGCGTCCACGCCGCCCAGGTGGGCGATGTAGGAGCCGATGTAGCCCACGAGACGATGCACGTAGACGTCGAGGGCCAACTGCGTCTGCTCGTCGCCCTCATCGATGGCGGTCTTCACGTCACGCATGTCGGTGTGGCCGCAGAGGCCGGCCATACCGGACTTCTTGTTGAGCAGGGTGTCGACCTCGTCGATCGTCATTCCGGCAGCACCCACCAGGTACTTGTGGAGGCCCGGATCGACGTCGCCCGAGCGGGTGCCCATCACCAGACCCTGCAGCGGGGTGAGGCCCATGGAGGTCTCGATGGCCACACCGCCGTCGACCGCGGAGATCGAGGCACCGTTGCCGAGGTGGCACACGATGATCTTCGTCTCCTCGATGGGGCGGTCCAGGAACTTCGCCGCCTCCTTCGAGACGTAGCTGTGGCTGGTGCCGTGGAAGCCGTACTTGCGGATGCCCAGACGCTTGGCCACCTCCTGATCGATCGCGTAGGTGTAGGCCTCCGCCGGCAGGGTGGAGAAGAACGCCGTGTCGAAGATGGCCACGTGTGGCACATCGGGCAGCACCTCCTGGGCGGCACGGATGCCAGCCAGGCCCGGCGGGTTGTGCAGCGGAGCCAGATCCGAGAGCTCCTCAAGCTTGGCGATGACACCGGCGTCGACGAGCGTCGACTCGACGAACGTGGAGCCCCCGTGCACCGTGCGGTGACCGACGGCGACCACGTCGTCGAGGCTGGGGCCGTGGTCCTGGAACATCTTCACGACGGCGGCCACGCCCTCGGTGTGGTCCGCGAAGGGCCGCGACTCCCGGAACTCGTTGTCGCCCACTTCGTGGGTGATGGTGCCCACCTCGAGCCCGATCCGCTCGACCAGGCCCACCGCTTCAGGCGCACCCACCTCCGGATCCAGCAGCTGGTACTTGATCGAGGATGACCCGCAGTTGAGGAGGAGGATGTGGCTCATGAAGCGTTCTTTCAGTTGGTCTGGGCCTGGATGGCCGTGATGGTGATGGTGGAGACGATGTCGTCGACGAGGGCGCCGCGAGACAGGTCGTTGACCGGCTTGCGGAGGCCCTGCAGGACGGGGCCGATGGCGACGGCACCGGAGGTGCGCTGCACGGCCTTGTAGGTGTTGTTGCCCGTGTTGAGGTCCGGGAAGATGAACACCGTGGCGCGGCCGGCGACCTCCGAGCCAGGCATCTTCTTGGCGGCCACCACCTCGTCGACGGCGGCATCGAACTGGATGGGACCCTCCACCTTGAGCTCAGGCGCGCGCTCGCGCACCAGCTGGGTGGCGGCGCGCACCTTGTCGACATCCGCGCCGGAGCCCGAGTCGCCCGTCGAGTAGGACAGCATCGCGATGCGGGGCTCGATGCCGAAGTTCTCGGCGGTGGCGGCCGAGGAGATGGCGATGTCCGCCAACTGCTCGGCGGTGGGATCAGGATTGACCGCGCAGTCCGCGTAGACCAGCACGCGGTTGCTCATGCACATCAGGAACGAGCCGGACACCACGGAGACGCCGGGCTTGGTCTTGATGAACTCCAGCGACGGGCGGATGGTGTTGGCGGTGGTGTTGATGGCGCCGGAGACCATGCCGTCGGCCATGTCCATGTGCACCATCATGGTGCCGAAGTACGACGGGTCCTTGACCTTCTCGCGCGCCTGCTCCAGCGTGACGCCCTTGTGGGCGCGCAGCTGGGCGTACTCGGCGGCGAACTTCTCGACGAGCTCTGGGTCTTCTGGGTTCACGACGGTGGCGTCGGACAGGTTCAGGCCCAGCTCCGAGGCGCGCTGGCTGATGCGGGCGAGGTCGCCCAACAGGATCAGCTCTGCCACGGAACGCTGCAGCACCACATCGGCCGCCTCGAGGACGCGGTCATCCGAGGCCTCCGGCAGCACGATACGCTGCTTGTGGGAGCGCGCCTGCTGCATGATCTGGTACTCGAACATCGTGGGGGTACGGATCTCGGTGGTGGTCAGATCGATGGCCTCCAGCAGCGCCGCCTCGTCGACGTACTGCGAGAACAGGGCGCGGGAGACCTCGATCTTGCGGGCCGAGCTGGTGGAGGTGCCCCGCACGCCCTGCAGCTTCACCGCGGTGGAGAACGTGTCGCCCTTCGTGACCGCGATGGGCAGGTCGATCGTCGCGTCGGTGAACAGTTTGGCCACCGATTCCGGGATCTCGAAGCCGCCGGTGAGTACCAGTGCCGACAGCGGCCCGTAGTGCGGCGAACGGTGCGCCATCAACAGGCCGGGCAGCAGATCCGTGCGGTCCGCCGGCACAATCAGCGTGGACTCGCGCTTCAGGTAGGGCAGCAGGTTGGGCAGCGTCATGCCGCCCACGATGGTGTGCAGGGACTCGTGGGCGAGGAACTCGCTCTGCCCCAGCCACTGGGTGGCGCCGACGGCCGCGAACTGGGCGCCCACCGACGGGGCACGGAGCACCGGGTTGTCCGGGAGGACGGCGACCACCGCGTCACGCACGTTGTGCAGCGCCTTGGCGACCTCGTCGGTCCGGTCCTCGTCCGCATGCGTGGCGACCAACGCGATGACGGTGTTGTGCCGCGCCTCGAACGCGTCGACGGCGGATTCCGTCATGCGCTGGATCTGCTCCTCGGAGCGGCCCTTGGCGCGCGCCACGAAGATCACCGGCGAGTTCAGGTTGGCCGCGATGAGAGCGTTGTGATCCAGTTCCAGGGCCGATTCGAAATCGTCGTAATCCGAGCCGACGATGACCACCGCATCGCGCGACTCCGCCAGCTGGCTGTACTTGGCCACGATCGTGTCGATCGCCTGATCGGGATCAGCCGCGTACTCCGCGTACGTCACGCCGACGGCGGACTCCAGCGATTGGTTAACCCCCTTCGGTGAGAGGAGGGCCTGGGTCACGGCATCAGACTCGAGGGAGTGCACGAGCGGGCGGAACACGCCCACCGAACGCACCTGGCGAGCGAACAGGTCGATCACGCCGAGGGCGATGGAGGACTTGCTTACCAGCCGCTCCGACGAGGCAATGTAAACACTTTTGGTCACGTGGACCAGCTTATCCCGAATCGTCGGCCGGTTGAGCGGGGGTCAGTTGCGGACCTTTTCCGCGAGCTGGACCACGGCGTCGAACACGTCGCCCAGTTCCACGGCGCGGCGTTCGTTGGGGGTGACGCCCTCGTCGTCGAACTCCGTGAACAGGTTCAACGCCACCTGGGCGCGCACGTCCAGCATTGAGAAGTTGGCCACGATGGTGCGCCAGTGCTCGACGGCGCGGATGCCGCCCACGGAGCCGTAGGAGACGAAGCCGATGGGCTTGTGCAGGAACTCCGGGGCCAGGTGGTCGACGGCGTTCTTGAACCCGCCGGGAACCGAATGGTTGTACTCCGCGGTGACGAAGACGAAGCCGTCGCAGGAGGCGATCGTGTCGCCCCACCGCTGGACGTTCTGATTGTCGTACTTCCCGCCCCTGGAAGCCGGGTGCTGCTCGTCGGTCAGGACGGGCAGGTTGAACTGGGCGACGTCGATGAGTTCGTAGTGCGCGTCAGTGCGCTCGTTGGCGATGCTCATCACCCAGTCCGCCACGGACTTGCCCTTGCGCCCCTCGCGGACGGAACCCAGCACGATGCCGATCTTCATGGTGCATCCTTTCGACGTAGACAGCCCCAGGTTAGTTGAAGCATCAACGGGAGGTGGAGTCGCGGCAGGCTGTCGGGTGGTGCCGATACGGCCTGGGGGTAGGGTTCAGCGGAACCCAGCCTCTGGAGGAAACGATGACCACCCCGCCGCAAGGCCCGCCCTGGCAAGGGCCGCCACCGCAGGGACCGCCGCCCGGCTACCCCCAAGGGCCGCCTCAGCCGCAGCCTGGACATCCCTACGGTTCCCCGCAGCGGCCGCCGCAAGGCCCGCCCTCCGGCCCACCGCCCTATCAGGGGCCTCAGTTCCCGGGCCCGCAGTACCCGGGCCAGTTCCAGCAGGGGACGGCCCCCAGGAGGAAGCTGTGGCCCTGGCTGCTGGGCGGGGGAGCGCTTCTGCTGGCGGTGGTTCTGGTGCTGTTGTTCATGGTGCGCGGCGGCTCGCAGGCGAGCGCATTAGGCTCCACGGAGCTGACCACGTACGAGGGTGAACGGATCAACTTCCAGGTGCTCGAACGCTGGCGCTACGACCCGCAGGACAACGTGACCACCCTGCGCCCCGGATACACCACCTTCGACTCTGAGGTCTGGACCGGGTGGGACCCGGCCTCAGACGCGGAGGCCCGCGAGGTGCTGAGCTACTACTACTTCGGCCAGATGGGGGAGCCGAACACCCAGGAGATACCGCCGGAGCGCATCGACGACGCACTCAACCAGGGGGTCAGCTCGATGGCAGGCCTGGGGGAGGCGGAGCTGCTGTCCTGGCTGCGCACCGTGGGGCACGGTTGCGTGCAGGATCCGTACTACCTGGGCGAACCTGAGCGGTTCGACCCCAACGGCCTCAAGGGCGTCCTGGTCGAGTTCGAGTGCGCGGGCGGGATCAGCGGCCAGCTCGCGCTGCGCGGCCGGCAGTTGCTGGTGCTCGATCCCTACGGTGACCGGCACGAGATCTCCTTCACCACGGACCGCGAGAACGCCGATGACCTCGATCAGGCACTCGACGAGATTTTCGGCTCGGTGACGCTCGGCTGAGGCCTGCACATTTCTCTACCAGATCGGGGGGTCGGTGTGGATAATCCACACCGACCCCCCGAATCGGTAGAGATCAATGTCAATCGCCGAGTAGCTGCTCGGCGAGCAGCTCGAAGCCGCGCACCTTGGCGGGCCAGGAATCCGCCGGGTCGTCCTCGTAGGCGCCCTGCACAGGATGGATCATGACCTCGTCCACCCCGAACTCGGCGGCGGTCTCGCGGAGCTGGTGCGCCACCTGCTCCGGGTCACCCACCGCCCACGTGGCCACGGACTGCTGGCTGGCGGCGCGCAGATCGTCGGTGAAGAGCCGCTTGACGTCATCGCCCACGAACGGCGCCGGATCCAAACCGCCGCCCGTCATGAACTTCGTCATCGTGTACAGGTGCGGCTCCACCAACTCCCACGCCTCGTCCGAGGTCTTCGCCACGCACACGTTGACCGACAGGAAGGTGCGAGGCGAGCTGCCGTGCTCGCTGGGCTCGAAGCTGCCGCGGTACAGGTCCAGCGCCTGCCGGGTGCCGCGGCCGCTGAAGTGGTGGGCGAACACGTAGGGCAGCCCCAGCGCGGCGGCGAGCTGCGCAGAGTAGTCGCTGGAGCCCAGCAGCCACACCTGAGGCGAGTGCTGGATGTCCGGCGCAGCCCGCAGTTGGTAGGTTTGCCCGCGGGGGAGGCGGATCTCCGCGCCGTGCGGGCTCAGCAGCGTGAGGATGTCGGTGACGTTGCGGGGGAACTCGCGCACCGGATCCACCGGGCGGCCGTCCGCATCGACGAAGTGCCCGCCTCCCAGGTGCCCGCGGATCGCGGCCGACGTGACCGGGTCTGTGCCGGGGGCGCGCCCGATGCCCAGGTCGATGCGGTCGCCGTACACCGCGGTCAGCAGCGCGAACTGCTCGGCCACGGCAAGCGGAGCGTGGTTGGGGAGCATCACGCCACCTGAACCGAGCCGGATCTGCTCGGTGTTCTGCCCGAGGTACATGAGTTCCACCGCGGGCGAGGTGGAGGCGACAGAATCCGCGTTGTGGTGCTCGGCCACCCAGTAGCGGGTGAAGCCCAGCCTGTCGGCCGCCTCTGCCATCTGTCTGCTGGCGCGGAGGCTCTCACCGGTGGTCTGGCCCCGGCGGACGTTGATGAGGTCGAGTACCGAAAGTCGCATGCCTTCGACCGTACCCGCTCCCAGCCCTGCAGGGGTTGAAGTCAGTCGCGGTGGGTGAAGCCCGCGCCCTCGAGGTCCTCGGCCAGGTGGTTGACCAGCAGGCTCGACTCGTCGGCCAGACCGCTGCGGTACGCCGAGCGCGACACCAGGCTGGCCGAGATCGGCGCCGTCAGCAGTTGCAGCGCGATGATCAGCGCGCACAGCCCGATCGACCACCAGGTGCGCAGGCTGATCGCGATGCCCATCGACACGAAGATCAGGCCCAGCACCTGCGGCTTGGTGATGGCGTGCATCTTGCCCAGCACATCCGGGAAACGCACCAACGACACCGCGGCGCCGAAGCACAGCACGGCACCCACGAGCACGAAGATGGAACTGATGAAGTCGAACACGACGTCGGTCATGAGGCACGCTCCCTACGAAGCTTGTTGTAGCTGCTGCGCAGGTTGATCCGGTCTGAGACCATCCGCGCCACGGACACGGCGCTGGTGAAGCCCAGCATGGACAGCAGCACGAGCACCATCAGTTCGGTGGACATGTCCGTCCACACCACCCACAGCCCGAGCGAGCCCACGACGATGGCGACGATGAGGTCCGCCGCGACGGAGCGGTCGAGCTGGGAGGGGCCCGCGGCGATCCGGTTGACGCCGATGAACGCCGAGACGGCCAGCAGCAGCGCGGCGAGCGACAGGATGAGGTTGGTGGCGGTGATCATTCCTCGACCTCCAGGTCTTCAGCTTCGGGAGCGGGGTGGTGCTCGAGGGCGTCGTTGAAGTCGTTGATCTCCTGCCGGGAGCCGAAGGCCCGCACCACGCGCGACTCCACATCGACGGCCATCTTCTGCACCCGCCCGACGGGGTCGTCGCCGTGCAGGTCGATGGCGTGGAGGTACAGGCGGCGCGGGTTGCGCACCACCTCGACGACGACGGTGCCGGGCACCAGCGAGATCATCTCGGCCACCTGCACCTGGTAGAGGTCGTTGTCCGTGATGAGGTCGATCCGGACGATGCCGGCGCGCAGATCCACCTTGCGCTGGAACGCCAGCATGAACACCCGCACCGACGAGACCAGCAGGTCGAAGATCAGGTGCGCGATGAGCCGCACCACACCCCAGGGGCGCACCCGGCCCTCCCAGAAGATGGGCGGCAGCGGCAGCACGACGCCGATGAGGTAGCCGACGAGGATGCCGCCGACGATCGACATGGGCGTGAAGCTGCCCCACAGCAGCACCCAGACCAACGCCAAGGTCAGGGCCGACAGGGGGCGGAACTTCAGCCGCTCGCCCCAGGGGGTGCGGGTCCTTCTGATGTTCATCGCAACCCCTCCGGCAGGACGGCCTGGATGTAGGACCCGTCGCGCAGGGTGGCGGCCGCAGCGTTGGTGTACTCGTACAGCGGGCCGGCGAAGATCGTCAGCGCCAGGCCGAAGGCGACCAGGCCCATGGTGGCGCCCACCTGCAGCGGGGGCATGGGGCGGGTGTCTTCGTCGGCGATCTCGTCCGGGTCGAGATCCTGCGCGATGGCGTCCTCGCGGCGCTGCTCGGCCGGGGTGACGCCCCAGAACGCTCGGTTCCAGACCTTCGCCATCGCCATCAGGGTCAGCAGGCTGGTCAGCACGCCGCCGGCCAGCACCACCCAGGCGAGCGGTGTACCCACCTCGGCGGCGGCCTGCAACAGGCCGATCTTGCCGATGAAGCCGGACAGCGGTGGGATGCCACCCAGGTTCATGGCGGGGATGAAGAACAGCGCCGCCAGCAGCGGGGCCACCTTCAGCAGGCCGCCCAACCCGTCGAGCGACGACGTGCCGCCGCGCCGCTCTATCAGCCCGGTCACGAGGAACAAGGTGGCTTGGATGGTGATGTGGTGCGCGGTGTAGAAGATGGTGGCGGCCAGGCCCGCGTCGGTGCCCAGCGCGATGCCGAAGATCATGTAGCCGATGTGGCTGATCAGCGTGAACGACAGCATTCGCTTGATCTCCACCTGGGCGATGGCGCCCAGGATGCCCAGCACCATCGTCAGCAGCGAGGCCACCAGCAGCACGTTGTAGATGGTGTGCGCCGGGAAGAGGAGGGTCTCGGTGCGGATGATCGCGTAGACGCCCACCTTGGTGAGCAGGCCCGCGAACACGGCCGTGACGGGGGCGGGCGCCGTCGGATAGGAGTCCGGCAGCCACGACGACAACGGGAACACCGCGGCTTTGATGGAGAACGTGACGATCAGCAGCACCTCGAGGAGGAGCTGGACCGGCTCGGTGAGATCCCGCAGCCGCACCGCGAGGTGGGCCATGTTGACCGTGCCCGTGGCCGCGTAGATGGCCGCGATGGAGATCAGGAACAGCGACGAACTCAGCAGTGAAACCACCACGTAGGTGGTGCCCGCCCGGATGCGGTCCGACGTGCCGCCCAGCGTCAACAGCACGTAGGAGGCGAACAGCAGCATCTCGAAGCCGACGAACAGGTTGAACAGGTCGCCCGCCAGGAAGGCGTTGGACACGCCCGCCATCAGCAGCAGGAACGTGGGGTGGAAGATCGACACCGGCGTTTCCCGCCGCACCTCGTCGCGGTCCTGCCCGGTGGCGAACAGGAGGACGCCCAGGGCGATGACGGAGGCCACCAGCAGCATCAAGGCGCTCAGCCTGTCGACCACCAGGGCGATGCCCAGCGGCGCGTCCCAGCCGGCGATCCACAGGGCCATGGGGCCGTGCTGGTGCGTGAACCACATGAACACCGCGGCGATCGCGACGATGCCGCTGAGGCTGACGATCGACACGAGGCGCTGCAGCCTGGGCCGACGCGGCAGCGCCAGGGCGATGGCGGCGCCGCCGATGGCCAGCAGCACCGGCAGGGGGATCAGGTTGTAGAGCATCATTCGCTGACCACATCCGCTCCGGTGTCGGAGAACGAGGTGTCCTCATAGGATTCCGAGACCACATCCGCGTCGGCGAGTTCGCGGATGCGCGCGTCCTCGACGTCGTCGGCGACCTCGTCGTGGCCGTGCAGCTGGAAGCTGCGGTAGGCCATGGTCAGCACGAAGGCCGCCACTGCCATGGTGATGACGATGGCGGTGAGCACCATCGCCTGCGGGAGCGGATCCGAGACGTCGTCGGCCCCGTCGCCGAACCCGACGATGGGCGGTAGGCCGGGGCGACCCGCAGCCACGAGGAACATCAGGTTCACGCCGTTGCTGGCCAGCAGGATGCCCAACAGGATCCTGGTCAGCGAGCGTTCGAGCAGCAGGTAGACACCCGCGGCGACGAGGACGCCGGCCGCGATGGCGAGGATCAGGTTCGCGCTCATCGGCGACCCCCGTACCCCGGAATGGCCTTGGTTGAATCCGGGATCGGCACCGGTGCGATCTCCTCGGTTGCGTGTTGGTCGATGCCCGAGCCGAGGCTGCGGGCCACGTCGAGCAGCATGCCGATCACGACGAGGTACACGCCGATGTCGAAGACTGTCGAGGAGACCAGGTGCAGCTCGCCCAGCAGCGGGATGGTCAGGTAGACGTCGTAGCTCTGCAGCACGGTGCCGCCGAAGAACAGCGGCACGACGGCTGCGGCCAGCGCGAGCAGGAGGCCGCCGCCGAGGAGGCGGCCCGCGTCGAAGGGGGCGGCCTCGTCGAGCTCGTGGCGGCCGGCGGCCAGGTAGCGGATCATCAGCGCCATGCCGGCGACCAGGCCGCCGGCGAAGCCGCCGCCCGGCCAGTTGTGGCCCGCGAGCAGCAGGTACAGCGACACCACGATCATGACGCTGAACAGGATGCGGGTCATCACCTCGAAGACGAGCGAGCGCACCGTCGGCGACAGGGTCTGGCCCGCGCGCAGCCACACGCCGGGGGCCTCGTCCGCCTGCGGCTCATCCTCGCGGGACTCGAACGCCTGCGCCGTCGACGAGATGCCCACCACGCGGGAGCGGAGGAAGATCAGCGACGCGACTCCGGTGGCCGCGATGACGAGCACGGAGATCTCGCCGAAGGTGTCCCAGGCACGGGTGTCGACCAGCGCGACGTTGACGATGTTCTTGCCGAAGCCGAAGTCGTAGGCCGCCTCGTACCAGTCCTTCGAGACGGGCTCGGCGACCCTGGCGCCCACGGCCACCAGGGAGATCAGGGTCACGGTGAGGCCGGTGGCGAGCGCGATGAGTACGCGCCACCACCGTGTCGAGCTCAGCGGGCGGTTGGTGAAGTAGCGCGGCAGTTTGCGCACCACGAGGATGAACACCACTAGCGTGACGGTCTCGACGAGCACCTGTGTGAGCGCCAGGTCTGGGGCGCCGCCCATCGCGAAGAGCAGCGCCAGGCCGTAGCCGGTCACGCCCACCAGGAGGACGGCGCGGATGCGCCCGCGGGAGGTGGCGGCGAGCACCGCTGCCGTTGCGATGACGGCGGCGACGAGGAGTTGGGGCCAGTGGTCGAACAGGCGGTAGGCGGGCCAGATGCGGATACGGAGCATGGCGTAGGTGGACAGCGCGACCAGCACGGTGAGGATGGTGCCCAGGTAGATCGACAGCGAGCCGCGCTGCACGCGGGCGGTGACCTCCACCGAGATGCGGTCAAGCTCGTGCATCGACTTGTGGAACATGTCCTCGGCGGTGGTCGTCGTCGGGAAGGTGGCCTGGATCTCCGTGATCCGCTCGCGGAAGACGAACAGCAGGACGCCAGCGGTCAATGCGACCACGGACATGGCCAGGGGCCAGGACAGCCCGTGCCACAGGGCGAAGCCGTGGCTGGGCTGCCCGTGCGAGACGTGCTCCGCGTAGGGGGAGAGCAGCTCGGTGAGCTGCGGGCCGAGGAAGCCCAGCACCAGGCTGAGGGAGCCGAGGAACATCGGCACGAACGCCATGCCGAACGCGGGGCGGTGCCAGCTGAGGGCCGGGGCGCCGTTCTTCGACGCGAACGCACCCCACCAGAACCGCAGCGAGTAGCCGACGGTGATCGCGGAGCCGAACACCAGCGCGGCGGCGAGCGCGGCGGCCGCGAGGGGGGTGATGGCCTGGATGTCGCCGACGACGAGGTAGACCAACGATTCGAAGGCGGCCTCCTTGGTGAGGAAGCCCACCAGTGGGGGCATGCCCGCCATGGACAGTGCGGCCAGGCCGGCGAGGACGGCCAGCCACGGCACGCGGTAGCCGACGCCGCTGAGTTCGCGGATGTCGCGGGTGCCGGCCGAGTGGTCGATGAGGCCCACGCACATGAACAGCGTGGACTTGAACAGGGCGTGCGAGATGACGGTGCCCATGCCGGCCAGCGCGGCGGCCTCGGTGCCGATACCCACCAGCAGCACCATGAAGCCCAGCTGGGAGACGGTGCCGTAGGCGAGCAGGAGCTTGAGGTCCGTCTGCCGAAGGGCGCGCCAGCCGCCGATGATCATGGTGAGGGTGCCCAGCAGCATGACGGCGGGCCGCCAGAACGGCACCGTCGCGAAGGCGGGGGCCAGCACGGCGACGAGGTAGACGCCGGCCTTCACCATGGCCGCGGCGTGCAGGTAGGCGGAGATGGGGGTGGGGGCGGCCATGGCGCCCGGCAGCCAGAAGTGGAACGGGACGAGCGCGGATTTCGACAGCGCACCCACCAGCATCAGAAGCGCACCCGCCGTGGCCAGGGTCCCCGTCGGCGGA
The DNA here is from genome assembly GCF_000826065.2 of Tessaracoccus massiliensis. Classification (GTDB taxonomy): domain Bacteria; phylum Actinomycetota; class Actinomycetes; order Propionibacteriales; family Propionibacteriaceae; genus Arachnia; species Arachnia massiliensis_A. The sequence continues at coordinate 189,624 of NZ_LN623540.1, read as the reverse complement.
TCCGCGACGATGCGCTCCAGCGAGAGGGTGCCCGTGACGCTCCACAACGCCACGATGCCCACCAGCATCGTCAGGCCGCCGGTGGTGGTGACCACCAGCGCGGTGTGGGCGGCGCCCCGGTTGGCGCGGCGGGTGGGGTCGTGGCCGATGAGCAGGTAAGAGAAGACGGTGGTGAGCTCCCAGAAGACGAACAACACCATGAGGTTGTCTGCCGTGACAAGGCCCAACATCGTGCCGGCGAAGAGGGTGAGCACCGCCGCGGATCTGCCGGAGTGGAGGCCCTCGAAGTACCACCTGGAGTAGATCAGCACCGCCACGCCGATCCAGCTGACGATCATCGCCAGCACCCATTGGATCAGCCCCATGCGCAGGGTGAGGTCCACGTCGAGTGCCGGTATCCAGCCGTAGACCTCGAGATAGGTCTGCCCGGCCAGGATGACGGGGGCCTTCGTGGCGAGCCAGATGCCGGCCGCCAGCGGTGCGAGTGCGAGCACGAAGTAGACGCGGGCACCCATCCGCTTTACCAGCAGAGGGGTCAACGCGCCCAGGATCGCATGGACGGCGATCAGGGCATAGAGCACGCCAAGACTCCCCTCGGGGTTGGATTCGTGGTGGCGAAGGTTAGCTTATCGGTTCGGTCAAAGCGTTATCCAACCTTGTGGACGCCCCCCGGCCGGGCAGGTGCACGTTGTGCACCACGTCCGCCGCACAACGTGCACCTGCTTCGGAGACGGGCCGCGTCAGAGGCGTTCGCTCAGCCAGGCTAGGTCCTGGAGGTGTTCGAGGGCCCCGCCGGGGGTCTCGAGGACGGTGGGGGCGGCGGCGTCGCGGACGACGGCGACCAGCGCGTCGGCGTCGGCGAAGCCCTGGCCGAGGTTGGCGTGCCGGTCCGCCCCGCTGCCCGCCGCGTCGCGGGAATCGTTGCAGTGCACCACGTCGATGCGGCCCGTGATGGCCTTGATGCGGCCGACGAGGCCGTCGAGCTCCAGGCCGCCGGCGTGCGCGTGGCAGGTGTCGAGGCAGAAGCCCACTTGACCGAAGTTCTCCGAGGTGGAGATGGCGGTCCAGAGCCGCTCGATGGCCTCCTCGTGCCGGGCCATCGCGTGCCCGCCGCCCGCGGTGTTCTCGATGAAGATCGGCACCGGCAGTTTCAGCCCGTCCACGCACTTGCGCCAGTTGTCGAACCCGACGGCGGGGTCGTCCTTGGCGGTGACGTCCCCGCCATGCACCACCACGCCGAGGGCGCCGACGGCGGCCGCCTCGTCGACGGTCTGCTGCAGCAGCTTCCGGCTGGGGATCCGCACGCGGTTGTTCAACGATGCGACGTTGAGCACGTAGGGGGCGTGGATGACCAGCTGCACCCGGGCCGCCTGCGCCGCCTGCTCCAGCGCCTCCGCGCCCTCCGGATAGAGGGTGGCGGGTTTCTTCCAGCTCTGCGGGTCGCCGAGGAAGATCTGCACGACGCCGGCTCCGATCGCCTCAGCCTCGGCCAGAGGGTTGACGGAGTCGACGTGCGCACCGAGAGGAAAGACCATGCGGCCACCCTACCGATCCCGCTTGGTCCCTGAGCCTGGGTCGCCGCGGGGGCAGGCGTTCAGGGGCCAGATCAGCGGGCGTGCTGGCGCGCGTCCATCACGCTCAGCGCGAACGCCAGGACCAGGCACACCGCGATGCCGACGAACGCGCCCATGAAGGCGCCCGTCCAGGAGCCCGACGCGGCCACCGCGAAGAACACGCCCGTGATCACAGCGTTGCCCAGCGCGGTGGTGACGCGCTCGACGGTCTGCTTCAGGCCGCTGGCCGTGCCGCCGTGCTGCACGGGGACGTCCTGCATCGCGAGGGTCTGGTTGGCGGAGGCGAACGCGCCCATCGCGGCGCCGTTGAGCGCCAGGGTGGCCGCGAGCCACCAGAAGGAGATGCCGAACTCGCCGATCGCCCACACCACGGCGATGCTCAGCCCGGTACCGGCGAGCAGCAGGAGCAGCGCCAGCGACACCAGGCGTCGGCCGTGCGTCATCACGAAGCGCACGGTGTAGATGGAGCTGATGGCGCTGAGGACAGCGTTCGGCAGGCCGATCAGGCCGCTGCGTAGCGCGTCGACCCCCAGGCCGCTCTGCAGGAAGATCGCCACGACGGCGAACGTGGAGGTCAACCCCATGAACGCGGCGCCGGCCACGAGCAGGCCGTTGCGGAAGGAGCGGTAGCGGAAGAGTTCAAGGTCGACGAGGGGTTCGCGCCCGGCGTTCTTGTAGCGACGTTCCCACATCCACCAGCCGGCGATCAGGGCGCCGGCGGCGGGCAGCAGCCACCAGGCCCAGGCCTGGCGGGCCATGAAGGGGTACATCACGGCCAGCACCGCGACGGTGATGAGGAGCGAGCCGACGGGGTCGAGGTCGACCTTCACCGCCGTCGGATTCATGCCCAGGCGTCGCTTGCGTTCCTTCGCGAACGGGAACCACAGCAGGCCCAGCACCACGCAGGCCAGGCCCAGCGGGAGGTAGACGAGAAACGCCCACCGCCAGCCCGTCTCCGGCCCGGCGGCCTCGATGATGGCGCCGGAAAGCACGGGGCCGGCCGCGACCGAGGCGGAGATCGTCACGCCCAGCAGCGCGAACGCCTTGGCGCGGCCACCGCCGCTGAAGTACTGCTGGATCATGCCGGTGACCTGCGGCGAGAACAGCCCGGCGCCGACGCCCTGGATGAGCCTCGCGCCGTTGAGGACCAGAGCGTTGGGGGCCAGGCCGCAGATGAGGGAGGCCACCGTGAAGATCGCGGCGCCGACGACGAACAGCGAGCCGCGACCCAGCACGTCGCCCGCGCGCCCGGCGGGGATCAGGGTCACCCCGAGGGCCAGCGCGTAGCCGGCGAGCACCCATTGCAGGTCCTGGTCCGTAGTGCGGAGGCCCTCCTGGATGGTGGGCAGCGCTACGTTGACCGAGGAGATCGCCACCAGCGACATGCTCATCGAGAGCAGCACGACGGCCAGGATCTTCATCCGGTGGAAGGTCCTGGCCGTACCTGGTGCGGTGATGAGGTTACGGTCGGTCACCCGGGCGAGTATGCCACCGAAGTGGGTGAACCGGCACCGGCCCCCGCGTCGCGCCGGCGGCTGCCCTCACGGTCTGCGAGACGGTCATCACCAGGTCGGTTGACAGCCGTATCGCTGGATATTCAGATGGCTCTGCACAGCCGGCGTCACGGAAGAAGATGCTGGCCAGCACCCGTGCGCCCAGCGTAAAGGCGAGGAACAGCAGGGTCACGCCCAGGAACGGCCACAGCGCCAGCTGTGGCAGCAACATCGGGCCGCCGTCGCGCGTGAGAAGGTAGAGGCCGCCCATGCCCTGCGCGACGGCGGTCTTTCAGTTGTTCGCTGATTCGGGAGATGCGTCGGGGGAGCCGGGCGAGGATAGGCAACAGCGTGGCCATCTGGTGCTCCGCCTGATGGCGGACGGCCTCGCGCCCGGTCAGTTCGCCGGCGACCTCGGCGCCCTGGGCCTTGGCGGGGTACGAATGCGACTACTACCGCAAAGGTTAAGAGCTGCGAGGAGCTAGCGGTCGGCAGTGAGTAGCTTTGGCGCCATTTCGCCGTAACGGGCTGGGGTTGCGATGCCTGCGGCGAGCAGGGCATTCGTGGCAAGGATTGGCTCGACTCGGTTGGCGAGCCAATCCTTCTGGAGTCCCGTCTTGGTGGCGACTTGGTCAAGCGCTACGAAGATCTTGTAGATCGAGTGATCGCTGAACTGGCGGTGGTCTCGTTTGGCTCGTCGGGCGATGTTGGAGAGGAGTCCTGGACGGTCGAGAACAGCGTGGTTCCACAGCTTTGCGCAGTGGGCGTTGCGGTTGCGTAAGTAGACGAATGACCGGACTTGGCTTGGCAGTGTGGTTGGAGAAACGTTCATCGACGCTGCCATGACGTGCAGGACGCCGGACTTGCTTGAAGCCTCGATGAGCCTGGACAGGCTGCCGAACGAGAAGGCCTCAACTGCTACCCAGATGGGCATACGTGCGTAGGCTTTGATGCTGTAAGCGCTGCCCGTCTTGATTTCATCGCGGTAGTGAGACACAAAGGTCTCCTGGCTGCGACCCAGATTCGACAGTGCATGTTCTTCGACACGTTCGTCATTAGGATCAGGCGATTGCGTGAACCCGTCACCACGGGCGAACTCTCCGATCGCTCCGACACGTTGGGCGTAGTAGTAGGCGAACCGGGTTCTGAGGAGAACCTCGATCGGGTGGAGGACTTCGTCGCACACCGCAACCAGGTCTTGTTCGGCTTCGTAGAGTCGCTGGATCACTTCGAAGGATGAACCGTCGAGGAAGTGATTGTTGCCCGCCATTGGGTCAGCTTGCCAGTAACGGAAATATCCCGAGAACCGGTAGTAGTTCACGCGAGATAGGAACTCGGCTGCTGATGCGGTGTCAGTGACGGTCAAACCGCGTGCTTGAAGCAGTTTGACTTGTTCGTCGTAACTGAGCCAGCGCTTGACCATGAGCTCCCTAGAAAATGAAAGGCCCCGGTCATTTGTGCATTGCCCTTGCGGGACTAGAGGCCTGACCGGGGATCTATCACCTCCTACGGTACGTCAACGTGGCCGTCTGGTCAACGTCACGTGCCGAAGTCGACGTCTCCACACCAGAGATCCAACCAACTCTCGACCGGGGTCGGGGCGAGCTGAACGACCATCCCCAAGCTAGTCAGGTTCATGCCCGAACTCCAGCGGCGTGGATCGTGTCAAGGCTGCCGCAGCGCTTCTCCTGGTGCCCTGTCCGGATTCGCCGGTGCTCAAGGGCGTACGGGCGAGAGCCTTCCTCACGCCGTGTCCGGTTTCGGTGCTTGCCGTGCCTGACAGGTGAGAGCCTGGCGCATCCCGCGCCCGCGATTGTCTATCCGGCTCTCAGAGTAGGAGCCGGTCATGACCGCGCTACAAGCGTTCACCAACCACGAGTTCGGCACGATCCGAACCATCACCTCGGGCGGGCAGATGGGTCTGCTGAAGGTTTGGTTGAGCCTGGGGTTTATGCCGCCAGTGTAGTGGCGGGGGTCATGACTGCCTCGTACTCGACGGGGGTCAGTTTGCCTAGGCGTCGTTGTCGTCGTTTGCGGTGGTAGATCCCTTCGATCCATGCGACGATCGCCAGTCGTAGCTCCTGGCGGGTGGTCCAGCGTTGCCGGTCGAGGACGTTCTTCTGCAGGAGCGCGAAGAATGACTCCATAGCGGCGTTGTCACCACACGCGCCAACACGTCCCATGGAGCCGCGCAGGCCGAACTTCTTGAGGGCTTTGGTACTTCTTCGACCGGAATTGCGAGCCGCGATCCGAGTGCACGATCACGTCTTTCGGGAAGCCACGGTGATCGACGGCCATCGTCAACGCACCGACAGCGATCCGGGCTTTCATCCTGGGCTGGATAAAGTAGCCGACGATCTTGTTGTGCCACAGGTCCTTGATCGCACAGCAGTACAATTTCCCCTCGTCAGTCCAGTGTTCGGTGATGTCGGTGACCCACACCTGGGCAGGACCACCAGCGACGAACAGCCGCTGCACGAGGTCATCATGGACCGGCGCGCCGGCCTTGCGGTACTTGCGTTTGCGGCTGGTGATCCTCGAGGAGATCCCCGCAACGTGGCACAGCCGCCACACGCGACGCTCCGAGATCTGGTAGCCCAGATCGTGGAGGTCGTCAGCCAGCACACGGTAGCCGCCCTCGGGATCGTCCTCGTGGAGTTCGTGCAACACCTCGATAAAGTGTTCCTCTTCCTGCTGGCGAGCAGAAATCGGCTGTTTGCGCCACTGGTAGTAACCCTGCTCGGAGAAACCCAGTACCCGGTACGCCACCGGCACCCGTAGCGGGGCGTTCGGGGCGGCCATCTCGCGGACGAGCGGGTACATCATTTTGGGGTCCGCAGATTCGCTGCGAGAGATACGCCGCCGCGCGACGCAGCACCTCGTTTTCCATCTCCAACTCGCGGATCCGCTGCATCGCGGCCGTCATCTCGCGACGTTCCTCGACGTCACTGGTCGGCGTGAACCCGAGAGCCCGGAACCGGTCGTCCTTGACCCACGTCTGCAACGCGGACTTCGAGACTCCAAGGTCTTTACACACTTGCTTCTGCGACAAGCCGCTGTTCACCAGCGCGACTGCGTCACGCTTGAACTCGTCCGAATAGATTCTTGACACGATCGCCATCCTTTCAGCACGACCCTTCCAAAGTCATGCGGTCTTGGACTCAATCGAACCTTCAGCAGACCCCCGATTGATCTGGAGGTAGGTCTCCCCCCACCGCTATAGCACCTGCGCGTGTGACCCCAAAAAACCGGATGTTGTAGGTCATTCAAAACCCGGCTCGTCCGCATCGGTCACGAGGGCGCGCTCTTCGGCAACGACGAGCACCTCAGCTCCTTCGAGAACTTCACCGAGAACCTCGTTAACCGCCCATTCGAGGGAATCGAGCGCGTCCTCTCCCCCGCTAATAGCTTCAGCTTCCCGGTCGTTTACCCGTATGAGCGCCGCGCCACCGATCGGTACAACACCGGCTTCGTCAGCGCCGTGTTCATCAACGATTCGTGCCCATGCGGCGTCCAATGCACCTGGCGTCATGACCCGCACCCGGACGCGATAGGTGAGATCTTGGGTTGTGTGTCGATCGAACCAGTCGTTCGATAACGTCCAAAATGTCACATCTCCAGTATCAGGCTACGTCGCTGACGCCGCAAACGGTACGCGACACATTATTGTGGCGCTGGGCGCAGACCCCCAACGGCACGAGCTTGAGCGCGACCGCTGAGGCGACTTCGAACGGTTTGATCGTGGCAACCTGTTGACGTGGCGCACGACGACTACGCCTAACCCCTCGATGAAGTGGACCATCAGGAAACCTCTGCAGCGGGGTCAGGAGAACAGCACGCGTTGACCGTCAGCGTCGGGGTAGCGGCACGAGAAGCTGGTGGCGGCCATCGACGTCAGCGTGCGGCGGCGCCCACACTCTCAACCCGCCCGCGGACGGGCCGGGAACGGGTACGTTGGCTGGCACGCAAATTGAAGGAGCACCATGGCCTATTCCGAGGGTTACGAGTACCACATCCACCTGAAGCAGGGCGACATCGGCCGCTACGTCTTCCTCCCCGGAGACCCCGGCCGCTGCGAGACGATCGCCCAGCACTTCGACAACCCCCATTTCGTGGCGTCGCACCGCGAGCACACCACGTGGGCCGGCGAGCTCGACGGTGTGCCCGTCGCCGTGACGTCCACCGGCATGGGCGGTCCGTCCACCGCGATCGCCGTCGAGGAACTCATCCACGTGGGCGCCGATACGTTCATGCGGGTGGGCACCTCCGGCGCCATGCAGCCCGAGACGCAGCCGGGCGACATCGCCGTGATCAACTCCGCCATCCGCGACGAGGGCACCGGCCTGCACTACCTGCCGATGGAATTCCCCGCCGTCGCGCACCAGGACCTCATCAACGGTTTGGTCGACGCGGCGAAGGACCACGGGAAGCGTTACCACGTGGGCGTGTCCCAGTCGAAGGACTCGTTCTACGGCCAGCACTCGCCTGAATCCATGCCGGTGGCGGGTCGCCTGAAGGAACGCTGGGACGCCTGGGTGAAGGGCGGCTGCCTCGTCTCCGAGATGGAGTGCGCCACGCTGTTCCTGGTGGGGGCCACCCGCCGGGTGCGGACCGGTGGCGTGATGATGATCATGGGCCACCACGATTTCGCCCCCATGACCGAGGAGGAGAAGGACGCCTCGCAGATCGGAAACCTGATCCCGACGGCGATCGAGGGCATGCGCCGCATCATCGCCGCAGACAAGGCCCGGGCGTCGGCTGGCTGAGCCCACCGCGCCCACCACATTCGAAGGCGCCAGCCTCCCCGTGGAAGGTTGGCGCCGACGGTGGCTGGAGGAGAGCGGCAGCACGCTCAACTGCCGTTCGACTACGCTTAGCGAAGCCGCAACGAAGGGGAGCCAGATGAACAACCACGTAGTCGCACGTGTCCGCGAGGTCATCGACCAGCACGGTGATCGCATCGCCACCCGCATCCGCGACGGTGAGAACTGGCGCACGCAGACCTACGCCCAGTTCGGTGAGCGCGTCAAGCGCGTGGCCCAGGGACTGCTCAACCTCGACGTGGAGGCGGGCGGGCGCGTCGGCATCTTCCTCGGCAACTGCCCGGAATGGTCCGAGTTCGACCTGGGTGCCTGCACCGTCCGCGCCGTCCCCGTCCCCCTCTACGCGACCTCCACGCCGGAGCAGATCCAGCACATCGCCGGCGACTCCGGGCTGACGGTCATGTTCGTCGGCAACCAGTCTGAGGCGCAGCGGGTCCTCGAGGCGTCCGAGCACCTGCCGGAGCTCCAGCACATCATCGTCCTGAAGCCCTACGACGGGATGCCCGAGCACCTCATCTCGTACGGCGACTTCCTCGCCGAGCCCACCCCCGCCGTCGAAGAGCGGTTCGCGGAGGCCGACGGCGACGACCTGGCGTCGATCATCTACACCTCCGGCACCACCGGCAACCCCAAGGGCGTCATGCTGCAGCACAAGGCATTCGTGCTGCAGTCCGACGCGCTCGACGAGTTCTTCGACATCTCCGAAGAGGACGACTCGCTGTCCTTCCTCCCCCTGTCCCACGCGCTGGAGCGGGCCTGGACCTACGTGGTGCTCATGCACGGCTCGATGAACACCTACGTGGAGAACGCGCGCACCGTCGCGGAGCAGATGGTGTTGGCCGAGCCCAGCATGATGGTCTCGGTGCCCAGGCTGTTCGAGACGGTCTACACGACGGCGCACCGCAAGGCCGCGGGGTCGCCGGTGAAGCGCGCGATCTTCGCGTGGGCGCTGAAGATCGGTCGCCACAACCAGTACGCGCGCCGCGCCGGCCGCACGCCAAGCCCCGCGCTGCAGGCGAAGCTGAAGATCGCCGACAAGCTCGTGCTCAAGAACGTGCGCCACGCCATGGGCGGCCCCAAGACCGTCCTGGCCTGCGGAGGCGCGCCGCTGAGGTTGGAGATCGAGGAGTTCTTCGCGTCTGTCGGCATGCCGGTGCAGGTGGGCTACGGGCTGACGGAGGCCTCGCCGCTGGTGTCGTTCAACGCGCCCGACGACTTCAAGGAGAGCACCGCCGGCAAGGTGCTGGTGGGCGCCGAGGTGAAGATCGGCGAATTCGGCGAGATCCTCTACAAGGGCCCCAACGTGATGCAGGGCTACTGGAACGACCAGGCCGCCACGGACGAGGTCATCAAGGACGGGTGGCTGCACACCGGCGACGTCGGCTACGTCGACACCGACGACTTCCTCATCATCACCGACAGGCTCAAGGACATCATCGTGACGCAGGGCGGCAAGAACGTCGCCCCGCAGCCCATCGAGGGCCTCATCCTGGCGGACCCGCTGTTCGAGCACGCCGTGCTGCTGGGCGACAACCGCCCGTTCGTCACGCTGCTGGTCAAGCCGTCGCTGCCCGCCGTCGAGGAGTTGGCGAAAAAGTTCAACTGGAGCGGCGACGCGAAGGACTGGATGGCCTCCAGCGAGCTGGCGCAGGAGTTGAAGCGCCGCGTCGAGGAACTCACCGCGAAGTTGCCGTCGCAGGAACGCCCGAAGGAGACCACCGTCCTGGACGAGGAGTTCACGATGGACAACGGGTTGCTGACGCCCACGTTGAAGGTGCGTCGCCGCGAGGTGGAGAAGCGGTTCCGCGAGAAGGTCGACGAGGTGTACGCGCGTCTGGAGAAGGCGTGGGAGGAGCGCAAGGCCGACCGCTGACTCCCTCGAGCCTGCCGCGCGGCGAGGGGCGTCGCCTTTGTGCCTTCACCAGACCTTCTGCGCCGGATCCGCCGAGGCCGGGAGAAGAAGGACGCGAGTGTTGCCCCTGCGCTGGACGTGCGACGTGGAGGTGCTGGGGCCCGGTGTGGACTCGAAACTCGCGTCCTTCATCTCCCGCCCTCGGCTTCATCGTTGAACTCGTTGGTGGTTGGCGCCGCCCCAGCTGACGTCGGCGCGTACGGAGATCGTCGAGACGATGATCAGGCCGACGGCCACCAGCATGAGGTCGCGCAGCAGCACCTTGTCGAGCCAGACGCAGAGCCCCAGGCGACGGCGAGCGTGAGGTAGCCGACGGGCTTGAGTTCGAGGGCGACCGGCCGCGCCGGCAGCGTCAGTCCTTCTTGTCCTTGTCCTTGTCCGTCGAGCGGCCGCCGGTCAGGCGCAACTCGCGGGCCTCCTGGAAGGCCTTGCGCTCCTTCTCCTCCTTCTTGATGGCGGCCTTGTCGTCGCGCAGCGGGAGCTGGAGCTCCTCCTCCGCCCGGATGCCGCCCTGAAGCTGGCGGCCCCGCTCGAGCTCGGCGTCGATCTCAGCGCCGAACAGCAGCACCATGTTGATGATGTTGATCCAGAACAGGAAGATGATCACGCCGGCGAGGGTGCCGTAGGTCTGGTCGTAGCTGCCGAAGTTCGCCACGTAGAAGCCGAAGCCGACCGAGGCGATGGCTGCGCCGATGATGGCGACGACGGCGCCGATGCTGATCCACCGGAACTTCGGCTGCTGCACGTTGGGGGTGCCCCAGTAGAGCAGCGCGACGATCACTATCACGATGATGAGCAGCAGCGGCCATTTGGCGATCTCGAAGACGGTCACGGCGGTGTCGCCCAGGCCGATGAGGTCGCCGACGGAGCGGGCCACCGGACCGGAGACCGTCACGAGCACCAGGGAGACGGCCACCAGCACCAGGATGAGCGCGGTGAGGCCGTACTGGCTGAGGTTGAGCTTGATGGGGCCGCGACCCTCGGGCACCTCGTAGATGCGGTTCATCGCGCGGCCGAACGCCTTGACGTAGTTCGAGGCCGTCCACAGCGCCACGGCGATACCCGTGATCAGGCCGATCCCCGGGGCGGGGGTGGACAGCAGCGAGTCCATGACGGGTTCGATCGTCTCGAACGCGTCGACGGGGATCGCACCGCGGTCCTGCAGGTCCTGCAGGAGGTTGCGGATGAGGTCGCCGCCCTGGCCGAGGAGGCTGAGGATCGACACCAGCGCGATCACGGCGGGGAAGATCGACAACACCGTGTAGTAGGTGAGGCCGGCCGCGGCGTCGGACATCTGGTCGTCGGTGAACTCGCGCACCGCGTTCTTCGCCACGAACTTCCAGCTCGGGGCCTTGATGTCGGTGGGGTTGTCGGGTTTGCGCGCGTCCTCGGGGTGCGGGGCGCCCTGCTTGGTGCCGCTGTCCTGCTCGAGTTCGTTGGCCATCAAAACTCCTCCTCGTCGATCTGTCCCCACCACCGTAGGGGGTCAGGCGGACCGTGCGGGTCATCCCAAGGGGCGACAATGGCTGAAATGTGCAGGGAAAAGACGCGACGATGCCGCCGATATAGCCTCATCGGGTCGATTCCTCCCGGCAAATCTGGGGCAACCGGCATCGTGGACCCACACCCGCGCTGATGGGGCACGGGGATAACATCGCCTGCATGGCCAAGTTCTCGATCAACCGTACGACCACCCCCACCGCAGACGCCGCCCGCAAGGCCGCGCTGGCTGACCCAGGGTTCGGGCGCTACTACGTGGACCACATGGCTGTGGTCGATTACATCGGCGGCGACGGCTGGCAGGAGCCCCGCATCGTGCCCACCACCGAGTGGGCGCTGCACCCTGCCTCCGCCGTGCTGCACTACGGCCAAGAGATCTTCGAGGGGATGAAGGCCTACCGCCACGACGACAACTCCATCTGGCTGTTCCGGCCCGAGCGCAACGCCGCCCGGTTCGTGAACTCCGCCCGCCGGATGGGCATGGCCGTGCTCCCTGAGGACCTGTTCCTCGCCTCCGTGGAGGAGCTCGTCAAGATGGAGCAGGACTGGGTGCCGGTCAGCGAGAACGAGCAGAGCCTGTACATCCGCCCGTTCATGATCGCCTCCGAGCCGTACCTGGGCGTCCGCGAGGCCAACACCTACCGCTACGCCGTGATCGCCACGCCCGCTGGCGCCTACTACGCCGAGCCCGTGAAGCTGTGGATCACCCCCAACTACGCCCGCTCCGCGCCGGGCGGCACCGGCAGCGTCAAGTGCGGCGGCAACTATGCCGCAAGCCTCATCGCCGCGGAGGAGGCCGCCGCCAACGGCTGCGGGCAGGTCCTCTGGCTCGACGGCGCCGAGCGCAAGTGGGTGGAGGAGTGCGGCACGATGAACATCATGTTCGTCACCGACGACGGTGAACTCCTCACCCCGGAGCTTGGCACCATCCTCCCCGGCGTCACCCGCGAGTCCATCCTGCGTCTGGCCGATGAGCACGACCTCAAGCCGGTGGAGCGCATGATCTCCATCGACGAAGTGCTCGACGGCGTGGAGAGCGGCAGGATCGCCGAGGTGTTCGCCTGCGGCACCGCAGCGGTGGTCACCCCCATCACCGGCTTCAATTCGCCGGGTCGCGGCCCTCAGGAGATCGGCGACGGCACCCCGGGCGTCAAGACCCGCGAGATCCGGCAGCACCTCGTCGACATCCAGTACGGCCGCGCCGAGGACAAGCACGCCTGGATGCGGCGCGTCGTCTGATGCGGGAGAGCGACGCCACCGCTCGGCACACGGCGCGTGGCTGGTCGGCATCGTCCTGGTGGTGGGCGGTGCGGCCCTGGTGAGCCAGGAGCAGCACGTCCGGGAGAGGGAAGCGCGGCGGAGGATGCGCTGGCGCTGAGTCCGGCCCTGACCGCCGGGGCAATGCGGCGTTGGCCGACCAGGTTTCTGGCCAACTGCCCCTAGTGGGCTGGCAGAGTGGGGCCTGCAACCGATCCTGAGGAGAGTCCCCATGAGCCAGCCCCCCGGCCCGCAACACCCCCGGCCAGCCGAACCCCGGTCAGTGGGGCTCAGCCCCCCACGGCGCCCCTCAGCATGGCGGGCCGCCGCAGCAGGGCCAGCCCATTGCGCCCGGCCAGTACGGGCAGCCCGGTGCGCAGTACCCGCAGTACGGCGCCGGCCCGCAGCAGCAGTGGGGCCAGCCCCCACAGCCCGCGAAGCCCCGCAAGGCGCCGAAGATCCTGATAATCACCGGCGGCGTCATGATGGTGATCGGCATCGCGCTTGCCATCCTGCTGGGCAGCGGGATCGCCTCCAGCATCCCGGACGACTCCGAGATCACCCGGATCGGTTCGGGAGCCACAGTTGATGTCCGGGAGCACACGCTGCTCTACCGGCCCGATGGCGCAGCAGTGAACTGCCGGATCAATGGCCCCGCCGGCGTGGAGCCTGACCTGAATTACACGGGCCGGGGGATGTCGTTCACCCACGGTGGCCGGCTGTACGAGGCGTTCGGTCAGCTCGGCGGCGACGACGGCCCCTGGGGCCAGTACCGCGTCACCTGCGACAACAGCGACGTCATCGCCGCCCCGCCGCTGGACGCCGGCGCCCTCGGCGGCGGCGTGCTCGGCATCGTCGGCGGCGCGTTCCTGGGCGGTATCGGCCTGATCCTGCTGATCGTCGGGCTGATCATGCACTTCGTGGGACGCAACAAGAACTGAGACACGACGAAGGGCGCGGCCGTGTGATCCACGGCCGCGCCCTTTCGCATGCGTCGGCGCTCAGCCCACCGTCGTGCTTCGCGCCACGCCCAAGCAGGTGCACGTTGTGCAGCGGAGTTCCTGCACAACGTGCACCTGCCCGGCCGAAGGCCTGACGGTGGCGCCAGCCGAAGGGGAGCGGCAACATCGGAATAGTTGAAATGTAAATCATGTTGTACACTGGTGGACGCAACTTCGTGAAAGGCACAACATGCAGTTCGGCATCTTCACCATCGGTGATGTCACCACCGACCCCACCACGGGCAAGACGCCCACGGAGAACGCCCGCATCAAGGCCACCGTCGAACTGGCGATGAAGGCCGAAGAGGTGGGCCTGGATGTGTTCGCCACGGGTGAGCACCACAACCGGCCGTTCATCGCGCCGGCCAACCCGCCCATCCTGATGGCGCACCTGGCGGCGAAGACCGAGAAGATCCTCCTCTCGACGGCCACCACGCTGATCACCACGAACGACCCCGTCCGCCTCGCCGAGGACTATGCCTACGCGCAGCACCTGGCCGACGGCCGCGTGGACCTCATGATGGGCCGCGGCAACACCGGCCCGGTCTACCCCTGGTTCGGCAAGGACATCCGCGAGGGCATCAGCCTCGCCGTCGAGAACTACTCCCTGCTGCACGCGCTGTGGCGCGAAGAGGTGGTCAACTTCGAGGGCAAGTACCGCACCCCGCTGCACGGCTTCACCTCCACCCCGCGCCCGCTCGACGGCATCCCGCCGTTCGTGTGGCACGGCTCCATCCGCTCGCCGGAGATCGCTGAGCAGGCCGCCTACTACGGTGATGGCTTCTTCCACAACAACATCTTCTGGCCCTCCTCCCACACCCGACGCATGGTTGACCTGTACCGCAAGCGCTATGAGCACTACGGGCACGGCAAGTACGACCAGGCGATCGTCGGCCTCGGCGGCCAGGTGTTCATGCGTGAGAACTCACAGGACGCCATCCGGGAGTTCCGCCCCTACTTCGACAACGCCCCGGTCTACGGAGGCGGCCCGTCACTGGAGGACTTCATGCGCGAGACGCCGCTGACGGTCGGCTCCCCGCAGCAGATCATCGAGCGCACCCTCAGCTTCCGCGAGTACGCCGGCGACTACCAGCGCCAGTTGTGGCTCATGGACCACGCCGGCCTGCCGCAGAAGACGGTGCTCGAGCAGCTCGACCTGCTCGGCGAAGAGGTGGTGCCGGTGCTGCGCCAGGAGTTCGCCAAGCTGAAGCCCGCCCATGTCCCCGACGCCCCGACGCACGCCAGCATGCTGGCAGCCGCCGGTGGCCCCGCGGAGCAGGCTGAACCCACCGAGCCGCAGGTAGACCGCTGGACAGGCACCCGCGCCGAGGACGACAACAAGCTCTGACCCTGCCCTGCCCGGGCCCGGGCCACGGCCTCACATCTAGATTTGAGGCCCCAGACGACACCAGATCTAGATTTGGGGCATCCCCCCGCCCCAGGAGGCTACACACATGAAGAAGATCGTCGTGATTTCCGGCGGCCTCGGGTCGCCGTCGTCCACCCGCGTGCTGAGCGACGACATCGTCGCCCGGCTGCGCGACTCCCTCACCGAGAAAGGCGAGGAGCTCGAGGTCACCGTTGCGGAGCTCCGCGAGCTGGCCCATCCCATCGTCGACGCGATGCTCACCGGGTTCGCTACGGGCGAGCTCGCGCGGATCACCGAGGCGGTGGCCGACGCCGACGGTCTGGTGGTGGTCAGCCCCACGTTCTCCGCCTCGATGTCCGGACTGTTCAAGAGCTTCTTCGACATCCTCGAGATGGACACCCTCAAGGGCACGCACATCCTCATGGCCGCTACCGGAGGCACCGAACGCCACTCGCTGATGCTGGAGTTCGCGATGCGGCCGCTGTTCAGCTACCTCGGCGCGCTGCCGGTGCGCACCGCGATCTTCGCCGCCACGTCGGACTTCGGCGGGCCGGGCGTCGGCTCCCTCGACCGACGGGTCCGCGCCGGCGCCGCGGAACTCGCCGACGCCCTGGTGGGCTCACAGCCGACCGCGAAGACGGAGGAGTTCGTCGAGTTCGCCACCCTGCTGGGGAACTGACCGGACGTATGCTGAACGACGTGCTTCCCGATCGCCGACTCCTCCTCGTCCACGCCCATCCCGACGACGAGTCCAGCCAATCTGCCGCCACCATGGCCCGCTATCTCGCCGAGGGGGCGCAGGTCACGCTGGTGACGTGCACGCTGGGCGAGCTCGGGCAGATCCTGGTGCCGGAGTGGCAGCACTTCACCCCGCAGGAGTTGGGGGCGCACCGCCAGCAGGAGATCGCCGAGGCTATGGAGATCATCGGCGTCACGGACCACGTGTTCCTGGGCGGGCCGGGCCGCTACCACGATTCCGGCATGGTGGACACCGACCTCGGCAAGGCGGGCATCCCCGACGAGATGCCCGACAACGCGTTCTGGCTCTCGGACCTGCTGGAGGCCGCCGATTACCTGGTTGAGATCATCCGCAGCCGCAAGCCCCAGGTGGCCGTGACCTACGACCCGCACGGCAACTACGGCCACCCGGATCACATCAAGGCGCACCGCACGCTCATGTACGCCGTCCAGCTGGCCGCGACCCCGTCGCACCGCCCGGACCTCGGCGCACCCTGGCAGGTGCAGCGCATCCTGTGGAACACCCACAACACGTCGCGCTGGGCGGAGGCCTACGCCATCGCCCGCGAGCGCGGGCTCAAGCTGTGGGGCGAAGGCGACCACGACCACGCCGACGAGGACATGACGCAGCGCTTCGGGCCGGACCCGGAGCAGATCGTCGCGGTCGTCGAACTGCAGCCGTACCTCGACATCTGCCGCAGGGCGCTGCTCACACACCGCAGCCAGGTCAAGGGCGACGACCCGTTCTGGCAGTTCTTCTCCATCATGCAGGAGCTTCCGGGCTCCGGGGAGGCCTATCTGCTGGGCGCGGGAACGCCGTTCCCGCAAGGGGATGGGCCGGCCTCGGACCTCTTCGAGGGCCTTGATGTGGCGGACGCATAGAATTGCGTGCATGAAGACCAGACTCGCCGCAGTTGCCGTCGCCGTCGTCGCCGCCCTGTCGCTGGCCGCATGCACCGACGACACCGAGCCGACGACGCCGCCGCAGGAGACCGCCGTCGCGCCCCAGCCGGGCGACACCGCTCCCGCGGTGGGTGAAACCCAGCCGGGTCTCCCGCAGGAACCCCAGGAGGGTTTCGAGGGTGAGATCCAGACGGAGTCCATCAAGGTCGGCCCCATGGACGTCACCGTGCCCAAGGGCATGAAGTTGCCTGAGAGCACCATCGTGACGGACTCGCAGGAGTCCTACGTCATGATGATCGACGAGGACCCGCAGCCCGTCATCGACGCGGTGTTCAGCAGCGCCGAGGAGGCCGGCTACGAGGTGTACGCGGAGCTCGACAACGGCTCCACCGTGTTCGTCGGCAACGGCAACGCCGTCCTGTTCGACGCGTATCCCAACGCGCAGATCCTGACCTGGGGCCCGGAGGCCATGAAGGACGCGCTCGCCCAGGGCTGACGCCCGTTGGTTGAGCCGACCACCCGCGAGGAATGCTGGTTGAGCCGACCACCCGCGAGGAACGAGCGGCGTGGTCGTGTCGAAACCCGGTGAGGTGCCCGGCGACCTGTCCCGCCCCGCCGCAGATGCCTACGGCTAGGCTCTCTGCATGACGGAGAGTCTCCAGCCAGCGCCCGGACAGGTCCTCGACGGGCGGTACCTCCTGGAGGAGCGGCTCGGCCGCGGCGGCATGTCCACCGTGTGGCGTGCCCTCGATCAGGTGCTGAACCGCCGGGTGGCGGTGAAGATCGTCGCGGAGATGGAGGACGCGGAGGTCACGGCGGAACGCTTCCGCCGGGAAGCCCGGGCCACCGCGGCGCTGAACCACCCCAACATCGTCACCGTCTTCGACGCCGGTGTCGACCATGACCGCCCCTACCTCGTCATGGAACTGCTCCCCGGCCGGACCCTCTCTGAGGATCTGCGGGAGCGCGGCGCGTTCCCCGCCGACGAGGTGCGCAGCATCGCGCTCCAGGTGGCGGCAGCCCTCGGGGCCGCCCACGAGTCGGGGCTGGTGCACCGCGACATCAAGCCCGGCAACATCGCCCGCACCGCCGACGGCGGGGTGAAGGTGGTGGACTTCGGCATCACCCATATCATCGACGAGGCCGTCTCCGAGGGGCATGCCCCGCTGACCGCCACGGGCGCTGTCATCGGCACGGCCGCCTACCTCGCGCCCGAGCAGGCGCGGGCCGAACGTGTCGACGGCCGCGCGGATCTCTATGCCCTGGGTTGCGTGCTCTACGCGTTGCTCACCGGAAAGCCCCCGTTCCAGGGCCCGACGGCGGTCTCCACGATGATGGCCCACGCCACCGAGCCGGTGCCCGACATCCGCGAGGCGCGGCCGGACGTGCCGCCGCAACTGGCCGCCGTCGTCACCGCGCTGCTGGCGAAGGATCCCGAGGCGCGCCCGGCGAGCGCCGAGGCGGTGGCCGCGGCCCTGCAGGCCGACACCGCGCAGGAGGCGACCCAGCTGCTGCCGCCCCCGGTCGTGGGCGAAGAGACGATGACGGTGGTGCCGGCCAGCGACCTCCCCGCGCCCACGCGGGCCCACCCTGCGGACCCGGCTGGCCCGGCCGTCGGGGCGCCGGTGTCGCCCACCCGGGCCGTGCCCGTGGAGGAGCCGGAGGAACTGCCCCCGCCGCGGGATGAGGAGCCGGACGGACGCAAGGGCATCCTGGTGGGGATCGTCGCGCTCGCAGTGCTGGTGGCCGCCGGCTTCGGCTGGTGGCTGCTCACGCGCGACGCGGATCTCACCACCACGCCGGATCCGACGGCCGCGGCCCCGGCCACCGAATCGCCTGAGGCCACCATCGAGCCGGCCTTCGCACCCACCGAATCCGTGCCGGCGGAGGAGCCCACCGTCGAGCCCACGACGGTGGAGCCCCTGCCGGAGCCGACGACGACGCACCCTGAACCCGTGCCCACGGCGCCCCCGCCTGTGGTGGAGGAGCCCGCCACTCAGGAACCGCCGGCCGAGGAGCCGCCCGCGGAGGAACCCCCGGCGGAGGAGCCGCCCGCTGAGGAACCCCCGGCGGAGGAGCCGCCGGCCGACGACGGCGCCGACACCGCGGCAGCGGCCGAGGCCGCGCAATCTGCAGCCGACGACCTGAGCAACGCGGTGAGGGACCTCACCACGGGCGGCGGGCCGATGGACAACGAGGACCGAAAGCGGGTCGACGAGGGCCTGCGTGACCTGGCCGCCGCGCTGCGTGACGGCAACGACCAACAGGCCAGCGACGCCCTCAGCGCCGTCGACCAGGCGCTGAGCGACTCGGGGCACAAGGACCAGTTCACCGGCCTCTACGACAACCTCAAGAACCTCGTCGACGCCTGGAAGGCGGCCCTCTGACCCAGGGCAGTCTCATTCCCTTCGACCCGGGCGCCGGGCGCGCGGCTCAGGAGGCGGGGAGCTGAGCAGCGTGCCCGTAGAAGAGGATGGCGAACATCAGGAGCATCGCGAGCACTGACACCAGCACGAATCCGGTGACGGCGAGGACGCCGATGATGAGGAGCTTGCCCGCGTGGCTCTGGGGCACGTGGCCCATGTGTCCCTCGAACTGCCGCGAACCGCTCGCACCAGATGCGGTTGGGAGGGCTCCCGCAGGTGCGGGTGCATCGCGGCCTATGCGTCCGGGAGGCCCAGCAGGGGGCGCAGTTCGTCGACCGTCGCCACGGAGTGCTCGGCCGGGTCGTCGACGGGGGCCTCGGGCGACTCGATGGTCGCGGCCGTGATCCCCGCCGCCATGGCCGCCTCCGCGTCGATGGGGCGGTCGCCGACGGCGAGGCAGCGCGCCGCGTCGAGGCCGTGGCGCTCCAGCATCGTGCGGTACATCTCCGGGTCCGGCTTGCGCGGGTGCCCCTCGGAGGTGGAGATGAGGTCGTCGACCGCCAGGCCGAGCCCCTCGAGCAGCGACTCGGCAGAGCCCCGGTCACGGTGCGTCACCACGAGGTTGAGGCCGCCGGCGGCCGAGACGTCGCGCAGCAGTTCCCGGGCTCCCGCCATCACCGGCGGCGGCCAGGACGTCCAGTCGTGCTTCAATGCGCGGTTGGCCTCCTCGAACTCCGCCTCCGGGATGCCGAACCGTGTGCTGAGCGTGGCGATTGCCTCGCCCGTGGAGCGGCGGGTCAGCACCGCAACCTCCGCGTCCTGCAGCTCGTGCCCGTGGCGGCGCACCACGTCGGCCAGCGCGGCGTCGAGTGCGGGGTAGGTGTCGACCAGCGTGCCGCCGAGGTCCCAGAAGACGAAGCTGTACATGCCAAAAGACTAGGCCACGTCCCTGGTCGGCCATGTGCTGCAGTGCGAGCAATTCGACGTACAGGTGGCGACGGTCGGCCGCTCCGTGCCGCCGCTGTTTCTTCTCGCCTGTGATGTGTCGTCGGCGCCGAGCAGCAACTCAGGCGAAGGAATCTGCGTTGGCGAGGACGCACCGAACGTTGGCGAGGTCCCCGGCGAGATGCTCTGGAGAGATCGTTAAAACAGCTCTGACCAGGTCGATTAACGCCGTGGAGCGTGGCCCTGAGACAATGAGGGCATGATCATCGCACTCGACGAAGCCAACTGGCAGACCGCGGAATGGCCCCTGGGGGCGCATCCTTCGGCCGAAGGCATCACGTTTGCGGTCTACGCGCCGGCCGCCACGCGCGTCCAGTTGGAGATCTACCCGGAGGCGCTGGGCGCCGACGCGTCGCACACGTTCCTCCCCGCCCAGGGTGAGGATGGCGTGTGGCGCGCCAACGTGCAGGGGCTGCCGCTCGGCGCGCTGTACGGCTACCGCGTGTGGGGCCCCAACTGGCCTTACATCGAGACGTGGGAGCCCGGCACCGAGGAGGGCTTCGAGGCGGATCTCGATGAAGACGGCAACCGCTTCAACCCCAACAAGGTGCTGTTCGACCCGTACGCCCGCGAGATCACCCACAACGTCTACTCCGACGGCATCCTCGACCACGGCACCGACGCGATGTTCGGCACCGGCGGTGACGACATTGACGGCGTCACTCGGCGCTCCATTGACACCGCCCGCCAGGCGCCCAAGGGCATCGTGATCACCGATTTCACGCCGGTGGCGGACAAGCCCCGCATCCCGACGGAGTCCGCGGCCATCTACGAGGTTTCCGTTCCGCAGTTGACCGGCCACCCGTCGGCCTGCCGCCTCGGCGACCTCCTGAAGGCCGAACCCGGCTTCGAGGGCGTGGAGAACATCCCCGACGAGTACCGCGGCACCTACAAGGGCGCGGGCATGATGGCGCCGTACCTCAAGGCGCTGGGCATGACCACCGTCGAACTGCTGCCGCTGCACCAGACCAACGCCTCAGAATCCGCCCGCCAGGGCTACACCAACTCCTGGGGCTACATGACGCTGAGCTTCTTCGCGCCGCACCGCGACTACGCCGTCGACAAGAGCTGGGGTGGGCCCACCCGCGAGTTCAAGGAGATGGTCTCCGCCTTCCACGCCGAGGGCATGGAGGTCTACCTCGACGTGGTCTACAACCACACCGCCGAGGGCGGCAACTGGCACGGCGACGTCAACACCACCGGCTTCACGTCGCTGGGCGGGTTCGCCACCTCGGAGTACTACCAGATGACCGGCGACTTCCTGCTGGTCGACGGCGCCACCGGCTCCACGAACCAGCTCAACTTCTCCTCGCCCGCCGCCTGCCAGTTGGTGCTCGACTCGCTGCACTACTGGACCCATGACATGGCGGTCGACGGGTTCCGCTTCGACCTGGCCACCGTGCTGGGCCGCAAGCCGGACGAGGCGCACCCCGACGACTGGGCCAGGCAGAAGCGCTTCTTCACCGACCACCCGCTGCTGGTCTCGATCGCCGAGTTCGCCGAGCGGGAGCACATCGACGTCATCGCCGAGGCCTGGGACCTGTGGGGCTACGAGGTGGGTAACTTCCCGCGCGGGTGGGGCGAGTGGAACGGCCGCTACCGCGACGCCGTGCGACGCTTCACCAAGGGCGACGGCAACACCGTCGACTTCCTCGACATGATCAACGGCGACTACCACCACTTCCACGATTCCGGCGGCGCGCAGAAGTCGATCAACTTCGTCGACGCGCATGACGGCTTCAACATGGTGGACCTGGTGAGCTACCAGGAGAAGAACAACGGCATGCCGTTCCCGTTCGGCCCCTCCGACGGCGGCTCCGACAACAACCTGTCCTGGGATTCGGGCGGCTCGCAGGACCTGCGCCGCCAGCGCGTGCGTAACTTGTGGACGCTGCTGTTCTTCTCCCGCGGCGTGCCCATGGTGGTGGCCGGCGACGAGTTCGGCCGCACCCAGAACGGCAACAACAACCCGTGGGCGCTGGATTCGGTGGCGATGCTCAACAACTACGCCATGATCCCCACCGCCAGCCCGCACACGGTCGACGTCGGCGCAGGCGTGGACGCGCTCTACCACGACAACTTCGGCACGTTCGACAACCAGGACGACGCCAACGGCCTGTTCCGCTTCGTCACGTTCCTGGCGAACCTGCGCCAGCGTCACGAGTCGCTGCAGCAGAGCAACTGGGGAGATCTCATCCCCGACAACGAGGACGTGTCCTACCTCTTCCACACGCCGTCGAACGTGGGCTACCCGGAGGAGGGTGACCGCGCAGTGGCGATCTGCATCAACAACCCCGACGCCGACTTCTGGGTGCTGGTCAACATGGCCGACGTGCCCGTCGAGTTCACCGTGCCCGCGCCGGCCGAGGGCAGCGTGCACCGTCGCCTCATCGACACCGCGTCGTGGGCCGAGCCGGCGCACAATTTCTGGCCCGAGGGCGAAGGCATGATCGTGGAGGAGACCACGACGGTGGAGCCGTGGTCGATCGTCGTGTGGCAGGAAGTGCCCCATGAGCCCCGCGACGTCCCCGTCTGGCGCGACTGACCGCTACCCGCGCCGGGGCGGCGGTTACAGGACCGCCTCCCGGCTTCGCCTGAACTCACGTCGCCTCCAGAGGCCGTAGGTGAGCACGAGGCCGAAGATCAGGCTGATGCCGCCGAGGATGGTGCTCGCCAACCACTTGTCGGCCCAGGTGACGATGCGCACCATGCCCTGGTTGCCGGGGATGTACTGCACCTCCACCGTGGAGCCGATCTCGTGCGGATGCGAACTGGCGAATTTCGACGGGGTGCGCACGGTGTCGCCGTGCTCGTCGGTCCATTCGACGATGATTTTCCACCCGTCGTCCCCGTCGTCGAACACGAAGTGCTCGTGCTCGACGACCGTGCCCTCCGTGGTGGGCGCGCCCCGGTAGCGCACGTTGTCCCACCCGGCCGCCACCGCGCCGATGAGCAGCCCCAGCGTGACCAGGGACAGCAGTACCAGCGCCACCGGTGACGAGGGGTCCATCCGTATGCCAACTCTCATGGCGTACAGCTTCCCACCCCGGGCGTGGTTCCGCGACGGTTTGCACAGGGGTTGTGGTGACAAGCCACACTGGAGACATGTGCACCCTCGCCGTTGTCTACAACCCCACGAAGATCGAACGAGCCGAGCTCGAGAAGATCGTCGAGCCCGCTCAGCAGGACGCCGGCTGGGAGGACACCCTCTGGCTGGAGACCGCGGAGGACGACCCCGGCACGGGCATGGCCCGCGAGGCCGTCGAGAAGGGCGCCGACGTGGTGCTCGCCGTCGGCGGGGACGGCACCATCCGCTCGGTGGCGGAGGGGCTGCGCGGTAGCGGCACGCCGCTGGCGCTCGCCCCGCAAGGCACCGGCAACCTCCTCGCCCGCAACCTGGAGTTGACGCTCGACAACCTCCCCGAATCCGTCGACGCGGCCTTCAACGGCGTGACGCGGGCGGTGGATCTGGGGGTGGCGCAGTGGTCGCGGCCCGGCGGTGAGCAGGGGGAGCGGGCCTTCGTCGTCGCGGCCGGCGTGGGCCTGGACGCGAAGATCATGTCCACCACCGATGAGGAGCTCAAGAAGAAGGTGGGCATGCTCGCCTACGTGAAGGCAGGCCTCGAGGCGCTCCTCTCGAACCACCGGATGCAGATCAGCTACCGCCTCGACGGCGAGCAGCCGCGCCAGGGGAAGCTGCACACTATCCTGATAGGCAACTGCGGCTCCATCGGCGGCAACGTGCTGTTGCTGCCTGATGCCGCCGTCGACGACGGGGTGCTCGACGTCGTCGGCATCCTGCCCAAGGGCATCTTCGGCTGGCCGCGCGTGGCGTGGAAGGTGCTGGTGGACAACTGGCTGCTGCGCCGCACGCGCAGCAAGTTCGTGCGCGAGCAGCGCGACCGCAGCCGCGAGTTGAACTACGAGCAGTGCCGCGAGATCGAGATCCACTTCCGCAACCCCGAGGAGGTTGAGCTCGACGGCGACCACTTCGGCGAGATCCTCACCCTGCGCGTGCACGTGGAGGAGGGCGGGCTGCTGGTGCAGATGCCCGCCGATTGGTCGCCCGCCGACGCGTCCTGACCCCGCGCCCCCCGATCACTCACATCTTGATGTGGTGTTGCTGACGGCCTCACATCTAGATGTGAGCGGCGGGGAGGGTGAGGCGGGGCCCTGAATCCACCCTGGGAACGCCGGCTGGAGGTGTCGTCGACGGCGGGCTGCCTCCATACTTTGACGCATGGAACTGCTTCCCATGACGTTCGCCTCGGGCTGGGCCTCCGGCATCAACGCGTACGCGACGGTTTTCGTGCTCGGCATTCTGGGCCGCTTCCTCGACACCGGCGGGGTGCCGGAGGGGTTCCAGCGCACCGACGTGCTCATCATCATGGGCATCCTGGCGCTGGTGGAGCTCGTGGCAGACAAGGTGCCGGTGGTCGACTCCGTCTGGGACGTCCCCTCGACGGTGATCCGGCCCATCGCGGGCGCCGTCATCGGCGCGCTTATCGCGGGGGCGCAGGGCGATCTCCTGACGATCACGCTGGCGGCCGTGGGCGGGGTGACCGCGCTGCTGAGCCACCTGTCGAAGGCGGGCATCCGGCTGGCGGTCAACACCTCGCCTGAGCCGGTCTCGAACGTGGGCGCCTCCGTGGCGGGCGACGTCGGCGTGGTGGGCGTGACCACCCTCGCCGTGCTGTTCCCGGTGGCCGCGGCCGTGGTCGCCGCCGTCCTGTTGGCGCTGACGATCTGGCTGGCCCTGGCGATGATGGCCAGGATCCGCAAGGGTTGGCGCTGGTTGAAGCAGCGGTGGACGGCGCCGCCGGCGACTACCTGAGGCGCTGGCGGGACGAGCCACGCCAGCGACACGGTGCCCAGCGCCAGCGCGCAGGCCAGCAGAAGGCGGATCAGTTGCATCAGTTGCTCCGCAGGACGACGCCAAGAAGGATCAGGGCGGCGGTGGTGGGTGGCGGCAGCAGATTGACGGCGGGCAGCAGCAGCTGGTCGACGGAGGGCAGCACGACCGCCTCCGGACCCACCTCGCGCGGCGGACCGTACTCGTCGACGAGCAGCGAGATCGCGTTGTCCGCGTCCCGCGGGAGGGTGCACCACGAACTCGAGTAGCTGCCGTCGGCGCCGTGGCCCCACACCCGCACCTTTTCTCCGATCGGCATCCGGCCCAGCCCGCAGGCCGTCGTCTGCTCGTGGGTGGTGAAAACGATGGCCGGGCGCTCCTCGCCCTTCCAGACCCGGTGCACCGTCGCGTCGTAGCTCGTCTCTCCGTACTCACCGGGGAGGAGGTGACGGCGGGTGAGGGTGATCTCTGCGACGAGGTCCACCTCCTCAACGACCTGCTCGTCCGTCATGTCCATGCAGCTGCACGCGAAGGCGGGCTGCACGTCGTCGGCCCAGAACGCGACGCCGCCGATCAGCGCCAGGGTGAGGGCGAGGATGAGTCTCAGCGGTTTCATGGGCGTGCTCCGTTCGTGATGCCCTCCAGTCTGGCGCGGGAAGGGGTCACGGGTGCCTCGAGGGGCGTTCCCGGAGCCGATTCGTTACCTGTCCGCTACCGCGGCTCCGGGGCCGCTGCCGTTCAGTGGGCGGCGAGCACGTCGTCGACGGGGGTGAACTCCCGCCCGAACGCCTCGGCGACCGGCTGGGACGTGAGCATCCCGGCGTGCGTGGCCAGGCCCTTGGCGAGCGGGTCGTCGAGCCGCATCGCCTCGCGCCAACCGTGTTCGGCGATGCGCTGGACGTAGGGCAGCGTGGCGTTGGTCAATGCCCAGGTGGAGGTGTTGGGCACCAGCGCGGGCATGTTGGCCACGCAGTAGAAGATCGAATCGTGCACCCGGTAGATGGGGTCGTCGTGGGTGGTGGGGCGCGAATCCTCGAAGCAGCCGCCCTGATCGATCGCGACGTCCACCAGCACAGAGCCGGGCTTCATCGTGGCCACCATCTCGTTGGTCACCAGTTTCGGGGCGCGGCTGCCGGGGATCAGGACGGTGCCGATCACCAGATCCGCCTCAGGCAGGAGCTCTCGCAGCGCCATCTCGGAAGAGCGCAGCCCGCGGACGCGGTTCTCCCAGCGCCAGTAGGCCTGGCGCAGCTTGTCGATGTCCGTGTCCAGCACCGTCACGTCGGCGTTCATACCCAGCGCGGTGTTGACCGCGTTCTGGCCTGCGGTGCCGCCGCCGAGCACCAGCACGTTGGCGTTGGGCACGCCCGCCACGCCGCCCATCAGCACGCCGCGGCCACCCTGCCTCTTCATCAGGTGGTAGGCGCCCAGCTGGGGCGCGAGGCAGCCGGCCACCTCGCTCATCGGGTACAGCAGCGGCAACATCCCGCTGGGCCGCTGCACCGTCTCGTAGGCGATCGACGTGCAGCCGGACGTGAGCAGCGCGTCAACGAGCGGCTCATCCGCGGCCAGGTGCAGGTAGGTGAACAGCGCGAGCCCCTCGCGGAGGTGGCGGTACTCCTCCTCGATGGGCTCCTTGACCTTCAGCACCAGCTCGGCGTCGCCCCACACCTGGTCCACGTCGTCGACGACGGCGGCGCCGGCCTCGCGGAGCGCGTCGTCGGTGAAGCTGGACGCCACCCCCGCGCCGGCTTCGACGGTGACCTCGTGCCCGCTCTGCGTGAGCTCCAGCACACCGACGGGGGTGATGGCGACACGGTTCTCGTTGTTCTTGACCTCGCGGGGGACGCTGATGCGCATAGGGGATCCTTCCGGTTTCACGCCAGGCTAGCCCTCCGTGGCGCGGGAAGGGGAGAGTCGCCGCTGAGGTCGCCCCCGGCTGGGATGTCGCGACGGGTCGCAAGGCTGAGAGTTCTCAGTCGACGGCGCCAGGTGTGAGCACCTAAAGTGCTTGTCAGGGTCGGTGGCAGGGGAATCCTGAACGAAATCCTGAGAGATTCTTTGGAAATCCGCATGCCGGGTGTTACCGTTTCCACGCCACATCGAAAGGAACACCCATGCTGAAGCGCCTCCTCGCCGCCGCCTCCGCGGCAGTCGTCGGTCTCGGACTGGCCATCGCCGCCCCGCAGGCCGCGCACGCCGTCGACGTGGATCAGTACACGACGCCGGGCGACCACCTGGTCAACGGGCGGTACTGGAAGACCGAGTGCGAGTTGTACTCCTCGACGGTGGTGCGCTGCAGCACCGACATCTGGGCCCCCAAGGTGGTCACCGTGCAGGGCCAGCACGTGCTGCACGAGGGCTGGGTGTTCAACAACATGACCTACCTCCCGTCCGCCCGCGGCGCGTGGAAGGGCAACCCGCTCGCCACCAACCGCACCTGGACGGCCGAGGACGGCCGCCAGTGGCGCACCGAGTGCGACACCGCGGCCACCGGCCGCAACGGCTGCCGCACCTACGCGCTCACCACGGTCGTCGCCCACGACGACGGCAAGTTCGTCTCCGAGAACCAGTGGCAGTTCAACAACATCGTCCAGTTCACCGCCGCGAGCACCCCGGCCGTGACGTCGATCCCCGCCGCCGCGCCCCCGCTGGCCAACGTCCCGGTTGAGAAGCCGGCCGTGCTGCCCGTCAAGAGCCAGCTCAACCTGGCCCGCGCTGCCACCTGGGACAGGATCGCCCGCTGCGAGTCCGGCAACCGCTGGAACATCAACACCGGCAACGGCTACTACGGCGGCCTGCAGTTCAACCTCGCCACCTGGCGTTCCGTGGGCGGCACTGATTTCGCCGCCTACCCGCACCACGCCACCCGCGAGGAGCAGATCACCGTGGCCAACCGCCTCCACGCCAAGCGCGGCTTCCAGCCCTGGAGCTGCAAGCCCTGACGTGGCTGCATGACAGCACGCGAAACCCCGGGCCCATGCCCGGGGTTTCGTCGTGTCGCCGGTCCTCGTTCCTCGGACGCGACACGCTCAGGGACGCAGCACCCCGAGGGTTTCGAGCCAGGCGCGGGTATCGGCGTCGCTGACCCACAGGTGCGCGTGCCAGCCGACGGCGAGGGCGCCGTCAACGTTGGCCTGCTTGTCGTCGATGAACGCGATCTCCCCAGGCTCCAGCTCCAGATCCGCCATCACGCGTTCGTAGATGGCCGCGTCCGGTTTGATGGCGCCCAGCGTGGCGGAGACGTACAGGTGGTCCACATCCGCGCGCCAGTTGGCCTTGTCCACCGCCTTCTGCATGGCGTGCGGCGAGTTCGACAGCACCGCCACCACCCTGCCCGCCTGGCGACACTCGCGCAGCAGCTGCCACGCGGCGGGGCGCAGGTTCGCCCAGGTGTCGGCGTCGAGGTAGGCCAGCTCGTCGATGAGCTCGTCATCCGCCTCCGCGCCGACGGCGGCCAGCAGCGGGCCCCAGTAGCCGCGGTTGGGTGCGCCGGCGTCGTACTCCACGCGGCCCTTCCAGTAGTGCTCGGCGAGCACTTGAGGCGTGGTGCCCATGTGCTGCGCGAGCAGCGGCAGGAGGGACGGCGGGGAGGAGAGCACCTCACCCAGGTCGAAGACGACAGCCTTGATCATGCCCCCACCATAGGCGTCCCCTCCGACGGGCTGGAGGGGGCGCCGACGGCGGGCCCGGGCAGGTGCGAGTTGTGCAGCGGAGTTGGTGCACAACTTGCACCTGCCTCACGCGAGAGAGCCCGGGCAGGCTACCTCACTGCGGGAGCAGCAACGCGCCGTCTGCTTCGACGGCGAGGCCGTCGTCGACGAGCGACCTGACGCACCGCTCCAACTGGGCGCCATCGGG
Organism: Tessaracoccus massiliensis; assembly: GCF_000826065.2. GTDB lineage: Bacteria > Actinomycetota > Actinomycetes > Propionibacteriales > Propionibacteriaceae > Arachnia > Arachnia massiliensis_A. The sequence continues at coordinate 160,970 of NZ_LN623540.1, read as the reverse complement.
CCACGCGAGGTCTGACAGCGGCACCGGTGCGTGGGTGCCGCGGAGGGCGGCCATGATGCGGCCGCGGCACTGCCGGTCCGTTCCCTCCCAGGGCTGCGCCACCCGCTCCGGCCCGTCCCAAGCCGGTTTCCCCGCCGCGAGCCAGGCGCAGTGCCTGGCCACGGGGCAGCGGCTACAGGCCGGGTTGCGGGCCGTACAGATGGTGGCGCCCAATTCCATGGCGGCCGCGGACCAGGTGGCGGCCTCGGCGTCGCCGTCGGGCACGAACTCCCAGGCGCGGCGGCGCTCGGCGGCGGTCTCCGAGCGGTTGGGGTGCTCCACCCCGGCGCCGAGGCGGGCCAGCACCCGGCGCACGTTGACGTCGAGCACCAGGGAGCGGCGGCCGAACGCGAAGGCCAGCACCGCGGCGGCGGTGTAGCTGCCCACGCCGGGGAGGGCGAGCAGCAGCGTCTCGTCGCGGGGGAGTTCGCCGTCGTGGCGCTCGACGACGGCCTGCGCCGCAGCCTGCAGGCGCAGCGCGCGGCGAGGGTAGCCGAGGCGGCCCCAGGCGCGCAGCACGTCTGCCGTTGACGCGTCCGCCAGAGCTGAGGGGGTGGGCCAGCGCTCCATCCACGCCGCCCACGGCCCGGCGACCCGGGCTGCGGGAGTCTGCTGCAGCATGATCTCGCTGACGAGGATGCCCCACGGGCTCACCCCCGCGGCGCGCCAGGGCAGCGGGCGGGCGTTAGCGGCGAACCAGGCCGTCAGTTCGTGCTGGAGGCCCGTGATGTCTGGCGTCATCAGGCCTCGAGCGCGGATTCGAGGCGCGCCCGCGCCTTCGGGTGTCGCCGCGCCGCCTCGCGCAGTTCATTCGCGCCGTGCGGGGCGACCGCCTCGAGGTAGCCGTGCACGAGCAGCCCGATGAGGCGTTCGTCGAGGCCGGCGTCGAGGATGAGCGCGGCGGCCTTGGCCACGTCGGTGGCGGCCTTCTCTCGGACCTGGGCGCCGGTGAGTCGCTTGAGTCGCATCAGAGTGGAGGAGTAGGACGAGTCCTCCAGACCGGAGGCGAAATAGACGCGTGCGGCGTCTGCCAGTTCGGCGTCGACCACGTCGGTGCCGGCTTCGTCGACGGCCGCGCGGACGTCGCGGCCGGTGAGGAACTTCTCGGCGTGCCGGGCGGCGCCGCGCACGCTGGGGCGGATCTGCTGCGCCTCGACGAGCAGCGCCAGCCAGAAGCCCACGAACAGGTCCGCCGTGCGTCGTTTCCCGAACCGGGCCAGCGCGAGCGCCGGATGCATGTCTGCGGGATCCACGCGGTGGTACTCGGTCAGGGCCATGGCGCTACGCTACCCGCCGCTGCTGGCAGCGCCATGTGTGAGGGGGCTACCGGATCAGCGCTTCGAGCGTCGGCAGCCCGAAGAGCAACAGCCGTCTGGTAGGCCGGGTAACCGATACAGCACCGTTGCCGTCTGCAGCAGAAGGTGAGGTGCTGGCGGCGATCACATGGGGGCGTTGGTGAAGCGACTGTAATGACCCTGGAACAGGGCGTCGATCTTGCCGGTCTCGCCGTTTCGGTGCTTCGGGATGTGGAAGGCCGCGAGGCCGCGCTCCTCGTCGGAGGGGTTCTGCGAGTACATCTCCGGGCGGTGCAGCATGAGCACGATATCTGCATCCTGCTCCAGCGAGCCGGACTCTCGCAGGTCTGACAACTGGGGGATGCCGTCCTTGCGCTGCTCCGTGTTACGCGACAGCTGCGACAGGGCGATGACCGGGATCTCCAACTCCTTGGCGAGGAGCTTGATCTGGCGGGAGAACTCGGAGACCTCCAACTGGCGCGACTCCACCTTCTTGCCCGATGTCATCAGCTGGATGTAGTCGATGGCGACGAGCTGCAGATCGTGGCGCTGCTTCAGGCGGCGCGCCTTCGCGCGGATCTCCATCATGGTGAGGTTGGGCGAATCGTCGATGAAGAAGTTCTTCTCCGCGAGGATGGCCGATTTGTCTGTGACGCGCTGCCAGTCGTTCTCGTCCATCTTGCCGCCGCGGATACGCCCCAGGGGTACCGAGGCTTCGGCGGAGAGGATCTTCATCACGATCTCCGTGCGGCTCATCTCGAGCGAGAAGAACGCGGCGGGCAGGTTGTGGTGGATGGCGGCGGAGCGGCACACGTCCAGCGCGAACGTCGACTTTCCGACGCCGGGGCGCGCCGCGACGATGATCATCTGCCCGGCATGCAGGCCGTTGGTGATCCGGTCCAGTTCTGTGAAGCCGGTGGGCACGCCGGAGAGCGCGTCTCCGGAGTTGGCGATGGCCTCCATCTCGTCGAACGTGGGCTCCAGCAACTCGCGCAGTGACTTGTAATCCTCCGACGAGTTGCGATCCGTCACCTCGAAGAGGGTCTGCTGCGCCTCGTCGACGATCTTGTCCACCTCGCCCTGGCCGCCGTAGCCGAGCTGGGCGATGCGGATTGAGGCATTGACCAGGCGACGCAGCACGGCCTTGTCACGCACGATCTCCGCGTAGTACGGGGCGTTGGCGGCGATGGAGACGCTGGAGAGCAGATCGTGCAGGTAGACCGCACCGCCCACCTTCGACAGTAGGCCCGTCTTGCCGAGTTCACCGGCCACCGTGATGGGATCAGCAGGCTCGCCGCGGCCGTAGAGGTTGATGATGGCCTCGAAGATCGACTCGTGGTTGGGGCGGTAGAAATCCGCGCCGCGCACCACCTCCACCACGTCGGAGATGGCGTCCTTCGACATCATCATGGCGCCCAGCACGCTCTGCTCGGCGGCCAAATCCTGCGGGGGAGTGCGATCGAGCTCGCGGTCGTCGTAGACCGCCGGCTGTGTCTGCGCCGTCATCTGATGCACCCCTTTCCAAACCTCGACCCAAGGCTAAGCCACGCCTCAGACAGTTTCCTCCGACTTCCTCCGACGACGGCGCGGGGCCTGTGCGCAACCCTGGGGACAGCCTGTGGACGGGGTGTGGACAACCTGCGTCGCACGGCGTAGGGGCTGTGGAACACCCTGTTGTTGAGCATGAAAGGCCCGTTATCAAATCGTTATAAACCTGTTGCCCTGGGGAATTCTCCACAGTTTGTCCACACTGGACCCCGGTGACGGCTTCACTTTGTCGTCGTGTCGCCCCTCCGGACCTGGGGCGTGCTGGACAAAGCACGGTTGACTATGGGTGATGCTCCTTTGGTGGGCCGGTTTGAGCGCAGGGCGCGGGTCGTGGTATGAGGGCCAGTTCGCCCCCTGTTCACGAGAAACCGGCGAAGTTATCCACAACCCCTGTGGGTTGTTTGTGGACATCGCCTGCTCACTGTGGGCGGCGCCCGCGCCGCGCGAGCCGCCGGGGCTAGCGCACCCCGGCCGCACCGTCGTGACTGGCGAGTGGAATGATGGATGAAGATTGGATTTCATTACCCCCGGGGGGTATAGTCGGTCACAGAGGAGGTGCCATGACAACAACAGAGACCTGCCACTCCCACGGCTACACGCCGGAGAAGGCCGCCTACCTGCGCCGGCTGAAGCTGGTGGAGGGACAGGTGCGGGGCCTCGCCCGCATGGTGGACGAGGACCAGTACTGCATCGACATCCTGACCCAGGTCACCGCGGTGACCTCGGCGCTCAAGGCCGTGTCGCTCGGGCTGCTCGAGGACCACCTCACCCACTGCGTCGCTGATGCCGCCCGCAAGGGCGGGCCGGAGGGCGCAGAGAAGATCGACGAAGCGATGCAGGCGATCAAGCGCCTCACCCGCTAGCCACCACGAAAGGATCCAGCAATGATCACGAACTACACCGTCTCGGGCATGACCTGCGGCAACTGCGTCAACCACGTCACCGAAGAGGTCTCGGACATCGACGGCGTCAAGAGCGTCAACATCGTCCTCGACGGCGGCGCCATGTCGGTGGAATCCGACGAGCGCATCCCCTTCGACACCATCCTCGAAGCGGTCAAGGAAGCCGGCGACTACACCGTCGTCGAAGCCTGAACCACTGATCACACCCGCCCCGCCGCTGGGCGGCGGGGCTCTATTCGGCACGCCTGAAAACGGAGGACCCGTGTCCACCACAACCACCCCCGGCGCTGAGAAATACCAGAGCGCCAACAAGATCCAACTCGATATCCAGGGCATGACCTGCGCCTCCTGCGCGGCCCGGATCGAGAAGAAGCTCAACAAGGTAGACGGTGTGACCGCCTCGGTGAACTACTCCACGGAGAAGGCCACCGTCGAGGCCCCTTCCACCCTCACCGCGGAAGACCTCATCGCCGTCGTCGAGAAGTCCGGTTACGGCGCCACGCTCCCGGTGCCCATCGAGCAGAAGAGCGACGAGGCCGCCGCGCTCAAGCCGCGCGTCATCTGGTCCTTCGCGCTCAGCATCCCCGTGGTGCTGGTCTCAATGATCCCGGCCTTGCAGTTCCCGGGCTGGCAGTGGGCGGCGCTGGCGCTCTCGAGCGTCGTGGTGTTGTGGTTGGGCCGCTCCTTCCACAAGGCCACCTTCACCAACCTGCGCCACGGCGCCACCACGATGGACACCCTGGTGACGCTGGGCACGCTCACCGCGTTCGCCTGGTCGCTCTACGCGATGATCTTCGGCCACGCCGGCGAGATCGGCATGAAGCACGGCTTCGAGTTCAACCTGTCGCAGCAGGACGCGATGGGGTTCATCTACTTCGAGGCCGCCGTCGTCATCATCTCGTTCCTGCTGCTGGGCCGCTACATCGAGGCCCGCGCCAAGACCGAATCCGGCGCCGCCCTGCGCGCGCTGCTCGAGGTGGGCGCCAAGCAGGCGACTGTGGTGCGCGACGGCACCGAGAGCCGCGTCGACGTGGAGGATCTCGAGGTCGGCGACCTCATCGTCATCCGCCCCGGCGAGAAGGTGTCCGCTGACGGCGAGATCGTGGAGGGCCGCTCCGCCGTCGACGCCTCGATCATCACCGGCGAGTCGCTGCCGGTCGAGGTGGAACCGGGGGCGACGGTGGTGGGCGGCAGCCTCAACACCACCGGCCGCCTCGTGGTGCGCACCACCGCCGTCGGCTCCGGTTCGCAGCTGGCGCGCATCGCCAAGATGGTGGAGGAGGCCCAGGAGGGCAAGGCCGACGTGCAGCGCCTGGCAGATAAGGTCTCCGGCATCTTCGTGCCCGTGGTGTTGATCATCGCCGCCATCACCCTGGTGGCACACCTCGTGGCGGACCACGGCTGGACCATGGCCTTGTCCGCCGCCATCTCCGTGCTGATCATCGCCTGCCCCTGTGCGCTGGGCCTGGCCACGCCGTCGGCGCTCATGGTGGGCACCGGCCGCGGCGCCCAGTTGGGCACCGTGATCCGTGGGCCGCAGGCGCTGGAGCGGGCCCGCGCCGTCGAGACCATCGTCTTCGACAAGACCGGCACGCTGACCACCGGCCAGATGTCGGTGGTGGACGTGGAACCTGTGGAGGGGGTCAGCCGCGACGAACTGCTGGCGCTGGCCGCCGCCGTCGAGGCCGCCTCCGAGCACCCCATCGCCGCCGCGCTGGTGGCGGAGGTGGATCGCCCGCTGCCGGTGACCGATTTCGAGAACGTGCCCGGCCGTGGCGTGCAGGGCGTGGTGGAAGGTCGCAGGATCTTCGCCGGGTCGCCCGCATTCATGGCGGACCTCGGCCACGGTAGGGCCGCGTGGAGGCGTGAGGTGATCGGCTCCGTGGTGGAGGTGGCCGACGAGGAGCGCATTCTGGGCCGCGTGGTGGTGGCCGACACCATCAAGGAATCGGCCGCGGCCGCCGTCGAGCAGCTCAAGAAGCTGGGCCTCACCCCGGTGCTGCTCAGCGGCGACAACGAGGCCACCGCCCGCGCCGTCGCCGCCGAACTCGGCATCGACGACGTGCGCGCCGGCGTCACCCCCGAGGGCAAGGTGGAGGCCATCAAGGAGTTGCAGGCCAAGGGCCAGCAGGTGGCGATGGTGGGCGACGGCGTCAACGACGCCGCCGCGATCGCGCAGGCCGATCTGGGCATCGCCATGGGCTCGGGCACCGACGCGGCCATCGCCGCTGGCGACATCACGCTGATGCGTCACGACCTCAGCGCCGCCGTCGACGCGGTGCGCCTCTCGCGCGCCACGCTGCGCACGATCAAGGGCAATCTGGTGTGGGCGTTCGGCTACAACTCGGCCGCGATCCCGCTGGCCGCCTTCGGGATGCTGACCCCGATGATCGCGGGCGCGGCGATGGCGTTCTCCAGTGTGTTCGTGGTCCTGAACAGTCTCAGGTTGAAGGGTTTCCGCTCGATCTCCCAGCGTTGAAGCGGCGCCTGACTCGCGAAGCGGCGTCTGTAAACCTGTTGTGAGAGATTCTCAGAAAAAAGTTCGGATTATGGTGTTACTGGTTTGTAGTGACCTCGCCGCAGGACTACAGTTACATCCATCGCCCGGGAAACCGGGAGATCCAAGAGCCCCCGGCCCGCTGCCGCCCCCCAAGGGCAGCGGGCCGGGCCTTTTTGTGTCCGCTGCTTTCGCCCGTGGGGTAGCGTCGAGTCATGGCACGTATTGAATCTGATTCGATGGGCAACATTGAGGTTGCAGAAGACCGCTACTGGGGTGCGCAGACCGAACGCAGTCTCCACAACTTCGACATCGGCCGCAACGCCTTCGTGTGGGGTCGCCCCATGATCCGGGCGCTGGGCGTCCTCAAGAAGGCCGCCGCGCAGGCCAACGGCGAACTGGGCGAACTGCCCGCCGACGTGGCCGAGCTGATCGTCAAGGCCGCAGACGACGTCATCGCCGGCGAACTCGACGACCACTTCCCGCTCGTGGTGTTCCAGACGGGCTCCGGCACGCAGTCCAACATGAACTCCAACGAGGTCATCTCCAACCGCGCCATCGAGTTGGCCGGCGGCGAGATGGGCTCCAAGAAGCCCGTCCACCCCAACGACCACGTCAACCGCGGCCAGTCCTCCAACGACACGTTCCCCACCGCCATGCACATCGCCGTGGTCAGCGAACTCAACTCGCTGCTCTACCCGGCCATCGCGGAGCTGCGCGAGGTCCTCGACCGCAAGGCCAAGGAGTACGACGACGTGGTGATGGTGGGTCGCACCCACCTGCAGGACGCCACCCCCGTGCGCCTAGGGCAGGTGTTCGGCGGCTGGGTCGCCCAGCTGGACTTCGCGGCCGAGGGCATCAGGTTCGCGGATTCGCGCGCCAGGGATCTCGCCATCGGCGGCACCGCCGTTGGCACCGGCCTCAACGCGCACCCCGATTTCGGACCCCTGGCGGCGCGGAAGATCAGCGACGAGACGGGGCTGGAATTCCGGCAGGCGGACAACCTGTTCGCGTCGCTGTCGGCGCACGACTCCCTGGTGGAGGTCAGCGGCTCGCTGCGCGTGCTGGCGGATGCGCTGATGAAGCTCGCCAACGACGTGCGCTGGTACGCGTCCGGCCCGCGTAACGGCATCGGTGAACTGCTCATTCCGGAGAACGAGCCCGGCTCGTCGATCATGCCCGGCAAGGTCAACCCCACCCAGTCGGAGGCGTTGACGATGGTGGTGGCGCGCGTGATCGGCAACGACGCCACCGTCGGCTTCAGCGGCTCGCAGGGCAACTTCCAGCTCAACGTGTTCAAGCCCGTCATGGCCCACGCGGTGCTCGAGTCGATCCGCCTGCTGGCAGACGGCATGCGCTCGTTCACGGACCACTGCGCCGTCGGCATCGAGCCCAACCACGAGCGGATCCAGGCGAACCTCGAATCCAACCTGATGCTCGTCACCGCGCTGAACCGGCACATCGGCTACGACAAGGCCGCCAAGATCGCCAAGCAGGCGCACAAGGAGGGCACGTCGCTGAAGGAGTCGGCGCTGGCCAACGGTGTCGACGGCGACGACTTCGACAAGTGGGTCGTCCCCCGCGACATGACCGGCAAGTAGCTGTTGGTTGAGCCGCTGCCTGCGAGGAACGAGCGGCGCAGCGTGTCGAAACCCGCGCAGCGTGTCCAGCGCCTCGACCCAGTGGTTGAGGTGCAGGTCAGCTGCGGGCGCCCCTCGTCGTCGCCCTGCTCGCGAGCTCGCGGTCCGCACCCGGGGACCAGTCCCGGTGACTACTTCAGCTTCGCGTGGCCCGGGCCCGTCTCGGCGACCTCGGCGTAGATCGACAGCATCTCAGCGGCCTGCGACTCGATGCTCCACTGCGAGCCCAACTCCACGGAACGTGCGCGGGCCCGCTCGCGCCAGGCGTCGTCGGGCAGCTTGTCCAGCACCCGCATGATGCCGGCGGCCAGCGACGCCGCCGTCGGGCGGGTGATCTCGCCGTTGACGCTGGGTTCGATGACCAGCTGCAGCTCGTGGTCGACCGAGACGATGGGCAGGCCGGCGAGGGCGGCCTCGTGGAGGACGAGGGCCTGGGTGTCGGTGAGGCTGGGGAAGGCGAAGAGGTCCGCCATGCCGTAGTAGGCGCCCAGGTCGTCGCGCTTCTGCTCGCCGGGCAGGATGACGCGACCCGCGTCGCGCCCGGCCGAGAGGATGCGCTTGATGGTGGAGTAGCGCTGCCAGTCGCCGACGATGCAGAGCCGCGCGTCGGGCCGTTGCGCGTGCACCAATGTGAACGCCTCGGCGAGCAGCGGGATGCCCTTCTCCGGCGCGATCCGGCCGGCGTACAGCACCAGCGGGCCGTCGGGGTGGTCGAACGGTGGGGGGCCGGGCGGGAGTGGGTCGACGCCGTTGGGCACCACCCGCAGGTCGAACGGTGGGGGGCCGGGCGGGAGTGGGTCGACGCCGTTGGGCACCACCCGCACGTTGATCTTGTCGGTCATCTGCAGGCAGCGGGTGGCCGTCTTCGGCGACGGCGTGGTCACCAGGGTGGCCGTCTCGAGCATCTTCTGGCACACCGCCAGCAGCGATGCGGTGGAGCGGCCCCGGTCTTCGTAGCGCACCTCGGCTTGGCGGATGTCGCGCTGGCTGACGAGTTCCCCGCGGGTGATGGTCGCCCATGCCCGCACCACTCCCGTCAACAGTGGCAACACCGTCGAGTAGTGGTCTGCGTAGGCGTCGAAATCCGTGTGCCACGTCAGCAACATGGGGATGCCCAGGCGTTGCGCTGCCCAGGTGCCCAGCACGCCGACGGTGCCGAAGCCGTGCACGTGCAGTACATCCGGTTTGAGTTTGCCGATCTGTTCGATGGTGCGCTCGAAGTGTCGACCGTTGGCGACCCGGGTGGGCATCTTCGGCACCCGAACCGACGGGAGGCGGATCTCGCTGCGGCCCTCGCGGCCGTGATGCGGGTTGGGGCCCTTCGCGGCCGGGGCGACGACGATGACCTCGTGCCCCGCGTCGAGCAGGTTGCCCTCGAGTTGCTGCACGGCGAACATGAGCCCGTTCGAGCCTGGGCCATAGTTGTCGATGAACTGCGCCACGCGGAGGCGGCGCCCATCGGCATTCACCGCTGAAGTCACCCCGACACTCTAGCCGTCTGCCCGCCCACGGAGTGCACCGGCTCGGCGGTGGGGCGGGTGGCGCCGTGAGCAATTGGATGGGGTCACAGGCAAAAACAGGCGTTCTCCCGGCGTGTCGCGCCGTGACCCTATCCAATTGCTCACGGGGTGTTCGCCCGGGCCGGATCCGGGTTAGCGTGGGGCATGCGTGTGGTGATAGCACCGGATTCCTTCAAGTCGACGATGAGCGCGGCCATCGCGGCCCGGGCGATCGCCGAGGGCTGGGCGCAGGTCCGCCCCGGCGACGACCTCATCCTCCGCCCCATGGCCGACGGCGGGGAGGGCACGCTTGACGCCTTCGCCGCGCTCCCCGGGGCCCAGCGGATCCCCGTCGACGTGGTGGACGCCCTCGGCTCCCCGCGGCGCGCCTCCTGGGTGCGGCTGGCCGACGGCGCCGCCGTCGTGGAACTGGCCGAGTGCTGCGGGCTGACCACCGTCAACCACCTGGCACCCCGCGAAGCGCACACCTTGGGCTTCGGCCTGGCCATCCGGGCGGCGCTGGAGGCGGGGGCGCCCCGGTTGCTGCTGGCGATCGGCGGCAGCGCCTCCACCGACGGCGGTCTGGGCCTGCTCGTCGCGCTGGGGGCGCGCCCTCACGGAGAGGGGATATCCGGGGACCTGGAAATATCTCTACCTGAGGAGGGGGTCGGTGTGGATTATCCACACCGAGGGCCCGAATCGGAAGAGTTATCGCAGGCACCTCGACATCCCGCCCTCGGCAACGCCGCCTTGGAGGGCATCAGCCGGGTGGACTGGGCCGACGTCCTGCCGCTGCCGCCGGGCGGGGCGCTCATCTTGTCGGACGTGACCAACCCGCTGCTGGGCCCAGAGGGTGCCGCGGCGGTGTTCGGCCCGCAGAAGGGCGGGGCCTCGCTCGTCGCTGAAATGGACCGGAACCTGGGGGCGTGGACGTCGGTTCTCGGCGGCGACCCCGGCGCGCCCGGCGCCGGAGCCGCAGGCGGCGCGGGGTTCGCGCTGCAGCGTTGGGGTGCGGTCACCACCTCCGGCGCCGGCACGGTGGCCGAGGCCATCGGCTTGCCCGAGGCCCTCCGCGAGGCCGACCTCGTGATCACCGGAGAGGGCTCCTTCGACGCGCAGACCGTCAGCGGCAAGGTGGTCGACGTGGTGCGTCGTCTCGCCGCCGACACCGCGGCCGAGCGTGGGCGTGGCCTCCCCGTGGCGCTGGTCGCCGGGCGGTTGGAGGCCGGGTTCAAAGGCCCCGCCGTCGCCCTCTGGGACATCGCGGGGGAGCGGGCACTGGGCGACGCGGCCGGGGTGGCCCGTGAGGCCGCCGCGGAACTTGCCCGTCAGTTGTCGTGACAGGAATCCGCGTTCCCTGAGCGTTGCCCTGCGAGGTTGTGAGCCAGGCGACGACGAGGGGCGCCCGCAGCTTTCGTGGCACTGTAACCACCGTTGCCCAGGTGTCAGATCGGCTGCGGTGGCACTTCGTCGTTCCCGGGCTCGTTTACTTCGCCCAATCGTTCGTTCCTCACGATTGGGTCAGCATGGCGCCTCGCCGGGGCACCCTCAGGGACGAGGCGGACGACGCGGGTGCAGCGCTCCACCACGTCCGGATCGTGCGTGATCACCAGCACCGGATGGTCCTCGAACGCGGCCCACACATCTTCCATCAGGGCGGTGGCGGTCTCGCGGTCGAGGTGTTCGGTGGGCTCGTCGAGGATGATCAGATCACGCTGTCCCACGAGCAGCCGGGCCAGGGCCAACCGGCGACGCTCGCCGCCGCTCAACGTGGTGCCCGACTCACCGATCCGCCGCTCGGGGTCCATCGGCAACCCGGCCTTGGCCAGCGCGACGGTCACGTCGTCGTCGGTGGCGTCCTTGTCGCCGATCTTCACGTTCTCCGCGACCGTGGTGGCGAAGATGTGCGCGTCCTGTTCCAGGTAGCCGACGCGCCCGCCGCGCTCCACGTGCCCCGCCAGCGGCGGAATGAGCCCCATGGCGGTGGCGGCGACGGTGGTCTTGCCGACGCCGGACTGCCCCACCAGGGCGACCCTCTCCCCAGGGGCGACCGTCAGCGACACATCCTCCTGCACCACCGCCGCATCGCCGCCGGGGACGGGCCAGCCGATGGTGACGCCGTCGAAGACCAGGCCGGGGTCGCCGTCGCCTGGGATGACGTCGCCGGTGCCCACCGGCTCGGCCTCGAGTACCTCGGAGATCCGGTCCAGCGAGGAGCGGGCGCGGGTGTAGGTTTGCGCGGCCTGCGCGAACGTGCCGAGCACCTCGTGCAGCGCCAGCGGGGTGAGCACCAGCACGGCCAGCATCCGCTGATCCAACGCGCCGGCCCCCAGCGCCCGCGTGCCGAAGTACAGCGCCGCCAGTACCGCGATTCCTGCGGCCACGAGCTGCCCGGCCGTCGCGATCCCGCGGATCCACGCGCCGCGCGCCTCCTGCTCGCGCAGTTCGTCGTCCACCGCCAGAAGCTTCTGCAGCGCGGCGTCGTCGGCTCCATAGGCCACGAGGTCGGTGGAGGTGCGGGCCAGTTCGCGCACGCCGTCGGCCAGGCGACCCCGCGTGGGCACCGCAGCCTCGTCGACGGCGAGGCTGGCGCGCTGCGTCCACAGCGGCAGCACCACGCCGGCCAGCACGGCGCTCAGCAGCAGCGCGATGGCGGTGGGCCAGTTCAGGACGGCGAACATCACCGTCGTGGCGACGACGACCAGCCCGGCGGAGAGGAAGGGGATCACCACGCGCACGACCAGGTCGTTGATGGCTTCGACGTCTGCGACGACGCGGGTCAGCAGGTCGCCGCGGCGTCGGCCGATGAGGGTGGTGGCGGAGAGCTTGTCGTAGACGCGGAGGCGCAGGGCGCTCTGCATGCGCAGGGCGAGGTCGTGGCCGACGATGCGCTCCACGTAGCGGAACACGCCGCGCGAGATCGCGAACGCGCGCACGCCGACGGCGGCCGGCTGCAGGTACAGCACCGGCGGCGCCATGGCGGCGAACGACAGCAGCCAGGCGGACACGCCCATCAGCGCCACCGAGGAGCTCGACGCGAGCGTGGCGAGCAGGACGGCGTAGATGAACAGCTTGCGGCCCTTCGGCACCGAATCCATCAGCGTGCGGGCGAGCGCGAGGGTTCTTCTCATCGGTCGCCCCTCTCGTTGGTTGAGCCGGCCGCATCCGAGCTTGCGATTGCGGTCGTGTCGAAACGGCCAAGCGTGGCATCGGCCTGCAGCACAGCTTGCGGGGTTTCGACACTGCTCGCAGAACGCGCAGGCTCAACCAGCGCGACGACGCGGTCGGCCGCCGCGAGGACGGCGGGGCGGTGGCTGACGATCAGCGCGCCCGCGCCGGTGGCGCGCACGGCGTCGATGACGCGGGCCTCCGTGAGGGCATCGAGGCCCGCCGTCGGCTCGTCCAGAATCAGCAGGCGGGCGCCGCCCAGCCGGATCCGCACCAGTGCGCGGGCCAACGCGACGCGCCGGCGTTCGCCGGCGGAGAGGCCCTCGCCGTCGTCGCCCACGTGCTTGTCAGGCTCGAAGTCTGCGCCGGCGTCGGCCAGCGCCGCGGCCACGTCGGCCGCGGTGGCGGAGGGGTGGCCGAGGGCGACGTTGTCGCCGACGGTGCCGTTCAGCATCCCCGGCTCCTGTGCCACCCATGCCACCTGGGAGCGCCAGGAGGTGAGATCGATGTCGGTCAGCGGCAAGCCGCCCACGGTCACCCGGCCGTCGTCCGGGGTGAGGTAGCCCATCGCCATCGCCAGCGCCGTGGACTTGCCGCCGCCGGAGGAGCCGCTCATGGCGACCACCTCGCCGGGCCCCACCCGCAAACTGAGCCTCTCGACGGCGGGCGCACCCGAGCCGGGGTAGGTGTAGGTGACGTCCTCCAAGGCGAGGTCCCCCGCGGGTGCCGGCTGGGTGCCGGTGTGGGTGGCCGCGTCGTCGATCATCTCGAAGGCGGCATCCGCGGCGGCCACGCCGTCGGCCGAATCGTGGAAGTGGACGCCCACCTGCCGTACGGGCAGAAACGCCTCCGGGGCGAGGATGAGGACGAAGAGGGCGGTGGTGAAGTCGACGTGACCGTAGACCAGCCGGAAGCCCACGGTCACCGCGACGATGGCCACAGACAACGACGCCAGCAGTTCCAACGCGAAGGCGGAGAGGAAGGAGATGTAGAGCACCTTCATGGTGGCGCTGCGGTACTGCTCCTCGTTGAGGTCGACGCCGCGTTTCTGCGCGCGGGCACGTGCGAAGGCTTGGAGGGTGGGGAGGCCGGCGATGAGGTCGCCGAAGTGGTTGGCCAGGCGGTCCATGACGGAGTAGGAGTGCCGGGTCGCCTTCTCCGTGGTCCAGCCGATCAGCGCCATGAACACCGGAATGAGCGGCAGTGTGAACGCGATGATGATGGCCGATTGCCAGTCGGTCAGCAGGATCGTGCCGCCCACCAGCAGCGGCACGGTGGCCGCGAGCCCCAGTTGGGGGAGGTACTTGCTGAAGTAGCCGTCGAGCGCGTCAAGCCCCTGCGTGACCGTCCTCACCAGCGACGACGACGACGCGGCACCCACCGGTGTCTTGAGCCTGGCCGCGAGGACGTCGCGACGCAGGGTGGACTTCACCTCGGCCGCGCTGCGGTGCGCCAGCCAGGAGTTCACCCACGCGAGCAGGCCTCGACCGAGGAACACGAGCACGAGGAGCAGCAGCGCGGTGCCCCAGCCCGGTGGGAAGGTCTTGATGTCGAAGGCGAGGGTCACCCATTCGGCGATGAGCCGGGCCTGCGCGATGAGCAGCGCGGCCGTCAGGACGCCGACGACGACCGTGGCCACCAGGAACCTGCGGGTCGCCTTCGCGCGCTTCAGGAGTCTGGGATGAATCGGTCCGGCCACGCCTGTCATCCTCCCACAACACCCACGGTGACAGTTCGCTGTGCAGGTCGAGCCCCTGCCTACGAGCGGGCCGGTGTTGTGCATGGCAGTCAGTACAAGCTGGCTTGGCCGCCCGGTGTGCCGGGCAAGCGTGGACCCACGAGACCCTATTCTTGCCGCATGACCGTGAAGTGGCTTGGACACGTGGCGTTGGCGGTGACGACTGGCTTGGGCCTCGCGGCGTGCTCGCAAGCAGACGGAGGGCTGGCACCCTCTCTCGAGGTGGCCGATGAACTGCTCACTGAGGCGTTGGTGGATGCCGAGCGTGTCTCGGAGGTGGAGATCAACACCTTGCAGGTGGCCGCAGTGCTCCAGCCCACAGGAGGCGAGATGGTGGCGCGTAAGCTCCACCACTCCGTCGTGGAGACTCCCAGCAGCGACATCGAGGTCGGCAGCCGGAGCGTGTCAATGACCTCGGCGGATTTCCCGCTGCAGGAGTTCCTCGACCTCGCCCACGGGCAGGAGTGTGACGAGGGCTGGGCGTCGGCCAAGGCGATGGTGCTGTCTGAGACGGCGGTGGCCTACGCGCTGGAGTGCGGGGAGAAGCCGACGGAGGCCGAGCCGGTCTACCACTTGGGAGGGGAGCCGCTACCCGAGGTGCTGAGCGATGACATGCCGGGGGCGCTGAGCACGTTGTGGAGCGAGACGCGGCAGATCACAGACGAGGCGTACACGTTGCTGGTCCAGAACAAGGCGGCCGGTTCCGAGCTTGAACTCGACTATCCGCACGGCGAACGCGCCGCCCGGTGGAAACGCTCCTTCGATGCCGAAGAGGTGCTCGTGATGCCGTGGGTTCGCGAGCCGGGGACCCATCCGTTCAGCCTCGCCGAGGTCACCCCCGACCAGGTGCTCGCGGCCGTCGAGGATGAGCTTCAGGGGCAATGGCGCGGCCTGACGTCGGTCGCGGTCCGCGGTACTGCCGAAGGTGGGGCTGAGGTGGTGCTGGAGCCCGGCGCCCGGGTGTTCCCCATCGAAGGCTGAACTCGGCCCCCATGCCTCACATCTAGGGAGACGCTGATGAGTGCGATCCCTGAGCCAGCCGCCCGCGGCTGGTCGAAGGGCGCTAGGCGCAACTGGGGGCTTGAATCGACACCCGCGCGTCCTGCGCTTCGACGAGTCGCTCGTGTCTCGAGACTGGCTCAGCACAAGCGACAGGGCGCAGGGCACCCGGTTCAGGAAGCGGAGGATTACTCAGCGCTTTCCTTGATTCAGGGTGGTGGACCACCCCAAATCTAGATGTGGGACCCAGCCCCAGCCCGGGGGAAGACGGCAGACACAGACATGGGGCCCGCTTCCGGAGAAGCGGGCCCCATGCGTGGACCTGTGTCAGTTCACCTTCGGATTTCGTCCCGATCGTGCGTATATGACGACATCGGGGCGTTTTCTCAAGGTGAGTTTCGTCACGCCGCGACCTCGACCTCGTCGGGGATGTTCTTCGTCGAGATGCGCTTGCTGAAGACGTAGTAGCTCCAGCTCTGGTAGGCGATCACGATGGGCACGAAGATCACAGCCGCCCAGGTCATGATGGTCAGCGTCGTCGGCGACGACGCGGCGGTGATCACGTTCAGGCGCTCGGCGATGGCCACCGATTCATCCTGCGCGAAGCCCAGGTTGCCGTACATCTTCAGGAAGATGCCGGCGAAGAGCGTCACGACGGTGAGGCCGGTGAAGATGAACGCCCACCCGTCGCGACCCTTGCCGCTCATGACCGTCGACACCGCGATCGCCACGATGGCGATGATGCCGGCGATCCATGCGTAGATCGACAGGTTGCCGAACTCCGAGTTGGCGGGCCAGAAGATGTTCTGGCAGATCACGAACAGTGCGACCAGCGCGGTGGCGACCCAGCCGACCTTGGCGGCGAACGCCTCAGCACGCTCGTGGATGATGCCGCTGGTCTTCAGCGCCAGGAACGTGGAGCCGTGCACCAGGAACAGCACCACGAGCATCACGCCGCCCAGCAGGGCGAACGGCATGAACAGGCCGAAGAAGGTGCCGTCGAACAGCGGCGCCGGGCCGGCGGGGGTGTCGATGGTGCGCTGCGGCAGGCCCATCACGAAGTTGGCGAATCCGACACCCAGCACCAGCGTGACGATGAACGATCCGCCGGTGGCGAACCAGTCCAGCATCTTGCGGTAGCTGGAGTGCGGGTGCTTCGAGCGGTACTCGAACGCCACACCACGCAGGATGAGGCCGATCAGCACCAGCAGCAGTGGCAGATACAACGCCGAGAACGTCGTGGCGTACCAACCCGGGAAGGCGGCGAACATGGCGCCGCCGGCGGTCAGCAGCCACACCTCGTTGCCGTCCCACAGAGGGCCGATGGTGTTGACGACGGTGCGCTTCTCCTTCTCGTTCTTGCCGAACACGGGGATCAGCATGGCCACGCCGAAGTCGAAGCCCTCGAGGAAGAAGAAGCCGATCCACAGGACGGCGACGAGCAGGAACCAGACCGTGGCGAGCACGGGGGTCTGGGCGGTGGTTTCAAGCAGATTCAACATGTCTCATTCCACCTGTCAGTAAGCGAAGCTGAACGGAGCATCGGGATCCTTCTGAACCTCGACGGGGGCAACCTCTGGGAGGCCGGCCTTCGCGTACTTGAGGAACAGCCACACCTCCAGGACGGCGAGGCCGCCGTAGATGAGGGTGTAGGCGATCATGGAGAAGAGCACCTCGCCTGCGGTCACCGTCGGCGACACCGCTGCCTGGGTGGGCAGCACGCCGGCGACGATCCAGGGCTGGCGGCCCATCTCGGTGAAGATCCAGCCGAACGAGTTGGCGAACAGCGGGGTCAGCGGCATCGCGAACATCAGCGTGGTCCACACCGTGCCGTACTTCGGCAGGCGATCCTTACGCAGCGTCCACAGCGTGAACGCGGCCAGGGCGATGCCGACGAAGCCGAGCCCGATCATCAGGCGGAACGTCCAGTAGGAGATGGGGATGTTCGGCATGGGGTCAACCTCATAGTTGGCCTGCAACTCTTCCGCGTACTCCTGCTGGAGGAGCGTCTTGGTGTCGTCGTAGCGGAGGAAGCCCTCGGAGTCGTACTCCTCGCGGAGGTCGTTGATGCCCTTGACCGTCTCGTGGCCGGACAGCCAGGAGAGGAGGCCGGGGATCTTCAGCGCGAAGATCTCCTCGGTGCCGTCGAGGCTGCCGATGGTGAAGATGGAGAAGCTCGCGTTGTCCTCGGTCTGGAACACGCCCTCGGCGGCGGCCATCTTCATGGGCTGCACCTCGGTCATGATCTTCGACTGGAGGTCGCCGGTGACGATGACACCCACGGAGGCGACCAGGAGCACCCAGGCGCCGAACTTGGCGCCGAAGCGGTAGGCCTGCGTGTCGCCGTCCTTGGCCTCGCCGTCGCGGTTGATCTTGGCGAGGTGCCAGCCGCAGACGGCAGCCATGAGGCCGCCGGCCACCATGTAGGCGCCGAAGATGACGTGCGGGAACGTGACGAGGAACACAGGGTTGGTGAGCACCTCGAGGAAACCCTCCACGCCGTTGAGTTCCGCGCGGCCGTTGTTGAACGTGGTGCCGACGGGGTGCTGCATCCAGGAGTTCGCGGCGAGGATGAAGATGGCCGAGACCATCGTGCCGATCGCCGCCATGTAGATCGACAGCAGGTGGAGCTTCTTGGGGAGCTTGTCCCAGCCGAAGATCCACAGGCCGATGAACGTCGACTCGAGGAAGAACGCCAGAAGTGCTTCGAGTGCCAGCGGCGCGCCGAACACGTCGCCCACGAAGCGGGAGTACTCCGACCAGTTCATGCCGAACTGGAACTCCTGCACGATGCCGGTGACGACACCCAGTGCGAAGTTGATCAGAAACAGCTTGCCGAAGAACTTGGTGAGCCGCAGGTAGGCATCCTTGCCAGTGCGCACCCACATGGTCTGCAGGATCGCCACCAGCATCGACATGGCGATGGTGATGGGTACAAAGAGGTAGTGGTAAACGGTGGTGATCCCGAACTGCCACCGTGCCAGAATCACAGGATCCATGAGCGCACCGTACTACTTCGCGTCGTATTGCGACAACATGTCGCTAAAACTGGGATTGGTTACGCCTATGCTTAGGCCATGTCTTCCAGGGGTGAACTCGAACAGCGTGTGATGGAGCTGCTGTGGGCTTCGCCCGCGGCGATGAGTGTCGCCGATGTGCACGCCAAGCTCTCCGAGGAGCGCGAGCTCGCCTACACCACCGTGATGACGGTGCTGGACCGCCTGGCGAAGAAGGAACTGGCAGACCGCGAACTCGTCAACCGGGCGTGGCAGTACACCGCGCGAGGCACGCAGGCTGAGGTCATCTCCCGCGACATCGCCCGCCTCCTCGACGGCGTGCCCACTGAGGCCCGCGTCGATGCGTTGCGTCTGGTCGCCGCCGGCCTGCCCTCGGCCGAGCGCGACGCACTCGTCGCTCCCTGAGCGTCGCCGGGTCGCTGGTTGAGCCTGCGAGCGCAGCGAGCAGTGTCGAAACCCGGTGACTTTCCAGGCGGCCCATCTGTCGGTCCCTGAAGTTGGCTCCTTCGTCGTCGGCGAACGCTCAGGAAGCGACAGGCTCAACCAGCGTTCATCTCGCCGAGCAGCTCCTGCTTGTGGGCGAGGGTCTCGGTGAGGTCCGACAGCAGCTCGATGCGCTTGGCCTGCACCTCCTGCACCGCGGCGACCCGTTCAGCGTCCGGCCTGTCCGCCGTGCGCTTCACCGCCGCGTCCTCAGAGGCGTCGAGGCCGCTGTCGATGGCCTTCATCACCGTGGCCTCGGTGTCGGCGTAGCTCTCCTCGAACGCCTCGCGTGACATCGTCGCCGCCAAACGCTCCCTCTCCTCCCGCGGGGTCCAGCCCTCGTCGGGCTCGGGCCAGCGCAGGTCCAGGTCGATGAGCGTGCGCAGCAGCACCTCGGTCACCGCCAGCCGGGAGTACCACTTGCGGTCGGCCGGCAGCACCATCCACGGCGCGTGATCCGTGTTCGTGAGGCGGAAGACGTCGGCGTAGGCCTCCTGGTAGTCGTCCCACTTGGCGCGGGTGTCGACGTCGCTGGGGTTGTACTTCCACCGCTTGTCAGGGCGGTCGAGGCGCTCCATCAGACGGATGGCCTGCTCGTCCTTGGAGACCATCATCGCGAACTTCAGCACCACGGTGTCGTCGTCGACGAGCTTCTTCTCCCACTCGTTGATCTCGTCGTAGCGCTTGGACCAGACGTCCTCGTCGACGAGGTTGTCGACGCGGGCCACGAGCACGTCCTCGTAGTGGGAGCGGTCGAACAGGCCGATCCGGCCGGGCTGGGGGAGGGCCTTCTCGATGCGCCACAGGTAGTGGTGGCTGCGCTCCTCCTCGGTGGGCACGCCGAAGCTGCGCAGTTGGATGCCCTGGGGATCGAACAGGCCGAAGACGTGGCGGGCGATCCCTCCCTTGCCTGCGGTGTCGAGGCCCTGCACGACGACGAGGATCTTCTTGGTGCCGCCGGAGCGACCATGCGCGAAGAGTCGCTCCTGCAGCTCGTCGAGGAGGCCCTCCTGCGCGGCGATGTGCTTCTCGGCGTCCTTCTTCTTGCCGTCCCAGCCGGGGGTTGAGTTGCGGTCGAAGGTGGCGAGGTCGAAGTCGTCGGTGACGCGCAGTGCCTGCCGCGGGTCCTGGCTCCAGAGATCAGTCATGAGGGTCCTTTCGGGTCGCCCTCCATTGTTGCGCGACCTGTTGATCTCGGGGCGGGAACTTTATCTCTACCGATGCGAGGCCTCGGTGTGGATAATCCACAGCGACCCCCCCCGAATCGGTAGAGATAATTCAGGCCTGCCGGATAGATGGCTTCAGTCAGCGGCGGGGGAGAGGCGGATCTCGTTGCGCCATGGGTCCAGCACGGTGAGCGTGCGACCGTCGTGCGCGGGGCGGAACCCGGCGGAGCGCAGGCGCTCGTCCGCGGCGGCGATCTCGTCGGCGGTGGGCACCACGATGTCCACCACGCCCATGCCCAGCGCGCTGGTGCGGGGGCCGGCGCCGGCGGAGTTCCACACGTTCATCGCCATGTGATGGTGGTAGCCACCGGCGGAGACGAACAGGGCCGTCGGCATGGCGAAGGTCTGGTCGAAGCCCAGGGCGTCGACGTAGAACTGTTGCGCCGAGGCGATGTCGCCCACCTGGAGGTGCACGTGCCCCAGCGACCCGGCCTGCGACGCCGGCTGCTCGGTGAGGTGCGTGCGGATGAACTGCTCGGGGTCGATGTGGAGGGTGTCCATCTGCACCTGGCCGTTGGTCCACTGCCACTGGTCCCGCGGACGGTCGTGGTAGAGCTCAACGCCGTTGCCCTCCGGGTCGGTGAAGTAGAAGGCCTGCGAGACCAGGTGGTCGCCCGTGCCCGCGAACGTCTCGGGATACTTTGTGTACATCGACACCAGCGTGCGCGCCAGATCCGGCAGGTCGTCGAACACGACGGCGGTGTGGAACAGGCCGGCCGCGCTGCGGGGGGCGGCCCTGAGTTCCTTGGCTTCGCTGAGCCGCACGACGGGGGTGTCGCCGAGGCCCAGCACTGCCGCGCCGGGCTCGTCGGAGAGCGGCACGAGACCGATGCCGTCGGTGTAGTAGCTGAGCATGGTGCCCATGTCGCGGACGCGTAGTTCCAGGGTGCCCATGTGGGTCTCGGGTGCCAAACTCATGCCTCCATCCTACGGTTGAACTTTCAACTACGCAAGTGACCCCCTTGTTCCCTACGCTTCCCCCATGGGAGACATCGACATCACACCGGAAGGGGTGCGGGAACAGGGCCGACGGCTGGCCGAGCTCGCCGACGCCGTTGCCGCGAAGAGCAGGAAGGGTCGCTCGGAGGGCAATCCGGCCTTCAGGACCACCGACGCGATCCGGCAGTTGCAGGGCCATTTCGCGGACGGAGACAGGGCCCTGGGCCAGCGGCTGCGCGACCTGAGTGACGCGGTCATCGCCTCGGCCCTCAGCTATGAGCGCGTGGAGGATCACAACGCTGCCGAGTCCCGCGGCTTCTTCAGGCAGGCGGAGCTGTGAAGGTTGATGATCTGAAGTCCTTCAATGAGGGCGATTGGATGGAAGCCGCCGCCGGTTTCGAGGAGGATGCCTCCGACAAGGCGACGTATGCCGACAAGTTGGACGGCACGGCCGGTGTGATCGAGAGCCAGTGGCGCGACGAGGTGGGCGACATGAGTGCGGCGCGGCACCGCGAACATGCCGAGGCCGTTCGCGACGTCATCCCGATCTACGAGGGTGCCGCCCAGACCGTGCGCGACGCCGCCAGCGAGATGGTGGCGCGGCGCGGCAACCTCGAGGATCTGCTGGCGTTCGCCCAGAAACACGACATCGTCGTCACCAATGGCGGGACCACGTTCCCAAGTCCGCGTGCTCTCGTCGATCACGCCCATGAACTCCCGAAGCTGTTCGCCCTGAACCGTGCTGTGGGGGCGCGGATCCGCCTCGTGTTGCAGATGGCAGCTGCAGCCGATGGCCGGGCTGCGCTCGCGTTGCTGGCGGTCCTCCGCATCGACCTGCCGTACTTCGACGGTGGTCCCCTCGACATGAGTGACGAGGGGATCCGCGAGCAGATCGCCCTCAGCGCGCAGGGCGATTACGGTTTCTGCGCGTTCCTGTCGCCACTGATGGCGCTGGGCGAGGCCAATCCTGATGTCATCCGCGACAACGTGCGCTGGGATCCCGGCACCGACAGCTATGTGGTGACCCTGCATGATCCGGAAACCGGTGAACGCATCGAGGTCAACGTCGATCCGCGCGACATCCCGCGCAACGCGGCTGGCGAACTGGAGGGTGCCGACAACACTTACACGGGCGAGCCGAACTTCCTCTCGATCTACGAGCAGGCTGTGCGCCAGCAGTTCCCGGAGCGTAAAAGCTACGACTTCCCCACCTCGGTGAAGATCATCACCGGTCGCGACGTCGACGAGGTGCGCGCGGAGCACACCAGCCTTGACGAGATCCGCCAGGTGCGTGAGGCCAACCCTCCCGGCGCAGTGATGGTGGCGACGACGGGTGCCGTCGAGACGCAGAACTACGAGACGGTGCCACCCGAGAAGTTCGTGGTGCCGGGGCATGCGTACACCGTCGATCACGTGACGGAGGACGGCATGATCGTGCTCAACAACACATGGGGGCCGGAAGGCGGTAGCTTCGAGTACCCCAAGGACAGCGGAAATTTCCACCACGGCCCCGGTCAGATCACGCTCACCGAGGAGGAATACCAGCGGTGGATGAATGGCACGATGATGGTGGAGAACCCGTGAGGAGTTCAGAATGAGTGACAGCATGCGGGTGAGTTCGCAGCGGTACGGTCCGCTGCTGGATGCGTGGCAGAAGTTCGTGGAACGCCAACTTGGTCCGCTCCTGTGGGAGCCCCGTGCCGATAGCGAGATCGTCGACGGAGGCGCGGTGCGTGTGGGCCCTGTGGCGGGTAGCGGTGTCGCCATGGGAGGCGTGGACGTCGACGAGTTCCGCGAGGAGCTCAACGCGTTCCTCGAGCGCTACGGCTTCGCGCCGGGCAAGTTCCAGGCGACTCCGGGCGGCTACCTCGAACTGGCGACTTCTGATCGCAGCGGGGCAGAGTTCACGATGCGCGCCCGGGGACGGATCCTGGCCTGGGTTCTGGTCCGCCCATGAAGCGTGGCGCGGCGGCGTTGATGGTGGGCCTCTTGTCGGTCACCGCCTGCACTCCGACGGTGGAGCCCGGCCCGCCGTCGACCCCGGCGCAGACGTCGTTCCCCGCGGTGTCGCCGGAGCCGTGGCGCCCGGAGCCAGCTGCCAGCCCGGTCGCCACCGAAGCGCCCGAGTACGCCCAAATCCTCGCCGACGCTCAGACCGCCGCTGAGCCCGAGGTGGGCCCCGTCGAGTGGGAGCCCGTTTCCAGAACTGGCGCCCACGATGCGTGCGGCGTCGTGCTCAGCACCATCGGCCCCATCGGGCGGGACCTGGCAGACGTCAGCCTCGAAGGTCTGCTCGACGCCCTGGAGGTTGCGCTCGCCGAGCATGGCTTCGACGGGTTTGACGCCTCCACCGCCACAGCCGGCGGCGAGTTCATCGCCACCGCGGACCGCGCCGATAGCGTCCGGTTCCAGCTGGGCCTCAAGGGCAGGGTGACCCTGTCGGTGTACGTGCCCCTCGCCGTGGAGCAGTGCCCGGACGGCGCCTCGGCCTGATCGGGATCGACGCCCCGGGTCGCACAGGAGCCGAAATGTGGCGGGAGGAATCGGCGATAAGTTCTGCGTCGCGCAGATATTGACCAGAAGGAGGCGAGCCGCGGGCCCATCCTCCTGCCGAACAGGACGCCGTCAGGTGGGCTCGAGATCGGCGATCAGATCCTCCAAGATTTCTTCCTCGTAGCCGACGCTCCCCTCCGGCATGCGCCATGGTTGCGCCTCCGGGTATCGGCCTAGCAGGCCTCGGAGTATTCCCCAGCCTGTTGCGTCGGCGTCGGCGCGTACGAACAGCTTCGCGGGCAGCGCCGACAGCAGACGGTGGGTGGCCAGTGACGGCACCCCGAACGTGCAGACCAGCGGCTTCGAGCCCCGGCCAAGCCGGTCAGCAGCCTCCTCGACGACCACGATGAAGCGGTACTGCTTGGCGTTGGGGCCGGAGAGGTAGGAGGCGGCTTTGAGTTCGCCCGGCGAGTTGACGTTGAGCCAGGCGAAGCTGATCGTGGGCTCGGTCACGTTCACCTCCTTGTCGCGTCGAGGCCAACCTATCGGAGGGCACCGACAGTCTTCTCCGGTGGCCGATTCTCACCCGTGTGCCATCGAATCGACCACCTGAGACGGAGCCGCAACCCGGCCCGGCTACTCGATGGCCGCGGCGAACTGCGACTGGTACAGGTCGAAGTACGCCCCCTCAGCGGCGATGAGCTCCTCGTGGTTGCCCTTCTCGACGATGGCGCCGTCCTCCATGACCAGGATGAGGTCCGCGTCGCGGATGGTGGACAGGCGGTGGGCGATCACGAACGACGTGCGGCCGGTGCGCAGCGCGGCCATGGCCTGCTGGAGCAGCAGCTCGGTGCGGGTGTCCACCGAGCTGGTGGCCTCGTCGAGGATCAACAACGCCGGGTCGGCCAGGAAGGCCCGCGCGATGGTGATGAGCTGCTTCTCGCCCGCGGAGACGTTGCTGCCCTCCTCGTCGATGACCGTCTCGTAGCCGGCCGGGAGGCTGCGCACGAAACGATCGACGAACGTGGCCCGGGCGGCCTCAAGGATCTCCTCATCCGTGGCGTCGAGGCGGCCGTAGGCGATGTTGTCCCAGATCGTGCCGCCGAACAGCCAGGTGTCCTGCAGCACCATGCCGATCTTGCTGCGCACCTGGCCGCGGGAGAGGGTAGCGATGTCGACGCCGTCGATGGAGATGGTGCCGCTGTTGATGTCGTAGAACCGCATGATGAGGTTGACCAGCGTGGTCTTGCCGGCGCCGGTGGGGCCGACGATGGCGACGGTCTGGCCGGGCTCGGCGACCAGGTTGAGGTCGCGGATGAGCTCCGTGTCGGGGGAGTAGGAGAAGTCGACGTGCTCGAACTCGATCCGCCCGTTGGTTGAGCCGACCGCCTCTTCGCTGGTTGAGCCGACCGCCTCTTCGCTGGTTGAGCCGACCGCCTCCGAGGAACGAGGAGCTGCGGTCGTGTCGAAACCCGGTGAGTTGTCCTGCAACCTGTCTCCACGCTTGGCGGTTTCGACACCGCTCGCAGAGCTCGCGGGCTCAACCAACCCGGTCATCTCCTCGGCGTCGAGCAGCTCGAAGACCCGCTCCGCCGAAGCAACACCCGACTGCATGAGGTTCGCCATCGAGGCGACCTGGGTCAGCGGCTGCGTGAACTGGCGCGAGTACTGGATGAACGCCTGCACGTCGCCGATGTTCATCGTGCCCGACGCGACGCGCAGCCCGCCGAGCACCGCGATGACCACGTAGTTGAGGTTCCCGACGAAGAACATCAGCGGCATGATGATGCCGGAGATGAACTGCGCGCCGAAGCCGGCCCGGTACAGCTCCTCGTTGCGTTCGGCGAAGACGGCCTCAACCTCCTTCTGGCGGCCGAAGACCTTCACCAGCGCATGCCCGGTGAACGCCTCCTCAATGTGCGAGTTGAGCTCACCCGTCGATTTCCAGTTCTGCGCGAACAGCTTCTGCGAGCGCTTGCCGATGATGCCGGTGATGAGCATGGCGACGGGGATGGTCAGCAGGGCGACCAGCGCCAGCGTCGGCGAGATCCAGAACATCATCACCAGCACGCCGATGACCATCAGCAGCGAGTTGAGCAACTGGGAGAGGGTCTGCTGCAGGGTCTGGGAGACGTTGTCGATGTCGTTGGTGACGCGGCTGAGCACCTCGCCCCGGGGCTGCTTGTCGAAGTAGCTCAGCGGCAGCCGGTCCAGCTTCGCGGAGACGCGTTGGCGCATCTGGTAGATGGTGCGCTGCACGGCGCCGTTGAGGATCCATCCCTGGCCGTAGCTGAACGCGAACGACACCACGTACAGCCCCAGCACGATGAGCAGGATGGTGCCGATGGCGCCGAAGTCGATGCCCTGGCCGGGCACGAAATCGAGGTTGCGCAGCAGGTCGACGAAGTCGGTGTTGCCCTCCGCCTCGGCGCCCTGGATGACCTGCTCCTTGGTGACGCCTGCGGGGAACTGCTTGCCGATGATGCCTTCGAGCATCTTGTCGGTGGCCATGCCCAGGATCTTGGGGCCGACAACGGCCAGCGCCACCGACAGCGTGCCCAGCACGATGGCGATGGTGATCCAGAACCGTTCGGGGCGCAGGTTGCGCACGAGTCGCTTGGCGGAGGCGCCGAAGTTGGCGGCCTTCTCTCCGGTGCCGCCCATGCCGTGCCCGTGGCCGCGGCCGGTGGGGCCGTGCTCGGGGCGTTCGTTGGCCTTGACCACCACCTCCGCGTCGGGGGAGGGATTGGCGCTGGTGTTCTCGGTGTTGTCGGTCATCAGGCCGCCTCCTCCGCGCTGAGCTGGGATTCGACGATCTCCTGATACGTCTCATTGGATGCGAGCAGTTGCTCGTGGGTGCCGCGGCCGACGATCTCGCCGTCGTCGACGACGAGGATCTCGTCGGCTCCGGTGATGGTGGAGATGCGCTGGGCCACGACGAGGACCGCGGCGTCGCGCGTGACGGGACGCAGCGCGGCGCGGAGTTTGGCGTCGGTGGTGACGTCGAGGGCGGAGAAGGAATCGTCGAAGATGTAGACGCCGGGCTTCTTCACCAGGGCCCGCGCGATGGCGAGGCGCTGGCGTTGGCCGCCGGAGACGTTGGTGCCGCCCTGCGCGATCGGCGACTCGAGCCCGCCGTCGCGTTCGCGGACGAAATCCGCGGCCTGGGCGACGGTGAGTGCCTCCCACAGTTCGTCGTCGGTGGCATCGGGCTTGCCGTAGCGCAGGTTGCTGGCCACGGTGCCGCTGAACAGGTACGGCTTCTGGGGGACGAGGCCGACGCGGGCCCAGAGGTCCTCGGGGTCGAAGTTACGCACGTCCACGCCGTCGACGAGGACGCGGCCGCCCGTGACGTCGAACAGGCGGGGGATGAGGTTGATGAGGGTGGATTTGCCGGAGCCGGTGGAGCCGATGATGGCGGTGGTCTTGCCGGGGGCGAGGGTGAAGTTGATGTCCTTGAGGACGGGGGCCTCGGCGCCCGGGTAGGCGAAGGTCACGCCGTCGAACTCGACGACGCCGCGGCCCGTCGCCGACTGCGGGTTGGTGGGCGGCGCCACGGAGGATTCGGTGCCGAGCACCTCCATGATGCGGTCTGCGGAGACGGCGGCGCGGGGCGCCATGACCAGCAGCATGGTGGTCATCATCACGGAGATGAGGATCTGCATGAGGTAGGCGATGAAGGCGGTGAGCTGGCCGATCTGGAGGTTGCCGGATTCGATGCGCTGGGCGCCGAACCACATCACGGCCACCGTCGAGATGTTCATGATGAAGCCGACGAAGGGGAAGAGGAAGGCCATGAGGCGGCCGACTCGGGTGGTGACGTCCACCAGTTCGGCGTTGGTGCGTTCGAAGCGCTGGGCCTCGTGGGGTTCGCGGACGAAGGCGCGGATGACGCGGATGCCGGTGATCTGTTCGCGCAGGACGCGGTTGAGGGCGTCGATGCGTTTCTGCATGGCCTCGAACAGCGGGCCCATCCTGGTGATGAGGATGACGATGCCGATGCCCAGGAGGACGACGGCGGCCAGGATGATCCAGGACAGGCCAGCGTCTTCGCGCAGGGCCATGAACACGCCGCCCACCATGGTGATGGGGGCCGAGACGAGCATGACGGCGGTCATGAGGACGAGCATCTGCACCTGCTGCACGTCGTTGGTGTTGCGGGTGATCAGCGACGGGGCGCCGAACGTGTTGAGCTCCTGCGCGGAGAACTCGAGGGCGCGCTTGAAGATGGCGGTGCGGACGTCGCGCCCGAACTGCATGGCGGCGTTCGCGCCGGCCCACACGGCGCCGATCTGCGCGGCGCCCTGGACGGCCGACAGGATGAGCATGATGCCGCCGGTGGACCAGATGAAGCCGGTGTCGCCGACGACGACGCCCTCGTCGATGATGCGCGCGTTGAGGGTGGGGAGGTAGAGGCTCATGATCGTGGCGATGGTCTGCAGCACGATCACGATGGTGAGGAGGCCCCAGTAGGGGCGGATGAAGCGGTTGATGAGCCGCGCGAGGCGGGAGAGCATTAGCTGGCCTTTCCGGCGCCGTGGAGCGCGAGCTGGGCAAGGGTTTCGACGGTGAGCGCGGCGTCGTGGTTCAAGACGTGGCCGAGTGCGAGGGTGCGCAGGAGTTCAATGTACTCCTGAGGTGTGGCAGCCAGTTCGTCGATGTGGGGCTCGAGTTGCTCGAGGAGCCAGGCGTCGAGTTCCTGTCGCCGGGCGTCCAACTCATCACGCAGGCAACCCCCACGCTGGTCGACCACGTTCCGCTGGTTGAGCCCGCGAGTTCTACGAGCGGTGTCGAAACCCGGTGAGTCCCCAGCCAAGCCCGACCCATGATGAACTGTGTGCAGCAGATTGCGGATCTCGCCCATGCGTTGCATCAGGACGGTGAGCGCGGTCTCGGTCTTCTTCAAGAGACTGTCGCCTGGGGCGATGGCCGTGATCTCCGCGCGGAGTCGTTCTGCGGAGAAGGCTTCGCGCGTGGTCGCGTCGATGAGGTCGCCCAAGGAGGGGAACGCCCGGAAGATGGTGCCTTCTGCCACGCCTGCGGCCTCGGCCACCTGCTTGGTGGTGAGCGAGGGGCCGTGGGTGAGGAGGAGCGGCAGGGTGGCCTCGATGAGTGAGGCGCGTCGCTCTTCTGGGGGCATGGGGGTAGCTCGGGTCACGAGTCGAGTGTAGTGAGTGAGCACTCACTCATCAAGCCGTGATGCAGGAAGGACTTCGAGGGGCGGTTCCAGAGATGTCCGCAGGGGAGTCCGGCAAGGGGGCATCTGCTGCCCTGCGCCGCGCTGTCATCGGCGACCGAGCTGGATTCGCGGCCGCCGCACCCCGGCGGGCACTGAACTGAGTGGTTCTGGCCGTGACTCTGTGGGGCTGCTGGGCGGCGAGCACTGGTGGAGATTCGTTGGCTATCCTGGCCGGGTTGAAAGGCGCGTACGTGGACAGGCAGATCAATGTTGTGGGGGCCGTCATCCTGGATGAGGGTCGGGTGATGTGTGCCCAGCGCGGACCAGACGGATCGCTTCCGGGCATGTGGGAGTTCCCAGGCGGCAAGATCGAACCAGGGGAGTCGCCGCAAGAGGCTTTGAAGCGCGAGATCCTCGAAGAGCTTGGATGCAACATCGTCGTCGGCGACCTAATCAACACAGCCAGTCACCGTTACGACTTCGGCACCGTGAACCTCACCACGTACTACTGCACGTTGGAGAGCGGTGAGCCTCTCGCCACCGAACACTCTGCCCTGGATTGGCGCCTGCCGGCAGAGCTGCCAGAGCTGCAGTGGGCCCCGGCCGATCTCCCCGCCGTTGCGCAGATCGTTGTCGACCGGACATGACGATGGACATCGCGTGGGCAGGCAACCTTGAGCTTGATGTCCGCTTCGGTTACCTCCGGGGTACGACTCCAGGACCACGACGATTCCATCCGCGGGTTGTCCTCAACGATGAATCCACCACCACGCTGCGAGTCCTCCGCGAGGAGCTGACACGATGCTCCGACTTCACCTTCTCGGTCGCGTTCGTCTCAGCCCGGGGCATCGCCCTCCTGAAGCAGGAACTGCTCGACTTCAGTGGCACCGGCAGGATCATCACCTCCGACTATCTGGCCTTCAACTCACCTGCCGCTTTCGCGGAACTGCTCAACCTCCGGAACTTCGGCATCGACGTCCGCATTCACGAGGCAGCCGCCTTCCATCCCAAGGGCTACATCTTCCAGAGTGACGACACAGTCTCGGTGATGATGGGCAGCTCCAACCTCACCGAGAGCGCGCTCGTCAGTAACCACGAGTGGAATCTCAAAGTCTCAGCCGCCCAAGACAGCGACCTGGGAGGACAGTTGAGCGACCTGGTCCAGCAGCAGGTGGAGCGTTCGGCTCCGCTCTCGCAGGAATGGATCGACGACTACGCGGCCGGATACGTCCCTCCCCCACCACGTCCGCGTGCGCGCCCCGCCAGTCCCGAGGTCGCGGTCAGGGATCTTCCCGAGGGCGTGGCGTTTCTTCCCAATGCGATGCAGCGGGACGCCTTGATCGAGATTGCCGGTGCTCGGCAGAGCGGTGCTCGACGAGCTTTGATCGTCTCCGCTACCGGTACTGGCAAGACGGTGTTGTCTGCACTCGATGTCCGAGCCGTCGCGCCCAAGCGGTTCCTCTTCGTCGTCCATCGAGAGCAGATTCTCGACCGAACCATCAGCGAGTATCGAAAGGTCCTCGGTGGCCCGCGTTCGGACTTTGGGAAGTTGGCAGGGACCACCCGCCAGACGGACGCGAAGTACCTGTTCGCCACGGTGCAGACGCTGTCTCGACCAGACGTCTTGAACTCCTTCGCACCCGATACGTTCGACTACATCACCTTCGATGAGGCCCACCGCTGTGGTGCTGAGTCGCACCGCAGGGTGATCAACCACTTCACTCCAGATTTCCTCCTGGGGATGACGGCTACCCCAGAGCGGATGGACGGGTTCAACGTCTTCGAACTGTTCGACTTCATCACGCCCTACGAGATCAGGCTCAACGCTGCGCTCGAAAACGACATGCTCGCCCCCTTTCACTACTATGGCGTAGCTGACGTCACGTTCGAGGACGGCACGACCACCAGCGACGTGACGCACTTCAGTAAGCTGGTCTCTAACGAGCGTGTTGATCACGTGATTGCAGCTCTCGAAGCCTACGGTCAGGCTGGCGTGCCGCCGCGTGGGCTGATCTTCTGCAGTCGGGTGGACGAGTCGAGGGTGCTCGCTGCTGAGCTGAGTGAGCGAAGCTTGCGCGGAAAGCGTCTGCGCGTTGTGAGCCTTAACGGCGAGGACAGCGTGGCGCATCGCGAAGAGGTGGTGCGGGAACTCGAGGCCGGCGACATCGATTACATCACCACCGTTGACGTGTTCAACGAGGGAATCGACATTCCCACGCTCAACCAGATCATCATGCTGCGCCAGACGCAGTCGTCCATCGTGTTCGTCCAGCAGCTTGGGCGGGGCCTACGAAAGGCGCCTGACAAGGACTATCTCGTGGTGATCGACTTCATCGGCAACTACGCCAACAACTTCATGATCCCGATCGCGCTATTCGGCGACCAGTCGCTGAACAAGGAATCGCTGCGCCGGAACCTGATCTCGTCGGAGGAGTCCGGCGTCATCGCCGGGCTGTCTAGCGTTCGCTTCGATCGCATCGCCCAGGCGCGCGTGCTGAAGGCGATCACGGAGGTGAATCTCGGTAGCAAGGCTCGGCTCAAGGCAGCCGTCGTCGCTATGCGCAATCGCGTTGGCCGGACTCCACGGCTGATGGACTTCCTGCACTTCGAATCAGCGGATCCCGTGGTCTTGGCTCTTGGGGACCGGCACTTCCCGGAATTGGCGGCGAGTGCCCTGAAGCAGAAGCTCTCGTTCTCCGACGAGGAGAATCTGTGGCTGCACCAGATCTCGTGGGAACTACTGCCTGCCAAGCGCAGGCACGAGTTCGTCTTGCTGCGCGAGTTGGTGGCCCACTCCGAGATGAGCCGGACGGAGGTAGCCGCTGCTTTGGCGGCAGAAGGCCTGGACGCTCACGACGATCTGGTCCAGAGCACGATGGACTCCCTCACGCTGGTGCGGCACGGGCAGGTCGACCGCACTCGGCATTCGTCACCGATCGCTGTGCACACCACGGGGGGCATCAGGCTGGTGGACGGCTTTTTGCGCTCGTATCGCGATTCCGCAGATTTTCGAGAGGCTGTGGACGACGTCGTGGAGACCGGCTGGCGGCTGGTTGGGGAACGCTACGCCCTGGATGCTCCCTTCACCAGGGGCGCGCAGTATTCCCGTAAGGAGACCACCCGGCAGTTGGGCCAGCCTCGTAGCTGGGCGCCGACTCTGTACGGCTACAAGGTGGACATGGAGAGGGGCGTGTGCGCGATCTTCATCACGCTCCATAAGGCCGACGATGTCACTGCGAGCGTGGCCTACGAGGATGCGCTTCTGGACTCCACGACCATTCGGTACTTCACCAAGAGCCGCCGCACACTGAACTCGGCTGCTGAGCGGGCGATGGCGGAGAACCGGGTCACCCTGCACGTCTTCGTGAAGAAGGATGACAGCGAGGGTAGCGACTTCTTCTACTTGGGTGTGGCGCGCGCATCAGAAGCGCGGGACGCGACCATGCCCGACGGCAAGGGCTCCACGCTGCCTGTGGTGACGATGCTGCTGAGGTTCGAGGAACCAATCCCGGCCGCTCTGTTCGATTACTTCCACCCAGTTGTTACGTGATGAACCGGACCACGTCGCACTGGTTGCGCTGCGGCTGGGAGGGCAGTCATTGGGTCGGAGCTAGATGTGGAGCGGGGAGCACCTCTGTCCGACCGGAGTGATCGGTTATTTCTCGCCCCAGTGGGGCTGCAGGCACCACGGCAGAATGTCGGTATGGGGACCCATGAGGCCGCCTTTGGAAGTGGCTGAGTGGGCGCTAGGTTACTTTTCTTGCCATGGTTGACTCAGGATCTCCAAGGCGGTCGCCACCGCTGCTTCGAGGTTCGCGGCAGCGTTGGTGAGGGCTTGTTGGAGATCGCACACGTCTCGGACGATGGGGACGACGGAGATCACGCCTTCTGGGTGAGCATCGGTGTCGGATGGGCCCACGCGCCCGGCGAAGATCAGCGCAGGCACGCCCTTGGAGGCAGCCCGAGCGGCCACCGCGGCAGGGGCCTTCCCCGCCGCAGATTGGGCATCCCAGCTTCCTTCGCCGGTGAGCACCAGCGAAGCGTTGGAGAGCCGTTCATTTATCCCGAGCTGATCCATCACGAACTCCGCACCGGGTTGGATGATGGCGTCCGTGAATGCCAGGAAGGCCGCACCAAGGCCGCCGGCCGCGCCCGCACCCGGGAGCTCTCGAACGCTCCGACCGGTGGCGCCCTCAGCGATGTCAGCCCATCGCGACAGTGCCTCGTCGAGCGCGGCCACCGCATGGACGTCAGCGCCCTTCTGGGGTCCGAAGACATGGCTCGCGCCCGAGGTTCCCAGAAGGGGGTTGGTCACGTCGCTGGCGATGATCACCCGCGCAGTTCGGAGCCGCTCGTCAAGGGATTCCAGACCGATGTGAGCCAGTCGCGCGAGGGCCAAGCCGCCCGGCTCCAGCTCCTGGCCCTTCTCGTCGAGGAAGCGGGCCCCGAGCACCGTCAGCATGCCGGCACCGGCATCATTCGTGGCACTGCCGCCCAATCCAACAAGGATCTCTTCCGCCCCGCGGTCAAGAGCGGCGCGGATCAGTTCTCCGACCCCGGTCGTGCTCGTGATGGACGCATCACGCTCGTGCGGTGCGAGAAGCTCGATTCCAGCAGCCTCCGCGATCTCCACGACTGCGAGTGCCCGGTCGGGCACGTACAGGAACTCCGCCTGGATGCTCCAGGCCCAAGGCGTCCTGGCTCGGGACGGAGACCATCTCGCCGCCTAGCGAGGCCTGAAGAGCCTCACACGTCCCTTCGCCCCCGTCGGTCATCGGGAGTAGAGCAACTTCGGTGTCAGGGAACAACCGCCGGATGCCACGCTCCATCGCCGAAGCGGCCTCGGCCGCAGTCATGGACTCCTTGAACGAATCCGGAGCGCAGATGATCACTAGCTGTACTGACCACGGAGGTTGAGTAGGTCAAGTCCAGCGGAGTGGTGTAGCGGTTCCTTCGTCTAGGCGGTTAGGGCGGGGGGGTTCGGTCACCTCCTCTTCGGGGTTGGGGATGGTGGTGAGTTGGCAGCGTGCGAGGATGTCGAGGCCGAGGTAGCGGCGGCCTTCTGCCCATTCGTCGGTTTGTTCGGCTAGGAATGCGCCGACGAGGCGGATGATGGCTTCACGGTTCGGGAAGATCCCGACCGCGTCGGTGCGGCGCCGGATCTCCCGGTTGAGGCGTTCGGCGGGGTTGTTCGTCCAGATCTGGGTCCACACGTCCTTGGGAAATGTGGTGAAGGCGAGCACGTCGGCTCTGGCCTGCTCAAGGTGCTCCGCGACTTCGGGGAGCTTCTCTGCGGTGTAGTCCAGCAGCCGGTCGAACTGCGCCTCGACGGAGGCCGCGTCGGGCTGGTCGTAGACGGAGTGGAGCATCGCTTTGACCGCTGGCCACATGCTCTTCGGCGTGACGGCCATGAGGTTGGCGGCGTAGTGGGTTCGGCAGCGCTGCCCAGGACGCGCCGGGCAGGTTCGCCGCGATCGCCTCCACCAGCCCGGCGTCGGCATCAGAGGTCACCAGCCGTACTCCGGCCAGGCCGCGGGCCACCAGGTCAGCGAAGAACGTGTTCCACGCCGGTTTGGTCTCTGAGGTTGCCACTTGCAGACCGAGGACTTCGCGGTGACCATCGCCGTTGACACCGGTCGCGACGAGGACCGCGGCGTTGATCACCCTGCCGCCTTCTCGGACCTTCATCGTCAACGCGTCGGCGGCGACGAAGGTGAACGGGCCCGCCTCGCCCAAGGGGCGGTGGCGGAACTGCGCAACGTGCTCGTCGAGGTCGGCGGCCATCCGCGACACCTGTGACTTCGACAGGCCGTCGATCCCGAGGGTCTTGACGAGTTTGTCCATCCGACGGGTCGACACTCCGGCGAGGTAGCAGTCGGCGATCACCGTGATCAGCGCCGCTTCGGCACGTTTGCGGCGCTCCAAGAGCCACTCGGGGAAGTAGGTTCAGGAGCGCAGTTTGGGGACGGCAACATCAACGGTGCCGACACGGGTATCCAGAGGGCGGTGGCGGTAGCCGTTGCGCTGCGCCACCCGCCCCGCGGAAGGCTGTCCCCACTCGGCGCCGCACACCAGATCGGCGTCAGCCGAGAGGAGAGCGTTGATCATGTTCTGCAGGAGCTGGCGCATCATGTCCGGGGATGCTTCGGTCAGCAGGTTGCCCAGCACGCGGGCGGGGTCGACAATATGAGGAGCGGTCATCGTGGTTGATTTCCTTTGAGAGAGCTTTGGTAGGTGAACTCGAAGGATCCCACGGTGACCGCCCTGCCGTCATCGACGGCCACGGCCACTGCGGGAGCTACACCACTCTAGGGGGCTCTACTCCGTCGAGTTCAAGTTTGCGAATGTGAGCGCGGCGCTGCGAGACATTCATGCGCCATACATTGATGGGTACAAGCCCTATGCCAACTACCAGGCGGACTTGGCGCAGGTTCTCGACGAAGCGTTGGCGTCCCGGCCATTCCTGGCCGAGCTCATGAGGAGTGAAGTCTTAGACGAAGCGTTGCCGCGAGTGGACTTCCAGTGGGCGGTTTCCGAGCCGCCTGTTACCGAGTTCTCGGAACAGCGAAGGCGGCCAAGTCCGCTGCATACGGATTTCGTAGCGCTCGAGGCTGCGAATCGTAAGCTCGGACTCGCCGGTGAGCTCCTAGTGCTATCCCGTGAACGAGAACACCTGCGTGAGCGTGGCCGTGCCGACCTCGCTGAGCGGGTAAGGCATGTAAGTGTCGAAGACGGCGACGGAGCCGGCTTTGACATCGAGTCCTGGACTGAAGATGGCCAGCCGAGACACATCGAGGTTAAGACCACCAGACGCGGAATCGGTTGGCCGATGATCGTGAGCCGGAACGAAGTAGAGGTGAGCAAGGATCTAAGCGAGTCTTACGTCTTGGCGAGAGTCTTCCGCTTCCGGCACCCGCGCGTCGGGTTGTACGAGCTGAACGGCGCCATCAGTGACACGTGCGCTCTCGAACCAGACACGTGGCGCGCCCTTCCCAAAGTGGGCTGAGCTGGGGAGTTCGACCCGAAACTCCGCCAACACTCACCTTAGGATCGGGATTAGAAGATGGAGTCAGATGGCTGGGACGGCTCCATCACTACGGTCCGGCCGCGCCCCTTATAGCTGCCGGCAATCCGCTCATGCAGCATCTGCGCTGCCAACCGGCCCATCTCGGCAGGATGCAGGGGCGCCATGACCACGTTTGCGGGAGAACTCGTTGCATAAGGGAGTTCGCCCACGACGCCGACGAGGATCTCTTCTGATTGCCCATCAATGGCACGGAGTGTGCCGACTGCGACAAGATTGTTTGTCGCCAGGATGGCGTCTGGGCGGATCCCATGGTGGAGCAGTTGGTTGGCCGCTCTAACACCTCCCGAGATCCGGAAGTCTGTGTAGACCAAGTAGTCGTCTGGCACATCGACACCAGCCTCGGCTAAGGCCGAGGCCCAGCCCTTGCCTCTGTCAACCGCCGTTTGTGTTGATGCCGGCCCTGTGATGCAGGCGATGCGGCGCGCACCCTTGCGCAACAGTTCCCGGGTTGTCTCGCGAGCGATCCTCTCGTTGTCGAGCAGCACGTGGTCGAGATCATCTCGCAGAGCGCGGTCGGCCACGACCGCAGAGATGTCCTGCTGCGCCAAATCACGCAGGCTCAACGCCGGGTCAGCAGGGCAGACGATCACGCCAGCCATGCGCTCAGCTACCGCGACCTGTAGATACCGCGCCTCCTTGCGAGGGCTCTCGTCGCTATTGCACAGCACGACGCTGAAGTTGTTCTGCTGGCTGACGTCTTCGACGCCCCGAGCGAAGGCTGTGAAGAACGGGTTCTCGATGTCTGCCACGATCAGCCCGATGACCTCCGCCGACTGCTTACGGAGAGTTCGGCCAGCTTTGTTAGGCGAATACTCCAGCTTCTTGATCGCAGCTTGGACGGCCACGGCTAGATCGGGCCGCACCGTCTTGCCGTTCAGCACCCGGCTCACTGTGGCGATCGAGACGCCAGCCTCTTTGGCGACTTCGATCATCTTTGCGGCCATGGTCTCCTCCTCGTCCCAAACTGATCTTAGATTGCCTCTTGAAACTGTAATCGTTTTCTGCCACGCTGTACACGTGCTTCCGTTACACAGTGGAAGAGGCACCGGGCAACGAAGCCCAGATGAAAGGAGTGGACATGTTCCCGATTCGCAAAGGCCTCGCGGGCCTTGGCGTTGCGGCCCTAACGTTGACGGCATGCGCAGGGCAGGCGCAAACCCCGCCAGAGGAAACTGGCGGCGAGGGCTCCTCAGGCGGTGCCATCACCTTCCGGTCGTGGAGCCCCATCGCGCAGACCACTGACGCGATGGTGGATGCGACAGAAGCCAAGTTCGACGGCGTGAGTATCAACAGCGAGATCTTCAACTACCCGGAGTACCTCGTCGATCTCAACACCCGAGCGTCGTCAGACACGATGCCCGACGTCGTCGGACTGCAGCCGGGGGCGCTCACGCAGCAATATCGCAGCAAGTTGATGCCGCTGAATGAGTGCGCAGAAGACACGTGGGGCGCGGATTGGGAGAGCAAGTTCTTCCCGATCGGGCTCGAGCAGTCAAGGCTGGGTAACCCTGAGGGGGACGAGAATTACTACACCCTGCCTCTGTTGGTCCAGACAGTGAACCTCTGGCAGAACCATCAACTGATGGAGGAATCGGGCCAAGAGACGCCGGAGACCTGGGACGAACTGGTGTCCGTCTCCAAGTCCTTTGAAGGCTCTGGAAAGGCAGGTTTCATGTTGCCGGCGAAGGACGGCTGGGTCCGCAACGTCGTCTTCCTGCAGATTGCCAACAACATCCAGCCCGGTATTCCCTATGAGGCAGAGCTCGGCGACGCCAAGTGGACCGATGCCAGCGTCGTTGAGGCGCTGGGCTACTGGCAGAAGCTTTTCGATGACGATGTTGCTCAGCAGGGTGCCATGGCACTGGACGCTTACCCGAACGGCGCGAATCAGTTCGAGGCCGGCGACGCAGCGATCATCCCCCTTGGCGCTTGGTGGATCCAGCAGTCTGACCCGGCGAAGGCCGATGCGCCTCCTCTGTCAAAGGGTCTCGAAGGCTTCACCCCCTTCCTTTTCCCGACTATTCCTGGCGGAGAGGCTGAGCCTCAGCTTGTAGGAGGCATTGACGTGGGCCTCGGCATCGCTGCGGACACCGACAACCCTGAAGCTGCCTGCCAGGTGCTCACTGACTGGATCGCGGGCGATGGTGCTCAGGTGCTGATCAACACCTTCAATGACCTCCCTGCCGTCGAGGGGCTCGATCCCGAGGAATTCACCTCGGACCATCAGAAAGAAGTCTGGGAACTCATGACCCAGGAGTGGATGCCGAACGTGAAGTTCTCTCGCTACATGCGCACCCCCGACATGGACACGGCCTTGTCCGATGCTCTTGCCGGCCTCGCGACCGGTCAATACACACCCGAGCAGGCCGCAGAGGTTCTGCAGGAGAAGCAGGACCAGGTCCTCAACAGGTGATCGTCACCGGTGGGTCCGGGTGACCGGGCCCACCGGAAGGAGTTCTGAATGAACAAGAAGCGAAGAGCCATCCAGTGGGAGGCGTATCTATTCCTCCTGCCGGCGGCGGTCCTGTTCGGGGTGTTTGTTGCCTACCCCATCATCTACAACTTCCAGGCATCGCTGCTGAGATGGGATGGGATCAACGAAGCCACCCCCGTGGGCTTCTCCAACTATCCGGCCCTCTTTTCAGATCCCACCTTCCACCTGACCCTCAAGAACACGGGCCTCTGGATCCTCCTCACGATCCTCCCGCAGTCCGCCATCGGCTTCCTGATGGCACTGCTCCTCAACACCAAGCTCCGTGGGCGGGTCGTGTACCGCACGTTGTTCTTCGTGCCAGTAGTCATCTCACCGATCGTCATCGGGATTGTCTGGCAGCGCCTCCTTGACCCTTTTCGGGGCGTGACGGGTGCCCTGGCCCAAGCGACAGGGATCGAATGGTTCGGTCAGAATTTCCTTGGCATGCCCAACAGCGCGCTCTTTACGGTCATCTTCATCAACGTCTGGCAGTGGTCCGGCTACTCGATGCTGTTCTACCTCGCTGGCTTGCAGCAAATTGACCTCTCCGTCCTGGAAGCGGCCCGCATTGATGGAGCTTCATACTGGCGGACCGTCTGGTCCGTGATCCTGCCGATGCTCAAACCAACGCATCTCTCGCTGATCCTGTTGTCCGTCATCGGATCCCTTAAGACCTTCGAGTTGATCTATGCCACCACCAAGGGTGGTCCGAACCATGCCTCCGAAATGATTCCGACCTACACCTTCCAACAGGCCTTCGAACTTCAGAGCGTCGGGTACGCGTCAACCCTCTCGATGGTCTTGCTGGTGCTTGCAGTTGCCGCGGCTTTGATCTTGGTGGTGGTGTTCGGGGCTAGCTTCATCTCAGGTCGGGAATCTGACGACTCGATACTCAACCGGTTCCGCAAGGGAAGGGGCGCTCGTGTTTGACGCAGCTGCACTCAACGCCAGGCGGCCGAGTAGACGTGTGGAATGGCTCCATCTACTTGCAGCGCCTTTTGGGCTGCTCTGGGTGCTGCCCATCCTGGCCGTGGTCAGTCTGTCTCTGCTGCCGACCAACGATCC
Source organism: Tessaracoccus massiliensis (assembly GCF_000826065.2). Taxonomy (GTDB): domain Bacteria; phylum Actinomycetota; class Actinomycetes; order Propionibacteriales; family Propionibacteriaceae; genus Arachnia; species Arachnia massiliensis_A. The sequence goes on along the minus strand of NZ_LN623540.1, from coordinate 121,683 downwards.
GACCACCACGGGATGGGGCCTAGTGCCCAATTCGCCATCGGTGAGTAACTATTCGCTGATCTTTGAGCAGAACCCCATCCTGCAACACCTGCTTAACTCGCTTGCCGTAACGGTCCCATCCGTGATTCTGACGGTGCTGTTCGGCTCTATGGTGGCCTTCGCTCTGGTTCGCCTAAAGTTTGTGGGCAAGACAGTGACGTTCTCTCTGATGATCATCACGATGGTCCTACCAATGGCTTCGATTGTTGTTGCTGTTTACAAGATCCTCCAGTTCTTAAACCTTTACAACAACCTGGCTGGCCTCGTCCTCGTATATACCGCTCTCGGTATCCCCTTCGCAGTGATTATGATCCGCAACGCCTTTGCCGCAATCCCCGACGAGACGTATGAAGCTGCTCTCGTCGACGGCGCCAGCAAGTGGAGGATCTTCTTCCAGTTGTACCTGCCGCTCGCCAAGGCGTCCATAGCCGTCGTGGTGGTCTGGCAGTCGATGATGACGTGGAATGACTTCCTCCTGCCACTTGTGTCGATTGCTGACAATGCACTGAAACCGCTGGTGCTCGTCCCGCTCGCTTACCAGGGCATCTACCTCTCGCAACCGGGCGCACTGTTTGCGGTTCTGGTGCTCATCTCGATCCCCATGGTTGTGGTGTTCCTGCTGGTTCAGCGTAATCTAGTCAATGGTCTGGCAGGAGCAATCAAGTGATCGTCACGATAGATCTCGGGACCTCTGGTGTCCGTGTGGCTCTCATCGGTAGAGACATGGAGATCCGAGACTTGATACGGCGCGACATCGCGGTTCAGTTCGATGGGCGGGGCGGTGCTCGCGTCATCCTCAACGACGTCGTCCAAGCCGTGACTTACAGCGTCCGAGAAATCCTCCTACGAAATGAGGCTTCCGACGTCTCGGCGGTGAGTTTCTCCTCGCAGGGAGAGGTGCTGTTCCCGCTGAATCCAGATGGAAGTCCGCCCCTCGACTTCCCGGTCACGATGGACGTCAGTGGCGTCGCCAGCCAACATGCTCTCGCACGGACGATGACTGGTGAGGAGTTCCAACAGATTACTGGCGAACCCCTCCATGCCATGTTCCCCATCTTCAAGATCCATGCCCAGCACCAAACGGAACCAAGTGGCGGCCGGATCGTGGCTCTCGACGCCTACATCCGGGAACTTCTTGGAGGGACGCCCGTAGTCGATTGGACCATGGCATCAAGATCCGGGCTGTTCGATGTTGGCAAGCTTGAGTGGTGCGAGGACCTTTGCTCTTGGGCTGGGGTCAGAACAGAGATGATGCCGCCCGTGTCGCCGGCTGCATCCTTAGCTGGAGCGGTTTCTGCCGCAGGTCATGAGCTCACTGGCCTGCCCGTCGGGGTGCCGCTCGTCGTCGGCTCCCACGACCAGGCATGTGCGTACTGGGGTGGCGGTGGCGTCCCGCAAGAGATCGCGATCTTCTCCGCAGGTTCGTCCGAGTGCTTTACCCAGGGCAGCTTTGGGCGTCCATCGGTGTCGTCCGATCCCATCCCCACATATCCCGTACGCGAGAATCTGTGGTTGTCGCTGGTCGGGATCCCGGCTGGTGGGTGGGGGCTCGATTGGCTCGCACGCCTCGGTGCCCGCCCCGTAGCGTCACTAGTGGCTGAGGCAGCGGCTAGACCAGTTTCACCGGCGACAGTCTTCCCGTTCTTTGGAGGGGCACCGACGTTCCGGAACGATCCGACGGCAACGGCCAGTATGACGCACCTCAGCCTCGATATGGACGTTGCAGACCTGGCGCGCGCCATGCTTGAGGCGTCAGGGTTCGAGCTGTACGACAGTATCGAGAGGACCGCCAGCATCCTTGGCGCAGCGGAACAGATCCATTGCTCTGGGTTGGGTGCTTCATTCGATGCAACCGCCATTCGGGCAGATGCTAGCCGACGAACTCTCTCCATCATCTCGGCCCAGGCTGCTCTGCAAGGCGCGGCTCTTCAAGCCTGGGTAGCACTAGGCGCCATCGAATCTCTCGTGGGTAGCTATCAGCCGCCCGTCAGAGCAAGACTCACGCCCACCCCCGACGACCAACTCGCTGCCAAGCGGGCTTCCTATCTCTCTTGGTAACAGAAAATGAAAGGAACCCTCGTGTTCGACCGCAAGTACCTTCCCATTGCCCGGGACATCCTCTATTACTCCATGAAATCAATGGAGTATGGGCTCAACTTCAACACCCAGGGCAACATCTCGGTTCGCCTTCCCGACAGCGACCTCTTCATGATCACGCCGTCTGACCTTGAGTATGACCAGATGTCAGCGACTGACATGGTTATAGTTGACGCGGACAGCAACCTGGTTGCGGGATCGCATAACCCTTCGTCTGAGGTTACTGTGCACATGGCCGTTTACCGGCGCCGCCCTGATGTCCAGGCGCTCGTCCATACTGAGCCGATCTACGCCAACGCGTTCGGCGTTGCGGGCCGTCCCATCACCGGGTCTATGGTCAACATGGTCATCTATACCAAGGGTGATGTGCCGATCATGCCGTTTCATCTCTCCAACTCGACGGAATTCGGCGACCTGATGTGTGACGTCATGGGTGATCTGAACGCCGTGGTGTGGGCTAATCACGGAGTTCTGACCGCAGGCCCAGATCTTCGTACCGCCTTCAAGACTAGCGTGGCAGTCGAGTCCGCTGCCAAGGTCCTATGGGCGGCCAACTCGCTCTCATCCGAGCTCAACGTGCTCGAGTACGACAAGCTCGGTATCGACCGTGCCCTCTGAGCAACTGTTGCTCCCGATGGCTTCCCTCCTTAGTGCTGCTGAGGAGGGAAGCTACGCAGTGGGAGCCTTCAACTGCTCGTCCGTCGATCAGGTGGCTTGTGTGGTCCAAACAGCAAACGAACTCCGCAGCCCGGTGATTGTGCAGGCGATCGCAGGGATGGCTCCGACTGCTGATTCGACCTTCTGGGCTTTGGCGCGAAAGTTGATTGAGCTAGAAGCCGAGGTTCCAGTCGCTCTGCACCTTGATCACGGACGCACGTTCGAGGACTGCCAAGCAGCTGTTGATGCAGGCTTCACAAGCGTGATGCGCGATGCTTCTCGCGACAGCACTACAGGCGAACCACTCTCGTTGGAGGCCAATATCGCGGAGACCCTCCGTGTCGTCGAGCTGGCGAAGGCCGCAGGTGTAACCGTCGAAGGAGAGATCGGCACTGTGGGCGGCGGAGGAGAGGGAACCACTGGTGAGTTCGGTGCCTTCGACTATGCAGTCACGACCGTGGCCGACGCTCTCCGGTTCGCGCAAGAGACGAAGGTTGATGCCATGGCATTGGCAGTCGGTACAAGTCACGGCGCGGTGAAGTTCCCACCTGGCCAGCAGCCGGAGCTGCACTTCGAGCTGATTGAGGAAGTCCATGGCTCGCTGCCACATGTCGCTCTGGTGCTGCACGGGAGTTCTTCTGTTCCTCCCCAGTTGGTTGAGCGGATCAACGCTACCGGCGGGGTGGTCGCTTCATCTGTTGGGATCACGGTGGAGGATAAGAAGCGAGCTATCCAGCTTGGCGTGCGGAAGATCAACCAGGGTACTGACTCGCATTTGGGGTGGACCGCCAGCGCACGTGAGCACCTCTCGGATCGACGGGGGGAAGTCGACCCTGTCGGATGCCTGCAAGCGGGAATGCGCGGTATGTCGGAGGCCGTGGCTGCAGCTATGCGAGTCTTTGGTTCTGCCGGACGGGTCTGAGCCCATACCTCTCAACGAGGGCTTGTGGTTCTACACTCAACCAGCGGTGCCTCCTCATGGGCAAGGCGTCCTGTGGAACTCGTCGGATGCATCAGTAGGCAGTTGGCATGCTCACCAAGGGAGGTTCACGATGCATGAGGATCAGCACCCAGCCGGGCCGCTTTCGTTAGCAGGACTCGGCGCTCTCGTGACAGGTGCAGCTGGCGGGATCGGACGCGCGATCGCAGACCGGCTTTTCGGCCTTGGAGCCCGGGTGTACGGGCACGAGCCGGAACCCGCAGACTGCGGCAGCCTTGGCTCAGCGGTATGGGACTTCAGCCATGGTCCTAGCTAGCGGTCTCGACCCTCCCGAAGCTGGATGAGCGTGAGATTGGCGGTGAGTGAAGTCCGCGGCCCCTGGCGGAACTGGGATGTCTACACTTGCGCCGTGGCTCATCAGGTCTGGACTCGTGAAGAGAATGAAGCCGTCGTTGATGAGTATCTCTCCATGCTTGAGCAGGAGTTGAGCCGAGAGGCCAGCCAAAGTACATCGAGGTGAAGACCGCCAGACGGGAGTCGGCTGGCCGATGATTGTGAGCCGGAACAAAGTAGAGGTGGGCAAAGATCTAAGCGAGTCTTGCGTCTTGGCGAGAGTCTTTGGCTTCCGCCACCTCGCGTCGGGTTGTACGAGCTGAACGGTGCGATCAGCGACACGTGCGCTCTCGAACCAGACAAGTGGCGGGCTCTTCCGAAGGCTGGCTGAGATCGGGTCCGCGTGCTTGAGGGCCGGAGCCGTGGCGTCAGCTGTGGCTTTCGGCGGGACGCAAGCGTGGCAAGAGTTCACTGTGTGGTGATGCTCGAGCCAAGTCCTGCCCGGGAGACTACCCTCGTGGATGGGTGCCGAAGCGGCGCCGTCGGGCAAGGGATGTAACCGTGACGAATGACGACGACAGGCGGCGGCAGGTCGACGAACTGGCCGAGCAGCTCATCGCCGAATCCGGCGGGATCGACGGGCTGCTGGCTCGCCTCGGGGTCGGGCCGAGCTTTGAGATGCCAGAGTTGAAACAGCCCACGCTGCTCGAGCCCCGTGCCGAGCGGGCCGCCTACGTGCTGTGGATCAAATTGAACGACATCGAGCCGCCCATCTGGCGGCAGGTGGTGGTGCCCAGCGACCTCACCCTGCCCGCCCTCCACGATGTGATGCAGGCAGTGATGGGCTGGACCGATTCCCATCTCCACGCCTTCCGGATGGGGCCCGGCGAGCTGGACCGGGACGTCGCACCCTTCCTCACCCCGTTCGACATCGAGGAGGGCGACGAGGGCACGCCCGAGGCGGAGGTGCGCCTCGACGAGGTGCTCGCCGCCGTCGGAGACCGCCTCTACTACGAGTACGACTTCGGCGACGGCTGGGAGCACACCATCACCCTCGAGTCCGTCCAGGAGTGGGAGGGGAGATTCGCGGAGATGCGGTGCCTGGCCGGCGCCCGCGCGTGTCCCCCCGAGGATGTGGGTGGGATTCCCGGGTACGAGACGCTGCTGGCGGTGCTCGCCGGGCGCGCGCACGACGTCGACCCTGAGTGGGCGTCGATGCTCTGCGAATGGATGCCCCCGGGGTATGACCCTGAACACTTCGACGCGGAGGAGGTCAACGATGCGCTGGAGAGCCTCGAATGGCCGACGATGGAGGGCTGGCGCCCCGAGATGCTGGGGCTCATCGTGCGGATGTCGGCCGAGCATCCGACGCTTGTGCGGCAGTTGGCCGCCGCCGTCGAGCGGCAGGAACTCGCCGGCGACGAGGAGTTGCGGGAGGCCAGCGGCGACCTCCAACTCCTGCTTGAGACAGTGGGGGCCGACGGGATCAAGCTGACCCAGGCCGGCTATCTGCCGCCGAAGATCGTCAAGGAACTCTTTGCCGGCCTCAGGCCGGCGGCGCAGCGGGCGTATCCGATCGAGCCGACCACCGAGGTCAACACCTTGCCCATCCTGAACCTGCGCATGACGGCCATGGAGCTTGGCCTGGTGCGGAAGCTCAAGGGCTCGTTGGTGCTGACGCTGAAGGGCCGCAAGGTGCTGGGCAACCCCGAACGGCTATGGCAATCCGTCGCCGAGGCCGTCCCGTTGGGCAAGTACGACTTTGAAGTCGACGCCGGGCTGATCGCCATCTTCGGCGTGGCAGCCGGGTTGGACCCGTGGACGGATGTCGACATCTTCACCGAGCTGTTCGCAGATGCGGGGTGGCACTCAGACGGGCCGCTGCAGCAGGCCTTTCGGGAGGCCTCATCCGACACGAGAATCTTGCTGCGGATGTTGGGAGGCGCCAGGGTCGCCGCCCGCCTCATCCGTGGAGTGGCACCGGGTGCCAGGTGAGGGTTGCTGGCGTAGAGCAGCGAAGAACCTGACGTGAACGCCGCGCCCAGGGAGTCTGCCGCTACTACGCCGGGAAATGGTCCTCCGACGACGCTACGACCTATTGATCGACACCTCTGATCTGAGATGTCGCAGGCGGAGACCAAGCCGATCGTCGACGCGGCCCAGGTGTGGTAGGGCATCAAGGAGGGCTCGAAGGTGACCGACGTCGAGGTGGCCGGCTGTTGCTGCAGACGATCGAGGATCGCTTCGCGCGGGAGACTGTCCGAGGGGTGCAAACGCGGCCGGCCACGTGCAGGAGCACCTGCCCGGCTCCTGCTTCGCAGGGCAGCCTCAGCGAAGGGTGCCGGGAAACGCTGCGGGGCCCTTTCGTCGTGTCGCCCTGCTCATCCTCGCAGGCGACCTGCTCAGGGGCCATGCGGGCACTAGGCTGAACCCATGGCATTCTTCGACCTCCCCGCGGAGGAACTGGCCCGCTTCGCACCGGAGCTCAACGAGCCCGCTGACTTCGACGACTTCTGGGCCCAGACCTTCACCGATCACGGGTCCGGGCCGCTCGACTTCATCTGCGAGCCGGTCGAGACCCACCTCTCAGTGCTCGACGCGTTCGACATCAGCTGGCGCGGCTTCGACGGCACCACCGTCCACGGCTGGCTCGTGCTGCCGCGAGGCACGGAGGGTCCGCTGCCCACCGTCGTGCAGTACACCGGCTACGCTGGCGGCCGCGGTATGCCGTTCGAGAACATCGCCTACGCCGTGGGCGGCTATGCGCAGTTCATCATCGACGCACGCGGGCAGGGCTGGCGCTCGCCCAGCCCGAAGCCCGGCTCCGAGGACCCCGGCCTGCGGACCTCCGGCAGCGTTCCCGGCTTCATGACCGCCGGCGTCCTCGACCCGGAGCTCTACTACTACCGCCGCCTCTTCGTCGACGCCGTGCGCCTGGCCGAGGCGGCCGCCAGTCACGAGCGGGTGGACGCGGACCGGCTGTTCGTCACGGGCGGCAGCCAGGGCGGGGCCATGGCGCTTGCGGTCGCCGCGCTGGCGGGACACCGCAACGTGAAGATTGCCGGCTGCGCGCCCGATGTCCCGTTCATGTGCAACTTCCCCCGCGCCATCGGCTTGACCGACGCCTATCCCTACAAGGAAGTGGCCGACTACCTCGCCACCTACCCGCAGCGCCACGCGCAGGTGATGCGCACGCTCTCCTACTTCGACGGCATGTCCATGGCCGCCCGGGCCACCATGCCCGGCCTGTTCTCGGTGGGGCTGATGGACCAGATCACCCCGCCGTCGACGGTGTACTCGGCCTACCGTCACTATGCGGGGGAGAAGGCCATCGAGGTCTACCCCTTCAACGGGCACGAGGGCGGCACCGGCTATCAGATCGAGCGCATCCACCAGTGGCTCAAAGGTCTGGTGGCAACGCGGTAGCGGTTGGTAGCGTGGAACAAGACCCTTTCAGACAGCCCGCTGGTCGCCTCGGTGCGAGACCTGGGTGTGCAGTTCCTCGACAACGACATCAACATCTCCGGGCAGGACGCGGTCACCTCCGTTGAACTCCCCGGCGACGAGACCTTCTGGATCTTCGGCGACACCCTCGAAGGCCCGTTCGAAACCGTGCGGTACCTCTCCCTGATGGAGGTGCTGTCCAACACGGGCGCCATCGTCCCGCTCCAGGACATCTCCGACGGCATCAAGGACTTCACCTACCTGACCGGGCCCGACGGGCGGCGTGCCCGGCAGATGATCGCCTTCGAGCCGCCCGAGCACAAGTCGACCCAGCGCCTCTGGGCCATCCACGGCACCCACCAGAACGGCAGCCTCTACCTCTACTACCACCGCATCACGATGGACCAGAAGCTCGACGTCTTCGAAACCTTCCAGCTCGACGGCATGGGCATCGCCAGGGCCGACGACGACTACAACTTCACGCGACTCGTCGCGCCCGATGGCACGGCCCTCGCAACTCGAGGACCTGGCGGCCTACGAGTACCTGGTGGCGGCACCCACCGTCGAGAATCCGGACATCGAGCCGGAATGGTCCTCGACGTGGGCGCCGACTGCCTGCCTGTTCGACAACGTGCCCAACGAGATGTCGGCCGCCTGGAACGAATACCTGGGCTGCTATGTGTCGCTGACCACCTACCGCCGCGAGAACACCCTCGTGATCCGCACAGCCCCGCAGCTGTGGGGGCCGTGGAGTGAACCGCAGGGTCACCTACATGACCTTCATCGACTCAGAGGTCTACGTGCCGCACCTCAGACAACGGTGCGTCGAGCCCGCCGTTGTCGATGTGCGGGCCGCGGGGCGATTGGCGGTGCCGGCAGATGAGTTTGAGGTGATCATGCTTGTGACCGGGGACATGGTGCCGGGCGGCGGACCGAAAATTGCCGTGTCGCTGGACAGTGGTGGTGCCGTGCTCGCGGGATTGGAACTCGGACGGGGACAGTCGGTTTTCATTCCCGACGGCGAGTCGCCTGCGGTGGAGCGCGGCGAGGTGTGGGTGGTTGCAGTGGCCTCAGAGCGCAGACAGAAGTGAGCCATCGGGGGCGTTGAGGCGTGGACAGTCACCACGCCGTCGCGATGCTGACTCCCACCGCCGCCGTCGCGATCATCGCGCAGGTGAACTCGATCAAGATGCCCAGGCCGAGGGCCTTGAGGGTGCGCCAGCTCGTCGTCAGGGCGGTGCGGAGGTTGCGCACCCGGTACCACTCGGCCAGCAGCAGGCCCACCGCGAAGCCGATCGGCAGCCCGAAGCCCGGCAACACGAACAGCCCGACGATGCCGAACACGACGCCCACCGCCACCGGCCACTTGGGGATCTCGTGGCGCTGTAGGGATCGGCCGGTCAGCAGCAGGCTGCTCAACGCGCCGATGATCAGCAGCACGGCCGCGACGCCGAATGCGACCCACCCCCACGGCGAGTGGCCCCAGATGGCCCAGGTCAACGCGCCCGCGCCGACGAGGAGGCTGCCGGCCGGGATCACCGGCAGCACGATGCCGGCCAGCCCGACGAGGGCCAAGGCGCCGGCCACTAGGGCGGCGATCATCTCAACAGTCACGCTTCCAGGGTAGAGCGCCAGCACGTCGTCGCGACTGTCGCCCGTTTCCCGGGTTGGCGGGCGGTCGCGCGCGTAGAGTGAAAGGACAGCCTGACGCCCACCGCTGGGCACCGAAAGAAAGGTCGGCCATGAGCGCCATCACCGTCTCCCGCAAGCTCGGATCCTACGGAGGCAGAATCGCCGAGAGAGTCGCCCGGGAACTGGGCTGGAAGTTCGCCGATCGCTTCTTCATCGACTCCGTCATCAGCGAATACGGCCTCAATCAGCTGGGATCGCTCTACGACAAGCCGCCGTCGCTGATGGACCTGTTCAACGAGAACACGATGCAGACCATCGGATGGATGAACAAGACGCTTGTCACCATCGCCGCCAGATATGACGTCGTCATCCTCGGCCGCGGCGGATTCGCCGCTCTGAAGGGCTACTCGGACGTCTTCAACGTGCTGGTCACCGCGCCCACTGACGAACGCATCAGGCGAGTCACGGAAGACAGCAAGGTGTCCCAGGGCATCGCGCAGGAGATGGTGGAGCGCGATCAGGACACGAAGTCGCGCTTCGTCCGCCGCTACTACGGCGAGAACTGGGCGTCCGACGACAGTTACGACCTGGTGATTGACACCTCTGAAGTGTCGCAGGACGAGGCCGTGCGGAGGATCGTCGACATGGCTCAGAGCCATCTCGCCACCGCAGGCGGCTCTCCCGTGACGGAGCTGGAGGTGGACGATCTGCTGCAGCAGACGATCGAGGAGCGCTTCCAGCGGGAAATGTTCCAGGCCCCGTAGGTCGCCCCGTTTCTGCCTCCTCCGTCCAAGGGCTGGCGCCCCCAGCGCTGGCCGCCAGGTAGATAGTCAAATAGGTTTGATATTCAATGGAAGTGGGGTAATGTGGGGCTGTGAGCACCCCAGACCACGAGCCGACGCCGGGCTTCCACCCCGTTGCCCACGCGCTCCAAGCCGTGATCACCCTCTCCAACGAGATCGAGCGCGAACTGGTGCGCCTCCTCGGCCTCAACCTCACCGATTACCGGGCGCTCACGATGCTGGCGTCGGCCGGCCCCACCACGGTGAGCGCGCTGGCCGAACGGATCGGCGCCTCCGCCGCCACCACGACGGCGATCCTCAACCGTCTCGAAGCCGCGGGCTACGTGCGGCGTAGCCGCATCGACGCAGACCGTCGCCGCGTGCACGTCTCGGTCGCGCCCGATGTGTACCCGAAGATCATGGGGCTGATGGGGCCCCTCGTGCGGCGCGTCGACGACGAGGTGACGTCGCTTCCGGCCGGGCAACAGGACGTCGTCGAGGCGTTCTTCGGACGCGTGACGCATCTGCTCGAGGACCACCTCGGCCAACTCTCCCAGCAGCCCGCGCCCGAAGCCGCCACCGCAGGGACCGACAGCGACGGTGCCCCCACCGTCGACAATTGAAGGAGTAAGCATGAAGAAGAAGGACCTCGCCAAGAAGGCATGGGCCCAGAGCCTCGCCATGACCACGGCCACCGCCGTGTCCGGATCCATCGCCACCGACACCAACTCGCTCTGGTACAAGAGCCTCAGCAAGCCGAAGTGGCAGCCGCCGGGCTGGCTGTTCCCCATCGTCTGGACGGGCCTGTACGCCGGCATCGCCGCGACGTCGGCACGCACCATCAAGAAGCTCGAGGCGCAGGGCGACCACGACGAAGCTGACCGCTACCGCGCTGCTCTGGGCGTCAACCTCGTGCTCAATCAGGGCTGGAGCTGGACGTTCTTCAAGGCGCAGAAGCTGGGCCCGGCCACCGGGGTCGCGGCGCTGCTGGCGGCCAGCTCCATCGGCCTGGCCAAGCGCTCCGGCGACGTGGAGCAGGGCAAGGGCCTCGAGCTGACGCCCTACGCGCTGTGGTGCAGCTTCGCCACGGTGCTCACCGCCGCCATCTGGCGTCGCAACAAGCGCTCCGAGTAGCAGGGCGGCGCCGCCGCGGACCGGAGAACAGGCCCCGATGGCACCCCGCTGCGGTATAACGGGACCCAACCGAACTACGTGGGAGATCCCGGATGAAGCGCACGCTCAGCATTCTGGTGTCAGGCGCGATGGCCCTCGCGGGCCTGGCCGTCGCGGCACCGGCGGCCAACGCCGCCACCGTCGACTGTCAGGACGTCACGAGGGGCCAGACCGTCGACGGCGACTTGGTGGTGTCGCAGTCGGCCTTCAGCTGCGTCCTCAACGACGTGACGGTCAAGGGCGACGTCGTCGTCGAGGCCAAGCGGGGCAGCTTCGCAGCGCAGGGCGGCTCCCACATCACCGGCAACGTCACCGCCGTGAATGAGCCGGTGAGCGTGTCCATCCATGACGGGAGCGTCGTCGACGGCGACGTCACCGTAAGTAACGCGACGGCGCAGGCGACGATCACCTTCAGGTCCAAGGTTCGCGGCAACGTGAACTTCACCGGGAACCGTTCACTGCTCCAGGTGCGGGGCAGCACCGTCGAGGGCAACCTCGCGGTCACTGACAACCGTGGCTCGTCGCTGGCCTTCTACAACAGCACGATCGAAGGCAACCTCATCTTCTCCCGCAACACCGGCGGGCTGAAGGGGGTCGCGGCCAACTCGATCCGCAACAACACCATCGGCGGCAACCTCGAATGCGAGGCCAACGTGGCCGCGCCGCAGGGCCGGGACAAAGTGGTGGGTGGCACCGCCAGCGGACAGTGCGCCACTTTCGTCAAGGTGGAGAAGCCGAAGCCGGTGGTGAAGTTCAAGCCCGCCGCCCCGTACACGCTGCCCGGCAACCACGTGGTCAACGGCCGCGACTGGCGGACCACCTGCGAGCCGTACTCCCGGACGCAGCGGTGTCGCACGGAGATCCTGGCCACCGTCGTGAAGATGGAAGCCGGCCGGTTCGTCCGCGAAACCGGGTGGGCGTTCAACAACCTCACCTACCTGCCGTACATGACGCGTGCGGCGTGGAAGGGCAACCGGCTGGGCGACCCGGCCTCCACCCAGAACGGCCAGTTCACCTCAGGCGGGCGCCAGTGGCGCACCGAATGCGACACCGCCGCCACCGGCCGCGACGCCTGCCGCAGCTACACGATGACCACGGTCTACGCGGCCGCCCCGAAGGCAGCCGGCGGGTACACGTTCAGCCAGAAGAACGAGTGGGTCTTCAACAACATCGTCATGTTCGGCGGGCCCGAGAAGCGTCCGTGAGCCTGTCACCTCGGTGAGCGACATATCTCTACCAAAACAGGGGGTCGGTGTGGATAATCCACACTGACCCCCTGATTTCGTAGAGATAAATCTCAGGCAGCTGAACTCTTGCGGGTGGGCTGGAGGCTGGCAAGATGAGGGGCTGTCGACAAGGGAGGCCGTCGGTGTCAGTTGCGGTGCTTGCGCTCCTCGTGGGCGCCACGGTGTTGTTCGCGTCGGCGACCCAACGCATCACCGGCCTCGGCTACGCCTTGGTGGCCTCTCCGCCCCTCGTCCTGCTGCTCGGCGCCGCCACTGGCGTGGCGCTGATCCAGATCATGGGCGTCAGCGTCGCCGTCGTGGTGCTGCTGTCCACCTTCAAACACGTGTCGTGGCGCAAGGCCGCCGGGCTGGCGCTGCCTGCGCTGATCGGCATCATCCCCGGCTGGTGGTTGGCGCGCACGGTGCCCGGCCCGGTGCTGCTGACCCTGATCGGTGGGATGGTGCTCCTCGCGTTGCTGACCATGGTCGCCAACTACCTGGGCTCCTCCGTGGGCGGCATTCTGCTGGGCCACGCGTGGGACATCGGCGGCTGGCCGCTCAGCGTGGCGGGGGCGCTGGCGCTGTTGGCCGTGGCTGGTGTCGCGGGCTCGACGGGTCGCCCGGCTGCGGCGGGCTCTAGGGCAGGTCCAACAACGCGATGTGATCCATCGAGCTCGATACCACGCCCTCCTGCAAGGCATGGATCTCCCATCCGTGGGTGAGATCCCAGGCGCCCACGATGCCGCCGGTGGCGAGGTTGAGTTCGTGCACGTCTGAATCGACGATCAGGAGCGAATCATCCGTCAGCACCGTGGTGCCGAGTTGGAGGCCGTACCCGTTGACCCAGAGGACCTCCCCGGTGGCCGGGTCGATCCCGGCGGTCTTCGTGCGGTCCGTGGCAATGAGCAGGTCGCCTGCGGTGGTGACAGTCGGCGGAACCTCCATGCCCAGCGCCTCGCCCATGCCGGTATCGAGGAGCTCGCCGACGGCGGCGCCGGTGTTGCTGTCCACGTGCATCAGCGTGCCGTCCTCGTCCAGGAAAGCGGGGAAGGTCACATCGCTGTCCCGAGGCAAGGCGCGGTTTGGGGAACGCCAGGCGCACGCCGCGCTCTGTGCGGGTGACGAAACGCAGATCGTAGTCGTAGGCCATGGCGACCGGGCCGTCGTTGCACCAGAGCCGCGACCCGTCGTCCACCAGCCGGCTGCAGAACGGCATGCCCTTGAGCTCACCCGTGGCGGCGTCGATGAAGACGGTGCGGGTGCCTATCCACAGGGCGCTGAGACCGTCGCCCACCCGTCGGAACCGCGGCCGGTCCAGCGCCGGCCCCTCGGGGAACCGCTCGGCCCGCACCCACACGCGGTTCTCGGAGAACAGGCCGTCGTGGCCCTCCACGCCTGACAGGTCGAGCTGCCACGCCTGGTTGAGTTCGCCGTCGAACCCGGTGACCACGGCGTGCGGCGCAGGCAGCCGCTGCTCGAGGAGGATGAGGTGATCCTGATCCACCGCGATGCCCGCGACCCAGCCGCCATATTCAGCCGACACCGTGGTCTCGCCCGTCTCCGGGCTGAGGAGGTGCAGCGTCCACCCGGTGCCCTGCCCCTGCTCCCACGCGGTGGCCTCGGCGCACGCGATGTGGTCGCGCAGGAGGGTGGGGGAGCAGTAGGCGCCCTCGAGGTCGCGGGTCCAGAGCTCCTCGCCGGTGCTGGCGTCAAGGCCGTGCAACCGGTTGTCGCCGCCGTCATCCCCGAGCGTGATCACGGCCCAGGTGGAGCCGGCGTCGATGATGGCCGCATCGTCGAGGAAGCCGTCGATGGAACTTTCGAAGATGCCCGCCGCGAGGTCGGGGCGCAGATCCACGGCGCTGAGGGTCCACACGGTGGGCGCGTCCACGGTGGCGCGTGGCGCTGGATTCCTCTCCGACGAGAGGGACGGACGCGACGGGCGCTCCTCCAGCGCCCGGTCCACCAGGAGCCACCCCGCGATGAGCGCGAGCACGATGAACGTGACGATGGAGGCGACCTCCGTGCGGCGGTGTCGCCGGGGCGGCAGGTTGGGGACGTGGCGAGGCTCGGGCGACGACGGTGCAGGTTCGGGCGGCGGCGCTGGCCGGGGCTCAGGCTCGGGGGCAGGGTCTGGCGTGGACATGGGCGTGGGCGCCTGGGGAGCGGCGGGGGAGCCATCGAGGGGCTCGGGGGCAGGGTCTGGCGTGGACATGGGCGTGGGCGCCTGGGGAGCGGCGGGGGAGCCATCGAGGGAGCCCCAGCCCTCAGGGCGCTCGAACTCGACGGCAGGCTGCTTCCGCCTGCGTTTCCCGATCTGCCACCACCTCACGGCGGCGAGGTTACCCGGGATATCAGCGTCATCTCTACCGATTCGGGGGGCCGGCGTGGATAATCCACACCGACCCCCCGAATCGGTGGAGATACGTTTCACGCCCCGGGTATGAGCGTGCTGGACGGTGACCAGAGACCGCGATTGTAGGGGTTACCCCGACGCGACGCGGGGCCCCCGGAGCGAACACTGAGTAGGTGCATTGCCATCCCCCGAAAGGACGCAACGTGTCACCCACCCGAAGGCGAACGATTTCGCTGACCCTCTTCGCCACGCTCATCGCAGCGTGGTTCATCCCCACGGCGCACGCGCTTGACGTGACGATCAAACCCAACGGGTTCGTCGCAGTCGCGCTGCCCGCCACCCCCGGGGCCACCCAACTGTGGATCGACGTCGAATCCCCAGGCCTCACCCACACCCAGGCCGTGGTGCGCCTCGACGGCGCTGGCGTCGAGATGCGCACCGGCCCGTTCGGCATCACCGGGATCGTCGTCCACGACCGCGGCCCGTCCACCCTCGAGGTGGCCCTTCGCGCGCCCGCCAGGGCGACGGTCTCGGTCATGTTCGCCGATGTGAGCGACCGCATCCTCCACTCGGACGCCGCCACGCTCAACTTCCGCGGCATGGACGATCCGAGCACCCCGCCCCCCGCAACGCCCACGGCACCGACCACGCCCACCGACCCCGGCCACACCTACGTGCGCACCGCGCCCTACACGCTGCCGGGCCTCCGCAAGGGCCTCAACGGACGCGACTGGAGCACCTCCTGCCAGCCCTATTCGCAGACCGAGCGCTGCCGCACCGAGATCTGGGCCACCGTCGTCCTGCTCGAGGACGGCCGCTTCGTGCGCAAGGAGGGCTGGGCGTTCAACAACCTCACCTACCTCCCGTACATGACCGAGGCCTCCTGGCACGGCAACCCGCTTGCCATGCACAACATGGCCGGCTTCACCTCCGGAGGACGCCAGTGGCGCACCGAATGCCACACCCCGCAGACCGGCAACGGCGCCTGCCGCAGCTACATCATGACCACGGTCTACGCCGCCACCGCGAAGCCTGCAGGTGGATACACCTTCTCGCAGAGCAACAAGTGGGTCTTCAACCACATCGTGATGTTCGGCGCACCGAGCTGGAGGGGCTGACATGATCGCCCGTTTCATCCGCTCGTTGCTGACCTTCATCGCGGCGTTCGCGCTGCTGCTCACGATGGCGCCGCTGGCGGCCAACGCCGCCCCCGGCGACGACGGCACGCCCATCCCCAAGCGCATCGACGACATGGTCCCCGCCCTCGACTCACCGTCCGGCCGCGGCGAACCACTGCCCGGGGGTGAGGCCGTCGCCTTCCCTGCCGGCGGCGCAGGCATGCACTCGGCGCTGATCCGGCTCTCCGTGTTCTCGCCCGACGTGGACACGCAGATCTCGGCCGCCGGCGCGCACGCGCTCCACGTGGCCAAGGGTCGTTCCTCCTCCACGACGGTGCTGGTCCCGCTGACCAGCGGCAAGTTCTCCGTCCTGGCCACGCGCACCGCGCAGGCACGAGTGGAGGTGCTGGCCACCTTCGGCGGCACCGCCGCCAGCGCAGGCGTCACGTTGGCGCTGCCCACCGCTGTCGCCCGCCCGGCTGACGGATCCCTCCTCAGCGCCGGCCCCGGCGACAGCGCCACCTTCGGCCTCGTCGGCGCCGGCGGCGTCCCATCCGACGGCGTGCGCGCCGTCCACGCCAGCCTCACCGTGCGTGCCACCACGGCCACCACGGTCAAGGTGGGCGCGCAGACGCTGCCGGTCAAGCCCGGCACCACCGTGCTCTCCACCGTGCTGACGCCTTCTGCGGCCGGCGACGTGGAGGTCACCGCGGGCGTGCCCGTCACCGTCGGCTTGCACGTGCGCGGCTGGGTCACCGGTGCCACCGCCGGCCCCAACAACGGCCCCGGGGCCTATTGGCCGGAGCCGCACAAGCTGCCCATCAGCTACACCGCCAACCCCACCCCGAAACCCGTCGAGGTGCACGGCCGCGCCGACGCCAGCCACGTGATGGCACTCATCTGGGCCGCCGCCGCCAAGCTCACCGCGCTCGAGGCCGGCGACCTCCGCCCGGGCCGCACCCGCGGCGCCGTCGTCGACCCGGCCACCGGCGCCCAACCCCAACTGGTGATCCTCCCCATCGAGGACGCCGAGATGGTGCTGCACCACGGCTCCGCCACCGCCAGGGTGATGGTGTTGGGCAGCTTCATCGGCGACGCCGGTGCGCCTGCCCTCCAAGGCCCCATCACCGTCGACTCGCCCGTGCAGGGCCCCGTCGACCTGGGTGACCACCTCACTGTCACCTTCTCCGGCCACCTCGATCTGCGCACCAGCACCCCGCAGCGCATCGAAGTGACCCTCCAGGGCCACCTTCTGGGCCTGGCCACCATGCGCCCGTCCGCCAGCGGCGTGACGTGGGAATTCACCACCGGCATCCGCGAACCCGGCGAACGCGCCTATGTGTTCACGCTCATCGGTCGCGACGACACCCGCACAGCCACCACCTGGCGCGGAATCTTCACCATCCCCGGTGCGGAGGCCGTGATCATCCAGGACGACGTGATCATCCTCGGCCGCTCCGACGACGACCCCGAACAGTTGGAACTGACCGACGACGCCGTGGCCTTCGCCACCGACCCGGGCTTCGTGCCGGGAGAGGTCATCGTCAGCGACGTCACCGAAGCAGCCCCCGACGGGTTCCTGCGGCGGGTGCGCGCCGTCGACGAGACTCCCGACGGTTTCGTGGTCCACACCGGCCCTGCGACCCTGGAGGACGTCTTCCTCCAGGTCAAGCGCGAGGCGTGGCAGCCGATGCTGCCCGGCGCACGTCCCGTCGAGCTACCCGCCACCGAACCGGGCGGGGTGGCGCTGACGGGGCACGCCGTCGTCCCCGCTGACGAGGCGTTCGTCGAGTTGCCACACGAGGCGGAGATGGAGGCCGTGACGGACGACACCGAGATCGACGAGCCGCCCACCGACTGGAGCGGACGCGTCGGCGCCAGTGTCAACGCGCTGAGGGGCGCCGCCGTCGGCCCGATGGCCATGCCCGTCCCGCGCCCACCCAGGCCGGAGGACGATCAGGGCGGCGACCCGCCGCCGTCGAAGGCTCAGACCACGGGCGAATCCGAGTACACCGATGTGTGGGACTTCAAGCTGCAGGACAAGGGCACCAAGGGCGCCGTGTCCTACGACATGAAGCTTGAGGGCATGTCCGCCATCGGCATGGAGGTGGTGTTCGTCCTCGAAGTCGACGTGGCGTGGGCTGGGCCCCTTCCTTATCCGGTGGTCAAGCAGTTCGAGACCTCGCTGCTGACCAGGGTGCAGGTTCGGCTCGAGGGAGACCTCGACATCAACGGCGCCTGGAAGAAGGAGTGGAAGAGCAGCATCCCGCTGCTGAGATTCCCCACCATGACCGTGTTCGTGGGGCCTGTCCCTGTGGTGATCGCGTTCAATGTGGACCTCACCATCAAGGCGAACGTCTCGATGTCGGCCGCTTTCCACCTGGGGTTCACGCAGGTCTCTGAGGCGTGGTTCAAGATCGGCTTCGCGTACAGGGACGGCAAGTGGGCCGCGATCAATGACGGTGCCACCAAGTTCGGCGACCCCGTCATGGACAGCGACGCCATCTTCCAAGGTCAGGTGCGCGCAGCCGCCGGGCCGGAGATCATGGCCAAGTTGATGCTCTACGACACGTTCGGCCCGGCGCTGGGCTTCGGCCTGAAGGCCGGCGTCGATCTGGACGCCAAGATGGAGGCAAACGGCCTGATGGCCCGGGTGAAGATCTACTTCACGGGCAGCGTGCTGGTGCAGGTCTCGCTGAAGATCCCCGTGATCAACGTCGACGTGACCGACCTCACCATCCTCGAGGGCGACATCCTCCGGTGGAACCTCGTCGACTGGAACTACGACTACTACGACCTGCTCACCGTGCCCAGGCCCGACCCTGATCCCGATCCCACCGACCCTCCGACGACGGACCCTCCAGATCCGACGGACCCGCCCACGACGGATCCGCCCGACCCGGTGGTCATCGACGCGCTCGAGTTCGCCAAGGCCATCGAGCTGCGGGAGTACATCTATGGCGGGGATGACGCGTGGTACGAGGATCGCGTGCCGATCGCGGCCGAGTGGGTCGACGGTCCGCCGTCGCCTGGCTCGGCGGCCATCGTGAAGGGCGACTTCAGCCTGCCGCCCACCGTCCTCAACCAGTACGAGGACACCCGGCCGGAAGCCCAGTTCCTCAAGGGTCGCTACCCCGTGCTGGGCACGGGTGGCACCAGCTTCTGGGACCCGGGCGCCGGCAGCAAGGGCAAGCCCGGCCCGGCGCACCGGGGGGAGGGTGTGACCGATTCCACCACGCTGAAGATCGACTTGCCGCCCATGAAGCGAGCCTCCTGCGTGAGCATCGCCGTGCTGGTGGGCGACTCCTCGGAGGAAGGCATCTTCGCCGCGGAGTGGGGCGGCACGTCGTGGCGACACGAGGGCGACATGCAGTTCTCGAGCGAGCACGCCGTCAACGACGAGGTCATCACACCGTGGTTCCCCTACCCGGGCGAACCGGTGTACCGGATGAACCGCGCCGGCCAGGACACGCGGGGCGTGGCGCCGTTCAGGTTCCAGGCGGTGACGAGGTGGCAGATCTCCGGCGACATCGGCCCGGGAAACTCGCTGTACCTCTCCACTGCAGCGTTTGACCCGAAGGGCCGCGGCGCCGCCATGGCCATCGAGTCCATCACGTTCATGGATTCCTTCCTGTGCCCCCGCCAGCCGAAGGGCACCCGGCAACTGTGGTCCGTGAGGGGGTTGGCCGACTGGTGACAGCTCTATCTTCCGTCGTGCGGGCGGAGTAGCCTGAGGCTCCCTCTCGGAGGAGGCCGCCATGGACGCGCCGCTCGTGGGCCGCGACGGTGAGCTGAGGCTCATCGTGGAATCCCTCGCGTTCGCCCGGCAGGGGCAGGCCCAGGTGGTCTGGCTCCAGGGCGACGCGGGGGCGGGCAAGACGACGCTGCTGCAGCGGGCTGTGGAACTGGCTTCGGCCGGTCCCGCAGCCCGCTGTTGCGTGTGGCGCGTGACCTGTGACCTGGCCGAGCGGCTCATCGAGCACGGCGTCTCGGAGCAGCTCCTGCGCCGGGCGACGGGGGCGGTGTCGGCGGATTCGCCGTCGTCGATCCGGTACGCGGAGCAACTGCTGGGGTCGTTGGCCGCGCAGGAGGATGTGACGGTGGTGCTGGCCATAGACGACCTGCACTGGTGCGACCGTTCCTCCCTCCAGATGCTGCGCTATGCCCTGCGCCGCCTCGACGGCCGGGTGCTGGTGCTGCTGGCCCACCGCCCCGTGTCGATGAGGCGGAGGCCGTGCTGGCCGGGCCCGGGGCCGTGGGGTTGAGCGCGTACGGGGCCTCGAGTGGCCTGCGGGGGTCGGCCGCGGTTGCCGTTGCGCGGGGGTCGCTGACCGAGGCTGAGTCGCTGCTCCGTGCCGCCGTCGACCTGGAGGCTGGGCCGGTGATGCAGGTGCGGGCGGAGTTGGCGTTGGGGCGCTGCTGCGTCGTCGCGGACAGCGGAGGGCGGCCGTGAAGTACCTGGAGCGGGCCTTGGCCAGGGCGTCGTCGCTGGGGGCCGTGGCGTGGCGGGAGCGCGCGGAGCGGGAGTTGGCGATGTCGGGGCTGAGGCCGTCGTCGGACGGGGTGGGGTTGACGCCGTCGGAGCGGGAGGTGTCGCGGCTGGCGGTGGAGGGGCTGACGAACCGGGAGATCGCCGAGCGGCTGAGCGTGAGCATCAAGACGGTGGAGAGCCATCTGACGAGAGTGTTCGTGAAGATGGGCGTGCGGCATCGGGTGGAGTTGGTGAGGGCGTTCCAGGTCGCCGAGCCCGGTCCCTGAGCGCTGGTTGAGTCGCGCCCGAGCGTTGGTTGAGCCAACTGCCCCCGAGCGCTGGTTGAGCCAACTGCCCCCGAGCGCTGGTTGAGCCAACCGCCCCCGAGTTTGCGAGGGGCGCGGTTGTGTCGAAACCGGGTGGTTTCTCGGCTCACGGCGACTCACGAACAGTGAGGACGGCGCGTAGGACTCGCGGGCCCAACCAGCGAAGCGTGGTGCTTCAGCGGTGCGGAAATATCTCTGCGTACAGAGGGCATCGTTGTGGATTATCCACACCTGCACCCCTGTGAGGTAGAGATAATGATGGGCTGAAGGGAGAGGCGATGGCTGAGGTAGTGGTGATCGGGTCGGCGAACGTCGATCACGTGGTGGAGATCGAGCACCGGCCGGTGGACGGCGAGACCATCCTGGGCTCAGACCTGACGTTCACCCCTGGCGGCAAGGGCGCCAACCAGGCCGTAGCGGCAGGGCTGCTCGGCGGGGCGGTGGCGTTCATCGGCTGCGTGGGTGCTGATTCGTCCGGCGACCTGCTCGTCGGCTCACTGGCCGGAGCCGGCGTCGACCTCTCGGGGACGGTGCGCGTGGGCGGGCCCACCGGGGTCGCGATCATCATGCTCACTCCGGATGGAGAGAATTCGATCATCGTCGCGCCCGGCGCCAACCGGCAGGTGACGCCCGAGGTCGTCGCCGGCAACGAGGTGTTGCTGGCCGACGCCCGGGTGGTGGTGGCGCAGTTGGAGATCCCGCTGGAATCGGTGGTGGAGGCCGTGTGGTACGCACCCGGCGCCCGTTTGGTGCTCAACGCGGCGCCGGCCGCCCCGCTGCCTGCCGAGTTGCTGGCGGAGTGCAACCCCCTGGTGGTCAACGAGTCCGAGGCCGCATCGCTACTGGGGGACGGGGCTCCGGAGGATGGAGCCGGATTGGCAGCGGCGCTGCTGGAACTTGGAGCCAGGTCTGTGGTGGTGACGATGGGGGCAGCCGGCGCGTTCGTGGCTGAGACCGGGGGAGATCCGGTGCACGTTGCGGCTGCGGAGGTGGAGGCGGTGGACACCACCGGCGCGGGCGACGCCTTCGTCGGCGCGCTGGCTGTGCGGTTGGCCGAAGGATCGGGATTGGCCGAGGCTGCGTCGTTCGCCTCGAGGGTTGCCGGGATTGCGGTGACGAAGAGGGGTGCGCAGTCGTCGTACCCGAGTCGCGCGGAACTCAAGTAGAGGGCCCCGTAGCTTGCCTGACACCTCGAGTGCAGCGAATTGCCCCGTCATCGACGCCGAAGTTATCCACAGGTTTGGGTTAGGGGTTCCAAAGTGACCCTTGTGCTTGTTTAGATGAAGCTCCACGTGGATCGGAGTTTCTGATGCGGCTGGTTCTTACTTCCGTAGCTGTTGTCGCGCTGCTGGTCGGTTGCTCGCCTGGGGATGAGGAGTCGCCGAGCCCAAGCCCGGAGCCGGTGGAGACGACGGTGTCAGAGTCGCCGGTGGTGAGCCCGAGTCCGTCGCCGACGACGGAGTCGCCCAGCCCCACTCCTACGCCCACGCCGTCGGTGTTCCAGTCGTACCCGGCTGATCTGCCGACGGAGGATCCGGAGTCGGCGGCGATCATCGCAGCCTGGCAGGAGTATCAGCGGGTCATGGACAAGTATCTTGCTGATCCAGATGGCTACACCGATTTCACCGAGACGCAGAATGTGACGACCGGGGAAGAGCAGAACATCGTCTTGGACACCGTGCAGCTCTACCGTGAGCGGAGAATTCAATCCAGAGGAGGCCTGTCTTTTGACTCACTGACCATCGGCGAGATGCAGCCGACAGGAGAAGGCGGTCAGCCGCAGGTGGCTCTCTCCTACTGCGTGGACCGCAGCCAAGGGAGAGTTGTGACGTATGACGGAGAGGTTTTCCCTACCGACCACCTGCAACCGCGTTTCAAAGAGGTCTCGACCATGGAGCAGGGGCTAGACGGAGTCTGGAGGGTTGCAGTCGTTCGCAACGGTGATGAGCCATGTTGAAGCGTTGGCTGAGCCCCCTGTTTGGCGCACTACTGATGCTCATTGTCGCGGGTAGCGCGACAGCGGACGATGCGATCTGTTCGAAGAGGGATCAACTTTCGGGTGAGTGTCTTCTCTGGATTCCCCTTGGCGGAGGCACTGAAAGGCCAGGGAATGGCTCAGGAGGTGGGAGCCCGCGCCCACAGCCTGCGCCTCCGTCGCAGCCGCGGGTGTGTTCCTACCAAGGCAAGGCAATTGACTGTGACATGCCAATGGGATCCTGGAGTTCGGCGGTGGGGGCGTGGTGTCGGTTGGCGCCGACGCAGCCGCCGTTGTCGGAGGCTGTGTGGGGTGGGCGTACGGATGGGGCGATTTATCTGTGCACGCGACCCGGTTTCGGTCTTCTTCCAGATCCGAATATGACGGCGTTGCGGTGGTTGCCGGGTCCGCCGGAGGCGGTGCGGGTCGATCCGCGGGAGGTCGCATTGCGGCTGTTGGCTCGGATTGATCTGCAGGCGGTGGAGCTCGGGATGTTTCCGGCCGGGGATAGTGATGTGCGGATGAGTTTTGTGGGCTGGAATACCTGGATGTGGGCGGAGACGCCGTCGCAGCAGCAGTGGGGGCCTGTTTCGTCGTCGGATTCGGGGAGCGGAATTACAGTGACGCTGACTGCGGAGGTTGACCGTGTGGAGTGGGACATGGGCGATGGCACGGTGGTGACCTGTGGGAAGGGGACGCCGTGGTCGGCGGCCAGGTCGCAGGGTGGGAAGAATGTTGCATCTCCTGATTGTGGGCATGTCTACGAGCAGAAGGGGACGTATGAGGTGACCGCGACGTCGTATTGGAATGTGCAGTGGAGCGGTGGTGGGCAGTCGGGGACGTTGCCGTTCTCGTTGTCGCGGAGTGCTGATTATCTGGTGGGGGAGTACCAGTCGCTCAACACGCAAGGCTGAAATGACGGAAGAGCCCCGCAGCCACCCACTCTGCTGATCCCCGCGGCAACAAGCGGCAAGGTGGTCGTCGATCCGGGCGCAGCGATAGCGTGCTGGGGTGACCGACGTGCTCTCCTCCACCGTGCCGATCTTCCTGATCGTCGCGCTGGGGTATCTGGTCACCCGGTTCGGGTCGCTCAAACGCGGCGACATGACGGTGCTGTCCACCTACGTCGTCAAGGTGGCGCTGCCGGCGCTGGTGTTCGTCAACGTCGCCGGGCGCACGCTCGCCGAGATCCTCGACCCAACGTGGCTGCTCACCTACGCCGTCGCCGCCATGGCCATGATCGCCCTCGGCCTGCTCTACGCCCGCGCGCGGGGGCTGTCCGCGAAGCGCGCGGCCACCGTCGCGTTCGCGATGAGCGGCACCAACAACGGGTTCGTCGGGTTTCCCATGTTCCTGATCCTGCTGCCCGACGTGGCGGGGCTCGCCGTCGGCATGGCCATGCTGGTGGACAACGTGCTCATCATCCCCGTGGCGATCGCGATGTTCGAGGCCGCCAGCGGGCGCGGCGGCCATTGGGTCAGGCAGCTGCTGGGGATCGTGCGACGCGTGGTCACGCACCCGATGGTGATCGCGATCGTCGCCGCGCTGCTCGTGGAGGCCTTCGCGGTCGAGCTGCCCGAGGTCCTGGACCGCTCGGTCACCATCGTGGCCAACAGCAGCTCCGCGGTCGCCCTCTTCGCGATCGGCGGGATGCTCGTGGGCCTCAAACTCCGCGGGCAACTGCGCGACATCCTCACCGCCGTGGGCGGAAAGCTGCTGCTCATGCCCGTGCTCGCCGTCGCACTCGTCACCCTGCTCCCGATGCTCGGGCTGCCCGCGCTGACCTTGGAGCTGCGCGTCGCCGCCGTGCTCACCGCTGCGTTGCCGTCGATGTCGGTGATGGCCACGGTCGCTGAGCAGCATGGCGAAGGCGACCTGGGTGCGGCATCGATGATGCTCTCGACGGTGTGCTCGTTCGTCACGCTGACCGCCTGGATGCTGGGCCTCACCGCGATCGGCTGGCTGTAATCGAGCGCCTGGCGGAAAATGTCAGAGGCTTCTCCTAGCGTTCTGGGTAGGAGGTAAACGATGAAAGTACTCGTTGCAAGCAAGGCCCTGGAACCCATCGAGGGCGATTACAACTTCTGCGTGGAAGGGGAGCTGGTCTACCTTCAGGAGCCCTGCGGCAGAGACCGACGAGACCCCGACGGCGGCTGCGGCTGCGGGAGGGGGTTCTCTGGGCTGATGTCCCACCGAGCATGCACCACCGCCAGCGTGGTGGAGACAGAGCTGAGTGAGGAGGATCTCTGCATGGCGATCGAGGCCAGCCTCGAAGCACAGGGCTGGCTGGACCCGTCGCTGATGAATCCCTGCGACAGGGCCGCAGTGGTGGGCCAGATCTTCCACGGGCTGCAGCGGATCACGGAGCGGTTCGAGGCAGGGACCCAGCTGCGGCGCCGGTTGGATCTTCTCTACACCTCGCCGGAGGCTTTGGAGAGCTACCTGGGCACGATGGATTAGCTGCTCCTGCGGAGGACGGCGAACCCGTCCCAGCCCTTCGTGCCCACCGTCTGGATCGCGGCCACCTCCAAGCGGGGGTCCTCGTTGGCGGCGGCGAGGGCGGCGCGCACTCCGCGGCTGTCGTCATCATCCGGGTGCAGCACGCGCCCGTCGCGCACCACGTTGTCGATCACGATCAGTGCGCCGGGGCTGGTGAGCTCGACGGCGCGGCTGAGGTAGGTGGGCAGCGAGGCCTTGTCGGCGTCGATGAACACGAAGTCGAAGGGTTCCACATCCAGCTCCGCGAGGCGGGCGGAGGTGCGGGCGGCGGGCCCGCACATGATGTCCACCCACGAACTGACGCCCGCCTCCTCCAGGTGGCGGCGGGCGGTCTCGGCGTTGCTGCGCTCCAGTTCTAGGCTGACCACGCGTCCGGCGGGGCCGACGGCGCGGGCCAGCCAGATCGTCGAGTAGCCGGCCAACGTGCCGAATTCGAGGACCCGCTTCGCTCCGGAGGCGGCGGCGAGGATGTGCAGGAGTCGGCCGAAAGACGGCGAGACCTCGATGCCGGGGCGGGTCACGTCGGTGGCGGTGCGGGCAGCGGAGAGGGCGTCGTCCTCGCCGGCGAGGGGCGCGAAGATGTCGTCGAGGGCCTCAGGCGTCGGTGAGTCGGCCATGCTCAGAGCCTAAGGCATGGCCTGGCGGCCGGTGGCAGTCTCAGCCGAGGTGGTCGGCGATCGCGACGGCGAGGTCACCGATGCCGCTGCTCACGCCGTCGCCCACCGTGATCACGCCGAACGGGGTGTCCTTGATCAGGCAGTTCTCGGCGCCGTTGGCGTCGGTGGAGCAGAGCACCTTGTCGTTGAGCACGGTGGGATCGGGGAAGAGCATGTCCTGCCAGCCCGGGTCCACGGTGGTGATGCCGAGGTCGAGCAGGAGAATGGTCTGGTCGCCCTGCCGGTAGGCGAGGGTGCCGTCGCTGGTGGTGAGTGTGTAGCCGAGGAGGGTCTCGGGCAGCGCGGCCGCAGTGAGGGGTTGTGGCTGGGCGCCCTGATCGGCCGGCTCCGTCTCTGCGGCGGGGGCAGTCTCGGTGGCGGGATCGGTCACGGGCTCGCTCGCCACCGGTTCGGTGGGCTCAACGGCCACCGTGGTCTCGGGGGCCGCCGGCTCAGTGGGTGCCGGCGCGACGGGGGGTTCCTCGGTGGGCGCTGGGTCCGCAGGTGCGGGCTCGATCGTGACCTCAGCGGGCGGTGCGGCCGGCGTCGGCTCCACGGAGGCAGTAGTGGTCTCGGTCGGGACGGGCGCGGGCACAGCCGTGTCGTCGTCGCCTCCGGTGAGCAGGAAGAACACGATGGTGCCGATGATGCCGATCAGCACCAGGGCGCCGATGACGTAGGGCAGCCGGCTGGGTCGGTTCTCTGCGGTGTCCTCGACGGGTTGCTCTGGGTCAGCAGTGAGGTCCGCTGGCTGGCTGGGCTCTGCCGGCTGTGGCGGCAATTGGATCTCGGAGTGGGGTTTCTGTGTCGGGGGAAACGTGCCCGTCTTGCGCGGGAGGGCCTGCGTCTGGTCCGGCTCGGAGGGCCGAGCCGAGTCCGCGGCCGGCTGGGAGTGGCCCCGGGCTGGGGGGATGACCGTGGTGGGGGTGTCCTCTGGGGATTCGCCTCCGGGAACGCCAGCGGGCTGTGAGGGCACGAGGGTGGGGGATGGCGGGGGCGGTCCGCTGAGCCGGCTCAGCGACTCCTCCGCCAGCCGGGCCGAAGCCTCCTCGTCCTCGCTGGCGACGCCCTCGTAGACCGCATCGTGGAACCAGGCCGCGAGGACGACCACAGGATCCGTGCACTGGAGCTCCTCGAGTGCGGTGAGGACCTGCGCCAGGTGGCGGACATCGTGGTAGTGGCGGTGCGGGTCCTGCCAGCGGGTCAGAAGGTCGTCGCGGAGGGAGTTGGGAAGGCCCAGCCCGCGCCAGGAGCGGTGCGCGACGTCGAGGGCCTGTTCCCGCGTGGGCGATTTCTGCGGCTTGCGGACGCGCAGGCCGCTGGCGGTGAGGGCGCGGATGAGCTCCATCTCGCCGACGGGGTGGGCGCCGAGGGCGACGAGGTCGTCGTAACGGGAGGCGGGCACGTCGTAGTGGTCGTGGTCGAACGCGCGTGGCGGCAGCTCAGCCTCGCGCGCGAAGGCGTGGAGTTCCTCAAGCGAGGTGTCTGAGATGAGATGCGCGAACACGGTGTCGTGAGCGGGCCAACGTGGTGGGTCGATCAGGATGCCCATCGCCCCATCCTTGCGTACGAGTACTGAAGCTTTGCCGCATATCTCTACCGATTCGGGGGGCGGTGTGATAATCCACGCTGCCCCCCCCCGAATCGGTAGAGATATTCTCGCTGGGCCAGATATCAGTCGGTCAGGAGATCGAGGCCGAGGTCGAGGACCTTCGCCGAGTGGGTCAGCGCGCCGATGGAGATGTAGTCCACGCCCGTGGCGGCCACGGCTCGGGCGGTGTCGAGGGTCAACCCGCCGCTGGCCTCGGTCTTTACCCCAGCGCGGCGGCAGAGGTTGACGGCTTCGCGCATGCTGTCGGGGCTCATGTTGTCTAGCAGCACCAACTGGGCGCCCACCTCGATGGCCTCGCGAACCTGGGCGATCGTGTCGCACTCCACCTCCACGGGGATCTCGGGAGCAGCCGCCTTCACCGCCTCGAACGCGGCGCGCACAGATCCCGTGGCGGCGACGTGGTTGTCCTTGATGAGGGCGGCGTCGCCGAGTGCCATGCGGTGATTGACGCCGCCGCCGTGCACCACGGCCGCCTTCTGCAGCGCACGCAGGCCGGGCACGGTCTTGCGGGTGTCGCGGATCCTGGCGCCTGTGCCGATGGGGGCGGCGGTGCAGGTGAGGCGGCCGCCCTGCAGGGTGAGGGCGAGGTGGTGTGGTGCGGTCTGCAGCGGGAAGTCGGCGCGGCGGTGCGCGCCCCTGGACTCCTGCCGGGCCAGCGCGGCCGTTGTGACGGCGGTGGCCACGAGGTGCAGGTTGGTGGCGGTGAGGGAGTCGTCGGTGAGGGCGTTCGTGGTGGGGGCGGCGCGCAGGTGCTCGAGCAGAGCGGTGAGGCCGTCGGCGGTGCGGGCGACGAATGCGTGGCTTTGCATCGCGGCCTTGAGTGCTGGGATGGAGGTGGGATTGATGAACGGGTTGGGATTGAGGTGTTGGATCGGCTGCGGGGGCCCTTCGTCGTGTCCCGGCTCCTTCGTCGCGGGGCCACGCTCAGGGGCCGTCCCAGTCAGGTGCTGGCCGAGGCGGTCGCCCATCACGAGAGCTTCGGTGAGGGAGTTCGAGGCCAGGCGGTTGGCGCCGTGCACGCCCGTGGCCGCGACCTCGCCGACGGCGAACAGACCCGGCACCGTGGTCACGCCGTCGAGCGTGGCGGCGACGCCCCCGCACGAGTAGTGCGCCGCCGGGTGCACGGGGATGGGCTGGGTGACGGGATCGACGCCGCGCTCCCGGCACAGCCCGAGGACGCCGGGGAAGTGTCGCTCCCACTTCGCGGCGCCGAAGGCCGTGGCGTCGAGGAACGCGTGCGGCTCGCGGGTGGTTCGGAGGTGGGCGATGATCGCGGCGGAGACGACATCGCGGGGTGCAAGGTCCTTCAGCGGGTGGACGCCGTCCATGATCCGCGTGCCGCGTGAGTCGACCAGCACGGCGCCCTCGCCGCGCACCGCCTCGCTGATCAGGACCCCGCGGGAGGTGGCCGCGTCGTCTGCCAGGACGGTGGGGTGGAACTGGACGAACTCGATGTCGCGCACGGCCGCACCCGCGCGTAGGGCCGCAGCGACGCCGTCGCCCGTCGCCCCGGCCGGGTTCGAGGTGACCGGCCAGAGCTGGCCGAGGCCGCCGGTGGCGAGCACCACCGCATCGGCGTGGATCGTGAGGTCCGGCAGCACGCGCACGCCGACGGCACGCCCACCGTCGGTCAGGATGTCAACCAGGCGCGCGTCCTCCAGGATGCGCACGCTGCTGCCCTCCAGCGCCTGCGACAGAGCGGCCCACAGCGCGCGTTCGATCTCCGCGCCGGTGGCATCGCCGTCGGCGTGGATGATCCGACGGTGGGAGTGGCCGCCTTCGAGGTGCAGGTCGAGTGCGCCGGTGGGGGTGCGGTCGAACTGCGCGCCGAGCTCGATCAGGCGACGGATGGTGCCGGGCGCGGCAGCGACGAGTTCGCTGACTGCGGCCTCGTTGCAGAGGCCTGCGCCGGCGGTGAGGGTGTCGGCGATGTGGGATTCAACGCAGTCTGTGGCGTCCCAGACAGCGGCGAGGCCGCCCTGGGCCCAAGCGGTCGCGGAATCGGTGACGCCGGAGCGGGTGATGGCGACGGTGTCGACGCCGGCGGCGGCCAGGTGCAGCAGCGTCGACAGGCCCGCCGCGCCTGTGCCGACGACCACCACCTGAGTGTGGAGGGGCTGGGGGGAGACCGGCTCGACCAGGGTGGTCGTCATTCGCCGGAGCCCTGGTTGCCGATGGCGATCATCCGCTCGACGGCGCGGCGGGCCCTCGCGGCGACCTCGGGCTCCACATCCACCTCGAAACCCCTCGTGGTCTCGGGGCTACCCAGGCAGGCTTCCAGCTTCTCGGGTGTGATCAGCTTCATGTACGGGCACGACGCCTGGGGATTCACGGCGCGGAAGTCCGTCGTCGGGTTGGCTTTGCGGAGTTGGTGCAACATGCCGATCTCGGTGGCCACCAGCACCTGCCCGCGGGTCTCCTGCCGGGCCGCGTCGAGCATGCCGCCCGTCGAGAGGATCTGTGTGCGGCCCGCGGGGATCGCGCCCGACTCCGCCAGCCACAGCGCCGACGTCGTGCAGCCGCACTCGGGATGCACGTAGAGCGCCGCGTCGGGATTGTCGTGGACGGCGTCGATGAGGCTCGACGGCGAGATGTCGGCGTGCACGTGGCATTCACCCAGCCACACGTGGATGTTCCGGCGGCCCGTGGCGCGGCGCACATGGGCGCCGAGGAATTGGTCCGGGAGGAACAGGATCTCGCGGTCTTCGGGGATGCTGAGCACCACGTCGACGGCGTTGCTTGAGGTGCAGCAGACGTCCGTGAGGGCCTTCACCTCGGCGGTGGTGTTGACGTAGGAGACGACGACGGCGCCCGGGTGTTCGGCCTTCCAGGCGCGTAGTTGCTCGGCGTTGATGGTGTCGGCGAGAGAGCAGCCAGCCCCCTGATCCGGGATCAGCACGCGTTTGGCGGGGGAGAGGATCTTGGCGGTCTCGGCCATGAAGTGGACGCCTGCGAACACGATGGTCCCTGCGTCTGCGGTGGCGGCGAGCCGGCTGAGCGCGAGGGAGTCGCCCACGTGGTGCGCGACGTCCTGGATGATGCCGGCCTGGTAGTTGTGCGCGAGGATCACGGCGTCGCGCTCGTTGGCGAGGCGGTGGATGCGCTCCTGCCAGGCCGCGACCTCCTCCGAAGTCCAGTTCTCCCACGATGTGGGGGTGAGGGTCAGCGTCATGTCGCTTCCTTCCGCAGGTTATCGCCTCAAAGGCGGAAACTGATGTAACAGTAACATGCAGCCATGACCGAGAGCCAAATCCGCGACGCCGCCGGAGTCGCCCTGTATCGCCACGAGGCCATCGGGGCGGTGCTGCAGGTGCGCGGGGTCGCGGGGCAGGAGGCGACGCCGACGTTGTGCGTGCTCACCGCGGTGCGCGGCCCGGCGCCGTTCGCGGGGCTGCCGGCGCTGCCGTCCGGCCCGGTCGAGCCGGGCGAGACGCTGGGCGACGCGGTGCTGCGCCACCTGGCGGCGAAGGTCGACGTGGGGGGTCTGGGGCATCTGGAGCAGTTGGGCACACGCTCGGATCCGGCGCGGGACCCCGCGCAACGCACCATCGGCACCACGTATCTGGGGCTGGTGGCGGCCGACGCGGAGCCGGCCTTGCCGGACAACGCAGCCTGGGTTGCGGTTGATGCTGTGCCGGAGATGGCGTTCGACCATCGAGACGTGGTGGAGCACGCCGTCGAGAGGCTTCGGGCGAAGCTGTCCTATACCAACATCGGGTTCGCGTTGATGCCCGAGGAGTTCACGATCGCTGAACTGAGGGCTGTGTACATGGCGGCGCTGGGGCGCGACGTGGCCGCGACCAACCTGCAGCGGGTGCTGACGCGGCGGGGGCAGCTTGAGGCGACCGGGGAGATGTCGGCGCCGGGGTCGAAGGGGGGTCGCCCGGCGAGGGTGTTCAGGTTTGTGGACCGCGAACTCGTGGTCACGGACCCCTTCGCGGTGTTGCGTCCGGAGTAGCCGGACCGCCACGCCGTCGTCGTTGAGGAGCACGGCCGAGACCTCGTCGGCGTGCGACTCCTGGGCCACAGACCCAAGGCGAAACGGATGCGATCAGACGTGTGGCTTGGTCTCGGGTGGATTGTCGATCAGATCTCGCGGCTCGTCGAGGCGCTGCACGGTGCCCGCGGTGCCGTCGTTGCGCGACCACGCCACCTGCAGATCATCGCGGCCGACGAAGCGCACCAAATGGCGACCCACGGCGCCCTCGACCCGCTCGATCGCCTCAAGGTCAGGACCGCTCACCTGCATGGTGATGGTTCCGCCCTGCACCGCGACCTCGGCGCGCCCGGTCTCGCCCAACTGCATCCAGCCGCTCTCCGACGCCGGGTCCCACCCGCCGCCGAACTTGCGCGACATGTGGCTGACCAACTGCTTGGCGTAGCGCGCCGCGCGCTCCACCTCGACGACGGCGGTGCTCGTGACGGCTAGGTTAGGGTTACCTAAGTTCATGCGGCCAGGATAGCTGGGCGAGGCATGCCAGCTACACCGAATCCCGCTCGATCAACTCCATGTCAAGCACGATCGTGCGGGCCGGGGCACCTGCGATCATGTCGAGCGCGGTCTCCGCGGCCAAGCGACCCTCTTGGTTCAGCGGCTGTCGCACCGTCGTCAGCGCGGGGGTCACCGCCGTGGCCAGGTTGTGGTCGTCGAACCCGATCAGCGATACATCCGCCGGCACGTTCTTCCCCCCCAGCGACAGGGCCTGTAGGGCTCCGGCGGCGATCCGGTCCGAGGCGGCCAGCACGCCGTCGATCTGAGGTTCCCGCTCCAGCAGCGATCGCATGCTCTCGAACCCGGAGGCTTCGTCCCAGCCCGTCCATACGGCCAACTCGGGGTCGAAGGTCCCGCCCATTGCAGCGCGGTAGCCCAGTAGACGGTCGACCGCAGCGGGGTTGTCCTGCGGCCCGTTGATGATGGCGATCCGACGGCGGCCGCGCTCCATCATCCGCGTACCGGCCAGTTGTGCGCCAGCGACGTCGTCGGCGTACACGTTGCCGAACACCCCCACGTACGGGTGTCCCTCCACCTGTCCGCAGAGCACGACGGGGAGCGTGCCCTCTTGGAGTGCCTCGAGCATGTCGCCGCCGACATAGGGGGAGATGGAGATCACGGCGTCGAAGGAGCGTCGCTCGAAATGTCGCAGCGCGCGCCGGTGCTCGGATTCGGACCAGGCTTGTAGCAGCACAGGCATGGTCGATGTCTCCGCGAGGCCGTCGTTGACGCCGCGCAGCACAGTGAGGAAGGTGGGGTCGCTGAAGAACTCGTCCAGCGGTTCGGTCACCAGGATGGCGATGGTCTCCGAGCGGCCGACGGCGAGGGCCCGGCCGAGTCTGTTCATGACGAAGCCTGTCTCCTGGACGGCAGCGCGTACCTTCTCCTTGGTGACGTCGGTGACCTGAGGTGAGTCGTTGAGCGCGCGGGACGCCGTGGCCCGTGACACCCCTGCCACGCGGGCTACGTCCGCGATGGTGGCGCGCTTGACCATGGTTGTATCCCCCGTTCTCTCGGCGGCCGACGGGCCCCATTGTGTCACGCCGTATGAAACCGATTTCATTGCGACCCCGCTGCTGACAAAGCGACGTCGGGCGTGTATCTTGGTTGAAATGAAACCGGTTTCATCCAAATCTCGAGCAAAGGAGACCGAGTCCATGTCAGATCCCCGCGACTGGGAAAACCAAGCACTCACCGGGCGCAACCGGCTCCCCGCCCGCGCATACTTCTTCGGCTACGCCAACCCCGACGACGCAGCCACCCGCGACCGCACGAGGTCGCGCGGCTTCGTCAGCCTCTCCGGGCCCTGGCAGTTCCGGCTCTTCGACGGCCCACTGCGTGTCCCTGCCGCCTTCCTGGCCGAATACCACGGCGACTGGGACGAGGTCACCGTCCCTCACATGTGGCAGGTCGACGGCTACGGCCACCTCCAGTACACCGATGAGGGGTACCCCTTCCCCATCGAACAGCCCCGCGTGCCAGCCGACACGCCCACGGGGGCCTATCAGCGCGTCGTCAGCCTCACCGCCCCCGCCGAGGGGGAGCAGGTCATCCTGAAGATGGACGGCGTGGAGTCCTACGCGGAGATCTACCTCAACGGGAACTTTGTCGGTATGACGAAGGGCTCGCGCCTGACCGCAGAGTTCGACATCACGGCCCTCATCGTCGACGGCGACAACCTCTTCGCAATCAAGGTCCTCCAATACTGCGACGCCACCTACATCGAGGATCAGGACATGTGGTGGGCATCGGGCATCTTCCGCGACCTGTACCTCATCACGCGACCCCAGGCCCGGCTGACGGACTTCTTCGTCTTCACCCACAAGGTGGGCGACTCCGCGGAGGTCACCCTCACCGCAGAGGCCGAGGGCACGCGACAGATCGGGTGGAGGATCACCGACGGCGGCACCACCGTCGCGGAGACCGTCCTCAACCCTGGCGACACGGTCACGGTCACCATCGAGGACGCCACGTTCTGGAACCCCGAGACGCCGTACCTCTACGACATGACTTTGACTGTCATGGGTGACGACGGCCCGGCCGAGTACGTCCCCCATCGCCTGGGCCTCCGCGAGATCACCATCGTGGACGGGCTGATGCGCCTCAACGGCTCGTACTTCATGATGCACGGCGTCAACCGCCACGACCACGACCCTGAGAAGGGCCGCGCCATCTCCATGGACCGTGCTCGCCGTGACCTCGAGCTCATGAAGCTTCACAACATCAACGCCGTGCGTACCGCGCACTATCCGAACGACCCGCGCTTCTACGAGATGACCGATGAGATCGGGCTGATGCTGATCGCTGAGACGGATCTCGAGTCGCACGGCTTCGCCAACGTTGACGACCTGGGCCGCGTCACTGACGACCCCGCGTGGGAGGCGGCCTACGTCGACCG
The DNA here is from genome assembly GCF_000826065.2 of Tessaracoccus massiliensis. Lineage (GTDB taxonomy): Bacteria > Actinomycetota > Actinomycetes > Propionibacteriales > Propionibacteriaceae > Arachnia > Arachnia massiliensis_A. The sequence goes on along the minus strand of NZ_LN623540.1, from coordinate 87,457 downwards.
CATCGAGCGTCACGTCCTGGCTCAGCGCAACCACGCATCGGTGTTGATCTGGAGCCTCGGCAACGAGTCTGAGTTCGGGTGCAACATCCGCGCGATGTACCACCGCGCCAAGGAACTCGACCCGACCCGCCCGGTGCACTACGAGGAAGATCGCAACGGCGAGGTGGTCGACATCATCTCGACGATGTACTCGCGCGTGCAGCAGATGAACGACTTCGGGGAGCATCCGCATCCCAAGCCGCGCATCAACTGCGAGTACGGCCACTCGATGGGCAACGGCCCCGGCGGACTGTCCGAATACCAGGAGGTGTTCAACAAGTGGGAGTCGATCCAGGGGCACTTCATCTGGGAGTGGTGCGATCACGGCCTGCTGGATCACACTGAAGACGGCCGCGAGTTCTACGCCTACGGCGGTGATTACGGCGACTACCCCAACAACAAGAACTTCTGCATCGACGGCATGGTCTTCCCCTGGCAGGAGCCCAGCCCCGGCCTGACCGAGTACAAGCAGGTCATCTGCCCGGTGCGCGTCTCCTGGGCCGACGGCGAACTCACCGTCACGAACCGCCGCTGGTTCACCGGCCTCGGCGACATCGAGATCCGCGTCGAAACCACCGTCGACGGCGAGGCGGCCGAGCCTCTGATCCTCACCCCGGAGCCCGTCGGGCCGGGGGAAACCTGGGCCACTGAGCTCGAGCTGGAACTGGGCGACGGGGTTCCCGCGGCCGCAGTGGCGCGGGTCTTCTCAACGCAGGCTCACGACTGGGCCGACGCCGGTCGGGAACTCGGCGTGTTCCAATTGGCGGTCGTGGATGTACTCCCGGCGCCGCCGTCAGTGGAGGGTGCGGTGGAGACCGCTGAGGACGAATTCACCCTCACAGTCACTGCAGGAAACGGGGAACTCGTCTTCGATAAGGTCGACGGCGCGCTCCTCTCCTGGCAGGCCGCCGGCCGCTCCCTGGTCGAGTCGCCGTTGAAGGTGGGCTTCTGGAAGCCGCTGATCGACAACCATCAGCAGGAGGCGGACGAGCACTGGCTGCCCAACCATGTGGAGATCATGCAGACCTCGGCACGTGACGTCACCTGGCGTCAGGATGGCGACGCGCTCGTCATCGAGCACGAGGTGCGCGTCGCCCCGCCGGTGCTCGATTTCGGCATGCAGTGCCGCGTCGCCTGGCGTATCACCCCCGATGGCGTCGCCACCGTGCACGTCGCCGGCGAGCCCTACGGCGACTACCGCGACATCATCCCGCGCATCGGCGTCAGCCTGGAGGTGCCGGGCGCCCTTCAGCACATCTCCTGGTTCGGTCGTGGCCCTGGTGAGAACTACCCGGACTCCAAAGCCGCCAACACCATCGGATTCTGGCACGCCACCGTCGAGGAGATGGAGACTCCGTACGTCTATCCGCAGGATTACGGCAACCGGGGCGATGTGCGCTGGATGACCATCACCGACGACGCCGGCAGCGGCCTCCACATCAGCCGCCCGGCGGATCAGGCCCCGTTCCACTTCTCCGCCTGGAACTACACCTGCCAGGACATAGACGACGCCCAGCACCGCACCGATCTGAAGCGCCGCGACCACGTCACCCTCAACCTCAACGACCAGGTGATGGGGCTCGGTTCCAACTCCTGGGGTTCGGAGGTGCTCGACGCCTACCGCACCCGCTTTGAGAGCTTCGACTTCTCGTTCACCATCCGCCCCACCGAGGAGAAATGACATGCGACTGTTCACCCACCGCGACATCATGCGCGAGGTCATGGCCAGCCACAAGAAGTGGAGCCGGACCCTCCAGGCGCTGGACAACGCCCCGCAACTGCAGAGGGGGGTGGCCTATTCCATCGTGGACTCCCTCACGTACCGCAGGGACCGTACCCCCGAGCTCGCCACGGACGCTCTGGTGGGCCGCCGTCGCTACCACGGCGTGGTGGCGGCGCTCGACGGCGATGTGGAGGTCGCCGTCGCGCCCAAGGCCAGCCTCACTGAGGAGGGCCCCTACTCGGATCTGACGGATCGGCAGTCGTTCAGCGGCGACGCCGCGACCGTCGTCGTGCCGGAAGGCGGGGTGCTCGTCGTTGACATCGACGAGGCGTTCCGTGTCCTGCCAGCGCCTGATGCCGATGCCGTGCTGCTGCACGTCTCGGTTGAGGGCGCCACCTTCCACAATAAGTGACACCAGGGGGCTAGTCCCCACCACCCCCTCCATAACTGCTCCCGAGAGAGAGACTGACCATGTCAACCGGAGTAAACCGCGCGCGGATCGGCATGTTCGCGCTGCTCACCATGACGGTGGCAGCGGTGTTCAACATCCGCAACGTCATCAACAACAACGTGGCGATCGGCCTGGCGTCGGCCCCGGCGTTCTTCTTCGCCACGCTGCTCTACTTCATTCCCTTCACCCTGGTCATCGCCGAGTTCGTGGCGTTGAACAAGAACTCCGAATCCGGTGTCTACCAGTGGGTGAAGACGTCGATGGGCGGACGCTGGGCATTCCTCACGGCCTTCTGCTACTGGTTCGTGAACCTGTTCTACTTCGCGTCCCTGCTGCCGCTGATCCTCGTGTTCTCCTCCTACCTGTTCTACGGCGAGGAGAAGCAGCTCTCGCAGCTGTGGATCACCATCTTGTCGATCGTCATCTTTGCGGTGGCCACCTACGTCTCCACCCGGGGCGCCAAGTGGATCGGCTCGGTCACCTCATTCGGCTCCACCCTCGTGCTGGTGCTGACAGCCGCGTTCATCCTCCTGTCGGTCGCTTCGCTGTTCGGTGGCGTCGAGCCCGCAACCCCCATCAGCGCCTCCACCATGGCCCCTGATCTGTCGACCTTCGCCATGGCGTGGGGCTTCTTCGGCACCTTGGCCTGGATCATCCAAGGCGTGGGTGGCGCAGAGTCGTCCGCGGTGTTCCTCAACGACCTCCGCGGTGGCGTCAAGGCCTTCGTCCGCACCATCGTCATCGCCGGCATCGTCATCGGCCTGCTCTACGCAGCCGCCTCCCTGCTGATGAACGTGTTCGTCCCGGTGGGCACGCTCGACTACTCCAACGGTCTGTTCGTGGTGATGGGCGCCGTCGGCGAGCACTTCGGCATGTCGGCCGGCATCGTCAGTCGCGTCGTCGGCCTCATCCTCCTGGCGGCGACGCTGGGCTCATTGCTGATGTGGACCTCCACCCCGGTGAAGATCTTCTTCTCGGAAATCCCCGAGGGTATCTTCGGTGGCAAGTTGGTGGAGCTCAACGAGGAAGGCATCCCGTGGCGCGCGGCCTGGCTGCAGTTCGCCATCGTGGTGCCCATCCTCATCATCCCGGCGCTCGGCTCCGGCAACATCAACGACCTGTTGGGCATCGTGATCAACATGACCGCGGCCACGGCCCTGCTGCCTCCGCTGCTGATCCTCCTGGCCTACTGGGTGCTCCGCAAGAAGTACGATCACGTGGCCCGCGACTTCCGCATGGGTAAGAAGGCCTTCGGTCTGTCCGTGGCCACCTTCCTTCTGGTGGTGTTCGCGTTCGTGTTCATCGCCGGCACCACCCCCGTCGGCCAGCCCCTGTGGTTGACGTTGATCTACAACGTCGGTGGCGTTGTGGTGTTCGTCGGCCTCGCAGTCCTCTGGTACGAGCGCTACATCAAGCGGCTCAAGCAGACCGATCCGGCCGCTGCGCATGAGGAACTGGAGCCCACCGCAGAGCAGATGCTGCGCGGCGACTACGTCCCGCCCCAGGAGCAGGACGACCCCACCGTCGATGAAGCGGGCAAGGTCAAGGACTGACGCTCAGCCCGTGGGCATGGTGAGGGCCCGGGAGGTTCGCCTCCCGGGCCCTTTCGCGTGTGCTGAGTTTGCGGTGGAGTGGCGATCAGTTGCCCGTGCTCAGGCGAACCGCGAGGTCCACCGTCAAGGCCGCGGACCAGCCGAACACCGTGGTGGCCCGGGGCGGCTTCTCGCCGGTGTCCGGGCGGAAGTACTCGTTGGGTCCATGCTGGGCGACCAGGCGCAGCGTGGCGAACTCGAGCCGTTCGGCCAGGTCGGTCGCGCCGCGGGCGCGCAGCCCCTTGGCGACCAACCAGTTCGTATTGACCCAGACGGGGCCACGCCACATTTCGGCCGGGGCGAAGGCAGGATCACGCACGGCCACCGTCGGCAGGGGGTGTGGCGTCCCGAAGCGCTGGGGGTCGGTGAGCGCGTCGAGCATGGCCTGCATCTGCTCGCCGGGCAGCCCCTCGACGAGGAGGGGCATCAGGGAGACGATCGTCTCGGAAGTCACGGGCGTGCCCTGCTCGCCGATGCTGGGGAAGAACCCGCGCCGCGCATCCCATGTGGCGACCAGGTCGGCGACGGCGTGGTCGGACCGCGACGAGCACCGTTGGGCGTCGCTTTCACGTCCCCGCTCCCGCAACCAGCCGGCCAGGATGTGGTCGGCGAGGATGAGGTAGCTCACCAGGTCGGGTGAGATGAGGATGGCCTCGGTGTCGAAGATCGGCGAATCGTCCAGCCCCGAGGAATACGGGTGCAGGTAGGCGGGGCGGCCCGAGGGAGCGGAGGTGGAGTACCACCAGTCCTGCGCTGCCATCATCGCTGGCAGGAACTCGTCCACCACGGCGGAGCCCGCCTTCTCCGCCAGTAGCTGCACGGCCAGAGCGGTGAGCGGCGGCTTCGTCAGCGGTACGCGTGAGTTCGCCAGGCTCGGTGAGCTCATGCGGCGCAGGTTCTCCAGGTCACCTGGGGGCAGGTCTTCGGAGGAAGCCAGAACGCCCTCATCGTGCACGACGTCGGGCAGTTGCCCATCGGCCCCCTGATGGGCCAGCGCGATGCGCAGCTGTTCGGTGGCCAAGTCGACGTCACCGTGGCGCAGGCCGATCGCCATGAAGTAGGCGTCCCACTGCCACAGTCCCACGTAGCCGATCTTCGATGGCACGACGGCACGGTTGGTGCCGATGGGGGCGTCCAGCCTGAGCGTGTTAGCGCCGAGCACCCACCAGCAGAAGCGGGTTACGTCGCGCCACTGCTTGTCGACGCGGGGGCACTTGGCCATCCACTCGCCCAGCTCGGCTGCGAGGGCACGGATCCCCGTGCCTTCGCAGCCGCGCACGATCTCGATATTCGCCTGCGACTCGTCGACTGATCCCGTCTCGAGCAGGAAGCCCTCCGGCAGCTCGACGACGACGCGCTCGTCCGCGACGTACAGGTGCGCGCCGCCGCGGAACGTGACGCGTAGCGGGGCCACGCGGGTGACCTCCGCGTCGACACCGTGCGGATCGACGACACGGAGCCCTGCCACGGCGACACTGTTGGCCAGCGGCCGCTCGTACGCGGCGCGGTATACGTCCAGCCCCCGTTCGCCGCGGCGTACGAACAGGCGCGAGCCGCGCACGGTGTAGGGCACATGGTGCAGGTCGAACCAGTGGGCGAGATCCTCGCCGAGATCGCTGTGCATGTCAGAGACGCCTTCCTTGTGTCAGCGGCCACCGAGCCCGGATGTGGCCAGGGACTCGATGATCTGGCGCTGGCCGATCATGAACGCGATCAGCATGGGCACCGTCGACAGCGCGGTGGCTGCCATCACGAGGCCGTAGTTCATCCCGCCGTACTGGCCCTGGAACTGGCTGAGAAGCAGGGGGATGGTGAACAACTCGGTGGAGTTCAGCAGCACCAGCGGCAGCAGGAAGTTGTTCCACGCGTCCAGCGCCACGATGATGCCCAGCGCACCCAGGCCCGGCCGGATGGCGGGGAGGATGATGGTCCAGTAGATGCGCCACCGGGATGCGCCGTCGATCATGGCGGCCTCTTCCAATTCGACGGGCACGGACTGTATGAACTGCCGGGCGAGGAACACTCCGAACGGGTTGACCAGGATGGCGGGGATGATCAGAGCCAGGTGCGAATCGATCCAGCCGAACTGGGCCATCAGGAAGTAGAACGGGACCAGGGTGACCTGCTTGGGCACCATCTGCATAGCGAGGAACACCATGAACAACACCTTCGAACCCTTGAAAGGGATGCGGGCGAAGCCATAGGCGGCCATCGAAGCGGTCAGCAGAGTGCCGAACACCACCAGCACAGTGATGTAGATCGAGTTGGCGTAGGCGCGCCCGAATGGCAGCGCGTTCCAGGCGTCGGGGAAGTTGGTCCACACCCACGGGTCCGGTAGAACGGACAGAGGATCCTGCAGCAGCTGCGGCAGACCCTTGAAGGATGTCAGCAGCATCCAGATGAACGGGGCGACCATGAGCAGGCCGAGGCCCAGCACAAGGGGATGCTTCAGCCATCCCAGCCAAGGGAGGCGACGGCGTTCCTGTGGTGCGGGAGTTACGGGGGTGGCTGTGGTGACGGGGATGGTTGATGCGGTCATGGCTCAGCCCTCGTAGTGGACGAACTTCTTCTGGGCGCCGAACTGCATTGCAGTGATCAGCAGGGTCAGCACCAGAAGGACGATGGAGGCGGCGCTCGACAGGCCGAACTGTGATTTGGCGAAGCCGAGGTCGTAGATGTGGTAGACGATGGTGCGGGTTCCGTTGTCGGGTCCCGCGTTGGGCACGAGCACGAACACCAGGTCGAACGTTTGCAGGGACGAGATGAAAGCCACCACCGACTGGTAGAACACGATGGGGCTCAGCAGGGGCAGGATCACCTTGAAGAAGCGCGCCAGCGGGCCGGCCCCGTCGATGGCGGCGGCCTCAAGGACAGACGGTGAGATGGATTGGAGCCCGGCCATGAAGATCACGATGTTGAGACCGAGTGACGACCAGACCGTGACCACACAGACGGCGAGGAGGGCGAGCCAGGGGTGCCCCAGCCAGTCGATCGGCGGGATGCCGAAGGTGTTGGTCAGAAAGCCACTGATGACGCCGTCAGGCCGCAGCAACTGTTGCCAGATCAGGGCCACCGCGATGGAACTGGTCACCACCGGTGCGAAGAACAGCACCAGGTAGAACGGACGCCCCTTAATTTTGTTGAGCAGGACAGCGCCCACGATGGACAGGAAGAGGCCCACCGGAACAGTGACGGCGGCGATGACCAGGGTGTTGATGATGGCTCGGCCGAGGAGAGGGCTGGTGAGCTGATCGCGGAAGTTGTCGAATCCGATGATCTGCGGCATCCCGAACCCGTTCCACTCGGTGAAGGCGAGGAGGAACGCGAAGACGAAGGGGATCAGGGTGAAGGTGAGCATGCCCAAGGCCTGAGGGGCCACGAAGAACATGCCCCAGTACCTGTCCCTCGCCCGCCACCCCTTCCGGGGCGGAGCTGCCTCCGCCCCGGTAACGGCTGCTGAACTCATGACTGTGTCTTCTCCGCAACCAGTGCAGCCACCTCATCCAGTGCGGTCTTGGCGTCCTTCTTGCCCTCGTAGAGCGGTTGCATGTACTCCACGGAGATCTGGTTGCTGAGGTCAGGCACGGCAGCCTCGGTGGCGTAGTTCGAGTAGCCGATGTCGCGCATGTCCAGCATGGTCTGTGCGTGGGCGGGGTAGCCCCCATCGGTGACGATGTCGTCGGCGCCGCTGATGGACGGCACCGCATTGCCCTGCCCCTCGAGGCGCAGTCGCTGGCCGTCCGCGTCGAGGAAGGACGAGAAGAACGTGAGTGCAGCCTCCGGGTCTGCGGCCTTGGCGTTGATCGCCAGGTATGACGCGGCCACCCCGGTGGGGGCAGCTTTACCGTCGTGGCTCGGCCAGCGCACGATGTCGTACAGGGCCTCGTCGACCCCCGCGCCGCGGATGGCGCCGATCGTGTACCGGCCGGCGGCGAGGAAGCCGAGCTTGTGCGTGACCAGCAGGGTTTCGGATCCGGCGCCTTCGGGCAGGAGGTCGGCGATCTTGAGTTCGCCGTTCTGGAAGCGCTTGGCGTATTCCTCCATGGCTGCCACGGAGTTCGGATCAGTGTTGGCGACGTAGTTGCCTTCGTCGTCGTAGACGCGGCCACCGTTGGTGGTCATGAAGCCGTCATGCGTGGCCCAGTAGTTCCAGTAGACCGCGCCGGTGAGGCCGGCTGACGCGAGCTTGGCGGTCATCTCGAAGAACTTGTCCGTGGTCCACTCGTCGTTCTCGGCGAGCTCGGCCGGGTCCTCGGTGATGCCGGCGTCCTGCAGTGCCTGCTTGTCGTACCAGAGGGCGTCGGGGTTGACGTCGTTGGGCAGGGCGTAGAGCTTCCCCTCCCAGCGGGCGATGTCGAGGACGTTCTCGGCGAAGTCGCCCTCGCTGACGGAGGCGCCCTCGATCGGCATCAGTACGTTGTTGCGGATGACAGATGCGACGCGGTCGTCGCCGATGTAGAACACATCTGGCGCGGTGTTGGAGCTGAGCTGGGTGAGCAGCTTCGAGTGGTACTCGGAGTAGGAGGGCGTGGGCTGGAAGACCAGTTCGATCTCGGGATGGTCGGTTTTGAACTGTTCCTGGAAGCGGTCATAGCTCTTCAGGTCTTCGGGTGAGCCCCACGTCGACCAGACGACCTTGCCTTCGCCGCCACCGCTGCCTGACCCTGAACAGGCGGTGAGGGTGGGGCCGGCAACGGCTGCTGCGGCGAGGATTCCGGCGAAGCCACCGAACTGGCGGCGGGAGAAGGTGGTCATGGTGTGCTCCTGTCTCGGGTCAACAGTGACCCTTCGTGGGTGGTGTGCTCCGGATGGTCCGGGGCGATCTGGCGGGTGAGGTTGGGATCGATGGTGTCGGCTTTACCTGCACGGAGGCCCACGAGCGTGGCCAGCAGGATGAGGGACCCGCCCACGAGGAGACGGGCCGTGATGGTCTCGCCGCCGAAGGCGACGGCGAAGGCGGAGGCGAACACAGGCTCGAAGGTCATCATGAGTGCGACTCGCGTCGGCGAGATGTGACGTTGGGCCCAGGTTTGGAGGAGCATCGTGACGACGCCGGCGATAATGGCGGTGTACAGGACCGCGCCCCATACGGGGATGCTCGCCGGGATGCGGTAGGCGCCGGGGAGGCCGAGGAAGGAGCAGGTGACGGCGACGCCGATCAGCTGCACCACAGTCAACGACACGGCATCCATGGAGCGGGACCAGCGGTCGAGCATCACGATGTGCAGGGCGTACAGGGTGGCGCCCACCAGGGTGAGGGACTCGCCGATGCCGCCTGATCCGACTCCGGTCAGGCTGAGGATGGCCAGGCCGAGGACGGCGATGCCCACAGCCACCCAGGTCATGGCGTTGAGACGCGCTTTGAAGGCGATCCACAAGATGATGGGGGTCAGGACGACGTAGGTGCCGGTGATGAACCCGGAGACCGAGGCGTTGGTGTGCTGCAGGCCAACGGTTTGGACGATTTGCGCCAGCCCGTACAGGCCGCCGAGAGTCAGACCGATCTGCCACTGTTGTGCGCTGAGCCTGCGTAGCCGGCGCCAGAAGATGATGGCGGGGATGAGTGCGCCGATGGAGAATCTCACGGCCAGGAAGTCGATCGGATCGACCAGAGTGACGGCGTCTTTGATGATGAAGAAGGTCGAACCCCACACCGCGGTCACCATGAGGATGGCCAGGGTGGCGAGCGTCGCCCTGCTGCCTCGCATCCTCACCGTGGACTCCTCATCGAATGTAACCGGTTACATTGGAGAGTGTAAGCGAGTGCCCTCGCCGGTTGCAACCGGTTTCATTGAATGAGATCGGGTTGTTATCCCCTACCGCAAGGTTTTCACTGAGATCAGTGCTCGGACGAGGGGCGCAGCAGCGGGTAGAGGATGGTCTCCCGGATTCCCACGCCGGTCAGCAGCATGATGAGGCGGTCGATGCCGAGGCCGAGGCCACCCAGCGGAGGCACGCCGTATTCAAGGGCTTCGATGAAGTCCTGGTCGTACTTCATCGCCTCATGGTCGCCTGCTGCAGCCAGCTTCGACTGCGCCATCAGCACGTCGCGCTGGATCACCGGGTCGATCAGCTCGGTATAGCCCGTGCCGCGTTCCACGCCGCCGATGATGAGGTCCCAGGCTTCCACCTTGCCCGCGTCGGTGCGGTGCCGCCGAGCCAGTGGCTGTGCGATGGACGGGTAGTCGTAGACGAACGTGGGCTGCAGCAGGCCAGGCTCCACGAGGTCGCCGAAGAGCTCCATGATCATCTTGTCCGCGGCCCACTTCGGGTCGTACTCCACCTCGTGTGCGTCGGCGTGCTTACGGAGCACCTCGACGGGGGTCTCCACGGTGATCTCCTCGCCAAGCTTCTCCGAGAGGGCGGGAAACACCGACAACCAGGGCCACTCACCGTCGAGGTCAATGACGCCGGCGGCGGTCTCGATCTGGCGCGATCCGACGGCGTCTGCCGAGGCCACCACGATGTCCTGGATGAGGCGCGCGATGGTGGTCTGGTCACCCCACGCCTGGTACGCCTCGAGCATCGTGAATTCTGCGGAGTGCGTCGAGTCGATGCCCTCGTTGCGGAACACCCGGCCGATCTCGAAGACGCGGTCAGCGCCGCCCACCATGGTGCGCTTGAGGTGCAACTCGAGGGCGATGCGCAGCGTCATGTTGATGTCGAACGCGTTGATGTGCGTCTCGAACGGGCGGGCTGCGGCGCCGCCGTGGATCAGTTGCAGGATGGGGGTCTCCACCTCCATGTAGCCCTGCCCGTACAGCGTCTCGCGTATCGCGCGCGTGATCGCGGAGCGCTTGCGCACCATCTCGCGGGCCTCGTCGCGCACGATGAGATCCACGTAGCGACGGCGGACCCGCGACTCCTCGGACAGGTCCTTGTGCATCACGGGCAGCGGGCGCAGCGCCTTGGCGGCCATGCGCCACTCGCTGGCCATGATGGACAGCTCACCGCGGCGCGACGCGATGACGCGGCCGGTGATGTGGACGAAGTCGCCCAGGTCGACGTCGGACTTCCACGACGCCAGGCCCTCCTCGCCGACCTCGGCCAGCGAGAGCATGACCTGCAGGCGCTCACCGTTGTCGTCGGGCGTGAAACCGTCCTGCAGGGTGGCGAAGGCCAGCTTGCCCGTGTTGCGGATGAACACGACGCGCCCGCCGGTGGTGACCACATCCTGGGTCTCCTCCCCGGCCTCGAGGTGGCCCCACGTGTCGCGGATCTCGCGGAGTGTATGGGTGCGCGTCAGGTCCGCCGGATACGCCTCGACGCCGGCCTCCAGTAACCGCGCACGCTTCTCCTTGCGGATGGCGGTCTGCTCGGAATCGGTGGGCAGGGGGGTGTTCGGGCTCTCAGTCACGCCGGTCATCCTACCTCCGAGGGCGCCGGGCGGCACGTCCTCACGTCCCCGCCGGTCTGAGCGTTCGACGGCGTGCCTGCGAGCCAGCGGACGACGAAGGGTCCCGCAGCCGGCCCGACGACTCCGAGCCCAGTGGTCAACCCGGAAACACCCTGCGGGTGAGGGTCAGCTGAACCTCACCGCGGTGCCGTAGGCCGTGAGCTCGGTGACGGTGTCGCTGATCTTCCCGCCGTCGAAGCGTAGGCCGACGACGGCGTCGGCGCCGGCTTCCTGCGCCTGTTGCACCAACGCTCCGATGGCGTCCTGGCGCGCAGCCGTATTGACGAAGCCCATCTCGGGGTTGTGCGCCATGTCACGCGGCCGAGTGGCGACCCCGATCACCACGCCCAACGTCTGCCCGATCTGGTGCCCGGGCAGCGACTCCGTGGTGGCAACCGGGATGGGATAGGTGACGAAATGGGGCCGACGCGGCTCGGTGTCGCGCTGCGGTTGTGGCGAGATGGGCTCGGGCCGCGACGGAGACAGCGCGGAGGCGGCCGGCGCTGAAGCAACCGGTGCGGGGGCGACCGGCGCCGATCCTGTGGGCTGAGCCGAGGGCTGGATACCGGCCGGCGGACCGGGCTTCGGCGTGGGCTGCGCGAACTGCGCCCCCTGCTGGCCGCCGCTGGGCATGATCGGATGGGGCCCCACGGGCCGCGGGCGGGGACGGGGAGTCGGGCGGGGCAGGGGCCGGGTCTGGTCCTGCGCTGCTGACCGGCTGGGCTGCGGTCGTCCAGGGCCTTGCTGCGGCTGAGTCATGTCGGCCAGCCTAGTGGCGGCCCGTCTCAGTCTCGGGAGATCGGCGAGGCAATCGGTTGCTGAGGTGCCGGACCGGCTGCGGGGCTGGTCCCTGAGCGTCGCGCCCCGCGCGGCGACGAATGGCGCCCGCAGCGTCTCCTGCACCTGAAGCACGCGGGTTGAGGCGTCAGAAGCGGCCGACCGCGCTCAGGCCAGGCGGAGGGCGACCCCGTCGTCGGCGGGTTCGAATGCCACCTCGGAGAGGTCCTTGACGTGCCAATCGGCGCCGAGTTCGTCGGCGGTGTGGTGCGTCATCTCGCCCAGCACCGCGCAGCCGGCGGCGCGCCCACCCGCGACTCCTGCCGGAGCATCCTCGACGACGAGGCACCGCCCGGCGTCGAAGCCCAGCCTTTGCGCGGCCAGGGCGAACGTCTCCGGGTCCGGCTTGCCGGCGGCGACCTGATCCCGCGTCACCAGGACGGCGGGGCGGGGCAGCCCCGTCGCGCCGAGGCGGGATTCCAGGAGAGGTGCGGTGCAGGACGTCGCGATGGCCGCGCGGTCAGCGGGCACCGCGGCCAATGCGTCGGCGGCGCCGGGGAGGGCGACCACGTCGTCGACATCCTCGATCTCCAACTGCTCGATCCGGGCCTGCCCCTCGTCGAACCTTTCCGCGGGTAGCAGGGCCCGCACCATCACGTCGCTGGGGAGGCCGGTGAACTGTCTGTGGTCGCGCGGCTCCACCCCGAATTCCCGCGCCCACGTGGCGGCTGCGCGGACGATGGCGGCGGTGGAATCCGCGAGCGTGCCGTCGAAGTCGAAGATGACGGCGTCGAAGACCCCGAGTGTGCGGATCACTTCCAGAGCGTCATGCCGGAGAAGCCGACAACGATGAGGATCAGCGCGATGGCCACGTTCCAGTCGCCGATGGCGCGCATGAAGCCGATGTCCTGGCCGGCAAGGTTGTAGACAACCATCCACGCGACGCCGAGGAGCCCGACGGGCACGAACACCTTCGGCACCCAGTTACGCCCGGCAGGCGCGAGGCGTGCATTTGCGGCGCGCTGTTCAGCTGTTTCAGCCAAGCGCTTACGCTTCAGCTTCTCGGCTGCCTGCTTGCGAACCTTTGATTCGGCCACGATGTCTCCTTCTGAGGTCCGCACTAGCCTAATTGAGACCGCCCGGAATCCCCACTTCGCCCCTGACGTGAGCCCGATTCGTGAGCAATTGGATAGGGTCACGGCCCGGATCGACGGCGCCACCGGCGTGTCGCGACCGTGACCCTATCCAATTGCTCACGGTGGGCAACGCCGCACCCGCCGCGTAGGCTGTGGCCATGAGGCTGTGGCGCGAGGTTCGGGAGCGGGGCTCCGCCGTGCGTGCCTCCATGGCCCGCAACCAGCTCCGCCCGCGCAGCCCCCGCGGCCGGGTGACCACCATCCTCGTGTGCGTGATCGCCGGGCTCATGATGACCGTCGCCAGCCTCGCAGCCCGTGGCACGGATCTGCGCAGCGACCGCAACGCCGACATGCGAGACCTCATCGTCTCCCAGAGCCAACGCAACGAGGAGCTGCGTCTGCAGATCAACGAGCTGCAGGCCGAGGTGGACGCACTGACGACCGGGAGCCAGGGACGCACCGACTACTCCAGCGACCTCGTCTTCGCCGAAAGCGCCGCCAGCATGACCGCCGTCAGCGGCCCAGGCATGCGCGTCACGCTCACCGACGCCCCGGCCGACGTGAAGCCGCCCGGCGTCGGCGATGACAGCCTCGTTGTGCATCAACAGGACATCCAGGCGGTCGTCAATGCGCTCTGGGCCGGGGGTGCAGAAGCCATGACCATTCAGGGCCAGCGCGTGATCGCCACCACCGGCATCAAGTGCGTCGGCAACACCGTGGTGTTGCATGGCATCCCATACGCCCCGCCGTATGTGATCGAGGCGATCGGGGACGGGGAGTCGATGCAGGCCGCGCTGGACGAGTCGCCCGCCGTGGGCATCTACCGCCAGTACGCCGAGGCCTACGGGTTGGGCTACCAGGCTGAGACCGCCGACGATCTGGAGCTGCCGTCGTTCAGCGGGTCGACGGGGGTGCGGTTCGCCAAGCCGAAGTGAGGCTGGTGCTGTGGTCAGGGCCGACGCTGGGGTGAGGTGTCGGATCGGCTGCGGGGCCCTTCGTCGTGCCCGGCTCGTTCCTCGCGGGGCACGCGCAGGGGCCGGCGCTGCGCGTCACTCGGCCAGCGACATGTCGGCCGACACCAGCGGGCTCAACCCCGCAGCGCGACGCGGGGCGTCGGCGTCGCCGCACTCCACGAGCCAGTTGGCGAGCATCTGATACCCGCCCTCTGTGAGCACCGACTCGGGGTGGAACTGCACCGCCTCGACGGGCAGCTCGCGGTGCCTCACCCCCATGATCACGCCGCTGTCCGTGCGGGCGGTGACCTTCAACTCGGCCGGCAGCGTGTCCTCGACGATGGCCAGGGAGTGGTAGCGCGTCGTCGTGACCGGCGACGGCAGCCCAACGAACACGCCCTCACCCTCGTGGAAGACAGGGGAGGTCTTGCCGTGCAACTGCTCGGGGGCGCGGTCGACGGTGCCACCGTACGCCACGGCCATCGCCTGCAAGCCGAGGCACACGCCGAACAGGGGCTTGACGCCTCCCATCGTGCGCACCACATCGACGCAGACGCCCGCGGCCTCGGGGGCGCCAGGGCCGGGGGAGATCAGGATCCCGTCGAACTTCTCGCCCCACGCCTCGTGACCGAACCTCGGGTCGTCGTTGCGCCAGACCTCCACCTCAGCGCCGATCTGCGCGAGATAGGAGACGAGGTTGTAGACGAACGAGTCGTAGTTGTCGATGACGAGGATGGAGGCCACCGGCCCATTGTGCCACTGCCCGCTGGTTGCGGTGTTGGGGACGCTGAGGCGTTTCTACACTGCTCGCTGCGCTCGCAGGCTCAACCAGCGCCGGACGACCGGCTCAACCTACGGGGTCGTGATCGACGCCGGGGTCTCCGTCTCGACCGATTCCTCCGTCGCAGGGGGTCCCTCCGTCGCCGGGGCGAGGGCGATCTTCACCTGGATCTTCTCCGTCCGCGGCAGCGGCTCGTCCCACGCGGGGGTCTGCTCGAACACCAGGCCGGGGGCCTGGGCCGTCGACTCCTCCTCGGTGACCTCGATCTCGAAGCCGGCCGCCTGGGCCGCGGCCGTGGCCTGCTCCAGGTTGAGGCCCGTGAGGCGGGGCACGATGGACTGCCCGGAGGCGATGGTCAGCGTGATGGGGGCGTCCACCGCGGCCGACGATCCGGGTGCCGGGTTGGACGTCACCACGTTGCCGGCGATCGCGTCGATGGGCTCATCGGCCGGGTCCATCTGCTGGGCCTCGGCGATGTTGGTGAACCCGCTGGTGGTCAGCAACGTCACGGCGGCGTCGTAGTTGATGCCCACGATCTGTTCCGGGATGACGCGGGTGTCCACACCGGAGGAGACGTAGAGCGTCACCTCGGCGCCGGGCTCCAGCTCCGTGCCCGCTACGGGGTCGGTCTCCAGCACCTGACCCACGTCGGTGGCGGTGCCGGCCCGGGTTTCGACGACGGGCACCAGCCCGAGGGCGGTGATCGCACGCTCGGCGGCGGCCTGGTTCTGGCCGATGACGTCCGGTACCGCGGCCAGCACCACCTCGGGGGTGGTCTCGGTCTGCGTGGGTTCAGGCGTCGTCGGCTCGGTCGTCGGGGTGGGCGTCGTCGCGGTCACCGACGGCGAGGGCGACGGCGAAGCGACCTCGCGCCCACCCGGGTTGAGCAGGAACCACAGCCCGATGAGCAGGCCGATCAGCACCAGCGCACCCAGGATGCCGAGCACGATCACACCGGTGCGCGACTTCGGCTCCTCCTCCTCCTCCTCCTCCTCCTTGTCCAGATCCTCCAGATGCTCCGGCGGCGGAGACGGGGCGGAGGCGAGGGGGGGCTCAGCGGGCATGACACCGCGCCGCGCCGTCGCCGTCATGGGATCTGAGGGGATCACCTGCGTGGGCACATCCACCGGCGCGCCGGCCAGCACGGGCTGCCCGTTCATGGCGCGCAGGATGTCCTCGCGGAACTCGGAGGCGTCCTGGTACCGGTCCCGCGGATCCTTCGCCAGCGACTTCAGCACGATGGCGTCCATCTCCGGCGTGACTTCCGGGTCGATCTGCGACGGCGGAACCGGCTGTTCCCGCACGTGCTGGTAGGCGACGCTCACCGGGGAATCGCCCTTGAACAACGGCTGCGAGGTGAGCAGTTCGTAGAGCAGGCAGCCCACCGAGTAGATGTCTGAGCGGTTGTCCACCTTCTCGCCGCGCGCCTGCTCGGGCGACAGGTACTGCGCGGTGCCGACCACGGCGGCGGTCTGCGTCATCGTGGCCGAGGTGTCGGCCACAGCGCGGGCGATGCCGAAGTCCATCACCTTGACGGTGCCGTTGGACGTCATCATGACGTTGGCGGGCTTGATGTCGCGGTGGATGATGCCGGCGCGGTGCGAGTACGCCAGGGCGTCGAGCACCCCGGCGGTGAACTCCAGCGCCCGCTCGGGAACGAGTTTGCGGCCGCCGCGCAGCACCTCGCGCAGCGTGATGCCCTCCACCAGCTCCATGATGATGTAGGGCACCGAGACCTGGGAGGCCTGGTCGATCTGCTCGCCGGTGTCGTAGACCGCGACGATGTTGGGGTGGTTCAGGCCGGCGGCGGACTGCGCCTCGCGGCGGAACCGGGCCTGGAAGGTGGGGTCGCTGGCCAGGTCGACGCGCAGCCGCTTGACGGCGACGTCGCGCTCCAGCCGCACGTCGCGTGCGCGCCACACCTCAGCCATGCCGCCTCGGCCAATGATCTGGTCGAGTTCGTAGCGGTTGCCGAGCAGGGCTCCTCGCTCTGTCATCGCTCGCGGTCCTTTCGGTTCGTCACGCACCATCTTGCGGCATGCACATGAGAGTTGTCTGAGAGTTTCATCGCAGGGCCTCCACAACAGCCTTGAAGATGGGTGCGGCCAGGCGGCCGCCGGAAATGTCGTCCCGTTCCACGTCGGCGTCCTCCACGAACGCCACCACGGCCACGTTCGGGTCCTCCGCGTAGCCCACGAACCATGCGTACGGCGGGCGGTCCGGGGCGGTCTGCGCGGTGCCGGTCTTGCCACCCACGACGACGCCGTCGATCTGGGCGGGCCGGCCCGTGCCGTCCTGGACGGTGGCCACCATCATGTCCTTGAGGTGCTGAGCGGTGGCCTTCGAGATGGGGTTGCCCAGGCTCTCGGGGGACTGCGAGCTCAGCACGGTGAGATCGCGGTTGGTGACCGTGGAGACCAGGTAGGGCTTCATCATCTCGCCGTCGTTGGCGATGGCGGCGGCCACCTGCGCGATCTGCAGCGGGGAGGCGGCCACGTCGTACTGGCCGATGGCGGTCAGCGCGGTCTGAGCCTCGTCGAGTTCCGTCGGGAAGCGCGACGTGGCGGCGGAGATGTCTATCGTCTGTTCCTTGTTGAAGCCGAACTTCTCGGCCATCTCGATCATCTTCTCGGCGCCGAGATCCAGCCCGATGGTGCCGAAGGCGGTGTTGCAGGAGGTCTTCATCGCCTGTTCGAGGGTGACCCGCTCTCCGCCGCAGTTGGTGGAGTTACCCATCGAACGCGACGAGTTCGGCAGCCGCAGCGACGCCGGTGAGTCCACCTCCGTCGACGGCACCATGCCGTCCTCCAGCGCGGCGGCGGCGGTGACCAGCTTGAACGTCGACCCAGGGGGGTAGACCTCGCGGGTGGCGCGGTTCTTCAGCGGCTCGTCGGGGGCGTTGAGAAGTTCGGACCATGCCTCGCGCTCCGCGGGCAGGTCCACCGTCGCGAGCCGGTTGGGGTCATAGGTGGGTGTGGAGACCAGCGCCTTGATCTCGCCGGTGGTGTAATCCATGGCGACGACGGCGCCGCGCTGGTTGCCCAACGCCCGCACCGCCGCGGCCTGGGCCGCCGGGTTGAGCGTGGTGGACAGGTTCGCGCCGCGACCCTGCCGGCCGCTGAGGATGTCGACGATGCGGCTGGCGGCCTGCGACGACGAGGTGCCGGCGAGCTGCTGGTTGTAGCTCTGCTCCAGCCCGGAGCGGGCGTAGTCGTAGGAGTACCAGCCCGTCACCGAGCTCCACAGCTCCGGCTCGGCGTAGCTGCGCACGTAGGGGAACCGGCCGCTGCGCTCCACGGACTGGGCGATGGGGGTGTTGCCCACCAGGATGGTGCCGCGGTTGCGGGAGAACTCGGCGTCGCGGACGCGACGGTTGCGGCCGTCCTCGTTGAGGGAATCCGTGCGCACCACGGAGATCCACGTGAGGTTGGCCAGCAGCGCGCACATCAGGAGCGCCACGAACGTGGCGACGGTGCGGATGGGTCCGTTCACCGGTGGATCACCCCCGTCGCGTCGTCGACGGCGGCCGCCTCGAGTTGGGCGGCGCTCTGCGGGGTGGCGGTGGCGGCCTGCGGCAGGCGGCTGCGGTGCGAGATGACCATGAGGATGCCGATGATGATCCAGTTGGCGATCAGTGAGGAGCCGCCCTGCGACATGAACGGTGTGGTGAGGCCCGTGAGGGGCAGTAGGCGGGTGGCGCCGCCGATGATGACGAAGACCTGCAGCGCGAACACGAAGCTGAGGCCCGCGGCCAGGAGCTTGCCGAAGCCGTCCGGGGAGGTCAGCGCGGTCTTGAAGCCGCGGGAGATCAGCAGGGCGTAGATCAGGATCACGGCCATCAGCCCGAGGATGCCCAGTTCCTCGCCGATGGCGGCCGAGACCATGTCGGACTTCGCCAACGGAGTCAGGCCGGGCCGGCCGAGGCCCCAGCCCCGGCCGAAGAGCCCGCCCCACGCGAAGCCGAACTGGGCGGAGATGATCTGCAGGTTGCGGTCGTAATCCGAGAACGGGTCGAGCCAGGCGTTGAGGCGGCGCGGCACGTGGTTGGTGAAGTTCGCGGCGGCCACGCCGGCGGCGGCGAACGCGAGCCCGGCGATGATCGGCCACGCCGGCCGCTCCGTCGCGATGTAGATCATCACGGTGAACAGGCCGAAGAACAGCAGCGAGGTGCCCAGGTCGTTCTGGAAGACCATCACCGCCAGCGACGCGAGCCACATCACGGCGATGGGGCCCAGGTCGCGCGCGCGGGGGAACTCGATGCCGAGGAACCGCTTGCCCGCCAGGGCCAGCACGTCGCGCTTCTCGTAGAAGTAGGCGGCGAACGCGATGGCCAGCAGGATCTTGGCCACCTCCGCCGGCTGGAACGACATTCCGAACACGCGGATCCAGATCCGTGCCCCGCCGGCTGCGTGCCCGATGAACGGAGCGAGGGGCAGGAGGAGCAGGAACAGTCCGCTGATGAATAACAGGTAGGGGTAGCGCTGGAGGCGACGGTGGTCGCGCAGCAGGATCGCCACGACGGCGAACAGCAGCAGGCCCAGAGCCGTCCAGGCTAGTTGCATGGTGGAATCCGTGCGCGGTGGTTCGGGGATCTGGTCGATCCGGTAGATCATGGCCAGGCCCAGCCCGTTGAGCAGGAACACGCTGGGCAGGATCACCGGATCCGCGTACGGCAGCCGGAACCGCACCACCAGATGCGTGAGCAGGCCCATGCCGTACCAGAGGGCCGCCACCGTGGCGATGTTGGTGGGCAGCTCCCCGTACAGGTTGAGGTTGGTGATGACCCAGCCGCCGAAGCCGAACGACTGCGCCAGCAGGAGCAGCAGCAACTCCACGTTGCGCCGCTTCTTGTAGACGATGACCTCGTCGGAGACCTTCGGCTGGACCTGGTCCTGGATGGACATCAGCAGTCCTCCAGATCGGCCTCTTCGCCAGGGGCCGGTTCCAGTTCGGCCAGCTCCTCCGAGAGCGAGGGGGTCGCCACCGGCTCCGGGGTTGACGGTTTGAGGAACTCGGGTGCGGTGGCGGTGGCGGTGGAAGCGGGCGCCGAGGTCTGCGTCGCCGTCGGTGACCCGACGGGGCTCTGCGGCAGGCCCGGACCTTCCTCAGCGGTGGTTCCCGGCAAGGGCGTCGTCGAAGAGGTGGGCGTGGGGGAGGTGGTGNCCAGCTCCTCCGAGAGCGAGGGGGTCGCCACCGGCTCCGGGGTTGACGGTTTGAGGAACTCGGGTGCGGTGGCGGTGGCGGTGGAAGCGGGCGCCGAGGTCTGCGTCGCCGTCGGTGACCCGACGGGGCTCTGCGGCAGGCCCGGACCTTCCTCAGCGGTGGTTCCCGGCAAGGGCGTCGTCGAAGAGGTGGGCGTGGGGGAGGTGGTGGGGGCAGGGGTCGCGCGGGCCTCGCGGCGCTCCGTGCGGATGGTGACGCACAGTTGGGCCATGTCGCGCAGCGAGCCGACGGTGCTCTCGGCGGCATCCAAGCTGCCCACGTTGATGGCGCTCTCCACCTCGCCGCGGTAGAAGCGGGGCAGGTCGTCGACGGGGATGTCGGTGCGCTCCACCAGGTCGTTGAGCTGGAAGCCCAAGACGTTGCCGGGTACGCCGTTGAACACGGCCACCTGCCCGTCATCGGCGGAGACGAAGTAGCGCGAGGACACGTACGCGGAGGTGGCCCACCAGCCGCCGCCCATCACCAGCACGATGGCCAGCACGGTGGCGATCACCCCCGGCCAGCGTCTTTTACCCTCCGTGGGGGCGTAGCGGGCGGCCTCGTCTGCGCTGTGCTCCACCACCACGTCGGAATCCGACGGCGGGGTGGGGTAGCCGGTGCCCTCCGACGCGGGCGCGGCCGCGGCGCGGGGAATGTCCACCTCGACGGCGGAACCCACCAGGCTCGATTCGGCGTCGTCGAGGGCGGCACTCTGCTCGACAACGTCGCCGATGACGATGGTGATGTTGTCGTGCCCGCCGTTCTCGTTGGCGGCTTGGGCGAGTTGTTCGACGGCCTTGTCGCGATCCTTCTCGGTGAGGAGTTCGAGGATGAGGTCGTCGTCGATGAGACCGCTCAGACCGTCGGAGCAGAACATCAGGCGATCGCCGAGTTCCGCGTCGAACACATCGAAATCCGGCTCAAAGTGCACCTGCCCGTTGAGGACCTTCAGGATGAGCGAACGGTGCGGATGCGTGGCTGCCTGTTCGGGGGTGATCTTGCCCTCGTCAATGAGTGACTGCACCCAGGAGTGGTCGTGCGTGAGCTGGGTGAGTTCGCCGTCGCGCAGGCGGTAGCCGCGGGAGTCGCCGATGTGGGCCAGCGCGAACTGCGTGCCGTTGAACAGGGCGCCGCAGAAGGTGGTGCCCATGCCGTCGAGTTCGAGGTTGTCTTCGATGAGGTCTGAGAGCTTCGTGTTGGAGCGGGCGATCATGCCGGCGATCCGCTCGAGCATCTCCTCGCCGTCGGAATTGCGGATGTCCGCGGAGTTGTCTGAGCGGGCGGCCTCCGTGGCGGCGACGGCGGAAGCGAGGTCGCCCGCGGCCGCGCCACCCATGCCGTCTGCCACGAGCAGCATCGTGGGCGAGGCGTAGCCCGCATCCTGGTTGTTCTTCCGGATGCGGCCCACTTCCGAGTGCGCGGTGAAGGCGAGGCTGAACGTCAAGGTCAGATCTCCAGCCTCATGAGGGTCTTGCCGATGCGCACCACGTCTCCCACGGTGACCTTGACCGGCTCGGTGACGAGCTTGCCGTTGACGTAGGTGCCGTTGGTGGACTGTAGATCCGAGATCACCCAGGTGGTGGCGTCCTTCTGCACCAGTTGGGCGTGGCGGGCGGAGGCGTAGTCGTCGTCGAGCAGGAGCGTGGAATCTGCGGCCCGGCCCAGGTTGATCGTGGGTTCGACGGGCACGGCGACGCCCTGCTGCGGCCCCGCGGTGATCGCGAAGCGGGTGGGTAGTTTGGATCGGCCCTTGCCGCGGCCGCGGTCTGCGGGGATGGCGCTCAGCGACGACGCGGGCACGCGCCGGCCGAACATGTCGGTGCGCACCACGTTGGCGACGAACAGGATGAAGAGCCAGAGCAGGCCGAGGAAGACGATCTTGATCGCCGCGATGACTAGATCTGACACTCAGGTCTCCGAAGGCGTATGCACCAACATTCTGGTGCTACCGATCTCGATTCGGGCGCCCTCTCCAATCCTCGTTTTGCTGATGCGGCTGCCGTTGACGTGCACGCCGTTGGTGGAACCGAGATCCTCGATGGTGATCACGGGATGGTCCGGGTCCCCGGTCACGCTGATGAGGGCGTGGCGGCGGGAGACGCCGGGGTCGTTGAGGCGGAGGTCCGCCTCCGAGCCGCGGCCGATCAGGATGCCCGGCGCGACCAGCGGGTGCCGCACGCCGTTGACCTCGAGCACGATGCGGCCAGGTCGTGGGGATTCGCTGCGGGTCTCCGGCGCCACGGCCTCCGAGACGACGGTGAACTGCCCCGTCGGGAGGGAGGTGTCGAGTTCGTAGTCGATGGAGATGGGACCGTTGAAGACGTAGTGGCGGTCCGCAGCGTGGTCGCGGAGCGCGGGGAGGATCTCCCCGTTGAGGGTCTTGGAGTAGGGGGCGAGCCTGTCGTAATCGTTCTGTGAGAGGCCGACGGTGAACGCGTTGGGCACCAGGCGCTTGTCGCGGGAGAGCAACTTGGCTTCCGCGTCGAGTTCCCGCTGGATACCGGCGACGATCTCGACGGGATGGACGTAGCCCTTGAAGGCACGTGCAAATACCTTGCCGACGGCGGATTCGATCCGCTTTTCAGCCTTGTCGAAGACTCCCATGCGCCTCCTTCCTGCGGTCGTTCGGACGCAACGGTACCCGGGCAGTCTACCCGTAGGTATGGATTGGCTCTGTGACGCCGTCGCCGTTGCTCCCTGAGCGTCGCCGGCGAGGCACGAGCCCGCGACGACGAAGGGCCCGACTCAATCGGCGTCGCGACCCCAGGGGAACGTGCCGATGTTGTCCGCGAACGCCCGCAGGATCTCCTGCGAACCCTCGAGCGCGCTCAGCGACTCCGCCGCGATCCGCGACTCCACGTCCTCAGAGACCACCCGCACCTCGGGCGAGGTGCGCAGCGACTCCATCAGCTCGTCGCGCACCATGTTCCACAACCAGTCGCGCTGCTGGGTGAGGCGGCGCTGCTGAAGAGAGCCCTCCTCCTCCAACTCGGCGCGGTGCTTGGTCACGGCGTTCCACACGTCGTCGAGGCCGGCGCCGGTGTACGACGAGCAGGTCAGCACGGGCGCGCGGCGCTTCTCATTGTCCGAGGTGATGAGCTTCATCGCGATGCTGAGGTCACGGGCGGCGACGCGGGCCTCGCCCTCGTTGTCGCCGTCGGCCTTGGTGATGGCGATGACGTCCGCCAACTCCAGGATGCCGCGCTTGATGCCCTGCAGCTGGTCTCCGGTGCGGGCCACCTGCAGCATGAGGAACGTGTCCACCATGCCGTGGACGGCGACTTCGGACTGCCCCACGCCCACCGTCTCCACGAGCACGACGTCGTAGCCGGCGGCCTCGAGGACGAGCATCGATTCGCGGGTGGCGCGGGCGACGCCGCCCAGGTGTCCGGCGGAGGGGGAGGGGCGGATGAAGGCGTCCTCGCGTTGGGCGAGGTCGGCCATGCGGGTGCGGTCGCCCAGGATGGAGCCGCCGGTGCGCGATGACGACGGGTCGACGGCCAGCACGGCCACCTTGTGCTGCCGCTCGTCGATGAGCTTGACGCCCATCGCGTCGACGAAGGTGGATTTGCCCGCCCCCGGCACGCCGGAGATGCCCACGCGGAACGCTTTTCCGGTGAGCGGGGCGATTTTCGCGAGCAGCTCGTGCGCCTGCTCACGGTGTGCGGGCTTCAACGATTCCACCAGCGTGATCGCACGGGCGATGTGCCCGCGGTTCCCGTCGACGATGCCTTGAGCCAGATCCTCCACACTCATTCTGCGCATGGTGTGACCCTATCGCGCGGGGTGGATGTCCACTCGATGGGAGGTCCACCTCGAAAAAAGGGTGGATGGTGCCGTCGAGTGGACATCCACCCGGTTGGACGGTCAGTTCCCTCGTTCGACGACGCCGTGTTCGGCCAGGGTCCGCAGCTGTTCCTCGACGGCGGGGATGAGGTTGCCGTCTGCCGGCGCGCCGAAGCGTTCCTCCAGGGCGGCGGCGAGTTCCTCGACGGAGCAGGGCAGCAACTCGATGATCGCGGTGGCGATGGGGCCGAGCCGCAGCAGTTCGTCGCCGACGAGGACGGCGCTCTCCTCACCGGCTACGAGCACCTCGGCGCGCTCACTGAGTGTTTCGTTCCCTGAGCGTTCGCCTGCGGGATTGCGAGCCAGCGGAC
This sequence comes from Tessaracoccus massiliensis, assembly GCF_000826065.2. Lineage (GTDB taxonomy): Bacteria > Actinomycetota > Actinomycetes > Propionibacteriales > Propionibacteriaceae > Arachnia > Arachnia massiliensis_A. The sequence continues at coordinate 63,250 of NZ_LN623540.1, read as the reverse complement.
GGCGAAGGCGCTGTCCTGAGTTTTCGTGAGGGACGAACGAACGTATCGAAGGAGCCGCCGCAGCCGATCCAGCACCTGAATCAACCAGCGACTGAACGCACCACTCGACGACGTCCTCAGCCTCGCCGTACTCGATCAGCGTCACGCCGCCGACCTGCTCGTAGACGTCAGCGAACACCTCCAGCGGGAGGTTCAGCTTCGACAGCGACGACGTCTCTGGCACCACCATCTCTACCGCATCCAGGAGACCAAGCGGCGTGAACGTGGCCTCCGCCCCGTCGCGACGACGCAGCACGGCCAGCCGGGCGAGCTTGACCCTCTCGGGGGTCGCGCCCAGCCCGACGTCCTCCGGTGCGTGCTCCCGCTTCGGCTTGCCCTTCTCATCCGCCCAGGTCAGCGGCTTGGGGTACGGCAGCACCTCGAGCGTCGCGGGCACAACTCCCACGGTCTCGTCCGTCACGTAGCCCAACGTCTGCGCGAGCAGGCGGGTGAGGGTCGACTTCCCCGTTCCGCCCGGGGCGACATAAGCCAGCGCCCGCCCCGACGCCGGGTCCGCCACCGCGCCGGCGTGCAGCATCAATAACGTGCCCCACTGCTGCTCGATGAGGGCTCGGGTGATCTGCTGGGTCGCTGACTCGAAGGAAGTGCCTTGAGCGAGCAGCAGAGGCTGAGGCTCCTTCGACCTGCCTGGCTCGCAAGCTCGCCGGGCAGGCTCAGGAAGCGACTCGGTCCCTGAGCAAGGCTCTGCGACGAAGGAGCCAGCCTGGTCGAACGGCGCTAAGCGTTCAACACACCTGCCCCACAGCCGGCGGAACTCGGCCTCGTCCAACCCATTGTCGGCCAGATCGACATCGACCCAGACCCCGAGCCCCCCAACGCGAATCATCAGACCTCCGCTGCCGGCACGAGCACGCCCGCGATCTCCGTCAACAAACCTTCCAGCACCGCCGCCGTCACCGCCGCGCGCTCGGGACCCTGCCGGTACGGGTCCGCGATGTCGTGACCCGACGCCGCGACCCTGTGCCGGTACGCCCACTGCAGCAACGCCTCCAGCCCCATCCCGGCAGGCGCGCCGCGCAGCGTCGTGGCCAACTGGCCCAGCGTGAACGTCTTACGGATCGCGCCGGGGTATTCGTCGAGCAGCCACAGCCGGTGGCGATCCTCCATCGTCACCAGCGCCACGGCCTCGGCCACCAGGGGCCGCGTGATGAACTTCGCACGGTGCTCCTCGAACCCGCCGGGGAGTGTGGCGGCCATGGTGTCGTCCATGGGGCGACCCGCCGTCGACGGCATGATCCCCGCCGACGCCACGCGGAACCCCGGCAGCAGCTCCCGGCCACGGGCCTCCGCCCACGGGGAACGGCAGATGTTGGCCGTACACACGAACACGATCAGCGGCTCAGTCACAGGTCACCAACCTCAGGTCCTTCAACTCCGCCAGGCAGGCGCCGACGTCTCGCCGGATCACGTCTTCGGTCTCACCGGAGGCGGCGGCCAGTTCGGGGACCATGTCGTCGACTGGCACCCCCAACCAGTCCCACACCACGGCGGCGCTGCCCGAAAGCGACACCAGTTCCCCGACGGCGGGGTGCACCGCCCAGATCCGTTCACCGTCGTCCTCCCAGACGACGGAGGCCTCACGCCGCCACATCAGCCGCCCCCCTTCTTCAGCCGCGACGTCGCGTACGCGGCCAGTTCCCGGCCCATCGTGCCAAAGCGGCCGAGGTTGCGCCGGAGAATCTCGCGGAAGGTGGGGGTGTGGCCGAGGTCTGATTCGAGGGAGGCGGGGTCGAAGAACACGAAGGAGCGGGCGACGCGGGATTTGGCCCGCAGCCCGCGTGCGGCCTTCCAGCGGGCGTGCCATTCGTGGAGCCGTGACGGGTTGGCCTCGCGGTAGTGCTTCCAGAGGAGGTATTCCGGGTGGTGTTCCCAGCCGTCGAGTTCGTCGAGGGCGGCGGCGAGCCCCAGTTCTGCGCCCGCCTCGCGGGCCAGGGCGCGCACCGATGCGCGCTCGTCGTCGCTGGCGCGGGTCCAGGCCCGGTCCACGTCGGGGTGCCCCGGGCCGCTGCGGGCGGCGTGCAGCAGCAGGATCAGCCGCTGCGCGTGCACCGACGGCACCGGGCACTCCACCGAGCCCAGCTCCGTGGCCCCGTGGTGGGCCCATAGGTCATCGAACGCGTCCTCGGGGAGGCCGGGGTAGTAGCGGTGCACGTCGGCGTTGCCGAGTTTGGGGTGGTAGATGTTCAGTGCGTGCCCGAAGGCCGAGCCGCTGTAGAACGAGGTCTTCTTCACCCAGCCGTGGTTCTGCGCGGCGGCGAAGAACGTCTTGATGTCTGCGGGGTGGACGAGGATGTCGGCATCTGAGCTGCCCCGCGGCACGGTGACCTCCACCTTCTCGCCTGAGCTGTCCACCGTCGTGCGCCTGTCGAGGAGTGCCTCCGCGACGGCCGGGCCCTTGATATGCAGCAGGCGGGCGCCGGCGTCGTCGGCGATGCGTTGCAGCACGCCGTGGATGATCCGCACGCGCACGTCGATGGACGGTGCGTTCATTCCAGGCTTCCGAGGTACTGGCGCAGCGCGGCCATGCCGTCGGCGGGTTCGAAGCCGGTGGCCTTGATCTTGTCCAGGGAGAGCGTGGAGTGGCGGGGGCGGGGCGCCATCGCGCGGCCGGCGGAGAACTCGGCTGTGGTGGTGGGGGAGACCTCCCCCTCCGCGCCGCGGGCGTCGAACACGGCGCGGGCCACGTCGAACCAGGTCATGGTGTCGCCGTCGGAGGTGACGTTGTAGGTGCCGTAGGGGACAGGGCCGGTGAGTACGTGTTGGACGGCGCGGGCGAGGTCGTCGGCGAAGGTGAGGCGGCCGTGCTGGTCGGCCACCACCGACGGGGAGGCGCCCTGGTCTGCCAGGCGGGCCATGGTGCGCACGAAGTTAGGGCCGTCGCCCACCACCCAGCTGGTGCGCAGGATGTAGTGGTGGGGCCAGGTGGCCACGAGGGCGTCGCCGGCGGCCTTGGCGGCGCCGTAGGCCGAGAGGGGAGTGAAGGTCTCATCCTCGTCGTGGTGCTCGGCCTCGCCGTCGAAGACGTAGTCCGAGGAGATGTGGATCAGGGGGAGGCGGTGCCGACGCGCCGTGGCCGCGAGGTTGGCTGGGCCGGTGACGTTAACGGCCCAGCAGGCGGCGCGACCCTCGCCTTCCGCGGCGTCGACGGCGGTCCAGGCGGCGGCGTTGATGATGGCGGAGGTCTGGGAGAACTCGTAGGCGGCCACGGCGTCGGCGTCGGTGATGTCGAGCTCGGCCCGGTCGGTGAACACCGCGTTGGGTAGCAGGCGGCGCAGCGCGCGGCCGAGCTGGCCGTCGGCCCCGGTGACCAGTGGGCGCGGGAGGGCGAACGGCTCGACGTCGGCGAGCTGGGGGTGGTTCTGGTCCGCGTCGCTGAGCACGGCGTCGGACAGGGGGATGGGCCAGTCGACGGCGGGGTGGCCCAGGTGGGTGAAGGTGTAGCGGGATTTCGCCTCGGCGGACCAGTGTTCGTTGACGAGGTAGGTGTAACAGGTGCCGTCTTCGAGGGCCTGGTAGGCGTTGCCGACGCCGCGGGGGACGAACACGGCGCGCCCGGCGTCGATCTCGATGGTGAAGACGCGGCCGAAGGTGGCGCCGTCACGCAGGTCGATCCAGGCGCCGAACACGCGGCCGGTGGCGACGGAGACGAGCTTGTCCCACGGTTCGGCGTGGAAGCCGCGGGTGACGCCGGCCTTGGCGTTGAAGCTGAGGTTGTTCTGCACCGGCCCGAAATCCGGCAGCCCGGCGGCCACCATTTTCTCGCGCTGCCAGCCTTCTTTGAACCAGCCGCGGGAGTCGCCGTGGACGGGGAGGTCGACGACGAGCAGCCCCGGAATGTCGGTGGGGGAGACGGTGGGCGTGGTCACGCGCTCAGCCTATCGGGTCGCTGCGCATCGCGGCCGGCCCCTGAGCCAGCCGCATGTCTGTTCCCTGGGTCAGCCGCCTGCGGCTGGTCGGAGGGCACTGAGCGTGGTGACTGCCGGTTGAATCGGAACTCGCCCGCCTCAAGATCGGGGTTCATCTGCGATTGCCTGGATTTCGACGGTGCTGTTCAGTCCGCGAGGTGGCGCCGTATCCAGGTCGCAATGTCAGGAACGTCCAAAGTCCCTTCAGCGATGCCCAGTACGAGCTGTTCTGCGTCGTCGACGGATTCGTAGGTGAGGTCGTGACCGTTCATCAGGCAGAATACGCGGGCTGCGGCCCAAGCCAACCGCATGTTTCCGTCCACCAATGGGTGGTTTCGGGCGAGTGAGTGGAGCAGTGCGGCGGCCTTCGCCTCGACGGTTGGGTAGGCGTCGCTGCCGAAGACCGTCGCCGCCGGCCGGGCGGCCGCCGACGACAGGAGCCCGGCGTCTCGAATGGTGAAGGCGCCGAGGACCCCTTCGGCGATATGGAGGAGGTCCTCAACGCTGAGGTAATCGGTCACTTCGCGAGCCGGGCGAGCAACTCGGCGTCCTCTGTGCGGACGCGTTCGATGGCCGACGTGAGCCGGGTGCGCCGGTGTGAGATGTACTCGTGGAGGGCTGAGCGTACGACGTCGTTCATTGAGCGTCCCTCAACCGCGGCCTGCTTCCGCAGCGCCGCCGCTTCGGCGTCGTCGAGACGAAGATTCATAGCCATCCGCTCATGGTACCAGCGCGGTACTGCTGCCCGCTACTGGCCCTTCGCCGCGTACTTGGCTTCGGTGGTGTCCTTCATCGGCCGCCACCAGGCCTCGTTTTCCTCGTACCAGGTGATGGTGTCTTTGAGGCCCTCGCTGAAGTCGGTGTACTGCGGCTCCCAGCCCAGCTCCTCGCGCAGCTTGGTGGAGTCGATCGCGTAGCGCAGGTCGTGGCCGGGGCGGTCGGTGACGTGGTCGTAGTCGTCGGGTTTGCGGCCCATGAGCTGCAGGATCAGCTCCACCACTTCCTTGTTGTTCTTCTCCCCGTCGGCGCCGATGAGGTAGGTCTCCCCGATGCGACCCTTCTGCAGGATCCCCCACACCGCGGAGTTGTGGTCGTCGACGTGGATCCAGTCGCGCACGTTCTCGCCGGCGCCGTAGAGCTTGGGGCGGATCCCGTCGATGAGGTTGGTGATCTGGCGGGGGATGAACTTCTCGATGTGCTGGCGCGGGCCGTAGTTGTTCGAGCAGTTGGACAGCGTGGCTTCCACGCCGAAGCTGCGTACCCAGGCGCGCACCAGGTGGTCGCTGGCGGCCTTCGATGCCGAGTACGGCGAGGACGGGTTGTACGGCGTCTGAGCGGTGAACTTCGCCGGGTCATCCAGCTCCAGATCCCCGTACACCTCGTCGGTGGAGATGTGGTGCAGCCGCTTGCCGAACTGCCGCACGGCCTGCAGCACGTGATAGGTGCCCACGATGTTGGTCTCGATGAAGACGCCCGGGCCCTCGAGGGAGTTGTCGTTGTGGCTCTCAGCCGCGAAATGCACGACGGCGTCGTGCGCCTCAACCAGCTCATTGACGAGGCCGGGGTTGGTCACCGAACCGGCGACTAACTCAAAGCGTTCCTCAGGTAGCCCGCCGAGGTTGGCGGTGTTACCGGCGTAGGTGAGCGCGTCAAGGACTGTGACCGTGGCGTCGGTATTGTTCAGCGCCCAGTGGACGAAGTTCGAACCGATGAAACCCGCGCCCCCGGTGACGAGTAGAGAGGTCATGGCCGACAGCCTAGTCGTATCATCAGCAGACTTCTGGTTGATCGTACTGACCAGCTACTGGCCCGCTGCTGTCCTCTGCGTGCTGCTGCCTGTCGTCCCGGTGCAAGATCTGCTTTGCCCAGTGCAGGGCCCTGGGAATGGGCTATAGACGGGATACAGGGGTACGTCCTCGTTCCCGGCCTTCTGCTGAACTGCGCTACACACGGCGGCGTCTCTGCCAAGCTGGGGACATGCGAGGAATCATTCTGGCCGGGGGCACCGGATCACGTCTCCATCCCATCACGCTCGGTACCAGCAAACAGCTCATGCCTGTCTATGACAAGCCGATGATCTACTACCCGCTTGCCACGCTCATCTTCGCCGGCATCCGGGATGTGCTGATCATCACCACCCCGCACGAGGCGCAGGCGTTCCACCACCTCCTCGGCGACGGCGAACAATTCGGTGTGAACTTCACCTTCGCGGTGCAGCCCGAGCCCAAGGGGCTGGCACAGGCGTTCACCATCGGGGCGGACTTCGTCGACGGCGAGAAGTCCTGCCTCATCCTCGGCGACAACATCTTCTCCGGCCCCGGCCTCGGCTCGCGGCTGCAGGAGCGCGCGCAGAGCGTCGACGGCGCCCTCGTCTTCGGCTACCAGGTGGCCGATCCCACCGCTTACGGCGTCGTCGAGGTGGACGACAACGGCATGGCCGTGTCCATCGAGGAGAAGCCGTCGCAGCCGAAGTCCCACTGGGCGGTGCCCGGCTTGTACTTCTACGACGAGCAGGTCACGGATATCGCGACGAACCTGAAGCCCTCACCTCGCGGTGAGCTGGAGATCACCGACGTCAACCGGGTCTACATGGAGCAGGGCAAGCTGCACGTCGACCTCCTCCCACGGGGCACCGCCTGGCTCGATACCGGCACCTTCGATTCCCTCAACGACGCCAGCAACTTCGTGCGCACCATCCAGGCCCGTCAGGGTCTACAGGTCGGCTGCCCGGAGGAGGCCGCGTGGAGGCGGGGCTTCCTGTCCGACGACGCGCTCGCCGAGCGCGCCACGCGCTACGAAAAGAGCGGCTACGGCCAGTACCTGCGCAACCTGCTCACCTACGACGCCCGCTGAGTCGTTGGTTGAGCCGCATCCCGCGAGGAACGGGTGGCTACGGCCAGTACCTGCGCAATCTGCTCACCTACGACGCCCGCTGAGTCGTTGGTTGAGCCGCTGCCCGCCAGGGACGGGTGGCTACGGGCAGTACCTGCGCAATCTGCTCACCTACGACGCCGGCTGAGTCGTTGGTTGAGCCGCTGCCCGCGAGGAACGAGCGGCGCAGCGTGTCGAAACCGGCTGAGCGTTCGAGCGGCCTTGATGCGAAGGTCACCGGGTTTCGACACGACCGCGCTCCTCGTTCCTCGGAGGCGGTCGGCTCAACCAGCGAATGGCGGGTCAACCAGCGACTGCTCAGTAGGCCCCGCGACTGCTGAGCACCGCACGCACCGTCTTCATCAGGATGACGATGTCCTGCACAAGCGACCAGTTGTCCACGTAGTACAGATCCAGCCGCACCGCGTCGTCCCAGCTCAGATCCGAGCGACCCGAGACCTGCCACAGCCCAGTGATGCCCGGGCGCACGTCCAGGCGACGCCGCACGTGCTTCTTGTACTGCTCCACCTCGTTGGCCAACGCCGGGCGAGGGCCGATGAGGCTCATCTCGCCCTTCAACACGTTGAACAGCTGAGGCAGCTCGTCAATGGAGTAGCGCCGGATGAAACGGCCGATCCGCGTCACCCGCGGGTCCTTCTTCATCTTGAACAGGCGACCATCGGCCTCGTTGTGTTCCTCCAACTGCTCGGCGCGGATCTGCTCCGCGTTGGGTACCATGGAGCGGAACTTGTACAGCTGGAACGGCTGCCCGCCCCGGCCGACTCGGCTCTGCTTGAAGATCACCTTCCCGCCATCCTCGAGCTTCACCAGCAGTGCGGTGATCAGCAGCAGCGGAGAGATGAGCAGCAGGATGAGCGAGGAGCCGACGATGTCGAACAGCCTCTTGGTCAGCTTCAAGGACCGCTCTGCCTGGGGCTTGCCAACGTGCATCAGCGGGATGCCCGCCACGGGGGTCACGCTGATGCGCTGGGCGGCGATGTCTGTCATGGCCGGCACCACGATCATCTGCGTGCGGTGTCGCTCCAGCGTGCGGGCGAAGGCGTTGAACTCGTTGCCGCGCCGCACGGAGCCGGAGGTGAAGATCACCGCGCCGATGTTGTTGTCGTTCACCGCCTCCAGCAGCTCCGAGGACGTGCCGACGATGGGCACACCGTCCACGTGCTCCTGCGGCTCGAGGGGGTTGGACAGCACGCCGACGGCGTCGTAGCCCAGCCAGGGCTCGCGGCCCAGCACGGCGATGACATCAGAAGCGGCCTCGGGATGCCCCGCCACCAGAGTGCGGACGCAACTCTTGCCCCGCCGTCGCAGCCCGTGCAGCACGCGCCGGGCGATGAGGCGCCCCAGAGCCAGCGCCGGAATGCCGATGAGGAAGAGCAGCGCCACGAAGATGCGTGAGAGCGGGTAGTTGAACAGGAACGCGGCTAGGGCCAGCACCAGCAGGAAGCCGACGGAGGCGTTGATCACCTGCCGGTACTCGTCCACGCCGGCGCCCCAATGGCGCGGGCGGTAGGAGCCGCCGAGGATGAGGGTGAGCACCCAGCCCAGGATGATCCACGGGACGATGGGGATGACGAGACGACGAACGTCCGCCTCCGCGTCCGGGAGGAACGGCATCCACTGGCGCAACTCCGCCGCGGCCAACGTGACCGCAATCACGATTGCCGCGTCGAGTGCCAACACCACCCAACGAAACTTGCTCTGCACCTACATACGCCCCCTTATGCACGCTCACCTTACTGAAACCTCGTGACAATTTGCACGCGTGCCAGGAAGCGACTGCGTGGGCAAGCGCCCCGCTGCCTATACCCATCGGGAAACGACGGTGACGTGCACCGTCCGGCAGACACGTCTGGGGGTTCCGCCACGTGACCGTCCTCGAGTTTTTCCGGTTCCTGAGGCACAACGCCCGCGGGATCATCCTCTTCACCCTGGCCGGGCTCCTCCTGTCTGCCGCGTTCGCGTTCTCGCGGCCCGTGGTCTACGAATCCTCCGCCACCGGCATCGTCGTGGCTGGCGACAACACCTCCGTCGGCGGCGCCATGAGCGGCCACGCCCTCGCCAAGCAGCGCGCCTCCGTCTACATCACCCTCGCCGGCACCGGCGCCGTCAGGGAGCGGGCCCTCGCCCAGCCCGAGGTGCAGGCCGCCCCCGAGGCCGGCCGTGGCGCCATCAGCGCCGAGCCCCTCAACGAGACCATCATCCGCGTCACCGCCACCGGCAACTCCGCGGAGAACGCCCGCATCCTGGCCGACGCCGCACTCACCGCTCTGGCCGAGGAGGCCGTCGCGCTTGAGGGCCTCACGGTGGACAACGCCGCCCCGCAGGACCCCGCCGCCACCCCCACGGCCGATCCCGCGGACCCCAACGCAGCTCCGGGCGAGGGCAACATCGCCGTCCGGCTGGCGAAGTACAGCCCGGCCGCCCTCTCCAGCGACCCGGTCTCCCCGAACTGGGTGAGATCCTCGCCGTCGGCACCGGCCTGGGCCTCCTGCTGGGCCTGCTGATCGCGTTCCTGCGCCGCCAGCTCGACGTGCGGGTGCGCACCATGAAGGACGTGGAGGACACCACCGGCCACGGCGTGCTGGGCGTCATCCCGGATTCGAAGGAGTTCGCCAAGCAGCGCGAGGGCGGCCGGATCAGCCTGGCCACGCTGGGCACCACCGGCGAGGCGCTGCGTCAGCTGCGCACCAACCTGCGCTTCGTCGACGTGGACAACCCGCCGCGCAGCATCGTGGTGAGCTCCTCCAACCCGGGCGAGGGCAAATCCACCATCTCCTCGGTGCTCTCAGTGCTGATGGCCCGCTCGGGCCAGCCCGTTGTCCTGATCGACGCGGACCTGCGCAAGCCCGTGCAGCACAAGACGTTCAACGCCGACAACGCCGTGGGCCTGTCCCAGGTGCTGGTGGGTGACGTGGCCGTGGAGGACGCGCTACAGCCCACCAACGAGCCCAACCTCTACGTCCTCACGTCAGGCCGTGTGCCGTCCAACCCCAGCGAGATGGTGGGCTCCAAGCGCATGCGCGCCCTCATCGAGAAGCTGTCGGAGAACTACTTCGTCATCACCGACGCGCCGCCCATCCTGGCCGTCACCGACGCCCCGCTGCTGGCCGCCTCCACCGACGGCGTGGTGCTGGTCACCCGCGTGGGCGTGACCCGCAAGGAGCAGCTCAACCTGGCCGTGAAGCTGGTCAAGCAGGTGGGCGGCACCGTGCTGGGCACCGTCATGCACCGCGCCCGCGCCAAGGCGATGGGCGAGACGGTCTACGGCGCCGGCTACGGCGGCAGCTACCAGTCCTACTACGGCGAGGGCTACCTGGCCGCCAAGGACGACGAGAAGGCCCCGGTCAGCGCAGACAACGTTGATCTCACCGTCGTCCGCGGCCCGGATACCAGCCTGACGCCGGTCACCCCGGAATCGGCTGAGGTCAAGAGCGCCAAGCGCCGCCTCTGGTGAACGCTCCCTGAGCCTGCCCCCGCCCAGCTACGTGGTGGTGCCGCGGTCCTCAACGCGCGATAGTGCCTCGAGGATGCGGTCCACGTGCTCTTCGATGTCGCGCGCTGTGCGGGCGGCTGCGTCGTCGCCCTGGCCGTAGGGGTCGATGACGGAATCTGCCGGGTCATGCGACCTGTGGCTCCACAGATACCCCGGCACCTCATCGGTGCCCAGCCCATCAGGTAGCTGCTGCAGCTCGCGGGTGGCCTGGCCGATCACGAACGTGCGCCGCGCCAGCTCCGGCCATTCGTCGAGGATGTAATCGCGCTGCTCCCCGGTGAGCGTGATGATCAGATCCGCGTGGCTGGCGACGGAGCGGTTCAGCTGCCGCGACCTGTGGGTGGTGTCCAGCCCGGCCTGCTTCAGGTGCGCGGCCATGGGCGGGTCCATCTCCTGCCCGACGAGGGCGTGGGTGCCGGCCGGGGAGAAGTGGATGGTGCCGTCGGAGCGGCCGCGGGCATAGGCGGCGGCATAGGCGGAGCGGCAGATGTTGGCGGTGCAGACGAAGAGCACGCCGAAGCGGTCCTTCGGCGGCGCCAGCTGCACGGTGGGCACGTCCTGGCTGCTTGCATCGACGATGAGGTGCCGCTCGGCGAGGGATTCGGTCAGCTTCTGGATGCCGGCAGCGATCAGGTCGGCGGGGGCGTCCCACCGGCCCGCGGCGGCATCGAGGGGGCTGATCCCTTCGGCCACGCTGTGCAGGATGGCGGCCTCGGCGCCGGTGAAGCTGCGGGTGGCGCCGGAGTGATCGCGCAGTTCCAGCCCGCCGTCGGTGAGAGCACTGGACGCGAGATCCGGGTGGAGGCGGTATTTCATGGTGCTCCTCTGGTGCCTACAGCTGACTGGTGGGAGCCACCCTAGTGCTCTGGGCCCCTCACCTGCGGGTGAATTGGCGCGGCGGGGTTGTGCCGGCCTCGGCATCTGATGCGTATGGCCGGGTGTGGGTGCAGTAGCATGAGGGATGTCTCCCCGCAAGTAGAAAGACGGCCGCGTGACGCTCATTGACCTGGTTCGCCTCCTCCGCAAGAACTTCCTCATCCTGCTGCTGTGCGCGGCGCTGGGCGTGGGGCTGGCGGCTGCGTGGACGCTGACCCGCCCGGCGGTGTACACCACCTCCGCCGTGGGCCTGGTGGTGGCCGGCGACACGCAGAATCTGGGCAACGCGACGTTCGGCGACGCGGTGGCCCAGCAGCGCGCCGCCGCCTACGCCGCCCTGGTGAACACCCGTGCGGTGGGGGACCGTGCCGCGGAGATCCTGGCCGCGATGCCGGAACAGCCGGCGATGGCCAGCTACACGGCCTCCGTTGATGCCGCCCCTGCGTTCATCCGCGTCACCGCGACGGCCGACAACGGCCTGTCCGCCCAGGCGACGGCGGACGCGGTGCTGCAGGGCCTCATCGACGAGGCGCTGCGCCTGGAGACGTACTCGCAGACCCAGACCATGGAGAACCCGCCGGAGGACCCCACCTCGCTCACGGCGCTGCACATCATGCCGTACGAGACGGCTTCCCTGCCCACCGTGCCGCAGCAGGCTGACCTGACCCGCAACCTCCTCGTCGGCCTCCTCGCCGGCCTGGCACTGGGCGTGGGCGTGGCGATCATGCGCCGGCAGCTGGATATCCGCGTGCGCACGCAGACCGACGTGGAGGAGCTCACCGGCCACGCCGTGCTGGGCATCGTGCCGGAGACCAAGGAGATGCGCCGCGAATCCAAGGGCGGCGGCTTGGCCACCGGCGCGGCCGCGGAGGCGCTGCGGAAGCTGCGCACCAATCTGCGCTTCGTGCAGGTGGACAACCCGCCCAGGGCGATTGTGATCACCAGCGCCAACCCGGCCGAGGGTAAGTCCACCGTCGCGGCCAACCTGGCCCGGCTGCTGGCGCAGGCCGAGCAGCGCACCGTGATTGTGGATGCTGACCTGCGTCGTCCGACGCAGGCGAAGCACTTCGGCCTGGACGGCAGCGTGGGCCTGTCCCAGGTGCTGGCTGGAGACGTGCCGGTGCGCGACGCGCTGCAGGCCACGGAAACGCCGTTGCTTCAGTTGCTGCCCGCCGGGCGGATCCCCCCGAACCCCAGCGAGCTGGTGGGCTCCAGGCACATGGCGGCGATGATCCGGGAGCTGTCGAAGGACGCCATGGTGATCATCGACGCCCCGCCGCTGCTGCCCGTGACCGACGCCGGCCTCCTCGCCGCTGCCGCCGACGGCGCCATCCTGGTGGTGCGCGTGGGCAAGACGTTCAAGGAGCAGGTGCAGCTGGCCACGAAGATGCTGCACCAGGTGGACGCGAAGCTGCTGGGCTCCGTGATGAACCTGGCCTCGCGCACAGCGATGGGCGAGGTGGTCTACGGCTATGGACGCAGCTACGGCTACTCGTCGACGTACCAGTACTACGGCGAGGGTGACGGCAAGAAGGGTCGCCGCTCGAAGCAGAAGAAGTCCAAGGCAGCCCCTGCCCGTCTGGCCCCTGCCGCTGAGGCGGCTGCCTCGGAGGCTGTGCGGCCGTCCCGGGCCATTCCGGCCGACGAGTCCTAGCTCGTCGGCTTCTCCAACTCGCCGACGGCTGCCTCGGCAGCCAACTCCTCGCGCGCCAGGCAGTGGTAGGCGATGTACATGCCTACGGCCATGGCCATGGGCACGCTGGTGAGGGAGTAGCCGATGTTGATGGAGCAGATGAGTGCGGCGATGATCGCCGCCTCTGCCCAGACTGGCCGGTGCGTGGCAGGGAGTTCGTGGAAGTTCCAGTAGAGCGAGATCCCCATGATGATCAGCAGGATCAGAGCGATGAGCCCACCTTCAGTTTGGAGCGCTCGGAAACTGTTGTGGAAGAACAGGGTGACGCCCTCGAACTCTGCCAGCGCTGTGCCTAGACCGTGGCCCCACCATCCCGCGGAGTCAGTGAGGATCCGCTCTGATTCCGTCAAGCGATCACGGAGGTTGTCGGAACCCAGCCGCTCCTGGAACCAGCCTTGCCGCTCGGCGTACTCGGACGCCCACTGGAACAGCCACACGACGCCAATCAGTGCGCCGAGGCTCAAGATTCGTCCGAACCTGCGGCCGAACAAGACCCACAGCGTGGCGATTGCCAGAGCGAACATGGAAGTGCGGGATTGCGTGAGCCAGATTGTGCCCGCCATGAAGAGCCACAGAAGCCAAACATCTCGACGTCTCGTCATCCGCTGAGCGACTATCAGCCCCACAGCGAGGACGGTAAATCCAAAACCGTTGGGATCGCCAAGGAGCCCTGTTAGGCGCCCAGCGTAGTTAGAAGACCCACCCATGCGAGGGATGCTCACGGCGGTGCCTGCCACCATGCCGACGAGCAGTCCTCGGCGAATGGAGTCAATGTGGAGACGTCCGCTGCCAACTACGTATGCCAGGGCGAAAAGCGAAGTCAGGCTGCCGGCCCTGCGGAGATCGAAATCGTCCTGTAGGAACGCTGACGGCAGAATGAGTGCAACCCACAGCGCGCCAGCAGCCAAGGTGAACATAGGCAATGAGATCCGCCAACGTGGCCGTGCGAAGAAGGCGAGGACAGCCAGGAGGATGGCCGCCATTGTGTTCAGCGGTAGGTCCGGAAACCCGGGAATCAAAGTGTGAAGCCCACGCAGAGGAATGATGACTGACAGCAGGAATACCGAGATCACGGTGTGACCGACATGGCTGTCATCCTCGACGCCATGGACTCGGTCTGGCACTGATGAAAGGGCGCTCACGGACGCGACTCTAGTCTGGGACGTTCCAGCGTCATAACGATGAAACCATCTCATCAACCTGTGTCCGCAGTTTCTCGGCGAAGCGGGATTCACTGAACTGGTCCACGTGAGCCTTGATGGAAGCGCCGCCTATGCGCTGCGTGCTACTTCTTCGCACTGCTTGGGTGATGTCTGCAACGGTTGGCTCCTCGAAGAAGCTTCCGCTGATGCCTTCGGCGACGGTGTCGAGATAGCCGCCTGCCCTCAGTGCAAGCGTTGGCGTGCCGAGCACTCCAGCTTCCAGTGGAGTCAATCCGTAGTCCTCATGGCTTGGCGCGATCAGGGCCGTAGCGTTGGCGTAGGCCCAGCTCAACTCCCCGTCCGTCAGCCCTTCAAGCATCCGGACGTTGGGTGGCAGATCTCGGCGCAGCGCTTCGCCCAGCGGCCCCTTGCCTACGATGACGAGCTTCTCGTCCGTGAGGGAGCGGAACGCATCAATCACCTTGTCCACGTTCTTGTACGGCAACAGCCGCGACACCACGAGATAGAACCCCGGTCCCCAATCGGTGAGCTGACTGATCGATTCAAGCTCAACCGAATCATTCACTGCGGGGGGCGCCGGCACGACAGTCGCCTCGATGCCATAGACGTCCTTGATGCGTTCCTTCACCACTGTGGAGTTCGCCAGGTACCGGTCTGCCGAGTGTGCGGCGCGCTGGTCCCACTCAACCAGCCGAGGGCGCAGAGCCGACAACGCCAACCCCACTGGTGACTTCTTTGGTGAGCCGCCCAGGTAATCCTCCGCCAGGTACAGGAACCGAGCGGGAGAGTGGCAGTAGACAATCTTCTTGCCTGTGGTGCGGAACCCGTGCGCGAACCCCGTCGTGGAGACGAGGAGCACGTCTGCATCGATCACCGGAGCCTTGTCGATGGCGCCCTGGTACAGCGGCAGCCCGAAGCGGTGATCCTTTTGAAGCAGCTTCACCCGATTGATGGGCAGCGTGTTCACGCGTACATCCCGCAGCTCGGGAAAGGTAGTCTCCGGGTTGTAGATGGTTGTGTAGAGCTCAGCATCAGGGAATGCACGGAGCATCGCCAGCGCAACGCGCTCGGCCCCACCACGTTGAGTGAAGTAGTCGTGCGCTATCGCTACTCGAGGCTTCATCAGATCTCCAGTGAAGTTTGGTGGGCATTGCGGTATCCAGCTAGAGCAGCTGATTCCACCGTGAGGGCGATCAGCTTGCGAGCGATTGGGGCAGGGAAGAGACGAGAAGCCTGATCCACGAGGCGTGCCAGCATGGCCGTCCGAGGGGCATCCAATTTGTTTCCCAGCCCCAGGACCAGCCGGTTCCACGCGGTTGGCTCTAGAACCGTGGGATCACCCAGAACTTCTTTCCCGTGTCGGTCTTCAAAGATCCGGCGCGCTGCTCCCGAATGGAAGGCTCTAGAGCTACGAATCACCGTGGTGACAGCTGCCATGTGATGGCGGGTCTCCAGTGCGGGCACGAGACGAACCGGGAAGCCTGCCTGATGGATCCGGTAGCCGTAGTCCACGTCCTCAAACCCGTAGGCGCGGTAGTCGGTGCTGTACTCACCCACCGTTTCGTACACCTCTCGGCGCACAGATACGTTCCCGCCCCAGTACCGCCAGCCCCTGTCCTGCTGCGCTCGGTATGCGTCGCGGCGGAAGGTGGCGTCAACGTGGCTGCCGTAGTTCCCCCAGTATGGGGTGGCTTCTGAGATGTTGATCGGCAAACCGACGGCTCCGCAGAGTTGATGGTGGTGTGGGGCTTTGTGTTCGCGGACGTAGTGAGGGGACGGCTCCATGTCATCGTCGCAGCGGATGAGCACATCTCCGGAAGCGCTGGTGAAGCCTGCGTTCAGCGCTGAAACGCGGCCGCGATTCTCTGGGAACACGATCGAGCGAACAGGGAGGTGGGCGTACTGCGCCACAACAGCTTCGGAACCGTCGATATCGCCGTCAATGACAACGATGGCTTCCCACTCGGAATCGTCCTGGGCCGCGAGGGCGGTCAAGAGTCTGGGCAGGCGCTCGGCGCCGCCGCGGCTTGGGATGACGATGGATGCGAGAGTCATGCGTGCTCTTCCTCCAATCGAGCCAGAATGGTGGCCAGCCGCTCACAGCCCGCATCGGGCGAGTAGGTGTCCCGCCAGCGCCTGGACGACGCCTCCAGCTGGGTGGGGGTGTAATCGCTGAGGGCGTCCTCGATAGTGGTGGCCAGCGCCGAGGAATCCGCTGCCTGGGCAACCCACGGGAAATCATGACCCGCAACCGACGGCAGCGCTCCGGCATTCGTGATGACGAAGGGGCATCCGGCAGACATCGCTTCTGCTACGACTAGTCCAAATGGCTCGTCCCATACCGATGGAAATACGGCCAGATCGACGGTGGAGAAGAAGTCTTCGCGCGAAATCCAGCCAGCGCGGGTGGTGATGTTGCTCACTTCCTCGAGGCTGTCCTCAACCTTTCGCACATCCTGCGGAGTGACGAATCGAGGTTCGCCTGCCAGCAGCAGGTGGTAGCCCCCAGGCGTCCTTCGATCCAGTTCCTTGACCGCTTCTGCCAGGACATCCACGCCCTTGTCGGGCGACAGCCGGCCGAGGTATCCGATGACCGCAGGTTCGCTCCGATTGAGGACGGCGCGACGCGAGATGTTGACCGGTTGGGTCCAGTTCTCCATGACGTAGGCGCCAAGACCGACCTGCGACTTCATGAGCTGCGAGGGAACGAGGACCATCTCCGCCCCGCGGGTGGCTACCCAGGCAACTGCTTTCAGGTGTCCTGCTGGCTGCTGGTGCAGGTGGACAACACGGTTGCTTAGCCCTGTCGTGGCGGCTGCCGGTCGCAGTCCGTTACACCACAGCAGTCCGCGTGGTTGCGCACCAGCCCAGGCACGGAGGCCCTTCAAGTACGGCAACGTGCCGTCGCCGTGAATACCGATCACGGGAAACTGCTCGGCGATTGCTGCGTCGAGCACCGAAGAGGGAGAAGAGGGAGCAACGATCTGGACATCGTGACCGAGTTCGCGCGCAGCCCTCGCCATCGCGAGCAGCATCACCTCGCCACCTCCGATCTCACCGTGGTTGGCCGCGAAGCTGATCTTCATCGCATGAGCCTCTCATAGAGTGCCGCGATCTGCTTGGTCATGTCGGAGACCGTTGGCCAGCTCTCGGTAAGGGTTGGCCTCATGGAGACATCGGTGGCCTGCCCACGCAGGAGGCGTGCTACTCGGTCCGTGTCTGCGGCATCCGTCAGGCAATGGTCAGGCAGGATCTCCGTGTTGCCACCCACTGGGGTGGCCACCACTCCCAAGCCGTGCGCGACAGCATCGAGGATGGAGTAGGAGGCGTTCTCCCAAGCCGAGAGCTGGACCAGGACGTCGTGACTGGCCAATGCCTTGTCAGCAGCTAGGTATCCGGGGAAGCGCACCCGGTCTGCGATGCCGAGACTCTGGGCTTGCGCGATCAGTGCGCCCCTTTCGGGCCCGTCGCCGGCCACCGTCAGCGAGGCGCTCGGCAGATCCTCGGCAGCCGTTGCGAAGGCATCGATGGCGTTGGAGATGCGCTTCTCAGGCGCCAGGCGGGCCAAGCTCAGGAACCTGGTGCCTGGCTCTCGAACGATGCCCGCTGGACGGTTCACTCCGTTGAGGATCACATCAATCTGGGTGGCGGGGCGCCAGGCCCGGATCATCTCCCGTTTGGTGGACTCACTTTCCGCAATCAGTGTGTCGAACCTGCGTGAGCGGAAGTGATGGAGCAATTTGCGCGCCGAGGCCTTGAGTATTCCCCGGTTGTACAACTGAGCATCTGCAGCGATGCCGTGCTCGGTGGAGACCACCTTGCAGGGCAGCCCCGGGGTTGCGGCAGCAGTCAGGAAGTCAGCTTTCGCCAAGTGCGAATGGACCACCGCTGGCTTCACGGATTGGATGACGGAGCGCAGCGCCCGCACGGCCTTGGCGGGATTGCCGTCCAACGCCACCGGATGGACCGGAACGCTCAATTTCGTGAGCTCTTCGAGGAGGGGGCCAGCTGGGCCTGCCACCTCAAGGTTGTAGCCGGGGAGGCCCTGTTTGGCGGCGTCGAGCACGTGCCGGGCCACGCCGGCCAGGTTGCTGACCGGCACCACCCACAGCGCGCGCCTTGTCACGTCAGAACCACTTCTCCAAGCGTTCCAACGCTGTCCAGAAGCCCGCGCCGTTATCGGTGTGGCCCATCCAGATCTCCGGGATGAACGGAACTCCGGGAGCCAGCTCGTCCAACTGCTTGGCCAGCAGCGGCCAGTCAACTTCGCCTTCGCCAATCTGTGGGCCCTCGCCGTCCACGCCTTCTGCATCGACAATGTGGAGGTGCTCGGTGAACGGCGCCAGCTTCTCCACGTAGGTGCTAAACGGCATCTTGTGGAAGTTGGCGGCGAGCTTGGAGTGCGAGATGTCCAGCGTGATGCGCTGGCCGTATCGCTCGCAGAAGTCGACCGTGTCGTCCAGGCCCATGAAGAGGTTGTGGTACTGCTGGCCGCCCATCAGCCACGGGTAGGGCGGGAGGGTCTGGGCCGTGAGGCGGACGCCGCTTGTGTCGAGGCGCTCGATGGCCTGGGCGATCCGCGTATACATCGCGGGGCGTTCGGAGGGATCGACGAAGCCGTCGGCGGTGAAGCCTCCCATGGTGGCGATGACGATGGGGTCTTCTTCCTGGGTGAAGTACTTGCGGAGGTACTTCGTCAGGTCGATGACGCGCTGCGTCTCCTGGATGGACCGCGCCCAGACATCCTCGTCCTGGCTGGCCAGGTTGACGATGAAATCGCCGGCGTAGAGGTCTGGCAGGTGCACTGTGTAGCCGTAAGGGAGCCGCTCGCTGAAGATCTCGTCAACGTTCAGTTCCACGTCCTTGTAGGAGAGATGGAACTCCACAAAGTCCGGGTTGGTGCCCTCGGCCAGCTTGAAGGTGTCGTGGTAGCGGACGGGTAGGCCCCACGGACGGCGGAACGAGTAGTCGCGCTTACCGATGGGGGTGTCGCTCAGATCGCCGGCATAGAAGAAGTCACCTTCGTCGATGGAGCGACCAGCGGTGCGGCCGATCAGTTCGTGCAGCTTGTTGGGCTGAAGACCCCGGCCAGGAGACTTCACCGTCACGTCATCGCGCGTGATGCGCTGCCCGCTCTCGATGCGGCGTGCAGCAACCAGCGACTTGGCCAGGTTGACCCGGTTCATGGATTCACCGGTGGAGACCACGCGGGCGCTGCCGTCGCCCAGAGACTCCTCGAGTTCGCGGATGCGGGCCACCATCTGCTTGAACTCGCCGGGGAGGAGGGAGACCTTGTGGTCGTTGCCTTCCAGGCTGCGGTCCGTGGTGAAGTGCTTCTCGATGATCCGGGCGCCCATCGCCACGGCGGCGACGGGGATGTGGAAGCCGCGCTCGTGGCCCGAGTAGCCCACGGGTCCGCCGGTGATCTCGGCCAGGCGGTTGAGGTAGCGCAGGTTGATGTCCTTGAACGGTGCGGGGTAGGTGCTCTGGCAGTGCAGCATCGCGAACGGGGAGCCGGAGGAGCGGAGCAGGTCCGCTGCCTCGATGATCTCTGCCTCGGTGCTCATGCCGGTGGAGACGATGAGCGGGAGCCCGGTGGCGAACATGTCCTCGAGCAGGGTGTGGTTGGTCATGTCGGCCGAGGCCACCTTGAGGCCCGGGATGCCGTACTCGGCCAGCACCTTCACGCTGGGGGAGTCCCAGGGCGTGCAGAGGATGTCGAGATCACGGGACTTGCAGTGGTCGAACACCTCGATCATCTGATCCGCGCTCAGCGAATACTTGCCGAGCAGGTTGAGCGTGTACTGGGCTCCGAGGTCCTCTCCACCGGTGGCGGCGCCGCTCTGGCGGTAGAGGGCATCCATGTCTCGGAGCTGGAACTTCACCACGTCGGCACCGCCGTCGACCGCGAGATCCACCAGTTCCTTCGCGAAACCGACGTCACCCTGGTGGTTGTTGCCGATCTCCGCGATGATCAGCGTCGGGTCATTAGCGGAGACCCGGTGGCGGCCGAACTGGAATGCACGGCGGTCGTTGCTCGCGACTGCGACGAGACGCCCCTGGTCGTCGAGAAGAGGGAGGTGGCTTATGGGGCCGTCGATGAGGCCGGCGATGTCACCATGAGGATCATCAATCCGAGCTCGCACAGCCTGGGCGTTGGCGGCCTGGCGGCTCGGCGTGTCGAGGCTGGCGTCGGGCGTTGAGAGCAGCCATCGGCGTACGTCACCGTCGGAGAGCGATCCGATCAGGTGGCCGTGGTTGTCCACCACGAAGATGATTCGAGACTTGTTCGCATCGATCTTGCGAAGAGCGTTAATCAGAGGCTCGTCGTCGCGGATTGCGTACTGGCCGACGTGACGGTCGATGATCATTTCATTGGCTCCCCGTGTATTCAGTCGCGCCCCAGTAGTAGGGGGCTTGTTCATAGTTTCACAACTCTGTTGGGCTCGGTCTTCTTGATCGCACGAGCGCTGGCGGATGATCCTCGCTGCGGACGAAGTAGGTCCAATATCCCGACAGCCGTCCTGCCGCGTCCACTACCCAGCGGACCCAGCGCGTACGCGGAGTGTGCCCAGGTTTGATCATGCGCCAAGGGAGCATCAGGCTCTGCTTGGCAAGGTCGACTATGAATGTTGTGAGATGGGGGGTCGTGCTCTCAGAGTCCGGATGTCGGGCAGCAGTGGCAATGCGTGCCTTGGCCATCTGGAATTCCTTCTTGACAACCCGCGTGCGTGGGGTGATCGTGAACTGCACGGACGCTGCTGGGACATAGTCAAGCTGAAATCCCGCTTCCTGTACTCGCCATGAAAACTCCAAGTCATCGCAGCCATAGGGTGGGAGCGACTCGTCGAAGCCACCTACAGCGAAGAACGTATCCCTGGCAATTGAAAAATTGCACCCCGGCGCATGTGGAAGATAGGCGGTTTGCATCAGCGTTTCGCTGAAGGCGCTCGGTTCCGGCGTGCCATCGGGGCGAACGGCCTCGACTCTCCCCCCTCCCATACCGGTGTCTACGGCTGCGGCATGGGCAGCAACCCATCCAGGGCGCACAGCGTCGTCAGCGTCGCAGAAGGCAAGCAGACGTCCGCGGGCTGCTGATGCGCCGGCATTACGAGCGAACGGAATACCGGGCTTCTCGCCTGAATCGATGACCCGGGCTGCTGTCACGGCGCCCAGCGAACTGGTGGCCCATGCGTCAACGAGCGCGGCGGTGCCGTCCGTAGAGCCATTGTTGGAAACGACTACCTCGAATGCTGGGGCGTCCACTTGTGCGCTCAGAGCATCGAGTTGACGCCGGATCGTCTTGGCACCATTTCGTACACAGATGATGACGCTGACTTCGATTGCAGGCAGGGCGGTCATGGCGTACTCCAGAAGGATTGGACGAGTTCGTCTATCGGTTTGCCCACCGGTACAGAGTACTTTGTGGGGGCATCTCCCCAGACTGCGAGTTCATAGCGTTCCCACATCTCTCGCAACCAAGAAGGCGGGTTTACATGGAAGGCCCAGGATGGCACGCCTCGTGCCGCTGATTCCAGAATTCCAGTGGAGAAGGCAGCGACCACCGGCTGATCCAGGCCTGCTAGCGAGCCGGCACCGTCAATGCGTATACCCATTTTGCGCCACAGTCTGTGTTGGATGCGCGATAGCCTGTCCTCTTCTCGTGGGTGCGGACGGTAGCTTGCGCCGGTCATTCGCCAGAATGTTGTCACTGACTTTGTCATCGCAATGCGGGAGAGTTCCGCACCGTGAAGTTGCCCGAGAAACACTGGTACTTCAAAACGGCTGACAGGGCGTTCAGGTTTGTGCTGTGCAGCGGAAGCCAAGAGCGGAGATCCAGTGACCCGAGTGCTGAGATCGCTGCGTCCCTCGGAGACGAAGTGCGCATCCGCTTCGGACCAGGCTAGAAACAGTGCGCCTTCCGGGGGTGGAGGCGACCACGGTGTCAGTAGCCCATGCTGAACAACGATCTGAGTGGCGCGATGTACTTGGGCGACCCCTTTCGCCCAGGCACCAACGGCCAAGTGATCTCCGATAGAAGCAACCCTATTGAGATTGTCGAAGGCCTTCTCTGTGCTATCGAGAACATGCCACCCCGGCCCGGGTGGGGTGATCGCTGCGGCCTCCGGCACTGCGAGGATGGCAGCTTGGTCCGAAGACTCCAACGCTGACAACAGAGCATGATGATTGGTGGGCGAATCAGAGTCGCACGCCACCAGCAGTTCAGGGTTAGAACCCCGCGACCACAGCTTGATTCGGGGCGGTAGGGGAGCGGAAGCGTCGCCTCGTAGCCGGTCTCTCAGCACGTGGATCCGCCGACGTGAACTCTGCCACCTCTGCCAATCATCATGCGTAGTGAATCTCAACCCCACAGCGCAGCCACCTTTGCTGCACGGTGTGCCCATGTGTGCTCCGCTAGCGTCCGTTTCTGGCCTGCCTCTCTGAGTGAGTCACCCCAACGATCGTCACGGATAGCACGTTGGCAGAGTTCGAGAAGTTCGTCTCCGTTACGGAATACCGCCACCTCCGTGCCAGGTTCGTAGTACTCCGCCACATCGTCACGATCGATCAGTTGTACTCCACCAACACCCGGCACCTCAAAGGTCTTCATGGTGAACCCGTCCTGGTCTCCGTGAACGTTGATGGCAGCGGGAGCTCCCGCGGTGAGGGCATAGCCGTCAAGGCGCCCGATGTCACGGGCCGACGGAACCTTGGGGCGGCTGACCTGCCACGTGCGGGCGAGGTCGACCGGGTGCCGGGACCAATCGCGGCCGTAAGCACGGACAGGCACGTCCTGTTCCGTCAGATGAGTCAGCAACTGCTCACGGCGTGGGTAACGGGCGCCGATGAACACGATCTCGGAGGTGTGGCGTGGCGGAGGCGCCATGGCCGGATCAAACGCATTAGGCACGTGCAGGCAATTGCGTCCTGCCTCGTTGAAGGCCGCTGTGTCGAGAGGGGAGTAGGAGATGAGGTGGTCATAGCGGTCGAGCAGTTCATCCGTGTGCGAAGTCCGGCGCACCTCATCCCACAACCAGCAGAAGCGCTTCGACCCCACCTCGTCGAGGGCGGTGAAGAGTTCGTGGCCGAACTGGTCGCCGCGGATGACGAGCGTGACGTCGGGACGAAGGGCCTTGACCGCCGCAGCCGTCTCCACCGTGATCTGGGAGTTCGTCTCGGCTTCGCCGATACCGAGCTTGGACGGCAACTCGCGTGCAAGCTTGTGGGTGAGTTTTTCCCGGAAGCTGGCCTTGTGGTCGTAGGCGTGGACGTCCATGTGGAAGCCGCGCTGACGGAAACCCTCGGCGATGCTGTGCGCGTAGCCGTGAAAGGTGGGGGCGATGAGGAGGAGCCTTGGTTCAGCGTCCATGGTTGCCCCAGATGAGGTCGAGTTCCTGATTCAGGACCCCTATCGGCTTGACGCCGATGCCGCGAAGGGCACGGATGCAGTTCCACATGAAGTTGACGACGGTGGCTCCGGTGAGGGCCGCCTTGAGCCTCCAAAGCCCTCCCCACTTCCTCGCGTAGCGGAACTGGGACGTGACCAGCCAGCGCCTGCGCTTGGCGGGGTCCGATGAGCCACCGCCCTCGTGGACCACGGTGACCGCGGGTAGGTAAATTCGTTTGAGTCCCCGTGCGGCCAGACGTCGTTGGAGGTCGATCTCCTCCGAGTTCATGTGGAATCGCTCGTCAAGGCCGCCCACCGCCCGGAAGTCCGCCGTCGGCACCATGAACGCGGCCCCCACCACCCAGTCGACCTCGATGGGTTGTGACGCCGTGAAGGCCCGCGGATCGTGGCCGAGAACACGCTGGAACCACGGACGGCCCCTCCAGCGGGCCAGCGGGGTCAGCCACTCAAGCGTCTGGTTGAGAACCGACGGCCATGCCCTCACTGTGTGGTCGATCTCACCCGCGGGCGTGATGACCCGGGGCGCCACTACTGCGGGCTGCCAAGGTTCGGCCTCGGAGGAGAACTGCTTCAAGAAGTCGGGGGAGACCTCGAGGTCGCTGTTGAGGACGAGGATGTACTTGCCCGTGGCCCGCTCCGCCCCGCTGTTGACGGCAGCCGCGAAGCCGCCGTTCGTGGGGCGACGAACCACCGTGATCCCAGCGCTATCGGGGAAGGGGACGGGCGACTGGTCATCGCTGACGATCACCTCATGGACGCCCTGATGGAGCAGTTCCTGAGCCAGTATCGCCGTCGGACCGGGGGCGCCATAGTGCGGGACGACGACGCTGATCGCCATGCTGCCCTTGGTTTCGTCTAGCACGTCCCCACCCGTCCTGCCGGTCATCGTTCCCTCGTGCTGGTCAGGCCAGCCGGCCCAGTCTCACGAGTTCGGCGAACTCCGCATTCGTGGCCACGAGTTCCTCCATTGTGCCCCGTGCGACGATCCGGCCGCCCGAGAAGAACATGATGGTGTCTGCGTTCCTGACGGTGGAGAGCCTGTGGGCGACGACGACCATCGTCATGGTGCCGTGGAGGGATTGGATGGTCTGCGAGATCCTGGCCTCGGTTTCGTTGTCCAGGGCCGAGGTGGCCTCGTCGAGGACGAGCACCTGAGGCTGGCGGTAGAGGGCTCTCGCGATGCCAATGCGTTGCTTCTGGCCCCCGGAGACGCGGCTGCCCTGATAACCCACTTGGGTGTCGAGCCCGTCCGGCATCCTGGCGATGACGTCCTCAAGCTGGGCAAGTCGTATGGCCTCCCGGAGCCGCTCTTCGTCGATGTCCTCAACAGGCACGCCGAAGGCGATGTTCTCGCGGACGCTCGCATCCTGGAGATAGACGTTCTGCGTCACGACACCGAGTTGCTTCCACCACGCGCCGGGGTGTTGGTGGATGGACACCCCATCCACCTGGATCGTCCCGCTGCCGGGGACGAAGAGCCCCAGAAGGAGGTCCACGAGGGTAGTCTTCCCGGCACCGCTCGACCCAACGAACGCGACGGTCTTGCCAGCCGGGATCACCCCGGAGACCCCTTGAAGCACGGGCTCGTCGGCGTCCGGGAACTGGAAGGTGACGTCCGTGAAGACGACGTCGGCGCTGGGGAACTCGTGGGGAAGCTCCGGGGTTGTGGCTCTACCGGCCTCGGACCTGAGGGTGCGGATCTCGCCCGCCATCTTCTCGACGCCGGGAAGGTTGGCCCTGATCCCTCCCACGTTGCCAACGATGCGGTTGAGTGACGGCATCATGCGGATGGCCGCGACGGCGAAGACGCCAAGGAAGGCGAGGGCATCCTGCTGGGAGGAGGTGGCGAAGAGCGCCAGGGCGATCACCATGATGCCCAGGATCATGACGACTTCGAGGAGGTAACGCGGCAGCTCGTTCAGGACGCTGAGTTGGCTCCCCAGTTGGGCCGAGCGACGGCGTGTCATCGAGTAGCCGGTGGTGAAGCGGCCCCCGGCCTGGGCAAGACGCACCTCCTTGAATCCATCGAGGATCGGCGTGATGAACCCCCAACTCAGGTGGTTCTCCGCTTGGATGCGCTCGCCGATGCGGCGCACGCGTCCCTTGAGCGCCCACTGGATGACGAAGGCCGAGCCCCCGAAGAACACAATGGCGACGAGGGTGGCGAGCGGGGACACGACGACCAGCGCGACAAGCAGGGCCAGAAGGGTGATGGCGTCCACCGCGACCGTGATGAGTGCCGAGGTGACATTGATGAGCGAAATGGGAAGGTAGCTGGTGAGCGCCTGGTAGACGTCGTCGGTGGACCGTCGTCGCTGGTGGATCCAGGGAGACGAGACGTACAGCGACAGCAATTCGTGGCTCGCGTCACCTGTCGCTCTTGCCATGACGCCGAGGCTCCACCAACGGAAGTAGATGGTGAAGAGGTTCTTGCCGAGCATCAGGACAACGACGGTCACGAGGATGACGACGAGCAACTCTGCTGGATCCGTCCGGCCCGTGACCGAGGAGACAACCCGGAGAATGGCCGACTGCGAGACGGGTGTTCCCGACACGATCTGCATGATGGGGAGGATCAGTACCACCGCGGCGAGGTCCATCAATGCCACGACGACGGCCCCCACGAGCATCGCGATCAGTTTCGGGCGCATTCGCCACGGCACGAGGACGAAGACCTCGCGCAGATTCCCGATCTGTTCTCGAATCCCTGTCAGCACTTGAGCCCCCACCTGCTACGAGGATTGGTGCCACCAGTCACTGTCGACGGGACCCAACCCATTTCGTAGGGTGATGCTACCGTCAGGTCAGGTTTGGACAGGCATCGGCTGGAGTGGCCGCAGCGTCTTGAGGGGGCGGGATATGAGTGTGGTCGTTGTCATCCCAGCGTTGAACGCCGCCCAGACCCTGCCCAGGCAACTGGAAGCGCTCAACAGCCAGACGGACTTGGACTTCCGGGTGGTGGTCAGTGACAACGGGTCCTCGGACGGCACGCCGGACGTCGCACGCCGTTGGGTACCGACATTTCACTCGCTAGAGGTGGTCGACTCTTCCGATCGGCCTGGTGCGGCTCATGCGCGAAACGTAGGTGTGGGTTCCAGCTCAGAGGACCTCATCCTCATCTGCGACGCCGATGACCGCGTTCGTCCCACGTGGGTGGAGGCCATGCGCCGGGGCCTCGCGTCCTCAGACGTCGTCACAGGGCCGTTGTTTCTAGTCTGGCCGGACGAACCCGGACGGCGAGAGGTGTGGAATGTCGATGCCCCGCCCATGTCGATGGGGTTCCGGCCGTACGTTCCCGGATGCAACGCAGGCCTCACCCGCGAGGCGTTCATGGGGGTGGGCGGCTTCGACGAGGATCTCTTCCGCGCCCAGGAGGATGTGGACCTGGGATGGCGATTGGTGGGGAACGGCCATGACATCTCCTTCGAGAGGGATGCGGCGATCGACTACTTCCAGCGGAGCGGGCTGCGCAGCTACCTGCGGCAGCAGTGGAGCTACGGCCGGGCCCACGTGACCTTGTTCATGAAGTACCGGGATGCAGGGATCCGCTCGGCCAGTTGGAAGACCTCAGCGCGTTGGTTCGTCGAGTGGGCGAAGCAGTTGCCGGGGCGCGTACGGAGCGGTGACGGCCGCACTGCGGTCGGTGGAGCGGTCTTCCAACTTTCGCGGTGCTGGGAGTCGCTGCGGACACGAACGTCCACCCCGCTATAGCTAGACCCAGTTCCTTGCCTGGAACAGTTGGTCGACCTGGCTCCACATGTGCTGGTAGGTGAATCGCGAGTGGACAAGGTCCGCTGCGCGGCGGCCCAGGCTGACGCGAAGATCCCTGTCATGACTGATGGATTGAATCGCGTCCCTCCAGGCCGTCACGTCGCCCGAGGGCACGAACATCGCTGTCTCATCGGTGAAGTACTCCCGCATCGGTTCGGTGTCAGTGAGGACCAGCGCCGCACCCGTTCCGGCGGCCTCAAGGGCAACCGACTGTCCGGTGGGATACGCCATGACCCTGGTGGGGACCAGGACAGCAGTCGCCCGCGCCAGGACACGTCGATATTCGCCGAAGGGGACCGTTCCCTTGAAGCTCACATTCGTCGGGAGTGGATGGCCTTGTAGGTTCTGTTCTCTGCAATACAGGTCGAGCAGTGCGTCTGTTTCGCCCATTGCGTTCAGAAGAGTGGGGTAGTCTCGGCCTCGGTCCACGCCCACCGAAACCAGAGCTGGCTCGCCGTCTTTGTCCGCTCGCGGAAACAGGCTGGGGGCGAATCCGAAGTTAATGGTCTCAACGCTGCCGCTGCGGAAGCCGGCGTCCTCGAGAACGTCTACCTGGTTGGAGGAGAAGACCATGGTCAGGGTCCACGCCGTTGTACGCCTTGGCTCGAGACCGACGCTCTCCCTTCGTGAGGGACTTGAGTTCATCCGACAACCAGCAAGCGATCATGGCGAGGGGTCGCTCGGAGTAGGGAGGGATGCGCCTCGCCCGCAACCATGAGGGGGCCAGAGCCTCGCGCTCCAGGAAGGCGAGCACCACGTCCGTATGCAGCACCTTCGGAACTGATCGAAGTGCTTTGTCGAGAGGACGGCCGGACCGATGTTCGACGACGTCGCGCACCTTCACGTGGACCCGACTAGTCGCAGGAGCAACCTCGACGAGTTCATACCAAGCCCGAGCAGTTCGGTGACCCCGTAGGGCCCCGCTGAGGCGAGGCGTTGAACGAGAACCAGACAGCGCTTCACCGTGCTTCGTCGCCCGCCTGCCCAAGTGGTGATCCTGGCGCGGAATATACGCCTCGCATCGCTGTCGCGAACGTCAACGCCGAGTACCTGCTCCATACCGCCGACTGGTGCACCCGTGCCTGTTCGACCGCTAATGGGTTGTTGACCAGGGCCTCCACCACCGCTTGGGCAAAGGTGTCTGGGAGATCCGTCAGGCCGCTGAACAGTCCCGCCCCGCCGATGCCCTCGGCGCCGATGGATGTTGTCACGACCGGTACTCCCGCCAGCAGCGCCTCAATCGTCTTGAACTTCACCCCGGCTCCGTGGAGAAGAGGAACCACCGCGACGCTGGCCTGCGCGTACTCATCGGCGATGTCCGGCACGAAGCCCCGCAGGATGATTCCATCGTGGTTGCCGCGAAACTGCGAGGCGTTCCCCGGGGACATGGCGCCACCAACGACGTGGAACTCCGCATTGGGAATGGCGGCTCGGACGAGGGGCCACACCTCCCTCGCGAACCATAGGAGACCGTCGACGTTCTCCTGGCGGGCCATGAAGCCAACCATGAGCACCCGGTGGGCGTCGTTGGCAATGTGCTGCGGGGGTTCACCGTCGGCCAGTGGTGGGTCAATCACCACCACCTTGCGGGCGGGTGCCCGGGGCAGGAGATCCCTGTCCTTTGCGCTGAACACCAGAACGTGATCGGCCAGTGCCAGCGCTCGTCTCTCCCAGGCGCGAGCCCAAGCCCCGGCCAGTTGCCATCGCAGCCTTCGTATCCTGTCGGGAGCTTTGTCCGCTTCTCGTCGACACTTCTGGCTCTGAACGTCGTGGAAGGTGAAGATGAGTCTTGCCCGACGGTTGATGAGCCGCGCCCAAGGAGCAAGCCTTGACCAGCCCTCCCACTGGAAGTCGAGTACGTCTGCACCCCTGACCAGACGGCGGATGTCTGGACGGCAGAGCATGTCGATAAGGGCACCCAAGGGAACTGGTTGGGAGTCGACCTTCTTCACAACGGCCTCAACGCGGTCGGCCGTTTGGTAGACCAGTTGATGCCACGGCTTCGCCACACTCCGATCCGCCAAGAGGCGGACGTCGGGCGCGACGCCCGGCTGCGCGAGTGCGTGAAGCGTGCTGGGCCGGTCCTGCGTCACCCACGTCAGGTGGTGGGTGCCCTCGAGCGCAGTGTGGAGGCGCCAGAGGTACTGGCCGCCAGCGTGCTCAATCCCCGGATAGGGGATGGCGGGTGACAGCGAGACGACCCTGATGGCGGCGCCGGAGGGGCGATCCGCCGTGACCGCGTCCATTGCCGCGCCCGCCGCCGCCGCCCACGCGCGCCAGCTGAGGCTGGAGTGGGCCCGATGCAGCGCTGCGGCACTCATCCGGGCATAGGTGCCTTGATCACCGAGTTGCCTGATCGCGGCCGCGGCCGCGATCAGGCAACTCGGTGATCAAGGCACCTATGCCCGGATGAGTGCCGCAGCGCTGCATCGGGCCCACTCCAGCCTCAGCTGGCGCGCGTGGGCGGCGGCGGCGGGCGCGGCAATGGACGCGGTCACGGCGGATCGCCCCTCCGGCGCCGCCATCAGGGTCGTCTCGCTGTCACCCGCCATCCCCTATCCGGGGATTGAGCACGCTGGCGGCCAGTACCTCTGGCGCCTCCACACTGCGCTCGAGGGCACCCACCACCTGACGTGGGTGACGCAGGACCGGCCCAGCACGCTTCACGCACTCGCGCAGCCGGGCGTCGCGCCCGACGTCCGCCTCTTGGCGGATCGGAGTGTGGCGAAGCCGTGGCATCAACTGGTCTACCAAACGGCCGACCGCGTTGAGGCCGTTGTGAAGAAGGTCGACTCCCAACCAGTTCCCTTGGGTGCCCTTATCGACATGCTCTGCCGTCCAGACATCCGCCGTCTGGTCAGGGGTGCAGACGTACTCGACTTCCAGTGGGAGGGCTGGTCAAGGCTTGCTCCTTGGGCGCGGCTCATCAACCGTCGGGCAAGACTCATCTTCACCTTCCACGACGTTCAGAGCCAGAAGTGTCGACGAGAAGCGGACAAAGCTCCCGACAGGATACGAAGGCTGCGATGGCAACTGGCCGGGGCTTGGGCTCGCGCCTGGGAGAGACGAGCGCTGGCACTGGCCGATCACGTTCTGGTGTTCAGCGCAAAGGACAGGGATCTCCTGCCCCGGGCACCCGCCCGCAAGGTGGTGGTGATTGACCCACCACTGGCCGACGGTGAACCCCCGCAGCACATTGCCAACGACGCCCACCGGGTGCTCATGGTTGGCTTCATGGCCCGCCAGGAGAACGTCGACGGTCTCCTATGGTTCGCGAGGGAGGTGTGGCCCCTCGTCCGAGCCGCCATTCCCAATGCGGAGTTCCACGTCGTTGGTGGCGCCATGTCCCCGGGGAACGCCTCGCAGTTTCGCGGCAACCACGATGGAATCATCCTGCGGGGCTTCGTGCCGGACATCGCCGATGAGTACGCGCAGGCCAGCGTCGCGGTGGTTCCTCTTCTCCACGGAGCCGGGGTGAAGTTCAAGACGATTGAGGCGCTGCTGGCGGGAGTACCGGTCGTGACAACATCCATCGGCGCCGAGGGCATCGGCGGGGCGGGACTGTTCAGCGGCCTGACGGATCTCCCAGACACCTTTGCCCAAGCGGTGGTGGAGGCCCTGGTCAACAACCCATTAGCGGTCGAACAGGCACGGGTGCACCAGTCGGCGGTATGGAGCAGGTACTCGGCGTTGACGTTCGCGACAGCGATGCGAGGCGTATATTCCGCGCCAGGATCACCACTTGGGCAGGCGGGCGACGAAGCACGGTGAAGCGCTGTCTGGTTCTCGTTCAACGCCTCGCCTCAGCGGGGCCCTACGGGGTCACCGAACTGCTCGGGCTTGGTATGAACTCGTCGAGGTTGCTCCTGCGACTAGTCGGGTCCACGTGAAGGTGCGCGACGTCGTCGAACATCGGTCCGGCCGTCCTCTCGACAAAGCACTTCGATCAGTTCCGAAGGTGCTGCATACGGACGTGGTGCTCGCCTTCCTGGAGCGCGAGGCTCTGGCCCCCTCATGGTTGCGGGCGAGGCGCATCCCTCCCTACTCCGAGCGACCCCTCGCCATGATCGCTTGCTGGTTGTCGGATGAACTCAAGTCCCTCACGAAGGGAGAGCGTCGGTCTCGAGCCAAGGCGTACAACGGCGTGGACCCTGACCATGGTCTTCTCCTCCAACCAGGTAGACGTTCTCGAGGACGCCGGCTTCCGCAGCGGCAGCGTTGAGACCATTAACTTCGGATTCGCCCCCAGCCTGTTTCCGCGAGCGGACAAAGACGGCGAGCCAGCTCTGGTTTCGGTGGGCGTGGACCGAGGCCGAGACTACCCCACTCTTCTGAACGCAATGGGCGAAACAGACGCACTGCTCGACCTGTATTGCAGAGAACAGAACCTACAAGGCCATCCACTCCCGACGAATGTGAGCTTCAAGGGAACGGTCCCCTTCGGCGAATATCGACGTGTCCTGGCGCGGGCGACTGCTGTCCTGGTCCCCACCAGGGTCATGGCGTATCCCACCGGACAGTCGGTTGCCCTTGAGGCCGCCGGAACGGGTGCGGCGCTGGTCCTCACTGACACCGAACCGATGCGGGAGTACTTCACCGATGAGACAGCGATGTTCGTGCCCTCGGGCGACGTGACGGCCTGGAGGGACGCGATTCAATCCATCAGTCATGACAGGGATCTTCGCGTCAGCCTGGGCCGCCGCGCAGCGGACCTTGTCCACTCGCGATTCACCTACCAGCACATGTGGAGCCAGGTCGACCAACTGTTCCAGGCAAGGAACTGGGTCTAGCTATAGCGGGGTGGACGTTCGTGTCCGCAGCGACTCCCAGCACCGCGAAAGTTGGAAGACCGCTCCACCGACCGCAGTGCGGCCGTCACCGCTCCGTACGCGCCCCGGCAACTGCTTCGCCCACTCGACGAACCAACGCGCTGAGGTCTTCCAACTGGCCGAGCGGATCCCTGCATCCCGGTACTTCATGAACAAGGTCACGTGGGCCCGGCCGTAGCTCCACTGCTGCCGCAGGTAGCTGCGCAGCCCGCTCCGCTGGAAGTAGTCGATCGCCGCATCCCTCTCGAAGGAGATGTCATGGCCGTTCCCCACCAATCGCCATCCCAGGTCCACATCCTCCTGGGCGCGGAAGAGATCCTCGTCGAAGCCGCCCACCCCCATGAACGCCTCGCGGGTGAGGCCTGCGTTGCATCCGGGAACGTACGGCCGGAACCCCATCGACATGGGCGGGGCATCGACATTCCACACCTCTCGCCGTCCGGGTTCGTCCGGCCAGACTAGAAACAACGGCCCTGTGACGACGTCTGAGGACGCGAGGCCCCGGCGCATGGCCTCCACCCACGTGGGACGAACGCGGTCATCGGCGTCGCAGATGAGGATGAGGTCCTCTGAGCTGGAACCCACACCTACGTTTCGCGCATGAGCCGCACCAGGCCGATCGGAAGAGTCGACCACCTCTAGCGAGTGAAATGTCGGTACCCAACGGCGTGCGACGTCCGGCGTGCCGTCCGAGGACCCGTTGTCACTGACCACCACCCGGAAGTCCAAGTCCGTCTGGCTGTTGAGCGCTTCCAGTTGCCTGGGCAGGGTCTGGGCGGCGTTCAACGCTGGGATGACAACGACCACACTCATATCCCGCCCCCTCAAGACGCTGCGGCCACTCCAGCCGATGCCTGTCCAAACCTGACCTGACGGTAGCATCACCCTACGAAATGGGTTGGGTCCCGTCGACAGTGACTGGTGGCACCAATCCTCGTAGCAGGTGGGGGCTCAAGTGCTGACAGGGATTCGAGAACAGATCGGGAATCTGCGCGAGGTCTTCGTCCTCGTGCCGTGGCGAATGCGCCCGAAACTGATCGCGATGCTCGTGGGGGCCGTCGTCGTGGCATTGATGGACCTCGCCGCGGTGGTACTGATCCTCCCCATCATGCAGATCGTGTCGGGAACACCCGTCTCGCAGTCGGCCATTCTCCGGGTTGTCTCCTCGGTCACGGGCCGGACGGATCCAGCAGAGTTGCTCGTCGTCATCCTCGTGACCGTCGTTGTCCTGATGCTCGGCAAGAACCTCTTCACCATCTACTTCCGTTGGTGGAGCCTCGGCGTCATGGCAAGAGCGACAGGTGACGCGAGCCACGAATTGCTGTCGCTGTACGTCTCGTCTCCCTGGATCCACCAGCGACGACGGTCCACCGACGACGTCTACCAGGCGCTCACCAGCTACCTTCCCATTTCGCTCATCAATGTCACCTCGGCACTCATCACGGTCGCGGTGGACGCCATCACCCTTCTGGCCCTGCTTGTCGCGCTGGTCGTCGTGTCCCCGCTCGCCACCCTCGTCGCCATTGTGTTCTTCGGGGGCTCGGCCTTCGTCATCCAGTGGGCGCTCAAGGGACGCGTGCGCCGCATCGGCGAGCGCATCCAAGCGGAGAACCACCTGAGTTGGGGGTTCATCACGCCGATCCTCGATGGATTCAAGGAGGTGCGTCTTGCCCAGGCCGGGGGCCGCTTCACCACCGGCTACTCGATGACACGCCGTCGCTCGGCCCAACTGGGGAGCCAACTCAGCGTCCTGAACGAGCTGCCGCGTTACCTCCTCGAAGTCGTCATGATCCTGGGCATCATGGTGATCGCCCTGGCGCTCTTCGCCACCTCCTCCCAGCAGGATGCCCTCGCCTTCCTTGGCGTCTTCGCCGTCGCGGCCATCCGCATGATGCCGTCACTCAACCGCATCGTTGGCAACGTGGGAGGGATCAGGGCCAACCTTCCCGGCGTCGAGAAGATGGCGGGCGAGATCCGCACCCTCAGGTCCGAGGCCGGTAGAGCCACAACCCCGGAGCTTCCCCACGAGTTCCCCAGCGCCGACGTCGTCTTCACGGACGTCACCTTCCAGTTCCCGGACGCCGACGAGCCCGTGCTTCAAGGGGTCTCCGGGGTGATCCCGGCTGGCAAGACCGTCGCGTTCGTTGGGTCGAGCGGTGCCGGGAAGACTACCCTCGTGGACCTCCTTCTGGGGCTCTTCGTCCCCGGCAGCGGGACGATCCAGGTGGATGGGGTGTCCATCCACCAACACCCCGGCGCGTGGTGGAAGCAACTCGGTGTCGTGACGCAGAACGTCTATCTCCAGGATGCGAGCGTCCGCGAGAACATCGCCTTCGGCGTGCCTGTTGAGGACATCGACGAAGAGCGGCTCCGGGAGGCCATACGACTTGCCCAGCTTGAGGACGTCATCGCCAGGATGCCGGACGGGCTCGACACCCAAGTGGGTTATCAGGGCAGCCGCGTCTCCGGGGGCCAGAAGCAACGCATTGGCATCGCGAGAGCCCTCTACCGCCAGCCTCAGGTGCTCGTCCTCGACGAGGCCACCTCGGCCCTGGACAACGAAACCGAGGCCAGGATCTCGCAGACCATCCAATCCCTCCACGGCACCATGACGATGGTCGTCGTCGCCCACAGGCTCTCCACCGTCAGGAACGCAGACACCATCATGTTCTTCTCGGGCGGCCGGATCGTCGCACGGGGCACAATGGAGGAACTCGTGGCCACGAATGCGGAGTTCGCCGAACTCGTGAGACTGGGCCGGCTGGCCTGACCAGCACGAGGGAACGATGACCGGCAGGACGGGTGGGGACGTGCTAGACGAAACCAAGGGCAGCATGGCGATCAGCGTCGTCGTCCCGCACTATGGCGCCCCCGGTCCGACGGCGATACTGGCTCAGGAACTGCTCCATCAGGGCGTCCATGAGGTGATCGTCAGCGATGACCAGTCGCCCGTCCCCTTCCCCGATAGCGCTGGGATCACGGTGGTTCGTCGCCCCACGAACGGCGGCTTCGCGGCTGCCGTCAACAGCGGGGCGGAGCGGGCCACGGGCAAGTACATCCTCGTCCTCAACAGCGACCTCGAGGTCTCCCCCGACTTCTTGAAGCAGTTCTCCTCCGAGGCCGAACCTTGGCAGCCCGCAGTAGTGGCGCCCCGGGTCATCACGCCCGCGGGTG
This sequence comes from Tessaracoccus massiliensis, assembly GCF_000826065.2. Taxonomy (GTDB): domain Bacteria; phylum Actinomycetota; class Actinomycetes; order Propionibacteriales; family Propionibacteriaceae; genus Arachnia; species Arachnia massiliensis_A. Next base: position 27,985 of record NZ_LN623540.1, on the reverse strand, counting down.
AGATCGACCACACAGTGAGGGCATGGCCGTCGGTTCTCAACCAGACGCTTGAGTGGCTGACCCCGCTGGCCCGCTGGAGGGGCCGTCCGTGGTTCCAGCGTGTTCTCGGCCACGATCCGCGGGCCTTCACGGCGTCACAACCCATCGAGGTCGACTGGGTGGTGGGGGCCGCGTTCATGGTGCCGACGGCGGACTTCCGGGCGGTGGGCGGCCTTGACGAGCGATTCCACATGAACTCGGAGGAGATCGACCTCCAACGACGTCTGGCCGCACGGGGACTCAAACGAATTTACCTACCCGCGGTCACCGTGGTCCACGAGGGCGGTGGCTCATCGGACCCCGCCAAGCGCAGGCGCTGGCTGGTCACGTCCCAGTTCCGCTACGCGAGGAAGTGGGGAGGGCTTTGGAGGCTCAAGGCGGCCCTCACCGGAGCCACCGTCGTCAACTTCATGTGGAACTGCATCCGTGCCCTTCGCGGCATCGGCGTCAAGCCGATAGGGGTCCTGAATCAGGAACTCGACCTCATCTGGGGCAACCATGGACGCTGAACCAAGGCTCCTCCTCATCGCCCCCACCTTTCACGGCTACGCGCACAGCATCGCCGAGGGTTTCCGTCAGCGCGGCTTCCACATGGACGTCCACGCCTACGACCACAAGGCCAGCTTCCGGGAAAAACTCACCCACAAGCTTGCACGCGAGTTGCCGTCCAAGCTCGGTATCGGCGAAGCCGAGACGAACTCCCAGATCACGGTGGAGACGGCTGCGGCGGTCAAGGCCCTTCGTCCCGACGTCACGCTCGTCATCCGCGGCGACCAGTTCGGCCACGAACTCTTCACCGCCCTCGACGAGGTGGGGTCGAAGCGCTTCTGCTGGTTGTGGGATGAGGTGCGCCGGACTTCGCACACGGATGAACTGCTCGACCGCTATGACCACCTCATCTCCTACTCCCCTCTCGACACAGCGGCCTTCAACGAGGCAGGACGCAATTGCCTGCACGTGCCTAATGCGTTTGATCCGGCCATGGCGCCTCCGCCACGCCACACCTCCGAGATCGTGTTCATCGGCGCCCGTTACCCACGCCGTGAGCAGTTGCTGACTCATCTGACGGAACAGGACGTGCCTGTCCGTGCTTACGGCCGCGATTGGTCCCGGCACCCGGTCGACCTCGCCCGCACGTGGCAGGTCAGCCGCCCCAAGGTTCCGTCGGCCCGTGACATCGGGCGCCTTGACGGCTATGCCCTCACCGCGGGAGCTCCCGCTGCCATCAACGTTCACGGAGACCAGGACGGGTTCACCATGAAGACCTTTGAGGTGCCGGGTGTTGGTGGAGTACAACTGATCGATCGTGACGATGTGGCGGAGTACTACGAACCTGGCACGGAGGTGGCGGTATTCCGTAACGGAGACGAACTTCTCGAACTCTGCCAACGTGCTATCCGTGACGATCGTTGGGGTGACTCACTCAGAGAGGCAGGCCAGAAACGGACGCTAGCGGAGCACACATGGGCACACCGTGCAGCAAAGGTGGCTGCGCTGTGGGGTTGAGATTCACTACGCATGATGATTGGCAGAGGTGGCAGAGTTCACGTCGGCGGATCCACGTGCTGAGAGACCGGCTACGAGGCGACGCTTCCGCTCCCCTACCGCCCCGAATCAAGCTGTGGTCGCGGGGTTCTAACCCTGAACTGCTGGTGGCGTGCGACTCTGATTCGCCCACCAATCATCATGCTCTGTTGTCAGCGTTGGAGTCTTCGGACCAAGCTGCCATCCTCGCAGTGCCGGAGGCCGCAGCGATCACCCCACCCGGGCCGGGGTGGCATGTTCTCGATAGCACAGAGAAGGCCTTCGACAATCTCAATAGGGTTGCTTCTATCGGAGATCACTTGGCCGTTGGTGCCTGGGCGAAAGGGGTCGCCCAAGTACATCGCGCCACTCAGATCGTTGTTCAGCATGGGCTACTGACACCGTGGTCGCCTCCACCCCCGGAAGGCGCACTGTTTCTAGCCTGGTCCGAAGCGGATGCGCACTTCGTCTCCGAGGGACGCAGCGATCTCAGCACTCGGGTCACTGGATCTCCGCTCTTGGCTTCCGCTGCACAGCACAAACCTGAACGCCCTGTCAGCCGTTTTGAAGTACCAGTGTTTCTCGGGCAACTTCACGGTGCGGAACTCTCCCGCATTGCGATGACAAAGTCAGTGACAACATTCTGGCGAATGACCGGCGCAAGCTACCGTCCGCACCCACGAGAAGAGGACAGGCTATCGCGCATCCAACACAGACTGTGGCGCAAAATGGGTATACGCATTGACGGTGCCGGCTCGCTAGCAGGCCTGGATCAGCCGGTGGTCGCTGCCTTCTCCACTGGAATTCTGGAATCAGCGGCACGAGGCGTGCCATCCTGGGCCTTCCATGTAAACCCGCCTTCTTGGTTGCGAGAGATGTGGGAACGCTATGAACTCGCAGTCTGGGGAGATGCCCCCACAAAGTACTCTGTACCGGTGGGCAAACCGATAGACGAACTCGTCCAATCCTTCTGGAGTACGCCATGACCGCCCTGCCTGCAATCGAAGTCAGCGTCATCATCTGTGTACGAAATGGTGCCAAGACGATCCGGCGTCAACTCGATGCTCTGAGCGCACAAGTGGACGCCCCAGCATTCGAGGTAGTCGTTTCCAACAATGGCTCTACGGACGGCACCGCCGCGCTCGTTGACGCATGGGCCACCAGTTCGCTGGGCGCCGTGACAGCAGCCCGGGTCATCGATTCAGGCGAGAAGCCCGGTATTCCGTTCGCTCGTAATGCCGGCGCATCAGCAGCCCGCGGACGTCTGCTTGCCTTCTGCGACGCTGACGACGCTGTGCGCCCTGGATGGGTTGCTGCCCATGCCGCAGCCGTAGACACCGGTATGGGAGGGGGGAGAGTCGAGGCCGTTCGCCCCGATGGCACGCCGGAACCGAGCGCCTTCAGCGAAACGCTGATGCAAACCGCCTATCTTCCACATGCGCCGGGGTGCAATTTTTCAATTGCCAGGGATACGTTCTTCGCTGTAGGTGGCTTCGACGAGTCGCTCCCACCCTATGGCTGCGATGACTTGGAGTTTTCATGGCGAGTACAGGAAGCGGGATTTCAGCTTGACTATGTCCCAGCAGCGTCCGTGCAGTTCACGATCACCCCACGCACGCGGGTTGTCAAGAAGGAATTCCAGATGGCCAAGGCACGCATTGCCACTGCTGCCCGACATCCGGACTCTGAGAGCACGACCCCCCATCTCACAACATTCATAGTCGACCTTGCCAAGCAGAGCCTGATGCTCCCTTGGCGCATGATCAAACCTGGGCACACTCCGCGTACGCGCTGGGTCCGCTGGGTAGTGGACGCGGCAGGACGGCTGTCGGGATATTGGACCTACTTCGTCCGCAGCGAGGATCATCCGCCAGCGCTCGTGCGATCAAGAAGACCGAGCCCAACAGAGTTGTGAAACTATGAACAAGCCCCCTACTACTGGGGCGCGACTGAATACACGGGGAGCCAATGAAATGATCATCGACCGTCACGTCGGCCAGTACGCAATCCGCGACGACGAGCCTCTGATTAACGCTCTTCGCAAGATCGATGCGAACAAGTCTCGAATCATCTTCGTGGTGGACAACCACGGCCACCTGATCGGATCGCTCTCCGACGGTGACGTACGCCGATGGCTGCTCTCAACGCCCGACGCCAGCCTCGACACGCCGAGCCGCCAGGCCGCCAACGCCCAGGCTGTGCGAGCTCGGATTGATGATCCTCATGGTGACATCGCCGGCCTCATCGACGGCCCCATAAGCCACCTCCCTCTTCTCGACGACCAGGGGCGTCTCGTCGCAGTCGCGAGCAACGACCGCCGTGCATTCCAGTTCGGCCGCCACCGGGTCTCCGCTAATGACCCGACGCTGATCATCGCGGAGATCGGCAACAACCACCAGGGTGACGTCGGTTTCGCGAAGGAACTGGTGGATCTCGCGGTCGACGGCGGTGCCGACGTGGTGAAGTTCCAGCTCCGAGACATGGATGCCCTCTACCGCCAGAGCGGCGCCGCCACCGGTGGAGAGGACCTCGGAGCCCAGTACACGCTCAACCTGCTCGGCAAGTATTCGCTGAGCGCGGATCAGATGATCGAGGTGTTCGACCACTGCAAGTCCCGTGATCTCGACATCCTCTGCACGCCCTGGGACTCCCCCAGCGTGAAGGTGCTGGCCGAGTACGGCATCCCGGGCCTCAAGGTGGCCTCGGCCGACATGACCAACCACACCCTGCTCGAGGACATGTTCGCCACCGGGCTCCCGCTCATCGTCTCCACCGGCATGAGCACCGAGGCAGAGATCATCGAGGCAGCGGACCTGCTCCGCTCCTCCGGCTCCCCGTTCGCGATGCTGCACTGCCAGAGCACCTACCCCGCACCGTTCAAGGACATCAACCTGCGCTACCTCAACCGCCTGGCCGAGATCACCGGCGGACCCGTGGGCTACTCGGGCCACGAGCGCGGCTTCCACATCCCCGTCGCCGCCGTGGCGATGGGCGCCCGGATCATCGAGAAGCACTTCACCACGGACCGCAGCCTGGAAGGCAACGACCACAAGGTCTCCCTCCTCCCCGGCGAGTTCAAGCAGATGGTGGCCCGCATCCGCGAACTCGAGGAGTCTCTGGGCGACGGCAGCGCCCGCGTGGTCTCCACCGGTGAATCCATGAACCGGGTCAACCTGGCCAAGTCGCTGGTTGCTGCACGCCGCATCGAGAGCGGGCAGCGCATCACGCGCGATGACGTGACGGTGAAGTCTCCTGGCCGGGGTCTTCAGCCCAACAAGCTGCACGAACTGATCGGCCGCACCGCTGGTCGCTCCATCGACGAAGGTGACTTCTTCTATGCCGGCGATCTGAGCGACACCCCCATCGGTAAGCGCGACTACTCGTTCCGCCGTCCGTGGGGCCTACCCGTCCGCTACCACGACACCTTCAAGCTGGCCGAGGGCACCAACCCGGACTTTGTGGAGTTCCATCTCTCCTACAAGGACGTGGAACTGAACGTTGACGAGATCTTCAGCGAGCGGCTCCCTTACGGCTACACAGTGCACCTGCCAGACCTCTACGCCGGCGATTTCATCGTCAACCTGGCCAGCCAGGACGAGGATGTCTGGGCGCGGTCCATCCAGGAGACGCAGCGCGTCATCGACCTGACGAAGTACCTCCGCAAGTACTTCACCCAGGAAGAAGACCCCATCGTCATCGCCACCATGGGAGGCTTCACCGCCGACGGCTTCGTCGATCCCTCCGAACGCCCCGCGATGTATACGCGGATCGCCCAGGCCATCGAGCGCCTCGACACAAGCGGCGTCCGCCTCACGGCCCAGACCCTCCCGCCCTACCCGTGGCTGATGGGCGGCCAGCAGTACCACAACCTCTTCATGGGCCTGGACGACACGGTCGACTTCTGCGAGCGATACGGCCAGCGCATCACGCTGGACATCTCGCACTCCAAGCTCGCCGCCAACTTCCACAAGATGCCGTTTAGCACCTACGTGGAGAAGCTGGCGCCGTTCACCGAGCACCTCCACATTGTCGATGCAGAAGGCGTGGACGGCGAGGGCCCACAGATTGGCGAAGGCGAAGTTGACTGGCCGCTGCTGGCCAAGCAGTTGGACGAGCTGGCTCCCGGAGTTCCGTTCATCCCGGAGATCTGGATGGGCCACACCGATAACGGCGCGGGCTTCTGGACAGCGTTGGAACGCTTGGAGAAGTGGTTCTGACGTGACAAGGCGCGCGCTGTGGGTGGTGCCGGTCAGCAACCTGGCCGGCGTGGCCCGGCACGTGCTCGACGCCGCCAAACAGGGCCTCCCCGGCTACAACCTTGAGGTGGCAGGCCCAGCTGGCCCCCTCCTCGAAGAGCTCACGAAATTGAGCGTTCCGGTCCATCCGGTGGCGTTGGACGGCAATCCCGCCAAGGCCGTGCGGGCGCTGCGCTCCGTCATCCAATCCGTGAAGCCAGCGGTGGTCCATTCGCACTTGGCGAAAGCTGACTTCCTGACTGCTGCCGCAACCCCGGGGCTGCCCTGCAAGGTGGTCTCCACCGAGCACGGCATCGCTGCAGATGCTCAGTTGTACAACCGGGGAATACTCAAGGCCTCGGCGCGCAAATTGCTCCATCACTTCCGCTCACGCAGGTTCGACACACTGATTGCGGAAAGTGAGTCCACCAAACGGGAGATGATCCGGGCCTGGCGCCCCGCCACCCAGATTGATGTGATCCTCAACGGAGTGAACCGTCCAGCGGGCATCGTTCGAGAGCCAGGCACCAGGTTCCTGAGCTTGGCCCGCCTGGCGCCTGAGAAGCGCATCTCCAACGCCATCGATGCCTTCGCAACGGCTGCCGAGGATCTGCCGAGCGCCTCGCTGACGGTGGCCGGCGACGGGCCCGAAAGGGGCGCACTGATCGCGCAAGCCCAGAGTCTCGGCATCGCAGACCGGGTGCGCTTCCCCGGATACCTAGCTGCTGACAAGGCATTGGCCAGTCACGACGTCCTGGTCCAGCTCTCGGCTTGGGAGAACGCCTCCTACTCCATCCTCGATGCTGTCGCGCACGGCTTGGGAGTGGTGGCCACCCCAGTGGGTGGCAACACGGAGATCCTGCCTGACCATTGCCTGACGGATGCCGCAGACACGGACCGAGTAGCACGCCTCCTGCGTGGGCAGGCCACCGATGTCTCCATGAGGCCAACCCTTACCGAGAGCTGGCCAACGGTCTCCGACATGACCAAGCAGATCGCGGCACTCTATGAGAGGCTCATGCGATGAAGATCAGCTTCGCGGCCAACCACGGTGAGATCGGAGGTGGCGAGGTGATGCTGCTCGCGATGGCGAGGGCTGCGCGCGAACTCGGTCACGATGTCCAGATCGTTGCTCCCTCTTCTCCCTCTTCGGTGCTCGACGCAGCAATCGCCGAGCAGTTTCCCGTGATCGGTATTCACGGCGACGGCACGTTGCCGTACTTGAAGGGCCTCCGTGCCTGGGCTGGTGCGCAACCACGCGGACTGCTGTGGTGTAACGGACTGCGACCGGCAGCCGCCACGACAGGGCTAAGCAACCGTGTTGTCCACCTGCACCAGCAGCCAGCAGGACACCTGAAAGCAGTTGCCTGGGTAGCCACCCGCGGGGCGGAGATGGTCCTCGTTCCCTCGCAGCTCATGAAGTCGCAGGTCGGTCTTGGCGCCTACGTCATGGAGAACTGGACCCAACCGGTCAACATCTCGCGTCGCGCCGTCCTCAATCGGAGCGAACCTGCGGTCATCGGATACCTCGGCCGGCTGTCGCCCGACAAGGGCGTGGATGTCCTGGCAGAAGCGGTCAAGGAACTGGATCGAAGGACGCCTGGGGGCTACCACCTGCTGCTGGCAGGCGAACCTCGATTCGTCACTCCGCAGGATGTGCGAAAGGTTGAGGACAGCCTCGAGGAAGTGAGCAACATCACCACCCGCGCTGGCTGGATTTCGCGCGAAGACTTCTTCTCCACCGTCGATCTGGCCGTATTTCCATCGGTATGGGACGAGCCATTTGGACTAGTCGTAGCAGAAGCGATGTCTGCCGGATGCCCCTTCGTCATCACGAATGCCGGAGCGCTGCCGTCGGTTGCGGGTCATGATTTCCCGTGGGTTGCCCAGGCAGCGGATTCCTCGGCGCTGGCCACCACTATCGAGGACGCCCTCAGCGATTACACCCCCACCCAGCTGGAGGCGTCGTCCAGGCGCTGGCGGGACACCTACTCGCCCGATGCGGGCTGTGAGCGGCTGGCCACCATTCTGGCTCGATTGGAGGAAGAGCACGCATGACTCTCGCATCCATCGTCATCCCAAGCCGCGGCGGCGCCGAGCGCCTGCCCAGACTCTTGACCGCCCTCGCGGCCCAGGACGATTCCGAGTGGGAAGCCATCGTTGTCATTGACGGCGATATCGACGGTTCCGAAGCTGTTGTGGCGCAGTACGCCCACCTCCCTGTTCGCTCGATCGTGTTCCCAGAGAATCGCGGCCGCGTTTCAGCGCTGAACGCAGGCTTCACCAGCGCTTCCGGAGATGTGCTCATCCGCTGCGACGATGACATGGAGCCGTCCCCTCACTACGTCCGCGAACACAAAGCCCCACACCACCATCAACTCTGCGGAGCCGTCGGTTTGCCGATCAACATCTCAGAAGCCACCCCATACTGGGGGAACTACGGCAGCCACGTTGACGCCACCTTCCGCCGCGACGCATACCGAGCGCAGCAGGACAGGGGCTGGCGGTACTGGGGCGGGAACGTATCTGTGCGCCGAGAGGTGTACGAAACGGTGGGTGAGTACAGCACCGACTACCGCGCCTACGGGTTTGAGGACGTGGACTACGGCTACCGGATCCATCAGGCAGGCTTCCCGGTTCGTCTCGTGCCCGCACTGGAGACCCGCCATCACATGGCAGCTGTCACCACGGTGATTCGTAGCTCTAGAGCCTTCCATTCGGGAGCAGCGCGCCGGATCTTTGAAGACCGACACGGGAAAGAAGTTCTGGGTGATCCCACGGTTCTAGAGCCAACCGCGTGGAACCGGCTGGTCCTGGGGCTGGGAAACAAATTGGATGCCCCTCGGACGGCCATGCTGGCACGCCTCGTGGATCAGGCTTCTCGTCTCTTCCCTGCCCCAATCGCTCGCAAGCTGATCGCCCTCACGGTGGAATCAGCTGCTCTAGCTGGATACCGCAATGCCCACCAAACTTCACTGGAGATCTGATGAAGCCTCGAGTAGCGATAGCGCACGACTACTTCACTCAACGTGGTGGGGCCGAGCGCGTTGCGCTGGCGATGCTCCGTGCATTCCCTGATGCTGAGCTCTACACAACCATCTACAACCCGGAGACTACCTTTCCCGAGCTGCGGGATGTACGCGTGAACACGCTGCCCATCAATCGGGTGAAGCTGCTTCAAAAGGATCACCGCTTCGGGCTGCCGCTGTACCAGGGCGCCATCGACAAGGCTCCGGTGATCGATGCAGACGTGCTCCTCGTCTCCACGACGGGGTTCGCGCACGGGTTCCGCACCACAGGCAAGAAGATTGTCTACTGCCACTCTCCCGCTCGGTTCCTGTACCTGGCGGAGGATTACCTGGGCGGCTCACCAAAGAAGTCACCAGTGGGGTTGGCGTTGTCGGCTCTGCGCCCTCGGCTGGTTGAGTGGGACCAGCGCGCCGCACACTCGGCAGACCGGTACCTGGCGAACTCCACAGTGGTGAAGGAACGCATCAAGGACGTCTATGGCATCGAGGCGACTGTCGTGCCGGCGCCCCCCGCAGTGAATGATTCGGTTGAGCTTGAATCGATCAGTCAGCTCACCGATTGGGGACCGGGGTTCTATCTCGTGGTGTCGCGGCTGTTGCCGTACAAGAACGTGGACAAGGTGATTGATGCGTTCCGCTCCCTCACGGACGAGAAGCTCGTCATCGTAGGCAAGGGGCCGCTGGGCGAAGCGCTGCGCCGAGATCTGCCACCCAACGTCCGGATGCTTGAAGGGCTGACGGACGGGGAGTTGAGCTGGGCCTACGCCAACGCTACGGCCCTGATCGCGCCAAGCCATGAGGACTACGGATTGACTCCACTGGAAGCTGGAGTGCTCGGCACGCCAACGCTTGCACTGAGGGCAGGCGGCTATCTCGACACCGTCGCCGAAGGCATCAGCGGAAGCTTCTTCGAGGAGCCAACCGTTGCAGACATCACCCAAGCAGTGCGAAGAAGTAGCACGCAGCGCATAGGCGGCGCTTCCATCAAGGCTCACGTGGACCAGTTCAGTGAATCCCGCTTCGCCGAGAAACTGCGGACACAGGTTGATGAGATGGTTTCATCGTTATGACGCTGGAACGTCCCAGACTAGAGTCGCGTCCGTGAGCGCCCTTTCATCAGTGCCAGACCGAGTCCATGGCGTCGAGGATGACAGCCATGTCGGTCACACCGTGATCTCGGTATTCCTGCTGTCAGTCATCATTCCTCTGCGTGGGCTTCACACTTTGATTCCCGGGTTTCCGGACCTACCGCTGAACACAATGGCGGCCATCCTCCTGGCTGTCCTCGCCTTCTTCGCACGGCCACGTTGGCGGATCTCATTGCCTATGTTCACCTTGGCTGCTGGCGCGCTGTGGGTTGCACTCATTCTGCCGTCAGCGTTCCTACAGGACGATTTCGATCTCCGCAGGGCCGGCAGCCTGACTTCGCTTTTCGCCCTGGCATACGTAGTTGGCAGCGGACGTCTCCACATTGACTCCATTCGCCGAGGACTGCTCGTCGGCATGGTGGCAGGCACCGCCGTGAGCATCCCTCGCATGGGTGGGTCTTCTAACTACGCTGGGCGCCTAACAGGGCTCCTTGGCGATCCCAACGGTTTTGGATTTACCGTCCTCGCTGTGGGGCTGATAGTCGCTCAGCGGATGACGAGACGTCGAGATGTTTGGCTTCTGTGGCTCTTCATGGCGGGCACAATCTGGCTCACGCAATCCCGCACTTCCATGTTCGCTCTGGCAATCGCCACGCTGTGGGTCTTGTTCGGCCGCAGGTTCGGACGAATCTTGAGCCTCGGCGCACTGATTGGCGTCGTGTGGCTGTTCCAGTGGGCGTCCGAGTACGCCGAGCGGCAAGGCTGGTTCCAGGAGCGGCTGGGTTCCGACAACCTCCGTGATCGCTTGACGGAATCAGAGCGGATCCTCACTGACTCCGCGGGATGGTGGGGCCACGGTCTAGGCACAGCGCTGGCAGAGTTCGAGGGCGTCACCCTGTTCTTCCACAACAGTTTCCGAGCGCTCCAAACTGAAGGTGGGCTCATCGCTCTGATCCTGCTGATCATCATGGGGATCTCGCTCTACTGGAACTTCCACGAACTCCCTGCCACGCACCGGCCAGTCTGGGCAGAGGCGGCGATCATCGCCGCACTCATCTGCTCCATCAACATCGGCTACTCCCTCACCAGCGTGCCCATGGCCATGGCCGTAGGCATGTACATCGCCTACCACTGCCTGGCGCGCGAGGAGTTGGCTGCCGAGGCAGCCGTCGGCGAGTTGGAGAAGCCGACGAGCTAGGACTCGTCGGCCGGAATGGCCCGGGACGGCCGCACAGCCTCCGAGGCAGCCGCCTCAGCGGCAGGGGCCAGACGGGCAGGGGCTGCCTTGGACTTCTTCTGCTTCGAGCGGCGACCCTTCTTGCCGTCACCCTCGCCGTAGTACTGGTACGTCGACGAGTAGCCGTAGCTGCGTCCATAGCCGTAGACCACCTCGCCCATCGCTGTGCGCGAGGCCAGGTTCATCACGGAGCCCAGCAGCTTCGCGTCCACCTGGTGCAGCATCTTCGTGGCCAGCTGCACCTGCTCCTTGAACGTCTTGCCCACGCGCACCACCAGGATGGCGCCGTCGGCGGCAGCGGCGAGGAGGCCGGCGTCGGTCACGGGCAGCAGCGGCGGGGCGTCGATGATCACCATGGCGTCCTTCGACAGCTCCCGGATCATCGCCGCCATGTGCCTGGAGCCCACCAGCTCGCTGGGGTTCGGGGGGATCCGCCCGGCGGGCAGCAACTGAAGCAACGGCGTTTCCGTGGCCTGCAGCGCGTCGCGCACCGGCACGTCTCCAGCCAGCACCTGGGACAGGCCCACGCTGCCGTCCAGGCCGAAGTGCTTCGCCTGCGTCGGACGACGCAGGTCAGCATCCACAATCACGGTGCGCTGCTCGGCCTGCGCCAGCAGCCGGGCCAGGTTGGCCGCGACGGTGGACTTACCCTCGGCCGGGTTGGCGCTGGTGATCACAATCGCCCTGGGCGGGTTGTCCACCTGCACGAAGCGCAGATTGGTGCGCAGCTTCCGCAGCGCCTCCGCGGCCGCGCCGGTGGCCAAGCCGCCGCCCTTGGATTCGCGGCGCATCTCCTTGGTCTCCGGCACGATGCCCAGCACGGCGTGGCCGGTGAGCTCCTCCACGTCGGTCTGCGTGCGCACGCGGATATCCAGCTGCCGGCGCATGATCGCCACGCCCACGCCCAGTGCCAGGCCGGCGAGGAGGCCGACGAGGAGGTTGCGGGTCAGGTCAGCCTGCTGCGGCACGGTGGGCAGGGAAGCCGTCTCGTACGGCATGATGTGCAGCGCCGTGAGCGAGGTGGGGTCCTCCGGCGGGTTCTCCATGGTCTGGGTCTGCGAGTACGTCTCCAGGCGCAGCGCCTCGTCGATGAGGCCCTGCAGCACCGCGTCCGCCGTCGCCTGGGCGGACAGGCCGTTGTCGGCCGTCGCGGTGACGCGGATGAACGCAGGGGCGGCATCAACGGAGGCCGTGTAGCTGGCCATCGCCGGCTGTTCCGGCATCGCGGCCAGGATCTCCGCGGCACGGTCCCCCACCGCACGGGTGTTCACCAGGGCGGCGTAGGCGGCGGCGCGCTGCTGGGCCACCGCGTCGCCGAACGTCGCGTTGCCCAGATTCTGCGTGTCGCCGGCCACCACCAGGCCCACGGCGGAGGTGGTGTACACCGCCGGGCGGGTCAGCGTCCACGCAGCCGCCAGCCCCACGCCCAGCGCCGCGCACAGCAGCAGGATGAGGAAGTTCTTGCGGAGGAGGCGAACCAGGTCAATGAGCGTCACGCGGCCGTCTTTCTACTTGCGGGGAGACATCCCTCATGCTACTGCACCCACACCCGGCCATACGCATCAGATGCCGAGGCCGGCACAACCCCGCCGCGCCAATTCACCCGCAGGTGAGGGGCCCAGAGCACTAGGGTGGCTCCCACCAGTCAGCTGTAGGCACCAGAGGAGCACCATGAAATACCGCCTCCACCCGGATCTCGCGTCCAGTGCTCTCACCGACGGCGGGCTGGAACTGCGCGATCACTCCGGCGCCACCCGCAGCTTCACCGGCGCCGAGGCCGCCATCCTGCACAGCGTGGCCGAAGGGATCAGCCCCCTCGATGCCGCCGCGGGCCGGTGGGACGCCCCCGCCGACCTGATCGCTGCCGGCATCCAGAAGCTGACCGAATCCCTCGCCGAGCGGCACCTCATCGTCGATGCAAGCAGCCAGGACGTGCCCACCGTGCAGCTGGCGCCGCCGAAGGACCGCTTCGGCGTGCTCTTCGTCTGCACCGCCAACATCTGCCGCTCCGCCTATGCCGCCGCCTATGCCCGCGGCCGCTCCGACGGCACCATCCACTTCTCCCCGGCCGGCACCCACGCCCTCGTCGGGCAGGAGATGGACCCGCCCATGGCCGCGCACCTGAAGCAGGCCGGGCTGGACACCACCCACAGGTCGCGGCAGCTGAACCGCTCCGTCGCCAGCCACGCGGATCTGATCATCACGCTCACCGGGGAGCAGCGCGATTACATCCTCGACGAATGGCCGGAGCTGGCGCGGCGCACGTTCGTGATCGGCCAGGCCACCCGCGAGCTGCAGCAGCTACCTGATGGGCTGGGCACCGATGAGGTGCCGGGGTATCTGTGGAGCCACAGGTCGCATGACCCGGCAGATTCCGTCATCGACCCCTACGGCCAGGGCGACGACGCAGCCGCCCGCACAGCGCGCGACATCGAAGAGCACGTGGACCGCATCCTCGAGGCACTATCGCGCGTTGAGGACCGCGGCACCACCACGTAGCTGGGCGGGGGCAGGCTCAGGGAGCGTTCACCAGAGGCGGCGCTTGGCGCTCTTGACCTCAGCCGATTCCGGGGTGACCGGCGTCAGGCTGGTATCCGGGCCGCGGACGACGGTGAGATCAACGTTGTCTGCGCTGACCGGGGCCTTCTCGTCGTCCTTGGCGGCCAGGTAGCCCTCGCCGTAGTAGGACTGGTAGCTGCCGCCGTAGCCGGCGCCGTAGACCGTCTCGCCCATCGCCTTGGCGCGGGCGCGGTGCATGACGGTGCCCAGCACGGTGCCGCCCACCTGCTTGACCAGCTTCACGGCCAGGTTGAGCTGCTCCTTGCGGGTCACGCCCACGCGGGTGACCAGCACCACGCCGTCGGTGGAGGCGGCCAGCAGCGGGGCGTCGGTGACGGCCAGGATGGGCGGCGCGTCGGTGATGACGAAGTAGTTCTCCGACAGCTTCTCGATGAGGGCGCGCATGCGCTTGGAGCCCACCATCTCGCTGGGGTTGGACGGCACACGGCCTGACGTGAGGACGTAGAGGTTGGGCTCGTTGGTGGGCTGTAGCGCGTCCTCCACGGCCACGTCACCCACCAGCACCTGGGACAGGCCCACGGCGTTGTCGGCGTTGAACGTCTTGTGCTGCACGGGCTTGCGCAGGTCCGCGTCGATCAGGACAACGGGCTGGCCCGAGCGGGCCATCAGCACTGAGAGCACCGAGGAGATGGTGGATTTGCCCTCGCCCGGGTTGGAGGAGCTCACCACGATGCTGCGCGGCGGGTTGTCCACGTCGACGAAGCGCAGGTTGGTGCGCAGCTGACGCAGCGCCTCGCCGGTGGTGCCCAGCGTGGCCAGGCTGATCCGGCCGCCCTCGCGCTGCTTGGCGAACTCCTTCGAATCCGGGATGACGCCCAGCACGCCGTGGCCGGTGGTGTCCTCCACGTCCTTCATGGTGCGCACCCGCACGTCGAGCTGGCGGCGCAGGAACGCGATCAGCAGGCCCAGCAGGAGGCCCAGGCCGGTGCCGACGGCGAGGATCTCACCCAGTTCGGGGAGACCGGGTCGCTGGAGAGGGCGGCCGGGCTGTACTTCGCCAGCCGGACGGCGATGTTGCCCTCGCCCGGAGCTGCGTTGGGGTCCGCGGGATCGGCCGTGGGGGTGGCGGCGGGGTCCTGCGGGGCGGCGTTGTCCACCGTGAGGCCCTCAAGCGCGACGGCCTCCTCGGCCAGAGCGGTGAGTGCGGCGTCGGCCAGGATGCGGGCGTTCTCCGCGGAGTTGCCGGTGGCGGTGACGCGGATGATGGTCTCGTTGAGGGGCTCGGCGCTGATGGCGCCACGGCCGGCCTCGGGGGCGGCCTGCACCTCGGGCTGGGCGAGGGCCCGCTCCCTGACGGCGCCGGTGCCGGCGAGGGTGATGTAGACGGAGGCGCGCTGCTTGGCGAGGGCGTGGCCGCTCATGGCGCCGCCGACGGAGGTGTTGTCGCCAGCCACGACGATGCCGGTGGCGGAGGATTCGTAGACCACGGGCCGCGAGAACGCGAACGCGGCAGACAGGAGGAGCCCGGCCAGGGTGAAGAGGATGATCCCGCGGGCGTTGTGCCTCAGGAACCGGAAAAACTCGAGGACGGTCACGTGGCGGAACCCCCAGACGTGTCTGCCGGACGGTGCACGTCACCGTCGTTTCCCGATGGGTATAGGCAGCGGGGCGCTTGCCCACGCAGTCGCTTCCTGGCACGCGTGCAAATTGTCACGAGGTTTCAGTAAGGTGAGCGTGCATAAGGGGGCGTATGTAGGTGCAGAGCAAGTTTCGTTGGGTGGTGTTGGCACTCGACGCGGCAATCGTGATTGCGGTCACGTTGGCCGCGGCGGAGTTGCGCCAGTGGATGCCGTTCCTCCCGGACGCGGAGGCGGACGTTCGTCGTCTCGTCATCCCCATCGTCCCGTGGATCATCCTGGGCTGGGTGCTCACCCTCATCCTCGGCGGCTCCTACCGCCCGCGCCATTGGGGCGCCGGCGTGGACGAGTACCGGCAGGTGATCAACGCCTCCGTCGGCTTCCTGCTGGTGCTGGCCCTAGCCGCGTTCCTGTTCAACTACCCGCTCTCACGCATCTTCGTGGCGCTGCTCTTCCTCATCGGCATTCCGGCGCTGGCTCTGGGGCGCCTCATCGCCCGGCGCGTGCTGCACGGGCTGCGACGGCGGGGCAAGAGTTGCGTCCGCACTCTGGTGGCGGGGCATCCCGAGGCCGCTTCTGATGTCATCGCCGTGCTGGGCCGCGAGCCCTGGCTGGGCTACGACGCCGTCGGCGTGCTGTCCAACCCCCTCGAGCCGCAGGAGCACGTGGACGGTGTGCCCATCGTCGGCACGTCCTCGGAGCTGCTGGAGGCGGTGAACGACAACAACATCGGCGCGGTGATCTTCACCTCCGGCTCCGTGCGGCGCGGCAACGAGTTCAACGCCTTCGCCCGCACGCTGGAGCGACACCGCACGCAGATGATCGTGGTGCCGGCCATGACAGACATCGCCGCCCAGCGCATCAGCGTGACCCCCGTGGCGGGCATCCCGCTGATGCACGTTGGCAAGCCCCAGGCAGAGCGGTCCTTGAAGCTGACCAAGAGGCTGTTCGACATCGTCGGCTCCTCGCTCATCCTGCTGCTCATCTCTCCGCTGCTGCTGATCACCGCACTGCTGGTGAAGCTCGAGGATGGCGGGAAGGTGATCTTCAAGCAGAGCCGAGTCGGCCGGGGCGGGCAGCCGTTCCAGCTGTACAAGTTCCGCTCCATGGTACCCAACGCGGAGCAGATCCGCGCCGAGCAGTTGGAGGAACACAACGAGGCCGATGGTCGCCTGTTCAAGATGAAGAAGGACCCGCGGGTGACGCGGATCGGCCGTTTCATCCGGCGCTACTCCATTGACGAGCTGCCTCAGCTGTTCAACGTGTTGAAGGGCGAGATGAGCCTCATCGGCCCTCGCCCGGCGTTGGCCAACGAGGTGGAGCAGTACAAGAAGCACGTGCGGCGTCGCCTGGACGTGCGCCCGGGCATCACTGGGCTGTGGCAGGTCTCGGGTCGCTCGGATCTGAGCTGGGACGACGCGGTGCGGCTGGATCTGTACTACGTGGACAACTGGTCGCTTGTGCAGGACATCGTCATCCTGATGAAGACGGTGCGTGCGGTGCTCAGCAGTCGCGGGGCCTACTGAGCAGTCGCTGGTTGACCCGCCATTCGCTGGTTGAGCCGACCGCCTCCGAGGAACGAGGAGCGCGGTCGTGTCGAAACCCGGTGACCTTCGCATCAAGGCCGCTCGAACGCTCAGCCGGTTTCGACACGCTGCGCCGCTCGTTCCTCGCGGGCAGCGGCTCAACCAACGACTCAGCCGGCGTCGTAGGTGAGCAGATTGCGCAGGTACTGCCCGTAGCCACCCGTCCCTGGCGGGCAGCGGCTCAACCAACGACTCAGCGGGCGTCGTAGGTGAGCAGATTGCGCAGGTACTGGCCGTAGCCACCCGTTCCTCGCGGGATGCGGCTCAACCAACGACTCAGCGGGCGTCGTAGGTGAGCAGGTTGCGCAGGTACTGGCCGTAGCCGCTCTTTTCGTAGCGCGTGGCGCGCTCGGCGAGCGCGTCGTCGGACAGGAAGCCCCGCCTCCACGCGGCCTCCTCCGGGCAGCCGACCTGTAGACCCTGACGGGCCTGGATGGTGCGCACGAAGTTGCTGGCGTCGTTGAGGGAATCGAAGGTGCCGGTATCGAGCCAGGCGGTGCCCCGTGGGAGGAGGTCGACGTGCAGCTTGCCCTGCTCCATGTAGACCCGGTTGACGTCGGTGATCTCCAGCTCACCGCGAGGTGAGGGCTTCAGGTTCGTCGCGATATCCGTGACCTGCTCGTCGTAGAAGTACAAGCCGGGCACCGCCCAGTGGGACTTCGGCTGCGACGGCTTCTCCTCGATGGACACGGCCATGCCGTTGTCGTCCACCTCGACGACGCCGTAAGCGGTGGGATCGGCCACCTGGTAGCCGAAGACGAGGGCGCCGTCGACGCTCTGCGCGCGCTCCTGCAGCCGCGAGCCGAGGCCGGGGCCGGAGAAGATGTTGTCGCCGAGGATGAGGCAGGACTTCTCGCCGTCGACGAAGTCCGCCCCGATGGTGAACGCCTGTGCCAGCCCCTTGGGCTCGGGCTGCACCGCGAAGGTGAAGTTCACACCGAATTGTTCGCCGTCGCCGAGGAGGTGGTGGAACGCCTGCGCCTCGTGCGGGGTGGTGATGATCAGCACATCCCGGATGCCGGCGAAGATGAGCGTGGCAAGCGGGTAGTAGATCATCGGCTTGTCATAGACAGGCATGAGCTGTTTGCTGGTACCGAGCGTGATGGGATGGAGACGTGATCCGGTGCCCCCGGCCAGAATGATTCCTCGCATGTCCCCAGCTTGGCAGAGACGCCGCCGTGTGTAGCGCAGTTCAGCAGAAGGCCGGGAACGAGGACGTACCCCTGTATCCCGTCTATAGCCCATTCCCAGGGCCCTGCACTGGGCAAAGCAGATCTTGCACCGGGACGACAGGCAGCAGCACGCAGAGGACAGCAGCGGGCCAGTAGCTGGTCAGTACGATCAACCAGAAGTCTGCTGATGATACGACTAGGCTGTCGGCCATGACCTCTCTACTCGTCACCGGGGGCGCGGGTTTCATCGGTTCGAACTTCGTCCACTGGGCGCTGAACAATACCGACGCCACGGTCACAGTCCTTGACGCGCTCACCTACGCCGGTAACACCGCCAACCTCGGCGGGCTACCTGAGGAACGCTTTGAGTTAGTCGCCGGTTCGGTGACCAACCCCGGCCTCGTCAATGAGCTGGTTGAGGCGCACGACGCCGTCGTGCATTTCGCGGCTGAGAGCCACAACGACAACTCCCTCGAGGGCCCGGGCGTCTTCATCGAGACCAACATCGTGGGCACCTATCACGTGCTGCAGGCCGTGCGGCAGTTCGGCAAGCGGCTGCACCACATCTCCACCGACGAGGTGTACGGGGATCTGGAGCTGGATGACCCGGCGAAGTTCACCGCTCAGACGCCGTACAACCCGTCCTCGCCGTACTCGGCATCGAAGGCCGCCAGCGACCACCTGGTGCGCGCCTGGGTACGCAGCTTCGGCGTGGAAGCCACGCTGTCCAACTGCTCGAACAACTACGGCCCGCGCCAGCACATCGAGAAGTTCATCCCCCGCCAGATCACCAACCTCATCGACGGGATCCGCCCCAAGCTCTACGGCGCCGGCGAGAACGTGCGCGACTGGATCCACGTCGACGACCACAACTCCGCGGTGTGGGGGATCCTGCAGAAGGGTCGCATCGGGGAGACCTACCTCATCGGCGCCGACGGGGAGAAGAACAACAAGGAAGTGGTGGAGCTGATCCTGCAGCTCATGGGCCGCAAACCCGACGACTACGACCACGTCACCGACCGCCCCGGCCACGACCTGCGCTACGCGATCGACTCCACCAAGCTGCGCGAGGAGCTGGGCTGGGAGCCGCAGTACACCGACTTCAGCGAGGGCCTCAAAGACACCATCACCTGGTACGAGGAAAACGAGGCCTGGTGGCGGCCGATGAAGGACACCACCGAAGCCAAGTACGCGGCGAAGGGCCAGTAGCGGGCAGCAGTACCGCGCTGGTACCATGAGCGGATGGCTATGAATCTTCGTCTCGACGACGCCGAAGCGGCGGCGCTGCGGAAGCAGGCCGCGGTTGAGGGACGCTCAATGAACGACGTCGTACGCTCAGCCCTCCACGAGTACATCTCACACCGGCGCACCCGGCTCACGTCGGCCATCGAACGCGTCCGCACAGAGGACGCCGAGTTGCTCGCCCGGCTCGCGAAGTGACCGATTACCTCAGCGTTGAGGACCTCCTCCATATCGCCGAAGGGGTCCTCGGCGCCTTCACCATTCGAGACGCCGGGCTCCTGTCGTCGGCGGCCGCCCGGCCGGCGGCGACGGTCTTCGGCAGCGACGCCTACCCAACCGTCGAGGCGAAGGCCGCCGCACTGCTCCACTCACTCGCCCGAAACCACCCATTGGTGGACGGAAACATGCGGTTGGCTTGGGCCGCAGCCCGCGTATTCTGCCTGATGAACGGTCACGACCTCACCTACGAATCCGTCGACGACGCAGAACAGCTCGTACTGGGCATCGCTGAAGGGACTTTGGACGTTCCTGACATTGCGACCTGGATACGGCGCCACCTCGCGGACTGAACAGCACCGTCGAAATCCAGGCAATCGCAGATGAACCCCGATCTTGAGGCGGGCGAGTTCCGATTCAACCGGCAGTCACCACGCTCAGTGCCCTCCGACCAGCCGCAGGCGGCTGACCCAGGGAACAGACATGCGGCTGGCTCAGGGGCCGGCCGCGATGCGCAGCGACCCGATAGGCTGAGCGCGTGACCACGCCCACCGTCTCCCCCACCGACATTCCGGGGCTGCTCGTCGTCGACCTCCCCGTCCACGGCGACTCCCGCGGCTGGTTCAAAGAAGGCTGGCAGCGCGAGAAAATGGTGGCCGCCGGGCTGCCGGATTTCGGGCCGGTGCAGAACAACCTCAGCTTCAACGCCAAGGCCGGCGTCACCCGCGGCTTCCACGCCGAACCGTGGGACAAGCTCGTCTCCGTCGCCACCGGCCGCGTGTTCGGCGCCTGGATCGACCTGCGTGACGGCGCCACCTTCGGCCGCGTCTTCACCATCGAGATCGACGCCGGGCGCGCCGTGTTCGTCCCCCGCGGCGTCGGCAACGCCTACCAGGCCCTCGAAGACGGCACCTGTTACACCTACCTCGTCAACGAACACTGGTCCGCCGAGGCGAAATCCCGCTACACCTTCACCCACCTGGGCCACCCCGCCGTCGACTGGCCCATCCCCCTGTCCGACGCCGTGCTCAGCGACGCGGACCAGAACCACCCCCAGCTCGCCGACGTCGAGCCGTTCGCCCTCCCGCGCCCACTGGTCACCGGGGCCGACGGCCAGCTCGGCCGCGCGCTGCGCCGCCTGCTACCCAACGCGGTGTTCACCGACCGGGCCGAGCTCGACATCACCGACGCCGACGCCGTGGCCGCCTACGAGTTCTCCCAGACCTCCGCCATCATCAACGCCGCCGCCTGGACCGCCGTCGACGCCGCGGAAGGCGAGGGTCGCGCCGCCTGCTGGGCCGTTAACGTCACCGGCCCAGCCAACCTCGCGGCCACGGCGCGTCGGCACCGCCTCCCCCTGATCCACATCTCCTCGGACTACGTCTTCGACGGCGAGGCCGAGCACCACGACGAGGATGAGACCTTCACTCCCCTCTCGGCCTACGGCGCCGCCAAGGCCGCCGGCGACGCCCTCGTGGCCACCTGGCCCCACCACTACATCCTGCGCACCAGCTGGGTGGTGGGCGACGGCCCTAACTTCGTGCGCACCATGGCCCGCCTGGCAGACCAGGGCGCCTCCCCGTCGGTGGTGGCCGACCAGCACGGCCGCCTCACCTTCGCCGACGACCTCGCCCGCGCCGTCCAACACGTACTCACCGGCCCTGTCCCCTACGGCACCTACAACGTCACCTCCGACGGCGACACCATGACCTGGTTCGACGTGGCCCGCGCCGTGTTCGACGCCCGCGGCGCGGAGGGGGAGGTCTCCCCCACCACCACAGCCGAGTTCTCCGCCGGCCGCGCGATGGCGCCCCGCCCCCGCCACTCCACGCTCTCCCTGGACAAGATCAAGGCCACCGGCTTCGAACCCGCCGACGGCATGGCCGCGCTGCGCCAGTACCTCGGAAGCCTGGAATGAACGCACCGTCCATCGACGTGCGCGTGCGGATCATCCACGGCGTGCTGCAACGCATCGCCGACGACGCCGGCGCCCGCCTGCTGCATATCAAGGGCCCGGCCGTCGCGGAGGCACTCCTCGACAGGCGCACGACGGTGGACAGCTCAGGCGAGAAGGTGGAGGTCACCGTGCCGCGGGGCAGCTCAGATGCCGACATCCTCGTCCACCCCGCAGACATCAAGACGTTCTTCGCCGCCGCGCAGAACCACGGCTGGGTGAAGAAGACCTCGTTCTACAGCGGCTCGGCCTTCGGGCACGCACTGAACATCTACCACCCCAAACTCGGCAACGCCGACGTGCACCGCTACTACCCCGGCCTCCCCGAGGACGCGTTCGATGACCTATGGGCCCACCACGGGGCCACGGAGCTGGGCTCGGTGGAGTGCCCGGTGCCGTCGGTGCACGCGCAGCGGCTGATCCTGCTGCTGCACGCCGCCCGCAGCGGCCCGGGGCACCCCGACGTGGACCGGGCCTGGACCCGCGCCAGCGACGACGAGCGCGCATCGGTGCGCGCCCTGGCCCGCGAGGCGGGCGCAGAACTGGGGCTCGCCGCCGCCCTCGACGAACTCGACGGCTGGGAACACCACCCGGAATACCTCCTCTGGAAGCACTACCGCGAGGCCAACCCGTCACGGCTCCACGAATGGCACGCCCGCTGGAAGGCCGCACGCGGGCTGCGGGCCAAATCCCGCGTCGCCCGCTCCTTCGTGTTCTTCGACCCCGCCTCCCTCGAATCAGACCTCGGCCACACCCCCACCTTCCGCGAGATTCTCCGGCGCAACCTCGGCCGCTTTGGCACGATGGGCCGGGAACTGGCCGCGTACGCGACGTCGCGGCTGAAGAAGGGGGGCGGCTGATGTGGCGGCGTGAGGCCTCCGTCGTCTGGGAGGACGACGGTGAACGGATCTGGGCGGTGCACCCCGCCGTCGGGGAACTGGTGTCGCTTTCGGGCAGCGCCGCCGTGGTGTGGGACTGGTTGGGGGTGCCAGTCGACGACATGGTCCCCGAACTGGCCGCCGCCTCCGGTGAGACCGAAGACGTGATCCGGCGAGACGTCGGCGCCTGCCTGGCGGAGTTGAAGGACCTGAGGTTGGTGACCTGTGACTGAGCCGCTGATCGTGTTCGTGTGTACGGCCAACATCTGCCGTTCCCCGTGGGCGGAGGCCCGTGGCCGGGAGCTGCTGCCGGGGTTCCGCGTGGCGTCGGCGGGGATCATGCCGTCGACGGCGGGTCGCCCCATGGACGACACCATGGCCGCCACACTCCCCGGCGGGTTCGAGGAGCACCGTGCGAAGTTCATCACGCGGCCCCTGGTGGCCGAGGCCGTGGCGCTGGTGACGATGGAGGATCGCCACCGGCTGTGGCTGCTCGACGAATACCCCGGCGCGATCCGTAAGACGTTCACGCTGGGCCAGTTGGCCACGACGCTGCGCGGCGCGCCTGCCGGGATGGGGCTGGAGGCGTTGCTGCAGTGGGCGTACCGGCACAGGGTCGCGGCGTCGGGTCACGACATCGCGGACCCGTACCGGCAGGGTCCCGAGCGCGCGGCGGTGACGGCGGCGGTGCTGGAAGGTTTGTTGACGGAGATCGCGGGCGTGCTCGTGCCGGCAGCGGAGGTCTGATGATTCGCGTTGGGGGGCTCGGGGTCTGGGTCGATGTCGATCTGGCCGACAATGGGTTGGACGAGGCCGAGTTCCGCCGGCTGTGGGGCAGGTGTGTTGAACGCTTAGCGCCGTTCGACCAGGCTGGCTCCTTCGTCGCAGAGCCTTGCTCAGGGACCGAGTCGCTTCCTGAGCCTGCCCGGCGAGCTTGCGAGCCAGGCAGGTCGAAGGAGCCTCAGCCTCTGCTGCTCGCTCAAGGCACTTCCTTCGAGTCAGCGACCCAGCAGATCACCCGAGCCCTCATCGAGCAGCAGTGGGGCACGTTATTGATGCTGCACGCCGGCGCGGTGGCGGACCCGGCGTCGGGGCGGGCGCTGGCTTATGTCGCCCCGGGCGGAACGGGGAAGTCGACCCTCACCCGCCTGCTCGCGCAGACGTTGGGCTACGTGACGGACGAGACCGTGGGAGTTGTGCCCGCGACGCTCGAGGTGCTGCCGTACCCCAAGCCGCTGACCTGGGCGGATGAGAAGGGCAAGCCGAAGCGGGAGCACGCACCGGAGGACGTCGGGCTGGGCGCGACCCCCGAGAGGGTCAAGCTCGCCCGGCTGGCCGTGCTGCGTCGTCGCGACGGGGCGGAGGCCACGTTCACGCCGCTTGGTCTCCTGGATGCGGTAGAGATGGTGGTGCCAGAGACGTCGTCGCTGTCGAAGCTGAACCTCCCGCTGGAGGTGTTCGCTGACGTCTACGAGCAGGTCGGCGGCGTGACGCTGATCGAGTACGGCGAGGCTGAGGACGTCGTCGAGTGGTGCGTTCAGTCGCTGGTTGATTCAGGTGCTGGATCGGCTGCGGCGGCTCCTTCGATACGTTCGTTCGTCCCTCACGAAAACTCAGGACAGCGCCTTCGCCGTCCGCTGGCTCGCAATCCCGCAGGCGAACGCTCAGGGAACGAAACACTCAGTGAGCGCGCCGAGGTGCTCGTAGCCGGTGAGGAGAGCGCCGTCCTCGTCGGCGACGAACTGCTGCGGCTCGGCCCCATCGCCACCGCGATCATCGAGTTGCTGCCCTGCTCCGTCGAGGAACTCGCCGCCGCCCTGGAGGAACGCTTCGGCGCGCCGGCAGACGGCAACCTCATCCCCGCCGTCGAGGAACAGCTGCGGACCCTGGCCGAACACGGCGTCGTCGAACGAGGGAACTGACCGTCCAACCGGGTGGATGTCCACTCGACGGCACCATCCACCCTTTTTTCGAGGTGGACCTCCCATCGAGTGGACATCCACCCCGCGCGATAGGGTCACACCATGCGCAGAATGAGTGTGGAGGATCTGGCTCAAGGCATCGTCGACGGGAACCGCGGGCACATCGCCCGTGCGATCACGCTGGTGGAATCGTTGAAGCCCGCACACCGTGAGCAGGCGCACGAGCTGCTCGCGAAAATCGCCCCGCTCACCGGAAAAGCGTTCCGCGTGGGCATCTCCGGCGTGCCGGGGGCGGGCAAATCCACCTTCGTCGACGCGATGGGCGTCAAGCTCATCGACGAGCGGCAGCACAAGGTGGCCGTGCTGGCCGTCGACCCGTCGTCATCGCGCACCGGCGGCTCCATCCTGGGCGACCGCACCCGCATGGCCGACCTCGCCCAACGCGAGGACGCCTTCATCCGCCCCTCCCCCTCCGCCGGACACCTGGGCGGCGTCGCCCGCGCCACCCGCGAATCGATGCTCGTCCTCGAGGCCGCCGGCTACGACGTCGTGCTCGTGGAGACGGTGGGCGTGGGGCAGTCCGAAGTCGCCGTCCACGGCATGGTGGACACGTTCCTCATGCTGCAGGTGGCCCGCACCGGAGACCAGCTGCAGGGCATCAAGCGCGGCATCCTGGAGTTGGCGGACGTCATCGCCATCACCAAGGCCGACGGCGACAACGAGGGCGAGGCCCGCGTCGCCGCCCGTGACCTCAGCATCGCGATGAAGCTCATCACCTCGGACAATGAGAAGCGCCGCGCGCCCGTGCTGACCTGCTCGTCGTACACCGGCGCCGGCCTCGACGACGTGTGGAACGCCGTGACCAAGCACCGCGCCGAGTTGGAGGAGGAGGGCTCTCTTCAGCAGCGCCGCCTCACCCAGCAGCGCGACTGGTTGTGGAACATGGTGCGCGACGAGCTGATGGAGTCGCTGCGCACCTCGCCCGAGGTGCGGGTGGTCTCTGAGGACGTGGAGTCGCGGATCGCGGCGGAGTCGCTGAGCGCGCTCGAGGGTTCGCAGGAGATCCTGCGGGCGTTCGCGGACAACATCGGCACGTTCCCCTGGGGTCGCGACGCCGATTGAGTCGGGCCCTTCGTCGTCGCGGGCTCGTGCCTCGCCGGCGACGCTCAGGGAGCAACGGCGACGGCGTCACAGAGCCAATCCATACCTACGGGTAGACTGCCCGGGTACCGTTGCGTCCGAACGACCGCAGGAAGGAGGCGCATGGGAGTCTTCGACAAGGCTGAAAAGCGGATCGAATCCGCCGTCGGCAAGGTATTTGCACGTGCCTTCAAGGGCTACGTCCATCCCGTCGAGATCGTCGCCGGTATCCAGCGGGAACTCGACGCGGAAGCCAAGTTGCTCTCCCGCGACAAGCGCCTGGTGCCCAACGCGTTCACCGTCGGCCTCTCACAGAACGATTACGACAGGCTCGCCCCCTACTCCAAGACCCTCAACGGGGAGATCCTCCCCGCGCTCCGCGACCACGCTGCGGACCGCCACTACGTCTTCAACGGTCCCATCTCCATCGACTACGAACTCGACACCTCCCTCCCGACGGGGCAGTTCACCGTCGTCTCGGAGGCCGTGGCGCCGGAGACCCGCAGCGAATCCCCACGACCTGGCCGCATCGTGCTCGAGGTCAACGGCGTGCGGCACCCGCTGGTCGCGCCGGGCATCCTGATCGGCCGCGGCTCGGAGGCGGACCTCCGCCTCAACGACCCCGGCGTCTCCCGCCGCCACGCCCTCATCAGCGTGACCGGGGACCCGGACCATCCCGTGATCACCATCGAGGATCTCGGTTCCACCAACGGCGTGCACGTCAACGGCAGCCGCATCAGCAAAACGAGGATTGGAGAGGGCGCCCGAATCGAGATCGGTAGCACCAGAATGTTGGTGCATACGCCTTCGGAGACCTGAGTGTCAGATCTAGTCATCGCGGCGATCAAGATCGTCTTCCTCGGCCTGCTCTGGCTCTTCATCCTGTTCGTCGCCAACGTGGTGCGCACCGACATGTTCGGCCGGCGCGTGCCCGCGTCGTCGCTGAGCGCCATCCCCGCAGACCGCGGCCGCGGCAAGGGCCGATCCAAACTACCCACCCGCTTCGCGATCACCGCGGGGCCGCAGCAGGGCGTCGCCGTGCCCGTCGAACCCACGATCAACCTGGGCCGGGCCGCAGATTCCACGCTCCTGCTCGACGACGACTACGCCTCCGCCCGCCACGCCCAACTGGTGCAGAAGGACGCCACCACCTGGGTGATCTCGGATCTACAGTCCACCAACGGCACCTACGTCAACGGCAAGCTCGTCACCGAGCCGGTCAAGGTCACCGTGGGAGACGTGGTGCGCATCGGCAAGACCCTCATGAGGCTGGAGATCTGACCTTGACGTTCAGCCTCGCCTTCACCGCGCACTCGGAAGTGGGCCGCATCCGGAAGAACAACCAGGATGCGGGCTACGCCTCGCCCACGATGCTGCTCGTGGCAGACGGCATGGGTGGCGCGGCCGCGGGCGACCTCGCTTCCGCCGTCGCCGCCACGGAGGCCGCCCGCTCAGACAACTCCGCGGACATCCGCAATTCCGACGGCGAGGAGATGCTCGAGCGGATCGCCGGCATGATCGCCCGCTCCAACACGAAGCTCTCAGACCTCATCGAAGACAACCTCGAACTCGACGGCATGGGCACCACCTTCTGCGGCGCCCTGTTCAACGGCACGCAGTTCGCGCTGGCCCACATCGGCGACTCCCGCGGCTACCGCCTGCGCGACGGCGAACTCACCCAGCTCACGCACGACCACTCCTGGGTGCAGTCACTCATTGACGAGGGCAAGATCACCCCCGAACAGGCAGCCACGCATCCGCACCGTTCGCTCATCCTGAAGGTCCTCAACGGGCAGGTGCACTTTGAGCCGGATTTCGATGTGTTCGACGCGGAACTCGGCGATCGCCTGATGTTCTGCTCCGACGGTCTGAGCGGTCTCATCGACGACGACCTCATCCTCGAACTCCTCACCGAGAAGGATCGCGACAAGGCCGTCGAACAACTCGCCCAAGCCGCCAACGAGAACGGCGGGCACGACAACATCACCATCGTCATCGGCGACGTTGTCGAGCAGAGTGCCGCCCTCGACGACGCCGAATCGAGCCTGGTGGGTTCCGCCGTCGAGGTGGACATTCCCCGCGCCGCGGCCGCGCCCGCGTCGGAGGGCACCGGCTACCCCACCCCGCCGTCGGATTCCGACGTGGTGGTGGAGCACAGCGCAGACGAGGCCGCCCGCTACGCCCCCACGGAGGGTAAAAGACGCTGGCCGGGGGTGATCGCCACCGTGCTGGCCATCGTGCTGGTGATGGGCGGCGGCTGGTGGGCCACCTCCGCGTACGTGTCCTCGCGCTACTTCGTCTCCGCCGATGACGGGCAGGTGGCCGTGTTCAACGGCGTACCCGGCAACGTCTTGGGCTTCCAGCTCAACGACCTGGTGGAGCGCACCGACATCCCCGTCGACGACCTGCCCCGCTTCTACCGCGGCGAGGTGGAGAGCGCCATCAACGTGGGCAGCTTGGATGCCGCCGAGAGCACCGTCGGCTCGCTGCGCGACATGGCCCAACTGTGCGTCACCATCCGCACGGAGCGCCGCGAGGCCCGCGCGACCCCTGCCCCCACCACCTC
>NZ_LN623538.1 GCF_000826065.2 Tessaracoccus massiliensis | reverse complement strand
AAGCACGCCGCCAGCGTTCGTCCTGAGCCAGGATCAAACTCTCCGTTGAAAAATATCGGCACAAACCCCACCAAAGCAGGATCCGAAAACCATCAACCAAGTTCAACACTGACACAAAAATCCAAAACTGGACTTACATAATCAATATTAATACTCAAAGAAACCCAACACCCAACAAAAGCTGGATGACGGGACAACACAAAATACAAAACCACCACAAAGGCAGCCCTGCACAGTGCATCAAAATTGGCATTGACTTAAAGCACGCTGTTGAGTTCTCAAGTTTCGGGTGCGACCCGCACATTCGTCGAACTTTTCGCTCGACTCCTGCCTGGGGCAACTCGACCAACTTTATCTCTCTGCGACTGGTGTGTCAAATCCTGTTTGGCACTTTCGGCTGGGCAGTGGATTGGCTGAAACCCCATCTGACTGGGGCTTTTGCCTGAGTTGGTTCGCTTTCGCGAGTTCCAACTCTACCTGGCTGCTCCTTCGTTGTCAAACTGGCGCCTGGCAACGATCGCGGTTGAGTTGTTGGTACCCGCCGTAGCGAGCCTGTGTTACTTTACCCACTCTCCCTGTGCCGTGCAAATCAGCTTGGCCCAGGTCGCGCCCCCACTTCCGGACCTTGAGCGGGTTCTCACTGAACGCACACTCGCCCGGGTTGAAAGGTTGATGAGTGGATGGCTTCGGTTCCGTCCTGATCGTCCGGTACACCGTCGAAGCTTGGATGAGATTACACGCGGATCTTCGTGTTCGCAAATCGTCGCAAGCGCAGACCGCATGGCAGTTGCGTGACGCTGTTTCGTAGAGTGGTGCCATGCGCAGCAGCCTCCTCCCCGCCCTCTCGTGTGTTCTACTCGCTGGCCATACGTCAGCGCCGCGGATCTGGCGATCTGCCACTCCGAGGTGCCTTTCGCGCCGGCTGGTGGCCCGTACCAGAACTATCCGCTCTTCGCCGCCCCTCAAGAGGCCGCCCTCGGGATCAGGGCCACTGGCTGGGACCTGTGCACGACTGCGTCCAACCACACCATGGACCAGGGGTGGGAAGGCCTGGTGCGCACCGTGCAGGTCCACCGCGACGCGGGGATCCTGACTGCTGGGTCGTTCGCCACCCAGGAAGAGGCAGAGACCCCTGTCATCTTCACCACAGACGGTGGGGTCCGGATCGCGGTGATCTCTCAGACCTATGGGCTCAATGGGCTGCGCAAGGTCCAAGGCAGGGAGTGGTCCGTGCAGCTGCTCGACGCTGATGTCGCCGTTGCCCAGGCCAGGGCCGCGAAGGCGGCTGGCGCCGACATCGTCGCGGTGCACATGCATGCCGGGGACGAATACTCCCACGAGATCAACGCCCAGCAGGCCGCCTTTGCTGAGGCCGTGACCGCGGCACCTGAGGTGGATCTCGTCTTCGGCCAGCACGCCCACGTGGTCCAGCCCATCACCAAGGTCAACGGGAAGTGGGTCGTCTACGGCGCCGGCAACCTCATCGCGGCCAGCGGCCCGGCCAAGCCGTACACCTACGACGGCTACCTGGCGCAGTTCACCTTCACGGAACAGGAGGAGGGCGGCTTCACCGCGACCGCGGCCGAGTACACGCCGACCTTCATCACCCCCTTGAGAGGCGGGCAACCTGCACGCGTCCACCTGATCCCCGACGCGTTGGCGGCGGGCACCCCGCTGGCCGAGGAGATGCAGCGGTCAGCGGAGCGCACCCGAACGGTCGTCTACTCGCTTGGCGCGGAGGGACTCACCGAGCGAGGGTGACCACTCCCACCGTCTTGCGTCCGCGGCGTACGACGGCATATCTGCCATGGAGCAGGTCCTCCACGGCCAGTACCCGGTCCGGATCCTCCACCTTCACGTTGTTCAGGTAGGCGCCGCCCTCCGTGATCGCCCGACGGGCCTCTCCCTTGGACTTCACAACGCCGGCGGCGACCAGCGCCTCGACCACGGTGGCGCCAGGGCCCACCACGCCGCCACCGACCTCGCGCCCCACGCCCTCGAGAGTGGCGGCGTCGAGGTCGTGCAGCTCACCTCGTCCGAAGAGCGCAGCGGCGGCAGCGACGGCGGCCTGGCGCTGCTCAACCCCGTGGACGAGGTCGGTCACGTCGTCGGCCAGTGCACGCTGAGCCTCCCGCTTGTAGGGCGCCTCGTCTCGCGACCTCTCCAGTTCCTCGATCTCCTCCCGGGACCGGAAGGAGAACACCTTGAGGTAGTCGATGACCTTGGAATCCTCCGCGTTCAGGAAGAACTGGTGGAAGGCGTACGGGCTGGTCAGATTTGGTTCCAGCCACACGGTGCCGGACTCCGTCTTACCGAACTTGGTGCCGTCTGCCTTGGTGAGCAGCGGCGTCGCCATGGCATGGGCCCGGCCCTGATCCGAGCGTCGGATCAGCTCGACGCCGGCGGTGAGGTTGCCCCACTGATCCGAGCCGCCGGTCTGCATCGTGACGCCGTGGCGGCGGTAGAGCTCGCGGAAGTCCATCGACTGGAGGAGGACGTAGGAGAACTCCGTGTAGGAAATGCCGGACTCCAGGCGCCGGGCCACCACGTCGCGGGCGAGCATCCGGTTGACCGGGAAGTGCTTGCCCACGTCGCGGAGGAAGTCGAGCACCGACATGGCGCTGGTCCAGTCGTAGTTGTTGACCATGGTGGCGGCGTTGGGGCCCTCGAAGCTGACGTACCGGCCCACCTGGTCACGGATCTTGTCGACCCATTCATGGACGAGCTCCATCGAGTTCATCACCCGCTCGCCGGACTCCTTCGGATCTCCGATGAGGCCGGTGGCACCGCCCACGAGCATGAACGGCTGGTGCCCCGCATCCTGCAGCCTGCGCGCGAGCAGCGCCTGCACCAGGTTGCCCGTGTGCACGCTCTGCGCCGTGGGATCGAAACCGATATAGAACTTGACCGGCCCCGCGTCCAGGTGCGCGGCGAGCGCGTCCGGGTCAGTCGAATGGGCGATCAGCCCGCGCCAACGGAGGTCGTCAAGTAGTGCGTTCACACGGGTCATGCTAGCGGTCGCACTCCGCCGCGCGCTCCCTCGGCCGATGTAGAGCTCAACAGCCAGGCAGGTTCCCCAGCCTGCGGTAGCGATTGCGTCGGAGTGCCCGGCGGTCACGTCCGACCATCGTGATGACCCGCGCCACCTCGTCGTGCAGCGCCGCGCCGAGCCTTCGGCAGAACTCGTCGCGCTCGGCCGCCGGATCCTCGGGTTCGGGCACGACCCGGTCCACGATGCCGGCGGCCATCAGGTCAGCCGACCGCACCCCCTGGGCGGCGGCCATCTCCGCGGCGTGATCCGTGTCCCGGTGCACGATCGCTGAGGCAGCCTCCGGAGGGAGGGGCGCGATCCGCCTCCTTCGACAACGCCGCGCCGGGGGTGTCGATGACGGAGACCAGGGGCAGTTTCAGCTCGCGCGCCAAGCGGATGCCGCGCCGCACCTCCCGCAGCGCGGCCGGTTCGAGGGGCGTGTCCTGCACATGCCTGTCCTGGCCCACCACCACGCAGGGGGCATTCCCCCACCGGGCGAGCGCCAGCACCGAGCCGGGATGGGACTCGCCGTCGCCGGTGCCGTTGAGCATCGTGACATCCGAGGCCGCCACATCAAGCAGGTCGCGGAGCCCCGGCCGGTCCTGCCTCCGAGTGCGCCCAACCGATTCCCAGGCAGGTACGTCAGGAAGGTCTGCCGCGGGCTCGGCAGGAGGGGGCGCTATCGGCACGCGGTGGGCCAGTACGCCCAGCATCCGGTCGAACGCCCCGGCCACCTCCGAGACCTCGCATACGGCATCGATCACGCCGCGCTCTGCCAGGTTGTCGGACAACTGCACGCCGGGTGGGAAAGCGTTGCCGTACAGAGCCTCGTAGACCCGTGGCCCGAGGAACCCGACGAGTGCGCCCGGCTGCGCGAGGGTCACGTGCCCGAGCGAACCCCAGAACGCGAAGACGCCCCCCATTGTGGGATGCCGCAGATAGACCAGATACGGCAGGTGCTCGTCCTTGTGCGCCATCACGGCGCCGGTGATCTTGACCATCTGCAGGAACGCGACGGCGCCCTCTTGCATGCGTGTGCCGCCACCCACGGGCAGCGCAATGAGAGGGAGCCGCTCGGCCGTGGCCCGCTCGATCGCGCGGGTGAGCCGCTCCCCCGCCGCCACGCCGATCGAGCCACCCAGGAACGCCGGGTCCCCGGCAATGACCGCGACCCTGCGGCCGTTGAGGGTTCCCTCGCAGGCGACGACCGATTCCTCGCGGCCGGTCCTGGCCCGCGCAGCCTCCAGTTCTGCGCGGTAACGCTCCGCGAGCGGCGGGTCTGGAAGCTGCTCGTCCCAGGGCGTCATGGAGCCGTCGTCGAGGATGGTGGCGATGATCTCGTCCACGGTGAGTCGCGTCATTGCTTCCCTAGCGTCGGTGGATGCCCCCAGGCTAGTGGATCCCAGCAGGTTGAACCTGCAACGTGTTCGGCGCCTTGGCCACTGGCTGGTTTCCGCAGTGTCTGATGGGGGCCTTCGCCGCCCATGCCGAAGGCGGTCACACAGTGCTCACTCAGAGCCAAGATCGGGGTGACCGTCTTCGGCAACGCCCGACCCACCCTCTCAGGCCCCCATCAGACACTGCTTCACACGCTCAGGGTGGTGTGGGGTTGTTGCCGAAACCGTTGGTGCTGTGGTTGCCGTCGTGTCCGGGGGCGGGGTACTTCGAAGATGCTCGGCGTTGCCGGGCAACAGCTACCTGGGTGCGGTCCGGGCTCGGCGCGCGTACTTGAATC
Organism: Tessaracoccus massiliensis; assembly: GCF_000826065.2. GTDB lineage: Bacteria > Actinomycetota > Actinomycetes > Propionibacteriales > Propionibacteriaceae > Arachnia > Arachnia massiliensis_A. Next base: position 211,577 of record NZ_LN623538.1, on the reverse strand, counting down.
CCCCCGCCCCCGGCCACTCCTTGACGCCGAGGCCGACCACAAGTGCCGGGCAGACGCTCCGAGACGCTGGGGGTTTGAGCCGTGGGGAAGGGGCCGGGTCCCGGGTAGGCTCGGGCGTTCGGGGAGAGGCCGGTGACCGCGTCACAGCCGCAACCACGCACCTGCGAACCGCGCACCGGCCGATGGGGCTCCCCTCGGGCGGGGACCCGGCCCCTTCCCCACGGCGACCCGAGCGGTGGTTACGCCAACAGACAAGCTGCGGGGCCCTTCGTCGTGCCCGGCTCCTTCGTCGCGGGGCACGCTCAGGGACCGAGCGCTGCGGGTCAGAAGGTGAGGGACGATTGGGCGGCACGGAGTTCGGCGAGTTGCTCGGCGACGCGGGAGGGCGCGGTGCCGCCCCTGCCGTCGCGGGAGGCGACCGAACCCTCGACGGTCAGTACGTCGAGCACGCCGTCGTCGAGGTGTTCGGAGATCCGCGGCAGATCCTCCGATGTGAGGTCCTGCAAGGTGATCGACTTCGTCTCGCAGTAGCGGACTGTCTCGCCGGCAACCTCGTGGGCCACCGCGAACGGCACGCCGCTGCGGACCAGATGGTCAGCGACGTCCGTGGCGAGCGAGAAGCCCTTCGGCGCCACTTCGGCCATCCGCTCCGGGTGGAACGTCAACGTGGCGACCATGCCGGCGACGGCGGGGATCAGCACGTGCAGTTGGTCGATGCCGTCGAAGATGGGTTCCTTGTCCTCCTGCAGATCACGGTTGTAGGCCAGTGGCAGGCCTTTCAGCGTGGCCATCAGGCCCGTCAGGTTGCCGATGAGGCGCCCGGCCTTGCCGCGGGCCAGCTCGGCGACGTCGGGGTTCTTCTTCTGCGGCATGATCGAGCTACCCGTCGACCAGGCGTCGTCGAGGGTCGCGAAACCGAACTCGGCGGTGCACCACAAGATGACATCCTCCGAGAGCCTCGACAGATCCACGCCGATCTGGGCCAGCACATAGGCTGCCTCGGCGATCAGGTCGCGGGCGGCCGTGCCGTCGATGGAGTTGGACACCGAGGACTCGAAGCCCAACTCTGCCGCAACCAGTTCCGGGCTCAGCCCCAGGGAGGTGCCGGCCAGCGCCGCCGAACCATAGGGGCTCACTGCCAGCCGCCGGTCGAGATCCCTGAGGCGGTCGATGTCGCGCACCAGCGGCCAGGCGTGGGCCAGCAGATGGTGGCTGAGCAGGATGGGCTGGGCCGATTGCAGGTGCGTACGGCCAGGCATCACGGCGCCCAGGTATCTCTCAGCCTGGTCGCCCAGGGCGGTCAGCACCGCGTCGACGTCCTGCGCGATGAGGCGGATCTCCTCCCGGAGATAGGAGCGGATCAAGGTCGCGATCTGGTCATTGCGGGACCGTCCCGCCCTGATGCGCCCGCCCAGTTCGGCGCCGACGATGTCCTTCAGGCCGCGATCCAGCGCGCCGTGTACATCCTCGTCGCTGTCGGCCGGCAGAAACTCACCGGCCTCGACGCGGCCGGCAAGCTCCGCGAGCCCGTCGTCCATCGCGGCGGCCTGCTCACCGGTCAGCAGGCCTGCGGCGCCCAGCGCCTTGGCGTGGGCGCGGGAACCGGCGATGTCGTGCAGCGCCAGCCGCCAGTCGAACTGCGTCGACTTGCTGAGCGCGAACATCGCCTCGCTCGGGCCGCCCTCGAACCGGCCACCCCAGAGCCGTCCCTGATCTGTGCTCACGAATCTTCCTTTGCTGGTCTGCCGGTGCGGGTCATCTCCGAGATGAGCCCCACCGTACGGTTGGCGGCCTGGTCGTCGGTGGCGATCACCAGCACGGTGTCGTCGCCGGCGATGGTACCCAACACGCCGGGGAGCCCGGCGAGGTCGAGGTAGGAGGCGAAATACTGCGCCGCACCCGGCGGCGTCTTGACGAGGATCTGGGTGCCCGCGTGACGGATCGACTGGAGTAGCTCGGCGCAGAGGCGCGCGAGCTTCTCCACGGCCGCCTCCCCGCCATCCTCCCCTGCGGGGGCGTAGACGAGTGCGCCGTCGACGTCGCGCTGACGCACTGCGCCCAACTCGAGGAGGTCCTTGCTCAAGGTTGGCTGGCTGACCGTGATGCCCTGCTCGGCGAGCGCGTCGGCAAGTTCGGCCTGGGAGGTGTACCGAGCCTCCGCCAGCAGTTGGCGCAGGGTGGCCAGTCGACCAGCCCGCGTGTGCCTAGGCACGGTGGGAAGCTTCAGGGGTTTCGAGACTGCTCGCAGAGCTCGCAGGCTCAACCTGCGTCGAGGAGAGCAGGCCGGGAAGGGCGTCGACGAAGGGCTGCAGGTCTTCGGGCGTCGCGATGAGCGGCGGTGCGAGCCGCAGCACGTCGGGACGCGGCGCGTTGATGATGAAGCCCGCGTCGAGGGCGGCGTCGGCCACGCGGGCCGCCACCTCCCCGGTCAGCACGACGCCGAGCAGCATCCCGTGTCCGCGGACGTGATCGACGAGGGGGTGGTTGAGCTCGCGCACGGCATCGGCCAGCCACTGACCCGTCGATCTGGCGTTCTCCAGCACGCCTGCCTCGAGCGCGTCGAGCACGGCGTTGCCTGCCGCCGCGGCGACGGGATTCCCACCGAACGTGGTGCCGTGCTGGCCCGGCTGCAGCAGATCCCCAGCCTTCCCTGTGGCGATGCAGGCGCCGATCGGGAAGCCGTTGCCCAGGCCCTTGGCCAGCGTGATGAGGTCGGCGCGGTTTTCGACACCGGCCGGCTCAACCGTCGAAGGCAGGTGGGCGAGGTAGTCGCCGCAGCGACCGAGGCCGGTCTGAACCTCGTCGACCCACATCAACGCGCCGTGCTGTTCGGTCACGCGGCGCACCGCCGCGAGGTAGCCGTCGGGCGCGGGAACCACGCCGTTCTCCCCCTGCACCGCCTCGACGATGACGGCGGCCACCGTGTCGTCGACCGTCTCTCGGAGGGCATCGACGTCGCCGTAGGGAATGAACGTGACATCGCCGGGGAGAGGTTCGAACGGGGCGCGGTACTTCTCGTTGGCGGTCAGCGCGAGGGCGCCCATCGTGCGGCCGTGGAAGGAGCCCTCCATGGCGACGATGCGGGTGCGCCCGGTGAGCCTCGTGAGCTTGAAGGCTGCCTCGTTGGCCTCGGTGCCGGAGTTGGTGAAGAACACCCGCGCCGTGGGATCCCCCGTGAGGTGCGCGAGGCGCTCCGCCAGGCGGATCTGCGGCTCGCTGGCGTAGAAGTTCGACACGTGGCCGAGGCGCCCCAACTGCCCGGTGATCGCCGCGGTCACCCCGGGGTGGGCGTGCCCCAACCCGTTGACCGCCAGCCCGGACAGCAGATCGGTGTACCGTCTGCCGTCGGCGTCCCAGAGGTGGACGCCCTCGCCACGCTCGAAGACCCGCTTGGGGGCGCCGAACGCGTTCATCATGACGGCGCCGTAGCGCGCCTGGAGGTCTGCCTGGCTCATGCATCGCCCTTCGCCGGTTGTGACTGGGAGTCGGTGACCATCGTGCCCACGCCCTCGTCGGTGAAGATCTCGAGCAGCAGGCAGTGCAGCACGCGGCCGTCGAGGACGGTGGCGGAGGTGACCCCGCCGTCGACGGCGCGGACGCAGGCCTCCATCTTCGGGATCATGCCCGCGTCGAGGGAGGGCAGCAGCGCGCGCACCTCATCGGGGGTGATCTGCGTGATGACCGAATCCTCGTCCGGGTAGTTCTCGTAGACGCCGGCCACGTTGGTGAGCATCACCAGCCGCTTGGCGCCGAGCGCGACGGCGAGCGCGGCGGCAGCGGTGTCGCCGTTGACGTTGTGCACCTGCCCGTCCCTGTCGGGCGCGACGGTGGCGACCACGGGGATGCGGCCTGCATCGATGAGGTCGTTGATGGCGGTGGGGTCGACGGCCTTGACGTCGCCCACCAGGCCGAGGTCGATCTCCTCATCGTCGACCATCAACCCGCGCCTCTTGGCGGTGAACAACCCGCCGTCCTCGCCGGACATGCCGACGGCGAAGGGGCCGTGCTGGTTGATCAGGTTGACCAACTCGCGACCCACCTGGCCGACGAGGACCATCCGCACCACGTCCATCGCTTCGGGGGTGGTGACGCGCAGGCCGCCGCGGAACTCGGAATCGATGTCGAGCTTCTTGAGCATCGACGAAATCTGCGGGCCACCGCCGTGCACGACGACGGGCTTCACGCCGACGCGACGGAGGAAGACGATGTCCTCCGCGAAGGCGCGCTTGAGGTTGTCATCGGTCATGGCGTTGCCGCCGTACTTGATCACGACGGTCTGCCCGGCGTATTCGGCCAGCCAGGGCAGCGCCTCGATGAGGGTGGAGGCCTTGGCGATCAGCTCGGGCTGCTGATGGGTCTGGGTGCGGGTCATCATGTGGAGTACTCGGCGTTCTCTTTGACGTAGTCGTAGGTGAGGTCGTTGGTGAGGATGGTGGCGCTCTGGCTGCCGGCGTGCAGGTCGACGGTGACGGTGACGTGGCGCCCGGAGAGGTCCACGAGGTTGCGGTCCTCACCGATCTGCCCGCCGCGGCACACCATGACGCCGTTGAAGGAGACGTCGAGGTCATCGGCGTGGAACTCGGCATCCGTCACGCCGATGGCCGACAGCACCCGGCCCCAGTTGGGGTCGCCTCCGAAGATCGCGCATTTGAACAGGTTGGAGCGGGCGATCTCCCTGCCCACCACCTCGGCATCACGCTCCGAGGCGGCGCCGGTGACCTCGATGGCGATCTCGTGGCTGGCGCCCTCGGCATCGGCGATGAGTTGGCGGGCCAGGTCCTGGCACACGTCGACCAGTGCGGCGGTGAAGGCGCCGAGTTCGGGTGTGGCCCCGGAGGCGCCCGAGGCCATGAGCGCCACGGTGTCATTGGTGGACATGCAGCCGTCGGAGTCTGCGCGGTCGAACGTGAGCCGTGTGGCCTCGCGCAGGGCTTCGTCGAGTTGACGCGCGCTCAGGTCCGCGTCGGTGGTCAGCACCACCAGCATGGTCGCCAGGCCGGGCGCGAGCATGCCTGCGCCCTTCGCCATACCCCCGATCGACCAGTCGCCGACGGTGACGCCGGCCTGCTTGGGCACGGTGTCGGTGGTCATGATCGCGGCCGCCGCGTCCGCTCCCCCATCCACCGACAGCGCCGCGCAGGCGTCGTCGACGCCGTGCAGCAGCTTGTCCATCGGCAGCCGCACGCCGATCAGGCCCGTGGAGCACACAGCGACGTTGTCGATGATCAGGCCCAGGCTGCTGGCCACGCGGGCGGCCGTGGCGGCAGAGTCCTGGTAGCCCTCCGCGCCGGTGCAGGCGTTGGCCCCGCCCGAGTTGAGCACGATGGCCTGGAGTTGCCCGTCCTCCACGGCGTGGCGGGACCACTTGACGGGGGCCGCGAAGACCCGGTTGGTGGTGAACACCGACGCGGCGGCCATCGAGGGGCCGAGGTTCTGCACGACGGCGACGTCGGCCTTGCCGGAGGCCTTCAGGCCCGCGGTCACGCCTGCGGCGACGAAGCCTTGGGGAAGTGTGACGCTCACGGTGCTGCTCCAACTGTGCTGAGGCCGGCGGTCTCAGGGAGGCCGAGGGCGATGTTCATGGACTGGACGGCGCCACCGGCGGTGCCCTTGGTGAGGTTGTCGATGGCCGAGATCGCGATGAGCCGGCCAGCGGTCTCGTCGACGACCACCTGCACGGTGACGCGGTTGGAGCCGGCCACTGCCGCGGTCTGCGGCCACTCGCCCGCCGGGAGCAGATCGACGAACGGCTCGTCTGAGTACTGCTCCGCGTAGGCGAGGCGGGCGGATTCGGTGGTCACGCCGTCGGCCACCGGGGCAGAGCAGGTGGCCAGGATGCCACGCGGCATGGGGGCCAACAGCGGCGTGAAGCTCACCTTCACCTCGGCGTCGGTGGCGCTCGACAGGTTCTGGACGATCTCGGGGGTGTGGCGGTGCATGCCGCCCACGCCGTAAGGGCTCATGTTGCCCATGGTCTCGGCGCCTAGCAGGTGGGGCTTGAGCGACTTGCCCGCCCCGGAGGTGCCGGACGCGGCCACGATGGAGATCTGGGAGGCGTCGATGAGGCCCGCGGCGACCGCGGGCAGGAGAGCAAGGGTGGTGGCCGTCGGGTAGCAGCCGGGCACCGCCACCCGCCTGCTTCCGGCCAGCGCCTCGCGGGCGCCGGGCAGCTCCGGCATCCCGTAGGGCCAGGTGCCGGCGTGCGGGGAGCCGTAGAACTTCTCCCACTCCTGCGCGCTGCTGAGCCGGAAATCGGCGCCGGCGTCGACGATCAGCACGTCGTCGCCCAGCTGTTCGGCGATGGCGGCGGAGGTGCCGTGCGGCAGGGCGAGGAACACGACATCATGGCCCGCGAGCTCCTCGGCCGTGGTGGGGGCGACGATGCGCTCGGCCAACGGCGCCAGGTGCGGCTGGTGCACCCCCAGCCGGTCCCCGACGCTGGAGTTGCCCGTGAGCGCGCCGATCGTCACGTCCGGGTGCTGCAGCAGGAGCCTGAGGAGCTCCCCACCTGCGTAGCCGGTGCACCCGGCCACCGCCACTGAATACGTCATGCCAGAAACTATTCCACAGGGGCTATAGATATGCCAGTTGGGGTGGGCTTGTCTCACGCCGGAGCGGATATCGTTACCGCATGAGTTTCATGCGCTCCTTCATCGCGTTCACCCTGCTGGTGGTGGCAGTGGTCCTCGGCTTCGGCGGGATGGGTGCGCACTGGCTGGACAGGTTGGCGCGCACGCCGGCGCCCATGCAACAGATCGTCGGCCCCCTTGCCTCGGATGAGGATTTCGCCGCAGAGCTCGCCGCAACACTCACCGCCGAGGCGCGCAAGGCCGTTCCCCCGGAGGTGCTGGAGGTCCCGGTGGTGGGCAACCAGATCAACACCGTCGTCGCGCAGGCAATCGACGCCGCGATGGCCGATCCGGGCGTGCAGCGGGCGTGGAACGAATCGATCAACCGCTCCAGGGTCACCTACGTGGCAGAACTCGACAAGGTGCGCGACGATCAGAGCCTCGAGTCGCCCACCATCTGGTTCGACCTCACACCGTTCGTCGAGCTGGGCAAGTCCAAGCTCCGCGAGGTCTCCGGCGAGGCGCTCCATCCCTACCTCGACCAACTGCAGTTCGGCACGGTGCACATCCCCCTCGGTCAGCCTTCGCAGTCCGTCAGCACCTCCGTGGCCGACGGCGTGGGCGCCGCCCGCAACTGGCCCTGGCTGTACCTGGGCGCGGCCGCCCTCGCACTCGTCGCGCTGCTCGCAGGTTCCAGGCGCGGCCGTTGGGTGGCGTTGGCGCTGGCCGGCGTGGTGGCCACCGTGGGCCTGTGGTTCGGGCGCTCCCTGGCTCGCGGTGTCAGCTTCCCGCGCGGCGACTCGCTCGCCGCCACCATCCGCACCCGCATCGTCGACGGCGGCACGCAGCACTTCCTCGACTTCACCCAGCCGGCCACCTACGTCGCCTATGGCGTGATCGCACTGGGTATCGTGGGGCTGCTCATCGCAAGCCTCGCACGCCGGCGCTGACGCCTCACGCCTGGGGGATCGCGCGGCCCTCGGTGTCGACCACCTCGCGGGTTCCGAGCGCCCTGTCCAGGGTGACCTCGGCATCCAGCGTCACGGGTTGCGCCTCTGCATCAGCGCCTTCCACCAGCCTCACCTTAATGACCACCCGCTCATCGTTCTGCTCCGCCACGGTGGCCTCGTCGATGGAGCCGCCGTCGGAGGTCACGACGTGGACGATCAGCGTGGCGGAATCCGGTGACCCGGTGTAGGTGGAGGGGCTGATCGTCTGGACGCCGGTGCAGGCGGCCAGGGCACACACCAGCACGATGAGCACGGCCCGGGCCAGCGCCCGGAAACCACGTCGCTGAGCGTTCATGCCTCTACCCTACTGCGGCGATCCCGCGCACGAAGGTCTCCACGCCCACCTTGAAGTGATGGGCGGCGGTGGCCGGGTCGAAGTGCTCGACGACGCCGAGAGCCTGCATCTGGGCCCGGGTCTGCTCCTCGACGACGTGGCCGAGCACGAAGTGCAGCAGTGCGGCCATGGTCGCCTCAGGTTCCGGGTGGCCTGCCTCTTCGAGGAGTGTGCGCCCGGGCGCGGTGGGGTCGACGGTGCCGAGGCCCAGCGCGTGCGTGGAGGCGACCAGTTCGGCGGCGTCGCGATGCCTGAGTAGGGCGTCTCGGAGGTTGTGGGCCCAGGCGGAGAGATGGGCAAGCTGGGCAGTCGGCTCAACCAGCGTGCCGGTGAGGATCTCGTCGGCGATGGCGGCGAGCAGTGACTGCTTGTTGGGCACGTGGTAGTACAGAGCGCCCGCCTGCACCCCGAGCGCGACGGCGACGCGGCGCATGCTGAGGTCACCCAGCCCGTACTCGTCGAGGATCGCCAGGCTCGCAGCCACGATCGCTGTCCTACTCAGCGCCACAGGAGCCACCCAGACGCTCGAGCGGAGGCGAAGGTTCGGTGATCTGCACGTGGCCACCCTACTGGGGCTGCGGGCATAGGCTGAAGCCATGGCAGACTTCCACAAGCCCGTTCGTCGACCCGGCGACATCATCGAGACGCTGCGCGGATCAGGCGACCCAGCCGAGCTCGGCGGCCTCGCCCGCGACACCGCGGCCGCCATCCTCCACCGGGTGCGTAACGCCCCGGATCCGGAGATCACCGAGCGCCTCATCGACTACGCCGATGTGCACGGCATCGACGACGTGGCCGAGCTGTGGGCGGACGCGCCGGCGGATTCGCTGCCCGGCGCGCTGTGGCGGCTGTACCTCATCAGGCACACGGTGGCCGGTAACCCGGAGAGCGCCGGGCGGATCTTCACCCGCGGCACCGAGGTCGACGGCGTCAACCAGGCCATCGCGGGTTCGCCGCACGCGCCCACCCCGGCCCAGGTGGTGGAGCTGGCCAACCAGATCCTGCGGGGCGCCTTCACCGGCGACTTCGCCGTCGCGCTGGAGCGGGCTTCGGCGTTCAGCCGGGTGATGTCGGCCGGCGCGACAGAGCTGGCTACCGCGGAGGATGAGGATCAGCCGCGCCGCGCCGTGGGCTACGCCGCGATGGCCCGCGACTTCACCGAGCAGGCGAAGCTGTGGCGTCTGGGCCAGTTGACTTGAGCCTGACGCCCAGTCGATTACACTCGGTAGAGCCGGGCCGCGGTAACCCCGGGCTCCACTTTAAGCCGCTACGAGCGGCCACGCGCCGAGAGGCGTTCTGCGGTCCGGCCCCACACTTCCACTCCCCGCTCAGAGCGGCGCCCGCTCGATGGGGCATGACATGCAGCGCGGGCCTCCCCGCCCCCGCCCCAGCTCGGAGCCAGGCACCTCGATGACGTCGATGCCGCCTGCCACCAGGTCCGCGATGGACGCCTGGTTGCGCTCGTAGCCCACCACGACGCCGGGCGCGACCGCCAGCACATTGCAGCCGTCGTGCCACTGGTCCCGCTCACGGGCGAAGGCGTCCTGGGCGGTGGACAGCACCCTGACCTCCCCCGTGCCCATCGCCGTTGCGAGGCTCGAAGCCAGAGACCCGGTCAGCTGCGTGACGTGCAGGGACCGGCCGCCCACGCCGGGCCGGATAAGGTGACACTCCGGCTCCGGAAGGTCACCGTAGAGCAGGAAGGATTCCTCATCCACCATCGTCAGGACGGTGTCCAGGTGCATGAAGGCCCGCCTGTCGGGGATCCGCACCGCCACGATGCGTTCCACGGCCCCCGCCTCGAACAGGCGCACCGCCAGCCGTTCGATGCCCTGCGGTGAGGTGCGCTGGGAGATCCCCATCAGGAGCGCCCCCGCCGTCGGCACGAGCACGTCGCCGCCCTCGATGGTCGCCTCGCCCGTGGCGAAGTCGTCTGACCAGAACTCGAAGTCCGCACTGGCGAACAGGGGATGCCAGCGCAGGATCGCGCGGTAGTTGACCGCCTCCCGTCGGCGGGCAGGCGTGCGCATGGAGTTGATGCTGACCCCGTTGCCGATCCAGCACGTGGCGTCGCGGGTGAACAGGCGGTTGGTCAGCGGCGTGACCAGGAAGTCGTTGGCGTGCGCCAGGGCGAAGGTCACCGACGGCGGCTCCGGGATCCGCTCCAGTGCCTCGGCCTTGGTCATGCCACCCACGAGCACGCGGTACAGCGTGTCGGGACCGGCGTCGTCGAGGTACTCGCGCAGGGCGTGGGCCAGGCTGGGACCGACCGTTTGCTCGTCGATGGTCTCGTCGAGGACCCACGCAGCCGCCTCCGGTACCGCGAGCGTGCGGCGCAGCAACTCGTCGAAGTGCAGCACCTCGGCCCCGGCGGAGGCGAGGGCCGCGGTGAACAGGTCGTGCTCCTCCTCGGCGCGTTCCAGCCACAGGACGTCGTCGAACAGCAGTTCCTCGGCGTTCGAGGGCGTGAGCCTGGCCAACTCGATCCCCGGCCGGTGCACGATGACCCGCCGCAGCGGGCCCACTTCCGAGGAGACGTTGAATGCAGAACTCACCCGTCCACCGTAGTGGGCCGGGTGAGTCCGTGCTGGCCGTCCTTCGACCAAGCGCGCTGCTCGTTCCTCGCAGGCGCTCGGCTCAGCTCAGGCGCGTTGGACGGCGCCGAAGCGCTCCTGGGCCACCTTCACCGCGTTCTCCCTGGCCTCCGCGGCATCGGCGTCGGTGAGGGTGCGATCGCCTCGGAAACGCAGGCCGAAGGCCAGCGACTTCCTGCCTTCGCCCACCTGGTCGCCCGTGTAGACGTCGAACAGCGCGATGGACTCCAGCAGTTCACCGGCGCCCTCGACGAGAGCGGCCTCCACCTCGGCGGCAGGCACGCCCGCGTCGACGATCAGCGCGACATCCTCCTTGGCCAGCGGGAACCCCGCCAGCGGGGTGATGTCGCCGCCCTGGACGGCGTGGCCCAGCAGCAGATCCGCGTTGAACTCCACCGCGCAGGTGCGCTCGGGCAGGCGGTAGGCCGCGACGACGGAGGGGTGCAGCTCACCCGCATAACCCAGCACGATGCCGTTGACGGACAGTTCAGCACACCGGCCCGGATGCCACGGGGCCATCTCGGCGTTGCGCCGGTCGAGTTCCACGCCGACGGCGGCGGCTGCGGTCTCGGCGAAGGCCACCACGTGCGTCCAGTCCGCGGCGACGGCGGGGCCGTCCCAGCCGGCGGGCTTCCAGTTGCCGGTGACCACCGCGGCCATCGTCTCGGGCTGCGCGGGCAGCGCCGCGTCGATCGCGGTCAGCTCCTCCTCGGTGGGGCGCTGCGCGACACTGGGTCGGGGCGCGGCGGGCTCCCCACCGTCGAAGAACACCCGCCCCTTCTCGAACAGCGCCAGGTCGGGCATGCTGCGCGAAGTGTTGCGCGCCACGGCAGTGAAGAGCCCCGGCAGCAGGGTGGTGCGCAGGTAGCCGTGGGTCTCGGAGAGCGGGTTGGCCAGCTTGATGAGGCTGCGTCGCGGATCCTGCGAGGGCACGCCGAGCTGGTCCAGTTCGGAAGGCGCGGCGAACGGCAGCGACAGCACCTCGGTGAAACCCAGCGCGGCGACCGCGCGCATCGCGGCGCGGCGGTCACGGATCACCGGGTCCAGGGCGCGCCCGATGGGCGGAACGGGGAGTCTGAGCCCGATCCGGTCGTAGCCGACGTGCCTGCCGACCTCCTCGACGACGTCGTACGGGTCGACGAGGTCGCCGCGCCAGCTCGGTGCCGTCACGGTCAGCGAGTCGCCCAGCGCGGTCACGTCGATGGCCGCGGCCTTCAGCAGTCGCAGGGTCTCGTCCTGCTCCACCTTGGTCCCGAGCACGTCGGAGATCAGGCCGGAGCGCAGCGAGACGGTGTGCGGCGTAGGAGCCGAACCGACGATGGTCTCCGCCGTGACGCGGCCGCCGCCATGCTCGGCCAGCAACTCGGCGGCCCGCTTGGCTGCGGCATACGGCAATTGCGGGTCGACCCCGCGCTCGAACCGCTTGGACGCCTCGGAGGGCAGGCCGTGGCGGCGGAAGGTGCGCGACACGGAGGCGGGCTCGAAGTGGGCCGCCTCCAACACGATCGTCGTGGTCGTCTCCGAGACCTCGGTGTCTTCGCCGCCCATGACGCCGGCCATGCCGATGGGGCCCGAGTCGTCGGTGATCAGCAGGTCGTCGGTGCTGAGCTCGCGCGTCTGCCCGTCGAGTGTGGTGAGCCGCTCCCCCTCATGCGCGAGGCGCACGCGGATGGGGCCCTGCAGCTTCTCGGCATCATAGGCGTGCAGCGGCTGGCCGGATTCGAGCATCACGTAGTTGGTGACGTCGACCGCAAGCGAGATCGAGCGCACGCCCGAGGCGCGCAGGCGATCGGCCATCCACTGGGGCGAGGGCGCCGACGGGTCGATTCCCTCGATGGTGAGCGCGACGAAGGAACCGCACCGCTCGGACTCCAGCACCAGCGGGTGCCCGCCGTCGACCGGCTCCGGCAGAAGCTGGCGGTACGGGTCGTTGAACGTCACCCCGTTGGCGATGGCGGCCTCGCGGGCCAGCCCGCGCATGGACAGGCAGTAGCTGAGGTCCGGGGTAACGTCGATGTCGAGCACCTCGTCGGCGCTCCACAGCAGGTCCTGCGCCTGCGCTCCGGGCTCTGCGGTGCCGGGAGCCAGCACGATGATGCCGTCGTGGTCCTCGCCGAGGCCCAACTCCAGCTCGGAGACGATCATGCCGTCCGAGATGTGGCCGTAGGTCTTGCGCGCCGAGATCTCGAAGTCGCCGGGCAGCACGGTGCCGGGCAGCGACACGACGACGAGGTCACCCTCGTTGAAGTTGTGCGCGCCGCACACGATGCCGCGGGAGGCCGGGTACTCGTCGGTGGCGGGATCGTTGTGCTCCCCCACGTCGACGCGGCAGTAGCGGATGGTTTTGCCGTTCTTCTGGGGCTCGTTGACGAGGCTCAGCACCCGGCCCACAACCAGGGGGCCGGTGACCGGGGAGGCGGTGGATTCGATGTGCTCGACGGTGAGGCCCACGCTGGTGAACTGCTGCGCGAGCTTCGCGGTGGTGGCATCGGGCAGCGTGACGAGATCACGCAGCCAGGAGATCGGGGCCTTCATCGGGCACCTCCCAGAATCGAACGGCTGAAGCGGATGTCGCCCTCGACGAAGTCGCGCAGGTCGGGGGCGCCGGTGCGGAACATGACGGTGCGGTCGATGCCCATCCCGAAGGCGAAGCCGGAGTAGACGTCGGGATCGATGCCGCAGGTCTTGAGGACGCGGGGGTTGACCACGCCGCAGCCGCCCCACTCGATCCAGCCCTCGGACCTGCAGGTACGGCACGGCGCGTCGGGGTTCCCGACAGATTCCCCATGGCAGACGAAGCACTGCACGTCAACCTCTGCGGACGGCTCGGTGAACGGGAAGTAGTGCGGGCGCATGCGGGTGGTGGTGTCGCCGCCGAACATCGCCTTGGCCAGATGGTCGAGGGTGCCGCGCAGGTCCGCCATCGAGATGCCCTTGTCGACGACGAGACCCTCGAGCTGGTGGAACACCGGCAGGTGGGTGGCGTCGTACTCGTCGGCGCGGAACACCTTGCCGGGCACGATCACGTAGAGCGGCACGCCGCGGTCGAGCAGCGCGCGGGCCTGCACCGGCGAGGTCTGGGTGCGCATGAGCTTACCCGCCGTCGGCGGGTCAATCCACAGGGTGTCCTGCAGCGCGCGGGCGGGGTGGTCCTCCGCGAGATTGAGGGCGTCGAAGTTGTACCACTCGGCCTCGAGCTGTGGCCCGTCTGCCACCTCCCAGCCCATCGCGACGAACACGTCGATCATCTCGTCGACGAGGTTGGTGATGGGGTGCAGCGCGCCCCGCGGGCCGGTGCTCACGGGCAGCGACATGTCGACCCGCTCGGCGGCCAGCGACGCCTCCAGTTCCCCGACGGCGAGCGCCTCCTGGCGAGCGGCAAAGGCCTGGCTTACCGTGCCGCGCGCCTTGCCGATGCGCTGACCGGCCTCCTTGCGCGCCTGAGGAGGCAGTGCGCCGATCTCGCGGTTGGCCAGCGCCAGCGGTGAGGTATCGCCCGCATGGTCGTGGCGTGCCTGCTTCAGTTCGGCGGTGGACCCGGCAGCGTCGATCGCGGCGAGCGCGTCGCGCACGAAACCGTCGACGGCCTCCTCGCTGAGCGCGGCGACCTGCTTGGGGTCGAAGTTGTCATTGGGCCCTGACATGGGTCCCTCCTTCTTCAGCTATTCGGCTTCAGAGCGTCGTTGTGCCGAGGCGGTGGCGTAGAGGCACACCGCGGCGGCGCTGGAAAGGTTCAGGCTTTCCGCCCCGCCCCACATTGGCACAGCCACCACCTCGTCGGCCAACCGGCGGTCTTCATCAGGCAGGCCCCACGCCTCGTTGCCCATGATCCAGGCGACGGGGCCGCTGAGCTCACCGGCGGCCGCCTTGAGGTCCAGCGGGTCGCCGTCGCCGTCGGCCGCGAGCACCTTCATGCCCATGGCCTTGACCTTGCCGACCGAATCCGCGAGGGGCACGCCGGTGAGGATGGGCAGGTGGAACAGGCTGCCGACGGTGGAGCGCACAGTTTTCGGGTTGTAGATCTCGACGCTGCCGGTGGTGAGGATCACGCCGTCAGCGCCGAACGCATCGGCGCAGCGGATGACGGTGCCGGCGTTGCCCGGGTCGCGCACCTGGGCGCAGATCACCAGGAGCCGCGCGTCGGCCACATCTGACCAGTCGTAGGTGAGTTGCCGGCACACGGCCACGATCCCCTGCGGGGTGACCGTGTCGCTCAGCCCACGCATCTGATGGTCGGCGGCGCGCCAGACGGGCACGTCGATCCCCGTGAGGAGATCCGCATGCTTGGCGGGGTCATCGACGATGACCTCCTGCACGAGGGACTCCACCGCCAACGCCTCGCGGACGGCTTGACGACCCTCGGCGAGGAACAGGCCGGCCACGTCGCGGCCCCGGCGCTGCGTCAAACGACGAACCGAACGCAGCACTGAGGCCGGGAGGCCGGGAGCTGCGTTCGGTTCGTTGGTCACTGAGACCGCCTTCAGGCGGCTGCAGCAGGCTGGTTGTCCTTGGCGACGGCGACGAGCGCGTTGAACGCGGCCACGTCGTTGACGGCAAGCTCGGCCAGCATCTTGCGGTCCACCTCGACACCAGCGTTCTTCAGACCGTTGATGAAACGGTTGTAGGTCATGCCTTCGGCGCGGACCGCAGCGTTGATGCGCTGGATCCAGAGCGACCGGAAGTCGCCCTTCTTGGCGCGACGATCGCGGTAGCTGTAGGTGTACGAGTGGAGCAGTTGCTCCTTGGCCTTGCGGTACAGACGCGAGCGCTGGCCGCGGTAGCCCTTTGCCTGGTCGAGAACTTCGCGACGCTTCTTCAGCGCGTTCACGGAACGCTTCACGCGTGCCATGGTGACTCCTTGGGGGTGTGGTGGATCAGGGGATGACTAGTGGGTTGAGCCTCAGCGGCCCTTGTGCTTGCCGAGCATCTTGCGCACGTTCTTCTGGTCGGCCTTGGACACCTCTGCGGTGCCCTTGAGGCGACGGAGACGCGTGGCGCCAAAGGTCTCGTTCAGGTGGCCCAGGTTGGCCTGACGACGACGGAGCTTGCCCGTACCGGTCATCTTGAACCGCTTCTTCGCACCGGAGTGCGTCTTCATCTTCGGCATATCTCGCTCGCTTTCTGTCTCGATCAGAGATCGATGTCTGGGTCCATGTTGTCTGCAGGACCACGCTTCTTCTTCGGGGCAGCAGGCGCGGACTGGTGCGCGGCACGCAGCTCGGCTTCCACCGCCCTGTCCTGCTCGGCGGTTTCCTGACGCTCAGCCATGCGGCGGTCGCGGTCAGCGGCCTGATCGGCCTTGGCCTCGGTCTTCTTCTTGGTGGGGCCGAGCACCATCAGCATGTTGCGGCCGTCCTGCTTGGGGGCGGATTCGACGAAGCCGTGCTCGGCGACATCTGCGGCCAGGCGCTGCAGCAGCTGCATGCCCAGCTCCGGACGCGACTGCTCGCGTCCGCGGAACATGATGGTGATCTTGACCTTGTCGCCGCCCTTGAGGAAGCGGACGACATGGCCCTTCTTGGTCTCGTAATCGTGCTGATCGATCTTGAGACGCAGCTTCATTTCCTTGGTGGTGACGTTCGACTGGTTCTTGCGGGCGTCGCGCACCTTCTGCGCCGCCTCGTACTTGAACTTGCCGTAGTCCATCAGCTTGGCGACCGGCGGGCGCGCCTGCGGGGCCACTTCGACAAGATCCAGATCGTTTTCCGCCGCCAGACGCAGGGCGTCCTCGACGCGCACGATGCCGACCTGCTCGCCGTTGGGGCCGACGAGCCGGACTTCGGGTACTCGGATGCGATCGTTGATCCGCGGTTCAGTGCTGATGGGTCCTCCAGTGAGAGATGGTATGCATGTCCGTCAACGACAAAGGGCCCCTGCGCATGCAGAGGCCCACACACCTATCTCCGCCGACGCATCCGCATCGCGGGGGTGGACCCGGCCGCCAGCAGCAACACGGGTGGGAGTGAGACTCCGCTTCATTCAGGGCAGCCGAAGCCGCCAACCTGAGAGATTCTACCGGTCTGCGCCCTGATCACCAAAACCGTCCTCGACGTCAGCGTCGGTGGCCGGCTCGTCGGCGTACTTGACCCACGCGAACTCCTCGCCTTCGAACTCGACGACGGCGAAACCGTCGGCGAACTTCTGCAGGGCCTCGCCGGCGATCACGAACGGTACGGGGCCGGCCACGTCGATCAGCAACTGTTCGGCACCGGCGGGCTCCACGGTGGCGCACAGTTCGTCGAGCAGGCAGGGCACCGGGCGGGCGTCGGCCTGCCAGGCCTTGAGGGAGTCGTACCCGGTGAACGCCAACAGATAGCTGCCCGTCTCGTCCTTGAGCGTCACCGCCGACATCTCCGCATGGCGATCGGGATCCGGTTGGTCCCCACTCTCGTCGCCACTGGCCACGATCGGCAGCAGCAGGCGGGAGGTGCACAGCGCCACGAGCGCACGGATGTAGCCCTTCTGGTCCCGCGCTCGTTCCATCGCGGAGCGGGTCAGCGGATCCGGCGCGCCGTCGTCGCCGGCGAAACGCGCATTGGGCTGGGCAAGGGAGCTCAGTTCGACCATGGCAACGACCCTAGCGCCCTACGGGGATCATCTGACGGTGTGACAGACTGGTCACATGCCCATTGAGTTCATCGGGACCATCGCGGTCACTGTCGTCATCCTTGCTGTTGCCGCTGGCATCACCGCACGTGCGGGCCGGGTTCGGCCGCTGATCATCGGCCTCGGCCTGGCCGCGATTCCGGTGGGCCTCTACCTCACGGGCCTGCTGCGTCTCACCATCAACGGCATCATGAGCCTGGTGGACTGGTTCCAGCGCACGGTGTTCACCAACGCCGTGGCGTGGGGGCTCGGCCTGTTGATCGGCGGCATCGTGCTGACGGTCATCGGCTTGGCGCTGAAGAAGAAGCCGCCGCGTGAGCGCGCCGTTGGGAAGGCCCAGCCCGAGCGCGAGGTGCCGCAGTCGGGTGGCACCCAGCCGCTCCCTGGCTCAGGCGCTGCCCGCCCTGCGGCGGGCGCCAGCAAGCCGGGGCCCTCCCCCGCCGCCAAGCCCGCGCAGAAGGGCCTGAGCGCGGAGGACGCTGAGATCGAGGAGTTGCTACGCAAGCGCGGCATCATGTGATCGGGGGGTGCCCACCCGCTGTGGGACAGGTGACGGACCGGCTGCGGGGGCCCTTCGTCGTGGCCCGGCTCCTTCGTCGCGGGGCCACGCTCAGGGACAGTTAGTCGGCGTCGGCGGTGGTGTAGCCCTGCGAGGTGGCGCCGTTGTCTTTCAGCCAGCGACGCAGCTCGACGATCTTGCGCTTGCCGCCCTCGCCCTCGAGGAACTGGATCGCCAGCACGGGCTTGCGCTTCAGACCCTCGTCCTGCTTGACCAGCAGTGAGCTCCACGCGTCGCCGGGGCGCAGGCGTACGCCGGCGATCTGGTCGACGCCGTAGCGACGCACGATGGGGCCGTTGCGCACGGTGACCACGCCGTCGGCCGCCCAGAGCCGCGAGTAGCCGATCGACAGCATGATGCCGATCATCACGAAGACGAAGAACAGCAGGGTCGCGGCCTGCGGCCAGGTGACCTGATCGCGGATGTTTGCTCCCAGCGCCCACCATCCGAACATCGACACCGACATCAACACGATGGACAGCACCACCGCGGTCATCAGCGCGGGCAGGCTGGTGTAGGCCAGCCGCGGCGGCACCGCCTCCGGCGTTTCCGGGGCCTCGGTGGGGCTGGGCGTCGGGGTTTCAGGGGTGGGTTCGGTCATCGTGCTCCCTCAGAGCCGGCAGGCGGCGAGTTCGGTCAGCAGGATGCCCCGGGCGCCTGCGTCGTGCAGGCGGTCCATCAACAGGTGGGCACCCTTGCGTGGCACCAACACCCGCACCGCGTTCCACCCCTCCTTGGACAGAGCCGACACGGTGGGGCCCTCCACGCCGGGCGCCAGAGCGGTGGTGGCATCCAGGTTGGCGGCGTCGACGTTGTAATCGAGCATCACGTAGTTCTGCGCCACCAGTACGGAGTGGAGGCGGGTCTGCAGCGCCTCCGCACCGGGCGGCAGGTCTCCCCCGTTGCGTTTGATCAGCACGGCCTCCGACTCACAGATGGGGTCGCCGAACATCTCCAGGCCGGCGCGCCGCAGGGTCGTGCCGGTGTCGACCACATCGGCCACGATGTCAGCCACGCCGAGCCGGATGGCCGATTCGACGGCGCCGTCGAGGCCCACAAGCTCGGCCTCGATGCCCTGCTCGTCCAGGAAGGACTGCAGCAGGCCGGAGTACGACGAGGCGATCCGCTTGCCGCGCAGGTCCTCGAGAGTCAACTGGGAGCCGCCGACGGCCGCGAAACGGAAACGCGACCCGCCGAAGCCCAGGGCCATGATCTCGGTGGCGTCAGCCTTGGAATCGAGGAGCATGTCGCGGCCGGTGATGCCGATGTCGAGGTGGCCGCGGCCGATGTAGATCGCGATGTCGCGCGGGCGCAGGTAGTAGAACTCGACGCCGTGATCCGTGTCGATCAGCGTGAGGTCCTTGGAATCCGTGCGCTGGCGGTAGCCCGCCGCACGCAGCATCTGGGAGGCGGCCTCGGCCAGGGCACCCTTGTTGGGCACGGCGATCCGCAGGAGACGTTCGGTGGTCATGGGCAGGCCCCTCAGAGGTAGCGGTAGACGTCGTCGAGGTCGAGATCCAGCGCGATCATCATGACCTGAAGGTGGTAGAGCAGCTGGCTGATCTCCTCGGCGCTGCGTTCCTTCGACTCGTACTCGGCGGCCATCCACACCTCGGCGGCCTCCTCGACGATCTTCTTGCCGATGGCATGCACGCCGGCGTCGAGGCGCTGGACGGTGCCCGATCCCTCCGGGCGGGTGCGGGCGGTTGCGGTGAGCTGCTCCAAGAGCTGTTCGAAGGACTTCACGTTTCCTGACTTTAGCGCTTAGAGCTTGATGCCCAGCAGCGCGTCGACGGCGGCGGACATCTGCGCGATGACATCGGTGTCGTCGCCGCCGACGCTGAGGGTCGCGGCCACCCAGGTGTCGACGGCGGCCAGCGCCTCAGGCGCGTTGAGGTTGGTGCGCAGCGCGGTGCGCATCGCGTCGATGGTCTCCCCAGCAGGGATTGCGGCGCCGTTGTTCAGCACGCTGCGCCATTGGGCCAGCCGTTCGGTGGCCCGCTCGAGCTGCTCGGGCGTCCACTCCCAGTTGCTGCGCCAGTGGTTGTTGAGCAGGGCCAACCGCACCGCCATCGGATCCGCGCCTGCCTTCCGGAGCCGGCTGACCAGTTCGAGGTTGCCCTTGGACTTGCTCATCTTCTCGCCGTCGAGCGCCACGAGGCCCGAGTGCACGAAGGCGTCGGCGAGGGGTTCGCGGCTGGCGACGATGGCCTGCGCCGCGCACATCTCGTGGTGCGGGAAGACGAGATCCGAGCCGCCGCCCTGCACGTCGAAATCCGGCCCGAGGTAGCGCAGCGCGATGGCGGTGCATTCGATGTGCCATCCAGGGCGACCGGCACCGAGCGGGGAGGACCAGCTGGGTTCGCCGTCGCGGGAATAGCGCCACAGGAGACTGTCGAGGGGATGGCGCTTGCCGGGACGCTCCGGGTCCCCGCCGTTCTCGCGGAACAGGTCGATCATCTCCGCCTCGCTGAGGTGGCTCACCCCACCGAAGCCGGGCGCCTCCGCGGTGTTGAAGTACCAGTCCGGGTGCTCGTCGTCGCCCACCTGGTATATCAGGCCGCTGGGGAGGAGATGTTCGATGAGTTCGGTCACGCACGCGATGGACTCGACCGCGCCGATGTAGTTGTTGGGCGGCAGCACACGCAGGTCCTGCATGTCGCTGCGGAACAGTTCGGTCTGGTCCGCTGCCAACTCCTCCCACTCGACGCCCGTCTCGGCGGCGCGCTCCAGCAGCGGGTCGTCGACATCCGTGACGTTCTGCGTGTAGTCGACCTTGAGGCCGAGGTCGCGCCACACGCGGTTGATCAGGTCGAACGTGACATAGGTGTTCGCGTGGCCCAGGTGCGTCGCATCGTAGGGGGTGATGCCGCACACGTACATGCGCGCGGTGTCACCGTCGCCGGCCACCGCGACGTCGCCCTGCGACGCGGTATCGAACAAGGTGAGCTGGTCAGGCACGTCGCCGGTGGACGGCGGCAGGCTCGGCACGTCAACGGTTTCCCACGCATACATGGGTCACAACCTACCGCCTACATCGGAGGCCACGGAATGCTGGGCCACCCGTCGGATGGCTCCGGCATGACCCCCTCGGCCAGAAGCGACTCCGCCCGCGCGATGAGGGCGCCCCACTCCTCCTCGGCGAGACCGGGCGCGAGGGCCTCGGGGATGCCGCTGGCATGGGTCAGGACGCGGCGTTCGTCGTCGGTCAGTGGCGCGCCGGCCCAGCCCCACAGGACGGTGCGCAGCTTGTCGTCGACGTGGAGACTCACGCCGTGGTCGACGCCCAGCAGGCGCTCGCCGTCGGCGATGACGTGGCTGGCCTTGCGATCGGAATTGTTGAGCAGCGCGTCGAACAGCGCCAGCGAGCGAAGCTGCGGATCGTCACGGTGGGCGAGCACCACGGGCCGGTCATCGCCGGAGCGGCCGGTGAGGATGGGCAGCCAGGTCTGGTCGACATCCACCGGATCCAGCAGGTCGATCAACGGCGTCGGCCGGCCGTCGACCCAGCGCTGGGCCGAACCCTCACCGAGGGGGCCCTCCACCCAGACCGTGAGCGGGACGACGCCGAGGCCGAGCTCCTCGGACAGCGCGTAGGCCGCCACCTCGCGGCGCCCGAGCGTCGCCGACGGGAAGTCCCACAGCGGGGACTCCCCCGCCACCGGCTTGTAGACCCAGTGCACCTCGTCAGCATCGGCGGCGAGGAACGTGGCGTTGGAGGCATCCACGAGGCGCCCCACCAACTGGAGCTCTCCGGCGGGTCCGGTCATCTGAACAGCGGCCCCCGGTAGCCGTTGGCGCGGGGGCAGATGTGCCCCTCGGGGTTGAGCGGCTGGCTGCATGCGGGGCACGCGGGGCGGCCGGAGGCGACGATCACCTCCGCGCGGCTGGAGAACTCGCGCGCCATCACCGGGGTCAGTCGGATCTGCACCAGGGAGTTCTCGCCCTCCTCGTCGGGCTCCGCGGAGAACAACTCCAGGAGTAGCCGGTTGCGTTCGTGATCCCAGGCCAGGCCGATGGCGGCGGCCCGGAACGTGACCTCCAGTGGTGCATCGAGCGGCCCCATGTCTGCGGGCGGCTGGCGCGGCGGCACCTCGTGGCCCAACTCGGCAAGCTGGTCCAACACCTCGGCGACGCGCATGCCCAACAGGAGCGCCTGCTCCTTCTCGAGCGCCACCGCTGCCAGGGTGTTGCCCTGCGCCACCTGGATGAGGAACCGCCGCTCGCCGGGCCTGCCGACGGTGCCGACGACGCAACGATCCGGGTTCTCGAAGGCGAGCATCATGGCTGTGAGCCTACGCCCGCCACGTCGCCGCCGCCGATGGTCGGCGCCGTGTGCGCACCGATCAGCTGGGCGAGGTCGCCACCGCTGTTGACGCACAGCACCAGCGGCCGCTCCCCCTGGTAGTCGACGACGCTGAGGCCTGCGGGATGCACGTGCAGCCGCTGGAAGTCGTCGAGCCCCATGCCGAAGGCGTGGGCGAGGATCGCCTTGATGGGGTCGCCGTGGGAGAACACGACGACCACCTCTCCCTTGCCGTGGCGGGCGGCGAGCTGAGCGACGGCCTCCGTGGTGCGGCGGAACATGGCCTGCATCGACTCCCCGCCGGGGAAGGCCACGACCGACGGCCTGGCCTGCACGTCGGCCCACACCTCGCGCGAGCTCAGGTCGTCGAGCTTGGCGCCGGTCCACTCGCCGTAGTCGCATTCGCTGATCCCGTCGAGCGCCTCCGCGTCGGGGAAACCTGCGAGCGTCGCGGTCTCCACGCAGCGTTCGATGGGCGAGGTGTACGCACCCGCCACCGGGACGCCGCGCAGCGTCTGGCGCAGCGCCTCGGCCTGCGCGCGCCCGATGTCGTCGAGCCGCACCCCCGGCGCCCGCCCGGCGAGCACGCCGGCCGCATTCGCCGTCGAGCGGCCATGCCTGATCAACACCACCTTCGTCATGGCGCCAAGCTTAGGTCGAAGGGGTACAGTTGCCGAGGCTTATCACGGGAGGACACGTCTATGGACTGGTTGCAAGCGATCGTGCTGGGCATCGTGCAGGGGCTCACCGAGTTCCTGCCCATCTCCTCCAGCGCCCACGTCTCGATCGTCGGCCAGTTGTTCTTCGACGGGCGCGACCCCGGCGCCGCCTTCACCGCAGTGACGCAACTGGGTACCGAGACTGCCGTGCTGGTCTACTTCCGCAAGGACATCGCCCGCATCCTCACGCAATGGTTCGGTTCGCTGCGCGGCACCGTCGAGCGCACAGACCCCGATGCCCGCATGGGCTGGCTCGTGATCATCGGCTCGATCCCCATCGTGGTACTGGGTCTGCTGTTCCAGGACGCCATCGACACCACGCTGCGCAACCTCTGGATCACCGTGGCGATGCTGGCAGGTGTGGCGATCGTGCTGGCCATCGCAGACCGCTACGGGGAGCGCAACACCAAGGAGTTGAAGCAGCTCACCTGGCGCGACGGCATCCTCTTCGGCCTCTTCCAGTCCGCAGCGCTGATCCCCGGCGTCTCCCGCTCGGGCGCCACCATCTCCGGCGGCCTGTTCCTGGGCTACGACCGCTCCGCAGCCACCCGGTACTCCTTCCTGCTGGCCATCCCCGCGGTCTTCGGCTCCGGCGTGTACAAGCTCAAGGACATCGGTAGCGATTCGGCCGCCGCCTGGGGGCCCACGATCGTGGCCACCGTGTTGGCCTTCTTCATCGGCTACGCCGTGATCGCCTGGCTGATCCGCTACATCTCGACGCACAACTTCCGCATCTTCGTCATCTACCGCCTGGCGATCGCCGCCGTCGTGGCGACGCTGCTGCTCACGGGCGTGCTGGCCGCGTCCTAAGCTGGGAAGCCTTATGCAGCTTCGTCCACTAGGGGCCACCGGCCTCCACGTCTCCCGGCTCGGGCTGGGCACCATGGCGTGGGGTCGTGACGTCGACTGGCCCACCGCACGCACCCTCCTCCACGATTTCGTCGACGGCGGGGGCAACCTCGTCGACACCGCCCCCGCCTACGGCGCCGGCGTCGCCGAGAAGATGATCGGCAAGGCCGTGCGCGCCGGCCTGCCGCGTGAGTCGTTGGTGATCGCCACCAAGGCGGGCTTCGTCGTGCGCGACGGGCGCCGGGTGATCGACACCTCCCGCGGCGCGCTCCTGAGCGACCTCGAGCAGTCCCTGCGGCGGCTCGGGACCGATCATGTGGACCTGTGGCAGGTGCACGCCTGGGGCGATGCTCCGATCGAGGAGACCCTCTCCGCCCTCGACACCGCAGTCGCCCGCGGCATGGCGCACTACGTGGGGGTGTCGAACTTCGTGGGCTGGCAGACCGCCACGGCCGCCACCTGGCAGGAGGCCGACAGGATGCGCACCACGCTGTCCAGCGTGCAGGTGGAGTACTCGCTGCTGGCCCGGCGCGCCGAGGTGGAGGTCATCCCCGCGGCCGCGCACCACGAACTCGGCGTGCTGGCCTGGTCCGGCCTGGGCCGTGGCGTGTTGACCGGCAAGTACGCAGGAGGACGGGTCCCCCGGGATTCCCGCGGTGCCTCCGAGCACTTCGGATGGTTCGTCGAGCCGTACCTGCAGCCACGCTCCGCAGCCATCGTCGACGCCCTCGCCCACGCCGCCCAGGGCCTCGGCCTGACCGCCGCCCAAGTCGCGTTGTTGTGGACGCGCGACGCCCCCCAGGTCGCCTCGGCGCTCGTCGGCCCCCGCGCCAAAGATCAGTTGGCCGAGTTGATGGACGCCGAGCACAAGGAACTGGTGCCACCCATCGTCGCGGCACTCGACGACATCTCCGGCGGCACCAACGGGCTGCGTTCCGGCTAGCCCAGGTCAAACACGACGTGGTGGACGCCGTCGTCGTCGATCTCCAGGGTGAGCACGCCCGTCACATCCTGCAGTCCGCCCGACCCTGAGCCGGGGACGATCGCATAGCGCAACTCCTGGACCCCGCCGCACATCGCGCCGAACTGCTGGAACGCGACGGTCCCCTGCCGCCCGTCGAGCGTGCCGTCGAACACCTCCATCGCGACGTAGCCCGCGGTGCCGCCGGCAGGGTCGCCGGCCGACATCATGACGCCCTTGCTGAGCCCTTCGGCGTCGCCGTGCCAGACCTTTGCAAAGTCGAACCGGCCGGTGGCGGGCAGCACCGCATCTGTGGGCGTGATCTCGATCTCGAAGGTTGCGCTGACGGTCATCAATCCGCTCCTCAGGAAGGCATCGCGCCGCGGGAACACGGCGCCGTGGACACCAGCCTAACCCCGATTTGCGTCACCCCCCTGGACACCTGCTAGAGTTCCTTGTCGCACTCCTGAAAGGGAGAGCCCACTCGTCCGGGTGGCGGAATTGGTAGACGCGCTAGCTTGAGGTGCTAGTGCCCGTTTAGGGCATGGAGGTTCAAGTCCTCTCTCGGACACAAACAAGCCCCGCCTGACTCACGCCAGGCGGGGCTTTTCACTTCAGCCAGCTCTTGACCATCGCGCGGCTTAGCTGAAGGGTTTGATACCGACTACGGTACGAAACCCTTCAGCTAACCGCCCCTCGCGTGTGTCAGTTTCAGCTCAGTCATCGAGCGCGGCCCGGCGTGGGAGCGGACCCATGAACGCGGTCTCGTCCAGGCCCACCGCCTGCGCGGGCGCGGCAGCGTTGTGCGGTTCGAGGAGTTCCGCGATGAAGGCGGCCGTCGGCCTCTCGTCGGGGTTCTTCACGAGACAGTCCAGCACGAGGGCCGCGAGGTCCGGTGCGGTGTCGCTGGGCAGCTCGGGCGGCTCCTCGCGGACGTGGGCCAGCGCGGTGGCAATCGGGGTGGGCCGGTCGAACGGTTTGCTGCCGGTGAGCATTTCGTAGGCCAGGACGCCCAGACCATAGATGTCGGAGGCGGGGCCGATCTCCTGCCCCAGCGCCTGCTCCGGGCTCAGGTAGTGGGCGGTACCCATCACCTGCCCGGTCATGGTCTGGGAGAAACTGCCCACGGAGCGGGCGATCCCGAAGTCCGTCAGCTTGGCACCGCTCTCCGGCAGCAGCACGTTGGCGGGCTTGATGTCGCGGTGGATGATCTGCGCCTCGTGGGCGGCCACCAGCGCCGAGGCCATCTCGTACATGAACGTGCGGGTCTCATCGCTGCTCAGCGGACCACGCGCCAGAATGGAAGCCAGCGTCGGCCCGTCGACGAATTCCATCACCAGGCACGTCAGGCCGCCGTCCTCGACGAAGTCGTGCACCGTCACGATGTTGGGGTGCACGATCTGCGCGGCGAACTTGGCCTCCGCCCGGAAGCGCTCCACCAGGGCGAACTCCTCCTGGGTATGGGGGTGCATCACCTTGAGCGCGACGCGTCGCTCCAGGACGTCGTCGAACCCATCCCAGACCTGACCCATGCCACCAGATGCGACATGGCCGATCAGTCGATACCGATCGGCGAGCAACAGCCCCGGCCGTAGACGTTCCACAGACACCTCCGAAACGCCCACGAGTAGGGCGAACGCGCTGATCATACGCCCTTTCGGGGCGTTTCATGACCACGTGACGGTTGGCGACGCGCGCTCCCGCTGAATACTGCTCGCGGCCGTGGACGGAAGGGGGCACCGATAGGCTGTGCCCCGATGCAACCTGTCGTCGACGCCCGGAAAGGCAGGCCCATGACCGAGCCCCTCCCCCACCTCCTCTTCGTCTGCGTGAAGAACGGCGGCAAGTCCCAGATGGCCGCTGCCCTGGCCCGCAGATGGGCGGCGACGCCGTCCGGGTCACCTCCGCCGGCACCCACCCCGGCTCCGGCCTCAACATGGAATCCGCCGCAGCGCTCGACGAGGTGGGCGCCTCCATGGAGGGCGAATACCCGAAGCAACTCACCGACGAGATGCTGCGCGCCGCCACCCACGTGATCCTCGTCGGCACCGAGGCGCAGGTGGACCCCGCCGATGACGTCAGCGCGGAGATCCGCGTCTGGGACACCGACGAGCCCAGCCTGCGCGGCGTCCAGGGCGCGGAGCGCATGCGGCTGGTGCGTGACGACATCGCCCAGCGGGTCAGGGAACTACTCGCCGAGGTCCGGTAACTCAGGGACCAGCAACTACCTCTTCTCGGGGCCTCCGAACATCACGATGTTGGTGAACACCCACTGAGCGCGAGCCTTCCGAGTAGGTGTAGACCGTGCGGACGCCCTTACCGGCGTGGCGGTCCGCCAGGCGGATCGACTCAGGCTCGGCGGGGATGTCCACCGCGGTGGTGGCCCCTGCCGTCGAGTTCGCCGGCGTGATCACCGTTCCATTGGCCAGGCGCAGCGCGAAGAGTTGACGCAGGGCGAAGTTGTTGGCCACGGCGGTCCTCGTGGCTTCGCCGGGGAACGCGCCGGGGTAGGCGACTGCCGCGTCCCCGGGGCGGGCCGGATCAGCGACGTCGACGATTGGTTGGGCTGCAGACTGAGGCGCACCAGTGGCCGCGAAGCCGGTGACCAGCATCGCGAAGCTGGCCGACACAGCGCCCGTCTTGAGGTGGGGACATGGTCCCGGCATTGTCGGTCGCGCACGAAGCGCGCACACAAAGCGCGCCACCGCGTCGTTCACTTTGCGCACCGTTCGCTATCCTTGGCTGAGCATCCAGCCTCGGACACAGGAGTCAGACCATGGGCATTCTCGGCAAACTCTTCGGCCGCAGTGACGACACCCCTGTGGCGGCCTCGGCCTTCGACTGCGACAAGGTTCGCCCCCACATCGACCACCTGGTGGTGGCGCTGGGCGAACTCGCCGACGCGATGGACACTGAGGACGCACCGCTGTCCAATCCCGGCTGGCGGGGCAGGCTGCGCGACCTGCGCAACGCCCGCGGCGGGCTGCGCATGCTCACGCGCAGAACCACGTTCACCAAGGACGACCTGTACGAGGAGCTCACCACTGTCCGGCCCCTCTACCGCGGCGAACCGCCGAAGGACTTCGCACACCTGTCCGAGCTCAACCAGCGCGTGACCGACGGGATCGAGGCCGTTCACAAGGCGGCGAACTGACCCGGACACCTGCTTCTCCCCGACAGGTCGCGGGCCCAACCGACGCAGGTTCAGTGAGCGTTCACCCGACCCTCCTTGCGTTACAGGCCCTGCACCTCCCTAGAGTGGAGTCCATGGCGACTTTCGCGGACACCGCTGCAATCAACCTCCGCCTCGGCCTGCTGGGCCTTCCCCTCGTTGAGGGCAAGGCCACCCAGGAGGCCCTGAACCTGGTCCGGCCCGTGTTGGCCCGGCAGAGGGAGTTCAACCGGCGCCTCGCGCACCGGCTCCCCGCCGTCGACACCCGTATCCAGAACTTCCTCGATGCCTATCTCGAAGGTGTGGAGGCCGAGCCCCGGCTCCCCCGGCAGACCCTCGTGCTCGACCAGCCGGGTCTCGCCCGTGAGATGAGCCTGCCCGTCGACGGCGACACCTTCGCCTCGGCGCAACTGACCAGCTACCGGCTCGACAACGGCATCCTGCACAACCCCGCCAACGACCGCCGCACCACCAAGGGTGTGTTCCACATCGCCGAGGGCGGGCTGCCCATCCAGGATGACAAGATCGCCGTGCCCCGCGCCACGTTCGGCAAGCTGCTCGAGGCCGCCTTCGACCCGCCGGCCGAATCCATGGTCCTGCCTTACACCTCCGAGCAGGAGGAGCAGCCCAAGTGCTGGGTCTCGCTGCTGATGCGCCCCATCGTGGTGCCCCCGGTACCGGGTTACATCCAGCAGAAGACCATGGAGACGCGCTTCTTCGCGCCAGCCACGCTGATGGCCAACCTCGATTTCGTGGAGGGCATCTTCGGCAATGCAGGCGACCCCTACCTGCCGGACAACGACCCCAGCCTCAACCCGGAGACCTGGACGGGTCACACGGGCGCGGTGATCCTCGCCCCGCACCTGACGAAGCTGAAAAAGAAGGACCTGGGTCTCCCCCACTACGAGGACGCCACCGAGCGCCAGCGCCGCGACGGCATGTGCTGGACCGATGAGGACGAGCTCTACAACGGCGGCTCGGCGTTCAAGGCCTGCGCCCGCGACGAGCGCGGCGTGATCGTCACCGTCATCGCGGACAACTACTTCGGCTACTGCAAGAAGGAGGTCAAGGCCCAGATCAGCTACGCCGCGAACCTCCTCGGCCTCGTGGAGGAGGAGCACGCCGGCGGCGCCATCGCCTTCCCCCGCTACAACCTGGGGCAGACCTTCACCGACACCTACGCCGACGAGTCCTACACGATCGCCGACGTCATCGCCCGCGACCCTGAGCGCTTCCAGCCGCAGCCGGAGGGACACGCCCTCGACGTCGAGCAGCCGCATGTCGTGCTGGTGCCGGAACGCGCCAGCTACTCGCTGCGTGACTCGACGGTGAGCTGGAACATCGACGGGGAGACCCGCACGATCCCGTTGCGTGACGGCATGAAGTACGTCGGGCCGGACGGCTACCTCGTCGAGCTGGGCCACATCGCGGCCGACGGCGCGCAGTGGACGCTGCTGGGCACCTCCCCCGTCGGCACCAACTGCCACAAGCCGGCCACCGTCTCGGGCGGCGGCAAGTCCGAGATCTCCAAGTCCATCACCGACGCGTTCGTCTTCGGCAACGCCTACGTGGCGGACTTCGTCGAGGACATGGCCGCGGTGGCCGAGATCGTCGACCGCGACTTCTCCACCCGCTTCGCCGACCCGGCGGCCGACGATCACCGCCCGTTGCTCTCGGACGAGCGCTCTGTGGGTTCGGTCATCAAGCTGCTGACCCCCAGCAGCGAGTTCACCGACGAGTACAACGAGTGGATCGCAGAGATCCCCAACCACATCAAGGAACTCGTCTTCGTCGTCAAGCGCTTCTACCGCCCCGAGTGGGGCGACGACTGGCCGTCGCACTTCTCCGTGGGCCGCATCAACGGCCGCGCCGGGCACGCCCTGCGCCTCGACGGCGACAAGATCACCGTCAACATGCTGCGGGTGGGCTTCGCCCCCGACGGAGCATGGCGGCTCTTCGGCCTGCGCCACGACTTCCACCCCTCCTCGAAGGTGCAGACCGAAGACGACATCACCGCGTCCATCGTCGTGCCGGCAGAGGCGGCCGGGCGCGAGGACGATCTCTCGCGCAAGTTCGTGATCAACTGCGAGCAACTGCTGTTCCAGCGCCCCGACGACGCGATCCACCGCGGCTACGACAAGCAGACCGAGGCGGACATCGCCAAGGGCGCCTTCATCAGCAACTTCGAGCCCCTCACGCGCGAGGACGCCCAGGAGATCGTGGGCAACGCCATGGAGTTCTCGAAGTTCACCAAGCCCATGCAGAAGCTGATCCGCCGGGTCGCCAAGGGCGATGGGAAGGCCACGTACTTCGTCTCCTCGGCCCACCCGCGCATCATCAACGGCGCACGGTCGAAGAACCCGCGCTACCTGCAGGTGCGCCCGGATGTGGCCAACCCACAGGCAACCGCGATGGCCGAGATGGTCTCCCGCCTGCACCGCCGCCTCCCGATGGACGCGGAGCTGCGCCTCCCCGTCGACATCGTGGCGGCCGGCCGGCGCAACAACGCCGCGGAAGAGGGTGTGCCGCCCCTGTGCTCCTACGCCCCGCTGCACTACATGGAGTTGCCTGAGCTCTTCATGGAGTTCATCTCCTCGATGACCGGCAAGTCCCCGTCGACGACGGGCGCGGGCTCTGAGGGCGCCATGACGAAGGGCCCGTTCAACGCGCTGCCCTCCGCCATCGACCTCAACGCCGCGTTCCTGTCGTTCGCGCTGACGGGCTACGACGGCTGGCTCTCCAGCGCCGGGGTGATCGGCCCCAACGTGCGGGTCGACCACGACATCTCGCTGCTGGTGCCGGAGGTGTTCAGCCGGATGAGCCCCGAGGAGCGCGACGCGAAGAACCTCATCGAGGAGGGCGCTCTCGAGAAGGTGGAGGACTTCGAGCACGACGGTGAGCTGCTGGCGGCCTCCCGCTTGGGCTACCGGATGACGTCGAAGTTCCAGTCGAAGTACTTCGGCCGCATCTTCCTGCACCCCCATGTGGTGTTCTCAGAGCCCATGCTCAAGCCTGAGCTGCAGGACACCGACACGTACGCCGAATCCGTGCGCACGATCGTCAAGACGCATCAGCGGGTCGCACAGTCCTACATCGACGACGGCACCATCGTGCTGGCCGTGCCCCCCATCAAGGCGCTGCTGGAGATCATGGCCACGGGTACCTCGGAGGAGGGCCTCACCCTGCACGATCCCGAGTTCCGGGCCATGTTCGAGCGTGACAACGTGCTGGCCTCCGAGTGGTACGCCGAGCGGCTGCGCTCCAAGACCGCGGCCGACGCGAAGCTCGCCGAGATGTCGACCGGGGCGATGCAGCGGTTCATCGGCGAGGAGATCAACGCCAACGCCGCCAGGCGCCTGGGCATCGAGGAGAAGATCGTCGCGATGCAGGCCAAGCTGAAGAAGAACTCCGGCGAGGAGGCCGCGGAGGCGCTCCGCGGCACCCTCGGCCGCCAGGTCAACTGGAGGCTGTGACCAGTCCCTCGACGAGCTCATGCGTGAGCTCGTCGAGGGTTTCCAGCACCGTGGTGCGGGCCAGCAGGTCTGCGGACGGCGGGTGGAAGTGGGGCGGCACCGCCACCACGGCCATGCCGGCGGCAAGAGCGGACCTGATGCCGTTGGTGGCGTCCTCCACCGCGACAGAGCGGCCGGGATCGACGCCGAGCAGCTCGCAGGCCTTCAGGTAGCCGTCGGGCGCGGGCTTGCCGCGCTCGCATTCCTCCGTGGACACGCTCGCCCGGATGACATCGGCCAGGCCCATCACCTCGATGCCCGTCTCGATCAGGAGGCGTGGAGAGGAGCTGGCGATGGCCACGGGGTAGCGCTCCGCCATCCTGCGCACCGCGTCGACGGCGCCAGGGAGCAGCGTGACGCCGCCCCGGTAGGCGGCGGCCATCCCCTCGATCGTGCGGCGGGCGGCCTCCTCCGGCGTCATCGGGAGGCCCACCACGCTGACCAGGTGATCGCTCCACTCCTGCGTGGACATGCCCATCATCGCCTGGGTGGATCCGTCCGGCCAGGGCAGCCCCGCCTCCGCGGCCAGGCCGCGGCGCACCACGTCCCAGGTCTCCTCGGTGTCGGTGAGGGTGCCGTCCATGTCGAACACGATGGCTTCGGGGCCCATGTCTGTCTCCTTAACGGGTGTTGGCGTTCGGCGCCAGCCTAGTTGTTGGGTACGATGGCCTCGTCGGTCGGCTGAATCCGGTGAGATCCCGGAACTGTCGCGCAACCGTGATCCCGCTGCGGTGGGGAGTCGGACCACCGCCCGATGCATGGTTATCCTCCGTCGCGACCAGCGGGAACCGCCCACAGGCGCGACGGCCTGACACAGAATGGGCCCCACAGATGCTCCGTCGCACCACCCTCACCCGCCTCGCCGTCCCGGCCGCCGCCACCCTCGTGGCAGGGTTGGCCGTCCCCGCTCTCCACGCCGCTGCCGCTCCCTCCACCGCAGAGGAGTGCGTGCAGGCCGGCAACGTCTGGGTCCACGTCCAATACGACGAGACCGTCACCGGCGCCTGCGCCACCGAGTTCGCCACCGCGCAGGAGGCGCTCACCAGCACCGGCCTGACGACGGATTCCGGCTGGATCCAGACGGTCGACGGCAGGCTCGCGGAGGGCAACGAATGGTGGTCCGTCTACTCTCTCTCCCCCACCGAGGGCGGCACCTATCCGGCTGCCTGGGCCTTCTCCGAAGTCGGTGTCGGAGAGCTTGAACTGGCCGCCTCGGCCGTGGTCGCCCTTCAGTTGCAGCCCGACTACACGGTCGACGCTGTGCCGCCCACCGTCAACCCGGTCGCCGACGTGACGCTGGTGGACCCTGATGCCACGCCCGAACCCACCAGCACGCCCGAGCCCACCGTCGCACCGACCACGGAGGCACCGGTGGTGACACCCACGCCTGTCCCCACCACCGAAGCACCCGCCGAGCCGGCTCCCTCTCCCATCAGCGCGCCGGCGCGCCCCGGCCTGCCGAAGACGGGCAACTGACCCCCATGCGCCTCGCCGCCCTCCCTGCCGTCGCGCTGCTGGCCCTCGCCGGCGCGTTGGCGTCGCCGTCTGCCGCCCACGCGTCGGTGACCGACGGGCAGTGCTCCACCGCGACCGGCGTCACGTTGGTGGTCGATTACCAGGAGTTGGGCGGCGGGCGCGTCGTCAAGTGCGTCGAGGACGTCGAGCCGGGCACCAGCGCGTTGCGGCTGCTGAGGCTGGCAGGAATGACCTCCGACGGCACGATCGATGACGGCCCGGGCTTCGTGTGCCGGATCAATGGGCGCCCCGGGCCCAACGAGGCGCTCCCGCTGACTGCAGACCCCACCTACCGCGAGGCCTGCACCAGCACGCCGCCAGAAGAAGCGTTCTGGGGATACTGGCACGCCACCAACGGCGGCTCGTGGACCTTCTCCAACTGGGGCGCCGGCAACCGCGAGGTTGTGCCCGGCGGCTACGAGGGCTTCTCCTTCTCGCTGAACCGCAACAGGACGTCCAACCCGCCCCCGGGACTGACTCCGGCACACGAGGTGGCCCACCCTGAGCCGGACTCCAACCCTGCAGCCGATCACCACTTCGACCCCGGCACCCCCCGTACCCGCCACCCAGGACGGCGGGGCCCCGATCGGCACGTTGGTGGGCGTCGGAGCCGTGGCAGCCATCAGCCTGGGCGGTGGCATCGTATGGTGGCGCCGCCGAGACCAGTGATCCGGCGCTACCTCCTCCCCCGCCAACTGCACCCTTTCGCCTGGTGGGGCTGGGCCCTCGCACTCGCGGTGGCCGCATCGTCAGCCTCAAACCCGCTCCTCATCGCCGGCCTGATCGCCGTGGCCAGCCTGGTGGCCCTGGCGCGACGCGGCGACTCCACCTGGGCACGAGCGTTCAAGCTGTACCTCATCCTGGGCGCCTTCATCGTCGTGCTGCGGGTCGCGTTCCGGATCCTCTTCGGCGGCGGCGACGGCCCGACGATCCTGTTCACGCTTCCGGAGATCCCCCTCCCCTCCTGGGTACGGGGCATCCGCCTGCTGGGGCCGGTCTCCCTGGAGGCACTGATGACCGGCCTCTACGACGGGCTGAGGCTGGCCGCCATCATCGTGTGCATCGGCGCCGCCAACGCGCTGGCCAACCCCAAGAAGCTGCTCGCCAGCCTGCCGGGCGCGCTGTACGAACTGGGCACCATCATGGTGGTGGCCATCTCGGCCCTCCCCCAGTTGGGCGATTCCATCCAGCGGGTGCTCCGCGCCCGCCGGCTGCGCCGCGCGTCCACCACCGGCGGGCGGCGTCAGCGGCTGCGGGTGGTCGAGACCATCGTCGTTCCCGTGCTGTCCGACGCGCTGGAGCGTTCGCTGGCGCTCGCGGCCTCCATGGACGTGCGCGGCTACGGTCGCTCCGGCGAAGGCAGCCGCCGCGACCGGATGGCCGGCCTCACGCTCGGCCTGCTCGCCATGTCCCTCATCGCGCTGTGGGCGTACCGGTACCTGGCCTCCGCGCCGGACACCTTCGTACTGGGTCTCCCCCTGCTCACCACCGGGCTGCTGCTGGCGGGCCTCGCGGCCGCTGCCGGGGCGCTCAAGGCCTCGGGACGGACGGTGCGGCGCACCCAGTACCGCCCCATCCGCTGGGGGACGGCCGAAACCCTCGTCGTGGCGTGCGGTGTGGGCGCCGCGCTGCTGGTGACCCTCATCGCCCGCTACGGGGACGCCACCACACTGTTCCCCAGCATCAACCCGTTCACCTGGCCGGTACTGACCGGCCCCCTGCTGCTGGTGCTCGGCGTCGCTGCCCTGCCCGCCTTCATCACCCCACCCCCGCCAGGCCAGAGGAGGACCGCATGATCCGGTTCGAGGACGTCACCTTCCGGTACGCCAGCAGCGAGACCCTGCGCCTGGCCCACGTGAGTTTCGAGGTGGAAGAGGGTGAGATGTGCCTTGTGGTGGGCCCCACCGGCAGCGGCAAGTCCACCCTGCTGGGCTGCATCAACAAC
The DNA here is from genome assembly GCF_000826065.2 of Tessaracoccus massiliensis. GTDB lineage: Bacteria > Actinomycetota > Actinomycetes > Propionibacteriales > Propionibacteriaceae > Arachnia > Arachnia massiliensis_A. The sequence goes on along the minus strand of NZ_LN623538.1, from coordinate 176,926 downwards.
CTGGCGCCCCGGTTCACGGGCGGCATCCGCACCGGGCGCGTCTTCATTGACGGCCGCGACACCACCGAGCTGCTGCCACGCGAGCTGGCCACCACCGTCGGCTACGTCGGTCAGGATCCGTTGGCCGGCTTCGTCACGGACACCGTCGAGGAGGAACTCGCCTACTCCATGGAGCAGCTCGGCTTCGCGCCCGCCGAGATGCGACGGCGGGTGGAGGAGACCCTCGACCTGCTGGGCATCGCCGAGCTACGGGCCAGGAATCTGCGCCACCTCTCCGGCGGGCAGCAGCAGCGCGTGGCCATCGGCAGCGTGCTGGCCAGTTCGCCCAAGGTGCTGGTGCTCGACGAACCCACCTCAGCGCTCGACCCTGTCGCGGCCGAGGAGGTGCTCGCGATCATCAGCCGGCTGGTGCGCGACCTCGGCACCACCGTCGTCATCGCGGAGCACCGGATGGAGCGGGTCATCGAGTTCGCGGATTCCGTGCTGCTGGTGGGCCAGAATGTGCAGCACGGCGAAACCAGGCAGGTGCTCGAGGCCTCCCCCATCAAGCCTCCCCTGGTGGAGCTCGGTGCCCGCATGGGGTGGTCCCCGCTGCCGCTGACCATCCGTGAGGGCCGCCGGCACGCCGCGCCGCAGCGCCGCGACTGGGCCGGGCACCCACCGGCCCTGCCTGCCCCGACTACCCGCGATGAGGAGAAGTTGTCGGCCCGCGGCATCGTGGTGCGCTACGGCCCGAAGGTGGCCGTGGCAGGGGTGGATCTGCGTCTGCATGCCGGCGAGGTGACCGCTTTGATGGGCCGCAACGGCTGCGGCAAGTCCAGCCTGATGTGGGCGCTGCACGGGGCTGGCCAGCGCGACGGCGGCACGGTGACGCTCGCCGACGGCGCCCGCATCTCGCTGGTCCCCCAGACGCCCTCAGACCTGCTCTACCTGACCACGGTGGCTGCGGAATGCGCGCAGAGCGACCAGGAGTCCGGCCTCCCCGACGGGACCACGCTGTCCCTGCTGCGGCGGCTGGTGCCTGGCATCGAGCCTGAGGCCCATCCGCGGGACCTCTCGGAGGGACAGAAGCTGTCGGTGGTCCTCGCCGTGGAGTTGGCCGGCAACCCGCACGTGGTGCTCCTCGATGAGCCCACCCGCGGCCTCGACTACGCCGCGAAGCAGGCGCTCACCGAGATCGTGACGGGCGTGGCGGCCGAGGGGCGCGCGGTCCTGATCGCCACCCACGACGTGGAGATGGTGGCCCAGACCTGCGAACGCGTCGTCGTGATGGCCGAGGGTGAGGTCGTCTCAGACGGCCCCGCCCGGGAGATCCTCGCGGGTTCGGCGCTGCTGGCCACCCAGGTGGCCAAGGTCGCCAACCCCACGCCGGTACTCACCGTCGAGGAGTTCGTCGATGCGGCCCGCTGACAACCCCACCCTTGAGGTCCCGGCGCCCGTCGTCGGGGTGTCGTTGGGCTGGCGGACCTGGCTGGTCATCGCCTCCTCGACGCTGTTGGGTATCTTCGCGATCGCCTGGCCACTGCTCATCCCAGCCGTCGGTGTGGCGCCGCAGCATGCCGACGATGCGCCGTTCGTCTTCGCCGCTCTGCTCCCGGTCATCCTGCTGCTGGTGATCGCGCAGGTCTCCGAGGGCGGCCTGGACTCCCGCTCACTTGCGGTGCTCGGCGTGCTCTCAGCGATCAACGCAGCGTTGCGCCCGGCGCTGGGCGCAGGCACCGCGGGCATCGAAACGGTGTTCTTCCTCCTCATCCTCGCGGGCCGCGCCTTCGGGCCCGGCTTCGGATACCTGCTCGGGTTCACCTCCATGTTCGCCTCCGGCCTGCTGACGGCGGGGGTGGGCCCGTGGTTGCCGTTCCAGATGCTCTGTGCCGGCTGGGTGGGGCTCGCCGCGGGCCTACTGCCCCGCCGTGTCCGGGGAAAGGCGGAGATCGCGATGCTGATCGGGTTGGGCATCGTGTCGGCCTACCTGTTCGGCGCGCTGATGAACATGTGGTTCTGGCCCTTCATCACCGGCATCGATCTCGACGGGTCCGGCGGTAGCCTCGACTACGTGCCAGGCGCCCCGCTCCTCGACAACCTGACCCGCTTCGGCTGGTTCACCCTGCTGACGTCCACCGCCAGCTGGGACACCGGCCGCGCCATCACCACCTCGCTCGCCCTGCTCATCGTGGGGCGCCCCGTCCTGACCGTGCTGCGCCGCGCAGCCGGCATGGCCAGGATCGCCCCCACCGCCACCGCCACCACCTCCTGAAAGGGAACCCACCATGCGCACCACCCTCACCCGATTGCTGACGCTCCCCCTCGCCGGGGCTCTCCTGTTCAGCGGCGGCTCCCTCGCCTCCGCAGACACCACAGCCGACCGCGCGCAGGCCACCACTGCCATGCAGTGGGTGGCCGAGCAGACGAGCACCGCCGGCATGTTCTCCTCCGTGCAGGACCCCGACACCGGCAAGGACGTACCCGATTACGGCCTCACCCTCGACGCCGCACTGGGTGGCACCGCGGCGGGGCTCCCGCCGGCCACCGTCGACGCGTGGCTCAAGGCTGCCGCCCCGGAGTTCCGGAAGCATTCGGGCGACAGCGGCATGGTCGCCAAGACTCTGGTCACGCTCGCGGCCACCGGTAAGTCCACCACGAGCTACGGCGGCCTCAACCCCGCCGCGCTCACCCGCCAGGCCATGGGCGCCAACGGGCATGCGGCCGGCGCCAACGCCTTCGGCCAGGCCTTCGCGATGATCGGGCTGGCCCGCACCGGCAGCCTGCCATCGAACTCGGTGAGCTTCCTCGCTGCGCAGCAGTGCGCCAACGGCGCCTTCCCGATGTACTTCGGCACGGATGCCGCCACCCACTGCGACGGTGGCAGGAAGTCCCCTGACCCCGACGGCACCGCGATGCTCGTGATGGCGCTGCGCGCAGCAGAGGCCAAGGGTGTGAAGGCGGCGGCAGCGCCCCGGGCGAAGGCTGTCTCCTGGTTGAAGGCCCAGCAGCGCGCCAACGGCTCCTTCGTGGGCGCGATGAACTCCACGCCCACAGAGAACACCAACACCACCGGCCTCGTGGCCGCCGCCCTGGCGGACCTGGAGCCGGCCGTCGTCGCCCGCACCGGCGCCTGGGTCCGCGGGTTGCAGCTGACCAGCGGCCCCGACGCCGGCGCTATCGCCTACGACAGCGCCACGTTGCAGAGCGCCAAGGGCGGCACGGTGTCGAAGCTCAGCCGCGGGCGTTGGATCCGCTCCACCTCCCAGGGGGCCTTCGCCCTGGCACCAATCGACTTCTACCGGCTCGTGCCGAAGTTCCAGCGCCAGGCCCCCTACACGCTGCCGGGCACCCACACGATCAACGGCCGCCAGTGGAAGACCTCCTGCGAGCCGTACTCCCGTACGGAGCGCTGCCGCACCGAGATCATGGCCACCGTGGTGAAGGTGGAGGGCGGCCAGTTCGTCCGCTCCGACGGCTGGGCGTTCAACAACCTCACCTATCTCCCCTACATGACCGAGGCCGCCTGGAAGGGCAACCCCCTCGCCATGGACAACATGGCCGGCTTCACCTCCGGCGGGCGGCAGTGGCGCACCGAGTGCCACACTGCCCAGACCGGTCGTGGGGCGTGCCGCAGCTACACCATGACCACGGTGTACGCGGCTGCCCCGAAGCCCGCCGGCGGTTACACGTTCAGCCAGAAGAACGAGTGGGTCTTCAACAACATCGTGATGTTCGGCAGCCCCGAGCTGCGCTGACCTTGTCACCGCCGGGCGGGCAACGAGAACAGTCCGGCGGCCTCGTCCAGCCAGCCCGCCTCCACGAGCTCGGCGGCGTTGGACAGGGCGTCGATCATCGGCTGCCCCGTCCGCGCCGAGAGCTGAGCGGCGCTGACCTGCTCCTTCGCGCCGATGGCCTCCCGGATCTCCAGCAGCGGCAGCGGAAGCTGGTCGATGGGCTTGTCCTTTCCGCGCCCGCTGGGCTCCTCGACGGTGCCCAACGGCGCGAGTACCGCCTCGATCTCCGCGGCCGACGTGACCAGGATGGCCTCACCGTCGCGGATCAGCCTGTGGGGCGTCGAGGACAGCGACGAGGTGATGGGTCCCGGTACCGCCAGCACAGGCCTGCCCAGAACGTTGCCCCACGACGCGGTGTTCTTGGCCCCAGAGCGATCTGCGGCCTCCACCACCACCACTGCCTCGGACAGCGCCGCGATGATCCGGTTGCGGGCCAGGAAGGCATGCCTGGACGGCCGATACCCGGGCGGAAGCTCCGAGACCACCGCGCCCGCCTCCTCAACCCGCTGCGCCAGCCGCGCGTTGGCGGCCGGGTAGGGCTCGTCCACGCCACTGGCCACCACCGCCACCGTGGTGCCCCGCACGCCCAGCGCCCCACGGTGCGCGGCCGCGTCCACCCCGTAGGCCAGGCCGCTGATGATCAGCCTGTCCTGCATGGCCAGGTCCGCCGCCAGCGTGACTGCGGCGTGCTCGCCGTAGGTGGTGCAGGCGCGTGCTCCGACGATGGCCACCCCTCCCCCGAGTTCCGTCAGCGGCCTCCCCTTCACCCACATGCCGACGGGCTCCCCGGTCTGCCTACTTACCTCCGCCCTGTCGAGATCTGCCAGGCAGCCGGGCCACTCGTCGTCTCCGGGGATGATGAAGCGGGCCCCGCAGCGCTCGGTGGCGCGCTGCAGCCCGCGCAGGTCGATGGCTTCGGCCCGCCGCCCCCAAGTGGTGTCCGGCTGCTGCAGGAAGCCCTCCCAGAGCTCCACGGGGCCGAACTGCGCCAGTGCAGCCATCACGTTGGGCTGCCCCAGCGGGGTCAGCGCGCACAGCCCCATCCGGGCCATCCTCTCCTTGCCTGTCATGCCGCCCTCTCCTGTTCTCCTTGCCGCAGACCCAGCGCGACGCGCACCTCGCGGGCGGTGACCTTGTCGACGCCTGCCAGGTCTGCCAGCGTCCAGGCGAGCTTGAGCACCTTGTCGACCCCGCGCGCGCTGATCATGCCCCGCTGCAGCGCCGTGTTGAGCACACCCAGGTCATCGGGCAGCGGCAGTTGCTTGCGCAGATAGGGGCCGGCCACCTCGCCGTTGGTCGTCCACGGTGTGCGCCTCAAGCGGTGGCGCTGACGGTCTCTGGCCTCGAGAACCCGCCCCAGCACCACGGAGCTGGCCTCCGGCGCCACGAGATCCGCATCGAGCAACACGCGGTTGACCCCGGCCATCTGGTGCCTGATGTCGATCCTGTCGAGGATGGGGCCGCTCAACTTCTCCTGGTAGCGGCGCACCTTCACCGATTCGCAGGTGCAGTCCATCCCGGCCACGCCATACCGGCCGCACGGGCAGGGATTGGCCGCGAGCACCAGTTGGAACCTGGCCGGGAAGCGGGTGGACATCCGGGCCCGGCTGACCGTGATCCAGCCGTTCTCCAACGGTGTGCGCAGCGCGTCCAGTTTCGCCCCGAAATCCGGGCACTCGTCGAGGAACAGCACCCCGCGGTGAGCCAGTGAGATGGCGCCGGGCTTCAACTCCCCTGAACCCCCGCCCACCAGTGCCACCTGGGTGGTGGAGTGGTGTGGGTCCGCGAACGGCGGCGTGGTGATCAGCCCCTTCAACTCGTGGCCTGCCAGCGAGTGGATGGCCGAGACCTCCACTGACTCATCCGGGTCGAGTTCGGGGAGGATCGAGGGCAGCCGCGAGGCCAGCATGGTCTTGCCCACCCCGGGGGCTCCGCTGAGGAACAGGTGGTGCCGGCCGGCGGCGGCCACCTCGAGCGCGAACTTGCCCTCTTCGTGCCCGACCACGTCTGCCAGATCCGGGACGAACTGGTGGAACGGCTCAGGGGGCGGCTCCGATGGTGGTGCCGCCTCCACCGGCTCATCCACGGTGAGGCCGTTGACGAGCTTGATCACCTCGTCGAGCCGGCCGGCGCCCTCCACCGCGATGCCGGGCACGAGCGAGGCCTCCTCCTGCTGGCCGCTGGGCACGATGGCGCGCTCGAAGCCGGCCTTCACCGCGGCCAGCATCGCGGGGAGGATGCCGCGCACCCTCCGCACCCGGCCGTCCAGAGCCAACTCCCCGAGCAGCACGGTCTTCCGGGCTTCGCTCTGCTTGATGTAGCCCTTGGGGCCGAGCGCGGCCACGGCGATGGCCAGGTCGAAGTGGGTGCCGGTCTTGGGTAGGCCGGCGGGAGACAGGTTGATGGTGACCAACTGATCCGGCCAGTCGAACTCGCAGGCGCGCACGGCGGCCTTCACGCGCTCCTTCGCTTCCCCCAGGGCCTTGTCCGGCAGGCCGACGAGTTGCGTGCGCGGGAGACCTCCTCCCTCCGCGGCCTCCACCTCCACAGGCATGCCGTCGATGCCCTGCAGCGCCACCGACCATGCTGACAGGCTCACCGCTCCTCGATCCCGCGGGCGTGGATCAATTCCGAGCCCCCGCCCTTGGGCCAGAGGATGCCGATGGCGTCGACGCGCAGCCGCGGGTAGGAGGTCCGGCTCTGACGCGCGTAGATGGCAGCAAGGGAGCGCAGGCGGCGCGCCTTGGCGTACGTGATGGTCTCCAGCGGAGAACCGTAGCCTGTGCCCGCGCGCGTCTTCACCTCGACGACGACCAACGCCTGCGCTTCAGGGTCGAGCGCGATGATGTCGGCCTCGCCCTCCTTGCAGCGCCAGTTTCGTTCCAGGATCTGCCACCCGCACTCCAGCAGGTGTTCAGTTGCTCGTTGTTCTCCCAGACGCCCGAATGTCTGTTTGTGGTTCATGGGTCATCACCTCGGACCCATTTATGTCCAAAGGGTGTCCCCGATCACCGTTATCCACAGGTGGAGCAGGTGCTACTTCTTGTTGTCTGGGACCTGGAGCTCGGAGTGGGCGATCTCCTCGATGGAGACGTCGCGGAACGTCAGCACCTTCGCGGACTTCACGAAGCGTGCCGGGCGGTACATGTCCCACACCCAGGCATCCCCCATGGAGACCTCGTAGTACACGTCGCCGCCCTCGGTGCGCACCTTGAGATCGACAGCGTTGCACAGGTAGAAACGACGCTCCGTCTCCACCGCGTAGGTGAAGATGGACACGACGTCCTTGTACTCCCGGTACAGGTCAAGCTCCAGCTTGCTCTCGTACTGCTCAAGATCCTCAGCACTCATAGTTGCTCCACCCTAGCGCTCAGCCGCACATTCTCGAAGCACCAGCGGTGGATGGGAGAAGGCCCATGCTCGGCCAGCGCGCTCTGGTGGAGCCGCGTGTTGTAGCCCTTGTGGATCGCGAAGCCATACTGCGGGTAGGTGGCGTCGTACTCCGTCATGATCCGGTCCCTGGTGACCTTCGCGACGATGGAGGCGGCCGAGACGCACGCCGAGACCTTGTCGCCCTTCCACACCGCCAACTCCGGGGCTGCCAGCCCGTCGACGGGGAAGCCGTCTGTCAGCACGAACCCGGCCTGGACGTCGAGGCGCCCGACCGCTCGGCGCAGCCCGTGCAGGTCAGCCTGGTGCATACCGAGGTCGTCGCATTCCGCCGGCTCCACGCGTGCCCAGGCCACGGACACGGCGCGCCGGAGGATTTCCTCGTAGAGTCGTTCGCGGGCAGCCGGGGTGAGGGCTTTGGAGTCATCGAGTCCCTTGATCGGCCGGTTCGGGTTGAGAATGACCGCCGCGGCTACCAACGGGCCCGCCGACGCCCCACGGCCAGCCTCGTCAGCCCCGGCGACGGGGCCGAGCCCTGCGCGCACCAGAGCGCGCTCGTACCCGTAGGGGCCGCGGCCTGGGCGGATCATCAGCAGCCGGGCTCCACACGGATGAGGTCCGGTTTCGCCGGCGCAGGCTCAGCGGGATCCGGGACCGTGGCGTACGTATCGGGGACGGTGAATGTGGACAGGCGGGGCAGGGGGGCGACGATGGCCACAGAGGATCCCACCACCTTGTCGACGTGCACGAACGCCCGCTCGCCCGGCGTCTGGGAGACGTCTGCCAGGCGACAGCGTGAATCGTTGGAGGCGTTGCGGTGGTCTCCCAGCACAAAGATGTGGTCCGCGGGCACCACGATATCGAACGGCACGGTGAACGGCGCCACCTGAAGACCGTCGCTCGCGTAGAGATAGGCGGATTCGTCGAGTTTCTGCCCGTTGACCTCCAGGAAGCCGTCCTCAGTGCTGCGCACGTGGTCACCCGGCATGCCGATGATCCGCTTGATGAGGTGCTCCGTGCCGGAGTTGGGCAGCACACCGACGAACTCCAGCGCGATCCGCACGGGATTCTCCGTGGGCGTGCTGGGCGGCAGCCAGTTGCCCGGGTCTTCGAAGACGACGACGTCCCCGCGTTGGAAGCCACCGAACTTCGCCACCAGCACCCTGTCTCCCACCTGGAGGGTGTTCTCCATGGAGCCGGAAGGGATCACGAACATCTGCCCGACGAAGGTGCGCAGCAGGGTGGCGATCACGATGGCCCCGACGATGATCAGTGCTCCCTCAGTGAGCCACCCCAGCACCCGGCGCCCGAAACTCGGACGTGCCTGCTTCTGGGCGTCACCGGTGGTGTCAGGGGCCTCTGCAGCGCTCGGCTCGGTGGGCTCAGTGCTGGGTGCCACGAATCATTTCCTTACACATCAGGCGGGATCGCTCCCATGAGCATACCGCCGCCCACTGACAGCCTGAACGCAGAACCGCCGGGCACAGGGCCCGGCGGTTCATGTGATGCTCGTGGGAGCAGATCAACGCTTCTCGCGGATCTTGGCTGCCTTGCCGCGCAGGTTGCGCAGGTAGTACAGCTTGGCTCGACGCACGTCACCGCGGCGCTCGACTTCGATCTTCTCGATGATGGGCGAGTGCAGGGGGAACGTACGCTCCACGCCCACACCGAAGCTCACCTTGCGGACCGTGAAGGCCTCCTGCACGCCACCGGCGTTGCGGGCGATGACGACGCCGGCGAACACCTGGATACGGGAGCGGTTGCCCTCGACGACGCGGACGTGCACCTTGACGGAGTCGCCGGCGCGGAACTGGGGGATGTCGTCGCGCAGCGACGCCTTGTTGACCTCTTGGATCAGCGGGTTGGTCATGATCTATGCCTTTCCGTCAGTGCCACAGGCCACCGCGGTATGCTCTGGCCCATCACGCACCAGACGTTCCCCCCGTGGCAGGAGCTGTCGGTGATGGGGTTGCCCAGGTGTGGGCAACGGCTAGTCATTATGCCAGCTTGCCGCGGCTGGCGGAAATCAGAAGGAGGGGCGCGCCGAAGCGCCGCCCCTCCCCCGCTGTGGCAGGTGGTTGTTACTTGCCGTCGCCCTTGAACATGGACTTGATGAGGTCACGGTTCAGCTGGGAGATGGACTCCAGCGGAATGCCCTTGGGGCAGACCGCTGCGCACTCACCGATGTTGGTGCAGTTACCGAAGCCCTCTTCGTCGTGCTGGGCCACCATCGACTTCACGCGGCGGTACCGCTCAGGCTGGCCCTGGGGCAGCATCGCGAGGTGCGTGATCTTGGCCGCGGTGAACAGCATGGCGGAGCTGTTCGGGCAGGCCGCGACGCAGGCGCCGCAGCCGATGCAGGTGGCGTTGTCGAAGGCGATATCTGCCTCGCGCTTCGGCGCCGGGCTCGCGTGTGCGTCCGGAGCCGAACCGGTGTTCGAGGAGATGAAGCCGCCGGCCTGGATGATGCGGTCGAGCGCGGTGCGGTCCACCGCGAGGTCCTTGATCACCGGGAACGCGCCTGCGCGCCAGGGCTCGATATCGATCGTGGCACCGTCCTCGAAGGAACGCATGTGGAGCTGGCAGGTGGTGGTGCGGAACTCGCTGCCACCGTGCGCGACGCCGTTGATGACGACGCCACACATGCCACAGATGCCTTCGCGGCAGTCGTGGTCGAAGGCCACCGGCTCCTCGTTGCGCTGCGTGAGGTTCTCGTTGAGCAGGTCAAGCATCTCCAGGAACGACATGTCCTCGGACACGCCGTCCAGGTCGTACTCGACCATCTTGCCGGCGGCGTTGGGGCCGGCCTGACGCCAGATACGTAGCTTGAGCTTCACTTGTAACTCCGTTGCTTCAGTTCGATTGCCTTGTAGACGAGGGGTTCGCGGTGCAGGACGGGCTTACTGCCCTCACCTGTCCACTCCCAGGCGCCGACGTAGAGGAACTCGTCGTCGTGACGCAACGCCTCGCCCTCCTCCGTCTGGGACTCGCCGCGGAAGTGGCCGCCGCAGGACTCGCGACGGTGCAGGGCATCGATGCACATCAGTTCGCCGAGCTCGAAGAAGTCCGCCACGCGACCGGCCCGCTCGAGGGCCTGGTTGAAGTCCTCGTTCACGCCGGTGACGCGCACGTTACTCCAGTAGTCCTCCTTGAGGGCACGGATGAGACCGATGGCCTTCTTGAGGCCCTCCTCCGTGCGGTACATGCCGCAGTACTCCCACATGATCTGCCCGAGCTCCTTGTGGTAGGAGTCGACGGAGCGGGTGCCCTGGATGCTGAGCAGCTTCTCGATGCGGGCACGGGCCGTTCCGACAGCCTCGACGACGGCGGGGTGATCCTGCCCGATCTTCTCGAACGGGGCGTCAGCCAGGTAGTCGTTGATGGTGTTGGGCAGCACGAAGTAGCCGTCGGACAGACCCTGCATCAGGGCCGACGCACCGAGACGGTTGGCGCCGTGATCCGAGAAGTTCGCCTCGCCTGTCACGTACAGACCCGTGATGGAGGACTGGAGGTCGTAGTCGACCCACAGGCCACCCATGGTGTAGTGCACCGCCGGGTAGATGCGCATCGGCACCTCGTACGGGTTCTCACCGGTGATCTGCTGGTACATGTCGAAGAGGTTGCCGTACTTGGCCTCCACAGTCTTCTGACCCATGCGGTTGATCGCATCGGAGAAGTCCAGGTAGACGCCGCGACGGACCTGGCGCTCGACGCCGTCCTCGCCGATCTCGGTGACGGCCGGGCCCACACCGCGACCCTCGTCGCACATGTTCTTCGCCTGGCGCGACGCGATGTCACGCGGCACCAGGTTGCCGAACGCCGGGTAGATGCGCTCGAGGTAGTAGTCGCGCGCCTCCTCGGGGATCTGACGCGGGTCCTTCGCGCAGTCCTCCGCGTTCTTGGGCACCCAGATCCGGCCGTCGTTACGCAGCGACTCCGACATGAGCGTCAGCTTCGACTGGGTCTCGCCGTGCACCGGGATGCAGGTGGGGTGGATCTGCGTGTAGCAGGGGTTGCCGAAGTAGGCGCCCTTGCGGTGTGCACGCCAGTTGGCGGTCACGTTGCAGCCCATGGCGTTGGTGGAGAGGAAGAAGACGTTGCCGTAGCCGCCGGTGGCGAGCACGACGGCGTCGGCCGTCCACGCTTCGATCTTGCCGTTGATCATGTTGCGGGTCACGATGCCGCGGGCACGGCCGTCGACCACGATCAGTTCGATCATCTCGTGGCGGGCGTACATCTTCACCGTGCCGGCGGCGATCTGGCGCTCCAGCTGCTGGTAGACGCCGATCAGCAGCTGCTGACCTGTCTGGCCGCGGGCGTAGAAGGTGCGCTGCACCTGCACGCCACCGAACGAGCGGGTGTCGAGCAGGCCGCCGTACTCGCGGGCGAAAGGCACACCCTGCGCGACGCACTGGTCGATGATGTTGGCCGACACCTCGGCGAGGCGGTAGACGTTGGTCTCGCGGGCGCGGTAGTCGCCACCCTTGACCGTGTCGTAGAACAGACGGTGCGTCGAGTCGTTGTCGTTGCGGTAGTTCTTGGCCGCGTTGATGCCGCCCTGGGCGGCGATCGAGTGGGCGCGACGCGGGCTGTCCTGGTAGCAGAAGTTCAGCACGTTGTAGCCGGCCTCGCCGAGCGTGGCGGCGGCTGCGCCACCGGCCAAGCCGGTGCCGACGATGATGACGCTGAGCTTGCGACGGTTGGCCGGGTTGACCAGGCGTGCCTGGAACTGGCGGGTCTGCCACACCTTGTCGATGCTGACATCCTGTGGGGCCTTGGTGTCGGCGATGTCCTCACCGACGGCCCAGTAATCGGTCGCCACGGGGGCGGTTGCGGTGGTCTCGGTCATCCGATGACTCCAATCAGAACAGCGAGCGGCATGATCATGAAGCCGATGAACAGCACGGCGGCCACGATGATGGCCAGCACGTTGAGCAGCTGGCGCGACTTCGCGCTCAGGTTGCCGCCCAGGGTCGCGAACGCGCTCCAGAAGCCATGGCGGATGTGCATGCAGATCAGCACCATGCAGATGGCGTAGAGCACGACCATCCACCAGTTACTGAAGCTGGCCAGCACCATCAGGTGCGGGTGCTCACCGCTGCCACCGGCGCCGAGGGAGCCCGGCACGATGGTGAACTGGATGAGGTGGAAGATCAGGAAGGCCGCGATGATGATGCCGCCCCAGCGCATGGTGCGCGCCGAGTAGGTCTGGACCTTCTTCTTGGTGTTGACGTACTTGTCGCCGCGCTCAGCGAGGGTCTTCGCCGAGAGGGTTGCCGCCGACCAGATGTGCAGGATGACCGAGAGCAGCAGAGCGAAGCGGAACACCCAGATGAAGGTGCCCGCCGGCATGATCGGGTACAAGATGCCGCCGTCGTCGGTCTTGCCCTTCAGCCAGTGCGCGTAATGGTCAAACGCGTAGAAGTTGTCCGCTGTGTAGAACATCTTCAGGTTGCCGTACATGTGCATGAGGAGGAAAGCGATCATGATGAGACCGGTCACCGCCATGATGACCTTCTTCACGACCGTGCTTCGTCTCGCACGTTGATGAATGGTGAGATTTGTTGCCACGGCGCCACTCTAGCCAACCCATGTCGGCCTGTGGGGGAAGGGGGCAGGTTAGCGGACAGCGCGTCGCGATGCCACATTTAGGTGCGGTTCGGCTCACCTAATTCGCTGAGAGCGAAGCGGTGGTTCAGGCCTCGTCGAGCAGGTCCGGGCGACGGGCCCGGGTGCGTTCCGTGGCCTGTTCCAGGCGCCACTTCGCGACGTTGGCGTGGTGCCCGCTGAACAGGATCTCCGGCACCTCGCGGCCCCGCCAGACGGGGGGCTTGGTGTAGTTCGGGTACTCGAGGAGCGGATGCTCGGGCGAGTGCGACTCCTCGACGAGGGACTCGGGGTTGCCGACCACGCCGGGCAACAACCGCACCACGGCCTCCGTGACGGCCAGCGCGGCCACCTCTCCCCCGTTGAGCACATAGTCGCCCAGGCTGACCTCGACGAGTTCATAGCGCTCGGCGCAGTGGTCGATGACGCGCTGGTCGATGCCCTCGTAGCGGCCGCAGGCGAACACCAGCCGCTGCCTGGCTGCGAGTTCGTAGGCCAGGGCCTGCGTGAACGGACGGCCCGCAGGTGTCGGGACGACGATGGTCATGGGCCGGTCATCCGCCGCTTCGAGGGCGTCGAGCGCCTCGCCCCACGGCTCGGGCTTCATCACCATGCCGGCGCCGCCGCCGTACGGCGTGTCGTCGACGGTGTTGTGCCGGTCATGGGTCCAGTCGCGCAGGTCGTGCACGGCGACCTCGATGATGCCCTTGTCGATGGCCTTGCCGACCAGGGACAGCTGCAGGGGCGCGAAGTAGTCCGGGAAGATCGTGACCACGTCGAGCCTCATTCGACGTCCTCCAACAGTCCCTCGACGTCTGCCAGCTGAAGATAGCCCCCGTCGATGTCGACGGTGGGCACCAGGGCCGCGACGAACGGCACCAGCCGGTCCTCGCCGGCGACGTCGATGCGCAATACGTCCTGTGCGGGAAGGTGCAGCACCTCGGCGACGGCGCCGCGCTCGGCACCGGTGTGGTCGCGAACCGTCAGCCCCACGAGCTGCCGGTCGAAGTACTCCTCCGGTTCGCTGGGCAACTCCGCTTCGGGCACCAGGTCGTAGAGGAACTCGCCGTTGAGTGCCTCCACTGCCGTGCGGTCCGGCACGTCGGCGAAGCTCACCACGAGCTTGCCCTTGTTCCAGCGCACGGAAGTCAGCTTCAGCGGCCGGCGCTTCTCCCCCAGCCACAGCGTGGCGCCCTCGACGAAGCGCCGGCCGGGCTCGTCGGTGCGCACGTCGATGAACACGTCGCCCCGAATGCCGTGGGCCCGTCCTATCCGGCCGACGACGACTTCGATCTCACTCATCTTCAATCCTCAACAGCGATGCCCCGGGCTCAGATGAGTTCCGGGGCATCGCGGGTGGTAATGGTCAGCGGCGGCGGGGCCGGTCCACGTCGACGAAGTCGACCCGGACACTCTCATTACCGGCCAGCGCACCGACAAGGGTGCGCAGCGCCTGGGCGGTGCGGCCTTGGCGGCCGATCACCTTGCCCACGTCGTCGGGGTGCACGCGCACCTCGAGCAGGCGACCACGGCGCAGGTCCTTGTCCCTGACGGTCACGTCGTCGGGATTCGACACGATCCCCGCAACGAGGTGCTCCAGGGCTTCAGCGAGCATGATCAGGCCTCTTCGGCGGGAGCCTCGGCGTCTTCAGCCGGGGCTTCCTCGGCCGGGGCCTCGTCAGCCTTGGCGGCCTCATCCTCGGCAGCCTTCTTCGCGGCCTCTTCCTCAGCGGCCTTCTTGGCAGCTTCCTCTTCGGCCTTCTTCTTGGCCTTCGAGATGGCCGGCGCGGCGGCGTCGGCGTCCTCGGCGAGGGCGGCGGCGAACTCGGCTTCGCGGTCGCGGGGCTCGGGCTGCGGGTCCACGCCGGACGGCGAGGTGTCGCCCGAGAACTTCTGCCAGTCACCGGTGCGCTTCAGGATGGCGACGACGGCCTCGGTGGGCTGTGCGCCCACGCCGAGCCAGTACTGCACGCGCTCCGAGTCGACACGGATGACGCTGGGGTCGTTCTTCGGGTGGTACAGGCCGATCTCCTCGATGGCCTGGCCGTCGCGCTTGGCGCGCTCGTCGATGACGATGATGCGGTAGTGGGGCGAGCGAATCTTGCCGAGACGCTTCAGACGAATCTTGGTAGCCACGTGTGTGGTGTCTCCTGTTGTGTGTGCCTCGGGATGAGGCTGTGTCGAAAGGCGCCGCGCAGAGTGTGGGGCACACTGCGCGTAAACCAAGGGGGTCCCGTCGAGGCGCGTGAGAGGGCACGCCGAGACGAGGTGCACCGGCCATTGTGCCAGATGTGGCGGCATCGGCCCAAAACCCAGAGGCGCCGGAGGCAGGGCTCCGCCACCGCCCGCATAGGATCGGTGACGTGGAGCTCAGCGCGGATCAGTTCGAGGCCCTCGTCGAGGAGGCCCTCGAGATGCTGCCCGCTCCCCTGACCGAGCATCTGGACAACCTCATCTTCGTGATCGAGGACGAACCGGAGGACGACTCAGACACGCTCGGCTGGTATGAGGGCACTTCCCTGACCGACCGGGGCGAAACCTACGGCTTCGGGCAACTGCCGGACCGGATCGTCCTGTTCCAGGGGCCGCTGACGCGCCTCTGCGAGACCGAGGACGAGTTGTACGAGGAGATCTGGATCACCCTCGTCCACGAACTTGGGCACTACCACGGCATCGAGGAGGACTCCCTCCACGAGCTCGGCTGGGGCTAGCGCGCGCCCCGGGCTCAGCCGCAGACCCCGGCGAGGTCACCGGCGAACGCCAGCGGCTGGGTGCCGCCACAGAACGAGCGGCTGAGCGCAGGAACCACGCCCGGGCCCTGGTCGACGGCGGGCGCAGACCCGAACGGGCGCTCGGCGCCGAGCAGCGACTCCCATGCACTCGGAGCGCGCACGGCTTCCACCCGGGTGTCATCCGGATCGAGGCCTGCGGATTCGGCCGCGTGGCGGAAGAACTCGTCGCGGCCCATGATGCCGTCGATGAGGCCGTGGTTCTGGGCCGTCTCCGGATCGAACATGAAGGCGCCCAGGTCGTTGACGATCTTCTCCGACGGGATGTCGCGGTGTTGACTGACGTGCTCGACGAAGTTGTCGTACTCCACCTTGAGGCCTGAGGTGTAGTTGGCGCGTTCCTCATCCGTCATGGGCCGGTAGGGGTTACCGAAGTCCTTGCCGGTGCCCTGGCTCAGGTACTCCTGGGTGATGCCGCCGGTGGTGGTGACCCCGGATTCGAGGATGTTGCCGGTGGTGCCCACCACGTCGGTGTATTGCGTGAACGGGCCGAAGATCACGCCGATGGAGCCGATCAGGGCCCCGTGGTCGGAGATGATCTCGTCGGCCGACGCGGTGGCGTAGACGCCGCCCGATGCAGACATGGACGTCACGTGCACCAGCACCCTGTTCGCCGTGCGTTCCTGGTATCGCTCGACGGCGTCGCTGATCGCGCGGGAGCCGCCGATGCTGCCGCCGGGTGTGTTGACCAGCAGCAACAGGCCGGAGGCATCCTCGGAGGTCAGTTCGTCGATCTGCTTGGCCACCTCGTTGCCGAAGGTGCCGGCGGCCAGCAGCGCGCCGTCGGAGGCATCAGAGAGGATGGCACCGGAGACGTTGATGGCCCGCAGCCGCTCGCTGCCGCTGCCCCAGATGGTGGTCAGGTTGGTGGTGGCGGTGCCCGCCTCCGAGGGTGTGAGGGCCGCGAGGCTGCCGATCATGGTGATCAGAGAGACCAGTGAGGTGACCAACAGCATGGCGCCCAACCCGATCCCGAACCCGAGGCCGCCGCCGAAGCCGCGCGCGAACCCGCCCCGCTTGCCGCATACGAGATCTAGTACGGTCTCGTGGGCTGGGAGAGGGTGATAAGAGACGGGCCGGTGAACGAGGCGCGGACATCCCTGATCCGGTGCCCGCGCCGGCGCCTGCGGTGCTCGGGGTGCCTGAGGCGCCGTCGCGGGCACCGGATCAGGGATGTCCGCGCCTCGTTCACCGGCCGATGGCGGGGGAAAGTTCTGGGGATTGTCACTCATGCGCTCTGCTGCCTCCTCGGTGCTGTCGGCCCAGCCTATCCATGGCCGGGTCAAGGGTCAGACCAGTGCGGGGGTGGAATTGTCGGCGCCCAGTGGTAGACACTAGTCAACGGCCCGAGCCGGAAGCCGCTGATGTGAGAGCCAAGAGTGAAGGGAAGTTCCTGCGATGAAGACCGCCGTACGTTGGGGGCTCGTGCTCCTCTCCGCCGTCGCCCTGATCCTCAGCACCGGCGGCGTCGCCCGGGCTGACTACCCCACCCCCTCCCCCACCTCCAGCAAAGGCCAGCGGGTGGTGGAGATCGTGAAGGGCTGGGACTACATCTTCCCCGGCTCCGTGGACTCGTGGGAGCTGAAGAGCCTCGCCGCCGAAGTGGTCTACCTCGACAACTCCGTCCTCACCTGGCCCAGCATGCAGGAGGACCTGCGCGCCAAGATGCGCAGCGCCGGCGCCACCCGCGTCACCTTCACGCCCGCGCGGATCCCCTACACCAAGGTGGAGGCTGCGGTCAGCGCACTGCAGGACCGCTATGCCGCCCAATTGGCCGACGGCAGCCTCGCCGCCATCTTCCCCACACCTGGTGTGGCCCAGCGCGGCATCACCGTCTCCGGCGACAGCGCCGGGGTCGCGCTGCTGCAGGCGCAGCTCGGCACCACGTACCAGGAAATCCCCATGGTCTACCGCGTCGGCGCCCAGCCGGCCCCGGCCGGGTTCGACGTCTACACCACCCCGGGCATGCACCTGCTCAACGGCCGCGAGTGGCGCACCCGCTGCGAGCCCTACTCGCAGACCGAGCGCTGCCGCACCGAGATCAGGGCCACCACCATCGCCCTGGTCGACGGCGCCTACGTGCAGACCACCGGCTGGGCGTTCAACAACCTCACGTACGCGGCGTCGCCGCGCACGCTGTGGCGGGGCAACCCGCTGGGCAACACGGGCTCCTGGTCCGCCGCGGACGGCCGTCAGTGGCGCACGGAATGCGACACCGCGCTGACCGGTCGCAACGCCTGCCGCTCCTTCGTGCGTGCCACCTTCATCGCCGTCGAGAACGGCCAGTTCGTCCAGAAGACCGATTGGCAGTTCAACAACATGGTGCGCTTCAACTGACGGGCCAAGGCGGGGGGTGAAGCTGCCGTCAGCGCTGCGGGGCCCTTCGTCGTTCGCTGGGGCTCACGCTCAGGGACCAGATCAGCTGATCACGCGGCCCCGCAGGACGAGGGCCCGGGGAGAGCGGATCGTCTCGAGGCTCACCCGCGGATCCGCGTCGAGGACGATCAGGTCTGCGCTGGCTCCAGGGAGGAGCGCGTCCGCCCCCAGCCACGTGCGGGAACGCCAACTGGCTGCGCCGATGGCGAAAACGCTCCCACCCACCTCGGCCAGCGCATCGATCTCGTCGCGGATGCGGCCGTGCTCGATGACAGTGCCCGCGTCAGTGCCGGCGTAAACCTGGACCCCAGCCTCGACCGCCTTGCCGATGGTCTCCTTGCGTCGCGCGTAGAGGTCCATCATGTGCGCGTAATAGGTGGGGAACTTCTCCTGCGCCGGCCCCGCGTACTGGGGGAAGCGCTCGAGGTTGATCATGGTGGGCACCAGCGCGGTGCCGCGGCGGACCATCTCGTCGATCCCGTCGTCGCTGAGCCCGGTGCCGTGCTCGATGCAGTCGATGCCGGCGGCCACCAGTTCGTGGACGGACTGTTCGCCGAAGCAGTGCGCTGTGACGCGGGCTCCCTCGTCATGGGCTGCCTCGATGGCGGCAGCCGCGATGTCGGCGGGCCACAGCGGTGCGAGGTCGCCTGCGCTCCGGTTGATCCAATCCCCCACCAGTTTGACCCAGCCGTCGCCGGAGCGCGCCTCGTGCCTGGCCTGCTCGACGAGCTGCTCCGGCTCCACCTCCACCCCCAGGTAGCGGACATACCGCTTGGGCCGCGCGATGTGCTGCCCGGCACGGATCAGCCGCGGCAGGGTCTCGTCGCCCTGTACCCATCGGGTATCTGCGTGCGAGCCCGCGTCGCGGATCAGCATGGTGCCGCCACCGAGGTCCTGCAGCGCCTGGCGCCGGATGGTCTCGTCGTCGACGGGTCCCTGGGCACCCACGCCGATGTGGCAGTGTGCATCCACGTAGCCGGGCACCACGAAAGCGTTCCGCGCGAGCGTCTCAGCGTTGGCGGCGGGCTCGTCGGTCAGCACCCCGTCGACGATCCACAGGTCGCGGGGTTCGTCCTCCGGGAGGAACGTGCCGTGGATATGCAGCGGGCGGGTCATCAGAACCTGGGCTTGTTCTCGTTGAACATCTTCTGCAGCTCCGGCGGCAACTCGAACTCGTCGAGGCTCTGCGGGATCTCCGGCGCCTTCGGCTGGGCGACGGCCCTGTTGGCTCCTGCGGGACGGGCGGTGCCGCGGCGTCCCTTCTTGCCCTTCTGGTTGTGTTGCTGGCGCTTCTGTTTGCGGCCGCCCATGCCGGGCATCCCAGGCATACCGGGCATCCCGCCCGGCATGCCGCCCATCCCGGGGAAGCCACCGGCCATCGACTCCATCATCTTGCGCGCCTCGACGAAGCGGTTGACCAGCTTGTTGACGTCTGAGACCTCCACCCCGGCGCCGCGGGCGATGCGGGCGCGACGGGAGCCGTTGAGGATGGCGACGTCGTCGCGCTCCTTCGGGGTCATGGAGAAGATGATCGCCTCGATGCGGTCGATCTCCTTCTCGTCGATCTCATTGATGGCCTGCTTGAACTGCCCGGCGCCCGGCAGCATGCCGAGGATCTTCGACATGGGGCCCATCTTGCGCAGCTGCTGCATCTGCGAGAGGAAGTCCTGCAGGCCGAACGAGTTCTTGCTCATCAGCTTCTCGGCCGCGGCGCGCGACTGCTCGGCGTCGAAGGTCTTCTCCGCCTGCTCGATGAGGGTCAACACGTCACCCATGCCCAGGATGCGCGAGGCCATCCGGTCAGGGTGGAACATGTCGAAGTCTGTCAGCGCCTCACCGTTGGAGGCGAACATGATGGGCTTGCCCAGCACGCGTGCGATCGAGAGGGCCGCACCGCCGCGGGCGTCGCCGTCTAGCTTGGTGAGGACCACGCCGTCGACGCCCACGCCCTCGTCGAACGCCTTGGCCGTGTTGACGGCGTCCTGGCCGATCATGGCGTCGACGACGAACAGTGTTTCGTCCGGGTTGACGGCCGCCTTGATGTTGGCGGCCTGCTGCATCAGCTCCGCATCGACGCCGAGGCGTCCGGCGGTGTCGACGATGACCACGTCGTACAGCTTCGCCTCCGCATGCGCGATGGACTGGCGGGCCACATCGACGGGGTTGCCGACGCCGTTGCCCGGCTCCGGCGCGAAGACATGGACACCGGCCCGCTCACCGACGATCTGCAACTGCTGAACGGCGTTGGGCCGCTGGAGGTCGGCGGCGACCAGGAGCGGCGTGTGCTTCTCCGACTTGAGCCACTTGCCGAGCTTGCCCGCCAGGGTCGTCTTACCGGCGCCCTGGAGACCGGCGAGCATGATCACGGTGGGCGGGCGCTTGGCGAACCGGATGGTGCGCGCCTCCCCACCGAGGATGGCGACCAGTTCCTCGTTGACGATCTTGATGACCTGTTGCGAGGGGTTGAGCGCCTTGGACAGCTCGGCGTCGAGCGCGCGCGTCTTCACCGCGGAGATGAACTCCTTGACCACGCCGAGGTTCACATCGGCTTCCAGCAGCGCGATGCGGATCTCGCGCATGGTGGCGTCGATGTCGGCTTCGGTCAGCCGGCCCTTGGAGCGCAGCCCCTTGAATGCCGACGCGAGCCGGTCCTGCAGAGTATCAAACACGTCGTGATTCCTTCGAGGTGGGAGGCAACCGAACCAGGATACCCAATGGCCACCTGTGGATAACTTGTACCGGTTGTCTGAGGCCCGTGCTTCGATGGGTGACATGAGCGACGAAGCACTCGGCATCCTGCAGCACCTCACCAACCGGCCTGACGCGCAGTTCCATCCCGGTCAGCGCGAGGCCATCGAGGCCCTCACCGAGCACGGGCGGCGGGCCCTGGTGGTGCAGCGCACCGGCTGGGGCAAGTCTGCGGTCTACTTCATCGCCGCGTTGCTGCGCCGCCGCGCCGGGCACGGGCCGGCGCTGATCATCTCTCCCCTGCTCGCGCTGATGCGCGACCAGGAGGCGGCCGCCGAGCGCGCCGGGGTGAAGGCGGTGGCCATCAACTCGGCCAACGTCACGGAGTGGGGCCACATCGAGCAGCGGCTGGCCGAGGATTCGGTCGACGTGCTGTTCGTCTCGCCGGAGCGGCTGGTCAACCCCAAGTTCCGGGCGGAGCAACTCCCACGGCTGCTCGAGCGCGCCGGCATGCTGGTCATCGACGAGGCCCACTGCATCAGCGACTGGGGTCATGACTTCCGGCCGGATTACCGGCGCCTGCGCACCCTCATCGAGGAACTGCCCGACGGGGTGCCCGTCCTGGCCACCACCGCCACCGCGAACCAGCGCGTCGTCGACGACGTGGCCGAGCAGATGGCCGCCGGCGGGCACGAGGTGTTCACGCTGCGCGGAGGCCTGGCCAGAGACTCGCTACGCCTCGGCGTCCTGGACCTGGGCACGTCCTGGCGTCGGCTGGCCTGGCTCACCCAGCATCTGAGCGAGTTACCCGGCAGCGGGATCGTCTACTGCCTCACGGTGGCGGCGGCGGAGGATACGGCGGCCGCGCTGCGCACGGCGGGCCACGAGGTGCTGCCGTACACGGGTCGCACGGATGCGGCTGAACGCGAATCCGCTGAGCGGGCGCTGAAGAACAACGAGGTCAAGGCACTCATCGCCACCTCGGCACTCGGGATGGGTTTCGACAAGCCGGATCTGGGCTTCGTCGTGCACCTCGGGGCCCCTTCCTCACCGGTGGCGTACTACCAGCAGGTGGGCCGCGCGGGCCGAGCCACGGACCATGCGGACGTGCTGCTGCTGCCCGGCCAAGAGGACCGTGACATCTGGCACTTCTTCGCCACCAACGCCATGCCCACCGAGTCGAAGGCGTCGGCCATCATCGAGGCGCTCGCTGCGGAGGGCCGTCCGCTGACCACGCCCGCCCTCGAGGCGAGGGTGGACATCCGTCGCACCCAACTGGAGTTGCTCCTGAAGGTACTCGCAGTCGACGGCGCGGTGGAGGCAGTTCAGGGCGGGTGGGTCGCCACCGGGCAGCCGTGGGTCTACGACCAGGAACGCTACGACCGGATCGCCGCGGCCCGCGTCGCGGAGCAACAGGCCATGATCGAATACCAGAAACTGCCGCAGGGCAGTTGCCGGATGGAGTTCCTCACGGCGGAGCTGGACGATCCCACCGCTGCCCCGTGCGGACGCTGCGACACCTGCGCCGGGATCTGGTACCCCACAGAGGTCGCCGTCGAGGCGGCCGAGCAGGCCCGCAGCTCGCTGGATCAGGTGGGCGTGCCCATCCCCCCACGGGCCCAGTGGCCCTCAGGTCTGGACCAACTGAGGGTCGTGGACGCGGAAGGGAAGGCGTTCAAGACCAAGATCCCCACCGAGGAGAGGCTCACGGAGGGGAGGGTGGTGGCCCGCCTGACGGACCTCGGCTACGGCAACGCGCTCCGGGAGCTCTTCACGCCGGGCCCAGAAGGGGTGGCTGTGGACGGCGAGGTGCCGGCCGAGCTAGCCACGGCCTGCCTGCGCGTGCTGAAGGAGTGGGGCTGGGCCGAGCGCCCCGTCGCCGTCACCTGGGTGCCCAGCCTGTCGCGGCCACAGCTGGTGGAGTCGCTGGCAACGGGGATCTCCCGCGCGGGGCGTCTCGAACTGTTGGGGCCGCTGGATCTCAACCCGGAGGCTGAGCCCCTGAACCGGGCCACGAACAGCGCCTTCCGGGTGCGTGACGTGTGGCATCGCTTCCGGGTGCCGCAGGCCATGGCGCAGCGGGTCACGGAGCTGGATGGCCCGGTGTTGCTGGTCGATGACCTGGTGGATTCGCGCTGGACGCTGACCGTGGCCGGGCGCCTGCTGCGACGCGCCGGCGCCGCGTCGGTGCTTCCCTTCGCGCTGGCCAGCGTGGCCTAGCTCACTCGCCCAGGATGCCCTGGACGAAGCCTTCGGGGTCGAACGGCGCCAGGTCGTCGACGCCCTCACCGAGACCCACGAGCTTGACGGGCACGCCCAGCTCGCGCTGCACCTGGATCACGATGCCGCCCTTGGCGGAGCCGTCGAGCTTGGTCAGCACGATGCCGGTCACGTCGACCACCTCGGCGAAGATGCGCGCCTGCGTCATGCCGTTCTGGCCGGTGGTGGCGTCCAGCACGAGGAGCACCTCGTTGACCGCGGCCTTCTTCTCGATGACCCGCTTGACCTTGCCCAGTTCGTCCATCAGGCCGGTCTTGGTGTGCAGGCGGCCGGCGGTGTCGACGATCACGACGTCCACGCCGTCGTCGACGCCCTTGGCCACCGCGTCGAACGCCACGGAGGCGGGGTCAGCACCCTCGTGCGAGCGGACGGTCTCGACGCCCACCCGCTCGCCCCATGTGGCCAGCTGCTCGGCTGCCGCGGCGCGGAAGGTGTCTGCAGCGCCCAGGGTGACGGTCTTGCCTTCGGCCACCAGCACGCGGGCCAGCTTG
This sequence comes from Tessaracoccus massiliensis, assembly GCF_000826065.2. Taxonomy (GTDB): domain Bacteria; phylum Actinomycetota; class Actinomycetes; order Propionibacteriales; family Propionibacteriaceae; genus Arachnia; species Arachnia massiliensis_A. The sequence continues at coordinate 153,529 of NZ_LN623538.1, read as the reverse complement.
CCGACGGTGGTGGTCTTACCGGTGCCGTTGACGCCCACCACCAGCACGACGGCGGGGTCGCCGTCCTTGGCGGGGGTGAGGTTCAGGGAGCGGTCCAGCGTGGGGTCGACGAGCTTGAGCAGCTCGGAGCGCAGCACGGCCTTGGCGCGCTCCGGGTCAGCCACGCCGTCGATGGCCAGTTCCTTGCGCAGCGCCTCAGTGAGTTCCATGGTGGGGCCGACGCCCAGATCCGAGGTGATGAGGGTGGTTTCGAAGTCGTCCCAGACGTCCTCGTCGAGCTTGTCGGCGCTGAGCAGGTCGCCCAGGGCGCGGGCCAGCGCGTTGTTGCTGGTGGACAGGCGGCGGCGGAGGCGTGCCCACCTGGAGGTGGGCGCCTCGGGCTGATCCAGTTCGGGCTCGACGACGACCGGCTCGGGCTCAGGCTCCACCGCCGATGGGGCGGGCTCCACCTCGACGGCCGCGGGCTCGTCGCCAGCAGGCTGCAGTTCCTCGGGCGCGACGACCGGCGGCTCCACCTCGGTGGGCTCGATCTCCGGCTTCTGCTCAGTCTGAAGCTCCCGCTGGCGACGCCCGTCGATGGTGATGATCACGCCGGCGACGATGATGGCCAGGCCGATGATCCCGATGATTACCCAAAAAAACCAATCCACGCGCACATTCTAGCGGGGCGTCCTCGAGCGGGCGCTGCTCATGGGCTGTGCGCAGGCCGGCCCCCAGGCACCGGGACCGATCCGTCCACCAGCACCCCGGCGGGCCCCGCGTCTCACGCTGGAACATCCACGCCGCCAGCGCCGATGACCACACCGCCCAGCCACATCCGCCTCGGCATCGGGGACAGCGCCACCATCGACGGTTGGCGCGTGACGCTGGTGTCGGTGGGGGATTCCGCCGTCGTGGCGGTTGCCCGGCTCGATGAGCCTCGGCGCGGATCAGTCGGCTGCGAGACGCTGGGACACCACGGTGGAGATGCCGTCCCCGCGCATGGTGACGCCGTAGAGCGAATCGGCGATCTCCATCGTGCGTTTCTGGTGCGTGATGACGATCAGCTGGGACGAGGCGCGCAGCTCCTCGTAGATGCCCAGGAGTCGGCCGAGGTTGGCGTCGTCGAGCGCGGCCTCCACCTCGTCGAGGATGTAGAAGGGGCTGGGCCGCGCGATGAACAGCGAGACCAGGAACGCCACCGCCACCAAGGAACGCTCGCCACCGGACAACAGGGACAGGCGCTTGACCTGCTTGCCTGCGGGCCGGGCCTCGACGTCGACGCCGGTGGTCAGCCAGTTGCCGGGATCTGTCAGGACCAGCTTGCCCTCGCCGCCCGGGAAGAGACGGGCGAAGACCTTGTCGAAGCTCTCCTCCACGTCGCGGTAGGCGGCCTCGAACACCTCTTGGACTCGCTTGTCCACCTCGGCGACGATGTCGATGAGGTCAGAGCGGGTCTGGCGCAGGTCGTCGAGCTGTTCGGCGAGGAACTGGTGCCGGGCGGTCATCGCGTCGAACTCCTCGAGCGCGAGCGGATTGACCCGGCCGAGCACTGCCAGGTTCCGCTCGGCCTTGCGGAGCCGCGAGGTCTGCTGGTCCCGGTCGTAGGGCACAGGCTCGGGCTGCTCGTCGTCCTCAGTGAGGGCCGTCCCGTCCGGGCGGGTGAAGACGGGGACCAGCTGATCCGGGCCGTACTCGGTGACGAGCTGCTCCGGCTCCAGCCCGAGTTCGCTGAGCGCCCGGTCCTCAAGCTGCTCGATGCGCATGCGGTGCTCGATGCGCACCATCTCGTCGCGGTGCGCGCCGCGCACGATCTCATCGAGCCGCTGCGAGGCCGCCTTCGACGCGTGCCGGGCCTGGGTGGTGCCGGATTCTGCCTCCCGGCGGGCCTGATCCGCGGCGTCTCGCTGTGCGGCGGCCTTACGTCGGGTGCCTTCGACGCGTTCGGCCAGCACCAGCGCCGCCTCATGCACGACGCGGGCGACCTCGCCCTCGCGGCGGAGTTGCTCCGCGCGCTGTCTGGCCTTGGCCCTCGACTGCCGCTCGTTCTGCGCGGCCCTCAGCAGGGACTCGGCCCGGCCGGAGATGGCCTTGATCTGCTCCTCGATGGAACGCAACGCCAGCCGCGCATCCATCTCAGCCTGCCGCGCCCGCCGGGCCTGCGCCGCCTTCTCATCGCGCTCCGCCGGGTCCGGCTCGGCCACGTCCTCCTCCGTCGACGCGGCCTCGAGACGGGCGGTCAGCTCCGCGAGTTGCTCCTCGTCGCGGGTGCGTGCGGAGCGGGCGGCCTCGATGGCCTCGGCAAGCCGTTCGGCCTCCTTGGTGGCGGAGGCCTGAGCCTGCCGGAACGAGCCGAGCTGGTCGGCGACCGCCGCGAGTTGCGCATCGGAGTCGTGCAGCCGGGCCAACGCGGCGTTCTCGTCGCCGCGGGCTGCCTCGAGCTCGTCCGCGAGTTCGTCGGCGGCGAACTTGAGCCTGTCCCTTTCGTGGCCCGCAGCGCTGAGCGCCTCCTCGGCCTCGGCGAGCTGCGCCTGCACCTCCAGCAGCGAAGGAGCCGCCGCGGTGCCGCCCTCCACGAGCCAGGAGGAGAACAGGTCCCCCGCACGCGTCACGACGACCAGCTCGGGGTTATCGGCCGCGACGCGGGCCGCGTCCTCGGCGGTCTCGACGGCGACGGTGTCGCCGAGGAGGCGTTCGAGCGCGCCCACCAGATGGTCGGGGGCGGTGATGCGGTTGAGGAGAATGGGGAGCTCACCCGGTTTCGACACGGCCCCGCTCCTCGCAAGCTCGGAGGCGGCCGGCTCAACCAGCGAAGAAACCACGAGGGGGGCGCGGCCGAGATCCTCGTCTGCCATGTGCCGGGTTGCGGCCAGCGCGCCGTCGAGCCCCTGCACGACGACGGCCTCGGCCAGCCCACGCAGCGCGGCTGAGACGGCGGCCTCCCAGCCCTGCTCGACGGTCAACAGATCACTCAGGCGGCCCACCACATCGTCGCGGCCCGCGTTGAGCAGGTCCGCGGAGCCGTCCTTGCGCTGGGTCATGAGGCGCAGCGCCTCGACGCGGGCGCTGAGCCCCGCGCGGCGCTTGGCCACGTCGGCTTCCTGTCCCTTCAGCTCGGCGGCCTTGGCTTCGAGTGCCTCCAGCGCCGCGGCGGCCCGTTCATACTCGGCGTCAAGGTCCGATTCCGAGGCGCCGAGGCCCGCCAGCGACGATTCGGTCTGGTGGTACTTCGACGCGGCTTCCTCGGCGCGCGACAGCGCCTCGGTGCGGCGGGCGTCGAGCCGGGCGATCTCCTCGTCGGAGGCCTCGAGTCGGGAGCTGAAGGAGTTGACCCGGCCGGTGAGGCGGGCCAGTCCCTCGCGCCGGTCCGCAATGGCGCGCAGCGCGGAGCTGTAGGCCTGTTCCGCGGCGGAGTGTTCCTGTTCCGCGCCGTTGCGCCGCAGCGTCGCGTCGGTCAGCGCGGTGTTGGCGGCCTCAGCTTCGCGCCGGAGGCCCTGCTCCTTGACGCGGACGTCTGCGGCCTCCGCCTCGAGCTTGTCGGGGTCGCGACCGCCGACGTCGAGGGTGGGCTGGTTCTCGCCGGCCCGCATGCGTTCCGCGGAGATCGAGATGGTGGTGGTGACCCGCTCCCGAAGTCCGGCCAGGGCGTACCACTGCTCCTGGGCGGCATCGAAATCAGCCGCGGCGGCGCGGAGCCGGCGCTCGGCGGCCTCCTCCGCGGCCTGCGCCTCGGCCACGTCATTCTCGGCGCGTGCCTTCGCTTGCTCTGCGGCCGCCTCGTCGGCGAGTTCCGCCTTCAGTTTGGCCTGTGCCGTGGCCAGGTCGTCTGCCAGGAGGCGGGCCTTGGCGTCGCGAAGCTCAGCCTGGATGACCGCTGCCTTGCGCGCGGCCTGCGCCTGGCGGCCCAGGGGCTTGAGCTGGCGCTGCAGCTCCCCCACCAGGTCCTGCAGTCGCTCGAGGTTCGCGTTGGTGGATTCCAGCTTCCGCAGCGCCTTCTCCTTGCGCTTGCGATGCTTCAGAACGCCGGCGGCCTCCTCGATGAAGCCGCGGCGGGATTCCGGGGTGGCCTGCAGGATGGCATCGAGCTGGCCCTGGCCGACGATCACGTGCATCTCGCGGCCGATGCCGGAGTCGCTCAGGAGTTCCTGCACGTCCAGCAGGCGTGCGGGCGTGCCGTTGATCGCGTACTCCGAGCCGCCCGAGCGGAACATCGTGCGGGTGATGGTCACCTCGGCGTACTCGATGGGCAGCGCGCCGTCGGTGTTGTCGATGGTCAGCTCCACCTCGGCGCGACCCAGCGGGGCCCGCTTGGCGGTGCCGGCGAAGATGACGTCTTCCATCTTCCCACCGCGCAGCGACTTGGCGCCCTGCTCACCCATCACCCAGCTGAGTGCGTCGACCACGTTGGACTTGCCGGACCCGTTGGGCCCGACGACGCACGTGATGCCTGGCTCGAAAACCAGCGTCGTCGCCGACGCGAAGGACTTGAACCCCCGCAGGGTGAGCTTCTTCAGGTACATGGCTAGGTCGCGGACCTCTCGTCGACCGGAACTTCGGCGTCCGCCAGCTTCGAGGGGCGCACGGCGCGGAAGGTCCAGACCTTGTTGACGATGAAGTTGATCGGCATGGTCAGCACAATCGCAATGAGCTGGGACCAGTACTCGCGGGACTGGAGGCCGCGGTCCTCATGGAAGTACGGTTCGGGCAGGTAGAGCGGGCTAGGGTTGGTCAGCAGCAGCTTGATCGCCAGGCCCACCACAGCCGCCACGGAGCCGACTGCGAGGAACGGCCAGAACTCCTTCCACCAGCCGGCGTGCTTCGAACTCTGGAACGTCCACCAGCGGTTGAGCTGGAAGTTGTAGAGATTGGCCACGAGGAAGGCGCCCACCCAGACGGCCACGGTGAAGCGCACGTTGAAGTCAGTGCCGGGGATGGACCACAGCACGTTCTGCGCGTTCTGTGAGCCGCCGTTGAGCCGGTTCATGATGATGGCGACCAGCATGTTGACCAGCACGCCGGAGCCGCCGACGATGCCGAACTTGATGAACTGCCCCACGTTCCTGCGATACCGCGCCTTGCGTTGGTCGTTCACACGCGTCCTTTCGGGGCCCGCTGGCAGGCGGGGCAGAGGTATGAGCTGCGGTTCATGAAGACCCGCCGCACGATGGGGCGACCGCACCGGCGGCACGGCTCTCCCTCGCGACCATAGGCGTTGAGTGCCCGGGAGAAGTAGCCGGACTCGCCGTTGACGTTGACATAGAGACTGTCGAACGACGTGCCGCCCTCCTCCAACGCCTCCTCCATCACCTCGCCGGCGGTACGGACCAACTCGACGGCCTTGCGTGGGCCGAGCTCCTGGGTGGGCGTGTCAAAGTGGATCCGTGTGCGCCACAGCGCCTCGTCCGCGTAGATGTTGCCCACTCCGCTGATCAGCCTCTGGTCGAGCAGCGCCCGTTTGACGGTGGTGCGTTTGGCCCGCATCCGCGCCGCCACGCTCCGGGCATCGAACGCGGGATCAAACGGGTCGAGCGCGATGTGCGGCACTGGGCAGTCAGCCAGCCCCGGGCGCAGCTCCAGGCCGCCGAACATGCGTTGGTCGACGAAGCGCAGCTCCGTCGCGTCGTCGAGGTGGAAGATGACCCTGGTGTTGCGCACATGCTCGTCGCCGGGTGCGTTGAACCGGAACTGACCGCTCATCCCGAGGTGCGCCACCAGCGCGTCGTCCCCCAGCACGACCCACAGGTACTTGCCCCGGCGCAGCACGCCATCGATCCGGCGGCCGCCGAGGTCTGCGCGGAAGGCGTCCGGGCCGATCGGGTGGTAGCGCACGGGCCGCGGGTGCAACACGGTGACGTCTGTGATGGTGTGGCCGGTGGCGTGGCGCTCGAGGCCGCGGCGGACGACCTCGACCTCAGGCAGCTCAGGCACCGGACAGCTCCGCGACAGCCAGTCGCGCGGCGATCTGCTCGGCGCGCTTCTTGCTGGGGGCGACCCCCTCGCCCGCCGGACGTTCCTCCACGAACACCACTGCGGTGAAGCTGCGCTTGTGGTCCGGGCCGGTGCCCACCACCTCGTAGCGGGGCAGTCCCCATCCGCGGGCTGCGGTCAGTTCCTGGAGCACGGTCTTGTAATCGGCGTAGTCGCCCGAATCAGCGGCGGCGGTGATCAGCGGATCGAAGTTGTGGTGGATGAACCGCGCAGAAGCCTCGGGCCCCTGGGACAGGTGGATCGCGCCGATGACCGCCTCCATGGTGTCGGCCAGAATCGACGTCTTGTCCTGGCCGTTGGTGGCGATCTCACCCTTGCCGAGCCGCAGATGGCCGCCCAACTCCAGCGACCGGGCCAGCTTCGCCAGCGGTGTGGAGCTCACCACGGAGGCGCGCAGCTTCGCGAGGTGCCCCTCAGCAAGATCCGGATACGCCCGCACGATGTGTTCGGTCACCACGATCTGCAGCACCGCGTCGCCCAGGAACTCGAGCCGCTCGTTCGACGGCACCGAGTTCTCGTAGGAGAAGCTGCGGTGGGTGAAGGACAGCTCAAAGAGCTGGGCGTCCACCTCGACGCCCAGCTCCTTCAGCTGGTTTTCAAGCCTGCTCACCCCCGGGCTCGCGGGGTGAGTAGGGATCAGGCCTCGACGACCTGGCGACGCGTCCCTCGCGGGCCGTACTGGCCGCAGCTCGGGCACGCGGTGTGCTGCAGGTGGGGCTCACGGCACGCGGGGTTGGCGCACACGACCGTGGGAACCACGCTTGCCTTCCACTGCGCACGGCGCGAACGGGTGTTGCTGCGCGACATCTTCCGCTTCGGAACGGCCATGATCTTCTCCTAGTTGTATTGCAAAAGTCAGTTGTTGGTCTCGCCGACAAGTCCAGAGAGACTCTCCCAGCGGGGATCGATCTTCTCCCCGTGGCTGTGGGCGGGATCGTCGTTGCGGTTGAAGCCGCAATCGGGGCAGAGCCCCAGACAATCGTCGCTGCACAGTGGCGTGAACGGCAACTCGAGCACCACCGCGTCGCGCAGGGTCTCGTCCAGGTCGATCGTTTCATCGACCACGACGCTCTCCTCCTCGTCGACCTCACGGCCGGGATAGAAGAAGAGTTCCTGCAGATCGAAGGTGTCCTCGTCCTCGATGTCGTCCAGGCAGCGGGCGCATTGGCCGTGGAGTTCCACGGTTGCCGTACCCGTCACCAGGACGCCCTCGACGACGGCTTCGAGCCTGAGATCAAGCTCGACGTCGGAACCTTGTGGCACCCCGATCACTTCGATACCGAGATCGGCTGGTGCGGGAACCGTCGTGACCATCTCCTTTGCCGAACCAGCGCCGCGGCCGAGCTCGTGCACCTCGAGGACGAGGGGCGAGCGACGATCGGGGTGGTGCTGCATGGGTGACACGTCAGACTCCCTTCACAAACCGATCACGATCTCGTCATGACCGACTGCCAACTCTACCGAATCCCAGGGTTCCCACCAAATCAGGTGAGGCCCATGACGGTGGGCAGCCACAGCGAGATCTGCGGAACACCACCAGGAACGTCGGGTCCATGAAGGTGCCCACCGCAAGGAGGATCACCATCATGATGATGAGGATCACGCTGGGGTTGTCGCTGAGGCCGAGCAGCGCCGAGGACACCGCCTCGGGGATGTGGCCCAGTGACATGACGAACGAGAGCACGGTGGACACGGCCTCCAGCAGCATCACGATGGCGGTGGTGCGCGCGGCGTCCATCAGGAGGGCCGGCAGGTCCTTGACCTGAGTTGCTTGTAGGCGAAGCCCAGGATGAGGCAGTAGACCACGGCCACGGCCGAGGACTCGGTGGCGGTGAAGTAGCCGGCGAGGATGCCGCCCACGACGATGACGATCATCAGCAGCGACGGGACGGCCCGCCACAGCGTCAGCAGCGTCAGCTTCAGGCCTGGGCGTTCCCCTCCCCTGCCTCCGCCGTACGTGCGGCCGAGGATGGCCACCACGATCATGCAGGCGATCACCCAGATGAGCCCGGGACCCACGCCTGCCACGAACAACGCCGCCACGGAGGTGCTGGAGACCAGCGAGTAGACGATGAACGTGTTCGACGGGGGGATCAGCATGCCGGCCGGGGCTGAGGCCACGTTGACGGCGGCACCCGAGACAGCTCCGAAGAGGGCGTTGGCCAGCACGTTGGTGTGGGCCAGGGAGTTGGGCATGCGGCCGGTGAGCACCTTGGCCGCGTCGATGAGTCTGCCTGCGATGCCGCCGGAGTTCATCAACACCCCGGCCAACACGAAGAATGGGATTGCCAAAGTGTGAAGCTGCGCAGCGCTTCGACTGTGGGACCGGGCGGTGGACCCGACGTAAGGGGCTCAACCAGCGCGGCGTCTCTCGGCTAGTGCGCCCGCCACGTTGGCGGGCACATAGGCCGAGACGTCGCCGCCCAGGCTGTGTACCTGCCGGATGATCGTCGACGACAACGTAACGTGATCCTTCGCGGCCGGCAGCAGGACGGTGTCGATCCCACCCAGGTCCCGGTTCATGTGGGCCTGCTGGAGCTCGAAGTCGACATCGGCACCGAACCGGATGCCCTTGATCACGGCGCCGATGCCGCGCTCGCGGCAGAAGTCCACCAGCAGGCCGTCCATCCCCTCGACTGTCACGCCTTCGAGGCCCTCCGTGGCGCCGCGGACCAGCGCGACCCGCTCATCGAAGGTGAACAGGTAGTTCTTGGTGGAGTTGTTGCCGATGGCCACCACCACCTCACCGAACAGCGCATGGGCGCGCTCGATGATGTCGAGGTGCCCGACGGTGATGGGGTCGAACGAGCCGGGGCACAGAACCTTCATTCGGCTGAGCGTAGTGCACCGGGGCCCTTAGCCCTGCGTGGCTCGCGAGCTCGCAGGGGCAGGATCAGGGGACGTAGCGTCAGTCGACGGAGCCGTAGTAGAGCACGGTCTCGCCGTAACGCTTGTCCCAGGTGTCGGTGAAGCGCTCGGGGAACACCGGCTCACGGTCCCGTCTGGGGCGCTCCACGACCACCAGGCCGCGCTCAGCGACGACGCCATCCGCGACGGCAGCCAGCAGCCGCTCCACGTCATCGGTCGTGACGCCATAGGGCGGGTCCATGAAGACCAGGTCGAAGGAGTGGGCGGTCTCCTCCACGAAGGTCTGGGCCTTGGCGGCACGGACCTCCGCCCGGACGCCGATGTGGCGCGCGTTGGCCTGGACGAGCGCCGCGGTGGCCCGGTCCGACTCCACGAGCACGACGGGGTACGCGCCGCGGTTGGCCGCCTCCAGCCCCACCGCACCGGAGCCGGCGAACAGGTCCAGCACCGAAAAGCCGTCCAGGTGCTCCGCGGCGTCACGATCTGCTGTGTCGAACCAGTTGACCAGCGCGGAGAACAGCGCCTCGCGCGTGCGGTCCGTGGTGGGGCGGGTGTTGGCGCCCTTCGGCGTCTCCAGCCGGCGCCCCTTGGCCTTGCCTGCGATGATGCGGCTCACGTCTTCTCCATCCACTCGGCTGCGGCGACCTCTTCGGCCTTCGCCATGAGATCTGCCAGCAGCGGATCCGTCTCGGCCCGCGGATCTTTCAGCACCCGCTCGGCCAGCCCCTTCGCCTGCCGGATCATCTCCGCGTCGTCCAGCGCCCGCAGCAGCTTCAGGGAGCCGGCGCCTGACTGGGCGGCGCCCAGCACGTCGCCCTCGCGGCGCAGCCGGAGGTCCAGCTCTGCCAGTTCGAAGCCGTCGGTGGTGGCGGCCAACGCGCTGAGCCGGGTGTGGGCATCCAGATTCTCACCCACCGCGGCCAACAGCAGGCACAGGCCCGCGTGCCCGCCGCGACCGATCCGCCCGCGGAGCTGATGCAACTGCGACAGCCCGTAGCGGTCCGCGTCCATGACCACCATGACGGTGGCGTTGGGCACATCCACACCCACCTCGATGACGGTGGTGGCCACCAGCACGTCGAGTTCACCCGCGGCGAACGCCGCCATGGCCTCGTCGCGGTCCTGCACGTGCTGCTTGCCGTGCACCACACCGATGCGCAGCCCCTCCAGGGGACCTTCGGCCAACAGTGGTGCCAGCTCCTCGACGGCGGTGAGCCCCTCCCCCTCTTTGGCGGTGATGGCGGGACACACGACGAAGGCCTGGCGCCCCGCCGAGACCTCCTCCCGGATCCGCTCCCACGCACGGGTTACCCACGTGGGGTTGCGATGGGTGTCCACGAAGACGGTCTGCACCTCCGCCCGGCCGGCCGGCCGCTCGTGCAGTTCGCTGGTCTCCAGGTCACCGAAGACCGTCATGGCGATGGAGCGCGGGATGGGAGTGGCGGTCATGACCAGGGTGTGGGGCTTGTGCTGGGCCTTGGCCGTGAGCGCGGCGCGCTGCTCCACACCGAAGCGCTGCTGTTCGTCGATCACCACCAGCCCCAGGTCGAAGAACTCCACCGGATCAGACAGCAGCGCGTGCGTGCCCACGACGATGCCGGCCTCGCCCGTCACGATGCTGTTGAGCGCCTCCCGCTTGGCGGCCGATGAGCGCGAGCCGGTCAGGAGCACCACGCCGGTGGCGTCAGGGTGCGCGCCGAGCGATCGCCCCTCCCCGAGATCCCCCATGAACCGGGTGATGGTCTGGAAATGCTGCTTGGCCAACACCTCCGTGGGCGCCAGCAGCACCGCTTGGCCGCTTGCGTCGACGACGGCGAGCATCGCCCGCAGCGCCACGAGGGTCTTGCCGGATCCCACTTCGCCCTGCAGCAACCGGTTCATGGGCGCCGAGCGCGCCAGTTCGTCGAAGATCTGCTCCCCGACCGCGATCTGCCCCTTGGTGAGGGTGAACGGCAGCCGCTCGTCGAACGCGTCGAGCAGCCCACCCACGCGGCGCGGGCGCGGGGTGGCGGGCTCGGTCGCGTACTGCGCGCGACGATGGGCCATGGCCAACTGGATGCCGAAGGCCTCGTCGAACTTGAGCCGCGCCTTGCCCACCTCGGCCTGCCGCCGGTCCGTGGGCTCGTGCACGGCGGTGAGCGCCTCCTGGAACGGCAGCACGCCCGCCTCCTCCACCACCCAGGGCGGCAGGGTGTCTCCCCCGACGCCGGGCAGCGCCATCTGGATCGCCTCGGCGATGACCCAGGTGGGCAGCTTCGCGTGCGCCGGGTAGAGGCCCACCATGCTGGCGCGCTGCACCGCCCGGCTCATCGCGGCCCTGTTCTGCTGCTTCTGCGTCTTGGGGTTCCTGATCGCGGCCCCATCCAGCATGACGAACTCGGGGTGCGTCAACTGCAACTGGTCTCGGTACGCTCCCACCTTGCCGATGAAGATGCCGCGCCTGTCCCCTGAGAGCAGTTCCTTCTCCCACCAACTCGTCATGCCTTCAGCCCTCTTGCGCGAGGGCCCGTCCTTGACGCGGGGCGCGAAGAACGTGACGTCCACCCTGGTGTGGCCGTCGGTGATGGTGGCGTTGACCCGGAACTGGCCGTTCGTCTCGTAGGTGCTGGCGCTCAGCACCCGGGCGACGAGCGCCGCGTCCTCCCCCACCCGGAGGCCCGAGAAATCCGACATCTCCGAGCCTGCCAGGTACCGGCGTGGCACGTGCCGCAGCAGGTCGTCGACGGTGTGGATGTCGAGTTTGGCGAACTCCCTGGCAGTGGGCCCGCCCACAACGTCCGCCAGGCGCCGGTGCAGTTCGCGGTAGATGGTGGTTCGCCACATGCCCGCCACCCTACCGACCACGGCTGACACTACGATCGCCCTGTTATGTATCGACTGATCCTGTGGCCCGTGCTCGTGCCGTCGTTCCTGTTCGCGGTAGGCGGCGGCGCGATGCTGCCCGTCACGGTACTGGCCCTGCTGCAGTTGGGGGCCTCGGAAGCCTTCGCCAGCGCCAGCATGGCCGCCATCGGGGCGGTGGCGCTGGTGGCGACGGTGCCGGTCGGAGCGTTCATCGACCGGGTCGGCGACAAGCGCGCCATGGCCCTCGCGACGGCGTCCTCGGCGCTGCTGCTCGGACTCAACGTGCTCGCCCTGGCCAACCCCGCTCCGTGGTCACTGGGGGTCTTCCTCGGCGCCTACATGGCGCGGGTCGCGCCCATGGTGGCGTGGGGGCTCGCCCGCCAGGCCGTCGTGGCCGAGACGGTTCCAGGGCCGCAACGGGGGCAGGCGATGACGGCGCTGGGCGGCACGCAGCGCGCCGGGAACCTCGTGGGCCCCCTGTGCGGCGCGGTGCTGCTGCTGTGGTTCCCCCTCTGGTCGGTCTGCCTGTTCGCCATCGTCACCGCCGTCACCGCCACCGGCCTCCTGTTCGTCAAGCGGCTCAACAGCGCGTTCGACGCGCAGACCCTCCGCAACAGGACCTCACACACCGACGAGGAACTGGCGCAGGGCGTCCGCTGGGGTGCGGTCACGCTCGCGGGGATCGCGATCTCGACGCTGGCCGTCGCCCGGGCCGCGTTCCCCGTTCTCATCGCGCTGTGGGGCTTGCACCTGGGCTGGAGCGAGGCGCAGATCTCCTTCATCGTGGCGATGGGCGCCGGCATCGAGATGCTGCTCATGCTGCCCGGCGGCTATCTCAAGGACGTGCTGGGCCGCGCCTTCACCCTGGTGGCCTGCCTGGTCGTCTACGGGGCCGGCTTCGCGTTGGCGCCCCTGTGGCCGGAGTCGACGGGCTTCGTCGTCGCCGTGGTGGTGATGAGCGTCGGCAACGGCTTGGGCGCAGGCATCAACATGACGATCGGTGCAGACTTGTCGCCGGTCAGGGGACGGGCGAAGTTCCTCAGCATCTGGGCGCTGTTCAGCCAGGTGGGCATCCTGGGTGGACCTCTCCTGATCTCCGCCCTTCTGGTGGCGGCATCACTGCCGGCGGCGATGCTCGCCGTGGGCGGGATCGCCGGAGGCGGCGCGCTGTGGATGACCGCGTTCGCGCGCCTCATCGGGCTCCCGGGAAAGCGACACCGGCGGCCCGCCTGAGCGGACCGCCGGTGCGATTGATTGTCTCAGATCAGCGCGAGACCTTGCCCGCCTTCAGGCAGGAGGTGCACACGTTGACGCGCATCGCGGCACCGTTGATGGTGGCGCGGACACGCTGAATGTTGGGGTTCCAGCGACGGTTGGTCTTCTTCTTCGACCAGGGCTTGTTGTGACCGAAGCCGGGTCCCTTGGCGCAAACTTCACACTTGGCAGCCACTGGAATCTCCTTGTTGGTTCGTGAGGGGGTGCCTTCAAAAAGGCAACCGCACAATGTTAACCCGTGCTGGCCGGAATGACCAAACGGGCGGTGGATCATCGGTTCTTGCCGCCGCGGCGACGGCCGTTGCCGTGCTTCCGCTCGCCGCCGTCGGACGGGGCCTGAGACTCGACGGGCTCGTCGAAGCGGTGGTAGCCGGCGCCGTGGCAGTGCTCGCACTCCTCCGTGAACGCCTCCTGCAGGCCGGTGCCGATGCGCTTGCGCGTCAGCTGCACCAGGCCGAGGCTGGTGACCTCGGAGACCTGGTGGCGCGTCCGGTCGCGGCTGAGGCATTCGACGAGGCGGCGCAGAAGCAGGTCACGGTTGCTGGGCAGCACCATGTCGATGAAGTCCACCACGATCATGCCGCCGATGTCGCGCAGCCGCAGCTGGCGCACCACCTCTTCCGCCGCCTCCAGGTTGTTGCTGGTGACGGTGGCCTCCAGGTTGCCGCCCGCGCCGGTGAACCGGCCGGTGTTAACGTCGATGACCGTCATCGCCTCCGTGCGGTCGATCACGAGCGAGCCGCCCGAGGGCAGGAACACCTTGCGGTCGAGCGCCTTGGCGATCTGCTGATCGATCTTGAACTTCGCGAACACGTCCTTGCCGTCTTCGCCCACCTCGTAGCGCTCGAGGCGCTCAGCCAGGTGCGGCGCCACGTGCGAGACGTAGGCGGCGATGGCGTCGTGGGAGTCCTCGGGGCCGCCGTCGCCCTGCACGACGAGCTTGGCGAAGTCCTCGGTGAAGAGGTCCCGGACGATGCGCAGCGTCAGGTCGGGCTCAGAGTAGAGCGCCTGCGGGGAGCCGCCCTTCTTGGACTTCTTCTCGATGACCTCCCACTGGGCCTTGAGCCGGTTCACATCGCGGACCAGCTCCTCCTCCGGGATGCCCTCGGCCGCGGTGCGCACGATGACCGATTCGTCGTCGGAGATCAGCCCACCGAGGATGCCGCGCAGGCGGCTGCGCTCGGTGTCGGGCAGCTTGCGGGAGATGCCGGAGAGGTGGCCGCCCGGGGAGTACACGATGTAGCGGCCGGGCAGCGAGATGTGGCTGGTGAGGCGGGCGCCCTTCGCGCCAACCGGGTCCTTGGTGACCTGCACCAGCACGGACTGGCCGGACTTGAGGACGTTTTCCACCTTGCGGTTCTCACCGGAGACGTCGAAGGAGTCCCAGTCCACCTCGCCGGCGTAGAGCACTGCGTTGCGGCCGCGGCCGATATCGATGAACGCGGCCTCCATGCTCGGCAGGACGTTTTGCACCTTGCCCAGGTAGATGTTGCCGATCAGCGACGCGGCGGAGGCCTTGTCGACGTAATGCTCCACGAGGATGTCGTCCTCGACGACCGCGAGCTGCGTGTAGTCCTCGGACTGGCGGATCACGAGCTTGCGGTCCACCGACTCGCGGCGGGCCAGGAATTCGGCCTCGCTGAGGATGGGCGCGCGGCGGCGACCCGCGGCGCGGGACTCCTTGCGGCGCTGGCGCTTGGCCTCCATGCGGGTGGAGCCCTCGATGCCGGTCACCTCGTCGTCGTGGCTGCTGCCGTCACCGGAGGTGTCCCCAGCGCGGCGGCGACGGCTGCGGCGGCGACGACGCACGGTGCCGCCCTCGGCATCCGAGTCGTCCGCGTGGTCGCCGTTGTCGGTGTCGTCAGGGTCGTCGTCCGAATCTGAGGAGTCATCGTCGTCAGAATCGTCCGAGGAGTCATCCTTGTCGGAGTCGCGGTTGCCTCCCCTGCGGCGACGACGGCCACCGCGGCGACGACGGCGACGCGTGGGCCGCTCGTCCTCGGCGGAATCATCATCAGAATCGTCGGAATCGTCGGAATCGTCGTCCGAGTCATCCGAATCGTCATCGTCATCCTGTTCGGCTTGGTCCTCGGCGGCCTGCTCGGTACCTTCGGCCTCTTCGGCGTCCTCATCAGGTTCCTCGGCCGCCTTCGCCTCGGCATCGTCTGCGGCGATCGCGCCGGCCAGCGCGGCAAGCTGTGCCTCGCGGGCCTCAGCGGTGATGAAGGGGTCGCTCAGCACGGAGCGGCGGGCCTCGGCGAGTTCCTCGGCGGCGCGCAGCGCGGCACCGATGGGGTCCTCATCGGGATCAGCGGCCGTGCTGGCCTTGACCGGCTCCCGCGGGGCGGCCGGGCGGGATGCGGCGCGACGGCGGCGGCCACGCGGTTCGGGCGCTGAGGCCTTGGCGTCGGGGGCGGCTTCCTCAGCGGGCTCGCCAGCTTCGGCAGCAGCGGGCTCGCCCTTGCCCTGCGGCTCTTCGGCGGCCGCCTGCGCACCGGTCTGCGGCTCTGGTTCGGCAGCAGCGACGGGTTCAGGGGCCGCGGTCTTGCGGGTGGCGACGCGACGGCGGCGCGTGGTCTTCGGAGCCTCCTCGGCGACGGGCTCCGCGGGGGTCGTCTCGACGGAGGGCTCAGCGGGGGCCTCAGTCTTCGCCGCCTCGGTGGCGGCGGCCTCAGCCTCGGCGGCCTTCTGCGCCGCGGTCTTGCGGGGGGTGTTCACCTGTTCATTGTTCTCTGAGGGAAGCATTCGGCTCCTTACGCGCACGAAGCGCGGACCGGGCACAGCGTGCTGTGCCGTAAGACTGTGGTCCTCTGACTCAGCGAGCAGTCGCGGCAGTGGTGCCGCGGTGCAGCCTCACCGCATCAGGGTGGCACCGGCGGCGCCATGACCCACGGCTATTGTTCCACAGGTCAGCAAGAAACCGCATCCGCCACCCCGTCATGGACGCAGCGGATCGCCGATCTCCCCGTCCGCCAGAGGCCCCTGCGAGAGCCTGTTGAGCAGCATCTCGGCGGGCACCCGCTCGTCGATGGTGCGCAGCGCGGCCACCACGTCGTCCGGCCGCACCAACGGCGTCTCGATCATGGAACGCAGGCGCAAGGTCGCGTCGTCGGTCGCCTCGAGGCTGACGATCGCGGCGCGCACGTCGAAGCTGCGCAGCCCGCGCTTGGTCATGCGCTCAACGGTGACCTCGTCGCGGCCCATCAACTCGGCGACCGCGGCGGCCAGCACCCCGGGCTCCAGCCCGGCGAGGCGCACCTCCCAATCCGAGGCCTGCAACAGCTCACCCAACGACGCCTTGACCGCATCCGCCGCGTCGAGCATCTCGAAGCCCACAGGCAGCACCTCGTTGAGCGCGGCCACCACCTTGGCCGGATCGCACACCTGGCTGAGCCCGAGCTCCACGTACTCCGCCTCAGAGGAGGCCGACGTGGGCGACGGGCTGGCATACGAGATGCGCGGGTGCGGGTTGAAGCCCGAGGAGTAGGCCATGGGGATCTCGGCGCGGCGCAGCGCCCGCTCCAGCGCGCGCCCGAAGTCGCGGTGCGACGTGAAGCGGGCTGGCCCGCGCTTGGCGTAACGCAGGCGCAGTTTCTGCTCCGGCGGTGGCTGCTGCACGGGAGGCTGGCGAGAACTCATGCGCGTAGTGTATTGCGCATGACCCATTGGCTGATCACTCCCACCCACTTGGCCTGGCTGCAGCGCGAGACCGAGCGCCTGCTCTCCTTCGGCACCGCGAGCCCCCTCGACGGGGTGGGCGCGGGCTACCTGGATGCCGACGGCGTCCCCTACCCCGAGCAGCCCGCGGAGACGTGGATCACCTGCCGGATGGTGCATGTCTACTCGCTGGGGCATCTCCTCGGCATCCCCGGGTCACGCACCCTGGCCGAGCGCGCGATGAGCGGGCTGACCGGAGCGCTGCACGACGACGAGCATGGCGGCTGGTTCCACACCGCGGCCGGCGACGGCATGAAGCAGACCTACGATCACGCCTTCGTCGTACTGGCGGGTGCCTCCGCCACGGTCGCGGGGCTGCCCGGTGGTCGCGACCTGCTCGACGACGCGCTGTCGGTGCTGACCGACCGCTTCTGGAGCGAGGAGCACGGCCTGATGGCAGATGCCGCTGAGGCCGACTGGTCCGCCACTGACCCGTACCGCGGCATCAACGCCAACATGCACACCGTCGAGGCCATGCTCGCTGCCGCGGATGTCACCGGGGAGCCGGTCTGGCTGGACCGCGCCGCGAGGATCGCCCGGTTCGCCCGGGCACAGGCCGAGGCGCACGACTGGCGACTCCCGGAGCATTACGACGAGCAGTGGCAGCCACAACTGGAGTACAACGCGTACCGGCCGGACGACCCGTTCCGCCCCTACGGCGCCACCGTGGGGCACGGCCTCGAATGGGCCAGGCTCTGGCTGCACCTCGAGGCAGCTCTCAGCGATACCGGCGGCGGCTGGCTCGAGGCGGCACGCGCGCTCTACGGCCGGGCGGTCGCCGACGGCTGGGCCCGCGACGGCGCGGACGGCTTCGTCTACACCACAGGCTGGGACGGCACCCCTGTGACCAACGACCGCATGCACTGGGTGGCCGCTGAGGCGGTGGGCACCGCCGCCGCCCTCCACCACCGCACCGGTGAGGATCGCTACGCGGCGGATTACGCACGCTGGTGGGATCACATCGCGGAGCACTTCATCGACGCAGACCGCGGCTCCTGGCACCACCAACTCGACGCCTCTCTGGCTGTGGCGACCTCGGTGTGGCCGGGCAAGCCGGACCTCTACCACGCCGTCCAGGCGACGCTGATCCCCCGCCTGCCGCTCGCGCCGTCCATGGCGACGGCAGTGGCCCAGGGAAGGCTGGCGGGTAACCCCCAAGGGGGTAGCAGAGTCGACCCTGGCAGTGTCAAATAGCAGGGTTGGGGCCGTGTGGAAGGAACGTCGCTTGATCAGGATCGCGTCTGTGCCCGAGGGGCACGTGTACGTCAGGCACCTCTCTGACCCGTGCATCGACCACGGCGTGGTCCGTCTCCCGGACCCCGGCGGGAAGGCGTGGCCCTCGGCGCTGCTGTCGCCGGGGTGGATCGATGAGCACGCAGACGGCTTCGATGTCTTCCACGTGCACTTCGGCTTCGATGCACTGTCCACGCAGGATCTCACCGCCGTCGTCGACGCCCTGCGCCACCACGGGAAGCCGCTGGTCTACACCGTCCACGACCTACGCAATCCCCACCACCTCGACCGGCGGGCGCACGATGAGGCCCTCGACGTCCTCATCCCGGCCGCTACCGAACTCATCACGCTGACCGACGGCGCCGCGAGGGAGATCCGGTCGCGCTGGGGCCGCGACGCCGTCGTGCTCCCCCACCCCCACGTGGTCGACCCGGACACGCTGCACCGACCACGCCGGGAGCGGGACCGGCTCCGCGTCGGCGTACACCTCAAGAGCCTGCGCGCCTCCATCGACCCGCTGCCCATCCTCGACATCCTGGAGCGGGAGGTGCCTGCGCGCGGGCTGGAACTGGTCGTCGACGTGCACACCGACGTGCTGACGCCGGGCGCCTATCACCACGATGCCCGGGTGGCGGCGCGGGTGGCCCAACTCGACGCCGTGGCTGGCGTGCGCGTTCATGTGCACGACTACTACACCGATGCCGAACTGTGGGACTACTTCTTCAGCCTGGACCTCTCCGTGCTGCCCTACCGATTCGGGACGCACTCGGGTTGGCTTGAGGCCTGCTTCGACGTGGGCACCCACGTGCTGGCTCCACATCTGGGGTACTACCACCATCAGCACGACGGGGTCTTCGGCTACGACGTGGGCGAGCAGGGTCCCGACGAGGCCGGCATCATCGCCGCGCTGGACGCCCTCCCCGAGGCCGCTCCATGGCGGGCCGATCCTGACGAGCGGGCGGCCGAGCGCCAGTACCTCGCCGCCACCCACGCCCACATCTACCGGCGGGCCCTCGCCGGAGCACGGCGGTGAAGGTCGCCATCCTCGCCCACGACCGCTACCCCATCGCACCCCCGTTCGCGGGCGGGTTGGAGTCCTTCACCTGGCACTTGGTCCGCGGCCTGAGGGACCGGGGCGTCGAGGTGGTGCTGTTCGCCGGCCCGGGGAGCGACCCTGCGCTGGAGGCAGAGGAACTGCCGGTGATGCAGTTCGAGTTGAGCGACGCCGCCCGCGCGGACGTGGCCATGCCTCCCATGTCCCAGGTGACCACCACGATGGCCTATGCCAACGCCTTGCGGTCCATCGCGGCGCGCAGCGATGTGGACATCGTGCACAACAACTCACTGCACTATCTGCCCATCGTCCTCGACGGCACCATCCCGCAACCTGTCGTGACCACCCTGCACACCCCGCCCCATCCGTGGATCGAGCCGGCGCTGCGCCTCAACCCCGGGGCGCGTACCGTCGCGGTGAGCCAATGGGTGGCGCGCAGGTGGCGTTCCATCACCCCGTCCGAGGTGATCCCCAACGGCATCGACCTGTCGTCCTGGCCCGCCGGCCCCGGCGGGGACGCCCTGGTCTGGTACGGACGCATCGTCCCGGAGAAGGCCCCGCACCGGGCGGCTCTCATCGCGCGGCGCGCAGGGCTGCCTCTCCACATCGCCGGCCCCCTGGTGGATACGGCCTACTTCCGCGGCACCATGAAACCGTTGTTGGGCAACGACATCCGCTACGAGGGCCACCTGGGGCCGGACGCTCTTCCTGAGCTGGTCGGCAGGAGCGCCGCCTGCCTGGTCACGCCCGAGTGGGATGAGCCTTACGGCCTGGTGGCGGCTGAGGCCATGTCCTGCGGCACGCCCGTGCTGAGCTTCGCGCGTGGCGGACTGACCGAGTTCGTGCGCCCGCCGGGTGGCGAGTGCATCCCTCCCGACGCCTCACTGGATGAGGCGGTGGTCGCTCTCCAGCGCGTGACCAGGCTCGACCGGGCCGCGGTGCGCCGCCACGCCCGGGACAACTGCGCCCTGGACGCGATGATCGGCCGCTACATCGAGCTGTACCGGAGCCTCCTGTGATCGGCTGGTACGTCCACCACCACGGGCGCGGGCACGCGACCCGCGGCGTGCAGATCGCCCGGCGGTTGAGCCGTCCGGTGGTGGGCTTCGGCTCCATGCCCCGGCCCGACGGGTGGCCGGGCGAGTGGGTGGAGCTCCCGCCGGACGTCACGCCGGCACCCGTCGACCCCACCGCGGGCGGGGTGTTCCACTGGGCTCCGCTCGGCCACCAGGGCCACCGCGAGCGGCTCGGCCTGATCGCCGAGCACCTCCGCGGCAGCCTCTCGACGATGGTGGTCGACGTCTCCGCGGAGGTGACCCTCCTGGCGCGGCTGTTCGGGGTGCGTACCGCCGTGCTGGCCATGCGGGGCAACCGCCGGGACCGCCCGCACGAGGCCGCCTACGACGCCGCCTCCATCCTGATCGCACCCTGGCCGGAGTCCGCCCCGGAGCCCACCTGGCCGCAACGCTGGCTCCGGAAGACCCGCCACGTGGGGGCCATCTCCCGCTTCGACGACAGGCCCGCGCAGCAGGCGCCGACGGGCCGGCGCGTGCTGGTGCTGTGGGGTGCCGGCGGCACCGAGGCGACGCGGGAGGATCTCCGCGCTGCGGTGGAGGCGACCCCGGGATGGGAGTGGCGACTCCGCACGCCGGAGGGGGCACCCTCCCCCGACGTCTGGGCGGATCTCGCCTGGGCCGACGTGGTGGTCACCCACGGCGGGCAGAACGCGGTGGCCGAGGTTGCCGCAGCGGGACGCCCCGCCGTCGTGATCGCCCAGCGGCGCCCTTTCGACGAGCAGCAGGCCACCGTCGCGGCGCTGCGCGCGCTCCGGTGCTGCGTCGCCCTGGACGATTGGCCGGCCGCCGGGGACTGGCCAGGGCTGCTGGCCCACGCCGCCACATCCACAGCGTGGGAACGCTGGACCTTCCGCGACGGCGCCGCCCGGGCGGCCGCCGCGATCGACCACCTCGTTCAGGAGGCGCACTGATGGAACTGGGCATCGTGACGATCGTGCACGGCAGGCACACGCATCTGGCCAGGCAACTGCGCTGGGTGGCCGCCCTCGATCCGGCCCCACTCGTCCACGTCGTCGTCTCGATGGGTGACGCAGGCATCAAGGACCTGGTCCCTGAGCGTGAGCGCCTCCTGGAGCTGCCGCCGCAGGACGAGTTGCCGTTGGCCGCTGCGCGTAACCGCGGCGTCGGGGCGGCCGAGGAAGCAGGGTGTACCGCGGTGGCGCTCCTGGACGTCGACTGCCTCCCCGAAGCATCCTTCGTCGCCGACTATGCGGCCCTGCTGAAGGTTGCGGCGAAGGTGACCGGCCCATCCGTCGTCGCGGGACGCGTCCGCTACCTGCCCGAGGGGCTCACCGAGGCCGAGCACACTCCACGCCGATTGGCCGAGGTGGGACGAGACCATCCGCTGCGCGTCGTGCCGGACGGCGACGACCTCCTGGCCGCCGACGTGAACCTGCTGTGGTCGCTCAACATCGCCACCACTGTCACGGACTGGCACCGCATCGGCGGCTTCGACGAGCGGTACGTGGGTTACGGCGGCGAGGACACGGACTTCGGGCGTCGGCTCCGCGCGGCCGGCGGGCACCTGTGGTGGGCACGCGGCGCCGGCGCGTTCCACCAGTGGCATCCCAGCAGCAGCCCGCCCATCGGGCACGCCGCGTCGATCGTGCGCAACGCGAACCTGTTCCACTCCCTGTGGGGCGACTACCCCATGGAGGGCTGGCTGGAGGCAATGGCCGAATCCGGGCACGTCCGCCGCACCACCGACGGCTGGGCCGTGGTCTAACGCTTCTTGTAGAGCTTCTTGGACTGGTAGACCGGCTCGCAGGTGACGTTGACGCCGAGGTTGCGGAAGATCGCCTCGTCGACGGAGCCGAGGATCACCGTGGTGTGCACGTCGCAGCCCCGCAACTGCTGCAACTCGGCCAGTGCCCTGCGGCAGTGCTCGTCGTAGCGGGCACCCACGGACACGGCGATGAGCACCTCGTCGGTGTGCAGGCGGGGGTTGGCGCTGCCGAGGTGGCGAGTCTTGAGCGTCTGGATGGGTTCGATGGTCTCGGGGTCCAGGAGCCGCACGTCGTCGGGGATGCCGGCGAGGGCCTTGAGCGCGTTGAGCAGCATCGCGGAGCTGGCGCCCAGCAGCGCGGAGGTCTTACCGGTCACGATCCGCCCGTCGGGCAACTGCATGGCGGCGGCCGGCCCCTTGGTGCGCTTCTCCAACTCGAGGGCGGGAGCGACGACGGGCCGGTCCTCGCGCGTGATCCCCAGCGTCGACATGATCAGGGCGATGCGGTCCGACTGGTGGGAGTCCAGTTCGTCACGACGCTCGGCGACGAGTGCCTTGAAGTAGCGCCGCAGCACCTCCTGGCGGGACGCCTCGCGGCACACCTCGTCGTCGGAGATGCACACCCCCGCCATGTTGACGCCCATGTCCGTGGGCGACTGGTAGGGGCTGGCCCCCATCAGCTGCTCGAACAGCAGCTTGAGCACTGGGAACGATTCGACGTCGCGGTTGTAGTTGACCACCTGCTCGCCGTAGGCCGCCAGGTGGAACGGGTCGATCATGTTGACGTCGTCGAGATCCGCCGTGGCGGATTCGTAGGCCATGTTGACCGGGTGGTCCAGCGGCAGGTTCCAGATGGGGAACGTCTCGTACTTGGCGTAGCCAGAGGCGATGCCGCGCTTGTGGTCGTGATACAGCTGCGACAGGCAGGTGGCCATCTTCCCGCTGCCCGGCCCCGGAGCCGTCACGACGACGACGTCGCGGCTCGTCTCGATGTACTCGTTGCGGCCGTAGCCGTTCTCACTGACGATCAGCGGGATGTCGTTGGGGTAGCCTTTGATCGGGTAGTGCCGGTAGACCTTCAACCCGAGACGTTCCAACTTGCGTTTGAAGTTGCGGGCCTGTCGGTGGTCGTCGGCCATCTGCGTGATGACCACGGAGCCGACGTAGAGGCCGTAGGAGCGGAACTCGTCGATCAGCCGCAGCACGTCCGCCTCGTAGGTGATGCCGACGTCGGCGCGCACCTTGTTGCGGATCAGGTCGTGCGAGGAGATGACCATGACGATCTCGACGTCGTCGGCGATCGTGTTGAGCATCTCGATCTTGTTGTCCGGCGTGAACCCGGGCAGCACGCGGGCGGCGTGGTGGTCGTCGAAGAGCTTCCCGCCGAACTCGAGGTAGAGCTTGCCGCCGAAGCGCCTGCGCCGCTGATCGATGTGCTCCGACTGGAGGTCGAGGTATTTCTGCCGGTCGAATCCGATCTTGCGCATGCTCTCAGCCACGGACCCCGAGCCTACACGCCCGTTCCGCTAGATTGCCGTCATGAGTTCACTGCACGTGCACGAGTACGGCAACCCGGCCGGCCCGCCGTTGGTGCTGGTCCACGGCCTCACCGACGACGGCACCTGCTGGCCTGACGCCGTGGCGCGCTGGGGTGTGAGGTACCGCATCCTCGCCGTCGACCAGCGGGGCCACGGCCGCTCCCCCGGCTTCTCCGACGAACAGTTCGAGCGGGTGCCCGACGTGATGCGCGACGATCTGGCCGACGTCCTCAGCGGCCTGGCCCGGCCGGCCCTCGTGGTGGGGCATTCGCTGGGCGGACTGATGGCCGCGCGGGTCGCACAGGCCTATCCGGAGTTGGTGGCGCGGCTCGTGCTGGAGGATCCCGCCAAGCCCCGCCCCCACTGGTCGCCGGCCAACGGGGAGTTCTCCCGCCAGCAGCTGACCTTCGTCGACGCCGTGACGCAGGACCCGGACGGCGAATTCGCCAGGATGCTGCAGGAGACCCCGTGGACGGAGACGGAACTCCAGCCGTGGGCCGCCTCGAAGGCGCGGGTGGACCGCGACTACCTCCGACGGGGCCTCTATCTGGGCGAGACCGCGTGGGAGGAGATGTTCACCGCGCTCACGGTGCCCACGCTTGTCGTGGTGCCGGTCGACGGCGAGATGGCCCCGGACCCGGAGTTGATCAACAACGACCTGGTGCAGATCGTTGCGATCCCCGATGCCGGGCACTGCGTGCGCCGCGACAACCCGGAGGGATTCCACCGGGTGGTCGACGCGTTCCTCGCCGCCGTCAGCTGAGGTTGGGCTTGGCGACGGTGAGGGGCAACAGCACCTTGCCGGTGGGGCCGATCTGGATCTCGGTGTCCAGCTGCGGGCACACGCCGCAGTCGAAGCACGGCGTCCAGCGGCAGTCCTCCACCTCGCGCTCGTCGAGGGCGTCCTGCCAGTCCTCCCACAGCCAGTCGCGGTCCAGGCCCGCGTCGAGGTGGTCCCAGGGCAGCACCTCTTCGTAGCCGCGCTCGCGCTGGGTGTACCACTCCAGGTCGATCCCGAACTGGGCCAGTTCCTCGTTGGCGGAGGCCACCCAGCGGTCGTAGCTGAAGTGCTCCGTCCAGCCGTCGAACTTGCCGCCCTCGCGCCAGACGCGCTCGATGACGCGCCCGATGCGGCGGTCGCCTCGCGACAGCAGGCCCTCGATCACCCCCGGCTGGCCCTCGTGGTA
The DNA here is from genome assembly GCF_000826065.2 of Tessaracoccus massiliensis. Classification (GTDB taxonomy): domain Bacteria; phylum Actinomycetota; class Actinomycetes; order Propionibacteriales; family Propionibacteriaceae; genus Arachnia; species Arachnia massiliensis_A. Next base: position 129,044 of record NZ_LN623538.1, on the reverse strand, counting down.
GCGCAGCCCGATGGCCTTGCCGTAGTTGCGGTCCTGCTTGATGGTCTCCTTGAGCAGCATCAGGCGGTGGTTGATCGTCTCCGCGCTGGCCTGGCCGGCCCACTGGAACGGGGTGTGGGCCTTGGGCACGAAACCGCCGATGGACACGGTGCAGCGGATGTCGCGGGTGCCGGAGGCCTCGCGGCCCGTCTCGATGACGCGGCGCGCGAGATCGGCGATCGCCAGCACGTCCTCGTCGGTCTCGGTGGGCAGCCCGCACATGAAATAGAGCTTGACCTGGCGCCAGCCGGAGGAGAAGGCAGCGGCGACGGTGTTGATGAGGTCGTCCTCGCTGACCATCTTGTTGATGACCTTGCGCATGCGCTCCGAGCCACCCTCGGGCGCGAACGTGAGGCCGGAGCGGCGGCCGTTGCGCGACAACTCGTTGGCCAGGTCGATGTTGAAGGCGTCCACGCGGGTCGACGGCAGCGACAGCGACACGTTGCTGCCCTCGTAGCGGTCCGCCAACTGCTTGGTGACCTCGGCGATCTCTGAGTGGTCGGCCGACGACAGCGACAGCAGGCCGATCTCCTCCAGGCCGGTGGCCTTCAGGCCGCCCTGCACCATCGCGCCGATCGTTTCGATGTTGCGCTCGCGCACCGGGCGGGTGATCATCCCGGCCTGGCAGAAGCGGCAGCCGCGCGTGCAGCCGCGGAAGATCTCCACGGAGTAGCGCTCGTGCACCGTCTCGGCCATCGGCACGATGGGCTTCTTCGGGTAGGGCCAGGCGTCGAGGTCCATCAGGGTGTGCTTGCGCACCTGGAACGGCACCTCGGGGCGGTTGGGCGCGACGCGCTGGATGCGCCCGTCGTCGAGGTAGTCCACGTCGTAGAACTTCGGCACGTAGAACGCGCCGGTCACGGCCAGGCGCAGCAGCAGGCCGTCGCGGCCACCCTCGCGTCCGTCCTCCTTCCATTCGCGCACGATGTCGGAGATGTGCAGCGAGGCCTCTTCTCCGTCGCCCAGCACCGCCACGTCGATGAAGTCTGCAATGGGCTCAGGGTTGAACGCGGCGTGCCCGCCGGCCACGACGATGGGTTCGTCCTCGCGGCGGTCCTTCGCGTGCAGCGTCATGCCGGACAGGTCCAGCAGATTGAGCAGGTTGGTGTAGCCCAACTCGGTGGAGAAGCTCACGCCCAGGACGTCGAACATGCCCACGGGACGGTGGGCGTCGAGGGTGAACTGCGGGATGTCGTGGGTTCGCAGCACCTCCTCCATGTCCGGCCAGACGGAGTAGGTGCGCTCGGCGAGGATCCAGTCGCGTTCGTTGAGGATCTCGTAGAGGATGGCCACGCCCTGGTTGGGCTGGCCCACCTCGTAGGCGTCCGGGTAGGACAGGCACCAGCGCACGGAGGCGCTGTCCCAGTCCTTGACGACGGAGTTGTGCTCGCCGCCGACGTACTGGATGGGCTTGCTGACGCGCGCCAGCAGCGGCTCGAGACGGTCGAAGACCGAATGCTGGGGCAGGGTGGGCATCATAGTCATAGCGCCGCCAAGGATAACCCGCCGGAGGTATAAGACCTAGCGCGCGACGGCCTCCGGCGGGCCCACCCGTTCAATGTTCCTGCGCCGGGCCAGCGCCACGATGCCGCCCGCGAGGATGGCCATGGCGAGGATCTGCCACAGGATGAAGGGCCCGCCCACCCCGGCGGAGCGGTCGAAGACCCCGGTCACGTCCTGGAACGGGATGAAGGCGAAGCCCAGCATGTTGTTGACGATGTGCACCGCTGCGGCCGCCTCGATCCCGCCCGTGCGCCAGGTCAGGTAGCTCAGCAGCGCGCCGAGCACCACGTAGAAGATGTTGAGCCAGATGTCGTCGGCGCCGTGGATCGACATGAAGATCAGGGCGTTGACCAGCGTGCCCACTGCGAGCGCCACCACGGGATTTCGGAACCAGGAGCCCACCGTGCGCAACATCACGCCGCGGAACATGTACTCCTCGGCCGCGGCCTGGAAGGGCGTCACCAGCATGAGGCCGATCAGCAGCCACCAGGTGTAGGGGTGGATCTGCAGGTCGAGCTCGGACAAGCCGGTGCGCAGGATGTCGATGCCGGTTGCCGCTCCCAGCACCAGGAGCGAGGCCAGCGAACAGAGCCCGAACCACGCCCACCGGAACCGTCCCGTGACCGAGTGCAGGAAGCGGGGGCGCTGCTTGACGAGCAGTGCCACCAGCAGCACGGTGGGCACGAGCAGACCGATGGCGATGCTGTTGCCCAGCACCATGCCCGGGGTCACCTTCCCGTCGAGGAGGATTGTGTCCAGGTCGTCGGGCGAGATGGCGCCGGTGGCCACTTCGATCATCATGGCCACCGTGGTGACGATGAGCGAGATGATCACGAACGCCACGGCGATGATCACCGAGGCGATGATGGGTCGCCACGGCGCGATCCCCGGGGCGCGCCAGAACTGGTGGTATCCCGTGGGCTCCGTGGGGATGGTCGACGGCGGGCTGGGCGGTGCCCAACCCTCCGGTGCGGGCCACTGGGGCTGCGGGGGCGGGCCCCACTGCTGGGACGGTGGCGTTGCGGGCGGTTCCCAACCAGGCTGCGTCATTTCGCCAACCTTAGCTTTGCGTGGCGCGAGGGCGCGCCACGTCAGGACTGGCGCACGCTGGCCACGGCCTCCTCGAGGACGGGCTCGGCCTCGCTGCCCTCGCGCGCGAAGGTCACCAGCTCCGCCCAGGAGCCGTCGGCCCCGCCGTCGATGACGTAGACGTTGAGGATCAGCGGGTCCGGGTAGCTGTCGCTGGCCACGGATGCCATCGCCTGCACGGCGGGCATGCCGCCCACGGTGGTCTCCGTGACGGTTGCCGGTTCAGCGGCGACCTCCCCCTCGTCGGAGAGCGACTCGATGAGGCACTGCATCGACTGGGCGGCGGCCGAGCGCTGGTCCTCGAACTCGCCCCACTGGCGCAGGCCCCCGAAGACGATGCCCGCCTCGTTGTCGGCGCCGTCGAGCTTGATGGCGCCCAGCGCGGAGTGGTCGTCGAGCCAGGTGAAGTAGGAGGGGTCGAAGGAGAACTCCCAGTCCGCCGGATGGGTGTACTCCACGCCCGCGGCGTAGAAGCTCTCGTGGGCGTAGCGGGTGTACGCGCCGTTGCCGCCCTGGCACACGCCGACGTCGGCGGGGAAGGTCTCCCCGGGGACGGGCCCGGCGGAAGGGTCGGCTGAGGGATCCGCGGGGTCTGCGGACGGGTCGACCGGGGCCGCCGTGGTGGACTCACCCGGAGCGGGCGGATCGGGCTCCTCGTCGTTGCCGGACAGCAGGAAGAAGGCGCCCACGGCCAGGGCCGCGACCGCCAGTACTCCCAGCCCGATCCAGAGCCACTTCAACCATGGCTGCTGACCTCCGCCCCCTGTGGTGGGGGTACCGCCGGAGGCCATCCGTTGATCCGTCCACTTCGCGCCGTCCCAGTACCTCGCCTTGGACGGGTCCTGCGGGTCGGCGTACCAGCCGGGCGCCGGGCTCACCGGTTGAACCACAAGGCGATCTCGCGGGCCGCGGATTCGGGCGAATCCGAGGCGTGCACGGCGTTGCGGGGGCCGGACTCGCCGAAGTCCGCGCGGATGGTGCCCGCCTCGGCCTTCTTCGGGTCCGTGGCGCCGTTGAGCGCGCGCACCCGGGCGATAGCGTCCTCCCCGCTGAGGATGAGCGGGATGAGTGGCCCGCTGGTCATGAACTCCCGCAGCGGCGGGTAGAAGTCGCGCTCGAGGTGCTCGGCGTAGTGCTGATCGGCGAACTCCCCGGTGATCTCACGAAGCTCCATCGACTCGATGGTCAAGCCGGCCTCCTCGTAGCGTGCGAGGACCTTGCCTGCGTTGCCCGCCTCGACGACGTCGGGCTTGATGATGACGAGCGTGTGTTCGCTCACTGCGCGTTACCTCCTTGACGGTGGGCTTCGACCCTTCGGCCGAGGATGATGCACGTGGCCCAGATCATCGCGAAGATGATACCCATCGCGTACATCCACGGGGTGAGAAGACCCAAACCGATCAGGACAAGCTGCGCAAACCATCCGATTAGGTAGCCCCAGCCCTTGCGGAGGCCCGCTGTGGCCATGAGGCACAGCACGGTGGCGACGCCGCTCCACGCGGCTGCGACGGCGAGGTTCACGCCGGAGACCTGGATCATGCCGATGTAGGCCAGCCAGATGATGATGACTTCGAAGATGAGTACGGACAGGGCCGCGACCCTCATCGGGTTACCGGGGGCGAGCGTCACGAGTCGTCCTTCTTCAGCAGTTCGCGGGCCTCCCCCGCGGCGATGACGGAGCCCGCGACGAGCACGCCCGCCTGGGTGCTGGCCGTGTCGGCCAGCATGACGGCCAGGTCGAGGGCTTCGCGCATGGTGGCGGCGCGGTGCACCTTGCTGGTCTCCCAGACGGTCTCGGCGACGGCGGCCAGGTCGTCGACGCTGCGGGCCCGCGAGGTGGAGGCCATGGTGGTGATGACCACCTGGTCCATCTTCTCCGCCAAGATCTCCAGCACCTCCTCCGCCTTCTTGTCCTGCATCATCGCCACGACCCCGATGGTGGGCGTGAAGTCGAAGCTCTCATCCGCCGCGGCGATGGTCGCGCGCGCCGCCTGCGCGTTGTGCGCGGTGTCGATGACGATGGGCGGCGACGTGCGCACCAGTTCCAACCGGCCCGGGGCCTCCACCGAGCCGAGGCCCTCCACGATGATTTCCGCGTTGAGCGGTTTGCCGCCCAGGAACGCCTCGACGGCGGCGACGGCGAGCGCGGCGTTGCGGGCCATGTGCTCGCCGTAGAGAGGGAGGAACACGTCTCCCACCGGACCGCCCACCGATTTGATGCGCAGCAGCTGACCGCCGACGGCCAAGGCACGATCCAACAGCCCGAAATCCGGCCCCTCGGCCTTGACGGGCACGCCCGCGGCGACGGCCGCGGCGAGGAGCACCTTCGCGGCCTCGGGTTCCTGGCCGGCGAACACCGCGGTGCCGCCGGGCTTGATGATGCCGGCCTTCTCGGTGGCGATCTCGGTGAGGGTCTCGCCCAGGATGTGCGTGTGGTCGATCCCGACCGGGGCGACGACGGCCACCGTCGCATCCGCCACGGAGGTGGCGTCCCAGCGGCCGCCGAGGCCCACCTCCATCACCGCCACGTCGACGGGGGCATCGGCGAAGGCCGCGTAGGCCATGCCGGTGATGACCTCGAAGAACGTCATGGCGACGCCGTCGTGGGCCTGCTCGTCGACCATCGCGACGTAGGGCGCGATGTCGGCCCACACCTCGTCGAAGCGTTCCTCGCTGATGGGTTCGCCGTCGATGGCGATGCGTTCGCGCACATCGGAGAGGTGCGGGCTGGCGAAGCGCCCGGTGCGCAGCCCGGCTGCGCGCAGCAGCGTCTCGATCATGATGGCGGTGCTGCCCTTGCCGTTCGTGCCGGCCACCTGGATGACGGGGAAGCTGCGCTGCGGGTCCCCCAGCAGGTCCATCAGGGAGGCGATCCTGGTGAGGCTGGGCGCCACCCGGTGTTCGGGCCAGCGGCTGGTGAGCTCGGCGACCAGTTCGGCGTGTGAAGTGTCAGTCATGGTGGGGCCAGCGTACTCGGAGAAGCGCCGTCGCTCAGGATCATGGGAAGCGGGGATAAGAGCCAGTCATGGCCACCACCAACTCCGGCAGCAGCCGCGCATCGTTGCGCCAGCAGCAGGAAGCCGACGAGCGCGCCCAGCGGAGCCGGCGGATTGTGATCGCGGGCATCGGCATCGCCGCCGCCCATCCTACTTCGTGGGCGACCAGCAGTTGATCGTCTACGACTACGAAGCCCAGCAGGTCCTGGAGGAGCCCACATCAGAGGCGTTCCTGGCCGCCGTCCAGCAGCTCGCCTGAGACACTTCTAGTTCCCATTTCAACCATTTTGCGCGCCGTGGTTATCATGTACTTCACGGCGCAGCACCCGACGGCGCCCGAGGCCCATCCCGGACCCTGAAGGAGCACCCTCTCATGGCGAACAACTCGAACCTCAGCAAGCGCGCCGCGCTGCGCCAGCAGCAGGAGATGGAGGAGCGCAACAAGCGCAACAAGCGCGTCATGATGTTCGGCCTCGGGCTCGCCGCCCTGGTGGTGGTCGTGGTGCTCGCGATCGTCATCGTGCAGGCCGTGGGCAACCGCACCTCCATCGCTGAGGACCAGCTCACCCCGCCCAACGCCACGGAGAACTACGGGATCCTCATCGACGGCAACGAGCCCACGGAGGACAAGCCGCACCTGATCGTGTGGGAGGACTTCCAGTGCCCGGCCTGCGCCGCCCGCGAGGCCGCCTTCGGCCCCATCATCGAGCAGCTCGTCGCCGACGGTGACATCACCGCCGAGATCCGCACCGCGAAGTTCATGGATGACACCCGCGAGGACGGCCCGTCGTTCCGCGCCGCCGTCGCCGCCGCCGCCGCGGACGAGGTGGGCCATTACAAGGAGTTCCACCGCATCGCCTTCGAGAACCAGAACACCGGCTACACCGATCAGGTGCTGCGCGGCGACGTCGCCGAGGCCGCTGGCATCACCGGCGACGACCTGACCCGCTTCCAGGAGCTCTACAACTCCCGCGCATTCAAGGACTTCGTCGACAACGCCAACGACAAGTTCAACGAGGACGAGATCGCCGCCACCCCGGCCTACGTCGTCTCGGGCAAGCGCCTCCAGTTCGTCGACGCGAACAACCAGGTACTGATCCAGCCCACCGCGCAGGACTTCCTCCGGGCCATCACCGAGGCCTGGGAGGCCGGCGACAAGCAGATTGACACCAAGCCGGAGCCCTACCAGCGGTGACCGGCCCCCAGCAGCCCGGCCCGGCCTACCAGGGCCCCCACTACCAACAGCAGCCCGGTTCGAACCCGCCGCCCGCACCGCAGCCCGGTGCACAGTGGCAGGGTCCGGCCGGGCTGCCGCCCTATAACCAGCCTCCGCAGAAGTCCGGCGGGTCCAAGACCCTGCTCATAGTGCTCAGCGGGTTGCTGGCAGCCGCGCTCTTCACGGGTGCAGGCATCCTCATCGGCCGCGAGATGGCCCAACCCGCCGGCACCGAGACGGTTACCGTCACCGAGACGGTGGCCGCCGACGCCGGCGACGAGACCGCCGAGCCGTCCCAGACGGTTGATGAGACGACGCCACCCAACGCCACCGACGGGTTCGGCATCCTCATCCGCGGCAAGGCACCGTCGGAGGGGATCCCCCACGTCATCATCTGGGAGGACCCGCAGTGCCCCGCCTGCGCGCAGTACGAGGTGGGCTTCGGCCCGGTCATCGCGCAACTCGTGGACGAGGGGAAGATCACCGCCGAGGCCCGCTTCGCGTACTTCCTCGACCAGGGCCAGCCCGATGGCCCCTCACTGCGCGGAGCGATCGCGATGGCCGCAGCAGATGCGGTGGGCAAGTTCGACGAGTACCACGCGCTCCTGTTCGCGCAACTGCATCAGGGGGCCGGCAACTACACGGACGCCGACCTGACGGGCTTCGCCGAGCAGGCCGGCATCCAGGGCAACGACCTCACCCGCTTCCGGGAGCTGTACGAGGCCCGCGCCTTCGAGGACTTCGTGGCCAGCTCGTTCGAGAAGTTCACCGCGGAGCAGGTCGCTGCCACGCCCACGTTCGTGGTCAGCGGCAAGCGGCTGCAGTTCTTCGATGAGGCCACGGGGAACATGCTGATCCAGCCGGAGCCCGAGAGCTTACTGCAGGGTGTGACCGCAGCATGGGAGGCCGGCGGCCGCCAGATCGAGGCACCGCCCGAACCTCGCTAAGATCGGGGGCATGACTGAGACCACCGCGCCCAAGCGCACCCTGCCTGACAAGCCCGTCCTCGAAGGCCTGGAGGCCAAGTGGGGCGAGGTATGGCAGGACGAGGGCGTCTACGCCTTCCGTCGGCCCTCATCGCGCGATGAGGTGTTCAGCATCGACACTCCCCCGCCCACGGTCTCGGGTTCGCTGCACGTGGGCCACGTGTTCAGCTACACACACACCGATACGGTGGCGCGCTACCAGCGCATGCGGGGCAAGGAAGTGTTCTACCCCATGGGCTGGGACGACAACGGCCTGCCCACCGAGCGCCGCGTGCAGAACTACTACGGCGTGCGCTGCGACCCGTCGCTGCCGTACGACCCGCAGTTCCAGCCGCCGGCCAAGCCGGACCCGAAGCGCCAGGTCTCCATCAGCCGCCGCAACTTCATCAAGCTGTGCGAAGAGCTCACCCAGATCGATGAGCAGGCGTTCGAGGACCTGTGGAAGCAGCTGGGCCTCTCGGTGGACTGGAACACGCTGTACACCACCATCTCGCCCGAGGCGCAGAAGGTGGCGCAGCTGGCGTTCCTGCGCAACCACGAGCGCGGCGAGGCCTACCTCGACCACGCCCCAACCCTGTGGGACGTGACCTTCCAGACCGCCGTCGCCCAGGCCGAGTTGGAGGCCCGCGAATACCCGGGCCACTACCACCGCGTCGCCTTCCACAAGCCCGACGGCGAGCCGGTCCACATCGAGACCACCCGGCCCGAGCTGATCGTCTCCGTGTGTGCGCTGATCGCACATCCCGATGACGAGCGCTACCAGGAGCTGTTCGGCACCACGGTGACCTCCCCCATCTTCGGGGTGGAGATCCCCGTCCTGGCACACCCCGCCGCAGAGCCCGACAAGGGTGCAGGCATCGCCATGTGCTGTACGTTCGGTGACCTGACCGACGTGCTCTGGTGGCGCGAACTGAACCTGCCCACCCGCACCGTGATCGGCCGCGACGGCCGGTTCCAGACCGAAACCCCGGAGTGGATCGCCGACGCGGAGGCCTACGCACCCATCGCAGGGAAGACCGCCTTCTCCGCGCGTGAGGCCACCGTCGCGAAGCTGCGCGAAACGGGAGACCTGGTGGGAGAACCGCAGGCCACGCAGCGCATGGCCAACTTCTTCGAGAAGGGCGACAAGCCGCTCGAGATCGTCGCCACCCGCCAGTGGTACATCACCAACGGCGGCCGCGATGAGGACCTGAAGGCCACCCTCCTCAGGCGCGGCACGGAGCTGGAGTGGACCCCCGAGCACATGAAGCACCGCTACGAGAACTGGGTCAGCGGCCTCAACGGAGACTGGCTGATCTCGCGGCAGCGCTTCTTCGGCGTGCCGTTCCCCGTCTGGTACAAGCTGGACGCCGACGGCGAGCCCATCTATGACAGCCCCATCGTCGCCGATGCAGCCACGCTCCCCGTCGACCCCATGACCGATGCCCCGGAGGGCTTCACCGAGGAGCAGCGCAACCAGCCCGGCGGGTTCGCCGCCGACCCGGACGTGATGGACACCTGGGCCACGTCGTCGCTCACGCCCCACCTGGCAACCGGCTGGGAGCGCGACGAGGAACTGTTCAACCTGACGTTCCCGATGGACGTGGCGCCGCAGGCCCACGACATCATCCGCACCTGGCTGTTCAGCCGCGTGGTGCGCGCCCACTTCGAGAACGGGACGCTGCCGTGGAAGCGGGCGACCATCTCGGGCTTCGTGGTGGATCCTGACCGTAAGAAGATGTCGAAGTCGAAGGGCAACGTGGTGGTGCCCACCGACATCCTCGACAAGTACGGCTCCGACGCCGTGCGCTGGCGCGCCGCGCAGGCCCGCCCGGGCATGGACTCGCCGTTCGATGAGACGCAGATGAAGGTGGGCCGCCGCCTCGCGATGAAGATCCTCAACGCGGGCAAGTTCGTGCTGTCGATGGCCGAGACCCCGGCCACGCTGGAAGCTGTGACCAACCCCGTCGACAGGTCCCTGCTCACCGCGCTGGCCGGCGTGGTGGAGAAGGCCACCGCGGAGTTCGAGGAGTTCGACTACTCCGGCGCCCTCGAGGCCACGGAGACGTTCTTCTGGGCGTTCTGCGACGACTATCTCGAGCTGGTCAAGGAACGCGCCTACGGCGGCGCCGAGGCCGAGAAGGCGTCGGCCCAGGCCGCGCTGGCGATCGCGCTGGGCGTGCAGCTGCGCCTGTTCGCCCCGTTCCTGCCGTTCGTGACCGAGGAGGTCTGGCGCTGGACCAATGAGACCTCGATCCACCGCTCTCCCTGGCCCACCGTCGAGGAGTTGTCGACCGACGGCGACGCGGCGCTGTTGGCAGATGTCGCCGAGGCGCTCATCGCCATCCGCGGCGCGAAGTCCAACGCGAAGGTCTCGATGCGCGCCGAGGTATCGAGGGCAGTCTTCCACGGCCCCGCGGCGTCGCTGGAGCGGTTAAGGGCGATCGAGCCTGACCTCCGCGCCGTCGGCCGCCTCGTCGGCGACGTGGAGTGGGCCGAGGGCGCTGAGTCACTGTCGGTCGACGTGGAGCTCGCTGAGTCGACCGCCTGATCCAGGCAAGAGCGAAGGGGCGGTGTCGCACTAGTTGCGACACCGCCCCCTTCCAGTGACAGAGCGAGTTGGCCGCTTACGCGGCGAGGGCGACCCGAGGCACGGAGTCGATACCTCTTCGGGGTCTAAGGCTGGAGCAGTTGAAGGCCAGCGACGACGCTGTATCCCTGAAGCACCGCCACCAGTTCCTCTGGCGCGCTGTTCAGGAACTCGAGCTCGAACACTGGAAGGCGCTGTGGGCCGCGCACCGGTGCCGAGCCCTGGACATGACCACAGCAGACCGCATCGCCAACACCTGGTTGAAGCGCCAGGAAGGACTCCCCTGGTCCGCGGCCAAAGACCTGCTCGAGCAACTGATCATCGCGCTCGATCCGGATGCTGCGGCACAGAAGGAAGCCCTCGCCCTCACCGAGCGCAAAGTCAACGTGTTCGATCATCAGCACGGCACCTTGAAGCTGACGGCCCGTCTGTCCGCTCTGGACGCCCGGTACCTTGACGCCGCTGTCGAGCAGATCGCCGGCGTGCTGGAACGCATCCACCTCACAGACGATGACATCGACTGGCCCATCGAAACCAAGAACGAACTCCGCTCCGCGGCGCTGGGCATCCTCGCCCACCCCGCCTACGCGCTGGCGCTGCTCCAGCAGGACGCCCAGCAGCCGCTGGTCACCGCAGAGGTCCCCAACCAACCGCCGGCAGGGCTTCCAGAGGAGGTCTGGCAGGCGCTGCTGGCCAATCCACCCGAAGCTCAGGGCGCCTCAGAGCCCCCGCCTGCACCTCCGTCAGATGCTGAGCCGCTCACCAAGCGCCGCCTGGCGGAACTCCGCTGGGAGGAACCCGCTCCTCCGCCGGGCTGGGCTCTGCCCCTGCGCGAACCACCAGAAGAGGAAACTTCGCCTGTGAGCCCACCCGCCGTCGATGCCGGCGGCGAGCACCCGGCGGCCCCGGGCCGTCGCCCACCCTGTTGTTGCGGCGGCCACACCTGTGGAACCATCACAGTGCCCCTCTCCAAGCTGCGCCCTACAGCGCAGGTGATCGTGCACCTCAATTCCGCAGACCTGATCGCGCACGGCCAGGGCAATCCGCGGGGCTCCGCCTGGATCGAGCAGGCTGGCCACGTCACCATCGAGACGCTGGCCAGGATGCTGCGCCACAGCAACGTCACGGTCAAGCCGGTGGTCGACCTCAACGAACTGCCCACGGAAGACCGCTACGCGCCGTCTGCGGCCTTGCGTGAAGCCGTCGAGTATCTCTTCCCCGTGGAGGCCTTCCCCTTCGCCACCCGCTCCTCCCAGGGCCTGCAGCAGGATCACACCAGCCCGTGGGGCACCGGCCCATTCTCCGGGAAGACTGAGCTACGCAACCTGGCGCCACTCGGCGTCAAGGTGCACAACGCGAAGACCGCCGGTTACTGGACCACCCGGCAGGTGCGCCCTGGACAGCTCTGGTGGCGCAGCCCACTGGGGTACCAGTACCTGCGTAGCGCCGCGGGCACCACCCGCCTCGACGATCACCACCTCTACGCCTCAGTCTGCCGCCCCGGCCCCTGAGCGTCGCCCTGCGAGCTCGTGTCCTGAGCCAAGCGGGGGATGAAGGCACCCCTCACCGGTCCCTGAGCGTGCCCCGCGAGGAACGAGCCGGGCACGACGCTTGTGCTGAGCCTGTCCCAGCGCGAAGCGCCGGACAGGTCGAAGTAAAGGACCCCGCAGCCGATCCGACACCTCAATCGCAGGGGTCAAGGTCACAGTCACGCTGCGGGTTGCCCTTCCACGACGCCTCGGTCATGTACGGCAGGTAGGTGAGGTTGTTGAACGCCCAACCGCTCTTTCTTCGTCGGCGCCGGAGTGGTCGGCGCAGGCGAGGTCGGCTCAACCGTCGGGTCAACCGGGGGCTCCTCCGTCGGATCGTCCGCCGGGTCGACCGTGGGATCGTCCGTCGGGTCAACAGTGGGCTCAACAGTGGGCTACTCCGTCGGCTCCACCGTCGGATCAGGCGTCTGCGTGGGTTCCGGCGTGGAGCCCGGGTAGGGGCCGAGCGGCGGGTCCACAAGCTCCTTCGGGGCGGCTGCGGAAACTCCGGTAACCCGGATCTCTGCGGCCGACGCGAAGTTGTTGATCGTCACGGCACTGATGGAGGTCAGCTTGATGTAACGCGTGGTCACGGGCTCGTCGAACGTCACGGTGGTGGGCTGGCCCCAACCGGGGGTTCACATTCTGGTCAGCCGTAGCGGGGAGGGGCGAACGGAGGCGCCGAGGCCGCGGGGGTGCCGTCGAGCCGGGCCAGCGCCTCGTCCACCGCGGCGTCAAGTTGCTTGTCGGCCGCCGATTCCCAATCTGCGGGGTCCATCTCCACCACGATGTCCGGGTCGACGCCGTGGTTCTCCAGCCCAAAGCCGTGGGTATCGAACGCGATCCAGTAGCGCGGCTGCGTCACCTCGGTGCCGTCCACCAGCGTGAACCGTCCGTCGATGCCGACGACGCCGCCCCAGCTGCGCTCCCCCACCACGGGGCCGAGGCCCAGGTTCTGGGCGGCGGCGGTGACGATGTCGCCGTCTGAGCCGGCGAACGGGTTGGTCACGAACACCACCGGGCCGCGGGCGGCCTGGCTGGGATACGTCGAGGCGCCTTCATGGTGGCGCGCCCCCACCCAGCCGATCGCGCGGCGGGCGAGCCGCTCGATCACCAGTTCCGAGGTGTGTCCGCCGCCGTTGAAGCGCACGTCCACCACCACGCCCTCGCAGCGCATCGCCGCGTCGATGAGGCGATGGAACTCCGCCCATCCCCGTGCCACCATGTCCGGCACGTGCACGTAGCCGATGCGCCCGCCGGAGCGCTCCCGCACATAGGCCACCCGCTCGGCCGACCACTGGTGGTACCGCAGCGGCGACTCGTTGCTGGTGGGCACGACGGCGACCCTGCGCTTCTGCCTGCCCCTGGCCAGCGTCAGTTCCACCACCTTGTCCGCGGCGCCCTGCAGCAGGGCGCCGATGTGCGGGGCATCCGCGGTGGAGCGGCCGTCAACCGCGACGATCACATCGCCGGGCTCCGCCGCGACGCCCGCCGCGCGCAGTGGGGAACGCGCCGTCGGGTCAGAGGTCTCGCCAGGCAGGATGCCGGCCAGGACCACCTCACCCTTCGCGTTGCGGGTGAAGGTGGCGCCGAGTTGCCCCACCGACGGGCCGTCGTCGTCGGGCGGGGAGACGTAGGCGTGCGAGGTGTTCAGCTCGCCCACGGTCTCCCAGAGCACGTCGACCAGGTCGTCGTAGCTGGCGAGCACGTCGAGGAGCGGCCGGTAGCGGGCCACCGCGGCGTCCCAGTCCGTGCCGTCGAAATCCTCGCGCCAGAAGTGGTCCCGCATGAGGCGGGCGTTCTCCTCGAACATCTGGCGCCATTCCGCACGCGGGTCCACCTCGCGGCGCAGCCGGCCCAGATCGACGGCGACCCTGGCGTCCTCGTCGTCGCCGGGCGCCTGCTCCGCGCCTTGCACCCAGATCTCGTCGCCGTTGCGCACCACCAGGCGCTCGCCGTCGCCGCTGACCCCGGCCCCGTCGCAGCCCTCCACCACGGTGGTGACCTTGCGTGTCTTCAGCGAGAAGTGCTCGACGATGTCCTTGACCTCGCCGTCGACCCCGGCGCGGAGCGCCCCCAACTCGCCCAGCGAGCGCATGGACTGCCACACGTAGCCGTGCTGCGTGGGCTGCAGGTGCAGGTAGCGGCCGGACGGAACCGGGAACGGCACCATCCGCTCCTCCACGCCCTCCACGTCGAAGACCACAGACTCCGGCCCGCGGTCCTCCTTGTCGGATTTGTCGTCCTTGCCCTTGCCGTGGCTGTCGGCGTCGTCGTGCTCGTCGTCGGCCTCGCTGATCGCCCAGCCGTCCGCGGACGGTCCGAACGGTGCGGGTTCTGCGGCGCTCAGCGGCACCAGCCACGGGCGCACCGTGTTGGTGAAGGAGAGATCGAACGTCAACTCGTCGTAGGTGGGATCGATGGTGCGGCTGGACAGGAACGCCAGGTGCTTGCCGTCGGTGGAGAACACCGGGGAGAAGTCGTTGAACTGCCCACGGGTCAGCGTGAAGGCCCTCTTGTCCGTGAGGTCGTAGCCCACGAGTTGGCCCAGCATCCCCTCCTGCGCGATGGCGTTGCGCCACACCAGGTAGCGCCCGTCCGTGGACCAGGTGAAGCCGGTGGGCTCGCCGACGGCGGAGCGGCCGATCTCCCTGACCGAGCCACGCGCCACGTCCACGAGGTAGACGGCACCATCGTGGCTGCCCACGGCGATCCTGTTGCCCTGCGGGCTGGCCTCCAGTGTCAGCACCCGGCCCAGCTTGCCCGCCCCGATGCGGCGCGGTTTGTCGCCGCCCTCGATCAGCCTGATCTCCAGCGCGTCCTCGCCCTCCGCGTCGGTGACCCAGACGGCCTTGCCGGCCTTCCGGTCCAGGAACCGGGGCTCCCGCACCCGGACCCCGGCGGTGTCCGCCAGCGCGCGGGCGGGGCCGCTGCGGTGCGTGAGGTAGTAGGCGGCGCCGCGCCATTCCAGCAGCGAGCCGTCGCCGCCGTGGTCCGGCACGATCGACTCCAGCCGGTCGGTGGGGTGGATGTGGACCGGCGCCGGCGCCCCGATGCCGGTGGTCAACTCGATCAGCTGCGGCTCGGCCTTGAGGCTGGCCAGGTGGAACAGTTGCCCGCGGGCGTGGAACACCACGGAGTCGCCGTCACTCGTGGCGTCGCGGACATACCCGTCCTCAGCGGTGTGCGACGTGTGGGCCCGCAGGTCCTTGCCCTGCGCGTTGACGGACCACACCTGGGCCTGGACGTCCGGCGCGTCGCCCAGATCCGAGGTGAACACCAGGCGGTTACCCACCCAGGTGGGGTGGTGCAGGCCCGCGGTCACCTCCGGGAGGATCCGGGTCCACTCGCCCTTCCCGTCGCCGACGTAGAGCCGTGCGGCCATGCCGCCGCGGTAGCGCTTCCAGCCTGAGGGGTCCCGGTGGTTGATGGTGGCCACGGCCACCCTGCCGGAGCCGTGCACCGCCGCGGCGGTGGCGCCACCCCAGGGCAGGCGGACGAGTTCCCCGCTGAGTGAAAGGGAGTACATGTAGGTGTCCACGCGGTGGACGCCCTCATGATCCGAGGAGAGCAGCACGTGAGAATCGTCCAGCCACCCGGAGACCATGAGACGCCGCGTGCCGAGCCATGTCAGCCGCCGAGTGCCGCCGTCGAGGTCCAGCACGTAGGCGTCCCACCGGCCGTTGGTGGTGGCCGTGTACGCGACCTTCGTGCCGTCGGGCGAGAACCTCGGGTTGCGTGGGGTGGCCTCACCGACGGTGAGTCTGGCGGCGCGACCGCCAGACAGCGGGCCCAGCCACAGGTCGTCGTCTGCGACGAAGACCACCTGGTCTTGATGAAGGTGTGGGAAACGTCGATAGCCTCGGGTCACCCGCCCCAGCTTACGTGCAACTCATGCCGCGGGCACCTCCACGACGGCGTTGGGCACCGCCGTGAAGAAGGCGATCAGGCGGTCCCCCAGCGCCGCCTCCGCGCTCTCGCGCCAGCCGCGCGCCACGCCGGGCGGCAGCATGAACCGCGACGACACCGCAGCAACCATGGTCACCTCCGGGAAGTGGCCGAGAAACCCGTCGAAGAACCGACTCCGCTCGGGTTGACTCGCGAGCCACGGTACGTCGTCGATGACGATGGGCTGCAGCAACCTGTGCTGCGCATCGCACAGCAACAACAGCAGCGCTCCGGCAGCGCGATCCCGGCCTCTGAAGAACAGGTCCACCACGTCGATGGCGAGGCCCGGGGTGGACAGGGGATGATCGGACCAGTCGTCCGGCAGATCTTCAAAACTCATGCCATCACTATGGATAAAGCCAACCCCGATCTTCGATGAGTTTGTCCCGCTGTGGATAATCCCCGGGATCGTAATCGGCCGAACCCGCACGCGGCCTGCGACGGACTGGTAGGCAGTAGCCCATGCAATGGACCATCGACGGCACCGCGTTCAGGGACGAGCACGGGCGCCACACCTTCCTGCACGGCATCAACTTCGTCGACAAGAACCCGGAGAGGCGCGCACCAGGCATCCCTCCCTGGACCGACGAAGACCTGGCGCAGGCCTCAGCCTGGGGGCTCAACGGCATCCGGCTGGGCGTGATCTGGGCCGCGGCGATGCCCGAACCCGGCCGCCCGGACGAGGGTTACCTCGGCTGGCTCAGGGAGCAGGTGGAGACCTGCCGCCGCCACGGGCTCCACGTGGTGCTCGACGCCCACCAGGACCTCTACGCCCAAGCGCACTCCGACGGCGCGCCGGGGTGGGCCACCCTCACCGACCACCCCTTCGACGCCACCAGCCTCTGGAGCGACGCCTACCTCTCCTCCCCCGCCGTGCACGAGGCCCTCGACGCCTTCTGGTCCAACGCACAGGTGGGCGGCCGCGGCCTGCAGGACCACTTCGCCGAGTTCTGGCTGGCCGTGCTCGACGCTGTGGGTAAGGAGCCGGCCGTCGTGGCCCTGGACCTGTTCAACGAACCGGTGCCGGGTAGCGCGCTACCCGGGTACTTCGAGCTGCTCATCGGGGCGTTCGCCGAGCTGACCGGCCAGGATCCCATGGCCGTGGCGGACGACTGGGCAGATCCGGAGGCCAAGTTCGCCCAACTCCAACGCCTCGACGACCCACAACTGCACCGCGCGCTCGGTGACGCCGTCGCCCCCGCGCTCGCCGAGTTCGACGGCGGCTCGGTCGACGCGTTCTACCGTCGCGTGGGCGGCGCCATCCGGGAGGCGGGCCACAGCCACATCATCCTGCGCGAGAACACCTACCTGTCGAACATGGGCGTGCCCAGCCTGGCGCCCCTCCCTGCAGACCTCGATCCGGTGGCCTCCTCCCCCCACGCCTACGATCTGGTGGTCGACACTCCTGCCGTGACCATGGCCTCCGACCAACGGATCCGCACCATCCTCGAGCGGCACGCCGAGCTGCAGCAGCGCTGGCAACGGCCCGCGCTCCTGGGGGAATGGGGCGCGCTGAGCACCTACGACGGCGTGGCCGGCCACGCGCACGCCATCCAGGACTTCGTCGACGAGCACCTGTGGAGCCAGACCTACTGGTGCTGGGAGCCGGCCTTCGCCGGGACCGACGCGCAGCGCTCGCTGGTGCGGCCCCGCGTGCACGCCGTCGTCGGCACCGTCGAAGCGATCGACCCCGCCGGCTGGAGCGCCGAGTTCACCACCAGCCCGGCCGACGTCGCCCGCGCAGACGCCCATCAGTTCTTCGTCCCCGAGGGCGCCGCCGTCACCTACACGGTGGACGGCGCGCACCGCGCCCTACCGGCCAGCGACGGCGGCGTCCTGCGCCTGCCCGCGGAGCCAGGCAGCGGCCGAGTGGTGGTGCGGGGGTGAAGTTCGGCGAGCGGGTACGCCTCGCCACTCCCCTGCCCGCCACCTGGATGTCCAACGTCATCATCCACAACGTCTACATCAAGTTCTACACCGACGTGATCGGGCTGGAGCCGAAGTACATCGGGTGGCTCTACCTGGCGTTCAACATCTGGAACGTGCTCAACGACCCCGTCATCGGGGTATGGCTGGACCGCAAGAGGGCTGTGCCCGGCAGGGGCAAGCTGGTACGCGTCATGCGCAACACGGTGCCGTGGATGATCGTGATGCTCGCCTTGATGGCCTGGACGTCCCCGGACTGGAGCCAACACACGATCTTCCTGGTGCTCTTGCTGGAGTTGTTCATCTTCGACGTGGCGGCCACCGTCTACCTCATCTCCGCCACCAGCCACTACTACCTCTATGCCCCCAGCACGAAGGAACGTGTGCAGGTGGAGGTGGTGCGCCAGTGGATCGGCAACGGGGTGAGCTTCATCGCCACCGTGGTGGCCACGCAACTCCTGGTGGGCGACCTGGTGACCGAGCGCACCACCATCGCCGTGATCCTCATGGGCGTCGTCGCCGTCAACGCCCTGGTCTACCTGGTGGCGGTCTGCCGGCTGCGCAACCGGGATCCGGACAGGCTCTACGACAGCGGCATCGACGATTCCCCGCTCAGCGGCAGGGCCGTGTTCGAGGATCTGGGCTCCATGGTGAGGATGCGGGCTTTCTGGGTGTGGTTCCTGCACAGCCTCCTGGTGACCGCCCCCATGGGCATCTACTTCACCGCCTTCCTCTACTTCATGGACCACGTCATCCGGGCGGACGGCTGGCAGGCCACGGTGGCCGACGTCGGCTCCATGCTGGTGGTGCTCGCCCTGATGCCCCTGGTGGCGAGATTGGTTTCGACGGTGGGCGTGCGCATGTCGCTGTGGATCGGCGCGGCACCGTACCTGGCCGGGCTGGGGTTGCTGTTCTTCGCCACCACCTGGTGGCAGGTCCTGCTCTGCTACCTGGTGTTGATGTTCGGCCGCTACGTGATCGCCACGGCCTCGGTCGCCGTGGACGCGCTGCTGGTCGACGACAACGAGCAGCGCACCGGCACCCGTAAGACCGGCCAGATCGCGGCCATGCGCGCCATCCTCGGCGCGCCGGTCACAGGTGTGCAACTGGTGATCTACATGTCCATCCTCGGCGCCTACGGCTACGAGGCCGGCGCGTCGGTCCAGTCGGAGAGCGCCCAGTTGGGCATCAGGGTCGCCACGGCGTTGGTGCCCATCGCGTTCTGCCTGGCGAGCCTCATCCCCCTGCTGTTCCTCCCCTACAACCGGCAGCGCGAGGCCGAACTCACCGAGTTCAGCCTCGCGCGGCGGGAGGTTGGTGGGGGTTAGGCCGAGAGGTCCCGACGGCGGGCGACCTTGGCCCGGGGCGCCAGCGTGGGCGCCTCTTCCCCGAGCACCGCTTCCTTCGTGATGATCACCTGGGCGACCTCCTCGTCGGAGGGCACGTCGAACATCACGTCGAGCAGCAGTTCCTCGAGGATGGCCCGCAGACCGCGGGCCCCGGTGCCGCGTTCCAACGCCAGGTCCGCGATGGCCTCGATCGCGCCGTCCTCGAAGTCGAGTTGCACTCCGTCGAGCTCGAAGAGCTTCTGGAACTGGCGCACCACCGCGTTGCGGGGCTCCACCAGGATGCGCACCAGGGCCTCACGGTCCAGCGGCGAGACGGTGGTCAGCATCGGCAGGCGGCCGATGAACTCCGGGATGAGGCCGAACTTGTGGAGATCCTCGGGGCGCACCTGGGAGAACGGATCGGCGTCCGGGGTGCGCAGCACCATGCTGTTGTTGAAGCCCAGCGGCCGCTTCCCCACGCGCTGGCCGATGATGTCCTCCAGGCCGGCGAACGCGCCGCCCACGATGAACAGCACCTTGGTGGTGTCGATCTGCAGGAAGTCCTGATGCGGGTGCTTGCGCCCGCCCTGCGGCGGAACAGCGGCGACGGTGCCCTCGAGGATCTTCAGCAGGGCCTGCTGCACTCCCTCGCCGGACACGTCGCGGGTGATCGACGGGTTCTCCGACTTGCGGGCCACCTTGTCGATCTCGTCGATGTAGATGATGCCGGTCTCAGCCTTGGCGATGTCGAAATCCGCGGCCTGGATCAGCTTGAGGAGGATGTTCTCCACATCCTCACCGACGTAGCCGGCTTCGGTCAGCGCGGTAGCGTCCGCCATGGCGAACGGCACGTTGAGCATCTTGGCCAGGGTCTGGGCAAGGTACGTCTTGCCGCAGCCGGTGGGGCCGATCAGCAGGATGTTGGACTTGCCCACCTCCACGTCATCTGAATCCGAGCGGCGCCCGTGGCTGCCGAGCTCAGACTGGATGCGCTTGTAGTGGTTGTAGACCGCTACCGCGAGGGTCTTCTTCGCGCTGTCCTGGCCGATGACGTAGGTGTCGAGGAAGTCGCGGATCTCGCGCGGCTTGGGCAGTTCCTTCACCAGACCCGTCTCCGGGGCATCGGGGAACTCCTCTTCGATGATCTCGTTGCACAGTCCGATGCACTCGTCACAGATGTAGACGCCAGGGCCGGCGATGAGCTTCTTGACCTGCTTCTGCGTCTTACCGCAGAAATTGCACTTGAACAGATCGCCGGATTCGCCGATTCGTGCCACGACGTCCACCTCCTACCGTCACTGGGATGCCTTGTTGGTCCACCACATTACCTGCCGATGGGTCACCCCACCGGCGACACACCGTCCCCGCTGGTTGAGCGCGTAGGCTCAACCAGCGGCGCGGATCACAGGCCCTTGAGCGAGGGCAGGATGTCGTCGACGATGCCGTACGCGATCGCCTCCTGGGCGGTCAGGTACTTGTCGCGCTCGATGTCTTTGCTGACCTTCTCGACGTCCTGGCCGGTGTCGTCAGCGAGCATCTGCTCCATCAGGGACCGGATGCGCAGGATCTCGCGGGCCTGGATCTCCAGGTCCGACGACTGCCCGTAGCCGCCCTCGGTGGCCGGCTGGTGGATCAGGATGCGGGAGTTGGGCAGCGCCAGGCGCTTGCCCTTGGTGCCGGCCGCGAGGATCACCGCGGCGGCCGACGCGGCCTGGCCGAGGCACACCGTCTGGATGTCCGGCTTGATGTAGCGCATCGTGTCGTAGATGGCAGTCAGCGCCGTGAACGAGCCGCCGGGCGAGTTGATGTAGATCGAGATGTCGCGCTCGGGGTCCATCGACTGCAGACACAGCAGCTGCGCCATGACGGCGTTGGCCACCTCGTCGTTGATGGGGGTGCCCAGGAAGATGATGCGGTCCTCGAACAGCTTGGTGTACGGGTCCACGCGGCGCACGCCGTAGCTGGTGCGCTCCTCCCACTGGGGGATGTAGTAGTTCATGTTCATGCCTTCGGGAGCCATGCCTCGGGGCAGGGTGCTGGAGTTGATCACTGGTTCGGAGCCTCCGACTGAATCTGGGATGCACGCTCGTAGACGTGATCGATGAAGCCGTACTCGAGCGCCTGCTCCGCGGTGAACCAGCGGTCGCGGTCCGAGTCGGCTTCGATCTGCTCGACGCTCTGACCGGTGTGCTCGGCGATGAGGTTGGCCATGGTCTTCTTGATGTGCAGGGACTGCTCCGCCTGGATGCGGATGTCCGACGCGGTGCCGCCGAGGCCGCCGGACGGCTGGTGCATCATGATGCGGCTGTGCGGCAGCGCGAAACGCTTACCGGGCGTGCCCGCCGAGAGCAGGAACTGCCCCATGGAGGCGGCCAGCCCCATGGCGACGGTGGCCACGTCGTTGCTGATCCACTGCATAGTGTCGAAGATCGCCATGCCGGAATCCACCGACCCGCCGGGCGAGTTGATGTACAGGTAGATGTCCTTGTGGGGGTCCTCCGCGTTGAGCAACAACATCTGCGCGCAGATCGCGTTGGCGTTGTCGTCCTTCACCTCCGAGCCGAGGAAGATGATCCGGTTGGCCAGGAGGGAGGAGTAGACGTTGTCATTCATACCGAGGCCGCCGGCACCGAGCCCGGCCATGCGGATGTCATTTCGAGTCTGAGTCACATCCATAACCTACCGGGAAATGGCCCAGACCCAAGACCCTCAGCGCATGTTCGCCGAGGGCTTGGGCTGTTGGCGCTGACCTGAGCGGGGCCGACAGCCAGTTCTATCCGGAGTACTTCACGAATCACACGTACCTGGATGTGGTACGCCACGAGATCGCCCACGCGCTGATCTACGAGCACTGCGACACGTTCTCCCCCCAGATCGCAGGAGAACGCTACGAGGGGGTGACCAACTCCTACGCGGTGCTGTACCTCGGCGCCGACCGTGACGAACTCTTCACCGGTGTGGGCGAGAGCGGCTGGGACTACTCGATGGACTCGGAGACCGACGCGATCGCCGAGTCCATCGCCAACGGCACCTGCCGCTGACCGACGCAAAGCGAACGCCGCCGGCCCCGTGGGGGCCGGCGGCGTTCGCGTATGTGCGCTTGAGGGTTACTCGGCGGCCTCTTCGGCAGCCTCGTCCTCGTCGGCCTGAGCCAGCGAGGTGTCGACGGCGTTGCCCTCGGTGTCCTTGACCGTGGCAGCGGCGCAGATCTGGGCCAGCGCCTTGCCCCGGCGGATCTCGGCCATCCACTCGGGCATGTGGTTGTGCTCCATCATGTGGTTGATCTCGTCCTGCGGCGTGGTGCCGGACTGCTGGGCCCTGCGGAAGATCAGCTCGGTGAGCTCCTGCTGCGAGACGTCGAGGTTGTTCTCCTCGGCGTACACGTCGAGGATGATCTGAGCGCGCAGCGCGTCGGTGGAGCGCTTGTCCATCTCGGCCCAGAACTCTTCGACGGTCTCGGCCTCCTCCTCTTCGGTCTGCTCGAGGTACTGCTCGACAGTCAGGCCGCCGCGGGAGAGCTGACGCTCGACGTCGGCGCGGCGGGCCTCGAGCTCGTTCTTCAGCACGCCCTCGGGGAGCTCGAAGTCGACCTTCTCGAGGATGGCCTCAAGCACCTTGTCGCGGGCGTCGGCGATCTGATCGGCGCGGACCTGCTGCTCGGCCCCCTTGCGGAGGTCCTCCTTCATCTCCTCGACGGTGTCGAACTCGGAGATCAGCTGGGCGAACTCGTCGTCGACAGCGGGCAGTTCCTGCTCCTGGACGTTGGTGACGGTCACCTCGATGTCCGCCTCCTCGCCGCGGTGGGCGCCGCCCACGAGCGTCGAGGTGAAGGTGGCGACCTCGCCGGTCTTCAGGCCCTTGACGGCCTTGTCGAGACCCTCGAGCATGCCCTTGTCGTCGCCGATCACGTAGGTGATGCCCTCGGCGGTGGCGTCGTCGAGTTCCTCGCCGTCCTTGGTGGCCTTGAGGTTGAGGGTGAGCACGTCGCCCTTCTTGGACTTGCGCTTGACATCCTTGGTGGTGGCGAAGCGCTGGCGCAGCAGCTCGATGCGCTCCTCGACCAACTCGTCGGAGGAGCCGACGGCGTCGACGGTGGCCTCGACCTTGTCGAAATCAGGCAGGTCGAACTCGGGGCGGATGTCCACCTCGGCGGTGTACTCCACCACGTCCTTGTCCTCGAGCTTGGTGATGTCAACCTCGGGCTGGGCCATGGGGTAGATCTTATGCTCGTCGATGGCGACGTTGTACGTCTCCGGGATGGCCTCGTTGATGGCCTCCTGCAGGACGACGCCGCGGCCGAACCGCTGGTCGATCACCGCGGCGGGCACCTTGCCCTTGCGGAAACCGGGGATCGTCACCTGATCGGCGATCTCCTTGTATGCCTTGTCAAGGTAGGGCTGGAGATCGGCGAACGGGATCTCGACGGTGAGCTTGACCCGGGTGGGGTTGAGCTTCTGGGCGGTGCTGGGCACGAGTGGACTCCTGAAGGGGGTGTCAAATTCTGAATCGCCCGCCAGTCTATCGGTGGATCCCCACCGCTCCAACACGCCGCTACAGTCAACTGTGTGAGCGAGTTGACCAGCACCGTGACGGACACCGCCCTGATCTTCGAGGGCGGAGGCATGCGCGCCTCCTTCTCCTCCGGCGTCCTGGCCGTCCTGTTGGAGGCCTGCATCCACCTCGACTGGGTGGGCGGCATCTCCGCCGGCTCAAGCTGCCTGGCCAACTACGTCTCGCGCGACATCCCCCGCGCGGAGGTGTCCTTCGTCGACTTCGCGGCCGAGCCACAGTTCGGCAACTGGCGCACCTGGCTGCAGGGCAAGGGCATGTTCAACGCCGAGTTCATCTACGAGCAGACCTCGCTGCCCGGCCAGCCGCTGCCCTATCGGTGGGAGACGTTCACCGCGAACCCGGCTCAGGTCGCCATCGGGGCGGTGCGCTGCAGCGACGGCCAGATGGTCTACTGGGGCCGCGACGACATCGATACCCTGCCGGACCTTATGAAGCGGGTACGCGCCTCCTCGACCATGCCGCTGTTCATGCCGCTGACCAGCATCGACGGCGAGCTCTACTGCGACGGCGCCCTCGGCCCCACCGGGGGGTTCGCCCTGGATGCGGCGAAGGAGGCGGGCTACGAGAAGTTCGTGGTGGTGATGACACGCACCCGCGGCTACCGCAAACCCGCGGCCCGGTTCCCCGCCGGCTACCGGGGCCTGTTCCGCCGGTACCCGGCGATCGCGAAGGGGCTGCTCGAGCGGCCCGCGAACTACAACCGCACGCTGGATGAACTCTTCGAGTTGGAGCGCGCCGGGCGGGCTCACCTGATCTTCCCTGACCAGATGCCGATCAAGAACTCCGAGCGCCGCGTGCCGGTGCTGCGCTCGGTCTTCGCGGCGGGGCGCGCACAGGCGGAGAGTCAACTCGACGACCTGCGAGCGTTTCTCGGGAAGCGCTGATCTTCGCGGTCAGTGGAGTTCCCGGTCCGGCGGCTCGGGCTGCTACACTCGTCGACGGTTCTGCGGATGTAGCTCAATGGTAGAGCCCTAGTCTTCCAAACTAGCTACGCGGGTTCGATTCCCGTCATCCGCTCCAAGGAAGTACATCGCCTACCGTGCAATGCGGTGGGCGATGTCTTTGTCCTCCAGAGTGAGTAAGCCGGGGTTGGCGACGACCTGCCCAGCTGCCTCAGCCATCTCTTCCGTGATGCCCCCCATCTTGGTCTTCGGGACCTGTTCGTTGGTCTCCTCGTGCAACGGCATTGCACGACGACACATTGACAACCTCCATCCATTCAAGAACCGCCCGGCTCCATCTCCGAGCGCGCCGGGGGAGATATGCAATGTGCACACCTCAGGAACTGGGCCTCCATCTCGTGGACGGCGCTGCACCCATCGGCCTGGATTGGACAGTGCCGCAAATGAAGTAGACTGCCTCCTGGCCCGGCAACGGGCACCGGGGCGTAGCGTAGTGGCTAGCGCGCCTGCTTTGGGAGCAGGAGACCGCAGGTTCGAGTCCTGTCGCCCCGACCATCGTTCGCCCCAGTCAGACGCCAGTTGCGGAATGAGAACGTCGTCTCGTGCAATATGCGTGCAATAGCGATTCACGCGATACCCGCGAGACGCCGTCCTTCGGGTCGCCCCTTCGCGCCGAGCGAGGAGCCGGTTTGCGTCCATCAGGAGCCGGTGATCCCCGCGCGGAGAGCGGCCAGCTGCACGTCGAGCTCCCCCACCGTTTCCCTGGAAGCGCGGCTGATGTGCGAGGCCAGGGTGGGGCCGTCACCGTCGAGGATGCCGGCCAAACGTTC
Organism: Tessaracoccus massiliensis; assembly: GCF_000826065.2. GTDB lineage: Bacteria > Actinomycetota > Actinomycetes > Propionibacteriales > Propionibacteriaceae > Arachnia > Arachnia massiliensis_A. The sequence continues at coordinate 103,611 of NZ_LN623538.1, read as the reverse complement.
CAGGGATGCAGGCTCCCAGTCAGCGTGCAGTTGTCGGCCCGCCCGGTAGGGGCCCACGAGGTAATCCTGGTACTCCCAACGTTGGAGCGCCTCTACGTCATCCCAGAGCGCTTCGCCGTGGGGACCGTAGCGGGTGGCCTGCAACAGCGGGCCGAGATCGCGCGCATCCTTGTTCGGTTCACCGACGTGTCGATAGTGCCAAGCCACCAGCTTGAGGCCGATCATCGAGCTCAGCGTCGGCACCTTGACCGCCGTGCTGCCCAAGGTCACCGTTTCGGCTGTGGCGGCGGCCTCCGCCATGCCCGTGATGTCGAGCGTGAGGCCTTCGGCGGGCTCGACGACCCCGCCGGGCGCAACCCGCGGACCGTAGGGAATCACGTCGACCTCGAACCCGTCCACCTGGAACCGGATGCCCGTCGCGTTCGGCCCGAAGAACGGCCGCAGTTGGTGATGATAGGCATCCAGCGAGGGCACGAGGATTGAGACATCGACATCCCTGGTCGCGCTCCCGGTGGGTAGTCCGGCGACCGTGTGAAGCTGGTAGTCCCTGGCCAATGCCCCGACCAAGGTGAAGTCCGGCAGGGTCTGCCGCAGGGTGAGCACGAGCCCCTCCGGGAGCCCCGGAATCGGCCCGCTCATCTCCGGAACGCCCATTGATGGCGGCGGTCCAGGTCCTGAGCGACTTCGACCTCCCGCGGGTCGCCGCCGGTGAGGGCGTCAGCGTAGGCGAGCAGCGGAGGCACGAGCCTGTCGTCGAGGAGATCAGACGACCAGAACCGTTCCCGCAGGATCACCGGCGCGTCGCCGTCTCGGGAGAGTCGCGCTCGTTGTCGGATGGCGTACCAGGGCGGCTGACCGTAGACGACAGTGCGGTCTGGGCGGATGTCACCGCCCATCGCTGCGAGCGCGACGCCGCCGGAGAGAGTTCCTTCGGGTTCGTGCCAATCCTGGATCCACCAATGGGCTGCTGGACCTGCAACCTGAAGTTCCTGCAGTCTCGGCCCAAGGTCGCGCACGTAGCCGTCGATCCAGTCACGGGCCAGCCGGTCCGGGTCGATGAGTCGCCGTTTGCCGGCCAGTTCAGCGACGTGGCCGCGGTGGCGGAGATCGGTGATCGCGTTCGTGACGGAGCCCTTGGACGTGCCGGCCAGAACGGCCAGCCTCTCGTAGCTCATCTCCACCGTGTCCGGACGGATCAGGAGCGCGAAGATCACCCTGAGCTCTGCCGGGGTGCACGAGGCCGTGACTTTTCGCCGCGCAGGCCCCACCGCGAGTCGGGGTTTGCGGCCCTCGACGTGGACCTGGAAGCCCGGGAAGTGAAGGTACGCGTTGCCGCCGCTGTCGATGTAGTTGATACCCAAGGCCCGGTACTGCGCGCCGCGGTCGCGCGGCACCGATGGCTGAGCCAGGATCACCGGGTCCACTCGACCATGTGCCCAGCGGTCAGCCTCTGCGACGCCCAATGGTTGGGAGCGGAACTTGAGCTCGACGGGCACTTTCAGCGGCTCCGAACCGCACCCCGGGATGAGTGCAAACAGATCGGCGCCCGCGTCGGGGTCGTCCACCGGAGTTGTCTTCACCCCGTACTGCCCCAGCGCGTGACGGATGAGTCCGTGCAAGTCGCCAGACTGAGCGGTCAAAAGATCCATGCGGTCAATACTACTGACCGGGCCGGTATTTTGACCGATTCTGGCAGGTTGGACTTTCAGACGCGCTCCTCGCTAGGGGTTGCGAAGGCCACTCGCCACCTCAAGGGCGTCCGCTACCGCCGTGAACTCCTCCAGCGCGGCGGTCAGATCCTCGACGATCTCACGCGCGATGATTTCGGGGGCCGGCAGGTTGTCCAAGTCCTCGAGCGTCTCGTCTCGGAGCCAGGTGATGTCCAGGTTCACCTTGTCGCGCGCGATGAGTTCGTCGTAGCCGAACGACTTGAAGCGCTCACTCTCGGAACGCTCGTCGCGCGCCCCACCGGGCATGAAGCCGGCGACGAAGTCGTCGAGGTGGGCGCGCGTGAGCGGGTTCTGCTTCAGGGTGAAGTGCTGGTTGGTTCGAAGGTCGTAGACCCAGAGCCGAGAGGTCCAGGGGGTCTCTGATGCGGGCTTGCGGTCGAAGAACAAGACGTTGGCCTTCACGCCCTGGGCATAGAACAATCCGGTGGGGAGGCGAAGGAGAGTGTGGAAGTCGAAGTCGTTGAGCAGCCGACGCCGCAGAGTCTCCCCCGCACCACCCTCAAAAAGGACGTTGTCGGGCAGGACGACGGCCGCCCGGCCATTGATCTCCAGGATTGTCATGATGTGCTGCAGGAAGTTGAGCTGCTTGTTCGACGTGGTGACGACGAAGTCCTGACGCTCCACGGCGCGGTCCTCGGACACCTCCCGGCCGTCGGCACCAACCATCGTCAGCGACGACTTCGTTCCGAACGGAGGGTTGGCCAGCACGACCGACCAGCGGTCCCCCGGGTCGTGAGCCAAAGAGTCCCGCACCTCGATCAGCGACTCCCCATGGGGCTCCCCCATCCCGTGCAGGAGGAGGTTCATCGCGGCCAGGCGTGCCGTGCCGTCGACCAGCTCGACACCACGGGCGAACGTCTCCTTGAGGTGCTTGCGCTCCGGCGGCGTCATCGTCTCAGCCCCGCGCGAGGCGTACTCATGCGCCGCGAGCAGGAATCCACCGGTGCCACATGCCGGATCGACGACGGAGTCCGCCACCGTCGGCTGAACGCAGTCCACCATCGCCGCGATCACAGAGCGCGGCGTGAAGTACTGCCCAGCCCCGGACCCCTTATCGGAGGCGCCCTTCGCGAGCAGTGACTCGTAGGCGTCTCCGTTGATGTCCGTGCCGGCCGATGACCATTGCTCCTTGTCGATGAGGTCGTGGATGAGGCGCTTGAGCTTGGCCGGGTCCTGGATCCGGTTCTGGGCCTTGCGGAAGATCGTGCCGAGGGTGCCGGGCTGCTTTCCCAGCCCTTGAAGGATCTCGGTGTAGGCCGTCTCGAGCTTGACGCCTTCCGCATCGAGCAAACGCTGCCAGGAAAACTCCTCCGGCACGATCTGTTCGGGCCGCAGTGTCCGGGTGGCGCGCTCGTGCGCCATCTTCAGGAACAGCAGATACGTCAGCTGCTCGGTGTACTCAAGTACCCCGACACCATCGTCACGCAGAACGTGCGCGTAGGACCAGATCTTGTCGACCAACCGACGCGCGTCAGCCACCGGACACCTCTCTCACCATCACGACTCCTCAGACGCCAGCCGCATCGCCGACGACGAGCACAGGCGTCAACGGGATGCGCAGCCTCCAGCGCTCCGGCAGCTTCGCATAGTTCTCCAGGAACAGTGTCACCAGGTCCTCGCCGGACACCAGCCGGAGACCCGAGCGCTGGCGTTCAATCGACACGGCATCACGGCTATAGCTGCCGAGGGTCACGAAGAGGAGATACTCCCCAGAGCCCTGTGTGCCGATCAGTTGCTGCACCTCGGGCGCCCCGACGGTGCTGGTGAGATGCTTGCACTGCACCTTGATCTGGGGCGGTTCGACGCCGAGGGGATCGCGATGTGCGATGACGTCCACTCCCCCGTCCTGGCTGTACTGCGTGACCCTGGCCTGATAGCCGAGCGCGCGGAGCAGATCTGCCGTGAACTCCTCGAACGCGGAGTGGGAGAGCTCCTTGTGCAGCGCCTCCAGCACGAAGTCGCGCGTGTGGCGCTCGATCCGAGACGCCCGCGGCTCGTCGGCTGCCTCCTCGTCCGGATCGTCCTTCGCGACGGCCTCGACCACGCGAGTGATCTCATCGACCGACTCATCGCCGGAGCGGAGAGCGGCGAGGAACTCATCAGCATGCTTGCGGATACGGAAGATCGTCAGGAATGAACCCAGCTCGTAGAGCGCTGGCTGCGTGAAGATCGTCCGCGAGAGCCCGATCTTGCGCCACTCGACCGGCCGCCGGTGGCGGTGGGTGGGTGCGTCGGCCGCGAACTCGTACTCGCCGCTGATGATCCCGATGTTGATCGTGCTGTCTGGCTTGTATGGCGCGACGACGATGTCGCCCGGTTGCATCTCGTCCCGCAGTCGAACCAGAATGCCTGCCCATCCTGCGATGGCCCTCGGCTTGGCGTTCGGCATCACTCGGGCAAGCGTCTCCTTTAGCCCCTCCCGCCCGTGCGGGACGGCGCGAAGGTCGCTCATCTCGTCCCAGCCAACGCTGATGAACCCGTCGTCGACGAGCTCATCAGTCAGCGTGTCATTGTGTACTCCCCAGATCGCGGTCATCCGGCCAATCCCTCCAGTTCGGTCTCGAATTCCTCCAAGTGATCGATGTCCGAGGCTCGGCGAGTCAAACGCCCTGAGAAGGCAGCGGAGAGTAGAGAACGCCGGAGCAAGCCTTCTCGCCGCTTGGCCCCAGTCACGGACGTGCGCAAACGCGCGACACAAGACAGCTGATCCGTCGCAGCAGCCACAATCTTTTCCTGAGCCGAGACTGGGGGAATCGGGAACTCTACCCTCTTCAAGCGGGACGCAGACAGGTGCGCAATGTTGGTCGTGATGCGCGATTCGCGCATGAATCGCCCGGCGTGCATGTGACGTCGGAATACGAGCAAGGCGAACTCTGGCAAGACATCTGCGCGCGCCCTGAATCTGATTAGGCTGTTGGTGAAGGCAACATTGGCCGGCTCACCTGCGTAGAGGGCGGGTCGTCCCAAGAACTGCGGGCTTTGCCCTTCATTGAGCAAGATATCGCCGGGCCGCAACTCGAATCGTTCGAAGCTATCACCCGGCCAGTGCATTTCCATAAGGTCCGACGAATCGATTCGATCCTCGAAGACGTTCGCTACTCGCAGGTAGGGGCGCATGTTGGGACCGGAGTGACAGTCGGGGTGCCGCTGTCGGCCAAGCTCAACCCGCCCAGCGTCACCAACCGTGGCAGTGATCCAATCCTTCGGGTAGCCATCGCGATCAGGAATCAGGCCAACCAAAATGGCCTTAGTCACAGCGTCGAGTCGGTGCATGCCTCGTTCGAGCGCTTCATGCGCATATTGAATGCGCGAAAGGTGGCCCTCCAAGGCTTCAATTACCATAGGTTGCTCTCGCTGGGGCGCCAATGCGATGGGGAGTCGACGTAGGTTCTGCTGAGGCAAGTGGGCGATCGTGGAACCTGTCGTGAACGGCTTCAAGGCACCTGTTCGTGCTGCATTCTCCAAGGCATATCTCAGGTACTCGGGAGCGATGCCGTCCTTGGGGCGCACTCTATGCAGCGCTTTCTGATAGGCGATGTACTCGTCATCCTGCTTCCAGATGGCGGCTCGACCAACCTCTCCTCCCTCACAAACCAAGAGATCCCCTTCTCGGACCCTAAACCGCTCTCGCTCCTCGTCGGCCAGCTCCATTTCTGCTAGGTGGCCAGTATCGATGCGCCCCCACTGCACGTTAATGTTTCGCAGATAGCGCACCTGAGGGAGACCCTTAGACCTTCCTCGGTCAAGCATCTTGCCCAAGGCAGTGTCAGCAATCTCCCCGAGGGTGCGTACTGACCAGCCAGACGGGAGCGAACTCACGCCGTGAGCTCCCGGTTCAGTTCGTCAAGCAGGTCCCCGGCCCCGTCGCCGAGATCGCGGAGTGCGCCATAAATGCCACCGCGCTCGTCGAAGGGCGCCTCGTCAAGGTCATCGGCAGTGATGCCGGCGGAGTTCGAGATCACGTCGACCATGCGGTCGAGCCACCACCTTTGCTTCTCGTTGAACGTCGCGCCCGATTGCTCCTGCGACAGGAGCCAGCCAGCGTAGCGTCGCTGGACGGTATCGGCGAACGGGATGAGTTCGTCGTCGAGTTCGAGCGTATAGCGGACCAACGACACAACGTCAGTGAGGCGCGACCGATCGCGATGCTGCACGCTGCCCACGTCTACCAGTTCGTAGGCCGTCCACACCATGTCAGGCGTCCAGTTCCTGGGCGGCCGGGCGATGCGGTCGGCAAGCTCCTTGATGGCGTCGAACGGAATGCGGCGCGTTTTGGCCTCATCCATCAGCTGGATTGCCGTGATCTCGTTGCGGTGGGTCGTCAAGTACTCCTTCCAGTCGCGGACCAGCGATCGGGCTTCCTCCGGGTCCACGACCCCGTGGGCGGCGAGGAGCCGGTCGGCGTTCACGTCGTCGATGATTTGATCGTGGGTGCGGCGCAGTTCCATGATGCGGGTGCGCAACTCGGGATTGGCGGCCAACGGCTCGATCGCCGCCTCAGTCAGTTGCGCCACCACCGTCGCGACATCGACTCCCTCCCCCGCTGCCTCGAGAGCCGTCGCCTGCACATCGGGATCCACAGCGTCGACGAGCCCACGCACTATCGCCTTGAGCGGCTGCCCGGCCACCTTGTCGAGTTCGGAGCGCTCGTCCGGCGTGAGTTGCAGCTCGAGCGCCGACAGCCGCGAAGCGAGCGTCGCGGTCTCGTCCTCCGTGATCGTGAGGTTCGCCGCCTTCTTGAGCAGCTGCTCCAGCGAGATGGATCGGGTTCGGTTGAGCGGCGGCTCGACGAAGTCGTGCTCGGTGACGCCGACGGCGTCGACGATCACGAACCTGGTCTTCTGCTTGGCCTTCGGATCAGGGGTGACTGCTTGGAAGTCTGCGGCCGCGATGGTCCTGGCGCCGCGACCCTTCATCTGCTCGTAGTACTGCGCGGTCTTCACGTCCCGGAGAAAGAAAACGCATTCCAGGGGCTTCACGTCGGTGCCGGTGGCGATCATGTCCACGGTGACGGCGATGCGCAGCTTCGGGGACGTGCGAAAGGCTTGCAACTGCCCCTTGGGATCAGTGGCGGTGTAGGTGATCTTGGCGGCGAAGTCGTTGCCCTTGCCAAACACCTGCCTCACCAGTGTGACGATCTGCTCGGCATGGTTGTCGTCCTTCGCGAAGATGAGCGTCTTCGGGACGGCCGAGCGACCTGGAAAGATCTCGGTGAACAGCCGGTCGCGGAAAGTCTCTAGCACCAGTCGGATCTGGTTTGGGTTGCTCACCGCACGGTCGAGCTGGCCGCCGGTGTAATCGACCGCCTCGTCGATCTCCTCGATGCGCTGCACCCGGGTGCGCTTGTCGAGCTTCGGCACAAAGGTGCCCGCGTCGATCCTCCCGCCCTGCTCCGTGATCTCGGTGCGGATGCGGTAGATGTCGAAGTCGACGTTTACGCCGTCGGAGACCGACTCCTGGTAGGTGTACGAGGAGACGAGGTTCTGGCGGAAGAACGCGAACGTCTGCTTGCCCGGTGTTGCGGTGAGACCGACGACGTGGGCGTCGAAGTACTCCAATACTCCGCGCCACACGCCGTAGATGGAGCGATGCGCCTCGTCCACGATCACGAGGTCGAACGTTTCCGGCGGCAACTCAGGGTTGTAGGCGACGGTGACCGGCTGCTCCGGGACGTACCCATCCAGCTGAGGATCATCCGCGTCAGCCACGTCGTTACCGCGCAGCACCGAGTGGACCCGCTGAATCGTGGAGATCACAACGTTCGAGCTGGCCAGCATCCCGGCACCCGTGAGCTTGTCGACGTTGTAGATCTCGGAGAACCGGCGTCCGTCGTCGGGGGTGGCGTAGTTCTGGAACTCGGCCAGGGTTTGGTCGGCGAGGTTGTTGCGGTCCACCAGGAACAGGACCCGTGAGAAGCCGCCGAACTTGATGAGGCGGTAGGCGAGCGTGACCGCGGTGTAGGTCTTGCCGGCGCCGGTGGCCATCTGGATGAGCGATCGGTCGAAGCGCTGCTCGGCCAGGGACTGCTCGACGCCATTGATCGCGACGATCTGCGCCGGTCTCAACCCCGCTTCATCCAGCGGAGGAAGAGCGCGGGCCTTCGCACGCCACGTCGGGCGCTCCGGATCGGCGTCCGCATCGCGGAGGATCCGGGCGAGCGTCGAGGGCTTGGGGAACGCGAACACCTTCCGTGCTCGGGGGTCCGGGTCGAACCCGTTGGTGAAGTGGGTCTCGCTGCCGGAGGCCTCGAACACGAACGGCAGCCGGTCGTCGACCAACCGTGCCCGCCTGCGGTGGGACTCAGGGAGCCCGGTGGCGTACATCGTCGACTGCCACTCAACGCCCGACAAGGTCGTGCCGATGGGCTTGGCCTCGATGACGCCGACGACCCTCTTGTCCACGTAGAGCAGGTAGTCGACGCGCCCGTGGCCCGGCGCCATCACGACCTCGCGCACCGCTATGCCCTGACCAGCGAACAGATTCATCGCCTTGCCATCTTGAACAACCCACCCGGCGGCCTGGAGTTGCTCGTCGATGAGCACACGCGCCCGCTGCTCAGCAGCAAGGCGGGCGGCATCGGTCACGACTCGATCCTAGAGAAGAAGCGAAAGGTTCGCTGCGATGACAGTCGAAGCTTGCCGATCACCCAGCCGCACGAACCAAACCGCCACATCGCACCGTGCTCAAAGGCCAGTCCGGATGTACGAATCCGACCATAGGAGAGATCTCGGCTGCTCCGGTGCGTAGGGAGAAGGTCCACACACCCAGTTCACGCAGTGGCTGGCCACCGCGAACGCCCGGCAGGTCCGAACACTGCGGGCCCGCCCGATCGACCGGCTCGAGGCCGATCTGGCCAGGATGCGACCGTTGCCGCCACAGATGCTGCACCTTGGCTGGCGCAACCAGATCCGTTTGGGCCGTGACTACTACGTCAGGGTCGACACCTGTGACTACTCAGTCCATCCCTCAGCGATCGGCGCCCGCGTTGACGTGACCGCCGATCTCGATACCGTCAAAGTCCGCAACGCCGGAGTCCTGGTCGCGGAGCATCGTCGCTGCTGGGGCAAACACCTCACGATCACCGACCCCGACCATGTCAAAGCCGCAGCGGTGCTGCGTCACCGATTCCAACAACCCCGACACCGGTTGGTCGATGCTGATCTGCTCAGGGATCTGGCCGACTACGACAAGGCCTTCGGACTCGACAGTGAGGCACTCTAGATGGCAACCGATGCTCTCAAACAGATCCGTTTCCTGGCCGCATCATTGAAAGCGCCCCGGATCAGCGAAGCAGCTGCCCGGCTGGCTGATCATGCCCGTGACACCGGTTGGACCCACGAGGACTACCTCGCCGCAGTCCTGGAACGCGAAGTCGCAGCCCGTAACGCCTCCGGCGCGCAACTGAGGATCCGCGCAGCAGGCCTGCCAGCGGTCAAAACCCTTGATGAGTTCGACTTCGACCACCAACCCGCCGTCCGCGCCCCGATCCAGGCTCTCGCGTCAGGGGCCTGGCTGGCTGAACACCGCAACATCGTGCTGCTCGGCCCGCCCGGCACAGGTAAAACCCACCTCGCCACCGCCCTCGGGGTCGCCGCGGCCCACCAAAGCCACCGCGTGTTGTTCGCCACCGCCACCGACTGGATCGCCCGCCTCACCGAAGCCCATCAGAGGGGACGCCTCACCGAAGAACTAGCCAGGCTACGGCGCTACCCTCTGATCATCGTGGTAACGAGGCCACGTTCGGCGGCCACCCTGGGTTGGTGCCGTAGAGTACGCGGGGAGGTAGCGTTTCGACTCCTTACTTGGAGGCTTGAGAGTGTGCACAATTGCTAATGGCAGGTGCCACTCGACGTCGCCGTCTGAGTATGTGACGAGTTGGCAATCCCACATGTGCGCACGGGCTGACCGGTGATAGACGGCATCGGGCTGGGCATAGCTGGCGCATTCGTACTCGTTGGCCTGTATGGGGCGATGCGATCCAATTGGCCAGCGGCCTATGTCGACACAACTACCGCGGCGGGACAGCTCGGACGGTTCAGCCTCGGTTGGTATCTGGCGTTCAGGATGGCGCCTGTCGGCCTCGTCTCATCTGTAGTTGCAGTCACGGCAAACCGAATTCATGCAAGCCCGGTCGCGGCTGTGACGATTTGCCTCGCAGTGTTCACCTCCTTCGGATTGGTGCACCTACTGAGGGCAGCTGCCGCGACGACGCATCGGCTGAAGTACTTGCTGGCCGGCGCCACGGGTGTCCTCCTCAGCCTGACGGGTGGCATAGCAGGCGGGATTTTGAGCCCGTGGACACAGCGAGTGATCCCGCAACCATACGAACTCCTAAATGCTGTGTGGACCGCTGCCGCAGCCGCAGCCGCCTACTTTGGCCTGACGCGTGCGCTAGAGGTGGGCCATGGTGACGCCGCCACGGCTCGAGCACGTAGGGACATCGGCCCTAGTGTGTGGTCGTACGCGGCAAGTGCTGCCCAGTCCAGGGGCATTCCCGTCAGCGCTGTCCGTGCGATATTGATGGCAGAGGCAACTCAGAGCCCAAGGTGGTTTCGTCGTCTCGAGTTCGCTGTGCACTACGTGCGCCAGCGGTTCCGGCTCTCCGGCACGACAGGGGTGGCGCAGATGCGGTCCATCAAACCTTTGTCGGACACGGAGTCCGTCGACCTCCTCGTTGCCGATATGGAGACATGGCTTTCTCAGCAAGGGCCTGGAGCTGACTTGACCGAGCCTGAAGTGCTACAGCGCTACCTAGGAGGGCGCTGAACAAAGGCGCGCCTCCCACGGTCGGCGGGTGGGGCTGAAATCCTGTGCGTATGCAGGGTGAGTCTGATCGGCAGCGCGAACTGCTGGACGTGGAATCGGTGGCCGGGCATCTGCTCGAGTCGGGCAGTGTGTTCGCGCTGCTGGCCGAGCATCGGGACCGGCTGTTCCCGAGCACCTTGTTTGCGGACCTGTTTCCCTCTGGCCGTGGGCGGCCCTCGATCCCGGGTGAGGTGATCGCCTCGGTGATCGTGCTGCAGGCGCTGTACGGCCACTCCGACCGCGAAGCGGTCGACGCGTTGACCTTCGATCTGCGATGGAAGGCGGCGTGCGGATACGCGATCGACAAGGCGGGCTTCGATCCCTCGACGTTGACCTACTGGCGGCGTCGGCTTGCGGCCAGCGACCGTCCGCAGCGGATCTTCGAGGTGGTCCGCGACGTGATTGCCGAAACCGGGGCGGTGGCGGGCAGGCAGCGCCGGGCGCTGGATTCGACGATCCTCGATGACGCGGTTGCCCGCCAGGACACCGTTACCCAGTTGATCGCCCAGATCCGCCGAGTCGGTCGCGAGGTGCCCGGCGCCAAGGACCTGATCGCCACCGAGTGCATCCGGCTGGCTGTGCTGACCGGTCAGGACTACAGCTCGGCAGGGAAGCCGCCGATCTTGTGGGACGATCCCGCGGCGCGCGATGAGCTGGTCACCGCGTTGGTCAACGATGCGCTGGCGCTGCTCGCCGCCCTCGACATCGAGACGATCACCAAGAACGGCGGAAAGCCGGCCGAAGCGGTCGCCCTGTTGGCGTTGGTCGCGGGCCAAGACGTCGAGCCGGCCGAGGACTCCGACGGCACCGACGGCCGCTGGCGAATCGCGCGGCGGACCGCGCCGGACCGGGTGATCTCGACCGTCGACCCCGACACCCGGCACGCCCACAAGACCCGCGAACGGCGCCAGGACGGCTACAAGGCCCACGTGGTCGTCGAGCCCGACACAGGGCTGACCACTGCGGTCAAGGCGACCAAGTCCAGCGGCCCTGCGAACTCCGACGCCAACGTGGGCGCGGCCCTGTTCGCCGAGGACACCACGATCGGCGAAGGCCAGCCGGTCGAGGTCCTGGCCGACTCTGCCTACGGCACCGGCGAGATGCTCCACGACCTCGACCAGGCCGGCCACGAACCGATCATCAAGCCCTGGCCGCTGCGGCCGGCGGTGCCCGACGGGTTCACCCTCGACGACTTCGTCCGTGACACCGACGCCGGGACGGTGACCTGCCCGGCCGGCGTCACCCGACCGGTGTCGGCCAAGAACACCGTCACCTTCGAGTCCGCCTGCTCGGGCTGCCCACTGCGACCCCGATGCACCACCGCCAAACGCGGCCGCAAACTGGTGCTCCACGAGCACGACCTGCTTCAACGCGCGCACCGCAAACGCGCTACCGACGAAAGCTTCCAGGCCACCTACCGACAGCACCGTCCGATGGTCGAACGCTCCATCGCCTGGCTTACCCACGGAGCCCGTCGCGTCCCCTACCGCGGCGTGGAGAAGAACAACAACTGGCTCCACCACCGCGTCGCAGCACTCAACCTGCGCCGCCTCCTCACCATGGGCCTGCAGTACCAGAACGGGACCTGGGTCCTGGGCTGACCGGTCGCGGCCGGCCCCCTTGCAGCCGCCCCGACAGCCGCGCGAAATGCCCAAAGGACGGGCGGAAAGACCCCGTTGTCGCACCCAGAGTGCTGACCTGAAATGCCGCTCGACGGCCCATTGGTGGCGTCCGCCCGCCACCCACCTCGAACGCGACGCAGAGATCGCGCCTTGTTCAGCGCCCTCCTAGACCGTCACAACCCTGACGAGGTGTTCGTCACATCAGCCTCCGATCACTTCTTCAGCCTGCTCGAAGCGGAAGTGGAGGGGCGTCGCGGGCGAGCAGAACCGGTATGAGTGTTGGCGGCGGAGTCGATGCGCTTGGGCCTCTCCGAATTGATTGGCATCATCTTGCCCAAGGAGGGCCCGAAAGTCACACGACTCGTCGTATAGTTGCGCACTGTCGTTTTACATTCCTACCTCGAACTCGCCCCGTTTTGGTCCATTCAGATCGATCTTGAGCCGGATAGATCGTTCGCTGCTTCGCGTGCCCTCACCGGAGACTAACCAGACCTTGACTCCACCCTCTGCGGATTTGGTGGCAGCCACTGTCAACTCGTGCTCAGTGACCGGCAGCCGCCAAGTTTCCCTCGCACACCGCGGCAGATGAGTGCGTCCGTGGGGTTGCCGACAAGCGGCATCTATCCCACCAGAAGAGCGGCTAATGGGGCCAGCTTCACCACCACATCCAGAACTGATGACACGGACGCCATCACGGCCGTCCATTTCTCCCGCACCACCTCCTTCGGCACCTGGGGATCGGCGGCGACTGCCCGTAGTGCCAGCAACTCACTCCGCGCCGACTCATCCGCGACATCAGCTAGTACATCCTCAACTGCGCGCACGAACTCAGCCCGGCGCTCCCAATCAAAGGTTACGGTCTGCACGTTTCCGCGCCCACCCTGGATAGCGCCCGCCATGTCACCGCTGATTGAAGTGTTGGTGCTGTAGTCGATGCTCGTCGAAGCGGCGCGCATGAAATGGGAAATCGGCCTGCCCGACCTCGCAGCAGCCCTACCCGTCGACGTGACTCGCATCGCGACGATGCGGCCGTCTGCCCGTCTAGGTCCAACCATTGTTGCCAGATTGCTCTCTATGAGCGCGTCCGCGGCGTGAACCACTTCCTCCTCCGAGGCATCCAGCCCTTCCGGCTGTCCGTGGGCGTAGAAGTTCTGCGGGCTCGCTGTGTCCACTGATTGGAGCCACCGCAGCATTGCGGTCTCTACCGCATCGGCCCGGTCTGGGCCAGTGGCACGGCTCTCCATGATGTGCTCTGCGACACGTTTCCCCTTCGGTGTGAGCGCGATCTCGCACGCCAACGAAACATCTTCGACAGCGAGTCCGAGTTAGCGTAACTCGGCGCCCACCATGAGAGCTTCGTCGCGCTCCAAGTCCAAGACTTCGCACACTCTTGCCGGCAGCGCCGTGGCTCGGGGCTCATCCGCAACCAGGACGAGCACATCCTTTTGCTCCTCATCCAGCCGGTCAACAGTGTCCCAGATGGTCACAGGAACCCCCATCACTCTGTCTTAGCTCTGGGCGTTCCCAGATCTTGCTTCATCGTTACATACAGCTCTGACAGTCAACTGGAACAAGGGCCATGAGTGCTCGATACTTCCGGCATTCCGCAGGCCATCTCGAAGCGCTGGGCCGGGCTAACAGTAAGTTCCTCTTCGAAGCATGCTCATTTTTTGATGGTGCGATGTCTGGGACTCGACAGTTTCACACGACCGCAACTCCGCGTCTGCGGACGTACGACTCTCGGGATGACCGCCCGCGCCCGGTGAGGCATGATGGTGCGCATGCTCACCGTCGTGCTCGACACAAACGCGCTCCGCAGCGACCCTTGGCTGGCCGGCGCGCCCGGCAAGAAGCTGCTGGAGCTGGCGGCGCGCGGTCACGCTACCGTCGTGTACCCGCAGGTCGTGATCGACGAGCTGCGAAGGCAACGTCGCGAAGCTGCCAATCACGCTCATGAGCAGGCCGCGAAGGGGGTTGGCGACATGGCCAAGGCCGGAGTCGATGTGACCCAAACGGCTGCTCATCTGAAAGCGAGCTTCGAGCAGATCGAAGCCGATCTGGATGCCGCGTTCGAGGCCGTCCTAAATCGAGACAATGTCGCCGTCGCACCGGTGCCCGACGTCTCGGCCACAGCGATCCTCAAGCGAGATCTCGCACGCCGACGCCCCTTCATGGAGATCGACGCGAAGCAGAAGCTGGTATCGGTCGGCTTCCGCGACACACTGATCTGGGAGACGGTACTCGCTGTGCTAGGGCAGCTCGGAGACGACGAGAAGGTGCTGTTCGTGACAGCGGATAAGGGGTTTCTATCCGGAGACTCGAGGACGATCCATCATGATCTGCTCACTGACCTTGACGAGCACAAGTTGGATCGACGGCGCGTCGGGAGCGCTAAGAATATCCTGAATGCCATAGCGGAGGTGGAAGCAACTGCCGCTCATGTTGCCCTGGTGGCCGCGGCCACAAATGCCCTCTACGCGCTGGCAGGGGAAGAGATCTCGCAGCAGATGGTCTACGGCGGCGACTATGAGTACCCAGAGTTCGTGCAGTTTGAGTTGCCGGCAATGGAGACCTGTTCCATCAGCGACATCGATCAGGTCACAGAGTTCGAGTTCGACGAAGACGAGACTACGCATACCGTCACCGCGACAGCGGAGGCTCTCATCAACCTCGAAGGTGCCGTCTTCAAGGGCGACTGGTTCATCGATGAAGGCGAGACAATGAGTCTCTACGGGGAACTCAACGACCACTACTTCGAGGCAAACAGTGAAGTCGCGGTGCAGGTCGTCGTAGAGCTCGACACCAGTGGAGACACCGCCGACGTCCAGAGCATCGTGCTCCGGTCTAGACAGGCGAGGGCATCGAGCTAGCCGCGCACTCCCACAGGCTACGCATGTCGGCTCCTCGGAGACGACCGCGCTTCGGGTCCGCCGACCTGAACATCCGCACGTTGGCATGAGCGCGAAGTCGCGCACATCGGCATGAGCGCTCGTTCCCTCTGACCGCGCGGCCCCGTCCCCCCGAGGTCGCTACTCCCCCGCCATCGCCGACAAGCGCCGCGCGATCTCGGCCTGTCGTCCTTCGGCAACGTGCTGATACCGCATGGCCATCTCCGACGTCGTATGCCCCAGCCGATCCATGAGCTCCCTGGTCGTGGCGCCCGCCTGGGCGGCCATCACGGCCCCGGTGTGACGCATGTCGTGTAGCGCAGATCCTCCCGCCCCGCCTCAGCGCGGGCGTGACGGAACGCCTTGTAGAAGGTGCCGTGGTTCAAGTGCCCGGGTCCCCCTACGGCAGTGAAGACCAGGGCATCGCGACGGGGCCCGACGAAACGCGCAAGGTGGGCTTCCAGGTCGGGTACCAGATGCGGAGGGATGGAAACGTCGCGGACACCAGCCTGGGACTTCGGATCGCCGATGATGGGCTCGCCGTGTACCCAGGTAACGCCACGAGAGATGCGAAGCACCCCATTGTCCAGATCGACGTCCATGCGGCGCAGCTCGGTGAGTTCGCCGAATCGCAAGGCGCACCAGGAGGCGAGCTGCAGGAGCACCCGCCACCGTTCGGGAAGCGCCCCAGTCATCACCTTGAGATCCGCCAAGGTGGCGGGCCGGATCTGTCGAGCACGCTTAGCCTTCCCAGCCCCGCGGATACGGCAAGGGCTGGCGTCGATGATTTCTTCATCACCGGCCGTGCCCATGATCGTGCGAAGAAGATCGTATTGATGAGCGCGGCGGGTGGGTCGTGTCGGGTCGAGCGACTCGTACCACCGACGCACGACGTCCGGGGTGATCGCATCAATCCGCTTGGCAGCGAATCCTTCCATCAAGAGCGCCAGCAACCGCTCGTACTCCGCACGGGTCCGCGGCTTCAACTCACGCCGTCGGAGCCAGTCCTCCGCGTACTCCTGGAAGGTGATGTCCGCCGGGGAAGCAGCCACGGGCTTCCTCCACCGCCCCTCCGCGATCGCAGCGCTGTTGATGGCCAGCCAGGCCTCGGCATCCATCTTCACCTCGAAGGTCGTCGGCGCGACTATCCGCTCACCATCGGGGCTGAGGAAGCTGGCTTGGTATCGTTTGGAGGGAAGTCGACGGATCGCTCCGAAGCCACGACGCCGTCGACGCGGCTGGCTCGGAGACGTGCTGTTTCGGACCACAATCCTCCCTCCTGTTGCCACGTCGTGCGATAAACGTGCAATAGCGGATGGCAAACAGTGTCGTTTACTGAGCTCCCGTGACGCAGCCTAGACCAGGTGAAACACCTAGCCAAACCTACATTACACGTAGTCAAGCCGGCGGCACAGTAGGGCCCTGAATCGTCTTCGAGTCCTGTCGCCCCGACTACTGAGGTACCCACTTCCCAGCCGCGCTGGGGTTTTTCTGCGACTCAACGAGGCTAGACCTGCCCGAAATCCCCGGTACTGCGCCAAACCGTGGCTAGGCTCTATGCAACGCGTCGCGCGAGCGAAGCACGCCGACGTTGGTGCCTAGGCACCGCACGCCGCTACGGTCCACCCGGACCACTGAAGGAGAATGAGAATGAACAAGCGTGAACTCGTCGAGGCCGTCGCCTCGTCCACCGACCTGTCGGCCGCTGCTGCCGAGCGCGCCATCGAGGCCCTCGCTGAGGCGATCACCGACGCCCTCGCCAAGGGTGACAAGGTGGCGATCCCCGGCTTCGGCACGTTCGAAACCCGCTCTCGCGCTGCCCGCACGGGCCGCAACCCCCAGACGGGCGAGACCCTCGAGATCGCGGCCAGCACCTCCGCCGCGTTCAAGCCCGCCACCAAGCTGAAGCAGGCCGTCAACGGCGGCAAGTGAGCTGAATGAGCCGTCGACGTCCCCCGGGCTAGTCCCGGGGGACGTCTGCGTCTACCCCCTGGATGAACGGGCCATCCGGCCCCACACCCTCCGTCAGTGAGCTGACGGTCTCCCCGCTCTGCCTGCGCACTAGGGAGTCCAGCGCCAGATCGATGGGATGCACGCCGTCACGGAACCAGACGGTCACCCCGGCGAGGTCCGCGCGGGCCACGGCCAGTGCAAGCACATGCGCGACGTTGCCTCGCGAGGTCTCCCCCTGGGTCACGTGCTCGCCGTACTCGATCAGCCCCGTGGGCTCGTCTTCGGTGAGCTGACCCGGCGCAATGATGGTCCAGTTCAACGCCGACGACCTCAGGTGCGCGTCGGCCTCAGCCTTGGCCGTGGCGTAGTGGCTGAAGGGGTTGTCCGCAGGGATGTCGTCTCGCCCGGAACCCACGTAGGACACCATCACGAAACGCGACACCCCGGCATTCGAGGCCGCTTCGATGGCGCGAATGGCCGCGTCCCGGTCCACCGCGTAGGTGCGCTCGGGGTTGCCACCGCCAGCGCCGGCGGACCAGATGACGGCGTCGAAGCCCGCGAACTGTTCGGCCAACTGCTCGGTGTCGAGATGCTCGACATCCGCCACGACAGCAGCGGCACCTGTCTCCTCCACCTCCGAGGCATGGTCCGGGTTGCGGATCAGCGCCGCCACCTCGTGCCCTGACTGCACCAGCAAAGGGTGCAGGAGGAGGGCGATCTTTCCGTGGCCACCAATGATGCAGATCTTCATACCCTCGACCCTACGTGTCTCTTGCCCCCTTCGTTACACCCCACTGAGTAGTGCGGGGCGTCAGACCCAGCCGTTGTCGGTGGCGGTGCGCAGGGCCTCGGCACGGTTGCGGGAGCCCAACTTTCCGATGGCCGAACTCAGATAGTTGCGCACCGTGCCTTCGGACAGATGCACCGACTGCGCGATCTCCACCGTGCTCGCCCCACCGGCTGAGGCCGCCAGCACCAGCGCCTCCTTCTGCGTCAGCGGCGAGGCGCCGATGCTCAACGAGGCCGCCGCCAACTCCGGGTCGACGGCACGCAGGCCCTGCGCCACCCGGCGGATCGACTCCACCAGACGATCCACGGGCGTGTCCTTCACGAGGAACCCGACGGCCCCCTGCTCCAGCGCCCGCCGAAGGTAGCCGGGGCGGCCGAACGTGGTCACCACAACGATCCGCGCGGACGGCGCCACCGCGAGCATCCCGGGGATGGCGTCGATACCATCGTCCACCCCGAGCCCACCGTCAGGCATCTGCACATCGAGCAACACCACATCCGGCTGCGTCTCCCCCGCGACGCGCACGGCCTCCCCGCACGTGCCAGCCTGGCCGACGACCTCCAGGTCGGCCTCCAGCCCGAGCATCGTCGCGAGGGCGGTGCGGATCAGCGTCTGGTCATCGGCAATCAGCAACGTGGTCATGGCAGCCTCGCTTCCACCGTCGTGCCACCACTCGACGACACTGTCAACTCACCGCCGGCGCCCTCGATGCGATGCCGCAGGCCGATCAACCCCGAGCCGCCGCTCTCGTCGCCGTTCAGCCCCCGGCCATCATCGGCGACGGTGAGCACACCGTCGGCATAGGCGATCGTGCAGCGCGCCGCGTCCGCGTGGCGCACCACGTTGGTGACGGCCTCCCGCACCACGTAGCCGAGCAGTTCGGAGGAAGCATCGTCGAGCACCGGCAGCGCCGTGGGCGTGTCGGCCTCCACGCCCGCCGCCGTCAGCACGGAGCGCGCTGCGGCGACCTC
Source organism: Tessaracoccus massiliensis (assembly GCF_000826065.2). GTDB lineage: Bacteria > Actinomycetota > Actinomycetes > Propionibacteriales > Propionibacteriaceae > Arachnia > Arachnia massiliensis_A. The sequence continues at coordinate 84,852 of NZ_LN623538.1, read as the reverse complement.
GGTGGCGAGCCGAACCTCACGCATACCCGAAGCGGTGGCGCGCACATCGGCCAGGGCCTGACGTGCGACGGCGCCCAACCCGGCGACTTCGGTGCGCGCGGCGTCGTCGTCGCGCCCCACCAGCCGCTCGGCCAGGTCAGCCTTGACGGCAATGGTGGTCAGGGAGTGGCCGAGGATGTCGTGCAGGTCCCGGCTGATCCGTTCGCGTTCGGCGGCGACGGCGAGCACCGCGGTCCGATCCTCGGCCACCTTCAGCTTCCTGCGGGTGCGCTCGGCCTCCAGGCCCAGGGCGATGGACAGCGCGATCGCCAAGGCCATGGCACCCATCACCACGCCGAACATGTCCCGCATGATGGCGGAGAGGCCTGCGGCGAACACGGACACCACGGTGATCACGATCCACGACTGACGGAAGACGAACAGCACCGCGGCGCTGGTGGTCACGTAGGCCGCGAAGTACAGCGGGCGGCCGGAATCCGGCACCAACGCCATCAACGAGATGGCTCCCATCAACCCCAGCAGCCACAGCCACCGCTTCCATTCGGGCCAGTGCATCACCAGGGATGTGCCCAGGAAGAAGAACCCGGTCAGCACTGAGGTGAAGATGACGGCGGCCAGCGTGGCCGGTGGCGCATCCCAGCTGAACAGGATGGGAACCAGCACGAACAACGCACTGGGCGCGGAGTAACCGGCTCCCTGCCGCAGCGCCCGCCGATACCAGGGCAGGCCTTCGGCCCCCGGGTCGTAGGCGGGGGCCAGGCTCTCGTCGGTGACGGTGTCCATGCGTGCCTTCGGTCAGCGGCGCGAGGTGCGCACAGCCCGACGGTAGCCCAGGCCGCCGAGCGCCAGCAGGCCAAGCGTCCAGATACCGATGATCAGCACGCCGCGCCACGGGAACTCGCCGCCGAGGACGGGCCACATTCCGATCCTGCCCGCCCAGTACGACGGCAGCGACTTGCTGATGGGCTGCATCCAGCCGGGCATCATGTCGACGGGGAACCACAGGCCGCCGATCATCGCGAGCGCCAGCATGGTCAACGTGGTCACGGCGGTGGCGGTCTGCTGCTTGAACCACAGCCCGATCACCAGCCCGAGGAACACCATCGGCAGCAGGGCCGCCAGCAGCGCCCCGAAGGTGGCCAGCCAGGTCTCCAGCGGCAGCCGTACCCCGCGGATGATGCCCGCGATGAACACCGCGAGCAGCGCGGGGATGACGGCGCACACTGCGGTGGCGACCTTCACGGTCACGAATCCCGACGGGGTGAGCGGGCTGATCATCAACTGCCGGAACCAGCCCGAGGAGCGTTCCGACTGGATGACGGCGCCGGCGTTCATCGCGGCACCCAGCCCGCCGTAGGTGGCCATGGTGACCATCATCACGGCGGCGACGGTGACGCCGCCGTAGGCCTCCTGGTCGCCGTAGATACCAGCGAAGAACAGGTACATCGTCACCGGCAGCGCGATGATGAAGGCCATGAAGCTCCAGTCGCGCAGCATGGCGCCCAGCGAATGGACGAAGTAGTGCCACGTCCTGGCCGCCGAGCTCTTCGAGCGAGCGACGGGGCGGGTGGGGCTGAGGGTGGCGGTGGTCATGATGGCTCCTTAGGAAACGAGCGAGAGGAAGGCATCCTCGAGGCGGACGGAGGCCACCTCGACATCTGCGACTGCGCCGGCGTCGGGGCCGGTGAAGAGGGCGCGGAGCGTGGCGTCGGCGTCCGAACTGTTGAGCGTGACCCGGTCGCCGTCGCGTTCCACGCTCACCACCGCGTCGAGTACCGACCAGTCGCGCTCCGGGCCGGTGAACGACACGTGCCGTCCACCCACCCGCGCCTTGATCTCGGCGCCAGTTCCGTCGGCCACCACGCGGCCCTCGTTCAGCACGACGATCCGGTCGGCGAACTCGTCGGCCTCGTCCAGGTAGTGGGTGGCGAACACCACGGTGCGGCCCGAGTCCGCCAGCGAGCCCATGATCCGCCAGAAGCGGCGGCGGGCGTCCACGTCGAGCCCGACGGTGGGCTCATCGAGCATGATGAGCTGAGGGTCCGCCATGATCGCCAGCGCGAAACGCACCCGCTGCGCCTGACCACCGGATAGTTTGGAGGTGCTGGACTTCAGGATGCCGCCGACGTCGGCCATCTCGATGACATCTGCCAGCGGCAGGGGGCTGAGGTGGATGCCGTGCATCATACGCAGCAGCCGGCCGACGGTGGTGTCGGCCAGTAGCGCCCCGTTCTGCAGCATCGCGCCGGTGTGACCGGTGCGCACGGCCGCGATGGGGTCGAGCCCGAAGACCTCGGCTTTCCCCGCGTCGGGAGCCGTGAGGCCGATGATCATCTCGGTGGCGGTGGACTTGCCGGCCCCATTGGGGCCCAGCAGCGCCAGGATCTGGCCCGCGGGCACGTCGAGGTCCAGCCTGTCGACGGCGGTCACGGGCCCGTAGCTCTTGCTGAGCCCGGTGAGCTGAATGGCTGCGGTGTCTGTCATGCCTCCAGCTTCGCCCCGGAGGGCCGACGGCGGCAGGGTGCGATGTCACCGGTGCGGTGTGACTTGTGTCACCAGCTCACCCCACCGACAGCCAGGCCAGCTCCCGCGTGTCTGGCTGCTCGGACAGCGTGCACAGCAGGCGCCGCTCCGCCACCATGGCGCAGGCCGAGGCCCGCAGCCCCTGCTCCGTCTCCCCCAGCCCCGCTGCGAACAGCTTGGCGATGGCGACGTCTCGCCCCCGTAGCGGCGCCCCGGCCGAACGGACCCGGCCGTAGCCGATGCTCGCCATGGCCTCGACGCCCAGCGCGGTGAAGTTGCCCACCGGCCAGCCCCCGCCCAGCAGGTCGATGGGGATCAGCCCGTGCGTGGCCAAGACGATCACGTCCTCGGCGCGACCGCGGGAGAGCACCTGGGTGGCAGCGTCCTGCGCCTCCTGTTCCAGCGGCAACCCCAGTTGCGAGGCCAGATGCGCCGCTGCCGCTGACCACGCCGTCGGCGTCTCCAGCACCTGGCCCAGCACGAAGTCGACCCGGTCCAGCAGCTCGTCGGGTGCCCAGCTCTCCATCATGTGCCGCACGGCCACATAGGCCCAGCAGTCGTCGACGAAACGCTCCCTCGCGACCTGCTCCCGCAACTCCTCGATGCCGCGGTGCGAACCAATCTCCAGGAGCGTCCGGCCGGCAGGCCCCCACACGGCCACCGTGGTGAGCCCGGGGCCGGGAAAGAGCTCGAACTCGCCGTCGGTCTCGGTGACTCGCACGTCGTCGCGTGCCACCACGAGCCCGTCGGGCATGCTCAGCTCGATGCTCTGCCCCAGGGGCGGGTAACGGTCAATGGGGAACCACGACGGCTCCCCCGGCACGTCGAGGATGTCCCCCTCGAGCGCCTCGTAGGTCCAGGCCGCCGCAAGCGTGGCCTTCGGCCGCAGCATCGGCTCGGCCTCCAGGAGGTAGGCGGTGCCGGGCTCCGGCCCGTCGGTGCACAGCCCCCGGCGCTGCGTGAGCAGGCCAGGCCCGCGTTCCGACGGCAACACGATCTCTCCGGAGGCCTCGGCCAGCCAGCAGATGGGCGCCTGTTCGCCCTCCACGCGCAGCAGCGCGCCGGGGACGGTGATCACATCGTCGAGTTCCGAGGTGAGCGTCACCTGGAGCCTCATCCGCGGCCCTGACGACAGGTGGACCACAGCCGTCACGCCGGAGGCGTGCTGGAACTCGGCGCCACCCGCATCGACGGTGTCGTGGAGCAGGCGCCATCCCTCACCGAACTCGACGCTCAGGCGACGCAGCCTGCCGTCGCCCACCGCCTCGAAGCCGTCCGGCCGGGGCCTGGTCTCGAAGAATTCGGGGGCCACTCCGGTGAGTTCAAGGCTCACGACACCTCCTCGGTGATCTCCTGCGGATGCGATTCCGGCAGCACGGCCTGCACCACGGAGCCGTCCTCGCGGCGGCCGCCCACCACGGGATGGCTGCCCACCAACGACGGCAGCACGGGCCCCTGCCCATCGAGCGCAACGGTGGCCGGGGTGCCGGGGAACACTGTGACGGCCTCCCCGCGGACCGACAGCTCGACAGGGCCGCCCTCCTCCACGTCGAAGCAGATCGCCTCGCGTTCCAGCCTCACCCGCATGCGGGAGCCGCGCACGGTCAGCGGGAAGGTCAGCGACGGCCAGTCCTTGGGTAGACGCGGGTCGAAGGCGAGGCGCCCGCCGTGATCGCGGAGCCCGCCGAAGCCGTGCACCAGCGCGTTCCACACGCCGCCGGTGGAGGCGATGTGCACGCCGTCGCGGGCGTTGGAATGCAGGTCCGCGAGGTCGACGAACAGCCCGGAGAGGAAGTAGGACATGGCCATGTCCTGGTAGCCCACCTCCGCCGCGAGGATGGACTGCACCACGCTGGAGAGGGTGGAGTCGCCCGTGGTGATCGGGTCGTAGTACTCGAAGTTGGCCTTCTTCTCCTCCGCGGTGAACTGGTCCCCCTGCAGGAACAGCGCCAGCACGACGTCGGCCTGCTTGAGCACCTGGAAGCGGTAGATGACCAGGGGGTGGTAGTTGAGCAGCAGCGGCCGCTTGTCATCAGGCGTGTTCTCGAGGTCCCACATCTCTGACGACAGGAACTTCTCGTCCTGCGGATGGATCCCGAAGGTCTCGTCGAACGGGATGAACATGCCCTTGGCGCAGGCCTCCCATTCGTCAACCTCGTCCCAGTCGAGGTCGAGTTCCTCGGCCACCCGGTTGAACGCGGTCTCATCCACCTCACGCATCTCCCTGATGAGGGAGGCCGCGTAGGTGAGGTTGGCGCGTGCCATGACGTTGGTGAAGAGGTTGTTGTTGACCACCGCGGTGTACTCGTCGGGGCCGGTGACGCCATGGATGTGGAAGGTCCGCACCCCCTCGGCGTCGGTGCGCCAGAATCCGAGATCCGCCCACATGCGGGCGGTCTCCACCAGCACGGAGGCACCGTCGCGGTACATGAAGCCCTGATCCCCGGTGAGGTCGCGGTACTTCTCGAAGGCGAAGGCCACGTCCGCGTCGATGTGGTACTGGGCGGTACCAGCGGCGTAGTACGCCGACGCCTCCTCCCCGTTGATGGTGCGCCACGGGAACAGCGCGCCCCGCTGCGAGACCACCGCGGCCCGTTCGCGCGCCTGCGGCAGCATGATGACCCGCGAGCGCAACGCATTGCGGGCGGCCCGCGGCGAGGTATAGGTCAGGAACGGCAGAAGGTAGATCTCCGTATCCCAGAAGTAGTGGCCCTCGTAGCCGGAACCGGTCACGCCCTTGGCCGGGATGCCCATCTGATCTGCCCGCGCCGACGCCTGCGCCAACTGGAACAGGCACCAGCGCACCGCCTGCTGGAGGGCGGGCTGGCCCTCGATCACCACGTCGGAGTCGCGCCAGAAGTTGTCGAGCCACGCGCGCTGCTTGTCGTAGAAGTAGTCGAAGCCCTGGTCGCGCACCCGGTCGAGCGTGCGGCGGCACCGGTCGGCCAGTTCCTCGACGGGGACGCCGCGGGAGGTGTGATAGGCCACCGCCTTGCGCACCACGATAGGTTCGCCCTGCTTCGCCTCGACCCGGTAGACCTGCTTGCCCACGTCGTCGATGGTGGAGATGATCGACTCGAACTGGTTGTCGGTGACCAGGGCGTGATCCGCGCCCACGGCCAAGGTCATGCCGGAGTGCGCCGTCTGGTAGCCCAGCATCATGCGCTCGCCCTGGTTCCAGTTCAGTTCGGGGTTGAGCACCCGCTCGTGGAACTTGTTGGTGCGGCGCGGGTCGAATCCCTCGGGCTCCTCCGGAGGCCGGTAATCGGTGTAGCCGTCCTGCCGGTTGACGATCTGCGAGCTCACCACGACGGGGGCCTCGCCTCCCTCGAGCAGCGTGATCTCGATTTCCATCAGCGCCAGGTGCCGGTCCGTGAACGAGACCATGCGGGAACTCCTGATCTCCACCACCTTGCCCGCGGGGGTGCGCCACACGACGGTGCGCACGAGGCGTCCGGAACGCAGATCCAGGGCGCGCTCATAGCTGTCCAGATCCGCCACGGACAGCGAGAGCGGCTCGTCGTCGACGTAGACCTTCAGCACCTTGGCATCGGGCACATTGACGATGGTCTGGCCGGTGTGCGCGAAGCCGAAGGCCTCCTCGGCGTGCTGGATGGGCCAGGTCTCATGGAAGCCGTTGATGAAGGTGCCGTGCGCGTAGCTGGTGCGGCCCTCCTCCGGGTTCCCGCGCATGCCGAGGTAGCCGTTGCCGAGGGCGAACAGCGTCTCGGTGGTGCCCACATCCTCGCTCCTGGGTTCGCATTCGACGAAGCGCCACGGCTCGATCGGGAATCGGGAGCGGTTCAGCGGGTCGCTGCTGATCTGGCGGACCTTCACGAGACCAACTCCTGCAGGTCGTCGACCACGATGTCGGCGCCGGCCTCGCTGAGCGCGTCTCGGCCAACCCCTCGGTTGACGCCGACGACCAGGCCGAAGCTGCCGGCCGCGCCGGCCTGCACGCCGGAGATCGCATCTTCGATCACGACGGACGATTCAGTGGGCACCTCCAGCATGGCGGCGGCGTGTTCGAAGGTGTCAGGGGCGGGCTTGCCCGCGATGCCGGCTTCGGTGGCGACGTTCCCGTCGACGATCACCGGAAAGTGCTCGGCGAGTTTGGCGGCGCGCAGCACGGCCGGCGCGTTCTTCGAGGACGAGACCACCGCCATCTTGTGCCCGGAGGCCGCCAACTGCTCGATGAGGGCAACGGATCCCGGGTACGGATCCACGCCGTCGCGCTCGATGATGGTGTTGAACGCCTCGTTCTTGCGGTTGCCCAGCCCGCAGACCGTCAGTTCGCTGGGGTCGTCGGTGGGTTCACCCTCGCGCACCACGATCCCCCTGGAGCGGAGGAAGTCGCGTACCCCGTCGTAGCGGGGTTTGCCGTCGACGTACTCGAAGTAGTCGTCATCGGTGTACGGGGCCTGTCCGCTGCGTGTGCCGAGGAAGCTGTTGAACATCTCCGCCCAGGCGCGCATGTGCACCTCAGCGGTGGGGGTGATGACTCCATCGAGGTCGAACAGGACAGCTTGGTAGTTGTTCCACTCCATTTCTCCACCCTATGCGGGGTTTCACGCGACTGGCGGAGTCAGCCTCGGGATCGCCGAGATCAACTGGCGCGTGTAGGCATGCCTGGGGCTCGTGAGCAGCGGGAGCGTCTCCCCTGCCTCCACCAGCCGGCCGTCCTTCAGCACCGCGACGTCGTCGCACAGCGCCGCGACCACGCTGATGTCGTGGGAGACCATCACGATGCCCAACCCCCGTTCCCTCCGCAGCCTGTCCAGCAGGGCGATGACGTCGATCCGGGTGGTCACGTCGAGCGCGCTGACCGGCTCGTCGGCCACCAGCACCGAGGGCTCCGTCGCCAGGGCACGGGCGATCGCGATGCGCTGGCGCTGTCCGCCGGAGAACTCGTGCGGGTATCGGCTCAGCGTGTCGTCGCCGAGCCCCACCTCTGCCAGCGCCTCGGCGACGCGGCGACGCCGGGCGCCGGCGTTGCGTTCGATACCGAGCGAGAAGAGAGGCTCCCCCACGATCCGGTCAATCCTCATCCGCGGATCCAGCGAGGCGTAGGGATCCTGGAACACCGGCTGGACGCCACGTCGGAGACGCCGAACCTGTGCCGTGTCCCGCGCACGCAGCGGCTCACCTTCGAAGAGGACCTGTCCCGCGCTGGGCTCGCGCAGCGCCAGCAGCAGCGACAGAGCCGTGCTCTTCCCCGAGCCTGATTCACCGACGATCCCGAGGCTCCGGCCCGGTTGCACCGTCATGCTCACGCCGTCGAGCGCCGGTTGCCTCGCCCCGCGGTAGCGGAAGGTGACGTCGTCGAGTGCCAGGATGCTCATCCGATCCGCCCCGTCGTCAGGGCAGCGTCCAGCGCGCGGGCGCTGCCGATCAACCGTTGTGTGTAGGCGTCCTGAGGCTCCTCGATCAGGCGCCCCACCGGCCCCTCCTCCACGACCTTCCCCGAACGCATCACGATGGCGCGCTCGACGGTGGCAGAGACCACCGCGATGTCGTGCGAGACGAACACCAGCCCCATGCCATGGGCATCCGCCACGCGCGTCAGCAGATCGAGGATCTCGGCCTGCACCGTGACGTCCAAGGCTGTCGTCGGCTCATCCGCGATCAGCACCCGCGGCCGACACGCCAGCGCTGCGGCGATGGCGACCCGCTGCCGTTGACCGCCGGAGATCTCGTGGGGGAAGGCTCGCAGCAGCCGGTCGTCCGAGGGCAGGGAGACCTCCGCCAGGGCGTCCTTGACCGCGGATGACAGCGCCGAGCCGCGCAGGCCCCTGTGCCGCCGGATGGGCTCGGCGATCAGCTTCTCGACGCGCGCGAGGGGATCCAGCGCCGTGGAGGGATCCTGGAAGACCATCGTGGCCTTCACCCCCCGCACGCTCTGCAACGCGCGCTCGGGTGCCCCCACCACCTGCTGCCCGTCGATGAGGATGGATCCACCGGCCCTGAGAGTGCGGGGCAACAGCCCGAGCATCGCGAGCGTGGTCACGGACTTGCCGGATCCGGATTCGCCGATGATGCCCAGCCGTTCGCCCTCGCCGACGTGGAACGAGACCCCGTCCACCACCCGGTGGCCGGCGCCCACGGCGACGCTGAGATCTGTCACTTCGATATAGGGGCTCATCGGCGCTCCCTCCTGGTGGGGTCGAGGCGGTCCCGCAGACCGTCGGCGAGGAAGTTCGCGCCGAGCACGATCGCGACGATCACCAGGCCCGGAGCGATCGCACCCCAGGGGGCGGTGAGCACGGTCGATTGTGATTCCTGCAGGAGCCGCCCCAGCGAGGAGTTGGGCGGCGGCACGCCGAGGCCCAGGTAGGACAGGCTCGCCTCGGCCAGCACCGCCGCGCCGAAGATCAGCGCCGCGGCCACCACCAGCGTGGGCCACATGTTCGGCAGGAGGTGGTGGCGGATGATCCCCCACCAGCCGGTGCCCGATGTGCGTGCGGCGGTGATGAACTGTTGACGCAGCAGCCGCTTTGCCAGCACGCGGGTCAGCCGCGCGACGATGGCGGAGGCCGCCACTCCGATGGAGACAACGGCCGAGGTCAGGCTCGCACCCTGGGCAGCACCGATCAGCATGGCGAGCAACAGGGTGGGGAATGCGATGACGACGTCGAGCAGGGACGACTGCAGGTCGTCCGCCCAGCCCCGTGAGAACGCGGCGATGAGACCCACCACCACGCCGATCCCCACCGCGATAGCGGTGCTGCCGATGCCGACGGTCAGGGCTATGCGGGTGCCCGCCATGATGAACGACGCGCTGTCGCGGCCCAGCCTGTCGGTGCCCAGCCAGTGGTCAGCACCGGGCGCCTCGAGCCGGCCACCGGAGGTGTCGGCCAGGTCGTAGGGCAGCCAGACCAACGAGGTCAGCGCCACAACGGCGGCGAACAGCAGCAAGGCCGCACCCACCACGAGTGTCAGCGGTAGCCGGGCGCGCCCCGCCACCTCGGGCGCGGCCTCCACCTGGGTGGGCAGCTCCACCGGCGCGCTCATGCGTCCGCTCCCGACAGGGTGGTGCGCAGGCGCGGGTCGACGAGGCGCTGGGCCACGTCGGCCAGGAAGCCGATGATCAGCACGAAGAAGGTGGTCACCAGCAGCACCCCCTGGATGCTCGGGTAGTCGTGCTGTTCGATGCCCTTGGTGAGCATGGAGCCCAAGCCCGGCAGCGTGAAGACGGACTCGACGACGACGGCGCCCAGCAGCGTCGAGGCCAACTCGATGCCGAGGATCGAGATCACCGGCACCGACGCGTTGCGTAGCCCGTGCGCGACGAACGCCTCTCCCCTGCCGGCGCCCAGCGCACGTGCGAAGCGCAGGTAGTCGGAATCGAGCACGTCGAGCGTGGCGGAGCGGACGTAGCGGGTCAGCGACGCGCTCATCACAGCGACGATGGTGAGCACCGGGAGGGTCAGCGAGCGCAGCGCCCCTGCCGGGTCAGCCCAGCCGTCGCGTGGGAAACTGCCGGACGGAAACAGCCGCAACTGGAGCGCGAGGATCCACACCAGCAGGATGCCGATCCAGAACACGGGCACCGCGATGCCCACCTGAGACAGCCCCGACAACAGCACGCCCAGCCGGGTGTGGGCTTGAGTGGCGGCGAAGTACCCGACGAAGCTGGCCACGAGCAGGGACAGCGTGAAGGCGATCAGCGTGAGGGGAATCGTGACGCCCAGCCGCTGCACAATCTCCGGCAGCACCTCGGTGCCGCTGATGAACGATTCTCCGAGGTCGAGCCGCATTACCTCGCCCAGCCACACGAGAAGCTGCTGCCAGATCGGCAGGTTCGAGCCCACCTGATCCTGGGCCGCCTCGATCTGTTCAGGCGTCGCGTCGATCGACAACAGAGCGTTGGCGGGGTCTCCCGGCAGGAGGCGCAGCAGGACGAAGATGGCGAGCATGGCCAACACGAAGCTGAGCAGCAGGAAGCCCAGCCGGCGCGCCAGATAGGAGATCATGGCGCGCCCACCCGGGTGCGATGGTCGGTCAGGGGCAACTCTCAGCCCTTAGTGATGTCGTAGACGTGGAACTGCGAGTTCAACCCGTTGACGGGGAAGCCCGCCACGTCCGCGTGGGCAACCACGATCTGCGGGAACAGGTAGAGCCAGTTGCTGGCGGCCTCACCAGCGATGATCCGGTTAGCCTCCTTCAGCTTCTCGGCCTGCTCCTCCGGGCTGGCGGCCTGCTCGGCCTCGTCTACGAGGCGCTGCACGTCGGCATTGTCGTAGCCCCAGTAGAAATCGGGGTTGGCGTACCAGACCACGTCGCGGTCGTTGACGTGCTCCTGCAGCGTGGCCTCGAAGGCGCGCTCCTTGAACACCTTCTCGTACCACTCGTCCGACGTGATCGTCTCGATCTCCACGGTGATGTTCACCCTGGCGAGCTCAGACTTCAGGAACTCCGCCACCTGCGGGTGGGGATCGTAGTTGGGGGTCTGGAGCGTGAAGGAGAACCCGTCGGCATGGCCGGCCTCGGCGAGAAGCTCCTTCGCCAGGTCTGGATCGTAGGGGTTGAGACTGGTCAGATCCTCGTACCAGGGGTCGGTGGGCGGCACCATCGAGCCGATGAGCGTGCCGCGGCCGTCCCAGATCGCGCTGAGGAGCTTTTCGCGGTCCACCGCGGAGTAGATGGCGCGGCGCACGCGGGCGTCGTCGAACGGGGCCACGCGGTCATTGAAGGCGAGCAGTTCCTTCACCGTCGAGGTGCCTTCGCTGATCTGGAACTCGGGGTTGTCCTCGAACGGCACCAGCGAATCCGGGCTCTGGATGGCGGTCACGAGATCGAGCTGCCCAGTGAGCAGCGAGTTGCCGAGCGCGCTGGCATCGGTGAAGTAGTTGAAGGTGACCCTTCCGTTGCTGGCGGGGTCACCCCAGTAGTCGTCGTTGCGCACGAGGCTGAGCGTGCTGCCACGGCGCCACTCGTCGAGCGTGTAGGGGCCGGTGCCGTCGGTTTCGGTCTGCGGATCCGCCAGGTCCGGGTTCACCACCCACACGTAGCTCATGAAGTAGGGAAAGGAGATGGACCTGCTGCTGAGGGTGAACACGACGGTGTGGTCGTCCGGAGCCTCGGCGGATTCAACGACGGCGAAGCTGGACTTGCGTGCGGCCTGGGAGTCTTCGTCGACCACCCGCTCGTAGCTGGCCACCACATCGGCGGCGACGAGGTCGCGGCCAGAGTGGAACCGCACGCCGTCACGCAGGGTGAACGTGTAGGTGAGGCCGTCGTCGCTGACCTCATAGTCCTCGGCGAGGAGGTTGCTGATGGAGCCGTCATCCTCGAGCTTGATGAGGGCCTCGTAGACGTTGCCGCCCAAGGCCTCGGTCACACCCTGCCCACCGCCGCCGGTGTTGCTGAGGTTGCCCGGCTCGTAGAGCGAACCGATCTCGATGGCCGCATCCGCGTCCGCCGCGACGGTGTCGTTGCCACCCGGGGCGTCGCCGTCGGTGGAGCCCCCGCAGGCGGTCAGCATCATGGAGGCTGCGGCGATCGCGGCAACGGCTTTCCAGAGTGTTCTCATACGGGTGTCCTTCGTGAGTGACGGCGACGGTCGCCATCCCTTGTCAACCCGCCCGGGACCCGATTCATTCCCGCTGTTGCCGGGGAATTTCCGGCGCTCAGGCGGACGCGCCGCGCTCCATCACCACAGGCGTGCCCAGTTCGACGGTTCGCGACACCGTGCAGAGCCTGTCGTGGGCCTGCCCGATGGCCGAATCGAGGATGCGGCGCGCGCGGTCCCCATCCTCTCCCTCGGGAAACGTCACGTTGAACGAGATCCTGATGTCGTCGACGCGGTTGCCGTCCCCGTCCTTGACCCGGTCCCCCGTGGCGGTCACCTTGAAGGCCTCCGGGGTCGCACGACGCGCCGTGACCATGTCCACATCGATGGAGCCGCACCCCGCGATGGCGGCCAGCAGCAGTTCCACCGGAGTGAACTCGGGCGAGTCCCCGGTACCCATCGTGATGTGGCCACCCCGCTCGTTGGTGGCGCGGAACTCGCTGCTGGAGATTCGGGTGAGAACCACCTCGGTTGCACGCCTGCTCACTTCTGCCATGGTCGATGTCCCTTCGGATCGGTTCTCGGGTGGATGTTCTCATGACGCCCGCTTGCGCCGCTGGCACCGCCCGCACCAGTACAGGTTGCGGCCCTCCATCGTGGCACAGCGGATCTCCGATCCGCACACCAGGCACGGCTGCCCCGCCCGGCGGTAGACGTAGACCTCTCCCCCGTGTCGGTCGACGCGCGGGTCGCGGCCCTGCGCCTCGGGGCCGTGTTCCTCGCGCACCGTGTCGATCCGGCCATGGTCGACGGCGTAGTGCATCAGATGCACCATGTCGGCCCACAGCACATTCCAGGTGCGCCGGTCGATCTCCCGGCCGGGCACGGTGGGGTTCAAGCGGTGGCGGTAGAGCACCTCGGCGCGGAAGATGTTGCCGACCCCTGCGGCCACCCGCTGATCCATCAGCAGCGCGGCGATCGACTTGCCGGAGCGCCGCAGCCGCTCGAACCCGCGCGCCGGGTCCGCATCGTCGCGCAGTGGATCCGGCCCGCTCGCCTCGACGACTGCGTCGCGCTCGTCCTGCGTGATGGTGCGGCACCACTGGGGACCGCGGAGGTCGGCCATGGTGCGTCCGTTGTGCACCCTCAGGCGCACCTGGCCCACCGGTGGGGCCAGCGGCTCGAACCGTATCTTCCCGATCAGCCCCAGATGGATGTGCACCACGTCGCCGGTGGAGAAGTCGAGGAACAGGTGCTTGCCCACGGCCTCACCCTGCAGGAAGACCGAGCCGTCGAGGGGTGCGGCGTTGAACCGCCCCTGCGGGGAGGTGACGGAGACCTCGCCCCCGCCGAACGTGGCGGTGTACTGGGAGGCGAGCCGGTGAATGACGTGACCCTCAGGCATCCCGCCACTCTAGCCAGCGCCCTAGACTGTGGGCATGAGCGATGAGCAACAGCAGCGGCGCGAGTTCGGGCGCGATGGCGTCTCAGGTCTGGTGGACCGCGAGCGGGCGCTCCGCGCCAAGCTGCTGCCCCGCCGCGAGGGCGAACGCCGGCCGCAACCACGCCGCGATGCGCAGCCACGTTGAGCGTTCAACCGGAAAAAAGCGGCCCAGATCCAGGCTCAGCGGTTCTCGTATGCCGTGATGAGGTCGATGCGGCGCTGATGCCGCTCCTCCCCCAGCCATTCGGTGGCGATGAAGGCCTTGACGATCTCGTAGGACTCCTCGAGCGGCTGCATGCGCCCGCCCAGTGACACGATGTTGGCGTTGTTGTGCTCGCGCGCCAGGGTGGCCAACTCCGTGTTGTGGGCCAGCGCCGCGCGCGCGCCCTTCACCTTGTTGGCGGCGATCTGCTCGCCGTTGCCCGAGCCGCCCAGCACCACGCCCAGCGAGCCCTCCTCGGCGACGACGGCCTCGGCGCACTCGATCACGAACGGCGGGTAGTCGTCCTGCGCGTCGTACTCGTGGGCGCCGTGGTCGACGACCTCGTGGCCGTCCTCCTGAAGCCGCTCGACGAGGTAGTTCTTCAGCTCGAAAGCTGCATGGTCAGTGGCAATGTGGATTCGCATGGCTCCATCATCCCAGCCCGGCGGGCCCCTCGCCCAGGAGGGTGACGAATCCGGCCTCGTCGAGGATGGGCAACCCCAGTTCCTCCGCCTTGGCCGCCTTGGAGCCGGCGTTCTCGCCGACGACGACGTAGTCGGTGTTCCTGCTGACCGACCCGGCCGCCTTGCCGCCGCGGGTGATGATGGCCTCCTTCGCGCTGTCGCGGGTGAAGCCCTCCAGCGATCCCGTGACCACGACGGTGAGCCCCTCAAGTGTGCGGGGCGCGGCCTCGTCAGCCTCGTCCGCCATCCGCACGCCGGCCGCCGCCCACCTGTCCACGATCGCGACGTGCCAGTCCACGTCGAACCAGTTCTTCACCGATTCGGCGATCACGCCGCCCACGCCGTCGGTATCGGCCAACTCCTCCAGGGAGGCGGCGCGGATGGCGTCGAGCGAGGCGAAGCGCGCCGCCAGCGAGCGTGCCGCGGTGGGCCCGACGTGCCGGATCGACAGCGCCACCAGGACGCGCCACAGCGGCTGGGTCTTGACGGCCTCCAGGTTCTTCAGCAGGTTCTCCCCCACCGTCGAGAGCACGCGGCCGTCACGGGTGGGCGCGTCGCCGTCTGACGGCTTGGCCTGCCGGGTGTAGAACTCGGTGCGCAGCAGGTCCTCAGCCTTCAGGTCGAACAGCCCGCCCTCGTCTGCCAGCAGGCCGGCGCCCAGCAGCGCGTCCGCCCCCTTCCAGCCCAGCGCCTCGATGTCGAGCGCACCCCGCGAGGCCAACCCGAACAGCCGCTCGCGCAACTGGCTGGGGCAGGTGCGCGAGTTGGGGCAGCGGATGTCCTTGTCCCCCTCCTTCTCCGGCCGCAGCTCCGTGCCGCAGGAGGGGCAGTGTGTGGGCATCACGAACGCGCGCTCCGTGCCGTCGCGCAGGGCCACCACCGGTGCCACGATCTCCGGGATCACGTCGCCGGCCTTGCGCAGCACCACCGTGTCCCCGATGAGCACGCCCTTGCGTGCCACCTCGTAGCCGTTGTGCAGCGTGGCCATCTCCACCGTGGAGCCGCTGACGAACACCGGCTCCATCACCCCGTACGGGGTCACCCGGCCGGTGCGACCCACATTGACCTGGATGTCGAGCAGCTTGGTGTTGACCTCCTCGGGCGGATACTTGTACGCGATGGCCCAGCGGGGCGCCCTCGACGTGGAACCCAGCCTGTCCTGCTCCGAGAGCTGGTCCACCTTGATCACGATGCCGTCGATCTCGTGGGCCACATCGTGGCGGTGCTCGCCGTAGTAGTCGACGAATCCGGCCACCTCCTCGGCGGAGGAGACCACCTGGTACGCCTCCGAGACGGGCAGGCCCCACTCCTTCAACCGGCGGTAGGCATCAGACTGCGACGTGAAGGAGGTGCCTTCCACCGCACCGATGCCGTGCACGATCATCTGCAGCGGGCGCGAGGCGCTCACCGCCGGATTCTTCTGCCGCAGCGAGCCCGCCGCGGCGTTGCGCGGGTTCGCGAACGGAGCCTTCCCGTCTGCCACCAACTGCTCATTGAGGCGCTCGAAACCGGCCACAGGGAAGAACACCTCGCCGCGCACCTCCAGCACGGGAGGCGCATCCCCCTTCAGCCGGTGCGGCACCCCCTTGATGGTGAGCACGTTGGGCGTCACGTCCTCGCCCACGCGCCCGTCGCCCCGGGTGGCGGCCACGCTGAGCCTGCCGTCGAGGTAGAGCAGGTTGATGGCCAGGCCGTCGATCTTCAGCTCGCACAGGTAACGCTCTGCGGGCGTGCGCGTCAGCCATGCCGCGAGTTCCTCCTCCGAGAACACGTTGTCCAGGCTGAGCAGGCGACGGCGGTGCTCCACCGGCTTGAAGTCCGTGATGCGGGCCGCACCCACCCGCTGCGTGACCGAATCCGGCGTGACCAGGGAGGGATGGGCCTCTTCGAGTGCCTGCAACTGGCGCATGGCCTCGTCGTAGTCCGCATCTGACAACGTGGGCGAATCCGCCCCGTAGTAGGCCTCCTGCGCCTCGGCCAGCCGGTTGTTCAGCTCGGTCCACTCGCGGCGCAACTCCGGGGACTCGACCCCCGCCTCGGTCTGTTCGGTCATGGCGCTCATCGTTGCACACGCAACCACCAGGAGCAGGCCCGGAAAGGCGTCTCACCGCCCAGTTCTGCGGGAGAGTGCCCGAAATCCCACCTTTTCGTGCAGTTCGGTAGAACAATGTCGAGAGCCGTTGCCTTTGGCGGCGGCTGAAACCAGTGAACAGGAGAACCACCACCTCATGGCTACGGCGAACATCACGCGCGACGAGGCAGTCGCGCGGACCCAGGTCATCAGCACGGAGTCGTACCGGATCCACGTGGATCTCACCGGGCGCGACGTGGCGCAGCCGGAGAAGCAGTTCGTCTCCACCACCGAGCTGACGCTGACGTCGCACGGCGGCTCGACGCACCTCGACCTCATCGCCGATGAGGTGCGTGAGGCCACCCTCGACGGCGAGCCCTTCGACACCTCCGCCTTCGACGGCTACCGCCTCCCCCTCCCGGAACTCTCCGAAGGCACCTGTGAGGTGCGCGTGGTGGCCACATGCCGCTACTCCAACACCGGCGAGGGCCTGCACCGCTTCGTCGACCCGGCCGACGGGAAGGTCTACCTCTACACGCAGTTCGAGACCGCGGATGCGCGCCGCATGTACGCCAACGCCGAGCAGCCGGATCAGAAGGCCACCTTCCAGCTCACCGTCGACGCGCCCGACCACTGGGTGGTGTTCACCAACTCCGCCAGCGTGGAACCCCACGACATCGGCGACGGCTTCGGTCGTTTCGAGCACGAGACTACGCCGCGGATGTCGACCTACATCACCGCCCTCGTGGCCGGCGAGTTCCACGTGGTGCCCGGCACCATCACCACCGACGGCAAGGAGATCTCCGCCTCGGTGGCCTGCCGCCAGTCGCTGGCCGAATACCTGGACGCGGACCGCATCCTGACCACCACGCAGCGCGGCTTCGAGGTGTTCGAGGAATCCTTCGGCGTGCCCTACCCGTTCACCACGTACGACCAGATCTTCGTGCCCGAGTTCAACGCCGGCGCCATGGAGAATGCCGGCTGCGTCACGTTCCGCGACGAGTACCTCTTCCGCTCCCGCGTGACCTCCCGCGAACTGGACTCGCGCGACAACACCATCCTCCACGAGTTGGCCCACATGTGGTTCGGCGACCTGGTGACCATGCGGTGGTGGGACGACCTGTGGCTCAACGAGTCGTTCGCCGAGTGGGCCTCCCACTACGCCAACGACAAGATCTCGCAGCGCTACGACACCGGCGCCAACTCGTGGGCGTCGTTCAGCAACGAGCGCAAGGCATGGGCCTACCTGCAGGACCAGCTCTCCACCACCCACCCCATCGCCGCGGACATGGGCGACCTGGAGAAGGTGGAGCAGAACTTCGACGGCATCACCTACGCCAAGGGCGCCTCCGTCCTGAAGCTGCTGGTCTCCGTCGTCGGCGAGGAGGCCTTCCTGGCGGGCGTGCACGAGTACTTCGGCAAGCACGCCTGGGGCAACACGCAGCTCAACGACCTGCTCGTCGAACTCGAGGCCGCCTCCGGCCGCGACCTGTCCTGGTTCTCCTCCCAGTGGCTCGAGACCGCCGGCGTCAACACCCTCGCCGCGGATTTCGACGTCGACGACGAGGGCCGCTTCACCCGCTTCGACGTGGTGCAGACCGCGCACCCGGACTGGCCGACGCTGCGCACGCACCGCCTCGGCATCGGCGTCTACGCGCTCGGCGAGGACGGCCTGACCCGCAGCGAGTACGTGGAGACCGACATCGACGGCGAGCGCACCGCCATCGACCACCTCATCGGCGTGCACCGCGGCGACGTGGTGCTCCTCAACGACGGCGACCTCACCTACGCCAAGGTCCGCCTCGACGAGCAGTCCGCCGCCGCGCTGGTGGAGCACATCGGCGCGCTGACCGATCCGCTCGCCCGCGCCGTCGCGCTGACCGCGTTCTGGGAGATGACCCGCGACGCGGAGTTCCCCTCCCAGCAGTACAAGCGCCTCGTGCAGGCCGCGCTGCCGTCGGAGCAGGACATGGCCGGCGTCTCCACGCTGCTGAACCAGGCCACCAACGCCTCCCTCGCCTTCACCGCGCCCGAGCTGCGCGACGAGCTCAACACCCGCTGGGTGGGCGGACTGGCCAAACTCCTCAAGGACGCCGAGCCCGGCTCCGACAAGCAGGTGCTGATCGCCAAGGCTCTGGTCGCCAACATCCGCTCCGCCGAGGGCATCGAGTTGCTGCGCGGCTGGCTGAACGGCGAGGAGGTGCCCGCGGGGCTGGCCATCGACACCGGCATGCGCTGGGCCATCACCGCCTCGCTGGCGAAGCTGGGCGCGATCGGCCACGACGAGATCTCGGCCGAACTGGACCGCGACAACACCTCCGCCGGGGCCGAGCAGGCCGCTGGCGCGGGCGCCGCTGTACCGGACGAGGATTCCAAGGCTCAGGCCTGGTCGCTGGCCACCGACGACGCGGACGTGCCCAACGAGACGCACCGCGCCATCTGCATGGGCTTCTGGCGCTACGGCCAGGACGAGGTGCTGGAGCCCTACCCGGCCGCCTATCTCGATCTGCTGGGGAAGATCTCGCGCCGCGAGGGCCCATGGGCAGAGCGGGGCTACGCCACCGTGGGCACCGCCCTGCGGTGGTTGTTCCCGACGCCGCTGGTCACCGAGTCCCTCGTGGCCACCGTGCAGGCGTGGCTTGATGACAACGAGCCCAGCGAGCAGGTGCGCCGCAGCGTCACCGAACGCCTCGACGAGGCCAGGCGCGCGCTGAAGGCCCAGGGGCGCAGCCGCAACGCTGGTTGAGCCGGCCGGCCGCGAGCTAGCGAGCGGAGCGGTCGCGTCGAACCCCCCAAGCGTCCGTTTCCGGCCGGTGCGGATGCTTGGGGGTTTCGACACGGTCTTCACTCAGAGGAGTTCCACCACGATGGTGGCGAGGAAGCATGCAAAAGGTCCGTCGAAGAAGTCGTTCTCGCCCGGCCTCAGGGACGTGGTGGCCGGAGGATGCCCCGCAACCCCGGCGCAGTTACAGGGACTGATCGGGGCGGGAGGCGTCCAGGTCGTGGCGGGCGACGACCGTGCCGAGTTCACGCTCGCGCCGCTCACGGGCGAGTTTGGGGCCGAAGTACAGCAGGGCCACGATCACGCCGAAGGCCAGCGGGCCGATCACCATCAGCAGCATGAGGAACGTGTCAGAGACGGGCTCCGGCTGGGGCCAGCCTGGAAGGACCTCAAGAGGGAGCAGGTTCATGGGCTGCACTCTATACCGAACTGGGGTGCCGGGCATGCCGGTCCGTGCGGTAGATTCGGTGCGACCACGGGAGGAAGCCATGGAGCCACGCGCCGTCGTAGGTGCCGACGAGATGCAGTGGGCGTTGACCCGCATGACCCACGAGATCCTCGAGAAGAACCACGGCAGCGACGACGTGATCCTGCTGGGCATCATCACCAGAGGCGCGCCGCTGGCTGAGCGCATCGCCTCCATCGCCCGGGAGCAGGGCCACGACCTGCCCGTCGGCAGGCTCGACATCACCATGTACCGCGACGACCTGCGCCGCAATCCCACGCGCATGCCCAGCCCCACCGTCCTGCCCGCGGAGATCGACGACAAGGTCGTCGTCCTCGTCGACGACGTGCTGTTCTCCGGCCGCACCATCCAGGCCGCCCTCCTCGCGCTGGCAGATCTCGGCCGGCCCCGCGCCATCCAGCTGGTGGCCCTCATCGACCGCGGCGGCCGCGACCTCCCGATCCAGGCCGATATCGTCGGCAAGCACATCCCCACCGCCCGCGACGAGCGCGTCCGCGTGCATCTCGCCGAGACGGACGGGGAAGACCTCATCACCATCGAACGGAGCGGCGAGTGAAGCACCTCCTCGGCATAGCGGACCTGAGCGAAGACGAGATCTGGACCATCCTCGACACCGCCGAGGAGATGCACGAGGTCCAGTCGCGCACCATCAAGAAGCTGCCCGCACTGCGCGGGCGCACCGTGGTCAACCTGTTCTTCGAGGACTCGACGCGGACGCGCTCCTCCTTTGAACTCGCCGCCAAGTGGCTCTCCGCCGACGCCATCAACGTCTCGGCGAAGGGCTCGTCGGTGTCCAAGGGTGAGTCGATGAAGGACACGCTGCAGACGCTCGACGCGATGGGCGTCGACGCCATCGTGATGCGCCACGCCGGCTCCGGCTCCGTGGCGCAGGCCGCCGGTTGGGTCCGCGCCTCGATGGTCAACGCCGGCGACGGCATGCACGAGCACCCCACCCAGGCACTGCTCGACGCGCACGCCGTGCGCCGCCACCTCCGCGCCCACGACCTCGGCGACCTCCCAGGCAAACGCGTGGTCATCACCGGAGACCTCCTCCATTCCCGCGTTGTGCGCTCCAACGTCCTGCTGTGGCAGAAACTCGGCGCCTCCGTCGCGCTGGTGGCCCCGCCCACGCTCATGCCTCCCGGCGTCGAGGCCTGGGGCGTGGAGACGACCGCCACCTTCGACGACGTGCTGCCGGAGGCGGACGTCGCCATGATGCTGCGCGTGCAGCGCGAACGCATGTACGGCGGGTTCTTCCCGTCGGAGCGCGAATACATCGACGCCTACGGGCTGACCCCCCGCCGCCTGGCGATGCTGAAGGACGGCGCCTGCATCGCGCACCCCGGCCCGCTCAACCGCGGCCTCGAGATCTCGTCGGCCGCCGCCGACGCCGCCCGCTCGATCATCCTCGACCAGGTCTCGTCCGGAGTCGCGGTGCGCATGAGCGTGCTCTATCACCTGCTCGCGGGAGAGGAACAGTAGATGACCGCCACCACGCTTCGAGGAGTGCAACTGCCCGACGGCACGCGCACGGATCTGCACCTTGTCGACGGCGTGCTCGCCGAGGACGCCCCCGCCGACGCCGAGGTCATCGACTGCGACGGCCTCATCGCCCTGCCGGGACTGGTCGATCCCCACACGCACCTGCGCGAGCCCGGCCGCGAGGACGCCGAGACGGTGCAGAGCGGCTCCGAGGCCGCGGCCCGTGGTGGGTTCACCGCGGTGTGCGCCATGGCCAACACCCAGCCGGTCACCGACACCGCGGAGAAAGCCGAGCACGTCCATGCGTTGGGCCGCCGGGCCGGCCTCGTCGACGTCGTCGTCATCGGCGCCATCACCAAGGGACTCAAGGGCGAGGAACTCTCCGAACTCGGCCTGATGCACCGCTCCGGAGCCGGCGTGACGATGTTCTCCGACGACGGCATGTGCGTGATGAACCCGCAACTCATGCGCCGCGCCCTCGAATGGGTGGCCCCGTTCGGTGGCGTCATCGCGCAGCACTCGCAGGACGCGTTCCTGGCCGGCCCCGGCGCCTGCTGCCACGAGGGCGAACTCTCGGGTCGCCTCGGCCTGGCCGGTTGGCCGCCTGTGGCCGAGGCCACGATCATCGCCCGCGACGCCATGCTCGCCGAGGCCACCGGTTCCAGGCTGCACGTGTGCCACATCACCTCCGCAGAGGGCGTCGAGGTGGTGCGCTGGGCGAAGTCCCGCGGCATCAACATCACCGCCGAGGTCACCCCGCACCATCTCCTGCTGGGCACGGAGGAGTTGACCGGCTACGACACCGTCTACAAGGTCAACCCGCCCCTGCGCACCCCCGAACACATCGAGGCGCTCCGCGCCGCGCTCGAGGACGGCACCATCGACATGGTGGGCACCGATCATGCGCCGCACGCCCCGCAGGACAAGGACCACGCCTTCGTCGACGCCAAGCCCGGCATGCTGGGCCTGGAGCAGGCGCTGTCCGTGGTCATCGAGACCATGGTGAAGCCGGGCCGCCTCACCTGGGAACAGGTGGCCGAGCGGATGAGCCACGCGCCGGCCCGCCTCGCCTCGCTGTCCGGCCAGGGCCGCCCCCTCACTGTCGGCGAACCCGCCAACGTTGTGCTCATCCACCCGGATCGCACCGCGGAGGTGGACAAGACCGGGTCGAAGTCCCTGAGCCGGAACAACCCGTACGACGGCCGTACGCTCCCGGACCCCGTGGAGGCCACCTTCCTGCGCGGCAAGCCGACCTTCCGACGCTGACGCACCTCGGCAACCATGTGAGCATCTGGGCCTAGAGCCCGTGACCTCGCTGCCCTCTAGAGTTCTCAGCTAGGAGGAAGTGTGAACGATCAGCAGCTCGAAGACCCCACAGGGACCATCGCGATCCACGTCGAGAACGGCTCTGTGGAATCGCCACGGATCTCCAGCCAATGGAGAAACCGATTCGAACCCGCAGCACTCGCTGAACAGTTGTCTCAACTCATCGGGGAGGCCCTACCGCCCCGAGTTTCCCCACGCACTGACGCGGTCGAAGAGACACCTCACCGGGAGTTGCCGATCAACGCGGTAGCCTCCTACCTCGAAGACATGCGCCGCGGACGTCAGGCCATGCGTCGCTACCTCGCCAGGCTGAAGGCCGGCGAAGTCGAGCGCACGCGCGAGGAGCGTCACGAGGACGCCGGCAACCGTGTCAACGTCTCCACCGTCGGAGGCCGTTTCAACGCCGTGTATCTCAACCCCGAATGGGCGCAGGAGGCGTCGCTGCAGGAGCTGTGCGACACCATCCTCGCCATTCTGCCCCGACCGCTGGCCGCCGCGCCCCAAGTTGATACCGACATCGCTGAAGCCCGCGGCCACTTCGCCGCCGCCCGCCAACATTTCATCGCATCGTGACCCGGAGGTAGTGAACCATGAGCCCCCAAGACACCATTGATCTCATCAGACAGATGACAGAAGACCTGACTGACGCCTACGAGCTCCAAGCGGAACTGGTGCTCGCGGAACTTGACGCCGCCCAAGGCCTCGTCGGGGACTTCAAGGAGTACTCCTGTGAATCGTGGCCGTTCTGCCCCTCGGGCGGCTACTACAGCGAGGAAGAGCCCAGCGGGTTCGACAAGTTCTGGCACAACATCCGTGGCAAAGACCACACGCGTCAGGGCGAGGCCATGGAGCACATCGAGTCCGCCCGCACCGAGTACAACACCACCGACGACGAGCAGGGCACGCGTGCGGACAAACTGGCTAGGATCCCCGATGACATCGGCGACTTCCTCATCGACTGGTTCGGCGTCCACGCCGACTTCTCCGCCATCTACTACCCGGCCAACATGGAAGAGGTCCAGGCTGCGGGAGACTCCTGGCTGGGTTCCAGCGCGAATGAGTTCAACAGTGTCGTGGGCACCCAGAACCGCCGCGCGGGCGCGGCCCGCGGCCTCGTGGGGGACATGGTAACCAACACCTCCAGCTTCCTGACGAACATCACCACCACCATGGGCAACCTGAGCGATCTTGCGATCGAGCAGCAGGACATCTATCGACATGGTCCAGGACTTGATCCAGAACTACTCGAAGATCGATGGCTTCATCAGCGCCGCCAAAGGAGTCGTCGACGCCATCCAGCGGCAGCGCACCCTCTTCTTCGACCGCGTCAAGGAGCAGGGTCGCGAGCTCTCCTCCGCCATCGACACTGTCATCAATGTCGGACTGCTGGAAAACGATCTGATCAACATCGGCCCCGGTGGCGAATGGACAGGCCCAGGAGGCTCCGGCCGGAACCTGGACAACCCCGGCAACCCCTCCGACGACGAATTGCGCACGGATGTGGAGTGGTTCAAGACGCACATCGATTACTGGGACGATATCGCCACCGAGATGGGCGCACTGGAGACCAAGGCCAAGTCGACCTCAGATCTGCCCGTGCAGATGATTGACATGCCGCACGTCACAGCCGCGCAGTCATCAGCCATCAACTCCCTCGCGGATAGGCTCGAAACAGCCATCGCCGGTGGACACACCGCCGCGGAGGACATGGTGGTGGCCCTACGCACCACTATCCGCAACTACATCGACAATGAGGCCTCCTCCGCTGGCCAGGCCGACGCAATGTTCAATGAGTACTTCGGGTAACGCCCGGCTCCATCGGTACGCCTACTGCTGGGACTGACTGACGCGGTTGCGCTCGGCGCGGGGTGCACCCAGGCGCCTGAGCCACCCCTTGAAGCGGCCTCAGCGCGTCTGGCAGAGGCAATCAGCGACGCCACACCGTGGCCGGCTACCGCATCACCCCGGCTGCGGTCACTGTGTTCTCGGGTCGGCCGGTGGAACAACGCGACGTTTATCGCACCGCCGATCCCGATGAGACGCGTTTCAGCCCCGTCGCTGACACGGCGCAGCCGCTGTCGGTTCTGGGGCGCGACTTCCCTCTCGAGGACTCCCTCCACCGGGCCGTCACCCTCGTCGAGGGATGTGACGGGGAGGCTCACGTCGAGGTGTGGGCATTGGCGCCGGAAGTGGTGACGACCCACTCCACCTGCGTGTCCGAGGGCACCGTCTCCCACATGAGCCTCACGAGGCTGAGCAGGAGCAGCCCTTCAGGGTTGACGCGCTGTCGCCAGATTATGTGGCAGCCGCGTTCGATGACCTCATGAAGGATCTCGACCTGACGACGGTCGGCCGGGTGGAGGTCTCAGCGGATCCCGAGTCGAAGCAGCCCAGGATGCTTGTGCAGGACGCCGACTGGACACAAGTGGCCAGCGCTACCGTCGACAGCTGAGCGGGCTCGGGCGGCAAGCGACCACACCGCATGATTGAACCGGAGGTTTCCTTGCCTCGGGGCCCGTGACTTGACAGACTCAGTTCACCTGCACTGTCGCACGGAAGGTCTCAGCGTGTTCAACACCTTGTCAAGACGGCTTTTGGCCATCTTCGCGGTGATTGCCCTGTCAATCACCGGTTTCATCTCACCGGGGTCGGCACAAGCCGTCGACCCGCCGGCCTATCAGGGGAACAAGATCACGTTCCCCGGCAACGACGGCCAGCCCCACACCGTCACGTGGGACAAGAACTCCTACATGGTCGACGGCGAGCGTCTCGTCATCTGGTCCGGCGAGTTGCATCACTGGCGCGTCCCGCACGAGGACGGCTGGCGGGATGTGTTCCAGAAGCTCCGCGCCGCCGGCTTCAACGCCGTGTCGCTGTACTTCTTCTGGGGTCTGCACCAGAGCGAAGAGGGCGGCGAGTTCGACTTCACCGGCCCCCGCGACCTTGACAGGCTGCTGACGCTGGCCGCTGAGGAGGGCCTGTACGTCATCGCCCGCCCTGGCCCGTACGTCAACGCTGAGATCTCCATGGGTGGCCTCCCCGCCTACTTCTCCAACAAGTCCGCCGACAGTCTCCGCGGCACCGACCCGTCCGTGCTCGAGCCCTCCAAGGAATGGCTGGCCGCGTTCAACGACATCGCGCGCGAGCACCAGGTCACCGACGGCGGTGGCTCCATCGTCATGTACCAGGTGGAGAACGAACTGATCGCCGACAATGAGCCCCGCCGCGCGTTCCTCAAGGAACTGGCGGAGTTCGTCCGCGCCGACGGCATCACGGTGCCGCTGTTCCACAACGACTATGGCCTGGGCGGTCGCTTCTCCGACGTGGAGAACCTCGGCCTCGATTTCTACGCCTACGACTGGTACCCGCTGGGCTTCTCCTGCGACGCGACCCGCGGCACGATCAGCGACCAGGAGGCCAACCTCCGCCGCTACGCGCCGGACAGCCCGAACTTCATCACCGAGGCCCAGGGCGGCGCGTTCTCCCCGTGGGGCGCCCCGTGGACGGACAACGACCACTGCAAGACCTACGTCGATCCCGCCTTCACGCGCCAGTGGGGCATGAACAACATCGGCCAGGGCGTGACCGCGTTCAACTACTACATGATCATCGGCGGCACGAACTGGGGCTACACCGGCGCTCCCGGCTCCGGCTTCACCAGCTACGACTACGGTGCGGCGCTCGACGAGGACCGCACGATCACGCCAAAGCTCGCGGTGCAGAAGGAGCTGGGCTACTATCAGCGCGGCGTCCCGCAGTTGAGCTCGATGGACCCGGCCCCCCGCATCCAGCCCGCTGAGCTGCAGGGCGGCGCCACCAACGTCTACCAGCGCGTCGCCACCGATGACCTGGAGGATTCGGTCACCGGCAACGGCGTGCGCTTCATCGGCGCCCGCCTTGGCAACTCCAACGACACCAGCACCACCTCGTTCGCCATCCCGCTGAACCTCGGCGAGGAGGGCGGCGTCATCACCGACCAGTTCACCGACGACGACCGCTCCGCGCGGATCTCCTACTCGGCCAACTGGAACCAGGTGGCAGACGGCACCGCCTACAAGGGCACCCTGACCCGCAGCGCCACCGCCGGCTCGACCGCCACGGTCACCTTCAACGGCACCGGCATTGAGGTCATCGCGCCCACCTCGCCGCAGTACGGCACCGCGACGATCTCCATCGACGGCGGCGCCCCCGTCACGATGGACGCCTCCTACAACACCGAGCAGAACGCGCCCGCCCAGCAGACGCTGTTCTCCAAGGCGGATCTGGCGGCCGGCAACCACACCGCCGTCATCACCCTGACGGGCCAGGCGGGCGCCAACGCGAACGGCACGGCCTTCGCGATTGACGCCATCAACGTGCTGGGTGCCCCCAGCGCAGCGCCAACGGTGTACAACAACTCGGATCTGGACTTCTTCACCTTCGATCCCGCCCCGGTGGCGTTCCGCCCCGGCGGCACCGAGTCCGCCCGCTGGACGCATGCCTCCGGTCACACCTGGACCGCCGGCAACATCGACGGCGACGAGACCTACACCCGCACCGCCGGCGACTCGGTGGAGTTCACCTTCACCGGCACCGGCTTCGAGGTGCTCGCGGCCTTCTCCGAAAACCACGGCCCGGCCGATGTCTTCATCGACGGCGTCAAGGTGGGCCAGACCGCGGAGGAGGTCGTCACCACCGGCGCCATCCCCCAGCAGGTGATCTTCTCCAAGCGCGACCTGGCCGACGGCGAGCACACCGTCCGCTTGGTCCACACCGGTGAATTCTTCGACGGCGCAACCGATCCCCGCGGCGCGTACTTCTCCGTCGACGCGGTGCGCGTCTACAGCGCTGACACCGCGCCCGAGCCCGAGGCCCCGGCCGGCGAGCTCGCCTGGCCCCGCATCCCGCAGGAGCCCGGCACCAAGCTCACCATCCACGGCCGCGACGCGCTCATGCTCACCGCAGATCTGAAGATCGGCGGCGTGCACGACATGCTGTACACCACCTCGCAGGTCTTCGACTCCCCCATCGTCACCGCCGACGGCACCCTCCAGACGCTGGTGGGCTACAGCGGCGACGCGGGAGAGACCGTGCTGCGCCTCCCTGCCGGCTACACGGTGGAGGCTCCTGCCTCGGTGCAGCAGACCTACACCGCGGCCACCCAGCAGCTGCGCCTCAACTACACCCACGGCGCCGCCCCGATCGACATCACGGTGACCCGCGCCGACGGCGAGACGCTCATCCTGCGCGTGATGGACCGCGACTACGCGGCCGACACCTGGATG
Source organism: Tessaracoccus massiliensis (assembly GCF_000826065.2). Lineage (GTDB taxonomy): Bacteria > Actinomycetota > Actinomycetes > Propionibacteriales > Propionibacteriaceae > Arachnia > Arachnia massiliensis_A. Next base: position 57,317 of record NZ_LN623538.1, on the reverse strand, counting down.
GTCGAGGGCATCCGTGGCGATGTGAACGACAAGGTCCAGGTCTCGGGCGCGTACCTGGTGCGCACCGTCACGTTCGAGGGCACCGTCGCGCACATCACCGGTTCGATGGATGAGGCCGGCACGCTGGCCGTCACCCTCCCCGCCGGCATCACGTCCTACACCTGGAACGGTGGCGCCCTGACCAATGGGGCGGCCCCCGGCCCGGTGGACGTGACTGAGCCCCAGCTCGACTGGGTGAAGAAGGCCGAGGAGATGCCCGTCGCCGTCGACTTCGACGACTCCGACTGGGTGCTGGCCAACGCCACCACTCCCCTGCAGCACCGCCAGGGCCCCGGCCGCAACGGCGTGGTGCTCGACTCGAACCGCTACGGCTTCCACAACGGATCCGTGTGGTACCGCGCCGAGTACACCGCCGCCGACGAGGCGCCCGAGACGCTGAGCTTCCGCGGCAACGCGGGCACGTTCGGCGCGCAGCGCAAGAACCCCGGCTTCTTCCAGGTGTGGGTCAACGGCGAGTACGCCGGCGCCCGCACCCTCAACGGCAGCACTCAGTCCGTCCCGGTGCCTGAGGGCGCCATCACAGGCGGCGAGCAGGTCGTCGTGACGGTCCTGGCCAACAACCTGGGCCTCAACCTCGACTGGTCCGACGACGGTCTGTCGCGCCAGAACCGCGGCCTGTACGAGGCCACCCTGGGCTCGAAGGCCGGCACGGAGACCTGGAAGATCCTGGGCTCGGCTGACCCGTTCGGCCAGATCGACCAGATGCGCGGCATGTACAACACGGGCGGCAAGATCGGTGAGCGCGAGGGCTGGCACCTGCCGGGCGTCGACACCACCGATTGGGCCCCGGCCACCACCATGAAGGCCACCGAGCCCGGCGTCGCCTGGTACCGCACCGAGGTCGACCTCAACGTCCCCGAGGGCCAGGACACCGCGTGGCGCCTCGAACTCGACGTCGACAACTTCGGCAACACGCACCAGACCCGGACCAACGGTTCCCAGGTGGACCTGTACGTCAACGGCTGGAACATCGGCGTGTTCATCGGCGACGTCGGCCCGCAGAGCTCGTTCACCATCCCCGCCGGGTTCGTCGACCCGATGGGCACCAACGAGATCGCGGTCGCCGTCGACGCCAAGGACGTCGACCAGGGCCCGAACATGATCCGTCTCGTCCCGGTGCACTCCACCACGGGCGCCCCGGCCGATTTCGAGCCCTACCCGGCCATCGACCAGGCGGAGTACCTCGAGGGCGTGCGCACCACCCCGGTGATCGCCATCACCTCGGCTCCCTCCGAGCTCGACTGGGGCACCACCGGCACGATCACCTACTCGCTGACCAACGTACCTGCCGGCAGCACCCTCACCGTCGACGCCCCTGAGGGCTGGACGGTGACGCCTGCCACGCAGACCACGTCGGGCGATACGGCCACCGTGCTGGTGACCGCCCCCGCCAGCGGCACCAGCGGCACCATCACCGCCAAGCTGCGCACCCCCGAGGGTCGCACGGCCTCGGCAAGTCAGGCCATCAGGCTGACCGATCCGAGTGTGCTGCAGATCGACGGCATCGTGGCGTGGAACACCGCCGAGCCTCAGGAAGGTGGCTCGAACGGCTACATCACCGCCCTTGCGGACGGCAACACCGCCACGCACTGGCACAGCCGTTGGAGCGGCGGCACCACGCCGTTCCCGCACTACGTGGTGCTCGACCTGGGTTCCGTGCAGGATGTCTCGTCGCTGACGTACATCCCGCGCACGGGCTGCGGCATCCCGAACAACCCGCCGGCCTGCAACGGCACGGTCGACGGCTACCAGGTGTTCGTGGCGACGGAGGGCGACTTCGTCTCCCCCACCGCCGAGGAACTCCGCCAGGTGGCCTACGCCGAGCCGGCCGGGGTGACCTACACGAAGGTCGCCGAGGGCAACTTCGGCGGACAGAGCACCGGTCCCGAGGTCGTCGAGTTCGACGAGCCGGTGAAGGCGCGCTACGTGAAGTTCGTCTCCACGAGCGCCAACTCCGGCCAGGCATGGTCCAGCGCCGCTGAGATCCAGCTCTCCGGCGAGGCGACCACCCCGGCCGCCCCGACGCTGGGCACCATCGGTGCGCAGACGGGCGAGGTGGGCACCGCGGTGTCCATCCAGCCGTCGGTCACCGGCACCGGGCCGTTCACCTGGAGCGCCACCGGCCTGCCGGCAGGCGTGTCGATCAACCCCACCACGGGCGCCATCACCGGCACCCCCACCGAGGCCGGCACGTCCAACGTGACCGTCACTGTGGAGGATGCCGCGGGCAACCAGGCGACGGCGTCGTTCACCTTCACGGTCGCTCCAGCCCCGACGGTTGATCCGACGGAGGATCCTACGGTGACCCCGACGGTCGATCCCACGGACGACCCGACCACCCCGCCGACGCAGAAGCCCACGACGCCTCCGGTGAAGAAGTACGTGCGTACCGCGCCGTACACGCTGCCGGGCCTGCACAAGGGCCTCAACGGTCGTGACTGGAACACCACCTGCGAGCCCTACTCGCAGACCGAGCGGTGCCGCACCGACATCTGGGCCACCATCGTGGTGATCGAGAACGGTCAGTTCGTCCGCAAGGACGGCTGGACGTTCAACAACCTCACCTACCTGCCCTACATGACCCGCGAGGCCTGGGGCGCCAACCCGCTGGCCAACACCGGCGAATGGACCGCCACCACGGACCAGCGCAACTGGCTGACCGAGTGTGACACCGCGCGCACCGGTCGCGACGGGTGCCGTTCCTACACGTTTGTGACGGTCTACCGGGCCACGGCGAAGCCAGAGGGTGGCTACGTGTTCTCGCAGACCAACGAGTGGGTGTTCAACAACATCGTCATGTTCGGAGGCCCCGAACTGCGATAGCGGTTGGTTGAGCCGGTCACGTCCGAGCTTGCGAGGACCGCGACCGTGTCGAAACCCCTGAAGCGTCCCCAGCACCTGAATGAAGGTGCTGGGGACGTTCCTTGTGGTTGAGGTGACAGCTCGGCTGCGGGGGCCGCTGGCTCGCTGGCGAACGCTCAGGGAGCAGAGGCGACTCCGGCATGATGGAGCCCGACACTAGAAGAGACGAAGCGCATGGACCCCGAGACACAACAGCAGCAGTCACAGCCCAGCGTCGGCCGCCAAGTGCTGGGCTGACTCGCTGAGGGGACCCTCATCATCGTCGGTGCGCTGGTCATCGCCTCGCTGCTGCGGATGTTCGTGGGCAGATGTTCGTGCTCGGCGACCACCGCAACGGCTCGGCAGATTCCCGCTGCCATCTCAAGGACGCCACGGAGGTGCCGGGCATGAACGAGTTCGTCCCAGCCCCGGCCTCGCCCGCCCCTGAGCTACCCGAGATCATCCGGAAGGATCCAAGCTGCTGACCCGAGCGCACAAAGAAACGCGGGGCCGGGCTTTCGCCCGACCCCGCGCCTGCGCGTGCGATCCGTCCCTGATCAGCCCTTGACGGCGCCAGCCGCGAGGCCGGCCTGCCAGAAGCGCTGCAGGAGGAGGAACAGCACGATCAGCGGGAGAACACCCAGCAGGGCGCCCAGCATGACCGCACCGCGGTTGGGATCGAAGTAGCTCATCATGCCGTAGAGGCCCAGCGTGACGGGCTTCAGCTCAGCGGAGCTGATCATCATCAACGGCAGGAGGAAGTTGTTCCACGTGGCCACGAAGATGAACAGGAAGATCGTCACCATGGCGGGGGCCAACAGCCGCAGCACCATCGTGAAGAAGATCCTGGCCTCGCCCGCTCCGTCGATGCGTGCGGCCTCGAGGAGCTCCGTGGGCACCGAGCTGGCGGCGTACACGTTGCCCAGGAACACGCCGAACGGCGAGACGATGCACGGGATGAGGATCGACCAGATGGTGTTGGTGATGCCCAGCTGCGAGAACAGCAGGTACATCGGCACCGTCAGCAGCGCCACGGGCATCAGCAGGCCGGTCATCACGATGCCAAGCATCGCGTTGCGTCCGGGGAACTGGAACTTGGCCATGGCGTAACCGGCGGCGACCGAGAGCAGGGTGCCGACGATGGCCGAGACCGTCGAGTAGAAGATCGAGTTCAGCACCCAGCGCGGGAACAGGTTCTGCGTCCATGCCATCAGGGCGTTCCAGTTGGCGCCCCAGGCGATGTCGTCGCCGAACCAGAAGCCGAAGGAGCTCAGCAGGCCGCCCTTGGTCTTGGACGAGGCGAAGATCACCCAGATGATGGGCAGGATGAAGTACAGCGCGACGAAGCCCAGCACCACCAGGGTGAGGGTGCGGGCCAGCTTGCTCGGCGCGATGGAGCGCGGGGGCAGGCCCTCGTGCGAGGGGCGGTATTCGAGGCCGTCCGGCGTGGTGGCCAGCTTGCCGTTTGCAGTCTTGGTTGCCATTACTTCTGAAGCCTCCGCTGAACGAGGAAGTAGACGACGGCGAGCGTGCCGGCGATCAGCGCCATCAGGATGGAGATCGCCGATGCCATGCCGGCGCCGCTGGGCGTGAGCGTGCCCATCATCGTGTTGTACGCCATCATCATCGGGGTGTAATCCTTGGGCATCCAGGTGGCGAGCGTTGCGACGACGGTGGGCTCGTTGAACAGCTGCACGGTGCCGATGATCGACAGCAGGACCGCCAGGAGCGCCGCGCTGCCCACCATGGGGATCTTGATCTGCGTGGTGATCTTCCAGCCCGAGGCCCCGTCGATGCGGGCGGCCTCATACAGGTCACCGGGGATGGCCTGGAGGGCGGCGAGGAAGATCAGCATGTTGTAGCCCGTGAACGTCCAGGTGGTCATGTTGGCCATAGACCACAGCACGACGGGGGGCGACAGGAAGAACGGGGAGCCCTGGATCTCGGGCAGCATGTCCGCGAAGGGCGAAACCTCAGGAATGTAGAGGTAACCCCAGACGATGGCCGCGACGAGGCCGGGGATGGCGTAGGGCAGGAAGTACGAGAGGCGCCAGAAGCCTGGGCGCCGCACGAGGTACGAGTCGATCAGCAGCGCCAGCATGAGCGCGACACCAATCATGACGGGGATCTGCACGATGCCGAACAGGAAGACGCGGCCGATGCCGCTCCAGAACTCGCTGCTGCTGGCTGCGATCTGGAAGTTCTCGAGGCCGACGAAGACCTCGCTCATCTCGCCGCCGCCGTAGAGGCCTCCGCCTGAGGCCTTCACGGTGTAGACCGAGGATCTGACCGCCGACAGGATGGGGGCGACGAAGACCAGGCAGAAGGCGAGGAAGAACGGGAGCGCGAAGGCCCAGCCGCTGATCGCTTGATGCCTAGCCTGGCGACTCCACTTCCTGCGTTTCGGCTCAGCGATAACGCTGGGCGAACTCATGTTTTCTCCTAAAACATATGGGTGGGGGACGGAAACCGGGCCTGGGTGTGGGAGCTTCCCACACCCAGGCCCGGTGTCACTGAGTCACGGTGTGATCAGCTCTGGGCAACGGGAAGACCGGCGTCCTCGAGTGCCGCGATCGAAGCCGTCTGAGCGGCCTCGAAGATGTCTGCGACCTTACCGGAGCCGTTGGCGACGGCGGCAGCGACCTTGTTCATCTCAGCACCCACGGCCGGGAAGCCGGGGATGTAGCCGAAGTCGGTGCTCATGCGCTCGTTGGCCTTGACCAGCTCAGCCATGACGTCCTGGCCACCGAACTGGCGCGACATCTTCTCAGGCGTCTTGGCAGCGGCGGTGGCGGCCGGGACGAGGCCCTGCTGCGCGAGGTCCTCGACCTGGGTGTTGAACCAGGCGTTGAACTCCATGGCCTCGGCCGGGTGCTCGCAGCCCTTCATCACAGCGACGCCGGAGCCACCGTTGGGGCCGGTCATCTCGGAGCCGTTGATCGCGGGCATCTGGGCGACGCGCCACTGGCCCTCGTACTCGGTGCCGTCGAGGCCGTCGAGCGCGAAGCCCGTCTCCCACGCAGCAGCGATGTTACCGATCAGGGTGCCGTCGACCATCGCCGCGCCGTAGGCGTCGCCCCAACGATCGTGGGTGGCAACGGCCTCAGCGTCGAGCAGTTCCTGCCACAGGGCGGCAACAGCCTGGGTCGCTTCGCCCTTGGTGTCGACGACCCATTGGTCGTTCTCAGCCTTGTACCAGGTGGCGCCGGCGCCGGCGGCCTGGCCGGACAGCCAGTAGGTGGCTTCATCCGGGGTGAAGCTGGCGATGTACTTGCCCTCAGCGGCGGCCTTCTTGGCCGCCTCGATGAAGGAAGCCGAATCCGTGGGGACCTCGATGCCGAGGTTCTCGAACTCGGTGGCGTTGTAGAGGTAGACCAGCGGACCGGAGTCCTGCGGCAGGCCGACGTAGGTCTCGCCCACGGCCATCTGGCCGAACGCGCCACCGAAGTCACCCTCGTACTTCTTGGCTTCCTCGGTCACGTCCTCGACGAGGCCCTTGACGAACATGTCCGGCACCTCGGAGTAGCCGAGCTGCGCGAGGCACGGGGCGTTGTTGGCCTTGACGTCGGTCTCGAGCTTGGTGATCATCTCCTGGGCATCGCCGTCGAACTTGGTGGCGGTGACCTGGATGTTCGGGTTCTCGTCGTTCCAACGCTGGACGATCTCGCTGACGGGGGTCATGCCCTCCCCATCGGGAAGACGGTGCAGGTAGTCGATCTGCACGGGCTCGCCGGGCTCCTCGGCCGGGGTGGTCTCCCCAGCCGTCGTGGTCTCCACGGCGGCGGTGGGATCGCCGGCCGGGGTGGTCTCGGCCGGGTCGGTGGTGTCCCCACCACAGGCGGTGAGGCCAAGGGCGGCGACGGCCAGCACGGCGCCGGCCTTCATGTAGCGCTTGAAAGTCATTAATCCTCCGGATCTACTTCGAGCAGGAGCTATTCCTACTGATGACCGTACACCGCCAACCTTCGACGGTGACAACGCGGGTCTGTTAACGCTCACATACTTCGTCAATTTGGGCGTGCCAATTGAGCGACTCGTAATCATTTCGTGACCGAAGCTCGCCATTGGGCCGTCAGCCAGTGATCGAAACGTTATCAGGCGACGAGCTGTCTTGACATCAAACGATCATCTGTCGTTCACCCGATAGGATCGCGGGGTGTCGACAACCGGCTCCGGCGGCGACCGGTTCCCGCCCAGCTTCTCGCGCCCCACGCGCGAGTGGTTCGACGCGGTCTTCTCCTCTCCCACCCCGGTGCAGGCGCAGGCGTGGGACGCCATCTCCCGCGGCGAGCACGCCCTGGTGGTCGCCCCCACAGGCTCGGGCAAGACGTTGTCAGCCTTCCTCTCGGCCATCGATCGGCTCGCCTCCCGGCCCGAAAAGGATCCGACGGCGGGCACCAGCGTCGTCTACGTCTCACCCCTCAAGGCACTGGGCGTCGACATCGAACGCAACCTCAGCGCTCCCCTGACCGGCATCCGGCTGGCGGCCGAGCGGCTGGGCACGCCGTGGACCGACATCACGGTGGGTGTGCGCTCAGGTGACACCCCGCAGAAAGAGCGGGCCCGTCTCATCCGCCGCCCGCCGGACATCCTCATCACCACACCTGAGTCCCTGTATCTCATGCTGACCAGCTCGGCCCGGTGCACGCTGACCGGCGTCGAGACCGTGATCGTTGACGAGATCCACGCCGTGGCGGGCACCAAGCGGGGCAGCCATCTCGCGCTCAGCCTGGAACGCCTCGACAGGCTGACGGGCCGCGACGTGCAGCGGGTGGCGTTGTCCGCGACCGTGCGCCCCATCGAACGCGTAGCCTCCTTCCTGGGCGGCGACCGCCCGGTCACCGTCGTGGCGCCTACGGCCCACAAGAGCTGGGACGTCACGGTGCGCACCGCCGTCGAGGACCTCACCGACATCCGGCCACTGAACCCGCCCAGCGGTGAGGCCCCAGAACTGTTGGATCTCCTCGCCGAAGGTTCGGGCGGCGGTACGACGCCGTCGATCTGGCCGCACGTGGAGCAGCAGCTCTACGCCGCCGTGGCACGAGGTCGCTCAACGCTGATCTTCACCAACGGGCGCCGCGCCGCCGAGCGGATCACCGGGCGGCTCAACGAGATGTGGGCCGAGCAGCACGACCCGGAGACGCTGCCACCCGTCCCGGCCAGGCCGCCGGCCCAGATCATGGCCCCGTTCGACGTGACCCGCGGCGCGCCGCAGGTGATCGCCCGCGCGCACCACGGCTCGGTCAGTAAGGAGCAGCGCGCCGAGATCGAGGCGGCGCTCAAATCGGGCGAGCTCAAGTGCGTGGTGGCCACCAGCTCGCTGGAGCTCGGCATCGACATGGGCGCGGTGGACCGCGTCATCCAGGTGGGTGCCCCACCGTCGGTGGCGAGCGCGCTGCAGCGCATCGGCCGGGCCGGGCACGTCGTGGGAGCCACCTCGGCCGGCGACGTCTACCCGCTGCACCGCGGCGACCTCGCCCCCGCCGTCGTGGCCACCGAGCGGATGCTCGACGGCGACATCGAGGAGCTGAAGATCCCGCAGCATCCGCTCGACGTGCTGGCGCAGCAGACCGTGGCCGCCGTGGCGGCGGAGGGCGACGACGGCCTGGACGTCGACGAGTGGTTCGGCGCCGTGACCCGCTCTCGGCCGTATGCGGACCTGGACCGGGCGCTGCTTGATTCGGTGGTCGAGCTGCTGACCGGGGCGTACCCGTCGGCGGACTTCGGGAACCTGCGCGCCCGCCTCGCCGTCGGCGACGACAACCGGCTGTATCCGCGGCCCGGCGCGCTGCGCGTGGCCGCCACCTCGGGCGGCACGATCCCGGACCGCGGGATGTTCGGCGTGTTCCTGGCCGGCGACGAGGCCGGCGCGCGGCGCGTGGGCGAATTGGACGAGGAGATGGTGCACGAGTCCCGGGTGGGCGATGTCTTCACGCTCGGCGCGTCCTCCTGGCGGGTGGAGGAGATCACGCGCGACCGGGTGCTGGTCACCCCCGCCCCGGGCAACACCGGGCGGCTGCCGTTCTGGCGGGGCGAGGACGAGGGGCGCCCGGCGGAGTTGGGGCGCCACATCGGGCGGCTGCAGCGGGAGGCGACCCGCGACGACGCCCGGCTCACCCGCCCCTTCATCGACGAGTTCACCCGCGGCAACCTCGCCCGCTATCTGGCCGAGCAGCGCGCCGCGACGGGGGCGGTGCCGGACGAGCACACCGTCGTGCTGGAGCGGTTCCGCGACGAGCTGGGCGACTGGCGCGTGGTGGTCCATTCCCCGCTGGGCCGGCAGGTGCTGGGCGCGTGGTCGCTGATCATCGCCGACGCGTTGAGCCGTGAGGTCAGCCTCGACGCGGTGCCGGTGGCCGGCGACGACGGCATCGTGCTGCGCCTGCCGGATTCGGATCTGGTCGACCGCCTCCCCGAGTTGCTGCTGGCCGACCCCGACGACGTGGGCCGCATCGTCGTCGAGCAGGTGGGCGGCACCGCCCTGTTCGCCGCCCGGTTCCGCGAGTGCGCCGCCGTGGGCCGCATCGTCGTCGAGCAGGTGGGCGGCACCGCCCTGTTCGCCGCCCGGTTCCGCGAGTGCGCCGCCGGGCCCCGCTCTGGCAGCAGCGCCAACGCGCCGCGCAACTCCTCGAGGTGGCGCGGCACCACCCACGCTTCCCAATCATCATCGAGACCGTCCGGGAGGTCACGCAGGACGCCTACGACCTGCCGGGGCTGGTCGAGCTGATGCGCGGCCTGCGCTCCGGCGCCGTGCGGCTCATCGAGGTGGTCACCGAGCAGCCCAGCCCCTTCGCCGCGACGCTCCTGTTCCGTTACCCCGGCGCGTTCATCTACGACGGCGACGCGCCGTTGGCGGAGCGCCGGGCCGCGCTGCTGTCGATGGACCCGGAACTGCTGGCCGCAGCCCTCGGCACGCTGGATCTCCGCGAGGTGCTGGATCCCGAGGTGCTGGCCGAGGTGGTCGCCGATCTGCAGCACACCGCCTCGAACCGCCGCGTGCGGATCGACGACCTGCCCGCCCTCGCCCGCGAGCTGGGCCCGATCCCCCTCGCCGAACTGCCCGACCGGGTGGTGCCCGAGGAATCCGCTGCCCTGAGCGATCCCCGCGGGGCCGACACCACCGTCCTGCAGTTGGCCGGCCGCCCCCACCTGGTGGCGGCCACCGACCTGGGGTTGCTGCGCGACGCCCTGGGCATCCCCGTCCCCGCCGGCTTCTCCGCGCCCCCCACCGAGGGCCGCGACGCGCTCACCCAACTCATCGCCCGCTTTGCGCGGACCCACGGCCCGTTCACCGCGCAGGAAGTGGCCGACGCGTTCGGCCTGGGTGTGGCCACCGTAGGTCTGGTCCTGGAGCGCGAACGCGTCGCCAAGCGGCTCGTCGAGGGTCGCTTCACTCCAGCGGGCGAGGCCGAGTTCGTCGACCCCACGGTTCTGCGCCGCCTGCGGATCCGTTCCCTGGCCAAGGCGCGCTCGGAGGTGGAGCCCGTACCGCAGGCGGGATTCGCGCGGTTCCTCGCCGCGTCCCACCACGTCGACGACCCGCCGCGCTCCAGCGCCGACGAGGTGCTGCTGGCCCTGCAGCGCCTCGCCGGGGCGGCGTTGCCCGCCAGCGCGTGGGAAACCCACGTGCTGCCCGCCCGGCTGCGCGGCTACGAGCGTGCCCACCTCGACGAGCTGCTGGCGGAGGGCGAGGTGGTCATCCGCGTGCGCGGCTCGGCCGGGCCCAACGACCCGCTCGTCGCGCTGGTGCCGGCAGACGACCTGGACCTGCTCGGCCCGCCAGACGCGGCTCCGTCGGCGGAGGCGGTGGCGCTGGCCGAGCGACTCGCGCTCAGCGACGGCACCTTCGCCTCCCTCCAAGGCTCCGAATCGGCCGCGGAGCTCGCCGATCAGTTGTGGCGGGCAGCCGAGGAGGGCGCGGTGGCCCCGTCGTCGATGGCCCCGGTCCGTGCCCGCGTCGGCGGCGCCTCGCGCGGCGCACACAGGGCCCGCCGCCCGTCGCCGCGCCGGCGCGCCCGGCTGCCCCGCCCGTCGCGGGCGCTGCTCAGCGGCCAGGGCTCCCTGACTCCGTTCCAGGTCTCCGGCCGTTGGTACCGCGTCCGCGACCCGCTGCCCTCCCCCGCCGACGCCGCGCTGGCCCTGGCGTCGTCGTGGCTGGAGCGCTTCGGGGTGATCACCCGCGGCGGGGTGACCGCCGACGGCACCCCCGGCGGGTTCTCGACGGCCTACCGCCTGCTGGCCACACTCGAGGACTCGGGCAAGATGCTGCGCGGCTACCTCGTCGACGGCCTGGGCGGCGCGCAGTTCAGCACCCCCGAGATCATCGAGCAACTCCGCAGGCACTCGGTCCCTGAGCGTGCCACGCGAGCTTGCGAGCCGGGCACGACGAAGGGCCCCCGCAGTTTTCCCACCAGCCCTACCCCCATCCTCCTGGCCGCCCTCGACCCCCATCCTCCTGGCCGCCCTCGACCCCGCCAACCCGTACGGCTCAATCCTCCCCTGGCCGCCGCACCCGACGGCGCACCCGTCGCGCGCCGCCGGGGCCCTCGTCGTGCTGGCCGACGGCGAATGCCTGGCGCACCTGACCCGCGGGGGCCGGATCCTCACGCTCTTCGCCGCGGGTGAGGACCGCGAGCAGCATGCCGCCCTCGTGGTGCGGGCCCTGCAGCAGGCTGTGGCGGAGGGCCGGATGGAGCGGGTGCGGATCGAGGAGGTCGACGGCGAGCGCGTCGCCGCCTCCGGAGTGCAGGACGCACTGCTGGCAGCAGGCGCCAAGGTGACGCCCAAGGGCATCGTCGTGGAGGCTCCGCGTGCCTGAGGGCGACACCATCTGGCGCCTCGCCGAGCGCTTCCAGCCCCTCGTCGGGCGGGTGATTCACCACAGCGACTTCCGCGTGCCGGCGCTGGCCACCGCGTCGCTGGCGGGCGAGCGGATCAGCCGGATCTGGCCGTACGGCAAGCACCTGTACTGGCAGTGCGGGCAACGCATCCTGCACACGCACCTGCTGATGGACGGCACGTGGCGCAGCCACGCTGTCGGCGACCGCTGGTCGGCCCCCGCGCACACCGCCCGCCTGGTCCTACAGATCGACGGCGTGGAACTGGTGGGCCATTCGTTGGGCATCGTGGAGCTCTGGCCGGCCCGCGAGTACGGCCGGCGCACCGCCCACCTGGGTCCGGACATCCTGGCTGCCGACTGGGCCGCCGCCGGCCGCGACGAGGCGCTGCGCCGGATCCTGGACCGCCCGCAGCGCAGCATCGGCGAGGCCCTGTTGGATCAGCGCAATCTCGCCGGGATCGGCAACGAGTACCGCGCCGAGGTGTGCTTCCTGCAGGGCCTACACCCGGCCGTTCCTGTCTCGCACACCGACGTGGGCGCGGTGATCGACCTGGCCGCCAAGCTCATGCGCGCCAACCTCACCACGCCGATGCGCACGTTCACCGGCATCCACCGCGCGGGCGAGAACACCTTCGTCTTCGGCAGGAAGCACCGCCCGTGCCGACGGTGCGGCACGCGGATCGAATCGTCGACCCTGGGCGGCGGCACGTCGGTGACCAGCCCGGACGCCGGTCAGGAGCGCATCATCTGGTGGTGCCCGACGTGTCAGGCAGGTGCCGTGTGAGCTTCCTGCGAAGCGACTCAGGCAGCTCCACCTTGTGCATCTCCGCATCGGCGGCGACCAGGATGGTCCGGGCCCGGTTGTGCACGGTCCCCGAGGAGGGGTCGACGAGTTCAGAGGCCAGCACGATCGATGAGGTGCCCAGATGCACGGGGGCGACCCGAACCTCGTAGGGCTCCAACCGATGCTCGAGCTGCGCGAGGTAGTCGACGTCCTGGCGGGCGACCAACCACAGGTACTGCGAGCCCTTCGAGCCTGCGCGGGCCATCGTCGGGTCCCACTGCGTGGTGGCCTCGACGCGGGCCTGCTGGATGTAGTCGAACACCTTGGCGTTGTTGACGTGGCCGTAGCTGTCGAGATCCGTCCAGCGCACGGGCAGCGTCACCGGGGTGCCCGCTCCCTCCAGCGGAGGGGCCGTCAGCTCGCGCAGCGGCTCCACCTCGGTGCGGTGGCCCTCGAAGAACGCCCGGTACTCCGGCCTCAGCTTGATGGGCTTCTGCTCGTCGAAGCTGAATGCACACAGCATGGTGCGGGCCTTCAGGGCCACGTCGCCGCCCTGGGAGATCTCGTAGGCCAGTTCCACCCGCGAGGCGCCCAGCGTCGAGACTCCGAGTTCGATCACCACGTCGCCGTCGTCGTACTCGACGGGGCGGCGGTACTCCACCTGGTGGCGGGTCACGATGATGCCCTCGTCGAGCAACGCGGAGGCTGAGCCCCGGCGAAGGAAGACCACGCGGGCCTCCTGCAGATAGTCGACGAGCACGGCGTTGTTGACGTGCCCCTGCGCATCCATGTCGGACCAGCGCAGGGGGCACTCCCAGCGGAACAAGGCTTAGTCCTCCTGCGGGTACAGCGTCTCGACGATGTCGGCGTACTTTTCGGTGACCGCGCCGCGGCGGATCTTCATGTTGGCCGTGACGCCGTCGTTCTCGACGGTGAGTTCGTGGTCGAGGATCGCGAAGGTCTTGACCGTCTCCCACTTCTCCAGCTTCGCGTTGACGCGCGCCATCCACTTCTCGATGGAGGCGCGGATCTCGGGCCGCTGTGAGAGTTCGGCGTAGCTGAAGTGGCCCAGCTCCCGCTTGTCCGCCCACTTCTGCAGCAGCGCCGGATCCATCACTACGAGGGCAGAGACGTACTTGCGGCCCTCGCCGATGGCGATGGACTGCGCCACGAAGGGGATGTTCGCCTGGATGGCGCCCTCCACCTTCTGCGGCGCGACGAACTTGCCACCCGAGGTCTTGAACAGGTCCTTCTTGCGGTCGGTGATCCGGATGTGGCCGCTCGGCGCGATCTCGCCGATGTCGCCAGTGTGGTACCAGCCGTCGGCGTCGATGGCCTTGTCGGTCTTGTCCGGCAGGTTGTGGTAACCGGGCGTGATGATGGGGCCACGCAGCAGCAGCTCGCCGTCGTCGGCCAACTTGGCCTCCATTCCCGGGATGGGCGGGCCGACGGTGCCGAGGTGCGGATCCGCGGGCAGGTCGACGCAGGCGATGGCGCTGGTCTCGGTGGCCCCGTAGCCCTCGACGATGAGGATGCCCGCGCCGTAGAACCACTTCTGGATCTGCGGGCTCAGCTTGGCCGAGCCGGAGATCATGAACTTCATCTTCCCGCCGAGGCGCTCCTTGAGCTTGGAGAACACCAACTTGTCGGCGAGCTTGTACTGGATCGCGAGCGCGCCCTTGAGGGGGCGGCCGGCGAGCCGGTCGTCGATGGACTTGTAGCCCACGGAGAACGCCCAGCGGGCGATCTTGCCCTTCAGGCCGGTGTTGCCGGTCAGGACGGCGGCGCGGACCTTCTCGAAGATGCGCGGCGCGCCGCACATGAACGTGGGGTGCACCTCGCCCAGGCCTTGGACGATCTTGTCGATGCGGCCGTCGACGGCCGAAGCGAACCCGTAGTCGAGTTGCGCTGCGATGAGCGCCTTGCCGAAGACGTGGCTGAGCGGCAGCCACAGGAACTGCAGCTCGTCGGGGCCGATGATGTCGAGGTACTTGGTGGAGGCACCCTCGTAGACCCACGAGATGTGGTTGAGGCGCACGCCCTTGGGACGGCCGGTGGTGCCGGAGGTGTAGATGAGGGTGGAGAGGGTGTCGTGGTTGGTGGAGGCGATCGATTCCTTGAGCGCGTCCGGGTTGTCCCTGAGGTACTGCTCCCCCAACTCCTGGAGCTTGTCGTAGGCGATGATGCGCTCGTCGAAGGTCACGCCGGTGCCGTCGATCACGACGATGGTGTGGAGCTGATCGTCGAAGTCCGGGGTGTCGAGCACCTTGGCAAGCTGCTCGGCGTTCTCGGCGACGAACACCTTGGAGCCGGAGTCTCCCACGATGTAGTGCACGTCGCCTGATGCGGTGTTGGGGTACACGGTGGTGGTGGCGCCCGCCGCCACGGCGATGGCGAGATCGAGGAACAGCCACTCGAGACGGGTGCTGGAGCAGATCGCGACCCGATCCTCGTACCCCAGGCCGCGGGCCAGCAGGCCCGCGGCGAGCTTGTCGATGATCGTCTCGGACTCGCGCCAGGTCAGCTTGCTCCACGTGTTGGGGCCCTCAGCGGCCCCGTCGGGGTACATGAACGCCAGCTTGTCGGGCGTCTCCTCCACCCGTCGTCGCAGCATGTGGCCCACCGAATCTGCGGCGCGCTGCATGATCTCATCACGAAGTCCCATGGGGTCCCTTTCCACGTTTGGACGCAAGGCTAACGTGATGGCGCCCCAGGGGCCAGAGAAAACCCAGATCAATTACTTGAAACATAAACCATGTGCTATTCTGGCCCTTATGTCTGAACCAGTTGCAGGCTGGCTCACCGAGAGCCAGCAGAGGGTCTGGCGGAGCTTCCTCCTGGCCAACACCCACATCAACGAGTACCTTGACGCCGCGCTGCAGAAGTTTAACCTGTCGCTGCCCGAGTATGAGGTGCTGGTGCGCCTGAGCGAGTCACCCAACCGCACCCTCCGCATGGGCGAACTGGCGTCGTCGGTGGGGCATTCCCGCTCTCGGCTGACCCACACCGTCAAGCGCATGGAGCGCGTGGGCCTGGTCTCGCGCACCTCCTGCGACTCCGACGGCCGCGGCGTGCAGGCCACCATGACCGACGAGGGCTTCGCGCTGCTCAAGCGTGCCGCCCCCGCACACGTCGATTCGGTGCGCCGCGTCTTCGTCGACGCCATCGCGCCAGAGGACTACGCGGCGCTGGGCCGCGCCATGCAGGCGTCTCTGGCGGTGGCAGACTAGGGCGCGTGACAGTCGCCTCCCTCCCCCACGCCAGGCTCCTCAGCGAACTCGGCGAACTCGCGCACATCGTCGACGACACCACGCTCACGCGGGCGCTGTATTCCTCGGACGCCTCGCTCTACCGGGTGGAGCCGCAGGCCGTCGCGCATCCCCGCACCTCCGAGGAACTCATCGCGGTGGTGCGGGCGGCGCTGAAGACGGGCACCCCCATCACCGCCCGCGGCGCGGGCACCTCGTGCGCCGGCAACGCCGTCGGCCCCGGCCTCGTGATCGACGTGGCCAGGCACCTCAACACCATCCACTCCATCGAGCCTGCCACGCGCACCGCCGTCATCGACCCGGGTGTCGTGCAGGACCAACTCCAGATCGCCGCGCGCCCCCACGGGCTGCGGCTGGGCCCGGACCCCTCCACGTCGAACCGCTGCACAGTGGGCGGGATGATCGGCAACAACGCCTGCGGCCCGCGGGCACTGGGCTACGGCCGGATGGCCGACAACGTGGTCTCGCTCGACATCGTCACCGGTACCGGCAAACTCCTGACCCTCGGCCTCGACGACGTACCCGAGCTACGAGCGCTGGTCGCCGCCAACCTCGGCACCATCCGCACCGAGTTCGGCACGTTCATCCGCCAGGTCTCCGGCTACTCGCTGGAACACCTGCTGCCGGAGCGCAAGTTCGACCTGCCGAAGTTCTTCGCCGGCACCGAAGGCACCCTCGGGGTGATCGTGCGCGCCACCGTGCAGCTCGTCGCCGACGCACCGCACTCGGTGATGGTCGCGCTCGGCTACCCCACCATGCCCGACGCTGGTGACGACATCTCCAACCTGCTGCGCTTCAAGCCCACCGCCTGCGAGGGCCTGGACCGGCGGATCGTCGACGTGGTGGTGGCCAAGAACGGCCCCGAGTCCGTCGGCGATCTGCCCGCCGGCGACGGCTGGATGTTCCTCGAACTCGTGGGCGAGAACCGCGATGAGGTGCTGGAGCGGGCACACGCCGTCGTCGAGGAATCGAAGGCCACGGAGGGCTGGGTCGTCGAGGACCCCGCCCGCGCCGCCATGCTCTGGAAGATCCGCGCCGACGGCGCCGGCCTGGCCGGCGTCAGCCTGGACAGGCCCGCCTACGGCGGCTGGGAGGATGCGGCGGTCCCGCCGAAGCACCTCGGCGAGTACCTGCGCCGCTTCGACGCCCTCCTCGCGGGGCACGGCCTGCAGGGTTTGCCCTACGGGCACTTCGGCGACGGCTGCGTGCACTGCCGCATCGACTTCCCGCTCGATGCCCCGGACGGCGCCGAGCGCTACAAGGCCTTCGTCGAGGAGGCCGCCCAGCTGGTGGCCTCGTTCGGCGGCTCGATGTCCGGCGAGCACGGCGACGGCCGGGCCCGCTCCGCGCTGCTGCACCACATGTACTCCCCCGAGGCGCTTGAGCTGTTCGCCCAGGTCAAACGCATCTTCGATCCCGAGGGGCTCCTGAACCCCGGCGTCCTGGTGGATCCCGCCCCCGTCGAGGCGGACCTGCGGATGGTGGCGGCCAGTCGATCACCCCTGTCGCTGAGCGACGCCAGCTTCGTGGAGGCCGTCCACCAGTGCTCCGGCGTGGGCAAGTGCCTGGCCAACTCGACGGCAGCTGGCGGCGTGATGTGCCCCAGCTTCCAGGCCACGCGAGATGAGAAGGACTCGACGCGGGGCCGTGCGCGGGCGCTGCAGGAGATGGTCAACGGCTCGCTGATCACCGGCGGCTGGCGTTCGCCCGAGGTGCACGCCGCGCTCGACCTGTGCCTCAGCTGCAAGGGCTGCGCGCGGGACTGCCCCACCGGCATCGACATGGCCGCCTACAAGGCCCGCGTCACGCACGAGACCTACAAGGGCAGGCTGCGTCCGCGCAACCACTACGCGTTGGGTTGGCTGCCGCGCTGGGGTCGCCTGATCACCCGCATCCCCGGCCTCGGCCCGCTGATCAACGTGGTGGGCAGGGCGCCGGTGCTGGGGCGGGCATTGAAGTTCGCCGCCGGCGTCGACGGCCGCCGTCAGATCCCCCGCTTCGCCGCCACGTCGGAGAGGGACCGTTTCCTGAGCCTGCCCAGCGAACTTGCGAGCCAGGCAGATCGAAGGACGGTGGAGGGCCCTTCGAGCGGGCGCGAAGCAGCCGGCTCAACCGACGGCTCGAAGGGGCGGGTGCTGATCTGGGTCGACTCGTTCTCGGACTGCTTCGAGTCCACGTCCTTCGCCGCCATGGTGCAGGTCCTCGTGCGTCTGGGCTACGAGCCGGAGGTGCTCGACGAGACCGCCTGCTGCGGCCTCACGTGGATCTCCACCGGCCAGCTCGACGGCGCACGCAGGCAGATCTCGAACGCCGCTGCGGTGCTGGCGCGTTATGTGCGCGACGGCGTGCCCATCGTCGGCGTGGAGCCCTCGTGCACCGCGGTGTGGCGCAGCGATGCGCCGGAGCTGCTGCCGGACGATGCGAACGTCGCGGCGCTGGAGGGCAAGGTCCTCACGCTGGCCGAGTTCCTGACCGCCGATCCGGACTTCACGGCCCCCGATCTGAGCGGTCACACGATCGTGGCGCAGCCGCACTGCCACCACGCCTCGGTCATCGGCTGGGCGAAGGACCAGGCGATCCTGCTGGCCACCGGCGCCGAACTGGTGCAGGTGGGTGGTTGCTGCGGCCTGGCGGGCAACTTCGGCGTGGAACGCGGCCACCACGAGGTCAGCGTCAAGGTGTTCGAGCATGACCTCGGCCCGGCCGTCGAGGCACATCCGGACGCGATCGTGCTGGCCGATGGCTTCTCGTGCCAGACGCAGCTGACCTCGCTGGCCGGCCGCGCGTCGATGTCGCTCGCGGAACTGCTCGCCACGCATTAGCCCTCTGAGCGTGCCCCGCGAGGAACGAGCCGGGCACGACGAAGGGCCCCCGCAGCATGCCTAAGACCTGAACCCTCGTGGTTGAGGCATCAGATCGGCTGGCGCTCACGCCCGGGGGCCGGCCCAACGGCGGACGGCGCGCTGGCCCTCCACGGCGATGGCGGCCAACAGCGCCAGATACAGGAGGGGGACCACCCAGAACAGGACGGCGGAGAACCCCTCCGCGAACCCCCTGCCGAACATCCGCATCAACAGGGACGGGTACATCTCGCCAGGGTTCGACTCGGGCACCGCCAGCGCGAGCAGCACCCAGGCCCCGTAGTAGGCGAAGGAGAGCTTCGCTCCGACCGGGCCCAGCCAGTGGCGCCACTGGCGGCGGCGGAAGATCCAGGCGAGCAGCCCGGCGATCACCTGCCCGGCGATGATGGCGGGAATACCGATCACGGCGAACAGGAAGAACGTCATGTCCGTGGGCGCGGTCAGCACCCGCAGGATCGCCAGCACGCCCGGCAGTGCCACGATGCCCAACCACAGGCCCTGGTACGCGTACTCCCCGAGGGGATAACGCGGCACAGGGACCTCGGTGGACATCATGGGATCAGCGGGTGAGGCGGCGGTGGGCGGTCGACTTCGGGCGCGACGCGACCGGGCCGAGTCGCTCGATCTTGTTCTGCTCGTAATCGGCGAAGTTGCCCTCGAACCAGAACCACTGCGCCGGGTCCTCGTCGGTGCCTTCCCACGCGAGGATGTGCGTGGCGACACGGTCGAGGAACCAGCGGTCGTGGGAGATCACGACGGCGCAGCCGGGGAACTCGAGGAGCGCGTCCTCGAGGGACTGCAGCGTCTCGACGTCCAGGTCGTTGGTGGGCTCATCGAGCAGGAGGACGTTGCCGCCCTGCTTCAGCGTCAGCGCCAGGTTGAGGCGGTTGCGCTCACCGCCGGACAGCACGCCGGCCAGCTTCTGCTGGTCAGGGCCCTTGAAGCCGAACGACGCGACGTAGGCGCGCGACGGCATCTCGAAGTTGGCGACCTTGATGTGGTCGAGCCCGTCGGAGACGACCTCCCACACGTTCTTCTTCGGGTCGATGCCGGAGCGGCCCTGGTCCACGTAGCTGAACTTGACGGTCTCACCCACCTTCACGGTGCCCTCGTCGGGCTCCTCCTGGCCGGTGATCGTCTTGAACAGGGTGGTCTTGCCGACGCCGTTGGGGCCGATGATGCCCACGATGCCGGCGCGCGGCAGGGTAAACGAGAGGTCCTTGATCAGGACGCGGTCCCCGAAGCCCTTCCTGAGGTCGCGCACCTCGAGGACGACGGAGCCCAGGCGCGGGCCGGGCGGGATGTTGATCTCGGCCAGGTCGACGGCGCGGTTGCGCTCGGCCTCGGCGGCGAGTTCCTCGTAGCGGGCCAGGCGGGCCTTGCTCTTGGCCTGGCGGGCCTTGGGGTTGGAGCGCACCCATTCGAGTTCCTTCTCGAGGATGCGGGCGCGCTTGGCGTCCTTCTTGCCCTCGATCTGGAGGCGCTGGCGCTTGGTCTCCAGGTAGGTGGAGTAGTTGCCCTCGTACGGGTGGAGGCGGCCGCGGTCCACCTCGCAGATCCACTCCGCGACGTTGTCGAGGAAGTAGCGGTCGTGCGTGACGGCCAGGACGGCGCCCGGGTAGCTCTTGAGGTGCTTCTCCAACCAGTCGACGGATTCGGCGTCGAGGTGGTTGGTGGGCTCGTCGAGGAGCAGCAGATCAGGCTCTTCGAGGAGCAGCTTGCACAGCGCGACGCGGCGGCGCTCACCACCGGAGAGCACGTCGACGGGGGCGTCCGGCGGCGGGCACTGGAGTGCGTCCATGGCCTGCTGCAGCTTGGAGTCGAGTTCCCACGCTTCGCGGTGGTCCAGCTCCGTCTGGAGGGTGCCCATCTCTTCGAGGAGCTTGTCGTAATCGGCGTCCGGCTCGCCCATCTCGACGCCGATCTCGTTGAACCGGTCGAGCATCGCCTTGGTGTCGGCGACGGCCAGTTCCACGTTCTCGATGACGGTCTTGTCGTCGTCCAGCGGGGGCTCCTGGAGCAGGATCCCGACGGTGGCGCCCTTCTTGAGGGCGGCCTCGCCGTTGTTGGGGCGCTCCAACCCGGCCATCACCTTCAGGAGGGTGGACTTGCCCGCACCGTTGGGCCCGACGACGCCGATCTTGGCGCCCGGGAGGAAGTAGAGGGTGACGTTGTCCAGGATGACCTTCTCACCTGCGGTCTTCCGGACGTTCTGCATGCTGTAGATGAACTCAGCCACTGGTATCGGCTTTCCCTTCGTAGCGGACCGCTGGCCAGTGTATGCCGCTTCGAGGACAACACCGAAAACGAGTTGCTTCCGTCGCCATCATCCGTTCCCCATCGGTTCACTTCCCCTTCCCCTGACGGTCATCTCACCTTCCTAACCTCATGCCACAGCGGAAGGAACCCCATGCATCACCACGATGACCATCAACTCACCCCCGAGGAACTGGCAGACGTCCGGCGTCGAGGCGACGCGGAGCTGCGTCGCCTCGGCTACAGCCGACGAGCCATCCTGCGCGCAGGCATGGCCGCGACGGCGGCGTCGGCCATCCCCGGTGCCGTCCTCACGTTCTCGGCTCGGCGGGCGACAGCCGATGATGGACCCCAGCCCGTGAATCCGGATCAGCTGCTCTGGCTCGTCGGCGATCACCACGTGCATACGCAGTACAGCCACGATGCGAAGTACCGCATCAAGGATCAGCTCGACGCGGCCGAGCACTTCGGGGTCGACTGGATAGTCTTCACCGAGCACTCGAACTTCCAGCACGCCGATCCGGGCGTGTTCAACTCCCTCGCGGAGATCAAGGCTGAGCGCGCAGCCAGGCCGGACATACTGATTTTCCAGGGCATCGAGTGGTACATCCCTGCCGCAGAGCACTGCACCGTCATGGTCACCGGTGAGCGCGAGGCGGAGATCCTGCGTGCCTTCGAACTGGTCTACGACGGCAAACTGAACGGATGGGAGAAGCCCCCCGTGGGCAGCGAGGATGAGGCCTTCCAGGAGCAGAAGGCAGCCGAGGCAATCGCATGGCTCGGTCAGCAGAAGCGCGACGGTGCCATCGACGACGCTCTGATCATCGCCAATCACCCCATGCGTCTGGGCATCGACTCCCCCGACGAGTTCCGGCTCTGGAACGACGCGGATCCCCACATCATGATCGGGATGGAGGGCGCCCCCGGAGCTCAGGGCTACCCCTACGGACGCAACGTCGGCTACGGCGACCAGCGCGGTGAGTACGTCAACGAGCCACGCGCCGATTCCTACCCCGGCTACACGGTCGAACACATGAGAACCTACGGAGGCTGGGACTGGATGACGGCCACCGTCGGCGGATTCTGGGACTCAATGCTCGCCGAGGGGCGCCGCTTCTTCGTGACCGCCAACTCGGATGCACACCTTGCCGCCTGGCACACCTGGCGGCTGGGCGACTACCCCGACACCCCGGAGTACCGGGACGCTGGATCCGAGCACGAGCAGATGCGTCTCCTCGGTGGGCGCCGTCCCCATCCCATCGACACCGACACAGGGGAGGTCGCAGGCGATCTGCTCATCTCCAACGGGGACGGCTCGACCACCATCTCCGGCGACCTGATCCGCAGCGAAGTGCACGCGCAGCGGTACCGGGATGCCGAGCGGATCCGCGCCGAGATCGACGCAGACACGCCCGGAGGGCAGTCCCCGCAGTACCCGCATCCACTCATCGAGACGCAGGGCGGCTCGGACTTCTGGCCGGGGCAGTTCACCCGCATCCACGCCGGCGCCACGGACCGCAGCTATCCGGCGGTCATGGCGGCGCTGCGGGCGGGCCGGGTGTGGGCCGACCACGGCCGCCTGCTCGACGCCTTCATCGTCAAGGTCAGCGCAGACGGCACGGACGCCGTGACGCTGGGCGGCACGCTCACCGCCCCGAAGGGCTCCACCGTCACGGTTGAGATGACCATCACCGCTGCATCCAGGCCGGTGCGCTCGATCGCCATGAGCGCCGACGATCCGGACGCCACGGATCCGACCAGGGCAGCCGAGTGGGTCCCGGAACTCGCCTTCGTCGACATCATCGGTGGCCCCATCACCGGGACGGCAGAGGACAGGGAGACAGTGCATGCGCCGCACACGCGGGTGCTGCGCAGCTTCGACACGGGTGGCCGAACGGGCACCTACACGCTCACGCACATCTTCGACGATGTGCAGGACAGTTTCTACATCCGCTTCCGTGGCTCCGATGGGAATCGCCACGGCGTCGGTTACCACGGCGTCGAGGTGGATCCCCGAGGCCCGATCATGCACAGCGACGACCCCCGGGCGGGGAATCCTTGGATAGACACGTGGTTCTACGCCAACCCTGTGTTCGTTGAGGTCGGGCCGCCCGTGCCCTCTCCGGATGTGCCGTCAACCTCACCGTCGCCCACCGCACCTCCTCCGAGCCCCACGCCGGTACCCACCGCGGAGGGGCCCGCACCCACCGCCACCCCGAGCACACCTACCCCGAGCTCGCCAGACCGGCCAGCGCGCCCGGGCCTGCCCTCCACCGGGCGCTGAACTGACAGCCCAGAGCCTCCGGGCGGTCACTGCGCCGCCCGGAGACCGCGGGCGTGCCCGGATTGGCACAATGGGAGCCGTGCCATCGAGATACCCCGTCCCCGTGCGTCCACCCACGTACGGCCGAGCGCCAGCCAAGGTGGCCGGCGGTCGGCGCGTGGGCGTCTACGAACTGTTCGACGGCATCTTCATCGTCGTGTCCCTGGCGTTGACGCTCTGGTATGCGGGGGTGCTGCTGGTGCACGGCTTCTCCTGGTCCCCCACCCGGATGCTGCTGCTGATCGTGTTCTGGGCGCTGGTGGCCTACCTCGCCCTCCCCCGCCTTCACCAACTGTTCACGTTGCTCTACGTGCCCGACTATTTCATCGGCCGGTCCCGGACCGCCGACGGCCTCCTCGGCGACCCCGTCAACCTCGCCCTCGACGGCGACGAGGCGGACATCCTTCAAGGAGTTCTCGACGGCCTACCACCACCGCAACGGCGGCGGGGACCGGATCACCACCGACGGCAACCTGCCGGTGCTCGAGGTCGACGGCGCCGCGCGGCGCCACCCCGCCCAGGTGACCCCGCAGAACCGGACGCAGCGCCACCACCTCCCGCCGTTCCAACTGCTGCTCGCAGTGGGCCTCATCGGCCTGCAGGCCATCCTCTTCGCCGTGTACTGGTGGGGCTTCGACCTCTCCGGCGCCTTCACCGACGCCGGCCGCGGCCTGGTCAACGTCTTCGGCGCACTGATGATCCTCGTGCCGGTGGTGCTGGCGGGCCTGACGATCGTGCGCGTGCGGTGGGCGAAGATCCTGCTGATGCTGTTCGTGGCCTTCAACAGCGTCACGGAACTCACCGACGCCAGCGTCCTCTATCAGGCGGGCTTCAGCACCGTCGTGGTGGCGTCATTCAGCGTGCTGGTCCTGCTGGCATTGACGGCCCGCCCGGTCCGCGAATGGGTGGGCCTCCAACGCGGTGGCCGGGTGGAGAAGCCCGAGCCCGCCGTCGCGATCAACGCGGGCTAGCTCAGAGGAGGCGATCGAGGAGTTCGCGCGCCTTGCCGTAGCGCTGCACCTCTGCCTCCGCGGGGGCGACCACGTGGCGGGCCCCCACCTCGGCCACGGCCTTGTCGAGGGCCTTGCGGGCCCGCTTCGCGGCTCCGTTGGCGGCGATACGGATGGCCACCCCCGACACGGCGGACAACACGATGCCCAGCAGCACGCCGCCGATCACCATGATCGACGGCACCGGCACCTGCAGCCCGCCCTCGGGGCCGAGCGGGTAGATCTCCACCTTCGGCAGCCCGAAGTAGCTCAACACCACGTTGAGCGCCAGCCACAGCGCGCCCGCCACCACGGCGACGATCAGCGCCCACTGCAGGCCGCGGATGAGCTGCCACCACGCCGGGGTGCGGTCCACCTTGAGGTCGGTGACGACGATGGCACGATCCAACTGATCCCCCAACGTTCCCTCGGAGGTGTGGACCGCGCGCCCGATGGATTCCTGCCAGCCGGGCGGCATGTCCTCGCCCAACTCGTTGGTGAGCCCCCGCAGGCCCGTCGACAGGTGCGACGACGCCGCGGCCGAGCGCGTCTGCAGCGAGCTGCGCTGGGTCAGCCCCGTCGACTCCTGCCCCGCCGGTTCCTTCGAGCCTGTCGTGATCTGCTGGACGGCCGCCGTGCCCAGGCGCAGGCGCTTGAGCGGGTCCGGCCTGAGCCGGCTCAGCCACTTCACCAACGGCCACCCGGTGGCCAGGTGCCCGCGGTGCTTGACGGAGCTGCGCACGGCGTCGACCACCGTGGGCACGCCCGCGGCGGCCGAGAGCTGCGCGTTGAGGCGGGCCACGGTCTCCTTGCGCACCTCGCGGGTCGACGAGCGGCCCATCGCCGCGTCCAGTTCGCGGGCGGCGACGGCGACGTCTGCCTCCAGACGCATCGTGGCGGCCCGCTTGCCGGTGGCGAGCTTGGCGAGGCGCGCACGCAGGTCGTCGACCCCCTGCCCGGTGACCGCGGAGGTGGCGAGGATGGGCACGTCGTGGAGCCCGTCGTCGTCCAGGAGCCGGCGGATGTGCGCCAGGCAACGCGCCAGGTCCTCGGGCGAGAGCCGGTCCGCCTGGTTGAGCACCACGGTGACCACCTCGCGGTGCCGGGCCAGCGGCCGCAGGTAGGACGTGTGGATGGCGGCGTCGGCGTACTTCTGGGGGTCGAGCACGAAGATGAACTGATCGACGAGCGAAACCAGCCGGTCCACCTCCTCACGGTGGGCGGTGGCGGTGGAATCGTGATCCGGCAGGTCGAGGAGGATCAGATCGGCCATGCCCTCGACGGGTGGGGCCACCTCGTGGCGGCGGGTCACCCCCAGCAGGTCCAGCAGTTGGGTGTTGGTGGCGGAGAAGCTGGCGGCCATGGTCAGCGACGTCGTGGGGCGGCGCGGCCCCTGCTCCGCGAGGCGGGTGCCGGTCAGCGCGTTGAACAGGCTGGACTTGCCGGAACCGGTGGCGCCGGCGATGGCGACGACGGTCTGGGCGCCGGCGGCCAGCCTGCGGGGGGCGTGGGTGAGGATGGCGCGGGCGCGCCCTTCGGCCTCCGCCGGCACGCGGCCCTGGGCGAGGTCGAGCACCTCGCCCAGCGTGGTGAGCTGTTCGGAGATCTGGCTCATGTGAGGTCCGGGGCGGTCAGGTCGTCGAACGCGCTGCGGGCGGCGTCGCGCAGCGCGGCGGCGGCGGTTTCGAGTTGTGCGGTGGCGCCTTCGTCCACGGCGAGGGAATCCAGGATCGCCCCGTAGCGGGCCAGTTCGACGGCGAGCACGCCCTCGACGCGGCCGGCGAGATCCTTCTGCGCCTGCTCCGCGAGCCTGCGCACGGCGCCCTCACCGAAGACGGCCTCGAGGAGGCGTTGGGCCAGCACGGAGGCGCCGCCGGCGATGCCCACCTCGGCACCGGTGAGGCCGCCGGTGGCGGCGAAGACCACGATCATCAGGGCCAGCGCCAGCACGTTGGTGCCCAGCGCCAGGACGCGTGCCTTCATGCGCTTGCCGCGGCCCTGGTCCTCCACGAGGCGCATCACGTCTGACTGCCAGGCCCGGATGGCGGCGGTGGCGGCCTCGTCGAAACCCGCCGACGGGCGGGCCAACGCGGGTTCGGCGGCGATGATGTCGCGACCCCAGCGGGTGCGGGACCACTTTACCGCGGTGTCCTCGGCTGCCCACTGCCCCTTTTCCTTCAGCACGGCTGCCAGGTTGTCCGAGATCGCCACCTCGACGGCCTCCACCTTGGGTTCCCCGCGGAACCAGCCGGTGATCCGGTCCCGGAAGGCGCTGATGCGTTCCTCGATGTTGCGCATGAACTCGCCGGTGCCCACGAGGTCCTGCCAGCGGCTGAGGATCTCGCCGCGCAGCATGGTGCCGTCGCCTGCGGCCTCGGCCACCTCGGCGGCCGCCTGCCGGTAGGTGCCCACCGACTGCTCGCGCAGTTCCTGCAGTGCCTCGTCCTGGCGCTGGATGCCGGCGATCAGCTCGCGCAGTTGCGGGTCGAGGGAGCGCACAGACCCGGCCAAGGACTGCGTGGCCACCTGTGCCCTGGCCTCGGACTGCGTGGCCAACTGCCCCAGCCACTGGCGCAGCCCGCCCACATCCGCCAGCGGTAGCATGCCGTCGGGCGGCAACGCGCGCTCAGCGACGGCGAACAGCTTGGCGGAGGCGAGTCCGCGCTCGGCCAACATCTGGGCGAGGTGCCCGGCGACCTGGCTGATGGCGGCGGGCGGGCACCTGTTGACGACGACGGCGAGCATGGTGTTGCGCTCCTGGGCCTGCTGCAGATAGTCCCAGGGCACCGCGTCGGCGTAGCGGGCGGCCGAGGTCACGAAGACCCAGAGATCGGCGGCCAGCAGTAGCTGGCGGGCGAGCGCGCGGTTGGCGTCGTCGATGGAGTCGATATCCGGCGCATCCAGCAGCGCGAGGCCCGGGGGCAGGTCCGGGAACGCCACGATGTGCAGCGCGCGGGAGTCGTGGAGCTGCGTGTCGGTGCGCACCAGGCCGGGCAGCACCTTGTCGGAACGGAACCACTCCTCGTCGTCGGGGTGGCAGATCAGCACCGGCGACTTCGTCGTGGGGCGCAGCACGCCGGGACGGGTCACCTCGGCGCGCAGCAGCGAGTTCACCAGGGTGGACTTCCCCGCCCCGGTGGAGCCGCCGACGACGGCCAGCAGCGGCGCGTCGAGCCGGGAGGCGCGCGGCAGGAGGTAGTCGCGCACCTGGTGGGCCAGGGAGCCGGCGAGGCTGCGCAGCGACTCCGCGCCGTCGAGGGGAAGCGGGAACTGCGCCGCTGGGAGGGAGGAATCGAGGAGGTGGAACGCCTCGACAAGCCTCTGTGTACCGCTCATGAACGCACAGGATAGTTGCCGCCGACGCCGGCCGGGCCAGGCGCGGACGGTTGGGCGTAGTTACTGGTCAGCGGCCCGCCCGGACCGTCCTGCGGAGGCGGCGGTGGCGGGAGCTGGCTGCGCTTGTTCTTGCGCGGCGGGATCATGGGGTGGCCGGCGTAGTCGCTGAACGCCACCTGTTGCAGCTCGTGGATCTCGAGGATGAGGTCGTGGGCGTGGTCGTCGCCCGGTGCTGCCACGGTGCCGCGGGTCATGGCGTTGCGGAGGTAGGCCAGTTCGGTGACGCGGCGCACCAGCTTGGACGTGCGCCACCAGGTGCGGGGCCCGCGGAACAGCGCGTACAGCAGCAGCTTGAAGCGGCGGGTGGGGCGGCCGAAGAGTTCCACGTCGCGCTCCGTGAGCCAGCCCGCCCGCTGGTAGTCGGTGAGACGCGCGCGGATGAGCTGGGCGTTGCCGATGATGCTGACGATCAGCGAGACGATGATGACACCCACCAGGCCCAGCGCCATGTACCACTGCGTCATGAGGTTGTCGGGATGGTTGGTGGAGGCCAGGCCGTTGAACAGCATGTGCCCGGCGCACGACAGCAGATAGCCGGCCACCGGGGCCATCACGCGGACCCACTTGGACCGGGCGCCCAACCCGATGGCGAGGCCGGCGCCGGTCATCATGGTGAACAGGGGGTGGCCGAACGAGGTGTAGAGGCCGCGCAGCATCACGAGCTCCATGAAGGATTCCTTCGGCTCCGCGATCGTGATGTCGTTGGTGGCCTGCATCCAGACGCGGGCGTAGTAGATGATGTTCTCGGTGAACGCGAAGCCGACGGCGCAGAGGCCGGACAGGGTGATGATCGACAGGCGCGAGACGATCTTGTTGCGCCACAGGATCACCAGCAGGACCAGGATGGTGGCCTTGGCGAACTCCTCCACGAACGGCGCAGAGAAGACCGCGGCGCGCGAGCCCGCGTCGGCGTTGGCCTGCGTGGTGGCCATGGCGGTGCCCATCCAGGTGTTGACGTAGATGGAGAACCAGGTGGAGGCGCAGGCGCCCCACCCCAACGACAGCAGCCACACCACGGGGTTCGAGGCGCGGAATCTGTCGAGCAGGATGAACAACGCGGTGTAGGCCAGCAGCGTCCACATCGCCCAGTAGGCGCCCAGCTTGATCGACTCGTTGGTCAGCCCGAGCGCCCGGGTGCCGTCCTCGAACTCGCGGTCCGGGTGCAGCAGCCAGTACTGGTCGTACAGCATCCAGTAGTACAGCGGGAGGAGGATGAGCGCCATCCAGAAGAGGGGGCTGCGCAGGAGTCGCTGCCACCAGGGACGACGACCCCCGGTCTGCGGAAGGCCGTTGAGCCATCGTTCGCGCCGGCTCGGGCTGATCTGCGCGGTACTCACCCGGTCAGAGTACCCTCACCGCATGCGCAGCTTCTTCGAACAGATGCCCCCATGGGACCGCAACGACGGTTCCCTCCACCTGTACGCACTCCCCGATGACGCCGTGCGCGAGCGGCTGGACGAAGCCGCCGCCCTCATCGACGGGGTGCCGCACCTGCCGCTCGTGCCCGATGCGTGGCGACACTTCACCGTGCGTCGGCTGGCCCAGTTCGACGACCTGAAGCATGCCGAACTCAGCCGGCTGGCCGAGGCGGTGACGGCCGAACTGGAGGACGTGGCCGCCTTCGATCTCAACGTGGGCGCCCCGCAGGTGCAGGAGCGGGCCGTGGAGTGCGTCGCGGAGGCATCACCCGGGTGGGAGGCGTTGATCGGCGCCGCCGGCCGCGCGGCCGAGCTGTTCGGCGGTGAGGTCTTCGACCCGCCCCACGCGCCGCACCTGACCCTCGCGTACGCGACGGGTGACGTCGAGGATGCCGAGGTCCACCGTCGGCTGGAATCCGCGCAGGCGATCGGCACGGTGCACATCGGGCAGGTCCACCTGGTCTCGGTGACGGTGCGGCCCGAGCTGGGCTGGTTCGACTGGGTCGAGCTGGCCAACTGGTCCCTGTGAGACAGCGCCCCCGGCAGGACTCGAACCTGCAACCCACGGATTAGAAGGCCGTTGCGCTATCCATTGCGCCACGGGGGCCGGCGCTTCAGTGTAGCCCGCTGGCAGTTTGTGCTCCCAGCCCAATAGGTTGGGTGGCATGAGTGAGAAACTGGTGTGGATCGACTGCGAGATGACGGGCCTCGATCTGGAGACCGACGCGTTGGTCGAGGTTGCGGCGCTGGTCACTGACGGTGAACTCAACGTACTGGGCGACGGCGTGGACGTCCTCATCAAGCCGTCCGACGAGCAACTCGCTGCGATGGGCGACTTCGTGCGCGACATGCACACCAAGTCCGGCCTCCTCGATCAGTTGCACACCGGCACCACGATGGACGACGCGATGCGGCAGGTGCTGGAGTATGTGCGCGAGCACGTACCGGTGGCCCGCAAGGCGCCGCTTGCCGGCAACACCATCGGCACGGACCGCGCGTTCCTCGCCCGCGACATGCCCGAACTCGAGCAGTGGGTGCACTACCGCAACGTGGACGTGTCCTCCATCAAGGAGTTGGCCCGCCGCTGGTATCCCCGCGTGCAGTACCTCGCCCCGGCGAAGTCCGGCAACCACCGGGCACTGGCTGACATCCAAGAGTCCATCGAGGAGCTGCGCTACTACCGCGAGGCGCTGTTCCTGCCGCAGCCCGGCCCGTCGTCGGAGCTGCTGCGCGAGATCGCGGCCCGGCACCGGGGCTCGCTGACCGGCGCCCCAGAGCCCGCCCCACACACACCCGTGAAGAAGCCTGCGCAGGGCTGAGCCGCGGATTTCGCAAGTCTGCCGCCCGTGCGCTAACATTGGTCGCTGCCGGGCAACCGGCAATGGTGGGTATAGCTCAGTTGGTAGAGCACCTGGTTGTGGTCCAGGATGTCGCGGGTTCAAATCCCGTTACTCACCCCAAACGGGTCAGGTGTGAACTCGCGACCAAGGGTCCGCCCTTGGTCGAGGGTTCAGCCTGGCCCATCTTCTTTGCCTCGGCGGCCCAGCTCAGCGCGTCGGCATGGAGGCCGGGGATGCTCAGCCCGTCGTACGGGTTGCGGTAGCCGACGCGCACGTCGTTGTCCTCGTCGATGTCGATCGTCTTGAACAGCGCCTGGTTGAGGAGCCGACGGTTCGCATCGTCGGCATGCTCGTAGATGTCGGCGGCGTTGGACAGTAGTTTCAGTGAGTCGTCGAGGTTCGCTCTCGCGTCGGCGTAGTGGTCGTGGTGCGCGGTGATCCGGTACTCGATGGTCTCCAGCGACGCGGTGATCCGGTCCTGTTCCCGCTTGAGCAGGTCGAGCGGGATCGCCCCCGCGTAGTGAGCCTGGAGCAGCTTCTGTTGCTCGCCTCCGAGCTGGGTCCTCCGGGACGCGAGGTCGGCGAGTTCAGCGGCTCCTTCGGCCATCATTTCGTCGAACCGGGCATGGATCATCGCCGAGACCGCCTCGATCGTTTCCGGGTCGATCTGCACCTTGGCGTAGAAGCGTTCGATGAGTCGTTCAACCTGCTCGATCAGCATCGCCTGTCGGGTGCAGTCGCCCCTGCCGCCGTGCCTGCTCGCGCACACGAAGTAGGGATAGATCGTGCCTTGGCTGCTCTTCGCGTTACATACGATCAGGCGCGAGCCGCACTGCCCGCAGAACACCGTGCCTTTCAAGTAGTGCTCGTGCACCTGGGTAGCGTCCGCGGCCGAGCGGTGGGTGCCGAGCACGGTCTGCACCTGATCCCACACCTCGTTCGGGACGATTGCCTCGTGTCTGGGAAGAGCCGGCAAACCCCCGCCCCTAGTGACACGACGTGTCAGCAGCTGATCACGCAATCCCCCACAACCCCCCGATCCGCTCTCTTTCCACGAAATCAGCTGCGGAACCCCAGCACAACCATCCCGTGAAGAAGCAGACTCGAGCAGGGTCTTCGGAAAGAGCGCGAGGCGTCACGCGGTGACGGCGATCTCCGCCTTGACCCTCCTATTGGCCTTCTCCACGTCGAGGCGCGTCAGCAGCAGCAGGATGATGAAGTTCATGATGGCCGGGATCCACAGGTACATGAAGCTGATCATCTGCAGCGCGGACTCCGGCTGCGTGTCCGCACCACCGACGTAGCCACTCCATGCGAGCAGCCATCCTGCCAGTGCCGTCCCGATTCCGCCGCCCAGCTTAACGCCGAACGAGGTACAGGAGTACATGACCCCATCGATGCGCCGGTTCTTGGTGAGGTAGGTGTACTCGCACGCCTCGGCTATCAGTGCGTTCAACGTGCCTTGCAGCGGGCTCATCCCGAGCGAGGCCAGGCCCGTGAAGAGGAGCATGAGGGGAATGCTGCCCATGTACGCCGCGACGAGAACACCGAGCCGGCCGACGACCGCGATCACATACCCGGTGATGTTCACCCGGTACATCTCACCGAACCGCTTCACGAGGAACGGGGTGAAGAGCAGACCGATGATCAACGGCGCGTTGATCGCCCACGCGAAGACTCCGAGAAGGTTCGCGTCGCCGAGGATGTACGTCATGAAGTAGATCCCCATGTTGAGCGTCGCGGTGAAGATCTGCGCCAGGAGGAACACGAGTAGGATGATGAGGTAGTACTTGTTGGCCACCACGAGCTTCGCGGCCTCCTTGAAGCTGGTCACCTCCACCTCGGCGAGCTCCGCGGGGTCATGGTGGGCGCCCGGCCGGTCCGCAAGCTCCTCGCGCGAAAGCTCGCGCACCGAGAACACCGACAGCGAGTTCACGGCTAGCCCGATCACGGCGTAGATGATGGCGATCGTGCGCCAGCCCTCGGCGCCGCCACCGAACTGTTGCACACCTGCGACGGTGAAGGTCTGGATGAGCATGCTCGTCCCGAAGGCGAACATGAAGCGGATGGAGCCCATCTGCACACGCTCGGCACCGTTCTTGGTGATGAGCGCCGTCAACGCCGAGAAGGCGATGTTGTTGGCCGTGAAGAAGACCGCGTTCAGCAGCGTGTAGGCGATGAAGAACCAGGCGTATTGCGCGGTCTGGCCGACGTTGGTCGGGATCGCGAAGGTGGCGATGAGCGTGGCGGCGCAACCGAAGTACGCCCAGAACATCCACGGACGTGCCTTGCCCATCTTCGTATGCGTGCGGTCGATGAGGTTTCCGAAGAAGAGGTCACTGACCCCGTCGAAAAGCCGGGAGACCATGATCAATGTGCCGATGATGCCTGGGTTCAAGCCCACGGCATCGGTGAGGTAGATCATGACGAACGCGGAAAGGAACGCATACACGACGTTCCCGCCGACATCGCCCGATCCATAACCGATCTTGTTGTACCACTTGAGGTACGTCTTCTCTTGGGTGGCATGCACGTCGTTGTGACCCTTCACTAGTTCACTGCTCGATGGTGGGAATCACGGTGATGTCGAACCGGAACGTCTCGGCATCCACGCGGTACTTTTCGAGGAGTTCAGGACCGCAGCTGTTGGACCCGATCCCGGCGTTGGCGTGGTCCAGGCACAAAACGGTGCTGCCCGCCGGTACGAGTTCATAGCTGTGGGCACGTCTCGCCAGCCCGTCCTGCGTGTAAGGGGAGGCGTTGAAGGAGAAGGTCTCGCTCCCCACGGCGGTGAGGGACAGACCGCCTCGTCGGGCCCGTTGCCGCTGGCCCAGCGGGTGGCCGGATCGCCGTCGATGGCGTTGCTGGCGGGGAACGTCCCGTCGCGGTCGGACTGCTCCGCCGAGGCCGCGGCCTGGCCGAACTGGGCGAGGTCCGGGTCCAGCGCGGCGGCGGGCGTGTCGGGTACCAGGGACATGACCCCGACGAGGAGACTCAGGGCCAGCAGGACTGGCAGCGGACGGCGCGACTGCGCGGCGGTGGGTTCTCGACGGTGAGACATAGCTCATTACACCACGGGGTTGACGCGCTGGCAGAGAAATCCTACTAGTCACATGGATTTCTGACCGGCGGTTGGGTCCCCCACTAGCGTGGCAGATGCTGTGTCACCAACCTCAGAAGGAGCCCTACATGACCAAGCTCGCCGTCATCTATTACTCAGCCACCGGCCACGGCACGAAGATGGCCCAGCAGATCGAGAAGTTCGCGGAGGCCGCGGGCGCCGAGGTGCGCGTGCGCCACGTCAAGGAAACCGTCGATCCGTCGGTCTTCAAGGACAACCCGGCGTGGAGCGCCAACTACGAGGCCACCAAGGACCTGCCGTCCGCCACGGGCGACGACATCGTCTGGGCGGATGCGGTCATCTTCGGCTCCCCCACCCGCTACTCGAACGTCACCGGTTCCTTCCAGTCGTTCATCGACACGCTCGGCGGCCTCTGGGCCGAGGGCAAGCTCGCGAACAAGGCCTACGCGGCCTTCACCTCGTCGCAGACCCGGCACGGCGGCCAGGAGACCACGCTGCAGCACATCTACCAGATGGTGATGCACTTCGGCGGCATCATCGTGGCCCCCGGCTACACCGACGGTCTCAAGTTCGTCGACGGCAACCCGTACGGCGTCTCGCACGTCACCGGCGCCGAGAACCAGAACGAACTCGAACAGGCCACCATCGATGCGCTCGAGCACATGACCCAGCGCGTCATCGAGGTCGGCGGCAAGCTGGCCGGCTGAGCCACTCCTGATTCTGTGTCGGGGCGTCACCGCTGAGGTGGCGCCCCGACGCTTCTGCGCGCGGTCGCGGCGATAGGATGGCGGCGTGCAGCAGTGACACAGCGCGGAGAGAGTGATGAGCTTTCCACCATGAACGACCCCACTGAGCCAGCCCGGCTGATACCCCATGGGGTAATGCGATAGAGTCATCGCGGACGCGAAGGAGGCGGGTGTGAGCTCAGCGTGCGGTTGCAGCCATGACGAACCGGTGGCGGTCGAGGAGGACGAGGAGCGTAGGCCCTGGTACCGCGACCCCGGCCTCATACTGCCCATCGGTTCCGGCGTCTTCCTGGTGCTCGGCCTTCTCCTCCACTGGCTGGATGCGGACCTCCCGGCGCTGGCCTCCTTCTGGATCTCCCTCCTGCTGGGAGCCTGGACATTCGTGCCGGGGGCGGTCCGCAAACTCGTCACCAGGGGCAGCTACGGCATCGGCCTGCTGATGACGATCAGCGCCGTGGGCGCCGTCATCCTCGGCTACGTCGAGGAGGCCGCCGCGCTCGCCTTCCTGTACTCCCTCGCGGAGGCACTGGAGGACAAGGCCATGGACCGGGCGCGCAGCGGGCTGCGTTCCCTGCTGCGCCTGGTGCCCGAGACGGCCACCGTCCTGGTGGGCGGCGCGCCACGGGAGGTCGCAGCCAGAGAACTGGCGGCCGGGCAGGTCCTGTTGGTGCGGCCGGGGGAACGCGTCGCCACCGACGGCGTCGTGCGCTCCGGCCACTCTGCATTGGACACCTCCGCCATCACGGGCGAATCCATCCCCGTGGAGGTCGAGCCCGGCAGCGACGTGCCGGCCGGCGCCATCAACACCTCCGGCGCCCTGGAGGTCGAGGCGACCACGCCGGGCAGCGACAACTCGCTGACCACCATCGTGCGCCTCGTCGAGCAGGCCCAGGCGGAGAAGGGCACCCGTGCGCGCATCGCGGACCGGATCGCCAAGCCGCTGGTGCCAGGCGTCATCCTCCTGGCCCTGGCGGTGGGGATCATCGGCTCGCTGCTCGGCGACCCGACGGTGTGGATCACGCGCGCACTTGTCGTATTGGTGGCCGCCTCGCCCTGCGCCATCGCCATCGCAGTGCCCATCACGGTCATCTCCGGGATCGGCGGCGCGAGCAGGTTGGGCATCGTGATCAAGAGCGGCGCCGCCTTCGAGGAGATGGGCCGCATCCGCCACGTCGCCATGGACAAGACCGGCACGCTGACCCGCAACGAGCCCACCGTCGCCCGCGTGGTCCCCGCACCAGGGTTCGCCGAGGGCGACGTGCTGGCGGCCGCAGCGGCGGTGGAGCGACACAGTACCCATCCCCTCGCCACCGCGATCGCGGACGCCGTGCCCACCCCGTCCCCCGCGGCAGGCGTCACCGAGGAGGCGGGACGGGGCGTGACCGGCACCGTCGACAGCCGCAGGGTCACCGTCGGCAGCCCACGCTGGATCGACGCGGGTCCTCTGGGTCAGGAGGTGGCGGGGATGGAGGCCGCCGGGCAGACCTGCGTGCTGGTGGAGTTCGACGGCGAGGTGGCCGGGGCGATCGGTGTGCGCGATGAGCTGCGCCCGGAGTCCGCCGAGGCCGTGTCCCGACTCGGCGAACTCGGGCTGACAGTGAGCATGCTGACCGGCGACAACGCCCGCACCGCAGCGGCCCTCGCCCGCGACGCCGGGATCGACGATGTGCAGGCCGAGCTTCGCCCCGAGGACAAGGCCCGTATCGTCGCCGACTGGTCGAGGCAGCGGCCGACGTCGATGATCGGCGACGGCATCAACGACGCGCCGGCGCTGGCGGCGGCCACCGTCGGTGTCGCGATGGGAGCACGCGGCTCGGACGCCGCCGTCGAATCCGCCGATGTCGCCTTCACCGGCCACGACCTGTGCCTCATCCCCACCGCCTTCGACCATGCCCGGCGGGGCAGGGCGATCATCGATCAGAACATCGTGCTGTCGTTGGCGATCATCGCTGTCCTGCCACCGTTGGCCGTCACCGGCGTGCTGGGGCTGGCGGCCGTGGTGCTCATCCACGAGGTGGCCGAGGTGCTGGTGATCCTCAACGGGCTCCGCGCCGCGCGGCTGCCTCGGGGCGCGTCACCGGCCGGTGGCCAGGTACTCCAGCGTGGCAGCGACGAGCGCACGCACGCCCACGCCTAGCGTCGCCTCGATGACCCTGCGCTGGTCACCATCAGCGACAATGGTGCCATGCGTGAGATCCAGCGAAGAATCGTCGAGGAGTTCAGGGTGCAGCCCGTCATTGATCCGGCCCAGGAGGTGGAGCGCCGGGTGCAGTTCCTGGCGGACTACCTGACCACGACCCGCACCAGGGGCTTCGTCCTGGGCATCTCGGGGGGCCTCGACTCGACGTTGGCCGGCCGCCTGGCTCAACTCGCGGCCGAGCGCGTCCGCGAGCAGGGCGGGGAGGCGACATTCTTCGCGATGCGCCTGCCCTACCGCGTGCAGCACGACGAGCACGACGCGCAGGCCGCGATGGATTTCGTCGCCGCCGACCGGGAGGTGACGTTCAACATCGGCACCGCCGTCGACGCGTTCGAAGCCGAGTACACCACCAGCGTGGGCGCGGAGATCACCGACTTCAACAAGGGCAACGTCAAGGCGAGGATGCGCATGGCGGCGCAGTATGCCGTGGCCGGTGACAACAACCTGCTGGTGATCGGCACCGATCACGGCGCGGAATCCGTGATGGGTTTCTTCACCAAGTTCGGCGACGGCGGGGCGGACATCCTGCCGCTGTTCGGCCTCGACAAGGGCCAGAACCGGCAACTGCTCCGGCATCTGGGGGCTCCGGAGCAGTTGTGGGCCAAGGTGCCCACCGCGGACCTCCTCGACGAGCGGGCCGGCCAGCCGGACGAGGTGGAGATGGGCGTCAGCTACGAGCACATCGACGCCTACCTGGAGGGTCGCGAGGTACCGGACGAGGCCGCCGCGCACATCGAGCGCACCTGGCTGCGCTCCCGGCACAAGCGCACCGTGCCGGTGACCATCTTCGACACCTGGTGGCGCGACTCATCCACGTTGAACCCCTGACAGGTGGCGTCGCTGACCCCTACCCTTCACTCATGGTCAGACTCAGAAGGGTCAGCCCGCGGCAGGCGGGCTACACGCGACGCAAGCGCGGCAAGGGGTTCAGCTACACCGATGCCGACGGCGACGCCCTGCCCAAGGAAGAGGTGGAGCGGATCAAGTCGCTGGCCATCCCGCCGGCCTGGACCGACGTGTGGATCTGCACCTACCCCAACGGGCATCTGCAGGCCACCGGCACCGACGAGGCGGGGCGCCGCCAGTACCTGTACCACCCGCAGTGGCGGATCAAGCAGGACCGCGACAAGTTCCAGCGCATCGCGACGGCGGCGGAGATGCTCCCGTCGGCCCGCCGTCGGATCGCCCGCGACCTGAACCAGGACGACATGCCGTTCGAGCGCGCCGCCGCCACCGCGGTGCGGCTGCTGGACGTGGGCTACTTCCGGATCGGTAACGACGCCTACACCGACGCCCACGGCTCGTTCGGGCTGACCACGTTGGAGCGTCAGCACGTACGGCGCAAGGGCTCCGATCTGGTGTTCTCCTTCACCGGCAAATCCGGGATCGCGCACAGCATCGCCGTCGACGACAAGCCCGCGATCGAGGCGCTGGAGAAGCTGCGCAGCAGGCACAGCGACTCGAAGCGGCTGCTCGCCTACAAGGAGGGTGGCAGTTGGCACGACCTCAGCAGCGCCGACGTCAACGAGTACCTCAGCACCCTGTTCGGCGGCGCGCTGACCGCCAAGGACTTCCGCACCTGGCACGCCACGGTGATCGCGGCCGAGGTGCTCGCCTGGTCGGAGGAGCCCGCCAAGACCAAGGCCTCGCGGAAGAGGGCCGTGACCCAGGCGGTACAGGAGGTGGCCAGCTACCTGGGCAACACGCCGACGGTGGCGCGCTCGTCCTACATCGACCCGCGGATCATCGACGCCTACGAATCGGGCGAGACCATCGTCGACGCGGCCAAGAAGCGCTACAGCACCACCAACGCCCGCCAGAGCAGCCTGGAGCAGGCCGTCCTTGAGTTGTTGTCATCATCGCGGAAGATTCAGCCATGACCGAACCGCAGCCTGGGATCATCCCCCAGCCCTCGCCCACGAACCCGTCGCCGGCGACGCCCACGTGGACCGCCGTCAGCCCCGCCGTTCCCGCCCCAGAGCCCGAGGCCGCGGCGCCGCCCGCCCGCGGCCTCAGCGATGACCCCATGTGGTTCAAGAAGGCTGTCTTCTACGAGGTGTGGGTGCGTTCGTTCTCCGACAGCACGGGCACCGGCACCGGGGACCTCAACGGTCTGATCGGCAAACTCGACTACCTTGCGTGGCTGGGCGTCGACTGCATCTGGATCCCGCCGTTCTTCCCCTCTCCCGAACGCGACGGCGGCTACGACGTCGACCACTTCACCGGCGTCCAGGTGGAGGTGGGCACCCAGGAGAGCATGAAGAAACTGCTACGGGAGGCGCACGCCCGCGGCATCCGGGTGATCAGCGACTTCGTGCTCAACCACACGTCGTCGGACCACCCCTGGTTCAAGGAGTCGCGCGAGAATCCCGACGGCCCGTACGGCGACTACTACGTGTGGCGCGACGATGACACCGGGTACCAGGACGCGCGCATCATCTTCCTCGACACGGAGGAGTCGAACTGGGAGTTCGACCCTGTGCGCAAGCAGTTCTACTGGCACCGCTTCTACAGCCACCAACCCGATCTCAACTACGAGAACCCGAAGGTGCTCGAGGAGATCCTCAACGCGTTGCGGTTCTGGCTGGACCTGGGCGTCGACGGGTTCAGGCTCGACGCCGTGCCCTACCTGGTCGAGGAAGAGGGCACCAACTGCGAGAACCTGCCAGGCACCCACGAGATCCTGAAGAAGATCCGCGCGATGGTGGACGAGGAGTATCCGGGCAGGATGCTGCTGGCGGAGGCGAACCAGTGGCCGCGTGAGGTGGTGGAGTACTTCGGAGACAGCGACGAGTTCCACATGGCGTTCCACTTCCCCGTCATGCCACGGCTGTTCATGGCGTTGAAGCAGGGCTCACGCCAGGCGATCAGCGAGATCCTGGCCGACACCCCAGAGTTGCCGGACGGCTGCCAGTGGGCCACGTTCCTGCGCAACCACGACGAGTTGACGCTCGAGATGGTGACCGAGGACGAGCGCAAGTACCTGTGGAACGAGTACGCCCCGGTGCCGAAGATGCGCCTCAACCTGGGCATCCGCCGTCGCCTCGCGCCGCTGCTGGACAACGACGAGCGGCAGATCAGGTTGATGCACGCGCTGCTCCTGGCCTTGCCCGGCTCCCCCGTGCTCTATTACGGCGACGAGATCGGGATGGGCGACAACATCTGGCTGCCGGACCGCGACGGGGTGCGCACCCCAATGCAGTGGACCAGCGAGATGCCCGGTGCCGGCTTCTCGGAGGCGAACCCGTATCTGTTCAACAAGCCCATCCCCTGCGCGCCCCCGTTCGGGGCGCAGACGGTCAACGTCGCGGACCAGCAGGCCAACCCCGAGTCGCTGCTCAACTGGCTGCGCCACACCCTCCAACAGCGCCGCAAGCACGAGGTGTTCGGCATCGGCGCGTACCACGAGCTGGACTGCTTGGAGGAGGTGCTGGCCTTCGAGCGCCGGCAGGGCAGCACCCGGGTGGTGTGCGTGAACAACCTCACGGCCTGGCCGCAGATGGCGGGGTTCACACTCCCCGGACTGGAGGGGCAGACGCCGGCCGTGTTGTCGGGCAGCATCCCCGAGGCTCCTCAGGTGATCGGTCAGAACTACCGCATCGAGTTGCCGCCGTACGGCTACGCATGGCTGCTGTTCACTGATCCCCCTGCGGAAGAGGCCTGAGGGAATTCACGAAGCACGGGACAGGGGGATCGTGTGCCGCGTGTAGTCGCGGCCGTAACGACTCAGCGACAACAACGGCTCGGTCCCGTACGGGGTGACCACGTAGCGGAACCCCAGCGGGCTCGTCCAGATGGCGCGGCCGTACTCATCCATGAAAAGCATCCACAGCCCCGCTGTTTTCGCGCGATGCAACCGTCTGGGCTCAGGCACCAGATTCCAGAGATTCGTCTGCCCGGGACCCCTGCTCTTCACCCATTCGATGATGTGGTCCAGATCCTTCTTGATCGATCTGGAATTCGAGAAGGGGAAGCACTCCGTGCGCCACCGGGTGAGGACTGCCCGCCTCATCGCGACGCTGGGCCGGTACTGATCCTCTTCCGGCATCCGCGGCAGATCGATGACCGGCCGCAGCCTGACGTTCTTACCCTCGAGCACGTCGCCCAGCGACTCCACGGCGATGGTGACGGCGTCGTCGATGCGGGCGATGGCATGTGCGCCCACCGCGTCAGCCTCGACCACGACGTCGACGCTGACCTTGGGCATCAGCCGCTCCAGGGGCACATCGATGGTGCCGCACACATGGCCGGCGCATCCTGAGGGCAGGTAGCGCTCGGCGGAAGCATGCAGCGGCAGGCCGTCATCACCCACCGGCTCCAGAGGCAACTGATCCTCTGCGGACAGGTTCCTGGCTCCCTGCTGGAGCAACGCCAACGCGTAGGCGGGGCGTGCCAGCACTCCGAAGGCCTTGGAGCGGCGCACGTCCAGGGTCGATTCATCCCCCTGCACCTTCTTCAACAGCTCCGCGATCTGGCTCAGTGCGGCGTCAAACAGCTTGGCGTCGATGACGTCGACGGTGGCCTCCACGAACCCCAACACCGCCTGGCCCGGTAGCAGTGAGCCGGTGGACACCTTTGCCTCCCGCTGCTCCAGCGCCTTCTCTTCGTCCACGACACGCCAGGGATCAACCTC
The DNA here is from genome assembly GCF_000826065.2 of Tessaracoccus massiliensis. Lineage (GTDB taxonomy): Bacteria > Actinomycetota > Actinomycetes > Propionibacteriales > Propionibacteriaceae > Arachnia > Arachnia massiliensis_A. The sequence goes on along the minus strand of NZ_LN623538.1, from coordinate 16,280 downwards.
TGCGATGATCTCGTCCAGCCTCTTGAAGGCCCCTGCCCAGGAGTACCGCTCCTGGATGAGTGACCACCTCTCAATGGCAACCTCTGCCAGCTCACGCGGGAGATGGGAGACCGCATAGGCCGCCTGGACGGCGCGGTCAGCATCCACCAGGAGGCGCTCCACCTTCTGATGCAGGGTGGGCAGCTGCCACTTGAGGAAGACCGCACCTTCGATCATGACGGCAGCCTTGCGTTTGGAGATCCGCAGCAGCGCCGCGATTTCGAGGGGAGCGAACTCGGAGATGTTGGGCGCGCCGGGCCCCCCGATGGGATAGACCTCCTCCACCAGGGCATCCACCATCACGCCGTGCACCACCTCGGCACCGGCCGGGAGGATGTAGTGCTCAGCCAACTCCGCGACCAGGAGCACCTGGTTGGCACGGGCACGGCGCTCAGCGAGGTGCTCCTCGAGCAGCCTCTCCGCTAATTCGCGTGCATCACCGTTTTCCATGCCTATATATTAGCCCATCTATTCGACCGAGGGAAGCCCTGACCGAAGATTTGTCTGACCCTTTTCCGCCGCCCGCACGGCGCATTAGGCTGTGGACATGACGCTCGGATACCAGGATGAACAGCCCACCCGTGACGAGATCGACGCAACGTCCGGCCTTGTCGCCCTAGAGTTCGGCCAGAACTGGTGCGGCTACTGCCGCGCCTCGGCCCCCGCCCTCAATGACGCGCTGGACAACCGCCCGGACATCAAGCGGATCAAGGTGGCCGACGGCAAGGGCCTCCCCTTGGGTCGCTCCTTCGGCATCAAGCTGTGGCCCACCATGGTGCTGCTGCGCGACGGCGAGGAGGTCTCCCGCGTGACCCGCCCTGAGACCCGGCTCGACGTCGAGGACGCGCTGGACCGGGCCCTGCCGAACATCATCGACTAACTCGGCCCCCACAAGGCCTTTCACCCTCGAAGCGAGCTCGATTGGACAACTCGATTCGCGAGGTCTAGAGTTATTCCTCGCGCGCACCACTAGCTCAACTGGCAGAGCAGCTGACTCTTAATCAGCGGGTTCAGGGTTCGAGTCCCTGGTGGTGTACCAACCCACCGTTGCCCTTGTCTCCCGGGAGACAAGGGCAACGGTTGTTTTTGCTCTGGGAACGCAGCAGCACCGAACTGAAGCCACTGGTGAAGCTCAACTCAGCACGGTTCAGCCCTCTAGAAGGCCCTGCATCTCTGCGATCTCCTCCTTCTGATCGGCGATGATCGTCTCGGCCAAGGCGAGGGCTTCAGGATTCTCACCGTCGACCAACTGCCTTTCGGACATCTCGACAGCGCCTTCGTGGTGGGCGATCATAGCCTTGAGGAAGGAGTCGTCGAACTCGGCGCCGGACAAGCCTTCCAACTGGCCCATCACTTCTTCCTGCGTCATTCCATTCATGTCCATGCCCCCATGGCCAGCATGTCCACCGGCGTCGGTGGGTTCGCCCCACGTCTCAAGCCAAGCGGACATCTGCTCGATCTCCGGGCCCTGCGCTGCTGAGATCCGCTCCGCGAGTGCCTTCACCTCGTCCCTGTCAGCCTTGGTCAGCGCGAGATCAGCCATGTCGATGGCACCCTCGTGATGAACGATCATCATCTGCGCAAACATCGTGTCGGCGTCGTTGTGCTGAGTTGACACCTGCTCAACAGATGCAGTGACAACCGCGGGTGTTGTGGATTCAGAGGGTTGTGTCGTGGTTCCGCACGCGACGAGTGACCCCATGGTCACCAGCGCACTGAAAACAAGGACGATGCGGCGGGGTTGTTTCATAGGATGCTCCAAAGGACTGTATGAATGGTCCACTCAAACGCTATGTTCCGCAAACCCAGCGACGGCTCGTCTTAGGTCAAGAATTGCTCAAGATGCATCCAGATCGATCTACGTCATGTGTGCTGCGGGACTATCCGAAGTGAGGACTGGAGGCTGATGGAAGCGGAGAAGACTCGCATCCTCGTCGTCGACGACGAGACAGTGCTGGCGGGCGTAGTTGCCAACTATATGGACCGTACTGGTTTCGAGGCACGAGTCTGCGGCGATGGCGCAGAAGCTGTGCGCGTTGTCGGTGAGTGGGAGCCATCCGTGGTGCTACTCGACCTCGGGCTACCGAGCCTCGACGGCGTGGAGGTGTGCCGCCGGATCCGCCAGTTCAGCGATTGTTACGTCATCATGCTCACCGCCCGAGATGAGGAGAATGACACACTGGCTGGACTCTCCGTCGGTGCCGACGACTACGTGACGAAACCATTCAGCGTCCGCGAAGTGGTGGCCCGCGTAGAAGCGATGCTCAGACGGCCGCGCTACAAGGTGCGCCATCCCCAGCGAACGTTCGGTGACTTAACCGTCGATCCGGAGTCGAGAGAAGCCCGCATGGCGGGCTCCCCCATCGAACTCACGCGAACGGAGTTCGATCTGCTGCTCGCCTTCTCTGCCAAACCGGGTTCCGTCCTCACTCGACGCGAATTGATGGACGAAGTGTGGGGCGAGGGCTGGGTGGGAGACAACCACGTCGTCGATGTCCATGTGGGCAACCTCCGGAAGAAACTAGGCGAGCCTGTGGAGCCGCGCTTCATCCTTACCGTCCGCGGGGTCGGATACAAATTGGGGACGGGGACGTGATGCAGCCGGGCTCGTTGGCACGCCAGTTACTGGGCGCACAAGTGCTGGTCGTCAGCACGATGGCGCTCACCGTTGTGGTGGTGGCCGCCATCGTGGGGCCGCCGGCGGCAGAGCGACACATGCGCATGACTGGGCATGGCGCGCAACCTGACGTATTGGAGCACGCGGAGGAAGCCTTCCGACTAGGCCTGTTTACTTCCTTGGGCGGGGGGATTGCGATTGCGCTGGCGGGCGCTGTCATTGCCAACGTCTGGTTGAGCAGACGTCTTGGAACTACTGTCGCTGAATTACGAAGGGGATCCGAGCGGGTAGCGGATGGTGACTACTCAGCACCGATTGAGCTTGCAGACGGCGCGCACGAGTTGCGAACCGTGGCAAAGAGCCTCAACTCCCTGGCCTCGCAGGTGGGCGCTACCGAGGCCACCAGGCGGAGGATGCTCACTGACCTTTCGCACGAGCTGCGCACGCCGATCGCCACCCTCAGCGCGGTTCTAGAAGCGCTGGAGGACGGCGTCGCCGAGTTAACCCCGGAAACGCTCGCTGTCCTTCGCCACCAGTGCATGCGGCTACACCGCCTGGCCGTCGACATGCGCGACGTATCGGCCTTCGAGGAGGGGAGGCTACCGGTCGTCCTCGAGCGCGCCCGGCTCGATGACGTGCTGCGGGCCGCAGTGGACACCGCCCTGCCTCGGTATGAAGCCGCAGGCGTGTCGCTGGATTTGCCAACCATCCCCAGCGCGTGTGTGGCCGTTGACCGCCAACGCATCGGACAGGTCCTGGACAACCTGCTCCGCAACGCTTTGCAGCACGGGGCCACTAGAGTCACGCTAGCGAGCGATGTCTCCCAAGCGTGGGTTCGCATCGAGGTGATCGACGATGGCCGCGGAATAAAAGAAGGCGAGCTCCCCCACATCTTCGAACGGTTCTACCGGGGCGACGGGCACCGTCGCCATGACGAAGGGGCGGGCACAGGGGTAGGTCTGACGATCAGCCGGGCGATCGCCGAGGCCCACGGCGGCCGCCTCACCGGGGCCAGCGTGGGCGTAGGCCGCGGTTCCACCTTTACTCTCCAGTTGCCTGAGGTTTCTTGAACAAACCTTGAGGAGATCTGGCGCGAAGGGAATGTTCACTCCTGGCAAAGTTGACGCAGTTCCACCTCCTAACCCAAGGATGACCATGATCCGTTCCCGTCTTGCCACAGCGCTGGCCCTGTCCCTCTTGGCACTTGGCACACTGACTGCCTGCAACACCACCGCCTCCGATGTCGCCCAAGCGCCGACGACTCAGCCGGCGACGAACGCTGCCGCGCCCGGAACTCTGCTTGCCGCCGCCGGGCTGGAGGGCAAGAGCGGAAGAGAGATCGTAGATGCACTCGATCAGGAGGAAAGTGCGCGGCCGCTGGCCTTCATGGGGTCCGTTCGCTACGACCAGGTGATCCTCAGCGACGGCATCACGGAGGAGGTGGTTGAAATCGAAGGGGATGAGTTCTACCTCTCGCTGGCGCCCTACGAAACGTTCACGCACGACTGCTACTTCCACAACGTCGGGACCTGCCAAGGGGAGCTGGACGGTGAGGACGTCCATGTGACCATCACCACCGACGACGGAGAGGTGCTCGTCGACGAGACCGCCACCACTTACGCCAACGGCTTCGTGGGATTCTGGATTCCCAGGGACGTTAAGGGCACCATTGTGGTGACCAAGGACGGCAAGACCGCGGAGAGCCCTTTCTCATCGGACGTCGAAGGTGCGACCTGCGTCACTACCCTGCCCCTGGCTTAACGACCGGCCACCCATCCAACCGGATGAGCCGCTTAACCGACGGGAAGGCTCGCTCCCATCAGGGGGCGAGCCTTCCCTGTCACTGACCGGCGTGGTTCTGCCCGTGGCTGAGTGCAGGGGCTCCCCCAGTGGGACGATCAAGAAACTTTTCGGTACTGACCTCCGGCGCAAGGTCGAGTCGACGCAGGAGTTGCGCATTGAGAGCGACAACTACGGTGGAGACCGACATCAGGATCGCGCCAACACTCATCGGCAGAACGAACCCGACCGGGGCAAGGATGCCCGCGGCCAGCGGGACTGAGACCAGGTTGTAGCCTGCTGCCCACCAGAGATTCTGCTTCATCTTTCGGTAGCTCGAGCGGGAGAGATCGATGACCGACAACACCGAGCGAGGATCAGAGGAAGCGAGGATCACCCCAGCAGAACCAATCGCGACATCGGTGCCTGCTCCGATGGCGATGCCCACATCTGCCTGTGCAAGAGCGGGGGCATCGTTGACGCCGTCGCCCACCATTGCGACCTTCTGGCCTTCGTCTTGGAGTTCGGCGACCGTGGCAGCCTTATCCTCGGGACGGACACCAGCAAATACACGGTCAATGCCAAATTCCTTGGCGACGGTCTCAGCGACGGCTTGGGCGTCACCGGTGATCATGATGACCTGCGCACCTGCTGCATGCAACGCTTCCACGGCGTCACGGGACTCCGGGCGAATCTCGTCAGCCAACCGGAGTGCTCCGATCACCTCGCTGTCAGCCAGCACATGCAGGATGATCGCTCCCTCCCCACGCCATTCCTCGGCCACTGGCAACTCATCCCGCTCACGCTGCTCGAGCAGATGGGGTCCCCCGACCTCGATGACCCTGCCCTCGACCGTGGCCCTGACTCCGACGGCAGGAGAGGAGGAGAAGTCCGTGGACCGAGGCACATCCAAGTTACGGGAGCGTGCAGCACCCACAATGGCACGGGCAAGCGGATGCTCGCTATCGGCTTCCGCAGATGCGGCCAATGCGAGCAACTGATCCCCGCTCCCACCAGCCTCGACCTCGATCGCGGTGACGGTTGGCTCACCCTTCGTCAGAGTGCCGGTCTTGTCGAACAAGACAGCATCCACTGAGCGCATCGACTCCAGGGCGAGGCGGTCTTTGATGAGCACACCCCCTCGGGCAGCACGTTCTGTAGCGATCGATACAACCAAGGGGATTGCCAAACCCAGGGCGTGTGGACACGCGATGACCAACACGGTGATCGCGAGCACCACCGCCATCTGGGGCAGGCCAACAACCGACCACACCACAGCAGTGATCGCAGCGGCTCCCAGAGCAAACCAGAACAACCAACCAGCCGCGGTGTCAGCGATGCGTTGAGCACGCGAGGACGACGCCTGCGCGTCAGCGACCAGCTTCTGGATACCGGCCAAAGCAGTGTCATCACCAGTGGCAGTGATCTCGACCCGGACCCCGGAATCTGTGGCCACGGTTCCCGCGACCACCTGGTCACCTGTGTCGCGGCGCACGGTCTTGGACTCTCCGGTGACCATCGACTCGTCCATCGAAGCAGATCCACCGATGATCCTCCCGTCAGCCGGCACCGCCGATCCGGGCCGGACAATGACGACATCACCTACAGTCAACTCCGCGGGCGCGACCTTCACGACGCCGTCACCAACCACCTTCTCCGCCTCGTCGGGCAGCAGCGCGGCCAACGAGTCCAGGGCCGAGGATGTCTGCGCCAGGGAGCGCATCTCGATCCAGTGCCCGGCAAGCATGATCACCACCAGCAGCGCCAACTCCCACCAGAAGTTCAACTCGTGGCTCAGGACCCCGCTACTGGCACCCCAGGAAGCGACGAACGCCACGGTTATCGGGCTCTTCACAAACCAGGGTGTAGGTAGCGCTGTTCGGGTTTGCGGCGTGGCGGCTGGCTGAAGGGGTCGAGGCCCTCCGAAGATGAAGGTTCCTACACGCCTCATCTGGAAGACCTCGACGTGCCTGACGCTACCTTCAGCTGCCCTGATCTGACTAGTTTCTGCCTGCTCGACGGGCTCGGGTTGGAGGTGACCGGGCAGTGCGTCGAGTCTGAGCGTGCTGTGTTGGCCTGCCGGGTGATCGACGCCGATGACTGGTGCCACGACTGTGGAGGCCAGGGCAGAGCTCGAGGCACTGTGGTGCGGTGGCTGTCGCATGTTCCGCTGGGGTGGCGCCCCACGATCTTGCAGGTGAGGGTCCGGCGGTACAGGTGCGTCGAGTGCGGTCGGGTGTGGCGACAAGACCTGAGCAAGGCGGCCGAGCCCCGTTCGAAATTGTCTAGGGCGGCGTTGCGGTGGGCGTTGGAAGGGCTGGTGATCCAGCACTTGAGCATGGTCCGGATCGCGGAAGGTCTGGACGTGGCCTGGAACACCGCCAACGACGCGGTGCTGGCCGAGGGCCAGCGGATGCTGATCAACAACCCTGCCCGGTTCGACGGGGTCGAGGTGATCGGCGTCGATGAGCATTGCTGGCGACACACCCGACGCGGTGACAAGTACGTCACCGTGGTCATCGACTTGACCCCGACCAGGGACGGTACCGGCCCGGCACGACTGTTAGACATGATCGAGGGCCGCTCCAAGCAGGTGTTCAAGACCTGGCTCGCTGAGCGCCCCCGAGCCTGGCGTGACCAGATCGAAGTCGTAGCCATGGATGGGTTCACCGGCTACAAGACGGCTGCCGCGGAGGAACTGGCCCATGCCACCGCGGTGATGGACCCCTTCCACGTAGTCCGCCTGGCAGGGGAGGCCCTGACCCGGTGCCGGCAACGGGTTCAGCAAACCACCCGCGGACATCGAGGCCGTGCTGGAGATCCGCTCTACCGGGCCAGGCGCACCTTGCTGACCGGTGTTGATCTGCTCACCGACAAGCAGGTCGCCCGCCTGGAAGCGCTGTTCGCTGACAACCAGCATGGCGAGGTCGAGGCCACCTGGGGCATTTACCAACGTCTGGTGGTGGCCTACCGGCAACCTGACAAGAAGTTCGGCCGCTACCTGCTCAACAAGGTCATCGATGACATCAGCACAGGCGTTCCCACAGCACTAGTGGAGTTACGCAGCCTGGGTCGGACCCTGAACCGGCGCGCCGCTGACGTGCTCGCGTTCTTCGACCGGCCAGGCACCTCCAACGGCCCCACCGAGGCCATCAACGGCCGACTCGAGCACCTCCGCGGTATCGCCCTGGGCTTCCGGAACCTGACCCACTACATCGCCCGCAGCCTCCTCGAGGCCGGCGGATTCAAACCCCGACTACACCCTCGATTGTGAAGAGCCGGTTATCGCCAGCCCAATCAGCAGCATCATCCCAGGCTTCCGGGCGCGGATCTCGGAAACCGCACCCGTGAGGAACGGCCAGCCGCCCCAGAAGTAGATCACCGTGCCCAGCAGAGGAGAGACCCACCGTATCCACCCGAGGTCAGGCAATGAATAGCCAACAAGCTGAGCGAACATCTCATTGAGCCCGACGACCGGGATGGCAAGGGCAGCCATGATCCAGAACAGCCGTCGGAACTGTGCGACGTGATTCGCGCCATGCCCGGCATGCCCGCCGCCGTGGCCCATGTGACCATCACGCTCCGGCTGCTGACCATGAGCTGATTCGTGCGGGTGATCGGCGTGCTCCCCATGCGCCGCATGCGGGGATCCTGGAACCCCGTCGTGCGGTGCGTGATCCGCTGAGTCAGTCCGTGTGTGGTCGCGGGGGTGGTGGTGGTCTGAATGCTTGTCCATGTCAACCCGCCTTTCGTACCTCGGGTTCAACATCGACTTTATACCCCTAGGGGGTATGATTCAAGCTGTGGACAGCGACATCGCAGTCTCTAGTGGTGTACCACCTCGAAAAGCCGCGGTTTCGGCCGGGGCTTTTCGCTTGTCCGCGGCCCTGGTCAGCCCTGCCGCAGCGCGTCGGCGATGTGCTCCTCGGTCAGCGAAGCATTGATGGCGATCGCCGCGCGCACGCCCTGGCCGGCCGCGTTGATCACCTGGGCGTTGCTGTCACGCACGTTGCCACAGGCCCAGACGCCCTCCACCTCGGTGCAGCCGCTGGCATCGCACTCCACCAACGTGCCAAGGTCGTCCGCCTCGTCCAGCACCCGGACGCCCAGCTGGTCGAGCAGCTCGCGGTTGGGGTGCGACTCGGGCGCCACCAGCAGCTCATCCAGCGCGACGACGCCGTCGCCCACCCTGGCGCCCACGATGGTGCCCTCCTGCACCTCGACGGCGCTCACCTGACCCTCGACGATCTCGATGCCGCGGGTGGTCAACGCGCGGTGGGCCTCGTCGTCGAGTTCGACCTTGTCATTGAGGAGCAGGATCACCCTGTTCGCCCACTGCAGCATCATGTGCGCCTTGGCGATCGACTCGGGGCCGCAACCGAGCACGCCGACGACGGTCTCGGGCTCGATCTCAGCTCCGTGGCAGTAGGGGCAGTGGAACACGGCGCCTCCCCAGAACTCCCCGATGCCGTCAACGGGCGGGAGCGTATCGGTGATGCCGGTGGCGATCACGAGACGCTTGGCGCGCAGTTGCCCACCCTCGTCCAGGACGACGTCGAACCGCGGGCGGCCGGGCTCCCCCACGGCAGCTACCCGGGCGACCCGCCCGGAGCGGACCTCCCCGCCGAAGCGCCGCACCTCATCGCGACCCATCTCGAGCAGTTCCTCCGGAGGCATCCCGTCGCGCGAGAGGTACCCGTGCATGTGATCGTCGAAACGGTTACGTGCCTTGCCGGAGTCGATGACGAGCACCGAACACTTGCCCTGGGCCAGCACCAGTGCGGCGCTGAGCCCCGCGGCACCGCCGCCGATGACGATGAGGTCGTAGAGAGAGGAATCCACGCCATCAGCGTAGGGCTTCCTGGACGGGCTACGGGCGGCGGCCGGCGCGCAGGGCCAACGCCACTTCTCTGGCGGCCTCAGCCACGGCGTCGGGAAGGCGTTCGGCACGCTGCACCGTGGCAGCGACACCACCGCCCACCCAGACCGCTACGGGCGGCGACTGGGCGCGCAGCCCGTCCACCACCTCCTGGGCGAGGTCCGAGCTCGTGCACTGCGGAGCGCCCACCACCGCGGCACGCGGCCGCAGGGTGTGCGCCGCGGCCACCCAGTCGTCGACAGGCACATCCGCCCCCAGATAGACCACGCCGACGCCCTGCCTGCGCAGGCAGATGGCGAACGACAGCAGGCCGAATTCGTGGCGTGAACCAGGAGGTAGCCCCACCAGCACCTGCGGGGCCGTCTCTGGGTTGGGTGTGGCGTCGAACTGGCGCCCCAGCATGCGGGCCACTGCCCCGCTGGCGAAGTGCTCGTCAGCCACGTTGACGTTGTTGTCCTCCCACGCCTGGCCCAGCCGGGCCAACTCGGGGAGAAGCCAGGAATCAACCACCAGCTCCACCGGGCCGCGCGCGAAGGCATCCCTCAGCACCGAGTCCAGGCGCGGGGTGTCCAGGCTGGTGGCGGCGGTCACCAGATCAAGCTCGGCCAACCCGTCGCCCGCCGGTCCGCCCTCGGGTGGGGTGACGGAGTCGAGACTGCGTGCAGCCACCGACGGGGGGACACCGTCGGAAACCAGTGATGCCATGGCGCGCAAGCGGGCCACGTCGGAATCCGAGTACATGCGGTAGCCGCTCTCGGACCGGACGGGGCTCACCACTGCGTAACGGCGTTCCCACATCCGCAGCGTGGTGCCCGCGATACCGGTCAGGGCGGCAACCTGCCTGACCGTGTACGTGCCCGGTGAGCTATCCACGTGCTCAGCCTATTCCCGCGAGCGGCGAGGGCCGCTCAAGCTCACAGATACAGGCCGGTCCCACCGTCGGACGGCGCGGAGGAGGCGACGGCGTGGATGTCGCGCTCCCGCAACAGCACATAGCTCTTGGCCTGTAACTCAACCTCTGCGCGGTCTTCGGAGTCGAACAGCACGCGGTCGTCAACCTCCACGGAGCGCACGTTGGGGCCGATGGCCACCACCTTCGCCCACGTCAGCCGGCGGCCCATCTGCACCGTGGCGGGGATGAGGATGCCGCCGCCGCTGCGGCGCTCGCCGGCCACCGCGTCCACGTCCACCAGGACGCGGTCGTGCAGCATCCGGATGGCGAGACTGGCCTCGCTCACTGCTCGATGGCCCGGCGCGAGTGCGCGGCGATCGTGCGGTGCTTCGCGATCGAGTTGACCGCCACCAGGAACACCACGGCTCCCACGATGGCGCCGCCGATCAGCATCAGGCGGTCCGAGCGCCAGGCCCCGTCCTCATCCTTGAACGAGGAGGTGGCGGCGTCGAACTCGGCCTTCGCGAACTGCTTGACCTGCTCCGCAGACTCCTTCGCGATGTTCTTCGGCTTCATCGCCTCGACGGCCTCGGAGGTGGCGTTGGCCAGCTTGGCGCGGTTGGCGGCGAGATCGACGCGGATCTCATCGACAGAACGGGTGCTCATGCGAGTTCTCCTAGATAGGTGCTCCGGCACCAGCCTAGCGGGCCTGGCAACGATGGTTAGACTTACCCGCATGAGCGCACGTTTGACCACCGGCACGCCGGCCCCCGCCTTCACCCTGCCCGACGAGACAGGCAACGAGGTGTCCCTCACGGACTTCGCGGGCCGCTCGGTCATCCTGTACTTCTACCCAGCCGCCATGACGCCCGGCTGCACCACGCAGGCGGTCGACTTCTCGGCCTCCATCGACGCCTTCAACGAGGCCGGCTACACCGTCCTGGGCGTCTCCCCCGATTGTGTTGAGCGCTTGGCCAAGTTCAAGGAGAAGTCCGACATCGGGTTCACCCTCCTGGCGGATCCGGAGAAGAAGGTGCTCAACCTCTACGGTGCCTACGGCCTGCGCAAGCTGTACGGCAAGGAGATCGAGGGCGTGCTGCGCTCCACCTTCGTGATCGATGTCGACGACGAGGGTAACGGCCTGGTCCGCGTGGCCCAGTACAACGTCAAGGCGACGGGCCACGTGGCGAAGCTGCGCCGCGAACTGGGTGTCTGAGCACTTCCTCACCATCGACGCGGCGCCCGGGCGCGGCGTCGACGTCGAGCTGGAGATCAAGCGCTCACGCTTCCTCACCCGGATCCGGCGCGTCGCCACCGAGGAACAGGCCCGCGCCGTGATCGAGGAGCGCCGCTCCGCCCAGTTCGACGCGCGGCACCATTGCTCGGCGTTCGTGCTCGGCCCCGACGCCCGCACCGCCCGCAGCTCTGACGACGGCGAACCTGCAGGCACCGCTGGCATCCCCATGCTCCAGGTGCTGCAGAAGAATGCCCTCACCGACGTCGTGGCCGTCGTCACCCGCTACTTCGGCGGCATCAAGCTGGGCGCGGGCGGGCTCGTGCGTGCGTATTCCGACGCCGTCGTGCAGGCCGTGGAGGCGGTTGGGGTACGCCGGGTGCAGCTGTGCCGCCTGCTGCGGATCGACGCGGACTTCGCCTCGGCCGGCTCCATCGAGGACCAGCTGCGCGGCCTGGTGCTCCCCTCGGGCGCACCCGTCGTCGTTGACGGCGTGGACTGGTCGGACAAGGCCCACATCCGGGTAGCCGTGCCGGCCGGATGTGAGGAGGAACTCGGCACCGCGCTGGCCACGCTGTCGGCCGGTGCACTGACCGCCGTCGAAGCGGGCGAACGCTGGGTGGGCTGACATCCGGCACAGACGCTGGCACATTTGTACGCGAGAAGGGACTTGAACCCTCACGCCCGAAGGCACCAGAACCTAAATCTGGCGTGTCTACCAATTCCACCACTCGCGCGAAGCTCCGACCCTAGTCGGAGCCAGTTTCATCCCCTGTAGGCGGCTGAGCGTGTACCCAATCGTGTACCAATCGGGTACATGACCGAGCCGCCCGTCGCTGCGCAGCATACTCCCTCAACCGCCGCACCAGCTCGGGGTACTCGAGTGCCACCGCGGGATCGTAGGCCAGCCCGAGCGCCCGCTGGATCACCAGGTGCCGGCGGATGCCGAGCGCCTCGACGCAGGACACGTCGTCGCCGTCGAGCGCCAGCCGTAGGACGAGGTCAAGCGTCACGAATCGATGTCCCAGATGCTGCCGGCGCAGATCGTCTTGCCGCAGAACACGTTGAAATCGATACCGCTCGTGTCGGTGATGACGAAGGTGTCGATTTCCAGATCCTCCGGCGCTGCACGCAGGAAGTTGTGTAGGTACTGCCCAAGCTCCACCTTCTCAGTGTCGGCCAGTGACTCCTGGTAGCGGACGAAGAGCGTGTCGCTGCGCAACTCCATGCCCGTAATCGGCAGCGTCCACGTCGGGGCCATGTCGGTGCCGACGAGCAGCGCCTCCTCCACGGCGGCCAAGCGTTGCTCGTCGGACGGCTCATCTGCGGGTGGCTGAGTCTCGACCGGCGCGTCCCCTGTTGCCTCCTCAGCAGGCGGCTCTTCCGTGGTCGGCTCCTGCATCGGCTCAGGCTGGGGTTCGGGCGCCACCGCGGTCTCCGTTACCGTGGGCGTCGGCGCCGGCGAAGCCTCGTCGGTGTCATCATCGAGCAGGCTGCCGATCATGCCGAGCACGAACAGTACGGCGAGGACAATCACCCACCACTTCTTGTACCAAGGCTTGCTGGGCTTGGTCGTTTCGATGCTCATCGCAATCTCTCCTTCATGCCGCATGCGCGGCGTTCTCGATCGCACGCCTCACCGCGTGCCTCTCTGACGGGTGCAGGCCCTGGAGCCGCGCCCAGACGAGCGCGACGGGCACCTCCAGCATGGCAGCAGCCACGCGAGCGTCGGTGGTGATCTGCAAAACATGGACAAGTTCACCCAGCGGAATCATCCGCCGGGCCGTCTCGCGGTGCACGCGCCGTTCTTCGCGGCCTTCCAGCCAGCGCGGCACTGGGCCGTCGGCGGCATGGATGGACTCGTGCACGAGCGTGGCCCGGTGGAGCCACGGGTGCAGCCCTGCCGCGACAACCGAGCGTCGCTGCTGGAAGTCCGTCAGGCCATAGAACCCGGCGGGCAGCGCCTCGATGTCGAGTCGCCACCCGTCGGGCCAGATGATGTCCCCCGTCATGCTGTGCATCACACCAGAGCGCTCTGACAATCCTTCAGAGCCCGCCGCCCTCGTGGTCCGGCTCGCGGCGCTTGTCCCATGCGGCCATCGTCATGTCGTCGGCGTCAGAGACAGCCAGGGCGGCGCGCTGCTCGATCGCTGCCATGAGCCGCGAGAAGGGGATGCCGAACGCCTCCGCGATGTGCGCGAGCTGCGTCACGTCGGGGTTGCGCTTGCCCAACTCGTAGAGCCGGTACGACGTCCGGGTGATGCCGGTGCGTCGCTCAACCTCCGCCTGGCTGATGCCGGCCACGCCGCGCTCGGCGCGCAGCGCTGCGGCGACTGCTTGCGCCCAGAGCTCCAACTCATGCTGTTCCATATGGCATAGCTTAACGTCTTCACGACTACATATCAATGCCAAAGAGATGCAGATATGAGCTTGCGCCTGTTCCGTTTGACTACTAGAGTGTGCCGCATGACTACAGTTCATCAACTCGATCAGGCAATGGGTGCCGTGGTCGGAGAGGCCATCAGGGGGGCCAAGCTCACCCAGCGCGAGGTGTCCGACGAGACAGGCATCCCACTGGTGACGCTCAACCGGAAGCTTCGCGGCACGCAGTCCTTCCGCGTGTTTGAGCTCGCCGCAGTCGCACGACTGCTTGGCACCACCTTGACCAACTTCTCCCTGCTTGCCGAGCAGCGCGCCGTTTCCACAGCCGCAGCCTAGCCCGCCACACACGTAAACGGCCCCCGACGTATGCAGCGCCGAGGGCCAAGAAAGGACAAGACCATGAATCTTGAACTCTTCAGCTACCAAGATACCCCAGTTCGGGTTGTCACCATCGACGGCGAGCCGTGGTTCGTCCTCAATGACCTCGCTAAGGTGCTCGGCCTCACGCGCTCGGCATCGCAGATCAAGGACCGCCTGGACGGGGGGGTACGCCAGACGTACCCCCTTCCCACCGCCGGCGGCACGCAGCACACGACCATCGTCTCCGAGGCCGGCATGTACGAGGTGGTCATCCGCAGCGACAAGCCCGAGGCAGCAACCTTCCGCCGCTGGATCACCACCGAGGTGCTCCCCTCGATCCGCAAGACCGGCAGCTACGGCGTGGCCCGTGAGCTCACCCGCCGCGAACTGGCGCTCATGGTCGTGGAGGCCGAGGATGCGCTGGAGCTGGAGCGGCAGAAGGTCGCAGAGCTGGAACCGTCCGCCAGGGCGTGGGCGCACATGGCGGCCACGGACGGCGACATGTCCGTGGATCATGCGGCCAAGGTGCTCGCCCGTGACCCGCAGATCAGCATGGGTCGCAACCGCCTGTTCGACTACATGCACACCATCGGCTGGACGTTCCGCCAAGGTCCGCGCAACGCCTGGCACGCCTACCAGGCGCAGATTGACGCCGGACGGCTCGCGCACAAGCTGAGCGGACCGTTCCTGAATCACCGCACCGGTGATTACGAGATTCCCGCGCCGACGCTGCGCATCACAGCCAAGGGCTTGTCCGCGCTGCACCGCAAGCTCGGCGGGATCAGCGACCTGAGCGACCTGCTCGACGAGGCGGAAGTGATCGCATGACCGAGTACACCGCCGCCGAGCTGAATCTGCCGCCGTTGTCATCGCTGGCCGAGTTTGCTGCGCTCACTCACCACTCCATCGACACCATCCGCCGCTGCGCCAACGCGACCACCACGGTCAACGGCTGGCCCCCACTCGCCACGAAGCGGCAGCCCGGCAGCCGCAAACGCTTCGTGACCGCAGCCGCCGGCGCGGAGTGGATCAACAACCTTCCCGACGCATAGGAGCCCGACATGCTCACCAGACTGAACACCGCCATCGACGCCCTCTACTCCACCCTGCTGACCCACTCCACCGAGCTGCACGCCTGCAACGGCCCCGTGCCCCGCGCCGTCGTTGACGAGCTGGTCGCCGCTGCTGAGGCTGTGGTCGATGCTGCACGCGGCGACGTCCTCGCCCGAGCCGACGAGCCGACCCTGCCGCTGGAGCACGTCGCCCACAGCCTGGGGCTCACTCAGGCCGCGGTGGTCGCCGCCGTGGCCGAGGCTCTCGCCCTGGCCGACACCTGGGACGACGAGCCCGACGACGAGCCCAGCAGGACGTGACGGCATGAGCGCCTGTGACGGCTCCGGCCGCTTCGCCACCACCGGCGACCTCACCAGCCGCGAGGCCAAGACGTTCATCGACTACCTCGAAGGACGCCTACGCGACCAGCAGAAGGAGGAGAAGGCGTCGTGACCACACTCAATCCCGCCGAGCGCTACGCCGCGCTCAAGCTATTGGAGTCCGGCCTGAAAGCCGCGCTGGCTGACGCGGTCGAGGCGGCCGAGGAGTACAGGCAGGCCGTCGGCGCCAAGTCGCTGGAGTCCCGCTTCGGTGACGTGTCCATCACCCGCCGCAAGCCCACCGCCGCCGTCGACGAGGCCGCGCTGCTGGCGTGGGCCGAGGAGCACGCGCCGCACATCATCGTGCGTGCCATCGACCCCATCGCGCTGGCCGCGCTCAAGGCCGGCTTGAAGGTCGACGGCGACGACGTGCTCAACGCCGACGGCGAGGTCGTCGAGTGGGCCGCCGCCCGTCCCGGCTCTGAGTTCCTGACGTGGCGCGCTAGCGCGGAGGCCAAGGCCGACGCAGCAGCCGCCATCGCTGAGCGCCTGGACGCCACCATCACCGCAGCCCTGCCTGCCTAACCCCCATAGACCGGGAGGGGCGCGCCCTATCCCCCATATAGAGCTCGTCAGCGCCCCTCCCGGTCTATGGGGGTTAGGCAGGCAGGGCTGCGGTGATGGTGGCGTCCAGGCGCTCAGCGATGGCGGCTGCTGCGTCGGCC
>NZ_LN623537.1 GCF_000826065.2 Tessaracoccus massiliensis | reverse complement strand
TTTTGGCATTGGGCCCTCGGCGCTGACGGAGGCCATGGGCATGCTCAACCACCATTTCGCAGCAGCCGCCTGATCGGCGCAGAGCGACAGCCTACCTCTGACTGCCGCCAATCTTTGCAACAGAGCCCTCCTGGGCAACCGGTCACCGTGCGCGTCGAGGTCGAGGGCGATACTGTCACTGCGATCGTTTGCAATCCGCGTGACGAGGAGGCGTCCTCAGCCCATCCGCTCGATGGTGGATTCGGACTGCATGGCCTGCGGCATCGCGCCGCGATGCTGGGCGGCGCCCTCACCGTCCATCAGATGCCGACCCAGTTCGCACTGACTCTCACCCTTCCGGCGCACGCACGCCCATCTGCGGACAGCGCAGCATCTGATGGCGACATCGTCGCCGCCGAGGACGATGCCGCGACCCTTCGATCCCGCGCCACGCGTGCTGCCATCGCCGTTCCCTCAGCCATCCTCGGCGCACTCGTGTTCATCGCGGTCGCTTACTTCGTGCTCGCCAACACGCTATCGGTGATGACCACGGCACAGTTTGCGGACATCTCCGTCGGAGACACCCAGGAGACGGTCGAGCGTTCCCTCCCCGCCCTGGAGATGCTCGATCCTCCACGCGATGAGTTCCCGCCTCGCCCCGACGAGACCTGCGACTATTACGAGGCGGAAATCAGCTTCTTCGAACGAGTCGACGTCCACGTCGTCTGCTTCGCCTCCGACCAGGTCAGCAGGATCGGAACGGTTCCTGCGCCATGACCCCGGAGGATCGCACCGACACCCCACCGATCCGTGTCCTGATCGCGGATGACGACCAGCTCGTCCGCACCGGCGTCGCCGCTATTCTCGCCTCCGCCATTGACCTTGACATCACCGCCCTCGCCAGCAACGGCCACGAGGCAGTCGACGCCGCGGCAACACACCGCGTCGACGTCGCACTGCTGGATATCCAGATGCCACGACTCGACGGCATCGGAGCTCTCCGTGAGATCCGGCACCGACAGCCCGAGCTTCCGATCGCCATGCTCACCACCTTTTCCGACGACCATCTCATCGCCGATGCGATCAACGCCGGCGCCCTCGGTTTCCTCCTCAAATCCGACGAGCCTCAGCAGCTTATTGCCGGCGTCAGGGCCCTCGCGCACGGCGGCGGCGCGTTCTCCCCCCGAGTCGCCCGCTGGCTCGCCACCGAGCAACAGGCGGGCCACCGCACCCGAACCGCGCGAGACGAACTCACTGCCCTGCTCACCGAGCGCCAGATCGAGCTCCTCACCCACATCGCTCGCGGACTCTCCAATGCCCAGATCGGCCGGGCCATGCACCTCTCCGAAGGCACCGTCAAGCAGTACGTCTCCCAGCTCTTCAACACCCTCGGCATCGACAACCGTGTCCACGCCGCCATCACCGCCTACCGACACGGACTCATCACCTGAAGCCGACCCTGACCGCGCTAATGCTGGGTAGTGGAACACTCGAGAGCACGGTCACCGTCGGGATCCAGATGGCGGTCGTCTACAGCGGCGCAATCTTTCAACCAGAGTGGACAGCGCGTTCGCAATCAGTTCCCGCTCAC
The DNA here is from genome assembly GCF_000826065.2 of Tessaracoccus massiliensis. Lineage (GTDB taxonomy): Bacteria > Actinomycetota > Actinomycetes > Propionibacteriales > Propionibacteriaceae > Arachnia > Arachnia massiliensis_A. The sequence goes on along the minus strand of NZ_LN623537.1, from coordinate 103,836 downwards.
CTGACCTCGAAGGCAGTGGCGTCGTGACGGTTTCGATGCGCGTGATGATCGCGAGGGATGGCTACTAGCACCTTCTGCGCACGGTCGCGGCTCAAAAGCAGTTGCGTTTCGATCGGGTGGTTTCTGCGGTTCCTAGATTACGGACTCAAGAGTCGCTCATGCTGTCCACAGAGGCCTTAGCCAACCTACGTCTCGATACAGTAGCTTCGCAGTTCTGCGAACATCGCGGTCTTCGGGTGCTAGACGAAGCGGAACGCATGGCTGAAACGGACGTGCCTTCCTACAGACTCGAGGTATCCATCGTAGGAAGCGCGTCGTCCGTGGGCGATGACCGAAATGACTTCCACCCGCTCGGGAGGACGGCGGGCGCACCTCTCGGGCTGCACTGGGGCCGCTGTGTGTGGATTTCTCGATGAGCGTCCAGCTCATGTCATCGGCAAGCTACTCGGAGAGGGCCTCCGGCTCTCCCTTGGCCTTCTCCGCGATCGGCACGCACACTTCAATGGGTCTTTAGACTCCCAGCTGACCTATCCTTGGCAGATGATGCCGAGTTGCCCGGTGGCACCGACTCGCTCGTCGGCCGTGGCGAAGACGTGTCGCCGTCATGTTGCTCCTGCTCACAACTCACATCGAGTCGCCGCTCGCCCATGAGCCGAACTTCGGGGACGCCGCTGTACCACGCACGATGAGAATCACGCAGGGCACGTAGAGTGCTGCGGCGCAGAGCCAGAGGAAGCCGTCGGCGTTGATGTAGGTGAACGCGAAGATCGTTGTGAAAGCGACCGGTCCGAAGATCGATGTGACGCTGTTGATGCTGGCGAGCACACCCTGGAGGCGCCCTTGCCGCTGTTCATCGACGCGCTGGGAGAGAAGGGTTTGCAGAGCGGGGAGGCCGATGCCACCGATCCCCAATGCCGCCAAGATAGGCGCCATGGACAATCCGTCAGTGACTATCGCCAGGCCTACGAGACCCAAGGCGTCGGTAACACACCCGATGATGACTGTTTTTGCCTCACCGATCCACTCCACGATGCGGCCAGTAAGGAGGGCCTGCACGAGAACCTGTACGATCCCGAAGACGGACAGGGAGATTCCAACTTCGACGGGACTCCAGTCGAGGCGGTGTTCAGTAAACAGCACCCAGGTCGCACCTGGAGCCTGCCCAATGAATTGAACAAGGCCGAATGCGACTAATAGGAAGGTAATCCCAGGCACCGCGCTGAGGCCGGGGCGACCACGATGCTGAGCGAGCGACGCAGAGCGCGCAGGGGAATCAGGACGGGTCTCGCGTAACAGGATAAAGGTGAGTGCCAGATTGCTCGCTGAGAGAAGAGCAGCGAGCAAAAACGGCAGATGTGGCGAGATGGCACCGAACAGTCCACCCATGGCTGGCCCCGCGATCATTCCGCCGCCATAGCAGGCACTGAGTAAACCGAAACGCTTGGCGCGCTGGTGGGGTGGCGTGATGTCGGCGATCACGGTGGCGGTGACCGCATTGGTCGCTCCGGTTATCCCAGCCACTGCGCGGGCGATATAGAACACCGACAGAGCGGACGTCGTGGCGAGCACGAGATAGTCGACGGTCGCACCGGCCAGGGAAACAAGCAGCACCCGGCGGCGGCCGAATCGGTCCGACAGCGTTCCCAGTACGGGGGCAAAGATGAACTGCATTACCGCGTAGAGCGCGATCAGCACTCCGACGTTCAGCGGAACCGCATCAGCGGTGACCCCTGCCTCGTGTAGCAGTGCGGGAAGAATCGGCATCACCAGGCCCATGCCGGCGGCGTCGAGGCTAGCCGTGATGAGGACCGTGGCCAACGAGCCACGAGCGGAAGTGAGAAATGACACCTTATCAACGATAAAGTTATCGATGATAAAGTGCAAGCATGGCTCAGAAACAAGCGCGACTCGATCGTGCAGCAGTCTTGCGCGGTGCGAGGCATGTGCTCAATAACACGGGGATCGACGGTTTCACCACGCGGGCGCTGGCTGCGCATCTGCGGGTGCAGCAGCCAGCGCTCTACTGGCACTTTCGGACAAAGGCCCACCTGCTCGGATCGCTCGCAGCTGATGTGCTTGATCGCGAACACCACGCCTCACTCCCAGAGTCAGGGGAGCGCTGGGACGACTTTCTCCTGCGCAACGCGCGGAGCTTCCGGACAGCGCTTCTGGCAGTCCGGGATGGAGCACGGCTGCACGCAGAGTTTCACCGTCAAAAGAGTGACCAGATGCCAGCGGGCTCGGATGCCCCCGAAAGTCAGATCGAGTTTCTCGTGTCCGAAGGATTCGCTGAGGGCTCTGCGGTCCGAGCTCTCATGGCTATCAGCCGCTATACGGTCGGTTTCGTACTAGAAGAACAAACAGCGCTCGACAACGGATGTGAGCCTGTCGATCAAGACCTAGATTTCGAGTTCGGGTTAGTTGCAATGGTTGAAGGGCTGGCATCAAAGCGATGAGGGATGCTCGCACTTTGGGTCTCTGCGTCAGTAAGGTCAATCCTTTCCCGCTCCCGCAGCACCTCCTCCGCGATACTGACGATTCGCTCATGGCTACGGGGCTCACAAACGAGCAAATCAGGGACCGTGTGTATGTCGCGTCGCGATCGCGGAACGGCACATCAGCAGCATCTTCACCATGCTCGACCTTAACGAGCGCACAGGGAACAAGCGCGTCATCGCCGTCCTCGAGTACCTCAAGAACTAAGCGTCGAGTGCGCGACCGGCGCGATGACCATAGGTAACGGCGGTTTAGCATCGGTGCCGCATCTTGACCCGACTCAATCCGCGACAGCTAACCTCCGCATATGGAGTTCGACGGAATGGAGATCCCCGACGATATCGAGGTCACGGTCTGGGGGAGCAACGAGTACCGGCTCTGTAACGTCTGCCGCGCAGAATGCGACCCCGAGCCGAGCGGCGCCGACGGGTACGGCGTGCGAATCATCTACGTCTGCCGCGACCACGGACTCCAATCCGTCGTGGACCCATTCGAGCATCTCCGTTGAAGCGCGCTCTTCGCTATCTCCCTGCATTGACGCAAACATCGCGCTCTCCGCCTTCCGAGGGTAGATCCCAAGATCTGCGGCGCACCTGCCCAGTGTGACGATTTCGATCAGGGTCATGACCGCTGGGGACGGGTACCGGTACCTGCTGAACGCAGTTGTCGCTGGCGACGGGGATCGCGATGCGTCGTCAGCGCTGACAAGGTACTACCTTGAAGCAGGAACGCCTCCCGGCATCTGGCTCGGGGCCGGCCTCCCAGGACTCGCCGGAGAGATCGCCGTCGGTGCCTCGGTGAGCGAGGAGCAGTTACGGCGCCTCATGGGGCACGGGCAGGATCCGAACAGTGGCGAGCAACTGGGGCGCCCGTACCGGAAGTTCGCGACCGCGGGCGAGCGGACGCAGCGCCGCCTCGATCAGCTCCCGAAGTCCCTCACCGCAGGTGAGCGTGCCGCGCAGCAAGCGCTGATCGAGGCGGAGGAGGCACAGAAGCCGACCAATGCGCCGGTCGCGGGGTTCGACCTCACGTTCTCGGTGCCGAAGTCCGTGTCGACCCTCTGGGCAGTTGCCGATGGCGGAACTCAGGCACTCGTCGCTCAAGCCCATCACGCCGCGATCCGAGACGTGATCGCCCTGCTTGAGCGCGACGTCGCGATGACCAGGGTCGGCGCGAAAGGGCCGCGCGGAGCTGTCGCGCAAGTCGACGTGCGGGGTGTGATTGCGACCGCCTACGATCATTACGATTCCCGCGCCGCGGATCCGCAACTCCACACGCACGTCGTGATCGCCAACCGCGTCCAAGCCGTCGATGACGGGAAGTGGCGCACGCTCGATTCCCGCGCTATCCACGCCGCCGTCACGGGCCTATCGGAGCATTACAACGCCGTCCTCTCCGACCATCTCACCCAGATCCTCGGCGTCGGGTGGGAAGCCCGCGACCGCGGAGCCGGACGCTCCACTGCGTGGGAGATCGTCGGCGTGCCGCAAGAGCTGATGGATGAGTTCTCTTCCCGCACACGCGATATCGAGCAGGTCAAAGACCGGCTGGTCGACGAGTACGTCTCGAAGCATGGCAGGCAGCCATCCCCGAAGCTGGTGTGGCAGTTCCGGCAGCAGGCCACGCTCGAGACCCGGCCCCCGAAGCAGCAGCACTCCCTCAGCGACCTCACCTCCCAGTGGCGAGAACGCGCGACCACGTTGCTGGGTGAGGACGCGCCAACCTGGGCGTCGGCACTGCTCGCCGGTAGTGAGCAGGAACCGTTGCTGCGGGCGGACGATATCCCGTTGGAAGATCTCGAGCAGGTCGCCGAGGTTGTGGTGCAGCAGGTAGGTGACCGGCGGGCGACGTGGAAACGGTGGAACCTTCACGCGGAGGCGATACGGCAGACGATGGATCTTCGCTTCGCGTCCGCGAACGACCGGGACGCTATCACCCAGCAGATCGTCGATGCCGCTGAACGGGTCTCGCTGCGTCTCACCCCGCCCGAGCTCGCGACGGCTCTGTTGCAAAAATCGTGAAGCTTGAGCATGCTTGGCGGAGATTGGACGGACGGAACGATGACGGATTTCAAGTGGCGCCATTTCCAGGGTGATGTGATCCTGTGGGCGGTGCGCTGGTATTGTCGCTATCCGATCAGCTATCGCGACCTTGAGGAAATGCTGGCGGAACGCGGCATTTCGGTCGACCATACGACGATCTATCGCTGGGTCCAGTGCTACGCCCCGGAGATGGAGAAGCGGCTGCGCTGGTTCTGGCGGCGTGGCTTTGATCCGAGCTGGCGCCTGGATGAAACCTACGTCAAGGTGCGGGGCAAGTGGACCTACCTGTACCGGGCAGTCGACAAGCGGGGCGACACGATCGATTTCTACCTGTCGCCGACCCGCAGCGCCAAGGCAGCGAAGCGGTTCCTGGGCAAGGCCCTGCGAGGCCTGAAGCACTGGGAAAAGCCTGCCACGCTCAATACCGACAAAGCGCCGAGCTATGGTGCAGCGATCACCGAATTGAAGCGCGAAGGAAAGCTGGACCGGGAGACGGCCCACCGGCAGGTGAAGTATCTCAATAACGTGATCGAGGCCGATCACGGAAAGCTCAAGATACTGATCAAGCCGGTGCGCGGTTTCAAATCGATCCCCACGGCCTATGCCACGATCAAGGGATTCGAAGTCATGCGAGCCCTGCGCAAAGGACAGGCTCGCCCCTGGTGCCTGCAGCCCGGCATCAGGGGCGAGGTGCGCCTTGTGGAGAGAGCTTTTGGCATTGGGCCCTCGGCGCTGACGGAGGCCATGGGCATGCTCAACCACCATTTCGCAGCAGCCGCCTGATCGGCGCAGAGCGACAGCCTACCTCTGACTGCCGCCAATCTTTGCAACAGAGCCAAGGCCCGATCCTTGGAGCCCTTGCCCTCCCGCACGATGATCGTGCCGTGATCGAAATCCAGATCCTTGACCCGCAGTTGCAAACCCTCACTGATCCGCATGCCCGTTCCATACAGAAGCTGGGCGAACAAACGATGCTCGCCTTCCAGAAAACCGAGGATGCGAACCACTTCATCCGGGGTCAGCACCACCGGCAAGCGCCGCGACGGCCGAGGTCTTCCGATCTCCTGAAGCCAGGGCAGATCCGTGCACAGCACCTTGCCGTAGAAGAACAGCAAGGCCGCCAATGCCTGACGATGCGTGGAGACCGAAACCTTGCGCTCGTTCGCCAGCCAGGACAGAAATGCCTCGACTTCGCTGCTGCCCAAGGTTGCCGGGTGACGCACACCGTGGAAACGGATGAAGGCACGAACCCAGTGGACATAAGCCTGTTCGGTTCGTAAACTGTAATGCAAGTAGCGTATGCGCTCACGCAACTGGTCCAGAACCTTGACCGAACGCAGCGGTGGTAACGGCGCAGTGGCGGTTTTCATGGCTTGTTATGACTGTTTTTTTGTACAGTCTATGCCTCGGGCATCCAAGCAGCAAGCGCGTTACGCCGTGGGTCGATGTTTGATGTTATGGAGCAGCAACGATGTTACGCAGCAGGGTGACGGTGTTCGGCATTCTGAATCTCACCGAGGACTCCTTCTTCGATGAGAGCCGGCGGCTAGACCCCGCCGGCGCTGTCACCGCGGCGATCGAAATGCTGCGAGTCGGATCAGACGTCGTGGATGTCGGACCGGCCGCCAGCCATCCGGACGCGAGGCCTGTATCGCCGGCCGATGAGATCAGACGTATTGCGCCGCTCTTAGACGCCCTGTCCGATCAGATGCACCGTGTTTCAATCGACAGCTTCCAACCGGAAACCCAGCGCTATGCGCTCAAGCGCGGCGTGGGCTACCTGAACGATATCCAAGGATTTCCTGACCCTGCGCTCTATCCCGATATTGCTGAGGCGGACTGCAGGCTGGTGGTTATGCACTCAGCGCAGCGGGATGGCATCGCCACCCGCACCGGTCACCTTCGACCCGAAGACGCGCTCGACGAGATTGTGCGGTTCTTCGAGGCGCGGGTTTCCGCCTTGCGACGGAGCGGGGTCGCTGCCGACCGGCTCATCCTCGATCCGGGGATGGGATTTTTCTTGAGCCCCGCACCGGAAACATCGCTGCACGTGCTGTCGAACCTTCAAAAGCTGAAGTCGGCGTTGGGGCTTCCGCTATTGGTCTCGGTGTCGCGGAAATCCTTCTTGGGCGCCACCGTTGGCCTTCCTGTAAAGGATCTGGGTCCAGCGAGCCTTGCGGCGGAACTTCACGCGATCGGCAATGGCGCTGACTACGTCCGCACCCACGCGCCTGGAGATCTGCGAAGCGCAATCACCTTCTCGGAAACCCTCGCGAAATTTCGCAGTCGCGACGCCAGAGACCGAGGGTTAGATCATGCCTAGCATTCACCTTCCGGCCGCCCGCTAGCGGACCCTGGTCAGGTTCCGCGAAGGTGGGCGCAGACATGCTGGGCTCGTCAGGATCAAACTGCACTATGAGGCGGCGGTTCATACCGCGCCAGGGGAGCGAATGGACAGCGAGGAGCCTCCGAACGTTCGGGTCGCCTGCTCGGGTGATATCGACGAGGTTGTGCGGCTGATGCACGACGCTGCGGCGTGGATGTCCGCCAAGGGAACGCCCGCCTGGGACGTCGCGCGGATCGACCGGACATTCGCGGAGACCTTCGTCCTGAGATCCGAGCTCCTAGTCGCGAGTTGCAGCGACGGCATCGTCGGCTGTTGCACCTTGTCAGCCGAGGATCCCGAGTTCTGGCCCGACGCCCTCAAGGGGGAGGCCGCATATCTGCACAAGCTCGCGGTGCGACGGACACATGCGGGCCGGGGTGTCAGCTCCGCGCTGATCGAGGCTTGCCGCCATGCCGCGCGAACGCAGGGGTGCGCCAAGCTGCGGCTCGACTGCCACCCGAACCTGCGTGGCCTATACGAGCGGCTCGGATTCACCCACGTCGACACTTTCAATCCCGGCTGGGATCCAACCTTCATCGCAGAACGCCTAGATGTGATGTCCAGGGACGTTGTTCTGGCCCCCGCCCGTAATGACACCGTGCCGATTCAAGAAGTATTTGTCCAGACCGCTTGCCATTGAAGGCATGTTAGAGTTTGGGGCATGTCGAGTCCCGAATCAGACAGGTCAGGGGTTGTCGGTCACACCGCCAGCCCCTTGAACCACTAGTTACGACGCCCACGATCTGTGTGGGCGTATGTCTGGCGTACCCGGGGCGCTGGCCGTGGTGACAAGAAGAACCATTTCTTGATCTCACACCTCGGAGTACTCGATGCCTTTTGCCCTTTACATGCTTGCCCTGGCGGTCTTCGTCATGGGCACTTCAGAATTCATGCTCGCGGGATTGCTCCCCGCGATCGCGACCGAACTTGACGTCTCGGTCGGCACTGCGGGCCTGCTGACCTCCGCATTCGCAGTCGGTATGGTCGTCGGCGCGCCAGTGATGGCGGCATTCGCTCGCCGTTGGCCACCGCGGCTCACATTGATCGTTTGCCTTCTCGTGTTCGCGGGAAGCCACGTCATCGGAGCGATGACACCAGTGTTCTCTCTCCTGCTCATCACCCGGGTGCTCAGCGCTCTCGCAAACGCAGGATTCCTCGCCGTAGCACTGAGCACGGCCACTACCCTCGTGCCAGCGAACCAGAAGGGGCGTGCACTGTCGATCCTGCTCTCCGGCACGACGATCGCAACCGTCGTGGGCGTCCCCGCCGGGGCACTGCTCGGCACAGCGCTGGGCTGGCGAACGACGTTCTGGGCGATCGCCATCCTCTGTATTCCCGCGGCCGTTGGAGTCATTCGTGGCGTCACGAACAATGTTGGTCGGAGCGAGACTAGCGCGACCTCACCAAGGCTCCGTGTCGAGCTCAGCCAGTTGGCGACGCCGCGGCTCATCCTGGCCATGGCACTCGGAGCGCTGATCAACGGAGGGACCTTTGCGGCATTCACCTTCCTGGCACCCATCGTGACCGAGACCGCGGGCTTGGCCGAAGCGTGGGTGTCCGTCGCGCTGGTGATGTTCGGCATCGGATCGTTCCTTGGCGTCACGATCGCAGGACGACTATCAGATCAACGACCTGGCCTCGTGCTCGCAGTCGGCGGACCGCTATTGCTGACAGGCTGGATCGTGTTGGCAGTGGTCGCATCTCATCCCGTTGCGCTTATCGTCCTCGTCCTCGTTCAGGGATTCCTGTCGTTCGGCGTCGGCAGTACTCTGATCACGCGTGTGCTGTATGCAGCATCGGGTGCGCCAACGATGGGCGGTTCGTACGCAACCGCAGCATTGAATATCGGAGCTGCAGCGGGGCCCGTGCTTGGTGCGCTCGGGCTCGCGACCGGGCTGGGGCTGCTCGCGCCGGTTTGGGTCGCTTCGGTGCTGACAGCGATCGCTCTCGTCATCATGCTTCTCACCAGACGCGCGCTTACGAAGACCGCGGCGGAGGCCAATTGATGACCCATCCGAACGCTCTTCTCACTCCTCGTGCCCGTCTCCGGTTAGCTCGGCTGATTGTCGAAGACGGCTATCCGGCCACGATCGCCGCAAAGATGTTCATGGTCTCCCCGATCACTGCCCGGAAATGGGCAGGCCGCTACCGGGAAGAGGGTGAGTTTGGGATGCAGGATCGCTCCAGCAAGCCGCACCGGATCCCAGGCAGGACGCCCGAGCATGTCAAGAAGAAGATCATCAACCTGCGCTGGCGGCTTCGACTGGGGCCAGCCCAGATCGCTGCGCGACTTGGTCTCTCGACGTCGACTGTTCACGCGGTCCTCGTCCGTTGCCGCGTGAACCGCCTCTCGCATATCGATCGTGTCACTGGCGAGCCATTGCGGCGATATGAGCATCCTCATCCGGGATCGTTGATTCATGTCGATGTCACGAAGTTCGGCAACATCCCCGACGGCGGTGGACATCGTTACGTAGGTCGGCAGCAAGGCGCACGGAACAAGCTCGCGACTCCGGGATTACCACGAGGAAAAGATCACAAGCCGCGCACCGGGACGGCGTTCGTTCACACAGTCATCGATGACCACTCCCGCGTCGCATACGCAGAAATCTGGTCGGATGAGCAGGCGAGCACAGCGGTGGGAGTTCTCGAACGCGCCGTGGCCTGGTTCGCCGAACGAGGCGTGACCGTCGAGCGAGTCCTATCCGACAACGGGTCGGCATACAGATCCCACGCATGGAGGGACTTCTGCGCTCGGCTCGGCATCCGACACAAGCGGACACGCCCCTACCGGCCGCAGACGAACGGGAAGATCGAGCGATTCCACCGCACGCTCGGGGACGGCTGGGCCTATGCCAGGTTTTACGGTTCAGAGGCCGAACGACGCCTGGCGCTGCCCGGCTGGCTCCACTTCTACAACCACCACCGACACCACTCTGCGATTGGCGGCGTACCCTTCGACCGACTCAACAACGTCCCTGGACATCACACCTAGACATGTCCCAAAATGATTGGTTGAGCCCGCGAGCCCTGCTCAGCCCACATCTTTCCGGGCAGTGTCGGTGAGCTTGCCGAAACCGACGGCGCGGTCCTGCGTCGGGAACAGGTCCTCGCAGGTGGTCAGGGTCATCAGCGCCTCGTGGGGGACGACGTCGGTCTGGCCGGGTACCGGGTCCAGCACCCAGCTGTCCTCCGCCTGGACGGTAAGTTCGGCGGGCGCGGAGACGATCTCGTAGGTGAACGTGGCGGTGCGGGTCTCGACGACGATCTCGTCGCCCTGCCTGAGTTCGAGCAGCCTGCGGAAGGGTTCGCCCTCGCTGAGGCAGTTGCCGGCCACGGCGAAGTTGCCCTGCTGCCCGGGCAGCGCCGTCCCGGGGTACCAGCCGACGCCGCGGTTGAGGTCGGCCTCCTCCACGCCGGCGATGATGGGCCACTCGGCGTGGAACGAGGGGATACGAAGGATCCAGTTGGCGTCGTGCAGCGTCGGTTCGCCGACGACGGGCGGGGCTTCCGGGTCCTCCTGCCGCAACTCGTCGGGCAGCGGACCGTCCCAGGAGGTGCGCAGTTCGGTGATCTCGGCCACGGCGCGGTCGCGGGCCAGGGCCGTGGTGCCCCAGACCTGCCAGGCGAGGATCCCGCCCGCAACGACTGCCGCGACGAGCAGCAACACCAGCAGCGTCAGGAAGGGCGAGAACCCCTTCTTCTCCTTGATCACGCGAGTCGCCACGGCCCCATTCTTGCAGGTGGTGCGGAACTGCTCCCTGAGCGTCGTCCGCTGGCTCGCATCCTTCGGCCAGACGCGCTGCTCGTTCCTCGCAGGCGCCTGGCTCAGGACAGGAGCTCGCAGGCGAACGCTCAGGGACCGGATAGGCTCGATGCCGTGGCCGACCGACTCTTCCCAGACCCCGAATCCATGGGCGCCTTCTACGTCCGGTTCGGGCCCACGTCGCAGTCCTACGTCGACCCGTACCAACCCGAACTCCTGCAGTTCGAGTACGTCATGCACATCTCGCTCCTGTTGGAGCACTCGGCATTCCGCACGCCGGAAGACCAGCGGCTCCGCGTCGTCCACATCGGCGGCGCCGGCATGACCATCCCCCGCTGGGTTGCCCACTGGCGGCCGGGAACGGCGCAGATCGTGTGCGAACCCGACGTCGAACTCACCGAAGAGGTCCGCCGCAAGATCCCGCTGCCTCCCCGCTCCGGCATCAAGGTGCGCGACGTCGACGGCCGCACCGGGCTGGCCGCGATGCCCGCCGAATGGGCGGACGTGATCATCGTCGACGCGTTCAACGAACTCGTCGTGCCCGGCGACCTCGTCACCGACGAGGCCCTCGACGACCTGCGCCGCGTCGTCCGAGGCGACGCCGTGGTCATCTTCAACGTCACGGACAAGGCCCCGTTCAGCTGGGCCAAGAAACTCGCCGGCGGCCTGGACGAACGCTGGCGCACCACCATGTTCGGCATGGAGAACGACGTCGCGAAGGGGCGACGCTTCGGCAACATCCTGATGCTCACCGCGGACCGCAAGCCGGACATCCGCGCCATCGAGGGCGAATCCAACCGCCGCATGTTCGGCTACCGCTGGATCACCGGCAACGCGGCGCGCAAGTGGCCCGGCGGCGCCGTGCCCTACACCGACGCCACCGCGAAGGACTCCCCCGGCCCGCAGGGGCGTGGCTGGTGAGCCTGCCCCGACGCGTACTCGCCCTCGCGGTCCCCGCCTTCGCAGCGCTGGTGGCCCAGCCGCTGATGATGCTGGCCGACACCTGGATCGTCGGCCACCTCGGCACCGTCCCCCTCGCCGGCCTCGGCATCGGCTCCGGGCTGCTGACCACCGTCACCGGGCTGATGATCTTCCTGGCCTACGGGTCGACGTCGGTGGTGGCCCGGCAGATCGGCGCCGGCCACGCGGGTCGCGGCATCGAGCTGGGTGTGCAGGCCATGTGGCTCGCCGCTCTGATCGGCACGACGGTGGGCGCGCTCACGTGGATCGCCGCGCCGTGGCTGGCGGCCTGGCTGGGCGCCACCGGCGAGGTGCACACGCAGGCCGTCGAGTATCTGCGCTGGTCGTTGCCGGGGCTGCCCGGCATGCTCGTGATGCTGGCGGCCACCGGCACGTTCCGCGGCCTGGCCGACGCCCGCACACCGCTGGTGCTGTCCGTCAGCTCCGCGGTGCTCAACCTGATCCTCAACGTATCCTTCGTGTTCGGACTGGGCATGGGCATCGGTGGCGCGGGCCTCGGCACCGCCGTCGCCGAGACCGCACTGGGCGCGACGGCGGCCCTCCTCGTCGCCCGCAAGGCCCGGGCGGTGGGCGCCGGGCTGGGCCCGTCGTGGCGGGAGATGATGAGCAGCCTCGCCGTCGGTGTGCCGCTGCTGCTGCGCACCGTGACGTTGCGGGTCGCGCTGCTGGTCACCACGTTCGTCGCCGCGAAGCAGGGCACCGCCGGGTTGGCGGCGCACCATGTCGCCATGCAGTTGTGGGGGTTGTTGTCCTACGCGCTGGATGCGCTGGCCATCGCCGGGCAGACCATCATCGGCACCGCGCTGGGCGCCTCCGACGTGCAGGAGGCCAGCGACTCCACCCGCCTCATGACCTGGTGGTCCGTCGGCGGCGGCGCCGTCATCGGGCTGGTTGTGGTGTTCGTGAGGGGGCCGGTGGCCGCGTTCTTCGCGCCGGACGACGATGTGCGCGCCCTGGTCGCCTGGCTGATGGTGCTCATCGCGTGCACCCTCCCGCTGGCCGGGTACGTGTTCCTGCTCGACGGCGTGCTGATCGGCGCCGGCGACGGTCGCTACCTGGCGATCGCCGGCGTCATCACCCTCATCGGCTACGCCCCCATCGCGTTGGGTGCGCTCACCGTCGACGGGGGTCGCCCGGGCCTGACGTGGCTGTGGCTCGCGTTCGCCGTCGGCTTCATGGGCCTGCGGGCCCTCACCCTGGGTCTGCGCGCCCGCGGCGACAAGTGGATGCGCCTCGGCGCCGGTTGAGCCGCGGGCTCAACCAACGTGCCTGGTAACGTCGTGACATGCGACGACTAGCGCCTTTAGTTCTGACCGCACTAGCACTGGCCGCCTGCACGGGCCCAGACGAGGATGCCCCACCAGCACCTGCTCCCACGGAGACAGCGGAGCCCACGGAGGCCGCCGAGACTGAGCCCACCGTCGAGGAGACCGCCGCCCCGGAACCCACCGAGGCCCTCCCCGAAACCCACGAGTACGCCATCACCGAGCAGGAGCCCTACTCCAATCCGTGGGCGATGGAATTCCTGCCAGGCACGGACCTGCTGGCCATCACCGAGCGCACCGGCGCGCTGAAGCTCCGCTCCCCCGACGGCACCGTGCGCGAGGTCACCGGCGTGCCCGAGGTGACGGCTGCGGGACAGGGCGGATTGGGCGACATCATCGCGGGCCCCACCTTCGAGACCGACGGCACCATCTACCTTTCCTGGGTGGAGCAGGGCGACGGCGGTTCCGGCGCGGTGATCGGCACCGCCACGCTCGACACCGAAGCCGCCGCCCTCAGCAACGTCACCACCATCTGGGAACAAACCCCGAAGGTCAGCGGCAACGGGCACTTCTCGCACCGCATGGCCATCCAGGGCGACCACCTCTTCGTCAGCTCCGGGGACCGCCAGAAGATGGACCCCGCGCAGGAGATGGACAACACGCTGGGCAAGATTCTACGCCTGACGCTCGAAGGCCAGCCCGCCGCCGACAACCCCTTCCAGGAGGACTCCCCCGCCGCCCAGCAGTTCTGGACCATCGGGCACCGCAACGTCCTGGGTCTCGAGTTCGACGCCGAGGGCAGGCTCTGGGCCTCCGAGATGGGGCCAGAGGGCGGCGACGAACTGAACCTCGTCAAGGAGGGCCTCAACTACGGCTGGCCAGTGGCGTCGATGGGCTCCCACTACGGCGGCGAGGCCATCGCGGACCACACGGAGGGCGACGGCTTCGAGCCACCCCTGATGTACTGGGGCCCCGAGACCGCGCCGGGCTCGTTGATGATCTACGACGGCGACCTGTTTCCGGCATGGAAGGGCGACGCGTTCCTCGGCGCACTCGCCGGGCAGAAGCTGATCCGCGTCAGCCTCGACGGCGAGACCGCCACCGAGGGCGAGGAGTGGGACATGGGCGCCCGCATCCGCGAGGTGGAGGAGGGCCCCGACGGCGCCATCTGGCTGCTGCAGGACGGCGACGGCGCGCTCCTCCTGGAGCTACGACCCGCGTGAGAGCCGAAAGTAGTAGGGGATGTCCGACCTGGGGCTGATGGCTGAACGACAAACCTCGCTACGGTTGATGTCATGACTCGCCGCATCAGCCGCTCCCAGCTCGTCCTCGCCGTCGCCAAGGCCACTGCCTGGGCGGGGATCACGCTCATCGACCCCAACAAGCTCACCGGCTGGCGCAAACATGCCTACTGGCTGGCGATGGCCGGCGGCACCGCCGCTGAGGTGGCCATGCCGATGACCCCCGACGACGGCATCTACCGCTCCCCCGAAACCACGCTCGGCATCGCGGCCGGCACCGGCGGCATCATCTACGGCGCGCAGGACCTGCTGGCCCGCAGCGACGCGTGGTCGATCGGCCTGCTCGAGAAGATCGGCCTGAAGAAGCCCCGCGCGTGGGCCGCGGCTGCGGTGTTCGCCAGCATGCTCGGTGCCTCGATCCTGGAGGCCAAGACGGCCCCCGAGGCCGAGGAGTACGACGAGCAGCGCCCAGACCGCGCCACCCTCGAGCCGCTGCCCGAGAAGGTGCGCGCGGTGATCGCCCAGCAGCTCGACGCCGTCGACGGCTACGGCAGCGAGGAACTGCGTGCCCAGCTCGACGGCGCGGTCTGCCGCCCGGAGGACGGCCAGTTCCTGCTGATGGCGGATCCCGAGGCGCCCCGCACGCTGCTGGAGAGCTACACGTTCCCAGCGACCGCGATCTTCGAGCGCGACGGCGTCAACCACATCCTCATGCTCGACATCGAGGAGGGGCAGCTGGCCTACCTCTCGCACTTCGTGGAGCCGTTCCAGGAGGATGAGAACGCCGTCGACTGGTCCCTGCCGGAGGTCTCCGAGCTGAAGATCGTCCAGGGCTTCGACGACACCGTCGACGCGGACTGACCACGTCCCCGCTCACGCTGGGCTGGACATGCGGCTCGATAGGGTCACTCACATGCGGAAAATGGTGCTCAGCGAGAGCTTCCGGGCGTGGGCGGCGGTGCTGCTGGCGCTGCCGGTGAACCTCATCATCATGCTGAACTTCGCCCGGCCGGAAGATGCGGTCAACCTGATCGGCTTCGTGTTCGCCACGGTGACGTTGGCCGCGGTGGTGGGCTTGGCCCTCTCGGAGCTCAGCTGACCGCCCGCATAGGCGGGGGGTCGCTGTGGATTATCCACACCGACCCCCCGATCTGGTAGAGATATTTTCCAACCTCCGAGGTCAGGGCTGCAGTCGCTCGTTGCGCCAGCCGTCCGCGGTGCGGGTGCAGCAGATGCGGTCATGGAGGCGGCTGGGCAGCCCCTGCCAGAACTCGAAGCTGTCCACGTCGATGACGTAGCCGCCCCAGTTCGGCGGGCACGGCACGTCCTGCCCCTCGAAGCGCTCCTCCACCGCCGCGACAGCAGCCACGAGGTCCGCGCGCGACGCCACCGGCGCGGACTGTTCGGAGGCCCACGCCTCAAGCTGGCTGGCACGCGGCCGTTTGGCGAAGTACGCCTCGGACGGCTCGCGGGACAGCTTCGTGACGACCCCCACCGCGCGCACCTGGCGGATCTGCACCGGCCACCAGAACGACGCCGAAGCCACCGGACGTGCGGCCAGTTCCTGCCCCTTGGCAGAGTCATAACTGGTGAAGACCACCAGGCCCTCGGGCGAGATCTCCTTCAGCAACACGATGCGTGCCTGCGGGCGACCCTCCTCATCGACCGTGGCCAGCGTCACTGCCGTGGGCTCTGGCTCGCCGGCGGCGAGGGCATCGTCGACCCATTGCGCGAGCAGTCCCCACGGGTCGATGGCGGCGGCGTCTTCGGGGAGTGGCTGGCCGCTGTAGTCGCGGCGCACATCATGCAGATTGGTCATACCTCCATCCAACCATTCGCTCCACACGGCCCCGCCTGGGGCACCTACCGCTTCGGCCGCACCGTCACCAGGGCGCAGTGCCCGGAAGACGAGGCGGAGAAGGCCGCAGACGCCGGGCGGCAACTGGCGGCCAAGCACGGCGTCGGCTTCTACAACGCCAACGCCGGCGAGGAGCGGTTGTTCTTCCCGAAGGGCGGCACGAGCTAGCCGCTCAGCGACCGATCTGCCTACCCCACGATTCGACGGTGTTCTTCGCGGTGACCAGGTCAGCGCCGGTCAGTTCGCGGTAGCGCTTGATGGCGTTGATCTTGCGGCCAGCGCGCACCTCTTCCATCACCCATTCGCGCTCGGAGTACGTCAGCGGGCGGGGCGGCGCCGTCGTTGCTGCACGCGGCGCCTTGTGGCGGCGGTGCTCGACCATCGACGGGTAGATCACCCAGATCCAGAGGGCTGCAAACACGATGAAGGGGAAGCTGATGTCCAGCGCGCTGCCCAGCAGGATCGCGACGATGAGCATCCACCACTGGGCGTACCACGGGCGGGGCAGGTCTCCCGCGGCCACAGGCGGGGGCGGCTGGCCGTAGCTGTCCGGCAACTGGTCGTAGCCGTAGGCGGGCGGAACGACGGGCTGCGGGTAGGCGGGCGCGCCGGTGTACTGGCTGCCTGGCCGGGGGTCCGGAAGGTCAAGGAACAACGCGTCGAGTTCGCTCCTGGTGCGGGCCTGCAGAGCGCGGGACATGCGGTCGTCGAACTCATCCGAGCCGAGCCTGCCGGTCGCGTGGTGCTCGCGGAGCATGCCGACCGCCTCGTCGCGTTCCGCATCGCCAATGCGCATGTAATCGGCAGCCATGGCACAAGAGTATCGCGCGATGGACGTACCCCCTTCCCGCTGGGGTGATGATCAGCTCTCCGCCGTGCCACCCCTGCTCCGGGAAGGCGGTGAACTCCCGGCTCCTGAGTCTGGTGCCCTGTCGCTTGCCCTTCATCGCCGAGTTCAGAGATGTGGAGGGAGAAATCGCGATAAGACCTCTCTATGGCGGCTGGGACCCGAATCTTCCCGCTAAATCTTGTAAAGATCGAGTTGGAACACCCCGCAACGAAGGGACACGTACCGCCATAGAGACATCCGAGGCCTTGTGGGGTTAGCGCCCGTGGTTGGGCGCTAACCCCACGAATTGATGTTGCTTGTCGGCTCACCGGGTTTCGACACTGCTCGCTGCGCTCGCAGGCTCAACCAGCGTCAGACCAGGGCGATCCCGTCGTCGACCTTGTCGAAGCGCACCGTCTGACCGTCGAAGATCTCGCCGCTCAACAGGCCGCGGGCCAGGGCGTCCTCGATGGTCGACTGCACCAGGCGACGCAGCGGGCGCGCACCGTAGACCGGGTCGAAACCCACCTCGGCGAGCCACGCCTTCGCCGCGTCGGAGACCTCGACGGTGATCCGGCGACCCGCGAGCCTCGCGTTGAGGCGACGCAGCTGGATGTCGACGATCTGCGCCAGCTCGTCCTGACTCAGCGCCTGGAAGAGCACCACCTCATCGAGCCGGTTGAGGAACTCGGGCCGGAAGGCCTGCCGCACCACCGACATCACGGACTTCTCCTTCTCCTCAGGGTCGAGGAGCGGATCCGCCATGAACTGCGACCCCAGGTTGGAGGTCATGATCAGCAGCGTGTTGCGGAAGTCGACGGTGCGGCCCTGGCCATCGGTCAGCCGGCCGTCGTCGAGCACCTGCAGCAGGATGTTGAACAGGTCCGGGTGCGCCTTCTCCACCTCATCGAGCAGGATCACCGAGTACGGACGGCGACGCACGGCCTCGGTCAGCTGGCCGCCCTCCTCGTAGCCGACGTAGCCGGGAGGCGCGCCGACGAGGCGGGCCACCGAGTGCTTCTCGGAGTACTCGCTCATGTCGATGCGCACCAGCGCGGTCTCGTCGTCGAACAGGAAGTCAGCAAGCGACTTCGCCAACTCCGTCTTACCCACCCCCGTGGGGCCGAGGAACAGGAACGAGCCGGTGGGCCGGTTCGGGTCCGAGATGCCGGCGCGCGAGCGGCGCACCGCATCGGCGACCGCAGTGACCGCGGAGCGCTGCCCGATCAGCCGCTCACCCAGGCGGTCCTCCATGTGGAGCAGCTTCTCGGATTCGCCCTGCAGCAGGCGACCCACGGGCACCCCGGTCCACGAGGAGACGACCTCGGCGATGTCGCCCGAGCCCACCTCCTCAGAGACCATCGACGGCGTCGCGTCGTGTTCTTCAGCCTCGGCGAGTTGCTTCTCCAGGTCCGGGATCTCGCCGTAGAGGATGGTGG
Organism: Tessaracoccus massiliensis; assembly: GCF_000826065.2. Taxonomy (GTDB): domain Bacteria; phylum Actinomycetota; class Actinomycetes; order Propionibacteriales; family Propionibacteriaceae; genus Arachnia; species Arachnia massiliensis_A. The sequence continues at coordinate 85,533 of NZ_LN623537.1, read as the reverse complement.
AGGCCTTCGTCAGGTCGCCCTCGCGTTGGAACCGCTCCGCCTCGGAGCGCTTCTGGTCGATGAGCTCCTTGAGGTCGCCCACGCGGTTCAGGCCGGACTTCTCGGACTCCCAGCGCGTCTCCAACCCGCGCAGCTTCTCCTGCGCATCGGCCAGCTCCGCGTTGAGCGCGGCGAGGCGCTCGCGCGAGGCGTCGTCGTCCTCCTTCTCGAGGGCGAACTTCTGCATGGTCATGCGGTCCACGTCGCGGCGCAACATGTCGATCTCCTCCGGCGAGGAGTCGATCTCCATGCGCAGGCGCGACGCGGCCTCGTCCACCAGGTCGATGGCCTTGTCCGGCAGCTGACGGCTGGTGATGTACCGGTTGGACAGCTCGGCGGCGGCCACCAGCGCGGAATCCGTTATCCGCACCTTGTGGTGCGCTTCGTAGCGCTCGCGCAGACCGCGGAGGATCGCCACCGTGTCGTCGACGGAGGGCTCACCCACGTAGACCTGCTGGAAGCGACGCTCCAGCGCCGGGTCCTTCTCGATCCGCTCGCGGTATTCGTCGAGCGTGGTGGCGCCGATCATCCGCAGCTCGCCGCGGGCCAGCATGGGCTTGAGCATGTTGCCCGCATCCATCGCGCCCTCGCCGGACGCGCCGGCGCCGACGACGGTGTGCAGCTCGTCGATGAACGTGATGACCTGCCCCTCGGCGTCCTTGATCTCGGTGAGGACGGCCTTGAGTCGCTCCTCGAACTCGCCGCGGTACTTGGCGCCGGCCACCATCGACGCGAGGTCGAGGGAGACCAGGCGGCGACCCTTCAGCGAGTCAGGCACGTCGCCGGCCACCAGTCGCTGCGCGAGCCCCTCGACGACGGCGGTCTTGCCGACGCCGGGCTCGCCGATCAGCACGGGGTTGTTCTTCGTACGGCGCGCGAGCACCTGCACGACGCGGCGGATCTCCTGGTCGCGGCCGATGACCGGGTCCAGCTTGCCGGAACGCGCCTTCTCCGTGAGGTCGATCGAGTACTTCTCGAGGACGGACTCGCCGCCCTCGGATTCGGCCGAGGTGACGCGCTTGCCGCCCCGCGAGGCCTCGAAGGAGTTCTGCAGGTCGTTGGCCGTCACGCCCGCCTTGTCGAGGATGGTCTTGGCATCCGAGGCGATGGTCGACAGCGCGATGAGCAGATGCTCGGTGGCGACGAAATCGTCGCCCAGGGAATCCGCGAGGGTTTCCGCGGCGGCGAGCACACGCGCGAACGGCCCGCTCAGCGCGGGCTGCGTGACGGAGGTACCCGTCGTCGAGGGCAGCTTCTTGATGGCCTCGACGGCGGCCTGGTCCACCTGACCGGCGTCGGCGCCCACTGCTTCCAGCAGCGCGCCGACGGTGTTGTCAGGAGTGAGCAGAAGGCCGTGCAGCAGGTGCACGGGTTCGGTGTTGGGGTTGCCGTTGGTGAGAGCCTGACGGACCGCCGCCGTGACGGCGTCCCGCGACTTCGTCGTGAGGCGTTCGGTATTCAAAGGGGTTCTCCTAGATTCGGTTTCAAAGTTGAGTCTACATCACTCAACCTCCAAAAACCTGGAGTTATTCCCATTCCACGGCGACAGTTCGGCCCTCAGCAGACGTCCTTGTTGGTGGTGCCCTCTCGGTGGCCGGCGACCTTCCACGCGCCGTCGACCCATTCCAGCACCGCGACCCCGCTCTGGTAGCGCCCGTCCTTGTTCAGGGGGTTGCCGTCGGCGTCGAAGGCGCGGGTGTTGCGCATGTCGACGCAGAACTCCACGTCGGCTACCCCGCCGGCCTCGGAGAGCGAGACCTGCTTCGGGTTGGCGTAGAGCACCACGTTGACACCCTCGTAGCGGTTGCCGTCCGCCGTCCACTTCGCGAAGGTCTCAGACCAGAAGGACAACTGCTGCCCGGTCATCACGCGCAGCATGTCCTCGGTGGGCTGCTCGGCCCCGCCGTCGGCGTAGGTCTGGTTGATCACGTCCCAGTAGGCGCGGAAGCTCGACGCCACAAGCGCGTACCGCTCCGCCTCATCGCCGGAGAGCTCCGGGGTGGCGGCGGTTTCGGAGGCCTCCGGGCCCTTCGACCTGCCCGGCTCCTCCGTCGCGGGGGCAGGCTCAGGGGACGCACTCTGTGTCGCGGGGGCAGGCTCTGAGGCATCGACGGCGGTGCTGGGCGGCGCTGCGGGCGTCGTCTCGGCGGCGTCATCAGCACCGCTGCAGCTGGCGGCGAACAGTGCCGCAACGCAGGCCGCGGCGAGGGCGGATCGGATCTTCATCCGCCAACTCTTACACACCGCGGGCCCAGCGCCGCAACACACGCGGCCGCCATCACAGGTAGCGTAGGGCAGGTGACCACGACGCCAGAGAACCAGGTGCCTGATCAGATCGACGATGAGGTGCTGCCCGAAGCCAGCTTCGACCAGCAACGCTTCGCCGCCCGCCCCGCCCGGCTGCGACCCCGCGCGCGCCGACGCAGGGCCGACGAGGGGCCCATCGCGCCACCCTTCGCACCGTCCGGCGACGACCGGGCCTATGTGGAGTGGCTCGAGGAGCAGTCGATGCTGCACGACGCCCAGCAGGTCTCACGCCAGGTGGCCGGCACGCACCTCATGTGGGCCAACCCCTACGCGCACCCGGATCCGCGCGCCGCGCTGCAGCGCGCCTCCGTGTGGTTCACCGCCTATCCCCTCTCCCACATCACGGACCGCGGGCAGTCCTTCCTGGGCGCGTTGGGCTCCGAAGAGTTGTGGGACGCGTTCTCCTCGATCGGCATCGACGCGCTGCACACCGGCCCCGTGAAGCTGGCCGGGGGTCTGCAGGGCTGGGAGCCCACCCCGTCGGTGGACGGACACTTCGACCGCATCTCTATGGCGATCGACCCGCTGTTCGGCACTGAGGACGAGTTCCGCCAGATGTGCGAGACGGCCACCAAGCACAACGCCACGATCATCGACGACATCGTGCCCGGCCACACCGGTAAGGGCGCGGATTTCCGGCTGGCGGAGCTCAACTACAAGGACTACCCGGGCATCTTCCACATGGTCGACATCCCGCAGGAGCACTGGGATCTGCTGCCGGAGGTCCCTGAGGGTCGCGACTCCGTCAACCTCTCCCCCGAGGCCGAGCAGGCGCTCGCCGACGAGGGGCTCATCATCGGCGCCCTCCAGCGGGTGATCTTCTACGAGCCCGGCGTGAAGGAGACCAACTGGTCGTGCACGCCGCCCATCGTCGACCACAAGGGCGTCGAACGCCGCTGGGTCTACCTCCACTACTTCAAGGAGGGCCAGCCCACCATCAACTGGCTGGACCCGACGTGCGCGGGCATGCGCCTGGTGATGGGCGACGCGCTGCACTCCCAGCTCGACCTCGGCTCAGGCGGCCTGCGTCTCGACGCCAACGGCTTCCTCGGCGTCGAGAAGTCCGTGGGCTCCCCCGCGTGGTCCGAGGGGCACCCACTGTCGCTGGCGGCCAACCAGCTCATCGGCTCGCTGGTGCGCAAGGTGGGCGGCTTCACGTTCCAGGAGCTCAACCTCTCCATCGATGACATCGCCCGCACCGGCGCCGTCGGCCCGGATCTGTCCTACGACTTCATCACCCGCCCGGCCGCCCAGTTCTCGCTGGCCACGGCGGACACCGAGTTCCTGCGCATGGTGCTGCGCGAATCCATGGCCATCGGCATCGACCAGGCCTCCCTGGTGCACGCGCTGCAGAACCACGACGAGCTCACCTACGAGCTGGTCCACTTCGCCGCCGCGCACCGCGACGACGAGTTCACCCTCGGCGGGGAGATCTACACCGGCTCCGAGCTCGCCGAGCACGTCCGCAAGGTGATGCGCGAGAAGCTCACCGGCGAGGCCGCGCCGTACAACGCGCTGTTCACCACCAACGGCATCGCCAGCACCACCGCGTCGATCGTCGCCGCCACGCTGGGCATCACGGATCTCGACGAGATCACCGACGGCGACGCCCGACGCATCGCCAACGCACACCTACTGCTGTGCATGTTCGCCGCGTGGCAGCCGGGCGTGTTCGCGCTGAGCGGCTGGGACCTCGTCGGCGCCCTCCCCCTCGACCGCGAGGAGGTCAAGGGCCTGATCAGCATGGGCGACACCCGCTGGATCGAGCGCGGCGCCTACGACCTGCTGGGCGCGGCCCCGGACGCGAAGAAGTCCACCAGCGGCATGCCCCGCGCCCGCGTGCTCTACGGCTCCGTGCCGGACCAGTTGAAGAAGGAGAACTCCTTCGCCTCCCGGCTGGCGCAGATCCTGAAGGTCCGCAAGCGCAACGACCTGCCGTCGGGCGTGCTGGTCGACGTCCCCGAGGTGGGCGACAAGGCCCTCCTCGTGCTCGTCAACGAGCTGGAGAACGGCACCACGCAGATCACCGCGCTGAACTTCGGCGGCGAGAAGCTCACCGCCCGCGTGCAGTCCGAGAAGGTGCCCGCCGGCCGGGTGTTCGACCTGTCGACCCGACGCAAGGTGGGCGTGGTCGACGACCTTGGTGGGTTCACCGTCGAGCTACCGGCCTACGGGGGCCAGGCGATGATCATCCGGGACTGACCCGGCACACCCCAAGCTTGTTTCGGACGACCTCGACCAACGGTTCCGCCACGTCCCTGACCAGCTTCCCCGACCCTGGGCGCTCCCTGAAGCTTGGCCGAGATACTGCGGCACCAAGCTGTGCCTGAGGTGCTAGACACGCTGCAGCGGTTTCGACACTGCTCGCTGCGCCCGCAGGCTCAACCAGCGCGGGCTACTTCTGCGAACCGGCCAGCAGCGCCTGGACGAAGTAGCGCTGGAACGCGAAGAACACGAACAGCGGCACGATCATCGACAGGAAGGCCCCCGCCGAGAGCACGTCGATGTTCGAGCCGTACTGACGCAGCTGGCTCTGGATCGCCACGGTCAACGGCATCGACTGCGCGTTGGTGAAGATCAGGGCCACCAGCATGTCGTTCCACGTCCAGAGGAACTGGAAGATCGCCAGCGACGCGATGGCCGGCAGGCCCAGCGGGAGGATCATCCGGAAGAAGATCGCCCACTCCGAGGCGCCGTCGACCCGTGCGGCCTCCAGCAGCTCCTGCGGGAACTGCGAGAAGAAGTTGCGTAACAGGAAGATGGCGAACGGCAGGCCGAACGCCACGTGGAAGGCGATCACGCCCAGCACGCTGCCGAAGATCCCCAGCTGCCCGAACAGGCGGGCCAGCGGGATGAGCGCCACCTGGATGGGCACGGCCAGCATGATGATCACGACGATCAGCAGCCAGTCGCGGCCGGGGAACTTCAGCCACGCGAACGCGTACCCGGCCAAGGCTCCCAGCAGCACCACGAGCGCCGTCGACGGCACCGCGATCACCACCGTGTTCCAGAAGGAGCCGGTGATGGTGGGGTTCGACAGCAGGTTGGCGTAGTTCTCCAGCGTGAGCTCCGCCGGCTTGGTGAACACGTTCCACCAGCCGGAGGCCGCGTTGTCGCCCGAGCTGCGCAGCGACGTGAGCAGCAGCCCGACGGTGGGCACCAGCCAGAAGACCGCCACGATGGCCAGCACCACGTTGACGACGGAGTTGTTCAGGAAGCGCATCACCTTCTGCATGGGGGTGAGCTTGGACTTCACGATGCCTAGTTCGACGCTCATCGGCTGCGCTCCTCTCGGAAGCGGCGGATGTTCATGATCATCGAAGGCAGCACCAGGATGAGCAGCAGGATGGCCAGGGCGGAGCCGAGGCCGTAGTCGTTGCCGCCGCCGAAGGACACCGTCCACATCTCCACCGCGATCACGTTGGCCGCCGGTTTGGAGGCGCCGGGTGGGATGACGTAGACCAGGTCGAAGATCTTCAGCACGTTGATGATGAGGGTGACGAACACCACCACCAGCACCGGCGCCAGCAGCGGCGCGGTGATGCGGGTGAACACCTTCCACTCGCTGGCCCCGTCCATGCGGGCGGCCTCCTGCAGCGACGGGTCCATGGCGGACAGGCCCGAGGAGATCATCACCATCGCGAACCCCGCCCAGATCCACACGTAGGACAGGATCACCACCGCGTTGATGAACGTGGAACTCAACCAGGACACCCCCTGCGCGCCCTCGTCGAAGTTCGCCGCGGGCAGCGCGACGCGGTACATGGGCCCCGGTTCCAGCCCCTCGATCAGGAAGGTGCCGTCAGGGTTGGTGGTGGCGTGCCCGGCGATGGAGCCGTCCTCGGCCACCGCGTCGACGCGGATGCCCGGCAGGCCGGATTTCCCGTCGCCCAGCACGCCCTGTTCACCTCCGCCGCCGGGCACCACGTCGAGGAACACGGTGCCCGCGATCTGGTTGCCCTCCGGCGGCGACGCCGCCACGGCCTGCATGGCGTCTTCGGGCAGGTTGTTCTGCCGGATGCCGATCAGTGGGAGGTCGACGACGGTGCCCGCGGCCACCGTCGACTCCGTGGCGATGATGCCGTCCTCGGCTGCCAACCCCACGCCGTCGCGGGGCTTGGCGCCGGGATAGCTTGCAGTATCCGTGAACGTGTTCTGCACCCCGACGATGGCCGCGTTCACCGCACCCAGTTGCGGGTTCTCCTGGAACAGGCCGCGGAAGATGACGCCGGCCGCGAGCATGGAGATGGCCATGGGCATGAAGATGATCAGCCTGAACGCCGTCTTCCACCTCAGCTTCTGCAGCAGCACGGCGAAGATGAGGCCCAGGATGGTGCACACGGCCGGTGCCACCAGCACCCAGAGGATGTTGTTGCGGATGGCCGTGAACGTGGTCTCGTTGGTGAACATCGTCACGTAGTTCTGCCAGCCCACGAAGCTGCCGCCGGAGCGGTCGAAGAACGAGCGCACCAACGTGAACACGATGGGATACGCGACGAGGGCGCCCAGCACGATGAGGGCGGGCGCGAGGAATGAGGCGATGATCAACCCGCGCCGGAACCGGTTCGAGGACCGGGGCTTGGGGGCCCCGGTCCTCGGACGTTCTGGCGCGGTGACTGCTGCAGTCACCGGAAGCCTCGCTTAGCTGCCGTAGGCGGCGGCTGCGGCCGCCTCCAGGCGCACCATGGCGCCCTCGACATCAGAGGGGTTCTCGTAGAAGGTGATCATCTCCTGCCAGAAGCCCTGGCCCTGGGTGCCGCCGAACGCGCTGGGCGTCAGGTCGGACATGTCGAAGCGGAAGGCCTCGGCGCCCACGAGGGCCTCGGCGATCTGGCGCGAGATGTCATCCGGGTACAGCGACGTGTCGACGCCGTTGTTGGGCGAGGTCAGGCCGCCGTTGGGCACCCACACCTCGGCCGATTCGGGCGAAGCGAGGTAGGCCATCAGCGCGTTGGTGGCGTCGTCGTCGGTGAACGCGATGGCGACGTCGCCGCCGCCCACCACTGCCGGCTCGGAGCCGTTGATGGACGGGAAGTCGAAGAACAGGGCGTTCTCGCCGACGGTGGAGTTGCCGTCCTCGGCGATGTTACCGGCCACGAAGTCGCCCTCGTAGACCGTGCCGGCCTGCGGGCTGGCGCCGAACACCTCGGTCACGGACTCAGGGAAGCCGCGCTGCGCGCCGCCGTCCTGCACCAGATCCGTGCCCCAGAGCTGGGCCAGCACCTCGAGGGTCTCCTTGACGGACGGATCCGTCCACGGGATCTCGTGGTTGGTGAGCTGGTCGTACTTCTCCGGGCCTGCGACGCGCAGGTAGACGTTCTCGAACCAGTCCGTCAGCGGCCAGCCGACGTCTGCACCGATGGAGATGCCGGAGTAGCCGGCGTCGCGGATGAGGCCGAGCTGCTCGAGGAAGCCGTCCCAGTCTTCGGGGGCCTCTGCGCCAGCTTCGCTCCAGATGTCGGCGTTGTACCACATGGTGGACTTGTTGGCGGCCTTGAACCAGACGCCGTAGAGCTCGCCGTCGACGCTGCCCAGATCGAGCCAGGACTGCGAGTAGTTGGCCTCGACGGCCGCCTTCACGTCGTCGGTGAGCGGCTTGATGTCGCCGTCGGTGGCGAGCTGCTGCATGAGCGCGGGCTGCCCCACGACGGCGACGTTGGGCGGCGTGCCACCCTCGAGCTGGCCGGCGATGTAGGTGGGGCCGTTGTCGCCGAAGCTGGTGTAGGTGACGGTGGCGCCGGTGTCGTCCTGGAACTTCTGGAGGACGGCCTCGAAGTTCTGCTGCTCTGCGCCGGACCAGGCGGCCACCACGTTGAGGGTCTGGCCGGAGAGATCGACGTCGCCGCCGGGGGCCTCGCCCGCGGTGGTCTCGCCGCCACCGGTCTCGCCGCCGCCGGGGGCCTCGGCCGTGGTGGTGTCGACGGCGGGGGTCTCGGCACCGTCGGTGGGTGCCGGATCATCGGTGCCGCATGCGCTGAGCAGGGCGACGCTGGCCATGCCGAGCGCGGCGAGCGCCGCAACGTTCTTACGGGTTCGATTGAACATATGTCTCCTCCGATGGCGACCTAAGTTGTTGAACGTTTCCCAACCTAGAGGGGCCCCCGGATGTGTTTACGCTAACAAAAGTCTCAGTCAGATAACGTTTCGCTAACGGTTACCCACGAGCACGCCCAATCCTCCGCGCCAACGGTCAATCGTCCGAGTCTGAGAAATTTTTCCTCGCCCCCGATGTGTCGCAGGCGAGAAGCAGCAACTCAGGCACCGAGGAATCTCCGTTGGCGCGGAGGAACGCAACGTTGACGCGGAGCGGTCGGTCAGCGCAGGACGGCCAGCAGATCGTGGCGGGGACCGGCCTGATCCGTCCAGTCCGCCATCAGCGTGCCCAACGCGTCGCCCGGCACGTCGGCGGTCCGGTCCAGCACGCGCATCAGTTGCAGTTCGGCATCGGGCGCCTCCCCGGGCACCACGCCGCTGCCCTTGACGTGCATCACCAGCGGAATGGCGTTGCCGTCCATGTCGTGGATCTCGGCCTGCTCGCCCGCCTCACGGATGACGCGCTCAAACTCGGCCATGAACACCGGATCCGTGGCAGCGTCGTAGCACCAGCGGGTGCCCATCTCGGAGTGCTCCACCGTGCCGATCAACTCCGGCCCGTCCACCGGGGCCCCGCGCCAGGTCACGGGCACGAAGTAGCTGACCCCGCCGTCGGTGATGACCATGCAGTCGAGGCCCACCTCACCATCCGGGTCGACGAGGCGGAAGTTGGCCACCCGTTCGAGCCCTTCGGCGCCGCCGTCGAACCACGGCTGCCCTGGCAGCCAGGCCGCCAGGAGTTCGATCTTGCTGGGGGTCAGCGTCGCCCCCGTGTGGACCTGCGCCGCGCGGCTCATGCTGCCTCCTTGGATTCACGCCCCACGATAGGCGATCCGGCAGGCGCACAAATAAGTACCGACGACAGACAAAACCCTTGTCACTGACCCCGTCGGGTGGCAGAGTCAGCTGGATCGACGCCTCAGGCGTCCCTGAGAGGAGCAAAGATGCTGACCTTCAACCGACGACAGATCATCGGCCTGGGCGTGGGTGCCCTCGCCGCCAGCGCGGTGGCGGGCCGTCTCCCGGCCGCCGCCAACAACATCAACGGCTACGTCCGGTCCACCCTCGCCCGGATGACGCTGCCCGAGAAGGTGGGCCAGCTCATGGTGCAGGAGGTCTACGGCGTTGACCCCACCGTCGACGACGCCCGCAACCTGGGCAAGTACGGCACCGCCAAGGCCGTCGACGTGGTGCGCGACCTCCACCTGGGCGGCGTGATTTACTTCGCCTGGACCGACAGCTACCTCAACGGCCCCGACGGCGTGGCCAAGGCCAGCAACGCGCTGCAGGCCGCGTCCGCCGAGCGCCGGGTCACCAACGTCAAGGGCAAGCCGCAGGGCACGAAGGTGGCCGTGCCGCTGCTCGTGGCCACGGACCAGGAGCAGGGCATCGTGACCCGCTTCGGCGCGCCCGCCACCCAGTTCTCCGGCGCCATGGCGCTGGGCGCAGGCCGTTCCGAGTCCGACGCCAGGACTGCTGCGGCGATCACCGGCAAGGAGTTGCGCGCCGTCGGCATCAACACCAACTTCGCGCCCGTCGCCGACGTCAACGTCAACCCCGCCAACCCCGTCATCGGGGTGCGCTCCTTCAGCTCGGACCCCGCGTTGGCGGCGCAGATGGTGGCCGCGCAGGTCCGCGGCTACCAGGGCGATGCCCGGGTCTCGGCCTCCGCCAAGCACTTCCCCGGCCACGGCGACACCGCCGTCGATTCACACTACGGCCTGCCGCTGATCACCCACAGCCGCGAGGAGTGGGAGCGCCTGGACGCGCCGCCGTTCCGCGCCGCGATCGACGCGGGCATCGACATGATCATGACCGCCCACCTGGTGATGCCCGCCTTCGACGACTCGGGCCACCCCGCCACGCTCTCCAAGCCCATCCTCACCGATCTGCTGCGCGGTGAGTTGGGCTACGAGGGGGTCGTCATCACCGACGCTCTGGACATGGCCGGCGTACGCGAGATGTACAGCGACGCGGAGGTCGCCGTCCGCGCGCTGGAGGCCGGCGTCGACATCCTGCTGATGTCGCCCGCGCCGCTGGCCGCCCGCGACGCCGTGCTCGAGGCCGTCCGCACCGGCCGCCTCTCCGAAGCCGAGATCGACGCCAAGGTGGAGCGCGTCTTGCGCATGAAGCACCGCCGCGGCCTCCTGAACGACTATCTGGTGGACACGGCCAGGATCAACAGCATCGTGGGCACCCCGGAGCACCTGTCCATCGCCGATGCCATCACGGACCGCACCATGACTCTGGTGCGCAACGACGGCATGCTCCCCGTGCAGGTCAGCGGCAGGCGGGTGCTGGTCGCCGGCTGGGGCGTGGGCACCACGCAACTCGTGCAGGCCGCGTTCAACGAGGCGGGGGCCACCACCACGCGGCTCAACTACACCTCACCGACGGCTGCCAACATCGCCCAGGCGGTGGCCGCGTCGCAGACCCACGACCTCACGGTGGTGCTCACCCACAACGTGAACCAGGCACAGATCAACCTGGTCAACGCGCTGACGGCCACCGGGAAACCCGTGGTCGCGGTGGCGGTGCGCAACCCGTACGACGTGGGCCGCTACGAGGCGCCCGCCGAGATCTGCACCTACTCCTACTCGCCGGTCATCGCGCCGTCGCTGGTGCGGGTCATCACGGGCGAGGTCAACCCCACCGGCAAGCTGCCCGTTGACGTGCCCTCGCCGTCGGGAGGGCTCGCCTACCCGTTCGGGCACGGCCTGAGCTACTGACGCGCGGGGCGGTAGCGTGGCGGACATGGCTGAGCCTGCCCCGCTCCGGGTCGGTGTCGTGGGCGTGGGTGCCCGCGCCGATATCGCCCGGCACTTCGAACTGTTCTCCAGCAGGGGCTGGATCACCGCGGTGTTGAGCCGCACCCTGATGCGTCGCGCCGTGTCCGGGGGCGGCTCGGCCGCGACGTGGCCATCGCCGGAAGCGTCGCCGAGTTGGCCACAGGCGTCGACGTGGAGCTGGTCACCCCCGGCACCAAGCTGTACGTGGGCCACAACATGCGCCACATGGATGTGGCGCGGCGCCTGGTGGCCTACTTCCTAGGCAATCAGGCCGTCGATGCTGGTTGAGCCGGCGCGTAGCGCTTGGCCGCGCGGGCGCGGGCCTTGGGGCCTCCTCCTCGCGGTTCTTGGGCGGGGCGACGGTGACCAGGTCGCCGGCCCGCCAAGGGTTCGTCGCGACAACCATCAGGGTCGGTGCGCGCGGCGGGCCGCGGCGTGCCACGATGGGAGTCATGTTGGCGCTCGTCAAGACCTCCCCCGCCCCCGGGCTCGAACTCATGGACCTCCAGGTTGGTGACGGATGCGCCCACCCCCGGCACCAACGAGGTGCTGATCAAGGTGCGGCGCACGGGCATCTGCGGCACGGACGTGCACATCGACAGGTGGGACGGCTGGGCGCAGAAGAACGTCAAGTGCCCCCGCGTGGTGGGCCACGAGTTCTGCGGCGACATCGTGGAGGTGGGCGCATCCGTCACCAACCTGGAGGTGGGGCAGTTCGTCTCCGGTGAGGGGCACTGCGTCTGCGGCCGGTGCCGCGCCTGCCTGGCCGGGAAGCGGCACCTGTGCCGCAACTTCCGCGGCATCGGCTACCACGTCGACGGCGCGTTCAGCGAGTACTTCGTGATGCCGGCCAGTAACGTGTGGGTGCACCCCGACGGCATGGACCCCGATGTGGCGGCGATCTTCGACCCGTTCGGCAACGCCGTGCACGCCGCCCTCCAGTTCCCCGCGCTCGCGGAGGACGTGCTGGTCACCGGCGCCGGCCCCATCGGGATCATGGCGGCGTTGGTGGCGAAGTTCCAGGGCGCCCGCAACGTGGTCATCACGGACCTGTCCGACGAGCGGCTGGAACTCGCGCGCTCGCTGGGCCTGTCGTCGACCGTCAACACCGCGACGGAGAAACTAGAGGACGTCTACGGGCGCTTCGGGATGGTGGAGGGTTTCGACATCGGGTTGGAGATGTCCGGCTCCGGGGCCGCGCTGCGCTCGATGATCGACCACATGACGCACGGTGGGCGGATCGCGCTGCTGGGGTCGCCGACGAGTGAGCTCACCGTCGACTTCGCCACCATCATCTTCAACATGCTCACCATCCAGGGCGTGACCGGGCGCGAGATGTTCGAGACCTGGTACGCGATGAACGCCCTGGTGCGCTCCGGGCTGGACATCAGCGGGGTGATCACGCACCGCTTCCCGGCCGAATCGTTCGCCGAGGCGTTCGAGGTCGCCTCAGATGGCCGCTCCGGCAAGGTGCTCCTGACCTGGGAGCACCTGTAGGTCACCGTCGCCCGCCGTGAGCAATTGGATGGGGTCACGGCGCGACACGCCGGGAAAAATGACGGTTCCGGCCCGTGACCCCATCCAATTGCTCATCGACATCCCCCCACCGCACGAGGAGAATCATGCAGTTTCTTGACGACATCCAGCAGCAGCTACAGGAGCTCCGAAGCGAGGGGCTCTACAAGGAGGAGGCCCCGCTGACGACGGCGCAGGCCGCGCACGTGGGCACGCTCGACGGCGACGTGATCAACCTGTGCGCCAACAACTACCTGGGGCTCGCCGATTCGCCCGAGCTGATCGCCGCCGCGAAGGAGGCGCTCGACCGCTGGGGCTTCGGCATGGCCTCGGTGCGCTTCATCTGCGGCACGCAGACGCAGCACCAGGAGCTCGAGTCGCGGCTGACCGGCTTCCTCCGCAAGGGCACCGCGGGCTTCGACACCATCCTCTACTCGTCGTGCTTCGACGCGAACACCGGCCTGTTTGAGACCATCTTCGGCCCCGAGGACGCCATCATCTCCGACGAGCTCAACCACGCGTCAATCATCGACGGCGTGCGCCTGACGAAGTCGCAGCGCCTGCGCTACAAGAACCGCGACCTGTCCGATCTCAGGGCCAAGCTCGAGGAGGCCAAGGGTGCGCGGCACCGCGTGATCGCCACCGACGGGGTGTTCTCCATGGACGGCTACGTGGCCCCGCTCGACGAGATCTGCGCCCAGGCCGACGAGTACGGCGCGCTGGTGATGGTCGACGACTCCCACGCCGTCGGCTTCGTGGGCGAAACCGGTGCAGGCACCCCGGAGCGGTTCGGCGTCACCGAGCGGGTCGACATCCTCACCGGCACGCTCGGCAAGGCCCTGGGCGGCGCCTCCGGCGGGTTCACGTGCGCGCGCCAGCCCATCGTCGAACTGCTGCGGCAGAAGTCGCGGCCGTACCTGTTCAGCAACTCGCTGGCCCCCGCCATTACCGCCGCGGCGATCGCGGTGATCGACTACCTCGCCTCCAGCCCCGGGCTGCTGACGACGCTGCGCGAGAACACGGCCTACTTCCGCCGTCGGATCGTGGAGGAGGGGTTCGAGGTGCCCGAATCGGACCACCCGATCGTGCCCGTGATGATCGGCGACGCCGTCCTCGCCGCCAAGATGGCCGACGCCATCCTCGCGCGCGGCGTGTACGTGCGGGCGTTCTCCTACCCGGTGGTGCCGAAGGGGAAGGCTCGGATCCGCACCCAACTCTCGGCTGCGCTGACCCGCGACGACCTGGACAAGGCGGTGGAAGCGTTCGTGGCCGCGCGCGCCGAGGTCGGCTGAGGTGCCTCACCCTGAACGCCGATGGCCCCTCTGCCGCACAGGCAGAGGGGCCATCGCTTCAGTCGCGGGGATCAGGCGTCGACGACGCCGCTCTCGCCGACGTCGGGGCGCTTGTCGCGGACGAGCCCACCCACCATGCCGAGCACGGAGCCGACGGTGCCGGGGGTGTCCCAGTAGGCGATGGTGTCAGCCGTCACCTTGATCAGGCGGACGCGGGCGTCCTCCGGCTCACAGTCGCCCATCCAGGCGTCGACGGCGGGGTTCCACAGTTCCCGGGCGCGCGCCGCGTCCTGCACCACGGTGGCGCCACCCGTCACGGACAGGTAGTCCTTGTCCGCGAACGCGACGTTGACGCGGGCATCGGCCTCAACCTGCGCGGCCACGTCGGAATCAGCCAGGCAGAAGAACCAGAACGTGCCGTCGCCCTCTGGCTGCATCACGCCCATCGGGCGGCTGACGGGCTGGCCGTCCTTGAGGGTGATCAGCATCGCGACGTGCTGCTTCTTGGTGAGCTTGAGGACGTCTTCCAGGGTCTTGTCGTTCTTCGTCATATCTCCACCCTTCCATGCCCGCCCGCACCCCACCACCCCCTTTAGCCTGACTTCCAGGGTCTTGTCGTTCTTCGTCATATCTCCACCCTTCCATGCCCGCCCGCACCCCACCACCCCCTTTAGCCTGAAACCGCCCGAAGCGCCCGGTGCGCCACTGGTAGGCTCGGGGATGAAGCCGGGGTGCCCCTCCTCAGGGGCTGAGAACAGACCCGTACCACCTGATCTAGGTCGTGCTAGCGAAGGGAGCAATCCACATGACCCGTATTCTCGACGTCCTCACCGCCGTGCGCGAGGCCACCCCCCTCGTGCACTGCATGACCAACACCGTCGTGCCCGAGGTGACCGCCAACGTCCTGCTCGCCGTCGGCGCCGCCCCCGCGATGATCGACCTGCCGGAGGAGGCCGAGATCTTCGCCGGCCTCGCCTCCGCCCTGCTGATCAACGTGGGCAACGGCTCGGCCGAGCAGCACGAGGGCATGCGACGCGCCGCCCCCGCCGCGCTCGCCGCAGGTAAGCCGTGGGTGCTCGATCCGGTCGCCGTCGGCGGCCTGCCCGTGCGCACCCAGCTGGCTCGCGACCTCCTCACTCACCGCCCCGCCGTTATCCGCGCCAACGCCTCCGAGATCCTCGGCCTGGCCGGCACGTCGGCCGGTGGCCGCGGCGTCGACGCCACCGATGAGGTGGACGCCGCCGTCGACACCGCCCGGCAACTCAACGCCGACACGGGCGCCGTCGTCGGCATCTCCGGCCCCACCGATCTCATCGTCTCCGCCGGCCGCGTCACCCGCGTGACCGGCGGCGACGAGATGCTGCAACTGGTCATCGGCACCGGCTGCTCGCTGGGCGCCACCGTCGCGGCATGCCTGGCCGTCGCCGAGGACCGCCACGACGCCGTGGTCGCCGCCCACGCGCTGTTCGGCGCCGCAGGCATCCTCGCAGCTCGCGACGCGAAGGGTCCCGGCAGCTACCGCGAGTTGTGGCTCGACGCCCTCCACGCCCTCACCCCCGCCGAGGTGGTGGAGCTCGTGAACATCGAGGAGGCCTGATGCAGGCACAGAAGAAGATCGCCAAGTCCGTCGACTGGCGGCTCTACCTGGTCACCGACACCGAGCTGGCGGGCGGCCCTGACCGCGTGCCCCGCATCGTCGAGCAGGCAGTTCTCGGCGGCGCCGGCGTCGTGCAGGTACGCGACAAGCACATGACGGAGCTGGAGTTCCTCAAGCTCACGCAGGCCTGCGTCGACGCCACCCGCCGCGTGTTCGACGCCACCGGCCACCAGGCAGCGATCTTCGTCAACGACCGCCTCGATATCGCCGCTGACCTCGGCCTCCACTTCCACATGGGCCAGTCCGACGGCGACATCAAGGAGGCCAGGCAGCGCCTGGGTCGCGACTCGATGATCGGCCTGTCGATCTCCAACAGCGAGCAACTGCGCCTCGAGATGCGCGAGCCCACCGCTGACGTGCTGGGCCTGTCGCCCATCTGGTCCACGCCCACCAAGACCGACACGGATCCGCCGCTCGAACTGCAGGGCGCCGAACAGATCGTGCGCGAAACCGCCGGGCGCGCCAAGACCGTGGCCATCGGCGGCATCAACGCAGTCAACGCCCCGTGGGTGATCGACACCGGCGTCGACGGCATCTGCGTCGTCTCGGCCATCATGTCCTCCCCTGATCCCCTGGCCTCGGCCGAGCAACTCATGTCCTACTGGAGGGTCCGATGACCACCCCGAAGATCGCCCTCAGCATCGCCGGTTCAGACCCCAGCGGCGGCGCCGGCATCCAGGCCGACCTCAAGACATTCCACACTCTGGGCGTCTACGGCACCGCCGCGCTGGCCGGCCTGACCGCGCAGAACACCCAGGGTGTCCGAGACGCGCGCCCCGTCGAGCCGGCCTTCGTGCGCGCGCAGATCGAGGCCGTGCTCGACGACCTGCCCGTCGCCGCCACCAAGCTGGGCATGCTGTCGAACGCCGAGGTCGCCTCCACCGTCGCGGACCTGATCGACGAGCGCCGCGCAGATTTCGGCGTCGTGGTGCTCGACCCGGTGATGGTCGCCACCTCCGGCGACAAGCTCCTCCAGGACGAGGCGATCGCCGTCGTGCGCGAGCGCCTCATGCACCAGGCCGACGTGGTCACCCCCAACGTGCCCGAGGCCGCAGTCCTCCTCGAGGCCTCCCCCGCGACAGACGGCAACGGCATCATCGCTCAGGCCAAGGCCCTCGTCGACGCCGGGGCGCGCGCCGCGCTCGTCAAGGGCGGGCACCTGACCGACGGCCAGGTCACCGACGCGTTCGCCACCGCCGACGGCGTGGCCATCCTGTCCGGCCCCCGCATCGCGTCGCGGCACACGCACGGGACGGGCTGCACCCTGTCATCGGCCGTCGCCGCCTTCGCCGCGCTGCACGGCGACACCATCGCCACCGGCGTGCGCGTCGAATCCGTTGAAAAGGCCCGCGACTTTCTGATGCGTGCCATCGAATCCGGTTCCCATTGGGAACTCTCCCGCACCCCCGCACAGGGCCACGGCCCCGTCGACCACTTTGTAGAAGGGCACGCATGACCATCACCTGGACCACCGGAGACTTCAGCACCCGCGCATGGGAGGCGACGGAGGAGATCCGTCGTCGGATCGACGCGCTGCCGCTGCTCACCGAACTGGCCGACGGATCCCTCGAGGTCCACCGGTTCGTCGAGTACCTCGTGCAGGACGACTTCTACCTGCGCGGCTACACCCGCGCGCTGGCGATGCTCGCCACCCGCGCCCCGTCCCCGGAGGCCTCGGGCTTCTGGGCGGCCAGCGCGAGCGGCGCGGTCGCTGCCGAGGTGCAGATGCACGCCGGGCTGATGACCGACCCGCTGCTGGCAGGCGCGCCGCGCCCCACCGTCGCCTCGGGCACCACCCGCGCGTACGTGAACATGCTGCAGACCATGACGGCCTACGAGCCCTACGAGGTGGGGGTCGCGGCCGTGCTGCCGTGCTACTGGGTCTACGCCGACGTCGGCGCACGCCTGGCGCAGACCGCTTCGGCCGTGAAAGATCACCCATTCGGCGCCTGGGCCGCGGCCTACGCCGATCCGGTGTTCCAGGACGAGACCCGGCGCGCAATCGAGTTGCTGGACGAGGCCGCCGCGGCCACCGACGAGGAAACGCGGGAGCGGATGCTCACCGCCTTCGTGGACGCCACGTACTACGAGGAGCAGTTCTGGGCCCGGTCCTACGATCTCGAGGCGTGGCAGATCTGAGCCTGGTCAACTTATCTCTACCGATCAGGGGGGTCGGTGTGGATTATCCACACCGCTCCCCCCCGATTTGGTAGAGATATATCTCATGCGCCCCGAAGCGCCCGCCCGTCCGCGGTCCGGGAGGTGAACACGCGGGTCACCAGCCACGCGAGACCCATCGCCAGGAACGGCGCCAGCATCAGCAGCGCGAGGTTCAGCGCCCCGCCGTCGAACGCCCGGTTGGGGCCGTGCAGCATCAGCCAGAACTGGAAGCTGTTGCACACGGCGTGGATGAACACCGGCACCAGCAGCGAGCCCGCGAAGTGGTAGGCCAACGCCCACACCGCGCCGGCAGCCAGGTAGATGAACGCCTGGAAGGGATGGATGGTGAAGTGCGCGAACGAGAAGGCCAGGCCGGAGATGAACGCGGCCACCCCGATGCCCGCGCCGAGCGGCATGAACTGCAGGAACAGTTCGCGCCAACCACCGAAGACGGCGGCGCGGTAGATCAGTTCCTCGGCGACGGGGGCGATCATTGCGGAGCCCAGCACCAGGCCGATGGTGGTGAGGCTGCCCTCCCTCATGCCCAACTGCGCGACGCCTTCAGCGATCGCGGCGCTGGCCTGGTCAGTGTGTCGCCCCGCCGTCGGCAACTGCGGCCCGATCATCACGGCGATGCCGCCCAGCACCCACAGCGCGGCCATCCACCGGGCCGCACCGCGGTGGGCACGAAGGAGCGGGAGTCGCGGATCAGCCAGCGGATCAGCGCCGCGATGACGACGGCGGCCACTGCGAGCCGGATGGCCATGGACCACGCCGGCGGCGCCGGGATCAGCGGCACCGCGAAATGGATGATCGGGGCGACGAACGCCACCACGATGTAGCGCCAGATCTGCGTGGGATTCTCAACCGGGGTGTCACTGGTCACCGGGCGATCCTATGGCCCGGCCTCGGTGGTTGAGCCCGCGAGTGCGATGAGCCGTGTCGAGGCCAGCAGCCATAGGTGAGGGTGACATGGAGGCTCACCGGGTTTCGACACTGCTCGCTGCGCCCGCAGGCTCAACCAGCGAGGGTCAGCAGCCGCCGAAGCTCACGTCCGCGAGGTACTCCTGGGCAGCGATCTCGACGACCACGTCGGCATCCTGCAACGGCCTCGTCGGCGCGTAGCGCAAGCTTCCATCGCTGTAGGGCTCACCCTCGACGCGGAACTGCAGTTCGCGGTCGCCCACCTTCACCGAACCGAAGTACTGCTTCTCGGCGTGGTTGTCCTTACGGACCTCCTTGTAGGCCGAACCGTACAGCGCCTTGATCTGGCCGATGGTCATGCCCACCTCGGCGCCCTTCTCCGTCTTGATGCCGGGCTTGGTGACGGCGACATCGGCGAGGTCCACCACGGAGATGCCACGCGCCTTCAACTCAGCACCGTTGTCGTAGGCCTCGCAGCCCTCCACATCGCCGAGGACGACGTAGCCCAGGCGCTCGAGGTTCTGGAACACGGTGGGGTAGGTGTCGACCTTGTCGGGTGCGAACGTCAGCGGCCCGAGGCCGTTGTGCGTCAGCACGCTCTGGTCGAGGATGTGGGCTGGGACCTTCGACACAGGCGCGACGGACCCCTCGGCGAAGCGGACCAGGTTGTTGAACACGTAGCCGCTCTTGCGGACGTACCTGCCACCCTCGGTGGCGATGTAGTTGGTCATGATGTAGGAGCGGCAGGCGCCGCGTCCCGTGGCAGGGGTGTCGCACTCGGTCTTCCACTGGCGCCCGGCGCTGGTGAACTCGCCCGCCTTGGCCAGCGGGTTGCCCGCCCACGACGACCTCGTCGACGGCAGGTAGGTGAGGTTGTTGAAGTGCCAGCCGGTCTTGTTGACGAACTTGCCACCCTCGTAGACGATCTGGGTGGCCCAGATGTTGGTGGTGCAGCGCACCACGGACGAGGAGTACATGGAGCAGTCGGTGTCCCAGAGCCGGCCGCTCTGGATGTGCCCACCGGGGGTGGTGTAGACGTCGGCCTCGGCGGCGTGGGACGGCTGGACGGCCAACCCGGCGATGGCGACGGCCGCAGCGGCGGCGACGACGGTGGTTCGGCGGAGAAGCGACATGGCAGGTCCTAACTCTGTGCCTTGTGGGGCGGGTGTGCCCCTGGGATGTGTTCATCCTCGCGGATGCGGGGCTCATATGTAATACGCCTCAGGTCTCGATCTGGTTGACCCGCCGTCGCAGTTTGTTCAGAAACGAATCGGCCGACCCGTTGCCGGGCCGGCCGATCCATGTCAGCGGAGGTCAGTTGCCTCAGACGTTGCGACGTCCGTCCGCATCCGGATCGTCGAGCAGACCGTCGATGGGGTCTGCCCCGCGACGGCGGTCCCCGACGGGGCCGTCAGCGGCATCGGGACGCCCGGTGGCATCGCCTGCGACGTAGTCGCCGGCCAGGCCGGGCTCGTCGTGGCGCTGGTCCTGCAGGCGCTCGTTGTCGACGTAGCGCTCGTCGCCCTGCGCGGCCTGATCCTGGATGAAGGCGGGATCGTTGCGGTACGCGGGGTCCCCGGAGAGATCGTCGCGACGCTCACGGAAGTCGTCCTCGCGGAGGCCGGAATCGTCGTGGCGGCTGTCGAAGCGGTCACCGTCGGGGCCGTCGAGCACCTCGCCCACGGGGCCGCGACCGTCGCGGTCGTGGTCGAACAGCGGGCCGTCGGGGCGGTGCTCCCCGTCGGCCACCACGTCGTCGCGGTTCCAGCGGCGGGTGCGGAGCCGCTCGGCCTCGATCTCACCGGAATCGACGCGGTAGTAGCTGTACAGCTCGTCTTCCTGCGAGCGCGTGATGTGGCCATCCTCGTCGACGTTGGGCGCGTCCTTGACGGTGTCCTTGTCGTGCGCGATGGTCAGGCGGTCGCCTTCCAGCGACGAGCCGGCGAGCGGGGCGAAGCTGGTCCGCAGCCCGAACAGGCCGGTGTTGATGGTGACCCACATGGGCTGGCTGGTCTGGTCGTCAAGGTAGACGCCGCTGACGCCGCCGATCTTGTCGCCGTTCGGGTCGTAGGCGGTGGCTTCGAGCAGCTGGTCAATGTTCTCGTCGTGGTGCATGGTGTTGCTCCCTTCGTGAGGTTCGGCCGGCCGGGGACCCTTGTGGGGTCCCGCTCAACCGGCAGTGGCATCCAGCTTTCCGCACGTCCCAACGCCGGGCAACACCCAGAAGGAGGCATTCGGCACCCGCGGTACCGCGAACATCGGGGACGGACGAAGGCGCCCCCGATGTGAGAAATATGCACGTTCAAACTAGTCTGGGGCCATGACTGACTCCGCGCAGAACACTGGGGGCCCCATGCGGGCCGATGAATCACCCGAGACCAACGTCCGCAGCACCGGACCCTCGTCCACTCCGACGCACCCGCTCGCCACCGCGCCGGTGGGTTCCCCGACGTACTCCGTCGACGGTTTTGTGAAGGAATTCCTGCACGAACTCAACACCAACCAGGGCGTCACCCTGTCGAGTTCCAGCGTCAACGACCAGTACCTGGCCCTCGCCAGCACCGTCAAGAACTACCTCATGGCGCGCTGGCTCGAGACCAACCGCAAGACCCACGACGCCAAGGTCAAGTCCATCGGCTACCTCTCGGCCGAGTACCTCCTGGGCCGCCAGCTGAACAACGCGCTGCTGGCCACGGACCTGCACAACATCGCCGAAGAGGGCCTGAAGCTCTGCGGCCTCGACCTGCCCACGCTGCGCGCGCAGGAGATCGAGCCCGGCCTCGGCAACGGCGGCCTCGGCCGTCTCGCCGCCTGCTTCATCGACTCGCTGGCCACCATGAACGTGCCGTGCATCGGCTACGGCATCCGCTACGAGTACGGCATCTTCCGCCAGACCTTCGTCGACGGCCGCCAGGTGGAGCAGCCCGATACCTGGCTCGCGCTCGGCGGGCCGTGGGAGTTCCCGCACCCTGAAGCCTCCGTCCAGGTTAACTTCGGTGGCACCACCGAGAAGTACACCGACGACGAGGGCAACGAGCACACCCGCTGGATCCCGGACTGGAACGTGCAGGCGGTGCCCTACAACTACATGGTGCCCGGCTACCTCAACGGCCGCGTCAACACGCTGCGCCTGTGGAGCGCCGTGGCCACCAAGGCGTTCGACCTGCAGATCTTCAACGCCGGCGACTACGCCCAGGCCGTCCGCGCCCAGACCTTCGCCGAGAACATCTCCAAGGTGCTCTACCCGGAGGACTCCACGCCGCAGGGCAAGGAACTGCGCCTGCAGCAGCAGTACTTCTTCGTGGCCGCGTCGCTGCGCGACTTCATCAACAACGAGCTCGAAGAGGGCTTCGATCTGCACAACCTGGCGGACCGGATCATCTACCAGCTCAACGACACCCACCCCGTCATCGCGGTGCCTGAGCTCATGCGCATCCTCATCGACGAAGAGGGCTTCGGCTGGGAGGAGGCGTGGAAGGTGACCAACGAATGCTTCGCCTACACCTGCCACACGCTCCTGCCGGAGGCGCTCGAAGTGTGGTCGACGGAGCTGCTCGGCCGGCTGCTCCCCCGCCACCTGGAGATCATCTACCAGATCAACGAGGAGTTCCTCGCCGAGGTGCGGGAGGCCTTCCCCGGCGACGAGATCCGCGCCCGCCGCATGTCGCTGATCGTGGAGGGCACCGAGCGGGGCGTGCGCATGGCGCACCTCGCCGCCGTCGCGGCCACCAAGATCAACGGCGTGGCCGCCCTGCACTCGCAGCTGCTGCGCGACAAGGTGCTCAAGGACTTCGCGGAGCTGTGGCCCGAGAAGTTCACCAACGTCACCAACGGCGTCACCCCCCGTCGCTTCGTCCGGATGGCCAACTACAAGTTCGCTGATCTGCTCAACGACACCCTCGGCTCCGGCTGGGTGACCGATCTTGAGCGCCTCAAGGAGCTCGAACCGTTCGCCGAAGACGACGAGTTCAAGGCCAAGTTCCGCGAGGTCAAGGCCTGGAACAAGCACCGCCTCACCGAACTGCTGCGCGAGCGCGACGGCATCGACCTGCCCGACGGCCACATGCTCGACGTCATGGTCAAGCGCCTGCACGAGTACAAGCGCCAGTCCCTGAAGCTCCTGCACGTGGTCTCGCTGTACGAGCAGGTCATCAGCGGCAAGATCACCGCCGCGGACCTGACGCCGCGCACCGTGCTGTTCGGCGCGAAGGCCGCCCCCGGCTACCGCATGGCCAAGGACACGATCCACCTGATCAACAAGGTGGCCGAGGTGGTCAACAACGACAAGCGCCTCGAAGGTCGCCTCAAGGTGGCGTTCCCGGCCAACTACAACGTGACCCTCGCCGAGAAGCTGATCCCTGCGGCGGACCTGTCCGAGCAGATCTCGCTGGCCGGTATGGAGGCCTCGGGCACCGGCAACATGAAGTTCGCCCTCAACGGCGCGCTCACCGTCGGTACCGACGACGGTGCCAACGTGGAGATCCGCGAACTGGTCGGTGACAAGCACTTCTTCCTGTTCGGCATGACCGAGCCGGAGGTCGCCGAGCTGCAGGCGAAGGGCTACAACCCCACCGAGTACTACGAGAGCAACGAGAACCTGCGCGACGCGCTGAACCTCATCCTCTCGGGCACGTTCTCCAACGGCGACGGGCACACGTTCGACTCCGTGGTGCTGAACCTGATCAACCAGGACCGCTTCATGGCCCTGGCGGATTTCCAGAGCTACGTGGACGCGCAGGCCCGCGTCGAGGAGCGTTACGCGGACCAGGAGGCCTGGACCCGCTCTGCCATCCTCAACGTGGCCCGCACCGGCTACTTCAGCTCGGACCGCTCGATGCGCGACTACCTGCAGCGCATCTGGCACACCAGCCCGATGCTCTGATCGGACACACAGCCAAGCGGCCGGCACCCGAGGGTGCCGGCCGCTTGTTGTTGTTCCCGGTGAGGGGTCAGGCCTCGTGCGTGGGGCGCTGGAAGCCCTCGGCGAAGTCCTCGACGGATTCCGCGGCCCGGTCTACGGCCGAAGCCACGTCGTCGGCGGCCTTGTCCCCCTTGTCCGCGACATTCTCGGCGAAGCGGTCAGCCTTGTCCTCGAAGCTGCTGTCGCCGTCCTTGGCGGAGGCGCGGCCGCGCTCCGCGAGGTCGCGGAAACCGCGGTTGACCTCATCGATGAACTTGTCGAGCTGCTCGCGCAGCTGAGCGAGGAAGTTCTTGGCGCCGGTATCGCTGTCGGACTCCGGGTGCGAATCGGCGTACTGCCGCTTCTGGTCCTCGTAGAACTCCTTGGCCTTGTCTGCCACGAGGCCGACGAAGCCGACGGCCGCGTAGGCGGTGTCCTCGGCTGCCTTACGTAAGTTCTGGCCCATCTGATCGGCGGCGGTCACCTTCGGCTCCGGCCCGTCGACGGAGTGGTGCGGCTCGCCCGCAGCATCCGCCGCCGCGTCGGTGGCGTCGTCGGTGACCGACGTGGCATCCTCCGCCACGAAGTCTGCGGTGTCGTTGAGGTTGGTCGAGTTGTTGGCCGCGAAGTCGTCCTCGTCGCCGAAGTGCTTGTCCTGCTCGTCGGGGCGCTCATTGATGTGTTCGGTCATGGGACCCTCCTGGATCTCTCGGTACTCCTCCAGTGTGCCGTGTCGAGCGGGTCGTCACGAGGGGTTTGACCCTGGAACCTGCCCGGATTCACCCCTGAGGATGACCGCCCCTCGGCGGCATGGCAGGGTGGGGACATGAAGATGCGCGGCACGAAACTCTCGGTCGTCGGCGCGGGCGCCGTCGGCACGTCCCTGGCCTACGCGGCCCTGATCAATGGAGCTGCCACCCACGTGGCATTGCAGGACATCAACGCCACCAAGGTACGCGCCGAGGCCCTGGACATGGCACACGGCAGCCAGTTCCTCCCTCCACACGTCACCGTGGAGGGCTCCGACGACGTTGCGGTCACCGCGAAGTCCGACGTCGTGGTGGTGGCTGCCGGCGCCAAGCAGCAGCCGGGCGAGACGCGGATGGACCTGGCTGCGAAAACCGTCGAGATGATGAAGACGCTCATCCCACCGCTGGTGGAGCAGTCGCCCGACGCGGTGTTCATCATGGTGACCAACCCCGTCGACGTCACCACGCAGGCCGCGCTGAAGATCTCTGGGCTGCCCGCACACCAGCTGTTCGGCTCCGGCACGGTGCTCGACTCGTCGCGGCTGCGCTGGCTCGTCGCGCAGGAGTGCGGGGTGGCGGTCAGTAACGTGCACGCCTACATCGCCGGCGAGCACGGCGACACCGAGACCCCGCTGTGGAGCACCGCCACCATCGGCGGGGTGCCCCTCAAGAAGTGGGAGCAGCAGACCGGCCAGTTGAGCCCGGAGGCGCGGGACCGGATCGCCGATCAGGTGGTGCGCGCCGCCTACGAGGTCATCGACGGCAAGGGCGCCACCAACTACGCCATCGGCCTGGCCGGCACCCGCATCATCCAGGCTGTGCTGCGCGACGAGCACACGGTGCTGCCCGTCTCGGCGCAGCTCGACGACTGGCACGGCATCTCGGAGGTCTGCATGTCGGTCCCCCGCGTCGTCGACGGGCGTGGCGTGGGCCGCGCGCTGGCGCTGCCCGTCAACGAGCACGAACTCCAGAGCCTCAAGGACTCCGCCGAGCACATCCGGGAGGCCGCCCGCCGCCTCGGCTTCTGAGGGATGGTCTCCTCCACCGGCTAGGCTGCACGCTTGAGGAGGCCGAATGCAGACAGCCTATGGGCCGGGGCGCCCCACGAGAACAGACCGGGTGCACAAGTACGTCACCGCCTGGTGCCCCCATTGCCACGCGGCCGACGGCTCGCTGACCGGCGCCGAGCGGCTGGCGGGAGTGCTCCTCAACGAGGACGGCCAACTGTGGCTGCAGCGAGGCTGCCCGGAGCACGGGTTGGTGCGCACGCTCTACGACGAGCGCGCGGACATCGTCGGCTACCTGGAGCGCTGGCAGGCGCCCACCAAGCAGCACGTGCCGGACGACCCCACCAACTTCCGCCCCATCCCCGAGGCCTACGCCTACGGCCTGCCGCCCACGCAGACGCAGCACACCTGCATCCTGCTGGAGGATGTCATCGAGCACTGCAACCTGCGGTGCCCCACCTGCTTCACGGCCTCCGGCCCCGCGCTGAAGGGCGTGGCCAGCGTCGAGGACATCCTCGCCTCCGTCGACACCCGCCTGGAGAGGGAGGGCGGCAAGCTCGACGTGCTGATGCTCAGCGGCGGCGAGCCCACCCTCCACCCGCAGTTCGCCGAACTCATGGACGAACTCGTGGCGCGCCCCATCGTGCGGATCATGGTCAACACCAACGGCCTCGTCCTGGCCGAGGACGACGCGCTGCTCGCCGTGCTGAAGAAGCACCGGCAGCGCGCCGAGGTCTACCTGCAGTACGACGGGCCGTCCAAGGAGGCCGGGGTCGCGCTGCGCGGCGGGGACCTGCGCGCCCGCAAGGACCGCACCATCGAACGACTCGCAGGCGCGGGCGTCTTCGTCACCCTCGTGATGACGATCGTCAAGGGCCTCAACGACGCAGACATCGGTGCCGTCCTCACCAAGGCGCTCGAGACCCCCTTCGTCGGCGGCGTGGCACTCCAGCCCGTGTTCGGCTCCGGGCGCAACCCCGGCGTCGACCCGAACAGCCGCGTCACGCACGGCGGCACCCTGGCCCGGATGGGCGAACAGACCGGCGGCGTGGTCAACTGGCACGACCTCATCGGCCTGCCGTGCTCCCACCCCCACTGCGCCTCCGTCGGCTACATGATCAAGGGCGACGACGGCACCTGGCGCTCGCTGGTCAGCATCATGGGCCACGACCAGTTGGCCGAGTGGCTGCAGCTGGAGCCGGAACTGATCGCCAACCGGCTCGTCGACACGGAGATCCCTGAACAGTTCCGGGAGCTGATGAAGACCTCCCTGCTGGACCTGATGAGCGAGCAGACCTCCCTGACCCACCCGCGGACCTTCCAGGTGTGGCGCGACATCTGCACCGCCTGCGACCTGGGCATCTCCACCATGGCCACCCTCGCAGCCAGCCGGCTGCCCGGCCAGGGCGACAGGATGCGCCGGCTGCTCGCTGAACGCGTCAAGCGGATCACCGTCAAGCCGTTCATGGACATCAACACCATGCTGGAGGAGCGGCTCACGCAATGCTGCGTGCACGTCGGCACGAAGTCGGCCGCAGACCTCCACCAGTGCGCCCCGTTCTGCGCGGTGCAGGCCTGGCCAGAACTGGGCGCGCAGCGGCTCGGCTTCACCCAGAAGGCGCAGCCGTTGAAGCTGATGGAGAGGAGCCGGCGGTGAGCGAGAAGAGCGCGCGCGAGTTCGCCGCCGGGCCCACGGTGTCGTCGATGATCGGGAGCACCCCTCCCCCCGCGGACCCCGCCGGCGAGGCCAGCCGGGAGGAGCCAGCCTTCGACCCGCTGAAGCTGTGCATCTTCTCCACGGTGGCACTGCTCGGCTGGATCTTCGGGCCGTTCGCACTGCTGGTGTTCGCCGGGGTCGCCTTCGCGGGCTACTGGAAGGCGCACCAGGCCGGGCTGCGTCGGTCCCGCTGCTACCTGCGCGACACCCGCCTCGTGCTGGCCTACCTGGGGCTGCTCACGCTCGCCGGGGTCGCCGGCGCCGTGTGGTGGGGCATGCGGCTCTTCGGTGCCGCCTGATGATGGAGTTGCCCTACCCGAACAACGATGTCGTCCATGGGCTGTTCACCGCGCTGGGCCTCATCGCCGCGATGATCGTGTTCTTGTCCGAGAAGCGCCGCCTCAACCTGCGCGACGACAGGCTCTGGGCCATCGTCGGCTGCACCCTGGCGTTCGGGGCGGTCGGCGGGCGGCTCGGCACCTGGCTGACCAGCGTCGACCAGGGCGAACCGGCAGGGCTGCTGGAGTGGTGGCTCAGCGGCAACCGCAGCATCGTCTCCGGCATGATCGGCGCCTGGGTGGGCGTCTACTTCGGCAAGTGGATCACCGGCTACCGCTGGAAGACCGGAGACCTGTTCGCGCCCGCCGCGGCCCTGGCCATCGGGATCGCGCGGATCGGCTGCTTCCTCACGGAGTACCCGGGCACGCGCACCGGCGGCAACTGGGGCGTGACGATGCCCGCAGGGTTCGTCGACGCGGTGGGCGGCCACGTCGACGAATGTCCCTCGTGTGGGCACCACCCGTCGCTGCTGTACGAGGCGGTGTTCCACGTCGTCGCCTTCTTCGCGCTGATGCGCCTGCGGGGCCGGCTGCCCCGTCCGGGCGACCTGTTCATCCTCTATGTCAGCGCCTACGCGCTGTTCCGTTTCGGGGTCGAGTTCGTGCGCGGGAACCGCGAGTTCGCGTTCGGGCTGTCCGGCCCCCAGTTGTTCTGTCTCCTGACGCTGCCCTTGTTGGCGTGGAGAATGGTGCGCATGTGGCGCGAATCGCGCGCCGTGCCGGAAGGAGCGGCCACGGCCCTCCCCCACCGGGAGGGGGCTATCCGCGGTATCCGCATTGGGCGCCGGAGAACGCGCCGCCACCCCCGCCGTCGGGCGGCTCGATCTGGCTGGGCATCGCCATCGCTGCGGCGATCGCCTTCGGCTCGGTCGTTCTGACGTTCGCCTTGCCGAGCGGTTGGGGCAACCCGTTTCGCTGGCTGCCCTATCTGACGTTCACCATCTGGCTGGGCCTGGCGACGTTCTTCACCGTGCGCCCGGAATCCCGCCGCACCGGCGCCGGGATGTTCATCGCCGCCGGCGTGACGCCGATCATCCTGGCCGGCGCGTGCGTGCTGCTGATCGCCGGCTTCGCCCAGCCGTAGATCAGGCGGTGATGGCGGGGGCGGGCAGCGCGGCGTTGATCGCCGAGACGCTGGCCTTCGCATCGCCGAAGCACATCACCGTGTTCTCCTTGAAGAACAGCGGGTTCTGCACGCCCGCATAGCCCGCGCTCATGGAGCGCTTGAACACCACGACGGTGCCGGCCTCCCACACCTTCAGCACCGGCATGCCGGAGATCGGCAGGCCCGGTTCCTCCGCGGCGGGGTTGACGGTGTCGTTGGCGCCGATGACGAGCACCACGTCGGTCGATGAGAAGTCGTCGTTGATCTCGTCCATTTCCTCGACGATGTCGTAGGGCACGTGGGCCTCTGCGAGCAGCACGTTCATGTGGCCGGGCAGGCGGCCGGCGACGGGATGGATGCCGAAGCGCACCCGCGTGCCGTTCTTCTGCAGGGCCTCGGTCATCTCCGCGACGGGGTACTGCGCCTGCGCGACGGCCATGCCGTAGCCGGGCACGATGATGACGCTCTCCGCGTCGGCCAGCAGCGCCGCGACCTCAGCGGTGGAGGCCTCCCTGTGCTCGCCGTCGGCCCCTGCGACGGCGGCGGCGCTGTCGTCGCCGAAGCCGCCCAGGATCACCGAGATGAAGGAGCGGTTCATGGCCTTGCACATGATGTAGGACAGGATCGCGCCGGAGGCACCGACGAGGGCGCCGGTGATGACCAGCACGCTCATGTCCAGCATGAAGCCGGAGAACGCCGCGGCCCAGCCGGAGTAGGAGTTGAGCATGGAGACCACCACGGGCATGTCGGCGCCGCCGATGGCCGCCACCAGGTGGATGCCCAGCAGCAGCGAGAGCACCGTCGCGATGATCAGCGGGATGATCGAGTGGGTGGCGACGAACCACCAGCCGAGGAACGCCAGCGCCACGACGATGCCGAGGTTGAGCCAGTGGCGGCCGGGCAGCGTGAGCGGCTTGGAGGCGAAGCGGCCGTTGAGCTTGCCCCACGCCACGATCGAGCCGGTGAAGGTGACCGCGCCGATGAACACGCCGAGGTAGACCTCGACGGTGTGGAAGGCGTCAGCACCGGGGTTGTCGAGGTAGACGTTGTAGCCCACCAGCACCGCGGCGGCGCCCACGAAGGAGTGCAGCAGCGCGATGAGTTCCGGCATGCCGGTCATCTCCACCTTGCGGGCGCGCCAGATGCCGATGAGCGCGCCGATGCCGATCGCCGCGTACAGCAGGGCGGCCGAGACGGGCTGCAGGTTGTGGTTGGCGTAATCGGTGTAGGCGATGGCGAAGTTCGTCGCGATCAGTGCGAAGGCCATGCCCATGATGCCGAAGGCGTTGCCCTTCTTGGCGGTCTCGTGCTTACTCAGCCCGGCCAGCGCCAGGATGAACATGAGGCCGGCTGCGATGTAGGTGGCGTCGATGAAGTTGCTCAGCATTTCAGGCCTTCCGGAACATGTTGAGCATCCGGTGCGTGACCGTGAAGCCACCGAACACGTTGATGCTTGCGATGAGGACCGCGACGAACGCGAGGATCTTGACTGTCCAGGAGTCGCTGGCCAGTTGTGTCATGGCGCCCACGATGATGATGCCGGAGATGGCGTTGGTCACCGACATGAGCGGGGTGTGGAGCGCGTGGGTGACGTTCCAGACCACGTAGTAGCCCACCACCACGGCCACCACGAAGATGCCGAACAGCCCCACCAGGCCCTGCGGCGCGAAGGTGAGCGCGGCGATCATCGCGAGGGAGCCGAGGCCGACGGCGAGCACCTGGTGCCACCAGGGGCGGGGGGCCTTGGGCTCGGGCACCGCCAGAGCGGGGGCGGCGGCCACCTGGACGGGCGGCGGCGGGAAGGTGACCTCGCCGTCGCGGGCCACCGTCATGGTGCGGATGACCTCGTCGTCGAAGTCGACGACTGCCACGCCGTCCTTCTCCGGCGTCATGAGGCCCAGCGCGTTGACCAGGTTGGTGCCGTAGAGCTGCGACGACTGGCCGGGCAGGCGGGAGGCCAGATCCGTCCAGCCGATGATGGTCACGCCGTTGTCGGTAACGTAGGCCTCGCCGGGGCGGGTGAGCTCGCAGTTGCCGCCACCCTGGGCGGCGAGGTCGACGATCACGGAGCCGTTCTTCATCGAGGCCACCATGTCCGCCGTGATGAGCTTCGGCGACGGGCGGCCGGGGATGGCGGCGGTGGTGATGATGATGTCGGTGACGGGCGCCTGCTCGGCGTACAACTCCGCCGCGCGGGCGGCGTAATCTGCGCCCACCTCCTTGGCGTAGCCGTCGGAGGAGACGCCCTGGTCGGCAGTGGCGACGTGGAGGAACTTCGCGCCCATGGATTCGACCTGCTCGGCGGTCTCGGGGCGCACGTCGGTGGCGGAGACCACCGCGCCCATCGAGTTCGCGGCGCCGATGGCGGCGAGGCCCGCCACGCCGGTGCCCGCGACGAGCACCTTCGCCGGTGGCACCTTGCCCGCCGCGGTGACCTGGCCGGTGAAGAAACGGCCGAACGCGTGCGCGGCCTCGACGACGGCCCGGTAGCCGGAGATGTTGGCGAACGCGCTCAACGCATCGAGGGCCTGCGCGCGGGACGTGCGCGGCACCATGTCCATACTGAGGGCGGTGATGCCGCGCTCGGCGTACTGGGTGGCCACGCCGTCGTTCTGCCTTGGGAAGAGGAACGAGAAGAGGATGGCGCGGGGCCGCACCAGGTCGAGCTGCTGCGGCAGCGGTGCGTTGACCGTCAGCACGACGTCGGCGCCCCAGGCGCTGGCGGTGTCGACCACCCGCGCCCCGGCGTCGAGGTACTGCTGGTCGTCGAACGAGGCGAGAGCTCCTGCCTCGCTCTCGACGAGCACCTGGTATCCGAGTTTCAGGAGGGCTTCCACCGTCTTGGGAGTTGCGGCCACGCGCGTGTCGTCGGCCTCCCTGGGCACACCGATATCCATGCCCGAACCGTACCGTTACCGATCCCCTCAGGGAGTCGCGGGGTGCCCTAGCCCCCGCTCGGGCGGCAACAACAGGCCGCGCACTGAGCGCGCCCCGCGACGAGGCCCCCCGCGCCCTCAGCGTGCCCCGCGACGAAGGAGCCGGGGCACGACGAAGGGCACCGCAGGGCCGCGGGGCGTCGAGACCTTGGGTGCGTCAGCCAGTCTGCGTTGGGTTCACTCCCCCTTGGGCTCAGCGTCGGTGTTGTCGTCGCCGCCGATGAGGTCGTCGACAGAGCGCTCCACCGTCTCGTTCAGTTCGTCGCCGGTGGGCTCGGCAGCATCGCCAGGGTGGGCAGCACCCTCCTCGTAGAGTTCCTCGCCACCGGAGGGGATGGGCTCGTCAGTCATCGTTGGGCTCCTTTGTTTCGGTCTGGCCAGTATGCCCTCCAGCGGGGCGGGCCACGCGCAGTTCGTCGAACTGGGATTGCCCGCGCCCCCCCCATCTCGCTGATCAACGCCAACGCAGATTCCAATCGGCCTCCACTCAGTGCCCTCGCCCCCGCTATAACAAGGGCGGCGGCACCTTTCGGCGGCGTTCGTCGATGTGCGTTGGCGTTTGGTGCGCTGCGTTGGCGATTGTGCTCGACGGTTGGCGCTCGGGTCAGCCGGGAGGGAGCGCCAAGCGGTGCTCGGGGCGGTAGCGGCCATGATGCACGCGGCCGCTCGACTCTGCGGTGAAGACGCGGGCGACCTGGTCTGCCGACTGAAGCCGACGCACCATGTCGCTCAGCTTGTCCACCTGTTCACGCAGCGCGTCGGCCTGCTCCTCCAAGGCGAGGATGCGGCGGATGCCCTCGAGGTTGATGCCCTCGGTCTGCGACAGGTACTGCACGTGCCGCAACTTGGCGACGTCGCGCAGCGAGTACCGCCGGCCCCGGCCCCGCGCCCGCTGGGGGACGACGAGGCCGAGCCGGTCGTAACCGCGCAGGGTCTGCGCGTGCATGTCCGCCAGCGACGCGGCCACCGAGACGGGGAAGACCGCGGCGTCAGGGTCGAACGGCTGCAGGTGCTGGCTCATGGCTCATCACCCGAACAGCGCGTCGCGCGGGTTGACCTGGTGGGCCTTCTCCGCGTACTCCTGCAGTGCCGCCTTGGCTTCCTCGCTGAGGTCGTCGGGCACCTCGACCTTGATGGTCACCAGAAGGTCGCCCTTGGTGCCGTCAGGCCTCCGCGCTCCCCTGCCACGCACGCGCATCGTGCGCCCGTTGGGCGTCGACGGCGGGATCCGCAGCTTGACCTTGGGGCCGTTCATCGTGGGGATCTGGATGTCGGCACCCAGCGACGCCTCGGTGAAGGTCACGGGCACCTCCAGCGTGAGGTTGGAGCCGCTGCGGCCGAACAACTTGTGCGGCGTGACGTGGACGGTGACGTACAGGTCACCCGGGGCGCCGCCGTTCTCACCGGCCGCACCCTTGCCCTTGAGCCGGATGCGCTGCCCGTCCTCGACGCCTGCGGGGATCCGCACGTTCATCGTCTTGGTGGACTTGCCCCGGCCCGAGCCGGCGCAATCGGGGCAGGGCGTGTCAACGATCAGGCCGCGACCCAGGCAGTCGACGCACGGCTCGCTCATGTGGAACACGCCACCGGACTGCGACGACTGCATGCCGGAGCCCTCACAGGTGGGGCACACCCGCGGGAGCGTGCCCGCCTTCGCGCCGGTGCCCCGGCACGACGGGCAGGGCTGATCCGAGACGGTCCGCATGCTCACGGTGGCGCCGTCGACGGCCTGCTCGAAGCTGATCGTCACGTCGCCCTCGATGTCAGCACCTCGACGGGGGCCGCGCTGCGTCGCCCGACGCGTGGCCCCGCCCCCGGCGTTG
Source organism: Tessaracoccus massiliensis (assembly GCF_000826065.2). Lineage (GTDB taxonomy): Bacteria > Actinomycetota > Actinomycetes > Propionibacteriales > Propionibacteriaceae > Arachnia > Arachnia massiliensis_A. The sequence goes on along the minus strand of NZ_LN623537.1, from coordinate 52,182 downwards.
CCGAACAACCCGCCGAAGAGGTCCCCGAAGCCGGGCTGGGCCCCGCCCGGGGTGCCCGCGTTGCGGAACAGATCCTCGAACGACGGCGATCCCCCACCGCCCGGCTGGCCGGGACGGTTGAACCGGAAACCGCCGCCGAACAGGCTGCGGGCCTCGTCGTACTCCTTGCGCTTGTCCGCGTCCGACAACACCGCGTTGGCCTCGGAGGCCTCCTTGAACTTCGCCTCGGCTTTCTTGTCGCCGGGGTTCTGGTCAGGGTGGTTGTCGCGCGCGATCTTGCGGAAGGCCTTCTTGATCTCGTCGGCCGTCGCGTTCTTGGAGACGCCGAGAACCTTGTAGTAGTCCTTCTCCAGCCAGTCCTTCGTGCTCATCTCTGGTTCATCTCCTCTCCACGTTTCGTGCCTTGAGCCTGCCTACCGAGCTTGCGAGCCCGGCAGGCCGAAGGGTCACCGAGTTATCCTCGCCGGGGCGGCGACCTCGCATGGCGCCCTTCGACCAGCCGCAGGCGGCTGGCTCAGGGAGCGTCCGGGTCACGGGTTCGCCACGCCCACGCGGGCCGGGCGGATGACGCGGCCCTTGAGCTGGTAGCCCTGCTGCATCACCTGCGACACCGTGGTGACCTCGACGGGCTCCTCCATCGGCACCTCCATCAGGGCGTCGTGCAGGTTGGGGTCGAAGACCTCCCCCACCTCGCCGAACACCACTAGGCCGTGCTTGGCGGTGACCTTCTCGAGCTCGTCGGCCACCATCTTGAACCCGCCGGCGATATCGTCGTGCTGGCGGGCCAGGCTGATGGCGTCGAGCACCGGCATGAAGTCGCTCAACACGGACTCGACGCCGGCCGCGCGGGCCTGGTCGCGGTCACGGTCGACGCGCTTCTTGTAGTTGACGTACTCCGCGCCGAGGCGCTGCAGGTCGGCAGTGCGCTCCTCGACAAGCTTTTCCAGCTCCGCGATGCGGTCACCCTCCTCTGCGGCGGCGAACTCCACGGGAGTCTCCTCGACGGTGGCTTCTCCTTCCTCCGGAGTTGCGCCCGTGGGCGAGAGCGGCTCTTCGACGCCCTCGCCCACAGCTTCGCCGTCCGGAACGAACTGCGAATCAGTCACTTGTTGTCCTCTTCCTCGTCCACGATCTCAGCGTCGACGACGTCCTCCTCGCCCTCAGGCGCGGTGGCGTCGGCGGCGGGCTCGCCGTCGGCGGTGGGAGCGGACTCCTGCGCCTTGGCCTGGGCCGCAGCGTAGATTGCCTGGCCCATGGAGGCGGCCTTGGTGTTGAGGTCGTCGATGGCGGCCTTGACCGCGTCGTCGTCCTCGCCCTTCAGGGCCTCCTTGAGCGTGTTGGTGGCCTCAACGACGGGCTGCTTGACGTCCTCGCCGATGGTCTCCTCGTGCTCGGAGAGCAGCTTCTCGGTGCGGAACACCAGGGCATCACCCTCGTTGCGCATGTCGACGGCCTCGCGGCGCTTGCGGTCCTCCTCAGCGTGGGACTCGGCGTCCTTGACCATCTGCTCGATGTCCTCCTTGGCGAGGGCCGAGCCGCCGGTCACCGTCATGGACTGCTCCTTGCCGGTGGCCAGGTCCTTGGCGTTGACGTGCACGATGCCGTTGGCGTCGATGTCGAAGGTGACCTCGACCTGCGGCACCGAGCGCGGCGCCGGCAGGATGCCGGTCAGCTCGAAGTTACCCAGCGACTTGTTGTCGCGGGCGAACTCGCGCTCGCCCTGGTAGACCTGGATCATCACGGAGGGCTGGTTGTCCTCCGCGGTGGTGAACACCTCGGAGCGCTTGGTGGGGATGGTGGTGTTGCGCTCGATGATCTTGGTCATCACGCCGCCCTTGGTCTCGATGCCCAGCGACAGCGGGGTCACGTCGAGCAGGAGCACATCCTTGACCTCGCCCTTGAGCACGCCGGCCTGCAGCGAGGCTCCCAGCGCGACAACCTCGTCCGGGTTGACGCCCTTGTTGGGCTCCTTGCCGCCGGTGAGTTCCTTCACCAGGTCAGCGACGGCGGGCATACGGGTGGAGCCGCCGACGAGCAGGACCGTGTCGATCTTGTCGACGGAGGTCTTGGCGTCCTTGATGACCGCGTTGAACGGGGCGCGGCAGCGGTCCAGCAGGTCCTGCGTGAGGCGCTGGAACTCCGCGCGGCTGAGCTTCTCGTCGAGGTGCAGCGGGCCCTCGGCCGAAGCGGTGATGTAGGGCAGGTTGATCGAGGCCTCGGTGGCCGAGCTCAGCTCGATCTTGGCGCGCTCGGCGGCCTCCTGGAGGCGCTGGCGGGCCATCTTGTCCTTGGAGAGGTCAACGCCGTTCTTGTTCTTGAACTGCGTCACCAGCCAGTCGACGACCTTGGCGTCCCAGTCGTCGCCACCGAGGCGGTTGTCGCCGTTGGTGGCCTTGACCTCGAACACGCCGTCGGCGATGTCGAGCAGCGAGACGTCGAAGGTGCCGCCGCCGAGGTCGAACACGAGCACGGTGTGCTCCTGGTCGCCCTTGTCCAGGCCGTAGGCGAGGGCGGAGGCGGTGGGCTCGTTGATGATGCGGTCAACGGTGAGGCCCGCGATCTCGCCGGCCTCCTTGGTGGCCTGACGCTCGGCGTCGGAGAAGTACGCGGGGACGGTGATCACGGCGTTGGTGACCGACTCGCCCAGGTACGCCTCAGCGTCGCGCTTGAGCTTCTGCAGCACGAAGGCCGAGATCTGCTGGGGACGGTATTCCTTGCCGTCGATGTCGACCTTCCAGTCGGTGCCCATCTGGCGCTTGACGGAGCGGACGGTGCGGTCGACGTTGGTGACCGCCTGACGCTTGGCGACCTCGCCGACGAGGACCTCGCCGGACTGCGAGAACGCGACCACCGACGGGGTGGTGCGCGAGCCTTCAGCGTTGGGGATGACGGTGGGTTCGCCGCCCTCGAGGACGGCGACGCAAGAGTTGGTGGTGCCGAGGTCGATGCCTACTGCACGAGCCATGTGATTTCCTCCTGATATTAGGTGCTGTGACGCGTTGAAGTTCTGTTGTGATCCCTTGAGCGGGGTTGACTCAAGCTAACCACACATGCGGCTGATGCTCAAGTCAAAGTTGAGTTCAATAGACTCAACCCTCGTCAACCCTCGTTTATTCCGGGGTCGCGGATGGTGCGAAAACCTGCGCGACATTCCGTGCGCGGCTAGCCTCGATACGTCGCCATCCCGACGGCAAACCCGCGGGCAGTCACGCCCCCACCCCAAGGAGTTCCGCATGATCGACAAGCGCCACCTCACCGACGACGAGATCCTCACCGCCGATCAAAACAACCCCGCAGGCACCGCCCCCGAAGGCCGGGAGGGCGACCTCGCCGCCACTGCGGACCGCAACAACCCTGCGGGCGCCGTCGGACACGATGCTGACGGCGTCGACGGCGGGGACGCCGACGGCACGGACGGCAGCGGCGGCGGCGGGCTTCGAGGGTGAGATCGAGCAGGCCCCGGACGAGTGGCTGCTGGAGCACGACGTCCGGTACTGGGCCGGGCCGAGGTCGCTGCCGCTCTGGTTGCCCGCCGACGCTCCGGTGGCCCGTCGTCGCGACGTCTCCGCCTTCCTCGGCGCGGGCGGCAGGCTCCGCCCTCTGCGCGAGACGACCGAGCGGGCCAGGGTGGACGAGGTGGCGCGCGGCCTCGACCGCCCCCGGCGCTCCGGGCTCACCGCCCAGGAGGAGTCGGCGCTGCTGGCGCTGCGCAGCGGGAGAGAGTGCAGCCAGGGAGAATAGGGCCATGGACACCGTTCGCCGCGCCGGCTTCGCCGACCTCGACCCCCGCACCGCCTACCTGCTGTGGCAGTTGCGCTCGCAGATCTTCGTGGTGGAGCAGGAGTGCGCCTACCTCGACCTCGACGGTCGCGACCTCGAGGACGACGCGCTGCACCTCTGGATCGAGAGCGACGGCGTGCCGACGGCCTACCTGAGGGTGCTCCACGACGCCGGGACCCTCCGCGTGGGGCGCGTGGTCGTCGACCACCGGCATCGAGGGAGGGGCCTGGCCGCCCGGTTGACCGAGGAGGCGCTGACGATCATCGGTGATCGGCCGAGCGTGCTCGACGCCCAGGCCCACCTGGAGCACTGGTACGCCCGGTTCGGCTACGGGCGGGTGGGTGACGACTTCCTCGAGGACGGCATCCCGCACGTCCGCATGGTGCGCCCCGCCAGCCCGACTTCCTGACGGGGGCCGGTCAGAGGTCGTTGCGTCGGAACCGGCGCAGGCGCGCCCGTTCGACGGCCGACTCGGACTCGCGCTCGTCCCAGTTCTGGCCCGGGCCCCGCTCGATCCAGCCGTCGTCGGCCGCGCGATCTGGCGAATAGGCCTCCCGGGTGGAGGTGCTGAACACGTCGCCGTGCAGTTCGGTGTGCGCGGCCCCGCTCGGCGGTTCGGGGTAGTCGCGCCCGTAGTGCTCGTAGAGCGCCCGCTCATCGGCGGGGCTGAGGTGTCCGTGCTCGTCGGTCCTCGGGGCGTCCACGATGGCACCCTTGGAGTAGAAGGCGTCGATGCGATCGTCACCGATCGCGCGCCGTCGAGCGGCACGAAGCTCTCCGGCAGGCCGAAGAGACCGGTGTGGACGGTCACCCAACTGGGTTCACCCGTCGCGTCGTCGAGGGACAGTTGCTTCGGTGGGACTACGGAGGCTTCCCGCCACCCTCATGGGTAGCGCCCCGGAGGCCGACGCTATGCGGATCCCCCCCCCGAGCGACCGGACTTTGCTTCGCTTTCACCATTTGGGATCACACAGGCACGCAAGAAGGCGGTGGGCCCCTCAGGACCCACCGCCTACTCTGGACAGAGATTGATCAGCGGTCGTCGCGGACGCGATCGGTGTCGCCCTCAATCTCGATGTGCTCCTTGGCGACCTCTTCGGTCACCTGGCGCTGCTCGGTGACGGTCTCCTTGCCCACGTTGACGCGCTCGACGTCGTGGACCTCCTTGGAGACGACCGGCCGCTCCTCTCGGAGCACGATCTCCTCCTCGATGTCGCCGTGGTCACGAAGGGCCCCGGGACGGGCGGAGTCGCCCGTGACGGCCTCGCGCTCGACCGTGAGGACTTCCTTCTCCACGGGGACGGTGACCGTCTGCTGCTCGGTCGTGGTGTACTTCCGGAGACGGACGCGCCCAGCCTCGTGCTCCTCGGTGCCCACGTTCAGGCGCTCCTCAGAAGCGGTCAGCGACTCGCCCTCGGTGACGTGCTCACGGTCGGTACGGAGACCGCGGCCGTCACGATCGGTGTGGAGTTCGTCACGACGGTCGGTGCTGAGCACGCCGGCGTCGCGGTCGAGGTCACGATCGGTGGTTCCGTAATCGCGCTCGTAATAGTTGTAGAGCTCCTGCTCCTGGGCGGGATCGATGTGGCCATCCGCATCGATGCGCGGGGCATCCTTGATGAGAGCCTTCTCGTAGGGGACCTCAATGCGATCGCCGTTCAGACTCATGGTGTCATCCAGAGGGACGAAGCTCTCGGACATGCCGAAGAGACCCGTGTTGACGGTGATCCAGTTGGGGCGGCCGGTCTGGTCGTCCAGATACAGCTGGCCCACCTTGCCGACCTTCTCGCCGTCGCGGTCGAAGACCGTGGCGTTGAGGATGACATCAAAGTCCTTGTCGTTGAACATGCGCTCCCTTTCGTTGGACTGTTTCTCAGGACGACTGAGGCTCGAAACCTCTGCGAGCATCTCGCGTCGTCCCACCTTTTAAACATAGTTGACAGTACGTGATATTCAAGGGCGGGCGAGATGAAAGTTCCCAAACCACCCCTTTGGATGGTCGGCCGCGGCCGGGCCGCGCTCTGTGCTGTGAGCACATGACGGTGATCGACGACTGCCTGGCAGGCTACGGCGGCCCGCATCGGACCCTGATGGTCGAGCTGCGGGCGCTCATCGAGGAGGGCGCGCCGGAGGCCACCCAGGCCATCTCGTGGGACATGCCCACCTACAAGCTGACCGGCAACCTCGTCCACTTCGCGGCAGGCAGGAACCACGTCGGGCTCTACCCCGGGCCCGCCGGCGTCGAGCTCGTGGCCGACGAGCTCGACCAGCTCGGCCTGAAGCGCAGCAAGGGCGCCATCCAGTTCCCGCTGGGCAAGCCGCTCCTCCGCGGCCTGGTCCCACGGATCGTGGCCTTCCGCGTCGAACAGCAGCGCGCGGAGGGCCGCTGAGGGCGGACACGACGAAGGGCCCCGCCGCGTGACGCGGCGGGGCCCTTCCTACTCAGCTGATGCTCAGTAGGGGCGGAACATCACGATGTTGTTCAGCACCCACATGTTCTTCTGGCTGAAGTCGTAGCCGCCCTTCTCCGAGAGCACCGCGTCGTACACGGTGGTCCAGCGGAAGGTCCGGCAACCGTTGCGACCCGTAGCAGGGGTGTCGCACTCGGTGCGCCACTTGGTGCCATCGGCCGCCGTGTGTGGTGGAAGCAGAAGTGGCCCTGGCTGTTCGTCGGCGCTGTCATCATGACCATCGGCAGCGCCATCGAGCTGCCCATCGAGAGCGGCGCGATCACCAACGCCTTCGAGCTCATCCTGCTGATCAGCATCCTCGCCACCAAGGCCTTCCAGGACAAGCAGGAACAGCTGCACACCACCCACGCCTGAAACTGTCGCACCCGGCAGCTAGTCTGAGGTGACCTAGACAAGGAGCCCGTCGATGAAGATGAAGTTGCTGATCGTTGTCCTGATGGTCTCGCTCGCCGGGGCCATCGCCCCGGCGCAGCAGGCCTCCGCCGCAGATCCGCAGTGGCGGATCAGCGGGACGCCCGCGGATTGGTGGGTGCTCTCCGGCTACGCCGTGGGCGAGTCGCTGCTGCCCGGAGACCAGTTCCAGTTGAAGGTGGACGGCACGGCGGCCACGGTCGCCGTCGATGTGTTCCGCATGGGCCACTACGACGGCGCTGGCGCCAAGCTGGTGGCCCAGGCCCCGCCGCAGGCGCTGGTGGACCAGCCGGATTGCGTCACCCGCAACAAGGTGGTGGATTGCTCAGGATGGAAGGTGACCCACCGCTTCGACACGACGGGCTGGGAGCCGGGCGCGTACCTCGCGAAGCTCACCGACAACAAGGGCCGGCAGCGCTACGCGTCGATGTTCCTGCGCTCCCCCAGCCACGACGGGGCGGTCACCGTGATGTTCGCCACCTCGACGCACGCGGCCTACAACAGCGTCGGCGGCTACTCCCTGTATGTGGGCTTGCCCGATGGTAGCGCCCTGAACCGTTCCTACACGGTGAGCATGCACCGCCCCAACCGCGGCAACGGCGCGGACAAGTTCTACCGCTACGAGTTGGGGCTGCTGCAGTACCTGTCCTCCCTGGAGGAGCAGGGGGTCAAGCTCAGCTACACCACCAACTCCGAACTGCACCGCGGCGCTGATTCCTTCCGCGGCTCCAGGGCACTGGTCCTGCTGGGTCACGACGAGTACTGGTCCGTCGAGATGCGCCAGCACGCCGAGACGCTCGTGGCCCGCGGCACCAACCTGGTCTCGCTGGGCTCCAACGCCATGTACTACCGCACCCGGTTCAACTCGGATTTCACCGAGGTGACCTCCTACAAGCTGAGCCACCTGGATCCGGTGCAGGACCGCACCTCCACCGGCACGTTCCGCTCCGAGCCGTATCCCAACCCGGAGGCCAAGCTGCTGGGCTCGCAGTACGACTGCGACGGCTCCAACCCGCAGACGGATCTTGTTGTCTTCGACCCGAACTTCTGGGCCTTCAAGGGCACCGGCGCGAAGAAGGGCGCCCGGTATCCGCAGCTGATCGGCCACGAGGTGGACAAGGCCGGCCCGGATTCTCCCAAGGGCGTCCACATCGGCGCGCACTCGTCGTTCAACTGCGCCACCCGTCAGGGCATCTCGGACATCACCTACTACGTCGCCCCGTCCACGGCAGGCGTGTTCAACCTGGGCACCATGGGCTTCGCCTTTGCACTCGCCCCCGGCATCACGTACGACGCGCGCTCCGTGGCGTTCGCCAAGCAGGTCATCAGCAACGTGATCGTCGACGCCGCCAAGGGCCCGCTGGGCAACCGGCACACCGAGCGCGGCAACTACCTCGACGTGTACCCGGCCCCGGCCAAGCCCGCGCCGCTGGACATCTACATCACGCCGGGCGAGCACAACGTCAACGGTCGCCGCTGGAAGACCACGTGCGAGCCCTACTCCCGCACAGAGCGCTGCCGCACCGAGATCTGGGCCACCACGGTGACGCAGACGGGCGGCCGGTTCGTGCAGAGCAACGGGTGGGCGTTCAACAACCTCACCTACAAGGCCTCCCCCAGGCCGCTGTGGAAGGGCAACCCGCTGGGCCAGACCGGGGCCTGGACCGCGGCCGACGGCCGCAAGTGGCGCACGGAGTGCGACACCGCCGCCACGGGTCGCAACGGGTGCCGCAGCTACACGGAGTCAGACGCCATCGCACTGGTCACCAAGCCCGACGGCGCGAAGGTCTACGAGTGGGTGCGCGAGTTCCGCTTCAACAACATGGTGCGCTTCAGCTAACTGATCGCGAGCTCTACGAGCGACGAAGGGCGGGCTCAACCAGCGGGGCGGCTCAGCCAGCGATCAGACGGTGGCCAGGTCCATGTTCTTGATCTGGCCGGTGTAGTGACCCCTTATGGCGATCTTGCGCTCGAGGTCCTCGATCACCTTGACCGCGAAGTTCTCCTCGTAGAGGTGCTGGCAGGAGCCCAGGCCGCCCGGGCTGAACACGTTGACCTCCATCAGCTTGTCGCCGACGATGTCGAGGCCGACGAGGAACATGCCGTCTGCCACCAGCTTGGGCCGCACCACGTCGACCATGGCGAGCATCTCGTCGGTGACCTTCACGGCCATCGCCTTGCCGCCGGCAGACATGTTGGAACGCATGTCGGAGCCCGAGGACTTGCGGCGGAACGCCGCGTACTTGCCGTTCATCTCGAGCGGCTTGCCATTCATCACGAACATCCGCACGTCGCCGTTCTTCGCCTCCTCGAGGTATTCCTGGGCGACGATGTAGCCGTCGCGGGCGATGGCCTCGATGATCTGGCTCAGGTTGGGCGACTCGTCGGTGTTGACGAGGAACACCCCGCTGCCGCCGGAGCCTTGGAGGGGCTTGAGCACGGCCCTGCCGCCGAGGTCCTTGATGAAGGAGGTGATCTGATCCTCGTCGCGCGAGATCAGGGTGGTGGGGCGCACGATCTCCGGGAAGTGCTGGAAGTACGCCTTCGACAGGGCGTTGGCCAGGCTGCCCGGGTCGTTGACGACCAGCACGCCCGTCGACGCGATGAGTTGCCCGAAGGCGACCCCGGCGTTGTTGGCCCAGGCGGCTTCGTTGGCGTCGTCCGCCGGGTCAGAGCGCAGCATCACCACGTCGTACTCGCTGAGCGGGGTGCGCTCCTCCGAGACGGGCTTCTGCACTTCCTCGAGGTAGCGCTCGAGCGAGCGGTAGTTCTTGCCGGCCACGCCGCGGGCGCGGGCGCTGAGGGAACCGTCGGGCTCGTAGGCGAAGTTGCCCATGCCCATCAGGGAGACCTCGTGGCCCATGTTGGTGGCCTGCATGGCCAGCCTCGTGGTCGTGTACTGGGGCAGTTCGGTGCTGACGTCGTTGACGACGAATCCGATCTTCATGCTGCAACTCCTTGGATGAGTTCGGTGGGGTCGGTGGACTTGGAGGCGGCGACGAGCCGCTCGCGTCCCGTGTCGTCGTCAAACCACCGGGGCAGGACGACGGGCTCGCTGAGCACGCCACGCGCGTTCAGCTCTTCGATGAGGGGGAGATCCTGCAGGGCGAACTTGCCGAGGAAGAAGGCCCCCAGCTCGCCGCCGCTGCGGAGGTGGCCGAGGAGGTCGAGCAGGCCACGCAGGTAGCAGGCGTCCTTGGTGAGGCCGCCTGAGCGGAAGATGCGCATCACGGTGGAGAACGCGCCGCCGGGCCGGAAGCCGGCCTCCACGAGGCCCTCCCAGCATTCGCGGAACGACGCGCCGCCCAGCATCCGCGACACGGTGATCACGCGCCCCGCCAACTGCCGCAGCCGCGACGCGGTGAGCTCGCCGCAGGCCAGCTCTGCCAGGACGGCGAGGCCCTCCTGGGTCTCGTCGTAGCCGGCGAGGCCGGTGCCCATCACCTGCAGGGGCTGGTGGGACCCGTTGACCTGGGTGACGAGATGGGTGCCCACCTCGTGCTGGATCAGCGCGTTGGCGCGGTCTGCCGAGACCCCCGCCTCCGGCCCGATGATCAGCACGTTGTCGGAGACCATCACGCCGGTGGAATCCGGGCGGATCTCCGCGTGGATGTCCACCTGGGGTTCCAGCGAACGGTAGTAGTTGAGCTCCTCGTTGGCCAGGCCGAGGAACTCCTCGGCCGAGAGCCGGTCCCCCGTCCAGGCCTGGGGCTCGACGCGGGCGAGGATGGATTCGGCCGCGGTGAGCAACTCCTGGTGGACGCTGCCGAACAGTTCGATGCTGAGGTTGCGGAAATCCTCGGAGCCGCGGCACCGCAGCATCGACAGTTGGAGGTCCAGCTCGCGGTGTTTGTTGCGCAGCAGCGCGGCCACCGTCGTGTCCTGCACTCGGCTCACGTCGATGCTGTGCAGCACGGTGAGCAGCACCTCTGGCTCGATGATGTAGTCGCGGTAGGTGAACTCCGGCTCGTCGACATCGCCGGCGAGGAACGCATCCTTGACGTCGTCGGCGTCGATCGGGGTGATGTCGAGGATGAAGCGGAAGCTGGTGCTGAGCTGGGACAACTGCAGGTCGATGGCCTGGTCGACCATCGCGAGCGGATTGGGGCTCACTGGCTGTCGCCCTCCTCAGCCTCTTCGGGGTCGCGGAACTGGGGGATGTGCCGCTCGGGGATCTGGGCGAGGGCCTCCTGGACGGGGCCGAAGGTCTTCTCCAGCGCGTCTGCCAGTTCCTCGATGCGGGCGTGATCCGGCTCGCCGGTCCACTCGTCCATGAAGGTCTTCTTGAACTCGATGGCGAGCACGCAGCCGACACCCGGGTAGCGGTCGTGGATGAACCAGGCCAGGTTCTGGCCCTTGAACTTCACGTTGTCGCGCACGTCGAAACCCTGATCGATCATCGTCTGGCGGAAGGCGCCGATCACTGCGCCGAACGTGACGTGATCCGCCGAGCCGGTGCCCAGGTTGACCTCGGGGTTGTCTTCTTCGGGCTCCGGATCGGCGTCGGCGCCGTTGCGGCGGTGGTTGTAGGAGTGCACGTCGTACAGCACGAACGGACCGCGCTCGGCCACCACGTCGAGACGCTTGGCCAACTCGACGAAGAACTCGTCGTAGCCCGCCAGCGCAATGTCGACCGCGTCGTCGGGGAGCTCGCCGGTCTCCCAGACGTCGAGGCCCCAGCAGTCTTCCGGCTTCCGGTAAACGGCCTTGGAGCGGATGCGGTTGAGGTCGGTTTCGAAGCGGGACCGGTGCACGACGACGCGGGCCGGCGCACGCGACGCGATGATGTCGGTGAACGGGTCCTCCTCGCGGAAGCGATCGTCCTCATCGAGGATCATCAGCTCGGCGATCTCGGCGCTCAGGTCATGCCCGGCGTGGATCGACGTGGCGATCAACTGGCCGGACCAATCTCCGACAAACTCAAATGCTGTCACGCACCTATTAGTACCCGACAAGCGGTTATCTCGGAAGGGAAACTGCTAAAGCAGGCCGGCACCCGGCCCCTCCGTCACCAGTGGGGTGCCGTCATCTTCCGCGGCAGACACTGGTTGCTCAGCGCCTTGCCCGACAGCTCGGGGAACGCCGCCGCGCACCAGGCCTTGGCGTCCTCCTCCGAGTTGAGGCCTCCCGGATCGGCGACGGTGAACCACAGGTCCGTGCCACCCTGCTTGCCGAAGTCGGCCGTCCGCAGCATCAGCACGTCCACGTCGTAGAGGCGGCTGGCCAGGGACTCATACTCCGCGAGGATGTCGGGGAAATAGAAGGTGTGGGTCCCGTTGGCTGCGGTCTGCAACTCGTCGGTGATGCCGGGCCGTTTCGCGGAGAGCACCAGCACCCAGCGCCCGTCGTGCGAGAGCCAGGGCAGGTCGTCGGCGCGGTAGGACTCCAGCCTGGCCTCGGCGTCGAGGTGGGCCGGGTTGCCACCCCCTGCGACGTCGATCTTCACGACGCCGTCCTCGCGGGTCACCCACAGCGTGGTCTTCGCGCTGTTGCTCTTCCCGGACTTGGTGGTGGTGTGGATCGTGCACTGTGCGCGGCCCACCTGTTCGTCGACGGTGCAGTTTGAGACGCGGGCCGAGGCGATGGAACTCCAGAACTCCTGGTAGCTGTCCCAGTCCTCCACCGCCTGGCGGCGATAGGTGAGCAGTTCCCAGCCTGCACCCGGGTCGCCCGCCACGGTGGCGAGGTAGTGGTTGAGGCCGGCCGCGGCGTCGGCCGCCGAGATGCGTTCGCCGTCGGCGGGTGGGGCGGCGGGGGGGGCGGCGGTCACCACCACGGTGCGTACCGGCTGCGGGGGGCTGGGCTCCGGCTGCGCGGTGACGAAGACCGTCTGGGGGGGGCGGCGGTCACCACCACGGTGCGTACCGGCTGCGGGGTGCTGGGCTCCGGCTGCGCGGTGACGAAGACCGTCTCGACGACGGGCTCGGGCGCCACCTCGGTGGGCGAGGGTGCCGCCGGTGCGGGGGTCGTCTGCTCGGGCCTCGGCTCCTCGGTGGGTTCCTCCGTTGTCGCCACCGGGGTCACGGGGGCCGGCGCGGCGACGTCGTCGCCTTCACCGCCCAGCAACCACAGCGCCGCCAGGAGCCCGCCGACGAGGAACACCGCCACGCCCATCCCGATGGGCAGCAGCCAGCGGTTGCGCTTCTCTTCAGGCGCCATGGGTTGCGCCTCCTGCCACCCGTGCGGTGATGTCTGATACTGCGGCTGAGGAACCTGATGCTGCGGTTGAGGCATCTGCTGCGTGGGCTGGCGGTACCAGCCCTCAGGCGGGGCGCCAGGCCCAGCTGTGGTCGCCGGGGCGCCAGCCGCGGTGGGCTGCGCCTGAGGAGTGGGGATCTGCTGGGGTCCTGCCTGCTGACCGGGCGGATTGATCCACCGCGCGCAGTCCGCGCACACCTCCACGACGGTCGGCCTGCCACACGCCCGGCACTTGTTCATCGCAACCCCCCCAAGTCTCTAACGGCAGTATCCCACCCGCAGGCACGGCAAGATCGTCGGCCCACGAAACGGCCCGCTCGAGGGATCAGCGAAACGCGAAGGAGTGGCCGGATCGGAGGTACGCAAGTGCCTTCTGCTTGGGCGACGAAGGCCTCCATCAGAGACAGCGGATACGACCTGTGCATCAGGTAACAGACACGCTGCGGGGGCCCTTCGTCGTCGCCTGGCTCGCAAGCTCCCGGGGCGACGCTCAGGGACCAGATGCCTCGATGATCTCGCGGACGGCGGCGGGGTCGTTGGGGACGTCGACGACGCGGCGGGGCAGGTCCTCGATCCCTTCGAAGCGCTCGGGACGCGGGGGGACCACGCCGATCGCCTCGACGATGGTCTCGGCGAACTTCACCGGCAGGGCGGTCTCCAACACGATGATCGTGCCGTCGACGCCGCTCCCCCTCGCCACGTGCACCCCGTCAGCGGTGTGCGGGTCGATGATCACGCCGTCGGCTTCGTACACCCGGCGGATCTCGGTCAGCCGGTCCTGATGCGTCGACTGTCCGGCTACGAAGCCGAAACGCTCCTCCTGGCTCCGGAACTCGGGGGTGCCGCTGAGGTCGAAGGAGCCGTCCTCGGCGAGGGAGTCGACGAACAGCGAGCGCACCTGCTCCCCGTCGCGGCCCAGCAGGTCGAAGACGAACCGCTCGAAGTTGGAGGCCTTGGAGATGTCCATCGACGGTGAGCTCGTGGCGAGCGTCTCGGCACCGGAGCGCACGCGGTAGACACCGGTGCGGAAGAACTCCTCCAGCACGTTGTTCTCGTTGGTGGCGAGGATCAGGCGGTGGATGGGCAGCCCCATCTGGCGCGCGATGTGGCCGGCGGCGATGTTGCCGAAGTTGCCCGACGGGACGGCGAAGCTGACGGGGCCGGGCTCATGATCCGTCACCTGGAGCCAGGCGGCGAAGTAGTAGACCACCTGTGCCAGCAGGCGGGCCCAGTTGATGGAGTTGACGGCGCCGACGCGGTGGCGGGTCTTGAAGTCCGCATCCGAGTTGAGGGCCTTGACGATGTCCTGGCAGTCGTCGAAGACGCCGTCGACGGCGATGTTGACGATCGCCGGGTCGTCGAGGGAGAACATCTGCGCCTGCTGGAACGGGGTCATCCGTCCCTTGGGCGACAGCATGAAGACCCGCACGCCGGGCTTACCCTGCAGCGCGTACATGGCGGAGGAGCCGGTGTCGCCGCTGGTGGCGCCGACGATGGTGATGGTCTCGCCGCGGCGGCCCAGCTCGTAGGCGAACAGCTCCCCGAGCAACTGCATGGCCATGTCCTTGAACGCGACCGACGGACCGTTGCTCAGGTGCGCCAGCCACAGCCCGTCCTCCAGCCGCGTGACCGGGACGACGGCGGGGTCGAGGAACTTCGACGGCTCGTAGGCCCGCTGCACGATGCCCCGCAGATCTTCGGCGGGGATGTCGTCGATGAACAGCGAGACGATCTCGAACGCCAGCGCCGCGTAGCCCTCCTCGGCCAGCAGCGTGCGCCACGCGTCGAGTTGCTCGGTGCTGACCTGCGGGTAGCTCTCCGGCAGGTACAGCCCGCCGTCGGCCGCCAGCCCCTCGAGGAGGATGTCGCTGAACGGCAGCCCGGGCGCGCCCGTCAGGTCGCGGGTGGAGACGTAACGCATGGGGTGGAGTCTAGGGCATGCCCCTTTGCCGTCCGCCGGCTGACCGAAGCGCCAGATCGGTCAGTTCTTGATGTCGCGACGGTGGAACACGACCGCTGCCAACACGGCCCCCAGCACTATCAGGCCGACGAAGAACAGCAGCGACTCCTCCGGCGTGAGCGCCGTCGTGGAGCCCAGCGGGTACTGGTCATAGCTCCGGCGGGACATGCCGACGACGAGCGACTCCGCGTGCCGCGTGGGGATGAGGTGGTACAGCCAGTGCGGGGGCAGGGTGCTGTCGATGGCGAGGATCTCGAAGAGGGTGGTGCCCACGAGGATGGCCGCCACCAGCGACATCGCCACCGCGGCGCCGTGGAACAGGAACACCAGCAGCGCGCCGAGGATTCCGACGATCAGGCCCAGGAGCAGGGATGCTCCCATGACACCCAGTAGCCCGGATCCCACCGGCAGCGACGCATACCCGTTGAGGGCCACGAACCACACGATGCTCAACGCCGACGAGGCCAGCACCGCGATGCCCATGAGGATCGCGCCCAGCAGGCCCGAGACCAGCACCCGGCCGACGAGCAGCCGCATCCGGTTGGGGGTGAACGTCAACTGCGTGGTGATCACGCCCGACGAGAAGTCGCTGCCGACGTAGACCATCACCAGCATGAGCACCAGCACCGCGAGGATGAGCATCCACGGCGCGATCCCGATGTGCACCACGTCCGAGAAATCCCAGCTTTCGCGCAGATACGTCTCGACGGTGCAGTTGCCGCAGTCCGGCAGGCTCGCCTCGTAGGCGGCGGCGGCCTCCTCGTATTCCGCCGGGCTGACCGGTGCGGTGTTGCGCATCCACATGGGTGGTCCGACCAGGCTCAGGAGCAGCATGGCCAGCGCGCCGAGCAGCGCTCGCGAGCGGTACCGCAGTCTGGACACCTCGGCCAACAGAAGATGGGAGAAGCTCACTCAGCCACCGCCCTGAGCCCCGATGAGATCTTCTCCCCGGGTGAGCTCGAGGAACGCCGCCTCCAGGGAAGTGCGTTCGTTGGTCAGACGGTACGGCCAGATTCCGTGGGTGCCGAGCGCCTCGGCCACCGCAGCCCCGTCCGGCGCGGTGCCGTTGCGGGTGGTCACCTTCAGGCCACCGTCGGCGGCCTCCGCGCGCCAACCCCCCGCACGCAGGATGTCTGCGGCCAGGGTGGGACGGTCGACACCCACGTAGACGTGCGGCTCCGCGCCCCCGCGGATCTCGTCCATCGTCCCCTCCGCCAGGATGCGGCCGCGACCGATGACGGAGACCGAATCCGCCAACTGCTCGATCTCGCTGAGGATGTGCGACGACAGCAGCACCGTGCGCCCCGCATCCGCCAACTGGCGCATCGTGGCGCGGATGTCGCGGATACCGACGGGGTCGAGCCCGTTGGTGGGCTCGTCGAAGATCAGGAGCTCGGGGCTCTTCAGCAGCGTCGCGGCGATCGCGAGGCGCTGCCGCATGCCCAGCGAGTACGTGGCGAACGGGCGATCGGCCTCCTCCCCCAGCCCCACCTCGAGCAGCACCTCGGTGACCCGGCGGCGGCGCACGCCGATCGAATCGGCGAGCACGTCGAGGTTGTGCCGCCCAGTCATCCGGGGGGCGAACTTGGGGCTCTCGACGATGGCACCCACCCGGCCGATCACCGCGGGCAGCTCACGCGGCACCTCGTGGCCCAGCAGATGCACTTCGCCCGCGTCGGCGCGCACGAGACCCAACAGGATGCGGATGGAGGTGGTCTTGCCCGAGCCGTTGGGCCCCAGCAGCGCGTGGATGCCGCCTCGGGGCACGTGGAAATCCAGCCCCTTCAGGACGCTCTTGTGGCCGAACCTCTTCACCAGCCCGTGGACGTGCACGGCCCATTCGGTGGCACGCTCAGACCAGGGGACGCTCGACATGGCTCGAACCTAACGGAACTGGCGCGGGAAGGGCATCGTCCCAGGGTCTCGCGTCACCTCGGCCGGTGGGCCGACGATGCTGCGCCGCCACCGCCACCACAGGGGGACGGCGACGATCATCATCGCGACGTACGGTGCCAGTGCATCCTGCAACGCGGGCAGCAGCGCGAACGCCGCTACGACGGTGAGGAAGATCTTGTCCGCCAACTCCGAGCGCGGCAGGAACACGTACAGCGGCAGCACCCACGTGAGGTACCAGGGCTGCAGCGCGGGCGCGAAGAACATGAACGAGACCAGCACCGCCACGGTGAAGATCCACGGCTCGTCCCCCGTCGCCCTGCCCTTGGGCCCCCACTTCACCCAGCACAGCACCACCGCCACGGCCACCAGCATGGTGGAGACCAGCCCGATCGCGCCGTCGGAGACCCCCTCCGGGAGGATCTGGCGGTAGCGGAAGAAGGACGCCACCCAGGACAGCGGCGCGTTGCTGGAGGCACCCACCGGGTTGCCCGCCGTGGGGTTGCGCCAGCCGAGCCCCCAGTTCACGGAGGTCGCCAGGAAGGTCAGCACCGTGATGGCGCCGGGCACCACCGCCACTGCGGCGAGCTGCCACCAGGAGGAGCGTGCGGGCCGACGGAGGCGCCACGCCACCGCCACCACACCCAGTCCGAACAGCGCGGCCGACTGCTTGATCCCCATGGCGGTACCCAGCAGCAGGCCGGCGACGATGAGCCCCCGCCAGCCGCGCCAGCCCAGGTCGGTGACCGCCAGGAACGCGGCGACGGCCAGGGCCACCATCAGCGAATCGTTGTGCGCGCCGCCGATCCACTGCACGAGGATGACGGGGTTCAGCAGGCCCGCCCACAGCGCCAGCCGCTCGTCGACCCCGAACTGACGGGCGAGGCGCGGAAGCACCCAGGCCAGGATGACCAGCGCCAGGACGCTCTGGAGGCGCATCGCCGCCGGGGTCCAGAAGAGGTCGCCGCCGGTGAGACGGGAGAGGAGCCCGAAGATGTCCAACTGCAGGGACGGGTAGACCGACGTGGTCTCATGCCAGTGGACCCCCACCAGCAGGCCGGGCTGCCCCGCCTGCCCGATGGGCGTCTCGTACGGGTTGATGCCGCGGGCCACCTGCCAGCCGGTGGCGGCGTAGGCGTACGCATCGCGGGAATGGAGCGGCAGGGCGGCGAGCATGGGCAGCGACCAGAGCGCCGCCGTCGTCACCGGCCGGTGCCAGCGCGGGCCCAACTGCCACCAGGCGGTGAGGAGCACGACGTGGGCGGTGAGGGAGACGAACACGCGCCACCAGGGCGCGCCGCCCTCCAACAGGCCCCGTGCGTCGAGGAAGGCCGCGCCGACGAGAACCAGAACGCTCAGCAGCCCCGCCAACACCCACAGCCAGTTTCGCACCGCGTAAGCGTACTCCCACGGGGAGTCGACACTTTTCCGCCACAACTCTCTACCGATTAGTCTGGGTGAATGCATCGTGTCGTCATCATCGGGTCCGGCTTCGGCGGGCTCTTCGCAGCCAAGGCGCTCAAGGGCGCAGACGTGGAGATCACCCTCATCGCCAAGACCAACACCCATCTGTTCCAACCACTGCTGTACCAGGTGGCCACGGGCGTGCTGAGCGAGGGCGAGATCGCCCCACCCACCCGCGAGATCCTGCGCCGCCAGAAGAACGTGCAGGTGCTGCTGGGCCTGGTGGAGGACATCGACCTGACCAACCGCGTGGTCAAGTGGCGCTTCCACAACACCTATCAGGAGACGGCCTACGACACGCTCATCGTCGCCGCCGGCGCCGGCCAGAGCTACTTCGGCAACGACCACTTCCGCACCTTCGCCCCCGGCATGAAGACCATCGACGACGCGCTGGAGCTCAGGGCGCGCATCCTCAAGTCCTTCGAGGTGGCCGAGTTCACCGTCGACCCCGAGGAACGACGCAAGCTGCTGACGTTCGCCGTGGTGGGCGCTGGCCCCACCGGCGTCGAGATGGCCGGCCAGATCCGCGAACTGGCCGTGTCCACCCTGCGCAACGAGTTCCGCTCCATCGACCCGTCCGCCGCACGCGTCGTGCTGATCGACGGCGCAGACCAGGTGCTGCCACCCTTCGGCCCCCGGCTGGGCCAGAAGACGCAGCAGACCTTGGAGAAGCTGGGCGTCGAGGTGCAGTTGGGAGCCATCGTCACCGATGTCGACGACGACGGGCTGACGTACCGCACGAAGGACGGTGCCACCCACCGCGTGGAGTCGTTCTGCAAGGTGTGGGCCGCAGGCGTGCAGGGCAGCGAGCTCGGAAAGGTGCTGACGGACCAGTCCGAGGCGGAGCTCGACAGGGCGGGGCGGGTCGTCGTCGACGAGCACCTCAGCATCCCCGGCCACCCCGAGGTCTTCGTGGTGGGCGACCTGGCCGCGGTGCCCGGCGTCCCCGGCGTGGCTCAGGGCGCGATCCAGGGCGCCCAGCACGTGGCGGCGCAGATCAAGGCCCGGGCGAGCCACACCACGCCGCCCGGCCCCTTCCGGTACCGGGACAAGGGCTCGATGGCCACCATCTCCAAGTTCGCGGCCGTCACCCAGATCGGCAAGCTGCAGCTGACGGGCTTCGTCGCGTGGCTGGCCTGGCTGTTCCTGCACCTGCTGTACATCGCAGGGTTCAAGCAGCGCATCACCACCCTGCTGAGCTGGTTCATCAGCTTCGTCACCAACGGTCGCGCCCAGCGCGCGGTCACCAATCAGCAAATGGTGGGACGCCTCGCGTTGGAGCACCTCGGGCGGGGATCATCTGGCAAGCTGATCCACGGCGAGGCGATCGCCGAGGACGACGCTAGGAGCTGAAGATGGAAGCCTTTCTGAAGGTGGTGCGTGATCTTGCGCTGCTGGTGGCCCGGCTGGTGGTGGGCGTGACGCTGATCGCGCACGGCTGGTACCGCTGGACGCTCACGGGGCTCGAGAGCCAGTCGAACATCCTCGAGGGTGTCGGCCTGCCCAGCGCGGAGGGCCTCGTCATCGCCACCATCGCCTTCGAGCTGATCGGCGGCGCGCTGCTGATCTTCGGCCTCGCCACGCCGCTGGTGGGGCTGGGCATGATCATCCAGAACGTCGCTGTGGCGCTGACCGCCCGCATCGATGAGGGCTTCTACCAGCACGACGGCGGGTGGGAGTACAACGCCGTCCTGGCGGCTGCGGGGCTGCTGTTCCTGGCCTTCGGCTCCGGCCGCGCCGGGCTCGACCACCTGTTCCTGCGCCCCAAGGACGACAAGAGCGGCCCACTCATCGCCACCGACCCGCGGGACCGCGCCGTGCGGGCGCCCCGCGAGCCGCGCCCCACGTCGTACCCGGAGACGGACCTCTCCGGCAGCACCCGCGTCGACCCGGTCGACGAGGATGCCCACACCCAGGTCATCGAGCGCCCTGGACCCTGAGCGCACAAGGTTCACACAGGAACCCCATAGCTTTCACCCACCGTGGGGTGGAAGAGTAGGGGCATGGTCCACGCAGAACCCCTGACCCGCCCGGACGGCACGCCCATCCGGATCCTCACCGTCGACGACGAGCCCAGCCTCATCGAACTGCTGTCGATGGCGATGCGGTACGAGGGCTGGGATGTGTACACGGCCACCACCGGGGCCGAAGCCGTACGGGTCGCCCGCGAGGCGCAGCCCGATGCCCTGGTGCTCGACATGATGCTGCCGGATTTCGACGGCCTCGAGGTGATGCGACGCATCCGCACCGAGGATCCCGATGTGCCGGTGATCTTCCTCACCGCCAAGGACGGCGTGACAGACCGCATCGCAGGGCTCACCGCCGGCGGCGACGACTACGTCACCAAGCCCTTCTCCCTGGAGGAGGTCATCGCCCGGCTGCGCGGGCTGCTGCGCCGCTCCGGGGCCACCACGATCCGCCCGGACACGCAGATCGTCGTCGGGGATCTGATCCTCGACGAGGAGTCGCACGAGGTCACCCGCGCTGGCGAGCCCATCAGCCTGACGGCCACCGAGTTCGAACTGCTGCGGTTCCTGATGCGCAACCCGAAGCGGGTGCTGTCGAAGGCGCAGATCCTCGACCGCGTGTGGAACTACGACTTCGGCGGCCAGGCCAACGTCGTGGAGCTGTACATCTCCTACCTGCGCAAGAAGATCGACGCGAACCGCGAGCCCATGATCCACACCATGCGCGGCGCGGGCTACGTGCTGCGCCCGGCGGCGGGATGAGCCCACAGCGACGCGGCTCGCTAGCCGCCCAGATCCAGCCCCGCGTGGTCATCACCGTCGCGGTGCTGGCCATCGTGGTGGGCCTGGTGACAGTGTTCGCCGCTGGCACGATCCTGTATAACCAGCTCGACAACGAGCTGGACAGCGCACAGGTGCGCCAGAGTCGCGTGCCGGGGCAGGTCAGCGGCGACTCCGTGCCCGGCATCGAAACCCCCGGTATGCGGATGGGCACCGTGATCGCGCTGGAACTCCCTTACGGCGACGGGGTGGGCAGCGTCATCGAGGACGGCGTGGTCGACAAGGTGACCACGCAGGCGATGGTGATCCTCATCGAGCTGCCCGCCGACGGTGAGAAGCGCACCGTCACGCTGCCGGGGATGGGCAAGTACCGCGTCGAGGCGCGCAACACCCGCCTCGGGAAGGTGTCCGTGGGCCTCCCCACCGGAGACATCGACCGCTCCCTGATGTGGCTGACACTCTTCGCGATGGGCATCTCCCTGACCGCCGTCGCGATCACCGCCATGGTGACCCGAGAGGTGCTGGGCCGGGCGACCCGCCCGCTGTCCGCGCTCACCAACACCGCAGACCAGGTCAGCCGCCTCCAACTGGACCGGGGCCGCGTCGAGGTGCCCCGTGTGGCCGTGGGCCCGCTGCCGGAGAACAACGAGGTCACCCGCCTGGCCACGGCCTTCAACGAGATGCTCGACAGGGTGGAGAGCGCCCTGGCCGCCCGCGAGGGCTCCGAGGTGAAGCTGCGCCGCTTCGTGGCCGACGCGTCGCACGAACTGCGCAACCCCCTGGCCGCGATCCGCGGCTACAGCGAACTTGCCGACCGGGCCCCGGAGGGCGAGAAGTCGTTCGCGCTGCAGCGCATCGACTCCGAGTCGCAGCGCATGACCAAGCTCGTCAACGACCTCCTGCTGCTGGCCCGGTTGGATGCCGACACGCAGGTGGAGGCGCGACCCGTCGACGCCGTCGAGGTGGTCCTCAACGCCGTCAGCGACGCGCAGGCCTCCAGCCGGGAGCACGTCTGGCAACTGGACCTGCCGGAGCCGCAGGTGATCGTCTTGGCGGAGGCGGACCAGTTGCATCAGGTGATGATCAACCTGCTCAGCAACGCCCGCACCCACACCCCGCCCGGCACCGTCGTGCGCACCTGCGTGCGTCGGCACGGGGACCGGGCGGTCATCGAGGTCGCCGACAACGGGCCGGGGATCCCGGAAGAGACCCTGTCGCGCGTGTTCGAGAGGTTCTCGAAGGCCGACGACTCCCGCGCCCACTCCCCCATCCCCTCGACGGGGCTGGGCCTGGCGATCGTCCGCGCGATCGCCGAGGGCTTCGGCGGCTCAGCGATGGTGAGCAGCCGCCCAGGCTGGACGGCGTTCACCGTGACCCTCCCCTTGGCCCCTGAGAGTGGCACGTCCGAGAAACGAGGACCTCGGCACGATGAAGGGCCCCCGCAGCCGATCTGATCACGACCTCGGCGCGACATGGCCGCCGGGTTTGTTCCGGGACCGCCCACGGAGGTGTCGCAACGTGCTACCCGTTCGCACGTCGTGCTGGTCGATGGGGTCAGCGTCCAGAGTTTCTGGCGCATGGCAGGATCAAACCGACGGCTACGATGCAGGGGACGAAAGGAACACCATGCAGATCACCCGCTCGGCGCTCGCCAAGATGATCGACCACACCCTCCTGAAGACCGATTCGACGCGCGCCCAGGTGGCGGCGCTCGTGGCAGAGGCCCGCGAACTGGGCACCTTCTCGGTGTGCGTCTCCCCCTCGATGCTCCCCATCACCGAGGAACTCGGCGAGGTCAAGGTGGCCACGGTGTGCGGCTTCCCCTCCGGCAACCACACGCCCGCCGCCAAGGCTGCCGAGGCCGCCGAGTCCGCCAAACTGGGCGCAGACGAGGTGGACATGGTCATCAACATCGGGCTGCTGAAGGAGGGCCGGGCAGACCTCGTGGAAGAGGAGATTCGCGCCGTCCGCGAGGCCGCCCCGGACGTTCTGTTGAAGGTCATCATCGAGTCCGCCGCCCTCACCGACGACGAGATCGTCGCCGCCTGCAAGGCATCGGAGGCAGCGGGCGCCGATTACGTGAAGACGTCGACCGGCTTCCATCCCTCCGGCGGCGCCTCCGCGCACGCCGTGAAGCTGATGGCAGAGACCGTGGGCGACCGCCTGGGTGTCAAGGCCAGCGGCGGCATCCGCGACTTCGCCTCCGCCAACGCCATGGTCGAGGCCGGCGCCACGCGCCTGGGTCTCAGCGGCAGCGCGGCTGTTCTCGAGGGCGCCGACGGTGCCGACGTCGAGGCTGGCGACGACTACTGAGCCCTCCGGGCGCGGCCGCATCCAGCATCGACGCTGTCATCGGTGGACACATCGCCCGACGGCACCGACGCCACGCAGTTACGGGAACAGCACGGGCAGAGGTGTTGGTGAGCTCGAAGAACTCGAAGTTGTCCACGCCTGGATGGTCCGCGGCGATCTCCGTCACGACGATGGCAGGCGGCTCCACCGCGCGGGCTGGGGCGGCGACGGCCGCCACCAGGGTGGCGATCAACGACATCGCGGTGAGCAGCGCGACGAACGGCTTGCGCATCGGGAACCTCCACTGACTAGGGCGGCTCCGATGCTGCCCCCAGCACGTGAACGGAGCTCCCTACCCAGGGAAACACCACGTGAACGTTGCGGTTGGCACAGACGCTGCCATGTCCGCCACAGGGCTACTCGGCGAACTGGGTGGAGTACAGCGTGGCGTAATGTCCGCCGGCGGCGAGAAGCTCCGAGTGCGTGCCACTCTCCGCGATGCGGCCCCCTTCCACCACGAGGATCTGATCCGCGTGGCGCACCGTGGACAAGCGGTGCGCGATCACGATTGACGTGCGTCCCTCGCGCGCGTTGTCGAGGGCCTGCTGCACGAGGTGCTCAGACTCGGAATCGAGGTGGGCGGTGGCCTCGTCGAGCACCAGGATGGGCGGGGCCTTCAGCAGCAGGCGCGCGATAGCGAACCGTTGCCGCTCGCCGCCGCTCAACCGGTAGCCGCGCTCGCCGACGACGGTGCCCATGCCGTCGGGCAGCCGACGCACCAGCCCGGCGATCTGGGCGGCCTCGAGCGCGGCCCACAGCTCCTCGTCGGTGGCCGACGGCTTGGCGTAGCGCAGGTTGGAGCCGATGGTGTCGTGGAACAGGTGCGCGTCCTGCGTGACGTAGCCGATCTCGTCCTGCAGCGACGCGAGAGTGAGCTTGCGCACATCCTCGCCGCCGATCTCCACGCTGCCCGAATCCACGTCGTAGAGCCTGGCCAACAGGTGGGTGATGGTGGTCTTGCCCGCGCCGGACGGGCCGACGAGAGCGACGGTCTGGCCGGGCTGCGCATCGAACGTCACGCCGCGGAGCACCGGCTCGTTGGCCGACTCCCCCACGGCCGACGTCGGCTCCAGGGATTCCAGCGAGACCTGCTCCGCATCGGGGTAGGTGAACCAGACGTCCCTGAACGTGACGCTCGGCTTACCCGAGACGGGTTTGGCGTCGGGTGCGTCGACGATGAGCGGCTTGAGGTCGAGCACCTCGAAGACCCGCTCGAAGCTGACCAGCGCCGTCATGATGTCGACGCGCAGCGAACTGAGCTGGATCAGCGGTCCGTACAGCCGGGCCAGCAGAGCGACCAACGCGGTGAGGGTGCCGACGGTGAGCTGGCCCTGCACGGCGCCGTAGCCGCCGAAGCCGTAGAACAGCGCGGTGGCCAGCGCCCCGACGAACGTGAGCGCCGTCATGAACACCCGCGACGTCATGGCGATCTTCACGCCTGTGTCCGCCACATTCTTCGCCTGCCCCGCGAAGGTGGAGTTCTCCGTGTCGTGGTTGCCGAACAGCTTGACCAGGAGCGCGCCGGAGACGGAGAACCGTTCCGTCATGGTGGCCGACATCTCCGCCTGGTACTGCATCCGGTCTCTGGAGAGATCGGCCAGCCGGCGTCCCACCAGCGCGGCGGGCACCATGAACACCGGCAGGAGGACCAGCGCGCCGAGCGTCAGCGGCCAGGAGAGCACCAGCATGGAGCCCAGCACGAGGATCAGCGTGACGCCGTTGGACACCAGCGACGACAATGTGGACGTGAACGCCTGCTGAGCCCCGTTGACGTCAGACTGGAGGCGCGAGACCAGCTTGCCTGTGTGCGAGCGGCTGAAGAACGCGATGGGCATGCGCAGCACGTGGTCGAAGATCTGCGTGCGCATCGAGTAGATGAGGCCCTCGCCGATACGGGCTGAGGTCCAGCGTTCCAGGATCGAGATCAGCGCCGAGCCCAACGCCATCGCCGCCACCGCTGAGGACAGGATGACGATGAGGCGCACATCGCCGGCGAGCACGCCGTCGTCGATGATCCGCTGGAACAGCAGCAGCGGCACGACGGACAGTGCCGAGCCGACGGTCACGGTCACCAGGAACAGCACGATGAGCCAGCCGAACGGCTTACCGTAGGCCAGCACGCGGCGTGCGGTGCCCCTGCCCAGCTTGTGGTCACGGATCTCAGACCCGGTGGCGAGCCGGCCCAACACGCGGCCGCCGCCCATTCCCCTCCCGACGCTCACGGGCGCCTCAGATCTGGGTGCGGTGGAAGTTGAGGAAGGACCGCGACGGCGTGGGGCCCCGCTGCCCCTGGTACCGCGACCCGTACTGCGACGACCCGTACGGATGCTCGGCGGCCGAGCTGAGGCGGAAGAAGCAGAACTGGCCGATCTTCATCCCCGGCCACAGCTTGATGGGCAGCGTGGCCATGTTCGACAGCTCGAGCGTGACGTGGCCGGAGAAGCCCGGGTCGATGAAGCCCGCCGTCGAGTGGGTGAGCAGGCCGAGGCGCCCCAGCGAGCTCTTGCCCTCGAGCCTGGCGGCCACGTCGCTGCCGAGGGTGATCTTCTCGTAGGTGGAGGCCAGCGCGAACTCTCCCGGGTGCAGCACGAACGGCTCGCCGTCGGCCACCTCGATCATGCGCGTGAGCTCCGGCTGGTCCTCAGCAGGATCGATCGACGGGTAGCGGTGGTTCTCGAAGACGCGGAACCACCTGTCCATCCGGACGTCGACGGAGGCTGGTTGCACCATCTCCGGATCCCACGGGTCGAGGACGATGTTGCCCGAGTGGATCTCGGCACGGATGTCGCGGTCGCTCAGCAGCATGGGTCGATCCTAATGGTCAGAGCTGCAGACAATTCGTGCGACCAGAGCCCGTCAATGGGCGCTCACCGCCCACATCATCGGGGCCGGTCAGACGATGGGGCGGCGCAGCACGGTGAACCAGCGGTTTCCGTAACTGACCTGCTGGCCCTCGCGGACGCGCACCTGAGTGCCGGCGGGGCAGGGCTCCAGCTCGCCGCCGGCGGTCACCACGGCGGTGCCGTTGGTGGAGCCGCGGTCGACGACGTAGACGCCTCGCGGGTCGGTGCCGATCTGTACGTGCGTGCGCGAGATCATCCGGCCGTCGCCGGAGGCGGGCACAAGCTGCACCTCGTCGTCGTCCGCACCCTTCTGCGGGTTGCGGCCGAGAAGCACGGTGACCTTGAGGTCAACCTCGCGACCGTCGTCGAGGCGCACATACCAGCCCTCGTCGCCGGCGCGGCCGGCCCGCGCGGGCACGTTGGCGATCCTGGTGCCCTCGTCGTCGTCCACCTCGCCGAAGTTGCGGGGGCGCACCTTCACCGAGGGTTCGATGACCGACGCGGGGGTGGGCAGCGGGATCCACTGGGCCTGCGGCTTCGAGGGCTGCGGCTGCGGAGCCGAAGGCTGCGGCGCGGGGAACTGGGTGGTCTGCGGTTGCGGGGACTGCTGGAACCCCCCACCCGTGCAGCCCTCGAAGCCGCAGGCCCAGTGGATCCCGCTGCCCACCCCCGCGTCGGTCATCGAACCCTCGCCGAAGTTGCGGGGGCGCACCTTCACCGAGGGTTCGATGACCGACGCGGGGGTGGGCAGCGGGATCCACTGGGCCTGCGGCTTCGAGGGCTGCACGGGTGGGGTGGGCGGCTGCGAGTTCCAGGGCGAGGGCTGCGGCTGCGG
Organism: Tessaracoccus massiliensis; assembly: GCF_000826065.2. Taxonomy (GTDB): domain Bacteria; phylum Actinomycetota; class Actinomycetes; order Propionibacteriales; family Propionibacteriaceae; genus Arachnia; species Arachnia massiliensis_A. The sequence continues at coordinate 25,228 of NZ_LN623537.1, read as the reverse complement.
AGCCGAAGGCTGCGGCGCGGGGAACTGGGTGGTCTGCGGTTGCGGGGACTGCTGGAACCCGGTGGGTGCCTGCCACTGGCCGGTGGCGGGCGGCTGAGCCTGCTGCTGAGGGTAGGGCTGCTGCGCGGCGGGCTGCACGGGCTCCGACTGCACACCGGGCAGCCAATCCGGGGCCGACGGCTGGGGCGCCGCGCTGGGAGCCGAGGAAGGCTGCCCGCCCTTGGGAGCAAACGAATCCCGGCTCTGGCTGGGGGCGGAGGTGGTGCCCGCCTGGGGGCTGAACGAGCTGGCCAGGTGCGGCGGCAGGCCGACGGTGGTGGCCTTCGCCGTCTTCTTCTTCTCGCTGGCCGTGGCGCGGGCCTCAGACTTCTTGGGCTGCACCACCACGGCCTTCGTGGCCATGTCGTGCCAGCCCTGGCGACGCTCATGGATGACGAGGAACACCAGCATCGCGATGCCGCCCACCACGGTGCCCATCAGCGCGCCGAAGATCAGATAGCGCAGGAACACGCGCCACCAGCCGATGGGCTGGCCGTCCTTGATCGAGACGAGCCTCAGGCCCGTGAGCTGCGCGCCGAGGCCGGCTCCGCGGCTGGCGTATGCCCACCACTGGTACAGGGCGAACGCCAAACTGAGCACACCCGCGGCGATGCTGGTGACCAACACCACCGTCGGCTGGTCTGACAGCCGCGTGGCGAGCCAACTCAGGCCGCCGATGAGCAGGAACGGCAGGGCGTCGATCACCGCTGCCAGGACACGCTTGCCCAGCCCAGCGACGACCGCACCGCGCGGAATCAGCCGACTCACCTTGTTCCTCCTACCAGGGACACATGCCGAAGGATACCGCCAGAGGTGCGGCACTTCGCCATCCCGGCGCTGCTTGGACGGCGCGGAGCCACAAAGCCACGACCGCCGAAACAAACGGAGTCTTCACCCCGGGCTGGGCCTTCAACAACCTCACCTACAGGCCTCACCCAGATCCCTGTGGAAGAACACCCCCCTCGGCGGCAACGGCCAGGTCGGCGGGATGAACCGCCCCAGGTTTCGATACCGCTCCGGTTCCGGCTCTGACAGCCACTGTCGGAACGCTTCGCCAAAATCCATCCTGCTCCTCGTCGGTTCCGACAAGGATGCCAGCGCAGAGGCTACAACAGCATCGATTCCGCCAGGGACGCGTCGTGCAGCGTGTCGATGTCGACGCCCTCGGCCTCGTCCATCACGAACAGGCCAATCTTGCCGCCCATCCGGTTTCCCAGCGTCTCGTAGATGTCGGGCTTGGTGACGTACACCGAGCCTGTCTCCCGGTAGCGCAGCTGCTCCGGCCTCATGTCCTGGCGGCGACGGCGGTGCTCCCAGTCCCAGTGCGCCACCGTCTGCTCCCCTTCGACGGACCACAGGAACGGCGGGTTCGGTACCACGCCCACCAGCGAGTCCACGCCGGTCTCGTCGAACTCGGCCAAGGCCCGCGCCAGCGTGCCGGGCTTCCGCACGGGCGAAGTGGCCTGCAGCAGCATCACCCGCTCCGGGCGGCCGTACTGCGCCTCGCAGGTGGCGATGGCGTGTACGACGACCGGTTCGGTGGGCGTCTCATCCTGCGCCAACTCCACTGGGCGGCGGATCACCCACGCGCCCGCGTTGCGCGCGACCGCAGAGATCTCGGCGTCCTCCGTCGAGACGGCGACGATCACGTCGTCAAGCGCCAACGCCTGCTCGATGGTCCACACGATGAGCGGTTTCCCGCCGATGGGAAGAAGGTTCTTGCGCGGGATGCCTTTGGAGCCGCCACGGGCGGGGATCACGGCCAGAGTGGTCATGTGGACATTCTCCCCCGAAAGCGATCCCTCAGCTATTCGAGCCCCGCGCTCAGATGCGAACAGCGTCTGGTCTAGGGTTGGAAAGCGGGTCTGACCCCCTAGAAAGACGGAGAGCTATGAGCGATCAAGCCACCAGTGCGGCCGATCTCAGCCTGGCCGCGGACTTCGACACCCCCTCCCAGGCTGACTGGGAGAAGGAGGTCTTGAAGGTCCTCAACCGAAGGCGCCCCGAAGGTAAGGAGCTGGACATTGAGCAGGCGTACAAGCGCCTCACCAGCACCACTGTCGACGGCCTGACTACTAAGCCGCTGTACGTGAAGAGCGATGGCGCAGACGAGCTCGGTTTCCCGGGCGTGGCCCCGTTCGTGCGCGGCACAACGGTGCGCTCCGGAGAGATGGGCGGCTGGCATGTCGCCCAGTTGCACGAGGATCCCGACGCGGCGGAGACCCGTCGTCTCGTGCTGCAGGATCTGGAGCGCGGCGGCACGGCCGTGTACCTGCGCGTGGATCCCGATGCCATCAAGCCTGAAGACATCCCGACGGTGTTGGCCGACGTCCTACTGGACCTCGCCCCCGTCTACCTCACGTCGAAGACGCAGCAGTTGGAGGCCGCCAAGGCCCTGGCCGCGTTCCTCGCGGACAGCGAGAAGGACAGCGCCGGCATGACCGGCAGCTTCGGCATCGACCCGATCGGCGCGGCGGCCCTCGCCGGCACCGAGCCGGATCTGAGCGTCCTGAAGGAGGCCGTGGAGCTGGCCAAGCCGTTCCCGAACATGCGGCCCATCGTCGTGGACGCCACCGTGTTCCACAACGCGGGCGCCGGCGACGTGCATGAGCTGGCCTACGCCATCGCCGCGGGCGTCGAGTACGTCCGAGCCCTGGTCGACGCCGGGCTCAGCGCGGATGAGGCGTTCGGCGCCATCATGTTCCGCGTCTCGGCCACCACCAACCAGTTCGCCACCATCTCCCGCCTCCGCGCGCTGCGCGGCCTGTGGAACCGGGTGGGCGAGGTGCTCGAGGTGAGCGAGGCCAAGCGCGGCGCCATCCAGCATGCGGTGACCTCGGAGCGTCAGATCTCGCGTGACGACGCCTACGTCAACCTGCTGCGCGGCACCATGTCGTCGTTCGGCGCGGCCGTGGGCGGCGCCGAGATCCAGACGGTGCAGACCTTCGACGTGGCCTGGGGCCTGCCGTCGGAGTTCTCCCGCCGCATCGCGCGCAACACGCAGCTCCTCCTGGCGGAGGAGTCCAACGTGGGGCGCGTCAACGATCCCGCCGGCGGCGCCTGGTTCGTCGAGTCAATGACCAAGCAGCTCAGCGAAGCCGCCTGGGGCGTGTTCCAGCAGCTCGACGCCGAGGGTTTCGTCAAGGCGCTGTCCGACGGCACGGTCAAGGCGCAGCTCGACGAGCTGAACGCCGAGCGTGCCAAGGCGCTGTCCACCCGCAAGCTGCCGCTGACCGGTGTGTCGATGTTCCCCAACCACACGGAGAAGCCGGTGCAGGCCAAGGCCCGCCCGGAGGCTCCCGAGCTGGGTGGCCTCACGCTGGTGCGCGACTCGCAGATCTTCGAGGAGCTGCGCGACCGCGCTGAGAAGGCCCGCTTCGACGGCAATGCCCCGAAGGTGTTGCTCGCCTGCCTCGGCACGCGGCGCGACTTCGGCGCCCGCGAGGGCTTCACCGGCAACCTGTTCCACGTGGGCGGCATCGACACCCCCATCGCGGAGGGCACCACGCCGGAGGACTTCGCGCGTCAGCTCAAGGAGCAGGGCACCACGGTTGCGGTGCTGTGTTCGTCCGCCAAGGTTTACGCCGAGCAGGGCGTCGCCGTCGCTGAGGCGCTTCGTGCGGCCGGCGCGGAGACGGTGCTCGTGGCCGGCCAGGTCAAGGAGCTGGGCGAGGGCGGCGAGGCCGCCGTCGACGGCAACGTGTTCGACGGCATGAACGTGGTCGAGCTGCTCGAAACCACCCTCAGCAAGTTGGGAGCCTGATATGACCATCCCCCGCTTTACCGATATCGACTTCTCGGCGGCCGTCGCGGCCAACGCTGAGGAGACGTTCGATTCGATCAACCATCACATCGGGCATTCGGCCGGGTGGCAGACGCCGGAGCACATCCTGGTGCCGCCGCTGTACCGCGGTTCGGATCTGGCTGACGTGGATTTTCTGGAGACCGCGCCCGGCATCCCGCCGTTCCTGCGTGGCCCCTACGCGACGATGTACGTCAACCAGCCGTGGACCATCCGCCAGTACGCGGGTTTCTCCACCGCTGAGGAGTCCAACGCGTTCTACCGACGCAACCTGGCCGCCGGCCAGAAGGGCCTGTCGATCGCGTTCGACCTGGCCACCCACCGTGGCTACGACTCGGACCACCCCCGCGTGGCCGGAGACGTCGGCATGGCCGGTGTCGCCGTCGATTCCATCCTGGACATGCGTCAGCTGTTCGACGGCATCCCGCTGGATCAGATGTCTGTGTCCATGACGATGAACGGCGCGGTGCTTCCGGTGCTGGCGCTGTACGTCGTGGCGGCTGAGGAGCAGGGCGTGAAGCCCGAGCAGCTGGCCGGAACCATTCAGAATGACATTCTGAAGGAGTTCATGGTCCGCAACACCTACATCTACCCGCCTGCGCCGTCGATGCAGATCATCGCGGACATCTTCGCCTACACCTCCGCCAACATGCCGCGATTCAACTCGATCTCCATTTCGGGTTACCACATGCAGGAGGCCGGGGCCACGGCGGACATCGAGATGGCCTACACCCTGGCCGACGGCGTGGAGTACATCCGTGCCGGCGAGTCCGTGGGCCTCAACGTGGACCAGTTCGCGCCGCGCCTGTCCTTCTTCTGGGCGGTGGGCATGAACTTCTTCATGGAGGTGGCCAAGATGCGCGCGGCCCGCATGCTGTGGGCGCGCCTGGTGCGTCAGTTCGGGCCGAAGAACCCGAAGTCGATGTCGCTGCGTACGCACTCGCAGACCTCTGGCTGGTCGCTGACCGCGCAGGACGTCTACAACAATGTGGCCCGCACCTGCATCGAGGCGATGGCGGCGACGCAGGGTCACACCCAGTCGCTGCACACCAACGCCCTGGATGAGGCCATCGCGCTGCCGACGGATTTCTCGGCCCGCATCGCGCGTAACACCCAGCTGTTCATCCAGCAGGAGTCGAAGACCACCCAGACCGTCGACCCGTGGGCCGGTTCCGCCTACGTCGAGAAGCTGACCGATCAGCTGGCTCGTCGTGCGTGGGAGCGGATCCAGGAGGTGGAGCAGGCCGGCGGTATGGCCAAGGCCATCGAACAGGGCATCCCGAAGATGCGCATCGAGGAGGCCGCGGCCCGCACGCAGGCCCGTATCGATTCCGGCCGCCAGCCGGTCATCGGCGTCAACAAGTACACCCTCGATGAGGATGAGCAGCTTGAGGTGCTGAAGGTCGACAACAAGCATGTGCGTGAGTCTCAGATCGCCAAGCTGGAGCGCCTGCGCGCCGAGCGGAACGAGGAGGAGACCCAGCAGATGCTGGAGCGCGTCACCTGGGCGGCCGCGAACCCGGATCCGACGGATCCCGATCGCAACCTGTTGAAGGTCTCGATCGACGCGGCCCGCGCGAAGGCGTCGCTGGGCGAGATCTCCGATGCGCTCGAGAAGGTTTACGGGCGCTACACCGCGCAGATCCGTACGATCTCTGGTGTGTACAGTAAGGAATCCGGCAGCAACGAATCCGTTGACAAGGCCCGCAAGCTGGTCGAGGAGTTCGAGACGAAGGAAGGCCGTCGTCCTCGTATCCTGATCGCGAAGATGGGCCAGGACGGTCACGACCGTGGCCAGAAGGTCATCGCTACCGCCTATGCCGATCTCGGCATGGACGTCGACGTCGGCCCGCTGTTCCAGACTCCTGAGGAGACCGCCCGCCAGGCCGTCGAGTCCGACGTCCACGTGGTTGGCGCCTCCTCCCTCGCGGCCGGTCACCTCACCCTGGTGCCCGAGCTGCGGAAGGAGCTGGACAAGCTGGGTCGGGACGACATCATGGTCGTCGTCGGTGGCGTGATCCCGAGCCAGGATTTCGACGAGCTCCGCGAGAACGGCGCCGACGCGATCTACCCGCCCGGCACGATCATCCCCGACGCGGCGATCGACCTGCTCACGAAGCTGACCGAGCGCCTCGACGACTGATCGCTGGTTGAGCCTGCGAGCTCTGCGAGCAGTGTCGAAACCCGACGCTGGTTGAGCCTGCGAGCCCTGCGAGCAGTGTCGAAACCTCTAAGCCTGAAGGCCCGCCCCACCACGGGGCGGGCCTTCTCGTTCCCTAAGCCTGTCGCGTCCGACGAAGGAGGACCGCGACAGGTCGAAGGGCCCCGCAGCATTCAGACCAGCCCATCCCGGTCCCTGAGCGTCGCCGACGAGGAACGAGCCAGCGACGACGAAGGGCCCCCGCAGCGTCAAGACAACCTCACTCAACGTCGCCCAAGCAGCCCGCCGCCCCGCGTATGGACCAGGTCATGAGACTCGCGGGAGCGACTTCGCATGCGCGCTGATCCGCTCGGCCAACCGACTGGCCCTGTCCCTGGCGTCCGCAGGCAGCGAGGCGACCGCGTGATTCAATGCATCATTGAGTTGGTCAGCCATCTCGCTGACTCGATCAATGTGACTCTCACCCAATCCCAACCGCCTTGCGCACGCGGCCCAGGCCGTGCGCCCTATCGATCGTGTGGTCCAGTGGCCAGCGATGCTCATGGCCATCGAATAGGGCCGGCCATCGTCATCGATGGCTGAAGCCAAGTCGTACAACGGCCCCAACTGCGCCCGATCCCCCGCCAAGAGGAGAGAGTAGTTCTTGGCGTGTGCGTCCGTGCCTGCGATGAGGACGTTGTAGACCAGCGCATCGAAGAAGCGCCTGGCGTTAACCTCGCGGTCTCGGATACCGAGCCGCGCGAACAGGTCGGCGATGGCCGCCACACCAGGCCCCCCGTCGGACTGATACTTGTGCGTAGGAGGCACGGCCAACGACTGACACAGGTCTTCCTGGTGTAGCCGACGCAATCTCCCCGCTTCGTCACGACGGCGGTCGTAGCGGACAGACACGATTGCGCGGACCCGTCCGAACTCCAAGAGCTCGGTGGTGGCGGCGGGAAGTCCGAGGTTCGCTGCAGCACCTTGGCAGAGCGCCTCGTTGATGTGGTGGTCAGGAAGCCAACTGAGCGCGGGCTTCACGATATGCGTCGTGGGCGTCGAGTCTCTTGGAATACCCCATCGCCCAGTGGCGTCATCTCGATAGAGGGCCACCTTGGATTGCGCCCCTGGCAGGCTCCATCGTCCAGCATGCCGACCTGCTCCCCAGGTGCCGGCATGGTCAGCCAGGTCCAGAAGAAGTGCCTCGAACTGTTCATCCGAAATCCATTCGATGTCCCCGTCGCGCATAGCGGCATCGTCGGCATCCTCACCTGGGGGCAAGAGTTGCACGGCCCCGGGGGCATCTCGCCCGAGGTGCCTCAGCAGCGCGAAGGCGCTGTGAGATGACACGCCGAACTGCTTGGCCCACCGTTGGCGGACCGCATCATTGTCCGGCAGCAGCCCTTCTAGATACGGGTGAGCCACCTTATTGCTGTGCCGCGGCGCGTTCAGCGGCATTGACAGGGACATCGGTGTACGCCCGATGGACCCGGCGACATATTCGGGGTCGTAACTAAAGGACAAGGAACCGTTGGAGTTGCGGAAGGTCCCCACTGGTTGTCCATCGAGGTAAGCCCGGAGTTCCTTGCTCATGACAGTGCCTGGAAGACATCAGCGAAGGGGGCCGATTCCAGTTCATCAACTGCACCTGACTCACCAACGAGGCTGATCCCCAATACTGTCAGGGCATCCAGCACCCGCTGCACCTCAAGCCGAGGGTTCCCCTGCTCGAGCCGGATGACCCAGTCCCGAGATGCGTGCAGGCGTTCAGCAAGTTGGGACTGCGTCCACCCCAGTTCCACACGAGCGCTCCGAACAGCGGCCGCAACCTGGGCCATCGTCGCGAGTTGCATGGAAACTCCTCAAGTAGTCGAACGACCACATTCTGCAATGTGGTCGAACGCCAACATTCCCTAATGTAGCCGAACGACCACACAGCGTCTACCCCCACGTACGCGGGGGGGCTTTCGTGCGCCCCGGAACTCCTCACGCCATGGAGACGGCGGAAGCCAGTCCCCCACCACCCAGCAGGTGCAAGTTGTGCAGCGGACTCGATGCACAACTTGCACCGCCCACCGACCGCCCAGTGGATGCGCGCTCGGCTTCCCTTCTGAGCCCGGCCCGAGCCCGTGGCCCTGAACCCCGCGCGACCCCAGTGCACCCCATCCCCCAAACCCCTCAACCGGGGGCATTTCCGCTGGAAACCGACCCCCGGGCCGCACTACCGTCAAAACCACGATGACTTCATGGGTTGAGAACGGCGTGATCGCCGTGGTGATCGGCGGGATGTTCTTCCTCGCCTGCTTCCTGCCTGGCCTGCTGTGGCAGTACCGCCGCTACGGCGGGTTCAGCTTCCCCCGCATGCTCGGCCTCGCGGCCATCTGCCTCTACGGCACCGCGCTGTTCACCTACACGTTCTTCCCGCTGCCGGAGATCTCGCAGCAATGGTGCGAAGCCCACGCCGCCCACATGAACCTCCGGCCGTTCCAGTTCCTCGACGACATCCGCCGCGAGACCGTCGGCCTCACTCCCCTGCAGATCGTCAAGAGCTTCGCCGTGCTCCAGGTGGCGTTCAACGTGCTCCTGTTCGTGCCGCTGGGCGTGATCGTGCGGCGCTACTTCCACCGCTCCGTCATCACCACCATCGTCGTCGGGTTCCTCGTCTCGCTCCTCATCGAGGCGACCCAGCTCACCGGCCTGTGGGGCCTCTACCCCTGCGCGTTCCGCGCCGCCGACGTCGACGACCTCATGGCCAACACCCTCGGCGCCGCACTCGGCATCCTCCTGGCCCCGGCGGCGCTGTTCTGGATGCCCCACGCCCACAAACTCCGCGAGCAGAGGCTCAACCCGCGCAAGGTCACCACCATGCGACGGTGGCTCGGCATGCTCGTCGACCTCATCCTCATCGTCACCCTCACCCTCGTCCTGCAGGCGCCCCTCGCCATCGCCCGCGGCATCCTCGGGATGGGCACCAGCGTCAACGGACTGCTCCCCTGGGCGTTCATCGGCGCATGGGTGATCGTGTTCCTGTGGCCCGCGTGGAGCGGCTCCGGCGCGTCGATCGGCCAGACGGCGGTGTGGCTCACCCCGAAGTGGCGCAAGGGAGGTCAGTGGACCGACGGCAGCCGCTTGCAGCGACTCGCCCACGCCTCCGTAATCCCGGGCATGTGCGCGCTGCTGCTACTGGTCAACTCGATCAGCCCCTCGGAGCTCGACGTCCTCACGCTCCCGCTGGTGGCGGCGGCGTTCATCGTCGTGCCCTTCACCCGGTCGCGGGGCATCGCCGGCCTGGTCACGGGCGCAGAGATGCGCGATGCCCGCGACCGTTAGCGCTTCCGCAGCAGCCATCCCACGACGGCGGCCCACCCTGCCGTAACGACCCGCTCTGCTGGTCAATCACAGATCCTGTCAATGTGATACGTCCGTTTTGCTCATGCGCTGCGGTCGCCGCTGGTCTGCCGCGTCGGAGCTATACAGTGACACCAAAGAATGCGCAGCGAAGTTACAGGAGGTCGAGAATGGGTCACACTGACTACAGTCAGGCCTTCGGAGATGTTACTGTCCAGCGCAACGTGATGGCGTTCGTCGGCAACGGCTTCGACATCCAGACGTTGAACGACTATCAGTCGAGAGTCGACACCCGGTACACACACTTCCATGACTTTCTCGAGCAGCGGCACTTCGATCCGAATGACCCCATCCTCAAGAAAATGCAGAGGCTCAAGAAAGAAGGTGTAAGTGACTGGAGCGACGTTGAAGGCGCGGTCGATCGCCTGCTAGAGCAGCCAGGCTGGCAACAGCAAATAGCCGAGTTAAGCACTGCGCTGCGGAAACTGCAGGGCCAGTTCGCGGAGTTTCTCGATAGAGTCATCCCTAGCACTCTGCTCACCGACCTTGGACGAGATTCATCTCGGAACATGTGGGCGCGAGAATCACTGATGGCATTCTTGTATGACCTTCCTGATGACGCATACCGTGCAAGCAGATTCCCCACGTATGTGAATCAGGAGCTGTACAACTTCGTGTTCGTCAACTTCAACTACACGTCACTCCTCGATGACTACATCTACCTGGATCAGGAACAGTTTGATCCTCTGCCGAACAAACGGGAGGACCGCAACTGCACGTTCCACAACAACCCTCGAGGAGTCACGAACGCGGCCGTCCGCCCTGGAGATCTGTCCTCGTCGTACGTGATTGCGGAGGTGGTCCATCCTCATGGACAACACAGCATCCCCAGGTCTCTACTCTTCGGCATCGATGAACCCGCTACGTCGAGCAACAATCACGACCCACGGCTGCGCCTGGCGAAGCCATTCTGGGCGCAAACCAGGCCCCGCTACGGCCATCTGTTCGAGGACACTGCCCTCTTCATCATCTTCGGGTCCTCCCTCGGAGCGGTGGACCGATGGTGGTGGCGAAACATCGCCGAGGCGCTCAGCCAAGAGCAGTTCAGCCATGGGCCCAGCGACAGGTGCCCGAACACTGACCACCAGCGTTGCACGTACCGCCCTGAGCTAATCATTTACTGGTACAACGACCCCGCATCTCCGATGACCGAGGACGAGGTACGAGAGAAGTTCTTCAACGGGGCGGGCTGTAAGGCAGCTGAGGAGGCCCTGATTCATGTCGTCTTGCACGACACGGGCACTGAGCGGGTATGGCTACGGACCAACACCCGACAACGCCCTGCGCGATCCGGCCAGATAGCCTGAATTCCTTCTCACTCTCGGCGACGGCGCGCTCGATCTCCGCGACGTCGATCCTGCACATCGTCACTCATGCGCCACTTCGCGCCCTCACCCTTACGGAGGCGACCCATAGAAACCCGCCATGATCCTGCGCGCATCCCTTACTTTGGTTTTATGAAAGCACTCACGTGGCAGGGCCTCGAGAAGGTCGAAGTGAAGAGCGTCCCGGATCCCGCGATCCAGCAACCCACCGACGCCATCGTCCGCGTCACATCCACCGCCATCTGCGGTTCGGATCTGCACCTGTATGGCGTTTTGGCGCCTTACCTCCATCCCGACGACGTGCTCGGCCACGAGTTCATGGGCATCGTCGAGGAGGTGGGCTCCGCCGTCGAGAACCTCAAGCCCGGTGACCGCGTCGTCGTCCCGTTCACCATCTCCTGCGGCCACTGCTTTGCATGCTCAAAGGGCCTCTACTCCCAGTGCGACACCACGCGCGATCATGAGCAGGACAACGGTGCCGCCCTCTTCGGCTACACCAGCCTCTACGGCCGCGTGCCGGGCGGACAGGCAGAACTGGTCCGCGTCCCGCACGCCGATTTCGGCCCCGTGAAACTCCCCCACGAGCTCCCCGACGAGCGGTTCCTCTACCTCTCCGACATCCTCCCCACCGCCTGGCAGGGCGTCGAGTGGGCCGCCACCCCCGACGGCGGGACCCTCGCCGTCCTCGGCCTCGGACCCGTCGGGCAGTTGGCCATCCGCAGCGCCCACCGCCAGGGCGTGCAGCGGATCCTCGCCGTCGACCTGGTCGACGAGCGGCTCGCTCTCGCCAGGGCCTCGGGCGCCGAAACGGTCGACGTCCGCGATGTCGACGACGTGGCCCAAGCCCTCCGCGACCTCACCGACGGCCACGGCCCCGAATCCGTCGTCGACGCCGTGGGCATGGAGGCGCACGGAAACCCGGTGGCGGAGAAGGTAATCGGCGCCACCACCCGCCTACCCAAGCCCCTGGCGCGCAAGGCCATCGAGACCGTGGGCATCGACCGCCTCGACGCCCTCCACACCGCCATCGACGCGGTGCAGCGCGGCGGCACCGTCTCGCTGTCGGGCGTGTACGGCGGCATGGCCAGCCCCATGCCGCTGATGCAGATGTTCGACAAGGGCATCACCATGCGCATGGGCCAGTGCCACGTGCAGCAGTGGACCGACGGTCTCCTGGCCGTCGCGCTCGAAGACGATGATCCGATGGGCCTGGAAACGCTGGCCACCCACCATGTCCCTCTCGATGAGGCGGCTGATGCCTACCGGATGTTCCAGAAGAAGGACGACGGCTGCATCAAGGTGGTCCTCAAACCCTGACCCTCTCCTCCGTCGCCACGTCATGCCCCTCGGCCGGGTTCACGCCCCGGCCGAAGTGATCTTCGTGCCCACTGAAGCAACCAGCGGGAAGGACTTACCACCTACTTACCACCCCACTTACCAGGTGGCATGTCATGTGGGAAGTTAAGTTGGGAAGCTGCTTTCCCTCGCTCCGCCGCTGCTGGCCCAGGCCGGGGAGGCGTGCTTGAGCAGGTCCTCGAGGATGAGTTCTCTGCTCTCGGGTGGGCATGGTGGTGTCCCAGCGGCGGGTTCGAGTTTGATGTGGTGGAGGATGAATCTGGCGTTCTGCCGGGGCCTTCGCCGCGGATCAGCATGCGTGGGTGGGGTGAACCACGGCAACCCTGTCACCTCGTCGAGATGCACCTGCCACTGCGATTCTGGCGACTGGGTGGGGTCTGGTTCCACCACCCTGTGATGATGCGGACACAACAACACCCCGTTCGAGACGCAAGTAGGGCCCCATGCCCACCACGGCACGATGTGGTGCGCGTGACACGACGCTGGCGGGACGTGACAGTTGGGGAAAGCACATCCCTTGTCCCGTTCAGCCAGCGCGGCGATCATCGCCGGGGTGAACAACCGCTTCTCACGCCCCACATCCAGTGAGAGGGATTCCCCATCCAGGACCATGGGCACGATCCCCGCATGGCAGGCCAGCCGCCTGGCTTCACCGGCCGAGATCCCGTCAACGGAATCATGACCGAGCATCCCGACGCGGCCCAGGCCGGAGACGAGCGTGTCGAAGTCCATGGTGATGTGCACCGTGGGACGGTCCCCACCATGGGCCGGCAACTCACCGGCGTTCGCCGCTGCCTGGCACAACAGCACCAGCGCGTCAGCGCGCCGCACGTCCGGGCCCGGGACTTCACCGGTCTCCGCATACGACGAGATCGACGGCATCAACGCCTCCAACTGGGCAGACAGCTGCGCGGCATCAGCCACAGGCAACTGCCCGGTGATGCGCATCGACCCATGAAAGTCCGGGGACAGCCGCAGGAACCGGCCCCGCCGCGCCGCCCGCTCTTCCGCAGCCAGGCGCTTGGCTTCCTCGGTCTCGGCCTGTTCCGGGTCGATGACCTCCAGTAACCGCGCCGCAAGGATGCGCAGCTGAGTGGGGCCGAAGGTGTCGGTGTACTCCAGGATCGTTTCCTGACACCGGACCATCTCCGAGCCGGTGAGCCGCGTAGGGAGTTTCCGTAGCCCGGAGACGATCGCTTCGGCCTGCGCCAGCGAGATCCTGGCCTCGTTCAACGCGGCACCGATCACCTCGAATCGCTCACCCAGCTCGACGGAAAGTTTCAGCGTGGAGGTGGCCTGCACTGTGGTGGTACGTACCGATTCCTTCACCCTCGCCAACACACCGTCGGCACCGGAGAGGCGGGCCTCGTGCAACAGATGCAGCTTCAACCCGGCCAGTTGAGCCTCAGCCTCGGCCACATCCTCAACCAGCCCCGCCAACACCTCGTGAGCGGCTTCGTCGGTTCCGAGTGAGCGCGCGGTGTCCCACAGCGCGGCGATGTACCGCTGTGTCAGATCCCGCGTCTCGTTCATACAACCGATATTAAACGGCCACTCTGACAAAACCGGACGGATCCAGAGTTATCCACAGAAGACGTTTTGGAGGCGAATGCATCTCCCTAGTGGCACAGACACGACGGAGGGGCCGCGCATCCACCGGATGCGCGACCCCTCACCACCTCAGGTCACTTCGGAAGCGGGATGCGAGCCAGATCCTGGCCCCACATGCCCCACGTCGACTTCCCGTTGGGCACGAAGGCGAACATCGGGTTGTTGTACCACCCGTTGGGCACACCCGCGTACAGCAGCCCGCCGTCGGATTTCTTGCTGGGCAGTTCACGCATCTCCAGAGCCCAGTGCACCAGCTGAACACCCGGCCGCCCACCGAATCGAGGCCGCCGTAGCCGGCCAGGTCCCCGGCGTGGATGATCTGCTCGGTGGCCAGGTCATAGGCCACCCACTGGCCGCGGGGGCGCCGCCCCACCAGGTAGAGCACGCCGTCGACCACCTCCACCTGCTCGTAGGATTCCCACGGCATCAGTTCACGACGCCAGATCAGCTCGCGCGTATCCAGGTTGACGGCTGCCACCTGCCCGACGGGGCGCAGCGGGCCAGGCGTGCTCTCGCCGTAGGTGTCGCCCACGATGTAGGCCACGTTGCCTTCGATGGAGATGCTCATCACCCGCTGCTCGGGCAGGTAGTCCCTCCGCACGTCGAAGGTGCCGGTGCGCAGGTCCACGAAGGTCAGGGCGCCGGTGTGCTGCCCGCCCGTGGGGCCGGTGGCCACCACCAGCTGGTGCCGCGGCCTGTCGTAGACCATGTCCATGGCGCGCATCTGGCCGTTGCCGATGAGCCCCAGCACGGTGACCTCGAGCGTGTTCGGGTTGATGGCGATGATGCTGGCGCTGGGATACAGCGCGGCGTAGATGGTGCCATCGCGACCCTCGGCCAGGGCCTTGGCCTCGCCGTTGACGTGGATGCGCTGCTGCGTGCCCGACGGCGGGTGGTGCACCGTGATCGAGTAGTGGCCCGCCACCCATACGCGCTGGCGGCTGCTCAGCAGCATGGCCTGCGCCTGATCCGGGTAGCCGTAGCCGAGCATGGCCGGGTCATACAGCTGCGTCTCGCCGCCGATGGTGTGGATCCAGAAGTGGCCCAGGGCGCTGACGCCGACGATGCGCCCGTCGTCGAGCACTTCGAGGTGGATGTTCTCCACGTTGTCGAACGGTTGGGTGATCTTCTCCAGGCCGGCTTCGGTGACGCGGTAGAGGTTGGTGGTGAGGCGGGCCAGGGCGTAGACCTCGCCGTCGGGGCCGACGGCGAGCTGATCGACGTAGCGATCCTCCTCCGGGATGCTGTGGGAGTAGCGGCCCGAGCCGTCGGGGTGGATGCTGATGACCTGGCGGCCGCTGGCGATGTAGAGCCTGTCGCCGGCCTTGACCATGTCCAGGATGCCGACGGGCGAATCGCTGAGGTACTGCGTGAGGTCCAGCTGGTTGCCGCCTCCCTCACGGTCCCAGCGCAGCGGCTTGCCGGGTGCGGCGGAGCCGCCGTAGACGTACTGCTCGTCGATGGCCACGCCCGTGGCGTACAGCGAGGTGGAGACGCGGCCGTAGACCTCCACTTCGGCGGTCTCCAGGTTGATGCGACGCACGGTGGCGTCACGGTAGGTGCCCACGTAGAGGTACCCGTCGTGGACATCCATGGCGTAGGCCCAGGTGGTGGCGGGCCCGATCTCGGTCCAAGCCTCCACCGTGCCCGTGGCCGGATCGAAGCGCCAGATGTACGGGCTGCCGGCGGGGCCGATGTAGACGTAGCGGTCATCCGCGGTGGCCTTGCTGCCCGCCGGGCCGCCCACGTCCAGGTCATGCATGGAGATCATCTCGCCGGTGGCGACGCCACCCCGCGGGTATTCGCGGGGGCGTAGAGGAGCAGGGTGGCCCGCACGGTGCCCTCAGGGGCGGTGGCGCGGAGGTCAACCCGCTGCCAGACGCCCGGCAGGCTGAAGGTCTTGAACGACGTGGCGATGCGGGCGCCCGCCGCGTTCCAGAACTCGAGGTAAACGGAGAACTGGGCGCCGCTCTCCACGTAGGCGAACACGGAGCCCTCGTAGGTTTCGCCGACGGTGGCGTCCACCGAGGAGCTGCGCAGGCCGATGCCGCCGGTGGCGCCGTCGCCGAGCTTGAGCCCGTAGCTTCCCGGGCGCGCCCGCTCGGTGGAGGGAACGGCCTTGCCCACCGAGGACGCACCGAACGGCGTCCAGTGCGCGGCCGCCCCGTCGACCACTTCCTCGAAGCCGGGGTTGAGCAGCATGTTGGTGACCGCGCGGGCGGCGACCGGATCACTCCACGCGAGGCTGCCGGCGGCAGCGACGGCGAGGCCGCCACCGATGGCGGCGCGGCGGGAAAGAGTTAGGGACGGGAACTGGGTTGGACTAGTCATGCTCGACTCCTTCGTCGATAGAAAACCCTTTCTCTCAGCTACACATCGCCCGCCAGGCATTGACAAGGGCCACTCGACCGCTTGGCCTAGTGCGCATCCGTGAGGCGCGACGCGGGGCAAGCCCTCCACGAATGTCCAGCACCGGAGCCCAGGCAGGCATAGAGGCTCCGGAAGGCTAGCCGATCCCCTTATGCACATTCCCCCCAGGTCAGGGCAGACATCTCCCTGACACCCAGCGATAGGATCATCGAGGCCGAGGGGGAGGACCTGGGGATGACCGCTGAAGACGCTAAGTCTGCGCCGACGCTACTTCGTGACGTTCAAGGATTGCGCGCGGTTGCCGTTCTCTCCGTGATAGCCGCTCATGCTGGGCTCGCCCTGCCAGGAGGGTTCGTCGGCGTCGACATCTTCTTCGTAATCTCTGGCTTCATCATCACCCTGATGTTGCTGCGCGAACACAGTAATTACGGGCGTATCCGATTCGGCCGCTTCTACCTGCGAAGGATCAAGAGACTCGGCCCAGCTCTGGCGGTCACCTCCATCGTCACAGTCATCCTCGCGTCCCTCTTCCTATCGCCACTGGGACCGCAGGAAGTCACCTACCAGACAGCCCTTGGAGCAACCTTCGGCTTGGCCAACGCGGTGATCGCTTGGAACACAGGCGACTACTTCGGGACCGCTGCTGAGAAGAATGCACTCCTCCATACCTGGTCGCTCTCCGTTGAGGAGCAGTTCTACCTTGTGCTGCCAGCGCTCATGGCCGTGCTCCTATGGGTGTCCGCGCGAAGCAAGATCAAACTGGTAAAAGCCCTCCCGGGTCTGCGGGTCTGCTGCACGGATAGGTGACAGTTTCTAGTCACGCAGCCAGGTCGGCTGGTGTGGTCATGATTGTCTCGAATTCAACAGGGGTCAAGCGGCCGAGTCGGGACTGGCGTCGTCGGCGGTGGTAGGTGCGTTCGATCCAGGACACGATCGCGATTCGCAGTTCCTCACGGGTGGCCCAGGATTGCCGGTCGAGGACGTTCTTCTGCAGCAGGCTGAAGAACGATTCCATGGCGGCATTGTCCCCAGCCGCGGCCACCCGGCCCATCGACCCGAGCAGGTCGTGACGGGTCAGGGCCCGCAGGAATTTCCTCGAGCGGAATTGGGCGAGTTCAACCGGTCGATGCAACACCGCCTGTTTGGAGCAACTGTAGTTGCTCGTCGAAGACCTCGGCCGGGGTGCGCCAGCCGAGGACTTTGCGGGGCCGGTTGTTGAGCGCAAGAGCGACGGCTTCGAGGTCTTCAGCGGACCAGCGGGACAGATCGGTGCCCTTGGGGAAGTACTGGCGCAGCAACCCGTTCGTGTTCTCGTTCGTGGGTCGCTGCCAGGGCGAGTGCGGGTCGGCGAAGAACACCTTCGTGCCCGTGGCAAGAGTGAACGCGGCATGTCCTGACAGTTCCTTGCCGCGGTCCCAGGTGAGCGTCTTGCGCAGCTGAATGGGAAGCTTCGTCATCGACGCGGTCAAGGCGCTGTTCATCGCGAGGGCACCGTATCCGCCCAGGGACGCGCCGTTCTTCACGGGTGGGCTCTCGCCCCAGCCTTCCAGTCGAGGCAGATGCACCAGCAGCGTGGCCCGGCTGGAGCGTTCGATCACCGTGCCGATCGCGGACCGGCCGGTGCCGATAATCAGATCTCCCTCCCAGTGCCCGGGAACCGCCCGATCCGCGGCCTCAGCGGGTCGCTCGCTGAGCACGACGTCCTCGGTGACGTGCCCCTGCGGCTTGTTCTGAGACCGTGCCCGCGGCTGGCGCAGTGCACGGCCGGTGCGCAGGCACGCGACCATCTCCCGTTTGAGCGCTCCGCGTCCCTCGATGAACAGGGCCTGGTAGATCGCCTCGTGGCTGATGCGCATGGACTCATCATCGGGGAAGTCGATCCGCAGCCGATGAGAGATCTGCTCCGGACCCCACGCCGTCGCCCACCGACGATCCTGCCGGTGCGGCTTATTGCGACCCTTCCAATCCGCGGTCACCGGCCCAGCAACGACCGTTCCATCAGCACGCTTCACAGACCCGTCGAGGCGTTCCTGGACATACTCGCGAAGACGATCATTGACGATGAGCCTGGCGACTTTCGGACGCTTGGCCACCTGCTGCGCCTTCCACTGCGCCACCGTCGCCCGGTACTCCTGCGTGCCGCCACGCGTGGCGGCATTGCGACGCAACTCGCGTGAGATCGTCCCCGGATCCCGCCCCAGGACACGGGCGATCTCCCGCACGCCCTTGTCCTTGGCGCGCATGATCGCGATCTCCTCACGCTCCTCGAACGACAGGTATCGGCCGGTGGGTTCTGCCAGTGAGATCGGAGGCATGCCGCCAGCGTGCCGAAACCAGCGGGTGCCGACCGGAACCGACACGCCGACCGCTAACGACGCTTCCGCTGTCGTGACGCCTGTCGCGATCATGCGCCAGAACTGGCGTTGCACCGCACGCGACGGATCCGGCCGCCCCGGAGAGCGCATCGCCGGACGCAACGCCCGGTCGGCGCGCCACTGCCGGCGCAGTCTCTCCAGAACATCACTGGTCTTCCTGCTCCAGTCCGCCGTTGCCATCGTTGAACACCTCCGAGATCAAGGTGTTGCGACGACCGATTGAATCCGCCTTGCGATCCGCGGTCGGAGTGGACGATGCAGCCGGCGACGTCGCCGCGGCGGGCAACGGCACTGTCGAGCGCGTTCACCGCGATCCGGGACTTCATCCTGGAGTCGATCGAGTAGCCGACGATTCGGTTGGAGTAGACGTCCTTGATCGCACAGAGGTAGAGCTTGCCTTCGGCGGTCTTGTGTTCGGTGATGTCGGTCAGCCAGAGCTCGTTGGCCGCCCGGGCGGAGAAGTCGCGCTTGACGAGGTCGTCGTGGACGGCGGGGCCTGGACGCTGGTTCTTGCCCTTCTTCTTCCCGAACCTGCTCCACTACCGGTTTGAGCGGCACAGCCGCCACGCGGTGCGATCGGCCATCGCCTGGCCGGCCTCACGGGCTTCGTCGGCGAGCAGCCGGTGCCCGAACTCCGGATCATCCTTGTGGGCGTCGAACAGGGCGTTGGCGCGGTAGGCAGCCACGACCTCGCTTTCGGGGATGGGTGCGTTCAGCCACCGGTAGTAGGGCTGTCTTGCGAGCTTGAGGACCCGGCACGTCACCGTGACGGGGATACCGTCGGCGGCGAGCTCTTTCACGAGCGGGTAGTACCTTTTCCCGGCAGGTTCGCCTGGGACAGATACGCCGCTGCGCGGCGCAGGACCTCGTTCTCCTGCTCCAGCAACCGGATCCGTTTGCGGGCCTCCCGTAACTCCGTGGCCTCGGCGCGGGTCTGGCCGGGCTTGGAGCCGGTCTCGACGTCGGCTCGTTTCAGCCATTTCTGCAGGGTCATCGGGTGGACTCCGAAGTCTTTGGCGACCTGTTCGATCGTCACTCCGGGTTCACGGTTCCGAGCGACTCGAACGACGTCGTTGCGGAACTCGTCGGGGTAGGGCTTGGGCACGATGGCATCCTTCCAGACCTGCCCCATAGTTGGGGGCAAGCCAGATCAGATGTCACCTACTCGTGCAGCAGACCCAAATTCCCGTTAGTCGTCGATGATCTCGGGTACGCCGTCTCCGACGACCCGCCAGTGCCGACGCAGCAGGTGCGCGCGACCCCCGTTCGAACTCCGCGCCCAGAACCACGGGGCCGTCACCTCCCGCCCCGGATACAGCACGTCCCCGATGTACCCGCCCCAGTAGGAGAAGGTGGAGTTCGGAAGAACGAGCCGTTGCGCATGCACGACGGTGGCCAGGTCGTGCGCGACGTCGCCGTCGCGCACCTCCACCGCCGCGATCGGCGCCAGCATGGGGGCGAGGTGTCGACGGCACCATTCCGAGTCGTCAGACACCACGACGAACCGGGCCGGCACCCCGTTGTCGGCAAGCGAGCGCTCAACCGCCTCGCGCACGTAGCCGATCTGGTTCATCCCGAATTCTGCGCGATGCTCCGGCACCGAGTAGTAGTCGCCCCTCCGGACGTTGACCACCAACGCGCCAGCGAGACCATCCGGGACGCTGGCCACCTCCGACCCCGGCAGCACAAGGTCCCCTACGAAGCCATCGAGTTGCGCGGGCTCGTAGAACTCCGGCCGGGTGTCTTCGCGCCACGGCATCGCGCGGCGCGCTGTGAAGGGAACATCCTTCCGAGCGATGAACTTCTCATCCAGGAGACGGGGTGCCAGCCGACGTAGCGCGGTCACGTGACGCTCGTGGAGCAGCACCCGTCCGCCCGGTTCCTCGTAGGACCACTGACCGAGGAACAGCAGGTTTCCAAGATTCATCCACTCAGGCGTCCAAGCCACGGGCCGTCCACGACGCAACACATCAAGTACACGCGCCTTCATCCCCATGTCCGGATCCTAGCAACGGTGCCCGCCTTCCATGACTACCAGCCTTCCGCACGCAGGAGGTCCACCGTGCGGCGAGACTCTAGTATGACGCCATGATCAGAGGGCAGTTCTCAGTCATCATCCCAACCCTTCAGCGGGCCGCCGAGTTGTGGGCGCTGGTTGACCAGTGCGCGTCCCACCCCTTGGTCGCAGAGGTACTCGTCATCAACAACTCGCCCGAGCCGCTGACGTGGGAGTCACCCAAAGTCCGAGTGCTCCAGCAAGCGGAGAACATCTTCGTCAACCCCGCGTGGAACCTTGGCGCACGCGAGGCCAAGGCGGAGTGGCTGGCCATCGTCAACGACGACGTCCGTTTCAAGGACGAAGCCTTCTACGAGGCGGCCCGCGTACTCAAGCGCGGCTGGTTCGCGATGGTGAGCGCGGACCGGTCTTGTTTCGCGCAATCCTCGTGGGACAAGCCCATCTCGCACCGCCTCGCCGTATCCAACAACAAGTTCATGGGCGTCTTCATGGCCCTGCGTCGCTCCGACTACATCCCCATCCCGGGCGACATGTTGATCTGGGGTGGCGACGACATGCTGTGGTGGGCACAACGGCGCCCCAACGCCGTGCTTATCCGGACGCCGTTCGTCACCGACATGTCGACGACCACGAGGTCCCCAGAGTTCCAGGCACTGTGGGATGCGGAGAGGATTCCATTCCACAGGATGATGCAGGAACTGGACGGAGCACGGTGGTGGCACCGTCCAGTTCGTGCTTACCACAGGCTGAAGAATCTTCGGTACACCTGCATCCAAAGACTCAAGGGGCTCCGTGGCACTTCAGCCAAGAAAGAACCCTGAGCGTCCACTAGCCCCCGCCACAGCAGGATCGCTGCCTGACAGTTAGTCAAGCGCTCTCGACCCATCGGCACCGAGCAAAGCGGATAGCATTCGGCCGAAGGGGGGATCATGTCTGCGCAGCAACATCAGGGAACGACCATCCTGCGGGATGTCCAAGGCCTACGGGCCGTTGCCGTCCTGTCGGTGATCGCGGCCCATGCTGGTCTTCCCCTCCCGGGTGGCTTCGTCGGAGTCGACATCTTCTTCGTCATCTCCGGCTTCATCATCACGTCGATGCTCGTACGGGAACACAGCAAATACGGTCGCATCCGGTTCAAGGAGTTCTACATTCGTCGGCTCAAGCGCCTCGGCCCTGCGCTAGCCGTCGTGTCCATCGCCACGGTCATCATGGCGTTCCTGTTCCTCTCCCCCTTAGGCCCTCAACAAGTGACGTATCAGAGCGCGCTGGGTGCCAGTGTCGCCGTCGCCAATGGCGTCATCGCCCTCCAATCCGGTGACTACTTCGGCACCGACGCCGCCAAGAACGCCCTCCTGCACACGTGGTCACTCTCCGTCGAGGAGCAGTTCTACCTCGTCCTGCCCGCCGTCATGGGGGCGGTCCTGTGGGTGGCAGCGAAGAGCCGTCGACGGGTCGTCGCCGTTCTCCCCTTCGTGTGCTTGGCGCTCCTGGCAGTGGTGTCGATCTACTCGACCCGGCTGGGAACCGCCTTCCCCTTCGGTTACTACGGACCGTTGCCCCGGGCTTGGGAATCTTGGCCGGCGCGCTGCTGGCGCTGTCAGTAAGAGTCGTCCGGCGGCTTCCCCACCTGATCCTCAGCCTGGGTGGACTCGTCGGCGTCGCCGCAATGGCGGCGAGTTTCGTGCTCATCACCCCTGACACACCCTTCCCCGGCAAGTGGACGATCCTGCCGGTGGCAGGCACAGTCCTAGCCCTCGCCGCAGGGCGCGGTGCGCCGACTCTGGTCTCGAGACTCCTCGGCACCGCCCCGATGGTGTGGATCGGAGACCTGTCCTACTCCCTCTACCTGTGGCACTGGCCCTTCATCGTCACGGCTGCGGCCATCTGGCCATTCTCGACCGCGGCCCCAGTGATCGCTGGGCTCGCATCGGTGATCCCCTCCTACTTCACCTACCGCTACGTGGAGCAGCCGTTCAGGGCGCAAACGGTCACCGGCGCCAAGGGCGTGACGCGTCTGGTCGTCGGCATCCTCGCTCCGCCTCTGGCGGTGGCCACCGCTGCTTGGCTCGCCCTCGCACTGCTGGTGCAACCCGCCATGGCCCCGGGCGGGGCCTTGGCCTCCCGGTTCGGTTCCGTCGAATCCGCCGACGTTGACCGACAACTCCTTCCATGCCGGGACGAGGCAATGGCTGCGCTGAGCAATGGGCTGTGTGGCACCACCCTGGACGGTGAGGCGTCGGTGCTCCTCATCGGGGACAGCCACGCGGAGCACCTCCTCCCTGCTTTCGAGGCACAGTTTCCCAAGACAAACATCGAGGTCATCACGGTCCGTTCGCCGAAGCCGTTCGGCTCCCAACAGGGCGTGGCTGCGTTGCTGGACTATGTGGAAAGGAATCCACAGCTCACCAACGTGATCTACAGCAGGGGACTGGGACGCGACGGCGGAGGGCTCTCACCCGATGAGCGCTTGGGCATGGAGTCAACGTTGAACGGTCTGACTGAACTCAACAGAGACGTGTTCGTCCTCGACGACAATCCGCTGTGGCCGGTTGACATGGCGAGTTGCACGCACCGCCACGCATTCATACTCCCCGACACGCTGTGCGCGTGGGATGCCAGCTACTTCGAGCCGCGTCACGCCGCCATCACCGCAGACCTCGAGGCCGTAGTCGCCGGTTCGGAGGCCGAGGTCGTATCCGTCCATGGAGCCTTCTGCGACGACAACACGTGCATGAGGGCTTCCGCGAGCACCCCGCTCTACTCCGACGAGGATCACGTCACGGCGGAGGGAGCGCAACAACTCCTCATCCACGCACTCCAGCGGAGTCCCCAGCTTCGGGACGCCCTCGGCTAGCACTGCCCTCCAGAATGCCGGGGCACGGCCTACAAAGCGGCACAGTCGACGAGGTGCTGCGTCCGGCGCTCGAACTCTCGCTCCATCGAGTGCTCCTGCATGAACGCGAAACCCTTCTCACGCGCCACACGCAGTGCCGTGCCATCCCGAGCAACGCGCACCATGAGGTCGGCAAGATCGTCGACCCTGCTCACAGGGACGGTCCAGCCCAGACCCTGGTCTGCTAGGTAGGACGCCTGGCGGTTGTCAAAGGCGACGATCGGCCCACCACAACTGACGCCTTCCAGATAGGTGCCCGCGGGATCAGATTGGGGATACGGCAGCAGCATCGCGTCAACGTCGGCGGTGACCCGAGCCAGCCATTCTTTCTCAAAGTCGACGGCGCCATGAACCGTGACGCTTGCGTCCACATTGTCTGGGAGTGCGAGGGGACCGGCACCGAAAACGTGGAGACGAATCGATTCGCCCCTTGACCGGACTCGACGGTGGGCCTCCAGCGCTTCGTTGAAGCCCTTCTGCTTCAACCAACGACCCGAGAACGCGAAGGAAAACTCTCGGCTGCTTCTTCGCATCTCTGTCTTTGCCTCGGGAGTCACGAGCTGTTCCCTAGAAATCCGTGAGTCAAACGTGAGGAGCGGCTTGCGGTTGTGACGGTGGTACGTACTCCACGCCGGCCAACCATTGAACTGGACCCCTGCGGCTCTCCCGATCAAGGCCAGATAATGCGCCTCGAGTTTGAGCAGGCCAGCAACGACTCTGGGCGACATGCCAGCACCACCCTCGATCCGGGCCCACGTCAGCCTGTTGCGGAAGTCGTTCTCGACGTTGAGAACCACAGGTGCACGCACGCCCTTGATGACAGGAACTTCTGACATCGCTAGGTTCGCCAAGACCACGGCCGGTTTGATCGCCTCAATTGCTCTGAGCCGGTCACCCGTCCCAAGTACCCGGAAGGGCAGATCAGCAATGCTGCGGGCAACGGTGCTCAGGAGCGTTGGGGGTCGTCACTTCGGTCACGTAGACCACGTCGCCCGGCCAACGCCTCGCGAAGGACTCCAACCCGGAAAGAGTCTTGCCCGCGGTTCGGATCATGCCATCCCGAATCACGACAGGGCCGGGAACCAGCACCACGAGAGTGTCCACCATCCGATCCCCGGGGAAGGCGACATTGCCCGTGGATGCCTCGGTAAGGTTGGCCCATGCGAATCGGCGTTGTCACGCCTTGGGAGGCCGAGAACCCCAGATCATGGTCTGGGGTCGTGAAGCCGATGGTCGATGCCCTGCGTGGCTTGGGGGAGGTTGTCCCGTTCGTCACCGGGGGTGTGCCCGATTCTGTGGTTGACCGCGGGTTGGCGCGGCTCATCGACGGGCGATTCGGTCGTCGCTACCTCGTCGGTCACGCTCTTGCAACTGCCATCAAACGCGGACGATCATTGAGCAAGCGCCTCGAGTCCCGCCCGGTGGACGTCATTGTTGCCATCGCGGCTTCGCAGGACCTCGCGTTCCTCAACACGAGCATCCCCGTCATCCAGGTCTCGGACACCACGCTCAAGGCCATTCGCGATTTCTACCCCATCTTCTCGAACCTCAATCCGGTGAGCGCCTGGCAGGCGAGTATTCAATCGTCCCGATCAGCGCAGCGGGCCACGCACACGCTCGCAGCTACGGACTGGGCGCGCGATGCCCTCATCCGCGACGACAGGCTCCCACCAGACTCGGTCACCGTCGCGCCATTCGGCCCCGCAGTCGCGCCGCCCAAACCCGTGTCACCCAAGTCGCTTCCCCCCGGACCGATTCGCATCCTCATGGTGTCGAGCGACTGGAATCGGAAGGGCGGCCCCGACGTCATCCGGGTCTGCGAGGAGCTACGACGCACCGCCACCCCCTTCGAGCTGACCGTCGTCGGCGACACCCCGCCCCTCCCCCCGTGG
>NZ_LN623536.1 GCF_000826065.2 Tessaracoccus massiliensis | reverse complement strand
AAAACGTCGTGTATAAACCGGCCCTCCCACGGCATAGGGCCGGTTTATACACGACGTTTTTCCATGCCTCACTCCGCCTCGAAGGGGGTGCCATCGTGCCGAAACCTCAGCTGCGCGCCGTCGCTCCCGACGAGAAGAAGACACTGGCGCGCGCCCAGTCGGTTGCTGAGGCCGCGAAGTCTGGCGACCACCGCACCCTGCTGGTGGCGATGCGTGACCGGATTGCTGTTGCGGTGGCGAATCCTGACTGCCCGCCCCGTGATCTTGCCGCGTTGACCCGGCGGCTGCAGGACATCGCCAAGGAGATCGAGGCGATCGACATGCGGGCCAAGGAGGAGGGTGACGACGTTGAGCACGTCGAGGACGAAGCCTGGAGCGCGGAAGCTCTCTGAGGTCGCCAAGCGACTGAGTGTCCCCACCGGCATCGCTTCGACGGGGTGGCCTCAGACGGCGACCACGTGCCGCAGGAAGCTCGGCATCACCTTCGACGACTGGCAGCACGGCCTGGGCAGGGTGATCCTGTCCAAGCGGGACAATGGCAGGCTGGCTACCACGATCGACGGCGTCGGGATCTCCGCCCCCCGCCAGGTCGGCAAAACCTACACATTCTCCGGCCTGCTGTTCGCCCTGTGCGTCGACATGGCCGGCTTGCTGGTCATCTGGTCCGCGCAGCATTCCCGCACCCATGAGGAGACGTTCCGGGACATGCAGGCCTTCGCGCAGCGGGCCAAAGTCAAGCCGTTCGTCAGGCATGTGCACACCGGTTCCGGCACCGAGGAAATCGCGTTCCTCAATGGGTCGCGCATTCTTTTCGGCGCCCGCGAGGCCGGTTTCGGGCGAGGCATCCCCGGTGTCGACGTCCTGGTTTTCGACGAGGCGCAGATTTTGTCCGAGAAGGCCATGAGCAACATGCTGGCCACGATGAACACCTCGAAGTTTGGCCTGCATGTCTACATCGGCACCCCTCCGAAGCCGGAGGACGCCGGCAAGTCCGAAGTGTTCACCCGAATGCGCGAGCAGGCCGCTGCGGGCGAACTGCCCGATGGGGCATGGATCGAGATCGGCGCGGAGAAGGGCGACGACCCCGACGACCGCCAGGTGTGGGCACGGATGAACCCGTCCTACCCCCTACGCACGCCGGAGGAGTCAATCCTTCGATTGAGGCGCAAGCTCACCCCCGGCGACTTCCGCCGCGAGGGCATGGGCATTTGGGACGATGAGGCCGACAAGTCGCCGTCGCTGATCTCCGCGGGCGAGTGGGCCGAGACCGCGACGACTGAACCGCCCGAGGGCATCCGGTCGCTGGCCATCGTTTTCGACTTCGACGGCTCTCGCCAGGCTGTGGCCGGCGCAGTCAAGCATGATGAGGGGGTCCACGTCGAGCTGATCGGCGCCCACAGCGGATCGGCAGCCACAGGCACCAGGGCGCTCGTCACCTGGCTGACAGCAGATCCCGTCCGACCCGAGAGATGGCGCTCCCTGGCCGCCATCTCGATCGCTGGCGGCGGTGAGGCCAGTACGCTCCACAGGGCGCTGGTCGACGCGGGCGTGCCTAGGCAGATGATCCATCTGATGAACACCCCGCAGGTGCTAGCGGCCAACGCAATGCTCCTGGATGCGCAGCGCGACAGGACGCTGACTCACCCAATCGGCGAGGAAACCGACGCACTGACAGCTTCGGCCACCCAGTGCGATCAGAAGGTCCGCACGGGTGGCTGGTCGTGGAAACCGATGACCGCCGAGGCAGATCAGCTGCCCATCGAGGCGGCAGCTATGGCCGTATGGACAGCAAAGACAACGAAGCGCCACCCCGTCGGGGATCGGCGCGAATCAACCCGTGGCCGCGGCTCAGGCCGCGGCCGAGCCGCTGGCAGGAGGTGACCGAATGGCACGCATGGCCACCGCCGCCGAATTGGACGCCTTCCGTCGCCTGCAGGCGCAGATCGCCCGACAGTCCAAGCGCAACCAGAAGCGCACTCTCTACGCCGACGCCGAGCGACTGCTGGACGCCTACGGGATGACTCTCCCCGACGGCAAAACCGTCCAGCAGACCCCGATGTTCTGGCCCGGTAAGGCGATCGAGGTTTTCAGCTCACGCCTCCGACCGGCCGGCTTCACCCTCGATGACAGTGGCTTGCTGAACGACCTGGAGCGCGCCCTGGACGAGGGCGAAGCCGGGTTCATCGAGCAGATGGCCATCAATGCCGCACTGCGCCACGGGCCCGCGTTTGTGTTCACCACGCCCGGCGACACTGCCGCCGGTGAGCCCCGCGTGCTGCACACGGCTTCGTCGGCGCTGGCTGCGACGGCGACGGTCAACCGTGCCGGCACGGTCACCTCTGCGCTGGAGCTGCTCGGTGATCGCCGAGCGAACATCTACATGCCTGGCTTGACCCTGCATGTCGAGCAGCTCGTCGGCGGTCGCCTGATGGTCATCGACGAGATCGACTCGCCCACGCGTGTCCCCTGCGCGCCGTATGTGCATGGCGCCACGCTGGAGCGACCGTTTGGGACGTCGCGGATCACCCGTCCGATCATGGGCCTCACGGACGCCGGCGTGCGAACGTTCATGCGCTCCGAGGTGTCGGCCGAGTGGTACTCCAACCCGCGCGAGCGGATGCTGGGTGTCGATCCGGAGGCCTTCGAGGGTAAGGGCTGGGTGCGGATGCCGGGCGGCGTCGACATGCTCCCCGACATCCATCCTGACGATGAGCCGAACTACCCCGAGAGTCTGCGCCGAGCCGAGATCCACTATTCCCCGCAGGCGAGCCAGCAGCCATTCTCGGACCAGATGCGGCTGATCGGCGGCTTGTTCTCCGGCGCATCCTCGATTCCGCCGAACTATCTCGGCATCATCGCCGATTCCAATCCGACATCTGCGCAGGCGATCTGGGCCCAGGAAGTCGACCTGGTTCGCTCCGTCGAGGACCAGCAGCCGAGCTTCAATCGCGGCCGCCGGGCAATGGCGCTGAACACTCTCACTGCTCTGTATGGCGACTTCGATGCCCGCGAGGTGTCGTCGCTGAAGTCGCAGTGGCAGGAGGCGCGAACCAGGTCCCCGCTCGAGCAGGGCCAGTTCGTTGCCCAGCAGATCGGCGCGGGGAACTTCCAGGCGGGCACGAAGGCCACCCTGGACTTGCTGCCAATCTCACCCGACGCCGCCCGTGTTCATGCTGACGAGAACCGCGCTGCCCGAGGCAGCGGGCTACTCGACAAGGTGCTGACCCGCGAACCTAGGCCCACGACCGCACCCACGGCGACGGTGTAGCCGATGGCCACCGCCGCCGAGGTGGCCCGCCTCCGAGACGTCCTCTCGCGGCTCTCCGGCATGGCCAAATCTGACCTCAACGCCATGTCTCGCCGCGCAGCGGAACTCGATCCCGAGGATGCCGCAGCGCTGCTCGCGGAGGCGTTCCCCGCCCTAGCGCGAGAGTACGGAAACCTATCGGCAGCGGTCGGCGCCGAGTGGTACGACGAGCTGCGCGCCGCAGCAGGCGCGCCCGGCGAGTACCGCGCCCAGCAGGCCGAGACCTACCCTGATGCAGCGACCGAGGCCCGGGCACGCTCGGCGTCCACCCATCTGTTCAAGGGCGACGCCGACGCGACGATGGCCGCGCTGTCCACCTCGCTCGACAAGTACATCAAGCAACCCGCCCGCGACACCATCGTCGACAACGCGGGCCGCGATACACAGTGGGGACGCGACAAGCGGGGGGTCACTTTCGCGCGAGTCCCGTCGGGGCCCGACCCTTGCGACTTCTGCATCATGCTCGGCTCGCGAGGTGCCGTCTACCGCACGGCCAAGACCGCCGGCGAGCTCAGCCAATTCCACGGCAACTGCAACTGCCAGATCGTGCCGATCGGCCCCGGCGACCCTCTGCCCGAGGGCTACGACCCCGCCGAGCTGCTGATCCAGTGGAGAACGGGCAGCAAGCCCGTCGAAGCCCACGAAACCAAGGATGATGACGACGGCGCCGACTCCCTGCTCAAGCTGACAGAGAGTGAGCTGGAGGCCCGCATAGAGGAAGCGATGACGCGCGGCGACTACGTCGAGGCCGAGCGAATCTCCGAAATCCTCGATGCCAACTTCTACGACACGTCCGGCCGCCGCGTGGACCTGGGCGACCCATTCCATCCCGACGTCTACGACTGGTACGAGAACCTGGATCCACGCGACCAGGCACGATTCGACGACAAGCTCCCCGATACCCGCCGCGAGCACTTCGCGATGGCGCAGTGGGAGCATGTCAGCGGCCGCACCGCGAAACAGCAGGCCCCTGCGCGCCGTCAGCAGCGCGAGGACTACGAGCAGTACCTCGAGGCCGAGTTCGTCCACGCCGAGAACGCCACGAACGGATTCATGCTGACCGCCGAGGCCCGTGCAGCGGGACGCACACCCCGAGACCTGTGGAGCGTCAACGAGCCCACGGCGCGCTCGTGGGCGAGCGAGGAAATGCTGGCCTATTGGGACGCGAATCCGCGCTACACATGGCAAGATTGGCAGCAGATGCACGACGGCAACCTCGAGGCCATGCAGAAGAGAGCGGGAACGTGGAACCAGTGAGCGGCGGCAAGCTCCCCACCAAGACCGAGATGCATGCCGCCCGTGAACAGGGATGGAACGACGCGGTGGCCAACCGTGGCCGCGCACCTGAGCACGAGTCCTATCTGGGCAAGGATCTGCACGCAGCGACGATCACGAGGGCCTACAACGGCGGCTTCATCGCAGGCACGCAGCAGGCCCTGCAGGACCGCTACGGCGACCTCCCCTAGCCCACAGCACCACGGCGACCCCTTTCAACCCGCAGGCGATGGCCTCGCGGGTTTTCTCATGCCCACACGGGCCCAATGATCTCCCGCCGTTCCATGCGGATGGGGCCACGCCGACGCGCAGCGGTCAATGCGCGGACCAAGGAGGAAAACCGTGCCGGATCTCGACACGCCCATCACCACCACCGAGCAGCTACAGGCGAAGATCGACGCCGCCATCGGGCCCCGCGTCCAGCGCGAGCGCGACAAGTACGCCGACTACGACGACCTCAAGGCCTTCAAGGCCGACGCACAGGCCACCCTTGACCAGGCCACCGCCCGGATCACCGAATTGGAGACCGAGGTGTCCACCCTGAACGGGTCGCTGTCCGCCAAGGACATCGAGGTCGAGAAGGCCAAGATCGCCGCCGCCAAGAAGGTGCCAGAGAAGTGGCTCAACGGCTCCACCCGCGAGGAGTTGGAGCGGTCCGCTGACGAGTGGCTGGAAGATGCGAAGTCCGCAGTCAAGCCCGGCGGCAACCCGTATCAGGGCACCGGAGATCCGAACGCGCAGACCACTCCCTATGAGCTTGGACGCGAACGCGCCGAGGCTCGCTACAGCAAGAAGAACTGACTCCCTGAAAGGGGGAAACCATCATGGGCATTGGCCCCATCACGACCGCCCGCAGTGGCGGCGATGACCGCTGGATGGGATCTCGGCACGCAGTAGCCGAGGCTCATCCCGGAACCCTGAACGCCGAGGCGTTCGCCACCGCCGAGGGCGTCGAGAACGGCGTGGTGCCGTCCGGCTACCCGCTCACCGATCTCGGCGACGGCACCTTCGGCCCCTACGTGGGCACCGAGGGTCAGACCCTCTACGGGTTCTCCATCGACAACCGCGACATCACCCACGGCGACGAGCCGACCGCGGTGATGTGGCACGGCCGCATCAAGGTCGCTTTCCTGCCCGTCACGCTCACGGTCCCCGCCGACCGCGGAGCGTTCATCTACGAGGAGGCCTGAGATGGCAACGCTCTGGACTGACATCGTCGACCCCGCCGAGCTGACCGCATTCTCGCGCGTCGCGATGGAGTCGCTGGATGACTCCCTGCTCACTCGCATCCTGCCCAACCTCAACCAGGACGAGGTCAAGTTCTCCTGGACCGTCGGCGAGATCATCGGCGACGAGGCGGAGTACGGCGAGTTCGACACCGAGGCCTCCATCGGCCGCGGCTCGAAGGGCGAGGAGAAGACCATCCGTCTCCTCCCCGTCTCCCGCAAGTTGCGTCTGTCGGAGTACGAGCAGGTCACCGAGCCTGCCCGCGTGCAGAAGCTCGCCGAGGACAAGGCCGACGCCATGGTCCGCGCGATCATCACCCGCCTCAACCGCGCTCGCGGCGAGGCGCTCGTCAACGGCTCCCTCGCCATCAACGAGAACAAGGTGAAGCAGAACGTGGCATTTGGCCGCAAGGCCGCGCACACGAATGCCGCGCCGACCGAGCTGTGGTCCGCCGCAGGCGCCGACCCGATCGCCGACCTGCGCAGGTGGGCCGACATGATCGCCGACGAGTCCGGCATGACGCCCGACACGTTGTTCAGCTCCACCCGCGTGGCGACCATCCTGGGCGCCAAGCTGGCTGCCGCTGGCTACATCACCGGCACCGGCGCGATCGTGGGCCGCGATGCGGTCAACGACGTCCTGGCAGGCCAGGGCCTCCCGACCTTGCAGTCCTACGACGGTCGTGCCGGCGGGACGCGCTTCATCGCCGACGACCGCCTTGTGCTGGCTGTCGCCGGCCAGGTGGGCGGCACCGTGTTCGCCCCGACCGTCGAGTCTGGCGATCCGCGGTTCAATCTCGGTGAAGCCGAGCGCTCCGGCATCGTCGCGGGCCTCTACCGCGCCGACGCCCCGCCGATGGGCTGGGTCATGGGCAAGGCCATCGCCCTGCCGATCCTGGCCAACCCGAACGCTTCGCTGTCGGCGAAGGTTCTCTGAGCAGTGGAGGGCGGCGCTCCCTATGCGCCGCCCTCCATTACTCCCCCGTTCAAGGCAGGAGGTCATGTGTGATTATCCTTCTCCCCGAGGACATCCACCCCCACGTCGGCAGCGGTGTGGCAGACAAGGTGATCCGAGACCACATTGACGACGTCCTGGCGCGCGCGAAGGTTGTGGCCCCGTGCATCGAGGACGAGGCGTTCCCTCATGGCGACGCGGTCAAGGCGATTCTGCGGACCGCCATCATCCGCAGGGTGCAGTACGGCGACGGCGAGGTTACGACCGAGCAGGTCACCAACGGGCCGTTCTCCGCATCACAGACAGTCGACACCCGCCGCTACGACCCCGGTTTCCTGACCCGCCGCGAGGAGCGCGACCTGCGCGCCATGTGCGCCGAGTTCAACGGCCTTGGGCGTCGCCGCCGCGCTTTCACCGTGCTGCCCGGCTCCGGGATCATCCGGCGATGAGGCTGCGACTCGCTGACCGTCGCCGGGTCTACATCCTCCCAGCCCGCCGCCCAGTGGCCGCAGCTGAGCGCAACCCGCACGGCTACCGACCCGTGGCCGACCTCGAGGAGTTTGACCTGTCCGTCTACGGGATGGCGCCCGGTGTGCCACGGGAAGCCGTACAGGCAGGCCGCGACACGTCCCGGATCGCCTGGGCCCTCTACTGCCCGCCCGGCATCGAGCTGGACGGCTCCGAAGAGGTCCATGTCGATGGCGACTGGTACGAGGTCAACGGCGCCTCGCTCGACTGGACGAACGGGCCCTGGGATAACCCTGTGGCCGGCGTCGTGGTTGAGCTGCTCAAACGAAAGGGGTGATCTCGTGTCGATCCAGACATTCTTCGGTGGCCGCCGCGAGTTTTACCGTGGCCGCGACTGGGAGCTGGCCATTGAGGCCGGTGCCCGCGATGCGCTGTCTCGCCAGATCTACGAGCAGGGCATCAGGCCCGCAGCCGACGCCATCGCCGCCCGCTGCAATGGGGCCTCGTCGTGGGGCGGCTACAGCGTCTGGCACGGCGACACGGTCTCACGGGTGACCGGCATCAACGCCGGATCGTCCGAGCGTGGCCGCCGCCTCCTGCAGGCGGTGGAGTCGACATGACCGCCCCCCGCCCCGACTCTGAGGCAGCGTGGATCACGCACCTGCACCGCTCCGGCTACCTGCTGGCCTCCACCCGCGTGCCGGCCGAGATGGTCGATGGCACCATCCGCGTCTCCCGCGTGGGCGGCACCCGCCCCAATCTCGTGCAGGACGCGCCGAAGATGCTCGTCGAGGTGTGGCACGCCGATGCCTTCGCCGCCTCCGAGCTTGCCCACGACATAGCTGAGGCCCTCGAGGTGCCAGATGGCACATGGCTGGACGACACGACGAAGGCCAGCAATGTCATCACGACGGGACCCTTTGAGTTTCCCGACCCCAGTAGCGCGCTCAAGCGCTACCAGTTCACGTTCGACTCGCTGGTCCGGCGAGTCGGCAACCGCACCACGGGTGCACAACAAGGAAGGATCACGCCATGACGCGTGTCGAGTTTGCCTACCCGTACCACGGTGCGGATGGCACGAGCTACGAGGCCGATCAGTCGGCCGACCTCGACGCCGGCCTCGCCGCCGACCTGGTCATGTCCGGCCTCGCCCGCAAGGTCGACGCCCCGACCCCCGCCGAAGTGTTCGGCACCCATCCCCCGAAGCTGGCAACTGACAATCTCACTGCCGACGAGGTGCTCAAGTCCGTCGGCGACGACGTCGAGCTGGACGCCGCCGCGCTGGAGGCCGAGAAGTCCGGCAAGAACCGCAAGACCGTGGTCGACGGCCTGGCCGCGATCACCGAGACCAAGGAGGCCTGACATGGCGAAGAACCTTGAGAACGTCCGCATTTACGGCGACGAGGCAGGCGGGGCCTGGGTCGCGCCTCGTGGCACCACCGGCCCCACAGGCCTGGATGAGCCGCCCGCCGGCTTTGTCGAGATCGGATGGCTGTCCGAGGATGGCATCGACGAGTCGCTCGACCAGAACTCGGAGCCGTTCCGTGCCTGGCAGGGCGCCAAGATCGTCCGCCGCAAGGTCACCAGCTCCGACACGACGTTCAAGTTCCAGGCGCTCGAGGAGAACCTCGCTGTGCATGGGCTGAAGTACCGTGGCCAGGAGCCCGTCGTCGCGACAGGCGTGGCGACCACCACGGTGAAGGATCAGGTCGCCTCCGATACCCGCGCATGGGTCTTTGACATGCTCGACGGCGACGTGCACAAGCGCTACGTGATCCCGGCCGGCGACTACGCCCGCACCGGCACGATCCAGCACCGCAACGCCGCCATGACGATCCACGAGTTCGAGGTCACCCCCATCGGCGACTGGTTCGAGATCACCGACAACCCGGCCATCGTCGGCTCGGGCACCTAGCCCCATCCCCCCCGTAGCCGCCGCCCCCGGAGTCACCGCAGACCGCTCCGGGGGCGGCCTCATTCCCAAAGGTCTGCAAGCATCCTGAAAGGTCTGCCATGTCCGAAGCAAAGAAGCCTGCCGCGAGGAAGTCGACGGCAAGGAAGCCCAGCGAGAAGGCACGCGAGATCGCTCCGCCCGCTGACCACCAGAAGCCAACTGCCGAGACCGAAGCCGTCGAGGTGGACTCATACACGGTCGTCGTCCGAGACCGCGAGTGGAGCGTCTCCAGCGACGCGCTCGACGACTTCGAGCTGCTCGAGAAGTTGGCTACCCTCAACGACGGCGGCCCCAGTGCGGTATCCGCTGCACCCTCCGCGCTGCGCGGAGTGCTAGGCGCCGCCCAGTTCGGGCAGCTGATGGAGGTGCTTCGAGATCCCGACACGGGCCGCGTCCCGGTGGCCGCCGGTGTCGAGTTCCTGCAGGAACTGTTCGCGGAGCTCAACCCAAACTCCTGACCCTCGTCCACCTGCTCGCCGAGTGCCCAGACGCGCTGGAGGCCGATTTCCAGCGCGTCTACGCCCTCGATCTGGGCGACATGTGGCGAGGGCGTTACACGATCCGCAGAGCGGCCGCGCTGGCCGCCAATCTCCCCCCTGGCTCCGCGTCCTGGCGTGCGATCCACGCCCCGGCCGAGTGGGATCAGGGCGACTACATTGCCGCCGCAATTTTCGACCGCCTCGGCGCGAAGGACTCCAAGCCCTACCCGCGGCCCGCTGACATGCGGGAGAAGGCGGCAGGCGACGCTAGGGCCCAGCTAATGGCTGAAAAGTTCCGGCGCAAACACAGCAAGAAGTGAGCACACTGGAGGGGGGCCTTGGCTGATCTGAATCTGGGCACGGCCTACCTCCAGTTGGCGCCCTCTACCAGAGGGCTCGTGCCTGCCATCAAACAGGAGATGGGCAAGGCTGCCCCCGCCGCCCGGCAGGCAGGCGACAAGGCCGGCGCCGAGTATGGCGACAGTTTCGCTAAGCGCTCCGGCGGCTTTCTCCGTAATGTGATGTCCGGCGTCGGCATGGGTGTCGGCATGAAGCTCCTCGACGGCGTCGGGGGCGCACTCAAGGGCCTCGGCAGCATGTCCTTCGGTGCCGGCATCGAGCGGTCGCTCAATGTCGCTGGTGCCGAGAAGAAGCTGGAGGGCTTGGGCCACTCCGCCGCGGGCGTCGAGGCGATCATGGGCAACGCCCTGGCTTCCGTCAAGGGCACGGCCTTCGGCATGGGTGACGCAGCCACCGTCGCAGCCTCCGCCGTCGCCGCGAATATCAAGCCCGGTAAGGACCTCGAGCGCACCCTGAAGCTCGTCGGTGACACCGCGACCATCGCGGGTTCAGGCATGGGCGAGATGGGCGCCATCTTCAATAAGGTGGCGAGCTCCAACAAGCTGCAGGGCGATGTGATCGCACAGCTGGGCGACCGCGGTATCCCGGTGTTGCAGTTCGTCGCCAAAGAGATGGGCATCACCACCGAGGAAGTCTCGGAGCTTGCCCGCAAGGGGTCCATCGACTTCGAGACCTTCCAGTCTGCGATGGAGAAGGGCCTGGGCGGCGCGGCCCAGAAGTCCGGCGAGACTTTCGAGGGTGCGATGGCCAATGCTCGCGCCGCGCTGGGGCGCATTGGTGAGAGTTTCGCCACCCCTGTGCTGCAGGCGTTCACCGAGGGGTTCCAGGCCGCGATCCCGGCGATCGACTCCCTGGGCGGCAAGCTGGAGCCGCTGGCGGTGCAGTTCGGGGATTGGGTGGGCAGCATCATGCCCTCAATCATCTCCGGCATGGAACGCCTGCCTGACGTCATCGACACGGTCGGCGGCGCCATCGGCTGGCTGGCAGAAGGCGCCCAGTCCGCCTGGAGCCTGCTGTTCCATGGCGAATTCGACGGCGGCCTGTTCGGCCTCAAGGAGGACCACCCGGCTGTCGGCGTGATGCTGCTGATCCATGACCGGCTATCCGAGCTCGGCGAATGGGTCACCGGCGTCGGCGTGCCCGCTTTCCAGCAACTCTGGGACGGACTGGGCCAGGGCCTGATGCCCGTCATGCGCGCCGTCGGCGACTATGTGACCGGCACCCTGATTCCGACGTGGTCAAGCATCGCCGGCGTGGTGCTGTCTGTCGTTGGGCCCGCGCTCGACACCTTCGTCTCGATTATCACCCGCAACGTCCTGCCGGTCGTCGGGCAGATCGTTGCCTTCCTTACCGACCGGGTGGCGCCGACGATGCGCCGCGTGTTTGAGGATGTCGCTCTTCCCGCACTCCGCACGGTGGCGGACTTCATCACCGACCGCGTACTGCCCACCTTCCGCACGATCGCTGACTTCATCAGCGAGCGCGTCGCTCCGGTCGTCCTCGACTTCGCTGACCGCGTCCTGATCCCCGCCTTCGAGGGCATCGCCAAGGTCGTGAAGTG
Source organism: Tessaracoccus massiliensis (assembly GCF_000826065.2). GTDB lineage: Bacteria > Actinomycetota > Actinomycetes > Propionibacteriales > Propionibacteriaceae > Arachnia > Arachnia massiliensis_A. The sequence goes on along the minus strand of NZ_LN623536.1, from coordinate 21,716 downwards.
GGCATGGGACACGGGCCTATACCCCGTCCTCAACGGCATCTGGGACATCATCGAGAACGTCGTCGGCCCGGCCGTTGGGTGGCTGTGGGAGAGCGTGTTTGCCCCCACGTTCGACCAGATCGGCGATGCTGTCGAATGGTTTGGGAAGAACTGGGGCAACGTCTGGGGCGGCATCCAGCGCGCCGCAGCAGCGCCGGTCAACTTCGTGATCGACGTCATCTGGAACAACGGCCTGCGCAAGCTCCTCAACCTGATCCCCGGCGTCGACGTCGGCGACCCGATCCCCACGGTCAACGTTCCTGCCGCCCGCTCCGGCGGCGGGGGTGGTGCGGCCCGCGCGCTCGCTGCGTACCAGACCGGCGGCTACGTGGACCTGCCGTGGTCCGCCTCGAACCGCGACCCCTACCTCGGGCAGACCCGCAGCGGCGGCCTGTTCCGGTTCGAGGGCGAAGAGTTCATCGTCAACCGTGACCAGACGCGCCGATACCGTGACGTGCTGGAGGCCATCAACGCCGGCGACTTCCATGTCCCCGGCTATGCGGGAGGCGGAGCGATCCGCCCCGTGCCCGGCGGCCACTTCGGATGGAACGGCGGGCGGTACCGCAGCTCCGGCAAGTGGCACGGCGGCCTCGACTTCGGCTCGAGCCTGGGCAACCCATACGGCACCCCGATTCGCTCGATGTGGGCGGGCACGGTGTCTCACGCCGCTCGACTTGGCCGCTCCTACGGCCACCACGCGATCGTCAACCACGGCGGGGGTCTGCAGACGCTCTACGCCCACATGTCTCGCCTGATCGCATCCGTGGGACAGGCTGTGCAGGCCGGCGGCATCCTCGGATATCTCGGCTCCACCGGCAACTCCAACGGCCCGCACCTTCACCTCGAAGTCCGCCGCAACGGGCGGCAGGTCAACCCCGAGCCATATCTGTCAGGCGCCGCCACCATCAACGGTGGCGGCGAGGCCGGAGTCGACACCCAGGGCCAGATGGTGACCGACGACAAGGGAAACCTCATCGACCTCCTGGTCGAACTCCCCCGCCAATTCCGCGAGATCCAAACCTCGCTCGGCGAGATGACCTCGGGCCCGTGGGGGGAGACCTTCATGGGCTCCGCCAAGCAGGCCATCGGCGGCGCCGCAAAGTGGGCCGCCGGGAAGGTTCCCGGCCTGGCCGAGCTGCTCGGCTTCCTCAACGTCCCCGGCTTTGCAGCGGGCACACTGTCAGCGCCCAGCGGTCTCGCCTGGGTCGGCGAGCGAGGCCCTGAGCTGGTCGACTTCCGAGGCGGCGAGCGGGTCTACAACGCCCGCGAGTCCGCGGCCCTCAGTCGCACGATGCACATCAACAGCCTCACCCTCGCCCTCGACGCCCGCCAGGTGTCCACCTTCCGCGAGTTCGCGGACCTCTACGAGCACCTGGAGCGGCTCGTGGCGCAGCACAACGTCGACCTAGTCCCGATTGGAGCCTGACCTATGGCCACGGTGATCGCACCCCCGGAGATCCTGTCGACGCAGCGCGTCGGCAAGGACATCTATGTGCGCTACCAGGCGGGTGCGTCTGGCTACACGGTGATGATCTACGAGCTGCGTACCGAGACCTCGGGCTGGTGGCAGGCGACACAGGAGACGACCCGGCAGGGGCACTACACAGTCACCTCGTGGGGCACGACCCCACTCGACGTGAACACGCCGTACTACGTGCGGATGCGGGCCCGGCACTCCTCCGGCGTCTTGACTGACTATTCCAATGAGGTCAAGGTCGACCCGATCACGGTGGCGCCGCCGAAGATCCTCGCCGCGACCCGCACGGGGGCTTTCATCTCGGTGCAGTACGAGGCGGGAGCCAGCGGCTACACTGCGATGTACTACCAGCTGCGCACCACGTCGCGGGGCTGGTCGCAGGCCACGTCCGAGACGACACTGAACGGTCGCTACACGATCACCAGCTGGGCCGGACAGGCGCTCGATCCGCTGCAGACGTACTGGGTGCGAGCTTCGGCCGGTCACACGTCGGGGCGGCGGGTCGCTTGGTCCAATGAGGTGCAGGTCGGGCCGTGGCAGGTCGCGGCCCCGTCGATCGTGTCGGCCACCCGCACCGCCGAGAAGCAGGTGCGGCTTAATCTCTCCGGCGTCGTCAGCGACGCCCAGGTGGTGCCGCAGATCCGGCAGCTGCCCGATGGGCAGTGGTCGACGCTGTCGCCGCGCGCCGTCTCGGCAGGGTCACCCCAGCTGACCATTGCGGTCCCCAGCGGTGTGCATGGCTATGCGGTGCAGGTGGCGCAGAGGCAGCACTCTGTCACGTCCAACCCGTCGTCGTCGACGACGGTGGAGGCGTGGTGGCAGAAGCCGCCGAGCGCGACGATCGGCTCTCCGTCGCGTGCTGCCGATGGCACGATCACTGTCCCGTTCTCCGGCTCTCCGACGGCCCGCGCGCCGTGGACGAGCGTGCTGGTGCGCTGGCAGGTCGACGGGTCGCCCACCTGGTACAGCAGGACACTGCCGGGCACGGCCCGGACGGTCACGATCACTGCTGACAAGGTTCGCGCGGTCACCGTCGAGGTGCTGCCCCGTAATGCTGCCGGTGATGCGACGTCCGCAGCGTCGACCAAGGTCGCGGCGGGTGTGGTTGCACCGTCGGCACTGGGCGCCCCGACGGTCACATGGGCAGGCACGACCCCGACCATCTCCTGGACCCTGCCGCCGACGGCGGCAGACAGGCGGGTAGAGCGCGTCGCAGTGGAGCGCGTCGCGGTACTTGCCGATGGGCGGCGGCTGGTGACCACCATCGCCACCGTCGCGGCCCCTGCGAACACGGCCACGGATCGCCCCCCGTCGAACGCGCTGATCTCCTACCGGCTGATCGCGCACAATGCGGCCGGCGCATCAGAGTCGACGTCGCCGGAGTCGCCGCAGGCGGCTACCGTGCCGCTGGGGGCGTCGTCGCTACAGGCCCGCCGCACCGGCCCTGACGCGGATCTGCAGTGGACGCTACAGGGTGCCACGACCGCGCAGTCGTGGCAGTTGGAGTTCACCACCTCGACGCTGGGTCGCGACGCCCCTGAGCCGGACTGGTACCCACTCGAGTCCCCCGGTGGCGCTGCACGCTCGGCGACCCATGCCATGCTTGCGGCAGGCGTGTCGCACACGTGGCGCATCCGGCCGCAGCACCCACTGATGCCCGAGGGTGTGTCCCCCGACTGGCGATACTCGGCGACCCTGAGCGCCGACGTCCCGCCCGCGGCCCCCGTCATCGCGGGGTTGTCCTCGCTGGATCCGCGCGAGGACATCGAGATCTCCTTCGAGCATCGGCCCTTCGATGGCTCGGCGCAGACCTACGCCCACGTCCGCTTCCGCAGGCAGGGCACGACGACATGGACCAACCGCTACCCCGGCACCTCCGCGACGGCCACCATCCCGGCGGGCACTTTCTCTGCCGGTGACCGGATCGAGGTCCAGGTCGCGACCCGAGGCAAGCACCCCACCACCGGCGCCTACGCCTCGCGGATCTTCACACTCCGTGCACGCCCCGAGGTCTCCATCCTGGCGCCGTCGCACGGGTCGACGGTCACGAGCTCCACGGTGCGAATCGAGCTGGCTTTCACTGGGGCGGTGCAGGAGACGCGCCTGACGCTGCTCGACGGCGCAGGCAGGGAGGTCCATAGCCGCACCCTGGCAGCCCATGTGATCTGGGCCACCCTGCCCGTCGAGGACGCCTCCAGCTACAGGGTCCGCGCCGAGGCGTGGGACGGGTATCAGTGGTCGCTCCCCGCCGAGGTCGCTTTCGATACCGAGCTGACCCGCCCGCCACGCCCCACGCTGACAGCGGAGGTCGTAGGCGAGTCGGTGGCACTGGGGGCGCTCGTCCCGTCGGGCCTGACCATGACGCGGCTGGCATGGATGCTGCCATGGGACAAATGGACCCCCGGCCGGAATTCGTCGGTCGATCGCCGCAGCCTCAACGTCGACGGCACTTTCACCCCCGCAGTGGTCGTGGGCGCCGGGTCGGTGTCGACGCTGGACGTGCCGCTGCCTGAACGCTGGCCGGAGTACCGCGTCTGCGCTGGTGCCGAGGTGCTCAAGCTGACGCCGTCCGCGACAGCGCGGGCCCGCATGACGCTGGTCAGCGGCGCCGAGGAATCACCTGGCGAGTGGGTCGAGTCCCCGACCTATCAGCAGCGCTCCCCCGTCCACGTGCAGACCTCCCTCACGGCCGGCGCGCTGGTCAGCGCCAGGCTGGAGCACTACGGCCAAGGCGATGCCGCAGTATGGGCCGTGCGTCCGCACCTGATCGCCGACAGGCCCTCGACCGGGCCGATGCGCTGCACCCCCTTCGACGCCAACACCGTCGACCCGGAGGGTCGCTACGAGTACGGCTGGTACCGATGGGGCCAGGTCGCCTACGAGGCGACCTATGCCTTTGACGGCGGCGACCTTCCCGTCGAGGCGACCGAGAAGGTCAGCTTCTATCGCTCCTACGACGGCGGGGTCACATGGGATCTGTTGGGCGAGGCTAGCGACACCTGGTCCATACAGGACGACACGCCCCCACTGCGGAAGCGGCTGCTGTACAAGGTCCGCGCCTACGCCCGGGGCGGCGGCTGGTCCGAGTCCGCGCCCGTCGAGGTCGTCGTGGAGTCCGACCATATCGTCATCGACTGGACCGGCCCCGACGGGCCCCGCACGCTGCGCGGGATCTGGAACCCCAACCTCAGCCACACCCAGCCCGCCCGCCACGTCAAGGCCGTCCGCTACGCCGGCGACGCCTTCGATACGCACTACTGGGGCCCACCCACCGGGCGCACGGTCAGCGCCGATTTCGTCGTCCTCGACGACGACGAGATCACGCCGGCTGAGTGGCTGGCCATCGGGCAGCATCCCGGCGTCGTCACCTACCGCGACCCGTCGGGGGTCGTCATCTCAGGTGCGGTCACCGGCGAGCTGTCGTGGTCTGGCACGTCCAGCATCGTGCAGTCGGTGAAGGTCACCGTCGCCGAAGGGGTCGCCGGATGATCGGCCGGGGCCGCGGCCAGGAAAGCTGGCGACTGCACGTCGTCGACGGCGACGAGCTGCCCATCGTCGAGGGCTCCGGCTCCGACGACTGGCAGGAGAGCCGCCCGTCCCCGCATGGCATGACGGTGCAGCTCAGGGAGCATCCCGGCGACCTGCGTGGGGCCCTGCTGCGCGGCACCTATCGCTGCGCGAAGGGGGCGTGGACGATCGGCACATGGGTGCCCACCGGACTGACCCGCGCCATGTCCTCCGGGCCCGACATATGGACGCTCAGCGCCGTCGACCCGACGGTGCGACTGGCCCGCATCCATCTGCGCCGCAGCTACACGCTGCCCACCGGCGGGGACATCGAGGCCGAATCTCGCCGGCTGCTGGAGACCTACCTGCCCGGAGTTCCGCTGGCCATCGTCGACACCGACGCCACGGCTCGCGTCCCGCTCACATGGGAGGTCGGCACGCCGCTACTCACTGCGCTGTCGGAGATGCTGGCCGCTGGAGGGCATGAGCCCGTGCGGCCCACCCGCGACGGCGGATACGCCGCTCCGCTGATCGGTGCACCTGGCGGCGAGCCCGTGGTCGAGTGGGCCGACGACCGGACACGCGGGCAGTTCGTACCCGAGCTGGAGCTGACCGACCGGCTGCTCGATGTCCCCAACGAGGTGCTGGCCATCGCCGCAGGGTCGGGCAGCACGCAGGGCCTGGTGGGTCGCTGGGTTGACCTGGCAGCGATCAAGCGCTACGGCCGCCACACCGACACCATCCGCGTCGAGGCGACATCCCAAACGGCCGCCGATGCGCAGGCCGCCAAGCGTGGCCGGGATCTGCAGGCCCAAGCCGCCGAGCTGACCCTGACCGCCCCGTGGGAGCCCGTCGACGCCGGGTCGCTCGCATCCCTGACATGGACCGAGCGCGAGGTCGAGAAGCGCGCCATCATCCGCGGCTGGTCGCACACATGGGCACCGTCGGCTGAGACGGCATGGACACTGCAGGAGGTCCGATGAGGAAGAGCACACTGGAGCAGCTACTGATGGGCGGCCGCGATCGCCCGACGGTCAGCATCCTCGACGGTACGGTCACCTCGACCGCCCCCTACATGGTGCAGTGCACCGGGGAGGACATGCCGGGTGAGGTCATCCCGCTCATGGCCAAGGGCGCAGTCGGTGAGCGGGTGGCGATCCTGACAGCGGGCCGCCGCCGCTACGCTCTCCCGCTGTCGCTCACGTGGGACGAGTCCACCCTCGCCAGCATCTCACTGGCGAAGCTGGCCGATGGGCAGCTGTCGGCGGGGGTGCGTACCTCGCTCCGCACCCAGTTGGCCGTGCCCACCTCGACCGAATGGGCTGCTGTGACGCCCGCGTCGGGCATCACCGGCACCGCCTACTGGCGGATCAAGAACGGCACGGTCTACCTCCACGGCTCCGTGACCCGCGCCGCCGGGAACTTCCCGGCCCCCTGGACAACGCTGCTCACCCTCCCGTCGGCCGCCTGCCCGTCACTGCCCGCAGGAGAGGGGTTGGCCTACAAGTCCATGAGCAACAACGCTGGCGTCCATCTGGTGGGCTACGTCGGCTCCACCGGCGTGGTCGCCGCAGGGGCCGCCGCCACGAACCGCGTCGACCTGTCGACCATCGCCCCGTGGAGCGTGTGATGCCCGACCACCTGTACCTACCCGCCGCAGGGCAGCCGATCTCGTGGCGTGACCACCTGCGCGCCCACCCGCTCAGCGTCACCCTGCTGGTGCTGGTGACCATCGGCGCGGCGGTCATCATCGCGGACTCGCTCCTGCTACATGCTCTGCTACCGTCACTGACCCCCATCCCGCGCTGGGTGCAGGCCACTCTCGGCGCCCTGCTGCTGCTCGGCGTCGGCACCGCGCTGCTCGGCATGACCTGGCGACCCAGCCTCATGCAGCGCCACGACGGCCGCGTCATGGCACGCATCGACTCCCCGCTCGCCATCGAGCGTCTCGGGTGGCTGCTGATCGTGATCGTCTCGCTCGGTATGGCATGGGCCGTGGCGCACACAGGGCCGTGGGTGCTGGCCACCATGCTGCCGATCACCTGGGCCGTGCTGGCTGCCTCCCGCGCCGTATCACTGACCCTGATTGGGCGACACCGCCGCACGGCACCGGAGCGGATCGCTGCGCTGAGGGTCGTGCGATGACGTGGCCCACACTCATCGCCGGGGTCGTGTCCTCCAGCACACTGGTCGGTGTCCTGACGTGGTGGTCGGCGCGGAAGAAAACACCCGTCGAGGTCGACAACCTTGTGGTCGAGGGCGCCAAGGGCGTCGTGGGCATGCAGTCCGACCTGCTCGCCGCGATGCGCGAGGACATCGCCCGGCTGCGTGACCAGATGGCGCAGGAGCGCGCCACCCGCGAACGCGAGATGGACGCGCTGTGGGACCAGCTGCGCATCGCCGTCGAGCACGCCGTGACCGTCCACGACTGGATCGAGGGTGGGATGCGCCCCCCTCCACCGACCCGCCCGTCGTGGGCCACCCCCTGCATATGCCCACCCCTGCCCGGCCCGTCCGTCCCCGCGGACCCATCGACAACCCCTAGGAGGCCATCATGTCCTGGCACCTCGCCCCATCTCTGGTCAGGCTCCGATCGGAGATCAACGCCCGCTGGCCGAACCGCGACAAGCGCTCGGACGGCACTATCGGTGACGCCGCCCACTCCGCGCGCAAGTCGGACCACAATCCCAACTCGCGCGGCTCCGTCAACGCGTTCGACCTCGACGAGGACGGACCCGACATGAAGCTGGTACTCAATCGCCTGATCGGCGACCCCCGCGTCAACTACGTCATCTACGAGCGCATCATCTATTCACGCTCCCGCAACTGGATTCCTCGCGCCTACACCGGCTCCAATCCCCACGACAAGCACTTGCACGTCAGCATCCTCCAGACGCGGACCGCAGAGCAGGACACCCGACCGTGGGGCATCGCGTCCGCCGTCTCATCCGCCCCCAAGCCCACGCCCAAGCCAGCCCCCGCACCGACCACAGGAGGTCTCACCATGTCCGACGCAGCCGCGATCAAGTCCGACACCGAATACATCCGCAACCAGCTCCGAGCCATCGCCGACGGCACCTACAGCCGCGCCGCGCTCAATGCCCGCAACGCCGACATCGCCACCATCGTCAAGGCCGCCACCGACGCCCAATCGCGCGTCCTCCTCGACGCTTTCGGGAAGCTGGGCGTGTCCACCGTCGACCTCAACGCCCTGAAGGGCGAGGTGCGTAAGGCTGTCGCTGATGCGATGGACGGCGCCGTGATCGAGATCAAGGCGGGCCAGTGATGAGCACCACCGCCACCCGCTCGTCCGCCATCGGCGGCCTGCTGATCGCCGGGGTCAACGCGATCCTCGGCCTGGCGCTCGCGTTCGGTGTCACCCTGACCGGCGAGCAGATCGCCGCCATCGTGTCGGCCACCGGTTTCGTCGGGATCGTGCTCACGCTGGTGCTGTGGACGACCACCGTGCCCCGCGAGACGGTCGTGGAGCACCTGATCGGCCCCGATGTGGTCGCCGGTCCCGCCAACGATCTGGTGCCCACGGGTGCCACGGTCCGCGAGCTCGAACCCCGACGCGCTGCCGAAACTCTCTAGGAGGCCCCCGTGACCCTCGATGCTGACTGGCCGCAGATGCCCGGCGCCTTGGTCGTGGCCCGCTTCGCGCGGGTCCACGGCGACGGCTCCGACGCTGACGACCGCCCCGACTGGATCGCCCCGGTGGGGGCGGAGTTGACGTTCACCCCGTCCATCACCGGCCCACTCGTGTACGACCCGACGGGCGCCAAAATCATCGTGGACGTGAGTTCGTTCCGCGCCGTCGTGGGCGAGGCGGGGTTCGCCGTCGCCAAGGACGGCGGGCACCCGATCCGCCTCGCGCCGACCGATGATCCGCTGATGACGCGCACCGGCTGGCTATGGACGTGCTCATGGTCAGGCGGCAAGGTCAGCTTCCCCGCTCCGTCTGAGAGTGAGGTCAACCTCGCTGACTTCATCATCGCCCCACCCGGCAACCCGGTCGTGGAGGAGTGGGTGGCACGCGTCACCGAATCCATCGAGGTGTCCGGGGATCTGCTGCAAGCGGCTGCGGACTTGCAGGCCACTATCGACGCGACGGGCAACACGGCAGCCGACGCGGCTTCCACTGCTGCCGACTCAGCGTCCGCCGCCGCCACATCGGCCACCGCCGCAGCCGAGTCCGCTGCTACCGCCACATCAGCCGCCACCTCCGCCGTCGAGCAGCTCCGCGAGCTTGCGGGGAACTTCGCGCGCGTCGTACACACAGGGCAGTCGCTGATCCGCAACGCGAATTGGTCCGATGGGCTGAACCATTGGGCCGGGATCAACGCCACCCTGTCCTCTGCGGATGGCGTCTTATCGTCCACGGCCTCCGGCGCGGCGTCGAGCCACAGCGCCTACCAGTCCTTCGGCTCCAGCTTCACGGGCGAGAAGGGCCACCGCTACTGGGTGTCGGTCGAAGCGGAACTATCCGACGCGGACAACACCACGGGCATCAATGTGTCGCTGATTCGGGGTTCGTCGAGTGTGGGCCTGCGGGGATACAATTCGTCGGGCCGGACACTGCATCAGCCGGAGGCCGGCCGCTGGTACGTGCTGCATGGTGTGATCGTCGCTGACGCGTCGCTCGACGGCGCCAATGTGCAACTGTCGGTGGCCGCGGCGCACGCCTCGGCTGCTGACGCGGCGGGCAGGGTTCTGCGCATCCGACGCCCCATGGTCATCGACATCACCGCCGCCTACGGAGCAGGCAACGAGCCGGTCGGCACCGACGTGTACCGCACCGTGCTCGAAGCCCACGGTGGTTTCCTGCATGGCGAGGAGCGGCTCTCCGCGCCGGCAGCCGTGGCGACGCTGGATGTGCGGGAGCGACGCCGCCCCGTGCAGCGGGCCCTGCGTGGGCAGCATCCCGGCCCAATGGTCGTCTACCGCTTCGACGACGGCTACCAGGGATGCCTAAGGATTGCCGCCCCTATCATGGCGAAATACGGCCATCGCGGCACCGGCTACGTGGGCACCGGCCCCGAGTGGCTCGGCAGCATCCGCAACAGCCTGCCGATCCTCACCGCCGGCGAGCTAGTCGCACTGCACGAGGACTACGGCTGGGAGATCGCGTCCCACACCCGTGAGCACGTCGCCGCCAACTGGCAACCACTCCCGATCTGGTCGCAACTCGTCAAGCCGTCGATCACCGACATCAGCGACATGGGGCTCCCCGTCCCGCGAAGCTTCGCCTACCCCAACGGCACCCGCTACCCCAAATACGACGCGTGGCTCTACCAGAACTTCCGCTTCGTCGGTGTCACCGTCGAAACCGCTAACCAGATGCCCTGGGACAAGCCTGCATTCATGACGGGCTGGATGACGATCAACTCATCGACGCAGCTGATCGACGCGCACTTCGCCCGGATGCAGCGCTACGTGAGGACGTGTTTCGAGCGGGGCCAGCACGCCGTGGTCGCCTTCCACGGCATCACCGAAGGGTCCGCGACCCCGCCGCTGCACTTTCACCTCCAAGAGGCCGTTTTCCGGCGGGTGGTGGAGTGGATCGACGCCGAGGGATACCCGGTCGGCACGCAGGACCAGATGCGCGTCCACAACCAGATCGCCGACCCTAGCTTCGGGGAGCATCCGGTGGGGGATGCGCCGTGGCAGTGGACCCATGCCGGTGGTGAAGGCTGGGGCCGGTTCGTGCGCCGCGACGACGCCGTGTCCAACTACGCCGTGAGTGTGGGCGGCCGCCCTGCGGCGGGCCGGGGCTTCTACCAACACATGCACCTCACAGAGACCGGGCCGTGGAAGCTGTACATCAACGCGCACATCCCGACCCGCACGGCGGGCTCGGTAGTCGTGGACATCGACTACCAGAACGACGTGGGCGACGTGCTCTCGTCGGAGGAGGGGGTCATCACCCTCGACGCGCCCACCAGCGGCCCGACGCTCCGGGCCGGGACGTTCACCGCACCAGCGCATGCGACCACGGCCCGCGTGACCGTCCGCACCCACCCCACTACGTCCTTCACCGGCGTCGTGCATGTCGGCTTCGTCGGGGCATTCCCAGCCCACTGGACCGACCCCCTCGCCATTGCACTATGACTACCGCGTAGGCCGCCGGATGGAAACTCATCGCCTAACACCCGCCCCCGCCGTCGGGACGCCCCGACAAGGCAGAGGCCCCGCACACCATCACGGTGGGCGGGGCCTCTTTTGCGTCCCTCGATCCCCGCGCCGGGCTGGCTTTCCATCACGGCTCCAGTTGTAGCCGCTTGGCAGAGGCCAACAACGCCTCTCGCGCCAACTCCGGCGACGCGGCTAAGTAACGTTCCCCCGGCGGCGTCCCGTGATGATTTGCGAGACGGTGGACTGGTCCACGCCAAACTCGCGCCCGAGCTCCCTCTGGCTCTCCTCTGCCGCATAGCGCCGACGAAGTTCGCGCACATCGTCGGTGCTGAGCTTGCTCGCAGTGCGAAACCGGGACCGCTGAATCGCTTGCCTGACGTTCTCCGCCTGAGTGCCAACGGAGAGGTGGTCAGGGTTCACGCACGGAGGATTGTCGCAGGCATGAAGGACGAACAAGCCCTCTGGGATCACCTCGCCGTTCGCCACCTCCCAAGCGATTCGGTGCGCATATCCGTGCTTGCGATTCGGCAGCGTCACCCGCCCGTATCCGTTGGCGTAGAGCCCGCCGCGCCACTCGATACACCCGTTCGCCATCGTCTCCTTTGGTGTGCGCGAGAACCTCTCAGCACCGGGCAGGCCGTCAGGAAAGCAGCGCGGCTGAGCCTCGCCGGGGTCACCGGTGCGAACCCATCGCGTGTAGTGCATCGTGCACATTCCACGGCGCTTCGGGGGCTTGACGCAGCCATCAATGCTGCAAGTACGATCTGACATGTCGACTCCAATCAGTCGGCCACTCCCCGGGCGGCTGCAACCGTCGCGGGGGCTTTACTGTTCTAGCTCAAGAATAGTCGCAACCTGCGACAATGCTGTGAGAACTTGCCCACGACCGGGATGCTGATAGACCCGTGCCATCGCGACCGACGACCAGCCCATGACCGCCTGCACCACCTGCACATCCACGCCGGCCAGCAGCAGCGATGCCGCAGTGTGGCGCGCCTCATGCAGCTTGTAGCGGACGGGCTCGACGTCCCATCCGCCGCCAGCGGCGCGCTCCCCCGGCGACTTCCACGCCTCCGCCGCATCGGTCAGCCCGTACCAGCGCCGCCGATCCGCATCCACACCCATGGGTCTGCCCGTCGACGCTGGCCACACCAAGCCGTGGGGCGACTCCGGCGCGGCCTCGCGCCACGCGGCCAGCGCGTCACGCATCCACGGCACCAGCGGCACCACCCGCGCGCCGGCCGCGGACTTCGGGCGCGCCAGGAACCGCGTCCCCTCCAGGTGCCGATGCTCCCAGCCCTCCGGCAGGTCATGCCTGCGCCTCGCCCGGTCGCTGTACGGCACGCTGACCAGCTGCCACCCCACGTCGATCTGCTCGCGCTCCAGGTCCACCGCATCCCACGTCAGGCCGAGGCACTCGGCCTGCCGCATCCCCTGCAGCAGCGCGGCCACCCAGCGCGAGGCGTCCGGCTGCAGCGAGGCGACCTCGACCAGCCGCAGGGCGGGCTCCAGTGGGATCGCATCGCGACCAGAGGGGCCCGTCGGCGGCTTACGCACGGCCAGCACGGGCCGGGGCACATCGTGGCCCTCGGCCACCGCCGCATGGAGCAGGGTCATCAGCGTGGAGTGCACGGCGCGGCGCGTCGCCAGAGATCGCTGAGCGTCGGCCAGAGCGTCCTGCATGGCCCGCAGGTCGCCGGGCGTGAGCCGGTCGATGCGCTTACGGCCCAGCGTCGGGATGACCCAGCGTCGGATACGTGAGGCGTGCTGCTCGAGCGATGAGGGCGTGAGGTGATCGCGGGCCAGGTCCAGCCATGTGTCCGACCACGCCCTCACTGTGGGCGCCGAGGTGGCGACCGTCTCCCCGCGGGCCATCGCTCGACGTGCCGCTGTCATGCGGTCGAAAACCTCATCCTTGTCGCGGCCGGTGAAGGTTTTGCGCCTGCGGGTGCCGGCCTCCGTCCAGCCGACCTCGATGACCCCTCTCCATTTTCCGTCTGCGCGCTGGTAGAAGCTGCCCTCGCCGTGCGGGATCTCGTACTTCCGTCTAGCCATCATCGCCCCCATCGGACCGTGTACCCATTCGTGTACCCATTCCCAGCATACGCCTAGCACAGGCTAAGCGACTAGCGGCAGACGGAGAGGGTAGGGCACTTAGGGAGCGAAACCCGCTGTGACTAGGGGCTTCGCTCCCGTGGTACGCGAGAAGGGACTTGAACCCTCACGCCCGAAGGCACCAGAACCTAAATCTGGCGTGTCTACCAATTCCACCACTCGCGCGAGCGAGACAGATTCTAGCCGTCTCCGTACGGATCGACGACCGGCTGGCCCAGCGGGAACCGCGCAGCCACCTCGTAGCCGAAGCCATACCCCGAACTGCGCGACTCGATCAGCACCAGTTCCTCCGCTCTCCAGGACCAGCCGGGGAAGGCGTCCAACACGGTGAGCCATCTCGTCGCCTGCACGTCCCGGCTGTGCCGCGCGAGGGTCAGGTGCCCGACGAAACGGGTGCCGTCAGCCTCCACCCCCGCCCTGGAAGCAGCCGCCCGGCAGCTGGACGACAGCGCCGCAAGTTCGTCGTGCCCCACCGGCACGGCCAGCCCCAGCACGCGGGCCTTCATGGGGTTGGGGAACGCGATCCCGCCCTCGACGCGCACCTCGAAAGGCCGGGTCCGCGCCGCGACCTCCGCCAGGTTGTCCTCCAGATACTCATCGCGCCCCAGCGCAACCTGCCCCATGAACGCGGTGGTCAGGTGCCAGCCTTCCGGGCGCGTCCAGCGCAGCTCCGGATCAGCGTCGCGCCGCGGCGCCACATAGCTGTCCAACTCCTGCACGATCCCGGGCGGGGGCAGCACCGCCGTGAACATCCTCTTCGCCATACCCCCAAGCTACTGCGCGAGCCACTGGCGCACTGCGGTAACGTCATTCGGCAACGGCGAAGAAAGGGATGTCAGTGGGTAGGTTCCGAGCGTTCATGCGCAGCATTCCCCAAAGGTTCTGGTTCGTGCCCGCCCTGTTCATCGGCGCGGCCATCGTGCTGGCCCAGGTCCTCGTCGCGGCCGACGAGGCTGCGCTGGAGTTGCCCGCGTTCATCCGCAACTTCCTGTTCGCCACCGGCGTCGACGGCGCCCGCGCACTGCTCTCCGCCGTCGCCGCGTTCCTGGGCGTGGCTGGTACCGCTTTCTCCATCACCATCTCGGTGGTCAGCACGGCGTCAACCACCTATGGGCCCCGCCTCGTGCGCAACTTCATGCGCAACCGCGACAACCAGGTGGTGTTGGGCGTGCTCACCGCCACGTTCGTCTACACCCTGCTGGTGCTGCGCACCATCCGCTCCGCCACCGACGATGGCGCAGCCTTCGTGCCCCACCTCGCCGTCAACGCCGCGATCATCCTGGGCGTCATCGACGTTTTCCTGTTCGTGTGGTTCATCCACCACATCGCCAACTCCGTACAGGTCGAAACCATTGCGGAGGGCGCCCGCCACGACTTCGAGCGGGCCGTGGGCCACAACTGGCTCGACCCTGAAGACGACAAGTACGACAGCTTCGACGCCCCAACCGAGGGCGGCGGCATCCTCACCTCCAAGGTCAGCGGCTACCTCACCCACATCGACCGCTCCATGCTCGCCGACGACGCCGCCACCTGCGACGTGTCCGTGCGGCTCCTCAAACGCACCGGCGACCAGGTGGTCAAGGGGGAACCCCTCGCCCAGGTGTGGCCGGAGGAACGCGCCGAGGACATCGAGCCCGCACTACGCGATCACATCCACACCGGCTCCAGCCGCACCACGGACCAGGACGTGCGCTTCGCGCAGCAGCAGGTGGTCGAGTTGGCGGTGCGTGCCATGTCGAACGGCACCAACGACCCGTACACCGCGGTCAACGCCATCCAGCAGGTAGCCTCCGGCGTGCTGACCGCCGTCGGCCGCCCGGACAGCGCCAACGTGCTGGTAGACGGCCACGGCGCGCCCCGGCTGTACCTGCGCCCCGTCACGATTGAAGAGATCGTCGACATGACCTTCGATCACGTGCGCCCCTACTCCCTGACCACCCGGGTGGTACTGGAGGCGCTGGTGGATCTGGCCGCCCGCATCCGGGTGGCGGCGGTGGACCCGGAGGTCGCCGCGCGGGTGGAGCACCACGTCGACGTCATCCTCAAGGAGGCCGACCTCGAGGACCGCGACGACGAATTGTTGCGCGCCTACGTGGACACCAGCCGCCGCGAGACGGTCTACACCCCGCCGGCCCAACCCTGACGCCCCCGAATCAAGGGCTCGGGATCAACGGACTTCAGTGCGGGGTCGTCGACGGCGAACGTGGCGATCCTGCCAGGCCCACTGTGGCGGGTCTCGAACCGGACCGTCACGCGGCCCAGGCCGGATCCCCACACCCAGCCGCGGCCGTGCTCGTCGTGTTCCACGTCTGAGCCCGGGTAGTAGCCGCCGCGCCCCCGCACACCGCTGAGCGGCACGTCCAGCTCCTCGGTGATCTCGTCGCTCGAGACGGCGGGCTCGCCCGGGCCATCAAGGAGCCCGTCGTCGAAGAGCCGCTCCTGCGCGGCGGTGACGAAGTTCGACACCCCGATGCCCAGCAGCCGTACTCCGGGGCGCACGTCGACGTCCGTGAGCGACGCGATGCCGGCGGCCGCGATCTCGTCGGCGTCATCGGTGGCGCCGCCCAGGCTGCGGGCGATGGTGCGGGTGGTGAAATCCCCGAAGCGCACCTTCAGCGTGACGGTGCGGGCGAAGAACCCGGCCTTGGTGAGCCGGCGCGCCACGGCTGCTGCGTCGCGGCGCAGGATCTGTTCCAGGTGGGCGCGCTCGGTGAGGTCGACGGCGAAAGTGTCCTCGGTGGAGATGGATTTCGGGTCGCGCTGCGGCTCCACCCGCCGGTCGTCGCGCCCCCAGGCGAGTTCCGCGAGCCCGTGGCCGGCGGCCTGCCCCAGTTCCCGGATGAGTTCCCGGCGATCAGCGCCGCGCAGGTCCTCGACGGTGTACAAGCCGATGCCGACCAGCCGCTGCTCGGTGGCCGGGCCCACGCCAGGAATGGCGCGCACCGCCATGGGCGCGATGAAGTCGAGCTCCTCCTCAGGCTTCAACACCCGGGAGCCGTTGGGCTTGGCGTCCTCGCTGGCCAGCTTGGCCAGGAACTTCACCGAGCCCACGCCCACCGATGCGGTGAGGCCTTCGGTGCGTCGCTCGAGTTCGGCGCGCAGCCACTCGACGCGCTCAGGGAGTTCCTCGTCGGCCCAGCCGCTGGGCGCGAGGTCGACGAAGGCCTCGTCGAGGCTCAACGGCTCCACCAGCGGTGAGACCTCGCGCAGCAGGTCCATCACCACCTTCGACGACGCGTGGTAGGCCGGGAATCTGCCGCCGAGGAACGCGGCGTGCGGCGCCCGGCGCTTGGCCTCGGCCCCGGACATGGCGGAACGCACGCCGAACTTCCTGGCCTCGTACGACGCCGTGGCCACCACTCCCCTCGGCCCGGATCCCCCGACGACGACGGCCTTGCCCCGCAGCGACGGCTTGTCGCGCTGCTCGACGGCCGCGTAGAACGCGTCGAGGTCGAGGTGGAGGATGCGGCGACTCAAGAATCCTCTGGGGTGGGACGGTACTGGGCGAAGTCGTAGCCCTCATGCACCTCGCGGCTGATCTCGGTCCATTCGCGTTGCGAGATCAGCGGGAACGTCGCGGCGCCCTCCGGGTCCTGGTGCACATGCGTGATGTCGAGCTCGGTGAGGAACGGCCAGGCGGCCTCGTAGATCTGGCTGCCGCCGCCCACGTAGCAGACCTTCTCGGGCGTCTGCGCCGCCAGGTCGAGCGCCTCGGTGATCGAGTGCGCCACCTCCACCGAATCGTCGGCCCAGTCCTCGTCTCGGGTCACGACGATGATGCGGCGGTCCGGCAGCGTGCGGCCGATCTGCTCGTGGGTCTTGCGGCCGAAGATCAGCGTGTTGCCGGTGGTGACCTGCTTGAACCGGCGGAAGTCCGCCGGGATGTGCCACAGCATGTCCTCGCCGGAGCCGATCACCCCGTTGTCCGCCACTGCCGCGATCGCGACGATCCTCACCAGCCCTCCTCCAATGCGATCAGGTTGTCATCCAGGTCGTAGGTGACGGTGCCGGTGCGCACGTCGCCCTCCGCCACGATGAGCGGGCGGTCCATGTCCTTCTCGAAGGTCCGCAGCTCACCGGGTGCCCTTGGCGACATCGCCACGCCCCGCACACCGGCCATGTCCACGGTGAACTCCGACAACAGGGTGAGGCCCCGCTCCCGCAGGGTGACGATGGTCTCGTCCATCCCCGGGAGGTCGAGCAGGACCTGCTCCCCGTCCCATGCCATATCCTCCGCAGCGACCGGCTCCCCCACCGGGGCCTCCCTGTTGAGCCCCATGATGACCGCCCCTGAGCCCGCCAGGACAACAGCGCCCGCGGCCACGGTCCCGCCGATGATCAGGCCGCGCCGGCCCATGCCGCGCCGGCCGCCACCGCCCTCTCCTACATAGCGGGGTCTCGGTAGCCCGTCGAAGGCGCCGAGCATTTCGCCATGGGTGGTCGCCCGCAGCAGCAGGTCGCGACGCGCCTCGAACCCGGCGTCGTCGAGCAGTCCGTCGGCGTAGTGCTGGGCCAACCGGTCGAGGTAGGCGTCGCGCTCGGGGAAGTGGGCGCGAAGTTCACTCATGGCAGAAGGGTAGCCCAGCGGGCGCCTCACACGGCGATGGGTGCCTTGATGGTGGGATACGGGTCGTATCCCTCGACGGTGATGTCAGCCAGCTCGAACGCGTCGATCTCGCGCACCTCGGGGTTGAGGCGCAGCGTGGGCAGGGAGCGGAACTCTCGGGAGAGCTGCTCGGCCACCTGGTCGAAGTGGTTGGAGTAGATGTGCGCGTCACCGAAGGTGTGCACGAACTCCCCCACCCGCAGCCCGGTGACCTGCGCGACGAGGTGGACCAGCAGCGCATAGGAGGCGATGTTGAACGGCACACCGAGGAACACGTCGGCCGAGCGTTGGTACAGCTGGCAGCTCAGCACGCCCGGGCCGCCGTCGTCCGCCGGCGCCACGTAGAACTGGAACATGGTGTGGCAGGGCGGCAGCGCCATGTCGTCGATATCCGCCACGTTCCACGCGGAGACGATGTGCCGGCGCGAATCGGGGTTGTGCTTCAGCGACTCGATCACCTTGGCGATCTGGTCGACACTCTCCCCCGACGGCGTGGGCCAGGAGCGCCACTGGTAGCCGTACACGGGCCCCAGGTCGCCGTTCTCGTCTGCCCACTCGTCCCAGATCGTGATCCGGTTCTCGTGCAGCCACCCGATGGTGGTGTCGCCGCGCAGGAACCACAGGAGCTCGCCGAACACCGAACGGGTGTGCACCTTCTTCGTGGTCAGCAGCGGGAAGCCCTCGCGCAGGTCGAAGCGCATCTGGTGGCCGAACACGGAGCGGGTGCCCGTGCCGGTGCGGTCGGACTTGTCGACGCCGTTGTCCATGATGTGGTGCAGGAGGTCGTGGTACTGCCGCACGTCACAGCTCCTTGAGGTAGTTCACGAAGGCGCGCACGGCGATGCCGCGGTGCGAGATCGAGTCCTTTTCGTCCGGGGTGAGTTCGCCCGACGTCATGGTCATGCCGGCCGGTACGAACAGCGGGTCGTAGCCGAAGCCGTTGTCGCCGGCGGGCTGATCGGTGATGCTGCCGGGCATCCGGCCGTGCCACACGCGGCGCTCCCCGTCGGGCGAGACCATCGCCAACGCGCACACGAAACGTGCGGTGCGACGCTCGGCGGGCACGCCGTCGAGTTGGGCCAGCAGGAGCGCGTTGTTGTCGTCGTCATCGCAGGCCGGCCCGGCCCAACGGGCGGAGCGCACCCCGGGCATGCCATTGAGCTCGTCCACCTCCAGGCCCGAATCGTCGGCGACGGCGAGCAGCCCGGTGGCGCGCATCGCCGCCTCCGCCTTGAGGAACGCGTTGCCCTCGAACGTGCGCTCGGTCTCCTCCGGCTCCGGGTACCTGTCGACGTCGCGCAGCCCCAGCACCTCGATCTCGAGCCCGGCGGCCTCGAGGATCCGCCGCAGTTCCTTCAGCTTCTTCGGGTTGTTGGTGGCCAGCACCACGCGTTCGGGCCTGGTCACGCCAGGGCCTCCCGCTGGATGCGGGTGAGCTCGGCGCAGCCGGCGGCGCCCAGGTCCACCAGGGCGTTGAGTTCGTCGCGGCTGAAGGGCACGCCCTCGGCGGTGCCCTGCACCTCGACGAACCGGCCGGAGCCGGTCATCACGATGTTCATGTCGGTCTCCGCGGCCACGTCCTCCTCGTAGCAGAGGTCCAGCAGCGCGGTGCCCTCGGCGTTGTAGCCGACGGAGACTGCCGCCACCGAATCCGTGAGCGGCTCGCCCTTCAGCGCCTTCAACCCTCGGAGGTGCTCGACAGCGTCGGCCAGCGCCACGTAGGCGCCGGTGATCGCCGCGGTGCGGGTGCCGCCGTCGGCCTGCAGCACGTCGCAGTCGAGCACGATGGTGTTCTCGCCGAGGGCCTTGTAGTCGACGACGGCGCGCAGCGAGCGCCCGATGAGGCGGGAGATCTCGTGCGTGCGGCCCCCGATCTTGCCCTTGATGGATTCGCGGTCCGAACGGGTGTGGGTGGCGCGTGGCAGCATCGCGTACTCGGCGGTCACCCAGCCGAGCCCGGAGCCGGTACGCCAACGCGGCACGCCGACGGTGACGGAGGCCGCCACGAGCACGCGGGTGCGCCCGAACTCGACGAGGACGGAGCCTTCGGCGTGGTCGAGCCAGTTGCGGGTGATGCGCACCTCGCGCAGTTGATCAGGGTTACGGCCATCGATGCGGGTCATGGGCTCCAACTTAGCGGGGTCGGGTCGTGTGGCGTCCTTCGACCGGGCGCGGGCGCCCGGCTCAGGAAACGTCAGCGGGGGCAGGTGCAGCGCTCGGGCACGGGCACGCCGGCCAGTGCCTGCTCGATGTGTTCGCCGCAGCCCTGCCAGGTGGGCTTACCGCACTTGTCACAGGTCACTTTCTGGCACATGTCTCACTCCTTGTCGATGTCCACGACGGTGGCGTCGGTGACGAAACCACCCAACAATCTACGCCCAATTCCCTGGAAATCGGTGGCGTCTCCCGTGGTGAGGAAGGTGCGCACCGCCTCGCGGGGCTGGTGCCGCAACAGGCCCGCCTGCATGAGCTGCGAGTAGGTCGACTGCGCGCACGCCTCGGACGACGACACGAGCGTCACCCCCGTACCCAGCACGTAGCCGATCACGCCCTGCAGCAGCGGGTAGTGGGTACAACCGAGGATGAGCGTGTCCGCCTGCGCCTTCTTGATAGGCGCCAGGTACTCCTCCGCGACGCTGAGCAACTCGTCGCCGCCGGTCACCCCCGCCTCCACGAACTCGACGAAACGCGGGCAGGCCTGCGCCGTCAGCGTGATGTGGGGCGCGATGGCGAACGCGTCCTCGTAGGAGCGCGAGTTCACCGTCGACTGCGTGGCGATCACCCCCACCCGGCCGTTGCGGGTGGCGGCGACGGCGCGGCTCGCCGCCGGCAGCACCACCTCGGTGATGGGTACGTCGTAGCGCTCGCGCGCGTCGCGCAGCACCGCCGACGACGCGGAGTTGCAGGCGATGACCAGCGCCTTGACCCCCCCGCTGACGAGGTGGTCGAGGCCCTGCAACGCGAACCGCCGCACCTCCGCGATAGAGCGGGGCCCGTAGGGGGCGCGGGCGGTGTCGCCGAGGTAGACGAAGTCCTCGTTGGGAAGCTGCTCAACCAGCGATCGCAGCACGGTGAGGCCACCGAACCCCGAGTCGAAGACGCCGATGGGTCGCTCGATCTGACTGGTCACAGGCAGCGAGTGTACGCTCCCTGAGCGTTGCCCTGCGAGCTTGCGAGCCAGGCGACGCTCAGCCTTGATCCACCGGTGGTGGTGGGGTTCTGTGGTGCGGCGTTGCAGGCGAAATGCCTTTTGACTTGGGAAAATGGGGTTTTCCACAACGCACATCTACCAAGAACAAAAGGCATTTCTTAGATGAAAGCATCTCACATTCTTCGCCGGGGCCACGATGACGCGTCGCTGGTCGGGGTAGCGGGGCTGGTTCCGGTGATGAGGTTGGCGCAGCAGGCCGGGCTCCATGACCTGTTGGTCGAGCATCTCACGGCGAGGACGTCGACCGATGCGTTGAAGGCTGCCGGGGTGATCGCCGGGATGCTGGCAGGCGCGGACAGTATCGATGACCTCAACATGCTGCGGCATGGGGCCATGACACAACTGTTTGACGGGGTGCGGGCACCATCGACGTATGGCACGTTCCTACGCTCAGCCACGGCCGGGACCGCGGCCCAACTCCAGGCAGTCAACAGCCGTCTGCTGGGCCGGCTGGGTCAGGCCACGGGGATGGTCGCGGTCGAAGGGCTCACGATGATCGATATCGATGACACGATCCGTGAGGTCCACGGTTACCAGAAACAAGCCGCCCGCTACGGCCATACCCGCCAGTTGGGGCTCAACATCCAGTTGGCCACGATCAGTAGTGATACCACTGGCCCGGTGAT
>NZ_LN623535.1 GCF_000826065.2 Tessaracoccus massiliensis | reverse complement strand
GCCCCAATTATCCCAACGCCCCCACCTACCCCACCCGCGCCGAAGCCGAAGCCGACCAGTGCGACTGGCAGGCAGCGCCGCACCCCCTCGAAGAACAGGAGCCCCTGCTGTGACCGACCCCATCGCCACCTTCGCGGACCTCGCGGCCCTCATCGACCGCCACCACGTCACACCCATCAGCGTCCACTGGGTCGACAACCCCGCCACCGGGGATCGCAGATGGCACATCCAGGTCCCCAGCTGTCGCGACTTCGACCGGCTCGCCGAGCAACTCCCCACGCCCAGAGAGCGCCACTGGCTCAACGGCGACCGTCACATCGGCGGATTCTCCGGGCGCACCGAGCGCCACCACGCCACCGCCGACGGTGAGCTGATCCACCTGTGCCGCGGCTGCACACCCGAGCAAAAGGAGACACTGCTGTGACCCGCATCCTCGCCATCGACCCCGGCAACATCGAGTCGGCCTACGTCATCATCGACTCGGACGACTGCCGCGTCATCTGGGCCGACAAGCTCGACAACGACGCCCTCTACATGCAGCTTGCGGAGGGATCGACCCACTACTACGAGATGGCCGCGATCGAGATGGTCGCCAGCTACGGCATGGCCGTGGGCCACGAGGTGTTCGACACCTGCGTGTGGATCGGGCGCTTCGACACTGCCTGCCGGGGCGGCTGGCCACGCCACGTGTTCCGCCGCGAGGTCAAGTTGCACCACTGCCACGACTCCCGCGCCAAGGACAGCAACATCCGCCAGGCATTGGTGGACCGTTTCGCGCCAGGCCAGCCGAACCACGGCAAGGGCACGAAGGCTCAGCCGGGATGGTTCCACGGCTTCAGCGCCGACATCTGGCAGGCGTATGCGCTGGCCGTCTACGTCGCGGACAAGCTCGAAGCGGGTGAGCAGCCGTGAGTAGCTACGCCCATGCCGTCAAGGACGGCGTCGAGCAATGGAAGGTCGTCTTATGGGCGCCCGCCTACGAGGTGTCCGACAGGGGCCGGGTGCGCAGCGTCGCCCGCACGGTTGTGGACTCACTAGGTAGAACCCGTCAATTGCGGGGCGTAGCGCTCGCGCTCTCCCGCAACAACTACGGCCACCTCTACGTCAGACTTCGCTCGACGGTGCGCGCCTACGTCCACCGCCTCGTGCTGGAGGCGTTCATCGGCCCATGCCCAGCCGGCCACGAATGCTGCCACCGAAACGACGACCCTAGCGACAACCGGGTAGAGAACCTGTATTGGGGCACTCGCGCCGACAACATGCTCGATCGAGTGGCCAACGGCAAACACCATATGGCTCGCCGCACCCACTGCAAGCACGGTCATGAGTACACCCCTGGAAACACTTTTTACAACCCCTCCAAGAGCGCAACGACTCGGCTGTGCAAGCGCTGCGATGAAATCAGGGTCGCGGAGTACACCGCCAAAAGGCGTGCAGACCGCGACCGGCTCTCCGCCAACCTCGCCGCCGCCTGCCCGTCGTGCCGCCGCTACGGCCCCGTCGACCCCGCCTGCCCCGTCTGCCTCGGACGCGGCCACACCGTCGAGAGAGAGGCCCTGACGTGACCCGCATCGCCTTTGCCCAGCGCTACGGCACCGCCGGGGCCATCCTGACCGAGCCGTGGGCACCCACGGGCGAGGAGTCCTACTACCAGCGTCGCCGCGAGTGGTTCGTGGCCTGCCGTGTCTGCCTCGCCGTGCAGGCCTACGCCACCGAGCGCGACGCGCACCAGGCGGCCATCGAGGCATGCTCAGCCACGGACTGCTCGCCCCGCTGCGCCCATTGCTTCACCCGCAAACGGCAGCCCATCGGGCACGGCGGACGTCTCTGCTCGGCCTGCCAGCGGGACCCCAAAGCCCGCGCCCGCTTCCGCGTCAGCCGATCGCCCTGGACGCCCGACGAGGACCACATTGCCCTGACCCTGCCCCTGGATGACGCCGCCCGCACCCTCGGCCGCACCGAGAAGGCCGTCGCCATCCGACTCACCCGACTCAGGAAGGCCCAGACGTGAGATCCTCACCGCTCACCGACGCAGACCGCGCACTCATCCGCGACCTCCACGAGCGTGTCGGCTGGAAGCCCCAGCGCATCGCTGACGTCATGGGCACGGGGCTGACCGCCATCTACCGGGCGCTGAACAGCGACAAGCGCAGGAGCGGCGCCGAACTGGTCGAGGATGCCCTGTGGCTCCTCGACTCCGGCGAGCACCCCTCCCACGTCGCCCAGCGGCTCGGAGTTACCGCATGGACCCTGGAGAAGGCGCTGAGCCGCCACGGACACCCCCGCCCCGATGTAACTGCCGAGGCCATCCGCCAGCGGCGCCTACGCGACCGGAGGCGAGCCGCATGAGACCCAAGACCCCGACCGAAGCGTGGTGCTCGTGCGGAACCCGCATCGCCGGCACCCCGCTCCAGATCAGCCGGGCAGCCGCCACCCACTGGCGCCTCTGCCCGGCCCCCTGGCGGCTCTTTCTCGCCCCGCCCGTCCGCATCGACGACACCACGACCCTAGGAGCAGCAGCAGCATGACCGCCCAGCTCCCCACCCTCGCAGGCATGGTCGACGGCATCGTCGGCCGTGACCTGCTGGGCTGGACCGTCCAATGCCGAGAGTGCGGCGACACGGCCACCAGCCCCATGATGCTCACCGCCATGCGCGGCCCCAAGGCCATCCGCTTCCACCGCGGCGGCTGGCCCGACGGCACCAACCCCCGCCTATGCCGCGCCTGCCGACTCGCCCGCGGCTGCCACTGCACCGGCTGCGACGAAGAGCGCCGGCCATGAACCTCGCCGCACTGTCCGCGATCCGCGCCATCGTCGCCATCCACGCCAAGTTCAACCGCGACAAGCTGCTCGGCGCGATCGACGCCGAGCTCGCCAGATACCCCGAGGAGGAGACCAATGTCTGACATCAGCAACCTGCTGCCACCCGGCGCCTACGTCGTATTCCCGTGGCCCACCGACGCCTACGACATCACATGGGCCGACCTGCGCGAAGTCGTCGCGCTCGGCAAGCACTACCCCGACAGCGCCGACGTGGAATGGGACTGGACCGACCACCATGTCTCGCACGGCCAGGTGGCCAACCCCAGCGGCATCATCATCCGCAGCGCTGACGACATCGAGAGCAACGATGGGTAAGGGCACCGGCAGACAGTTCGGCCGCTACCTCACCACCACCCACCGCGACCCCGACTGGGCCTCCATGACCACCATGCAGCACGACTGCTACATGGCCATCGTCTCCAGCCCCGACCTCTCATGGGCCGGCGTCGTGCCCTACTTCCCCGCCCGCTACTCGGGGCTGGCCGCCGACCTCACTGAGCGGAAGGTGTCGCGGACATGGGACGAACTCGCCGCCCTGGACAAGCTCGTCATCGACAAGCGCACCGGGGAGGTCTTGGTGCGCACCTTCCTGCGACACGACAACGTGCTCGCCAAGCCCAACATCGTCAAGGCCTTCTGCGGCGCATACGAGCGCATCGCCTCGCCGGCAATCCATGACGCCATCGCCCGAGAGGTGCGCCGCATCCACGACGACGAGGGCGCCGAATGGACCAGGACGTGGGAACCGATCGAGGAACTCACTCCGGAACTGTTCGCAGAACTGTTTCGGGAACCGTTGGAGGGAACAGTTTCATGAACCGTTCGCGGAACCGTCTGGCAACAAACTTACAAGCTTACAAACTTACAAACTGGCAACGCTCCGGCTCGCTCTGGTCTGTGGTGTCTGTTCTTAGCTTTCAAATGCTGCTTAGGCCTGAAACGCGCGAGGTTTCAGCGGCATGAAAACGACAATGACTGCCGACCAGGCGAAGAAACTCGCGGCACTCGTCGCGACCGTGCGCCCCGGCTGGGCGCTCAATGCGATCACCAACGCGCTGTGGGACGTGCGTACCCGGCCGCTGCACAAGGTCGCTGCCGCCGCGCTGCGTGCCGCCGCCAACCCCGACTGCCACACGCCGGCCGGCATCGCGTTCACCGACCGGCCGTGGTGGCAGCCCGAGCCGCCCACGCACGACGAGGTGCCGTCATGGCGTGACCCGCACGCCGACGTGACCCCCGCCGACCCCGCCACCATCCGCGCC
>NZ_LN623533.1 GCF_000826065.2 Tessaracoccus massiliensis | reverse complement strand
AAGCACGCCGCCAGCGTTCGTCCTGAGCCAGGATCAAACTCTCCGTTGAAAAATATCGGCACAAACCCCACCAAAGCAGGATCCGAAAACCATCAACCAAGTTCAACACTGACACAAAAATCCAAAAACTGGACTTACATAATCAATATTAATACTCAAAGAAACCCAACACCCAACAAAAGCTGGATGACGGGACAACACAAAATACAAAACCACCACAAAGGCAGCCCTGCACAGTGCATCAAAAATTGGCATTGACTTAAAGCACGCTGTTGAGTTCTCAAGTTTCGGGTGCGACCCGCACTTCCACCCAGGCACCAGGCCTGCTGTTTCCGTTTGGGGCAACTCGGACAACTTTACTTGCTTCGTCTCGGCCCGTCAAATCGGCCCGTTTCGACTAGCTTGTTGAGTTGTGTTTTGTCGCTTGACGACTCGGAGAACATTACCCATGTCCTCCGGGGATTGCAAATCGGGGTCTCATCGCGGCTTCAGGGGCCCCCTACATGCGAGGAGACCCCCAGGCCGCGGGCCTGGGGGTCTCCTCGCACGGGAGAGCGCTAGTCGGTGGTGTCAGCAGCCTCGAGCTCAGCCACGTCGGCCTTGGCGACGCCGGTGAACTTGAAGGGCAACTCCTCACCCTCCTCCGCGACGTCGACCTGGACGATCTGGCCGGCGGACAGGTCCCCGAACAGGATCTTCTCGGCCAGGATGTCCTCGATGTCACGCTGCAGGGCGCGACGCAGCGGACGTGCCCCGAGTACCGGATCGAAGCCGCGCTTGGCGATGAGCGTCTTGGCCGCAGGCGTGAGCTCGATGCCCATGTCCTTGTCCTGCAGCCTGCCCTCGATCTGGGCGACCATCAGGTCCACGATCCGCTCGATATCGGCCTGCGTGAGCTGGTGGAACACCACGATCTCGTCGACGCGGTTGAGGAACTCCGGGCGGAAGTGCTGCTTGAGCTCCTCCGAGACCTTCGCCTTCATCTTCTCGTAGCTCGACTCGGTGTCACCCGCGCGGGAAAAGCCCAGGTTCACGGACTTCGAGATGTCCCGCGAACCGAGGTTCGTCGTCATCACGATCACCGTGTTCTTGAAGTCGACGACGCGTCCCTGGGCGTCAGTCAGGCGGCCCTCGTCGAGGATCTGCAGCAACGAGTTGAAGATGTCCGGGTGGGCCTTCTCGATCTCGTCGAACAGCACCACGGAGAACGGCTTGCGGCGCACCTTCTCGGTGAGCTGGCCGCCCTCTTCGTAGCCGACGTAGCCGGGGGGCGAGCCGAACATCCGCGATGCGGTGTGCTTCTCGGAGTACTCCGACATGTCGAGCGTGATGAGCGCATCCTCGTCGCCGAACAGGAACTCGGTCAGCGCCTTGGTCAGTTCGGTCTTACCGACGCCGGAGGGACCGGCGAAGATGAACGAGCCGCTGGGTCGCTTCGGGTCCTTCAGGCCGGCACGGGTGCGGCGGATGGAGCGCGACAGGGCGCGCACCGCATCGGTCTGGCCGATGATGCGCTTGCCCACCTCGTCTTCCATGCGGAGCAGTCGCTGCGACTCCTCCTCTGTCAGCTTGAACACCGGGATGCCGGTGGAGCCGGACAGCACGACCGCGATCTCCTCCTCGCCGACGACGGCAGGGATGTCCGAGTCGCCCTGCTTCCAGGCCTCCTCCTTCTCGGCGCGCTGCGCACGGAGCTTCTGCTCCTCGTCGCGGAGGCTGGCCGCCTTCTCGAAGTCCTGCGCGTCGATGGCGGCGTCCTTCTCCATCTTGTTCGCCGCGATCTTCTCGTCGAACTCCCGCAGATCCGGCGGGGCCGTCATGCGCTGGATGCGCAGGCGGGCGCCCGCCTCGTCGATCAGGTCGATGGCCTTGTCCGGCAGGAACCGGTCCTGGATGTAGCGGTCAGCCATCG
>NZ_LN623532.1 GCF_000826065.2 Tessaracoccus massiliensis | reverse complement strand
GGGGCTACCGGGGTGGGGTCACCAGTCCACGAGTGTGACGGGTGCCGCGGTCACTGCCGCCACTGCCGCGCGATTGGCGATGATGGCGCGTGCTTCCTCGGCGCTGCGGTCGGACTTGATCTGATTGCATGTGCGGTGGGCCAGCTGGACGTTTGACCGCTGCAGGGGTGAGCCGCCTCGTGCTCGCGGTACGACCTCGTCGACTTCGCCGCGCATCGGATCGGGGATGCAGCCCTCGCAGTCGCTGCTGTCGCACTTCGCGCCGTGACGGCCTGGAATCATGCCGAGCGTCTTGTCGACGGGCTGGTCACACAGGTAGCAGTGGGTCTCTTCGGCGCGCACCCGCTTGATGATTTGGCGGCGCTGGTGTCCGTTCGCGTTGGCGGGGCGGCTCACCCGCAGTCACACCCTCGGCCCACGTGCCCGGCGGCGAAGGTGTGCATGCCGAGCTGGTCCCACTGGCTCAGGCCGGGCGAGGTCTTGATGCGGAGGGACTCACCGCCGTCGGTGTCGATCACCTCGGCCACGGCGACCCAGCGGGTGACGATGCCCCCGTCGGTGTCGGCGATGGTCACGTCCAGGCCGAAGTGGTCCTCGTCCATGCCCACCTCCGAACGTGGCAAAGCCCCGGAGAGCGGGGATACTTCCGGGGCTTCGAGGTTCTGTGTGAGGGGTCGGTGAACTCCTCGTTTGCCACCTTAGCACAGACTCAGCCAGCCTCCTCGCTGGACCACACCACATCGCCATACTCGGCGGCACGGGCCATGCGCGCTTCGTAGCTGCGCGCCGCCTCGGGGTGCATGGCAGCGAACACGTCCCACGGCATCCAGCGATAGGGCCTCTCCGTCTCGTCGATGGGGGTCAGCCCGCGGCGACGGCGTGCATCCTTGAGCCACTGGGGCGCGATCTTGAACCGTGCGCAGATCTGCTCGGTGGTCTCGGGCGGCTGGCCCCAGAGCAGCACCGCGGCCTCGTCGGAAGCGGCGGGGTCTTTGCCTCGCCAGGGACACACGCCGTGCGCCTGGCCTCGCAGCTCGGCGAAGTGCGCAATGTGCTCCGCGATTGGCTCCCACGCGGCCAGGGTGGAGATCCAGGGCCGCAGTCTGCCGGTGACGTGGCCGGGGCTGGTGTCGGCCAACGGTCTCATGCCGCGGTCCTCGAGGAAATCAGTGGCCATCTCGACCAGCGAGATCTGCAGGTCGGACAGCGCGGCCATGACGGTGACGAAGCTCTCGCCGGGGTTGGCTGAGCGGCCGTGGTTGCCGCCGGCCTTGGAGCGGACATGCTGGCCCAGGTTGTCGTCCAGCCAGGCGCACACTCCCGCGATCGACTCCCGATTGTCGGCGTCGTCGAGGAGGGTTGTGAGGCGCTTGTGGCATCTGCCGCACAGGAGGCCGACCTCGGCCAGGCGCGGCTCGCAGCCGTAGCAGAGATCCTCGTGGCAGCCGGTGCAGTGCGGGTCGTCGCAGGTATCGTCGTGCAGGTCGGTGTGGGTACAGGTGGACAGGTGCGCGTTCCAGCGGGTGCAGCCGGCGGCGCAGTAGGTGATCTCCTCAGTCACGTCCGCCTCCCTTCGGTCGGCTGGTCACGGTCGCCCGGTAGCCGTCGACCTCGGGCTCCGAGCAGTAGCGCTCTGTGGTGATGGGCTCTACGTCGACGCGCAGCACCTCGGCGTCGCCCAGCAGCTCGGTCGCCTCATCGACGGCGGCCTGGGCGGCCTCGTGCCAGGTGTCGCGGGTCGCGTTGGTGGTCAGCTCAGCCACGTCGGCCCCCTGCCTGCTCCACAGCCGCCTTGAGTCGCTGAAGATCGCGAGGCAGGAGCCGCCCCCGGGCGAGGATCTGAGCGAACAACTTGGCCTGATCGTCGGTTACCCCTACGGCTTCCATCGTCGCGGCCCTCCTGAGCGCCGCCGCCGGGTCGGTGCTCACTGCCACCAGTCGAGAGAACTCAGCGTCGACTTTCATATCCGCCTCGATCAGCGCCCGTGCGACGTCTTCGGGGGTGCGTGGGCAGACGCAGAGGAAGTGCCAGCAGCCTGCCTTGTTGTGCATGTTGATGTGGTCGTCGCACTCGGGGCACAGGATGGCTTTCTGCGCGTCGTCAGCCTCGCCCCCTTCCTCGGCCCCGCTCTCGCCCTCCGAGGCGCTCAGATCGCCGCCTGTGGCTTCCTGCGCGGCTTCCGGGGCGAAGGCGAGGGGGCCGTAGGCGCCTTGAAGCTGCTGGAGCGTCCACGAGCACCTGCCGAAGGCATGCGGGTACTTGCCCTCGTGATGCCAGCAGCCGCCGTCCATCCGACCCCAGCGCTGGCCATTGGCGTCGATCCGATCCCGGTGGTCGCCCTCGTCGAGCGGGTCAGGCTCGGCCTCCCGCTGCTCGGCCTCGTTGGCGGCGTACCGGTCGGCTGCGGCACGGTCGGTCAGCGCGTCGTGGATGGCGAACAGGGCGTGGACCTGGGCGCGGATGGTGTCGCCGTCGGCCAGCAGCCTCTTGGCCTCGCGGCGGTGGTCGGTGTGGTCAGTCATGGCTTCCTCGTTTCGCGGATGGTGGTCTCGGGTCGGGCGGCTGCCTCATCGGCGTCGACGTATTGGCCGGTGATGGCGTCGCGGTGGCGGACGGTGGGCTGGGGCCGCTGCATCTCGCCGGCGAGGTAGGCGATCTCCAGGCGGGCGGCGTGGACGGCGCGGTCCAGTGGCCGGTCAGCGGCCTCCAGCACGGCGTACAGGATCGCGTGCACGTCGAGCGTGGCGGGGTCGGGGAACGAGGCGTCGATGTCGGCAATGGCGTTGCGGAGTTCGGCGGCGCGGGCGTGGATGTCGAGGGTGAGCCTGTGGCGGTACTGAGCGTCGGCCAGCTCGACGTTCTCGGGCGTGTCGGTCATGTTAGTGGTCCTCTCGGGGCAGGGTGTGTGCTAGGCCCGTGACCGTGCATGTGGCCGGCAGCCCTTGCAGCAGGGCCTTGCCGCAGTCGAGGCAGCGGGCGCGTCGGTACGGCCGATTCAGCCAGGCGTCGAGCAGAGTCATGGCCTGGTTGATCTCGTCGCCGTGGATGCAGCGGACTCGTGCATGTAGGCATCTGGCGGTCATGGCTTCTCCTTGGCGTGGCGGGCTTGTGCGGGGGTGGGT
>NZ_LN623531.1 GCF_000826065.2 Tessaracoccus massiliensis | reverse complement strand
ACAATACCAGCGCACCGCCCACAGGATCACATCACCCTGGAAATGGCGCCACTTGAAATCCGTCATCGTTCCGTCCGTCCAATCTCCGCCAAGCATGCTCAAGCTTCACGATTTTTGCAACAGAGCCCGGGTGCCTGCGGCGCCCGTGCTGCGGTGTCCTCGTCTATAGGCGTCTCGGCCTTGATCGTCTCGGTGCTCGGGCGAAGATAGGGCGATGCGACCGGCTCGGGCTTCTCGTGGATCGTGCCGTCAGGATGCACGATCATTTCCCAAGTGCCGTCTGGTTCGGTCGTGATGAACTCGACTACCTCGCCGGTCGCGGCCGCGTGATCCACCACAATACTTGCGACCTTGCGGCGGGCGTCTTCGAGGCTTGCCCCGATGACCTTCTGGGGCTGCCCGTTGAGCGTGACGATTGCTGAGCCGTCCTTTTCGGTAGTGGCATGAGCGGTCATGATGCTTCCTCCTTGTGTGATGCGACAGCCGTTGCCGTGGAGCTGCCTCCGGGTGACTGATTCGGCGGGTACGCCTCAATTCGCACGGCGGCGTCTCCGAGCTGTAGGCGCACGCCGTTGGGAACAACGGTCGGCGTGTATGGTGCGAGGGGCGTTCCATCGGCCTCAGTGCCATTTGCTGCGTCTTGATCGGTGACGATCAAGCGGCATTCGTCATCGACGTCGACCAGGGCGTGCGTGCGTGAGCACTCACGGCCAGGGCTTGCAAGCGTGACGCTTGTGTGCCCTGCAATCTCTTTGGGCCTGCGGCCGAGCACGATGGGCGGTTCAGCGCGCAGCGCTCTTGCGCCTTCGACGTGCACGAGCAGAGTCGGCCGCGCTGCCTTGCGCGGTACGACGATGGTGTGGTCGATCACCGTTTCTTCCTCGGCGGGGGCGGCGTGGTACGCCTCGGGGATCGGGTTGGGGCGCGGCTTGGGGGCGATGACCGGCGTGGGCATCAGCGAAATCGTGCCTTCTGGGTAGACGTAAAATTGCCAGTTGGCGTCAGGGTCATAGGCGATGAAGTGCTGGGCTTGGCCTGTCTCCACGGCGTGCGCTATTGCCATGTCTCGTACCTTGTCGCGGGCCTCCGCGAGCGAAGGGGCACGAAACTTTGTTTCGTGGCCGTCGATAACGATGCGAGCTGAGCCGTCTCGGCCGACGAACGATTCAATGGACATAGCGGATCTTCTTACTCTTCGGACTCTGGCAATGACGGGGCGGGTAGGTCAAGGTCACTAAGCATCGGCTGTTCAATGTCAACAACGGTGCCGGTGCGCTCATCGAGGATGAAGTACCAGATAGCGGTGTTGTTGCCGATAGGCACGGTGGTGGAGCCGTTGTGATAGGTGCCGTCGTAGTTCACTTCGATACCTACGCGGAACTTGCCGGTGCCTGGTGCGGCGTGCTCGTTACCCTCGCCGTATTCGATTGAAACGGGGGCGCTGCCGACGTTGTTGACCTTGATCTGAGAGATTTCGTTAGTACCGAAATACCCTGCCCATACAGGCACGTAATCGCGTGCAAGGCGTTCGCTCATTCCGGCCTCGATATAGCGCAGCTCCGTCGTCGCCGGATCAGCGGTGCCGTTCCATGCGGCTGCGAGGCGGGCAACGTCGAAGACGGTTTGCTGGCTCTTCACAAACCAGGGTGTAGGTAGCGCTGTTCGGGTTTGCGGCGTGGCGGCTGGCTGAAGGGGTCGAGGCCCTCCGAAGATGAAGGTTCCTACACGCCTCATCTGGAAGACCTCGACGTGC
>NZ_LN623530.1 GCF_000826065.2 Tessaracoccus massiliensis | reverse complement strand
GGCTGGGTACGGCCGTCGTGGCCGGCGCCCGCCAGCAATCGACCGCCCCGTTGGAGGACGAATGAAACGCCTCCTTCTCGGCCTTCTCGCGCTCGGCCTTCTCGCGGCGACGCTCGGTTGGGCGGCGTTGCCCGCCCACGCCGACCCCCCACCACAGGCGGCGCAGTTGTGCAGGGAAACCGTCCGTGGCTGCGGCATCAGCGCCTCTGACGCCCTGCGCGAGGGCGCCACGTTCCCGGTGAGCATCCACGGCCGCCCCCACACGCGCCTGCAGGTGGTGCTCTATCAGGCCGTGGTCGACGAACGGGGCGAGCTCACCGAGTTGCGGCCCATCGGCGATGGCGCCGAGGTGCTCACCCGTGGCGCCGGCGTGGCCAGCACCGAACTGGGCGTGCCCGCCGTCGTCACGGAGGAATCCAGCGGCTGGGCGCTGATCAGTGTCGGCGGCCTCACCGGCACCGACACCTCGCTCACCGTGGGCCAGTTCGTCTCCTTCGGTGCCCGCCGCCCCACGGTGCGCGGCGACGGCTTCGGCGAACTCAAACCCGTGGGCACGACGCTCCAGTTGAGCGTCGTGGGCGCCATCCCGGGCAGCCGTTTCGCCGTGGAACACCTGGCCGACGACGGCATGTGGCGCGACGTCACCGTCAGCGAATCGGTGGCGCGTGGCCCGGCCAATGAGCCCTTCACCGTGGAATACCAGGTTCCCCGTGGGCTGCCAGCGATCCCGCAGCAGTTCCGGCTGCGCAACGTCTCGGATTCGGCCACGGTCGAGGTCTGGACGGCCACCCCCCACCCCGACGGAG
>NZ_LN623528.1 GCF_000826065.2 Tessaracoccus massiliensis | reverse complement strand
GCCCAGCCCACGTTCGTTCCCCCCACCGCGGAGCCCACGCCGACGGGCCCCACCACCACCGTCGACACCGATGAGGGCATCGGACCCGTGGGTACCGGCGTGCTCATCGGCCTGGGGATCCTGCTCCTCCTCGCGCTGCCCGCGCTGATCCGCCTCGGGCTCCGTACTGTGCGGCTGCGCGGCAGGCAGGAGGCGGAGGCCGCGGCCGACGCCGCCTGGACAGAGCTGCGGGCATCCTTCCTCGACCATGACCGCCCGTGGCCGGACGGTTCTCCCGGCCCCGTGGGCCGCGAAGTCGCGGAGACGCTCACGCCCGACGGCGCCGCGGCGCTGCGTCAGGCGGCGGCGACGGTGGAGCGCAGCAGGTTCGCCCGCGAGGGCGCCTCGACGGCTGAGCTTCCTGCCCAGGTCAGGGCGGTCAGGAAGTCGCTGGCCGCTGGAGCCACGGTTGGCGGCCGCTGGAAGGCCATCTTCCTGCCCGCGTCGCTGTTCCGGTTGAACCGGTAGTCAGAATGCCTCTTGGGGTTGGCGCTTCCCCGGCATAGAATGGGCGCCACCGGTCCAGCAAGGGAGAAGGCCATGGCGCTGTCTGAACAAGAGCAGAAGCTGCTCGAGCAGCTTGAGGCGTCCTTGAAGGCCGAGGACCCGAAACTCGCTGACCGGCTCAGCGGCACCACACAGATCAAGCTGCACCGCCGCCGCGCCGCGATCGCCGGCCTCGCGTTCGTCGTCGGCGTCATCGTGCTGCTGGTGGGCGTGCAGGTGCATCCCGCGGTCAGCATCATCGGCTTCCTGCTGATGCTCGGCGGCGCGCTGGTGGGCATCAGCTCCTGGCAGCGGGTCGCCGATGACAACCCGCAGCCCAGCCGCCCCGGCTCCTCCGGCCCCCGCCCC
>NZ_LN623527.1 GCF_000826065.2 Tessaracoccus massiliensis | reverse complement strand
GGCAGGTGGTCTGGGGCGGTCATGGTCGGCTCCTCGCCGTCTTGGCGACGGCCCGCATCAGCGAGGCGCGGAACGTCGGCGGATGCGGCTCGGGGTCGAGCTTCGGGCCGCGTCGAACGATGCGGAGCTTGCCGCGCTTGTCGAGGGCCATAAGCCCCCAGTCGTCGGGCAGGTCGTCGCGGACGATGGCCTTGTCCGGCACGACGAGCCACCAGTGGTCGCAGTAGCGCTTGATCGCGTCGGCCTTGCTCGGGTCCGCGAGTTCGGTCAGCCAATCGGATCGGCTGACTTTCACCTCATGGCCATGAAGCCTGAGCCCTTGCGCTTCCCATGTGTCTTGGGCGAGGAAGTCCGCGGTGCGCATGGTGACGGAGTAGCCGGCGAAACCGCAGGCGGCGCGGACATGCTCGGCGGTGACGTATCGGCGCACCGTGCCCTGGGACGTCTGTGAGTAGCGGACTTGGAGAGCGTCGAGCATGTCGCGCTCGGTGTAGCGGGTGGGCACGCACTCCACCCCCGCTGAGCAGGGGCGGTCATGGTCGATCCTTCCTGGTGATGGCGTCGTAGATGTCCCGTGCCCAGCGAGCGTCGCCGAGGGCGGTGTGCCGGTCGTACATCTCAGGCCTGATGCCGATGGCACGGCTGAGGTCGTCGGAGTTCCACGGCGGTTGGAACCGGGGCCGGTCCTGCCCGCTGATGTAGCCGACGATCAGGTTCTCCACGTCGATGAGGTGGTGGTGCCAGCTGGTCACGCCGAACTGGTGCGCTATCCGCTCGGTGTCGAAGTTCGGAACGGCGCCCACGATGTGAGACTTGATGCCGTTGACGGGGCGCAGCAGGTAGCGCAGCAGCACCTTCAGCTCGTCGTGGTCTATGAGGTCCGCGTCGCTGTCGTGGTAGCGGCGCTGGAAGTCGCTGGCGAAGGGCTCGGGGAAGTCGTCGGGAGCGTAGTAGGGCATCCCGTCCGGCCCGGCGACGAGGAAGTGGTGCTCGGTTTCGACTCCGTCTGGTTCGCGACGGATGAGGGCGATCTCCCAGATGGGGTCGTTGAGGCCGAGGCCGAGGGTTTCGGTGTCGAGAAAGATCAGCGGGGCGGTCATGGTCGGTCCTTTCGTGCGCGGATGGCGCGGATGGTGGCGGGGTCGGCGGGGGTCACGTCGGCGTGCGGGTCACGCCATGACGGCACCTCGTCGTG
>NZ_LN623539.1 GCF_000826065.2 Tessaracoccus massiliensis | reverse complement strand
CAACGTTCGTGTCGTGGCCGCCAAGGTTGGGTGTCTTGGTGCGTGGGTTGGTGTTTGTCGCTGGCGTCATGTCACAGGGGCCGGGAAACAGTTCTGGCTCGGTGACGTTGGGTCGGCGTCGTGTACCTGTGTGTTGGCGGGGACGAATCAGCGTTGGCGCCATGCGCTGAGCGTTGGCGCCATGCGGATCAGGCCTGTGCCGTCGCGGCCGTGACCATCGCCCGGGTGGCGGCCACGACTGAGGGGATCAGCTTCTCCGGGGGGAAGCCTCTGTCGAGTTGGATGAAGGCCGCGTGCAGCATGCCCCTGGTCAATGCGATCTGCAGGCGGGCGCGCTCCGGGTCCTCGATGAGGCCCTCCCACGCGCGGCCAACGGAGGCGCGCAGGGCGTTGTGGGCACGCTCCGCGATGGCCGAGGTGGCCTGCGACGGGCCCGGCTGCTGGGCCATCTGCATCAGCCAACCGTGGCCCGTGCTCGCGGCCTGCTCGAGGTTGGCCTCCACCCAGGCGACCACTCTGTCGGCCGGATCCTCCACCTCGGCGATGGCGTTGTCCACTGCCTTCGCCCACGCAGGCAGATGGCGCGCCACGACGAGGCCGCGGAGGTCGTCGATGCTGTCCACGTAGCGGTAGATGCTGTTGCGCGCGATGCCCGCGTCCTTCGTCACCTTGCCGGCTGTCACCGGCAGCCCGGCTCTGAGGAGGGCTTCAGCGGCGTCGAGAAGTTTGTCCTCGATCAGCGCACGATGCTCTGCCACCGAGGCAGCGGCGATCTTAGGCATAGCGACATTGTGTCCCAGGCGCGGTGGTCCCCAGCAGGCGGGGTGCGTTTGGCGTCACGCCGGGACGACAGCGCCACCCACCAGCGTGACGCGCACGGACAGCGCATCGATCTTCGCAGGGGAACTCACCGTCGCAGTCTGCCCGTCCGGCAGGGCGACCTTGATCTCGACGTCATCGACCGTGAGGGTCTGATCCACGATGTCCAACTCCACACCATGGGGATCCAGCTGCAGTGATGCGGGGCCGATCCCCAACAGCTCCCCGGTACCCAGCGACCCGCTCCACCCCAGACGGCGCGCCTCGGCTTCCACTACGAAGGCCCGGTAGCCCAGGAAGGCCGCCACTTGCATGTTCTTCGGCCACTCGCGCAGCGACTCCGGCGCATCGAGCTGCAACAGCTCGCCCTGGTCCAGCACAGCCACGTAATCGGCGACGGTGTAGGCCTCCTGATGGTCGTGCGTGACATAGACGGCGGTGGTGTGCGTCTGGCGGAGGATGCGGGCCAGGTCGTCGGCCAGCCGGCGGCGCAGGGCGGTGTCCAGCGCCGAGAGCGGCTCGTCGAGCAGCAGAGCCCTGGGCGCTGGCGCCAGCGAACGCGCGAGCGCCACGCGCTGCGCCTGGCCGCCCGAGAGTTCGGTGGGTTTGCGGTCCCCGTAGCCGGCCAGGCCCACCAGATCGAGCATCTCCTCCACCCGCTCGCGTTGCTGCGCCTTGGAGAGCTTGCCGAGGCCGTAGGCGATGTTCTTGGCCACGTTCATCGTGGGGAAAAGTTGCCCATCCTGGAAGACGAGGCCGAAGTTCCGCTTGTGCACCTTCACCGGGGCCAGATCCTCACCGTCCCAGAGGATCGAGCCCGACGACAGCGGTTGCAGCCCGGCGATCGCGCGCAGCAGGGTCGACTTTCCGGAGCCCGATGCTCCGAGCAGCCCGACGATCGTGCCGGGTTCGACCCGCAGCGACACGTCGTCGACGGCGACCGTGGCCCCATACCGGACCGTAACATCGCGTACCTCAAGGCCGCTCACCATGCCGCCACCTCCTTCGGCCGCAGGCGTTCCGCCGCAGCCATCGTGATTCCTGCCAATCCTGCCAGCACCACGGATGCGGCCAGTGCGGCGCCGTAGTTCTCCGCTCCGGGCCGACCGAACAACCGGAAGATCAGCACCGGCAGGGTCGGGTTGTCGGGGCGAGCCAGGAAGCTGGTGGCGCCGAACTCGCCCAACGACGTGGCGAAAGCGAACCCGACGGCGAGCCCCATCGCCCGCCCGAGGTTGGGCAGTTCGATGCGCCGCAGCACCTGCCACGGCGTGGAGCCCAGTGTGGCGGCGGCCTCGAGTTGCCGCGGATCGATGGCCCGCAGCGTCGGCAGCATGGTGCGCACCACCAGCGGCAGGGCGACGACGGCCTGCGCGATCGGGATCAGCACGATGCTGGAGCGCAGGTCCAACGGGGGTCGGTTGAGCGTGATGAGGTAGCCGAAGCCCACGGTCACGGCGGAGACGCCGAGGGGGAGCAGGAACAGCGACTCCAGCGCGGTGAGCGCGTCGCGGCCGGCCCGTCGACGGGGGCGCCGCGACGCCACCAGGGCCACCAGCACGCCCAGCGTCACCGCCAGCGCGGTGGCGGCCAGCGCCGTGATCAGGGAGGTGCGCAGCGCGTCCCACACGCTGACGTTACCCACGCTCTGGGCGGCCAGCGCCACGTAGTTCTCGACGGTGAACTCGCCGCCGCGGTGCAGCGAGCGCCACAGAAGATTAGCCAACGGCAGGCCCAGAAGCGCGACGGCGACCGCCAGGGTGGTGGCCAGCGCCGCCCCGTCGCGCGACAGGTTCAGGCCCCGCCCGGCGTCGACGTCGGGCTGCAGTTTCAGGGCCCTCGTCATGCGGGCCTGCGCCCGGCCACTGAGCCACAGCGCGGCGGTCACGATCACCAGTTGCGTGATGGACAAGGCAGCGGCCGAAGGCAGATCCAGCAGTTGCGTGGTGAGGAACCAGATCTCGGTCTCGATGGTGCTGTAGCGGGTCTGTCCCAGCACCATGACGATGCCGTAGGCGGAGGCGCTGAACAGGAACACCAGGGAGGCGCCGGAGACGATGGCCGGCGTCAGCGCCGGCAGCGTCACGGTGCGCAGGGCCCGGAGGGGAGGGGCGCCGAGCGTGCCGGCGGCCTGCCCGAGGCGGGGATCGAGGCGCGCCCACATGGTGCCCACGGTGCGCACGATCACGGAGTAGTTGAAGAACACCATGGCGGCGAGGATCGCGGCGGGGGTGCCGGCGAGGTCGAGCCAGCCGAGCAGCCCGTCCGGGCGCAACAGCGAGCCGAACGCGACGCCCACCACCACCGTCGGCAGCACGAAGGGGACGGTGATGAGGGCACGCAGCAGGTCGCGGCCACGGAAACTGCAGCGGTAGAGGAGGTAGGCGCCGGGCAGGCCCAGCAGCAGGCACAGCGCCGTCGACACGGTGGCTGAGCCCAGCGTGAAGCCGATGGCGCGCCAGGTGCGACGCGAGGTGAACACGGTGTGGAAGCCGTCGAGCGTCCAGGCGTCGCCGTCGTGGAAGCCGCGGCCCACCAGCGTGGCCGCCGGCCACGCGAAGAAGAGCAGGAGGAAGACGGCTGGGATGAGCGCTGCGAGCGCCCATCCCAGCCGCCAGGTCAGCGTCTGCCTCAACCCATGGCCTCGGTCCAGCTGCGAATCCACTGCTCGCGGTTGGCGTCGATCTCCGCGGAGTCGACCTCGATGGGGCTGGTGGCCAGCGGTGCGTTGGCGGCCCATTCCTCGGGCAGTTCGGTGTCGGTGACCACGGGGTACATGTACATCGACTCGGGGAAGGCGGCCTGCACCTCGGGGCTCAGCAGGAAGTCGATGAAGGCGCGGGCGCCCTCCTCGTTCTGCGTGCCCTTGATGACGCCTGCGTACTCGACCTGCCGGAAGCAGGTCTCCAGCAACGCCTCGGTGGTCGGGGCGTAGGCCGGCGACGACGCATAGCTCAGCACCAGCGGGTAGGGGCCCTCTCCATCGGCGCCGGAGAAATCGGTGTAGTACGCCTCCGTCCAACCGGAGGCCACCTTCACCCCGTTGTCCTTCAGCGCGGCCCAGTAGTCCAGCCAGCCATCGCCCTTGGCGCCGATGGTGGCCAGCACGAACGACAGCCCGGGGGAGGAGGACGCCGGGTTGGTCACCACGAGCAGATCCTTGTACTCGGGCTTAACCAGGTCGTCGAGCGTGGCGGGCACGTCGAGGTTCTTCTTCTCGAACCACTCGGTGTCCGCGTTGATGCACACGTCGCCGAAGTCGATGGGCGTCAGTCCCTCTGCCTTGAACTGTGCGGACGTGGAGGGGAGCGCCTCCGATTCGTACTCGGAGAGGACACCCTCATCCCAGGCGCGGGAAGCGTACGTGTTGTCGATGCCGTACACCACATCACCCAACGGAGAGTCCTTGGTGAGGATGAGCTGGTTGACCATGGCGCCAGCGTCGCCGGGCTGCACGTAGGTGACCTCGAGACCGGAATCCTCGGCGAACTTCGCCGTCAGCTCCTCCGGCAACTCGAAGGAACCGTGCGTGACCACCGTGAGCGTGTCCGACGACGTGGTCTCCGCCGTGGACCCGCCTTCGGGGGCGGGATCCGATGCGTTGCCGCCGCAGGCCGCCAGAGCCAGCACAGCGAGGACTGCTGCGCCCTTGGTGATGAACTTCATATCCACTCCTTCTCGGAGGGCTCGGCGGCACGCCGAGGAGAATCCCAACTCCCTACGCCGGTACGAACCGGATCAGGTTTGAGGGTCTGCGGTGATCCGCACTCTCAGCGCCCCAGTGGCGCTCCCCTGTGTTCGCCGCCCACCATAGCAGCCGGTCCCTGAGCGTCGCGCCCCGCGCGGCGACGCAGGGCCGCCGCAGCGTGTCTGTCTCCTGTTCCACCGCGGGTGGGTTCCGCCGAGGCTGGGGGAAGAAGGACGCGAGTGTTGCCCTCACGCTTGGACGGCGACCTTGCGCTGCCGCGTCCCGGGGTGGCCTCGAAACTCGCGTCCTTCATCCCCCACCCTCGGCTTTAGCGCTTCTGGTGCAGGTGTTCAGGGCCGAAACCGTTGCTGGCGTAGTTGCCGGAGTGTCCGGTGTCGGGGTGCGTGGTGGTTGGTCGCCGTTGTCGGGCAACTAGGGACCTGGGTTCGGGTCGGTGCCGGAGAAGCACTTGCATCCCCCCGACCCCGGCCACTCCTTCACGCGTCGCTGGTCCCTGAGCGTCGCGCCCCGCGCGGCGACGAAGGGCCCCCGCAGCGTGTCCGGCACCTGGATCACCGCGATGCTCCGCCGGGGTCGGGGAAAGAAGAGTGCTCGCTCAGCGGTTCGCCTCGTGGGCGACGTCGCCGTTGATGGGGGATGCTCAGGGGCCGGAGGATTCCGTGATCCGCAGCAGGGCGTCGCGGATCTGGCGGGCCCGCTGCGGGCCGATGCCGTCGATCTCCATCAACTGCGTCACCGAGGCGCCGAACATCTCCTGCAACGAGTACCGCTCCACCAGCTTGGTGACGATCGGCACCGGCAGGCGACCCACGCGCGACAGCAGCCGCACGCCCCTCGTCGTGAGGGGTTGCTCGAGGTTGGCGCTGAACCCCAGCCGCTCGGCGACCAGCGAGCTGCTGAACAGCTCCTCGGGGGAGAAGTTGTGCAACGCCAGCAGGTCGAAACCTGCCGGATCGGTCAGGTTGTGGGCGTAATCCTCGGTCAGCAGATCGGCGATCCCGTCGAAGTGGCTGGCCAACTCTGCGTGCTGCAGCGACACCAGCCGCCCCTCCACGCCCAGGACGTCCACGTGGAACTGCATCTCCACCGAAAGCCTGCGGGTGAGCTCCAGCCGGTGGGCGACATGGGTGAGGTCGCGCAACGTCAC
This sequence comes from Tessaracoccus massiliensis, assembly GCF_000826065.2. Taxonomy (GTDB): domain Bacteria; phylum Actinomycetota; class Actinomycetes; order Propionibacteriales; family Propionibacteriaceae; genus Arachnia; species Arachnia massiliensis_A. Next base: position 209,238 of record NZ_LN623539.1, on the reverse strand, counting down.
CTGCTCGCCGATCTCCAGGAGCGTGAACTGGTCGAGCTGATCCGTGAGCCGCGTCACGACGCGCGACAGGGTGGCGAGGGTCTGGTTGGCCCGGCTGATGCCCTGGGCAACCGTCTCGACGGGGTGGCGGCGGCCGCCGTGGAACAGCGAGACCGTGTTCATCGAGGCCGACACCGTCACCACCGGTACGCCGGCTGCCTGCGCCGTCCGGTCTGCGGAGCGGTGCCGCGTGCCGGTCTCGGCGGTGGGGAGGCCGCCGGCCGGGACGAGGTGCACGCCGGCCGCGACGATGCGGCTGAGGTCGTTGGACAAGACGATGGCGCCGTCGAGCTTGGCAAGCTCGCGAAGGTTCTGCTCGGTGCAGTCGACGCCGATCTGGAAGCCGCCGGAGCACACCTGCTGCACCTTGGCGTTGTTGCCCAGCACGATCAGTGCGCCGGTGCGGCCCAGCAGGATGCGGTCCAGCCCTCCGCGCAACTGAGTACCTGGCGCGAGCAGCTTCAGGTAGCGGCGGATGGCGGTCCTTGGCACGTCAACTCCTTCGTGGGTGGCGTCAGTCTACGCGCGTGGGTGCGTCGTCGGAGAGGCGACGCCGGCGTTCGGCGTGCTTCACCTTGCGGGCGGAGGGCCGGTCCTCGAGCAGGATGGCGACGACCATCACCATCCCGCCGACGGCGGCGAGGAGGAAGAAGACCACGCCCAGCGCCGAGTAGCCGAACAGGCGGGGGCCGACGTCGGCGAACATGAGCAGCGCTGCCGCGATGGTGATTGCGGCCAGGATCAGCGCCATCGACAACCGGTTGGCGAGCTGGTGCAGCACCATGAACAGCCGGTGCTCATCCAGGGCCTTGACGCGGAAGCTCAGCTCGCCCTCGGCGAGGGAATCCAGGATGCGGTTGGCGCGGCGGGGGAGCCGCTCGACGAACTCCTTGCCCTCGATGCCACCCAGGAGGGTCTGTCCGGCACTCGGCGCCAGGCCCGCCTGGAGGATGGTGGGGATGTTGGCGCGGATAGCGTCGATGGGGGTGAAATCCGGGTCGAGGTGTTGGGTGGTCTGGTCCAGGTTCAGCAGCGCCTTGCCCACCATCGTCATCTCGGCCGGCGGACGCAGGTGGTGCTCGCCGGAGATGCGGGCCAACTCCATCAGGACGGTGCCCACCTGCAGTTCCGAATCCATCGACAGGGTGGAGGAGACCAGGTGGGAGACCTCGTCTCGGAACGCCGCGGCGTCGTAGTTCTCCAACGGGTGGCCCATACCGGCCAGAATGAGCGCGGCGGCCTCGCCGTCGGAGTCCCCGATGGCCACCAGCAGCTTCACCAACGAGGTGCGGACCCGGACGGGTAGCCGCACCACCATGCCCACGTCGAGGATCGCGATGCGGTGATCCGGCGTGAGGAACAGGTTGCCCGGGTGGGGATCGGCGTGGAGGATGCCGTCGACGAGCATCGCCTTCAGCATGAACCGGAAGAGTGCAGCCGCCAGAGCCTCGCCGTCGACGTCGAGCAGCTCGACGGGGCCTACGTCGGTGATCTTCTTGCCCGGCATGTACTCCAGCGTCAGCACGTCGTCGGTGCAGTAATCCGGAATGGGCGCCGGCAGCACCAGATCCGGCTCCGGCTCGGCGAGCTCGGCGAAGAGCCGCAGGTTGGCGGCCTCCTTGCGGTAGTCCAGTTCGTCGGCCATGGAGCGGCGGAACTGCCCCAGCATGCGGGCGGCACCCAGCCTGGGGCCGACGGGGGTGTTCTTGTCGGCGAAATCCGCGAGGTCGCCCAGGGAATCCAGATCGGAGCGCACCTTGGCGCGCACGCCGGGGCGCAGCACCTTGACCACCACGTCGCGCCCGGATTTCGTCACGGCGCGGTGCACCTGCGCCAAGGATGCCGCCGCGAGGGGAGCGTCGTCGAACTCCTCGAACATCGCCCTGACGGGTGCCCCCAGCGATGCCTCGACCTGCTGGTGGATCTCCTCGACGTCAACCTGCGTGACGCCGTCCTGCAGCCGGCTGAGCGCGTCGGTGTAGGCCGGCGGCAGCAGGTCCTGCCGCGTGGATAGCAGCTGGCCGAACTTGATGAAGGTGGGGCCCATCTCCTCCAGGGATTCGGTGAAGCTCTGCGCGTCCTTCGCGGTGGCCGAGCTGCGGGCGTCGTCGCCCGGGATGTCGGAGGTCTGCGCGTTGAAGGCGCCCATGTGGCGCACCATGAGGGTGCCCAGCCTCGTGATCATGGCCAGATCCGGCATCGCTGCTCCTTGTCTCGTGATGTAAACAGCCTAGTGGGGGCGGTTCCTCGCAGGCGCGTTTGACCCTCACGCGACGTGAGGCTTTAGCTTCATCACCATGACACGTAACGTCCAGACCCTGATCAAGCAGCTCGATTCCACCGTCGGCACCGACCGGCGTCACGCCGCGCTCGCGCTGGGGTCCCTCCAGGATCCCGCGATCGTGCCGGCCCTCCTCGCGCATCTGAAGACCGAAACCGACGGCCGCGTGAAGGAAGACCTCACCTGGGCCGTGGTCCAGCACGCCGATGAGGCCAACGACGAGATCCTCGCCCTCCTGAAGAGCGACTCCGAGCACGAGCGCTTCACCGGCGCCCACGTCGTGAGCAAGGTGGGCAACCCCGAGCACTTCGAGCACGTCCGCGGCCTGGTGGCCGACGAGCACGTCGACGTGGCGCTCAAGGCCTACCGGGCCGCCGCGAACACCGGCGGACGCCTGGCCGCAGAAGACCTGGCCGCCCGCCTCGGCGATGGCGACCACCTGCAGCGCGACGCCCTCAGCGACGCGTTCCGCAGGCTGGGCCAAGGCGGCGTCGACGCGCTCGTCGCCCGACTGACCGACGGGTCCGCCGCGGTGCGCGAGCACGCCGCCGAGGCGCTGGGCTACGTGGGTGGGCCCGAGGCGGATTCCGCCGCCGAGGCGCTGGCCCGCGCTGCTGCCGATGAGGACGCCGACGTGGCGCTCGCCGCTGTCTCCGCCCTGGGGCAGCTCGGCTCCGCCTCCGATGAGGCGCTGACCCGTGTCGCGGAGGGCGATGATGCTCAGCTCGCCGCGGTCGCGCGTCGCTTCCTGGCTGAGCACCAGGACGGTCAGTCCGACCTGGCCAGCCGCTCGGCCACCATGCGGATGCGGTGATCCACCGAGGACGCCTCGCCCCGGACGGCCTGAGCGGCCGCCGGCTCCGGGCGCTGCCCCAGCGCGAGCAGCGCGGCGAGGCGGATCTCCGGATCCTCGTCGCGCAGGCCGCTGATCAGCACCGGCACATCTGCCGGATCCGCGTGGCTGCCCAGGGCCTCGACCGCATGCAGCCGCACAGGAGGAGGGCCGCCGGCCGCCGCGTCCCGTAGGGCGCCGGCGGCCTCCGGCAGGCGTGCCAGGCTGGCGGCTGCCTCCTCCCGCACTGCCTGCCGCTCGTCGCCGAGAGCGGAGATGAGCGGCGCGACGGCGGCCTCGCCGCCGATCTGGCCGAGTCCGAAGGCGGCCTTCGCCGCCACCGGCGCCGCGGAATCGGCCAGCAGCGCGGCCAGCGTGGGCACCCCGGCGGGCTCGCGCAGCTTGCCGAGCGCATGCGCCAGGGCGTGGCGGGCCTGCTCGTCGCCGTCGGCCAGGGAGGAGATGGCGTCCATCGCCGCGGCGCCGCGCTGCACCAACGCCCACGTGGCGGCCTCGCGCACGCCCGGCTCAGGATCTGAGCGCAGCCGCTCCACGAGATCATCCACGGAGGCGGCGGAGTGTTCTGTGAGCGCCGCCCGGAACCGGACGCTGGGATCTGTGTGGGCCAACCGCTCGCCGGCGCCGATGGCGTCGAGCACGTCCTCCCAGCCGGTCTGCGCGGCGTCGCGCAGCCGTTGCAGCCGTGTGAGCCGCTGCTGCTCCGCCGCCATGCGTCCCTCTGTGGCCGCGATGTGGCGGCCGATCATCTCGGCCGCGTCCGCTCCCGGGTCGTCGAGGACCTGCTGAACCTCATCGAGGCTGAGACCCAGGGATTTGAGGTGCTGGATGGCCAAGAGCCGCTCCATGTCCACGCCAGAGTACAGGCGGTAATCCGCATAGGAGCGCCCGCTGGGCACCAGCAGGCCCAGATCATCGTAGTGGCGCAGGGTCCGGTGGGTGAGCCCCGTCAGCCGCGACACCTCGCCGATGCGCAGCCACTCAGCCAACTGGATCCGCCAACTTCAGCTGGATCAGCGCCTGCGAGAGCGTGGGCACCTCGATGACCTGGAGGTTGCCCAGCTTCGGCACGCGGGTGGTCACGTCGCGCGAGCCGGTGGGGATGATCGCCACCTCGAAACCCAGCCGGGCGGCCTCGGCCAGCCGCCGTTCCGCGCCCGGCACCCGCCGCAGGTCCCCGGCGAGGCCGACCTCGCCGAGCGCGATCAGGCGCAGCGGGAAATGCCTGTCCAGGGCAGCGGTGACCACCGCGATGGCCACGGCCAGGTCCACCGACGGTTCCGTGACGCGGGCGCCGCCCACCGTCGAGGCGTACACGTCGTGCTGTGACAGCTTCAGGCCGACCTTGCGCTCCAGGACGGCCAGCACCATGGCCAGCCGCGAGCCGTCGAGGCCGTGCGTGGTGCGCCGCGGAGACGACTGCGGCGACGGGGCGACGAGGGCCTGGATCTCTGAGAGCAGCGGTCGCCTGCCCTCCATCGTGACGGTGACGCAGGTGCCCGGCACCGCCTCGTTCTGGGCGGTGGTGAACAGGCCGGACGGGTCCGGCACCTCGACGATGCCCTTCTCGTTCATCTCGAAGCACCCCACCTCATCAGCCGGGCCGTAGCGGTTCTTCGTCGCGCGCACCATGCGGAAGCCCGAGTGCTTGTCTCCCTCGAAGGTGAGCACCACGTCGACGAGGTGCTCAAGGGTGCGCGGACCGGCGATGGCGCCGTCCTTGGTGACGTGCCCGACGATGATGGCGGCCATGTTCTCCCGCTTCGCAACCCGCGCGATGGCCGCGGTGATCTCCCGGACCTGGCTGGGCCCGCCGGGGGCGCCGTCGGCCTCCGCAGTGGAGATGGTCTGCACCGAATCGAGAACCAGCAGGGTGGGGCGGACCTGTTCCATGTGGCCCAGCACCGTGCCCAGATCCGTCTCCGAGGCGAGGTACAGCGCATCGTCGACGGCGCCCGTGCGCTCGGCGCGCAGCCGCACCTGGGAGGCGGATTCCTCCCCGGAGATGTAGAGCGTCTTCTCGCCCGAGCGGGCCCACTTGGCGGCCACGTCGAGCAGGAGCGTGGACTTGCCGACCCCGGGCTCGCCCGCCAGCAGCACGACGGCGCCGGGCACGAGACCGTCGCCCAACACCCTGTCGAGTTCCGCGATGGTGGTCAGCTTGCGCTGCGCCGTGTCTGTCGGCACCTGGGAGATGGGCACCGCCTGCTCCGACGGCACCGACGACGCGACCGCCCTGAGTTTGGGGGCGCCGCGTTCCACGACGGTGCCCCAGGCGTTGCACTCGCCGCAGCGGCCGACCCACCGTACGGAGGTCCAGCCGCACTCGGTGCAGGTGTAGGTGTCCTGTTTCTTCGCCACGCGTGCAGCCTAGGCGAGGGGGCCGACAATCAGACGGTGACGGTGCCCTTGGAGGCGGTCTCGAAGGTCACCGAGTTGATGCCGGGGGTGCCGTGCGGGGCGACCAGATCGATGCCGATGCCGTCGATGTCCTCACCGATCTCGATGTCGAGCCACTCAGAGAGGCGCTCGGCGGACCCGGAGATCTGCAACTGCTTGACGGCGCAGTCGCCGTGGAGCGCGGCGGGGCGCAGCGAGTCATCCGACTTCCACTCCAGGAAGTAGGGCAGCTGCGGATCCGCGATCAGGCCACGGATGCCGATCTGCGCCCATTCGAGGCGGCGGCCGTCGGGAAACTGGCGCGAACCCGGGACCGCGGAACGCTCGAGGCGCTGCTCGTAGGGGGAGATGTCGTTGACGCTGACCACCCAACCCATCCAGCCGCCGCCCATCTCGGAGCGGGCGCGGACGGCCTGCCCGAAGGCTGCCTTGTCTGCTGCGGGGTGGTCCAGCACCTCGACCACCTCGATGTAGCGGCCTTCGGCCAGCGGGATGATGTGGTTACGGGTGCCGAAGCGGGGATGGAACCCGCCGTCCTTGTAGTCGGTGCCCAGCGCTTCAGCCAGGCGGGCAGCCTCTGCCTTGAGGCCGTCGGGGCCGGTCGCGAAGATCAGATGGTCGACGTGCATAGCGTCATTGTTCCTCCCAGGGGGCCGAAACTACTAATCGGGGCCCCATAAGGGAGCATTACGGCGAGGCGGAGTGCGCGGTAGGGTAGCCGGTGTGACCCAGTCGAAGGTTCTGTTGTCGACCACTTCCGTCTACCCGGAAGCCTCCGCCAGCGCATTCGAGTTGGCCGCGGCGCTGGGCTACGACGGGATCGAGTTGATGATCGGCGTGGATTCCCTGTCCACCGACATCGACGCCGTCAAGAAGCTGGCCGATTACCACGGGGTGCCGGTCCTCTCGGTGCACGCGCCCACCCTCCTGGTGACCCAGGGCACGTGGGGCAGCGACGCCTGGGGCAAGCTCCGCCGATCCGGCGAGGCGGTTGAGCAGTTGGGTGGCGACACCGTCGTGCTGCACCCGCCCTTCCGCTGGCAGCGCGAATACGGGGCCGGTTTCGTGGAGGGCGTCAAGCGCCTCAACGCGGACAGCGACGTGAAGTTCTGCGTCGAGAACATGTTCCCGTGGCGCACCCCGGCCGGGTCGATGAAGACCTACCTACCCGGGTGGGACCCCACCCCGTACGACTACGACTACCTGACGCTGGACCTGTCGCACGCCTCCACGTCGCAGCGCCAGTCGATGGATTTCGTGCACGCCTGGGGCGACAGGCTCGCCAACGTGCACTTCACAGACGGCCGCGGCTCATTCAAGGACGAGCACCTCCTGCCCGGCGAGGGGGACCAGAACGCGTGGGAGGTCCTCGCCGAGATCGCAGGCCGCGGCTACACCGGGCACGTGGTCCTCGAGGTGTCGACGCGGCGGGCCCGCTCCAGGCACGAACGCGAAGACCTGCTCGGCGGCGCCCTGCGCGGGATCCGCGACACCCTCGCCAAGGCCTCCGCCGGGAAGGAATGACCATGTCCCGAGTCAACAGCGCCGTGCGCACCATCATCCGCTCCCGACGCGTGCAGAACGCAGCGTTGGGCAGCGGCGTGGCGGAGGAGTTCGCCAGCGCCTACGTCGTGCCCGAGGAATCCGCGGCCATCTCCGTGGCCCGCAAGCTGCGGACACAGGGGCTGCTGATCTCGCTGGCTTACCTCCCCGTCAGCGACGACGAGTCGGAATCCCCGGAGATGATCGCCGAGACGCTGACGGACCTCGGGGACCTGGCCGAGGGGGCCGAGCTCTCGGTCAAGCCCTCGTCGCTGGGGCTGCGTGCGGACCGCGACCGGGCCGCCGCCGTGCTGGGCGACCTGTGCGCCGCCGCCGAGGGCGCCGGAGCACTGCTGACGCTGGAGATGCAGGGAGCTGACGAGTACCAGGCCACGATCGATCTGTGGCGCTGGGCGCACGACGGCTACCCCACGCTCGGCATCACCCTGCCGGCGGACATCCGACGGGCGGAGCGCGACGTCGCGGAGTTGTCGTCCGACGGGGCGCGGCTGCGCCTGTGCGTGGGCTCCTACCCGGTGCCGCCGTCGGTGGGTTTCCGCAAGGAACGGGACAAGCAACTCGCCCTGGTGCGCTGCCTGCGCGTCGCGATGGAATCGGGCGCCTACGCCATGCTGGCCTCGCACGACCCCACACTGATCGCCATCGCGCAGGACCTGGCCAGGCGCAACGCCATCCCGCGCTCCGGGTTCGAGTTCCAGATGTTCTACGGGGTGCGCCCGCTCGAGCAGCGGCGCCTCACCGACATCGGCTACCGGTCCCGCACCTACGTGCCGTTCGGCCCCGGCTGGTTCGAGTACCTCACCACCCGGATTGCGGCCAGGCCGCGCACCGCCTTCAGCTACCTGCGCGCCGTGGCCGACAAGAGCTGAGCCCATGTCCGAAGCCGTCGCGCCCCGCCCGCGGCTCAACCGCCTGCGCGCCGAGATCGTCGTGGTGCTGCTGATCTCGCTGGGTCAGTCCGCCGTCTACGCCATCTTGTCCATCATCAACAAGCTCACCCGCCCCGAACCGCTCGGGCAGCAGGTGACGCGGATGAACACCTCCACCACGCCGGACCGGCCGTGGCTCGACTTCGCCTACCAACTCGCAGGCCTGGTGTTCCCGCTGATGCCGGTGGTGCTGGTGCTGTTCCTGCTGGCCGTGCACCACCGCCCGCCGGAGGGCCCGTGGCGGGTGATGGGCTTCGACCTGCGTCGGCCCCGTTTCGACCTGGCCTGGGGTTTCGGCATCTTCGCCGTCATCGGCGTGGCCGGGCTGGCGTTCTACCTGTTCGCGGTGGCCATCGGCATCAACACGCAGGTCTCGCCCGCCAACCTCGCCGCCACGTGGTGGACCATCCCCATGCTCGTGGCCCGCGCCATCATGAACGGTGTGCTCGAAGAGGTGGTCATGGTGGGCTACCTGTTCACCCGCTGGGCGCAGAGCGGCGGCCGGATGTGGGTGATCATCGTGGTGAGCGCCTTCATCCGTGGCGGCTACCACCTCTACCAGGGTTTCGGCGGTTTCATCGGCAACCTCGTGATGGGCCTGGCCTTCGGTTGGCTGTACCTGAAGATCAAGCGGGTGATGCCGCTGGTCGTCGTGCATTCGTTGCTCGACATCGTCGCCTTCCTCGGCGCCCCGCTGCTGCCCGTGCTGATGGGCTGGATCGGCCGCTGAGACCCTGGCCCCCCGTGGTGAAGCGTCGTGTCGGTTCCTTCGTCGCGGGGCACGCCACGGGCCGGTTTGGTCAGAACCGATGAGTGTCCTCACCGCATCGCCGTGGCTGGAACTGCTCCCAGTAGGGTGTGCACGTAGTAGGCGGTGGGGCAGATGCCCCGCCAGCCTCCCGAGTGAACAGGACCTTGAACGACGAAGTTCAACACCCTCGCAATGCTGGGGGTCGGGTGGATGCAAGTGCTTCTCCGGCGCCAACCCGCACTCAGAGCCCTGGTTGCCCGGCAACGGCGACACCCAACACGCACCCCGACGCCGGGCGCTCCGGCGACCACGCAGACAACGGTGTCGGCAGTGAGCCCCGACGAGCAGAGGCGTTGAAGCGGGGGGTGGGGGAAGAAGGACGCGAGTTTCGAGGCCACGCCGGGAAGCGACAACCAAACGTCGCCGTCCAAGCTCATGGGTAACACTCGCGTCCGTCTTCCCCCTCCAGCCTCGGCGGAACACCGCCGCAGTGGAACAGGCGCGGAACTGCCTATGGCGTCTTAGCTGAAGGCCTTCGTACATAGTCGGTACCAAACCCTTCAGCTAAACCAGACAGACACAGCAGTTCGGCGGAACGCAGCCGCTGTGGATCAGGTGGCAGATCGGCTGCGGGGGCCCTTCGACCAGCCGCGAGCGGCTGGCTCAGGGAACGGCGGCGGGGCTCCGTCGATACGTTCGCTCGTCCCTCGCGAACACTCAGGATGACGCCTTCGTCATTGCGACTGATCGGCTCGGCGATAACGGTGGGATTCCCTGCGCGTGTGTCCTACCCTGACCTCACGCGGGCAAGGATGCCCGTGTGCCACGAAGGGGACGCAAGCGATGAAGCTACGACGACTTTCTGCACTCCTGGTTGCCGCCGCCATGGCGATGACCGGGCTGGTCACGGGGCCTGTGCAACAGGCTGCCGCCTCCACCACGCCAGCCGTGGGGGAGTGGCAGGACGTGAACATCGGGCAGGTCCAACTGGAGCGGGTTTTGCCAGCCAAGGACGTCTACGAGGTGGGCGACGTCGTTGAACTGCGGTTCCGCATGCAATCCGACGCGCAGGCGCCAGAGCGGAACATCGTGGGAAGCTCCACCACCCTCACCAACGCCGATCAGTGTGACTGGCAGGGATTCCCCGCAGGCGTGGCAGGTGTCTACAGCTGCGCGCCCACCGGCAACCCGCAGATCACCTACACCGTGACCGAGGCCGACGCCGCGGCAGGCAAGGCCGAGTTCGACCTCACCTGGACGCAGACCCCCACCGCAGGCGGCGACCCCATCGTGACCACCCTCAACGGCTCGCTCCCCGTGGCAGCACCCGTCGAACCCACGGATCCCCCAGTCGACCCCGAGCCCACCGATCCTGCAGAGCCCACCCCCTGGGGCTCAGCCGACGGACTGGCCGAGGGCCTCGAGTTGAAGGACCTCGCCACCCGCGGTGAGGCCGGTTGGCTGCGCTACCGCATCCCGGCGCTCACCGTCGCGCCCAACGGCGACATCCTCGCCTTCTACGACGGCCGCCCGTCGATGGCGGACCTGCCCTCCAACATCACCATGCTGATGCGGCGCTCCACCGACGGCGGTGAGACCTGGGGCCCGCAGACCGTGGTGCGCCAGAGCCCGGCCCCCAACGGCTACGGCGACGCGTCCGTGCTGGTGGACCGCGAGGAGGACAAGGTGTTCCTCTTCTACGCCGCCTCCATCAACCAGGGCTTCGCAGGCGGTGGCACCGGCGCCAGCCACGGGGACCCCAACGTGCTCCACGCCGACTACTCCGTCTCCGCGGACAACGGTCTCACCTGGACCCACCACCGCATCACCGATCAGCTGAAGGCCGGTAAGACCAACTGGGGAGGGTTCTTCGCTGCATCCGGCGAGGGCATCCAGTTGCGCCAGGGCGAGCACGCCGGGCGCCTCATCCAGCAGTACACCGTGCGCAGCAACGGCCAGAATTACGCATTCTCCGCCTACTCCGACGACCACGGTGCCACCTGGCAGGCCTCCTCCCGGGTGGGCCCCGGCGCTGACGAGAACAAGACGGTTGAGCTCGCCAACGGCGACGTGATGCTCAACTCGCGCGCGGCTCCTGCCCGGAATGTGGCCATCTCCAAGGACCAGGGCGAGACCTACACCGCGTTCCAGCGTGACGCCCAGCTTCCCGACCCTGCCAACAACGGCTCGATCATCCGGGCCTTCCCCGACGCGGCACCCACCGATCCCAAGGCCCAGATCCTGCTGTTCTCCAACACCGCCAACACCAACGTGCGCCGCAACCTCACCGTGCGCATGTCCTGCGACTCCGGCGACACCTGGCCCGTCGCCAAGGAGATCCAGTCCGGTGCGGTGGGGTATTCCACCCTCACCCCGCTGCCCGACGAGAACGGCGTGCTGGGCGAGGGCGGCTTCGGCCTCTTCTACGAGCGCGACGGCTACCGGCACATCTCCTACACCTCGTTCGACCTTGACTGGCTGGGCGGCGTGTGCGCCAGCCTGGAGGCCAGCGCGTCGAACATGACCGGTGGCGTCGCCGCCCCCGTCACCGTGGAGGTCACCAACCAGAGCGGCGTCGCTCTGCCTGCGGGCAGCGTCGATGTCAGCACCGACGGCTGGGCCGCCGAGCCCGTCGCGGTGCCGGCCCTGGCCGCAGGCGAGTCGACGACCGTCACGCTCCAGGTGACGCCGCCCGTGACCGCGGACGCGCGCCGTCACCCTGTCGAGGTCACCTACGCCAACGCGCAGGGCACCAGCTTCGACCAGATCGACGTGCAGGTCGCGCAGGGCACCGGTTTCGTGGCGCAGCCGGCCTTCGAGATCCGCCCGGTGGTCGACGCCATCTACGCCAACGCGCCCGACGGCATGCTGGGCGACCGCATCCAGCCGTGGGTGGAGGTCCACAACACCGGCAACGTGCCGCTGACCAACATCACGTTCACCGCACCGTCGGGCTCCGCTCCGGCCTGCAACTACTCGTCGCTCGCCCCCGGCGCCAGCTATGCCTGCAAAAACAACAGCCCCAGCCACAACGTGACCGAGGCCGACATCCTCGCGGGCTCCTGGTCCACGACCTACCGGGCCACCGCCACCGGCGCGGGCCAGAGCGTCTCCGCGACGGCCGATCTCTTCCCGGTGAGCCTGCGGGAGATCCCTGCCGGCGTGGACGCCCACGTGTGGGTGCCCACCGGTTCGTTCGACACCTCGTCGATGACCCGCGTCGGGCGGGTGGGCGGCGCCATCGAGGAGGCCCACGATCTTGACCTGCTCATTCCGGCCAACAGCCGCGCCAGCGCCCAGCTCGCGGTAACGGCCGGCACCGAAGTGACGGGGCTGAAGGCCACCGTCGCAGGTGGGGACTTCCCCGGCACCGTGGACGTCCGCTACGCCCGCTACATCCCTAACCAGACGGGTCTGACCGGGGAGCTCATCGCCGATCCGTTGGAGGTCAGGGAATCGGTGGACGTGCCGGAAGGCATGAACCAGCCCATCTGGCTCACCGTGCGCGTCCCCGTGAGCACGGCTGCAGGCACCTACACCACCACCATTACCGTCAGTACCTCCGCCGGTGAGGTGGGCCGCTACCCGCTCACCGTCGAGGTGCCTGACCTCGAGTTCCGCGACGTGCCGGACCGCCCGTTCGTGCTCGACCTGTGGCAGCACCCCGACACGGTGGCCGACCACCTGGGCCTCGAGCATTGGAGCGAAGAGCACTTCCAGGCCCTCGTCCCGTACTGGGAGGACATGGCCGAGGCCGGTCAGGACGTGCTGAACCTCGCGATCGTCGAGGACCCGTGGCTGGTGGATCACCAGGGCGTCATCCGGCCGCAGACGGCCGGCAACTACCGCTCCACCGTCGAGTGGCACTACGACGGCACGGACTTCACGTTCGACTTCGACGTGTTCGACCGACTGGTCACCGACGCGAAGGCCGCCGGCATCGCCAACCGCATCCACGCGTTCACGATGCTGCAGTTCCAGAGCCGCGACCGCCTGTACTACATCGACACCCGCACCGGCCAGTCGGTCAGCGAGCCGGTCACTGTGGGCAGCGCCCGCTACAACAAGGCGTGGGGCGACTTCCTCACCGCCTTCGACGCGCACCTGAAGGAGAAGGGCTGGTTCGACGACACGTCGCTGGCCTTCGACGAGCAGACGCTGACCCGGATGAACGCCATGTTCGCGGTGGTCGATGCGGTCAACCCTGAATGGAACAACAAGATCGCGCTGGCCGCCAACACCCTGGCCGAGGCTGATATCGCCGATTACATCGCGTTCAACCTGTCGTTCCTGAACAACGTGTCGCAGGAACTCATCGACCGCCGCCGCGCGGAGGGGCAGCCCACCCTGTATTACACGTGGGCCCAGCCGACCAACCCCAACACCATCACGGCATCAGCTCCCATGAACGTGCGGGTGATCCCGTGGGTGGTAGAGCAGCGCGACCTCGACGGCTACCTGCGCTGGACGTACAACTCGTGGCCGGTCGACGTCTACGAGAACCCGAGTTTCCGTTACGCGCAGGGCGACGAGTACCTCGTCTACCCAGGGGCCGACGGCCCGGTGACGTCCATCCGATGGGAACTGTTCAAGGACGGCCAGGAGGATGCCGAGCTGCTCGACATCGCCAAGGAGGAGTTGGGCGAGCAGCACGCCGCGGTGGCCGCGGCGCTGACGCACCCGATCAGCCTGGCGGATTTGCAGGCCAACCGCGCCGCGATGGACGCCAAGCGCGACGCCGTCATCCGCGCGATCGCGGACGCCACCGTCGTGGCCTCCAGCCCCATTACCGCGGACAAGCTTTCGGTCCAGCAGGCCGGCGACAAGGTCACGCTGAGCGTGGAGGTGCGCAACCGCACCGACGAGGCGCACTCCGTGACGCTCGGCGTGGAGCGCAACGAGATCTTCCTCGGCCAGCCCGCCACCGTGGCCGTGGCGCCCAACAGCACCACGACGGTGTCGCTGCAGCTCGATTCGGCCGATCGGACGGGTTGGGACGACTTCACCGCAACCCTCACCAGCGGGGACATGACTCTGGTGACCGGGTCCTTCGACCTGATCGCGGGCGGCACCTACCTCTCCGACATGGAGTGGGTCTCGTCCACCAACGGCTGGGGTCCCGCGGAGCGCGACCGGGCCAACGGCGAGAATCAGGCGGGCGACGGAGGCGCCATCACGCTGAGCGGCCGCACCTACGCCAAGGGCATCGGCGCGCACGCCGCGTCCCGCGTGGTGATCGACGTCCCCGCCGATTGCACGCAGCTTCAGTTCGACTACGGCATCGACGATCGCATGCGTACCGGCAACAGCGCCGCCAGCGTCATCGCCACCGTCGAGGACGGCAGTGGCGAGGACCTGTGGACCTCTGGCGTCGTCACCCCCGCCTCGGGCACGCAGCGGGCCACCATCGACGTCACCGGCGTTGAGCGTGTCCAACTGGTGCTCGACCCGAACGGCCACAACGGGCAGGACCACTTCAACTGGGCCAACGCCTGGTTCCAGTGCGCCGAGCCCGTCGTCGACCCGGAGCCGACGGTTGAGCTGACTGTCGATCCGACGGAGGAGCCGACGGTGGACCCGACGGACGAGCCCACGGTGGATCCGACGGACGATCCGACGGTTGAGCCGACTGTTGAGCCGACTGTTGAGCCCACGGTGGATCCGACGGTTGAGCCGACTGTCGATCCGACGGACGAGCCCACGGTGGATCCGACGGATGAGCCGACCTCTCCTGCACCGACCACTCCGGCGCCGACGAAGAAGCCGACGGTGACCCCGACTGTGACGCCGACGAAGCCTGTGGTGGACAAGTATGTGCGTACCGCGCCGTACACGTTGCCTGGTCTGCATCGGAACCTCAACGGTCGCGATTGGATGACCGAGTGTGAGCCGTACTCGCAGACGGAGCGCTGCCGCACGGACATCTGGGCCACTGTGGTGCTGATCGAGAACGGCCAGTTCGTGGTCAAGCAGGGTTGGGCGTTCAACAACCTGACGTACCTGCCGTACATGACGGAGGCGTCGTGGAAGGGCAACCCGTTGGGTGACCTGGCCGCTACCGACGATGCTGCGACGGGTGTGTTCACCTCGGCTGGCCGCCAGTGGCGCACGGAGTGCAAGACTGCGGCTACTGGTGGGGATGCGTGCCGTTCGTACACGATGACCACTGTCTATGCTGCTGCGCCGAAGGCGGAGGGTGGCTACACCTTCTCGCAGCGCAACCAGTGGGTGTTCAACAACATTGTGATGTTCGGAGGCCCCGAGAAGAAGTAGCTGGTCCCTGAGCGTGGCCCCTGCGACGAAGGAGCCGGGCACGACGAAGGGCCCCGCAGCGTGACTGTGACCTTGACCCCTGTGGTTGAGGTGTCGGATCGGCTGCGGGGGCCCTTCGTCGTGCCCGGCTCGTTGCTCGCGGGGCACGCTCAGGGACCGGACCCTGACCACAGGCTCGACCAGCCAGACTCCAAGGAGGGGCCGGGGTCGGGGGGATGCAAGTGCTTCTCCGGCACCAACCCGTACCCAGGTCCCTAGTTGCCCGACAACGGCGACCAACCAACACGTACCCCGACACCGGACACTCCGGCAATCGCGCTGACAACGGTTTCGGCACCGAGACCCAACGAGCAGAAGTGTTGAAGCCGAGGGTGGGGGATGAAGGACGCGAGTTTCGAGGCCACGCTGGGACGTGACAACCGAATGTCGCCGTCGATGCGCATGGGCAACACTCGCGTCCTTCTTCCCCCATCCTCGGCGGAGCACACCCGATGTGGGTCAGGTGACAGATCGGCTGCGGGGGCCCTTCGTCGTGCCCGGCTCGTTCCTCGCGGGGCACGCTCAGGGACCGGCTGCGGGGGGCCTTTACTTCGACCTGTCCGGCGCTTCGCGCTGGGACAGGCTCAGCACAAGCGTCGTTCGCTGGCTCGCAAGCTCGCTGGCGAACGCTTAGGGGCCTGCGCTGGCGGACGGTGACGGGCCGGCGACGCGGGGGAGCGTAGACTCCGCACCATGCGTGTTGGAGTTTTTGGTGCCACCGGGCAGGTCGGCGGGGTTCTCCGCGCCCTCCTCGATGAGCGCGACTATCCCGTCGATGAGATCCGTTACTTCGCCTCGGAGCGGTCCGCGGGGCGGACGCTGCCGTGGAAGGGGGAGGAGGTCGTCGTCGAGGACATCGCGAAGGCGGACTTCGCTGGCCTGGACGTGGCGCTGTTCTCCGCAGGCGGCGGCACCTCGAAGCAGTACGCGGAGAAGGTTGCGGCCGCAGGGGCCACCGTCGTCGACAACTCCAGCGCCTGGCGGCTCGATGACCGGGTGCCGCTGATTGTGGCCGAGGTCAACCCCGAGGACGTCGCGAAGGCCGAACTGGGCATCATCGCCAACCCGAACTGCACCACCATGGCCGCCATGCCGGTCATGAAGGCCCTCCACGACGCGGCGGGGCTCGAGGCCATGCAGGTGACCACTTTCCAGGCCGTCTCCGGCTCAGGCCTCGCCGGTGTGGAGACGCTCGCCACCCAGCTGGGGCAGATCGAGGATCCCACGGTGCTGGCCCACGACGGTTCGCAGTTCCGGCCCTCCAGCACAGGCCCGTACGTGGCACCCATCGCGTTCAACGTGGTGGCCCTCGCAGGCGGCCTCGTCGACGACGGCGAGGGCGAGACCGACGAGGAGAAGAAGCTGCGCAACGAGTCGCGCAAGATCCTCCACCTCCCTGAGTTGTTGGTGGCCGGCACCTGCGTGCGCGTGCCGGTGTTCACCGGCCACTCGCTGACGGTGCACGCCCGCTTCGGCCGCGACATCACACCCGACGAGGCCCGCGAGGTGCTCGCCGGGGCCGCCGGCGTCGAACTGGCCGAGGTGCCCACGCCTCTGAACGCCGCCGGTGGCGACACCTCGCTCGTCGGGCGCATCCGCCGGGACCAGAGCGTGGAGGGTGACAAGGGGCTCGTGCTGTTCATCAGCAACGACAACCTCCGCAAGGGCGCCGCGCTCAACACCGTCCAGATCGCAGAATTGCTCGTCAGGTGATCGCGGTCATCGGCGCCGGCGCGATGGGGGAGGCCCTCATCGCGGGCTGGCTCGCCTCGGGCATCCCCGCCGCCGACATCCGGATCGTCGACGCCCATGAGCCCCGTGTCGCGGAGCTCGAGGAGCGCCACGGCGTGACCGGAGTGTCCCTCGCGGAGGCGGCGGCCGCCGACACCGTGGTGCTCGCCGTCAAGCCGCACCAGATCACCGCCATCCTGGGCGCCTGCCTGCCTGACCTGGGGGAGGGGAGCCTCGTGGTCTCCATCGCCGCGGGCGTGACGGTGCAGCAGTTGGAGGAGGCGGCCCCCGAGAGGGCGGTCGTCCGCGTGATGCCCAACACCCCCGCTCTCGTGGGCAAGGGGATGGCCGGCATCGTGCCTGGCAGCCATGCCACCGACGAGCACGTCGAGCGCGTCCGCGAACTGCTGCAGGCCGTCGGGAAGGCAGTGGTGATCGGGGAGTCGCAACTCGACGCGCTCACCGCGCTGTCCGGCTCCGGGCCCGCCTACCTCTTCTACATCGCCGAGGCCATGATCGAAGGTGGCGTGCACCAGGGCCTGAGCCGCGCGCAGGCCACGGAGCTGGTCAACCAGACGTTCGTCGGCTCGGCCGTGATGCTGTCCGAATCCGGTAAGAGCGCCAGCCAGCTGCGTGAGATGGTCACCTCGCCCGCCGGCACGACCGCCGCAGCGCTGCGCACGCTTGACGACCACGGCGTGCGCGCCGCGTTCCTCGACGCCGTCGAGGCGTGCAGGGCGCGGGGGATCGAGATGGCCGGCGGCTGAGAGATTGGTCGATCCCGCCCACTGCGGGTTAAGATTGAGAGTCTGGCCCGTCGTGGGCCAGGAGTATTCGGATAAGTACAACCCCGGCTAGAAAGGCACACTGTGGGTTCTGTCATCAAGAAGCGTCGCAAGCGTATGTCCAAGAAGAAGCACCGCAAGCTGCTGAAGCGCACCCGTATCCAGCGTCGTCGCGCCGGCAAGTAGTGGCTCCACCCTCACGGGTTCTGTTGCTGACCCGCGACGGCTGCCACCTCTGTGTGGAGGCTGAAGCGACGGTGCGCAGCACCTGCGAGGAACTGGGAGTGGGCTGGCGCAGCCTCGACGTGGATACCGACGAGCAGCTCCGGTCGCGGTTCACAGACCATGTGCCCGTGACCTTCGTGGATCAGGAGTTGCTCGGCTACTGGTTCGTCGAGGAGTCCGCGCTGCGTGCAGCGCTGGCGTCGAACGCGCCCCGTGCCCTCTCCGACGACTGGCAACCCTGACCGGCCAAAGAAACGGAAACCCCTCGACGTGACCAGCCCCATGGATACGACCTCTCCGGCCTCCCCGCCGGAGTTCGAGCCGTCTGGAGGGTCTGTGACCTTCGTCGGCTCTGGCCCCGGCGACCTCGGGTTGCTGACCATGAGCGGATCCCGCGCCCTGAGCGGAGCGGATCTGGTCATCACCGATGAAGGGGCCGACGACGAGTCAGTCTCGCAGTACGCCCCTGCGCATGCGGAGATCCGTGTCGCGGGTGGCGACGACGAGGTCAAGGCCATCCTCAGCGCGGTGGCACAGGGGCGCAAGGTCGTGCGCCTGCACAGTGGTGACTACTTCACCGATGCAGACGCCGGCGGCGTGCTGCCGGAGGTGTTGGAGGCCGCCGGGCTGCGCGTCAACGTCGTACCCGGCATCAACCGGTGGAGTGCCGCGCTGTCGTTCGGTGCCGTTTCCGCTGCATCCTCCTTCGCCGCGCTCGACGCCACCGTCGAGGTGCCCGCCATCGAGGACTGGCCCGCCGCCGAGACCCTCATCATGCGCGTCACCGGCGCAGCGGCACACCGCCTCGCGGAGCAGGCCATGCTCCGTTACGGCCCCGAAGGACACTGCCTGTCGCTGACGGGCATCGGCAGCACCGGCCAGGTCAGCGAACTGCTCACCTGGGGCGAGGTGGAGGACTCCGACGCGGACGAGTGCTTCTACATCGTCGGCCCCGGCATCGAGGAGTCCCGCCGCCAGCGCTACGCCTGGTTCGAGGGCAAGCCGTTGTTCGACTGGCGCGTGGTGACCCCCAGCACCAAGGACCCCCTCGACCCCCTCGTCGAGGAGTTGGCCCACTACGGCGCGACCACCGAGACCGTGGCCACCATGTCCATCGAGCCGCCCCGCACGGAGCAGGCCATGGAGCGCGCGGTCCGCGGCCTGGTCGACGGCCGCTACCTGTGGGTGGTGTTCACCTCGCCGCACGCCGTGGCCGCCATCGCGGAGCGCCTCGAGGAGTACGGCCTGGATTCCCGGGCGCTGTCCGGCATCAGCTTGGCCGCGGTGGGCCGCGGCACCGTGGAGGCCCTCGCCCGGATGGGCATCAAGGCGGATCTCGTGCCCGTCGTGGAGAACACCACCGGGGCTCTCGCGCGGGAGTTCCCCGCCTACGACGACCTCATCGACCCCCTCGACAGGGTGCTCGTGCCCAGCGCTGATGTCGCTGTGGAGCCCCTTCTCGTCGGCCTCAGCAAACTCGGCTGGGAGGTGGAGGAGGTCACCGCCTACCGCACCGTCCGCGCCGCGCCCCCGCCGCCCGAGACCCGCGAAGACATCAAGACCGGCAACTTCGACGCCGTCGTGTTCACCTCCGCCACCGCGGTGCGCAACATGATCGGTATCGCCGGTAAACCGCACGCCGCCACCGTCGTGGCAGCCATCGGCCCGGCCACCGCCTCGGCCTGCGAGATGCACGGCCTGCGCGTAGACGTCACGGCGGACGCCCCCACCTTTGAATCAGTCGCGGAGGCCTTGGCCCGCTTCGCGGACCGCCGCAGGCAGGATCAGGTCGACGCCGGGTTGCCGGTGACGAAGCCGTCGCAGCGCAAGCGTCGGCGTCGCCGCAAGTCGGTTGAACCCACTGCGTAGGCTCGGGCCATGACCACAGCGACGGTGCATGTCATGCGGCACGGCCAGGTGCACAACCCCGGCGGCGTGCTCTACGGCCGCCTCCCCGGTTTCGGCCTCTCAGATCTCGGCCATCAGATGGCCGCCCGGATGGCTGAGCACTGGAGCGACGTCCCGCTCACCCACCTGCGCGTCTCCCCGTTGCAGCGCGCCAAGGAGACCCTCGCCCCCACCGCAGCCCTGTTCGCGCACCTCGAGGTGGTTGAGGACGAGCGGGTCATCGAGGCGGACAACAAGTTCCAGGGCATGGTCTTCGGCAAGGACAACAAGGCGCTGCGCAACCCGAAGATGTTCTGGCACATGCGCAACCCGCTCACGCCCAGCTGGGGGGAGCCCTACACGCAGATCGCGGCCCGGATGCGGGCCGCCATCCGGGATGCTGCGGTCTCCGCCGGCGACGGTGGGCAGGCGCTGATGGTCAGCCACCAGCTGTCCATCTGGATCGCGCGGCTCGACGCGGAGGGCCGCCGCTTCGTGCACGACCCCCGCAAGCGGGAATGCACCCTGTGTTCCGTGACCAGCTTCACGCTGCGCGACGGCCTGGTCACCGCCGTCAACTACACCGAGCCCGCCGCTGATCTGCTGCCCGCGAAGACCGGCCGCCGGTGGAAGGTGGGCACGTGACCCGCCTGCTCGCGGCGCTCATCGCGGCCACGTTGCTGCTGAGCGGCTGCGCATCGGATGACGAGGCCGAGGACCGTGGCTCCAGCACCGGTTTCGTGGGCGGCGACGGCAGCGTTGCGATCGTCGCTGCTGAGGATCGGGTGGAGGCGCCCGTGCTGCAGGGAGAGACCCTCGACGGGGAGGCGCTGTCCACCGCAGACCTCGCGGGCAAACCCCTGATCATCAACGTGTGGGGCTCTTGGTGCGCGCCGTGCCGGGCCGAGGCCCCCGAACTGGTCGCCGCGCACGAGGAACTAGGCTCGGACGTCGGCTTCCTCGGCATCAACACCCGTGACACGCAGGCCGCTGCGCTCGCCTTCGAGCGCTCCTTCGGGCTGGAGTACCCCTCCCTCTTCGACCCCGACGGCGTGCTTCTGCTCGAGTTCGCGCAGTTGCCGCCCAAAGCCATCCCCAGCACCGTCGTGCTCGACGAGGAGGGCCGCGTCGCCGCCCGGGTTCTGGGCGAGGTCACCGCGTCCACCCTGCGCGGCATCATCGAGGACGTGACCGCGGCGTGATCCTCCTGGAGAGCTGGGTGCAATCGGCGCTGACGTCGTCGATGCTGCTGGCCATCCCCGTGGCCATGCTTGCCGGCCTGGTCTCCTTCGCCTCACCCTGCATCCTGCCGCTGCTGCCCGGCTACCTGAGCTACGCGTCGGGCATGGGCGCCAGCCAGATCGCCGAGGGCACCGCCCGCAAGCGGCTCCTCCTCCTGGGCACCCTCGGGTTCATCCTGGGGTTCTCCATCATGTTCGTGCTCACCGGCGCACTCATCGGTGGCCTCGGCGGGGCGCTGGTGCAGAACTCCGGCCTCATCACCATGATCCTCGGCGTGGTGATCCTGCTGCTGGGCGCCGCCTTCGCCGGGTTCATCCCGCTGCCGAGGATGTGGACCCCCAGCGTCACCCCGAAGATGGGAGTGGCGGCCTCCCCGCTGCTGGGCATGGTCTTCGGCCTGAGCTGGACCCCGTGCATCGGACCGGCGCTGTCGGTGGTGCTCACGATGGGCTTCAACGAGGGCTCGGCCCTCCGCGGCGGCGTCCTGGCGTTCTTCTACGCCCTGGGCCTAGGGCTGCCGTTCGTCGCGTTCGCTTTGGCGTTCACCGCACTGGCCCCGCGGCTGGAGTGGCTCAAGCGGCACCAGCGCCTCGTGCAGCGCATCGGTGGCGTCGTCATGATGCTGGTGGGCATCGCGATGATCACCGGTCTGTGGGAGTTGATGATGGTGCAGTTGCGCCAGTGGGTCGCGAACTTCGGGACGATCCTGTGACGCGGAAACGCAACCCCGTCGCCGAGACGCTGCGCTGGGCCTGGGGGCAGCTGACGAGCATGCGCACGGCGCTGCTGCTGTTGTTCCTGCTGGCCGTGGCCGCCATCCCCGGCTCCATCATCCCGCAGCGCAACACCGAGCCCATCGAGGTGATGGACTTCAAGTCCCGCAACCCCGGCTGGGACAGGATCCTCGAGCCGCTGAGCTTCTACGACATCTACACCTCACCCATGTTCTCGGCGGTGTACCTTCTCCTGTTCGCCTCCCTCATCGGCTGCATCGTGCCGCGGGTGGGCAAATACTGGCGCGCGGTGCGCAAGCCCCCGCCGCGGGTCCCCTCCCGCATCGAGCGCCTGCCGGTGGCGGTGTCGGGGCAACTGCCCGGCCGGAGCGCGGGCGCTGAGAGGTCTTTGACCAGCCCGGCTCCTCCGCCGCAGGGGCTGGCTCAGGGAGCAGCGGAGCGGGCCGAGCGCTGGCTGAAGTCCAAGCGGTACCGCACCCGCATCACCGACGACGGCGTCAGCGCCGAGCGTGGGTACCTGCGCGAGTTCGGCAACCTCACCTTCCACCTGTCGCTGCTGTTCGTCCTCGTGGGCCTGGCCTGGTCCAACCTGTGGGGCTTCTCGGGCAGCGCGATCGTCGTGGAGGGGCGCGGCTTCTCCAACGTGATCACGCAGTACGACGACTTCAACGCCGGCGGCCTGCTCGACACGGATCAGCTGGAGCGGTTCAACGTGACCGTCGACGAGTTCCACGCCGAGTTCGAGACCGGTGAGGTGCAGCGCGGCGCCGCCCGGGTCTTCGACGCCAACGTCACCCTCACGGATGCCGACGGCACCCGCTCGCTGCTGATGACCGTCAACGAACCGCTCATCACCGCAGGTGGCACGCAGGTCAACCTGCAGGCGCACGGCTACGCGCCCAGCTTCACCGTCACCGACGGCAACGGCGACGTGGCCTTCAGCGGTCCCGTCGTCTTTCTTCCGCAGGACGGTAACTTCTCGTCCGTCGGCGTGATCAAGGTGCCCGACGCCCGCCCGCAGCGGCTCGCGTTCGAAGCCTGGTTCCTGCCCACGGCGAAGCTCGACGAGACCGGGCCGCACTCGATCTTCCCCGATGCCCGCAACCCCGAGGTCTACCTCAACGCTTGGCAGGGTGAGCCCGCCGTCGAGACCGGCATGCCGGAGAACGTCTACGTACTCAACACCGACGACCTCGAGCAGGTGCTCGGCGACGGCGGCGAGGTGCTCAGCGCCCGTATGCTGCCCGGTGCGCACCTTCCGTTGCCCGACGAGCTGGGCTCGATCAGCTTCGACGGCTACAGCCGCTGGGTGCGCCTCCAGGTCAGCGAAACCCCCGGCAACCTGCTCACGCTCATCGCCATCTCGGTGGGCGTCATCGGCCTCACCCTGAGCCTCTACATCCGCCCGCGGCGTCTCTTCGTGCGCATCGCCGACGACGGCGAGGTGACCGTCGGAGGCCTCGACCGCACCGATACCGCCACCGGCCTCGAGGACGAGGTCGCGGGCCTGCTGGCGGCGGTCACCGGCGATAAGGGGCATAATGGTGACGCTGCGCCCCCTGCCGAAGCTGAGGAGACCCCCGCATGACCCTGTCCGAGTGGTCCTACACCCTGATGGTCTATGCCGCGGTGGTGTACCTCATCGCGTTCGGCGCGCACGCCGTCGAATGGGCCTCCGCCCGCGGCCAGGCGGAGGTCCGCCCCGCTGACGGCTCAGAGGACAGCGCACGCATCCGCGTCGACCTGTTCGGCCGTCTCGGCCTGGTGTTCACCGTGGTTGCCGCCGCCATGCACGTGACCGCGGTGGTCATGCGCGGCGTCGCCGCAGGGCGCCCGCCGTGGGGCAACATGTACGAGTTCATCACCTCGACGCTGGCCTTCGCCGCGGTGCTCTACCTTGCGGTCGCCCTCAAATGGGGGATGCGCTGGCTGGGATTGGGGCTCACACTGCTGTTCACCGTGGGCCTGGGGCTGGCCGTGACGCAGTGGTACGTGGCGGTCGCGCCGCTGGTGCCCGCGTTGCACAGCGTGTGGTTCATCATCCACATCGTCGCCGCGGCGATCGCCGGCGCCGCGTTCAACGTGGGTGCGCTGACCTCCATCCTCTTCCTGCTGCGGGAGAGGGCCGAACGCCGCGCCGAGGTGGGGGAGAGCGAGATGCGCGGCTACCTGGCCAAGGTGCCCACCTCGTCGAAGCTCGACCTCATCTCGTACCGCCTGCACGCCTTCGCCGTGCCGCTGTGGACCTTCACGATCGTCGCCGGCGCCATCTGGGCCCAGTACGCCTGGGGCCGGTTCTGGAACTGGGACCCCAAGGAGACCTGGTCCTTCATCACCTGGGTGGTCTACGTCGCCTACCTGCACGCCCGCGCGACGGCGGGGATGCGCGGCCGCCCCGTGGCGATCATCGCCATCGTCGGTCTGGTGACCTTCTGGTTCAACTTCGTCGGGGTCAACCTGCTGTTCAGTGGGTTGCATTCGTACGCGGGAATCTAACCGATGGCCGCGGACGAGGCGCACGACTGGTTGGTGTCGCTGTACGAGGAGCACGGTGCGACCCTGCACCGCCTCACCGTGCTGCTCGGCGCCGAGGACCAGTCGGGGCGCATCGTGCGCAGCGCGCTGCTGGCCCTGCAGCGCCGCTCCCATCGGCTGATCGACCCCATCGAGCGCGTCTATTTCCTGCAGGAGCATGTGGTGCACCTCGCCCGCGCCGTGCGGCCCGCGTTGAGCCCCCTGATCATGCCCCGGGTCGACGAACCGCGGCAGGACGAGATCCTGCGCGCCGTCAGCTCCATGGCCCCGCGGTCGGCAGAGTTGCTGATCGTCAGCCACTACCTGGCCGTGTTCGGACCTGATCTGGCCGGCATCATGCGCCAGTCGGTGCGGGGGGCCAACCTCAGGTTGGAGACCGCGCTGGAGGAGTTGCGGGCCATCGTCGGCGCCCCCACCCCCGGCAGCCAGCCCGGCGTCATCGAGTCGCTGTCCCAGGAACTCACAGCTGCGCTGCGCTCTGCAGCCCGGCTGACCCCCGTGCCGGAGAAGGACATGCTGGAGGGGGAGCTTGAGCAGATCGCCGAGGACAGCGGCATCCGGTTCGGGCCGCCGTTCGTGGTGACACTGACGATCGCCGCCGTGGCACTGGGCCTGCTGCTGGCCGCCCTGACCCGCAACGACGCCAGCCCGCATGTGGTGCCCACCCCGGAACCGGTAGTGACAGCAACCCCCACCACCGCCAGGTCGTTGCCCGCCACGATGCGCAACACCCCGCTCTACTACGTGGACAGGGAAGGCAAGCTCTACCGCGAACTGCGGGACCTGCAGGCCACCGGCAACCTGGTCCGCTCGGCGGTGGAGGCGCTGTTCACCCTCGTGCCGCTCGACCCCGATTACACGAGCGGCTGGGGCCCGGGCCAACTCCTCAACCTCGAGACCGACGGCACCACGGTGACCATCGACCTGTCAGGTGACGCCTACGCGGATCTCACCTCCCCGGTGGCCGCCCAGCGCGCCCGGGACCAGATGATCTACACCGTCGCGGAGTTGGTGGGAAACCCGGACCTCAGCGTGCATTTCCGCGCCGACGGCGGCACGGCGCCGCCCGGCTTCGACAAGCCTGAGGGCTACCAGCGCAGCGGGCTGGAGCCCATGGCGGCCGTGTGGATCAGCTCGCCCCGGAGCCGGGCCCAACTGACCGTCGGCACCGCGTCGATCATCGGCACCGTCAAGCCGGGGGTGGGGGAACCGATCGTGCGGATCACCGAGCAGGAGACCGGCCAGGTGATTCTGGAGACGTCTGCGCAGACCACCGCCGGCGTCAACGTCGACGGGTGGCGGGTGTGGACCGTGTCCACCACCCTGCCGAAGGGCCGCCTGGACATCACGGTGACCGTCACCGAGGAGGGCACGCAGGTCAAGGAGAACAAGTCCGTCGTCGTCTCCTGACCCGGCGACGCCCCGGCCGGCCGCCGTTCAGTGCGTGGTGATGAGTTGCGCGATCTTCGTCTGGAAGCCGATGGGGGCGAGGCGCGTAGCGAAGGCCATCGCCCGGTTGGCGGCGCCGTCGATGACGAACGGCTTGTCCTTGTGCAGCGCCTCGAAGGTCACGTCGACGACCTGCTCCGGCGTGCGGCGGCGCTTCATCACCGCGTCGTTGCCGGCCGCCTCCCAGAAGCCGGTCTCGGTGGGGCCGGGGCAGCTGGCGATCACGCGCACGCCGGTGCCCTTGAGCTCGCGCCACAGGCCCGTGCTGAAGCGCAGGACGTAGGCCTTGCTCGCCGCGTAGACCGTCATGCTGGGGGTGGGCTGGAACGCGGCGGTGGAGGCGACGTTGATGATGGCACCGCTGCCTCGGCGGCGCATGCCCGGCAGCACCGCGTGCACCAGCTCGGTGAGTGCCACGACGTTGAGCTCGAGCATCTCTGTGGTCCGGCGCGGGTCCGACCCGGCGAAGTCGCCGAGCTGCGCGAAGCCCGCGTTGTTGATGAGGTGGCTCACGCCGGCCTCGGCGACCTCGGCGGCGAAATCAGCGCGGGCACCGGCGTCTGCGAGATCGACGGAGCTGATCCGGGTGGCCACGCCGTAGTTGTGCTCCAGGCGTTGCGCGACCTCCTGCATCCTGTCCTCACTACGGGCGGCGAGCCAGATGTCGGCACCCTCTGCGGCGAGCCGCTCGGCGAACGCGACCCCCAGCCCGCTCGAGCCTCCGGTAACCACAGCCCAGGTGTTGTCCATGCCCCTACCTTACGCATGGAACAATGGGCGCCATGCAGCATTTCGATCTCGTCGTCATCGGCTCAGGCTCCGGGAACTCCCTCATCGACGAACGCTTCGAGAAGTGGAACATCGCCCTCATCGACCGCGATGAGACGTTCGGCGGCACCTGTCTGAACCGCGGCTGCATCCCCACCAAGATGTTCGTGCTGCCCGCAGACCTCGCGGCCGCCCCGAGGGAGGCGGCGCGCCTGGGCGTCGACCTGGAGTACAAGGGCTCGGATTGGAAGGCCATCCGGGACCGGATCTTCGGCCGCATCGACCCGATCTCCGCCGGTGGGCTGGACTGGCGGGAGCGCTCTGAGAACGTGACTGTCTTCCGTGACGAGGCCCGCTTCGTCGGAGACCGCACCCTGCAGGTCGGCGACACGCAGATCAGCGCAGACCGGGTCGTGATCGCCACCGGTTCGCGGCCCCGGGAGCTCCACGTGCCCGGGATCGACGACGTGCGCGACCGCATCTACACGTCGGACACCATCATGCGCATCGACGAGCGGCCCAGGCGGCTGGTCATCCTCGGCGGAGGTTTCGTCGCCACCGAGTTCGCGCACGTGTTCGCCTCCCTCGGCACGGAGGTCACGCTCATCAACCGCTCCGACGTGCTGCTGCGCGGGCACGACGCTGAGATCTCCGAGCAGTTCGCCAACCAGTTGGGCCGCCGCGTGCAGATCCGGCTCAACCAGCGGCTCTCCGCGTTCGAGGACAGCGGTGACGGCGGCGTCACCGTCGTGACCACGGACCGCAACGGCATCGAGTACGAGTACTTCGCCGACGCCGTGCTCGTCGCGGTGGGCCGGGTGCGCAACTCGGACACGCTCGACCCAGCCGCCGGCGGGATCGAAATGCGCGAGACGGGGCAGATCCGCGTCGACGCGCAGCAGCGCACCAGCGCCACCGGAGTGTGGGCCATCGGCGACGTGTCCTCGGGCCACCTGCTCAAGCACGTGGCCAACGCCGAGATGCGTACCGTGCAACACAACCTGCTGCACCCAGACCAGCCCGTCGAGACCGACCACCGGTACGTGCCGCACGCGGTGTTCAGCGACCCCCAGGTGGCGGCCGTGGGCGCCACCGAGGAGCAACTCAAGGCGTGGGGCCTCCCGTACGTGTGTGCGCGCCAGCGCTACGCGGACGTCGCCTACGGCTGGGCGCTGGAGGACGAGGGCCACTTCGTTAAGCTCCTGGCAGACCCCACCAACGGCCACCTGCTCGGCGCCCACATCATCGGGCCCCAGGCCCCCACGCTGATCCAGCCGCTGATCCAGGCGATGAGCTTCGGGCAGCGGGTAGACGAGATGGCGCGGGGCCAGTACTGGATCCATCCCGCGCTGCCCGAGGTGGTCGAGAACGCACTGCTCGGGCTTGTCGCGGCGCAGCGGGCGGAGGCCCAGCAGTGAGGCGGGCGCTGCTCCTGCTGGGGGCGGCCGCGTTGGGCCTGTCGGCCTGCGCCACGGAACCGCTGGTGCCGCCGCAGTACCGCTCGGCTGAGCCCGCCGTCGAGAGCGTGACGCCGTCGCCTTCTGGGCGCACCGCCCAGGACCCCACCCCGGACGCTGGGGAGGCGGTCACTGAGACCACCGCGGCGGCCGACGCGTGCCGTGTGATGGCCGAGGAGTTGACCATCGAGGAGCAGGTGGGCCAGCTGTTCATGGTGGGCGTCAACACGAAGGGCGCGGATCCCCGCACGCAATCGGCCATCCGGGATTCGAAGATCGGTTCCGTGGTGCTGCTGGGCAACACCGACGCGGGCTCGTCCGCCATCCGGCGCCTGACCGCAGAGTTGGGCAGCCTCGGCACCGCGCGCCTACCCCTGCTGGTCGCCGTCGACCAGGAGGGCGGCAGCGTGCAGCGGCTGAAGGGGGAGGGCTTCTCCACCATCCCCGCCGCCCGGGACCAGGGCGCCATGGGAGCCGCGGATCTGTCCGCCGCGGCGTTCGACTGGGCCAACGAACTCAAGATGGCGGGGGTGCACTACGACCTGGCCCCCGTCGCCGACATCGTGCCGGAGGCCAAGCGCGCCAGCAACGAACCCATCGGGAAACTCAAGCGCGACTATGGCTCGGATCCGGCCGCGGTCTCCGAATCGGTGGTCGCGTTCATCGACGGCATGCGGCAGGCCGGGGTGGCCACCTCCGTCAAACACTTCCCCGGCCTGGGCGAGGTGACCACCAACACCGACTTCGGCGCCGCGGAGGACAACGACGTGACGCGCGACTCGCCCCACCTGGAGCCCTTCCGCGCCGCCATCGATGCCCGTGTGGACTCCGTGATGATCTCCTCGGCGGTGTTCACGCAGCTCGATCCAGACAACGAGGGCGTGTTCTCCTCAGCCATCATCACCGACCTGCTGCGCGGGGACCTGGGCTACGACGGCGTGGTCATCGCCGACGACCTGGGCGCCGCCGAGGCGGTCAAGACCGTGGCTCCGGCGGACCGCGCGGCGCGGTTCATCGAGGCGGGCGGTGACATCGTGATCAACGCCAATCCCGGCATCATGCGGGAGATGGTCACCGCGACGCTCGACGCTGCGGCGGCCGACGAGGCGTTCGAGGCTCAGGTGCTCGACGCCGCCACCCGGGTGCTGCGGCTCAAGTCCACCGTCGGTTTGGTGACCTGCGGCTGATCGGTGTCCGGGCCGCCGCCGGTCAGCGCCCTGAGCGCGTAGACGATGGCGGCGAGATCCACCACCTCCTGCGCCAGCGCGCCGGCCACCGGCGGGATGTAGCCGAAGGCCGCCACGAGCATCAGGCCCACGGACAGGGCGATGCCGATCCAGATGGCGGTCAGCGCCACGCGGTGGGTGTGCCGGCCGATCTGGACGGCGCGGAGCACGCGCTGCACGTCGTCGCGCACGATGACGGCGTCGGCGGATTCGCTGGCCGCCGTCGAGCCGCGCGCGCCCATCGCGATGCCGACGTCTGCGGTGGCCAGCACGGGGGCGTCGTTGACGCCGTCGCCCACCATGATCACCGGCCCGGGCATGGCGCGGACCCGCTCCACCTTGTCGGCGGGCAGCAGTTCGGCGTGCACGGTGTCGATCCCCGCCTCGGCAGCCAGCGCCCGGGCGGTGTCCCGGTTATCGCCCGTGAGCATGGCCACCTCGCTCAGCCCCATGCGGCGTAGCTGCTCGACGGTGCGGGCGGCGTTGCCGCGCAGCGCATCGGCCAGCAGGAGCGTGCCGGCGAACCGGCCGTCGATGGCGATCGCCACCGAGGTCTGGCCCGGATCGAGCGGGACCTGGGTGGCCGTAGAGTCTTCGGAGCGGACGAACGCGAGCTTGCCGACGACGACGCGCCGGCCGTCGATGGTGGCGCGCACGCCGTTGGTGGCGAACTCCTCCGCATCCTGCGCTGCGCTCAACTGGAGGCCCTGCTCCCGGGCGGTGTCGATGATGCCGCGGGCCAGGACGTGGGAGGAGTACTGCTCGGCGGACGCGGCGAGCCGCAGCAACTCGTCGGGAGAGGTGCCGTTGGCGGGGATCACCTCGACCAGTTCGGGCTCGCCGTGGGTCAGGGTGCCGGTCTTGTCGAACGCGGCCGATCTGGCCCGCGCCAGCGCCTCGAGGGTGGCTCCGCCCTTGACGATGATGCCGGAGCGGGCCGAGGCGCTCATCCCGCCCATGAAGGCCACCGGCGCCGCGATCAGCAGCGGGCACGGGGTGGCCAGGACGAGGACGGCGGCGAAGCGGACCGGGTCGCCTGACAGGTACCAGGCGAGCCCCGCGATCAGCAGTGAGACCACCGTGAACGGGATGGCGTAGCGGTCGGCCACTCGCACGGTGGGCGCCTTGGCCTCCTCCGCCTGCGTCACCAGGGCGATGATCTGCTGGTACTGAGAGTGCTCCGCGGTGGCGGTGGCCCGGATCCGCACGGCCCGCTCCCCGTTGAGGGAGCCGGACATCACCGCGTCGCCGTCGGTCTTCGTGACGGGGAGGGATTCGCCGGTCAGCGACGACTCGTCGAAGGTGGCCTCCGCGGTGAGGAGTTCGCCGTCGACGGGCACCACCTGGGCGGGCTTGACGAGGAGGAGGTCGCCGGGCTGCACCTCGGCGACCGGAATCTCGGTGACGGCGGCGTCCGCGTCGGCGGAGGAGAGGCGGTGGGCGGTGTCGGGTGCGCGCTTGAGGAGGGCGTCGAGGTCGCGGGCGGCTCTGGACTCCGCGAAGTCCTCCAGTGCCTCGCCGCCGCTGAGCATGAGCACCACGATCATGGCGGCGATGTACTCGCCCACGGCGATGGCTGCCCCCATGGCCACGACGGCGAGGATGTCGAGGCCGTAATGGCCGCGCATGATGTCTTTGACCATGTCGACGGCGGTCAGCGCGATGATGAACACCACGTAGGCCGTGCCGATCCACTGCGCGGGTGTGGTGTACCCGGTGAAATAGAGCGTGAGCACGAGGGCGAGGACCGCCAGCGTCGCTGCGACAAGTGGATAACGCCTGATGAACCCCAACATGGCTCCAGTCTTCGCCATTAGAACGAAATGTTCAATCAAGGTGAGGCTTAGCTAACCCGGCCGGGGCCGGGCGGCTCAGATCACAACTGAGGGGAGACGCGCCAGTAGGCCAGGGGCTCCGGAGGCTTGCCGCAACTGACGGGGGCCTCGCCGTCGGCGGTGACCTTGTCCACCTCGACGCAGACCTCCCACGCGCCCAGGCGCACGCGCACCTGCCGGTCGTCGACCAGTTCGCTGGAGACCTCGACGGCGGGGACCGGCGCCAGAGAGATGCCTGCGGTGTCGGGGTGGGGTGGCTCGCCGCGGTGCCCCCATTCGGCCAGCGCCCACGCCTCGGCGGCCTGCTGCTGCGGGGAAAGATGGGAGCGTCCGCGGTCCTTCCTGGCGCCGCCCGGCCACAGGGCACGGTCCTCCGCGGCGCGGTAGGCGCTGATCGCGGCCACCGGGTTGAGGCGGCCCAGCACCTGGCCGGTGGGAAGGAGCAGCATGGTGGGCGCGAACCGGTGGCCGCCCAGATGGGAGGACTCCCAGATGTGGGCGGGGCCGGCCTCCCGGGTGAGCGCGGCGAGGACGGGGCGGCCCGCGAGAGCGCAGCACTGGTCGCGCCGGGCATGGCTGCACACCAGCATGGCCGCGCCACCGTCGTCGCCGGCGGGCACGCCGTCGGCACCGCAGTCGCGCACCCAGGCCAGAGCCTCTTCCGGGGCGTTGAGTTCGAAGCGGCGCAGCCAGCCGCCGTCCGGGAAGCCACCCGAGACGAGCATGGCCAGCGGGGCGTCGCCGATGGTGCGGCGCTCCGGATGCCGGATCAGCAGCAGCCTCCCGCCCAACCGGGCGATGGTGTCCTCGAGCTCCCGGCCGACGGTGGGGTTGAGCAAGCGCGCCTCAGTCGCGGCCTTGGGCCCCCAGGGGCCCGGCACCTCGAGGCAGATGAAGAAGTCCGCGCGCGCGGCCGTGCCCCAGGCGGGAAGGTCCGCCCGGGACCACTCCATCGAACAGCGAGTCATGCCCCGAGCCTACTCACCTGCGACGGTGGGCGGTGACAGCGCAACGGCGCAGCCCGAGGGCGACGCCGTTGCTGTTGCGGGTGCAGGGATCAGCCGAAGCGGCCGGTAATGTAATCCTCCGTGGCCTTCTGCTCCGGGTTGTGGAAGATCTTCTCGGTGGGGCCCATCTCGATCAGCTCGCCGGGCTGGCCGTGCGCCTTGAGGTTGAAGAACGCCGTCTGGTCCGACACACGCGCGGCCTGCTGCATGTTGTGCGTCACGATCACGACGGTGTAGTCCTCCTTGAGCTGCTTGATCAGCTCCTCGATCGCCAAAGTGGAGATCGGGTCAAGCGCCGAGCAGGGCTCGTCCATCAGGATGACATCTGGCTGCACCGCGATGGCGCGGGCGATGCACAGGCGCTGCTGCTGGCCGCCGGAGAGGCCGGAGCCCGGGCGGTCGAGGCGGTCCTTGACCTCGTTCCACAGGTTCGCGCCGCGCAGCGACGTCTCCACCAGCTCGTCGGCCTCCTTGCGGGAGATACGGGCGTTGTTCAGCCGCACACCGGCCAGGATGTTCTCCTTGATCGACATGGTGGGGAACGGGTTGGGCCGCTGGAACACCATGCCCACCTGGCGGCGCACGCGCACCGGGTCGACGTTGGCGGCGTACAGATCTGCGCCGTCGAGCAGCACCTCGCCGTCGACGTAGGCGCCGGGGATGACCTCGTGCATGCGGTTCAGGGAACGCAGCACGGTGGACTTGCCGCAACCGGAGGAGCCGATGAACGCCGTCACGGCGCGGGGCTCGATGGTCATGTTGACCGACTTCACGGCATGGAACTTGCCGTAGTAGATGTCAAGATCCTTGATCTCAATACGCTTTGACATGTCTCAGTGTTCCTTCGGTCAGCGTCCGGCCTTGGGGGCGAACTTCCAGGCGATGAAGCGCCCGATGGCGTTCAATCCCATAACGATCAGAATGAGGGTGAGCGCGCCGGCCCATGCGCGCGCATGGTAGGCCGCGGTGTCGATGCCGGGGGCGTACATGTACTGGTTGTACACGAACACCGGCAGGGTGGCCATCGGGTGGTTGGACGGATCCAAGTTCATCGACGACGTGATCGACGCCGTCACCAGCAGCGGGGCCGTCTCGCCGATGACGCGGGCGATGGCCAGCACGACGCCGGTGATGATGCCGGCAATCGACGTAGGCAGCACCACCTTGAGGATGGTGCGCCACTTCGGCACGCCCAGGGCGTAGGAGGCCTCGCGCAGCTCGTTGGGCACGATGCGCAGCATCTCCTCGGTGGAACGCACCACCGTCGGGATCATCAGGATGGACAGCGCGACGGCGCCCGACAGGCCCGATTTGTGCCCGGCCCCGAAGATCATCGAGAACATCGTGTAGGCGAACAGGCCCGCCACGATGGAGGGGATGCCGGTCATCACGTCGACGAAGAAGCGGATGCCCGCGCCGAGCTTGCCGTTCTGGGCGTACTCCACCAGGTAGATGGCCGTCATCAGGCCGATCGGCACCGAGATCAGCGTGGCGATACCCGTCACGATCAGCGTGCCCCAGATGGCGTGGATGGCGCCGCCGCCCTCGCCCAGAACGTTGCGCATCGACCAGCTGAAGAACGTGCCGTCGAAGCGGTCCAGGCCGTTGACGATGGTGCCCCAGATCACCGAGATCAGCGGCACCAGCGCCACCAGGAAGAAGCCGGTGACGATGTACTTCGCGAGGCGGTCCTTGGCCTTCCTGGGGCCTTCGACCGCGGCCGACAACACGAACATGGCGGCCAGGAACAGAAGCGCGCCGACGATGACGACGCTGGCGACGTTGGCCGACTGCAGCAGGGCCAGCAGGCCCGCCGCGACCGCCACGGAGACCACCAGCGTGGACAGACCGGTGTACTTCGGCAGCTGACCCGCGGTGAGGGAGTTCATCTTCGTGGCGCCGCCCTTGAGCGGCGAGGGGGAGGTGGTCATGGTGCTGCTCATCAGTTGGCTCCCGAGAATTCCTTGCGGCGGTTGATAATCCAGCGCGCGGTCATGTTGACGGCCAGGGTGATGATGAACAGCACCAGGCCGGTGGCGATGAGCTGGTTACGGCCGATGTCGTGCGCCTCGGGGAAGGACTGCGCGATGTTGGCCGCGATGGTGTTGGGGTTCTGGCTGGTCAGCACCTTGAACGTGATCACGCCGGAGCCGGACAGCACCATGGCCACGGCCATCGTCTCGCCCAGCGCGCGGCCGAGGCCCAGCATGCAGGCGGAGATGATGCCGGGGGTGCCGAAGGGGATCACGGCCTGCCTGATCATCTCCCACCGGGTGGCGCCCAGCGCAAGGGAGGCCTCCTCGTGCAGTTTCGGCGTCTGCAGAAACACCTCGCGGGAGATGGCGGTGATGATCGGCAGGATCATCACGGCCAGCACCACGGAGGCGGTGAAGATGGTGCGGCCGGTGCCGGAGACCTGTCCGCTGAACAGCGTGATCCAGGCGAAGTTGTCGTTGAGCCACAGGAACAGCGGGCGCATGGCCGGCGCCAGCACCGCGATGCCCCACAGGCCGAACACCACGGAGGGTACGGCCGCCAGGAGGTCGATGATGTAGCCGAACGACGACGCCACCCGCTTCGGAGCGTAGTGCGTCAGGTACAGCGCGATGCCGACGGCGACCGGCACGGCCATGAGCATTGCAAGGATGGCCGACCACATGGTGCCGAAGGCGAACGGCAGCACGTAGGACCAGAAGCTTTCGCCGCGGTTGAACTGGAACGTCTCCGGATCTGCCAGGAGGGCGGGCAGCGCCAGACCCACGAGGAAGGCGGCGACAGCCGCGAGGATGACCAGGATCAGAATGCCTGATCCGGTGGAGAGCCACCGGAAGAAGGAATCGCCGAAGCGCTTGGCGCTGCGCTGCAGCGAATGGGAATCGGAATCCGGCCTGGTGTCCGTCTGTGGGGCTTCGGGTGCATCCGTTGCCGACATGGGCGCTCCTGAATCGAAAACGAGGGTAGCGGTTGGCAGATTACCTGCCCTGATCCGGCAAAGTCGCGTCGCCCCGAAACGGGACGACGCGACTTTGCATCAGATCAAGGGCGGGCGATCACTGGATGGAGTCGATCGCTGCGGTGACCTGCTCGGTGAGGCCGGCGGAGAGCGGAGCGGAACCCGCGCGCTCACCGGCGGCCGTCTGGCCCTCTGCGGAGACGATGTAGTTGGCGTAGGCCTTGACCAGTTCGGCCTTGGCGTCGTCCTGGTAGTCCTGGCAGACGATCAGGTAGGACACGAGCACGATCGGGTAGCCCTCGGCCTCACGGTCGACGGCGATGGCCATGTCGTTGTCAGCGCGGCCGTCCTCGACGGGGGAGTTCTCGACGATCGCGGCAGCGGCCTCGGTGGTCGGGCCGTGGAAGGAGCCGTCCTTGCCGATCTTCACGGTGGTGAAGTCGCCGGCCTGCGAGGCGTCGATGTAACCGATGGTGCCCACGCCGCCGGAGACGGCGGAGACGACGCCCTGGGTCTGGGCAGCGGCCTCGCCGCCCTGGTACGGCCAGTCGCCGGACTTCTCGGCATCCCACACGTCGGGGGCGGCGGTGGCGAGGTAGTCGGTGAAGTTCTCGGTGGTGCCCGAGGTGTCCGAGCGGTGCACGGCGGTGATGTCGAGATCAGGCAACTCGACGCCCTCGTTCAGGGCGGCGATGGCCGGGTCGTTCCACTTGGTGATGTCGCCCTTGAAGACGGCGGCCAGGGTGGCGGCATCCAGGTTGAGTTCCTCGACACCCTCGACGTTGAACACCACGGCGATGGGGGAGATGTAGACCGGCAGGTTGATCGGCTTGTCGACGCACTGCGAGAAGGTGTTCTCGTCGATCTCCTCGGCCTTGAACGCGCGGTCCGAGCCGGCGAAGTCGGCGCCGCCGCCGATGAAGGCCTCACGGCCGGCGCCGGAACCCTCGGGGGAGTAGTTGATGGTCACGCCCTCGTTCGCGGTCTGGAAGCCGGCGATCCAGGTCTGCTGGGCGACCTCCTGGGCGGAGGCGCCGATGCCCGACAGGGTGCCGGACAGGTTCGACGGAGCGGCGGCCTCGTCGGTCGCGCCGGCGTCGGTGGCCTCGTCAGTGGTGCCGGCGTCGGTGGTCTCGACAGTGGCGGTGTCGCCTCCGGCGGGCTCGTTGGTGGTGTTGGTGGGCTCGTTGGCGGCGCAGGCCGACAGGAGGAGCGCGGCAGACAGGCCGAGAGCGGCGGTCAGGCGGATCTTCATTCCGGGAATACCTTCCGAGAGGGGTGGGGCCCGCGTGTCGGGCCCCGTGTTTTCAGTGAACTGGTGTGTTCCTGTACCGGAAGGTAGAGAGAGGAAGTAACCGATCGGCCCCGGTTTGGTTAACAGATGGTGAACAGCCGACGAGTTCTCTCTCCGCGCTCCGGAATCTGCGGTATTCGTAACCGATTCGTTATCCCTCAGCCGCTACGCCGTCGGCTTGTGGACCTCGACGGCGACGCGTTCGCCCTCGTCGTCGCGGTGCACCACCACGACCTCGCCGACGACCATCGGCTTCGGCTCCAGGCCCAGCCCCTTGAACATCGACGGCAGCACGGGGCGGTGCCCGCACAGCGCGGTGGGCTCCTCGATGGACTGGAACAGGTTGGCCACGTAGCGGCGCACCTCGCGCGGCTTGACGGTGCCCTCCTCCTCGGTGAGCACGTCCTCCATGACGATCTCCAGCCCGCGTTGCTTCGCGTAGGGGCGCAGCGTCTCCACGCAGCGGGTCGACGACGAACTCACCAGCGACTCCACGCCGAAGGCCCCCAACACCTGGGTGAGTTCCTTGGCCTGCCGCCGGCCACGGCCCGTGAGGCGTCGCTCCTGGTCCGGGCCGCTCCAGTCCTTGCGCAGCATGGCCTTGCCGTGGCGCACCAGCAGCAGGGGGGTGGTGCGCGGCTTCAGCAGCGCCGTCGACAGGAGGCGCCGCTCATCTGCGTAGGTGAGGGTGCGCATGGCCTTCTGGATGGGCGCCCAGCGGATCTTGTCCACCTCGCGGTTGGGCTCGAACTCCTGCTCGGTGACCACCTCGGCGCGCCAATACTGCACGGCCTTGAGCCCCTTGGTGAGCTTGTAGCGGATCGGCGGCAGACGCAGCCCCAAGCGGCAGGCGACCCCCGTCTCCTCGAACACCTCACGCACCGCCGTCTGCGGAGCCAGTTCGTCGGTGATGCCCTTGCCCTTCGGCAGGGACCAGTCGTCGTAGGCGGGGCGGTGGATCATCAGCACCTCGGTGTCGTCGCCGTCACCGCGGAGGACCACCGCCCCTGCCGCACGGATGGAGGCCTTCTTGCTCATCGGGTGGAACGCCGGGCCGCAGTCTGCTGGATGAGCCACTCCTGGATGTCCGTGAGCGGTTGACCCTCGTCGTCGGTGGTGTGGACCGACCAGTCGGAATCGTGGAGTTCCCAGTGCACGGTGGTGGGCGCGAACGCCATGTCGAAGAGTTCCTCCACTTGCCGGATGTGAGCGGGTTTGGTGAGGCTGACGATGGCCTCCACCCTGCGGTCGAGGTTGCGGTGCATCAGGTCGGACGAGCCGATCCCGACGACGGGTTTGCCGCCACCGGCGAACCAGAAGATGCGGGAGTGCTCCAGGAAACGGCCCAGCACGGAGCGCACGCGGATGTTCTCGCTCAACCCCGGCACGCCCGGCCGGATGGTGCAGATGCCGCGGACCCACAGGTCGACGGTGACGCCGGCCTGGGAGGCCCGGTAGAGCGCGTCGATGATCGCCTCATCCACCATGGAGTTGACCTTGATCCGGATGCCCGACGGCTTGCCCTCGGCGTGGTTGGAGATCTCCTGCTCGATGTAGTTCAGGAGGCCCTTGCGGATGCCGTGCGGCGCGACGAGGAGGCGACGGTAGTGCGTCTCCTGCGTCATGCCCGAAAGGTGGTTGAACAGCCGCGCCACGTCGTCGGTGATCACGGGGTGGGAGGTGAGCAGCCCCATGTCCTCGTACTGGCGGGCGGTCTTGGGGTTGTAGTTGCCGGTGCCGATGTGGGCGTAGCGGCGCAGCCCGTCGCCTTCGGCGCGCACCACCAGTGCCAGCTTGCAGTGCGTTTTGAGGCCCAGCATGCCGTAGACCACGTGCACGCCGGATTTCTCCAGCTTGCGCGCCCAGCCGATGTTGTTCTGCTCGTCGAATCGGGCCTTGATCTCGACGATGGCGAGGACCTGCTTGCCCATGTCGGCCGCCTCGATGAGGGCGTCGACGATGGGGGAGTCGCCGCTGGTGCGGTACAGCGTCTGCTTGATCGCCAACACCGCCGGATCCGCTGCGGCCTGCTCGATAAAGCGCTGCACGGACGTGGCGAACGAGTCGTACGGGTGCTGCACCAGCACGTCGCGCAGCTTCAGCGCCTTGAACATGTCCGCCGGGCTGGCGCTCTCCACCTCGGCGAGATCCGGGTGGGTGATGGGCAGGAAGTTGGGGTACTTGAGGTCTTCGCGGTTGGAATCGCTGAGCGCGAACAGCCCCGTCAGATCCAGCGGGGCGGGCAGGCGGAAGACTTCGTTCTCGCTGACATCGAGTTCGCTGGTGAGCATGTCGAGCATCTGCTCGTCGATGTCCTCCTCCACCTCGAGGCGCACCGGCGGGCGGCCCACCTTGCTGCGCAGCAACTCGCGCTCGAGGGCGAACAGGAGGTTCTCGGCGTCGTCCTCCTCCACCTCGATGTCCTCGTTGCGGGTGACGCGGAAGCTGGTGTGCGACAGCACCTGCATGCCGGTGAACAGCTGCCCCAGGTGGCGAGAGATGATCTCCTCGAGCGGCAGGAACCGGCCTTCGGCGAGCCGCACGAACCGCGACAGCACCGGCGGTACCTTCACGCGGGCGAAGGACCGGGCGCCCGTGGCGGGGTTGCGCAGCAGCACCGCGAGGTTCAGCGACAGGCCGGAGATGTAGGGGAAGGGGTGCGAAGGGTCGACGGCGAGCGGAGTGAGGACGGGGAAGATCCGCTCGGCGAACAGCGCCCGCATCGAATCCTTCTCCGTGGCGGTGAGCTCCTCCCACTTGAGGATCTCGATGCCCTCCTCGCGCAGCGCGGGGCGCACGTCGTTCTGGAAGACCCGGGACTGGGCCTCCACCAGTTGCGCGATCTTCTCGAGGAGCTCGGCGTGCAGTTCACCCGGCATCTTGCCGGCGACGGTGGGCACCGCCACCCCGGCCGCGATGCGTCGCTTCAGGCCGGCCACCCGCACCATGAAGAACTCGTCCAGGTTGGAGGAGAAGATGGCCAGGAACTTGGCACGCTCGATGAGCGGCACGCGCAGCGCGTCGCGGGCCTGGTCGAGGACACGGTTGTTGAACGCCAGCCAGCTCAGCTCGCGATCCAGATAGCGCGCCGCTGGCAGCGGCGTCTCATCGGCAGTTTCGGTCATGCCTGGCCCCTCTCGGCGTGATAGCTGGTGTCGGTCTGCACAGTCTTGAACCCGGCGTTGAGGTACATCTGCACGACGCGCTCCTGGTCGCCCTCGACGTAGAGCTGGATGCGGGTGTCGCCCTCTGCCGCGAGGTGGTCGAGGCCTGCCTGCAGCAGGATGCGGCCCAGTCCCTTGCCCTCATGCCTGGGGGACACGGCGATGACATAGACCTCGCCGAGGCCGTCGCCGTGGCGCTTGGTCCAGTGGAAACCTGCGACCTGGCCGTCGTGGCGGGCGACGAACAGGCCCTCCGGGCTGAACCAGGGCTGGCGGGCGAGATCGTCGAACTCCTCGACGGTGAGCCTGCCCTGTTCCGGGTGGTGCGCGAACGCCGCGGCGTTGATCGCGACGATCTGCTCACGGTCAGCGGGGGTGTAGGTGTCGATGGTGTAGCCGGGAGGGAGCGTTGCTTGCAAGCCGCGGGTGCCCTTCGTCGTCGCCTGGCTCGCAGAGCTCGCAGGGCGACGCTCAGGGACCAGTTCCATGCGGAGGAGTTCACGGGCGGGCGACAGGCCCACCCGGGCGGCGAGCTGGGGGGCTCCGGGCAGCGTGCCGAAGGCCCAGGCCGAGGAGCCGGGATGGGCGGCGAGCGCCTCCGTCAGCATCTCGGTGCCGACGCCTTGGCGGCGATGGTCCGGGTGCACACCCACCAGCAGCGTTCCGTCGCGCTCGTCGCAGATGACGAACCCGTGGGGGTCCGAGCGGGTGCCCATGAAGAAGAAGTCAGCCTCACGCACGCCGTCGATGCCCAGCGAGGCGGATTCGTTGATGGGGGAGACGCCGTCATGCTCGGCGATCTCCGTCACCAGGCGGCGCAGCGCCTCGCGCACCGTCGGTGTCAGAGTGGTCAAGCTAACCAGCACGATGAGCCTCCCTGGCGCTGGCGAAGCGGTAGCCCACGTTGCGCACAGTGCCGATGTAGTAGTCGAATTGGCCGAGCTTAGCCCGAAGGCGCCGCACGTGGACGTCGACGGTGCGGGTTCCGCCGTAATAGTCGTAACCCCACACCTGGCTCACGAGCGTCTCGCGTGACAGAACCCTGCCGGGGTGCGCCATGAGGTAGCGCAACAGCTCGAACTCCGTATAGGTCAGGTCCAGCGGGGCGCCGTCGAGCGTGGCAGCGTAGGCCGCGCCGTCCACGCGGAGCGGGCCCGCCACGAGGAGATCAGGATCCGAGCCGGCGCGGGTGAGGACGCGGATGCGGGCGTCCAACTCCGCGGGTTCGCTGCCCGCCGCCACGAAGTCGTTGAAGCCCCAATCGGGGGAGAGCACCGCCAGTCCGGACAGCGCCACCATCAGCAGCACCGGGGTTGAGACGCTGCGCGACAGGGTCTGGCAGGCCGAACGCGCCCCCGCGAGGTCCACGGTGCCGTCGACCACCACCACGTCGGCCTCCTCTGCCTCGACGAGTGACTGGGCGGTGGAGGCGACGATGGTGACGCGGTGGCTCAGAAGTGCCAGTTCGGGAGGGGTTTCCTTGGAGGAGACGAACACGATGTTACTCATGGCTGCCCTCCCTTCCGCTCACCGCGGGACGTCCACATCCTAATGGCTGGGCGCACGCCGCCGCGCGCCGTTCCGAAGGCACCACTACGATGGCGGGCATGACGCAGGGCCTACCGGAGGATCTGTTCCGGCCGGGGACCGATGAGGTAACCGAAGGTGAGCGTGTTGAGCCGGAGGCGCCGCACGCCGGTTCGTCGGCGCTC
Organism: Tessaracoccus massiliensis; assembly: GCF_000826065.2. Taxonomy (GTDB): domain Bacteria; phylum Actinomycetota; class Actinomycetes; order Propionibacteriales; family Propionibacteriaceae; genus Arachnia; species Arachnia massiliensis_A. The sequence goes on along the minus strand of NZ_LN623539.1, from coordinate 168,109 downwards.
AAGGACGTCAAGCTCGATGCCGGCGGCATCTCTCCCCGGATGCTGGCAGGGATCCTGGCGCTGTCCCTGCTGCTCGCCTTCTCCGTCGGGCGGCTGTTCGTCTTCGATACGGACCCCACGCCGGTGGTGACTGTCAGCCCGCCCCCCACGCCGTCCCTGACGTCCACGGGCACGTCGGCCGATGACGGGCTGGTCGCCTACACCGACGCCGTCGTGGTGGCCCCCGCCCTCACGGCCGCAGGCGCCTGCCTCAACGACGTCTCGCGGGACACGCCGGAGATGCTGCTCGACAACGATCCGGGCACCATCTGGCGCTGCCACGGCCAGGGCGTGGGGGAGATGGTCTCCTTCACGTTCAGCGGCCGCCGACCCCTCGTCGGGGTGCGGCTGGTCAACGGGAACACAGCCTGGGCGGATCGCTACCTCCAGGAACGCCGCATCGTGGCGCTGCGCTGGGAGTTCGACGACGGCTCCTTCTTCGTGCAGGGCCTGGCAGCGAACAACCGCAACCCCCAGGAGGTCCGGTTCCCGCCCGTCACAGCGACGGGAGTGACGCTGACCGTGCTCGAGGTCACCGAGCCGGGCGAGGAGGGAGTCCACGTCGACGCCGTGTCCATCAGTTCCCTGGAGTTCCTGACCCCGGCCTGAGCCGAGCGCTGCTACTCCCAGTTCTTCGTGTCCATCGTGATGGTGACCGGGCCGTCGTTGACCGACGAGACGAGCATGTGGGCGCCGAACCTGCCCCTACTCACCGTCGCGCCCAGCAGTTCGAGTTGGCGGCACAACTCGTCGACGAGCGGCTCGCTCACCGCTGCGGGTGCGGCGGCGCTCCACGACGGGCGGCGGCCCTTGCGAGTGGAGGCGTACAGCGTGAACTGGCTGACCACCAGCAGCGGGGCGTCGACGTCGCTGGCGGAGCGCTCATCGTCGAGGATGCGCAGCGACCAGATCTTGCGGGCCAACGCCGCCGCGTCCTCCAGGGTGTCGTCGTGGCCCACGCCCGCCAGCACCAGGAGGCCCGGGCGGTCCAGTTCGCCCACCACCTCGCCGTCGACCTTCACGGAAGCCTCGAGCACCTTCGTCATCACAACGCGCATGGCGCACATTGTGCCGCACCGTAGACTTGGCGCCATGTCTGATACCCCGCAGCTCAACATTGACATCGAGGTCCCGGAAGGGCTCAACCCCGCGCTCGCGGCGCTGGGCTGGATGGTCGGCCGCTGGGAGGGCACCGGCCACGGCACAGACCATGAGGGCAACGATTTCCGCTTCGAGCAGCGCATGGAGTTCCAGAGCAACGGCGAGGACTACCTCTACTACGTCTCGCAGACCTTCCTGCTCGACGACGACGCGGACGAGGAACCCTCCGAGGACGGGATCGGCCGGGCGACGAAGGTGCTCGGGATGGAGACAGGTTTCTGGCGCCCCAAGGCAGATGCCTCCCTCGAGGTGGAACTCGCCAGCTCGGACGGCTGGACCGAGGTCCTCGTCGGCAAGATCCAGGTGACCCGCATCGACCTCACCACGGACGCGGTGGTGCGCGGCGAGTCCGCGCAGGTGGAGCACATGGCCGGCCAGCGGCTCTACGGCAAGGTGGAGGGTGACCTCATGTACGCGCTGGACCGCTCCACCTCCACCCATGAGCTGCGCCCCCACATGTGGGCACGCCTGAAGCGCGTCTGATGGCCGCCGTCCAGATCGACGATGGGCTCGACCAGGGGCTCATCTGGCACTTCGGCAACCCGGTGGCGGAGGCCCGCTCGCTCGCCTCGGGCGAGGGGGTCGTCGACCTGCGCAACCGCGAGATCGTGGAGATCACGGGCGCGGACCGGCTCAGCTGGCTGCACTCGCTGACCACCCAGCACCTCTCGGGGCTGGGCGTGGGGGAGGCCACCACCGCGCTGATCCTGTCGCCCACCGGCCACATCGAGCACGTCCTCTACGGCACCGACGACGGTGCGAGCTTCCTCGCCTGGACCGAACCGGGCCGCGCGGATGCATTGGTGAAGTTCCTGGATTCGATGCGCTTCGCGATGCGCGTCGAGGTCGCCCGCCGCGACGACCTGCGCCTGGCCTGGGCCGGGCATCAGGTGTCGCTGGATCAGGGGTGGCGGGTGCGGGACTCTGAGCTGGGCGGCGTCGAGGTGTTCCTGCCTGCAGACGACGAGCTCGAGTCCACCGTCGGCACGTGGGCTTTCGACGCCATGCGGGTCGCCGCAGGGGCGCCGCGCATCTTCGTCGACACGGACCACAAGACCATCCCCAACGAGATCGGCCTGGTGGGCACCCACCTCAACAAGGGCTGCTACCGCGGGCAGGAGACCGTGGCGCGGGTGCACACATTGGGCCGGCCCCCGCGCAGGCTCGTGCAGTTGCACCTCGACGGCTCGGGCTCCCAGCTGCCCGAAGCGGGGGCGCCCATCGAGTTCGGCGGCCGCACCGTCGGCTTCGTCGGCTCATCGGCGCGGCACCACGAGCTGGGCCCCATCGCCCTGGGCCTGCTCAAGCGCAATGTGCCGGTCGACGCGGAACTTCAGGCCGGCGGGATCGCCGCGGCACAGGAGGCGTTGGTAGACCCCGACGTCGGCCTCCACATCCGCCCCGTCCTCGGCTGATTTTCCCGGTCCCTGAGCGTCGCGCCCCGCGCCGCTGGTTGAGCCTGCGAGCGCAGCGAGCAGTGTCGAAACCGCTACAGCGTGTCTGATACCTGGGCCACAGCTGGTATCCGCAGCGTCTGATGGGGGCCTGCTCCCTGAGCGTGGCGCCCCGCGCGGCGACGCTTGTGCTGAGCCTGTCCCCGCGCGAAGCGTCGGCCAGGTCGAAGTGAAGGGCCCCGCAGCGCCGGTTGAGCCTGCGAGCGCAGCGAGCAGTGTCGAAACCGCTGCAGCGTGTCTGGCACCTCAGGCACAGCTTGGTGCCGCAGTGTCTGATGGGGGCCTTCGCCGCCCATGCCGAAGGCGGTCACACTGCGGGTGCTCTGGGTTTGGGTTGGGGTGACCGTCTTCGGCAACGCCCGACCCACCCTCTCAGGCCCCCATCAGACACTGCTTTGACTGCTTTTGCCTGCTGGCTGTTGCTGCCGAAACCGTTGGTGCGTTGGTTGCCGGAGTGTCCGGTGGGGGGGGGGTACTCCGAAGATGGCCGGCGTTGCCGGGCAACAACTACCTGGGTGGGGTCCGGGCTCGGCGCGCGTACTTGCATCCCCCGCCCCCGGCCACTCCTTGACGCTGAGGCCGACCACAGGTGCGGTGGCAAAGGTGCCAGACAACCTCACGGGGTTTCGACACCGCTCGTAGAACTCGCGAGCTCACCCAGCGTCGCTCGCGGGCTCAACCAGCGTCGCTGGCCGGCTCAACCAGCGTCGCGGGGACCCTCAGTTGGAGGCAGCGGCGAGGGCTGCGTCGTAGTCAGGCTCCTGGCCGATCTCCGGGACCTGCTCGTTGTAGACCACCTTGCCGTCGGCGTCGATGACCACCACGGAGCGCGACAGCAGGCCCTTGAGCGGGCCGTCCTTCATCGTGACGCCGTAGGTTTCACCGAAGCCGGTGCGGAAATCCGAGGCGACCACGACGTTGTCGATGCCCTCGGCGCCGCAGAAGCGGGCCAGCGCGAACGGCAGGTCGCGCGAGATGTTGAGCACCTTCGTGCCCTCGAGACCCGCGGCCTTTTCGTTGAAGGTGCGCACGCTGGTGGCGCACACGCCGGTGTCGACGGAGGGGAAGATGTTGAGCACGAGCTTCTGGCCCTTGAAATCCGAGAGCTTGATCTCGCCCAGGTCGTCGCCGGTGACCTCGAAGTCAGGCGCGTCGTTCCCGACGGCGGGCAGTTCGCCGATGGAGTGGATGGGGTTTCCCTTGAAGGTGATGTCAGCCATACCCCCGATCTTTCCCGATGGCGCCAAATCTGGCTAGACGCTGTGGGCGAAAAGGCTGCCTGATTGGCGGGTTGTTCGCCCGCAGTTCATCTGGAAGTGGTTTGATCCTCGACATGGGCCAATCCAGTCTGCGTGAGTACATCGACCAGCTCGTCGAGGAGGGCTACGCCGTCACCGACGTGCACGGCGAAGATCCCTACCTGATCGACCCGCTCGGCAACGCCGTCGAGACGTGGCGCGACAAGTACCCCTACGACGAGCTCATCAGCCGCAGCGAGTACGAGATCGAGAAGCGTCAGTTGCAGATCGAACTGCTGAAGTTCCAGTACTCGGCGCAGGACCGCGGCTCCAAGCACGTGATCATCTTCGAGGGCCGTGACGCGGCGGGCAAGGGCGGCGCCATCAAGCGCTTCACCGAACACCTCAACCCGCGCTACGCCCGCACCGTGGCGCTGGGCGTGCCCACGGAGCGGGAGAAGGGGCAGTGGTACTTCCAGCGCTACATCCAGCACCTGCCCACCTCCGGCGAGATCGTGCTGTTCGACCGGTCCTGGTACAACCGTGCCGGCGTGGAGCGGGTGATGGGGTTCTGCTCGGACGAGGAGTACGACATCTTCGTGCGTGAAGCGCCGCTGTTCGAGGAGATGCTCATCGAATCCGGTATCACGGTGACCAAGCTGTGGTTCTCCGTGACTCAGCGCGAGCAGCGCACCCGCTTCGCGATCCGCCAGATCGACCCTGTCCGGCAGTGGAAGCTGTCTCCGATGGACCTGGAGTCGCTGGGCCGCTGGGAGGATTACACCGCGGCCAAGAATGCGATGCTCAAGCACACCGACACCGAGATCGCGCCCTGGTACCGCATCAAGTCCAACGACAAGAAGCGCGCCCGGCTCAACGCCATGCGGCTGTTCCTCGACCTCCACGACTACGACGGCAAGGACGCCTCGGTGATCAAGCCGACGGATCCGCTGATCGTGACTCGGGGCCGCAAGAACCGCATGGCTGACGACTCCGAGGAGCAGGAGGACTAGCCCCCGCTGACCGCGCGGATGGCGTCGGCGAGGGGGCGCAGGTCGTTGTTGATCACCCGCTGCGAGTTGGCTGATTCGCTGATGGATTCGCGCTGCGCGATCTCGCTGTTGCTGAGGCCCTCGAGCAGCCCGCGCAGCGTGCCGACCGTGGTGCCGCGCAGCCTGGCCAGGTGGGCGTCGATGAGCCCCAGGGTGGCGTCCAGGAAAGGGTCCTCCACGCCCACGATCGCCGTGCGCAGTCCGCGGTAGCCAGGGTCGGCGGCGCGCTCGCGGACGGCGTCGATCGCCTCCCGCGCGTGCCACCACGCCGAGCCGTCCTGGATGCCACGCTCCTCGTCGATGACGGTGACCTCGCCCACGCCGATGCCTGCGCGCAACTCTGCCTCCGGGGACGCGGCGAGCCGGAGGGTGTAGGCCGCGCGCAGCGCGTCGGGTACGGAGGGGTAGATGCCTTGAAGTTCATCGCCGACGGTGAACCGCAGCGGGTCTGTCGCAGTGACGAGCGTGTTGGCCACCTCCACCGCGGCCAGCAGCGCCCGGTGGCGGGCGTCCCGGGCCCGGCCGCGGGAGCCGACGACGTCGAACAGCAGCGCCGCGACATTAGACATATCTTTCATTCTGGCCATATGAAGATAATAGCTTCATGTTGTCTTGGTGAAGGGAAGTGCTTACGTCCTGTGCTTGTCGGTGCTGCCGTGTAGCGTTCGACCCGTGCTGGATCTCGTCTTGAAGGGTGCCGTCCTGGTGGCAGGGGGCGCCCTCGCGCTGCTTGGCAACCGGGTGATCCGCTGGCTGTTGCGCCACATCGACCAGGCGGCCCGGGTGCCTGCGGATGACGAGGTGCGCCAGACCAGGGAGAGCCTCGGTCTGGTGGCCGCGCAGCGCGAGTTGCCCGGCGGCCGGTGGGTGGGCATGCTGGAGCGTCTCGCCGTTTACGCCTGCATCGTCACGGGCTTCCCGGCCGGCATCGCCATGGTGCTGGCGGTCAAGGGCCTCGGCCGCTATGCGGATCTGAAGACCACGTCGGAATCTGGCACGTCGCGCAAGGGGGAGCTGTTCATCATCGGCACCTTTGCCAGCATGCTATGGGCGGGCCTGTGGGCGGGGGTCGCCTACGGGGTGGTGCGGCTGTGGTGACAGGCGAGCTCCTGCCGCCGGATGTTGCCGCTGATCTCCTGAGCCGCTGGCGCGAGGCCCACCGCCGCTACCATGGGATCTCGCACCTGGAGGACGGCCTGGCTGTCCTCCGTGAGCTGGGTGCGGGTGATCTCGAGATGATGGCCTACTGGTGCCACGACGCGGTGCACACCAACAACTCGCCGGCGGACGAACTGGCCTCCGCGGAGGTCGCCCGCCGTCTGCTCGCCCCACATCTGACGCCTGCCGAGGTCGACGAGGTGTGCCGGCTCGTGCTGGTCACCGTCTCGCACCTGCCGGCCGTCGGTGACGAGCGGGGCGCTCGGGTCGCGGACGCTGACCTGCATGGGCTCGGGCTGCCGTGGAAGCAGTACCTGGCCAATGTCGACGCGATCCGCGCCGAGTTGCCGCGCCTCGGCGAGGCGGGCTGGAGAGCCCGCCGCAGAGCCTTCGTGGAACGCTTCCTGGCTAGGGAGTTCATCTTCGCCACCGCGATCGGTCGTGAGCGATGGGAAGCGGAGGCGAGAGCCAATCTCGCCCGGGAACTGGGCTGATTCCGGCCCCTGTTTCGGTTAAAGACCTTGTCAACATTGGTTGAGATCCGTAGTGTGTAGATCATGAGTGAGAACCGGATCAGTGCCACCCGCACCATCAACGCCCCCGCGGACAAGATCTTCGATTACCTGTCCCTGCCGGCCAACCATGTCGATCTCGACGGCTCGGGCTTCGTTCGTTCTGTGGGCCACGGCGACCGCATCCAGCAGGTCGGCGACAAGTTCACGATGAACATGGAGGGTGACCACATGGGCGGCGAGTACCAGACCGACAATCACGTCATCGCCTGCGCGCCCAACACCGCCATCGGCTGGAAGACCGCCCCTGCGGGCGAGGAGCCGCCCGGTTGGTCCTGGGTCTGGACCCTGGAAGGGGACGGCGACCAGACCGACGTGACCGTCACCTACGACTGGTCCGAGGTCACGGACAAGGCGCTCCTCAACAAGATCTCGTTCCCGCTGGTCGAGCAGTCCGCGCTGGAGGACTCGCTGGCCAAGCTCGCGGAGGCTGTGGGCTGACCTGAACCTGCGGCAGCGTCGCCGCTGAAAAGGACGCCGGGCGTGCTGATCCACCAAGTGTGCACGCCCGGCGTTCTGTCAGTTCTTCTTGGCGCGGTTGCGTTCCCGCATCCGCTCGTTGGCGTTGAGGTTCACCTTGCGGATGCGCACGACAGCCGGGGTGACCTCCAGGCACTCGTCGCCGGCGCAGAACTCCAACGCCTGCTCCATCGACATCTGCTTGGCCGGGATGAGCCTTTCCAGCTCATCGCCGGTGGCGGAGCGCACGTTGGTGAGCTTCTTCTCCTTGGCGGGGTTGACGTCCATGTCGTCTGCGCGGGAGTTCTCGCCGACGATCATGCCCTCGTACACCTCGGCGCCGGGGGAGACGAACATCGTGCCGCGCTCCTGCAGGTTGAACAGGGCATACGCCGTGACCACGCCCTTGCGGTCAGCAACCAGGGAGCCGGTGGGGCGGGTGCGGAAGTCGCCGGCCCACGGCTCGTAGCCCTCGGCCACGTGGTTCATGATGCCGGTGCCGCGGGTCTCGGTGAGGAACTCCGTGCGGAAACCGATCAGGCCGCGCGCCGGCACGATGAACTCGAGCCGCACCCAGCCGGTGCCGTGGTTGACGAGTTGCTCCATGCGGCCGCGACGAAGCCCCATGAGCTGCGAGACGGTGCCCACGAACTCCTCGGGGATGTCGATGGTGAGCCGCTCGATGGGCTCATGCACCTTCCCGTCGACAACCTTGGTGACCACCTGCGGCTTGCCGACGGTCAACTCGAAGCTCTCGCGGCGCATCATCTCGACGAGGATAGCCAGCTGGAGCTCGCCTCGGCCCTGCACCTCCCAGGTGTCGGGGCGCTCGGTGGGGCGCACCCGGATGGACACGTTGCCGATGAGTTCCTGATCGAGACGCGCCTTCAGGAGGCGGGCGGTGAGGTTCTTGCCGGACTTGCCCGCCAGTGGCGAGGTGTTGATGCCGATCGTCATGGAGATCGACGGCTCATCGACGTGGATGAGCGGCAGCGGCTTCGGGTTCTCGGGGTCCGACAGCGTCTCGCCGATCATGATCTCGGGGATGCCGGCAATCGCGACGATGTCGCCCGGGCCCGCGGTGTCCGCAGGGACGCGGTCCAGGGCTTCGGTCTTCAGGAGTTCGGTGAGCTTGACCGTCTGGATGGTGCCGTCGGTCCTGCACCAGGCCACCTGCTGGCCGCGCTTGAGTTCGCCGGCGACGACGCGCAGCAGCGCGAGACGGCCGAGGTACGGCGAGGCGTCGAGGTTGGTGACATGCGCCTGCAGGGTGGTGCCCTCTTCGTACTCGGGTGCCGGGATGGTGTCGAACAGGGTGTCGAACAGCGGCTCCAGGTTGGGGCTGTCGGGCATGGTGCCGTCGGCCGGCTGCGTCAGCGACGCGCGCCCGGCCTTCGCGGAGGCGTAGACGATGGGGAAGTCGAGAAGGTCAGCGGCATCGTCTTCCAGAAGGTCCATGAACAGGCCGTAGGTGTCGTCGATGACGGCGGAGATGCGGGCGTCGGAGCGGTCCACCTTGTTGACCACCACGATGATCGGCAGTTGCTTGGCCAGCGCCTTGCGCAGCACGAAGCGGGTCTGGGGGAGCGGGCCCTCAGACGCGTCGACCAGCAGGATCACGCCGTCGACCATCTCGAGGCCGCGCTCCACCTCGCCGCCGAAATCGGCGTGGCCGGGGGTGTCGATGATGTTGATGGTCACCTCGGAACCGTCCGGGCGGACGTGGCGCACGCCGGTGTTCTTGGCGAGGATGGTGATGCCCTTCTCGCGCTCGAGGTCCATCGAGTCCATGACCCGGTTGTTGACGTCGGAGCCTTCGCGGAAGGCTCCTGACTGCCACAGCATGGCGTCGACGAGCGTCGTCTTACCGTGATCGACGTGGGCGATGATGGCGACGTTTCGCAGGTCTTCGCGTTTTGGCATGGGCAAGTGCTCCCGGAGATAGATGGCGGAGGGCCGTCGAGAAGTGTACGGCCGCATGGCACCTCAGAAAAAGCTGACGCAGTCGTCGCTCGCCTGGGCATGCGCGTCCGGCCTGCGGGCTTGAGGCTGTGTAGGCTGTCGATATGAGCGAGACGCATCCCAATCTCATGGCCTCCGACGTCGTGGTGCACCTTCCCGAGGATCCCGCGCTCGAAGCGATCATCGAGCGGGGCAATGGCGGGTTCCTCGACGTGGTGGCCGCGCACCCCGAAAGCTCCCTGTGTTGGGCGCTGCTCGCCGAGACCTGCCTGGCCGAAGGTGACCGCGGCAACGACATCGCGGCCTACGCCTACGCCCGCACCGGCTACCACCGGGGCCTTGACCTGCTGCGTCGCAACGGCTGGAAGGGCAGCGGACATGTGCCGTGGGAGCACGAACCCAACCGCGGGTTCCTGCGGGCGCTGTGGGCGCTGAGCGTCGCCGCGGGGCGGATCGGCGAGGATGCCGAACGCGACCGGTGTGCGCAGTTCCTCCGCGACTCGTCAGAAGAGGCGTACCAGGCGTTGGCGGTCGGGGACATTTAGGGGTTTCGACACGGCTGCGTTCCTCGTTCCTCGGAGGCAGCCTGCTCAACCAACGTCTGTGAAGCCGGCCTCCACGAAGGCGACCAGAGCGTCGACGGCCTCCTGGGCCTGCGGGCCGATGGCCTCGATGAACAGCGTGTCGCCCTTGCGCGCGTCCAGCGTCGCCAGGCCGATGGAGCTGGTGGCCTGGACCGGCCCGATGACCCCCTTGCTGACCAGCACCTGGGCGTCGAACTCGCGCGCCTTCGCCACGAACATCGCTGCCGGGCGGGCGTGGAGGCCCGCATCGTTGGAGAGGACCGCCTCCCCGCGGGACTGCGCGGTGCGGTTCGATTCGGGGGCTGAGCTGACCTGTTCAGGGGTGCCGAGGTGGGCGAGCTTCGGGCGCAGCGCGGCGACCGCCTCCGCCTCCACCTCGTCGATCGGGGCGCTGCCGGCGACCTTGATCACGCCGGCCATGATGCCCTCGACGAAGGGGGCGGCCAGCACGCGGATGTCTGCGGACTCGCCGTAAAGTTCGGCGCCGAGCTCAGCGCTCATCATGGCCGAGCCCACGTCCACGAAGATCACCACGCCCTCGCCCTGGTCCACCTCGCCGATGGCAGAGACGACCGCCGTCGCATCCGTGCCCAGCCCGCCATCGGGAGTGCCCGCAGCCAGGGCGATGGGTGGGGGATCGTCGTGCACCATCTGCAGCGCCAGATCGACGGCGGCCTGCGCGAGCCCGACCGAGTGCGACACCACCACTATGCCGACGGACATCAGGCGCCCATCACATCTGCTAGGGCGTCCCACAGGTACGTGGCGGACGTGGCCCCTGGATCGACGTGGCCGGCGGAGCGCTCGCCCAGGTAGCTGGCCCGGCCCTTACGTGCCACCAGCGGCGTGGTCGCGTCGCGACCGGCGGCGGCGGCGGCCTGAGCGGAGTCGATCGCGTCCCAGATGTCCGCACCGTCGGCGACGGCGGCGTCGTAGGCGTCGATCGACGGCAGGAGCGCGTCAACCATCGTCTTGTCCTCGAGTTCCGTCTTGCCGCGGGCGATGAGGCCCTCGACACCCGCGCGGAACGCCTTGCCGAACGCTGCGGGATCGAGCGCGACCACCTGGCCGGTGGCCATGCCCATCTTCATCAGCAGCGTGCCGTAGAGCGGGCCGGAGGTGCCGCCCACCGTGCTCACCAGCGTCATGCCCGCCTTCTTCAGGAGGGCGTCGATGGTCTGTGCCTGATCCAGCGTGGTCATGACGGCGGCCGTACCGCGCGCCATGTTGGCGCCATGATCGGCATCGCCGATCGCGGCGTCGAGATCCGTCAGGTACGTCTTCTTCTCATCGATGATCTGCGCGTAACGGCGCAGCCACTCCGCCAGATCATCCAGGGTCAGTTCGTTCGCGCTCACATGTCCCACCGTAGCCCCGAGGTGCGCACCGGTGCGTCCCAAAGGCGCAGGATGTCCTCATCTGCGCGAAGCAGAGTGAGCGAACAGCCCGCCATGTCGAGGCTGGTGATGTAGTTGCCCACCAGATTGCGCTCGACGGTGACGCCGGCATCCTTCAGAAGTGCAGCCACCTCGCCGTACATCACATACAGCTCGATGAGTGGGGTGGCGCCCATGCCGTTGAGCATCGCGATCACCGGTGCGCCGGTGAAGTCGTGGTCCTCCAGGATGGGCTGCACCAGTTGCTGGGCCACCGAGCGTGCGTCGGCGATGGGCTCACGGTGCCGGCCGGGCTCACCGTGGATGCCGATGCCGATCTCCATCTCGTCTTCCGGCAGGTCGAACGTGGGGTGGCCCGCGGACGGGACGGTGCACGAGGTCAGGGCCATGCCCATAGACCGGCCGTTGTCCGCCACCCGCTGCGCGATCTCCTTGACCGCAGCCAGATCCTGCCCCTCTTCGGCGGCGGCGCCGGCGATCTTCTCGAGCAGCACCGTGGTGCCCACGCCGCGGCGGCCCGCGGTGTACAGCGAATCCTGCACCGCCACGTCGTCTGCCACGATCACCGTTTCGACGGTGACCCCAGCGTCCGTGGCGAGTTCGGCCGCCATCTCGAAGTTCATGATGTCGCCGGTGTAGTTCTTCACGATGTGCAGCACGCCGCCGCCCGCATCCGCGGCGGTGGTGGCCGCGAGGATCTGATCCGGGGTGGGGGAGGTGAACATCTCGCCGGCGCAGGCCGCGTCGAGCATGCCGGTGCCGACGAACCCGCCGTGCAGCGGCTCGTGGCCGGACCCGCCGCCGGAGACCAGGGCGACCTTGCCCTTCTCCTTCGGCTCGGCGCGCAGGATCACCTTGGATTCATGGTCGATCCGGAGGGTGGGATCTGAGGCCTCGATGCCCTTGAGTGCATCGGTGATCACGTCGTCCGGGGAGTTGATGAGTTTCTTCATGCTTGCGCCTCCTGCGTCATCGCATCGCGCGCGTGCGCGTTGGCCTCCATTGTCTCACCACAAGTCAATGCCCGGGGAGAAGTCAGTCGCGACGCAGGGCCACGATGAGCAAGGCGGGTGGCTGCACGGGCCGCAGGGTGCGTGCTGGGGATGGTGGTCCAGCTAGACTGTGCACGTCATGCCCTGCGGCGATGCGGGGCTTCTTTACGCCGAGGAAGTGGACCAACGTGCCAAGTGTGGTTGTGGTGGGCGCCCAGTGGGGCGACGAAGGCAAGGGTAAAGCGACAGACCAGTTGGGGGACCGCGTCGACCTGTGCGTGCGCTACTCCGGCGGCAACAACGCGGGCCACACGCTCGTCGTGGGCGGTGAGAAGTTCGTCCTGCACCTGTTGCCTTCGGGCATCCTCAACCCCAACACCACCACGGTGATCGGCAACGGCGTGGTCGTCGACCTCGATGTGCTGGCCGGCGAACTGCAGGTGCTGAAGGACCGCGGCGTCGACGTGCCGCACCCGTATCTCTCCGCCAACGCCCACATCATCACGGAGTACCACAAGGTGATCGACAAGGTCACCGAGCGTTTCCTGGGCAAGCGCAAGATCGGCACCACCGGCCGCGGCGTAGGGCCCTGCTACTCCGACAAGGTCAACCGCCTCGGTATCCGCATCCAGGACATCCTCGACGAGTCCATCCTGCGGCAGAAGGTGGAGGCTGCGCTGGATCAGAAGAACCAGCTGCTCGTGAAGGTCTACAACCGCCGCGAGATCGATGCCGAAGAGGTGGTGCAATCGCTGCTCAAGCACGCCGAGACCATCCGCCCCTACATCATCGACTCCGGCCGCTTCATCAACGACGCACTCGACGAGGGCAAGGTGGTGCTGTTCGAGGGTGCGCAGGCACACCACCTCGACGTCGACCAGGGCACCTACCCGTACGTGACCTCGTCGAACCCCACCGCCTCCGGCGCGACGACGGGCGGCGGCGTGGGCCCCACCCGCATCGACCGCTCGATCGGCATCGCGAAGGCCTACACCACCCGCGTGGGGGAGGGCCCGTTCCCCACGGAACTGTTCGACGAGGACGGCGACAAGCTGCGTGAGATCGGCGGCGAGTTCGGCGCCACCACCGGCCGCCCCCGCCGCTGCGGCTGGTTCGATGCGCTGCTGGTGGAGCAGGCGTGCAAGATCAACGGCTTCACCGACGTGTTCCTCACCAAGCTCGACATCCTGAGCGGCTGGGACAAGATCCCGGTGTGTGTGGCCTACGAGGTCGACGGCGTGCGCCACGACGTGATGCCCATGACGCAGTCGGACTTCCACCACGCCAAGCCCATCTACGAACTGCTCGACGGCTGGCACGAGGACATCTCCGGTGCCCGCACGTTCGACGACCTGCCGCCCAACTGCCAGGCCTACGTGCACCGGCTGGAGGAACTCATCGGCTGCCGCATCAGCGGCATCGGTGTGGGGCCGGGCCGCGAGCAGTCGGTGGCCATCAACGACCTGATCTGACGTGCGGCAGCGCCCCCTCGTCGTCGCCCTGGTCGCGTTGATCGCGGTGTTCATGATCGGCACGGTCGTCATCGCCCTGACCCAGGAGGACATCGGCTGGGGCTGGTGGTGGGCCGTCCCTCTGGGCGGCGCGTTCATCGCCGCGATCGTCGGCTTCCGCATCCTGGTGCAGCGCTCCCAGGAGGTGGCGGACCGCGCAGATCGCGAGTTCGACCAGCCGAGCCGGTCTTAGCTGAAGGGTCTGCCGCCCGCGCCCGGCTCAGCCTGGATCCACCGTTGGTGGTCTTGGAGGCTGGTTGTGGCCAGGGGTGGGTGGTGGTGGGTGTTCGTGTGGGGTCAGGGCGTGGGGTATCTGCCGGTCTGCCCGGCTTTTCTACTGGGGTTCCTTTGGTTGGGCCCTGCGGGGGCTGGGTGGTCAGAGAGTGCCGCGTAGTGGTGGGCTGGTGGCTGTCCAGAGTTGGTCGAGGGCGGTTTTCCAGGCCCATCGGGTCGGTAAATGGAGCCGCAGGCGTCTGGCGGATCGGGTGACCCGGGCGGGGATGGTGATCAGGTGTCGGGTCAGGCTGGGCCATCGGGTGGTGGGACGCTGGGCTGCGTGGGCTGCGGCGCGGGAGATGTTGAACGCGATGACTGCGTAGCCGACCCATGCGGTGTTAGCGAAGTACTTCCCGGAGGGAAGATGCTTCAGTGCCATGGTTTTCACCTCGGCGATGACTTGCTCCACGATCGCGTGGTCACGGTGACGTTGGTCGGCCTCGATCATGGGTAGGTCACTGTTGGTGATGAACCCGTGGTAGCGCCAGTCCTCGCAGAGGGCTGGTTGGTGTTTCGGGTTGAGTCGTTTGACTCGTCGCACGATCAACCGGCAGGCGATCGTGGTGGCTTTCGAGCGGGTGAAGGCCATAAACACCGGCACTTCAGCGACTTCAGCCTCACTGAATCGCCCCGGGTCTGGTGGAGGCTCTCAAATCAGTGAAGGATGAGAGTTATGGCACCACCGAGGAAGTACAGCGTTGAGCTGCAGCAGCGGGCGACGCGGATGGCGTTGGATGCGAGGAAGGACCCCGAGACGAGCCGTGGCGCGATCAAGCGCGTCGCTGACCAGCTGGGGATCCACCCCGAAGCACTACGCAACTGGGTCCGTCACGCCGAGGTCGACGGCGGCCTTCGTCCGGGGATCACCACCGACGACCAGACCCGGATCAACGAGTTGGAACGCGAGGTCCGGGAGCTGCGCCGAGCCAACGAGATACTCAAGACCAGCGCAGCTTTTTTCGCAGCAGCGGAGCTCGACCGCAAGATCAGGTAGCCACTGGGGAGGTGCCGGTCGCGGTGGTCGTCGACTACATCGACGCTCACCGCGGCCGCATCGTGGAGGGCCGTGAACTCGGAGTCGAGCCGATCTGCCGGGTCCTGCGGGAAGCAGGCGTGCAGATCGCTCCGAGCACCTACTACGCCAACAAGCACTACACCCCCTCGGCGCGCGCGGTCCGCGATGCCGAACTGACCGAGGAGATCCGAACCGTGCACAGCAAGAACCTGGGCGTCTACGGTGCCAGGAAGGTCCATGCCGAACTCCGGCGGCAGGGCCAACAGGTGGCACGCTGCACCGTGGAACGGTTGATGCGGGCTGAAGGGTTGCGTGGCATCACCCGCGCCAAGACCCTCCACACCACCCGCTCCGACGGCGCCGAGACACCCCGCCCCGAGGACCTGGTCGAGCGGCAGTTCGTCGCCGAGGCCCCGAACCAGTTGTGGGTGGCCGACCTGACCTACGTCCGCACCCACGCCGGCTGGGTCTACGTCGCGTTCATCCTGGACGTGTTCTCCCGGATCGTGCTGGGCTGGCAGGTCTCCACCTCCCTGCGCACCGATCTGGCCCTGGACGCTCTCGACATGGCGCTGTGGGCCCGCCGCCGCACTGGGGCCGACCTGACCGGTTTGGTCCATCACAGCGACCGCGGAGTCCAGTATCGAGCCATCCGCTACACCCAGCGTCTCGCCGAAGCCGAGGCTGTCGCCTCCGTAGGCAGCAAGGGCGACTCCTACGACAACGCGATGGCCGAGGCGCTGAACTCGCTTTTCAAGGCCGAGTGCATCCGCAACCCAGCCATGCGCCCCGCAGGCGGCTGGAAGAACGTCACCGATGTCGAGATCGCCGTGGCCGAGTACATCGACTGGTACAACCACCGACGACTCCACGGAGAACTCGGCCACGTCCCACCCAACGAGTTCGAGACCAACCACTGGTCCCAACACCACACCAACCACTACCGTGAGGACAAGGTCCTCACCAAGACCGGAACCAGCTAACCGAGTCTCCACCGAACCCGGGGCGATTCAGTCCACGCTTCTTCCGGGATAGTGGCGATAGCCCGTTTGACGGCCGTGTCCTGTTTAGCTGTCATGGAGAACCATGCCCCGGCCTTGAGGGCTGCGGAGGCGACTTTGTGGGCGTAGTAGCCGGCATCGACCCGGACCATGACCTGGCCGGTGACCCCGGCCCGGCCGGCGCAGCCGATAGCGTCGGTGACCATCTGTTCAGCCCCGTTCATCGAGGTGGTGTTACCACGGCGTAGCCTCGCCCCCGCGATCACCGGGCCAGTGGTATCACTACTGATCGTGGCCAACTGGATGTTGAGCCCCAACTGGCGGGTATGGCCGTAGCGGGCGGCTTGTTTCTGGTAACCGTGGACCTCACGGATCGTGTCATCGATATCGATCATCGTGAGCCCTTCGACCGCGACCATCCCCGTGGCCTGACCCAGCCGGCCCAGCAGACGGCTGTTGACTGCCTGGAGTTGGGCCGCGGTCCCGGCCGTGGCTGAGCGTAGGAACGTGCCATACGTCGATGGTGCCCGCACCCCGTCAAACAGTTGTGTCATGGCCCCATGCCGCAGCATGTTGAGGTCATCGATACTGTCCGCGCCTGCCAGCATCCCGGCGATCACCCCGGCAGCCTTCAACGCATCGGTCGACGTCCTCGCCGTGAGATGCTCGACCAACAGGTCATGGAGCCCGGCCTGCTGCGCCAACCTCATCACCGGAACCAGCCCCGCTACCCCGACCAGCGACGCGTCATCGTGGCCCCGGCGAAGAATGTGAGATGCTTTCATCTAAGAAATGCCTTTTGTTCTTGGTAGATGTGCGTTGTGGAAAACCCCATTTTCCCAAGTCAAAAGGCATTTCGCCTGCAACGCCGCACCACAGAACCCCACCACCACCGGTGGATCAAGGCTCAGGGACCGCAATAACAGCGGGGCGCGACGTTCAGGGGTGGCTCGGTCGGCGAGGGTCACCCGTCTGGGTGGTGAGTCTGGGCGACGTGTTCCGTAAGCTCGACAGCCATACCATCACTAGGAGGACACCGTGCAGCCGAGAATGAAGTGGCTCGTGATCGCGCTGGCCGTCGGGGCCATCCTGTTCGGCATCGGGTTTGCCATCGCCACGATGACCGAAGGTGGCATTCCCTGGAGTTGGTGGTGGGTCATCCCCGTCGGAGCCATGGTGCTGATCGCCTTCTTCGGCATGCGGGTGGGCACGCAGCAGCACATCGAAGAGGACGTCGAGCAGCAGCCCATCGCCGACGACGAGCACCCGCCCGCCCTCTGAACGGGCACCGCCCCGCAGTGCTGGGCAGCCCACTAGGCTGGCGGGCGTGAAGATCCTCCTGCTGGGTTCCGGCGGCCGCGAACACGCGCTCGGCCGCGCCCTCGTCGCCGATCCGTCCGTCACCGAACTGCACGCCGCGCCCGGCAACCCGGGCCTGGCGGCCATCGCCACGCTCCACTCCACGGATCCGGCGTCGCCGGTGGCGGTGGTCGACCTCGCCCAGCTACTCCACGTCGACCTCGTGGTGATCGGCCCCGAGGCCCCGCTCGTGGCGGGGGTTGCCGATGCGCTGCGCGACGTCGGCATCGACACCTTCGGCCCAGGCAAAGAAGCAGCCGTCCTTGAAGGATCCAAGGCCTTCGCCAAGGAGGTCATGCAGGCGGCCGGCGTACCGACGGCGGATGCCCGCGTGTGCATGACCCGAGGCGAGATCGAGGCCGCGCTCGACGAGTTCGGCGCCCCCTACGTGGTCAAGAACGACGGGCTCGCCGCGGGCAAGGGCGTCGTCGTCACCGACGACCGCGTCGAGGCCATCGCGCACGCGGAGAGCTGCGGCCGCGTCGTGATCGAGGATTTCCTGGACGGCCCGGAGGCCTCCCTGTTCGCGATCTGCGACGGCGAACGCGCCCTACCGCTGCTGCCTGCGCAGGACTACAAGCGGGTGGGCGACAACGACGAGGGCCCCAACACCGGCGGCATGGGCGCCTACTGCCCGCTGCCCTGGGCCGACGAGGGCCTCGCGCAGCAGGTGATGGACGAGGTGATCAACCCCACCCTCGCCGAGATGTGCCGCCGGGGCACCCCGTTCGTCGGGCTGCTCTACGCAGGGCTGGCCCTCACGTCGAAGGGGCTGCGGATCGTCGAGTTCAACGTGCGCTTCGGCGACCCCGAGACCCAGGCCGTGCTGGCCCTCCTCAAGACCCCCCTCGCAGGGGTGCTGCACGCCGCCGCACGCGGAGAGCTCGACACCGTCGGTGAGCTCGAGTGGCGCGACGGCGCCGCACTGGTCGTGGTCGAGGCCGCGGAGGGCTACCCGGGCCTGCCTCAACCCGGAGGCGCGATCAACCTCCCCGAGGACGAGCCGGACGCCTACGTGCTGCACGCCGGCACGCGCGTCGACGACGGGCAGTTGGTCGCCGCGGGCGGACGGGTGCTGGGCATCGTGGGCCGCGGCGCGGACGTGGATGCGGCACGGGCGAACGCCTATGGGCTGCTCGATCGTGTCGACTACGCCGACGGCTTCCACCGCACCGACATCGGCATCCCGCACTGATCGCTAAGCGGCAGGAGCCCGGCGTCAACCTCGCTATGGCTCGCTGACCGTCGGCTCAAGGACAGGGCCGGGATCTGGTGCTGGCTCCGTGTCGGCGGGTCAGGCTCGTTGGTTGGGCCCGGATCGTTCGAAGGAGGCTGAGCCGTGGTGGGTCTTGTGGTGGGCGCTGAGCTGGACGGTGCTGTGGTCGTCCGGACAGGCATTTCGGGTTCTGAGGTTGGGGCAGGCCACGGCGTGGTCGGCGAGTACTGACTCGGGGTTGGCGTACCATGAACTGGCCGTGTCTGGGTGACCGGGCGCGGGCGCGTGCTGCGAATTGGGCGGTTGCTCGGCTCGACGGGGGCTCTGTCCACTGGAGGGGTGCTGGAGACCTGCGTCCATGACGGTGGTGCCGATTCGGCGCTCGGGCTGTGGGAGAGGCTCAACTCTGGTGATTCGCTTGCGATCGGCGTTGGGCTGGCGGTCGACGGCGTGGATGTCGACCTGGGACGGTCCCCCCGGACATGAACGCGATGACGGACAGCGAGACGGCTGCGACGGCCACGAGGGCGAGTCCGATGGAGCTTGTCAAGTTGTCTGTGTAAGTGGTCGGTTTTAGATGGTTTGGGGGAATCGTTCGGGGTAGCGTAGGGCGAGTTCGTTGAGGGCTTTGGTCCAGCCTTGGACGGTGGCGCCTTCGACGAGTTTGGCCGGTGCGTTGCGGGGTTGGCCCTTGGGTCGGCCGGCTTCTTTCGCGCGTTCGCGGGCCCGTTTGTCTTCGATGTTGCGGATCGCGAGCCAGAGCAGTTTGACCACCGCGGCATCGTTGGGGAACTGGCCGCGGTTCTTGATGATCTTTCGCATCTGATAGTTCAACGACTCGATCGAGTTGGTGGTGTAGATCACCTTGCGGGTCGCGGGCCCGAATTCGAGGAACGGGATGAACCGGTCCCAGGCATCTTCCCAAGTCTTGACAGCCATGGGATATTTGCGGCCCAAGGTCGAGTCGGCAAACGCCGTCAGCGCCATCAGGGCGTCGTTGTCGTCGATGGCGGTGTAGATCGGTTTGAGCATCCCGGCCACGGCCTTGCGGTCCGAGTAGGACACGTAGCGCATCGAGGCGCGGATCAGGTGGACCACGCAGGTCTGCACCAGCGCGCCAGGCCAGGTCGCCTCGATCGCTTCAGGGAAGCCGGTGAGCCCGTCGCAACACACGATCAACACGTCCTGAACGCCGCGGTTAGCGAGCTGGGCACATACCGCTGCCCAAAACTTGGCGCCTTCGCTCGCTTGGACCCAGATCCCGAGCACGTGTTTGATGCCGTCGAGGTCGACCCCGACCGCGATGTGGGCATGCCGGTTGACGACCCGGTTCTGGTCACGGACCTTGACCACCAGTGCGTCGAGGTAGATCACCGGGTAGAACGCCTCCAAGGGCCGGTTCTGCCAGGCGGCGACCTCGTCGGCCACCGCTTCGGTTACATTCGAGATGGTCTCGTGTGACAAGTCGGTGCCCAACGTGGCGGCGAGGTGGTGTTGGATCTCGCGGATGGTCATCCCGCCGGCATACAAGCTGATGATCTGGTCCTCGAGCCCACCGAGGCGCCGTTGCCCGTTGGGCACCAGCCTGGACACGAACGTGGAGTTACGGTCCCGGGGCCGATCCAACTCGATGGGCCCGACTTCGGTGGCGACGGTCTTAGGTGTGGTGCCGTTACGCGAGTTGCCCGAACCCCTCCCGGCAGGGTCGTTCTTCTCGTAGCCCAGATGCGAGGTCAGCTCCGCGCTCATCCCGCGCTCCAACACGGACTTGATCAACTCGGGCAGGAACCCACCCTCCCCAGTCAACGAGATCCCCCGTTCGCTGGTCGAGGCCAACATCGCATCAAGCAGTTCGTCGTCGATCAACTCACGGCGCAACTGCCCGGCCTCGCTAACCGGCTTGTCGTTGTTCTTGGTCATAGTCATAGTCAATCTCCTTCAGATCGGCTTGACCTCTTACACAGACCATTTGACACCCCCGTCCGATGTTCTGTGTGAGATCGCCGCGAAGGAAGTTCATGCTCCTTCCAGATCATGCATCGCCGTGAAGCGGGCCTTCAGCTCCGCGATGTACCCGTCAAGCTGCGTGGCGCAGGCTTCTGCAGCCTCCGGCCCAAGACGATAGGGGTCTGCGACCTCGTCACCAGGTGCAGTGCTTCGGTTCTTCCAGAGATGATCTTGGACCAGATCGAAGTTGATCTCGGCGGGGGCTTCCTTGAGGTGACGTACGGCTTGGCCGATGACGAACGCCTTGCGTGCTGCCTGCGGCCATACGTCCAAGATGTAGCGACGGTGCTCGTTGCCCATGGTGAGGATGAGATCGGCTTCGTCAACCAACGTCTTCGTGAGTTGCTGCGCCTCATGGGTTGGGGTTGTTCCGTTGCGCTCGGCGATCGTGGCGAGGGGTGGGTCGATGGATTCGCCGACGAGTCCGTGCGTTCCAGCGGATTTGAACTCGACGCCCGGGATCGCTGCCGCGTCTGCCATGACGTTGGCGTAAGCAGAGCGACAGATGTTGGCGGTGCAGACGAACAGCACCTTGAACGGACCCTCTGAGCCGCCCTCCGAGGGGCTCGGCGGGATGTCGGCCATTCGGCGTGGGGGCCGAAGTCGATCCTGCATGTCGAGCTGAGCGTTGCCTGGACGGAAGCCAGTCTCCTTGAGCCGTCTGATGGCCAGTGGGTTGGAGCCGACGCCCTGAGGTGCTGGCACTGTGCTGATGGACGATGCGCTACCCCCAAGAAGCTGCAGCATGGCGCCGACGGCGTCCTTGAGGGAGGAAGCAGGACCGTCACCGGTGATGTTGTAGGTCCCGGCCTCGGAGCCGGTGTCGAGGAGGTGCTGGATGCCAGCGGCGAGCCGATCGGCGAAGGTGAGTCGGCCATACATCCCGTCAGGGACCTCCACCGTGCGTCCGGTGCGAGCGGCGACGGCTACGTCCGGGACGAGGCCGATCGTGGTCTGGCCGGACACCCATTGGCTTCGGATGATGAGGTGGCGCGGGACACTGGCAGCCATGAGTTCGCCGACAGCGGCCTCTTGGCCAGCGGCGCTGGCCAAGCTGATGCTGACACTTTCGTCGGGTTCCGTGGAATTGCCCTCGAAGGCGGGTGGCTGCGACACGAACACGTAGCGCATGTGGTGACGGCGGGCCACATCGGTGAGACGCTGGGCGTGCTCGACGGCGTCGCCCCAGGTTCGATGTGCCCAGGGAGCGGTTGGGACGCCGCGCAGGAGCGGCCCTTCAGCAACGACCATCGTGTCGAATGATGAGAGATCGAGCCCCGCGTCGGAGCGTTCGGCGGAGAGGATGTCGTCGCTCGACACTTGCCTGGCTGTCGGCATCTCCTCGGCGAGTGCCTGGCCGAGGGGGGTGTCGGCGCCGACGAGGAGCGTCTGCCGCTCGTGGAGGGGAGTGGCGTGGGCCAGCTTTGGTGTGAGCTGGTCGCGCCGCACAACGAGGGACTCGGCCTGCGAAAGTGGCCATTGGATTCCCAGTTCAGGGTCGAACAGGTTGACCGAAGCGTACTGCTTCGATGCCTCTTCGGTCCACTGCTGTTCCATGAGGTAGCTGAAGATGGTGTTGTTCTCCAACACCTGATGGCCATTGGCCACGCCGCGCGGGACGAAGACGGCCACCGACGGTGTGAGTTCCTGAGTGACGACTTTGCCGAAGCCCGCGCCCTGGCGCAGATCCACCCAGGCGCTGAACGAGCGGCCGCCGACCAGGCTGATCAAGCGATCCCATGGTTCGGCGTGGAGGCCGCGGGTGACACCCCGCGCGAAGACCCGGGTGACGTTGTGTTGGACGGGTGTGAAGTCCGGTAGGCCTTGGGCCACCATCTTCCCGCGGTGCCAGTTCTCGATGAACCAACCGTCCTGCGTGGGCACAGACTTCTGACGTATCAGGAGCAGCCCAGGGATCTGGGTGCGTTGGATCTGCAGGTTGTTGTCCATAGCTGTTCCCTAGGCTGAGACGATCTCAGCGCAGCGCCTCGATGATGACTTTTGCGAGCTCCCGCTGGGATTCCTCGGACAGTTCCTCTCCGTCGCCGAGGCCGATTCGCTTGGAATCGATGAACGTGCCATCGACGGCTTCGACGGCGGCACGGATGCTCCTGGCGTGCATGGTGAGGTAGTAGGGCCACTCGTCGTCGGTCGTGATGGGTGCCACGGCCACGAGTTTTGCATCAGGAAGAGCGGTTCGGAGGTCCTCGAAGTAGGTGGCAGCAGCTTCGCGGAGATCCTGGTCTCCGTCAGCCGTACCCCCGAAGGTGACCACTATGTCAGGCCTTTTGGCGGCAATGGCGTCGACGGTACCGGTGAAGCTGGAGCAAGGCTTGACGTCGCAATCAGCGGGATCGGAGAGGTAGCCACGCTGAGGGCTCGCGAAGTTGATGACCTCCCATCCCAGCTCGCCGGCGGCAGCGTCGACCCAAGATCCGGGCGCGTCAGCGAGTGAATACCTATCGCCGACCACCAACAACGTAGTCGCGTCAGTGGACGGTGACTCCGCCTTCGTCGGCGTGGCGGGAGGGCTGGACTCGGATGATGGGGTGACGATCGGTTCTGAAGCCACCGGCGTGGACGCCTGATCGGTGGACGCCGTTGTGGGGCTGACGGCGGGTTGCGGCAAGGCTGTGGTCGTAGGGGAAGGGGGTCTGAGAGCGGCCAGCGAGAGAACGCCAGCGAGAAGTGCGAGCACGACCAGTCCGATGATGCTGAGTTTTGAGCGGTTCAATCTTATGCGGCCCGTTCTGTTTGAGAGACTTTGCTCGTCGCTGTTCGTCTTCGTGGACAGTACGCCATACTATAAGAACTCGCGTGAGTGAGCAGGACGGGCCAACGGGAGGTCCTGCCAGTGCGATTCTGTAAGGGGAACTCGTCGTCAATGGAACTACAGCGATATCTTCAAGTCCTGAGGCGTTATTGGCGAAGTGCTGCGGCCGTTGTGCTGCTTGCCGTCGCTACGGTGGCGGCCATCACCCTGCTGCAGAAGCCCGTGTATACCTCGACAGCGTCTCTCTATCTCACAGTCGACAGTGGCAACTCGGCTGGAGATTTGGCGCAGGGCGCCACGTACGCTGAGCGCCAAGTAAAATCGTTTGTTTCGGTGGCAACCAGTGCGGTCGTGCTCGAGCCTGTTGTTGAAAAGCTAGCGCTCGATATTAGTGCTCAGGAACTCGCGGGTAAGATTTCAGTAACGTCTCCCACGGGTACATCCATCGTCCGCGTTGCTGCATCCGATGGAGCCCCAGCGATGGCGGCTGTGATTGCCAATGAGGTGGCCGAAAGCCTGGCGAATGCCGTTGAGTCTCTTGCTCCTCCAACTGCGGACGGCAGGCGTTTGGTGTCTGCGACTCTGATTGATCGCGCCCTTGCTCCCAGCGAGAGGACATCGCCCCGCCCCGTGACGAACCTAGCTTTGGGGCTATTGATCGGATTGGCGCTGGGAGTTGGGCAAGCCATCGTCCGCAGTCTGCTGGACACGAGGGTTCGGACGGTGGAAGACATCGAGCATCTCTCCGATGCTCCACTGCTAGGCACGATTGGTAGGCGAGAGTCGCCCGCCGGCGCTCGCCTGCCCGCCTCGCGGGATCAGTGGGCAACTTCGGAAGCATACCGGCGGCTGCGGACCAATGTTGGCTTCATTGGGCTCGGGGGTGAGCGCCGCCCCTCTTTGGTTGTCACCTCTTCCGTAGCATCGGAGGGAAAGACCGAGACATCGGTGAATCTCGCGCGCGTTCTCTCCCAGGCTGGGGAGTCAGTCCTTTTGATCGATGCCGATCTGAGGCGTCCCCAAGTGGCCGCTCGCATGAACTTCGATAACGAACTGGGGCTATCGGATGTGTTAACCGGGCGAGGCGCGCTGCAGGATCTCATCATCCCAGCAAGCCCGAATCTCTCCGTCCTTCCTGCGGGAACGATTCCGCCGAATCCCAGCGAATTGCTGGGCTCGGAGGCCATGTCTCACCTGCTGTCGACTGTCGAGCGTGAATTTGATCACGTTATTTTTGATGCGTCCCCATTGCTTCCGGTCACTGATGCTGTAGTTCTTTCCGCTCGGACCAGCGGCGCAATTGTCGTGGCACGTTCTGGGAAAGTTAAGCGCCATGAATTCGAAGCCGCGCAGGCGCTGCTTGAGGCAGGCAAGGTGACGCTTCTAGGTGTGGTTCTCAACGACGTGCCGCAGAACCTCAACGCTGGATACGGTGGTTACTACGTGCGACACAATGGGGATAAGGCATCTCGAGTCCTGGTCGGTGGGTCGACCGGTGAGGCCGGCCAGCGCAAGCCAGAAACCCCAGCTTCTGAGACGGAGTCGAGTTTATGAGAGTTCCATTTTCACCACCCGATATCAGAGAAGAGGACATCGAGGCCGTGGCTGCCGTCCTTCGGTCGGGGTGGATTACGACGGGTCCGGTTGGGCGAGAGTTTGAGTCAGGCCTCGCCGACTACACTGGCGCGGCTGGCGTAGTTTGCCTCAACTCATGCACTGCTGCTCTAGAGGTCGCGCTCAGACTGCTGGGCATCGGTCCGGGCGATGAAGTGGTCGTTCCCTCTTACACGTACACCGCTTCAGCCTCCGTTGTTCTCCATGTGGGCGCCACCTTGCGGCTGGTCGATTCGGCACCGGGTCAGTACGTCCCGTCGATCAGCCAGATCTTGGATTGTGTTTCAAGTCGGACAAAAGCTGTCGTGGTCGTCGATCTAGCTGGTGTGCCCTTCGCGGCCGAGGAGCTGCGAGAGGAGTTGGGACGACGTTTTTCTTCGGAAGACCTGCCGCTCGGAAGGCCGGCCGTAATTGTCGATGGAGCTCACTCTTTGGGGGCCACGCGACTGAAGTACCGTGCTGGCCAACTGGGAGATTTCACTGCTTTTTCCTTCCATGCGGTCAAGAACCTGACAACGGCTGAGGGTGGAGCGCTCGGGTGGCGGGACGGCCTCTCGATTGATGATGAATTCCTCGAAAAAACAGCGCGTCGCCTAGCCTTACATGGCCAAGATAAAGATGCTTTGGAAAAGTCAAAGGCGGGCCGGTGGGAGTATGACATCCTCGAACCAGCCCATAAATGGAACATGCCCGATGTTCTCGCGGCGCTGGGGCTGTCACAGCTCAGACGTTACGAGGAGATGATTGCTCGGCGCCACGAGATCCTTGAAATGTACGCAGACGGCCTGTCGGACGTGCTCGCGGTCCTTCCTCACCGCGGTCGTGATTGGAGGTCGAGCGCGCATCTGGCACTAACCGATCTCGGTCGCTGTGCCGAATATCGTGACGAGATCATCGAGATGTTGGCCGGTGCGGGAGTCGCCACAAATGTGCATTACAAGCCGTTGCCCATGCTAACTGCTTACCGCTCTCTTGGCTTCTCGATGGCTGACTATCCGCACGCACAGGCGCAGTATGAGCGCGTCTTGTCCCTACCGCTGCATACTTTGATGACGGATGAAGATGTGCACTTCGTGATAACAGAGCTGAGGCATGCCATGTCTACCATAGGATTGCGGTGAGCAGAATGAGACTGTATCCGCGTTACGGAAAGCGGGTGCTGGACATCGTTGCTTCGTTGGCAGCATTGCCATTGTTTGCCGCAGTTTCAGTTGTACTGGTTCCTTTGATACGGCTGAGCGACGGTGGGCCGGCGCTATATGTCAGCCAGCGCCGAGGCATGGATGGACGTCACTTCACCATGTATAAGTTTCGCACCATGAAGGTCAACGCGCCTGAACTGCGTAACGCTGATCTTTCTACGGTCACCAGCGACTCGGATCCTCGAGTAACCAAGGTGGGCCGGGTGCTGAGAGGCGCGTCCCTCGACGAATTACCCCAACTCATTAATGTGTTGAAAGGTGATATGAGTCTGGTTGGACCGCGGCCGAATCTCACACGTCAGACATGGGATGAATTGACCGACATCGAGCGGAAGCGACTTCGTGCTCGTCCTGGAATCACCGGATGGGCTCAGGCTGAACTTCGCAACTCTGGGACGACGGCAGAGAAGTATATGCTGGATGCACGGTACGTCGATGAACTCAGTTTTGTCCTTGATTTCCGGATTCTTCTAAAGACTGTCATGTCTGTCATTACGGCGAAGAACATCAACGCCCAAAGATAATTGGAGGGGTTGCTGTGGAGCCACTTAGAGTCCTTGTGATCGGAGCATCGACGCTACAATTGCCAGCGATCGAGACTGCACAGCGAATGGGTTACATCGTTGGGGCTGTCGACCAGAATTCTCAGGCTGTTGGCGCAAGCGTCGCTGATCAATTCTTCGAGGTGAGCACGACCGATTCAGATGGCGTTGTGGCCGTTGCAGCCCAGTTCCGGCCGTCTGGAGTGCTAACTATGGGAACAGACCTTCCCATGCGGTCAGTAGCGGCGGTGTGCGAAGCTCTAGGCTTGCCTGGACCTTCGCGTGCGTCGGCCTATGCCGCTACCGACAAGGGCCTCATGGCTGAGGCCTTCAATCGATTCTCGGTCCCAGCTCCGAGGGCCGCTGTCTGCAGCTCTGAAGAGGAGTTGCGACGAGCCATTGACGCATGGCCCGTGCCGTTCATCCTCAAGCCGGTGGACAGTTCTGGGAGCCGTGGGGTCAAGTTGCTCCATGATCTTTCCGGACTTAGGGAGGCGTTCGATTACTCCATGGCCTCGAGCCGAGATGGCCGAGTCATCGCGCAGGAGTATCTGCAGGGACAAGAGGTTAGTGTTGAGGGGTTCGTAATTCATGGCCGCGTACACGTGGTGGCTGTCACGGACAAGATCACAACGGGGCCACCGCATTTCGTAGAGATGGGGCACACTCAGCCATCCGCGGTCGGGGTGCACATGTTGGAAAAGATCCAGCGCCTAGTTGTTTTGAGTGTGCAGGCATTGGGCCTCGATCACTGTGCAGTCCACGCCGAAATGATGGTGACCTCTGACGGGCCTAGAATGATCGAGATTGGTGCGCGGTTGGGTGGCGATTTCATCACCTCCCATCTGGTGTCACTTTCCACGGGCGTAGATATGGTTGAGGCACTGGTCGAGATCAGCCTTGGTCTCGAGCCGCAGCTTGACCGGCGGTTCGACCGCGCTAGCGCCATTCGTTTTCTTGCTGCGCTGTCGCCGGACATCGCAGAACCTCGGGCGATTGAAGAACTCCAACGGATCCCTGGCGTGGAAGCGATCCACATTGAGAGTACGCATGACCAGCGGCAGATTCGAAGCAGTGTGGATCGGCTTGGACATGTGATAGTGGGGGCTGACACTCGCCAAGAAGCTGAGGCGAATGCTGACCGCGTTCTCAGGCTGATTCGGGGCGTTGAGCAGGAGGGTGGATCATGAAACAAGGCGCGATGCTGGTTCTCGGTGCTGGTCGAGGACAAGTGGGGCTGATTAGGGCCTCGCGGAATCTGGGAATGCGTACCCTAGTGGCATCGTTGCCCTCGCAGTCAGCCCCTGGGCTGGAGTTGGCTGACGAAGTCTTGCATGCAGACATTTCTAACCCTGAGGCAGTGCGGGTCGCTGCGGAAGCGTATGCGATCTCTGGGGTAGCAACCTCTTGCGCGGACACTGGACTCGACGCACTCGCGGCACTCTGTGAGGCACGGAATCTTCCGGGATTGACTACTGAAACTGCAGCGATTTGTGGTGACAAGACACTGATGAAGCAATCATTGGTGCGCGGCGGGGTCAACACCGCAAGGTTTTCAGTGGTCGCCAGCGTTGAGCAACTGATGAGTGCGGTATCAGAACTTCAGATGCCGGTTATCGTTAAGGCTACGGATCTGCAGGGTAGTAAGGGCATTGCTGTCGTGCGTGAACGTGCTTCCCTCGAAGCAGCTTTCCTATATGCCTCCAGTCAGTCGAGCCGGAAGTCCGTAATTGTTGAAGAATTCATCGAGGGTCTGGAGTTCGGGGCTCAAGCTCTTGTCGTCGATGGCCAGATCGTTTTCGTGCTGCTGCACGACGATGGGGTGTTTCAGGCAGCGACTGCCATCCCGATCGAGCATTCAGTGCCGTGTAGTCTCTCCGCGGAGCTGCAAGCCTCGGCACATGAACAGATTGTCGCGGCAATACGGGCCGTCTGTTTGGACAACTGTGCGGTGAATGTTGACCTAATTGTTCGTGGCGATGAGGTCTTCGTAATCGAGCTATCAGGCCGTGTTGGTGCCAACGGCCTCCCAGAGATGGTGTCCGCGTACTTTGGCATCGATTACTATGAGGTTCTGGCCCAAGTCGCCATGGGTCTTTCCCCCCAAGTCGATTGGGGTGCTGTAGCCGCTCCGCATGTTGTCGTCCGGATGCTGGCCGAGCCTGAGTTGCATGGGACAATCGGCAGGGTGGTGGTGGACAAGAGTAAGGAACCTTCCGCGGAGATCGTGCTTTTCAAGACTGCGGGCGACGTGCTAGAAGGGTTTAGTCACTCGGGTCATTGTGTGGGTCAAATCATGACCACCGGTGCCTCTGAGGAGCAAGCCCGGCTGCGTATGGACAACGCGCTAGAGGCTTATCGTATCGAATTGAAGGCTGCTCAGCATGAGTAAAGTTCTCTTGCTTTTTGCGAATCAGTTTCCGTTTTCGTCCTGGGAGCCCTTTCTGGAGACAGAATGTGAGTATCTGACTGCTTTCGATCAGGTCCACATTTTTTCCCTTTCTGTGCGCCCAGATGTTACTAGCGATCGACTGAAGGGGCTTGATCCTAAGATTCAGGTTCACCGCATCCCTTTCAGGTCGAAGATCTATTACGCGCTCAGGGCTGTTCGCGTGCTTGGCAATAGGGACTTCTATCGGGAGGTTATTCATCTTTTCAAAGCCCACCGCTTTACTGTTGGCCGGCTCATCCAGTTGCTCGTATTCCTGAGCCGAGCACTTGATGAGGCACGGCAGGTCGTCAGCAAGTTGGTTGCTTCTTCGAGTTTGTTTGACGACGACAGTGTTGTCCTCTACTCCTATAGGATGGCGTATCAGCCCTATCTGGCCGAAGTGGTGAGACGAAGGCTCGGACTGAAGGCGCATCGTGTGGCACGTGCCCATCGAGCTGACTTGTATGAGGAGTTCGCGGATAATTCCTATATTCCAATGCGCGATATCACGGTTGGAAGATGCCTGGATAGGATCTATTTGGTCGCGGATCATGGGCTGAAGTATCTTCAGGGGCGCCACCCGCAACATGCTGGGAAAATGGCCGTATCGCGACTCGGCACCAGTGACCTCCCTGGCGCGTTTCCGAGGCGGCGCTCCGGTGGGCCGCTTCGTATTGTGTCGTGTTCCACCTTGGTCCCAGTCAAACGCGTCGAGTTGATTGTCAGGGCACTTGCTGAGCTGCCTGACGGAGAGGTCGAATGGGCTCACTTCGGGGCGGGGCCGGTGGAAGGCGAGATTGTCGCGCTGGCCGAGAGTCTCTTGGATGGCAAGGTCTCTTGGAGATTCATGGGGCACCGTGCGAACAGCGAGGTCCTCGCGGCCTATGCGGCGGGTGCTTTCGACGTCTTAGTGAATGTGAGCTCGTCGGAAGGAGTCCCAGTTTCAATGATGGAAGCTAGCTCCTTTGGCGTGCCAGTCGTTGCGACCGATGTGGGTGGGGTCGGAGAGATCGTGGTCGATGGAGTCAACGGCGTTCTCTTGCCAAGTGACCCAGAGCCCCACGCGATAGCTGAGGCGATCCATCGGCTTGCGATCTTGCCTGATGATCGCTGGCAGGAGATGTGCCGACAAGCTCGCACTCAATGGGAGAAGTCTTATAGTGCCTCGGATAACTACCGAAGTTTCGTCGCCGAACTGCTATCTGACGCGTAGATCGCATCTAGCAGGAAATGCCGGCTGTTCTTGAGGTCAAAGGCCGTGCTGCGGAGAGGGTGTGGGTTTGGGTTCCTTCCCTTTCGCGCGGCCTTTACAGCACGGTCTGCCCAGTGGTCCGGCCCTGAACTGAGGGGTAGGAACTCCACGGTGCTGGAGGCAGCGGCTTCGCGTGTGACGACGTCTGATACGAGTACCGGCAGACCTGCTGCCTGGGCCTCGATCACAGTGAACGGGAGGCCTTCGAATGTAGAAGGCAATACTGAGACGTCCGACGCGTCGAGATACGGGGCTACGTCGGGCTGCATGCCAACGAAGTGTACGAAACGCGCGATGCCCTCTCGGGAAGCAAGTTCCTCAAGCTGTTTCCGGCCCGCTCCATCGCCAACCAGCACAAGATGCGCATCGATGTTGCGGTTGCGCAGAGCACTAAGTACTTCAAGGCTGAAGGAATGGTTCTTCTCTGGCCCCATCCGTGCTACGTGCGAAAGAACAAGTGCTGACGCTGGGATCGCCAGATTCCTTCTGACGCCCAAGCGCTGTGGTGGGTTGAATTGGAAGTGGTCGGCGTCGATGGCGTTGGGGATGAAAGTATATTGCCTTTTACCGTAGAACCACTGGGCCGCCGGTTCCGAGCACGCAAAGAGACGGTTGGCGACATATGGGGCCACATGACGTTGTGCCGCGTGGAGCAGTCCGGTAAGCGGGCTGCCCATATTCTGGCTCGAATGACTGTGAAGGATCCTGATCGGGACTTTGTGGGAGCTGGCCACCAGAAGGGGTTCGATGGAGTTGACGACTGTTTGGTTCAACCAGATTGCTTCAAACCCTCCTGTCGCGATGACAGCGTTGATGTCTCGCAAATAGGCCAAGGGGTGGCGTCCTCGGGGAGTAATGTGATGGATTGTCCCGCCCGAGGATAGGATCTCAGCCCCAATCGCGACATCCTGATCGGCCAAGAAGTGGAACGAGAAGTCATCGCTGAGTGCGGTGAAGACGTTCATCATGAATGCCTCTTTGCCGCCACGGTTGGCGGTCATCCCACCCATGAGTAGTCTTGGTTTCATCGACACGTACATCTCCTTTTGGGCCGTGCGGGTCAGTGGCTCAGTCTTTCACAAGTTGGCTCGCAGGGGCTATGATAGGGTGGCTTCAAGCCGGTAGGAGGTGGCCCGATGGCCCTTGTGTGGCTGGCGGCCAACCTGATCTTGGGCGTGCTGGTTTTGGCGTCGGGGGCCACGGGCGTCTGGTCCCTCGTCCTCTTCTGCTGGATGAATCTCCTTTTTGTAGCCCTGTCGAGACTGACGCAACGCCCCTTCTTCGCAGGGTTTTTGCTTTGCTTCTTTCTGTTCCTCATGACCTACGACACTTTTGAACGGGTGTTCAAGCTCAGTCCCCCACAGGTCTCGGAGGAGGCGCATGCCCTGATCTCGGCCATGTTGGTCATCAGCCTCCTTGGCTTGGCTGTGGGATACTTCCTCCCCATTGTTGCTCGGAGGCGCCCACCTGACTCTAGAGTTGCAGCGTCGATGCTCGCGGCAGACGCGTCTCGTGGAGCCCTGATCTCGCGTGAAAGCGTGCGATCGGCTGCTTTGCTTGCATTTGCTCTCACCGTGCCTCTCGCGATCGTGTCCGTGGTACTAGACGTGCTGTTTGTCCGCTCGAGTTCGTATGCGGCGACCTATACGGAGAGCTTTGCTGCCAGTCAGGGGGGGGTCGTCGGAACTGTTCTGACGTATAGCTCCGAACTCGCCGCCGTCGCCTTCGCAATCTATTTGGCAACGATGCCGCGACTGCGCACGGCTCTCGTGCCGCTCGTGTTATGGGGCATGTACTCAGGCCTTCACCTGTTGACCGGGCGACGCGCAGAACTCGCCGTCCTTTTGCTGTTTCTTTTGTGCTATGGGTTGGTCCGTAACCGAATCACTCCCGAAGACCCGTGGGTGACTCGGAGACGTGTGCTGCCGGCGTTGCTGCTCTTACCGCTACTGCTGGTGCTCTTCGCGGGCCTGGAGTCGTGGCGTGGTGTCGGCAATGCCTCGGGGTTCTCTCTGTCGGCCGTGCCTGAGTTTTTTCATGGGCAAGGAGTCACTGTCAAGGTTCTGGAGAACGTTGCGCTTTACGGGGACGCTCTGCCGGAGCAACAGTATCTCCTTGAGTTCTTGCACAGGGGTATACCAGCCCGGATTGCTGGGCAGACAGTCTTCGAGGGCAACTCTGTTACGCGCGCCATGGAAGGCGGTTCGCTCAGCCACTCACTGTCTTACCTCGTCCTTGGCCAGCGATACTTGGATGGGCAGGCAACGGGTTCGTCCTACATTGCAGAGGCTTTCGTCGACTTTGGCTTCGGCGGGGTATTGGTGGTTTCGATCGTCATCGGACTATTGATCGCTTGGGTTGATCGAGCGGGCGGATCCTCAGTAGTCGCCGATGCGGTGCGCTTCATCGCAATTCAGAGCATCCTCTGGTCTCCCAGGGGATCAGCAACTGGGTTTGTCAGTGCAATTGTCGCTCCTAGCACGTTGGTTGGGGTGTCTGCAATCGCATTGGTCGCGATGCTGAACCAACGATTGTCCAATGAGCCGAAGCGCACCCGCAGTGCCTCACGTGCCCACCAAAGAGCGATCTAGATGGCGACTGAAAAGCAAGCGAGCGGTGCACGTGGAGGCGCTGTAGTTGTGCTGGGGAGTGCAGCGGTCGCTGTTATCCAGTTCGTAGCTGTGGTCGTTCTGTCTCGGCTGATTAGGCCTGAGGACTTTGGCCTCCTAGCGATGGTCGCGGTTTTTGTGACTTTGGGAAGTCTATTGAGGGACTCAGGGATGCCCACCGTTGCGCTTCATGCCCGGGAGTTGACCAACCAGCAGGCATCCAATCTGTTTTGGATGAGCGTATCCCTCGCGATTGTGGCTGGCGGAGGGTTAGCGCTATCAACTCCCGCAATTGTGGCCCTGTACTCAGAGCCGCGCCTTGCGCACCTCGTTCCATTGATGGCCCTTGTCGTTGTCATCACCGGGATTGGTGCTCAACTACAAGTTCGGCTGGCGCGGGAGCTGCGTTACAAAGCGATGGTAGGGACTGATGTCGCTTCGCAGGCCGCTGGGCTTGGGGCTGCGATTGTCTTGGCGCTGGCCGGGGCCGGTTACTGGGCGCTTGTCGCTCAACAATTGGTTGCGGCGGCTGTCCTGCTCTTGCTTCGCATAGTCGCTACACGCTGGCTGCCGAGCCGCCCAAGGCGTGGCCATGGATCGGCGGCAATGTTTCGCGCTGGAGCACAGTACGGGGCGGCGTATGCCATGAGTTTTCTGCAGAATAATGCCCATACCTTCATTCTGGGCACGAGGCTGGGAGCCCTCCCATTGGGCTACTACAACCGAGGGTATCAACTCTTGCAGGCGCCAGCCTCGAGGCTTGTTTCGCCTCTCGTACATGTGGCGGTGCCGCTCATGAACAAGGCGCAGAACGAGGGACGTGCCTACGCTCCCATTCTTCTCAGGGTGCAGTTTGTTATCGGAGCTGCAATGGCTTGGATCTTCGCTATGGCAGCTGGTTCCGCCGAGGAGTTGATCCCTCTCGCGCTTGGCGCTGGTTGGGGGCCAACCATTCCTGTGTTTCAGGTCTTGGCAGTAGGTGGGCTGGCGTCATCGCTCGGAACAGTAGCCTGGTGGGGGTTCATCGCCAACCAGCAAAGCAAACAGTTGCTCCAGTGTGATCTCGTCACCAAGCCACTTTCCGTCTTGTTTCTCATCGCGGGGTCCTTCTTTGGTTTGACTGGAGTGGCGTGGGGCTACGCGCTCGGACTCGCTGCAGGCTGGCCAATTAGCCTTTTCTGGCTTGGGCGAACCACTGGCCTTCCGGTCCGCAAGTTCCTCGTCCAGGGGACCTGGATCATAGCTTCCGCCCTGTTGGGTGGGGCTGCCTGCTGGGTTGTCGTTCGATCAGTCGCGCCAGCCTTGAGCGGAGCGCCAGCGATCCTGATCGGTGTGCTGGTTGGTACTGTAGCGATGCTCGTTCCGCTGGTGGCAGCGCAGGCGACCCGTGATCACCTAAAGGGCTCGGTTCAGCTTGTCCGAGATGCCCTCGCAAACCGACGATTTGGCCGTCGGTGATGAACTATGGCCTGAGGAAGAGCGTCGGTTCAGTGTCCAAGATCCCGAGCACTTCATCGGAATCAAGTTCTGGAGCTAGATATGCTGGGTTAAGTGGTGGTACGTAAACTTCGCTGATAAGGGGGTGCCGGCTAGATTGGCCAGTCTCTTGGTTGCTGAAGAGCACTTCGTGCATCTTCTCGCCCTCGCGAAGCCCAGTGAACTTGATGGAGATGTCCTTGCCTGACTCGGCGATCATGCGCTTGGCGACATCAACGATCTTGACCGGCTCGCCCATGTCCAACACCAGGACGTCGCCGGGCTCTCCGATCGCTCCAGCCTGCAGCACCAGCTCGCACGCTTCGGGGATGGTCATGAAGTATCGCGTCACGTCTGGGTGGGTCACCGTCACGGGGCCACCCTGCTCAATCTGCGTGCGGAAGGAGATCAGAACCGAGCCCCGCGAGCCCAAGACGTTGCCGAAGCGAACCGACAGGTAGGGGACCTGGTATCCGTTGGCATACCACGCCGTGAGGCGTTCGGCGAGGCGCTTGGTCCGCCCCAGCACGCTGGTGGCAGCGGCTGCCTTGTCTGTGGAGATGTTCACGAAGCGCTTAACGCCAACCTCGTGAGCCATGCGCAGAACGTTGCGGGTGCCCAGGACGTTGGTCTTCCATCCTTCGAAGGGGAACCGCTCGAGCATTGGGAGGTGCTTGAGTGCAGCCGCGTGGAAGACGACCTCGGGGCGGTGCGTCTGGAAGATCTCGCGAAGGGCGTCTTCGTCGCGGATGTCGCACAGCACCATGTCGTCGGTGTCGAGCAGGCCGTTGCCATAGATGGCGAGTTGGACGCCGTGAAGGGCGGATTCGTCGCGGTCCAGAAGCACAAGCTTCGAGGGACCGAGGCGGTTCACCTGAACGGCGAGTTCCGAGCCGATTGATCCGCCGGCGCCTGTGACGAGCACCACCTTGCCGGTGATGTAATCGGCGATGGCGCTCAAATCGGTACGGATTGGACGGCGGCCCAAAAGATCAGCCACATTGAGGTGGCGCAGCGAGCCGATCGTCATTTGCCCACCCACCATTTCGCGCAGGGGGGGAATGACCATGAGATCAAGATTGTTGGCGCGGGCCGTTTCGTTCAGTTTCGTGATCAGCTTGGGGCTCGCTGAGGAGATGGCCAAAATGACCGCTTCCGCACCAGTCTCGCGGGCCACTTGGACCAGATCCTTGCCGCGGCCCAGTACCCGTGCGCCGCGAATGCGAAGGTGACGTTTGCCCTTGTCGTCGTCGACGAATCCGACGATGTGGAAGGGCGGCTCCTCGGCCAGATCCATCAGCTGCGCAACCTGGTAGCCCGCGTTACCGGCTCCATAGACGATGGCTGGGATCGCGTCGGCCCGGGCGTTCCGGGGGCGGGCATCCACCATGCTGCGGAACAGCCAGCGCGCTGCGGCCATGGCGAGAAGAGCAACGGGTGGAACGCCCAGAGTGATGCCGCGCGGAATGTCCGAGCTGATCACGCCGAAGACGAGGGCGAGCACAACAGCGATGACGAGCACGATGGCACCCGCCCACGTGGCTTCGGTGAAGCTGCCGATCTTGCTCCGCCCTAGATAGTGCTGGGTGAAGAGGCCGGCAAGGACTTGGGCCACCACAGCGGCCCCCGTGTAGAGGAGCGCCATGCGCCACTGGGTGCTGGAGAGCCCGAGATCGTAGCGGATGAGGGTGAAGAAAAGCAGGGCGATAACCCAAGCAAAGGCGTCCCAAGATATCAACGCGATTCGCCGCCACAAAACGGGAACTCGGTAGAGACTCTTACCGAAGCCGTTGTTTGTAGACGTGCTTGTCATACCTGTGCTCGCTTCTTGAGTCCCCATGCCCATGGTCAGAGAGCCTAAACCCTATTGAGCGGCCCCGCCAAGAAAGCCAAGGTGCAGTGACGAGGTGAACTCCGTTCCCTTTCCGTTCATGTATGTGGGATAGGAGGGGCAGCGCATCGCGAGGTCTGACAGTGCTGATTTGCACCCTCCGCAGCCCCTCGTGCCGCTCAAGGGGCGGGGATCAAAGGCGGGACGGCGGTGCGGGGGTGGATGGTCCACTCCTGCGGCACTCCCAGGCCCTCGGCCAGCGCCCGCGAGTGCTGGCGCAACTCGCCGCACAGCTCGTCGACGGCGGACGTGATCGACTTGCTGCGCCGCGCGTCGAACACCTCGTGCTCCAGGAACCAGGCCCGGTTGGCCTCGATGGTGGTCAACGCGTAGAGGTCGCAGAGTTTGATGAGGATGGCCTTGACGTAGTCGTCTGTGCATTCCTCGATGCCCTCGATGAAGGCCTCGAGCACCACGCGGTCGACGTGCGCCTTGGCCGCCTCGATCATGTGCGGCTGGCAGGCGTTGATCGCCTCGAAGGACTTCTCCTTGCTCGCGGCGCGCATCCGCTGCGCCAAGCCTTCGACGATGTGCTGCTCGCGGTACTCGAACATCTGCACGTGCCAGCCGCGGGCCCGGAGCTGATCCGCTTCGGACTTGCGGTTCGCCGTCGACACCAGGCGGTCGATGACCGAGCGGGCCGTCGTCCGCTCCAGGAACCGCCCGCCCAGCAGTTTGGCGGTCTTCTGCGCGGTGCCGCGCAGATCCATGTCGCCCCACGTGGACTTGTAGTCCAGCAGCAGCGCCTTGGCCACCAGCTGCATCAGCACGGTGTTGTCGCCCTCGAACGTGGCGAAGATGTCCGCGTCCTGGCGCGACAGCGTGATGCCGTTGTCCGACATGTAGCCGGCACCGCCGCAGGCCTCGCGGCACTCCTGGAGCGTGTCGTTGGCCCAGCGGGTGATGGCTGACTTCATGCCCGCCGCGCGGGTCTCCAGCTCGCGGGCGGCCTGCGGATCCGAGCCGTCCGCGTCGATGATGCGCTGCAGTTGCAGCGCGATCTCGTTCTGCGCGAAGCCGAACGCGTACGCCCGGGCGACGTTGGGCAGCAGCCTGCGCTGGTGCTGCAGGTAGTCCAGCAGCAGGATCTCCTCGCCTAGGCCCGGCTGGCGGAACTGGCGGCGACGGTCGGCGTAGTTGACCGAGACGCTCAGTGCCTTACGGGCGGCCGACGCGGCGCCGCCGCCCACGCAGATACGGCCCCGCACCAGCGTGCCGAGCATGGTGAAGAAGCGTGCGTTGATCGATTCGATCTTCGAGTGGTATTTGCCGTCCTCACCCACGCCGCCGTAGCGGTCCAGCAGCATGTCGCGCGGGACGCGCACGTGCTCGAACGAGATGGTGCCGTTGTCAACCCCCAGCAGGCCGCCCTTGTGGCCGTGGTCCCCGATGGTCACACCCGGCATGGGGTTGCCCTGCTCGTCGCGGATGGGCACCAACGCCACGTGCACGCCGTGGTGCTCGTCGTCGACCCACAGCTGGCCGAAGACCGCGGCCATACGGCCGTCGCGGGCGGCGTTGCCGATGTAGGCCTTCGCCGCCGTCGGGCTGGGGGAGTGGACGACGAACTCGGCGGTCTCCGGGTCCCAGGTGATCGACGTCTCGATGGACTGCACGTCGGAGCCGTGGCCCAGTTCGGTCATGGCGAAGCAGCCCGGCAGCGACACGTCGATCGCGCCGGGGAGGAACCGCTCGTGGTGGCTGGCGGTGCCGAGGTTGGTGATGGCGCCGCCGAAAAGCCCGTGCTGCACGCCGGATTTGATGGTCAGCGACAGGTCACCCATGGCCATCATCTCGAAGTTCGCCACGGATTCGGCCGACGATCCGGTGCCGCCCTGCGCGGCCGGGAAGCCCGCGGTGACGAACTCGCGGCTGGCGAGGCGCTTGATGCGGTCGAGGGTCCATTCGCGGGCCTCTTCCATGGACAGCGCAGTGTCGCGCACGACGTCGTCGGCGCTGATCTCGGTGCGCCAGCGCTGCTTGAGGTCATGGAACGGGCCGTCCAGTGCGCGGCGTAGCCCTTCGCCGGTGGGGGTGATGGTCATGTGCGGTGTCACTCCTTTGTGTTCTTCTGTGCGGTGAAAGCTGGTGCGAAAAACTGGTTGATGTAGGCCACGACATCGGCACGCGGGCGGCGCAGGTTGGTGACGATCCACCGGTCCGCGACCGCCCAGATGTAGCCGACGGCGCCGTGCGCCCAGATGTTGGCGGGGTCCTCGCTGAGCCCCTCCCTGCGGAGCCAGGCCTTCATGGCCTCAGCCACCCGGTCCCCGATCCGGGTGGTGATGTAGCCCACCGGATCTGATGTGGGCGTCTCGCCCGTGGGGCGCGAGGCGACGAAGAAGTACAGGTTGCGGTCCCGTTCCACGACGGCGAGGTAGGCGTCGGCCACCGTCGAGACCAGTTCCACCGGGTCGAGGTGCTCGGCGTCGTCGAGGGGGAGTTTGCGCAGGATGAAGTCGTGCACCGAGTCGATGACGGCCTGGTACAGCCCCGCCTTGTCTCCGAAGTGGCGGTACAGCACGGTCTTCGACGTGCCGGACATGGCTGCGATCTCATCCATCCCGACGCCGGGGCCGTGCTGGCGGATCGCCTTGACCGCGCCTTCTACGAGCGCGCGGCGGCGCTGGGTGTTGTGTTTCTCCCAGCGCGTGGCCCGCCCGTCGGCGACCGGCTCAGCATTGTTCATGTAACTCACAGTATCCGAAACTACTCGTACCTGCTACCCTCGGATACAGATAACTTGTGAACCTGACCAGAACGTCCGGAGGAATCCTCAACATGAACCCACGCAACGCAGTGGTGGTCGGTGGCAACCGCACCCCCTTCGTCAAGGCCGGCGGAACGTACGCCGCCGCATCCGCACAGGACCTGCTCACGGCGGCGCTCGACGGGCTCGTCGCCCGCTTCGGGCTCGCCGGCCAGAAGGTCGACGAGGTGGTGGCCGGCGCAGTCCTCAAGCACACGCGAGACTTCAACCTCACGCGCGAGGCCGTGCTGGGCTCCTCCCTGTCGCCCCTGACCCCCGCCTGCGACCTGCAGCAGGCCTGTGCCACCGGCCTGGAATCCGTGGTCTACGCCTCCAACAAGATCCGCCTGGGGCAGGCCGACGTCGCGATCGCAGGCGGCGTCGACTCCGCGTCGGACGCCCCCATCGTCGTGACCGAGCCCCTGCGCAAGGCGCTGCTCAAGCTCAACCGCGCCCGGTCGCTGCCGGACAAGCTCGCCGCGATCAGCAGGATCCTCCCCGCTGACCTCATGCCGGTCCCCCCGGGTGTCGTCGAGTCCCGCACCGGGCTGAGCATGGGCGAGTCGCAGGCGCTGACCACCAAGAAGTGGGGGGTGACCCGCGAGGAGCAGGACGAACTGGCCTACGAGTCGCACCGCCGCCTCGCCGGCGCCTGGGACGAGGGTTTCTTCGACGACCTGGTCACCCCGTACCTGAGGGTGGCCAAGGACGGCATCCTGCGCCCCGAGACCACGATGGAGGCACTCGGCAAGCTGCGCACCGTCTTCGGCAAGGACAACCCCACCATGACCGCCGGTAACTCCACCGCGCTGACCGACGGCGCCGCTCTGGTGCTGCTCGCCGAAGAGGAGCACGCCCGCGCCAAGGGCTGGCCCGTGCTGGCCAAGGTGGTCGACGCACAGGTCGCCGCGTCGGATTACGTCACCGGCTCCGAAGACCTCCTCATGGCGCCCGCGCGTGCCGTGCCGGAGTTGTTGGAGCGCAACGCTCTGACGCTGCAGGACTTCGACTTCTACGAGTTCCACGAGGCCTTCGCCTCGACGGTGCTCGCCACGCTGAAGTCCCTCGAGGACCAGGGCCTGGGCACGGTCGACCGCGCCAAGCTCAACGTCAAGGGCTCGTCGCTGGCCGCGGGCCACCCGTTCGCCGCCACCGGCGGCCGCATCGCCGCGTCGCTGGCCAAGATGCTCGCGGAGAAGGGGCCGGGTTCGCGCGGCCTCATCTCGATCTGCGCGGCCGGTGGCCAGGGCATCGTCGCAATTCTGGAGGCATGAGCATGGACGCACTCGTAATGATCTACGGCACCCCCGCCGGCAAGTTCGTCGCCAAGAAGCTGGGCCTGTCCGAGCCGCCGCGGCTGCGGCGCGGGCGCACCACGCCCACCGGGCCCGTTGTGCTGGGTAAGCTCGACGGCGGAGGTCTCGCCCGCGAGACCCTCTCCCTGCTGGGCATCACACCCGGCCAGCCGCTGCTGGACGTGGCCGAGAACCGCACCAAGGACGACAAGGGTCGCGCCCAGCCGCCGCGCTACCAGCAGAAGCCCGGCGCCATCGTCATCGACGCCACCGGCGTGCGCGAGATCGCGCAGCTCGAGGGTGTGCGCCAGTTGCTGCGCCCCGTGATGCGCGGGCTCGAGCCCTCCGGCCGCATCGTCATCCTGGCCACCGACGCCTCCGAGGTGGAGGGCCTGGAGGCCAAGGCCGTGGCGCAGGGGCTCGACGGCATCAACCGCACCGTCGGCAAGGAACTGCGGGCCGGCTCCACGTCGAACCTCGTCTTCGTGCACGGCGGGGCCGGAGCCTCGGATCTGGCCTCCACGCTGTCGTTCCTGCTGGAGGGACGCTCCGCGTTCGTCTCCGGCCAGACCTGGCGCGTGGGCCCTGCAAAAATCACCCACGAGCTCACCGACACGCCGTTCGACGGCCGCGTCGTGGTGGTCACCGGCGCCGCACGAGGCATCGGCGCCGCCATCGCCAGGACGTTCGCACGCGACGGCGCGCAGGTGGTCGCCGTCGACATCCCCGCCGCCGGGGACGCGTTGGCCAAGGTGGCCAACGAGATCAAGGGCTCCGCGCTGCAACTCGACATCACCGCGACGGACGCCGCCGAGCGCATCGCGGCGCACATCGCACGTGTGCACGGCGCGGACGCGCGTATCTGGGCGATCGTGCACAACGCGGGCATCACGCGTGACCGGATGCTGGCCAACCTGGACGAGAAGCTGTGGGGCTCCGTGCTCGACGTCAACCTCGCCGCCGAGATCCGGATCAACGACTACCTGCTCGGCAACGACGTGCCCGGCGGCTTCGGCGACGAGGCGCGCATCGTCGGCATCGCGTCGACCTCCGGCGTGGCGGGCAACAAGGGCCAGACCAACTACGCCGCCTCCAAGGCCGGCGTGATGGGCCTGGTGTGGGCCATGCGCGACGAACTGGCCGACCGGCCGATCACCACCAATGCGGTGGCGCCCGGGTTCATCGAGACCGAGATGACCGCGGCCATCCCGTTCGTGCAGCGCGAGATCTTCCGACGCACCAATTCGCTCAGCCAGGGAGGCAACCCCGTCGACGTGGCGGAGACCCTCGCGTACCTGTGCGACCCTGCCTCCGGCGGCGTCGACGGTCAGGTGATCCGCGTGTGCGGCCAGAACCTCGTGGGGGCGTGAGAGATGAGCCGCGACGTGGTTGAACTACGCACGATGCCCGACGTCAACAAGCTGCTGGTCAAGGCGCTCAGCGGCGCGGTGACGAAGAAGGGGCGCAGGGCCGAGCTGCCGAACCGGTCCCTGTTGATCATGGACCAGCAGCAGGACATCGGCCGGCTGGCCGACTACTGCAAGGTGACGGGGTTCACCCTGCGCGACGAGGTGCCCGCCACCTGGCTGCACGTGCAGACCTTCCCGCTGCAGGCCGCGCTGATGGCCGAGGAGGACTTCCCGTTCTCGCTGGCCGGCCTGGTGCACGTCACCAACACCATGCGGCTCCACCGCCCCGTGCGGGTGGGGGAGAAGCTGCGGATGGCCGTGCGGGCCGAGAATCTGCAACCCCATGCGAAGGGCGCGGTCTTCGACATGGTGGGCGAGATCCATTCCGGTGACGACCTCGTCTGGAGTGGTTCGTCGAACTACCTGGCCACCGGGGCGAAGGTGCCGGGCGAACCTGCCGCTGCGGTGCGGCTGTCGGCGCCCGAGGTGCCGCCGTCTCAGCAGTGGCGCCTCGCGCCGGATCTGGGGCGTCAGTACGCGAAGGTCTCCGGAGACTCGAACCCCATCCACCTGTATCCGCTCACCGCCAAGCTGTTCGGCTTCCCGCGGCCCATCATCCACGGCATGTGGACGCATGCCCGGGCCGTCGCGGCGCTGGGCGGGCAACTGCCCGACGGCTACGAGGTCAAGGTGCAGTTCGCCAAGCCCATCCTCCTGCCCGGCAAGGTGGGCTACGCGGCCGAACGCCGCGATGACCAGTGGCGGTTCGCCGTCGTCAACAAGGACGGCAAGCCGCACCTGGTGGGTGAGTTGTCTGCTCAGTGACGCGCGTCAGAGTCCTGTTCCGAGGACGGGAGTGGCTGGAGCCCTGCGTGGTGGAGCTGTTTCACCAGGGGATGCCGACGGTTTCGTAGTAGTCCACCAACTGCCTGGCGTCGTTGAAGGCCGGGGGCCAGTACCACGAAGCGGTCTGACTCGCGCTCACAGTGGGTCCTCGCGCATGCGCCGGCGCCGGCCGCGCCGGTGGTTCCAAACTGGCGCAGCGGCAGGACCGCCGGGGAAGACAGGGGGATAGGCTTAGGAGCTATGAGCGTTCCCAATGTGCTGGCCAACCGTTACGCGTCGACGCAGATGCGCGACATCTGGGCCCCCGAGGCCAAGATCATCTCCGAGCGGAAGCTGTGGCTGGCCGTGCTGCGCGCCCAGCGAGACCTGGGCGTCGACTTCGGCGGCGCAGATGCCGACGAGGTGATCGCCGCCTATGAGCGCGTCATCGACCAGGTCGATCTGGCGTCGATCGACGCGCGTGAGCGGGTCACCAGGCACGACGTGAAGGCCCGCATCGAGGAGTTCAACGACCTCGCCGGGTTCGAGCACATCCACAAGGGCATGACGTCGCGCGACCTCACGGAGAACATCGAACAGCTCCAGGTGCTCGACTCGCTGCGAGTGATCCGGGTGCGGGTCGTGGCCGCGCTGGCGGAGTTGGCGCGCCTCGCCACGCAGTACGCCGATCAGCCGTTGACGGGCCGCTCGCACAACGTCGCCGCGCAGCTGACCACCCTCGGGAAGCGGTTCGCGACGGCGGCCGACGAGCTGCTCGTCGCCTTGGATCGCCTCGACGACCTCATCGGCCGATACCCGGCCCGTGGCATCAAGGGCCCCGTCGGCACGGCGCAGGACATGCTCGACCTCCTCGGCGGCAGCGCCGAGAAGCTGGCGGAGCTGGAGCAGCGCATCGCCGACGAGCTCGGGTTCGCCGCGGTGTTCACCTCCACCGGGCAGGTCTACCCGCGCTCCCTGGATTACGACGCGGTGACCGCCCTCGCGCAGATCGCCGCAGCGCCGTCGAACGTGGCCACCACCATCCGCCTGATGGCCGGCATCGAGCTGGTCACGGAGGGGTTCAAGGAGGGGCAGGTGGGCTCCTCGGCGATGCCGCACAAGATGAACACCCGGTCCTGCGAGCGTGTCAACGGCCTGGCCGTGGTGCTGCGCGGCTATGTGTCCATGGTCGGCGAACTGGCCGGGGACCAGTGGAACGAGGGCGACGTGTCCTGCTCCGTGGTGCGCCGCGTCGCGCTGCCGGATGCGTTCTTCGCGCTCGACGGGCTCTTCGAGACGTTCCTGACCGTCCTGGCGGATTTCGGCGCCTTCCCCGCCGTCATCGAGGCGGAGTTGGAGCGCTACCTGCCGTTCCTGACCACCACCAAGGTGCTGATGGCAGCCGTCCGCAAGGGGGTGGGCCGCGAGGCTGCGCACGAGGCGATCAAGGAGCACGCCGTCGCCGTCGCGCTGGACCTGCGCAAGGGCGCCCGCACCAACGACCTGCTCGACAGGCTCGCCTCCGACGAACGCCTCGGCCTCACGCGTGAGGAGCTGGGCAACCTGGTGGGCAGCCCCCTGGAACTGGCCGGCACGGCGCAGGCGCAGGTCGCCAGGGTCGCCGAGCGTGTGGCTAAAGTGGTCGAGGCGGATCCCGAGGCGGCCGCGTACCGCCCCGGCTCCGTGCTCTGACGCAGGTTATCCACAGCCTCCCCGGCTGGCCTTGCGGTGACCCCTCGTCGATGTTGAATGGGGGCATGGGTAGGCGTCGAGATGAGAGAGGGCTGTCGCTGTCGGTGTGGGCGGCAGTGGCGATGCCCGCGTTCATCGTGACCATCGGACTTGGCGTCGACTTCGCCGGGCATGCAGCCGCGGAGCAGGAGGCGCGGGAGGTGGCCGCCCAGGCAGCGCGTGCCGCCACGCACCAAGTGGTCCTCACCCAGGAAGGCCCCACCCTCGACGTGGGGGC
The DNA here is from genome assembly GCF_000826065.2 of Tessaracoccus massiliensis. Classification (GTDB taxonomy): domain Bacteria; phylum Actinomycetota; class Actinomycetes; order Propionibacteriales; family Propionibacteriaceae; genus Arachnia; species Arachnia massiliensis_A. The sequence goes on along the minus strand of NZ_LN623539.1, from coordinate 123,619 downwards.
GGGCAGGAGCGCCGCTCAGCGGTTCGCGGAGGCATCCGGCTACACCGCCGATGTCCACCTCACCGAGCAGGCCGGGGCGCGGGTCACGGTGCGCGGCACCTACCGCACCACCTTCCTCGGCATGATCGGCATCCACAGCATGGCGGTTGAGGGAGAAGGCTCCGCGCAGGGTGTCCGGGTGCAGTGAGGGCACTCGGTAGCCCTGCGCCGGCTCCCGCTCGCCTCGTGCCCCGGCGTCGACATCTACCTCAAGGACGAGTCGACGCACCCCACCGGTTCGCTGAAGCACCGGTTGGCGCGTTCGCTGTTCCTGTTCGGGCTGTGCAACGGGCAGATCCACCAGCACACCACCGTCATCGAATCCTCCAGCGGCTCCACCGCCGTGAGCGAGGCCTACTTCGCGCGGCTGCTGGGTCTGCGCTTCATCGCGGTGATCCCGCGGGCCACCGCCGTCATCGCACGGGAGATGGCCAGGAACGGGGAGGAGGGCAGCGTGGTGACCATCTTCTGCGACTCCTGGGAGCGCTACGGCTGCACCTATGACCGCGACGACTGGCTCGCCGAGCAGGGCATCGACGTGGCGCCCTACGATGAGTTTTTCCGGGGGCTATCGGCGCGAGCCTTGAGCGCTAGGGTGGTGACATGCTAAGATCTCGTGCCTAGATTTGGGCCACAATGTCGTCGACGTCCTACGTCGTGTTGCATCAGGGGAGACAACCGAGATCACCGATGGATGTTACGTGGTTGCACTTCTTCGTCCTCCGGCTGGATCGTCCAAGCTTGCGGCCCTGCGATCCGCAGGCGCCACAAGACCGTCGACCCGCAGTTATCGCCTGGTGGAACCGTCCTTGATATAGGCGTCTGCGATGCCGAAAGGAGCCATCCACAGGATAAGGTACCCGATTGATAGGACGACGACACCAGGGATGACCAAAGCGTACGCGAAGTACTCACTGGTGCGCCCAGAGACCAAAGCAGCCACGACTACGCTTGCACCCTGAATCAAGGCGAGCCTCGCTGACAAGTTCCTCTTTGCGTAGACGACGCCCCAGAACGCGGCAACAAGCCAGACAAGCCAAGGCATGGGAGCGATCATCCCGATAGTTGGAAGAGCGCTGACGACTCCCCACAATGCTACGCATGACCCGAGCAGAAACGACGGCTTCATCAGGTAGCCTTCCATCCTTGTGCACTTGCCTACGTGAGGCCACGTGCCATTTGCCTACATCCTACCTGTGTGCATGAGAACATGCCTGTGAGGCAGATCGCGGTAGGTTTGCTTCGCTACTGCTCCTGCTGCGCCGACGACGACAGGCAACCGCGGGCGTCCGTCGCAGAGATGAGAAGTGTGCATGGTGGCTCCTATCTCTGGATCATGTCGGACAGAAGCGGAGGTCCGTCAAAACAAAATGATCTCAGCCCCTCTTGACGCCGCCAAGTCCTGTAACCTACCCCTACGGCCTCTCGACGACGAGAGTGGATGAAGGAAGGCACAATGAAGTGGAAAACGAAACTCACTCTGGGATCCGTGATCTTTGCCCTGTGTGCGACCACAGGGCCGCTGGGTCTGAACGCGGGTGCCACCCCCCGTACTGATGACGACCCTTGCCTCGTCACTGTAGATGAGACATCGAAGATGATCGTTCTGCCTGGCGGCGCGAGATTGGCAACTCGCACACTGGACAGCGATATGTTCGCCCCCGTGCTCGAGTCGTTGAATGGGGAGGTTCGAGTCGAGCTGTGGAAAGGGCAGCGTCCCGAAGAGGTCAAACTTAGCACTCACCTGCTTGAGGAGTTGGCCGAGGCTTCATTGCGAGAGGTCACTACTGAAGATTTCAGTCACCATGAGGAGACGGTGAGTTTTGATGAGTTCCCGAAGCCCGAGCGACTCGATGTCTTAGCCATGCGGGTGACGACGGATTCAGGAACCACTGCGCTTAAAACGCTTGGGAGGCAAGGGGAAACCAACTGTCAAACCACGACACTCGCAGGGTCACAGGGCGCCGTGGTTGCCATGCCCAGCGGGACCTCCTTCTCTTTTCCAGACATGACGACGTCTGCTTCCCCTAGTGATTGGACCTCGTTCAACTACAAGACGTTCATTCCCCCTGCTAGCATCTCAAGCCCCTGTGGGACCTTCTTGGGGGACAACCGCAGCTGGAACACCAGCTACCGGGCCGGATCTTCGCGGACGATCGCAGCCGCTGCAATCGACTACACTGGGAGGACATACACTCCCACGCGCACTGTAGGAAAAACAGTCCGGACAAGCCCCGTCCATGGTGAGGCTACGGCGAGCAGTGCTGGAATACGTTTCCTTCCAAAAGGGGCTGCCACCTCCTACGTCAGTTTCGAGATCGCCCATGCAGTTGGCAACCCCCTATGCACCTTGGCAAGCCCGATCACGTACAACGCCCAGGTGCAAATGTTCAAGAATGGCGGCGTCTCGGTTGTTGCGTCCGGCATCCAAGTCCCGAACCACGAGGTGTACGCCTACCGGCGCAGCGGTGATCGCGCGACCGTAAAACAGTTGACTGGCAAGTCCTTCCTCTGCCTGGCAATCAATTGCGGAAATTTCTCATTCATTTACTGAAGGACCTCCTTGAGCGCGCCTGCGACGAGCGTTCATCATTCTCAATTCCTGGGTGTCAAGCCGGGGAGAGTACACAACCTCGGGGCACGGACATTTTCAATGGCTTCGTGACCCATGAGCCTTCTAAAAGCCGAGCAGGGCATCGACGTGGCGCCCTACGAGGCGCTGTCGGCGGAACTCCTCCGATTGTGAGCGGCCGGAGGTGCCGCGGGCGATAGGCTCGCCGGGTGAGCCAGTACGGACATCTCCTGAACCTTCCACTGCGGCACGCGGGCAAGGTCCGCGAACTCTACGACGCCGCCGACGGCCGCATCCTCATGGTGGCCACGGACAACATCTCGGCCTTCGACCAGGTGCTCAGCACGCTCATCCCGGACAAGGGCGCCGTGCTGACGCAACTGTCGCTGTGGTGGTTCAGCCAGTTGACGGACATCGTCGACAACCATGTGGTCTCCACCAATGTGCCCGACGCCGTGGCCGGGCGCGCCACGCTCGTCGAGGCGCTCGACATGGTGGGGGTTGAATGCGTCGCCCGCGGCTACCTCACCGGCTCGGGGTGGGTTGAGTACCAGGAGTCGCGCACGGTGTGCGGAGTGCCGCTGCCCGAGGGGCTGCGCGACGGCGACAAGCTGCCGGAGCCCATCTTCACTCCCGCGATCAAAGCCCCGGTGGGGGAGCACGACGTCAACGTCGACTACGCCACCATCGCCGAGTTGCACGGCGAGGAACTCGCCTCCAAACTGCGGGACCTGACGCTGGAGATCTACGCGAAGGCCGCCGAGATCGCCGACGCGCGGGGCATCATCCTGGCTGACACCAAGGTCGAGTTCGGCCGCCGTCCCGACGGCACGCTCGTGCTGGCCGACGAGGTGCTCACCCCCGATTCGTCGCGCTTCTGGGACGCGGCGCAGTGGCAGCCGGGGGAGTCGCTGCCCAGCTTCGACAAGCAGTACGTGCGCGACTGGCTGGCCCACGAATCGGGCTGGGACCGCACATCCGAGGCCCCGCCGCCCCCGCTGCCCGATGATGTGGTGGCCGCCACCCGCGAGCGCTACCTCGAGGCGTACCGTCGTCTCACCGGAAAGTCGTTCGCCTAACGCGTAGGCTCGTGCCATGGCTATCCGCATGGTTGCACTCCTCGACGGCACGATCGTCGACCCCTCCCAGCCCATCGTCCGCGCCGACGATCAAGGAGTGGTGCGGGGAGACGGGGTCTTCGAGTCGCTGATCGTCGTCGACCAGGAGCCCCGCCACGTCGAGGAGCACCTGGAGCGCCTCGCTGCATCGGCTGGGATCCTCAGACTTCCCGCCCCGGATGCCGAAGGTTACCGCCGGGCCATCCGGGCCATCATCGAGGCCTGGGACTGGGCGGCCGAGGATCAGGCCGTGGTGCGGCTGTTCATGACCCGCGGGCCCGAGGGCATCGACGAGCCCAGCGGCTGGGCCATGGCCGCCCCCATCGACGAGCGCTCCCTGCGTGAACGCCGCGACGGCGTGAAGGTGCTGCTGCTGGACCGCGGTTTCGAGGGCACCGAGATCGTCGACCTGCCGTGGCTGCTGCCCGGAGCGAAGTCGCTCAGCTACGGCATCAACATGGCCGCCCGCCGCTACGCGATGAACAACGACGCGGATGACGCCCTGTTCATCACCCCGTCGGGCACCCTCCTGGAGGGGCCCACCTCGAGCCTCATCCTGGACCTCGACGGCGTGCTCACCACCCCGCCGCTGGACGGGATCCTGCGCTCCATCACCGTGGCCGAACTGATGGAGAAGGCGCCAGGCGCCGGCCTCGAGGTGGAGGTCAAGCCGTTGGTGGTCGACGACCTGTACCGCGCCCGCGGCGGCTGGCTGCTCTCCAGTAGCCGCCTGGTGGCCCGCATCACGCACGCCGACGGGCGCGAGGTGCCCACCTCCCCGCTCGACGCGCAGATCTGCCGCCTCCTCGGCGTGCCCGGGGCAGCCTGAGGTGCTGACGCCGCGCGACGCCCGGTTCACCGAGCTTGATCTCGACGCTCTGAAGGCGCTCGATGCCGTCGCCGTCGAGGCGAAACGTCTGCTCAACGCGCACCTCACCGTCGACCGCGCGCCGGGCCCGGTGACCCTCCGCATCACCGAGGTGGAGGCCTACGCCGGCCCGCACGACCCGGCGTCGCACGCCTACCGCGGCCCCAATGCCCGCAACCAGGCGATGTTCGGGCCGCCCTGGCACGCCTACGTCTACCGGCACATGGGGCTGCACACCTGCTTCAACGTGAAGGTGGGCCCCGACGGTACGCCCACCGGTGTCCTCGTCCGTGCCGGTGAGGTGGTCGACGGCGTGGAGATCGCGCGCGCGAGGCGCTCGGCCGTCGGCCGCACCCGCACGGACGCAGATCTGGCTGCAGGCCCGGCCCGGCTGACCGTGGCGCTGGGCATCTCGCTCGATGACACGGGCGCCCCGCTCGACGGTTCCACCGGGCTCACGCTCACCCCGCGGGAAGGTGCGGCACCGGTGCTGGTCTCCGGCCCCCGCATCGGCATCACCGCGGCGGCGGACTTTCCGCTGCGCTTCTCGATCGCGGACGACCCGACGGTGTCGCGCTGACGGTGGTCACGCCGGTGAGACCGGGGAACCGGACGGGAGTCAGTGGCAGTCGAGGATCTGCGTGGCCGCGAGCGGGGATCCCCGAAGCCCAGATCGTGCCGGGCGATGCCGATGGTGGCGATGTCATCCACGTGGTGTCCGGGATCGAGAGCTTGGCGCTGCCCTGATCGCCAGGACGTCGGAGACCTGGTGGCGGTAAGGCGACCATCCTGCCGGCACGTCTGCGCTCAGGAGTCCGCCCCGGATGGTGGTGTCGTCAGCCTACTGCTAGGGTTCCGCTCAGATCAGGTGGCGAACCGGGTGCAAATCCCGGGCTGACCCGCAACCGTGACCGGAGACCCGTCTCCGGCTAGCCGGACCAAAACCTGTTCGAAGGAATCAGTACTCGCCGCGGATAAGCGAGCTGCGTCCCGAGCAGTTCTGCTGCCCTGGTCGCGTTCGTTCGCGAGAAGAAAGGCAGCATGAACAGCCCCCATCCCATCAGACGCGCCGTCTCAACGGCGCTCGCCCTCGCCGTCACCGCCTCAGTGCCCTGGGCGTCACAGGCCCAGGCCGACTTCAGTTTCACAGACGCCGAGGTGCGGGAATGCACCTACGACAACAATGTGTTCGTGATCGTCGACCCCGGTGAAGGCGACCTTCTCGGCGGCTGCGCCACCGAGTTCGAGACCGGGTCGGAGGCCCTCGTCTCGGCCGGCTTCACCATCGACGACCCGGCGTTCATCAAGGTCATCAACGGCGTGCGGGCCGACTACGTGGCAGACGGCAAGTGGTGGACCTACTTCCACCGACAGTGGTCCGACGACGCGGGCTGGGGCGACTGGGAGTTCTCCCAGCTTGGTGCCAGCTCATACCAGCCCGCTGCCGGCAGCGTTGAGGGCTGGGCGGTGTCGCCTGCCACGACCTGGAACGGCAACCCGCCGCGGTGGGAGGGCTACAAGCCAGGCGAAGTCGCAGACCCTGCACCCCTCGCGCCCACCGTCGTGACGCAGCCCGTGGACGTGGCCACGGAGGTGGGCTTCGGGGCCACCTTCACCGTCGAGGTCGCTGGCCGCCCAGCACCCGCCATCGCCTGGGAACGCTCCGCCGACGGCGCCACCTGGGCACCCATCGACGGCGCCAGTGGTGGCTCGCTGGCGCTGGAGAGCGTCACGCTCGCCGATCATGGCCACCAGTTCCGTGCGGTCGTGGCCAACCCGGCAGGCACCGTGCACTCCTCTGCCGCGCGGCTCACGGTGACCGACCCGACGCTGGTGGACGTGCCGGACCCCAAGTTCCGCCTCTGCCTCAATGACAAGCTCGGCCAGGCGGCCGATTCGGCCATCTCACAGGATCAACTCAACCGGCTCACGGGCGAGTTGAACTGCACCGCGACGAAGTACCGCACCATCACCGACATCACGGGCGCTGAACACCTCACGGGCCTGTCCGGCCTGTCGATCGGCGGCCAGAAGGTCACCGACCTCACGCCGGTGGCGGGCCTCACGAATCTGACGTCGCTGACGGCCTATGGCAACGGCATCACCGATCTGCGCCCCGTCGCCGGCCTCACCGGCCTGACCGAGCTGTCCATGGCCACCAACCAGATCAGCGACCTCGCTCCCATCGCGGCGCTGACCAACCTGACCGAGCTGATGCTCAACGGCAACCTGGTCTCCGACCCCAGCGTCATCTCGGGGCTACCGAACGTGACCGAGGTGGGGCTCAGCCGCAATCAGCTCACCAGCGTCACCGGGCTGAAGAGCGACTCGATCCGTGACCTGACGATCGACGACAACAAGATCACCGAGCTCGACGTCTCCGGCCTCACCAACCTGAAGCGGCTGGTGGCGCACAAGAACGGCTTCTCCTCGCTCTCCTCACTCAGCGGACTCACCAAGCTGGAGACGTTCGCCGCGCAGGGCAACAAGATCAGTGACCTCAGCCCTCTGAAGGGTGCCACCTCCCTGTCGAGCCTGCTGGTCTCCAACAACCTCATCGAGGACGTCACCCCGCTGGCCGGGTTCGCCACCCTCAAGTCCCTGGATCTGGGCACCAACGCCATCGCCGACCTGAGCCCGCTCAAGCACGTCAAGGTCACCGACTACAGCGCGGTGCGTGCCCGCTGGCAGAAGCTCACCATGACGGCTGAGGCCGGCGCGCCGGCCGCAGCCCCAGCGGTGACCTACCTCGACGGCACGCCGGTGGAGCTGAAAACCCCCGAGGGCGTCACTGTGGGCGACGACGGCAGCCTCGTCTTCGCTGAACCCGGTGACTACACCCTGACATGGTCGAAGAACGCGGCCGGCGGCTGGTTCGCGGGCAGCATCCTCGCCACTGTCGCGGAGGCGCAGGAGCCGACGCCGGAGCCCGTCCCGACGGTGACCGTCACCGTCACCGCGACCCCGGAGCCCGCACCGACCGTCACCGTGACGTCGACCCCGGAGCCCGCACCGACAGTGACCGCCACTACCGTCGTGACCGAGATCGCCACACCGGAGCCGGCGCCGACCGTCACAGCGACGGCTACCGCGACGGTGACTGCAACTGCAACCGCGACGTCCGTCGTGACGCAGACTGCCACCCCGGAGCCTGCTCCCACCGTGACCGCGACCTCCGTGGTGACTGAGACGGCCGCACCGTCTGCGCCTCCAGCCGCGACGGGGGAGCGCACCGCCCCGTACACGTTGCCGGGTCTGCACGAGGTCAACGGGCGTCGCTGGAACACCGCGTGCGAGCCGTACTCGGCCACCGAGCGGTGCCGCACCGACATCTGGGCGACCACCGTCGTCGAGGTGGATGGGGAGTATGAGGTGCGTCAGGGCTGGGCGTTCAACAACCTCACGTACCTGCCGGCCAAGCGCGCGACCTGGGCGGGCAACCCGCTCGCTGAAACCGGGGCGTGGACCGCGGAGGACGGCCGGCAGTGGCGCACCGAGTGCGACACCGTCGCCACCGGCTCCGGGGCCTGCCGCTCCTACGTGAGGGCCACCCTCGTGTCCGCACAGCCGGCCGACGGCGGCGGGTACCGCTTCGCCCGTAGCAACGAGTGGGTGTTCAACAACATCGTGGCATTCACGCCCGCCTCCTGAGCGGGGGACAGGGCGCGCGGGCGGCTCGGGGGAGACACCCCCGGGCCGCCCGCGGCCTTTCCGCTACGCTTCAGCTATGCCACGCGTCGTTGTCAACGTCATGCCGAAGCCCGAGATCCTTGATCCGCAGGGCAAGGCCGTCACCGGTGCGCTCCAGCGCCTCGGCTTCCACGGGATGTCCGTGCGCCAGGGCAAGCGCTTCGAGATCGAGGTCGACGGGGAGGTCACCCCGGAGGTCCTCGCCCAGATTGGTGAGGCTGCCGAAACCCTGCTGGCCAACACGGTCATCGAGTCGTTCGACGTGGTGACCGACTGATGACCCGCATCGGCGTCGTCACGTTCCCGGGGTCGCTCGACGATCACGACGCGCTGCGTGCCGTGCGCCTCTCCGGCGCCGAGGCCGTCCCGCTGTGGCACGGCTCGGATTCCATCGAGGGCGTCGACGCGATCATCCTGCCCGGCGGGTTCTCTTACGGTGACTACCTGCGCTGCGGCGCGATCTCCCGCTTCAGCCCGGTGATGGACACCGTCATCGACGCGGCCAACAAGGGCATGCCGGTGCTGGGCATCTGCAACGGTTTTCAGATCCTCTGCGAGGCGCACCTCCTGGAGGGCGCGATGATCCGCAACGCGGGCCAGCAGTTCATCTGCCGCGATGAGCGCCTGCGCGTCGAAAGCATCGACACCACGTGGACCTGCGCCTTCGGCAAGGGCGACGAGATCACCATCGTGCTGAAGAACGGCGAGGGCAACTACCAGGCTTCGCCGGAGACGCTGCGCAAGTTGGAGGACAACGACCAGGTGGTCTTCCGCTACCTGGACAACCCCAACGGCTCGGCCAACGACATCGCCGGCATCACCAACGAGCGCGGCAACGTCGTGGGTCTCATGCCGCACCCGGAGCACAACGTGGAGGAGCTCACCTCGCCCACGCTCGACGGCCGCAAGTTCTTCGAATCGGTCATCAACTTCCTCGGCGCCCGCGTCTGACGGGTCCCTGAGCTTGCCCTCTGCGGGCGCCCTTTACTTCGAGCTGCCCCGGCGCTTCGCGCTGGGGCAGGCTCAGCACAAGCGTCGGGCCGCGGGCGGCTGGCTCAGGGAGCGCGAGAGTTTTCCCTAGCGCCAGTCCTCCACGGCGAGGCCGGGAATCCGGGTGAAGTGGTTTCCGTTGAGGGTGACCACTGTCTGATCCAAGATCAGGGCTTCGGCTGCGATCCACGTGTTGTTGTGGCCGATGGACAGACCCTCGCGGCGAAGGAGAGCGCGGAGGGTGCCGTAGGTTTCAGCTACCTCAGCGGTGAGACGGTTGATGCTGGCACCTCTGCGGATCTGGTCAAGGGCGGCCTGCTGGCGTCGCTGTGGATCAAGGTTGAGGCCGGTATGCAGTTTTCCCCAGACGATGAGCGAGAGCATGGCCCTGCCTTGGAGCGCAGCCAGACGGCCTCTGATGCGCTGGTCTCCGCGGATCACCGAGATCCAGATATTGGTGTCGATCAGGTAGTCAGCACTCATAGCCCGTCCGGGTCCGTGTCAAACTCGGAGTCGTCCTCGTGGAACGGTGCATCGGGGACGACGGGGATGGCCGCGACGAACTCTGCCATCGACTGGGGCGCGGGGCGCAGGATGAGCGCGTCGCCGTCGATTTCGATGGTGACCCGCCCGGTGGGGAATGCCAGGTCGGCCGGAATTCTCACCGCCTGACTGTTGCCGGATCTGAAGACGCTGGTGGTACGCATGATGCCTCCTGTATCTACACAGTGTATATCCATGGTGGGCAATTGCCACCGGCTCGCCAGGCCAGATCGGGGATTTCCAGCCCCGCTCGCCCGTAGCGGAAGCGCACCTGTCATAATCATCCTGACTCGGGGGCATGTCGCCACCGTGGAAGGGAAGTGTGACATGAGGTTTCGTAAAGCTCTGGCCGGCCTGGCTGCCGCGGTGATCGCGGCCACGGGGTTTGTGGCGGCGACGCCGGCGCAGGCGGCCACGGATGTGTACTCGACGCCCGGGGTGCATCTGATCAACGGGCGCTACTGGCAGACGACGTGCAAGAACTATTCGACGACGGTGGTGCGCTGCACCACGGACATCTTCGCGACGAAGGTGTTCCCGGAGGGCGGCCAGTGGTACAAGCAGAACACCTGGACGTTCAACAACCTGTCCTACCTGCCCTCGGCCCGCGATTCGTGGGCGGGCAACCCGCTGGGTAGCACCGGCTCCTGGACTTCGTCGGATGGTCGCCAGTGGCGCACCGAGTGTGACACGGCCGCCACCGGTCGTGGCGCGTGCCGTAACTACATCGTGGCCACGGTGGCCTCCGAGGTGGGTGGCGTGGTGAAGCAGGAGACCAAGGAGGTCTTCAACTCGATGGTGCGCTTCTCCACCTCGTCGGTTGCCCCGGTCACGACGATCCCGGCTGGTGTCACGGGTGTGACCCCGCCGGCCAACGGCCCGAAGCAGCCCATCGGCGTCACCCCGAAGCCTGCTCCGTCCGCCCCGGCGCCGGCCAAGCCTGCGACCTCGACCCGCTCGCAGCAGCAGGCGATCCAGATGGCGAAGGACTACCTCTCCGTGCTGGCGTTCTCGCGCATCGGCCTGATCGAGCAGTTGGAGTACGAGAAGTTCTCCACGGCGGACGCGACCTACGCGGTGGACTCGCTGGGAGTCGACTGGAACAAGCAGGCCGCGGCCATGGCCCAGGCCTATCTAGACGTAACGGCGTTCTCCCGTGATGGCCTCATCGATCAGTTGCTCTACGAGGGCTTCACCGCAGAGCAGGCCGCATACGGCGCCAGGGCAGTGGGCCTCTGAGCGCCGTCGTTTTGACCGGCTGGGGCTCTGGAGCGGGTGTCGACGGCGGGTCAGGATCCGCAGCTCCAGGTGGATGCTTTGGTGGGTGCGGGGGTTGAGCGGCGTGATGTGTTTTCTGATGTGACGTCGGGGGCGCGGAGTGCGCGGGAGCGTCCTGGGATGAGGCGGTTGTTGTCGTATGTGTGAACCGCCCCGGGTCTGGTGGAGGGTGTGATTCCACGAAAGGATGATGACCATGCCAGCACCGAGGAAGTATCCGCCAGAGTTGCGGGACCGCTCGATCCGTCTGGTTCGCGAAGCGATGAAGGAGGAGCCTTCGTTGTCGATGAACCAGGTGGTGATCAGGATCGGGCAGCGTGTCGGGGTCAATCCAGACACGCTGCGCGGGTGGACGAAGCAAGCCCGCATCGACGCGGGCGAGGCCTCGGGGACGACCACCAGTGACGCGGCCCGGATCAAGCAGCTTGAGCAGGAAGTGCGTGAGTTCAAGCGCGCCAACGAGATACTGATGGCGGCGTCGAGTTTCTTCGCGCGGGAGCTCGACCCGCGACTGCCGTGGTAGTCGAGTTCATCGACGACCACAGGGCTCGGTTCGGGGTCGAGCCGATCTGCCGCGTGCTGACCCAGCACGGTTGCAAGATCGCCCCGTCAACCTATTACGCCGCCCGAGCCAGGACGCCGTCGGCGCGGACTGTTTCGGATGCGGTGGTGTGGGAACACATCGAGGCGGTGCAAGCGGATCGGGCGAAGGGCCGAGGCGTGGCCGGATACCGCAAGATGTGGCACCTGCTCAAACGCGACGGCGTCGACGTGGCGCGCTGCACGGTGGCCCGGTTGATGCGCGAACACGGGATGCAAGGCGTTGTCAGAGGCCGGAAGAAGGTCATCACCACCCAGCCAGATGAGACCGCTTCGCGGCCGGCTGACCTGGTGGGACGCAACTTCACCGCTGCGGCTCCGAACCGGTTGTGGATCGTCGATTTCACCTATGTGCCGACGTGGTCGGGGATGGTGTTCACCGCGTTCGTCACCGACGTGTTCTCCCGTCGGATCGTCGGCTGGCGCACCCATCACCGGATGCCGACCGAACTGCCGCTCGACGCCTTGGAGATGGCGCTGTGGGTCCGCGGCCGTGCCGGCCACCACGTCGATGGGCTGATTCATCACTCCGATGCCGGGCGTCAGTACACAGCCATCCGCTACCACCAACGCCTCTGCGAGGCCGGGGCGCTGGCCTCCATCGGCAGCGTCGGAGACAGCTACGACAATGCGATGGCCGAGTCGGTGATCGGGCTCTACAAGACCGAGTGCATCAAGCTCGACGGACCGTTCAAGACCGTCGACGAGGTCGAACTGGCCACGCTGATGTGGGTCGACTGGTACAACACCGGCCGGCTCCACTCAGCCATTGGCTACCTACCGCCTGTCGAGTACGAACAGGGGTACTACGATCAGCTCAACAAACCCCAAGACCAGCCGGTCTCGGGAGAACTCGCCCTCCACTAAACCCGGGGCGGTTCACTTCTACAACCCCACCACAGGACTCTTCACCAGCCTCGACCCCATCTACGGAGGCAACGACACCCCCTACACCTACCCCAACGACCCCATCAACGGACAAGACGTAACTGGACAATGGGTAGCGATAGCTGTCAGGATCGTCGTACTCGCGGTCAAGTGGGCGCCTAAGGTGTACGGGACTGCCGAAGGTTTGGTTGACTCCAAGACCGCATGATTCCTGAGAGGGGGTCGTGCTGAAAGGATGGCAATCATGCCGAAGATCACTTACACCGACGAGTTCAAGCGCGACGCGGTCGCGTTGGTCGCCTCAGGCATCCCGCAAAAGCAGGTCGTCAAGGACCTCGGAGTGGCGAAAACCACGCTGCAGGCGTGGCTCCGTGACGCGAGGTTCAAGTCCCATGGGATGACCCCGACCACCGATCCAGAGCAGCGCAAGGACATGTCGCAGGCACTGCGTCGGATCCGGGAGTTGGAGATGGAAAACGAGGTGCTGCGCCGCGCGGCGGCGTATCTGTCGCAGGCTCACATCACGCCCCCAAAATTATCTATCCGCTCGTGAAGGAGATGGCCGCGGTCGGTGCCCGGGTGAGGGTGCCGGTGGCGGTCGCGTGCCGGATACTGGGATTCTCCACACAGGGCTACTACAAGTGGCTCAAGCAACCGGTGTCAGCCCGTGAGGCCGAGGAGCAAGAGCTCATCTCGGTGCTGCATCAGCTTCACAACGACGACCCGGAGGGCGGCTACCGGGTGCTGGCAGACGACCTCGCTGAGTTGGGCTACGAGTTGTCCGAGCGCAGAGTGTGGCGGTTGTGCCGGGTCGCCGGGATCCAATCGGCCATAGTCAAGCGCAAATCCCGCTACAAGAAGGCCGGCGCACCGGTCCACGATGACCTGGTGCAGCGTCAGTTCACCGCTGAGGGGCCCAACCAGTTGTGGCTCACCGACATCACCGAGCACCGCACCCGCGAGGGCAAGGTGTATCTGTGTGCGATCAAAGATGTGTTCTCCAACCGGATCGTGGGCTACTCGATCGATTCACGGATGAAGGCCCGTATCGCCGTCAACGCGCTCGAGATGGCGGTGGCCCACCGAGGCCAGCCCGCTGGGGTGATCGTCCATTCCGATAGAGGGTCCCAATTCCGGTCGCGCCGCTTCCGCAAGGCGCTGAAGCGCCACAGGCTACATGGCTCGATGGGCAGGGTCGGGGCATGTGGCGATAACGCCGCGATGGAGTCGTTCTTCGCGCTACTGCAGAAGAACGTCCTCGACCGTCGATCCTGGGGCACACGAGAGGGGGTGTCAAATGGTCTGTGTAAGAGGTCAAGCCGATCTGAAGGAGATTGACTATGACTATGACCAAGAACAACGACAAGCCGGTTAGCGAGGCCGGGCAGTTGCGCCGTGAGTTGATCGACGACGAACTGCTTGATGCGATGTTGGCCTCGACCAGCGAACGGGGGATCTCGTTGACTGGGGAGGGTGGGTTCCTGCCCGAGTTGATCAAGTCCGTGTTGGAGCGCGGGATGAGCGCGGAGCTGACCTCGCATCTGGGCTACGAGAAGAACGACCCTGCCGGGAGGGGTTCGGGCAACTCGCGTAACGGCACCACACCTAAGACCGTCGCCACCGAAGTCGGGCCCATCGAGTTGGATCGGCCCCGGGACCGTAACTCCACGTTCGTGTCCAGGCTGGTGCCCAACGGGCAACGGCGCCTCGGTGGGCTCGAGGACCAGATCATCAGCTTGTATGCCGGCGGGATGACCATCCGCGAGATCCAACACCACCTCGCCGCCACGTTGGGCACCGACTTGTCACACGAGACCATCTCGAATGTAACCGAAGCGGTGGCCGACGAGGTCGCCGCCTGGCAGAACCGGCCCTTGGAGGCGTTCTACCCGGTGATCTACCTCGACGCACTGGTGGTCAAGGTCCGTGACCAGAACCGGGTCGTCAACCGGCATGCCCACATCGCGGTCGGGGTCGACCTCGACGGCATCAAACACGTGCTCGGGATCTGGGTCCAAGCGAGCGAAGGCGCCAAGTTTTGGGCAGCGGTATGTGCCCAGCTCGCTAACCGCGGCGTTCAGGACGTGTTGATCGTGTGTTGCGACGGGCTCACCGGCTTCCCTGAAGCGATCGAGGCGACCTGGCCTGGCGCGCTGGTGCAGACCTGCGTGGTCCACCTGATCCGCGCCTCGATGCGCTACGTGTCCTACTCGGACCGCAAGGCCGTGGCCGGGATGCTCAAACCGATCTACACCGCCATCGACGACAACGACGCCCTGATGGCGCTGACGGCGTTTGCCGACTCGACCTTGGGCCGCAAATATCCCATGGCTGTCAAGACTTGGGAAGATGCCTGGGACCGGTTCATCCCGTTCCTCGAATTCGGGCCCGCGACCCGCAAGGTGATCTACACCACCAACTCGATCGAGTCGTTGAACTATCAGATGCGAAAGATCATCAAGAACCGCGGCCAGTTCCCCAACGATGCCGCGGTGGTCAAACTGCTCTGGCTCGCGATCCGCAACATCGAAGACAAACGGGCCCGCGAACGCGCGAAAGAAGCCGGCCGACCCAAGGGCCAACCCCGCAACGCACCGGCCAAACTCGTCGAAGGCGCCACCGTCCAAGGCTGGACCAAAGCCCTCAACGAACTCGCCCTACGCTACCCCGAACGATTCCCCCAAACCATCTAAAACCGACCACTTACACAGACAACTTGACAAGCTCACACGAGAGGAACTGCGCCTGGCCATCGTGTCGTGAGATCGAGGGCAAGTACCACCGGAAACGCCGTCAACGCCGACTCGGGAAACTCACCCCCATCGAGTTCGAACTCATCATGAACCCAGCCGCTACACTGGCGGCATAAACCCGGAGGTCAACCAAACCTTCAGCAGTCCCTACAAGTACGGGAAGAAGGCATACCAGTACGGAAAGAAGACGTACAACGCCGCAAAGAACGCGAACTACGCTCGCAAGGCGCAAGTAGCCAAGAACATGAAACGCTTGAATACAAATGGGCGCGCTAGAGTTACAGTCACCACACGACGAGGCAAGACCCACTACGACCTGACAGGCAGGTCTCATGGCTCTGTGAGAACTCCGCATCAATACACGCATAAGTATGGCAAGTGTCAATCCGAAGACTGGGGAGCGCTTTATGGGAGCGAGGACTGAGCACCGTTCCACATCTTGGGCAGGTCTGGCACGGGTGCGCTGGCACCTCAGGAAGCGATAGAAGAGTGATTGTTGAACAGAGCGCAAATGGGGAGCTGCACTGGAAAACCGATGACTATGAGCACGAACTTCAGATATCCCCGTCCCGAATCCTAGACCTTAAGGCTGACTTCGGTTTACGAGGCGTCGTGATTGACGATCAGAAGGTCTCGCTTGAGCTTCTGTCCGAGACCGATCTCGTCTGCCTCCAGTGGGGCGGCATCAGCAACCTCCGGCTAAAGCAAACAGGCCCCGCGATTGCGGCAGCGGACGGGATGAGTGGGCTGATGGGCATTCGATTGGTTGGCTCTGATCGCCGAAGGCTTGATTTTGAGATTTGGGCTGACTGGTTCGAGATGTCGTTGGCGTGCGACAGATTCTGGTGGGACCATCGAGTCACCACGTGAACCGTGAATCGGCCTGAGGTTCTCTTGTACCGCGTCAAGTAGTTGGCAGGATTTCCTTGGTTTTGAATGTCGGGGTGGTGGGGTCGGCCAGGCCCAGGTGCACCTCCGTGGGCCGGTTCCATGAGATGGCCTCGTGGGGCCTTAGCTCGTTGTACTCGATCCTGTAGTCCTCGGCCCGCTCGGCGAGCACGAGCGCGTCGTCGATCTCATCCAGGTAGAGCCGTTCGTACTTCAGCGTGCAGAAGCCGCGCTCACGGGACCCGTTCTGTCCCGGGGTCTTCACTCGGGTGCGAACGTGGTGTAGCTCGGGGTGGGCGGCGATGAAGGACTCGAAGCGGAAGGACCGGAACGGCCCGCCGTTGTCCGTCACGATGGTCACCACGGGCAACAGCTCACCGGTCTCGGGATCGATCGGGCAGGCCTCGACCAGCGGGTGACCGAACATGGCCTCGTAGTCGGCCAGGGCCAACTCGATCGCGTCGATCGCATCGTGCTGGTTCCCGGTGGGCGAAACGTGGAAGGGGTGCTCGTACTTGGACCAGTAGTCCCGGCACCCGGCCAGCCGCCAGGTCCCTCCGGTGGTGGTCTCGAACTCGCTGAAGTCCAGCTGCCAGACTTGGTTCGGGCCTGAGGGCTCGGTGGCGAACGCGGCCTTGCGCCGCTCGGCCAGCTTCCGTCGCTCCCGTTGGTACTGCGCGGGCAGAATCAGCCCCTCGTCGCGCAGGATTCGCAGCACGGTCGCCTCGGAAACCACATGCCCGTCATGGCGGACCATCGCCCAGATCTTCCGATGCCCCCACGCCGGATGGGCCAGCGCGTGCTTGACCACCAGGTCCCTGGCGGCCTGCCGTGCCGGTTGCGGCCACGGTCCCTTCACCGCCGTCCCGGTGCGGGCCTTGGCCTGCCAGCGGCGCCAGGCCCGCTCGGGCATGTCGAAAAGCTGGCAGAACCTCGCGGTCGACATGCCCGCTTCCACGCGGATCACCTCGAGGTCCTCGAAGGGCCCAGCCGGCCCTCCGCGGACTTCTTCCACACCCTGGCCTCCAGGTGTGCCTCGCCCAAGGCCTGGGTCAGCTCGGCGACCTCGGCCTCCAGCTGTTCCTCTCGGGAGGATGGTCCGGACCTGCCGGCCACCAGGGCGGTCCTGCCAGCTTCCAGGAACTCGGCCTTCCACCGTCCGATGGACTGCTCACTGACTTTCTCCTTGCGTGCCGCTTCGGCGATGGACATCTCGCCGGCCAGCACGCTCAACACGATCCGGGTCTTCTTCTCCGCCGGAATCGAGGGTGGTCTACCCATGTCTGACTCTCCTTCAGGACCTACATAACGGCCTGCCACTAAGTCTGACGCGCGACATCCCCCCGAAGATGGTCAATGCTCAACGAATCGCTGCGCTGGCTCAGCATAACCGGTTCGATTGGCACGGGTCTAAACTCGGGGGACATGTCGTCTGCCAACCTCAGCCAGCAGGAAACCGCCCACCGCGCCGCGCATGTTGACGTGCACGCCTACCGTGTCGACGTCGACGTGCGCGGCGCCGTCGATCCCGACGGAGCGCAGTTCCCCGTTGTCGCCGCCCTCGAGCTCACCTCCCAGGAGCCGACGACGTGGCTGGACTTCATCGGTGAGGTCGACCGCGTCCTGATCGACGGCGAGGAGCGGCCCGTCAACCACGACGGGGCCCGTCTGCACCTCCGGGACCTGCCGGTGGGGCGGCACTGCGAGGTCGTCGTCGAGGCGCGGGGCCGCTACTCGCGCACGGGGGAGGGTCTGCACCGTTTCGTCGACCCTGTCGACGGCGAGACCTATCTCTACACCCAGTACGAGCCCGCCGACGCGCGCCGCGTGTTCCCCAACATGGAACAGCCGGACATCCGGGCCCCGTTCACCTTCTCCCTGACCGGGCCGGAGGCCTGGTGGCTGGGCTCCAACCAGCCCGAGGCGTCCAGGGAGACCGTGGCCGACGGCGTGGTGCGCGTCGAGTTCGAGCCCACCCAGACACTCTCGACCTACATCACCTGCCTCTGCGCCGGCCCGTATCGCCGCGTCACGGATGCTTGGCAGGGCCTCGAGCTGGGGTTGCTGTGCCGGAAGTCGATGGTGCAGTACCTCGACTCTGAGGAGCTGTTCCGCGTGACGAAGGCGGGCCTCGACTGGTTCACCGGGAACTTCGGAGACTACCCGTGGGGCTCCAAGTACGACCAGATCTTCGTGCCGGAGTACAACCTCGGGGCCATGGAGAACCCCGGCCTGGTCACGTTCACCGAGCAGTACCTGTTCCGCTCCAACCCCACCCCGGCGCAGCTGCAGGGCCGCGCCAACACCGTGCTGCATGAGATGAGCCACATGTGGTTCGGGGATCTCGTCGTGCCCCGCTGGTGGGGCGACCTGTGGCTGAAGGAGTCCTTCGCCGAGTTCATGGGCAGCCACGTCTCCGTCGAGGCCGCTGGCTTCGAGGAGGGCTGGGTCAACTTCGCCACCAACCGCAAGGTCGGCGCCTACCTGGCAGATTCGATGCCGACGACGCACCCGATCGTCGCCGACATCCCGGACCTGGAGGCCGCCAAGACCAACTTCGACCGCATCACCTACTCCAAGGGCGCCTCCGCGCTCACGCAACTGGTGCACTATGTGGGACTGCCCGCCTTCCTGGCGGGCTCGCGCCGCTACTTCGCCGCCCATCCGTTCTCCTCGGCGACGTTGGCGGATTTCATCGCGGCGCTCGACGCCGAGACCGAGCGCGACCTCAGCCACTGGATCGAGTCGTGGCTCCAGACCGCCGGCCACGACACGCTGCGCGCCACCGTCCTCGCCAACCCGGAGGACGCCACCATCCGCGAACTGGTTATCCACCGCGACTTCCTCGGCGCGGGCGATCCTGGAGCCAACCGCCCGCACGCCACCACCGTCGGCCTCTACGCCCTCAACGGGCATGAGCTGCAGTTGCAGGCGCGCCACGACCTCGTGCTGACCGACGGCGAGACCACCGTCGCGTCCGCCATCGGCCAGCCGCCGCCCGACGTGGTGCTGATCAACGACCTCGACCAGAGCTTCGCCCGCATCGCGCTGGACGACGCCTCGCGCGGCGTCCTGCTGCGCCACGTCGGCACCATGGAGCCCCTTGCGCGCGCCGTGGCGTGGACGGCGCTGTGGGGCGAGGTGCGCGCCGGCGACCTCCCGCCCGGCAGCTTCGCCGACGCCGTGCTCGCCGCCGACGAGCAGCAGACCGGCGTGCTCGCCTCGCTGCTCGAGCGGGCCTTCACCGCGGTGTCGCGCTACAGCTTGGACCCGGCGGTCGCCGAGGCGTGGCGCGACGGCGTCCGCGCCGCCGCAGTGGCCGCCGAGCCGGGATCCGCGGGCCAGCTCCTCTGGACGCGCGCCTACCTTCGGGCGGCCGCCCTCGCCCCGCAGGATGTGCGGTGGGTACTCGACGGCGAACTGAGCGGCCTCGACCTCTCGGCGGATCTGCGCTGGGCGGCCTGGCAGAGCCTCGCGGCCCAGGGCGATGCCACCGACGCGGAACTCGACGAGGCACTCGCGGCCGACGACACCGCCGCCGGCCGCACCGCCCGCCTGCGGGCATGGGCCTCGAGGCCTGAGCAGGGCGTCAAGGATGAGGCCTGGCGCCGGGCCCACACCGTCGACGGCGAGAGCAACGACGCCGTCGACGCGCTGCTGGCAGGGTTCAACGCGCCCGGCCAGGCCGGGCTGCGGGCCCCGTACGCTGAGCGCTACTTCGAGGATCTCGAACAGGTCTGGCGCACGCATCCCATCGAGATCGCCATGCGCCTCGTGCGCGGCGGCTTCCCCGAGGGCGGGCAGGAGACGGGTCACGCCTGGCTCGCCGCCCACCCGGATGCCCCGGGCACCCTGGTGCGCCTGGTCCGCGAGGCGATCCACGAGGAGGAGATCGCCACGGCGGTGCGGGAGGCGCAGCAACGCGGCCTCGCCCCCGGCCTGCCCTCCGTCGGCGTGTAGCCACACAGGGAGAACCCCAGGCATCCACGTGGTCTCCACCCGAAAGGGCGGGATGATCCAGCCGCGCGCGTTCCGGAGGCGCACGGTAGATTGAACCCCGTGGTAGACACCGTTGAGCATGCCGTCCAGACGCCGGATGTCGAGCAGCCCTACGCGGCGCTCGGGGTCAAGGACGATGAATACCAGATGATCCGAGACATCCTGGGCCGCCGCCCCACCGCGGCGGAGTTGGCGATGTACTCCGTGATGTGGTCGGAGCACTGCTCCTACAAGTCCTCCAAGGTGCACCTGAAGAAGTTCGGCACCCTGTCGCAGGAGACCCCGCGCGGCCCGCTGCTGGCCGGCATCGGCGAGAACGCCGGCGTCGTCGACATCGGCCAGGGCTACGCCGTCACCTTCAAGGCCGAGTCCCACAACCACCCGTCCTTCGTGGAGCCCTACCAGGGCGCCGCCACCGGCGTCGGCGGCATCGTCCGCGACATCCTCGCCATGGGCGCCCGCCCCATCGGCGTGATGGACTCGCTGCGCTTCGGCCCGCTCGACGAGCCGGACACCCGCCGCGTGCTGCCCGGCGTCGTCTCCGGCGTGGGCGGCTACGGCAACTGCCTGGGCCTGCCCAACATCGGCGGCGAGGTGCAGTTCGACAAGACCTACCTCGGCAACCCTCTGGTCAACGCGCTGTGCGTCGGCGTGCTGCGCCACGACGACCTGCACCTGGCCCACGCCTCCGGCGTCGGCAACCAGGTCATCCTGTTCGGCGCGGCCACCGGCGGTGACGGCATCGGCGGAGCCTCCATCCTCGCGTCGGAGACCTTCGACGAGGACGGCCCCGCCAAGCGCCCCAGCGTGCAGGTGGGCGACCCGTTCATGGAGAAGCTGCTCATCGAATGCACCCTGGAGCTGTTCCAGGCCGGCATCATCAACGGCATCCAGGATTTCGGCGCCGCCGGCATCTCCTGCGCCACCTCGGAGCTGGCCTCGGCCGGCGACGGCGGCATGTTCGTCAACCTCAACCTGGTGCCGCTGCGCGACCCCAACCTCGCCCCGGAGGAGATCCTCATGAGCGAGTCCCAGGAGCGCATGATGGCCGTGGTGGAGCCGGGCAACGTCGAGCGGTTCATGGAGATCTGCCGCAAGTGGGACGTGCAGGCCACCGTCGTGGGTGAGGTCATCGAGGGGGACCGGCTCATCATCGAATGGGACGGCCAGAGGATCGTCGACGTGGACCCGAAGACCGTCGCGCACGACGGCCCCGTCTACCACCGCCCCTACCACCGCCCCGAATGGCTCGACGACGTGCAGGCCGATGCCGCAGAAGACCTCCCGCGCGACAACTCGGCCGAGGGGCTGCGCACCGCGCTGCTGAAGGTGCTGAGCCACGGCAACGTCGCAGACAAGACGTGGGTCACGCAGCAGTACGACCGCTACGTGCGCGGCAACACCGTGCTCGCGCAGCCGGAGAACTCCGGCATGCTGCGCATCGACGAGGAGACCGGGCTGGGCATTGCGCTGTCGCTGGACGCCAACTCGCGCTTCACCTACCTCAACCCCTACCTCGGGGCGCAGCAGTCGCTGGCGGAGGCCTACCGCAACGTGGCCGTCACGGGTGCGGAGCCGGTGGCCATCACAGACTGCCTCAACTTCGGCTCGCCGGAGGATCCGGAGGTCATGTGGACGTTCACCGAGGCCATCCTGGGCCTGGTCGACGCCTGCCGCGACCTCGGCATCCCCGTCACCGGCGGCAACGTGTCGCTGTACAACCAGACGGCCGAGGTGCCCATCCTGCCAACGCCCACCATCGGCGTGCTCGGCGTGATCGACGACGTCGCCACCCGCATCCCCGCAGCCTTCGCGTACGCGGGCGACGCCGTCGTGCTGCTCGGCGAGACCGCCGAGGAACTCTCCGGCTCCATCTGGGAGGCCGTGGTGCACGACGGCCACCTTGGCGGCATGCCGCCCAAGGTCAAGCTGCAGGCCGAGATGGCACTGGCCAAGGTGATGGGCGAGGCCGCTCGGCGCGGGCTGCTGTCGTCGGCTCACGATCTGAGCGAGGGCGGCCTGGCCGTCGCGCTGGCGGAATCCGCGTTCAAGGGAGGGCTCGGGTTCGCGGTGACGCTGCCCGACGGCGACCCCACCGTCGAACTGTTCGCTGAGTCCGCGGCGCGGGCGCTGGTGTCGCTGCCGGGAGGATCGATGGGCGAGTTCGAGGCGCTGTGCGCGGAACACGGCGTGCCGTTCCACCGTCTCGGCGAGGTGACCGAGGGCGGCGAGTTGGAGTTCGTCGGGCGGTTCGCAGTGAGCGCGGACGAAGCGAAGCGCACCTGGCTGGGGCCTATTCCGGACGCAATGAACTGACGCTGCCCCGCGGCCACCCGTGGCTGGGTCTGGCGAGGGGTCTACCGGCAGATCGGCGTGGTGCTGCAGTGGCTGGGAGCGCTCTCGGTGGTGCTGGCTTTGGTGGTGGTGCTGCGGCTACCCGCCCGGCTGCTGTATCAGTGACCTGAGTTCGGCGGCGAACTCCCAGGCATCCTCCAGATCCGCCATGCTCGCACCGGGTCGCTTGTCCGAGCCGTACTCGGTGGCGTTGCGCACGAGCCGCAGCCACTCAAAACCGTCGGTGTCGAAGCCGGGGACGAGTTTGGCGGCGGCCTGCCCCGTCGCGGCATGGGACCCCGCGGACTTGGCGCGGAACCCGTGCTCCAGCAGCAGGGCGGTGAGGTGCTTGCGGATGGAGTCGTAGGCCAGCGAGAACGCACCTGCCACATCGGTGTGCCCGATCATCCGCGAACTGGCCAGGTGGGCGTCGGCCTGTTCGCGCAGCGCCGCGACCTGCTGCGGGTCACGCGCCACCGTCTCGATGCGGCGCTCCTTGATCAGTTCAGCCAGGTCGTTGCGCACCATGGGCCCACCTTAACCCCCAAACTCCACGCCAAGCTCCACCAAGGCCCCGTCGCGCACGGTCTTCGCGAAACCCGTCGTCGGGTTGTCCCACTCGTCGCGGGGGAGCACGGTGAGGTTCACCTCCCGGCGCAGCACCTCCGCAGCCTCTGCCTGGACGCGGCCGGCGGCGCGACGGGAGACCTCGCCGATCACCAGCACATCGACGTCCTCCGGGAAAGGGCCGGGCTCGCCGAGCCTGCGGGCGGCCCAGGAACCGTAGAGGTAGGCCCGCTCCAGCCCCTTGAGTCCCTTCAGCATCGCGGGGAGCACGGCGGGCGGGCCGTAGGTGAGCGTGAGCAGTTCGGTCAGCGACGGCGTCAGCGGATGGTCCTGGTTGGCGCGTACCAGCCTGGCGCGCCCGATGCGTCGCTCCCTGATCAGCTCCGCCTCCGCCAGCCGCTCGACCTCCGTGTGCACCGTGCTGAGCCCCGCGTCGAGCATCCCCGCCAGATCGGTGAGCGTGTACTCCTGCCCGGGGTGGAGGAAGAGGGAGGCCAGGAGGTCGCCCTGGAGGTCGGTGCGCAGGAGGGGGGCGATCGCAGGGGGCCGTAGTTTCATGTAAACAGAATACCCCTTCGGTTTTCAGGGAGGAAGCCCCCATCTAGATTTGAGGTCGCGGACCACACCGAATCTAGAGGGGCTGAGTAGGGTGGGGGCATGAGCCTGCAAGAGCGTGTCACCGAAGTACTGCCGTCCGTCCTGAGCGACCTGAAGAGCCTCATCGCGATCCCGTCGGTGTCCTCCCAGCCGGAGCACGACGACGACGTGCTCGCCGCCGCCGAAGCCGTCGCGCACCTGTTGCGTGAGGTGGGCTGCCCCGACGTGCAGTTCCTCGAGGCCGGCGGCAAGCCCGCCGTCTACGGTCACTTCCCGGCACCCGAGGGCCAGCCCACCGTGCTGCTGTACGCGCACTACGACGTGCAGCCCATTGGCGACGCGGACGCCTGGACCACCCCCGCCTTCACCGCCTCGGAGCGCGACGGCCGCCTGTACGCCCGCGGCTCCGCCGACGACAAGGCGGGCATCGGCCTCCACCTCGCCGCCCTGCGGGCGTTCGACGGCAAGCCCCCGGTGGGCGTGAAGGTCTTCATCGAGGGTGAGGAGGAGATCGGCTCCCCGTCGATGAAGGATCTGCTCGACAAGTTCCCCACGGAGCTCGCCGCAGACGTCTTCGTCATTGCGGATTCCATGAACTGGACGGTGGGCCAACCCGCGCTCACCACCACGCTGCGCGGCCTGATCGACGCGGTGGTCACCGTCTCCACGCTCGAATCCGGGGTGCACTCCGGCCAGTGGGGCGGCCTGGCTCCTGATGCGCTCACCGCGCTGTGCCGGGTGCTCGCCACGCTGCACGACGAGAAGGGCAACGTGGCGATCGAGGGCCTGGCCTCGGATCCCGAGCCCGCCATCGACTACGAGGACGACGCCCAGCTGCGCGCCGAGGCGGGCATCCTGGACGGCGTCGAGTGGATCGGTGAGGGCAAGGCGTCGGCCCGCATGTGGACCAAGCCGGCCTGCTCCGTGCTCGCCATCGACGCCACCCCTGTCAAGGACGCCTCCAACACGCTCATCCCGTCGGCCCGGGCGAAGGTCAGCGTCCGCCTGGCCCCCGGCGACGACCCGGTCACCGCGGAGAAGGCGCTGCGCGCCCACCTTGAGAAGAACACCCCGTGGGGCGCGAAGATCGACATCAAGTCGGAGCGTGGGGGAGCGGGCAGCCGCACCAGCCTCGACGACGAGCGCGCCCGGTCCGCCGTCGCCGCCATCCGCGACGCGTTCGGCACCGAGCCCGTGGAGATGGGCATCGGCGGCTCCATCCCGATCGTGGGCGAGTTCGCCGGCCGCAACGACGGTGCGCTGGTGCTGGTCACAGCGGTGGTCGACCCGACGTCGCGGATGCACGGCATCGACGAGTCGCTCGACCTGGGCGACTTCGCCAAGGCCGCGCTCGCCGAGACCCTGCTCCTCCAGAACCTCAGCGTCGCTCCCTGAGCGTCGCGGTCCTCGCAAGCTCGGACGCGACACGCTCAGGTAGCAGCGATCTTTGCGAGTTCCTCGTCCATCTGAGCGCGGTTCATGGAGCCGGCCCGGATGGACTTGACCTCGCCGTCGGCCCCGATGAAAAAGTGCATGGGCACGCCGCGCACCTGGTACTGCGCCGAGAGTTGGGTGGTGGGGTCGACGATGTGCGTGTACTCCAACCCCAGCTTCTCGGCGTACGGTGCCACGTCGCGGGCGGTCTCGCCCAGGTAGACGGCCAGCACCTCGACGTCGTCGTGCGCCTCGTAGGCCGCCTGCACATCCGGGTTCTCGGCCCGGCAGGAGGCGCACCAGGTGGCGTTGAACATCAGCCACACGGGCTTGCCCTCGTATTCGGAGAGCTTGAGTGCGGCCTCGTCGACGGTGAGGCCGGAGAAGTCCGTGGCGGCTTCGCCCACCTTGGGGGCGGGGCCGAGGTCGGCCGAGAGGGTCACCTCGCTCATCGCCCCGTCGGCTGCGCCGATCTGGCTGCGCACGAACCATACGCCGGCCAGGATCAGCGCCGTCGTGAGGACGAGCACGAGCACGGACACGAGGCGGTTGTCCGGCAGGGATCGGGGCTCAGCCATAGGAGTGCAGCCCGCCGAAGAAGTGGTTGCCGAAGTAGGCGAACAGCACGGTGGCGAACCCGATGATCAGCAGCCAGGCTGCCTTCTTGCCGCGCCAGTCGCGCACCACGCGGGCGTGGAGGTAGCCGCCGTAGGTCAGCCAGGTCACGAACGCCGCGGTCTCCTTGGGGTCCCAGCCCCAGTAGCGGCCCCACGCTGTGTCGGCCCAGATGGCGCCCAACACGATCATGATGGTCAGCAGCGGGAACGTGAGGGCGGCGGCGCGGTAGCCGATGTCGTCGAACGTGTCCTGGCTGGGGAACCGCTTCGACGTGATCCTGGGCCGCACCAGCCACAGGACGGCGGCGGCGAAGGACACGCAGGCGGTGCCGTAGGCCAGCACCGCGAACCCGACGTGCAGGGTCAGCATCACGGAGTTCTGCAGCGCGGGCACCAGGGGGTTGACCGTGGCATCGAGGTTCATGGCGTAGAGCATCATGCCGATGGTCACCGGCAGAACGGCCAGGGACAGGGCGCGCAGCTTGTAGAGCCACTCGAAGACGACGTAGGCCAGCAGGATGCCCCACGCGAAGGCGACGGCGAACTCGTGCTGGTTGGAGAACGGGCCGTGGCCGGTGATCGACATGCGGATGCCGATGTAGGCGGTCAGCAGCAGCAGCGACATGATGGTGAATGCCGTGCCGTACCAGCCCAGGTTGTGCGCGCGCTTCTCGTGGATGCCTGGCACGGGCTGGGCGCCGTAATCGGCGTAGTCGTCGCGGGGGCTGGCCTCGACGACGGGGGCGCCGTCGGTGCCCACCAGTTGCGGCTCCCGGGCCTCGGCCCTGTCGAGTGCGCGCTTCTTGGAGGTGACGGCGCCGATGTTGATCAACAGCGCGACGCCGGCGACGATCAGCGCCCCGATCAGACAGTATTCAGCGATGTCCATCATGGCTGCGGTGCCTTTCCGGTGGTGATTTCAGCTGTGAGGCGCGCGAACTCGCGCTCGTAGAGGGTGTCGACCTTCTCCGAGGAACCCAGCCGCACGCGGCTGCCGGCACCGTCGGGGGTGATGCGTACCCACACGCGGCGGTGGCGCAGGATGAAGGTCATGAACATGCCGAACACCATCAGCGCCGAACCCGTGTAGACCCAGGCCGTGCCCGGATCCGAGCGCACGGTGATGCCGGTGAACTGGATCTCGCGCTCGAAGGTGAACTCGATGCCGGCCGCCTCTGCGGCGGTGCCCTGCGGGGCGGGCAGCACCGCGAGGGGCTGGTTGGAGCCCTCGGGGTAGACCTCGAAGACGGCCTCACCGGCGGGGATGGTGGAGCCGGAGCGCCCGGACGCGGCGGTCACGACGATGACCTCGAGGTTCTTCTCGGGGAGCTCGAATCGGCCCAGTGAGTTGCTGCCGTCGCGGCTGGTCCACTGCAGCGGCACGCCGCCGGCATACAACTCGGTGCCGCCCTCGGTGACGCGCACCATGGTGGCGATGCCGAAGCTGGCCTGGTGGAACTTCACGCCGTCGTGGCGCAGCGGTTGGTTGACGCGCACCTCTTCCTGCTCGGCCACCTGCTCGCCGTCCTTGTACAGCACCAGGTGGGAGACGTAGTCGATGGGGCGGCCGTCCTCGTTGTAGGCGTCCTGGAAGGACACTGCCTCCACCTCGTAGCCGGTGTCATGGCCGACGGCGGCCTTGGTGCCGACGGGGATGTTGAGGTGGGTGTCGAGCCCCCAGAAGGCGCTCACCACGAAGCCCATGAGGATGATCACGAAGCTGGCGTGCGCCAGCGCGGTGCCAAAGGGCCCCCAGCGGTAGCGGTCCGCGTAGAGGTTGATGCCGGGGCCGCGCTCGTCGTCGAGGACCCGGAAGTGGTGGCCCTTCAGCGCGCGGCGGGCCACGGCCTCGACGCGCTCGGGCGCCACCGGCAGGGTCTCGTCGGCGCAGTAGCGGGCGTGGATGAAGAAGCCGTCGGTGACGTGCAGTTGCGGCTTGGTGGCGCGCTTCCAGAGGAGCGGGAGGCGGTGCGTGGTGCAGGCGATGATCGACAGCGTCAGCAGCGCCACCACCAGCAGGAACGGGACGGACTTGTAGAGGTTGAAGAAGCCCAGGAAGTTCAGCACGTCCGTCCAGCCGCCGAAGCGGGGGCGGATCGAGTCGAGCCACTGCTGCGCCGAATCCGGGTCCTGCAACACGCCGGGCGGGGCCTGCGCGATCATCGTGCCCAGCAGCGTCAGCACCGCCATCGCGAGGATCAGCGCCAAGCCGACGAACTTGTTGTGGAAGAACCGGTAGATCTTGCGGAACAGGTCCTTGGCCGGCGCGGCGTAGTGATCGTCGTCAACCTCGATGTGCGGATCTGGCTGCGGCTTCTCGAGAGTCTGGCTCATGGATCATTCCTGAGGCATGTGGTTGCGGATGATGTCGGCCTGCGGGAAATCGGGCTCGATCTCGAGGACCTTCTGCCAGGCCTCGCGGGCCTTCGCGTTGTCCGCAGGCTCCTTCGACATGTAGAGGAAGCCCAGGTTGTAGAGGGCCTCCACCCGCTCCGGGTCCTCCTCGGCGGCCGCCACCCACTGCTCCTCGGCGGCATCGAGGTCTCCGCTCTGCAGCAGCAGGACGCCCAGCTCGAGCCGCGCGTCGACGTTCGACGGGTCCGCCTCCACCTGCGCGGTGAGTTCGGCCATGCGCGCCACATCCACCTGTTGCTGGGCGGGCTCGCCCATCTGGGTCTGCCCGTGCGGGGCCGCGGCCTCGGGCTGCTCCGGGGGTTTGCCGACGTACCACACGCCGAAGATGATCGCGAAGATCGCCGCCGCCATGATGACGGGCTTGAGCCAACGGTCAGTCACGCGTTGAAAACGAGACGGCTTCGCCTCCACTTCGGGGTGCGTGAGCTTGCGCTTCTGTTCCTCGGCCCACGGACGGATCTCCTCCGGGGCCGTCTCGAGGAACGTCAGGATGTCATCGGTTTTCACCGGAGATCATTTCTTCGTACTGGAGGGTGGTGTCGCTGGGGGCCAGGTCTGCGGCCGGCACGCCGGTGAGCACCTTCTGGCCCTTGCGGGACGCGTCCAGGGAGTCGCCCAGGATGCGGTGGATGTAGGCCGGGGCGTGGAAGCCGTTGGAGTTCTCGGAGTAGACGTAGTCGAGGTAGAAGCTGGCCTTCTTCTGGAACTCCTGGGCCTCGGCGATGCGGGCCTCGTCCACGCCGTCGGCCTGGGCGGCCTGGATGTCGGCGATGAGGTCCACCAGGGCGTCGAACGCCTGGTTGCGCGAGTGGATGTAGCGGTCCTGGATGGTCTCGACCCTGTCGGTCATCTCCTCGGCCGATTCGTTGTGGCAGGTGCCACAGGAGGCGTTCGCGTCGAACAGCGGGCTCTGGAGGTGGTGGTCGGAGACCTTCTGGGCGCCGTTGCGCACGTACGGCATGTGGCAATCGGCACAGCTGACGCCGGCGGCGGCGTGGATGCCGTTGCTCCAGATGTCGAACTCGGGGTGCTGGGCCTTCAGCATCTCGGCACCGGTGTCCTCGTGCACCCAGTCGACGTGGCCGTCCTCGGCGTAGTACTCCCAGATGTCGTCGATGTCGATGCCCTTGGCCCAGGGGAAGACCAGTTCCTTGGTCTCGCCCTCGAAGTAGTACTCGACGTGGCACTGGGCGCAGGTGTAGCTGCGCATCTCCTGTGCGGTGGCGTCCTTGTTGACGTCGTAGTTCTCGATGCCCTCGGAGGCCTTCAGCGCAGCGATGCCGCGCTCGAACGCCGGGCGGGTGATGCGCAGCGCCATGGTGTCGGGATCGTGGCAGTCGAGGCAGCTGACGGGGTGCTCCACCATCTGGGAGACCTCGGAGTAGGGCATCAGGTTCATCGCGGCGAAGCCGGCGTCGCGGTCGCCGTCGCCGAGCTCGTCCATGAGGTCGACGGTGGAGGCGTGGCAGTTGAGGCAGGTGCCGGGCTGGTCGAAGTCGAGCACGCGCACGGTGTAGCGCTGGTCCTCCAGCATGTAGGCGTGGCCACGTGCGTGGCTGTAGCCCTTGGCGAACGGGTAGCCGTTCCACATGGTCACCAGGCGGGGGTCCTCTTCGAGGCGGCTGGACGACACCGTCGTGCGGGGATCGCGCTCAGTGGCCTCCTGCTCGACGGGGTGGCTGCCGCCCCACTTCGTCGGGCCCATCTCCTCGGTCTTGAGGTAGCTCTCGTACTGGATGGGGAAGTTCTGGCCCCAGATCTCGGGATCCACCGTGGTCTCGTCGAGTTCGACCACCTTGGTGAACGGCTGCCGGGCCTCCGTCTGGCGCTCCATGATCGTGATCAGCAGCGCGGTGAGCCCGAAGGTGACCAGGGCCACGGCCACGATGCCGATGACCCATTTGCTCGAGTCCGCCCAGAAGTTCCGCTTCCTGGGTTCGTTCGCACTGGTGCTCATGATTGATCCCTACTTGTGTCCGACATCCGAGTGGCATTGGGTGCAGGTGACCTGTTGTCTCTCAGGCCTTGTCATGTGGATCTCATCCACGTAATCCGCGTGGCAGTACAGGCACGCGTTGTTGGTGACCTTCAGGTTGGATTCGCGGATCTCGATGTTCTCCGGGTACCACCCGGTGGTGAACTTCAGCGCGTGCCAGAACCCGTTCTCGCCCTTGACCAGCCACTTGTGCACCACGTTGTCGTGCGGGGCGTGGCAGTCGTTGCAGCCCGCCACGGCCTTGTGGCTGCTGGCGTTCCAGCCGTCCCACTGGCTCTCCATGGCGTGGCAGTTGATGCAGGTGGCCGGGTCGTTGCTCAGGTAGGAGGCGCCCTTGGCGTAGCCGAACGTGAACACGCCCACGCCGAAGAGTGAGCCCACCACGAAGATGGCCAGGGCGCGCAGGACGTTGGCCGGGGTCCACCAGTTGTTGAGATTGAACCGGGCCACTCTGCTCGCCTCCTCCACGAAAAGTTTGGATTAACCGGGACTCTACTACGTTGAGTAGTGGTCGTGTGCGGGGGGTGACAAATCTCTGCTGTCCCTATCCTTTGGGGTATGGGAATACCTGCTGACGAGGCTGCCCGATCGGTTCTGGCCGTCTTCGGTCGCCGCCTGTTGGCCGGAAGGCTGGGCGAGATCGCGCGCCCGGGCCGGGACCGCAGTGAGTGGCACTACTGGTGGCAGGCGCACCTCGTGGACTGCCTCATCGACGCGGAGCTGCGCGGGTCTGCCGCGGTGCGCCGAGGGTCGGCGCGGGCGGTGATCCGGGGCATCTGGCTGCGGAACCGTTTGAGGTTCCGCAACCTCTACTTCGACGACATGGCCTGGCTCGCGCTTGCCGCGCTGCGGGCCGGGCGCCCGGCCCGAGGGTTGGACGTCGCCCTGGGCTCGGCGGTCACGCCCGACGGCGGGGTCTGGTGGAACACCACCCGCGACTTCCGCAACACCGCGGCCACCGGCCCCGTCGCGCTGTACCTGGCCCGCACCGGGCGCCGCACGGAGGCCGGCCTGCTGCTGGACTGGTTGGGCGCCCACCTGGCAGATCCGGACACCGGGCTGTTCCGCGACGGGCTCAGGATGGAGGGCGGCACCGAGGTGCTGGTGCCGCACGTGTTCACCTACAACCAGGGCCCCGCGCTGGGCGCCATGCTCGAACTCGGCCGCCTGCACGACGCCGCCGCGCTGGTGCACGCCGTCGGCGAGCATCTCACCCACCCCGGCACCGCCGTCCTCCGCACGCACGGCAGCGGCGACGGCGGGCTGTTCACCGGGATCCTGTGCCGCTACCTGGCCCTGGCCGCCGGCGATGACCGGCTGCCTGTGGAGACGCGGGAGCCGGCCGCCGGCCTGGTGCGGGCGACGGCGGGGAACCTGTGGGCCAACCGGGAGGAGCGCGGTTGGCGGGGCCGCGGCGTCGTCGTATTCCCGCAGGACACCGCCCCCGAGGGTGCGGGGGTGGGGGAACGGGTGGAGCTCTCCACGCAGTTGCAGGCCTGGATGGCGCTGGAAGCTGAGCTCGCCTGCTCCGCGGGATAGCCAAGTCGGGTAGCGTGACGACGTCGCTATATCCAAGGAGGCGCCGTGGTCAGGGTTGAGCGCGATTCGCTGGGCGAGCGGGAGATCCCCGACGACGCCTACTGGGGCATCAACACCGCCCGCGCGGTGGAGAACTTCTACATCAGCCGCCGCCAGATCAACGTGTATCCGGATCTGATCGTGGCGTTCGCGCAGGTCAAGCAGGCCGCGGCCCGGGCCAACCGGGAGATCGGGGTGCTCGAGGAAGACCTCGCAGATCTCATCGACAGGGCCGCGCAGGACATCATCGACGGTAAGCTGCACGAGCAGTTCATCGTCGGCGTGATCCAGGGCGGGGCCGGCACGTCGACCAACATGAACGTCAACGAGGTGATCGCCAACCGCGCCCTCGAGTTGGCGGGCCGCCCCTTCGGGGATTACGAGTACATCTCGCCCAACGACCATGTGAACCGGTCGCAGTCCACCAACGACACCTACCCCTCAGCGGTCAAGCTGAGCCTCATCTACGCCCTGCGTCGGCTGACGCAGGAGATGCGGCTGCTGCGCAATTCGTTCGCCACGAAGGGGCGCGAGTTCAAGGACGTGCTGAAGGTGGGCCGCACGCAGTTGCAGGACGCGGTGCCCATGACCGTGGGGCAGGAGTTCCGCGGTTTCTCCACCACCCTGGGGGAGGACATCGAGCGCATCGAGAGCGCCTGGCCGCTGCTGGCGGAGATGAACCTGGGCGCCACCGCCATCGGCACCGGCATCACCGCCCCCGAGGGGTATGCCAAGGCGGTGATCACCCACCTGCGCGAGATCACCGGGCAGGAGGATCTGCACAACGGGCCTGACCTGATCGAGGCGACGTCAGACACCGGGGTGCTCATCTCCGCCTCGTCTGTGATGAAGCGCGCCGCGATGAAGCTGAGCAAGATCTGCAGCGACCTGCGGCTGCTCAGCTCCGGCCCGCAGGCCGGCCTGGGCGAGATCATCCTGCCCCCGGTGCAGGCGGGTAGCTCGATCATGCCCGGCAAGGTCAACCCGGTGATCCCGGAGGCGGTCAACCAGGTGGCGTTCATCATCGCGGGCTCCGACGTGACCGTGTCGTTCGCCGCGGAGGCCGGGCAGTTGCAGCTCAACGCCTTCGAGCCGGTCATCGCGCACATCCTGTTGCAGAACTCCACCTGGCTGCGCCGCGCCGTGCGCACGCTGCGGATCAACTGCGTCGACGGCATCCAGGTCAACCGCGAGAACCTGGAGCGTCAGGTGTCCACGTCCGTGGGTGTGGTCACGGCACTCATGCCGCAGTTGGGCTACCTGCCGGCGGCGAAGATCGCCAAGGAGGCCCTCCGCAGCGGCCGCTCGATCCGCGATCTCGTCCTCGAGGACGGCAGGCTCACCGAGGCGGAGATCGACAAGGCCCTGGACCCGACGGATCTGTCCGGCGGCATCTTCGACACCGGCGCCATGCCGGCCATGACGCCCGAGTTGATCGCCCAGATGGAGAAGCAACTCGACGCCGCGGACGTCCGCGACCAGGTCTGAGAATCGGTCCCTGAGCCAGCCGCCCGCGGCTGGTCGAAGGGCCCCGCAGCTGACCTATGACCTCGGCCCAGGGGTTGGGTAGCTGACTTCAGCTGACCCCTCTAGGCTGTCCGGCATGATCACCGGTGACCTCAAGAGCAGGATCGACCGCGTCTGGGACGCGTTCTGGTCCGGCGGTATCTCCAACCCGATCGAGGTCATCGAGCAGATCACCTACCTGCTGTTCGCGCGCCGTCTCGACGACCTGCAGACCCTCGCCGAACGACGCGCGGCCCTCACTCAGCAGCCCATCGTGAATGAGGTGTTCCCGGAGGGGTACCAGCACCTCCGCTGGAGCGAGTTGAAGAACGCTGACGCCGACGTGATGTACGCGAGGGTCGCCAATGAGCTGTTCCCGTTCCTGCGGAATCTGGGTGCAGACGGCTCCACGTACTCGGAGCACATGAAGGACGCCCGCTTCACCATTCCCACGCCCGCGCTTCTTTCCAGGGTGGTGGACATGCTCAGCGACATCAACCTCGCTGACCGCGACACCAACGGCGACCTCTACGAGTACCTCCTCTCCAAGATCGCCAGCGCCGGCGTCAACGGCCAGTTCCGCACCCCTCGACACATCATCACGTTGATGGTGGACATGACGGCCCCCACCCCCACCGACGAGATCTGTGACCCCGCCTGCGGCACCGCAGGGTTCCTGGTGCAGGCGGCCGAGTACCTGCGGGAGACGCACCCGGGCATCCTCACCGATGCCACGCAGCGCCAGCACTTCCACAACTCGATGTTCCACGGCTACGACTTCGATTCCACCATGCTGCGCATCGGCAGCATGAACATGCTGATGCACGGTGTGGAGGCCCCGGACATCCGCTACCGCGATTCGCTCTCCGAGGGCGCCAGCGCCGGGGACAAGGACAAGTTCTCGTTGATCCTCGCCAACCCGCCGTTTGCCGGGTCGCTCGATTACGAGTCCACCGCCAAGAGCCTGCAGCAGGTGGTCAAGACCAAGAAGACCGAGCTGCTGTTCCTCGCGCTGTTCCTCAAGCTGCTCAAGCTTGGCGGCCGGGCCGCGGTGATCGTGCCCGACGGGGTGCTGTTCGGCTCCACCAGGGCGCACAAGGATCTGCGCCGCATCATCGTGGAGGACCAGCGACTCGACGCGGTGGTGAAGCTCCCCGGCGGCGTCTTCCGCCCCTACGCCGGCGTCTCGACAGCCATCCTGTTCTTCACCAAGACCGACAGCGGCGGCACCGAAGACGTCTGGTTCTACGACGTGCGCGCAGACGGATTCTCCCTCGACGACAAACGCAACCCGGTGACCGCCAACGACCTGCCCGACGTACTCGAACGCTGGGGCAAACGCCACACCACCGAGCGCGAGCGGGCCCGCACCGAGCAGTCGTTCCTGGTGCCCAAGGCCGACATCGTTGCCCAGGGCTACGACCTCAGCATCAACCGCTACAAGGAACTCGTCTTCGAGGAGGAGGAACACCGCCCGCCGCTCGAGATCATCGCGGACATCGAGAAGCTTGAGGCCGAGATCGCCGACGGCCTCGCCGAACTGAAGGCGATGCTCTCGTGAAGATGGTTCCGCTGGGCGAAATCGCCGATGTCGTGTCCGGGGCAACACCCAAGACGGGAGTAGCAGCGTACTGGGGTGGAAACCTGCATTGGGTGACTCCGGCCGAGCTGGGTTCCCTGCGCGGCAATCTCATTGGTACCACGCAACGCACGTTGACTCCAGAAGGTTTGGCGAGTTGCGCGGCACAGATCCTCCCTGCCGGGTCAGTGTTGCTCAGCTCGAGAGCTCCGATTGGCTATGTGGCGATCAACACCGTGCCGATGGCGACTAACCAGGGCTTCAAAAGCTTGGTTCCTGGGCCTGACTTGGATGCGCTTTATCTTCTGTACTGGCTGAAATCCCAGACGCAGCAGCTTCAGGGCCTCGGTAATGGGGCTACGTTCAAGGAACTGTCGAAGCGAACCGTCGAGTCTCTCCAGGTGCCGTTGCCTGACCTAGAGGAGCAGCGGAGGATCGCGGCGATCCTCGACAAGGCCGACGCCCTGCGCACCAAGCGCCGCCAGACCCTCGCCCACCTCGACTCCCTCACCCAGTCGATCTTCCACGACATGTTTGGCCACCCCTCAGAGTGGTGGGCAAGATGGCCTAAAGGAACCATCCGGGACATGGTGGAGTCCACACAGTATGGGACGTCAGCGAAGGCAGGTGCGACTGGGGCTTGGCCCGTGTTGCGCATGGGAAACATCACAGACTCCGGGCATATCGATGCCTCTGACCTCAAGTACTTGGATCTCCCTGATGCCGAGGTGAACAAGTACACAGTTCGGCGAGGCGACCTCCTCTTCAATCGGACCAACAGCCTGGACAAGGTCGGCAAGGCAGCGGTCTTTCGTCTGGAGCAGCCGATGGCTTTCGCTGGATACCTGGTCAGGATCCGCACGAAGGACGGGCATCGGCCGGAGGTTATCTCTGCCTATCTCGGTAGCGATCATGGCCGGGCGATGCGCAGGAGAATGGCAAAGGCTGCAGTCAATCAGGCAAACATCAATGCCCAAGAACTCCTGGCCATGCCGATTGCGATTTTCCCGCAGCCTTTGCAGAGCCAGTTCGTGGCGAGGGTAGAGGGATTGGGGCGGGCATCGCAGCGTCTCCTAGCTGATCCGCTGGACTCACTCTTCTCCTCGCTCCAGTCCAGGGCCTTCAGGGGAGAGCTCTGAACGGAGCTACGTTTCAAGGAGTGGCCGGGGGCGGGGGATCGGGTGTTAGCGCACCCCGCCCGAGCTCTGACGGCGTTCACGTCCCCCGGCCGGGGCGACGCACAGCGGCCCACCCGCCCGCGGTCGCTCCGGCAACGGGGCCGCGCAGGTTTCGGCCAGTCCCCAGGGCGAGCTATTTGGTGAAGGAGATCGGGAGCGCCCCGGGCAGGGCTTGGTCGGGCATTGACACGACGACACCCGCGCTGGCGTAAGCGGAGCGGGCGCGTCGTCGTGGCACGGGCGGGGCCGGGGCGCTCCCGATCTCCGGCAACAATCTCCAACAGCCATGATGAGCAGCTTCTCGAAGAATGTCGGACGTGCCCGGCCATCCGCACGGCCACTGGCCGGATCGGTGGAAAGCCTGCCGCATCTCCTTGTTTCAGGCTACCAACCCACGGGCGTGGAGGTGAGGCATGTGGAAGCTCACGGCCGTCACGGGCCCGCCTGCCGCGGGGGAGTTCGGCGGGCCTGATGCGCCGCTACGCCGCTACGGCAGGGAAGGGATCAGTAAGCTGATCGCATGACGGCGGCGGCACCATGAGCAACTTCGCGTTCCTGCGTGCCGCCATCCCCACCGTCCACCTCGACTTCTCGAAGGCCGAGGCGTATCTCGCGTTGGATCCGCGCACGGCAGTGTTCTATGCGCGGCGGGCCATCGAGGGGCTCGTCACCTACCTCTATGACGTCCTGGAGCTACCGGACCCATACGCCACGAACCTCGCGGCGTTGATGGATGCGCCAGCGTTCAAGCGCGCCGTGGGGGAGGAGATCGGCGACAAGCTCACCCGCATCCGCATCTCGGGCAACGACGCGGCGCACCCCGGTGGGAAGCCGGTGCGCCCCGAACTTGCCCGCGCCATCCTCGTCGAGCTCCACCACGTGGCCATCTGGGCCGCTTTCCGGCATTCGCCCCGCCCCGACGTTGCGCCCACCGGCGCAGCGTTCGACGCCGATATCGCCGAGAAGAGGGCACCTCTCACGAGGGGCGAGTTCACCGCCCTGCAGCGCCAACTGGAGGAACGCGACGCCACCATCCGCGGCCACGAGGCCGAGATCGCCGACCTCAAGAAGCAGATCGCCGAGGCGCAGGCCGCCAACGTCAAGATCGATGACCGCGACTACTCGGAGGTGGAGACCCGCGTCTTCATCGACGCGGACCTCAACGCCGCAGGGTGGCCGCTGACCGATGCGCGAGACCGCGAGTACCCCGTCACCGGAATGCCGAACGCCCAGGGCAAGGGCTTCGTCGACTACGTCCTCTGGGGGGCAGACGGCAGGCCGCTGGCCGTGGTGGAGGCCAAACGCACCGCGAAGAGCGCGGAGGTGGGGCGGGAACAGGCAAGGCTGTACGCCGATCGGCTCGAGGCCCAGTTCGGTCGCCGGCCCGTCATCTTCTACTCCAACGGTTACACCCACGTCATCTGGGACGACGCGGGCGGCTACCCACCGCGCCCGATTCAAGGGTTCTACACCTGCGACGAACTGGAACTGCTCATCCAGCGACGCTCCACGCGGCTGGCGCTGGCCAACGCCCCCGTCAACTCCCAGGTGGCCGGGCGGCCGTATCAGGTGCGCGCCATCCGGTCCATCGGCACGTCCCTGGACGGCAAGGAGCGCCGGGCGCTGCTGGTCATGGCCACCGGCTCCGGTAAGACCCGCACCATCGTCGCGCTGGTCGACCAGTTGATGAAGGCCAACTGGGTCAAGCGGGTGCTGTTCCTGGCGGACCGCACCGCGCTGGTGAAGCAGGCGGCCCGCGCCTTCACCGAACACCTGCCCAGCGTCGCCACCGTCAACCTGGTGGAGAGCAAGGACGCCGAAGGCCGCGTCTACGTGGCCACCTATCCCACCATGCGCAACCTCATCGAGGCCGGCGGCAGGTTCGGCCCCGGCTACTTCGACCTGGTGATCATCGACGAGGCCCACCGCTCCGTCTACGCCAAGTACGGCGCCATCTTCGAATGGTTCGACTCGCTGCTGGTGGGGCTCACCGCCACGCCGAAGGACGAGGTGGACTTCAACACCTACCGCCTCTTCCACCTGGAGGACGGCGTGCCGACGGACGCCTACGGGCTGGACGAGGCCGTCGCCGACGGCTACCTGGTGCCCCCGAAGGGGGTGAGCGTGGGCACCAAGTTCCTGCGCCAGGGCATCAGGTACGACGATCTCAGCGAGGACGAGAAGGACCAGTGGGACGCCCTCGACTGGGGTACCGATGACCCACCCGAGGAGGTGGGCGCCGCGGAACTCAACCAGTTCCTCTTCAACGCCGACACCGTCGACAGGGTGCTCGGCACCCTGATGCGCGACGGCTACAAGGTGGCCGGGGGCGACCAACTCGGCAAGACCATCATCTTCGCCAAGAACCAGGCACACGCAGACTTCATCGTGTCCCGCTTCGACCTCCAGTACCCCGAGTACGCCGGCCACTTCGCCCGCACCATCACCCACGGCACGCCCTACGCCCAGCACCTCATCGACTCCTTCTCGGATCCGGCGAAGGCTCCCCATATCGCCGTGAGCGTGGACATGCTCGACACCGGCATCGACGTGCCAGAAGTGGTCAACCTGGTGTTCTTCACGGCCGTGCGCTCCAAGACGAAGTTCTGGCAGATGATCGGCCGGGGCACCCGGCTCGCACCGGACCTGTACGGGCCCGGCCGGGACAAGGAGGACTTCCTCGTCTTCGACTTCTGCGGCAACCTGGAGTTCTTTGAGCAGGACCTGCCCACGAGCGAGGGGTCCCTGGAGAAGTCGCTGACCCAGCGGGTGTTCGAGAACCGGCTCCACCTCGTGCACCTGCTCGACAAGCAGGGTGCCGAGGCCGGCCTGCGCCACGACGCGGCCAACGCGCTGCGTGACTTCGTGTGTGGCATGAACCCGCACAACGTGCTGGTGCGGCCCCACCGCGAGGCGGTCACGCGTTGTGCGGAGGAGGACGCCTGGCAGGCCATGTCGGCGGAGGCCACAGCACAGGCGATGGCGCTGGCCGGCCTGCCCAGCGCTGTCAAGGACGGCGACGAGGACGCCAAGCGCTTCGACCTGCTCATTCTCCGCGGCCAGCTCGCCCAGTTGGAGGGGGACGTGGGCACCGTCGAACGGGTCCGGGAGACCGCTCAACACCTCGCAGCGGCGCTCTTGACCAGAACCACCATCCCGTCCGTCGGGGCACAGGCGGTGCTGCTGGAGGCGGTGGCCGGAGATGAGTGGTGGACCGACGTCACGCTCCCCATGCTCGAAGACCTGAGGCGCACGGTGCGTGACCTGGTGCGCTTCGTCGAACGCACGGCGCGCGCCACGGTCTACACAGATTTCGTCGACGAGACGGTGGAGGCCACCGAGGTGCACCTCGCGAGGGTCACACCGGGCACGAACATGGCGCGCTTCAAGGCGAAGGCCGAAGCGTTCCTCCGGAAGCACACCGATCACGTCGCCCTGCAGCGCCTGCGCCGCAATCGCCCGCTGACGGCAGCGGATCTTGAGTCCTTGGAGGACATGCTGCTCAGCAGCGGAACGGGCACGCCGGCGGATCTGATGTGGGCCCGCGAAAGCTCGGGTGGGCTCGGCCTGTTCGCCCGGACCCTCGTCGGCCTCGACAGGCAGGCAGCCAACGAGGCCTTCGCCGATTATCTCGACGGCTCGCGTTTCACCGCGGATCAGGTGCGGTTCATCGGCCTGATCATCGACGAACTCACGTCAAACGGGGTGATGGACTCCGGGCGGCTGTTCGAATCGCCGTTCACGGACCATGCCCCGACGGGCCCGGATTTCCTGTTCCCCGAGGCGGAGGTCATGGGCATCGTCGACATCCTCAGAAGCATACGCGAGACCGCGGAGCCCCCAGTGGTCGCCTGACTCTGCTGCCTAGCTGTCGAGGTCCTTCTCGATCATCCCGGCGATCTCGTCGACGGCCTCCGCGTTCTCGGAGGTCACCGTGACCTCGTGGCCCTTCTCCGCGCCCAACGTCATGATCAACAGGGAGGAGGAGGCGTCTACAGCCTCGCCGTCCATGGAGAGCGTGATGTCGTCGTCGTATTCGCCAGCGGCGGCGGCGATGAGTGCGGCGGGGCGGGCATGCAGCCCCACAGTGGACCCTACGGTCACAGTTCTGCTCGGCACGAGCTGCTCCTTTCACGGCGGCCCAGGCGCCACTTTGCGCGGACTCACAGCCAGCATAGTCGTTCCCGCAACCGGTCCGACACGCGGGTCTGCCGCCATATGGGGGCGCGACGAAGTAGATTGGCTGAGTCGCTCAACACAGGGGAGGACCATGACCGACGTCGTGCGTGGAACCGGAGTGGTGGCAGGCGTGGTCAAGGCGCCCGCCATCTGGAAGCGGTCGTTCAGCCCACTTCCCGCGCCCCTGTACGCCCTGCCCTCGGAGCACCGGGAGGCGGAGGCCGAAGACCTCATTCATGCGGTCCAGATGGTGGCCGTCGGCTACGAGGAGCGGGCCCATCAGGCGGACGGGGAGACCGCCGAGGTGCTCACCGCCATCGCGCAACTGGCCAGCGACCGCGGCTGGATCCGTCCAGCGCTCAAGGCCATCGCCGACGGGGTCCCCGCCACCACCGCGTGCATCAACGCGATCGAGACCATCGCCACCAGCTTCCGCAAGCTCGGCGGCGTCATGGGGGAGCGCGCCACGGACCTTGCCGACATCCGCGACCGCGTCGTCGCCCGGCTCTCCGGCCAGCCGGAGCCTGGCGTGCCCACGCCGGAGGTGCCGTCGATTCTCCTGGCCGATGACCTGTCTCCGGCGGACACCGCGGACCTCGACCTCAGCCTCATCGTCGGCATCGCCACCCGTATGGGCGGCCACACCAGCCACACCGCCATCATCGCCCGCCAGCGCGGGCTGCCCTGCGTGGTGGGCGCCACCGCCCTGAGCGATATCGCGGAGGGCGACTCCGTGCTGCTCGACGGTGCCGCCGGCACGCTCACCCGCCGCCTGGCGGATCTGGACGCCGACGCCCTCGTGGCCGCCGACGCCCGCCGCCGCGCCGCCATCGACGCGTGGGCGGGCCCCGCGCGCACCGCGGACGGCGTCAGCGTGGAACTCCTCGCCAACGTGGCCGACGGCGAGGCCGCCCGCGATGCCTCCGCGCGCCCCGTCGACGGCGTGGGCCTCTACCGCACGGAGCTGGGCTTCCTGAACTCGGTCACGGAACCCAGCGTGCAGGAGCAGGCCGCGGCGTACGCGGAGGTCCTCGACGCGTTCGGGGGCCGCAAGGTGGTGGTGCGCACCCTCGACGCCGGCACCGACAAGCCCGTCCCCTTCGCGTCGCTGGCCGACGAACCCAACCCCGCACTGGGCATCCGAGGCCACCGCCTGGCACTGGCCCAGCCCGGCCTCGTCAGCAACCAACTCGACGCGATCGCCCTTGCCGCGGAGGGGCACGAGCCCCGCCCCTGGGTGATGGCACCCATGATCTCCACCGTCGACGAGGCCCGCGGGTTCGCCGAGGACTGCCGCGAGCGCAACCTCCGCGCCGGCGTCATGGTGGAGGTGCCCGCCGTCGCGCTGCTCGCCGAGGAGATCCTCCGCGAGGTGGACTTCGTCTCCGTGGGCACCAACGACCTCACCCAGTACGTCATGGCGGCAGACCGTCTCGCTCCGGAACTCGCCCACCTGACGGACCCGTGGCAGCCCGGCGTCCTGCGCCTGACCAACTTCACCGCCCAGGCCGGTAAACGGGTGGGCAAGCCCGTGGGTGTGTGTG
Source organism: Tessaracoccus massiliensis (assembly GCF_000826065.2). Classification (GTDB taxonomy): domain Bacteria; phylum Actinomycetota; class Actinomycetes; order Propionibacteriales; family Propionibacteriaceae; genus Arachnia; species Arachnia massiliensis_A. The sequence continues at coordinate 81,869 of NZ_LN623539.1, read as the reverse complement.
GCGAGGCGGCGGCAGATCCGTTGCTCGCCTGCGTGCTGGTGGGCATGGGGATCACGAGCCTGTCGATGGCCGCCGCGGCGGTGCCCGCCGTCGGCGTGCAACTCGAGAAGGTCACGTCAACGGATTGCGAGCGCGCCGCCGAAGCCGCCCTCAACGCAGCGACCGCCGCTGACGCGAGGTCAGCGGCGGCCGAAGCTCTCCTCAAGGTTTAGGAGCCGCTGCGGACGAGCCAGACGGAGGCATCGGTGGGCAGCGTGCCGCCGGTCACGTCGGCGCTGGCGAGCACCACCTCGTAGCCGTCTGGTAGGGCCACGGGCCCGCCGAGCACGTTGGTCATCACGCGCACAGAGCCGTTGTCGAAGGCGACGACGTGCTCGCCCGCGTCCACCCACTCCAGCTCGCCGCCGCCGAGGTGGAGTTCCTTACGCAGCTCGATGGCCCGGCGGTACATCTCCCAGGTGGAGCCTTCCACGCCGATCTGCTGATCGGCCGCCAACGGCTGGTACGCCGGCGGCTGCGGCAGCCAACGGGCGCCGTTGGGGGAGAAGCCCAGGGCCGGCTCGTCGGCCACCCACGGCATGGGGATGCGGCAGCCGTCGCGGCCCACGCGCTCGAACTCGGAACGGAACCAGGTGGGGTCCTGGCGCAGCTCGTCGGGCAGGGTGGTGTGCTCGGGCAGGCCCAACTCCTCGCCCTGGTAGACGTACGCCGATCCGGGCAGGCCCAGCATCAGCAGCGCGCCGGCGCGGGCGCGGCGCAGGCCCACCTCGTTGTCCGGCTGCTCGTCGTCGGCGCCCAGGCCCTCATGGCTGGAGCCAGGGTCCCGCAGGCCGAAGCGGCTCACGCTGCGCAGCACGTCGTGGTTGTTGAGCACCCACGTGGTGGGCGCGCCCACGGCCTCGTCGGCCGCCATCGTCGCAGTGATCACCTCGCGGTACTCGGCGGCATCCCAGCGGCTGTCCAGGAAGCGGAAGTTGAACGCGGTGTGCATCTCGTCGGGGCGCAGGTACAGCGCCAGGCGCTTCGGGTCGTCCACCCACGCCTCGGCGACGAGACTGCGGTCGCCGTCGTACTCGTCGAGCACCGCGCGCCAGCGCCGGTAGATGTCGTGCACGCCGTCCTGGTCCCACATGGGGCCCGAGACGCCGTCGAGCATGGCCGTGGCCTCGTCCCAATCGGGCAGGCCCTCCTGCTTGACGAGGCCGTGCGCCACGTCGACGCGGAACCCTGCCACGCCCTTGTCGAGCCAGAAGCGCAGGATGTCGTCGAAGCCCTGGCGGACCTCCTCGTTGTCCCAGTTGAGATCCGGCTGCTTCACGTCGAACAGGTGGAGGTACCACTGGGCGCGGCCGGTGCCGGGGGCGTCCTTGACGCGCGTCCAGGCCGGGCCGCCGAAGACGGACTTCCAGTTGTTGGGCGGCAGTTCGCCGTGCTCTCCGCGTCCCTCGACGAAGTGGTACCGGTCCCGCGCCACCGAGCCGGGATCGCTCGCCAGCGCCTGGCGGAACCAGGCGTGCTCGTCCGAGGTGTGGTTGGGCACCAGGTCGACGATCACGCGCAGGCCCACCTCGCCCGCCCGTTCGATCAGCCGCTCCGCGTCGGAGACGTCGCCGAACAGCGGGTCGACGCTGAAGTAATCGGCCACGTCGTAGCCCGCGTCAGACATCGGCGAGGTGTAGAAGGGCGAGAGCCACACGGCATCCGCGCCCAGTTGCGCCACGTAGGGCAGCTTCCCGGTGATGCCCGGGAGGTCTCCGTAACCGTCGCCGGTGGAGTCTGCGAACGAGCGGGGGTAGATCTGGTAAATGACGGCGTCGCGCCACCACTCAGTTGTCATGGTGAGGTCCTGTGGATTGACGGATGATGAGATCGGGATGGAAGAACAGCTCGGTGGAATCGGTGGGCAGGCCGCGGATCGCGCTCATCAGCGCACCGACGGCGGCCTGGCACAGAGCCGCCACCGGTTGGCGCACGGTCGTGAGCCCCGGAGATGTGAAGGCCATCACCGGCGAATCATCGTAGCCGACCACCGAAACGTCGCCGGGCACGTCGAGCCCACGGGCGTGCGCCTCGCGGATGGCGCCCAGCGCCATGAGGTCCGATCCGCAGATGATGGCGGTGTGGCCTGAATCGAGCAGCCGCGCGGCGGCGGACTGGCCGCCCTCCACGCTGAAGATCGTGGAGACGACGCTGCCCCGCGACATGCCCTGGGCCAGGAACGCGTCGATCTTGCGTTGCGCGGGCTGGTAGCGCTGCTGGCCGACGGCCAGGCCGATCTTCTCGTGCCCGAACTGGCGCAGGTGCGTCAGCGACATGGCGACGGCCTCCGCGTCGGAGGTGGAGAAAAAGGCCCCGTCGACGGAGGGGTCGAAGGCGTTGATGAAGACCGTGGGCACGCCGGCCGCGGTGAGGCCCTGGTAGTGCTCGTGGGAGACGAGTTTGTCCGCGAGGGTGCCCGAGACCGAGATGATGCCGGCGGTCTGCACATCGAGCAGGGCGTCGAGGTAGGCCACCTCGGTGGTGGCGCCTGGGCCCGCGGTGCACAGGATCATGTGCCGGCCGCCGGCCGAGAGTTGGAGGGAGAGTTCGGATGCGAAGGCCGCGAAGCCGGGGTTGCCCAGTTCCGGGACCATGACGGCGATGAAGCCCTTCGCGTCGGGCTTCTGCTCGCCCACCTGGTACCCGAGGGACTCGATGGCCGAGAGCACGCTGCTGCGCGTGGCCTCCGCCACCCCAGGCTTGTCGTTCAACACGCGCGACACGGTGGCCGTGGAGACGCCCGCAGCCCGGGCAAGGTCGGCAAGTCTGGCGCCCTGAGGGATCACTGCGCTCTCCTCTCCCTTGAGAAATGTGTGCACCGCGCACGATCGGTTGCCGACCATCTTGCAGCACACTGCAACGCTTTGCAATGCCTTGCAGCACGTGTCGTCCGATGCACAGGGGTATTTACCGTGTGGCTGCGGCCATCGCAAGGCCGTTTGTTATCAAGTTGTTATGCAACGGGGTTGCAAGCCTTGCAAAAACCGTTACTATCTTCTCAACGGGTTGGCACCGATGCGGCCCGAAGAACCCAAGGAGAACCCCATGCGTAAGAGCCTCCTCGCCGTTGCCGCGGCCGGGCTTTCGCTGACGCTGGTCGCCTGTGGCGGCAGCAACGGCGGTACCACCACTGATCCTGAGACCACCCCCGCGGGCGCCGAGACCACGGCCGCCGGCACCGAAACCACTGCCGCGGGTGAGACCACGATGGCCAACCCGCCGGCCGAGGCGGCCGGCACCCTGACCGTCTGGGTCGACGAGACCCGCATCGACGCCTTCAAGGAGCTCGGCGCCGATTTCCAGGCCGCCACCGGCGTCGCCCTGGACGTCGTCCAGAAGCCCACGCAGGACATCAAGACCGACTTCATCGCGCAGGCTCCCACCGGCCAGGGCCCCGATCTGGTGGTGGGCGCCCACGACTGGACCGGCGACCTCATCACCAACGGCGTCATCCAGCCCATCGAGCTCGGGGACAGGGTCTCCGGCTTCAACGAGGTTGCGATGCGCGGCTTCACGCAGGGGGGCCAGCTCTACGGCGTGCCCTACGCCACAGAGAACATCGGCCTCGTGCGCAATAACGGCATGGTGCAGGACACCCCCGCCACGTTCGACGAACTGATCGAGCAGGGCAAGGCCGCCGAGGGCGCCGAGTTCCCGATCGTCATCCAGCAGGGCCCCGACGGCGACGCGTACCACCTGTACCCGATCCAGACCTCCTTCGGCGCTCCCGTCTTCAAGACCGACGAGAACGGCGACTACACCGCCGAGCTCGGCATGGAAGGCCCTGAGGGCACCGCGTTCGCCGAGTACCTGAAGAAGATGGCCGACGAGGGCATCGTCTCGGTCTCCATGGGCGGCGACCAGGCCAAGCAGGCGTTCCTCGACCAGAAGACCCCCTACATGATCACCGGTGTGTGGAACATCGCTGACTTCCAGGCCGCGGGCATCGACGTCTCCGTCGTCCCCGTCCCCTCGGCCGGTGGCCAGCCGTCCGCCCCGTTCGTCGGTGCGCAGGGCGTCTTCCTCTCCTCGCAGTCGGAGAACACCCTCCTCGCCGGCCAGTTCATCGACTACATGGCCAGCAAGGAAGCCCAGGACAAGCTCTACGAGCTCGCCGGCCGCATGCCCGCCCTCACCGAGTCCGCTGACGCCGTCGACGACGAGATCCTCGCTGGCTTCGCCGAGGCCGGCGCGGAAGGCCAGCCCATGCCCGCCATCCCCGAGATGGGTGCCGTGTGGAGCTTCTGGGGCGGCGCCCAGGTCAGCATCATCAACGGTGACGCTGCCCCTGCCGAGGCCTGGACGGCCATGAATGCCAACATCAAGGAAGCGTTCGGTTCCACCGAGGGCTGATCCACTCCGCTACACCAGACGGGGGTCGCACGGTTCGACCGTGCGACCCCCGTTCACACGCCCGGCTCAAAGATCGCCTAGAGTCAGGTTCCATCACCGCAACGAAGCGAGGTACATCCATTGTGAGCAGCTCGACAGACCCGTCGCCGCGGCTTTCCCATGCGCGGGACCTCTCGCGCCCGGGCTTCTACGTGAAGCTCCTCCTGATGATGCTGGTCAACGCCCTGGGCGTCTACGGCATCATGGCCAGCTACGGCCAGCAGGAGTGGGGAATCCTCTTCTTCCTCGTCTTGGCGCTCCTCGTCGCCGACTACGTGTACTTCTCCAAGCGGGCGGTGCCCGCGAAGTACCTGGTGCCAGGCCTCTTGTTCCTGATCGTGTTCCAGTTGTACGTCATGGCTAACACCGCCTTCGTGGCCTTCACCAACTACGGTGACGGCCACAACGACGGCAAGGAACCCGCGATCACCCAGATCATGAAGACATCGGACCGCCGCGTCGAGGGCACGCAGACCTATCCGGTCACCGTGCTCGACCGCGGGGGCGAGGTCGCGTTCGCCGTCGTACACGACGACGAGCTCATGGTGGGCGATGCGGAGACACCCCTCGAGCCCGCGGGCGGCGAGGTCGCCGACGGCCGCGTCACCGCCGTCGACGGCGCCGAGGTGTTGCCGATCGCCCAGATCCAGCAGCGCCAGAGCGAGGTCCTCGACCTGCGCGTGTCGATGACGGACAACCCCGACGACGGTTGGCTGCGCACCGACAACGGCACCATGGCCTACGTCGCGAAGTCGCTGCTCAGCTACGACGAGGGTGCCGACACCTTCACCGACCCGGAAGGCAAGGTGTACACGGCCGACGAGAGCCGCGGCCTGTTCGTGGCCGAGGACGGCCAGACGCTCAGCCCCGGCTGGCGCGTGGGGGTGGGGGCCGACAACTTCTCTACCATGTTCACCGATTCGAGGCTGGCCGGCCCCTTCTTCAAGGCGCTGGTGTGGACCTTCGCGTTCGCGATCCTCTCGGTGCTGACAACGTTCGCGCTGGGCCTCGTGCTCGCCGTGGTGTTCAATGACCCGCGGGTCAAGGGCCGCACGTTCTACCGGGCGATGTTCATCCTCCCGTACGCGTTCCCCGCCTTCCTGGCGGCGCTGGTGTGGCGAGGCTTGCTGAACCGGGACTTCGGCTTCATCAACCAGGTGTTGCTGGCAGGCGCACAGATCCCGTGGCTGACGGACGGGACCATGGCGAAGCTGGCCATTCTGGGGGTGAACTTGTGGCTGGGCTTCCCGTACATGTTCCTGGTCGCCACCGGCGCGCTCCAGTCCATCCCGGGCGAGCTCACGGAGGCTGGCGTCATGGACGGCGCTGGGCCCCTGCGTCGCTTCTGGTCCATCACGCTGCCGCTGCTGCTCGTCTCGGTGGCGCCCCTGCTGATCGCGAGCTTCGCGTTCAACTTCAACAACTTCTCCCTGATCTTCATGCTGACAGGCGGTGGTCCCAACTATGCGGGCGCACCGTGGCCGATCGGTGAGACCGACATCCTCATCTCGATGGTCTACGCCATCGCGTTCGAGGGTGGCACCAGGCAGTTCGGCCTGGCCAGCGCGATGTCGATCCTCATCTTCGTGGTGGTGGGCTTCATCTCCTGGCTCGGCTTCCGCCAGACCCGCAAGCTTGAGGAGATCGTGTGATGGCCAGGAAACTTGCCAACGGTGACAACGACACCCGCCTCCGCGGTAAGCGCTGGTGGGCCCAGGTGGGCTGGAAGCACATCTTCGCCCTCCTGATGATCGTCTACTGCCTCTTCCCGATCCTGTACGTGATCTCCGCCTCGGTGAACCCGGGCGGCACGCTGACCGGCTCGAACCGCCTGTTCCAGGCTTTCACCGGCCAGCACTACGCCGACCTGTTCGCCAGCCAGTTTCCGCGCTGGCTGCTGAACTCCTTCTATGTCAGCGGCGTGACCGCCGTCGGCACCGTGCTGATGGCCGCTGCTGCGGCCTACGCGTTCAGCCGGTTCCGGTTCAAGGGGCGCCGCGGCGGCCTGACGGCCCTGCTGATCGTGCAGATGTTCCCGCAGATGCTGGCGTTCATCGCCATCTTCCTGCTGGCCCTGGCCCTCGGTGAGATCTTCCCCGGGCTCGGCATCGGTTCGCACCTGCAACTGATCGCCATCTACCTGGGCGGGGCGCTGGGCGCCAATACGTTCCTGATGTACGGCTTCTTCAACACCATCCCGATGGATATCGATGAGGCCGCCAAGATCGACGGCGCCTCGCACGCCCAGATCTTCTGGGGCATCATCATGCGGCTGGTCACCCCCATCCTCGCGGTGGTGGGCCTGCTGAGCTTCGTCAGCTCGTACGGCGACTTCATCCTGGCCCGCATCATCCTGCCGCGGACGGAGGACTACACGCTGGCCGTCGGCCTGTACGTGTGGGGCTCCGACGAGCGCAACGCCCCGTGGGGCCTGTTCGCCGCCGGCGCGGTGGTGGCGGCCATCCCGATCGTGCTGCTGTTCATGTACCTGCAGAAGTACATCGTCTCCGGCCTCACCGCCGGCGGCGTCAAGGGCTGATCGACACCAGATCGCGAAGCGGCGGCTCCCCAAGGGGAGCCGCCGCTTTGTTGCTGTCCGGGGGTCAGCTGGTCACGGTGAGCGTGGCGTGGCACACGCGCGGGCCGACGTCGATGGGCCCCACCTCGATGGTGGAGCCCGTCACGAAGCCCTCCAGGAGGCCCTGGTGCATGGCGCACACCAGCGGCAGTTGCTCCTCGGAGATCACCTCGCGGAACGGGCAACGCGTGAACGTGAGGTCCCCGTCGTTCTCCATCACGCCGAACCCGCGCCGTCCGAGGCGCTCCAGCACCAGATCGACGGTGGGCTCGGCGTCCGCCTCGCGCGTGGCGCTGCCCCAGTTGAAGCCCGCGACCCGCGCCCGCTGCGTGGCGTCGTCGCTGGGCGCGACGAACTCGCCGAGCAACACGTTGGTCAACTCCAGCAGGTGGGCGTTGCCGATGGTGGGGGACTCGTCGGTGGCGGTGTACAGCAGCGGCGGGCGGCCGGTGCGGCCGCTGGGCTCCGTGGAGCGCTCCGCGTAGCCGGCCTCGACGAGCGCGTCGAGGTGGAACCGCGCCGAGTTCTTGTGCAGCTCCAGCTCGTCGGCGACTGCTTCCACGGTGAGGGGCTTGGAGGTCGACTGCAGGAGCGACAGCACGCGGGTGCGGGTCGGTCCTAGTCCATGCATTTGTCCATTTAAACACAGCCCTCCCAGAGTTCGAACAGGGGGTTGGTGTAATCACGGGTACGATGCCTGACATGCTGCTTGACGGTTATGGACGCACGGCGCGCGATCTGCGCGTGTCGTTGACCGACCGCTGCAACCTGCGCTGCACCTACTGCATGCCCGCCGAGGGCCTGGAGTGGCAGCCGGTGGAGGAGACGCTCACCGACGACGAGATGCTGCGCGTGATCCGCATCGCCGTCGAGCGCCTCGGGGTCACCAAAATCCGCTTCACCGGCGGCGAGCCGTTGCTACGCGGCGGGCTCGAGGATATCGTCGCCGGCGCCGCACGCCTCGATCCACGGCCAGAACTGGCGCTCACCACCAACGGCCTGGGGCTGGACAAGCGCGTGGCGGCGTTGGCGGCCGCGGGCCTGGACCGGGTCAACATCTCACTCGACTCGCTGGATCCGCAGCGTTACGCTCAACTCGCCCGCCGGGACCGGCTGGACGATGTGCTCAAGGGCATCGAGGCCGCGGACCGTGCCGGGCTGCGGCCGGTCAAGGTCAACTCGGTCATCATGCGCGGCATCAACGAGCCGGACATCGTGCCGCTGTCCCAGTTCTGCCTCGAACGCGGTTACGAGTTGCGCTTCATCGAGCAGATGCCGCTCGGGCCCCGGGGCGAATGGGACCGTGAGGCAATGGTCACCGCAGAGGAGATCCTCGCGCCGCTGCAGGAGCGCTACGGCCTGAGCGCCGCCGAAGAGCCTCGCGGCGCCGCCCCCGCCCAGTTGTGGCAGGTGGCCGCCGATGACAGCCAGCCCGGCGGGCGGATCGGGGTCATCGCCTCGGTCACGCACCCGTTCTGCGGTGACTGCGACCGGACCCGCATCACGTCTGACGGCCAGGTCCGTACCTGCCTGTTCTCCCGCACGGAAACGGATCTGCGTGCCATCCTGCGCGGCGGCGGCACCGATGACGACGTGGTGGCGGCCTGGACCGGGGCACACCGTGCCAAACCGAGGGCCCACGGCATCGATGACGACGATTTTGTCCAGCCGGAGCGCACCATGAGCGCCATCGGCGGATAGGGGAGGAGCACCCATGGAGGTACGGTTCTTCGCCGGCGCAGCAGAGGCAGCCGGCACCGATGCGGTGGAGGTGGACGCCACCGGGCTCACCGCAGACGAGGTGGTGGCACGCCTGGCCGACGGCAACGAGCGGCTCGCCAAGGTGTTGGAGGTCAGCGCCCTGCTGGCTGACGGAGCCAGGGTGGGGGACCGGACCACCGACCTGTCCGAGGTGCAGAGCCTCGACGTGTTGCCGCCCTTCGCCGGCGGTTGAGCCGTGCGGCTGGCCATCGTGCTGGGCGGAGGTCGCTCGTCACGGATGGGCCGCGACAAGCTGGCCCTGGAACGCGACGGCCTCTCGTTGCTGGCCCGCACCTGCCGGGCCGCCGCACGCCACGTCGACCGGGTGATCGTCTCGGGCCGCGAGCAGCCTGAGCTGGACGCCGAATTCGTGCTGGAGGATCCGCCTTTCGGGGGGCCCGTCGCAGGGATCGCCGCCGCACTGGCGCTGGTTGAGCCTGCGGGCACTGTCGAACCACCGGCGCTGGTTGAGCCTGCGAGCTCTGCGAGCAGTGTCGAAACCACCGAAGGTGATAACGCAGCTCGCGTGGCGGCTGAGGGGGTTTCGACACGATCGCGCCGCTCGTCCCTCGCAGGCGATCGGCTCAACCAGCGTGAGGTGTTCATCCTGGCGGGTGACCTGGCCAACCCCGAGGCGGTCGTCGACATCCTCAGCGCCGCCGCCACGGGCCCTGACGGCGTGGTCCTGGTTGACGACGAGGGGTGGCCCCAATACCTGGCGGGCCGCTACCGCAGCGAGGCGCTGCGCCACGCCGTCGAAGCTGCCGGGGAGCTTCGCAACCTCTCGGTCCGCCGGTTCCTCCGGTGCCTCGAGGTGGCCCAGGTGCCCGCCCCGGCGTCGGTCACCGCTGATGTCGACACGCCGGAGCAGGCCCGAATCTGGGGCTTTTGACGCCTAATTCAGATTTATTACGACGTCACGTAGGACTTTTTTTCAAGTTAGTCAGCGAAACAGCGTCGCGATGGTGCACACTATCGGGCATGAGCACCGATTCCGCGCGCCTTGACGGTCCCGCCTCAGATGCCCTGCTGAAGCTGGGGCGGTTCTTCACCGAATGGGAAACCACCGACGATGACCGGGCGGTGTTCCGCCAGGGAGGACGCGCCGGAGACGTGTTCTACCGAGACAGGTGGAGCCACGACAAGGTGGTGCGCTCGACCCACGGCGTCAACTGCACCGGCTCCTGCTCCTGGAAGGTCTATGTCAAGGACGGGATCATCACCTGGGAGGCGCAGCAGACCGACTACCCGTCCACCGGCCCTGACCGCCCCGAGTACGAGCCCCGCGGCTGCCCCCGAGGCGCGGCGTTCTCCTGGTACACCTACTCGCCCACCCGCGTGCGCTACCCGTACGCCCGCGGCGTGCTCATCGAGATGTACCGCGAAGCCAAGAAGCGCCTGGGTGACCCCGTCGAAGCCTTCCACGAAATCTCCACTGACCCCGTCCGGCGCCGCAAGTACCAGCAGGCCCGCGGCAAGGGCGGCCTGGTGCGCATCACCTGGGACGAGGCGCTCGAGATCGCCGCGGCCAGCTACGTCAACACCATCAAGAACTACGGCCCGGACCGCTGTGTGTCGTTCTCGCCCATCCCGGCGATGAGCCAGGTCAGCCACGCCATCGGCACCCGCTTCACCCACCTCATCGGTGGCGCCATGACCAGCTTCTACGACTGGTACGCGGACCTGCCGGTCGCCTCGCCGCAGGTCTTCGGTGACCAGACCGACGTCCCGGAATCGGGCGACTGGTGGGACGCCACCTACCTCATGATGTGGGGCTCCAACGTTCCCGTCACCCGCACCCCGGACGCGCACTGGATGGCTGAGGTCCGCTACCGCGGCACCAAGGTGATCACCGTCGCGCCCGACTACGCAGACAATGTGAAGTTCGCCGACGAATGGCTGCCCGCGCAAGCCGGCACAGATGCCGCGCTTGCGATGGCGATGGGTCACGTCATCCTCAAGGAGAACTTCGTCGACAAGCAGGTGCCCTACTTCCAGGACTACGTGAAGCAGTACACGGATCTGGGCATGCTCATCACGCTGGTTGACCATCCCAACGGCCAAGGATTGACCGCCGGCAAATTCCTCACGGCGGCTGATCTGCCGGAGCACGCCAGCAAGCCGGATGCCGCGTTCAAGACCGTGATGTGGGACAAGGCGACATCGGCGCCAGCCGTGCCCAACGGCTCGATGGGTTTCCGCTACAACGACGAGGGCGCAGGCCTCTGGAACCTGGAACTGGGCGACATCGACCCCGCCATGACCCTCCTCGACGAGACGGGTGCCGACGGCGTGGAGGTTGCGCTGCCAGTGTTCGAGGACCCCAAGGGCGTGGGCTCCGTCATCAAGCGCGGTGTGCCGGCCCGAAAGGTCGGAGACCACCTGGTCACCACCGTCTTCGATCTCATGCTCGCGCAGTACGGCGTCGGCCGCGACGGCCTCCCCGGCGTGTGGGCCAACGGCTACGACGACGTCAACTCGCCGTACACGCCCGCATGGCAGGCGGAGATCACTTCCGTGCCCGCCGAGGCCTGCATCCGCACCGCCCGCGAGTTCGCCCAGAACTCCGAGGAATCCATGGGCCGCACGATGATCATCATCGGAGCCGGCATCTGCCACTGGTTCCACGCCGACACCACGTATCGCTCGATCATGGCGCTGCTCATGCTTACCGGCTGCATCGGCAAGAACGGCGGCGGCTGGGCGCACTACGTTGGCCAGGAGAAATGCCGCCCCATGACGGGCTGGTTCAACATGGCCAACGCCACCGACTGGTCCCGCCCGCCGCGAACCATGATCGGTACCGCCTACTGGTACATGCACACGGATCAGTGGCGCACCGACGGTTTCTCCGCCGACCGGATCAAGTCCCCGTTGTCGACGGGCGCCCTTGACGGCATGCACACCGCAGATTCGGTGGCCCTGTCGCACCGGCTCGGCTGGATGCCGTTCTACCCGCAGTTCGACCAGAACCCCCTGGACCTGGCCGACGAGGCGCAGGCCGCCGTCGACGCCGGCGAGTATGCCAGCCCGCAGGAATATGTGGCCGCCAAGCTGAAATCGGGTGAGCTGAAGAGCTCCGTGGAGGACATCGACGCGCCGCAGAACTGGCCGCGCACCATGATCCTGTGGCGCTCTAACCTGTTCGGCTCCTCCGCCAAGGGCAACGAGTACTTCCTCAAGCACCTTCTCGGCACGCACAACAACGTGATGGAGAACCAGCACGGAGCAGACCTCAAGCCCGAAGTGGTCACCTGGCATGACGAGGCACCCGAAGGCAAGCTCGACCTGCTGATCACTGCGGATTTCCGCATGACCAGTTCCACGCTGCTCAGTGACATCGTGTTCCCGGCCGCCACCTGGTACGAGAAGTACGATCTGTCCAGCACCGACATGCACCCCTACGTGCACGCCTTCACCCCGGCCATCGACCCGCCATGGGAGACCAGGTCAGACTTCGACGTGTTCGCAGACCTGGCCGCCAAGTTCTCCGAACTGGCCAAGGGGCGCCTCGACACGCGCAAGGACATCGTCGCGGTGCCCATGCAGCACGACACGCCGGGCCAGATTGCCCAGCCCGGCGGTACCGTGCCGGATTGGCGCGACACCGACGTGCCCGGCGTGCCCGGCCACAACATGCCGGTGCTGCAGGTGGTGGAACGGGACTACACCGCCATCGCGGACAAGCTGCTCACGGTCGGCCCCCTCGCCGAGGAGCTGGGCTTCACCGTCAAGAACATCAACTACGACGTCAAGCACCAGGTGGAACAGCTGGGCAAGCTGCACGGTGTGTACCCGTCCGGCCCTGCCGCAGGCCGCCCCGCGATCAACACGGACCAGCGCCTGGCCGAGGCCATCCTGATCTTCTCCGGCACCACCAACGGTGAGCTGGCGACGCAGGGCTTCCGCACGCTGGAGAAGAAGACCGGTCGCGAGTTGGCAGACCTCTCCGAGGGCCTGGAGCACCGCCGCATCACGTTCGTCGAGACGCAACAGGCGCCGCAACCCGTGATCACCTCGCCGGAATGGTCCGGCTCGGAGACGGGTGGCAGACGCTACGCGGCGTTCACCATCAACGTTGAGCGGCTCAAGCCCTGGCACACCCTGTCTGGCCGGATGCACTTCTTCCTGGACCACGACTGGATGACAGATGCGGGCGAGCAACTGCCCACCTTCCGGCCCCCGCTGGACATGTCCACCGCCTATGGTGAACCGGAGATCGGCCCGACGGGGGAGAAGGCCATCACGGTGCGCTACCTCACCGTCCACAACAAGTGGTCCATCCACTCCGAATACCAGGACAACCTGTTCATGTTGAGTCTGGGTAGAGGTGGACCTCAAGCCTGGCTGAGTGTCAACGACGCGGCCTCGATCGGGGTGAAGGACAACGACTGGATCGAGCTGACCAACGCCAACGGCGTCTTCGTCGCCCGCGCCGTCGTCACGCCCAAGCTGCCCGACGGCATCGCCTACGTGCAGCACGCGCAGGAACGCACCATCGACGTGCCCAAATCCGAGGCCACCGGCCGCCGCGGCGGCATCCACAACTCGGTGACCCGCATCCTGCTGAAAGCCACCCATCTCATCGGCGGCTACGCCCACCAGGCGTACGCCTTCAACTACATCGGCCCCACCGGCGTGCAACGCGACATCGTCTCGACCGTGCGCCGCCGCTCGCAGGAGGTGCAGTACTGATGGCCAAGCAGCGCCGCGTCATGGCCCAGGTCGCCATGGTGATGAACCTGGACAAGTGCATCGGATGCCACACGTGTTCCGTCACGTGCAAACAGGCCTGGACCAACCGGGCCGGCACCGAATACGTCTGGTTCAACAACGTCGAAACCCGCCCCGGGCTGGGCTACCCACGCCGCTACGAAGACCAGGAGAAATGGCAGGGCGGCTGGATCCGCACGAAGTCCGGCCGGCTCAAGCTGCGCTCCGGCGGCCGGTTCAAGAAGCTGCTGAGCATCTTCGCCTCCCCGGTCCAACCCGAACTGGGTGACTACTACGAGCCGTGGACCTACGACTACGAGCAGCTCATCCAGGCGCCCCTGGGCGACGACTTCCCCGTCGCCCGCCCGAAGTCGCTGATCACCGGCGACGACATGGCCATCAAGGCCTCCGCGAACTGGGACGACTCGCTCGGCGGTATCCACGAGACCATCGAGCAGGATCCGATCGTGGAGAAGCTGCGCGACGAGGCCAACCAGCAGATCAAGGCGGAGTACGAGAAGACCTTCATGTTCTTCGTGCCCCGCATCTGTGAACACTGCCTCAACCCGTCGTGCATGGCCGCCTGCCCGTCGGGTGCCATCTACAAGCGGGCCGAGGACGGCATCGTGCTGGTGGACCAGGACAAGTGCCGCGGCTGGCGCCACTGCATCACCGGCTGCCCGTACAAGAAGATCTACTTCAACCACCGCTCTGGCAAGGCCGAGAAGTGCACCATGTGCTACCCGCGCCTCGAGGTGGGCCTGCCCACGGTGTGCTCCGAGACCTGCGTTGGCCGGCTGCGCTACATCGGCATCATCCTGTACGACCCTGACAAGGTCACCGAGGCTGCGCTGGCGGATGAGAAGGACCTGTACGAGGCCCAACTCGACCTCATGCTGGACCCCTCAGATCCGCAGGTCATCGCAGACGCGAAAGCCAACGGCATTCCGCTTGACTGGCTCGAGGCCGCCCAGAAGTCGCCGGTGTACGCACTGATCAAGCACTTCAAGGTGGCGCTGCCGCTGCATCCGGAGTACCGCACCATGCCCATGGTCTGGTACGTACCGCCGCTGTCGCCCGTCGTGGACCTCCTGAAGGAACAGGGCCATGACTCCGAGGCTGGTGGCAACCTCTTCGGTGCCATCGATTCGCTGCGCATCCCGGTGGAGTACCTCGCCGAGCTCTTCACCGCGGGCGATGCAGAGGTGGTCACCCTGGTGCTGCAGAAGCTGGCCGCTATGCGCGCCTACATGCGTGACGTCACGTTGGGCCGTGAGCGGCAACCGGAACTGGCGCACGCCGTCGGCATGGAGCCCGGTGCAATGGAGCAGATGTACCGGCTGCTGGCCATCGCCAAGTACGACGAGCGCTACGTCATCCCGAAAGCTCACTACGAAGACGCCCACAATCTCGAGGAGATGGGCTGCTCGCTGGACTTCGAAGGTGGTCCCGGTGCCGGCGGAGACGGCCCGTTCGGTTCGTCCTCTGGCCGCCCGGTGCCCGTGGCGATTGAGAGCTTCGCGGACGCCAAGGCGCGCCAGACCGATCCGTCGGGGGCATGATGCGCGAAGTCGTCTTCCAGGCTGCCGGCCTACTGCTGACCTACCCGGATGAGGAGCTGCTCGAGCGGCTCGACCTCATCGAAGCAGCGGTGGCTCAGACGCGGGCAGCCGCAGCTTTCGCCCCGACAATCACGCACCTGCGTTCCATGCCCATCATGGAACTGCAGTCCTGGCACGTGCAGGAGTTCGACCTGTCCCGCCGGCACGCGTTGCATCTCACCTATTGGACCGACGGCGACACCCGCCGTCGCGGCGAGGTGCTGGCCGCCATCAAGCAGACCTACCGCGAGTCCGGGCTGCTCGTCGATCTCGCCGGCGAGTTGCCGGACTTCCTGCCCATGGTGCTCGAGTTCGCCGCCGTCGGCCATCCCGAGCTGGGCCTGGGTCTGCTCAACCGCTACCGTGCCTCCTTGGAATTGCTGCGCATCGGCCTGGCCGAGGACAAGCTGCCGCAGGCGGGCATCGTCGCGGCCATCTGCACCGAACTCGGCGGGCCCTCCCCGGCGACGCGTGCCGAGGTGCAGGCGCTGATCGAAGGCCCACCCACCGAAACGGTGGGCCTGAACTCCACCCTTCTGCCATACCCACAACTCCAAGGAAGTACACGATGAACATCTTGCTCTGGGGGATCCTTCCCTACCTGATGGTGATTGTTCTGGTCGGCGGACTGATCTGGCGCTACCGGTTTGACCAGTTCGGGTGGACGACGCGCTCCTCCCAGCTGTACGAGTCCAAGATGCTCAAAATCGCCTCACCGCTGTTCCACTTCGCGTTGTTGGCGGTGCTCATGGGGCACCTCATGGGCCTGGTCATTCCCAAGGCGTTCACTGACTGGGTGGGTATCAGTCAGCACAACTACCACACGGTGGCGCTCGTCGGTGGTGGACTGGCGGGCCTGGCGCTCTGCGTCGCGCTGGTCATGTTGATCTGGCGTCGGCGCACCCATGGTTCCGTCTTCGCTGCCACCACCGTCAACGACAAGGTCATGTACGTCGTGCTGGCCGGCGTGGTCGGCATGGGCATGGTGGCCACGCTCACCGGTGGCACCTACGCCACCGGCGAGGAGCACAACTACCGCGAGACCGTCTCCGTGTGGTTCCGCTCGCTGTTCATGTTCAACCCGAACGTCGAGGCGATGGGTGCCGCCACCTGGCAGTTCCAGGTGCACGTGCTGATGGGCATGACGCTGTTCATCATCACGCCGTTCACCCGCCTGGTGCACGCTTTCACGGCGCCGTTCCACTACCTGTTCCGCCCCTACATCGTGTACCGCTCCCGCGGACCGGTGGGGGAGTCGTCGCAGACCCGCACCGGCCGCGGCTGGGACCCCGTCGGTACCCCCGACCGGCAGCAGACTCGACGCTGAGTCTGCCCGCCACTCCAGATCACCGCCAGAACACAATAGAAGAGGTGCTCGTTGAGCAAGCTCATTGAGGTCGCGCCCATTCACGAAACGGGCAAGGGCGCCGGCCGCGTCATGACGATGTCCACCATCGCGTTCACATTGATGTTCGCGGTGTGGTTGATGTTCGGCATCCTGGGCATCCCCATCCAGCAGGAACTGGGCCTCACCGATGAACAGCTCAGCTGGGTCTCGGCCGTGGCCGTCCTCAACGGGTCGATGTGGCGGCTGCCCGCCGGCATCATCACGGACCGCATCGGTGGCCGTAAGGTCACCTTGTTCCTGCTGTTCGCCTGCGCCATTCCGGCCTACCTGGTGTCGACGGCGCAGAACTACATGATGTTGCTCGTGCTGGCGTTTCTCGTGGGCTTCGCGGGCAACCTCTTCTCCGTGGGCACCGCGTGGAACTCCGCCTGGTACGGCAAGGACCGTCAGGGTCTGGCGCTCGGCGTGTTCGGCGCCGGTAACGTCGGCGCGTCGGTCACCAAGTTCATCGGCCCCGGACTGATCGCGGCGACGGCGGGCTCCACGCTGATCCTGGGCGTTCAGGGTGGCTGGCGGCTCATCCCCGTCATCTACGCGCTGCTGCTGGTGCTCACCGGCATCGCCACCTGGCTGCTGGTGCCGCGCGTGGACCGTGCACCGGGCAGTTCCAAGCCGCTGTCGGAGATGCTGCAGCCCCTCAAAGACGTGCGGGTGTGGCGCTTCAGCCTCTACTACGTGGCCGTCTTCGGCGCCTACGTGGCGCTGTCGGCGTGGCTGCCGAAGTACTACGTCGACAACTTCGACATCGACCTGGCGTTGGCAGGTCTGCTGACGGCCAGCTTCATCTTCCCCGCCTCGCTGCTGCGCCCCGTCGGCGGTTGGCTGTCAGACCGGTGGGGCGCCCGTTCGGTCATGTACTGGACGTTCGCCCTGATGCTGTTCTCCAGCGGTGTGCTCATGATGCCCAACGGCTTCATCACCATCACCCACCCCAACGGATCCACCACCGACCACCTCCATTACATGATGTCGTTGCCGTGGTTCGTGATCCTGGTCTTCCTGTTGGGCTGCGCGATGGGCCTGGGCAAGGCCGCGGTGTTCAAGCACATCCCCGAGTACTTCCCCGACAACGTCGGCTCGGTCGGTGGCCTCGTCGGCATGCTCGGTGGTCTGGGCGGCTTCATCCTCCCGCCTCTGTTCGCCTACTCGAAGACCTGGTCCGGCTTCCCCAGCAGCACCTTCTTCGTCATCTTCATCCTCACCGGCATCTGCGCGGTCTGGATGCACGTCACCATTGTCCGGATGCTGGAAGGCAAGACTCCTGAGCTGGCCGGAACCATCGAACTGCCCAAGGAGGCGCAGGCATGACCACCGACAAGCTTGAAACCAAGGGTGACTGGCTCGTCGCCTGGGACCCCGAGGATGAAGCCACCTGGGACAAGAAGCTCGCCTGGCACACCCTCATCGTGACGACGTTCACGCTCACCTTGTGTTTCGTCGCCTGGTTTCTGCCCAGCGCGATCATCCCCAAACTCAATGCGTTGGGGTTCAGTTTCACCAAGTCCCAGCTGTACTGGATGGCGGCCATGCCAGGCCTGTCCGGCGGCCTCCTGCGCCTGATCTGGATGGTGCTGCCACCCAAGATCGGCACCCGCAAGATGGTCACGCTGACCACGCTACTGCTGATCCTGCCCGTGCTGGGCTGGGGCTTCGAGGTCACCAACCCCGACGTGCCGTACTGGCGGCTGATGGCGTTGGCCTTCCTCGCCGGCATCGGTGGCGGCGCGTTCTCCGGCTTCATGCCGTCGACCTCCTACTTCTTCCCCCGCCGCATGCAGGGCACCGCGCTCGGCCTGCAGGCCGGCATCGGCAACTTCGGCGTGTCGCTGGTGCAGCTGCTCACCCCGTGGCTGATCTCGTTCGGCATGTTCGCGTTCCTCGGCTCGCAGCAGATGTCCGTCGCAGGGCAGGACCCGGTCACCGTCTGGTACCAGAACTCCGCGCTGGTCTACATCCCGTTCATCCTCGTCGGTGCCATCTGGGCCTACATCGTGCTGAAATCCGTGCCGGTGAAGGCCAACATCCGCCAACAGTTCGACATCTTCAACAACCCCGACACCTGGTTGATGACGCTGCTCTACATCATGACGTTCGGCACCTTCTCCGGCCTGTCCGCACAGTTCGGGCTGCTCATGGCCAACCTGTACGGCGCGGCCAACCCGCAGATCGTCGAAGGGGCCGGCGAGACCGCCCAACTGCTGGTCGACGGCTACAACGTGCCGGATCCGGTGAAGTTCGTGTTCCTCGGCCCCCTGGTCGGGGCTGGTGCCCGCGTCCTGTTCTCGCCACTCACAGACCGGATGGGCGGCGCTGTCTGGACCCTCATCTCCGGCATCGGCATCCTGGCCTCCATCATCGTGACCATCCCCGCGCTCACCCCGGATTACAGCAGCGCCGAATCCCTCCAGAGTGGGTTCACCCTGTTCCTGTGGGGCATGCTGGCCATCTTCCTGTTCTCCGGCATCGGCAACGCCTCCACGTTCAAACAGATGCCGATGATCTTCGAACGCCGCCAGGCCGGCGGCGTGATCGGCTGGACCGCCGCCATCGCCGCGTTCGGGCCGTTCCTGTTCGGTGTGGGCCTGACCCTCATGTCGCCGACGGTGTTCTACATCATCGGCGCCGTGTTCGCCGTGGTGTGCATCGTCATCACCTGGCTGCGCTACGCCCGCCCCGGCGCGCCGAAGCCCAGCTGATGTCGCTTGCGGTGGTCACGTCGGTGAGCAATTGGATGGGGTCGTCGCGCGACACGCCGGTGAAACGCTGTTACGGAATCGTTGACCCTATCCAATTGCTCACGGTGAGGGTCCGAGCCAGGATCTAAGGTGGTGAGTATGACCCGTTTTCCTGGAGTGACGTCCGAGGACGTCGACACCGATGCGCTGCTCGCAGCAGTTTCCGACGACCGCGCAGGCGCCGTCGTGACGTTCGCCGGTGTGGTGCGCAACCATGACCACGGCAAGTCGGTCACCGGCATCGAGTACAGCGGCCACCCGTCCGCCGGCGACGTGATGGCCGAGGTCATCCGGGAGTTCGAGGACCGCGAAGGGGTCCATGCGATCGTGGCCCAGCACCGCGTCGGGCATCTCGACATCGGGGGAGTGGCCCTCTACGTCGCCGTGGCCGCCTCGCACCGCGTGCAGGCGTTCACCTGCATCGCCGACTTCGTGGACGCGGCGAAGGAACGTCTGCCGATCTGGAAGAAGCAGTTCCTCGCCGACGGCACCCACGAGTGGTCGGCATGCCCCTGACCGGGCACCTCAACCACGAGCGCTACGTCCGCAACATCGACGTGGTCGGCATAGGCGTCGAGGGGCAGCGGCAGCTCCTGGCCTCGAAGGTGCTGGTCATCGGCGCCGGCGGGCTCGGCTCCCCGGCGCTCACCTACCTCGCCGCAGCCGGGGTGGGGCGCATCGACGTGGTCGACGGCGACACCGTCGAACTGAAGAACATGCAGCGCCAGGTGCTGCACACAGAGCTGGGCCGCAACAAGGCCGAATCCGCGGCGGAGCGGATGCGCGCGATCAACCCGGACGTCACCGTCGGGGTGCTGCCGGAGTTCCTCACCTATGAGCGCGCCGTCGACCTGTTCGGTGGCTACGACCTGGTGCTGGACTGCTGCGACACCTTCGGCGCCAAGTTCCTCATCTCAGACGCCGCCCAGGCCGTCGGCGCCCGCGTGGTGTGGGCCACGGCGGTGGGCATGCAGGGGCAGTGTTCGGTGTTCGGGGTGCCAGGCGCCCATGGCGACGCCCTGTATCTACGCGACCTCATCCCGGAGGAACCGGCTCCCGGGGACTACCCGGTGGCCACCGAGATCGGCGTGCTCGGCGCCATGGTGGGCCAGGTCGGCGCCCTGCAGGCGACGGAAGCGATCAAGCTGCTCGCCGGTTTCGGCGAACCGCTGGTGGGTAGGGTCATGGTGCTGGACGCCGCCCGCGCCCGATGGTCGGTGCTCCCGCTCAGAAAGGCATTGTCATGATCAGCGTTGAGGATTACCTGGCCCGGGTGGTGGCGTTGGCCCACCCCCTCCCGGCCGAGGAGGTGGCGGTGGGAGGCGGCTCCGGTCAGGTGTTGGCCGAGGACCTCCCGGCCCGGTTCGCGGTGCCGCCGTTCGACAACTCGGCGATGGACGGCTTCGCGGTGCGCGCCGCCGACCTCGCCGAAGGCGTGCGGCTGAGCGTCGTCGGCGACGTGCCGGCGGGTGCCGCGTCGGCGCCCACGGTCGGCGCGGGGGAGTGCGTGCGGATCATGACCGGCGCCCCCATGCCAGAGGGGGCCGATTCAGTGGTGCCCGTGGAGCAGACGGATCAGCCGATGGGCGATGCGCCGCTGCCCGCGGAGGTGGAGGTGCGCGAGGTGGTCGCCGAGGGGCGTCACGTGCGCCGCCGCGGGGAGGACGTCGCGGTGGGCGACGTCGTGCTCGCCGCCGGCA
The DNA here is from genome assembly GCF_000826065.2 of Tessaracoccus massiliensis. GTDB lineage: Bacteria > Actinomycetota > Actinomycetes > Propionibacteriales > Propionibacteriaceae > Arachnia > Arachnia massiliensis_A. The sequence goes on along the minus strand of NZ_LN623539.1, from coordinate 60,942 downwards.
CCCGCTGGGGCCCGGAAACCACCGGGGCCGCGTCGTCGATCGGCTACGCCACGGTGCCGTTGCGCCGCCGCCCCCGGGTGGCCGTGCTGGCCACCGGCGACGAACTGGTCGCCCCCGGCACCGAGCTCGGTTTCGGCCAGATCCCAGACTCCAACTCGTATCTCCTGGCCGGGCTGGTGCAGCGGTTCGGGGGAGAGGTGAGCCTGCGCCGCGCCGTCGGGGACGACCCCGAGGAGTTCCGCGCCGCCCTCGACGAGGCGCTGGCCGCCGACGTGGTGGTGACCACCGGCGGGGTCTCCGTCGGCGCGTTCGAGGTGGTGCGCCAGGTCACCGAGGGCGACATCGACTTTGTGAAGGTCAACATGCAGCCAGGGAAGCCACAGGCCAGCGGGAAGCTGCGCGCCCCGGACGGCCGCGACGTCGCATTCCTCGGCCTACCCGGCAACCCGGTCAGCGCCTGGGTCTCGGCCTGGATGTTCCTGCGCCCCCTCCTCGCCGCCTTCGCTGGCGTCCCGAGTGATCTCGCGAGGAACGAGCGAGATCGTATCGAGGGACGCCTCCACCCAGACTCGATCCTCCTGCCGGTAGGCCAGACGTGGCGCAAATCCTCCAACCGGCGCCAGTACATCCCGGTGCGGCTGATCGACGGCGGAATCGCCCCGTCGCACGCGCTCGGCTCCGGCTCGCACCTCATCGCCTCCCTGCACCTGGCTGACGGCCTCGCCGTCGTCCCGGCCGAACTCGACGGGCCCGGCGAGACCGTCGAAGTACTCCTGACCCGCTGACCGCACCCGCCGCAGAAGTTCGCGAAAGAGTAGATTACGCGCCATGGAATTCACCCATCTCGACGGTCAGGGCCAGGCCCGCATGGTCGACGTCACCGCCAAACAACCGACGGTGCGCTCAGCCACCGCCGTGGCGACAGTGCGCACCTCGCCGGACGTCGTCGACACGCTGCGCAGCGGCACCGTGCCCAAGGGCGACGTGCTCGCGGTTGCCCGTGTCGCCGGCATCGCCGCCGCGAAGAAGACCCCGGATCTGCTGCCCCTGGCCCACATCATCGGCGTCCACGGCTGCGTCGTCGACCTCGAGATCACCGACGAAGGGGTGGACATCACCGCCACCGTCCGCACCGCGGACCGCACCGGGGTCGAGATGGAGGCGCTCACGTCCGTGACCGTCGCGGCGTTGGCGATCGTCGACATGGTCAAGGGGGTCGACCGCTCCGCCGAGATCGTCTCGGCGAAGATCACCGCCAAGAGCGGCGGCCGCTCGGGCGACTGGACCCGCCCGAACTAGTCGGGATCACCGGCACCAAGCTGCGCACCATCGACGCGTCGCTTCTCCAATGGCTTGGACCAGAAGATCGACGACACGGGGAACTCATCCCCTCCTGATTTTCAGGGGTGCGGGGCGGAATCGGGCAGCGTCATGTCGTGGTCCGCGCCGTCGAGCTGCTCGACGATGTGGGTCAGCAGCGGGCCCACCACCGCCATGGTGTCACGCACCCCGCCCCGGGAACCGGGGGCGTTGATCACGAGGGCGCGCTTGGCGTCGTCGAAGACGAGCACCCCGGCGACCCCGCGGCTCAGCAGCGCCAGCGGCTGGATCTGGCTGCCCCGGCGCCGCACCTCCTCCATGAGGCCCGGCAGCTCGTAGGTGATCAGCTCGCGGGTCACCTCGACCGTCACATCGGTGGGGCTGACCCCGGTGCCGCCGCTGGTGACGACCACGCGGGCCCCGGCCGTGACCACGGCGTCCCAGATGGCCTGCCGGATCTGCTCCGGGTCGTCAGGCACGATCACGCGATGGGCGACGGTGAACCCGGCCGTCTCCAAAGCGCTGGCTGCGATGGGCCCGGACCGATCCTCATACACCTGGGCGGCGGCACGGTCGGAACAGATGATCACGGCGGCGGGATAGGTCATGGCCCACATTCTAGGGCCATGAACAACTTCTTTGGATCAATCCCGTAACGATGTGCTAAACCGTAAGTGCGGTGAGATATGGTGACTTTATGACGCATTTGAGGATTAATGAGGCTGCCGCGTTGCTCGGCGTCAGCGATGACACCGTTCGTCGCTGGATCGACTCCGGGAAACTGCGCGCCACCGACGAGCAGGGTAAGAAAGCCGTCGCGGGGGAGGACCTCGCCGCCCTCGTGAAGGATCTGGCCGATGACTCGCTGGATTCGCTCGATTCCGGGGTCGGGGTGCGCTCGGCCCGCAACCACCTCACCGGCATCGTGACCCGCGTGGTCTCGGACCGCGTCATGAGCCAGGTGGAGATGCAGTGCGGGCGCTACCGCATCGTGTCGCTGATCTCCACCGAGGCGGTCGAGGAGTTGGGCCTCAAGGCCGGTTCCGTGGCCACCGCCGTCATCAAGGCCACCAATGTCACCATCGAAGGAAGGACCGCACGTGCGTAAGTTGCTCGCCACCGCCGCGGCCGCGCTGCTGCTCGCAGCCTGCGGCCAGACCACCCCGGCCGAGACAGGGGCCACGGATGCCCCGCCCGCAGAGACGCAGGCCGCCGGCGCCGATCCCATCGTGTTCGCCGCCGCGTCGCTCAACCAGATCCTGCCCGAGATCGAGCCCAACGCGAACTACTCCTTCGACGGCTCCTCCGGCCTCGTCGACCAGATCGCCGGCGGCGCACCGGCAGACGTGTTCGCCTCGGCGGACAAGAAGAACATGGACCGCGCCGTCGAAGAGGGCCTCATCGACGGCGAACCCCAGATGTTCGCCACCAACTACCTCGTGCTCGTGGTGCCCACCGGCAACCCCGGCAACGTGACCGGCTTCGACGACTCGCTCGACGGCGTCAAGCTCGTGATCTGCGCCGAAGAGGTGCCCTGTGGCGCGGCCACCAAGAAGTTCGCCGACGCCAACGAGCTCACCCTCAAGCCCGTCTCCGAGGAGACCAAGGTCACCGACGTGCTGGGCAAGGTCGCCTCCGGCGAGGCCGACGCCGGCCTGGTCTACGCCACCGACGCCGCCAGCTCCGACTCGGTCGAGATCATGGACGTGCCGGGCGCCGAGGATGACCCCAACACCTACTGGGTCGCCGTCGTCAAGGGAGCCGCCCACGCCGAGGCCGCCCGCGCGTACGTGGACAGCCTCGTGGGCGAATGGGTCGACGACCTCCAGCACTTCGGGTTCGGGCCGCCACTATGAGCATCCCACGCTGGGCCTGGGTGCCGTTCGGGGTGGCGCTGGCGCTGCTGGCCGTCCCCATCCTGGGGCTGCTCGTCCGCGCTCCCTGGACCCGCCTGCCTGAACTCCTGACCTCCGAGAGAGCGCTCGACGCGCTCGGCCTCAGCCTCGCCACCTGCGTAGTCTCCACCCTCCTCGTCCTCATCATCGGGACGCCGACGGCGTTGGTGCTGGCCCGCTCGACGGGGCGGTGGACCGGCTGGGTGCGCACGCTCGTGACCGTGCCCATGGTGCTGCCGCCGGTCGTCGCTGGCCTGGCCCTGCTGACCACGCTCGGCCGCCGCGGCCTCCTCGGCCAGCACCTGTCCGTAGTGGGCATCGAGATCGGCTTCACCACCGCGGCCGTCGTCGTCGCGCAGACCTTCGTCGCGCTCCCGTTCCTCGTGGTCTCGCTGGAGGGCGCCATCCGCACCGCCGGGGGCGACTACGAGCGCGCCGCGGCCCACCTCGGGGCCAGCCCCACCCGCACGTTCCTCACCGTGACCATGCCGGTGCTCGCTCCGGCAGTCGCCAGCGGCACCGCCCTCGCGTTCGCCCGCGCGCTGGGGGAGTTCGGCGCCACCCTCACCTTCGCCGGCTCGCTGCAGGGCGTCACCCGCACGCTGCCGCTCGAGATCTACCTCCTCCGCGAGACCGACACCGACCTCGCCCTCGCCCTGGCCGTCGTGCTGCTCGCGGTGGCCGCGGTCATCGTCGGCCTCTCCCAGCGGCTGAGGGGCAGCCATGGCTGACGCGGTGCGCATCGACGCGACGGTGGCGGCCCGCGGCCTGGACCTCGACGTCGGCATCCCCGAGGGCCGGACGGTCGCGGTCGTGGGGCCGAACGGGGCGGGCAAGTCCAGCCTCATCGAACTCATCGCCGGCGGGCTGCTGCCCGACACCGGCACCGTCAGCCTCCGCGGGCGCGAACTGTCCTCACCGAAGCGGGCCGTGCCCATGCACCAACGCCCCTTCGGCCACCTGGAGCAACGCGCGTTGCTCTTTCCGCATCTCACCGTCCTGGACAACGTGGCCTACGGGCTCCGCTCCCGCGGGATGGGCAGGACCGAGGCGCGCGCCCGGGCGGCCGCGGAGCTGGCCGCGGTGGGGCTCGAAGGCTACGGGGAGCGCCGGCCGCAGCACCTGTCGGGCGGGCAGGCGCAGCGCGTGGCGTTGGCCCGCGCACTGGCGACGGATCCCGAGGTGATGCTGCTCGACGAGCCCTTCGCCGCCCTCGACGCCACCGTCACCCCGGAGCTGCGCCGACTGCTGCGATCTAGGCTGCAGGGGATGACCACCGTGCTGGTGACCCACGACTTCCTCGACGTGGTCTCGCTGGCCGACCGCGTCGTCGAACTGGCCGATGGCGCCGTGGTGGGCGACGGCCCCGTGGACGTGCTGGTGCAACGCCCGGAGACCTCGTTCCTGGCCGGGTTCGTCGGCCTCAATCTGCTGCGCGGCCGGGCACGCGGGGGTGAGCTGGCGCTGGGCGAGGGCGTGGCGGTCTCCGGCATCGCTGAAGAGGAACTGCCCGACGGCGAGGCCCGCGCAGTGTTCCCACCCACCGCGGTGTCGATCTTCCGGGCGGCCCCGCATGGCTCGCCGCGCAACGAGCTGCCCGCCGTCGTCGAGCTGATCGAGGACCGCTGGCCCGTGCAGCGCATCACCCTCACCGTCGCCGGTCAACGGCTGGCGGCGGACCTCACCCCGGCCGCGGTGCGCGAACTCGGCCTCGCGCCGGGGGACCGGGTGGTGGCGGTGCTGAAGGCCACCCAGGTGGCCCTCCGTCCCTCCGGTTAGACCACGACTCCGTCGAGGAGGCGGACGACGCGATCGGCGCGCTCCATCAGCAGCGGGTCGTGCGTGGTGACGATGGTGGCGATGCCCAGCTCGTGGGTGAGTTCCACGATGAGGTCCATGATCGTGGCCGCGGTCTCGGAATCGGGCCTGGCGAAGTGCCCAGCCCGGCCACGTCGTCATGCGGCCTAAGAGTAGGGGTAGAGTTCGCCCCGTGCTGGGCAATGATCATTCCGGGGCTTTCGAGGGCCCGAAGGAAGAATGCGGCGTCTTCGGGGTGTTCGCCCCGGAAGAGGATGTTGCGCAACTGACCTACTACGGCCTGTTCGCCCTCCAGCACCGCGGGCAGGAGTCCGCGGGGATGGCGGTGTCCAACCTCGAGCGCATCATGGTGTTCAAGGACATGGGTCTGGTGAGCCAGATCTTCGACCAGGCGACGCTGAGGTCGCTGCAGGGCCGCCTCGCCATCGGGCACACCCGCTACGCGACGACGGGGGCCAGCGTGTGGCAGAACGCGCAGCCCACCTTCCGCTCCGTGCAGGGCAAGGGGTTGGCGCTCGCACACAACGGCAACATCACCAACACGCATGAGCTGGAGGAGTGGCTGGCCGAGCTCGCGCCGTCGGAGCAGCACGTCTCCAAGCAGAAGGCGATGGATTCGACCAACGACACCACGCTGATCACCGCGCTGATTGCCGCCTTCCCGGGGCAGGGCATCGAGGACATCGCGATGACGGTGCTGCCGCGGATCAAGGGCGCCTTCTGCCTCACCTTCATGACCGAGACCACGCTGTTCGCCGCGCGTGACCCGCAGGGGGTGCGGCCGCTGGTGCTGGGGCGCCTGTCGAACGGCTGGGTGGTGGCCTCCGAGACCGCCGCGCTGGACCTGGTGGGCGCCAGCTTCATCCGCGAGGTGGAACCCGGCGAACTGCTGACCATCGACGAGGGCGGCATCCGGTCCCGCCGGTTCGCCGAAGCCAAGCCGAAGGGCTGCATCTTCGAATACGTCTACGTGGCGCGCCCCGACACGACGATCGCCGGGTCGAGCGTCAACGCCGTGCGGATCCGGGTGGGGGAGAAGCTGGCCGAGGAGTGCCCGGCCGAGGCGGACATGGTCATCCCCGTCCCGCAGTCCGGCATCCCGTCGGCCGTGGGTTTCGCCCGCGCCTCCGGCATCCCCTACGGCCAGGGCCTCGTCAAGAACAACTACGTGGGCCGCACGTTCATCGAGCCCAGCCAGACGATCAGACAGCTCGGCATCCGGTTGAAGCTCAACCCGCTGCGGGAGGAGATCGGCGGCAAGCGGCTCGTCGTCGTCGACGATTCCATCGTGCGCGGCAACACGCAGCGCGCGCTGGTGCGGATGCTGCGCGAGGCGGGCGCCGCGGAGGTGCACGTGCGCATCTCGTCGCCGCCGGTGGAGTGGCCATGCTTCTACGGCATCGACTTCTCCACCCGCGCCGAGCTCATCGCGCCCGGGCTGACCGTCGACCAGATCTGCCGCTCCATCGGGGCGGATTCGCTGGGCTTCGTCTCGCTGGAGGGGCTCACCGAGGCCACGCAGGTGCCGGCCGGGAACCTGTGCCGCGCCTGCTTCGACGGCAACTACCCCATCGCCATCCCACCGGCCCAGGCCGAACTGCTGAAACTGGAGAAGATCACGTGACCGAGCAGAAGAGCGCCTACGCAGCAGCCGGCGTCGACATCGAGGCGGGCGACCGCGCCGTCGAACTGATGAAGGCCCACGTCGCCCAGACCCGGCGCAACGAGGTGCTCGGCGGGCTCGGCGGGTTCGCCGGTTTCTTCGACGCCTCCGCCTTCAAGCACTACGAACACCCCGTGCTGGCCACCTCCACCGACGGCGTGGGCACCAAGGTCGCCATCGCGCAGGCCATGGACAAGCACGACACGATCGGTTTCGACCTGATCGGCATGCTCGTCGACGACCTGGTCGTCGCCGGCGCCGAGCCGCTGTTCGTGACGGATTACATCGCGTGCGGCAAGGTGGTGCCCGAGCGGATCGCGGCCATCGTGAAGGGCATCGCGGAGGCGTGCGTGGCGGCCGGCTGCTCGTTGCTGGGCGGCGAGACGGCCGAACACCCCGGGCTGTTGAGACCCGACGAGTACGACATCGCGGGCGCCACCACCGGTGTCGTCGAGAAGTCGAAGATCCTGGGCGCTCAGCGCGTTCGCGCGGGCGACGCGGTCATCGCGATGGCCGCCTCCGGCCTGCACTCCAACGGCTACTCCCTGGTGCGGCATGTGCTGCTGGAGCAGGCGGGGTGGTCGCTGGACCGCCACGTCGACGAGTTGGGTCGCACCCTCGGCGAGGAACTGCTGGAGCCCACGAAGATCTACGCCCTCGACGTGCTGGAACTCATCCGCGAGGTTGAGGTGCATGCCATGAGCCACGTCACCGGCGGCGGGTTGGCCAACAACCTGGCCCGCGTGATGCCCGGTGACCACACCGCCGTGCTGCAGCGCTCCAGCTGGACCCCGCCGGCCATCTTCCAGCTGGTGCAGGAGGTGGGCGAGGTGTCGCAGCCGGACATCGACGCCACTCTGAACATGGGTGTGGGCATGGTGGCCATGCTGCCGCAGAGCGAGGTCGACGCGGCGCTGGCGCTGCTGAAGGGTCGCGGCGTGGAGTCCTGGGTGCTGGGAGAGGTGCAGGCCGTCGAGGGTCCCGGCGCCGCCGTCCTGGTCTGACCCGGTGACCGGGGAATTGCGCTACCTCAGCGACGCCGCCGTCGAGGCCGCGCTGCCGTCGCCCGAGCGCGCCGTCGAGCTTGCGGAGCAGGCGCTGCGGATGCGTGCCGACGGCGAGGCGCAGGTGCCGCCCAAACCCACGGTGACGTTCGGGGACAACGCGTTCGCCAACGCCATGCCTGTGTCTGCGCCGGGGTTGTTGGGCTGCAAGTGGATCACCCTGGTGCCCGAGAACGCCTCGTTGGGGCTGCCGACGGCCAACGGCCTGATGATCGTCAGTGATGCTGAGACGGGCGCGCCCGTGTGTCTGATGGCTGCCGGGGCGCTGACCGCGCTGCGCACCGCTGCGGTGACCGGTGCCTCCCTGCGGGCGTTCGTGCCGGTCGATGAGCCGGTCGTCTTCGTGGGCACCGGCACGCAGGCCCGCTCGCACCTGCGGGTGCTCGCCGTGTTGGGGTACCGCGACGTGACCGTCGTGGGTCGCCGGGCCGAAGCGCTCGAGGACGTCCGGGGCTTTGCTGCGGGAGTTGGGCTGGAGATTGCGGTGTCGCAGTCGCGTGGCGCCCTCGCCCGCGCTGGGGCCATCATCACGGGGCTGCCCATCGGGCTTCACGGTTCAGAGCTCGACGGCGAGCCGCTGCGCGACGACGTGGTGCTGCTGCCGCTGGATTACGCCAGCTCGGTGGGCGCCGGCCTGGCGTCGACGTGCATCGTCTGGTCCGACGATGTGGACCAGTTCGCCGCCGTCGCCCCCGCGAAGCTGGGGGAGGATTACCCGCTGGCGACCGACTGGGTGGGTCGTCGTCTGGCAGAAGGGCGCCCGATCGGCCGTTTGCTCTGCCAGAACCTGGGCAACGCGGCCAGCGACATCGTCGTGGCCGCCGAGGTGGCCGCCAACGCGGCGGCCCTCGGGCTCGGCGTCGCCCTCGCCTGAGTGGCGCCAGGCTGGTCCGCGCCGTACAGGTGCTCGCCCAGCAGCGGTGTTCCTCCGCCAACCGTTGGCCCAACTCCTTCGACATCTGCTCGAAGTGGTGGTTGCAGGCGTCGATCTCCTGCTGCAGCGACTGCAGGCTGCCGGCTGGCGCTCCACTTCGACGGCGACCGAGGCGTCGGCGCTCGGCCACCACCTCTTCCCGCAACGCGCTGAGATCCTTGGCCAGTTCCGGTGAGCCGGGCTCGCCGTGGACCTGTTCGAGGGAGCGGATCAGCACGTGGCCGCGGGAGATCTCGCTCCAGGCCAGCCGCCAGGCCGCGAGTTTCGAGGCCACGCCGGGACGTGGCAGCCCGAGGTCGCCTTCCATGCGTTCGGGTAACACTCGCGTCCTTCTTCCCCCAGCCTAGACGGAGCACAACCGCCGTGGTGAAGGTGCTGGGGAGGCTTCAGAGGTTTCGACACCGCTCGTAGAACTCGCGGGCTCAACCAGCGCGGGCACGATGCTCAGTGGCCAATGACGATGGGCAGGGGCCGTGCGGGCGGGCGGGGGCCGGGTCAGTAGGCTCAGCACCGTGAGCAACGCAGCAGATGGATTCTTCGGTCAGTACGGCGGACGGTTCGTGCCGCCCCAGCTCGAGACGCCCCTTGCGGAGGTGGCTGAGGCATACCAGGAAGCGATCGCTGACCCGTCGTTCATGGCGGAGTATGACGCGCTCCTGACCGACTACGTGGGGCGGCCGTCGCCGCTGTTCAAGGCCGAGCGGCTGACTCAGGAGCTCAGCGGCGCCACCATCTATCTCAAGCGCGAAGACCTCAACCACACGGGCGCACACAAGATCAACCACTGCCTGGGTGAGGGGCTCCTCGCGAAGCGGATGGGCAAGAAGAAGTTGCTCGCCGAGACCGGTGCCGGCCAGCATGGCGTCGCGCTCGCCACCGCCGCGGCTCTGCTGGGGCTCGAGTGCGAGATCCACATGGGCGCCATCGACATCGAGAAGCAGCGACCCAACGTCGTGCGGATGGAGCTTCTCGGGGCCACCATCGTGCCAGTCACAAGTGGCGGCGCGTGTCTGAAGGATGCCGTCGACTCGGCCTTCGACGTGTTCGCAGCCGACTACAAGGACACCTTCTTCGCGATCGGCTCCGTCGTCGGCCCGCACCCGTACCCCACCATCGTGCGCGACTTCCAGTCCATCGTCGGGCGCGAGACCCGCGAACAGATCCTCGCCAAGGAGAACAAGCTGCCGGACGCTGTGGTCGCCTGTGTGGGTGGTGGATCCAACGCCATGGGCATCTTCAACGCATTCCTCGACGACGAGTCGGTCAAGATCTTCGGCGTGGAGCCCGCCGGCCGCGACCTGAGCACCATCGGCGAGCACGCGGCCACCATGACGCACGGCACGCACGGCATGCTGCACGGCATGAAGACGATGGTGCTGCAGGACGAGGACGGCGAGCCGTCCGCTGTGCACTCCATCGCCTCCGGCCTGGACTACCCCGGCATCGGGCCGCAGCACGCGCACCTGCGCGACATCGGCCGCGTCGAGTATGTGCACGCCTCAGACGACGAGACGCTCGACGCGTTCAAGCTCCTGTGCCGCACCGAGGGCATCATCCCTGCCCTGGAGTCCTGCCATGCGCTGGCCCATGCGATGCGGATCGCCCGGTCGATGAGCCGCGACGAGGTCATCGTGGTCAACCTGTCCGGCCGTGGGGACAAGGACATCGACTACGTCGCCGGGCGACTCGAGGAGTCCGGCAAGTAGCCGAGACCCAATTCCTCGGCGGCTGCCCGTAGCCGCTTGTCCCTGGTCCACAAGCTGGTGCCTTCGGTGATGGCGACTGAGCCCAGAAGATGCACGTCAACGGCGCTGAGGCCCCGCCCCCACAAGGCCCGCCGCTTGACGAACTCGAGGAACTCGGAGTGCGTCAGGGCGGGAAGGCGTAGGAGTTCGTTGATTGATTCGAGGAACGCCTCGCGGTTGCGGATCGACCCCAGTGCCAGTTCGTGGATGACGAGCGGGTGGGTCCTGATCGCTCCGGCCACCAGGTGTTTCCGAAGCGCTTCCTCAGGGCGATGGAGGTGATCGATCCAGATGGATGTGTCGGCGAGAATCACCGAGGCTCATCCCGACGTCGGTGGGGCGCTGCCGCGTCAGGATCGCTTCCTCCCAGTGCTGCCAGGCGGCGGGCGCTCTCGGCGCGGATCAGCGCGTTGAGCCCTTCCCTCAGAAGGGCGGAGCGTTCGCTGATGCCGGTCAGTTTGCTGGCCTTCTCCAACAGTTCCTCGTCGAGGGTGACAGTCGTGCGCATGCATCAATATTCGCATCATGCGATGCCTGAATCAATGCTCCTCATCAGGGGATCAGCCACACTAAAGGGGGTTGGACGACGACTGGACGCTGGCTAGCCTGGAAAGCACCCCAACAATAGGAGATGACAATGTCCAAGCTGTCCGGCAAGAAGGTCGCTTTCCTCCTGACCGATGGTTATGAGGATTCCGAACTCACCAGCCCCTGGGAGACGCTCGAGCAGGAGGGCGCTGAGCTCACCTTGGTCGCCCCAGAGAGCGGCGAGGTGGAGGGCAAGAATGGTCACACCCAGAAGGTTGACAAGGCCAGCGCCGACGTCAAGGCAGCAGATTTCGACGCGCTCGTCCTGCCCGGCGGCGTCGTCAACGCCGATCACCTGCGCATGGACGAAGCCTCGGTGAAGTTCACCCGCGACTTCTTCGCGGAGCACAAGCCGGTGGGCGTGATCTGCCACGGCGGCTGGATCCTCACCGAGGCCGACGTGCTGAAGGGCCGCAAGCTCACCTCGTACTCCAGCCTGCAGACGGACCTGCGCAACGCCGGCGCCGAGTGGGTCGATGAAGAGGTCGTGGTGGATCAGGGCCTGGTCTCCAGCCGCACGCCCGACGACCTGCCCGCCTTCAACAAGAAGCTCGTCGAGGAGATCGGCGAGGGCAAGCACGAAGGCCAGACCGCCTGAGAATCAAGGAGAGGAAACGGTCGCATGCCCCCTGTAGAGGGGCATCTGCGAGTATTCTCCCCCCAATTCTTGCGAGGTCGCCGGTCCCGTCAGGGGCCGGCGACCTTGATGCTTCTCGGCGTGGCAGCGGAGCCCAGTTCTCGGCGCAGTTCCTTGACGGCCAGGGTCCCGGAGGTCCACGGCCTGCACCGGCGCCTCCCCGCCCCGTGCCCACACGGCCTCAGCGAGCGATTCCAGCTCAGGGCGCCGTCGGGCCACCAGCACGAAGCGCGTGCCGGGCGAGGCCACGGATTCCACGAACGCCCTGCCGATGCCAGCAGAAGCGCCCGTGACCACCACCAGCCTTCCGGCCAGGAGGTCACGGGCGCGTTGCTGCATCTGCTGCAGCGATCAGAGCGAGTCGATGATCTCGTTGAGCGTGCCGCTGGGGCGCATCACCGCGGAGGTCTTCTCCTGATCCGGGCGGTAGTAGCCGCCGATGTCGGCCTTCTTGCCCTGCACACCGATCAGCTCGTCGAGGATCTGCTGCTCCCTGTCCGCCAGCGCCTGCGCGACCGGCTTGAAGGTCTCAGCCAGTGCGGCGTCGTCGGTCTGCGCGGCCAGCTCGTCGGCCCAGTAGCGGGCCAGCCAGTAGTGCGAACCGCGGTTGTCGATGCCTCCGACGCGGCGCGTGGGCGACTTGTCCTGATCGAGGAACTCGCCGTTGGCGCGGTCCAGCGTGGCGGCCAGCACCGCGGCGCGGTCGTTGCCCTCCGTCTGTGCGAGGTGCTCGAACGAGGCGGCCAGCGCCAGGAACTCGCCGAGCGAATCCCAGCGGAGGTAGTTCTCCTCGACGAGCTGCTGCACGTGCTTGGGGGCGGAGCCGCCCGCGCCGGTCTCGAACAGGCCGCCGCCGGCCATCAGTGGAACGATCGACAGCATCTTGGCGGAGGTGCCCAGCTCGAGGATGGGGAACAGGTCCGTCAGGTAGTCGCGCAGCACGTTGCCGGTCACCGAGATGGTGTTCTCGCCCCTGCGGATGCGCTCGATGGTGTACTTCGTGGCCTCGACGGGGCTCATGATCTCGACGGTGAGCCCGTCGGTGTCGTGATCCGCGAGGTAGGTGTTGACCTTCTCGATGAGGTTGCGGTCGTGCGCGCGCTCCGTGTCGAGCCAGAAGACGGCCGGCCAGCCGGTGAGGCGGGCGCGCGTGACGGCCAGCTTCACCCAGTCCTGGATGGGGGCGTCCTTCGTCTGGCAGGCGCGCCAGATGTCGCCGGCGGCCACGTCATGGCTCATGAGGACGTCCCCGGCGGAGTTGACCACCTCGACGACGCCGTCGGCCTGGATCTCGAAGGTCTTGTCGTGCGAGCCGTACTCCTCTGCCTTCTGTGCCATCAGGCCCACGTTGGGGACGGTGCCCATGGTGGACGGATCGTAGGCGCCGTTGGCCTGGCAGTCCTCGATCACGGCCTGGTAGACCCCTGCGTACGAGGAATCAGGCAGCACCGCGAGGGTGTCGTCCTCCTCACCGTCCGGGCCCCACATGTGGCCGGAGGTGCGGATCATGGCGGGCATCGACGCGTCGACGATCACGTCCGACGGCACGTGCAGGTTGGTGATGCCCTTATCGGAGTTCACCATGGCGAGGCGGGGGCCCTCTGCGATGCCGGCCTCGAAGGCGGCCTTGATCTCGGCGCCGTTGGCCAGCTTGTCGAGGCCCGCGTAGATGGCGCCCAGGCCGTCGTTGGCGGACAGGCCGGCGGCGGCCAGATCGGCACCGTACTTCTCGAAGACCTGCGGGAAGAACGCCTTGATGACGTGGCCGAAGATGATCGGGTCCGAGACCTTCATCATGGTGGCCTTGAGGTGGACGGAGAACAGAACGCCGGCCTCCTTGGCCTTGGCGACCTGCTCGGCCAGGAACGCGTCGAGCGCGGCGGCGCGCATCACGGTGGCGTCGACGACCTCACCGGAGAGGACCCTCAAGTCGTCCTTGAGGACGGTCTCGGTGCCGTCGGCGGCGCGGTGGCGGATGGTCAGGGTGTCGTCGGCAGGAAGCACAACCGACTGTTCGTTGTGGCGGAAGTCGTCTGCGCCCATGGTGGCGACGGCGGTCTTGGAGTCGTCTGTCCACGCGCCCATGCGGTGCGGGTTCTTCTTCGCGTAGTTCTTCACCGATTCCGGGGCGCGGCGATCAGAGTTGCCCTCGCGCAGCACGGGGTTGACGGCCGAGCCCATGACCTTGCCGTAGCGGGCGCGGACGTCGCGCTCCTCGTCGGTCTGGGGGTCCTCCGGGTAGTCCGGCACGTCGAAGCCCTGGCCCTGCAGCTCGGCGATGGCGGCCTTGAGCTGGGGCACGGAGGCCGAGATGTTGGGCAGCTTGATGATGTTGGCTTCGGGCGTCTTCGCCAGTTCGCCCAGCTCGGTGAGGGCATCGTCGACCTTCTCCGTGAGGCGGTCCGGGAACTGGGCGAGGATGCGGCCGGCCAGCGAGATGTCGCGCGTCTCGATGTCGACTCCCGCCTGGCCCGCGAAGGCGTTGATGATGGGGAGAAACGAGAACGTGGCGAGCAGGGGGGCCTCGTCGGTGAGGGTGTAGATGATCTTGCCCATGGGTTGAGAACTCCTAGAGTCGGGATGCGCCTCCTCAGCTTAGCGATCGCGCGATGACGTTGTACCTGTTCGTCGGTTGCGAACAGGAGGTGAGCGACCTGCGTGGTGCTTTGGACTAATCGGGTCCATTGGGTAGCCTGTACCCCACGAGTTAGTGACCAGATCCGCGGCAAGTACGCGATGAGCAAAGCAAGGGGGTCGACCCGATATGGGGCGCGGCCGTGCAAAGGCGAAGCAGACCAAGGTCGCACGTGAGCTCAAGTATCGTTTGGTGGAGACTGATTTCTCCTCCCTCGAGCGTGAGTTGCGTGGCGACGTTGTCGACGAGTTCGACGACCGGGAAAACGAGGAACCTGACCCCTACGCAGAGTTGGCAGCGGAGTACGAGATTCCTGAGGACGATGACCTCGGCGACTACCGCCGCTCTTCCTGACAGTCCACTCGCATGACCGGCTGGGTCCCCGACACCGAGCTGCCGGGATACGAACAGCGCCCGATCGAGCTGGGTGACGAACCCACCTACGCCAAGGAGCCCGAAGGTTCCCTGGCGGCCACCGTCGTGCGCCGGAATGCGCCGACGGCGACGCGTGCGGTGCTCTACGTGCACGGGTGGAACGACTACTTCTTCCAGCGGCACCTGGCCGACGCGATGGCCGGGTTGGGCTACGACTTCTACGCCCTCGACCTGCGCCGGTACGGGCGCTCCCTGCGCGCCGGGCAGCTCGCCGGCTACATCGGCGAGGTGCACGACTATTTCGTGGAGCTCGACGCCGCCGTCGACATCCTGCAGGGGGAGGGGCACGACGAGATCGTGCTGATGGGCCATTCGACGGGCGGGCTCACGTGCGCCCTGTACGCCCACGAGCGGCCCGGCACCTTCTCCGCCGTCGTCCTCAACGCGCCCTGGCTGGAGGCGCACGGCAACACGCTGCTGCGGCCCGCCCTGAGCGCCGCCAGATCTGTTGCTCCCACCACGGTGGTGCCCGTCAACGACTCGGGCTTCTACCGGCGCGCCATCTCCGCAGACGAGGACGGGGAATGGGAATTCAACCTCAACCTCAAGGGCGACCCGGACTTCAAGGTGCGGTTCGGGTGGCTCGCCGCCATCGCCAAGGGCCAATCCGATGTCGCCGAGGGGCTACGGATCGACTGCCCGGTGCTGGTGGCCATCTCGCAGCGGTCGCTGTTCAGCAGGACGTGGAGCGAGGAGCACCAGTTGGCCGACACCGTGCTGGACGTCAACCTCATCGCGGCCAGCGCGCCGAAGCTGGGCGACACCGTGGTGATCGTGCGGGTCCCCGACGCGATGCACGACCTGACGCTCTCATCCGAGGCCGTCCGCGCCGTCGCGTTCGCCGAGTTCGGGCGCTTCCTGCGCTGCTACGCCCGTCCCTGAGCGGCTTCTCGCGCAGAAGCAGAAACCCCCGCGCTGGGCGGGGGGTTGCAGGTGTCGTGGTGGCCAGGGCCGGGGTCGAACCGGCGACCTTCCACTTTTCAGGCGGACGCTCGTACCAACTGAGCTACCTGGCCGTTTGGCTGGGCGTTGCCGCCATACCAGCGACCCCGACGGGACTCGAACCCGCGACCTCCGCCGTGACAGGGCGGCGCGCTAACCAACTGCGCTACGGGGCCAATTTCTTGACCTGGCCGGTTTCCCGACCTTGCTGGGGTGAACCAGCCCGGTAACTATAGCGTGACTTCCTCGCAGTTGTCACATCGGGTGAAACCCGTTGTCGCTACCGGTTTGTCGCCCCCGCCGAGGTGTGGACGGCATCGCATCCCCAACGGGATTCGAACCCGTGCTACCGCCGTGAAAGGGCGGTGTCCTAGGCCGCTAGACGATGGGGACTAGCTCGTAGAAGTGTAGAGACTTCCGCCCGGGGAGGCAAACGGCCTCGCGGGCGTCAGCCGTAGGTGTTGATGTGGACGTGGTCGTAGTGGTTGGCGGTGTCGTTGCCGCGGGAGGCCATGGGGCGCCAGCCCTCAGAGTTGCGCTGCACGGACCAGATATTCTGCCCGAAGATGATGTAGTTGATGTTGAACTTGCTCGCGTTGGCGCGGTAGTAGTTCGCGATCTCCCAGCCGAGCGCCTGGTTGGAGCGGTACCGCGGGATCATCACGTCGACGGCGCGGCCGGCCGGATGGTCGGGTGTGACGTCGCGTCGCCAGCCGTACTGCGTGGTGATCTGCGGGAAGCGGCCCCACACGTCCCAGGCGATGGCCTGCACGTTGGCGTTGGTCTTTTCCAGGCCCGACGAGTAGCCCTTGTTGATGTCGCCGCCGTTGCCCGGGTTTGCGCCGCTGGAGGAGGAGGCGGGCGGCGTGGTTGAAACATAGCGTGCCGTGACCCAGCGCAGTTCGCCGTTGTGCACGATCTGCGCGCGGCCGTTCTCGACGATCCCGGTGACCTGCAGCTCGCCGCCCCGCGGGATCTCGCCGTTGTAGCGGGAGCCGGTGCTGGCCGCCCAGATGTTGAGCACGGTGGTGGCGTAGCGCTTGGAGGTGGACGGCGTGCTGGGGGCCGACGGCGCGTCCGCCGTGAGCGGGACGGGCGTGAGGTACTGGGCGGTCACCCAGCGCACGGCACCGTTGTAGATCACCTGCGCGAGGCCGTCCTTCTTCTCGCCGGTGACGTCGAAGATGGTTCCCGCCGGGGCGTCGCCGAGGCTGGAGGAGGTGGCGGTGGGGGAGGGGCGCACCATCAATGCTGCTGTGGCGCGGGCCTTGCCGGTAGCCATGGGCAGCGACGACACGGCCGAGGCCGCCGTTGCGCTGAGGTAGCGTGCGGCGGCCCAGTAGGTCTTGCCCTGGTAGGTCACCTGGGCGAACTCGCCGCTGACGGTGCCGGTGAGCTCGAGCCGGGTGCCGCGCTTGACCACCAGGCCGACACCGTCGTTCAGTGACGGGCCGGTCCGCAGGTTGAGCCCCGCAGTGGTGTAGACGGTGCCCTTCGTGGACTGCCTGGTGCCGTTGCGCACCTCGGAGGCCGGGGCGCCCGAGAGCACGCTGTTGCCGCGCAGGTACACGCTGGCGACGTAGGCCTTCTGCCCGTTGAAGGTGACCTGGGTCCAGCCGTCCTTCGAGGCATGCGCGGGGAGGCGTTGGCCCCTGTCGAGCACGGCGAGGCTCTTGCTGGCCGTGGTGGGCCCGGTTCGGACGTGGACGCGTGTTTTCGCGGTCACCTCGCTGTTTGTGGCGTCGGCCAAGGGGCCGAGCGCCACTCCGCCCAGCCCTTGGGCCAGGACGGCGATGCCGACCGTGGCCGCACCGAGCTTCAGGCTCTTGAGTGCCTTCTTCACGTGACTCCCTCGTCGTCTTCCCAGAAAAGAGGGGACGTGTCGCTTCCCCGGGCCGTTGGGTGGCCCCGACACATCCCCCACTCCGGAGGACACTAAGGAGGAAGTGGCAACGTGAACAACCGAACTTGAGAGCTTCCTTAGAGCTTTCAAGGCGACACGCCGGAAAGTGTGAGGGAAGTACCGGGGTGTAGTTCCGCCCATGTCATCCGTGAAAACCGCTCTGGCTTGGGGTTTCATGCGCTGCGTCGGGCGGGCGAGACCAGGCTGCTCTTTATGAGAGGCGTTCAGGTCTTTCAGGTTCGGCTCAACTCAAGTCGAGCTTGAGGTTGACCCCTTGAGGTTGAGGTTCAGTGGACCCAGGTACGAGATCCGGTGCTCGACCAGTGGGTGGCTTTCCCCAGCGCGGGCTCAGGGACGTATCCGGCTTGGAGGTCCAACACACTCAGCTGGGTGGCGCCGGTGAGCTCGGCCAGCCGTGTGCGTTCCCGTTGGTCGGCCTTGGCTGCGACGACGGCCAGCCCCAGCGCCCGCCTGTTGGCCGCCAACGTCGTGAGGACATCGGTGTGGAAGCCGTCGGCGACGATGACGAGGGGCGTCTCCGCGGTGGCCGATCGCAGCGGCGCCAACAGTTCCCGCATGGCGGTGACCTCGCCGTCGACCACCAGGACGCGCGGGTTGTCCCGGGAGGCGCCATCAGGGTTGGTCGCGAAATCCGGGTGCGCGTGCCCGAACGCGAAGCCCTCGCCCTGTTTGGGGAGGTCGCGCTCACGCCCCGTGCCAGGGGCGGGAAGGTCATCAATTTTGTCCTGGGTGATGTAGCGGGGCACGTGGGAGTCGACGGCGGGGTGGTCCCGGCGGGGCGCAGGCTCACCTGCCCCTGAGATCTGCCGGGCGGCGCGGCGGTCCAGCAACACTGCGCCGGCCAGGACGAGCAGGCCGACGGCGACGACGATGACGAACCAGAACCACGGGGGCATGCCTCCAAGCGTGCCACGCCGAAGTCGCGCTATCCTGTCCAGGCCCCTATAGCTCAGCTGGCAGAGCAGTGGACTTTTAATCCATGGGTCGCGGGTTCGATCCCCGCTGGGGGCACCGCACGGGTCGGCGTCGACGAGGACGCAGCGACAGGCTGAGGTGATGGCCGGCCCCACCCGACGCCCGGCACGGGTGATCGATTCGGGCCAGTTGCCACGCCTCTATCATATCGATAACATCGAGTTATGGCGATGTAATCGCCAGTGGCGCGTATGGGTGTTCCGCCTGCGAATGGTGCACGAGTGTGAGGGGTCTCGATGGGTGCTGGACATGATCACGGACCGAGTCCGGAGGAAGTGGCCCAGGCGCCGGACTCCCGGCGCAGGTTGGCCGTGGCGTTCGCTCTGGTCTTCGCCATCGTCGTAGCGCAGGGCGTCGGCGCCTGGGTGACGGGGAGTCTGGCGCTGCTGGTGGACATGGTGCACTCGCTCACCGACTCGGCCGGGCTGCTGGTGGCGCTAGTGGCCGCGACCCTGATGATCCGGCCTTCGAGCACCAGACACACCTGGGGATTCCGCCGGATCGAAGTACTCGCCGCGCTCGGTCAGGCGGTGCTGCTCGTCGGGGCGAGCGGCTATGCGCTGATGGAGGGCATCGAGCGGTGGGCGAACCCGCCCGAGGTCGCCGCGTCTG
Organism: Tessaracoccus massiliensis; assembly: GCF_000826065.2. Lineage (GTDB taxonomy): Bacteria > Actinomycetota > Actinomycetes > Propionibacteriales > Propionibacteriaceae > Arachnia > Arachnia massiliensis_A. Next base: position 41,755 of record NZ_LN623539.1, on the reverse strand, counting down.
AGCTACTCGTGTTCGGCATCCTGGGGCTGATCCTGAACTTCGCGGCGATGATGGTGCTCGCCTCCAACCGGGGCGCGAACCTCAACATGAAGGCGGCCTTCCTCGAGGTACTCATGGACGCCCTCGGCACTCTGGCCGTGATCGTCTCGGCGATCCTCATGATGACCACCGGCTACCAGCGCGCCGACACTCTCGCCGCGATCGCCATCGCCCTGATGATCGTCCCGCGAGCCGCGCTGCTCATCCGCGAGACGACGAGTGTGCTGATGGAGTTCACCCCGCGTGGCCTCGACCTCGATGAGGTACGCCGCCATCTGCTCTCGATGGACCACGTGCAGGACGTGCACGACCTGCACGCCTCCACGGTGGCCACCGGACTGCCCACCCTGTCAGCGCACGTAGTGCTCGACGACTCTTGTTTCACCGACGGGCATGCCGTCGAGATCTTGGCGCACGCGCGCCGTTGCGTCGCCGAACACTTCGACGTCGCGATCCATCACACCACCATCCAGTTGGAGACCGAACGCCACAGCGAACACGAGGCCGCCGGCGCTCTGCATCCCTGAATGCCGCGTCAGGGGCTTCGGTACGGTAGTCGTCCTACCCGTGAGCCTCCTGGCTCGCCCGCGAGATGGCGGCCGTGCCGTGCACCGGACACAACGTCACCGCGTCGCCTGTCAGTGCGAGCACCCGCTCCGCCGCCGACAGCAGGCCGACCAGCGCTTCGGGATGTGCGAGAGAGTAGACCGAGGCACGCCCCTCCGAGCGCACGGTCACCATGCCCGTCTCGCGCAGACATGCCAAATGCTTGGACACGGTGCTCTGCGACAGCCCCAGGTGTGCAGTCAGATCAACCACCCGGTGCTCGCCGAGCTGAAGATGGTGCAAGATGACCAGCCGGGACGGATCGCTGAAGCTGTGGAACAACGAGGCCGCCGGGGTGATGGCCTCGACCTCACCGCCGGCCGCAGACCGCGCCCTGTTCGTCTTCATCGCCATACATCGATGTTATCCCCTGCAGTTGAGCATGGTCGAACTCTCGTCCACCTGTGCGCGTCCAGCAAGGTGATCGCTGAGGTTGGGATGATGTTCGACCTCGAGCTTCTTCCAGGCCGTGCCCGCTTCGGTCAGCTCTGCGGGGGCGGGCCGGCGGGCGGACCCACGGGCGGCCCCGACGGGGGACCGCTGGGCGGAGGCGGCGGCGTGGGTGGGCCCGGAGGGGGCGTCTGCTGGCCATAGGGCTGGCCCTGCGGCGGGTGCTGCTGCCCCTGCTGCTGGTACGGCTGGCCCTGGGGGTACGGGTTGGCCTCGGGCCCCTTCTTCTTCCGCGTGACGAGGAAGATCACCGCGCCGATCGCGGCCAGGCCCAGCACGCCGAGGGTGATCCACAGCCACAGCAGGTTGCCGCCGGAGTTCTCCGCGGTGGCCTTCAAGCCTTCTGCGGTGAACAGGTCTGACGGGTTGGTCCAGGTCACCGTGGTGCCTTCGAGGGTGGAGGAGCCGTTGTGTGTGAGGACCTTGCCCGGGAACGTGACGCTGATCCGGAAATCCGAGAACATGTCAGCGCTGAGTTCCTGGCCGCCGGACTCCTGACCTTCCATGTGGAAGGTCCACACGTCGTCGACGAACGTGATCGAGGTGCCGCCCTCGTTCATGTCCGCCAGCGAGGCGGTGCCGCTGATGCGGCAGCCGGTGTACCCGTCGTCGCCCTCATCGGCGTACGGCTCAGCCTTCCCGCCCTCGTCGACATCGAACCCGTCCTGGTCACAGAAATCCGGCATCTCGCTGCCCATCTCCTTGGCAGCGGAGTTCCTCATGCCGATGTCTGCGGCCAAGTGGATCTCCTCATCGCTGACGATCTCATAATCGGCTGTCATGCGGATGCAGGAGGTCATCAGCAGCAAGAGAGGGATGGCGAGGAGCGTGATCACGCGGCGGGTGAACTGTCTCATGGAATGACCGTACCGCGAGCGGCCGACAAAGTAGCTACGTTTCGGCAACGGAAGGCTCGGGGTGGTCCAGCCAAGGCGGGTCGATCACCACCGGATCTGGATGCCTCTCCCACTGTCGCCACCACTCGTCCGCGCCGTCTGGCAGCGGGATGCCGTGGGCGGAACGAACTGTGTCGCGGAGCTGCACCTTCGCGCTGCGCAGCCGTTGCACGTCGCGGCGGGTGGGCTCCTCGAGCGCCAGATACTGCTCCTCGAGTTGGACGATCCGCATCCGCAACTCGATGATGCGACGGTGCCGCGCCTCGGCGTCGGGCCCCAGCTCCAGGTGTTCCTCGGCGGCGCGGAGCCAGCCGTAGGCGGCGTTGATGTCGATCAGCCCGGGGTGCACCGACATGGCGTCATGGACGCTCAACTCCGGATGGATGACCGTGGCGTCGGTGGAATGCGCGTAGGCGAGCTCGTCGCGGCCGGCCTCGTCGATGAGGATCTCGGTGGAGCGCATCACGATGGCGAACAGGTCAGCCTCCGCCATCGAGGCGCGGTGCTGCACCCCCAGCCCCTGCGAGCTGACCACGTAGTTGCGGGCCGCGCCCAGGTGGCCGATCGCCAACTCGGCGGGCAGGTTCTCCCTGGCCCCACCGTCGACGTAGGTCTCCCCGCCGATCGGCACCGGGCGGAAGACGGCGGGGATCGAGCAGGAGGCCAGGATGCCGAGCGCGAGGTTGCGCGGGTGATCGTCGAAGTGTTCGTTCCAACGCCCCACCAGCTGCCCGGTCTCCGTCATGTAGCGCAGTTCGCCGGTCTCGAGGCTGACCATCGCCACGCGCAGGGTCATGCCCGAGGCGGCGACCCGCTCCGGCACGAACATCTCGTCGTCGAGCAACTGGGCGAGCACCGGGCCGGGGCGGTACATCGAGCGTGAGCGCTCCGCGCCCATGGCAGCCGCGTTGAGGTCGCCCAGCCTCACCTTGCCCAGCGCGGAGGCCATGGCGCCGATCGAGGCCAGGGACCACTCCGAGCGGATCTCCTCATCCGGTTGCAGCGCCAACTCCAGCGGGTTGGGCTCCGACCCGTGGAGTTGCTCGTGCCTGGTGGGCTCCTGCTGTTGGCGGCGGAACGGCAACTGCGGCAGTTGCGGCAACTGGAGCAGCGGCTGGCGCGGCCTCTGCGGCTCCGGTTTCACGGGCTTCATCAGCTCCATGAGGGTGGGGCCCTGCTGTTCCAACGTGGCGTACCAGGGTCGCGGGGTGAACATGTCGTCCGAACTGCGCATGCCCTCCCAGATCGACCTCAGCCTGCGGAGATAGGTGTACTGCTCGTCATTACTGCCGCCCTGAGCCAGTGTCCCCGCGATGATGGAGCCGGCTGAGGTGCCCACGAAGATCGTCGGGGTGAACTGGTCGTCGTGCCGGTAGAGGTAGTCGAGGGCCCCCAACTGGAAGCTGGCCCGCGACCCGCCACCTGAGAGCGTGCAACTGACCACTTTCGGCTGGGGGTCCTTCGCGAAGAAGTCCAGCCCGAACCAACCCTTACCAGCCATGGGTACAGCCTACTTGGACGCATGGGAGGTTTCGACACGACCACGGCCCTGGTTCCTCAGGCGTGGGCGGATCAACCAGCGTGCTCAACCGGCGATCACAACGCGATGTCGAGGGCCTTCCAGTCGATGCCCTCGGGCGACAGGGCCAGCACGGAGGCGAGCAGGCCCTGGCGGGCGGCACGCACAGCTTGGTCCTCCGCGTTGACGAGGATGTCGTCGAAGAACGTGGCGGCAGCCGCCGCGACCGGCGCGGTGCGGGTCAGCACCTCGCCGACGGGCTGCGCGGGCGTGTCCGCGGGCACAGCCTCCAGAGCCTCCCTCAACGCGACCTCGGCGGGCTCGCTCACCTTCGACGCGTCGTAGCACGCCTCGACCCCCTCGGGGAGGATGCGGGCGATGCGCACGTTGGTGGCCACCAGATCACGGAGTTCCTGGCTGTCCGAGGCCGCGCTGAGCTCCGAGAGGAGGCGCGCGGCGCGGCCGGGGGCGTCGGCGGCAGGCAGGATCGCCTGGACCAGGGCGGCCGGCGTGCCCTCGTCGCGCAGCAACTGTGCGAAGCGACCGATGGTGAACTCCAGCGCGGAATCGACGGCGTCCTCGGCCACGTCGACGCCCTGCTCAGCCAGACGCGCGACGGCGTCCTCGAGCCCGGCGCGCACGGTCAGGCGCTCCAGCGGGGTGCCGGCGGACTCGCGCAGGATGCGCACCACGCCCAGCGCCGCGCGGCGCAGGCCGAACGGGTCCGACGAGCCGGTGGGCTTGGCGCCCAGCGCGAACATGGCGGCCAGCAGATCGAAGCGGTCGCCCAGCGCCAGCAGCGCGCCCGGCACGGAGGCGGGCACCGCATCGGCGGAGGTGTGCGGCTGCTCCATCTCGAACAACGCATCCGCCACGGACTGGCTCTCGCCCTTGCGTACGGCGTACTCACGGGCGATGAAGCCGGCCAGGGAGCTCATCTCGACCACCATCTGGGTGGCCAGGTCGAACTTGGCGAGCTGCCCTGCGCGGGCGAGCGTCTCGCGATCCGCGCCGTCGATGCCGAGGCGGGCTGCCAGCTTGCCGGCCACGTCCGCGATGCGGCGCGCACGCATGCCCACCGAGCCGAGGCGATCCTCGAACGTCAGCTTGTCGAGGCCCGGAACGAAGGCCTCCACCCCGCCCTCGGCCTCGAGATCTGCGTTCCAGAAGAACAGCGCATCCTCGTAGCGGGCGCGGATGACCGATTCGTTGCCGGCGCGCACCACGTCGTCGTCGCACAGGCCGTTGGCCATCGTGACGAAGTGCGGGGCGAGCTTCCCGTCGCGGTAGACGGGCAGGTAGCGCTGGTGCTTGCGCATGACGGCGGTTAGGATCTGCTCGGGGAGTTCCAGGTAGCGGGCGTCGAAGTTGCCCAGCACGCCGTGGGGGTCCTCCACGAGGTTGGTGATCTCGTCGATGACGGCGGCCTCGGCCTCCACGTCGATGGAGCCGTCCACGCCGCGGGCGAGGGTGTTCGCCTGCTCGACGACGGAGGCGCGGCGGGCCTCGGTGCTGAGCTGGACGTGCCCGGCCTCGATGGTGGTCAGCAGTTCACCGGCGGAGGCAACCTCGACGTGGCCGACGAGGGCGCCGTCTGAACGCTTGCCGTCCTCCTCGCCCTTGACGGGGCGCTGCAGGTAGGTGGTGCGGCCCGCGGTGAGGCCGGAGACGGTCACCGGCACCACTTCGGTGCCCCACAGCGCCACCAGCCAGCGGATGGCGCGCGAGAACGACAGGTCTGCGTCGTTCCAGCGCATGTTCTTCTCGGCGCGCAGCCCGACGACGATCGAGGCGATGGCCTCGCCGGCGACGGTGAGCACGTCGCGGCCGGCGACATTGACGCGGACGGCGGCGTGCTCGTTGCCGCCGATCTCGGCGCGCACGATCTGGCTGGCGTCGGCCTTCTGGCCGCGCATGAAGCCCTCGAGCGCCTTGGTGGGGTTGCCGTCGGCGTCGAAGGCGGCGGACCACTTGGGGCCCTTGCGCAGTTGCTCGGCGTCGGGCTCGCGGGCGGCGACGCCGTCGACCACCGCGACGATGCGGCGGGGCGTGCCGTCAACGGTGATCTCGCCGTGGGTGAGGCGGCTGGCGGCCAGCTTCTCCGTCAGCGCCATGCGCACCGCGACGACGGTCTGCGGCACGACGTGCGGGGGCAGTTCCTCGACGCCGATCTCGAAGGCGAGCGTCTGCGGCTCGTCGGAGAGTGGACTCGGTCGGGAGGCTTCAGGGGTTTCGACACGCGCCGGCGACTCCGTCGCTGGGCGCGGCTCAACCAGCGTCCCATCTTCAGCCGGCGAGTCTTCGCGCATGAGGGGGAAGCCGAGTTCCTCGCGGCGCTCGATCCACAGGGCGGCGGTGTCGCGCATCAGGCGGCGCATGGTCGCGAACGCCTTGGCGCGCTCCGTGGTGGAGATCGCGCCGCGGGCGTCCATCACGTTGAACGCGTGGCTGGACTTGAGGATGTAGCCGTGCGCGGGCACGGGGAGGCGGGCCTCCACCATGCGGGTGGCCTCCGAGACGTAGGTCTCGTACAGGCGACGGTTGGCGTCGACATCGGCGTCGTCAAGGTAGTAGCGGCTCATCTCGTACTCCTGCTGGCCGAAGGCCTCGCCGTACGTGACGGGCCTGCCGTCAGCGGCGATGGAGTAGACGATGTCCTTGAAGTGCGTCACGCCCTGCTGCGCCATCAGGATGCGCTCCACGCCGTAGGTGAGCTCCACGGGGATGGGGTCGAGGTTCTGGCCGCCCACCTGCTGGAAGTAGGTGAACTGCGTGATCTCCATGCCGTCGAGCCACACCTCCCAGCCGAGGCCCCAGGCACCGATGGCCGGCTGCTGCCAGTTGTCCTCGACGAATCGCACGTCGTGGGCGGAGAGGTCGATGCCGAGGGCCTCAAGGGAGCCGAGGTACAGCTCCTGCGGGTCTCCGGGCTCCGGCTTCAGGATCACCTGGAACTGGGTGTGCATCTGCAGACGGTTGGGGTTCTCGCCGTAGCGCGAATCGTCCGGGCGCACCGACGGCTCCACATAGGCCACGTCCCACGGCTCGGGCCCGAGCACGCGCAGCACGGTGGCCGGGTTCATCGTGCCGGCACCGACCTCGGTGTTGAACGGTTGCCACGTGAGGCAACCCTTCGAGGTCCAGTAGTCGGACAGGCGGCGGAGGGCATCTTGCATGGTCAGCACCACGTCATGTTATCCGCTCCCGCTGGATAGGGAGACACGGCCTAGTCTGGATGCCATGAAGGTTGTCATCCCCAGCACGTATCCAGGTAGCGAGCCCAGCTTCGACGGCGTGGACGTCGTCGTCGTCCCCCACGACCAGCCGGTGCCCGAGGAACACCTCGACGCCGAGGTGCTGGTCGCGTGGCAGCAGCCCACGGCGGTATTCGAGGACGCGGCGCGTCGGATGGGCCGGCTGAAGTTGGTGCAGGGGCTGGCCGCCGGGCCGGACAACGTCGTCGCCGCCGGTTTCGCAGACGGCGTGACCATCGCCAGCGGCGTCGGCCTGCACGACGTCACTGTGGCCGAGCACGCGTTGGCGCTGAGCCTCGCGCTGGTGCGGTTCCTCCCGTTGGCGCTGGCCAACCAACAGGAACGGACGTGGGACCACCACCTGGGCGGCGCCGTCTCGGAACGGGGCGACGACGGGCGCATCGTCACGCTCAGGGGCGCGAAGGTCACCATCTGGGGCTTCGGCTCCATCGGCTCGACGCTGGCGCCGCTGCTGTCGTCCTTGGGGGCGGCGGTCACCGGGGTCGCCCGCAGCGCCGGGGAGCGGCACGGCTACCCGGTGGTCACCGACGAGCAACTGCCCGAGGTGCTGGCCGAGACAGATCTGCTGATCATGATCCTGCCCAGCGGGGACGCGACGGCGAAGTCGCTCAACGCTGAGCGGCTGGCGCAACTCAAGGATGGCGCCCTGCTGGTCAATGTCGGCCGCGGCACCACCGTCGACGAGGAGGCGCTGTTGGAGTCGCTGCGCTCGGGGCACCTGGCCGCGGCGGCGCTGGACGTGACCGCCACCGAGCCGCTGCCGGAGTCGTCGCCGCTGTGGGGCGAGCCGAATGTGCTGATCACCCCGCACGTGGCCAGCGACCGGCCGCAGGGCGCCACCGAGTTCCTGGGCGGGCAGTTGAAGGCGCTCGCAGCCGGAGATCAGCTACGCAACGTGCTTCGCTGAGCCTGCCACTGGTTGCGCCGCCCGCCTCGTGGGGCCACGATTGACCAGTGACCTCCGCCCCTGCTCAGCGTGTTGACCTGACGAAGTTCGCGTGGCTGTCGATCGCCGCCGCGCTCGTCACCATCGCCCTCAAGGCGGGTGCGTGGTGGGTCACCGGCTCGGTGGGTCTGCTGTCCGACGCGGCGGAATCGGTGGTCAACCTCGTGGCCGCCGGCGTGGCGTTGTACGTACTGAGGGTCGCCGCGCGCCCGGCGGACAAGAACCACCACTTCGGCCACTCCAAGGCCGAGTACTTCTCCTCCGCGGTGGAGGGGATCATGATCTTCGTCGCGGCCGCGGCCATCCTCGTCTTCGCGATCCGCCGCCTGCTCGACCCGCAACCCATCGAGCAGGTGGGCCTGGGCCTGGCCATCTCCGCCGTGGCCGCCGCGGTCAACGGTGCCGTGGCATTCGTGCTGATGCGCGCGGGAAAGCAGCACAACTCCATCACACTGCGCGCCGACGCCAAGCACCTCTACACCGACCTCATCACGACGGCGGGCGTCATCGTCGGCGTCGTCCTCGTGGCGTTGACCGGCTGGAACTGGCTGGACCCGGTCATCGCCATCGGCGTGGGCCTCAACATTCTGTGGACCGGCTGGCGGCTGGTGATGGAGTCGACCTCAGGGCTGATGGACGAGTCGCTGCCGAAGGAGACCAACGACCGGCTGCGGGAGATTCTGGCGGCGGCGACGGCGGGCGACGAGATGGCGTTCCATGCGTTCCGCACCCGCGTCTCCGGCGCCCGGGCCTTCATGGACTTCCACCTGCTGGTGCCCGGCGCCTGGTCCGTGCAGGAGGGCCACGACGCGTTGGAGGACCTGGTCGAAGAGATCAGGGAGGAGTTCCCGGACCTCCTCGTGCTGGGACACCTCGAGCCCATCGAGGACCCCCGCAGCTACGAGGACGAGAACCTCATCTGAGCGGTCCCTCAGAGTGGGGTTGAGGTGCCAGATCGGCTGCGGGGGTTTCGACACGGTCGCGCCCCTCGTTCCTCGGGGGCGACCGGCTCAACCAGCGCGGTCAGAGGCGGCGGGCGGGGCCGCCGGGGCGGGTGACGATCGTCGAGGCTGTCTCGGCGACGTCGGGGAACTCGCCCACGTAGGCGCTGAGCCACTTCTCGGCGAACGCCTCAGCCTCGCTGGTCCTGACCAGCGCCCAGACGGAGCCGCCGAAGCCTGCGCCGAAACCGGCCGAGGCGGTGGCGCCGAGCTCGCGGGCCAGGGCCTGGAGGCGGTTGGTCTCCGGGATCTGGTTGCCCAACTGCTCGTCGGCGTTGCGCTGCGACAGGTCCGCCGCCTTACCGAAGGCCTCGAAGTCGCCCGCCTTGAGCCCCTTGACGGCCTGCGGAATGGCGACCTCGGATTCGGTGACGAACGCCGTCAGGCGCTTGGTGAGCGCCTCATCGGAGGCTGCGATCGAGCGGAGCCCCTCCAACGCATCGGCATCCGAGGCCAGCGCATCTGCCAGGACGGCGTCCTCACGGCCGGTGGCGTCGTTCCAGCGCTCCGCGAGTTCGCGGGCCCGCAGCGAGGCGTTGTTGTACGACTCGAGCGCCGCGCCGGTCTTCTCCGCCAGCACGCCGGAGACGGCCACCACGAACGACCACTCGGCGGGCAGGTCGACGGACTCGCCCTCCTCGATGGGGCAGAACGTGAACTCGGTCAGCTTGCCCTCGTGGCAGCACAGCATCGCCGTGTGATCCTCCGAGCCGCCGAACGTGCCCACGCCGCGCAGGCCCTCAAGCGTGCCGAACGTGAGACCGTTCTCCATCGTGGCCATGTAGCCGGCCAGGTCGATGTCGTCGTGGACGTTGGCCTTCCACTCTTCGCGCTCGCGGATGTCGTTGTGGTCGATGATCGACAGCGCCACCGCCACCACCAGCGCCGACGACGAACTCATGCCCGAGGCCAGCGGCAGGTTGGAGTCGATGATCAGGCGGGCGGGCTTCAGCTCACCGAAGTTGAGGTGCAGCCTGTCGATGGTAGCCTGCACGTAGTTGCCCCAGTGGCCCTTCGGGAGGCCCGACGGGGTGCCCGGGGTGAGATGCAGTTCACCCTCCACCGCCGTCGTGGAGGCGTAGATGCCCTCGTCGGCGTCCTCCAAGGTGATGGTGATGCCGCGGTCCACGGCAGCCAGCAGTGACCGGCCGCCGGCGTAATCGGTGTGTTTGCCGAGCACCTCGAGGCGGCCGGGGACGAACCACCTCACAGGCGGGCCTCGCTGTCACCCAGGGCTGCGACGACGGACTCGATGTCCTTGCGGTTGCTGAGGTCCAGCACGCCGACGTCGGCCTTGACCACCGCGTACGGGTCGCCGTGGTCGATGGCGTAGCGCACCGCGTCGGTGATCTCGTACTCGCCGCGGGCGGACTTCGGGATGGCCTTGGCGGCGTCGAAGATCGCGGGCGTGCACAGCCAGCAGTTCATGGAGATGACCGCGTCGTCGCCGAGGCGGTCGATGGTCTCCTGGTCCGGCTTCTCGACGAGTTCCTTGAGGTTGCCCTCCTCGTCTGCCGTGGCCAGCGCGAAGGCGGCGATCCGCTCCGGGGCGATGTTCGACTTGTTCAGCATGCCGTCGCGGGTGAAGCCCACCAGCGCGGAGCCGGGGACGTCCTTGAGCAGTTCAAGAGCCTCGGCGGGGTAGTAGTTGTCCGAGTTGATCACCAGGATGCGCTCGTCGCCGGCGAACTCCTCCGCGGCCAGGACGGCGTTGGCGGTGCCGAGGGGCTCCTCCTGGATGGCGTAGGAGACGGTGACGCGCTGCTTGTCGATGTTGTCGTAGTAGTCGCGGATCATGTCGTGCTCGGGGCCGATGACCAGACACACGTCGGTGAAGCCGGCATCAGCCAGCGCCGTCATCACGTGATCCAGGAACGGCCGGCCGACGGAGATCATCGCCTTGACGCCGGCGTCTGCGGCCTTGGACTGTTCTTCGCTGAGGTCCACGCCCTCAGCTTCCTTGCGCATGCGGGTACCCAGCCCGCGGGCCAGAATGACTGCCTTGTGAGGTGCCTCGTAGCTCATGTCACCCACCCTATTCCCCTCAGCGGGTGAGGTGCGAGCGGGTCAGCCGATGTGGCGAACGGCGGTGCGCAGAATCAACGCCATGGACACGGCTCCCGGGTCGATGATGCCCACGGAACGGTCCGCCTTCAGCGCGGCACGCCCCCTGCGGGCCACCATGTCGACGGTGGCGTCGCGCCCCGCCTCCGCGGCATCAGCCGCCCTGGCGAGGGCGGAGGTCATGTCCTCACCCGCCGCGGGGGATGCCTCCAACGATTCGGCGGCCGGCAGCAGCGCGTCGACCATCGTCTTGTCCCCGGCCTGCGCCTTGCCGCGGGCGATGACACCGTCGACGCCCGCGCGGACCGCCCGTGCGATACCGGCGGTGGTCAACGACGGATCCCACGCGGCGCCGGCGCGGAGGAAGAACGTGCCGAACAGTGGCCCGGAGGCGCCGCCCACGTTCTGCACCAGGGCCATGCCCACGTGGCGCAGCGCATCGGCTGCGCGGGTGTTCTGATTGAGGTCGAGGGTCTCGGCGGCCGCGAAGCCGCGCCGCATGTTCGTTCCGTGGTCGCCGTCGCCCAACTCCTTGTCGAGCTCATCGAGCTCATCGGTACGGGCAGCAAACTCACGCGAACAATCGAGCAGCCACTGGGCCACCACCTTCACGCCATCCGGCACGGGTCCTCCTCAACTCAGACGATCGGCGGTGATTGTACGCATCCCAGGTGAACGCTCAACGCAGGCCGCGCAGGAAATCCTCATCGTCATCAGGGGCGCGGTAGCCGCGCACCTGCGGCTGGTTCTTCACCGGCCGGCCCAGGGTGAGCCACGCGACAGGGCCCACGACGGGCAGCACGATGACGGCAAAGGCCCAGAGCCAGCGCGGCATGGCGCGCACCTTGTAGCCGCGAGACTGAGCCACCTCGACCACGCAGTACACGGTGAGCATCACCACGGCGATGATCAGCAGAACCCTAGGCATGGCCTGAGTCTACCCGGCGCCCCGGGCGCGCCGATAAGGTGGCCGGATGCACGAGCTCATCGGGTCGGTCGCCACCCTCCTCGACGGCGGCCCGGGCCTGTGGCTCGCGCCCGGCGAGGGCGCCGCGCCGGAGGGCTGCGCTGTCGTCGCCACCTCCGGTTCCACCGGGGACGCCAAGCTGGTGGTGCTGCACCGCGACGCGCTCGCCGCCGCCGCGCGAGCCGCCACCGAGCGGCTCGGGTTCACCGCCACCTGGCACCTCACGCTCGCGCCCCAGTACGTGGCCGGGCTGATGGTGCTGGTCCGCGGCCATCTGGGCGACGGGGTGCGCACCGCATCCTCGGATCTCACCGATCTCGAACCCGCCCCTGGGCGCAACTGCGTCTCGATCGTCGCCACGCAGTTGTACCGGGCGCTGGAGGCGCCCTCGACGACGGCGACCCTGGCCCGCTTCGACGCCGTGCTCGTGGGCGGGGCCGCACTGCGCCCCGAAATGCGGACGCGCGCCGAGGGCGCCGGGATCCGCGTGATCGAGACCTACGGCATGAGCGAGACCTGCGGCGGCGTCGTGTGGGACGGCGTGCCGCTGCCGGGCGTCGAAGTGACGCTGGGGGAGCACGGCCGCGTGCAGCTCGACGGGCCCACTGGCCATATCGTCACCAACGACCGGGCGCATTGGGAGGGGGAGCGGCTGGTGATCGACGGGCGGATCGACGACGTGGTGATCAGCGGGGGCGTCAACGTGGATCTCGCGGAGGTCCGCCGGGCCGTGCTCGCCGTCGAGCAGGAGGCCGAGGTGCTGGCCGTCGAGGATCCGGAGTGGGGTGCGCGTGTCGTGCTGTTCGCGCCCGGGGGCACGCTGCAGGAGTGGCGCGACAGGCTCCGCGAGGTGCTGCCGGCGGCAGGGCTGCCGCGGCAGCTGGTCACCGTGGCGCGGTTGCCCCGCACCGGCGGTGGCAAGCCGGACCGGAAATCTCTTCTACAGTTGGTTCAATCATGAACGACTCCCTCTCCATCTGGGTGGCCGGCGCGCGCCCCCGCACCCTCCCCGCAGCCGTCGCCCCCATCCTCGCCGGAGCCGCCTCGGCTGCCGCGCTGGGCCGCTACCACTGGGGCATCGCGGCGCTGTGCATGGTGGTGGCGCTGGCACTGCAGGTGGGCGTCAACTACGCCAACGACTACTCCGACGGCGTGCGCGGCACCGACGACGACCGCGTGGGCCCCACCCGGCTCACCGCCTCCGGGCTCGCCTCGCCGGGAGCCGTCAAGCGGGCCGCGTTCCTGTCCTTCGGCGTGGCCGCCGTCGCCGGCCTGGCGATCGTGGCGCTGAGCGGCCACTGGTGGCTCCTCATTCTCGGCGCGCTGTGCATCGTGGCGGCCTGGTTCTACACCGGCGGCAAGCGGCCCTACGGCTACCTCGGCCTGGGCGAGGTGATGGTCTTCGTGTTCTTCGGGTTGGTCGCCACTGTGGGCACCACCTACGTCATCGCCGACGCGGCGCCGCTGCACGCCTGGCTCGCCGGCGCCGCCGTCGGGGCACTCGCCAGCGGCATCCTGGTGGCCAACAACCTGCGCGACATCCCCACGGACCGGCTCACCGGCAAGATGACGCTGCCCGTGCGCCTGGGGGACCGCAACACCCGCCTCTTCTACCTGGCGCTGGCCGTGCTCACGGTGGCCGCGGTCATCGGCTTCGCGGCGCTGACCAGTTGGTGGGCGCTGGTGGCGCTGCTGGCCATCGGCCTGCTGATCGAGCCGCTGCGCCGTGTGCTTGGCGGCGCCAACGGACGCGGCCTGATCCCGGTGATCCAGTCCACCGGGTTCGCCGAGATCGGCATCGGCCTGGGCCTCCTCGTCGGGATCTACCTGGCATGAAGCTGCACGTCTACGACATCCCCCTGACCGTCGTCTTCCGCGGCATCACGCGGCGCAGCGGCATCCTCTTCGAGGGTCCCGCCGGCTGGGGGGAGTGGAGCCCGTTCCCCGAGTACGACGACGCCGAGGCGACCGCCTGGCTCCGCGCCGCCGTCGAGATGGCGGAAGTCGGCTACCCGGAACCGGTGCGCGGCGAGGTGCCGGTCAACGGCATCGTGCCGGGCCTGCCACCGGCGGAGGCAGCGGAGCGCGCGGTCGCCTCCGGTTGCGGCACGCTGAAGATCAAGGTCGCGGCGAAGGGGGAGTCGCTCGACGACGACATCGCCCGGGTCGCCGCCGTGCGCGATGCCGTCCCCGGCGCGAGCCTCCGCGTGGACGCCAACGGCGGTTGGAGCCTCGACGCAGCGGCCGACGCGCTGCGGGAACTTGAGCAGTACGGGCTCGAGTACGCGGAGCAGCCCTGCGCCACCGTCGACGAGCTCGCCGCGCTGCGGGCCATGGACCTCGGCACCCCCATCGCCGCCGACGAGTCCATCCGCCGCGCGGCCGACCCGTTCCTGGTTAAACAGGACGGCGCCGCCGATGTCGCCGTGCTGAAGGTGCAGCCCCTCGGCGGGGTCCGCGCCTGCCTCCGCCTGGCCGAGGAGCTCGGCATGCCGGTGGTGGTCTCCAGCGCCGTCGAGACGTCCGTGGGTCTGCGTGCAGGGGTGGCACTGGCCGCCGCGCTGCCGCAGTTGCCCTTCGCTTGCGGGCTGGAGACGGCGCGGCTGCTGGCCGGCGACGTCACCGCGGATCCATTCTTCCCTGTCGACGGCATGCTGCCGGTGCGCCCCGTTACGGTGGAGCCCGCGCTGCTGGAGGAGTATGCGGCGGGCCCGGAGCTCACCAGATTCTGGCTGGAGCGATGGGAGAGGGCGCAATGAGCAGCATCCACCTGGGCAGCACCATCATCGACGCGCTGATCAGCATGGGAACCCGCGACGTCGTGCTCGCCCCCGGTTCCCGCAGCGCCGCGCTGGCGCTGGCAGCTGACCGTGCGGACCGGGCGGGCGTGCTGCGGCTGCACGTCCGGGTCGACGAACGGGTCGCCGCGTTCACCGCACTCGGCCTCGCGAAGGCCGGGCAACGGCCCGTCGCGGTCATCACCACCTCCGGCACCGCCGTGGCCAACCTCGCACCCGCCGCGATGGAGGCCCGCAACTCCGGCATTCCGCTGGTGTTCGTCACCGCGGACCGCCCCGCGCACTTCGTAGGCACGGGCGCCAGCCAGACCGCCGATCAGTTGGGCGCCCTGGGCCCGTCCGCACTGGGCGTCATCCGGCTGTCGTCCGAATCCGGCGACGCCGCGGCCTGGGCCGCCGGCGTGCACCGAGCCGTCGTGCTCGCCGCGGGTCACCGCACCCGCCAGCCCGGCCCCGTCCAGCTCAACGCGGAGTTCGCCGCACCCCTGGTGGGCGAGCTGCCCGCGCCCGCCGAATGGCCCCTGCTCGTCAGCCCGAGCCAGCCAGGCGTCGCCCATCGGGCGGAGCGGCCGCTGCGCACCGTCGTGCTCGCCGGCGACGCGCCGCCCGAGATGGGTGCCGAAGCCCGCAGGGTCGCCGAGGCGGCGGGCGCGCCGCTGGTGGCAGAGCCCACCTCCAACGCGCGAGGCGGCGGCTGCGCCATCGCCGGGTACCGGGATCTCCTCGGCACGCTCGGCGCGGAGATCGAGCGGGTGGTCGTCTTCGGTCACCCCACGCTGTCGCGTCCGGTGACCGCCCTGCTCAGCCGGCCTGACGTCGAGTTGATCATCGTCAGCCCCACCGCTGCCTGGCCGGACCCCGGGCACCGCGCCGTCGTCGTGGCGGACGCGGTGGAGGTGCCGGAACAGGACGAGGCGTGGCTCGCGCGGTGGCGCGCCGCCGATGCCGCCACCGTGGGGGAGGGCTTCACGCAGCGCCACGTGGCGCAGGCGGTGCTCGGCTCCCTCGACGGTGGGCACGACCTGGTGCTCGGCTCCAGTTCCATCATCCGCGTCGCAGACGCGCTACCCGTGGCCGACGACTCCCCGCGCCTGTTCGCCAACCGCGGCGTCGCGGGGATCGACGGCACCATCGCCACCGCCACCGGCATCGCCCTGGCCGACGCCCGCCCCACCACCGTGCTCATCGGGGACCTCACCGTGCAGCACGACCTCGGCGCCCTGGTGCGGCCCACGCTTGAACCGTGGCCCGGGCTGCGCGTCGTGGTGGCCGACGACGACGGCGGGTCGATCTTCCACACCCTGGAACAGGGCGCGCCCGATTACGCGGACAGCTTTGAGCGGGTCTTCGGCACCCCGCAGGGCCTGGACCTCGTCGCTGTCGCCGCGGCGATGGGCTGGCGCGCGGTTCGCGTGGCGACCGCCGAGGACCTGGGCGACGCCCTGCGCAGCGACGCCGACTTCATCGTCGCCACCGTCACCCGCCCCGGTCTCTGAGCGTGCCGTTGGCTGGTCCCTGAGCGTGCCGTGGTCACCCACACCCAGCTTGGCCCGCCCTGACAGGCGGACTCGAGACCACACCCGTGGCGCAACGAGCTCAGGTGACATCCTGCGCGGTGAGCCAGTTGCGCACCGCAAGGGTGGCGCGTACGTCATCCTCGTTGTAGTCGAGCACCCGCTGGCGGGCGCAGCCGCGCACCTCGTCGGTCCCACCGTGCACCGCCTCGCTGAACCACGTCTGCGAGGCCAGGCCGCCGGGCTCCTCGTCGCGCCAACTGAAGCCGGCCCCGCGGGTGGCGACCACCTTGAGCCCTAACCCGTCGACGCCGACGAAGTTGTCGCGCACGAAGCCGAACAGGTCCGTGAAGTGGTCCCGGACCAGCTCGACGGCGGCCAGTAGGGCGGGGTTGTCGCTGCGCTCCGCGATCCGGCGCAGATGCACCGTCTCGTAGTCGCTGTAGTGGAATACCTGCAGGCCCGGGTGCTCCCGCACCATGCCGATCAGCCACTGCGCGAACTCGGCGGCCAGTTCGGCCTCGGATTCCGGCGTCAACGGCTCGAAGCGGCTGAAGTGCTCGAAGCGCGATCCCTCGTCATCCGTGATCAGCACGCCCCACAGGTAGACCGAGCCGTCGTCCGCGGTCTCGATGTCGAGGTCCACCTCGACGGGGGCGCGCGGCACCCCGATGGGCTCGACGCTGACCCGCTCCAGCTCGACACCCTTGGCCAGCATGCGGGCCCGGCGGGCCGCCTGGCGCAGCCGGTGCTCCGAGCGGTCCCGGTGCTGCGTGAGGGGGAGGTACTGCGGCAGGATCGCGTCGATATCCGCCTCGGCCAGCTCCGCGACCGTGCGGATCCCCAGCCCCAGTAGCGTCTGCAACTCGCGCACGTCCAGGGGAGCCTTGGAGATGCGCAGCGACAGGTCGTCGTCGTCCATCTGCGGGCGGCACACCTGCCACCAGGCGCAGGACTCGCACTCCTTGACGCGGATGGGGCGCACCACGGGGGAGGGGTCGTCGTGCCCGGTGCGCTCCCGCGCATGCTCGGCCACGTAGACGCGGAAGCCGTGCTCGTGGTCGTAGCGCTCCAGCGGCGAGCGCTGCTTGTGCCCGGCCGTCTTCGAGTAGGTGCGGATGAACTTGGTGGTGAGGTTGACCCACGTGGCCGACGGCTCCGCATCTGCCTGCCTGTCGTCGCCGACGACGGCCACCAGCGGCTCCGACGACGCGAACCCGCAGGACTCCAACAACCGCCAGTGGTGGGCCAGCTCCAGCAGCGCGCCCTCGCGGTAAACGCGGAACCGTAGATCCGGCAACTCCTCCAGCGTGCCCACCTGCTGCAGCGTGGACGTCTGGAGTTGGGTGCTGCGCAGTTGCTTCTCGCGCACCCGGTAGGGCTTGACCTTCAGCGGCCAGTAGCCGGGGGTGCCGGCCTCGGTGTCCGTGCCGCGCACCAGCGCATCCGGGCGTCCGCTGCGATGCCCGTCGAGGTCCATCGGCAGCAGCCCGCCCAGGATGAGGGTCGCTCCCGCGCCCATCGCCTCCAGCGCGGCCCTGAGCCGCTCCTCGGGCGAGGCGCCGTCTGCGTGCATGCCGCGCAGGTCCACCACGCCGTCGGTCTGGGCGAGCTTCGCCAACACCGCGTCGCGGAAATCCGAACCGCCCTGGAACTGCTCGCGCAGCGACTCGTCGTGCGGCCGATCCGGCTGCGTGACCGTGGGATCGAAGGTGTGGAACGTCTTGACCGGGCAACTGCGCGCGGCGTAGGCGTCCAGCACGAAGCCGCTCATCAGCGCTTCCAGCCCCGGTGCAGCGCGACGATGCCCCCGGCGTGGTCCTGCCACTCGACGCCCTGCCATCCGGCCTCCATCATCAGCTCCGCCAGGCCGCGCTGATCCGGCCAGGCGAGGATGGACTCGGCCAGGTAGCCGTAGGCCACCGGGTTGCTGGACAGCTTCGCGATGCGGGGGAGCGCGGCCACCAGGTAATCGGTGTAGATGTGACGGAACAGCGGGTTGGTGGGGGTGGAGAACTCGGCGATCACCACGCGCCCGCCCGGCTTGGTCACCCGGTACATCTCCGCGATGGCATCGAGCGTGCGCTCCACGTTGCGCAGGCCGTAGGAGATGGTCACCGCGTCGAACGTCTCGTCCTGGAACGGCAGCGCGAGCGCATCTCCCGCCACGAAATCCAGCCCGGGCTGCTGCACGCGACCCTGCGCCAACATCCCCAGCGAGATGTCTGAGGGCACCACGTAGGCGCCGCGGGCGGCGAGCACCGCCGACGACGTGCCGGTGCCGGCGGCCAGGTCGAGGATGCGCTGGCCGGGCTGCGGATCGATGGCCTCGACGGTGGCGCGGCGCCACCTGCGGACCTGGCCCATGCTCAACACATCGTTGAACAGGTCATAGCGTTTGGCCACGCCGTCGAACATGGCGGCGACATCGCCCCGGCGCTTGTCGAGGGTGGCGCGACGGCCCGTCTCACTGTGCATTGCTTCACCCTAGCGCCGAGCCCCGACAGTTGCCGCGGGCGCCGGTTCGCCCCCGCTTCCGCGATGGTGGACAATGGCGGGCGTGGCTAAGAAAGATGTAGTGCTCCAGGTGGACAACCTCAAGAAGGGCTACGGCCCCGTGACCATCGTGGAGAACTTCTCCATGAAGGTGCACGCAGGGGAGGCTGTGGCGCTCACCGGGCGCAACGGCGCGGGCAAGTCCACCGTGCTGCGCTGCCTCGTCGGCGCCGACAGGCCGGACGAGGGCACCGTGACCGTGCGGGGCGTCAAGGTCTCCGAAACCAACCCGGACATCCGCCGCACCGTCGCCACCGTCATAGACGACCTCGACTTCTTCCCGGACCTCTCGGTCGTGGAACACCTCGACCTCCTCGCCCGGGCCCACGGCCTCCTTGAGCCCGACGAGCTCGTCGACGAGGTGCTCGAAGAGGTCCAGCTCGTGCCGCAGGCCGGCCAGTTGCCCTCCACCCTGTCCTCGGGCCAGCGCCGCCGCCTCGCCCTGGCCACCGCCTTCGTCCGCCCCCGCGAACTCCTCGTCCTCGACGAGCCGGAGCAGCGCCTCGACGTGGAAGGCGTCGCCTGGCTGGGCGAACGCCTCAAGGCGGACCTCGCCGGCGGGTTGGCCATCGTGCTGGCCAGCCACGAACCCGCCCTCCTCGAAGCCATCGGAGCCCGCTCCATCCGGCTGGGGGTCTGAGCCATGTCGGTCACCGGGGAACGCTTCGGCGAGATCGGCGTCGTCGACGAGAAGCAGCTCAAGCTGCTGATGAAGGACTGGCGCCGCGGCCGCGCAGACCGCAGCCTCATGCAGGCGCTGTCCGACGGCTACGTCATGGTCTTCAGCATCGTGCTCATCGGCGCCATGGTGATCTCCTCCATCGTGCGGGCCCAGCAGGTCGTCGCCGTGTGCGACACCGCCGGCTGCCTCGCCGCCCGCGGCCTCCTGCCCTGGGCCTCCGTGGCTGGCATCCTGGCCTCCACCCTGATCCTGTCGCGCATGTTCGGCCCCGTCGTCGCCTCCGCAGCGGAGGGCTTCTGGCTGATGGACGGCCCCACAGACCGACGGCGGCTGCTGGCCGGCCGACTGGTCGCCGCCATCGGCCTCGCCCTTGTGCTGGGGGCCCTGCTCGGCGCCCTTGTCGCTGCGCTGACCGGATCGCCCCTGCACGAGGTGGGTATCTGGGCGCTGGCCGGCGGCTTCGGCGCCGCCGGGTTGTTGGCCTTCGCCGCCGCCGAGCAGGGTCTGGACCGCCGCTGGATCGTCACCCTCGTGCAGTGGGTCATCGGCGCGGTCGCCATCGCCACCATGGTGCTGCTCGTCATCGGCGCCGCCGGCTGGATCGACCTCGGTGAGGCCCAACTGCTGGCCGTCGAACTCGCGTTCATCGTCGCCGGCGCCGGCCTGCTGCTGATGCTGGTGGCGGGATTCATCGCCCACCGCCGCCTCCGCGGCGTGCGCCGCAACCGCCTCACCGCCGGTGGCTCGCTGCTCAGCGGCCTCCAAGGTGCCGCCTTCGCGCTCGAGTTCGCCCTCATCCGCGACATCCTCATCGAGGCCAAGGCCCGCGAGCGCGGCCACGTGAAGCCCACCCGCGGCTCCGGCTCCGGCATGAACGCCCTGGTGATGCGCGACGTGCAACGCCTCTGGCGCCAGCCGCTGCCGCTACTGACGCTGGCCGCCACCGTCGTGGTGCCCTATGCCGTGCAGGCCCTGGGCCTGGCACAGCTCAACCCGCCCATCTCCGCCCTGGTGCTCGTCGCCGCGCTGGTTCCGTTCATGAACTCCCTGCGCGTGCTGACCCGCACCAAGGGCCTCCAACGCTGCTTCCCGTTCGACCCGGGCAAGGTCAAGCAGGCCGCCATGGTGGTCCCCGGCATCCTCGCGCTGCTGTGGGCCATCGCCGCGCTTCCCGCCTTCATGGGTGTGGGCGGCGGCATCGCCGCAGAACCGTTCGACGCGGCCTCAGCCGCCGTCGTCACCGGCGCCGCCGGCTTCCTCGGCGCGGTGCGCTGGGTCTCGGCCCGCCCGCCGGACTACTCCGGCCCCATCGTCGCCACTGGCCTGGGCGCCATGCCCCCCGGCCTGATGTTCTCGCTGCTGCGCGGCATCGACATGGTGGCCCTGGTCACCCTGCCCATCGTTCTGGGCTGGCCCGTGTGGATCTCCCTGGTCATCGGCCTGATCGCCTTCATGATCCTGCGCAGCGGCCTCGACCGCGAGCAGCTCATGGAGCAGCAGGAACTGCAGAAGAAGGCGTTGGAGGAGGAGAAGCGTCGCCGTGCCGGCGAGCTGCCCCCGAAGCAGAAGATCAAGGTCCAACGCAACCGCTGACCCGCTGGTTGAGCCCGCCCGCAGCGTGTTTGTGGCCTTGGCCTCCGCGCTCAGGGGCCGTTGAGGCCGAGGGCCTGGAGCATCGGGACGAACTTCGCCCCGGTCTCGGCCAACTCGGATTCGGGCGAGGAATCGGCGACGATCCCGGCGCCGGCGAACAGCTGGATCTCGTGCGGGTTCTCGGGCCGGACGTGGCCGCCGCGCAGGGCGATCGCCCATTCGCCGTCGCCGTCCTTGTCCACCCAGCCGACGGGGCCGGCGTAACGTCCCCGGTCCAGTGACTCCAACTCGGCGATGATGTCCAGCGCCAGGTGCGTGGGCGTGCCGCACACCGCGGCGCTGGGGTGCAGCGACGCGGCCAGAGTCAACGCGCTCGCCGCGCCGTCGACCACTCCGGTGATGTCGGTGGCCAGGTGCATCACGTTGGGCAGCTTCAGCACCGACGGCGCCTCGGGCACGTTCATCGCCTGGCAGTAGGGGGCCAGGGCCTGGGCGACGGAATCGACGGCGAACTCGTGCTCCGAGATGTCCTTCTGCGAGCGGGCCAGCTGCGTGGCCAGACGCAGTGGATCGGCGGTGTCCTCGTCGCTCCAGACGGTGCCGGCCAGCACGCGGGAGGTGACCAGCCCGCCCTGGCGGCGGACCAGCAGTTCCGGGGTTGCGCCGATCATGCCGTCGACCAGGTAGGTCCACGTCATGGGATAGGACTCCATGAGGCGCATCAGGATGTGGCGCAGGTCGAGGGGATCATCGGCGCGGGCTATGAGGTCCCGGGCCAGCACCACCTTGTGCACCTCGCCCTGCCTGATGAGGCCGACGGCCTCGGCGACGATGTCGGTCCACACGTCATCGGCCATCGAGCCGTCGGTGGTGGCGATGGCCTTCGGCCCCCGTGTCGGCTCGCCGGGGGAGGGGAGCGCGGCGCTGCTGTGGGCGTCGCCCAGCTTGGTCATCCAGGTGAGGCCTCCGCGGCGGCCGATGACCACCTCGGGCACGGACAGCACCGAGCGCTCTTCGGAGCGATCGGGGTCGAAAGTGAAGCTGCCCACGGCGATGGGCCCGGTGCCGAACTCATCGAGCATCTCGGAGTCGTGGTCGATCTGCGCGGAGATCTCGTCCCACCACACGTCGGCCGCCTCGAGGCGGTCGGTTTCGAAGCGGGCCACCTCGCCCAGCGCGACGAAACCCTCGCCACGGCGCAGGAATGCGGCGCTGGCGCCTGACTCCGGTAAGAACCGCTCGAGGGGTCCGGGGTCGTCGATAGCGACCGTCGTCGCACGCGTCCTCGCGTTCCCGAAGTCCAGAATCACCTTGCCGAGGATAGCCGTGGCGCCCTCGCGCGGCCACTCAGCGCCCCGAAAGGCTCCATTTGCCGCCCTGACGAAGCGCCTTGTCGGCGCTTAATTTGGCAACGCAGGCATGACCTAATAGGCCGGTCTGGTCTGGTTGGCCGAAACGTCCGGCCACCCCTAGACTGAGCCGGTATTAACCGTCGCAGCCGACAGGAGTGTGTATGTCGTTCGCCAGCTCTGGCACGGCCCGCCCCACCCAGGAATCCGATGTCATCGTCGTCGGCGCAGGACCGGGCGGATCGGCGACAGCCACCTACCTCGCACGGCACGGCCTGTCCGTCACGTTGCTCGAGAAGTCGCACTTCCCGCGTGAGAAGGTCTGCGGCGACGGCCTCACCCCCCGCGCCACCCGGGCCCTGACAAAGATCGGCATCGACACCTCCGAAGAGGCCGGCTGGATCCACAACAGGGGCCTGCGCGTCTACGGCGGCCACGTCGAGCCCTTCGAACTGCTGTGGCCAGACCTGACGGACTTCCCGCCCTACGGCGTGCAGCGCCCCCGCGCGGATTTCGACGACATGCTCGCCCAGCACGCCGTCTCGGCAGGTGCGGAGCTGGTGCAGGGCGCCAACGTCACCGGTGCCGTCCTGGACGAACGTACCGGCCGCATCACCGGCGTCGAGACCAAGGACGGCCGCGTCTTCAAGGCCCCCTACGTGGTGGCCGCGGACGGCAACTCGTCGCGACTGTCGGTGTCGATGGGCCTCAACAAGATCGACAGCCGGCCCATGGGCGTGGCGGTGCGCACCTATTACAAGAGCCCGCAGACCAACGATCCGTTTCTCGAGTCCCACCTCCAGTTGTGGGACGGCGAGCCCGGCAAGTCCACCCTGCTGCCCGGGTACGGCTGGATCTTCCCGATGGGCGACGGCACCTGCAACGTCGGCCTGGGTGTGCTCAGCACGTCGAAGGGTTTCGGCCAGACCAACTACCGCGACCTCCTGAAGCGCTGGCTCGCCGCCACGCCGGAGGAGTGGGGCTACCGCGAAGAGAACATGGTGGGCAAGGTGCAGAGCGCCGCGCTGCCCATGGCCTTCAACCGCCAGCCCCACTACGGCCGGGGCCTGGTGCTCGTCGGCGACGCCGGCGGCATGGTCAGCCCCTTCAACGGCGAGGGCATCGCTTACGCCATGGAGGCGGGGGAGATGGCCGCCAACGCGCTGGCCGAGGCAAAGAGCCGCGGCGTCGGCACCGCGTCGGCCGAAAAGGCCATGCAGGCCTACCCCGCCGCGCTGAAGGACAGCCTCGGTGGCTACTATCGGCTCGGAATGATCTTCACCAAGCTCATCGGCGACCCGCGGATCATGTACATCTGCACCCGCTACGGCCTGCCCCGCCCCATGCTGATGCGCTTCGTCATGAAGCTGCTGGCCAACCTGACCGACTCCAGGGATGGGGACGCGATGGACCGGATCATTAACACCTTGTGCAAGGTCGCTCCGGCGGCCTGATCGGAAGGAAAGAAGGATGAACCCCTATATCCCCATCGTCGGCATGGTGCTGCTCGCCACCGTGTTCGTCGTGGTCTCCATGGGGCTGAGCCTGGTCACCGGCCCGGCTCGCTACAACCGTGCGAAGTACGACAGCTACGAGTGCGGCATCCAGCCCACACCCCAGCCGATCGGCGGCGGCCGGTTCCCGGTCAAGTACTACATCACGGCGATGATGTTCATCGTCTTCGACATCGAGGTCGTGTTCCTGCTCCCGTGGGCCGTGGCCTACAACCAGCTCAGCATGTTCGCCATCATCGCCATGATCGTGTTCATCGTGCTGTTCTTCATCCCTTACATCTACGTCCTGCGCCGCAACGGCCTCGACTGGGAATGATCGGAGATCTTATTTCATGGGTATCGAAGACAAGATTCCTAGCGGCATCCTGCTGACCACCTTCGAGGGCGTTTTCGGCTGGCTCCGCAAGGCCTCGTTCTGGCCTGCGACGATGGGCCTGGCCTGCTGCGCCATCGAAATGATGGCCTTCGGCACGCCGCGCTACGACTCCGGCCGATGGGGTCAGGAGGTCTTCCGCGCCTCCCCGCGCCAGGCGGACCTCATGATCGTCTCGGGCCGCGTGTCGCAGAAGATGGCCCCGGTCATCCGCCAGGTCTACGACCAGATGCCCAACCCCAAGTGGGTCATCTCGATGGGCGCCTGCGCATCGTCGGGCGGCATGTTCAACAACTACTCGATCGTGCAGGGCTGTGACCACTTCCTGCCCGTCGACATGTACGTGCCCGGCTGCCCGCCGCGCCCCGACATGCTGATCGAGGCCATGTTCAAGCTCCGCCAGAAGGTCCAGAGCCACCCGATCGGCGCCAACATGGAGCAGCGGATCGAGGACCTGGAGCAGGCCGCCCTCGCCGCACCCGCGAAGGTCGAGATGAAGGGGCTCATGCGATGAGCGACGAACTGACGCCCGAGGAGAACCTGCCGTCGACGTCTGGCATGCCGGCGCAGCAGCCGGTGTTCGCCAGCAAGGCCGGCATGTGGTCGCGCGGCTCCGGGGACACCTCCGGCTACGGCGGCCTCGCCCGCGAGCTGACGATGCCGGGCCGCTCCGAGCCCCCGTTCGACGAGCCGGCCGACGCCATCCACAGCCGTGCGCTGGAGGTGTTGCCCGAGGAACTGGGTGGCGCCCGCGTGCTGTTCGACCGCGGCGAGCTGACCATCTATGTGCCCCGCGAGCACCTCGCCGCCGTCGCCAAGACCTTCCGCGACGACCCGCACCTGCGGTTCGAGATCTGCGTGTCGGTCTCCGGTGTGCACTACCCGCAGGAGAAGGGCGCGGAACTGCACAGCGTCTACCACCTGCTCAGCTACACCCACAACCGCCGCGTCCGCCTCGAGGTCACCTGCCCCGAGGAGGATCCGCACATCCCGTCGATCGTGGCCACCTACCCCATGGCTGATTACCACGAGCGCGAGACCTGGGACATGTTCGGCATCATCTTCGACGGCCACCCGTCGCTGACCCGCATCCTCATGCCGGATGACTGGAAGGGCCACCCGCAGCGCAAGGACTACCCGCTGGGTGGCGTCGACGTCGAGTACAAGGGCGCGAAGGTGCCCGCTCCCGACAACCGGAGGACCTACTCGTGACCCACACGCATGCAACCACCGAAGACATCTTCGCCGGCAGCACCGACGAGAAGGCGGACCGCTTCTACCTCGCGCAGGGCGGCGACTGGGGCGACATCGCCGCAGAGCAGGCCGAGCGTGGCGACGAGACCATCGTCGTCAACATGGGTCCCCAGCACCCGTCGACGCACGGCGTGCTTCGCCTGATCCTTGAGATGGACGGCGAGACCGTCAAGTCCATCCGCCCCGGCATCGGCTTCCTGCACACCGGCATCGAGAAGAACATGGAGTACAAGACGTGGACCCAGGGCGTGACCTACGTCACGCGCATGGACTACGTCGCCCCGCTGTTCAACGAGGCCGTGTACTGCCTGGCCGTGGAGAAGCTGCTCGGCATCACCGACGACATCCCAGAGCGCGCGACCATCATCCGCGTCCTGATGATGGAGCTCAACCGCATCGCCTCACACCTGGTCGCCATGGGCACCGGCGGCATGGAGCTCGGCGCGCTGACGGTCATGACGATCGCCTTCCGCGAGCGCGAGATGATCCTCGACTTCTTCGAGGCCATCTCCGGCCTGCGCATGAACCACGCGTTCATCCGTCCCGGCGGCGTCGCCAACGACCTGCCTGAGGACGGCATCAGCCACCTGCGTACCATCGTCGACTGGCTGAAGAAGCACCTGCCCGAGTACGCCACGTTCTGCAACGAGAACCCCATCTTCATCGGCCGTCAGTCCGGCGTCGGCGTGATGGACCTCACTGCCGCCACCATGATGGGCATGTCCGGCCCGCCGCTGCGCGCCACCGGCTACCCGTGGGACCTGCGCAAGACGCAGCCCTACTGTGGCTACGAGACCTACGACTTCGACGTGGTCACCTGGGATTCCAACGACTGCTACGGCCGCTTCCGCATCCGTCTGCAGGAGTGCTGGGAGTCCCTCAAGATCGTCGAGCAGTGCATCGAGCGACTGGAGCGCACGCAGGGCCAGCCCGTCATGGTCGCCGATCAGAAGATCGCCTGGCCCGCGCAGCTGTCGCTGGGCGCCGACGGCCAGGGCAACAGCAACGAGCACATCAAGCACATCATGGGTGAATCCATGGAGGCCCTGATCCACCACTTCAAGATCGTCACCGAGGGTTTCCGGGTTCCGGTCGGCCAGGTCTACCAGGCCATCGAATCCCCCAAGGGCGAACTGGCGTGCCACGTCGTCTCCGACGGCGGGACCCGCCCCTACCGGGTGCATTTCCGCGACCCGGGCTTCAACCACCTGCAGGCGGTCCCGATGATGTGCGAGGGCGGCATGATGTCCGACGTCGTCGTCTCGCTCGCCAGCATCGACCCCGTCCTTGGAGGTGTGGACCGATGAGCGGCCATTTTGAGAGCCACTTCCCGGATTCCGGCTCGGTGGATTACACCGACCAGTCGAGCAACATCGACGAGACCACGATCGCGGAACTGCGCGAGCTCGCTGGCCGCTACCCGCAGCCGCGCTCCGCGCTGCTGCCGATGCTGCACCTGGTGCAGTCCGTGGACGGGCGCATCAGCCCCCGCGGCATCGAGGTGTGCGCCGACGTGCTGGGCATCACCACCGCCCAGGTCTCCGGCGTGGCCACCTTCTACACCATGTACAAGCGCCGCCCCGCCGGCAAGCAGCACGTGGGTGTGTGCACCACCGCGCTGTGCGCCGTGATGGGTGGCGACATCCTCCTCGATCGGGCCAAGAAGAAGCTCGGCATCGACGAGGGCCAGACCACCCCCGACGGCCAGATCTCGCTGGAGCGCCTCGAGTGCAACGCGGCGTGCGACTACGCCCCGGTGATGATGGTCAACTGGGAGTTCTTCGACAACATGACGCCCGCCAAGGCCGACGACCTGCTCGACCGCCTGCTGGGTGATCAGGAGGTCATCTCCTCCCGTGGCGCCGTCATCACGACGTGGCGCGAGGCAGAGCGCGTGCTCGCCGGCTTCCCCGACGGCCGTGCAGATGAGGGACCGTCCGCCGGGCCCGCGTCGCTGGCCGGCGTCGAGATCGCCCGCCAGAACAATTGGAAGGCCCCGGAGCAGGAGGCTGCACAGTGACCGATCTGCTGACCCCCGTCCTGAGTGAGCAGTGGGGCGAGCCCAACTCCTGGAAGCTGGCGCGCTACGAGGCCACCGGCGGCTACCGCGCGATGCGCAAGGCCCTGGGCATGCAGCCTGCCGATCTGATCACGCTGGTCAAGGACGCCAACCTCCGCGGCCGTGGCGGCGCGGGCTTCCCCACGGGCATGAAGTGGTCCTTCGTGCCGCAGGACAACCCCAACCCGAAGTACCTCGTGGTCAACGCCGACGAGTCGGAGCCGGGCACCTGCAAGGACATCCCGCTGATGATGGCCACCCCGCACACGCTGGTGGAGGGCATCATCATCTCGTCCTACGCCATCAACTGCCACACGGCGTTCATCTACTGCCGTGGCGAGGTGCTGCACGTCATCCGCCGCCTGCAGCAGGCGGTCCGTGAGGCCTACGCGGCCGGCTACCTGGGCAAGAACATCCAGGGCACCGGCTACGACCTCGACATCATCGTGCACGCCGGCGCCGGCGCCTACATCTGCGGCGAGGAGACGGCGCTGCTGGATTCGCTCGAGGGGCGCCGCGGCCAGCCGCGTCTGCGCCCGCCGTTCCCCGCCGTCGCCGGTCTGTACGCGTCGCCGACGGTGGTCAACAACGTCGAGTCCATCTCCTCTGTCCCCGCGATCGTCAACCACGGCGTCGACTGGTTCCAGTCGATGGGCACCGAGAAGTCCAAGGGCTTCACGATCTACTCGTTGTCGGGCCACATCAAGACCCCCGGCCAGTTCGAGGCCCCCATGGGCGTGACGCTGCGCGAACTCATCGAGTTGGGCGGCGGCATGCGCGACGGGCACGAACTGAAGTTCTTCACCCCCGGCGGCTCGTCGACCCCCATCCTGACGGCTGAGCACCTCGACACCCCCATGGACTACGAGGGCATGGCCGCGGCCGGCTCCATGCTGGGCACCAAGGCGCTGCAAATCTTCGACGACACCACCTCCGTGGTGCGCACCACGCTGCGCTTCGTCGAGTTCTACAAGCACGAGAGCTGCGGCAAGTGCACCCCGTGCCGCGAGGGCACCTGGTGGCTGGTGCAGCTTCTGATGAAGTTCGAGGCCGGCACCGCCGCCGAGGGCGACGTCGACAAGCTGCTCGACATCTGCGACAACATCGGCGGCCGCTCGTTCTGTGCGCTGGCCGACGGCGCGGTCGCGGCCGTGACCAGCGCTGTCAAGCACTTCCGCTCTGAGTTCGAGCAGGGCTACCACACGCCCGCGTGGGAGCTGTTCCCCTATGAGAAGAGCGCGTTGTTCGCCCCGGAAGGAGACGTCCGATGACCGTCGACGCCACGACGACCTCGGCTGAGGTGGCCCCCAAGCCCGAGTTGGTGACGCTGACC
Source organism: Tessaracoccus massiliensis (assembly GCF_000826065.2). GTDB lineage: Bacteria > Actinomycetota > Actinomycetes > Propionibacteriales > Propionibacteriaceae > Arachnia > Arachnia massiliensis_A. The sequence goes on along the minus strand of NZ_LN623539.1, from coordinate 12,967 downwards.
ATCGACGGCACGGAGGTGAGCGTCCCGAAGGGCACGCTGATCATCCGCGCCGCCGAGATGGTCGGCACGGCCATCCCGCGCTTCTGCGACCACCCGCTGCTCGACCCGGTCGGCGCCTGCCGCCAGTGCATGGTTGACATCCCGGATGCCGGCAACGGACGCGGCTTCCCCAAGCCGCAGGCCTCCTGCACCATGCCGGTGGCCGAGGGCATGGTGGTCAACACCCAGCTCACCTCGCCGGTCGCCGAGAAGGCGCAGCGCGGCATGCTGGAGTTGCTGCTGATCAACCACCCGCTCGACTGCCCCATCTGCGACAAGGGCGGCGAATGCCCCCTGCAGAACCAGGCCCTGAGTAACGGCCCGGGGGAGAGCCGTTTTACTGAGCTGAAGCGCACCTTCCCCAAGCCGGTGAGCATCTCCGCGCAGATCCTCCTCGACCGCGAACGCTGCGTGCTGTGCGCGCGCTGCACCCGCTTCTCGGAGCAGATCTCCGGTGACCCGTTCATCGCCTTGGTGGAGCGCGGCGCGCTGCAGCAGATCGGTATCTACGAGCAGGACCCGTACGATTCGTACTTCTCCGGCAACGTGGTGCAGATCTGCCCCGTCGGCGCCCTCACCTCGGCCGCCTACCGCTTCCAGGCCCGCCCGTTCGACCTGGTCTCCGCGACCACGACCTGCGAGCACTGCGCCGCTGGCTGCGAACTCCGCACGGACCAGCGCCATCACCAGGTCAAGCGCCGCCTCGCCGGCGACAAGCCCGAGGTCAACGAAGAGTGGAGCTGCGACAAGGGCCGCTTCGGCTTCATGTACGGCCGCGGCGACGACCGCGTCACCCGCCCGCTCGTGCGGCGCGACGGTGTGCTCGAGCCCGCCTCCTGGCCCGAGGCGATCGACATCGCCGTCCAGGGGCTGCGCGCCGCCGGCACCGCCGTCGGCGTCCAGACCGGCGGACGCCTGACGGTGGAAGCCTCCTACGCCTACGGCAAGTTCGCCCGCGCGGTGCTCGGCACCAACAGCGTGGACTTCCGCTCGCGTCCCGCCTCGGCGGAAGAGGCCGAGTTCCTCGCCGCCCGCGTGGCCGGCCGGGAGTTGGGCGAGACGGTCACCTACGAGGACCTCGAGTCGGCCAAGCACGTGGTGCTGGTCAGCTTCGAGCCCGAGGACGAGTCGCCCATCGTCTTCCTCCGCCTCCGCAAGGCGGTGCGTAAGAAGAATCTCAAGGTCACCACGATCGCCCCGTTCAGTACCCGCGGCTCGGACAAGCTGGATGCCACGCTGGTGCCCGCCGCACCGGGGGCAGAGGCTGCCGCGCTCGAGCAGCTCGATGAGCTCGACTCCGGCACCGTGATCCTCGTCGGCGAACGCGCCGCCGCCCTCCCGGGCGTGCTCAGCGCCGTCGCGTCCAGGGCCGACGCCACCGGCGCCCGCCTCGCCTGGATCCCGCGCCGCGCAGGCGACATCGGCGCCATCGAGGCGGGCTGCCTCCCGGGCCTCCTTCCCGGCGGCCGTCCGGTCTCCGATGCGGCGGCCCGCGTCGACGTCGCGTCCCACTGGGGCGTCGGCTCGCTGCCCGCCGAGGCCGGCCTCTCCGCCGACGAGCAGTTCGCCGCGCTGGCAGACGGCTCGCTCAAGGCAGTGGTCGTGGCCGGCGTCGATCCCTACGACCTGGCCGATCCCGAGGCCGCACTGGCCGGCCTCGAGGCCGCCCAGTTCGTGGTGAGCATCGAACAGCGCATCAGCGCGGTCACCGAGCGCGCAGACGTCGTCTTCCCCGCGGATCTCCTCGAAGAGCAGTCCGGTCACTTCCTCAACTGGGAACACCGGGCCGGCCGGGTCAAGACCATCGTCAAGCGCCCCGTCTCGCCCATGACGGACATCCGTATCCTCGCTGCACTCTCCGATGCACTCGGCTCCGATCTCGGCTTCCGCGCCCCCAAGGCCGCCTACGCCGATTTCACCGAGCTCGGCGCCTGGGACGGTGCACGGCCCGCGGCACCCACCGTCGAGGCTGCCCCCGCCCGGGGCGAGCTCGTCGTCGCCGGCTGGCGCGAACTGCTCGACGCCTCGCAGGGCAACGACTACGAGTTGGCGCTGCGCGCCACCGCACGGCCCACCGTCGCCCGGGTCTCGGCCGCCACGGCTGAGCAGTTCGGGCTCTCCGAGGTGGTCACGGTCGAGGCCAACGGCACCGCCCTCGTGCTCCCCATCGAGATCGTCGCCGATATGGTCGACGGTGTCGTCTGGGTGCCCATGAACCCCGGCTCGGGGGAGCGGCTCGCCGCCACCCCAGGCACGCCAGTCCACGTCACGGCAGTCACGGTCGTTGAAGGAGCTTCGGCATGAACATCTTCATGAATGACCCCTGGTGGTTGATTCTGATCAAGGTGGTGGCGCTCTTCGTCATCCTGCTGGTCTGGACCATCTTCAACGTCTGGTACGAGCGGCGCCTCGTCGGCAAGATGCAGCACCGCCTCGGCCCGATCATGAACGGCCCCTTCGGCCTCGGCCAGGCCCTCGCCGACGGCGCCAAGCTGCTGGTCAAGGAGGACTTCCGCCCGAAGAACGCCGACAAATGGATCTTCAACCTGGCGCCGGTCCTCACAGCGGTGGCGGCCTTCACCTGCTGGACGGTCATCCCGTTCGGCGGCCAGGTCACCATGTTCGGTGTGGAGACCCGCCTGCAGCTGACCGACCTCCCGGTGGCGGCGGTGTTCATCCTGGCCTCCGCCTCGATCGGCATCTACGGCATCGTGCTGGCCGGTTGGGCCGGCAACTCCACCTACTCCTTCCTCGGCTCCATCCGCTCCACGGCGCAGATGATCTCCTACGAGATCTCCATGGGCCTGTCGATGGTGGCGGTGTTCCTGATGGCCGGCTCGATGTCCACCTCGGAGATCGTCGAGTCGCAGCGCCAGACGCTGCAGCTGGTGGTCCCGTTCACCAACACCGAGATCCCGCTGGGTCTGCAGAGCTGGTACTTCCTGCTGCTGATCCCGTCGTTCATCATCTACGCCATCTCCATGGTGGGCGAGACCAACCGCGCGCCGTTCGACCTGCCCGAGTGTGAGTCCGAGCTTGTCTCCGGCTACCTCACCGAGTACTCCGGCTTCCGCTACGCGCTGTACTTCCTCGCGGAGTACATCAACATGGCCACCGTCTCCGCGGTGTGCACCACGCTGTTCCTGGGCGGCTACCTGCCGTTCTGGCCGCTGAACAACATCGAGTTGTTCAACAACCCGTGGTTCGGCCCGATCTTCTTCATGATCAAGGTCCAGTTGCTGATCTCGGTGTTCGTGTGGCTGCGTGGCACGCTGCCGCGCCTGCGCTACGACCAGTTCATGAACCTCGGTTGGAAGGCGCTGATCGAGATCTCCCTGATCTGGATCATCGTGGTGGCCCTCGTGGCCAACACCCAGTTCCGCAACGCCACCCTTGGCCTCGGCCTCGCGCTGTTGATCGTGCTGTGGTGGCTGTTCGGTGGGAAGAACCCGGTCACCGAGACTCCGGCGGAGCGCCCCGTCGTCGAAGAGGTCTACGACCCCTTCGCCGGCGGCTACCCCGTGCCGCCGATGCCGGGCCAGATGCTGCCCGAGCTGGCCGGGGTCGTCCGCGGCCCCGGGCAGGACGAGACCGAGCCTGTTGCTGAGGTCACCGCAGAAGGGAATCAAGCCTGATGGGCATCTTCGATCAGTGGGCCGGTTTCGGCATCACGTTCAACACGATCTTCCGCAAGACGTTCACGCAGTCCTACCCGCACAAGAAGGGCGCGGAGAAGGTCACCATGCCGCGCTTCCATGGCCGGCACCAGCTCAACCGCTGGCCGGACGGCCTGGAGAAGTGCGTCGGCTGTGAGCTGTGCGCATGGGCCTGCCCGGCAGACGCCATCTATGTGGAGGGCGCCGACAACACTGACGACGCCCGTTACTCGCCGGGTGAGCGGTACGGGCACGTCTACCAGATCAACTACCTGCGGTGCATCTTCTGCGGCCTCTGCATCGAGGCCTGCCCCACCCGAGCGCTGACGATGACCAACGAGTTCAAGATCTCGGATGACACGCGCCTGAAGCTCATCTACGAGAAGGAAGACCTCCTCGCGCCGCTGCTCAGCGGCATGGAGCAGCCCCCGCACCCGCGTCGTCTCGGCGACGACGAGAAGGACTACTTCCTGGGCCTGCCGTCCACCGGCACGCCCGACACCCGCACCGGCTCTACGACCACAGGAGCGGCCAAATGATCCCCCTGATCCCGCTGGTGACCGCCAGTGAGGTCGCCTTCTGGGTGTGCGCCCCCTTCGCTGTGGTGTGCGCCCTGATCTTCCTCCTCTCGCGCAAGCCCATCCACTCGGCTGTCGCGATGGCCGGCGTCATGGTCTCCCTGGCCGTGCTGTACGCCGCCCAGGACGCACCGTTCCTGTTCGTCATCCAGATCGTCGTCTACACCGGCGCCATCCTGATGATGTTCCTCTTCGTCGTCATGCTGATCGGTGTCGACTCGATCGACTCGGTGGTGGAGACCCTCAAGGGCCACCGCATCGCTGCGTCGCTGGTCGCGCTGGGCGTCGGCATCCTGATGATCGCCGCCGTCGGCCAGTTCACCATGGGTGGCCAGCCGGCCGGCCTGGCTGAGGCCAACGCCGAGTACGGCGGCAACATCCCGTCGCTGGCCGCGAAGCTGTTCGGCGAGTACGTGTTCCTGTTCGAGGCGAGCGCCGCCCTGCTCATCACCGCCGCCGTCGGCGCGATGGTGCTGGCCCACGGCGAGCGCCTCCGCGCGAAGGACTCCCAGGTGGACTCCGCAGAGGCCCGCAAGCGCGCCTACGCCGAGGAGGGGGAGCACCCCGGCCCGCTACCCAACTCTGGTGTGTTCGCCAGGCACAACGCGATCTCCATCCCGGCACTGCTGCCGGACGGCTCCGTCGCGGAGAAGTCGGTGTCGCAGACCCTCACCATGCGTGGTGTGGTGGTCGATGTCGACGAGCTGCGCGCCCCCACCACCGCCGCTTACGGCGCGCTCGAGGGTCCCACCGATGAGATCGAAGGAGACGACGAATGAACCCCGAGGGTTTCCTGATCCTGTCGGCGATCCTGTTCGCCATCGGCATCGCGGGCTTCCTGCTGCGCCGCAACGCGATCATCGCCTTCCTGAGCATCGAGCTGATGCTCAACGCCACGAACCTCGCGTTCGTCGCGTTCGCCCGATTCCACGGCAACCTCGACGGACTCGTCGCGGCCTTCTTCGTGATGGTCGTGGCAGCCGCCGAAGTCGTGATCGGTCTGGCGATCATCGTCGCCGTATACCGCTCCCGCCGCTCGGCCTCGGTCGACGACGCCAACCTGATGAAGCTGTAAGGGGTCATTGAGCGTGCAACTCCTTGAATCTGTCTCCGCCCTGTCGAGCACCGGCCTGATGGTGTGGCTGCTCGTCGCCATTCCGTCGGCGTCCGCCGCCTTCCTGCTCGTCGCCGGTAAGGCCACCAACACCTGGGGCCACTGGCTCGGCACCCTGGCCCCCATCGCGTCCTTCGCGATCGGCGTGGTCCTGTTCCTACAGCTCCTCGGTGCCCCCGCCGATGACCGCGCCATCAACGTCGACCTGTACCAGTGGATCGCCACCGGCAACTGGTCGATCGAGCTCGGCTTCCTGGTGGACCAGCTGTCGATCCTGTTCGTGCTGCTCGTCACCGGCGTGGGTTCGCTGATCCACGTCTACTCGATCGGCTACATGGCCCACGACGAGCGCCGTCGCCGGTTCTTCGCCTACCTGAACCTGTTCATCGCGGCGATGCTCATCCTCGTGCTGGCCAACAACTACCTCGTGCTGTTCCTCGGCTGGGAGGGCGTGGGCCTCGCGTCCTACCTGCTGATCAGCTTCTGGGCGCACCGCCCCGCCGCGGCCGCCGCCGGCAACAAGGCGTTCATCGTCAACCGCGTGGGAGACCTCGGCCTGTCGATGGCGATCTTCTCCATGCTGGCCATGTTCGGCTCGGTGCGGTTCGAGGACGTCAACGCCGGCGTCGAGAACCTCAGTCCGCTGTGGGTCACGCTGATCGGCTTCTTCCTCCTGCTGGGTGCCTGCGGTAAGTCCGCGCAGGTGCCGCTGCACAGCTGGCTGCTCGACGCGATGGAGGGCCCCACCCCGGTGTCGGCCCTGATCCACGCGGCCACCATGGTCACCGCCGGCGTCTACCTCGTGGTGCGCTCGCACGTGATCTACGAGGCGGCCCCCATCGCCACCACCGCGGTGGCCATCGTCGGTACGGTCACGCTGCTGGCCGGTGCCTGGATCGGTACGTCGAAGGATGACATCAAGAAGGTCCTCGCGGGCTCCACGATGTCGCAGATCGGCTACATGATGCTCGCCGCGGGCCTTGGCCCCATCGGTGCCTCGTTCGCGATCTTCCACCTGATCACGCACGGCTTCTTCAAGGCCAACATGTTCCTCGGCGCCGGCTCCGTGATGCACGGCATGCACGACGACGTGAACATGCGCCACTTCGGCGCGCTGGCCAAGCCCATGAAGATCACGTTCCTGACGTTCGCCATGGGCTACCTGGCCATCATCGGCTTCCCGTTCCTCTCCGGCTTCTACTCGAAGGACCACATCATCGAGGCGGCCTTCCAGCAGAACATGATCTACGGCGTGCTCGCCATGATCGGCGCCGGCATCACTGCCTACTACATGACGCGCCTGATGATGATGACGTTCTTCGGCGTGAAGCGCTGGGAGGACGGCGTCGAGCCGCACGAGTCGCCGCTGGTCATGACGGTGCCGCTGATCGTGCTCGCCATCGCCTCCGTCGGTGCGGGCCTGCTGATGAACGGCTGGATCCAGGACTGGCTGGCCCCCACCACGGGCCAGGAGCCGCACAACACCCCGCTGATCCACTTCACCACCGTCGGCCTCATCACGCTCGCCGTGGTCGCCGTCGGCGTGGCGATCGGCTGGTTCCTGCACAAGGGCGACATCCCCCGCGAGGCGCCCGCCACGAAGAACCCGATGGTGCTCGCCGGCCGCAACGACCTCTACGGCGATGCGTTCAACGAGCACGTCGTCATCCGCCCCGCGAAGGGCCTGGCCACCGGCCTGGGCGCCTTCGACCGCGGCGTGGCAGACGGCGCGGTGATGGGTTCCGCGGCAGTGGCCAGCGGTGTGGGCGAATGGTTCCGCAAGCTGCAGAACGGTTACGTGCGCAGCTACGGCCTCACCGCCGGGGTGGGCCTGCTCGCCCTCGCCGCCGTCGTCATCATCGGGCAGCTGGGCTAAGGAGTATCTGAGAAATGACATTGCCTCTTTTGACCATCCTTGCCCTGCTGCCCATCGTGGGCGCGCTGGTGCTGTTCTTCCTGAAGGGCCACGTCGGCAAGCTCGTCGGCTACGGCATCGCGCTGACCACCCTCGTGCTGGGCGTGCTGGTGTTCGTCCTGCACACGCAGGGTGAGGCGCTCGCCGAGAACGTGCCGTGGATCTCGTCGATCGGTGCGCACTACGCCCTCGACATCGACGGCATGGGCGCCATCCTGGTGCTGATGACCGTGATCATCGTCCCGGTCGTGCTGCTCGCCGAGTGGCACGTCGGCGAGGAGCCCGGCTCCCGCTGGGGCGGCTCCACGTTCTTCGCCCTCGCGCTGCTGATGCAGGGCCTGGCGCTGTTCGTGTTCATGGCCTCGGACATCCTGCTGTTCTACGTCGCCTTCGAGGCCACGCTGATCCCCACCTACTTCCTCATCGGAGGATTCGGTGGGCCGCGTCGCCGCGCGGCTGCCGTGAAGTTCCTGATCTACTCGCTGGCCGGTGGCCTCGTGATGCTGGTCGCTGTGGCCGGTGTGTACGCCGCCACCGCGGCCCAGGGCAACCCGAGCTTCCTGATCGGCGACTTGGTGGGCCTCGACATGAGCACCTCCATGGGTCGTTGGCTGTTCGCCGGCTTCTTCTTCGCCTTCGCGGTGAAGGCGCCGCTGGCCGGCCTCCACACCTGGCTGCCGGACACGGCGGAGCAGGCCACGCCCGGCACCTCGACGCTGCTGGTCGGCATCCTGGACAAGATCGGCACCTTCGGCATGATCAAGATCTGTCTGCAGGCGTTCCCGGAGGCCACGCAGTGGGCCACCCCGGTGATCCTGATCTGGGCCATCGTCTCGATGCTCTACGGCGCGTTCATGGCGTTCGGCGCCAAGGACCTGCTACGCCTGGTGTCCTACACCTCGATCAGCCACTTCGGCATCATGGTCTTCGGCATCTTCGCGTTGACCACCCAGTCGCTGACCGGCTCGATCTTCTACATGCTCAACCACGGCCTGTCCACCGCCGCGCTGTTCCTCGTCGTCGGGTTCATGATCCATCGCCGCGGCACCGCCGACATCGACGCCTACGGAGGCGTGCAGAAGGTGGCCCCGGTGCTCGCTGGCGTGCTCCTGATGTCGGGCCTCTCGGCGCTGGCCCTGCCCGGTATGGGCAGCTTCGTGTCCGAGTTCCTGGTGCTGGCCGGCTCCTGGCAGCGCCACCCGGTCCTCGTCGTGTTCTTGGTGCTGGCCATGGTGCTGGCAGCCGTCTACGTGCTGCGCATGTACAAGACCACGATGACCGGCCCGGTGACCGAGCAGGTCACCACCCACGTGACCACTGATCTCACGCTTCGCGAGAAGGCCGTGGCCGTCCCGCTGATCGGTCTGCTCCTCATCCTCGGCTTCTTCCCGCAGCCGGTGCTGAACGTGGCGGATCAGGCAGCTCAGGGCGTCATGGGCACCGTCGGCGTGACGGATCCCGCCCCGCAGGCAGAGGAAGGCAACTGATGATCAACCTCTTGGAGACGCCGATCCCGGCTCCGACTCTGGAGTGGATGCTGCTGACGCCGCTGTTCATCCTGCTGGGTGTGGGTGCCCTCGGCATCCTGCTCGAAGGGTTCCTGCCGCACCACCTGCGCCACCCCGTGCAGGCTGGTCTTGCCACCATCGGCATCCTCGCCGCGCTGGGCGTGACCATCCTCAACTGGGTGCAGGAGGCGCCGTCGCTGGCGGCCATGGGGCTGCTGGCGATCGACGGCCCGGCCTACGTGTTCTGGACGATCCTGCTACTGGTCGGTCTGGGTGGGGTTGCCCTGTTCGCCGAGCGCCGCGTCGGCGGCGGCGTGTCGGCGTTCGCGTCGTCTGCCGCCACCGTGCCGGGCTCCCCGCTCGAGCGCGAGGCTGACCGCCTCCGCCGGGAACACACCGAGGTCTACCCTCTGATGGTGTTCGCGCTGTTCGGCATGCTGCTGTTCGCCGCCACCAACAACCTGCTGGTGGTGTTCGTGGCCGTCGAGATCCTGTCGCTGCCGCTGTACCTGCTCACGGGCATGGCGCGTCGCCGTCGCCTGCTGAGCCAGGAGGCTGCGCTGAAGTACTTCCTGCTGGGCTCCGTGGCCTCGGCCATCATGCTCTACGGCATCGCGATGCTCTACGGCTACTCCGGGTCGCTGCGCCTCGCGGGCGTCGCCGAGGCCATCAGCGCGAACGCCGGGTCGCACTGGCTGCTGCTGGGCGGCATGCTGCTGACCTCGGTGGGCCTGCTGTTCAAGATCGGCGCCGTGCCGTTCCACATGTGGACCCCCGATGCCTACATGGGCGCGCCTACCCCGGTGACCGGCTTCATGGCCGTGGCCACCAAGACCGCAGCCGTGGCTGCGCTCCTGCGCGTGTTCTACGTCGCGCTCGGCGGCCTGGCCTGGGACTGGCAGCTGTTGTTCGCGGTGGTCGCCGTGATCACGATGCTGGTGGGCGCCACCGCGGCGCTCGCCCAGACCGACATCAAGCGCCTGCTGGCCTACTCGTCGATCGCCCACGCCGGCTTCATCCTCGTGGGCGTCGTCGGCGCCGTCGAGGCGGGGGAGGGCATCTCGGTGGCCTCGGTCGCCGCCGTCGCGTTCTACCTGCTGACCTACGGCCTGGCCACGCTCGGCGCGTTCGCCATCGTGATGATGGTGCGCCGCGCAGGCGGCGAGGCCAACGGGCTGGACGCCTGGAAGGGCCTCGGCCAGCGCAGCCCCGTCGTAGCGGCGCTCATGACGCTGTTCATGCTCAGCTTCGCCGGCATCCCGCTGACCGCGGGCTTCATCGGCAAGCTGACCGTCTTCGCCTCCGCGTGGCAGGGCGGCTACGGCTGGCTCGTCCTGGTCGCGGTCGTGATGAGCGTCATCGCCGCCTTCTTCTACCTCAAGGTCGTCGTGGCCATGTGGTTCCAGGACGCCGATGAGGAGACCGTGGGCGAGGTTGAATCCGCGTCCATCGCGACATGGGTTGTGCTCGCGGTCGCCGGTGTGGCTACGCTGGTCCTCGGCCTCGTGCCGGGTGTCGTGCTCGACCTCATCGCCGGCGCCGCTCAGTTCATCCGCTGACACCACGCTAGGAGATAGCCAGTGGGCAACGCCCCGCTCGACGCACGCCTCACCACCCTCCTCGACGAGTTCGAGGAGCGGCTGGTGGAGAGCGCCGTTGCCAGCTCACCGTTCGTGACCGAAGCTGCCCGCCACATCATCGCGGCGGGCGGCAAGCGGTTCCGGCCGCTGCTGGTGTTCCTCTCCGCGCACTTCGGTGACGAGGCGGACCATGAAGACCTGATGCGCGCCGCCCAGGTGATGGAGCTCACGCACGTGGCGAGCCTCTACCACGATGACGTCATGGACGACGCGGACCTCCGCCGCGGTGCCCCCTCGGCCAACCGGCTGTGGGGCAACTCCGTGGCCATCCTGGTGGGCGACTTCCTGTTCGCCCGGGCATCCACCACCGTCGCGGAACTCGGGGTCGAGTACGTCATGCTCCAGGCTGAGACCTTCTCCCGCCTGGTCCAGGGCCAGATCGCCGAGACCAAGGGCCCGGCAGAGGGCGAGGACCCGCTGGCGCACTACATCCAGGTGATCGCCGACAAGACAGGCTCGCTGATCGCCGCGTCGGCCCGGTTCGGCGGCATGGTCTCCGGCGCCTCCGATGAGGTGCTCACCGCGCTGGCCAACTTCGGTGAGGAGATCGGGCTGGTGTTCCAGCTCTCCGATGACCTGATCGACATTACCTCCACCACCACGGGCAAGACCCCCGGCACCGATCTGCGCGAGGGCGTGCCCACCCTGCCCGTGCTGATGCTCCGCGCGGAGAACGATCCCGCCGACGCCGCCCTGCTGCGGCTGATCGACGGCGACCTCACCTCGGATCCGGCCCTCGAAGCCGCGCTCCAGGGGCTGCGGGAGCATCCGGTGATGGGTCGCGCCAAGGCGGAGGTCGAGCGGCACGCCGACATCGCCCGGGCCCACCTCGCGCCGCTGCCCGACGGCGAGGCGAAGGACGCGCTCCTTCAGGTGAGCGCCGATCTGGTCAACCGCACCACCTGAGCCGCGTCCCCGTGAGGTAGAGTGGGCAGGCTTTTGTCCACACTCTGCTGAAGGTGAGTGATGCCTCGTGGTGCTGCGCGCGCCAGGTATGCCGCTGGTCCTGCTGACCGCGTCCATCGCGTTCGCCGGGTTCGCGCTGCTGATGCCCGTCTCACCCCTCTGGGCCGCCCAGGGCGGTGCGGGAGAATTTGGCTCCGGCCTGGCCACGACGGTACTGATGGCCACCACCGTGCTCACCCAACTGCAGGTCAACCGGCTGCTCGCGGCATGGGGCTGGACGCGTACCCTTGCGCTCGGCCTGATTGCCCTCGGTCTGCCCGCGGCGCTGCAGGCGATCAGCCCCGAACTGTGGGTGGTGCTGGGCACCAACGCGCTGCGCGGAGTGGGCTTCGGCATCATCACCGTGTGCTGCTCCACCGCTGTCGCGTTGCTGGTACCGCCGGAGGCGCGGGGCAGGGGCGTGGGCCTATACGGCTTGGCCGTGTCCATCCCGCAGTTGGCGCTGATGACGGTAGCGCCGCTGCTGACCGAGACCATCGGCACCCGGTGGACGCTCATCCTGGGGCTCGTGCCCGTCGTGGCGCTGCTGTGGGTTGCCCAACTGGGCCGGGAGATCGTGCGCCAGACGGCCGATGACCCCACCGCCTCCACGTCCGGCGCGCCGCTGCTGAGGGTGCTGCCCCGCATCTGGGTGCCCGTGTTGGCGCTGCTCCTGGTCACCGCCTCCGGCGGCGCCGTGCTGACCTTCGCGCCGCAATTGGTGGACAACACCGCGGTGGCGATGACCGTGCTGCTGGGCGTCACCGGCGTCGCCGCCGTCGGCCGGTTCGGCGTGGGCGGCCTCAGCGACCGCTACGGCACGAGGCCTTTCATCTGGTCCCTGCTGGCCGTTGCCGGCGTGGGCCTGGCGGCCATCGCGCTGTCGCTGACCAACCGCTCCGTGGTGTGGATCATCCTCGGCGCCGCCCTCCTCGGCTTGGCCTACGGCGCGCTGCAGACGGTCACGCTGGTGCGCTCCTACGCCGATGCGGGCGAAGAGAACCGCCCCTCGACCTCGGTGATCTGGAACGTGGGCTTCGACGTCGGCACCGGCACCGGAGCCATGGCCATCGGTGCGCTGGCCGGCGGCTTCGGCTTCGGCCAGGCCTTCGCCGTCACCGCTGTGGTCGTCGCCGTCGCAGCCGTCACCATCCTGCTCAGGGAACGCGTTCGCTGATCCCTGAGCGTGAGCGCCACCTATGCCACAGGTGAGTGCCGCATTCTCTGATGGGGGCATTCGCCGCCCATGCCAAAGGCGGTCACGCTGTGGCCATGGTGATCCTGGTTGAGCCGCTGCCCGCGTCGCTGGTTGAGCCCGCGAGTTCTACGAGCGGTGTCGAAACCCGCAGCCGGTCCCTGAGCCTTGATCCACCGGTGGTGGTGGGGTTTAGTGGCTCTTCGGACTTGAGCGTGGGGTGAGCGTGGATCCGATGGCGGGCGTGTCGGCGGGGTGAAGGGGGTCGAGGCCCTCAAGAATCGGGGTTACCACACCGCCTGATCTTCAAGGACCTCGACGATGCCCGATCCTACTTCCTGCTGCCGTGCCGCGGGCGGCTACTGCCAGCGCTGTGA
>NZ_LN623534.1 GCF_000826065.2 Tessaracoccus massiliensis | reverse complement strand
CCCCCCGCCCACCCCCCGCCGCGCCGTCGTCGAGACGACGCCCGGCCCGCGCTCCGAGGGCGACCAGATCTACCGCCTGGAGAACGCATCATGACCCGCATCGACCACGCCGCCCGCTCAGACCGCCGCATGGAGCAGACACTCAGCAGCTACGAGACAGGGGAGGACGCGGGAGCGATTGTCGTTGCCTTGGCCGCACTGAACGATGCCACCCTCGCCCTCGTTGAGCAGCAGCGCATCGCCAACCTGATCGCGTTGGCCAAGGAGACGTTCGCCGCGCACGAGGCGAGCGAAGCTCTCGGCACCTTCGCCACCGCGAAGTTCGGGGAGCAGATCGGACTCCAGCCGGACATCGCCGCAGCGCTCGGGATCGGGGCCGCATCATGACCCCCGCACGCTTCTGGACCCAGATGGCCGCCGCCGTGCTGATATGTGTCGCCACCGCGCTGCTCGTGCTCCTGGCCGGCATCTACGGCACACCCGATTGGAGGCTGTGGTGAGCACCGAACTGCAGGCCCTGCTGGACGCCATGCAGGCCCGCTGCGACGCCGCCACCGATGGGCCGTGGAGCGCCACTCACGGTCCCCACGAGCTGCCCCGCATCTGGTCGGATGCGCCGCAGTACGAGGACGCCGAGTTCATCGCCAAGTGCTCCATGCGGGACGACCTGCCCGACGCCGAGTTCATTGCCGCTGCCCGTCAAGACTTGCCCCGCCTCATCGCCGCCGTCTGGGCGGTGCTGGAGATGCACCCCGCACTCGCAATCGGATGCATCACCCATTACGCGCGCTCCGATTGTGAGTGCGAGCCGCGCTTCATCTGTGCGCAATGCACAGTGACTCACCCCTGCACCACCGTCGCCGCCATCCGCTCTGCACTGATCGGGGGCGACGATGGGGCGTGGGACTACCTCGACACCTTCTCGTGCGAGATCCCCGAGGCGGGTGAGACTGATGGGTGAGGCGCGGGTGAACCCGGAGCGGCCGTCGCCCAGCTTCGAGCCGCCGGAGGTGATGACGCTCAACGGATCGCTCGGGCGGACCACCGATGACTACCTAACCGACGAGGCGGTGGAGAAAGCCGCGAAGGCGCTCTATGAGGACGGCTGGGAGGGGGCCGGACGCGACGCCAGGCAGTACCACCGCGAGGCCGCTGAGCGCGCCCTCTCCGCCGCCCTGCCCGACATCATCCGGCAGGCCAAGGCCGAGGCGCTCAGGGACGCGGCCGACGAGGCGGTCCTGCCCGACCGCGAGCAGTGGGCCAGGGGGGTGGCCCTGCAGATCGTCACCACCAGCGTCTACACGGCGCCCATCATCGGCCAGACCCTGACCGCCACGGTCGAGGCCCTGCTCGCCATCAGGGACGCCGCGAGCGACCGCATCGAGCAGGCCGAGGCCGACGTATGCCGCCGCCAGCAGGAGGCACGGCGATGAGTGACCAGACGCACCCCGTCGTGATGTGCGACGGCGAAGACGGCATGTGCGGCGCTGTCGAACTCGACTTCACCCTCGGCGGGCTCGGTCGGATCATCGGCTCCGAAAGCCAGCTGCCCGACGGCTGGACGGGCACCAAGCCCGGCGACCGTGACGGCGGCGAGCACTACTGCCCAGACTGCACCCGCGCCGCACTGATCGGAGACGACGATGAGTGACCTCGACCAATACCTGACCGACGAGATGATCGAGCAGGGGAGGAAGGCGCTCACCTTCGGGATCATGGGCTGCGGGAAGTGCTGCGGCGAAAACCCACCCGACGAGTTGGACCACCTCGACTTCGACGTTGCGCGCGCACACGTCGCCGCCCGCGCCGTCCTGGCCGCCGTCCTGCCCGACATCATCCGGCAGGCCAAGGCGGAGGCGTGGGAGGAAGGGCACGCCGCCGGATGCACCGACCCCTACGCCAGATATGGCGAATGCGGCTGCGGCCCGAACCCCTACCGCGCCGACCAGATCGAGGCCGGACGATGAGCGAGGACGAGCTGCCGGAGGTCCACGTCTACATCGTGTATCGCTGGGACTGCCCCTGCGGGAGCGTCATGGAGTCGGACGCCGACTTCGACGATGTTGAGGAGTGCGCCGACTGCAGGCTGGCGGTGAGGGTCCGATGACCCGCGCCGCCCTCATCGCCCTGGCCCTGCTGCTCACCGCCGCCGGTCTATGGGCGCTCGCCACCAAGCCCGCCGCCGCCTACCTGCTGGGCGGCCTCGACGACGAAAGGACCTGAGACATGCTGACCATCACCGACATCTTTGCCGGGGCAGGAGGTAGCTCCACCGGGGCCGCATCCGTGCCCGGCGTCCACGTCGCGCTCGCGGCCAACCACTGGCGTCTGGCCGTCGACGTGCACCAGGACAACCACCAGGACACCGACCACGCGTGCGTCGACCTCCACCTCGAAGACCCCCGCAACTTCCCCCGCACCGACGTGCTTTGGGCAAGCCCCGAATGCACCAAGTGGTCTATCGCCAACTCCAAGGCCAAGGCGCTCAGCCGCGAGATGGGCGGAGACCCCACCCTGTTCGACGACGTTCCCGTCGACCTGGAATCCTCCGACGAGGACGAAATCAACCGCTCGCGGCTGCTCATGTTCGACGTGCTGCGTTTCATCGAGCACCACCGCTACCGTGCCGTCGTCGTCGAGAACGTCGTCGACGTGGCCACGCAGGGCAAGTACGCCCGAGCGTGGGAGGCGTGGCGGCGTGGGCTGACGAAGCTGGGCTACCAGTTCGCGGTGCTCAGTATCAACTCTATGCACGCCCAGGCCCACGGCCTGCCCGCGCCCCAGTCCCGCGACCGGCTCTACGTCGTCGCGTGGCCTGAGGGTGAGCGCGCCCCGAATCTGGAGCGCATCCAGCGCCCCAAGGCCTGGTGCCCGACCTGTCAGCGCACCATCGAGTCGCGCAAGGCGTGGAAGAACGGCCGCGCCGTGGGCCGCTACCGTGCCCAGTACGTGTTCGTCTGCGGCGACTGCTCCACCATCGTGGAACCGGCCTGGCTGCCCGCATCGCACGCCATCGACTGGACGATCCAGGGCCAGCGGATCGGCGACCGCGACAAGCCGCTCAGCGCCAAGACGATGGCCCGCATCCGCGAGGGGCTCAGAAGATACGGCCATGAGTTCATCATCGAGGCGGCGGGGAACCAGTACGACTCCCACGACCCCAAGCACCCCCAGCACGGCATCCCCGGCGCGTACAGCCGCGTGTGGCCCACCACGGAGCCGCTGCGCACTCTGCACACCACCGCGACGAAGGGCCTGATCCTTGACGCGATCCGGTCTGCGCCGATCATCTCCACCACCGACGAGCCGCTCCGCACCCAGACCACGGCCTACACCCGCTCCCTGCTGGTGCCCGTCGAAGGTCGGGACGGCAAGCAGGCCACACCGGACACGCTGCCGAAGCTGACCGATGAGCCGCTGGACACCGTGGCCGCGAGCGGCAACCACCACGGGCTGCTCGTGCCCTCTGGTGGGACGTGGCACGAACGTGCCTATCCGACCGATGAGGCGATGCGCACAGTCACGACCCGCGAGAACCACGGCCTACTCGTGCCGTACTACTCCGCCTCCGAGACGGCCAAGCCCACCAGCCAGCCTGTCGGGACGCTGACCACCGTCGATCGCTACGCGCTGGTGATGCGCAACCAGACCCCACGCGGCGACGCGGGGCAGATGGTCACCCCGGCGCATGAACCGTTCCGCACGATGACCGCCAGCAACGTCCAGTCCGTGTTGGAGCCCGCCGCGACCATCGACCCCGAGGACTGTACCTTCCGCATGCTCGAGCCGCACGAGATCGCCGCCGGGATGAGCTTCCCGCTCGACTACCGCTGGCAGGGCACCAAGCGCGAACGGGTCCGCCTGGCAGGCAACGCGGTGACCCCGCCCGCTGCCCGCGACATCGTGGCCGCCATCGCTGAGTCGATGGGGGTCGCGGCATGACCGCCATCGCCACCTTCGCTGACCTCGCGGCCCTCAACGGGGAGCCCGCATGATCCCCGACCCCTGCCC
>NZ_LN623529.1 GCF_000826065.2 Tessaracoccus massiliensis | reverse complement strand
ATCCCCCACCCTCGTGCACCCACCCCTCGGCCCGGCACCTGCCGTGAGCAATTGGATAGGGTCACGGCCGCGACACGCCGTGGAAACAGGTGAATCCTCCCACGACCCCATCCAATTGCTCACGGATGACGGGGCGCCCACGGACGAGGCCGTGCCCACGGATGGCGGGGCGTCTACAGACGACGGCGCGCTCACGGCCCGGGAGATCGCCGACGTCGGGCGACTCATCCGTATGACCACCACCCACTCCCCCAGCGACCCCCGTGAGGCGCTCCTCTCCGACGCCGACCTCAGCATCCTGGGCCAGATTCCCGGCCGCTACCACGTCTACGTCCGCGACGTGCGCCTCGACTACGCCCATCTCGAGGACCGCGCCTGGCGCCGCGGCCGCGCACAGGTGCTGGAACACCTCCTCGCGAAGGAACCGCTCTTCCACACCGAACTGGGCCGCGACCTCTGGGAAACCGCAGCGCGCCGCAACCTCGCCGCCGAGCTCCGCAGCCTCGCCGAGCCGCGCTGAAGGGTAGGGGCTCGACGCGCGCCGAACGGCGTTTGGCTAGGCTAAGGGGAAATTCCTGAGAGGAGCGCTCCGTGAGCACCGATGGATTCGACGGCGACCCCACCGAGGGTCAGCAGCCGCGCCCACGCAGAGCCCTTCCGGAACCTGATCTCCCGGCCGAAGCCGAACCCCCGGCCGGCGAGGAATCCGGCACGGCCCCCGGCATGCCCGGTCTGTACCGCGACGCCACCGCTGCCGACGCCGAGCCCACCCACCCCATGCCCTCACAGCCCGCTGGCGTTCCCGGAGGCGAATCCCCAGAGG